>JADJRQ010000001.1 GCA_016712175.1 Solirubrobacterales bacterium
GTATTCGCTGCCAACCTTGATGTTGGCTGCGCCGAGGTCACCAATCTGGCTGAGATCGGCGTAGCCGATCGTGCCTGATCCGGACTTGATGGCGCTGATCACGCCGGAGGTGCCGGAGGCTGCTTCGCCACCATTGATCGGCCAGTTGCCGTCTGCCTCATAGGGCCAGTCCTGGGGGGCCGCTGCCGACAGGTAACCGGTGAAGTTGTCGGTGGTTCCCGATTCATCCGAGCGGTGGACCGTGGTGATGTCCAGGTCCGGCAGGGTCGCATCCGGGTTCTCGGAAGCTATCGCCGGGTCGTTCCAGTTGGTGATCTTGCCATTGAAGATCTTGCCCAGAGTTGCCGCTGAGAGGTTGAGATCGTCAACGCCGTCGACGTTGTAGGCAGCCGCGATCGGCGAGATGTAAATCGGGATCTCGACGTAGTTGTCTACTCCACCACACTGCTTCTGCGCTTCCGCAGTTCGGTTTCCTCCATTGCGGAGTCCGCTCCCCCGAACGGTACGGCGCCGGCGATGAACTGTTCACGACCGCCTCCCGAACCAACCGGGTCGTACGAAAGAGTGATGTTGGGGTTGGACTGCTGGAAGGTCGCGATCCAGGCCTGCATCGCCGCTTCCTGAGCGCTGGATCCGGCACCGGCAAGCTGACCGGAAAGGTCTGAGCTCGGGGCCGAGCTTCCACTGTCCCCACTGTCACTACTGCTGTCCCCGCAAGCTGCGACGCCAAAGGCGAGCGCTGCTGTAACCGGGACCACGAGCAGCAAGTTCTTGATTCTCACTAGGTTCCTCCATTAGTTCGGTTTAGTGCGGCCGGCATTTCGTGGCCACCGATTGCCAGTGAACAGGCCCGAAAGGCCCGTGGTGTTACTGCCGTGTGAAAGTGACGAAAACACACGGAATTCACGATTCGACCGCCGGACGGGGAGAGAAGCAGTAGCCGAAGCCGATGTGGGTCTGGATGTAGTTCCAGTGCGGCAGCGCATCCTCAAGTTTGTTCCTGACCTTGGACACGTAGACATCGACTGAGCGGTCGTGATCCCGCATCTCCTGGTTCCAGACGGCACCGTAGATGTCTTCACGGCTGACGATCCGGTCGGCCCTGGCAACCAGCGCTGTGAGGATCTGGAACTCCCGGACAGTGAGCATCAGGGGACGCTCGTCCGCCAGGACGGTCCTTTCCTCGAATCGAACCTCGAGGGGTCCGGCCCGTAACACCGAGTCTCCCTGCTGGGGAGATGCCATCTATTGCCTTTCCGCAGTCCGATTCAGCGCCGGTCAGTCACGGCGACAGGTGCAGACAATCGGCAAAAGGCGTTGCTGGTGTTAATTCCTTGTGAAAGGCGTGAAAAGAAATGTCTCGGTCAGACAGGGTGAGACGCGTCTTCGAACTCGCGGAACAGCCCGGTGACGATGAAGGCGACCTGCTCACCCACGTCGACGGCGTTGTCTCCGATCCGTTCGAGCGCTCGGGCTGAGAGCAGCATGGTCATCGCCCACTCCCGGCACTCCTCGCTGTCGCCGATCTCCAAGGCGATCGAAAAGCACTCGCGGTTCAGGCGATCGATCAGGTCGTCCTGCCGGACCAGGTCCTGTGCCGATGCCTCATCGCGCTCGGCAAAGGCAAGCTGGGCCTGCCTCACCTGCACGTGTGCCTGGCGGCCCATCCTCGAAATCCTGGTCATCAACTCTTCACTGCCCGGCGGAATCGAATCCGCCAGAGGGGCAAGCTTGCAGATGTTCACACACTGGTCGCCCATCCGCTCGACGTTCTTGATCACATGAAGCAGGGCCGAGATGAGACGAAGATCGGTAGCCACAGGCGACTGGGTCGCGAGCAATGTGATCAGGCCCTGGTGGACCTCGAGGTAGAGGCTGTCGATCATGTCGTCGTCGGAGATCACGTGCTGTGCAAGCTCCATGTCCCGGTTCTCGACAGCTTCAATCGTCCGGTCGGTGAACTCAGAACGAGTCAAACCACCAAGGCATTGCCCTCGGCCGGTCGAATTCATCCTGATAGGAAATTCTCATTCTGTCGGTCATTATCACGAGACTGTCAGCCCGGTCACGCCGAGTTGTTAGCCAGATGTTTTCGAGATGTGACAAACCTGTGACCGGCGATTCAAATGAAACGCCCGGAGAGTGGGCGCTCGTACTACCAAGATTGCTCTAGACCGGTGCGGAGAGCGCGTCTGCGCTCGAGGATGCGGCTCCAGGTCAGGCCTTCTTCTTACGCTGCCGTGGCGGCTGGTATCGACGATTCGGCCGCGAACCTGTAGCCGACGCCGAAGTGTGTGTGGATATATGAGAATCCGGGCGAACGCTTCTCGAGCTTGTGCCGGAGCTTGCGGATGAAGACGTCGACCGAACGGTCGCCGTGCGCCATCGTGTATCCCCAAACCCTCTGATAGATAGTTTCGCGCTCGAGCACGTCGCCTTCGCTATCGGCGAGCAATTGAAGGAGCTCAAACTCGCGGCGGGTGAGGTCGAGGCTCTGACCCGCGACAAATGCCTGAAACTGGTCGGCACGGACTTCGATTTCGCCGATGACCAAGGGGCCGGACTCGGTCGAGGGCTGGAGACGTCTCCGGCGACGAGCAACCGCTTCAATGCGAGCGATCACTTCTTCCGGATGGCAAGGCTTGCTGATCCAGTCATCGGCGCCAACGCGCAGGCCGCGGACCCGCTGGGAAACGGTGGCACCGCTGGCGCAGACCAGGACTCCGAGATCCGGCAGGAGTCCGGTGATGCGCTCGAGGTAGGCCCAGCCCTCATCTCCCCCCATGACTCCGAGGTCGACGACGACTGCGTTCAGCTTCATCGCGATCAGCTCCTGCGGAGGAACCGCCGAGGCAAGAACCCGGTGCTGCCAGCCCGCAGAATCCATGCGGTTGGCCAGAACTTTGATGAAGCCGGAGTCGTTGTCGATGACAGCAACTCGCAGCGGTGGACGTCCGTTACTCATTTCACGTTAAGTGTAGGGACACGAAACAGCGGAACGGGCCTCAGGGACCAAACTTTCACAAATCGTTCACAGGTTTCATCGGCGTTCAGGCCGCCGATTGCGATAGATTTCCCGGTGTGAACGTTTCTCGTCGTGCCACCCTGTCTTTGACGGCCGCAATTACCGCGCTTTTCGTGCTGGTTCTGGCTCCTGCAGCCATGGCCGCCGCTGGTGTCGGACTTGCCGGCCGCGCCAATGACCTTCTGATCACGTTCTTCTGTTTCGGCACGATCGCTTTCTTCGCGATCTTCGTGACCGTAGCTTCGCTGATTCAGGGTCGTCTTGATGCCAAGAAGGATCAGCGCCGCCACGACCTGGACCGCTTCAACTCCTAGAAAAGCGGCAGCTCCTCTTTCTCAGGCGGGCAGGCTTGCCCTGACGATGGCGGAGGCCGCCTGGTCATGCACCCGGTGCGTCTCTTCGATCTGGATGTCCCTGAACCCCGCCGCGGCCAGGCTCGACTCGAACTCACGACGAGTAAGCGCACCGGCAATGCACCCGGTCCATTCCTCCACGTCGGCACGGGTCTCTGCGGTCATGTCAGGGTCGGCGATGACGTCGGACACCGCAAATTGTCCACCTGGGCGAAGTACCCGCGCGGCTTCGCGCAGGACCTGTGACTTGTCCCCTGAAAGGTTGATCACGCAATTGGAGATGACGACGTCCACCGAATCGTCCGGAAGAGGGATGTCTTCGATTTCGCCTCGCAGGAACTCGACGTTCCGGATTCCGGCCTCCCGCTGGTTGCTGCGGGCCAGATCGAGCATCTCGTCGGTCATGTCGAGGCCGTAAGCCTTGCCCGTGGGTCCGACCCGCCGAGCCGACAGAAGCACGTCGATCCCTCCACCAGAGCCCAGGTCGAGCACGGTCTGTCCCTCCGAAAGGTTTGCGACCGCCGTCGGGTTTCCGCAGCCGAGCGAGGCAAGCTGAGCGGCCTCGGGAAGCTCTTCGCGGTCCCCGTCTTCGTAGAGGTTGGAACCAAATGCAGCTCGTTGCTCGTCGGTCATGACCGCGTCATTCCCGCAGCAGGAAGAGTTCCTCGATCCCGCGTCGACGGCCGCCGTGGCATACCGCTCGCGAACTATTTCTTTCAGGTCCGGGTCGCTGTCTTCTAGCTCAGCCACGCGCTCAACTCCTTGAGTTGTTCGAGGTTTACGTAGTAGTAGGCCCACAGGCCCTTGCGCTCCGAGTCGACGATGCCGGCGTCACGCAGTTTCTTCAGATGATGCGAAAGGGTCGACTGGCTCACATCGAACAGGGGGACCAGTTCGCAGACACAGACCTTGCCGGCGTGCTTTCTCAAGACGTCGACCAGGGTCAGTCGAATCGGATCCCCAGCGCCTTCGCGATCTTCGCCATCCGCTCTGCTTTTGAGCGCGGTCGACGTCGGGTAAACAACCGGCTCGCAGCACGGCTCTCCGTTCGGACTCTTCTGTTTTGGAGTGAGTGTCATCGAGGAGCTCATCGATATCCATCAAATCAGTTCCATCGACATATGTCAATTGATACGGTGATCGTCGATGGAGTTGACCAGAGACAAGGAATTCAGCGGACCCGGGAGCAGGGGCTGGTGAGCGCCAGGGTCGGCATCAATGGCTTTGGGCGTATGGGAAGGCTCGCGCTGAAGGCGGGGTGGGATCGTCCGGACATTGAGTTCGTCCACATCAACGAACCGAATGCCGATGCGGAAACGTCGGCTCACCTGTTGACCTTCGACTCGGTGCACGGAAGGTGGGAACCCGGCATCAGCTGTCGCCAGGAAAGCATCGAAATAGTCGGGGGGTCCCTTGGCTACAGTCGTTTCGACGCCCCGGACGAGATCGACTGGGAGTCTCTCGGCGTCGATGTCGTACTTGAATGCTCGGGCGAATTTCGTACCCCGGAGACGCTGAAAGCCCACTTCGAGAACGGGGCCCGCAAAGTCATCGTCGCCGCACCGGTGAAGACCGGAGCGCTAAACGTGGTGGTCGGCGTGAACGATGGCCTCTACGACCCGGCGAAACATGATCTCCTGACCGCGGCTTCCTGCACGACCAACTGTCTCGCCCCCGTGGTCAAGGTGATCCACGAAGGGCTGGGGATCGAGCACGGCTCGATCACCACTCTCCACGACCTGACCAACACTCAGACGATCGTTGACGCACCCCACCGGGACCTTCGCCGCGCCCGGGCCGCCAGCCTGTCCCTGATCCCTACATCCACTGGTTCCGCCACGGCGATCGGAATGATCTTCCCCGAACTGAAGGGCCGCCTGGACGGTCTCGCTGTCCGGGTGCCGCTTCTCAACGCATCGCTCACCGACTGCGTGTTCGAAGTCGGCAGGTCAACCTCCGTCGAAGAAGTCAATGACCTGCTCCGAGCAGCGGCCGAGGGGCCACTCGACGGAATTCTCGGCTACGAAACCCGGCCCCTTGTCTCGATCGATTTCAAGGACGACCCCAGGTCAGGGATCGTTGACGCCCCCTCCACCCTGGTTACGAACGGGACCCAGGTAAAGATCCTGGCCTGGTACGACAACGAGTGGGGCTACGCGAACCGGCTGGTCGACCTGGCGAGCCTCGTGTCGCCTTCGTCCGGCTGAAACGAGACGTCGTGAACTCCGGCAAGCTTCAGGGCGACCTCCGGAACTATGTGCTGGTCACTGGTGCCTACTGGGCCGACACCGTTGCCGATGGCGCCAGCCGGATGCTGGTCCTCTTTTACTTTTACCAACTCGGATATACGCCGTTTCAGGTTGCATCTCTATTCCTCTTCTACGAAGCGTTCGGCATCATCACGAACCTCGTTGGCGGCTGGATCGCTGCCCGGACCGGGTTGAAAGCAACCCTCTTCGGCGGTCTGTCCATCCAGATCCTGGCGCTGGCAATGCTTGGTCTCGCGCCCGAGACCTGGCTCGTCGTGCCCTATGTGATGGCGTCCCAGGCCCTTTCTGGCATCGCCAAGGACTTGACGAAAATGAGTTCCAAGAGCGCGGTCAAGCTGGTCGTGCCCCAGGACTCGGAGTCCTCCCTCTACAAGTGGGTCGCGATCCTCACCGGCTCGAAGAACGCGCTGAAGGGTATCGGCTTCTTCATCGGAGGCCTGCTTCTCACGCTGGTCGGATTTCAGACTTCGATGCTGATCCTCGTCGCCATGATCGCGGCTACGCTGACGACGACGGCACTGCTGATGCACGGTGGACTCGGCAGAACTGATGGCACGGCGAAGTTCCGCCACATGTTTTCGAACAACCGGTCGATCAACGTGCTGGCCGCTGCTCGGGTCTTCCTCTTCGCCTCGCGCGACGTCTGGTTCGTGGTTGGCCTCCCGGTCTACCTCCGGACGGTCCTCGACTGGAGTTTCTGGGAAGTAGGCACCTTTCTGGCAATCTGGGTGATCGGTTACGGCATCATCCAGGCCTCAGCCCCCAGCCTGCTGAAGTGGCGAGCCAGAGAAACCGGGCGGCTTCCGGATGGCGGAACAGCCACATGGCTTGTCTTCTTCCTTGCGGCCTTCCCCGCGGCCATCGCGCTGGCGCTCACCGCAAACTTCGATCCGACCACCGTGCTCATCCTCGGACTGATTGCTTTCGGAGTGATCTTTGCGCTGAACTCGGCGGTCCACTCGTATCTGGTTCTTTCTTACGCCGACAACGACAAGGTCGCAATGAACGTCGGCTTCTACTACATGGCCAACGCCGGCGGGCGCCTGATGGGCACCGTGCTTTCGGGTGCCCTGTACCAGCTGTTTGGATTGACCGGATGCCTTTGGGCGTCGGCAATCTTCGTTCTCGCGACGGCTGTCGTTTCTTCGATGCTTCCCCGGTCTAGACAGGCCAGTGGGGCCGCTGAGCCCGCTTGATCTCTTCCAGCCTCTCGGGCCAGCCGACGTCGATCGCCCCCAGCTCCGAATACGGGTCGCTCAGGTCTGTCGCGAAATCGCCGAATCCGGCAAGAATCGCGTGGTCCAGTTGCGGCAGCGTGGCCAGGTTGTAGCCGCCTTCGTGCAGCGCCACCAGGCCGATGCCGCGGCCGGCGGCGAAACCTGCGGCACGATCGGCCAGGCTGTTGAATCCGGCGGCAGTGATCAGCTGGTCTGCGAGCTGGTCGGCGGCGTGGCCGTCCTGTCCGGCCGAGACGATCAGAAGTTGCGGGTCGTAGGCCTCGAGGATCGGCTCGATCACCTCGATCATCGCCTGCGAGTGCTCGCGGTCGCCGGACGAAGGTGGCATCGGCAGGTTGACCGTGAACCCCTCTCCGTCGCCGGCTCCCCTCTCCTCCAGCCAGCCGGTGCCCGGGTAGAGCGGCCACTGGTGGAGTGAGATGAAGAGCACCGAGGGGTCCTGCCAGAGGATGTCCTGAGTGCCGTTGCCGTGGTGGACGTCCCAGTCGAGGATCGCCACCCGATCCAGCCCGTGGTGCTCAACCGCGTACCGGGCGGCGACCGCGGCGTTGTTGAAGAGACAAAAGCCCATCGGCCGGCCTTCGGTCGCGTGGTGGCCGGGTGGGCGAATCATCGCGAAGAGGCTGTCGGGCGATGACTCGGAAGGGTCGACCACCGCATCAACTGAACTGAGTGCGGCGCCCGCAGCCTTCAGTGCCACGTCGTAGCTGGCTTTACTGACCGGCGTATCGCCATCGATCCAGGATGGTGCCGACTCAGCGGACGACCTCACCAGGTCGATGTGCGCCTTGGTATGGGCACGCCGGATGTCTTCGATTCCCGCGGCCCGCGGCTCGACGATCTGGAACCTGTCCCAGTCGTCACTCCCCTGGAGCCGGTCGAGGACCGTCGGGATCCGGCGTGAGTTTTCCGGGTGGTCACCGGTGTCGTGGAGCGCCTGGTCGGCCAGCAGCACCAGCCCGGTCGAGCGGCTCACGACGACGGCAGGCGGAAACCGGAGAGCAGGCGCTTCTCGCTCTCGCCCTTGACTTCGGCAACCACCTCGACGTGCGAGGCAAGGGGTGTGTCCCGGATCTTGGTGGCGAGCAGATCGTCGACCTGGAAGATGCCGGCCGAGTTGTTGAGTTCGATCGCGATCTTGACGGCCCGATTGTCGCCGGCCGAGATGTGAACCTGGTCGATCGCGGCGGCAGAGATCGAGTGGATGCCTTCCTGTCCGGCTTCAAGCGGGATCCTGGTCCGGCCTTCGGCCATGTCCAGCGCGTCGGCTACCCGCACAATTCCCGCTTCGACTGTGTACGGCTGACCACGGCGGCGATGGCCGATGATCGCGTGAAGGATCTCGGCGGTCACGATCGAGCGCTCGGGTTCTTCGTAGATTCCCTCGAGCAGACCGGGCAAAGCCTCACGCGCGAGAAAGAGACTGTAAGCCTCGTGGTCAGCCCGGTGGATCGACATGCCGATGTCGTGAAGCAGCGCGCCGCCCGCGATCACGACTTCGGCGTCGCGGGGGCTCATCCCGTGGTCCGTGACCATCGCCGGCTCCACTCCGCCCTTGGCCAGGAGCCGCGAAAGGCGAAGCGCGATGTTGAGGACGATCTGGTATGTGGACCCATGAGTGGTCCGACATGCCGAGCGCTCCGCGTGGATCTGGGCCATGTACCACCAGCTGCGAATCTGGTCGCCGTGGTTGACCGCTTCGAGAAAGTTCCTCCAGCTTGCGATTGCCACGGGTCGGCGCTTTTACCTCAGTGGTCAGAATCGCTTCACGCACCCCCTTGGCGGTCAGGCCTTCCCCTGTGGGCTCGTTCGGACTCACGATGTTGGCTCGCCACCAGTCGAAACCAGACGGCCGTACTCGTCACTCCAGCGGCGCCCGGCGACAGAGGCGTGTCCGAGTGGCTCCACCGGCAATTCAAGGACTTCGGCCAGGGCGGCAATACCGACCATCGTTCCGGGCAGGAAGCGCGAGCGTCCCGGTTCGATCCCGAACCAGGCCGCCAGGTCGTCGCTCGTCTGTCCGTACACGGCTTCGAGCCCACGACGGGCGTCGTCGTGGGTGATCCTGGAGCCGCACAGCCGCTCGACGACGGCCGAAAAATCGGTGGTGACCAGGAGGCGTTCACTGGCCGGCATTGCGAGGGACTCGATCTTCCGGATGGCCCCGGAAATCGCGGCTTCGATCTGGTTCGGCCGTGGCGGATCCGAAAATCGCGCCTTGCGACTGATCGCCACAGTTCCAACCGGGCGGCTGCCGACCCAGGCCGGCTCGAGGCCAGGAGTGCCGACGCCGATTCCGATCGCCTCGTCACCCATCAACGCCACCGCAACGGGATCTCCGAGCAAACTCTGTCGTGGCCTGGTCGCCCCGAGGAAAGCCGCAGAAACCCTCTCGCGTTCCGCCGGAATCCGGACATCGCCGGCACCGATCGCACGGGAGACCCTTTCGATCAGACGGATCAGGCGGGACCCACGCAGTGCGGGATCGGCCACGACCTCGACGCTTTCAGCTCCCAGTTCCCGGGCTGCTTCGACTTCGGCCATGACCAATGCCGTCAGACGCTCCGAGTTGCCGGTGATCGCGGTGATCCCGTGGCTGCGCTCGGTGATCCGGGTCGACCCACCCGGCGATACGTCGACGACGCTCAGGCGGGTCGATCTTGTGGATATTTCGACGGCCCCCAGGATCAAGTTGGTCTCATGTTCGCAGTTTTGGGGTATCTGGAATTGAAAAAGCTGTGAAGAGCGGGGATTTCACTGACCACAGACCGGCCACTGGCCGGGGCCGGAGCGTTTATAAAGTTTCGCCGCACGGTAGTCCTGCTCGGCCTCCGGTGCGTCGGAAGGCAGACCCTTTCCGCCGACCGATTCCCAGGTGCCCGGGCTGAACTGGTACTTGCCGTGGTAGAGGCCATTCGACGAGATGACCTCCGGATCACCACCGGATTCGCAGGAGGCGATTGCAGCGAGCGTTTTTCGCGTAACCGAACCCGGCAGGTCCTTGAAGTCTTTCTCCGGCTTCACCGACGGCTGAATCCCTGCCGACGCGACTACCGCCTGGCCATGTCGGTCTGCTTCCAGCTCCCGCGCGGTCTCCTTCTGAAGCTTGTTGCCTTCGGCCTCCGCATCACGTGATTGCTGTTTGACCCGCAACTCCTCCGCCCTGGCCGCAAGGTTGAAGGCGGTGAGGGTCGAGCTTTCCGACGAGACCACGCCGGCCTGCGCCGTGGCAGGCTCGGTGCTTGCCGGATCCGTGGAACGATCGACCAGCAGGTTGCCGGCAATGATCGCGACCGCGATCAGGGTCAGAACCAGAACTGAGTTTCGTTGGTTAAGAATGGTCAGACTCGTACATAGCTGACGGAGACTCTTATCAAATGATCGAACTTCTGCGCGAAGCCTTCCCCGGGCGCCCCGAGACGGGGCCCGCACTTTCACGGATTCTTCTCGACCAGGTCGCGGCTGGAACCCGTCCCGCGACGGCCCGGCTCAGCCGGCCGGGCCGGGTGGTGGCGTTCGGCCGTCGTGACACCAGGTCCCCGGGATACGGAGCAGCGGTCGAAGCGGCGCGGGACCACGGCTTCAACGGGATGGAACGGCTGACGGGAGGCCGGGCTGCGGCCTACTCGGAAGGAACGCTCAGCCTCACGCTCACCCTACCCGACCCGACCCCCGGTGAACGGACGGATCAACGCTTCCGCGACGCGTCCGAACTGGCCCGCGCGGCCCTCGGATCTCTCGGGATCGACGCCCGGATCGGCGAGGTTCCGGGCGAATACTGCCCCGGGGATTTCAGCGTGAACGCTCGTGGCAAGACCAAACTGGCCGGCGTCGGGCAGAGGATGATCAAGGGTGCCGCGCATGTCGGCTTTGTCATCGTCGTGTCCGACTCCGCGCTGATCCGGCAGGTTCTCGACCCGGTCTATGCCGCGCTCAGTCTCGAATGGGACCCGGCGACCGTCGGCGCAATCGAAGACGAGGCCGCGGATGCAGACCGTGATGCAGTTGAAGCGGCCCTGCTGGAACAACTCGAAAAAGACTATGACGTTGTGCCGGTCGATCTCGACGAGGACACGAAACGCCTGGCCGCAGTCCGGGCCGGCCAGTTCCGGTCGCCGGGCTGAAACTCCCGCCTGGTTCACGATTCCGGAGTAAGGTGAATCCGTGGACGGAGATCCGGAAACGAACGGGAACATCGAGGAGGAAGACGATCCTCAGACCTTCGCCGGGCGAATCGTTTCGGGAGGCACCAAACGGGCCCAGCGCGCGGCCGGCATCGCCGGCATCGACCGGGTGATCGAGACCGCGGTGGAAGACGCGATCGTCAGGGCGATCGAGAGTGACGCCACCGAACGTGCCATCGCCCGGGTCCTCAACGGCCCGGCGATCGAGCAGGCCGTCAAGGAAGCCCTCCAGAGCAAGGAAGTCGAGCAGGCGCTCTATGACACGCTCGACTCCGAGATGGTCGACCGCCTGTGGGCACGTGTGCTCGCGAGCGACGAGGCGCAGCAGCTGATCGAACGGATCGCCGAAGCGCCCGAGGTGCGGGCCGCGATCGCTTCCCAGGGGATCGGCCTGATCGGCGACATCGGTCGCCAGATTGCCAGGGTCACCTGCACCCTCGACCTGCTCGGCGAAAGATTCGCCCGGCGACTCCTATTCCGGAAGAAGCGGGAAGTGCCGACCAATCACGCCGGGTTTTTCACCCGGGTGCTGGCCCTGATTCTCGATGCCGTGATCGTCAACCTCTCGATGGTCACCCTGACCGCCCTGCTGTCGCTCATCGCGGCCGCGTTCGGTGCCAGTTTCAATGATTCTTCGAAGGAACTGCTGGCCGTAGGTGCCGTCAGCTGGTTTTTCGTCAGCTCGTTCTACCTCTTCACCTTCTGGTCGCTTTCCGGCCAGACCCCCGGCATGCAGTTCCTCGACATCCGGATCGAACATGAAGGCGACCGCCACCTCGGCCCCCGGCTCGCCATCCGCCGGCTTATCGGATTCTGGCTCGCCTTCATACCGTTCGGGTTGGGTTTCATCGGTGCTCTGGTCAAGATCGATCGCCGCGGCTTCCACGACCGTCTTGGAAACACAACTGTCTACTACGTCGATCCTGCCCGAGCGGACGAACCTCACGTCGACCCCGCTCTTTTTCCTCCCGAATAGGGTTACAATGATCACCGCCACGGGAGGCGTGGTTTGAACCAATGGGAGGAAACATCTTGAGTCGCAATCGCTTTGTCGCGTTGATCGTCTGCTGTCTGCTGGGCTGGGCCGCCGCTGGATCCACTTCGGCCACCGCTGCTCCGGCACCGAATCTGCCCGCCGGGCCGATTCTGCCCCAGGCTGAATGGCCGAACGACCCGAACTTCGCGCGATGCGAGCTGCAGGACCCCGATACCGGCTGCACCGACTCCGAACAGTGGAATCTCTACGGCCCGATGGACGGCCTCTGCAAGGCCTCCGGCGGCGCAGTCTTTGACCAGCCCCGTCCCGACGGCGGCCTCCCCTGCTGGGCGCAGGACGCGAAAGACCCCGAGAGCTCTTCCGGCGTCAACATGACCGGCGCCTGGGCCCAGGGCAACGTCGGGCGAGACGAGATGCTCGTCGCCTACATCGAGGGCGGCGTCAACTACAGCGCGAACGGAATCAAGGACGGCCTCAACGCCGTCTTCATCAACGAAGGCGAACTGCCTTACCCGCGTGGGTGGGACGGCCAGGACCTCGGCCGCTACGACTACGACGGCAACGGCCGTTTCGACATCCGCGACTACGCCAAGGATCCCCGGGTCAACCCGAAGTGCCCGGTCGCCACGCCGCCCTTCGTAACTGAAGAAGAAGGCACGACCCGCGCCTGCGCCACCGACGGCACCCACAATTACCTGCATGAAGTGAACATCGGCGGCCCGAAGACCGCTTACCTTTCACCCGAAGACCTGATCGATGTCTTCGGCCACTGCAAGATCACCAACCACCGCATCGACAACTGCCCCGCCGGTGCCCGGATCGACAACGACGGCAACGGCTACCCGAACGACGTCAGCGGCTGGAACGCATACCGCAACAACAACGATCCCCAGACCGAAGACCGGAATTACGGTCACGCACCCGGCCTGATCAGCCTGATCGGCGCCGAAGCCAACAACAACTACGGCGACGTCGGCGTCTGCCGCGAATGCCGCGTGCTGCCGGTCAAGTCCGGCGCCGAATCGGTCGGCAAGACCGACGGCTGGGCACCCGCCCTGACCTACGCGGTCGACGCCGGTGCCAAGTCGGTCGCTTCAGTCGTCGTCTCGTACACCTACTCCAGCGCGGCCCGCGAAGCCGTCGACTACGCCACCTCGAAGAACGTCCTGCTCTCCTTCGACTCGAACGACTTCGACGCGATGGACCACACCGACGGCCACCTCTACGACCAGGTCTTCCCCGGCAACTCGGTCGTCCAGGACGTCGAAGGCAAGGACGTCAGGACTTTCCGGGCACGTTCCAATGTGACCAGCTATGGCACACACGCGGTCTTCTCCGGCATGGAGACCACGACGTCGGGCTCGACCCCTTTCCAGGCTGCTGAGCTCGGCATGGTCCAGTCGGCGGCGATGAATGCGGTTGATTCCCATGCCTACCCGCGGATCCTGAATCCGAATGAGGTACGCCAGGTCCTGATGAACACCGCCAGCCCGGTCGTTCCACAAGTTGACCACCCCACCGTGCCCAAGCAGTGGCCCGGTAACCCCGACTCGAAGACCGATGACTTCCATACGAACTGGTCGACCCAGTACGGATACGGCCGACCGAACATCGGCAAGGCGACCAAGCTGATCATGGATGGACGGGTCCCCCGGAAGCCCTGATCACGTCACCCGGTTGGTACAAGTACGTCGATCCAACCAAGGAAATGACGCTTCAGGTGAAGGGCCACGTCAAGCCGTCCGCCTGGGGTTCACAGGGCGTCAACTGGGTACTCGAGTACGCCCTTGGTGCCAATCCGAAGGACACGGACTTCCACACCGTCTCGACGGGCAATGCCGGGAAGTCGGGCGTGCTCGGCACGATCGACACCTCGGAGATTCCCGCGTCCTACGCCGCGAAGAACCCGACCAGCACTCTGCCGCCGGACGGACCGGAGCAGTACACGGTCTCGATCCGCCTGCGCGCCAAGGACGGCAATGGGCTGAAGGGCGAGGACCGCCGGTCCTTCGGTGCCCGCACCGACACCGGCATGGTTGACGGCTTCCCGAAGTCGATCGGCACCGAGATCAGTGCCGCACCGGCCTTCGTCGACCTGAACGGCACCCACAAGCAAGAGCTTGTCTTCGGCACGAACGACGGCGTCGTCAGCGCCCTCGAGCCCGACGGCCAGCAGGCCGCCGGCTTCCCGGTCATGACAAGGCAGCTGCGTTACATCGATGAAAACAACCCGCAGAACTTCAACGCCGCTTCGTACAACTCGGTCCAGGGCCTGCGCGAAGCGCGAGATCCGATCAGTGGAATCGCGATCGGTGACCTCACCGGCGACGGCGCGCAGTCGATCGTCGCCGCCACGACCAGCGGCTGGGTCTATGCCTGGAACCGTCTCGGAGAGCTGCGAGAAGGATTCCCGGTCAAGCCACTGGCGCAGTACGACACGCTGCCGGTGCCAACGCCGCTCGGCACGAAGACGCGACTGCCCGCCCGCGGCAACTGGTCCGCGCCGGCCCTCGGTGATCTCCAGGGAGACGGCACCCTCGACATCCTGATGTCGTCCTACGATGGACATGTCTACGCTTGGCAGCCCGACGGCACGCCCTCCCCGGGCTGGCCGGTCAAGGTGACCCTGCCCGACTCGATCAAGAACACGATTCCCCCGGACAAGCTCATCGACGATGCCAAGCTGATGATGACACCGGGGGTCGGCGATCTGCTCGGCACCGGCAAGGATCAGGTCTTCATCGGTGGTTACCAATGTGACGACGCCGGCAACAGGGTCTGGGCCTACGGGATTCAGTCAGACGGCAACAATCACGCCGGTGGCCCCTACATGACGGGCTGGCCGGTTGCATTGGGTGCCCTGGGGGGCTGCTACTCGCAGTCAATCGACTTCGTCCAGGAAGGCTCGAACGCTGTTACCATCGCCGATTTCGACGGTTCCGGCAAGGCGCGGGCCGCGGTCACCCCCGTGGCCGGTTTCCCGACCATCCTCAACGCCGACGGTTCAACCTGGAAGAGCATGCAGGGATCCTGTGGGACCGCGACCTGCGGCGGCATCCCGCCGTACTACGGCGCCGACGGACTCAACGTCGGGGTAACCGGCCAGCTCGCAATCGGTGACCTCAAGGGCAGTGGCAAGCCGAACCTGATGCAGCCGACCGCCGGTGGATCAACCTTGCAGAAGTCACTCGGTGATGCCGGTCAGGCTTCGTTGATCCACGTCTTCGACCAGGCCTGGGATCCGGCAACAGGTGACACTCTGGACAGCTTCCCAACCGACCAGGACGGTTTCCCGTTCTTCGTCTCGCCGATCGTGGCCAACCTGACCAACGACAACACCACCTCGATGATCTCGTCGAATGACTCGTACTGGATCCACGCCCGTGGCCCCGACGGCAAGGAAGCCCCGGGCTTCCCGAAATGGACCGGACAGTGGACTTCTTTCGGCGGCGTGGTCGGGGATCCGAACTACGACGGCCAGCAGAACCTGGCCTACGGCACCCGCGAAGGCCAGCTCTTCATGTGGAAGGTCGGCGGCAGTCCGGAGAAGAGTGACGAGTGGAGCCACTACCGCCACGACGAACACAACTCCGGCAACTACGGGAAAGACGTCAAGCCACCGGCCGGAGTCAGTGTCAAGGTCAAGCGCAACAAGAAGCGGGCCAAGCTGACCTGGCACGCACCGGGCCAGAACGGCGTCAGCAACGGCAAGATCTCGAAGTACGAGATCTACCGCTCGGGCAAGTCGATCTCGATTCCCTCGCTCGCAACAACCTCGGCGGTGAAAGCACCGGCGATTGGTGAACCGGGCGCCAAGCAGACGCTCAGGGTCAACGCGAAGACCAAGAAGCCGTTCTACATCGGCATCCGCTCACAGGACTCGGCAGGCAACTGGTCGCAGCTGTCTGTCGCCAAGGTCAAGCGCTTCAAGATCAACCGCAAGCTGATCAAGAAGAAGCGCAAGGTCTGCAAGAAGAAGCTCAAGAAGCGGCTCAAGCGGTTCAGGGGCAACAAGCGGAAGGTCAAGAAGGTCCGGTACCAGAACCGCAAGTGCGTCTACAAGGCAAAGAAAGCCGGCGGACTCAGCCCCAAGAAGCCGAAGAAGCACAAGAAGTCGAAGCACAAGAAGAACAAGAAGGGCAGCAGGAAGTAGAGGAAGCGGCGCCCGGGAACCGCCTGAGCGGCGCCTGGACTGCGTCGACGCCCGGGAATATCAGCTCAAGCACGGGAGTACGATCACGGATATTCCCGGGCTTTACTCCTTGCCAGCCGCTCGCAGGCAGTCCCCGTGCACCACTTGCGGGAGCCCTGGTAGGGCCGAACGCTTAGAGCCCGCAGGCCGGCGAAACCACGAAAGTCAGTCGTTATAACTGACTTTCGTGGTCTCGGCATCTCGGAGCCCTCGACTCGGGTGTGGGCCGCGGGGGTGCGTCCGGAGGGCTGGCGACCGAGGCACTTGCGAGACTCGCCCCGACCCGGGGAGCGTTGCCCCGAAGGACGTGCCCCCGCGGCCCGCACCCCACCCGGGGAAGCCTGGGCCGGGGTTCTGTGCCGTGCAATGCGCATATAGGGACAAAACGCGGCACAGAATGCCTTGCCTCCTGAAAAACGGCTTAGATTCGTCCGCCTGCGAGGAGGCGCCTGAGGAACTTCTGGGTCTCCGGCTCTTTGGGATCGTCCAGCACTTCTTCGGGCTTTCCCGCCTCGATGATTCGGCCACTGTGGAGGAAAGCGACCTTGTCGGCTACCTCACGGGCGAACGACATTTCGTGGGTGGCGAAGATCAGGGTCATTCCTTCGAGCTTTAGTTCCCGGACGGCCTCGAGGACGTCGCCGACCAGTTCCGGGTCGAGGGCGCTGGTGACCTCGTCGAGCAGCATCGCCCGGGGCTCGGCGGCGAAGGCGCGAGCCAGCGCCACCCGCTGCTGCTGGCCACCGGAGAGCTCGTCGGGGCGATCCTTCTCCCTGCCTTCGAGTCCGCACTTCTCGAGCAGGGCCCGGCCGCGGTCGACGGCTTCGGTGCTGCCTACCCCTTGCCCCCGGACGATTCCCAGCGTGACGTTGTCGATCACGCTCATGTGCGGGAACAGGTTGAAGGCCTGAAAGACGAATCCGAGCCGCCGGCGAACGTCAACTTCGTCAACCGAGGGATCGGTGATCACCTCGCCGTCGAGGAACACATCCCCGTCGTCGATCTCGACCAGCAGATCGACGCAGCGCAGCAGCGTGGACTTGCCCGAGCCGGAAGCGCCGATCAGCGCCACCGCTTCGTGTTCGTCGACAGACAGGTCGATGCCGTCGAGCACCAGGCGCTCGCCGAACGACTTGGTTACGCCCTTCAACTCGAGTACCGGGACGGTCATGCGTTGACCTCCCCGCGCGCCGTGATGTGGTCGAGAATCCGAGCCATTGGAATCGTCACCGCCAGGTACAGCAGTGCCGCGGCAACCAGCGGCGTGTAGTTGAAGGTGGACGCCGCGAAGATCTGAGCCTGCTGGAAGGCCTCGACGATGCCAAGGATCGAGACCAGGGCGACATCCTTCTGAAGCGAAATGAAGTCGTTGAGCAGGGGTGGGCGGACCCTTCGAATCGCCTGTGGCAGGACCACGTGCCGCAGTGCCTGGGTGCGGGTAAGCCCGACCGCCAGCGCGGCGTCCGTCTGTGTCTGGTGTACCGATCCGATCCCCGCCCGGTACACCTCGGCCACGTAAGCACCGTAAGCGAGGGCGAGGGCGAACCCTGCCAACAGGATCGGATCGTTCGGTACGCCCGACAACCCGAGCGCGGGGATCCCGAAGCCGAACATGTAGATCAGGAGGATCACCGGCACCCCACGAAAGATGTCGCAGTAGACGGCCGCGATCAATCGTATGGGGAAGAAAACCGGGTTTCGGCCCGAACGGACAAGCGCGATCACCAGACCCAGGACAAGCACGACTACTTCGATGACGAGGAACATCTTCACGTCAAGCCAGAACGCCTTGAGGATGTCCGGGAAGGAAGTCCTGAAGGCCTCGGCCGAGAAGAACGTCTCCTGTACATCTGGCCAGCCGCTGCTGGTGAAGATCAGCGCGGACAGGCCGCCCAGTACGACGGCCGACGAAACCACGGCGATCGTCTGGCCGCGCCGCGTTCGGGCCTTCTTGGCCTTCTCGCGGGCGGCCTGACGAGCGCCCTTCGTCACGTCATTGGAAGCGAGGGGAATGAACCCTCACTCAATTGAGTTCTGGCGCTTCGACCGAAGCGCTCATCCACTGTTCGGTGATCTCCTCGAGCCGTCCGTCAGAGTCGAGCGAGTCGATCGCCTGGTTGACGCAATCGGTCAGGCTCGAATCCTTGGCGAGCAATGCTCCCCATTCATCGCCGCCTTCAGCCTGGAACTGGCCGGCGACCACCGCATTGGGCAGGCTGTCGGACTGCAGGAAGAGCGCAGTCGGGAGGTCGACCACGATCGCGTCGACCTGGTCCTGCTTGAGCGCGCTGACCACGTCGTTCGAATTGTTGAAGACTTTGGGGTCGTTTTTCGGTTCGATCGCCGAGTTGACGGCCTCGAGGCTGGTCGTGCCGACTTGGACGCCGATCTTGGCATCCGCGAGCTGATCAAGGCTCGTCACGTCGGCAAGGTCGGAATCCTTGTTGACCAGGACCGCCTGGTTGGCCTCGTAGTAAGGGGTTGAGAAATCAACCACCTTCTCGCGCGCCGGCGTGATCGAGATCTGGTTCAGGTCGAAATCGAACTTCTTGGGTCCGGGGGCATACGAAGCGTTGAATGGAACAGTTGTCCATTCGACTTCCGACTTGTTGAATCCGAGTTCCCCGGCAATCGCGTAGCCGAGCGCTCCTTCGAAGCCCTTGCCGTTGGTCGGGTCGTTGTCTTCGATGTACGGCGGGTAACCGGGGCTGTCGGTACCGATCGTCAGCACACCGTCGCTGAACGTGTTCAGGTTGTCGGGGCTACAGGTAGACGCCGTACTGGTCGAATCACTGCTGGACGAGTCATCAGAAGAATCGTCGCTGCCGCAGCCGGCGACCAGAAAGGCCATGGCAAGAACGGGGATGAGAAAAAGGACGAGACGAAACCTGGTCATGTGTATGCCTCCGGTAGTGGCTGAGAACGGCGAAAGCCTATTGCCTTCGGCGGTTGCGGTGGATCCTCAATCAAACATCTAGAGTGCGGGGACGCATGACTTTCTCCGACGTAATCGAAGCTTCGCTGTCTGTCGTGCTGTTCGTCTTCGTCGCCCTTTGCATTTTTTCGTTGATTCCGATGCTGGTGAAGTGGCGGAAAGGCAGGCCCTGGGGCGAACTCATCCCCCACCCCGGCCGGTTCATTTCCTTTCGCCTCGGCATCGCGGCAGGACTGGGCGCCGCACTCTTCGTGATCGTGGCGGCGGCTCTGACGCTGAACCAGCACCGGCCCCCGCAGGGCGAGTCCCCGGTCATCGCCGTGAGTGGATCGACCGGACGGACCGCGATCGATCTCTCAATCAAAGATTGTGGAGACCCGGCTTTGGGAACGATCAGGGTCAGTGGGCTTCAGAGCGGTTCTTCAATGGCCACCATCCAGTCGGAGCGGGACCTATCCCGGCCGATAGCGCTCAACCGAAACGGCGTCGGCCATTTCACCCTCCGCGAACCGAGTTCAAAACGCAGCCTGCTCTCGTGTTTCATGCAGCTTCCGGTAGTCGAAGGCGGAGCCGGATCGTCAGCCTCGCTCACCCTCGGCAACGACATGCAGGTTGACACCGTCAACTCGATCCCGGCCCCCTCGGGGTACCTGAATGGGCGCTGGGTCTGGAACTGCCAGCCGGGTGAAACCTGCGGCGTTGTGGCTGCGGCCGGCCTCGACGTCGAGGACGGCGCCCAGCAGATCATCGTGCTCATTCTGGCTTCCGTCTTCGGCGCGATCATCGCGCTGTTCATCGGGAAGCTCGTGATCGAACCGGCCAGGCGCCGACTCGACCGCCTCAAGAAAGACTGACCGGCAGGGTCAGGCGACCGGGCTGTTCACCCCTTCGGCCGCCTCCCACTCCTGATAGAGGTCGACCACCTTCTGCTTTGCCCTGTCGTGGCGGCGGGTGTTCTTCGCGGTCTTCTCGGGAGTCGACCAGGCTCCAGGGTCAGCGAGCCGGTCTTCGAGCCTTGCCAGTTCGGCTTCGGCCTTTTCGACCTGCTTCTCGAGGCTGGTCACCCGGCGAAGGGCCTTCGCAGTCTCTTTGTTCGGCGAACCCCCGCGGCGGGCGTTCTCACTCCTGGTGGCCTTTGCCGGCCGGACCTCGCGCTCGGCTTCGGCCTCCAGGTCGCGGTCATGCTGGTACTCGGCCCAGCCGACCTGGAAGGACTTGACCTCGCCGTCCTCGCAAACCAGAGTGCGGCCACCGACGGCTTCGAGGAGTGCCCGGTCATGCGAAATCAGGATCAGCGCACCCGGGAAGACCGACAACGCGTCTTCAAGTGCTTCCCGGCTCTCGATGTCGAGGTGGTTGGTCGGCTCGTCAAGCAGCAGCACATTCGCACCGGAGGCCACCAGGATCGCCAGCGAGAGCCGGCGCTGCTCCCCACCTGAGATGTCGGAGAGCGACTTGTTGACGTCGCCCCCGGAAAATAGAAAGGCTCCGAGGAGGTCACGAACCTTCTGTCCGGAGAGCCCCGTCTCACGGGAGGCCGCGTCGAGCACCGATCCCTCGCCGGCCGCCGTCTCTGCGTGCTGTGACAGGTATCCGAGCTTGGCGTTGTGGCCGAGACGCACCGATCCGGCGGCGGGCTGGCGTTCACCCGCAAGGGTTTCGATCAGTGTCGTCTTGCCTGCACCGTTCGCACCAATCAGGACGACATGCTCGTCGCGCTCGATCAGGAAGTTGGCGTTGTCGACGAGAGTTCGACCCGGTACTTCCAGCTTTACATTGACCGCTTTCAGCACAACCCGGCTGGCCCGCTCCGGCTGGGCGAAGCTGAAGGCCAAGCGGCGTTTGTCCTCGGGATCAAACGACGCGGCATCAGCTTTGACCTTGTCGATCTGCTTGACCTTCGACTGGGCCTGCTTGGCCTTGCTCGCCTTGTAGCGGAAGCGCTCGACGAAGGCCTCCATGCGGGCGATCTCGGCCTCCTGCTTCTCGATCTGCTTGCCGAGCGCGACCTGGCGGGCGGCGTGCTCCTTGCGCCAGGCGTGCCAGGGACCCTTGAAGAAACGCGACTTACCCAACTCGAGTTCGAGCACCGAGGTGCCTACGGATTCGAGGAACCAGCGATCGTGCGCGACCAGGACCACGGCCGCGTCCAGTTCTTTGAGATATCCCTCAAGCCACTCGAGTGTCTGGATGTCGAGGTGGTTGGTCGGCTCGTCGAGCAGCAGCAGGTCGGCCCGGGCGGCAAGTGCGCGGGCCAGCGAGGCACGGGTCAGCTCGCCGCCGGAGAAGGTGGACAGGTCGCGGTCGAACTCGGCGTCGTCGAAGCCCAGTCCACGAAGTACAACCAGAACTTCGTCCCGCCAGCGGTAGCCGCCGTGAAGTTCGAGCTTCTGCTGGGCCTTCGAATAGGCACCCATGGTTTCGTCGGAGTGGTCGCCCCCGGACATCTTCTGCTCGAGTTCCTGGAGCTCCGCTTCAGTCTCGATTGTGTCGGACCGGCCGGTGAAGACGTATCCGGAGAGGGTCAGTCCGGACCCGCGCGGGGGGCGCTGGTCGTGAAGTGCAACCCGGACCCCGCGAGTGATGCTCAGCGACCCGGAATCGTTCGGCAGCTCGCCGTCCAACATCCGCAGCAAGGTTGACTTCCCGGCCCCGTTCCGGCCGGAGAGTGTCATGCGGTCACCCCTCGTCAACTTGAACGAGACGTCGGAAAAGAGAGGCTCTCCGCCGAGGTGAATGCCGATGTTGGATGCGGTTACGACTGACATGGGCGCAAACTCTCAGTTTGGCAACTCTGCTGACTTCGTGTGCAGCCGAACGGCCGGGGTGGGCCGGGGATTGGCGTTGTGGCAGGATTGCCTGCTCCGAGACCACCCCGACTCCCTAGGTCAAACGATGAGCAACGGCGACTTCAGGCCCAATCCAGGACGAGCGAAAACTCCCGGTTCCCCCTGGGAGTCGCAGGTTCCCGTTTACGAATCGGCCCATGGGGTGTCCCCGTACCCGCCGATCGCCGATTACGGCTTTCTCTCTGACGGAGAGGTGTCCGCGCTGGTCGCGCCGAGCGGCAACATCGAATGGATGTGCCTGCCGCGCTTCGACTCACCCAGCGTGTTCGGCTCGATCCTCGATCGCAGTGCCGGCGGCTTTCGGCTCGGACCGGCCGACATCAACGTGCCCACCCACCGGAGGTACCTGCCGGGCACCATGGTCCTCGAGACGAGCTGGGGCACCGGCGATGGCTGGATCATCGTTCGTGACGTACTCCTGATCGGACCCTGGCACCACGAGAGCGACCGCTCGGGTACACACCGCCGGGCTCCGACCGATTACGACGCCGACCACGTGCTGCTGCGAATGGCGCGCTGCGTACACGGTGAGGTTCAGCTGACCATGGACTGCAAGCCGGTCTTCGACTACGGACGCAAGCAGCCGAGCTGGGAGTATGCCGGCGACGCCTACCACGAGGGGATCGCCACGGCCCCCGATTGTGAAACGACGCTGAGGCTGACCAGTGACCTCAACCTCGGCTTTGAAGGTCCACGCACCACCGCAAGGACCCTGCTCAAGGAGGGCGATGTCCGCTTCGTGGCCCTTTCCTGGAGTGAGCACGAAGCGCCCAAGGACTACGACGACGCTCACGAACGCCTGGTCTGGACAGCTCACCACTGGCAGAACTGGCTCGCCCGTGGCACTTTCCCCGACCATCCATGGCGCAGCTATCTCGAACGGTCGGCGCTCACCCTCAAAGGCCTCACCTACTCACCGACGGGAGCGCTGATCGCCGCCGCGACCGCTTCGCTCCCCGAGACACCGAATGGTGAGCGCAACTGGGATTACCGCTATTCGTGGATCCGCGATTCGACCTTCACCCTCTGGGGCCTCTACACGCTCGGCTTCGACTGGGAGGCCAACGACTTCTTCTACTTCATCGCCGACGTCGCCCGGGGTTCGGACGACCTGCAGATCATGTACGGACTGGCCGGTGAGACCAAGCTGACCGAGGAGATCCTGCACCACCTGCACGGATACGAAGGTGCCTCTCCGGTGCGTATCGGCAACGAAGCCTACGACCAGAAGCAACACGACGTCTGGGGCGCGGTGCTCGATTCCTTCTACCTCCACACCAAGTCGCGCGACGGTATGCCGGAGGAGATCTGGCCGATCCTCAAGCAGCAGGTCAATGCCGCACTCGAGAACTGGAAGGGCAAGGACCGTGGAATGTGGGAGGTCCGCGGAGAGCCCAAGCACTTCACTTCGTCGAAGGTCATGTGCTGGGTGGCGCTCGACCGCGGCACCCGCCTCGCCCGCCTGCGCGAAGACCACGAGCTCGCGGAGGAATGGCAGCTGGCGGCCGATGAGATCCACGCCGACATCTGTGAGAACGCGGTCGACGATCGTGGTGTCTTCACCCAGCACTACGAAACGGAAGCTCTCGATGCCTCCTGCCTGCTGCTGCCGCTGCTGAGGTTCCTGCCGGCGGACGACCCCCGGATTCGCGCCACCGTGCTCGCGATCGCCGACGAGCTGACCGACGAAGGCCTGGTCCTCAGGTACCGCACCGACGAAACTGACGACGGGCTGGAAGGCGAGGAAGGCAGCTTCACGATCTGCTCCTTCTGGCTGGTCAGCGCCCTGGTCGAGATCGGTGAGCTCGACCGTGCCCGCCAGCTCTGCGAGCGTTTGCTGGGTTACGCCAGCTCACTCCAGCTGTACGCGGAAGAGATTGATCCCCGGTCGGGGCGCCACCTCGGCAACTTCCCCCAGGCCTTCACCCACCTGGCGCTGATCAACGCCGTGATGCATGTGATCCGCTCCGAGCAGGACGCCACCGAGGCTTGATTCGCGCCGTCCGGACCGGCGGCTGAACATCGAAAGGGCCCGCTCAGTGCGGGCCCTTTCTTCTGCATTCCGCCCCTTGGTCGGGGGCAAGCACTTTGGCTTTTGGGCTGATAGTGGAGACGGCGGGAATTGAACCCGCGTCCGCAGCCGCGTTTCGAAAAGCGTCTACAGGTTTAGCTGGCGTATTGATCTCGTCTTCCGGGCATCACGCCAACAAACGACTCGAAAGACCAGTTCTGATTGAGTGTCCCCTTGAGGTCAGAACATCCCTCGCAGGTAAGCCCGTTTCTGAAGCCAGCTACCCACCCCACGGGCCGAGGGTGGACCGACTCTCATTACCTAGAAGTTATCTAGGCAGCGAGGGCGAACTCATGGTCCGCACGTATTGGTTTTTTGCCGATTTTTTACGAGGCCATCGACATCCTCGACCTGCAACCTTTCGCACGGATGACTGCGTCGAAGCCTGTCGTCCCCTTGAATGCTGCCCATCAAGTGTACGGGGTCGGCGACTAGACTCAACCAATGTCCGAAATTGACGTGATCGTGATCGGCGCCGGCCCTGCCGGCGAAGTCGCCGCCGGCCGTCTGGCTGACGGCGGTCTGCGGGTAGCCATCGTGGAGAAGCATCTGGTTGCCGGCGAATGCTCCTATTACGCATGCATGCCTTCAAAGGCCCTCCTGCGGCCCGGAGAGCTGCTCGGAGAAGCGAAGCGGGTTCCGGGCACCAGGGAGGCCGTCACTGGCACCATCGACGTCGAGTCGACGCTGGCTCGCCGCGATGAAGTCATTCACGACCTCGACGATTCGGCCCAGCTGCCATGGCTCGAGGAACGGGGAATCGAACTGATTCGCGGTGAAGGTGCCCTCGAAGGCGAGAAGACCGTCCGGGTCGGGGACCAGACCTACACCGCGAGCAAAGCGGTGATCATTTCTACCGGCACGGGTGCCGCGATCCCTCCGATCGAAGGGATCGACGACGTCGACACCTGGAACAACCGGGACGCAACAACCGCGAGCGTGCGGCCGGATTCGATGGTCGTCCTCGGCGGCGGACCGGTCGGGAGCGAGCTCTCGACGGCGTGGGCGAGCCTCGGCACCAAGGTGACCCTGGTCGAACCCGAACCACGGCTTCTTATGCGTGAGGAGCCTTTCGCCGGAGAACAGGTGGCGGCGTCGCTCCAGAAGAACTACGGCGTCAAGGTCATCCTTGGCGCCCTGGCAACGAAAGTCTCCCAGGCCGGGAATGCGATCACAGTTGAACTCAACGACGGCCGGACGCTCGAAACAGAGAAGCTCTTGCTCGCCACAGGCCGCAAGCCTTTGGTGGAAGGGCTCGGACTGGAAACGATCGGGGTCGACGGCTCCGGCTTCATCGAAGTTGAAGAGAACATGTCCGTCAAAGGCCAAGGCTGGCTCTACGCGATCGGTGACGTCAACGGTCGGGTTCTGCTCACCCATATGGGCAAGTACCAGGCCTGGGTCGCCAGTGGATGCATCCTCGGTCGCGCCGTTGCCGCGACCGCCGAGCCCTACGGATCGCCTCGGGTCACGTTCACCGACCCCCAGGTGGCGGCCGTCGGCATCACCGAAGCCGACGCCCGGTCCTCCGGACGCGAATTCGACATCGTCGAAGTTCCGACCGGAGCCGTAGCCGGCGCCTCCTTCTACGGGAAAGGTGTGGACGGGACATCTCGACTGATCATCGACCGATCGGACGAGACGATCATCGGCGCCACTTTCACCGGATTTGAGACGGCCGAGATGATTCACGCAGCGACCATCGCCATGGTCGGCGAGGTGCCGATGAGTCGCCTGCGCCACGCCGTGCCGTCCTTCCCCACCCGAAGTGAAATCTGGCTGCGGCTCGCCGAGGCGTACGAAAGCCGCCAGGACTAGGCTTCGCACTATGAAGATCCTCGCTTTCAGTGACCTGCACCGGGACCTTGAACAGGCCGCCCGCCTGACCGAGATGTCCACCGACGCAGACGTCGTAGTCGGGGCTGGTGACTTCGCTTCGATTCACGAAGGTCTTGTCGAAACGATCAATGCCCTCTCAGGCATCACGACGCCGACCGTCCTCGTGCCCGGAAACAACGAGCGGCTCGAAACCCTTGAGGAAGCAGCATCGGGCTGGTCGGCCGCAACGGTGCTCCACGGTGATTCGACCGAGATCGAAGGCCAGAATTTCTTCGGACTCGGAGCCGGCATCCCGACCACCCCCTGGTCCTGGAGCTATGACCTGGATGAGGAAGCTGCGGCGGCGGCACTCAAAGGACTTGCACCGCATGACTTTCTCGTTCTGCACTCGCCACCGAAGAACCACTGCGACTCCGCCGGAGATCTTCACCTGGGCAGCACCTCGATCCGTGACGCGGTCAAGACGGTCCAGCCAAAGATCGCGGTCTGCGGTCACATCCACGAGTCCTGGGGGCAGCGGTCAAAGATCGGCAAAACAGAAATAGCCAACCTGGGCCCAAGCGGAACGTATTTCGAGGTGTAGGTCCTAGACGCTAATGCGTCCGCGCAGGGACTCGATCAGCTCTGCCGGGAAGCCTGGAACCTTTTCCAGGTCTTCGACCGACCGGTAACCGCCGAAGCGCTCGCGGTAGGCGAGGATTCTTGTCGCCTGGGTCACCGACAGGTCGGCATCCCGAAGCTCTTCAAAGGTCGCGCTGTTCAGGTTGAGCGAGCCGGGGCTGCTGGTGCTACCTGGCAGGCCGCTGCCGAACAGCGGTGACTTGACCGGTTCGGCCGGCGGAGCCGGCTGAACGGGTTGTGCTGGAGCGGCCGGCGCTTCGGATGGAAGGGCGACGGCGCCCTGCCAAGGCTGGGTCGGCGGCGGCTGGACGGGCTCCGGTGGTGCGGGCTCGACGTCAGGTGACTCCGGCGCCGCAGCGGCCGGCAAGTGGCCTCCCGACTCTTCAAGTGCGGCGGAGGCCACACGCTCGGCTGACCTGGACCGGTCCTCGGCTTCACGGGCACGTTCTTCGGCGCGGTCGATGCTGGACATCACTTCTTCCATCCGTCGCTCCCGTGCGGACTCATCCAGCTTGAGCTGGGCCAGCCGCTCGGCGAAGGCGGCACGCTTCTCGGCGTCGGCCGCCTGCTGCTCAATCCTCTTCAGCCGCTCCTCGGCGTCGGCCAGAGTGCGGTCGCGAAGTTCACTGTTTGCCTGAAGTCGCTCTTCGACCCTTGCGAGTCCGGAAGGAGTCGGCGGAATCGGATCGCCTTCGATGGCCTCGTCCGCCTCGGGAGCCACTTCAGGCTCAGCCGGGGCGGCTTCCGGTTTCGGCGGCACTACCGGCGGCACTGGCGCTGCCGGAACGGGCGCGTTCCCCTGCTCGGCCCTGATCTCGGCGACCTTGGCCCGTAGACGCTGTTCGGCATCAAGTTCTTCCGCCGCAACTGGTTCTTCAGCCGCAGCCGGCTCTTCAGCCGCAGCCGGCTCTTCAGCCGCAGCCGGGACTTCCTGGCGGGCAGCATGCGAAGCGATCGCCCCACCGGCGGCGGCACCGGCAAATGCGGCAGCGGCATCTCCGACACGAGCGTCGAGACCAGGCGCTTCAACCGCCGGCTCGGGCAGTTCGTCAGAGGCCGGGTTGACCTGAGTCGGCTGGTCCGCCTGGACGGCGAGCGGCGCCGGAGGGGCCTGAGGCGCGGGGGCCGGCGTGTAGATGGTGTCCGGTTCAGCGGCGGTTGGGTAGACGACACCTGCCGCCGGGGCTGTCTGGCTCGGGGCTACCGGAGCCGGGATGGCACCGGTTGAGGAGGGGGCATTCGGAACGGGCGGCGCGACCGCCCCACCGGAACGGGCGACGGCATCGGCGGCCGGTGCGCGAGCAGCCTGCTTTTCGGCTTCGATCGGGTCAAGCGCAAGACTTTGTGGCTGGACGAACGCCGGGTTCTGATCGTCGGGGAGCCTGGCACTGAGTGGCAGCGGGGTGTTCGGGTCAGCCAGCCGGCGACCCTCCATGTGCGCCTTCCGGCGCAGCCGCTCCTCCTCCCGAGCCCGCTGCATCGCTGCGCGCTTGCGGCGGCGGAGTTCAGAAGCCGAAGGAGCCGAAGCCGGGGCGCCCGGCGCTGCCCGAGCGGCGGATGCGGCGGGGACTCCGGAAGCGCCCGTCTTCTTTGAGCGGCCGCGCATGATGAAGATTCCGGCCAGGATCGCCGCAATGATGACGATCCCGATGATGAAGAACGGTGCATTGTCGGTGACGAAGTCCGATGCCTTCTCGAAGACGCTCTGGTTGGAGGTATCGGTGGCTCCGGACTGTGCCTGGAGTTCGGCGATCTGGTCGGGGGTGAGTCCGGTGACCGGCGCTTCCGTCGTCGAAGGGTCCGGGGTGGTCGTCGTGGTTTCGGCGGCGGCAGGGTCGTTCGGCGCGGCAGCCGCAAACGGAGCCCCGGCACACACAAAAAGGGCGGCCAGGCAGAGGAATGTGCTGAAGGCGGTGCTAAGTCTCTTGGTCATTCGTTTCAATCCTTGCACGATAGGTCTAGGGCCATGTGAACGTTTCCATCTTTGGTGGGCATCTTGCCACCATTTTGGGGATCAGGAACGATACCGCCCCTTGAATTCCCGCTCAACGTCGCGCTGGACATCACGGTCGGCGATCTCCCGCCGGCGGTCCTTTCCTTCCTTGCCTTTGGCCAGCGCCAGTTCGACTTTCGCCTTCGGACCCTTGAAGTAGATTCGGGATGGAATGAGAGTCAGGCCTTTCTGCTGGGACTTGCCGATCATGCGCTCGATCTCACCGCGATGGAGCAAGAGCTTGCGCGGGCGCTCCGGTTCGTGGTTGTTGATAGTTGCCGGCGCGTAGTGCGGGATGTGGAGGTTCCGCAGCCAGACTTCACCGTCTTCGATCACCGCGTAGGAGTCCTGCATCTGGGCATTGCCTTCGCGCAATGCTTTGACTTCGGTCCCGAGTAGCACGATTCCGGCCTCGGTTTTTTCGATCAACTCGAACTTCTGCCGGGCCCGGCGATTGGTCGCTACGTCACCGGAAGCCGGTGCGCGTTTCTTCTTGACCTTCTTGCTCATGGAAAGAACAATGTAACCGCCGGCCAGGTCAAAGCTTGCCTTCGGCAGGCTCGAGGTCAACTCGGCCGCGAGGCTTGTCGATCCGCTCGACCGTGATGTCCACCTGGTCACCGAATCGCACCGCCCGGCCGGTTTTCGATCCAACCAGAGCCGTTTCTTCCTGGTTCAGGTCGAAATATTCGCCGCAAATCTTCCTGACCGGGACGAAACCTTCGTAGACGTCTCCGAGCTTGCCACCGAAGTTGACGAAGGCCCCGGCCCGGATAACCCCGGAGACTTCGCCTTCGAATTCGGTCTTGAAGCCATTTTCGAAAAGCTCCTGCTCGAGCAGGAACGCGGCGCAGATGTCATCGGCATCGCGTTCGAGGCGGGTCGAAGCCCGCTCCATGTCGGAACAGTGGACGGCGGCTTCAGCGACGGATCCAGGAACCGGCCGGTCCTCCCCCGCCCCCAACTCAGCCAACAGGCCACGGTGGACGACCAGATCCGGGTACCTCCGGATCGGTGAGGTGAAATGGGAGTAGGCGCTGCTGCCGAGGCCGGCGTGCCCGAGATTCTTTTCCGAGTATCGCGCGGGCTTCAGCGAACGGAGGATCAAAGAACCATAAGGAACCTTGCCGTGACCGCGCCGCTCTGCTTCGCGGGCAACCGAACGCGACGCTTCGACAGCGATCTCACCAGCCTGGGACGGTCCCATACCGGCCGGAATCGGTGGTGCCGGCAGACCGAGGGAAGCGAGTTGTTCGACCAGGCGCTCAATCCGGTCAGGGTCAGGCTGCTCGTGGACCCGGTAGAGCGTCGGAGTGCCTCGCTGCTCCAGCATCTGAGCAACCTGCTCGTTGGTCAGGACCATCAGCTGCTCGATCAGCCGGTGGGCTTCGGTCTGCTGTTCGGCCACAGCGGAGATCACATTGCCTTCGTCGTCGAACTGGAAGGAAGGCTCGGTCGAAGAAACGGTCAGTGCTCCATCGGCCCGCAGGTCCGCCAGGGTCGCCGCGACCAACCGGGTCAGGTCGATCTCCCCTGCGACGATCTCGGGAGGCCGCTCCCGGCCCGCGAATATCCGGTCCAGCTGCTCGTAGTCGAGACGGGCGTCCGACCGGATACGGCTCCGGTAGAAGCTGACTGACTCAACAACACCTTTGGCCGGGACCAGGATCTCGGTGGTAACCGCGCCGCGCTAGTCCCCGGGTGACAGGGAGCAGACCCCGGCGCTGAGCGACTTTGGAAGCATCGGTTCGACGGAAGTCGGCACGTAGGTGCTGTTTGCCCGCTCGAAGGCGACATCATCGAGCAATGTGCCCGGCCGGACGAAGGCGGCCACGTCGGCGATGTGGATCCAGAGGCGGACACCATCTCCTTCGCGCTTCGCCGAAACCGCATCGTCGAAGTCCCGGGCCGTAGCCGGGTCGACCGTGAAGGTTGGCATGCCGGTGAGGTCGCGGCGACCCCCGGGAGGATCGATCGGATGGCTGGCCGCATATTCGGCTTCGGCCTCCACCTTTGGAGAGAACCCGCGGCGACCGAGACGCTCGGCGGCAAGCGCTTCGCAGACGTCGCGGGCGTTGTCGATCCGGCCGAGGTCCTTGACAAAGCGGGCCCTGCCGCCACGGATCTCGGTCAGGATGATCTGCTCGGGCTGGTACCGGACCTTCCGGTCAAATGACACCTGATCTCCCGGTTCGAATATTGGGCGGGCAACCGTGAACTTGCCCCGCTTCTCGAGCAGGGCGACGTGAAAGCTGCCGGCGGGCCGGGCCACTACGACTCGTCTGCGGCGGTGATCTCGTCGCCCAGCACTTCGTAAGCCTTGTCGAGCTGGGTGTCGCTCCTGGCGTCGAGGTCGAGCGGAGCCCTGACGTCCGGCTTGAGTCCCTTGCCGGCGAGCGAAACCCCATCCGCCGTGAAGAACTCGCCGACGGTCAGGTCGAGGGCGCCGCCGTTGTCGAGATCGATCACCTGCTGGAACACGCCTTTGCCATAGGTCCTGGTCCCCACAACCGGCGCGTCGACGTCAGTCTGCAGAGCCGCCGCGAGGATCTCGGCGGCAGAAGCGGTATCACGGTTGACCAGGACGGTGAGCGGAAAGTCGCCAATGTCTTTGCCGATCGCCCGGTAGGTCTTTGACGGCTGGGTCCGGGACTCGGTCTTTACGATGACTTCGCCCTTGGGGATGAAGATGCTCGAGGTGAAAACCGCTTCCGGCAACAGGCCGCCGCCGTTGGCCCGCAGATCCACGACGATGCCCTCTGCGCCTTTCTCCCGCGCCTTGTCAACCGCGCGTCGCAAGTTGACACTGGCGCCATCGCTGAATGTCGTGAGCCGGACGTAGCCCAGCTTCTTTCCGTCCACGGTCTTGACCTTGTTGGAAGTGATGGGTACACGAATCTCCTCTCGGGTCAGCGTGAATTCTTTCGGCTTGCCTTTGCCTTCCTTCCGAACTCCAAGGGTCACGTCGGTTCCTTCGGGGCCTTTGATCCGGGCTACGGCCAGATCGGCACTCTCGCCCTTGATCGACTCTCCGTCGACCGTGACGATGACGTCGCCCTGCTTGAAACCAGCCTTTTCAGCGGGAGAGCGCTTGAAGACAAACCCAACACGCAGGCCGTCCTTGCCGACCTCACCGACTGTCATGCCGACGCCGCTGAACGATCCGTTGATTGAATCGTTGAACGCGGTCAGGTCGTCAGCGTTGAAGTAGTGGGAAAAACGGTCCTTGTACTGCTTCTTCAAGGTGTTGACCATGCCGTTGATCGACGAGTCCTGGACCTCATCGGGATCAGTCTGCCGCCAATAGTTCTCGGCGATGACGCCCGCCGCCTCATCGCTGGGCGACTGCTCCGTGACCAGATCGGACTGGACGAAGACGTCACTTACGGGACCCGGCAGATTCTCGGGGTGGCCCCCGATCCACATTCCTGTGATCAGTCCAGCGACTACCGCAAACAGCGCTAGGAACGCGACTCTCAAGCTGTCGCGCTTCCGCTCAGACCTTGAGGAAGCGGCGCAGCGTCAGCCCGGAGCCGACTGCCGAGACCAGCACGGCAGCACCGAACAGGCAGATCGTGAGCAGCACGAAGGACATCGACTCCTGGGCCTGCAGGAACGCGAAGTTCTCCGAGAGCGGATCCACCACTGTGACCTTGCCTATCCACAGGACAAGTATCGCAATCGCACCACCGAGCATGCCGACTACGACGCCTTCGATCATGAAAGGCCAGCGGATGAACCAGCGCGTGGCGCCGACCAGTCGCATGACTTCAATCTCCCGCCTACGGGTGTAAATCGAGAGCCGGATGGTGTTTCCGATCAGCAGCAGCGAGGCACCGATCAACAGGGCGGTGATCACCGTCAGCACGAGTTTGAGTGCACCGGTGACCTCTTCGATCTTCTGCGCATCGGCTTGACGGTCATCCACCTTCTGGACGATCGGCGAAATGAAGGTTGGCTGTCCGCTCTTGCCCGGTGGCTGGAGAGAGGCCCGAATTGCGTCGAGATTGGCCGCGTCATCAGGCTTGACGACGAAGTTGGCGGGGAAGGGGTTGCCCTTGATCTCCTGCAGGACATCGCGGTTCTCCTGGGCGAAGTCGCTCTTGAACTCAGCCAGGGCATCCTTCTTGGTGAGGAGGGAGACACTGGCCACATGCGGCAGTGCCCCAACCTCGTTCTGGAGGGCGGCCGTCTCCTCCGAAGTCGCATCGTCGTAGAGATAGACCCGCAACTGCAGGTCGTCACGCACGTCGGCACTCTTGCTCTGGGTCGTCTGGAAGATCGGGATCAGGACGCCGATAAGGATGGCGGTCAGGACCGTGGTGACGATCGCAGCGGTGGTTGGGGCCATGTTCTTGCGAATGGCCCGAATCGCTTCCCCGGTGAAAAACCAAAGCTTGCCCATCAGTGAACTCCGTTCGAGTGGCCTTCAACGCCAACGCCCATCTCGCCACGCACACGCATGCCGAATTCGGTGGTCGACTCTTCTGTGTATCCGCCGGCGATCTCGTCGCGGATGACCCGGCCTTCATAGAGCTCAATGACGCGACGGCGCATGCGGTCGACCATCTCGCGGTCGTGGGTCACGACCACGACTGTGGTTCCGGTCTTGTTGATCCGGTAGAGCAGCTGCATGATGCCGACTGAAGTAACCGGGTCGAGATTTCCGCTGGGCTCATCGGCCAGCAGCAAAGGAGGATGGTTGACGAACGCGCGAGCCACGGAAACACGCTGCTGCTCACCGCCCGACAACTCGTCCGGATAGTTGTGGAGCTTCGTCGAGAGTCCGACGAGGCGCAGCGTCTCCGGAACCTTCTGGCGGATCTCGGCGCGCGAAGCACCGATCACCTGGAGGGCGTCGGCAACGTTGTCATAGACCGTCCGGCTCGGAAGCAGCTTGAAGTCCTGGAAGACCGTGCCGATGTTCCGGCGGAGCTGAGGAATCCTCTTGTCCAAGAGTTGGCCGATGTCACGGCCGGCGATCGAAACGGTGCCGTCGGTGGGCTCGAGCTCACGGATCAGCAGTTTGATCAGGGTTGATTTACCGCAGCCCGTGGGGCCGACGAGAAAGACGAATTCACCGCGGTTGACCGCGAGCGAGACCCGGTCAACAGCCAGATGACCGCCGCCGTAGACCTTGCTGACGTCACGCATCTCGATGATCGGGGCGCCGCCCTTGCGGGGTCGCTCAGTTTGCTGGCGGGCACGTGCTTCTTCAAGCTCTGCCGCAACCAATTGCTGTTTGTTCTTCTTTCCGAAAGCCATCTGGTCTGCCCTATTCCGGCGCGGAGGTTCAATTCCTTCCATTGGAAGACATCAACCACCTGCTCCAAAAGCGTTACATGAAGAAAGTATTAGCGTTTGCACGCAAATCGTACTCGGTAGGCTTCGTTGATGCTCGGTGAAGCCCGAACAGCAGGAATTCGTGCGTTTGCACTCGCCGGGGTCACGGTCCTTTGCCTGAGCCTCAGTCTGCTCTCGCCTCCCGAACAAGCCGGGGCCGCACAGACCAGCATCGTCCGCGGAAAGACCACAAAGATCAAGAATTCGCCCTGGCAGGTCGCCCTGGCGGTGAGCGGCAGGGTGGCTCCGCAGAAGAAACCCCGTGCCCGCTTCTTCTGCGGCGGTTCGCTGATCGCCCCCGACCTCGTCCTTACGGCCGGACATTGTGTGGCCGATCTGAGCAAGCATCAGATCAAGAAGGTCGAAGTGATCAGCGGACGAACGCGCCTCAACAACGAATCAACGGGCCAGGTAGCCGCCGTCGCTGACCTGATGATGCCGGCGAACAGCCGCGGCAAGCGTCGCTACAGACAGAGGTTCGGTGTTGCTAACTGGGACTTCGCGTTGCTCCGGCTCTCGAAGTCGTTCAAGTCGGAGACGATCAAGATCGCCGGCGATGACGAAGCCGACATCTGGAGCCCAGGCCGGGTCGTGAAGACAACCGGCTGGGGTGTCACCGGCCCCTCAAAAAAGAAGCCCAGCGCGACCCTGCGTTTCGCGACGCAGGTCATGCTCGACGACCGCGTGTGCCGGCGCCTCAACGGCCAGCTCTTCAAACGCCGGACGATGAACTGCATGGGTGGACCTCTTGCGACCACTTCGACCTGTTTCGGCGACAGTGGCGGGCCTCTGGTCGCGCCGATCGTGGGCGGGTACCGCCTGATGGGCGCGACCAGCTTCGGTGACTCGGAGTGCCGTCCGGTACTTCCGTCGATCGACACCAGGATCGCCGGCAAACCGATGCGCGACTGGATCAGGAAGACCGCGCTTCGTGTGACCGGAATCGATGTCGTCGGGTCGGGTGGGGTTCCGCCTCCCGAACGGACCTGGTGCAAAGTCCCCAGACTCAAGGGTCTCACCGTCTCCAGGGCTCGTACGACCCTCATAGCCAGCGGCTGCCGGCTGGGTTCGGTCCGACTCGACCCTTATTCGCCCGGTCGCCGGGGAACCGTCACCGGGGCATCGATGGTCGCCGGCTGGCTGACTCGGGTCGGTCACACCGTGCGGATCTTCGTCGCCGGTTGATACGTAACAATGCGCGGGTGATCCGCAAGCGCATCTTCCTCTCGACCCTTGCCTCGGTAGTGCTCCTCGGGGCGTAGTCACCGGATGTGGAGGCGACGACGACTCGACCGGCTCCCCACGACTGACTCCGGTCCGCCCCCGCCAAGCCGACTGATGCCGTAGAAAAGAAGGGAAGCGGTCCCGCCAGCGCTGGCGACGAAAAGAAGGACGCTCCTGACGACACGATCTCGGACCGCCCGGGCGGTCCGAACGCAAAACCGCCGGTCAGCTCTGATCCGGTGAAGTGAGCAGCGTCACCGCGAGCATCACTTTGGCGGTGGCCAGCGTCAGCCGATGGAAACCATGCGCTCGATCGGCAAGCGGGCCTTCTCCGCGATTGCCGCATCGACCTTGACTTCACCGGTGAGATCGCGCAGGGAATCCCGCAGCTTCGGCAGGGTGATCATTTTCATGTACTTGCAGTAGGCCATCCGGTTGGCTTCGATCAGATTGGCCTTCGGAGCGGCCTGCTGCATCGGGTAGAGCATGCCGTTCTCGGTGGCAACGATGAAGCTGCCCTCCGGGTTGTCCTTGACGTGCTCGATCATGCCGGAGGTGGAGAGCATGTGGACGCCCTCGGGGTCGATGTCACCCGAGGCCACGTACTCCATCGCTTGGGTGGAACACCCACATTCGGGGTGGATCAGGAACTCAGCCTCCGGGTGCTCGGCCCGGGTACGGACGATGTCATCGGGGCGGATTCCCGCGTGGACATGACATTCCCCATCCCAGACGTGGAACCGGCTACGGCGCCCGGGGTCATCGGTCAGGCCGGTCTCCCTTTCGACGTAAACCCCGAGCCACATGTCCGGACCGAACAGGATCTCTGTTTCCGGCCCGTGCTCGGCCCAGATGTGTTCGACTACTTTCACCGCGTTGGAAGACGTGCAGCAGTAGTCGGTCTCGGCTTTGACTTCAGCCGAAGTGTTGACGTACATGACAACGAGCGCGCCCGGAAACTTCGCCTTCCATTCACGCAGTTGGTCAGCGTTGATCGAGTCGGCGAGAGAACAGCCGGCATCGAGGTCGGGGATGAGGACCTTCTTTTCCGGCGAGAGGATCGAGGCTGTCTCGGCCATGAAGTGGACTCCACAGAACTCGACGATCTCGGCGTCGGCGGCGGCAGCCTGGCGAGAGAGACCGAGCGAGTCACCGATGTAGTCGGCGACGTCCTGGATCTCCGGCAGCTCGTAGTTGTGGGCGAGGATGACCGCGTTGCGCTCGACGGCAAGCTCGCGTATCTCCGCGCTCAGCTCGGTGATCAGCTCAGGATCGAGCGGTGCCGGCAGGTCCGGCTGGATAACTGGTAGTTCGGTCGCCATGGACCGATTCTACGACAGTGGGTTCAGCAGCAACGAGACATCGAGGCTGGGAGCGGAATGAGTCAGCGCTCCGACTGAAATGAAGTCGACTCCGGTCGCTGCCACCCGGGCGACGTTGGCGAGGGTGATTCCGCCCGACGCCTCCAGCTTGCTGGCCGGCCTCACTTCGTCCCGGGCCGCAACCGCCGCGACGAGCTGGTCGATGTCCATGTTGTCGAGCAGGATCTGGTCTGCCTCGGCTCGGAGTGCCGCCCCGACTTCGTCAAGGGTCTCGGCTTCGACTTCGATCTTCAAGTCGGGTGAGGCCCGGCGGGATGCTTTCACCGCCGCCCCCACCCCGCCGGCCATGGCGATGTGGTTCTCCTTGATCAGCACCGCGTCGTAGAGGCCGAAGCGATGGTTCATGCCACCGCCCCACGAGACAGCCCGCTTCTCCAGCAGGCGCATTCCCGGCGTGGTCTTGCGGGTGTCGAGGATCTTGGTCCCGGTCCCTGCGACCGCATCGACGAACTGCGCAGTGGCCGTCGATATCCCGGAGAGGTGGCCGAGAAAGTTGAGGGCGACACGCTCACCGGCGAGGAGTGCCCGGGCCGGCCCCTGAAGCAGGGCCACGTCGCGCGGTACCGAGTCGTGCCAGTGGCCTTCGATCACGGTGCGATCCATCTCCGTGGCACCGGTTCGACGAAAGACCTCTTCGACGATGTCGAGGCCGCAGATCACCCCGGGTTCCTTCTGGACGATGTGGGCCTGGGCCTGAAGGTCCTCTGGAACTGTCGCTTCAGCGGTGACGTCTCCGGAGCCGAGATCTTCCGCCAGCGCCCGTTCAATCAGGTCTTCCGTCCCCGCCGGCAAAGTGCTCATTGTTCAAGCTTATGATTAAAGAATGAGCGGCAGCTTCAGTCACACGGTCTTCGACACCGAACTCGGACCGGTCGCACTCGCCGCCACGGACGAAGGCGTCGTTCGTGTTTCACTCCCCGGCTCCGACCCGGACGAACTGGTCGAAGAGGTAATCGCCCGCACCGGTCTGGAGCCGGTCGAAGGTGGCGAGAAAGTCGATCAGGCCGCTTACCAGATCGAAGACTTCCTGGCCGGAAAAAGAAAGGACTTCGACCTGCCCCTCGACTTGAGGCTCGTCAACGGCTTCCATCGCAAGGCGCTTCAGGCAGTCTCGAAAATCCCGTTCGGAGAGACCCGAAGTTACGGAGAGGTCGCCGAGATCGCGGGAAGCCCCGGAGCGGCAAGGGCGGTAGGAACGGCAATGTCAGTCAACCCGATAGCCCTGATAATCCCATGCCACCGGGTTGTCAAGAGCGACGGATCGATCGGTGGCTATGGCGGAGGAAAGAGCGGGTCGCGGCTGAAGCAGAGGCTGCTTGACCTCGAAAGCCCACAGGGTACCTTCAGCTGATTCGGGTGAGGTGCGGGGTACGGAGGTGCCCCCGGAGGGCTGGCGACCGAGGCAGTCCCGCGATTCGGCCCGATCAAGGGAGCGTTGCCCCGGAGGAGGTACCTCCGTACCCCGCGCCGGTGGCGCTATACGACAGTGCGGTTGAGGTACTCCCGTATGAACCCGTCGATGTCTCCGTCGAGGACCTTCTGGGTGTCCCCCACCTCGTAATCCGTCCTGTGGTCCTTGACCATTGTGTACGGGTGCATCACGTAGCTGCGGATCTGCGAGCCCCAGGCCACGTCCTTCATTTCGCCGCGTTCCTTGTTCATGGCTTCGGTGCGTTTGCGTTCTTCCAGCTCAATCAGTTTGGACTTGAGCATCTGCATCGCCTGGGCCTTGTTCTGGGTCTGCGACCTTTCGTTCTGGCACTGGACGACCACGCCGGTCGGCAGGTGGGTGAGGCGGACGGCCGAATCGGTCTTGTTGACGTGCTGGCCACCGGCTCCGGATGCGCGGTAGGTGTCGACCCGAACTTCGGTCTCGTCGATTTCGACGTCGACCGTCTCGTCGACGACCGGCGCAACGTCCACCTGGGCGAAACTCGTGTGGCGCCGGGCGGAAGAGTCAAAGGGTGAGATACGAACCAATCGGTGGACTCCTCGCTCTGCGGCGATCAGTCCGTAGGCGTTCTCTCCCTTGAGCATGAAGGTCGCCGACTTGAGGCCGGCTTCGTCGCCTTCTGAGGCCTCCTTCATCTCGACCGTGAAGCCCCGGCGCTCGGCCCAGCGCAGGTACATGCGCAGAAGGATCTCGGCCCAGTCCTGGGAGTCGGTGCCGCCGGCGCCGGCGTGGACCGTCACCAGGGCATCGCCGGCGTCGTATTCGCCGCTGAAGAGGCGGGCCTCTTCGAGTTCCTCGAGCCGGGATTCGACCGAAGCGAGCTGGTCGTCGAGTTCGGCCGCCATCTCGGCGTCGGCCTCGGCCATCTCCGCCATCTCAACGAGGTCAGTGGCCTCGGACTGGAGTCCCCGGAAACTCGTCAGCTTCTTCTGCGCCCGCGAATGCTCGGCCGAGACTTTGGCCGCCTTCTCCTGGTCGTCCCAGAATGCCGGGTCCTGCATTTCGTTCTCCAGGCGGTCGATTTCAGTCTGAAGAGCGGCCGGATCGAGATAGTCGTCGAGCAGGGTCAGGTTGTTCTGGATCGCCGTCAGCCGGGCCGGAACGGATTCGATGTTTACGGCTTCGGCCATGCACGAAGGTTATTCCACGCGGCATCGGGCGGATGACTGGGAGAATCCCCGATATGGCCTCGACAGTCACCCCGAACCCTGGCCAAAGCCATGACGACAGGCGCCGGAAGCGCCTCGTCAGAGTTATTTCGCTGTCGATCGCCGCAGCCGTCCTGACGATCGCGATGAAGACCGTGGCCTGGCTGCTGACCGACTCAGTCGGACTGCTCTCCGACGCGGCCGAGTCAGTGGTCAACCTGGTCGCCGCGCTGGTGGCCCTCGCCGTGATCCTCTGGTCCACCCGTCCGCCCGACGAAGACCACTCGTACGGTCACGAGAAGGCCGACTACCTCTCGGCCGGTTTCGAAGGGGCCCTGATTGTGCTCGCCGCCGTCACGATCGCTTATGCCGCAATCGGCCGCCTGATCGATCCCGTCGCATTGACGGACGTCTGGGCCGGACTTGCGGTCTCGGCAGCCGCTTCTGTTGTCAACCTGATCGTTGGCCGGTACCTGATCTCGACCGGGCGTGAGGAGACTTCGCTTACGCTCGAAGCCGACGGTAGGCACCTGATGACCGATGTCTGGACCTCGGTCGGCGTGATCGTCGGGGTCGCACTGGTTTATCTGACCGGTTTCGAACGGCTCGACCCGATAATCGCGTTACTGGTCGCCGCGAACATCGTGCGCACCGGCGTATCCCTGATGCGCGGCTCGATGGCGGGGTTGATGGACAAAGCCCTGCCGGTCGAAGAGCTCAAGGCAGTGACCCGGGTCCTCGATGGACACGCCAGTGAGACCATCCAGTTCCACGCCTTGCGCACGCGCCGGGCCGGACGACGCGCCTTTGTCTCGGTACACGTCCTGGTCCCCGGTGAGTGGTCAGTCCAGCGGGGCCACGACTTCGCCGAAGGGATCGAAGAGGAACTGCGGCAGGTGTTCGACCAGGCCACGGTCTTCACCCACCTCGAACCGGTCGAGGATCCGCGTTCCTTCGAGGACACCGACCTCGACCGCATTTCACGGCTTGGTGAAAACCGCTGATGCCTCGGCGTTGTCAGTAAAGGGCATCCAGGTGACGATTCCGCTGTCTCCGACCAGGAAGAACCAGGCCATCTCGTCGCTTCCGGCCGGCGATCCATCCTCTGCCCAGTGCCAGTCACGCCGAATGCGAAGAAGCACTCTGTCACCGTTGGCCTCGGCCGAAGTGACGACTACAGTCTGCTGGACACCGCCAGGCGACCGGTCGGCCCACTCTCTCGCGGCCGGAACGCCCTGCCGGACTCCTTTCATCGAATGAAGTTCGATCCCGGGGTCGAGGGTCGCGGTGAAAGCATCCAGATCGCGCTCGTTGAAGGCCCGGACGAACTCCCTGGCGACCGCTTCTCGGTTCTCTGGCTCCATTCAGGACTTGGGGAAACCGGCCGGTCTGGCGTCAGGACCCGTGGCACTTCTTGAACTTCTTGCCCGAGCCACACCAGCAGGGATCGTTCCGGCCGACGTTTTCCTGGGCGGTCTTGACCTTGGTCGCTGCTCCACCGGTGGAAAGCGTCGAAGAAGCACCGGCTGAGAAACCGACGGAGCTACCGCGCTGACCCGGCGTCTCGTCTTCAACCGCCGACTCGGTCAGCGCTGAAGGCTGGGACTCGAGCGTTCCGCCGGAATAGTCGAGATGCTCGGGCTCGTCAGCCGGCGGCGCGAATGCGCCTTCGGGCTCGGCCTCGATCTCGATCTCGACGTTGAAGACCAGCTTGCTGAACTCTTCCCAGATCGCGTTCATCAGTTCCGAGAACATCGAGTAGCCCTCGTTCTTGTACGCGACCAGCGGGTCAATCTGGGCAAACCCGCGCAGATGGATGCCTTCGCGCAGGTAATCCATGTCGTAGAGGTGCTCTCGCCAGCGGTTGTCGATCACCTGCATCAGCAGGGTCCGTTCGAGGTACCGCATGACTTCTTCGCCGAGTTCGGTCTCGCGCTCGTCGTACGCCGAGTTGGCGTCGTCGACGAGATCCAGCTTGAGGCTTTCACGGTCGACTGATTCGGGTGCCATGCCCTCGACATCGATCGAGCAGGGCCAGATCAGATGAAGCTGGGTGTCCAGCTCAGGCATGTCCCATTCCTCGATCAGGTCGCCTGGCGTGTACTCGTCGACCAGACGGTTGATCACGTTACCGAGCTCCTCGCGCGCGATCTCCGACATGTCTCGGCCTTCGAGGATCTCGCCGCGGTATTTGTAGACCACGCGGCGCTGCTCGTTCATGACGTCGTCGTACTCGAGAACACGCTTACGGATCAGGAAGTTCTGTTCTTCGACCTTCTTCTGGGCGTTCTCGACGGTCTTGGTGAGCATTTTCGCTTCGAGCGGCATCTCTTCGCCGTCGTCTCCGACCGGGCCCAGCCGGTCGAGGATCTTGTAGATGCGGTCGCCGGCGAAGAGACGAATGACGTCGTCTTCGGCCGAGAGGAAGAAACGCGAAGCACCGGGGTCGCCCTGTCGGCCGGCGCGGCCGCGGAGCTGGTTGTCGATCCGCCGTGATTCGTGGCGCTCGGTGCCACAGATGAACAGCCCACCGAGTTCACGGACTTCGTTGCCATTCGACTCACATTCTTCTTTGTACCCGGCCGCGATCTTCTCGACCTCTTCTTTGTATCCCTCGTCTTCGGGGTTGAGTCCCTGTTTGATGACGTAGGGGTGAGCCATGCCTTCGGGGTCTCCGCCGAGTTTGATGTCGACGCCTCGGCCGGCCATGTTGGTGGCAATCGTGAGGGCACTCTTGCGTCCGGCCTGGGCGATCGTCTCGCCTTCCTTTTCGGCGTACTCGGGTTTGGCGTTCAGGACCTCGTGCTGGATGCCTTCTTTCTTCAGGGCATCCGAGATCATCTCGGAGGTCTCGACCGAGACCGTACCCACGAGGATCGGCTGGCCGGTTTCGTTGCGTTGGACCAGCTCACGGATCAGGGCCTTCCACTTGCCATCCCGGGTCTTGAAGATCTGGTCGTTCTGGTCATCACGAGCGGTCGGCTTGTTGGTCGGTACCTCGACCACCGGGACCTTGTAGATCTTCATGAACTCGGTCGCCTCGGTCAGCGCGGTACCGGTCATGCCGGAGAGCTTCTCGTAGAGGCGGAAGTAGTTCTGAAGAGTAATCGTCGCCAGGGTCTGGTTCTCCTCGCGGATCGCCACGCCTTCCTTGGCTTCCACGGCCTGGTGGAGACCCTCCGACCAGCGGCGTCCTTCGAGGATGCGGCCGGTGAACTCGTCGATGATCATCACTTCTCCATCGACCACCGCGTAGTCCTTGTCCTTGCGGTAGAGCGATTCGGCCTTCAGCGCCTGGATCAGGTGGTTGACCAGATTGCCGTTCTCAGCCAGGTAAAGATTCTCGACCCCGATGAACTTTTCGGCGTTGGTCACTCCGCGCTCGGTCGGGGCGATGGTCTTGTGCTTCTCGTCGTACTCGTAGTCGAAGTCGGCGTCTGAAGTGTCCTTCGACTCGCCCATTGACTTCAGCTTGGTCTTGGCAGGCACACCATCCAGCTGCTTGGCCATTCGGGCGAAGGTGTAATAGGTCTGAGCCGCCTGCTCGGGTGCTCCGGAGATGATCAGCGGGGTTCGCGCTTCGTCGATGAGGATGTTGTCGACCTCGTCGACGATCGCGAAGTCATGGGTGCCCTGGACCTTCTGCTCGATCGACGGGGCCATGTTGTCGCGCAGGTAGTCGAAACCAAACTCGGAGTTGGTGCCGTAGGTGATGTCAGCGGCGTACTTGGCGCGGCGCTCTTCCGGATCGTCGTCCTCCTGGATCCAGGCGACTTCAACTCCGAGAATGTCGTAAATCGGCTTCATCCAGAGCGCATCTCGCTTGGAGAGATAGTCGTTGACCGTGACTACGTGGACCGAACCACCTGACAGAGTGTTCAGGACGATCGAAAGGGTGCTGGTCAGCGTCTTGCCCTCGCCGGTCTTCATTTCGGCGATGGCACCGTCGTGTACAACCATGCCGCCGATCAGCTGGACGTCATAGTGGCGCTGCCCGAGGGTCCTTCGGGCGGCTTCCCGGGTCAGTGCGAAAGACTCCGCCAGCAGGTCGTCGAGCGATTCACCGGCGGCGGCACGCTCACGAAGCGAGTTTGCTTCTTCGAGCAATTCGTCGTCTTCGAGGACTTCCATCTCGGGCTCGATCCGGTTGATCGACTCGACCCGCTTCTGGTAGGACTTGAACTTGCGCCCTTCTCCAAGGCGGAGGGCACGATCGATTAGCTGTTTGGCCATGAATCAAGGTTAGCCGTTGATCGTTACCAGCACCTAAGTGACATCCCCCAAGCAGATTGTCTTGCCCCCCACAAGTGGACGGAGGCCCCGTTCGGGGCCCCGTGATCACCTCACTTTTCAGTCCGGCCGCCATCTGGCTAAACCGGAACCTTGTCAAAGACTTGGCGAAGTCCCGCCTTCCGAAGGCCGACCTTGCATCTGGTTGACCAGGTGGCGGGTACGACTTCTCTTGCGTCGTTTCTCCCGGTGGCGTTTTACCTGGCGGCGTATGTCCTCCGCCAGCTCATGGATGGTGTGCATCATTTCGGGGCTGGCTTCGTGAGCATGCAGGGTGACTCCCTTTACGTGCAGAGTCGCTTCGGCGACGAATTTGTCAGTGATGGCGGGGTTCCGCTCCTCGGACACGACAACTTCGATGCGGGCCAACGGAGAGACCTGTTGGCCGATCCGTTTGAACCGCTGGGCCACCTGCTCGCGCAAATCGTCCGTTACTTCGACGTTGCGACCACGAATATCGATTCGCATGGGACCTCCTAGCGGGTTTTCGTACCTTCCACCGATGGTAGCCACCTGTCATGACGCCGACAAGGGACGGGCAAAACATTTCGGCCGGCTTTATTTTCCGTACCTCAGACGCGCCGGGTGAAAGTCACCGCCAGAACGCCGGCCGCTCCGCTCTCACGCAGACTTCGAGCGCAAGCGGCAAGAGTTGCGCCGGTAGTTACGACGTCGTCAACCAGCAGGACCACGCCGTCATGAACTTCCCGCGCTTCGATCACCGGCGGGTCCGCCAGCCGGGTACTCCGGCCCTTCCCCCGCTGCCGCCCTTGCCCGATCCGGACCAGCGATTCGGTCCGGATCGGCAATCCGGTCCACCCCGAAAGCCTTTCGGCAAGATCCTCGGCGGTGTCGAATCCGCGGAGTCGCCGGCGGAGTCCCGCAGCCGGCACCGGCACCACGCATCCGGACTCGCCGGTGGCCGGAGCAACCTCGCTCATCCGTGAGGCGATGAACGGAGCGAGGCCGAACAGCCCGTTGAACTTGTAGGCGGAGAGAATCGAGCGGCCAACTCCGCTGTGGGTGGCAACTGAGCTGATCGCATCGATATCGGGCAAGGGTGGGTCGTGGATCGGCCCGGACAGGTCGAGGTCCCGCAGGCATTCAGCGCAGACAGACCGCTCCGGCTCACAGGCTGAACCGCAGCCGGCGCAGGCCGGCGGAACAAACAACCTCGCAATCTGAATGGCCTTCATCCAACAAGCTTGCCTGGATGACGATCACGGAAGGGCCACTCAAGTAACCAAACAGGAATTTCCCAGTTAAGAAAACTCCTGCAGGTCAGCGCCCGAGAACTCCTCCAACTGCGAAGGAACCCGCCGGGACTTCCGCGTCGTCCAGCAGGATCGCCTCTTTCAGGCGGACCCCCTCGCCCATCTTGCAATTCCGGCCAAGAACCAGCGGGCCGGTGAGTTCGGCTCCGGGCGCGATCTCGCAGCCCTCCGCGATAAGCACCGGCCCCTCGATCCTGACACCTTCGGTCGAAACGCCCTCATCGATCCAGATGCCGGGACTGACTTCAGGCTCTTCGATCGCCAGTTCCACAGCCCGGGTGAGGCCGTCGAAACTGCCCTGAAGAAACTCCGAGACCGTACCGACATCATTCCAGTAGGAATCAAATTCGTACGAGTAGAAAGGACGCCCGGACTCCATCAGTGCCGGAAACACGTCGAGGGCCCAGTCGGCAAAGCCTTCGGGCTGTCCCGGCTCGGCCAGATTGCTCTCGCCCGGTCCCGGGAAGAAGTCGAAGATCTCACGGTCGAACATGTAGATCCCGCAGTTGGCCAGATCGGAGAGTGCCTCAGCCGGCTCGGGCTTTTCCTGGAATCCCTGGATCCGGCCGTCGCCGCCGGTGATGATCACTCCGAACTCTGAAGCGTCCTTGACCTTCTTCGTGGCCAGGGTGGCAACACCGTCATGGGAGTCGTGGAAAGCCTTCATGGCGGTCAGGTCGATGTCGGTGAGCGCGTCGCCGGAGATGACGAGGAAGGAGTCGCCGAGGAACTCGCGGGCCTTCAGTACCCCACCCGCCGTGCCGAGAAGCTGCTCCTCCCTGCTGTACTCAAGGTTGACGCCGAAGCGGGAGCCACCCTCGAAGTGGTCTGTGATCGTCTCGGGGAACCAGTGAAGGTTGGCGACGATCTGGTTGAAACCATGGCCCTCGAGCAACCGCACGATGTGTTCCATTACCGGTCGATTCAGCACGGGAACCATTGGCTTCGGCACGGAATAGGTAATCGGCCGCAACCTGGTCCCCAAGCCGGCGGCCAACACCATCGCGTTCATCAGGCTTTACCCAGTCGTCGCTTGAACTCCTGGATCTCGTGGACCGGCAGGGGATCGATGCCACGTTTCTCGGCAACCGCAACCGAAACGAGGTCACCCAGCATGACGGCCCAGAAGAGCCGGTCAGCCCGGGTCTCGCCCCGCGTTTCGATCGTGAACACGGATGCCCCCGTGCGCTTGATCGACTCCGCCGTCAGCTCCATGCGCCGGCGCTCGCGGGGGCTTTGTCCCCGGTCAGTCAGGAAGATCGCGCCGAGCCCGCCCGTGCCCTGCGCCCAGGCCTCCATGAGGTTGTGGTTTGCCTCCGGGATGTCTGCGTTGAAGGCGAGCTGCTTGGCGTTCTCATTGAACTGGTTGGCCCAGCGCTTCGCCACCGATGTCGTAATGCCGGCACCGTGGACAACCAGAGGCGTCTCGTCGATCTGCAAGGCCAGTTCGACCGCCATCGGACGCAGCACGTCGCGGCATTCTTCGAGATGGTCGGCCGCGCCTTCGAGTTCCAGCCTCATGTCGGGCGCGACGCCGGCGAGGTTTGCCGCACAGGCGGCGACGACGGTCATGTAGGCCACGGTCACCCGGGGCTGGAAAAAGCCCGGCAACCCGACAATGCCGATGTCCGACTTGCGTGCTTCCTCACCGAGCTTGCCGCCGGTTCCCGCGACCCAGCGATGGCTACCGGCCTCTCCGGCCTGTTCGAACGAAGAAAGCGTCTCCTCGGTATCACCGGAATAGCTGGACGCGAGCACGGCCCAGTCCTTGTTGATCCACTTCGGAAGGTTGTAACTGCGAACCACGACCATCGGCGCTGTCATGCGCTGACCGATCATGCCGCGGGCCAGTTCCGCGCCGATCGCGGACCCTCCCATGCCGCAGACGACCAACCCCGAAGACGGCCTGGCTTTGAGTTGTGCCGAGTCGACCCTCCAGAGAGCATCGCGAATGTGATTCGGAATATCGAGGACGTCGTCGATCATCTGACCACCTCATTCTTACCTAGAACCGCATCCCCTACCCGTGAATTGGAAGCCACCTTCACGCCGGAGGAAAGAATCGAGTCCCTGACGGAGGCATCTTCACCGATCTCACAATCCGAAATCAACACCGATCCGTTGACTTCGGCTCCACTGGCGATCTTTGACCGGTCACCGATTACCGCCCTCGGACCCACCCTGGCTCCGGGATCGATTTCGCAGTCTTTGCCGATGAAGATCCCTTCCTGGTTTGTCTCAACCGCCGTCATCACCCGGCCCTCGATGATGTCCCAGCAGGCCTCGGAGAAGCGATCCGGCAGCCCGATGTCCTTCCAGTAGCCGTCGAGCCTCAATCCGAAAAGCCCGTTGCCGACCAGTGCCGGGAAGACTTCCCGCTCGATCGAGACCTTCTGGCCAGGCGCAACCGACTCGAGGACGGACTTGTCGAGAACATAGGTCCCGGCGTTGATCAGTCCGGCTCCGGCGTGACCGGGTTCCGGCTTTTCGTGAAAGTCGAGCACGTGTCCGCCCTCGTCGAGGTCGACCAGGCCGTAACCGGTCGGGTCATCGACTGGGTAGAGGCCAAGCGACGCACTCGCCCCACGTTCGGTGTGGGAGTTCCAGAGAGACGTCAGGTCGAGGTCGGTCAGTACATCGCCGTTCAGGGCGAAGAACCGGTCCTCGAGATGATCTTCGGCGAACTTGATCGCACCGGCCGTGCCGAAAGCTTCGGGTTCGACCACGTAACTAAGCCGGGGACCGTCAACACCTCCGTTGCCGAGCACTTCTTCGAGCTGGTCCGGCAGGAAACCACAGGCGAAGACGATGTCGTCCACCCCATGCGAGGCCAGCCATTCGATCATATAACTGAGAAAAGGACGGTCCACAAGAGTGAGGACCGGCTTGGGAATATCCGTGGTCAGCGGCCTCAGCCGCGTGCCCTTGCCACCTACGAGTACCAATGCTTGCAATTTCTACTCCGTATCGGCGCCAACTCCCGGACGACCGATCCCTTCATAAGTAAAGCCGGCCCCATGAACCACATTCGCGTCGAGAAAGTTTCTTCCATCAATTATCAAGGGGCGCCTCATCAATGTTGCTGCCCCGGCCCAGTCCAGTTCCCGAAACTCCGGCCACTCGGTGACCAGCACCGCCGCATCCGAGCCTTCGAGCGCTGCCAACGCCGTATCTCTCATTTCTACCCCGGGCAGAAGACTCCTTGCCTGATCCATCGCAACCGGGTCAAAGGCAACGACTTCTGCACCTTCGCCACGAAGCCGGGCAGAGAGCACCAGGCTCGATGCCTCGCGCATATCGTCGGTGTCCGGCTTGAAAGCCAGCCCCAGGAGCGCGACCCGCCTGCCCACCAGCGAGCCGAGGTGCTTGGTCAGCTTGCTGACCACACGTCGTTTCTGCAGCTCGTTCACTTCGATTACCGAATTGAGCAGCTGGAAGTGGTAGCCCGAGTTGCCAGCGAGCAGCTTCAGGGCGTTGACGTCCTTGGGGAAGCAGGAGCCACCGAAGCCGATACCGGGACGCAGGAAATGCGGTCCGATGCGTTCGTCGAGGCCCATACCCCGGGCGACCTCCCCGACGTCGGCGCCGACCTCTTCACAGACGTTTGCAATTTCATTGATGAAGGAGATCCGGGTCGCCAGATAGGCGTTGGAAGCCAGCTTGATCATTTCGGCGCTCGAGACCTCGGTCATCACGATCTCGCCACCGAGCGAGGAGTAGAGCGATGCAACTTCATCTGCCGCAGTCCGGTCTTCGGGGGCTGCGCCGACGACGACACGATCGGGATTCAGGAAATCCTTGACGGCGGTCCCTTCCTTGAGGAACTCGGGACAAGACACGTACGCCATGCCTGGCAGGTCGCGCCGGATCGTCTCGCCGGTGCCTGCCGGAACCGTGCTTTTCATGATCAGCACGTGGTCCCCGTCTGCCTTCAGGTCGGCGACAACCGCACGAACCCGGGAGAGATCGGCATCCCCGGAGTAGGTCGGCGGTGTATCAACGCAAACGAAGAGCAGCTTGGTGCGGGAGAGAACCTCGTTGATCTCCGTCGTGAACTCGAGACGTTCCTTGTTCTTGGCCAGCAGCTCTGCCAAGCCGGGTTCGTGGATCGTGATCTCGCCCCGGTTGAGCGAATCGACCTTTTCCTGGACGACATCGCAGGCCACGACAGGATGTCCGAGTTCGGCGAAACAGGCCGCCGTCACCAGACCGACCCAGCCGACCCCGACCACGCCGACCGGCGTCTTGCTTTGCTCTGAAGTGTTCATGCGCCCCCGGTCACCGGCTTCAGCCGGCCGCGAATCCCCTGGTCGAACGCGCCATGCCGAGCATCTGCTCGTTCGTGAGCGTAAGCAGGATCGAGTTGGATATCCAATAGGTGTTGCCGCCTTCATGCCAGGCGATCAGCTTGACGCGGTCACCTTCGTAATAAACGTCGAAGTCGCGGTCGTTCATCGTGATCGTCTCGTGGGGCGCCTGAAGGATCGGCGGGTCCTCCCATTTCCGGATCCCCTGCACCCCGAGGTAGTGGAGTCCGTCACCGAGCTGCAGTGCCATGACGATGCGGTAGGCGGAATACGGGTTCTTGTCCGGGTCACGCAGGTGGTAGGTCCGGCTGCCGTCGGCATAGATCGTGCCTTCCGGCAGACGTTTCGGGTAGAAGATCGGGAAGTCACGGCGCTTGAACTCGCTGTCAAGCGTTTTGGCGACTTCGAGCCCGCCGGAGGCCGCGTCGACAAGACCATCGCTTTCCTTGCCGGGCGCTTTCGTTGTGGGGGCCTTCCGCTTCTTGACCTTCTTCTTGGTCTTCTTCTTCTTCTTGTCCTTGGCAGAGCCGCCCCTTTCGTCGAGCGTGCCGACGGCACCGGTCGAGGCTTCGAATCCGAGGAACTTGTCGACTGCGGCCCCAATTTCCTTCGGGGTCGCTTCGACGTAGGAGATGCCGTTGTCAAGGGTGTCGGTTGCCGGGAACTTGACCTCGACGACGCTTGAATCGCGGGAGTCGAAGAGGAGCTTGAGCAATTCGAGGATCTGATTCCCACCTTCGATGTCCGACTTGGTGTTGTCGGCGAAAGCGTTGATCAGGTCCTTGCGCTGGCTCAGGACCTCATTGAAGCTGAGGCGGTTGCGGACTTCCCCGACCAGATCCTGCTGACGTGCCGCCCGGGCCAGGTCGCTGTCGCCGTGCCGGTACCGGGCGAACTCCAGTGCGTCTGTGCCACAGAGAAACTGGTAGCCGGCTTCGATGTCGATCTCGGCGTACTGTTCGCTAGGCGCCACTCCCTCATTCGAGTTGTAGTAGTGCTGGTCGACGTCGATGAAAACACAGTGGATCGCGTCCACGATGTCCGCAAAGCCCTGGAAGTCGATGTTGATCACGTGGTTGATGTCGAGTCCGGTGACCGACTTGATCGTCTGCAGAGTGAGTTGCGGGCCGCCGTAGCTGAAGGCGGCGTTGAACTTGTCGGTGCCGTAACCGGGGATCTCGACTTTGAGGTCACGCGGGATGCTGAGCATGGCGATCTGGCCGCTGTCGGGGTCGAGGCGGAGCAGCAGGGTCGTGTCCGAGCGGCCCGAATCGCCGGAAGGGGCGCCACCACCCGAACGCACGTCCGAACCGAGGATGGCGATCGTCTGCGGACCGCCGTTGCTGTCCGGAAGGACGCGGTCGGAAAGGCTCTGGAAATCAGGGTCGGTTATCTCGTTGGCGAAGTCGTCGACTTCGTTGAGGATCGAGGCCGAGGTCGCAGCGGCAAAAGAAAAGATGATTATCAGGGTCGCCAGCGAGAACCGCCACCAGTAGCGGCGACGCTTGGCCGGCTCCTCGAAGTCCCCTCCGACCGGAGGCCGGGATGGATCCCACGGTTCACCGCTCTTGCGGGACCCTTCGATCGCCTGATGCACCTCGGACTTGGCGACAGCCGCGAGTACTGCCGTCTGTTCGGCGGTGATGCCTGTCTCCGAAGGCTGGTCCCATTCGGCCGTGCCCTGGTCGACTTCTCCGGTTTCACCGGTGACCGGTTCTTCGTGCTCGGCAGAGTGCTCACCGGTGTGCTCGCCTGTTTCGTCGACTGGTGGCTTCGCCGTTTCCGGACTTTCGAGCAGGGCCGCCCGGAACACGGGGTCGAGGTCGGGCACGTCGTCACCATCGAGGAGCCGGGCTTCGAGCGCGAATACCTCCTCGGTCGGCTGCTCGACATACTCGCCCGGTTCCGCCGGAGGCTGGTCGGCTTGGTGTGCGGGTTGTTCCGAGTGGGTACCAGTTGCCGGCTGATCCGCCGGTGGTTCTTTCGGAGGCGGGTCCGACGCGACCGGCTCGGCGGGTCCGGGCAGTTGCTCGGCGGGCGGCTGCCCGGAGGTTTCGTCGGGCGGCGACACATCGCGGTGTGGCGGTGCTTCAATCTCCGCGTCCTCGTCGAGTCCACCCAGGAGGTACTCCTCGGTCGAGTCGGCGGGCTCTTCTTCGTTGTTGTCGCGATCAATCATCAGTTGGTGAACCGGCCAGACTTGCACCCATACCTAAAAATTCCCGAAGTGTGCCGAGATATGACTCCAGAGAGGCGATTGACACCCATTCCTCGGGACCGTGATGGCCTGCCCCGACCGGGCCGAACTCGACCGCCGGGATACCGACCCGCTTGAACGACAGCGCATCGGAGGCGCCGTCGCGACCGATCGAGACGGAAGTGCCCTCGTGATGGGCATCGGCCGCCTCCATCAACCCTTTGACCCACGGGGATTCGAAGCTTCCATCGATCGGAGGCAGAGCGAAAATCGACTCCATTGCCGCAGGGCCCAGGCCCCGGATCTGTTCGAGTATCTCCTCGGGATCCTGGTGGGGCAGGTAGCGGATGTCGACGTCTATTGAGCAATAGTCGGGAACTTTGTTGATGGCATCTCCGCCTTGAATGCGGCCCAGATTGATCGATGGGCGATCGAACAGTTCAGAGCTTTCTCTCGCAAACGGTAGCGATTCCAGCCCCCGGAACATCTCGACGGCCCTGAGCACGGCATTGTCACCAAGCCAAGGTGTCGATCCATGCGCGGCGCGCCCGGCTACGCCGATCCGAAGCGCGAGTACGCCTTTCGCCGCCACGCCGATGTTCAGGTCGGTCGGCTCGCCGGTAATCGCGAAGTCGCCGGTGAGTCCGGAATCGACGAGGAAGTCACTTCCCCGGTCCTTGTCCACCTCGGATTCTTCATCGGAGACGATGCCGAGGACAACTCTCAGGCCGGGCGGAGCCGAACCCGGCACTGGCAACGCCAGCATCATTGCCGCGAGGGCCGCTTTCATGTCGTAGGCACCGCGGCCGATCAGGCGGTCGCCTTCGACCCTCGGCTCGAACTGTCCCGGTTCAGCCGGAACCACGTCGAAATGACCGTGAAGGATGATTGCCGGGTCAGCAGGCTTTCCGACCGACGCCGTGATCACCGGAAAGCCCCGGCACTCGTCCTGCGTAGCGTCTATTCCCCGGCCTTCAAGCCAGCCCTTGATGAATCCCGCCGCCTCGTGAATGCCTTCCGGCTGTGAGGTGTCGTAGGCGATCAGGCGCTGCGCGAGGGCGAGCAGATCGGAGACGCTTACGCCTCTCGGCTGATCTCGAGGAAGGCGTCTGCCCGTTCGAGGTCGCGTTTGGCGTCCAGCCGTGCCGCCTCACCAAGGTCGGTGTCAGCCAGTCGGGCCTCGGCGCCTGCCTTTTCTTCTTCCAGAGCACTCACGTCGAGGTCTCCCGGTTCGATCGCCTGTTCGAGCAGAACCTGCGCGTGGTTGGCGAACACCTGGAGCGTCCCGTGAGACTGCGCGTAGTTGATGGTCTCTGATTCGGAGACCTTCAGCCGGAGCAGACTCGGGTCGAGGGCAGCGAGGATCGGCACGTGGCGCGCCAGAATGCCGATCTCGCCGGTGACCGTCTTGGTCGAAAGCTGGACCACATCGCCGTTGAAGACCTCCCCTTCCGGGGTCAGGACTTCGACCGAGAATGTGTGTGCGTCGGCCAAGGCTTACGCAGCGCTCTTTTCCTGCGCGGTCACCTGATCGATGCCGCCCTTCATGTAGAAGGCACTCTCCGGGTAGTCGTCGAGCTCGCCGTCGAGGATCTGGCGGAAACCGCGGACGGTCTCTTCGACCGGAACGTACTCACCGGTGGTTCCCGTGAACTGCTCGGCCACGAAGAACGGCTGCGAGAGGAAACGCTCGATCTTCCGGGCCCTGAAGACGAGGATCTTGTCTTCGTCCGAGAGCTCGTCGATGCCGAGGATGGCGATGATCTGCTGCAGCTCGCTGTAGCGCTGGAGGATCTCCTGGACGTCGGTCGCCGTCTTGTAGTGCTCTTCGCCGAGGATGTCCGGCTTGAGGATGGTCGATGTCGAATCGAGCGGGTCCACGGCCGGGTAGATGCCCTTCTCCGAGATCGAGCGTGAAAGCGCGGTAGTCGCGTTCAAGTGGGCGAACACCGACGCCGGAGCCGGGTCGGTGAAGTCGTCGGCAGGCACATAAATGGCCTGAATCGAAGTGACCGATCCACGGGACGTCGAGGTGATCCGCTCCTGGAGCTCGCCCATCTCGGTTTCCAGCGTGGGCTGGTAACCGACGGCCGATGGCATACGACCGAGAAGCGCCGAGACCTCGGAGCCCGCCTGGACGAACCGGAAGATGTTGTCGATGAAGAGCAGCACGTCCTGGCCCTGGTCGCGGTAGTACTCGGCCATCGTGAGACCGGTGAGCGCGACGCGCAGGCGGGCGCCGGGCGGCTCGTTCATCTGGCCGAAGACCATCATCGTCTTGTCGATGACGCCCGACTCGGTCATTTCGATGTAGAGGTCGGTGCCCTCACGGGTCCGTTCACCGACGCCGCAGAAAGCGGACAGTCCGCCGTGCTCCTGGGCGATGTTGTGGATCAGTTCCTGGATCAGAACGGTCTTGCCGACGCCGGCGCCGCCGAACAGGCCGATCTTGCCGCCCTTGGCGTACGGGGCGAGGAGGTCGACGACCTTGATGCCGGTCTCGAGGATCTCCTGAGTCGGGGTCAGCTCGGTCGCGTCCGGGGACGGACGATGGATCGGCCAGCGTTCGACGCTGTCGCTGAGCGGGTCTCCGCCGTCGATCGGCTCGCCGAGCAGGTTGAAAATCCGTCCGAGCGTCTCGTCACCGACCGGAACCGTGATCGGCCCGCCGGTGTCGACCACGCGGTCACCACGCTGAAGTCCGTCGGTGGCATCCATGGCGACCGTGCGGACACGATCGTCGCCGAGGTGCTGCTGGACTTCGCAGACCAGACGGACTTCGTCGCGGTCTTCGGTCTTGTCGACCTCGATGACGATGGCCGAGAATATCTCGGGCAGCTGGTCCGGGAAGGCGACGTCGACCACGACGCCGGTGATCTCTTCAATTCGTCCCGTATTTTGTTCGTTATTACCGGTTTTACCGTTGTTCTCTGACATATCTCTTTCCAGTTTCGGGGCTTAGGCGTCCGCTAGCCGAGCGCTTCCGCGCCACCGACGACTTCCAGAATTTCCTGCGTGATCTCCGCCTGCCTGACCCGGTTCATCTCAAGGGTGAGGTCGTCGATCATCGTTTCAGCGTTGTCTGCGGCGCTGCGCATGGCGGTCATGCGGGCACCAAGTTCGGAAGCTGCCGATTCGAGCAGCATCCGGTAGAGCGAAGTATTGATGTAATCGGGAATCAGACGAGCCATCAGTTCTTCCGGCTCCGGCTCGTACTCCCAGGCGGCGCGTTCGTGGGCATCGGCGAGTTCGCCTTCGGGCTCGACGCCGGCTTCTTCTTCAGATCCTTCACCCGTGATCCCGGCCTGCTGGACCGGCAGCAACGTCTGGGTGTAGACGTGCTGGGTGAGTGGCGAGACATACCGGTTGTAGATGACCTCGACCCGATCGACGTCTGCGTCGATGTAGGCCGCTGCGAGTTCTTCACCGATTTCGCGGGCGTTTTCAAAGCCCGGCCGGTCGGTGAATCCGGTCCAGGAGTCGATGATGGTCTGCTTGCGAAAGGTCAGGGCCCCGTCGCCGCGGCGGCCGACCACGTAGAAGACGACTTTCTTGCCTTCCTCTGTCGCCTGGTCACGCAGCAAGAGCCCTTCACGGATGATGTTTGCGTTGAAAGCGCCGGCCAGGCCACGGTCACCGGTGACCAGAACGATCGCGAGCGTCCCGACGTCTTCGCGCTCGGTCAGGATCGGCAGGTGAGAAACGTTGCCGGCTTCGGCGGCTGCCCGCTGAGTAAGCCGCCTCAGGGCCTGCGCATACGGCCGCAGATGGGCGATCCGTGTCTCCGCCCGGCGAAGACGCGCAGCCGCAACCGCCTCCATCGCCCTGGTGATCTGGCGAATGTTCTTGACGCTGGCAATCTGGTTTGTGACTTCTTTGCGGTTGGCCATCTACTTCTGCGCGTTCAGTTGGGTTTCAGTGCTGCCGGTCCGGTTCAGGCCGGGGCGGCAGTTTCTTCTTCGGCGGCCTCGGTGTCATCCGAGCCATCGACGGCGATCTTGTCGACGCGGTCTGATTCACCGGCTTCTTCGGCTTCACCCTCTTCGTTGAAGTCGGGGCCGAAGTCATCGACGTAGCCGCTGATCGTCTCCGAAAGTTCCTTCTCGTCCTCTTCGGGGAAGAGTCCGGTCTCGTTGATCCGGTCGCACAGTTCCTTGTTCTCGCTGTGGAGCCTGGTCAGCAGACCTTCGATGAACTCCTGGACGCGCTCGACCTTGATGCGGTCGAGGAATCCGCCCGTGCCGGAGTAGATCGAAGCGACCTGATCGGCAACGGAGAGAGCGTTCCGTTCGTTCTGCTTGAGCAGCTCGACCAGACGCTCACCTCGGGCGAGGGTCTTCTGGGTCTCGGCATCGAGTTCGGAGCCGAACTGGGCGAAGGCTTCGAGGTCACGGTACTGCGACAGCTCGCCTTTCATCTTGCCGGCAACCTTCTTCATCGCCTTGGTCTGCGCGTCGCCGCCGACTCGGGAGACCGAGATGCCGACGTTGATGGCCGGCCGGATGCCCGAGTTGAACAGGTCCGACTCGAGGAAGATCTGGCCGTCGGTGATCGAGATGACGTTGGTCGGGATGTAGGCCGACACGTCGTTCGCCTGGGTCTCGATGATCGGCAGGGCCGTCAGCGAACCGCCTCCGTGGTCGTCACTCAGCTTGACCGAGCGCTCCAGCAGACGCGAATGCAGGTAGAAGACGTCACCGGGGTATGCCTCACGGCCCGGCGGGCGGCGCAGCAACAGTGACATCTGGCGGTAGGCATAAGCGTGTTTGGTGAGGTCGTCGTAGACGCACAGCGCGGCCTTGCCGTCGTAGAGGAAGTACTCGGCCATCGCGGTTCCCGCGTACGGGGCGATGAACTTGATCGGAGCGGCCTCGTCGGCCGGGGCGGCGACGATGATCGTGTTCTCCATGGCGCCGGCCTCTTCGAGGACCTCGCGAACCTGGACGACGGTCGCCATGCGCTGGCCGATGGCCACGTACACGGAGATCACGCCGGTGTCCTTGTTGTTGATGATCGAGTCGATGCCGACGGTGGTCTTGCCGGTCTGGCGGTCACCGATGATCAGCTCTCGCTGGCCACGGCCGATCGGGATCATGCCGTCGATCGACTTGATGCCGGTCTGCATCGGCTCGCGGACCGGCTGGCGTGCGATGACGCCGGGGGCCTTGAACTCGGCCGGGCGGGTCTTGCCGGTGTTGATGTCACCCTTGCCGTCGAGCGGACGACCGAGCGGATCGACCATGCGGCCGAGGAACTCCTCGCCGACCGGGATCTCGAGCAGGCGCTTGGTGCGCTTGACCGTGTCACCTTCGATGATCTTGTCCCATTCGCCGAAGAGAACGGCACCGACGTTGTCGGCTTCAAGGTTGAGTGCGAGGCCCGTAACGCCATGCGGCAGCTCGAGCATCTCGAGTGACATGCAGTTGTCGAGGCCGTGGATGCGGGCGATTCCGTCGGCGATCGACAGGACCGTGCCCACCTCGGACAGGTCGGCACTCCCGGGGTCGATGCCCTCGATGCGCTGCCGCAGAATGCTGGCAATCTCGTCTGGCTTGATCTGCATTACGTCCCGAACCTCCTTATGCCGCCCGAGCAACGCTCTGGCGGAGTTTCTCCAAGTTATTTCTGATGCTGCTGTCGAGAACCATGTTCCCTACCTGCAGCACGATCCCGCCGATGATCTTTTCATCGACGCGGCTGGTCAGTTCGACCTCACGGCCCGTCTGACGCTCGACCTCGGCGCCGACCTCTTCGGCCACGGCGGGGTCGAGTTCGACTGCGCTGATCACAGTCACATCAAGTCGCTTGTTCTCCTGCTTCCAAAGATCCTCGTACTCGCGCCGAATCCGGAAAACCGCCGGCATACGGTGCTTCTCGATCAGCAGTTCGAGAAAGTTGAGGAACTCGGGATCCGCGTCTTCAACGGACTTCTTGAGTCCGTCGAGCTTCTCCTGCGATGAGAAATAGGGACTGAAGAAAAATACCTCGAGGTCACGGTCTCCCTCGAGTGCCCCCGTGAACTGGCTCAGCTGCTCCCGGACCACGTCCAGGTTGCCTTTCTCCTTGGCAACGCCAAAGAGCGACTCGGCATATACGCGGGCCAGTGCTTCCATCAGTCCTTAGTCCCTCCCGCCAGGGCGGAGAAGTCAACCTCGCGCAGGGCGTCTTCGACCAGCTCTTTGTGAGCGGCGTCGTCGAGTGACCGGCGAGTGACCTGTTCGGTGGCAAGGATCGTCAGGTTGGCGACTTCCTTCCGGATGTCGTCAAGTGCCCGACGGGTCTCGGCTTCGATGTCCCGCTTCGCGGCCTCGACCAGTTCCTCACGCTTGGCCTGGCCTTCGGCAGTGGCTTCAGACTTGGTCGTATCGGCCGCTTTGCGCGCCCGGATCACGATCTCGTCGGCCTGGTCACGCGCTTCGGTCAGACGCTGGCGGTACTCGGCGAGGATCTTCTCGGACTCGGCCTGCTGCTTCTCGGCCGACTCCAGGCTCTCGCGGATCGTCGCTGCACGCTTGTCGATTGCCTCAGTGATCGCGGGGAACGCGAACTTCTTGAGGACCCACAGCGTGAAAGCGAAGACAGCAAGGGTCCAGATCATCAGACCGATACCTGGCGTCACCAGGAAGCTGCCGCCCTCATCCTCCACCGCAGTTGCAGCGAGAGGAATCAGCGCGACTAGATGTGCGAAAACCGGCTCCACTTCAGGCCTAAAGGAAGAACGCGATAAGCGCGAAGATGAAGGTGTAGAAGGCGACGGCCTCGGTCAGGGCGAAGCCGAGCCAGCGAATCGACTGCAGCTCAGACTTGAGTTCGGGCTGGCGGGCAACCGATTCGATCTCCTTGCCGAAGATGAAACCGATGCCGATGCCGGCTCCGATCGAGCCGAGTCCGGCGCCGACGCCGAGCGCGATCGCCTTGCCCGCGGCGGTTACACCGTCGTCGGTTACTTCGGCCAGAATTGTCGGATCCATTGAAAAGACTCCTTTTTCAGTGACTTTCGGCGGTTGCTCCGCCGATGTAGATTGCGGTCAGAATTGAGAAAATGAACGCCTGCAGGGTGGCAACAATGCCAACCTCGAACACATAGAAGGCGAACGCCATCGGGAAGGTGAGTACGCCGAGAGACGCGATTCCCAGCAGGACTGCCAGTCCGCCGCCCATGAAGAGCAGCAGGAGGTGGCCGGAAAGAATGTTGGCGAAGAGTCGCACGGAGAGCGAGATCAGTCGCACGAAGTGGGAGACGACTTCGATCAGGAAGATCAGCGCCTTGCCGATCGGGTTCATCTCCTCAAGACCGGCCGGCAGCCAGCTCGCCAGGTACTTGACGATGCCCTTGGCCCGGACGCCTTCGTAGTGGTACGAAACCCAGACCACCAGTGTCAGCGCAAGCGGGATCGCGATGTTCGCGGTCGCCGCGTAAAGAGCGAAAGCGGGAATCTCGAGACCGAAAATCGCGATCGTTTCGTGGGTATTGGTCGGCAGCGGTATGTAGCCGATCATGTTCGAGAAGAAGATGAAGAAAAACAGGGTGGCGAGGAAAGGGAACCACTTGCTGGCGAGCCGCTCGTCGTCGATGTTGCCGCCCGTGATGTCGACCTTGACTACGTCATACGCAACTTCGACGGCAGTCTGGAGACGGCCCGGCTTCTGCTTCATGCGACGGGCGACGTAAAGCATGATTCCGATGGTCAGGGCCGAGGCCAGAACCAGGTAGAGGACTGCCTTGTTGACCGAAAGGTCGATGCCACCGATGTGGATCGGGATCCATGGATCGAGCTTGAATTCGTCCTGCGGCTTGAAGGCTTCGTTCTTGCCGTCGCTGCCGAAGATGACTCCCATGAGGATCGCGATCAGGAAGAAACCGATGAACCCGAGCGCCACCTTGGCCTTGGTGGTCAGACCGGTCTTCTCCTCGAAGGTCTCTTCGTCGAAGTTTTCGACCTCGCCACTCACGCGGCGTTCTCCTCGAGGTCCGACTTGTAGAGGTGGACGAGGCCACGTGAAGCAAGGTTGAGGGTGAAGACGATCACCAGCAGGATCGCGGCGTAAAGGCCGACGTCCCGGGAAATGACCCCGGCGACGAGGACGGCCAGCGCCATGATCCAGGCGCTGCCGAGTGAAGTCGAGGCGATCATTCCCATTGCCGTGTTGCGCTTGCCTGCGAGCAGGTTCTCTTTTGCCTTGCGTTCAGCGAAGGCGTGAACCGCGCGGGAAAGAATCCACATTCCGGCGGCCACCACATAGGCGACGAGGGTCAGGTTCAACAAGATGAAAACCGGTAGAGCAATCGCCAGGGCGATCAGGTCCAGGTTTAAAAGAATGTTGATGCTTCGTCTACCCATATCCCCTTCGAGGGATGTCTTTGCGGCGAGCGTCGTCAAGGGGTCGGGACTATATCCGAACCATCAGTGGAACGCCGCCCCCTCAGGGCAACGTGACAAGTGACACTAGACAGCATGACTAAGCCAAAAACCTGCTATTCGTCAGTGCTGCCACGGGCGCGTGGATCCTTGATGATCTCGAGCACGTAGACCAGGTAAATCGTGACCCCCACCGCGGCCAGGATCACTGCCACCATGAAGATCGTCCAGGGCAGATCGAAGTTGCCACGATCGTCGCTGTAAGGAACCAGCCGGAGCGCCAATGCCAGCCCGGCCAGGACCAGCGTCCACCCGTACAGGTACGCGAGCGTGCGCCGCTGTGAGAATCCGAGGTTGGCCATGCGGTGGTGGAAGTGCCAGCGATCGGCCTGGTAGATCGGCTGGTGGTACTTGAGGCGCTTGGCGACCACGAAGGCCGTGTCGAAGATCGGCACCGCGAGTATCACCAGCGGGAAAGCCAGCGCGACCACGGCATTTGTCTTCAACGCCCCCTGGATCGAGACAATGGCAATCATGTAGCCGAGCAGGTTGGAGCCGGTGTCGCCCATGAAACTCGTGGCCGGCGGGAAGCCGTGCCGAAGGAACCCGAGTGCGCCGCCGGCTGTAATCGCGGCAAGCACCCCGGCCTCGGTCCGGTCCAGGGATAACGCGATCACGGCCATTGCGGTCGCGGCAATCGCGATCACCCCCGCCGCAAGGCCATCGATGCCGTCGATCAGGTTGGTGATGTTGATCACCGCAACGATGCCGATGATCGTCAGCGGGTAGGCGGTCCAACCCAGCTCGAAGCCGCCGATGAAAGGAATGGTCAGGACGTCCGGTCGGACTCCGGCGATCACCGGGATCGAGGCACCCGCCGCCTGCCCGATCAGTTTGACCAGGGCCGGCAGGTCGAAGATGTCGTCGAGTGCACCGACGAGGGCGACCGCGACTGCGCCGAGCAGGATCGCGGTGACCTGGCTGTTGCCCGGCAGCCAGATCCAGCCGGCGATTTCGATACCGGCAAGAATCGCCACACCGGACATACGGGGAGTCGGCGCCGAATGGACGCTACGTGGGCCAGGCGTGTCGATCGCACCGACCCGGCGGGCGAAATACTCGGCAGCGGGAACCGTCGCCCAGCAGATCAGGGCCGCCGTCAGGAAGGCAAAGATCGCGTCAGAAGTGCCATCCATGGCCATAGGGTTTCACATATGGAATCCAAGTCACTTCGCTCGGTGGAAGTAGGGGATGGTCTCACTGTGCGACTTGGATTTTGTCGGCCGGGCCCTACTCAGTCTCGGGGAGGGGCCCAGTTCTCCGGGAGGGCGCCGAGTACCCCTTCGACCAGTATTTCCGGGTCCCTTGGCTCTCTTGCTCCGGGGCTTCCGGTGCGCTTGACCAGTTCGAGCTGATCCGGGCTCTCGAGCACAAGCAGCTTGCCTTCGTCGATCAGGGCTTCGTCGACTCCGCCCATCTTTCCGGCAAAGGTCGTATAGACCGGAGTCCCGAGGGCGACCGCCTCGCGATTCATCGTGCCACCGGCGCTGACGACCAGATCGGCGTAGGCGATCAGGCTCTGGGCGTCGACCGCGTGGTCGGGGACGATCAGGTTCGGTGAATTCCTCCCGCGCGCGGCGGCACCCTGGGATTCGGTGCGCGGTATGACCACGGCCGTGACGCCTTCGGCACCGGCCAGGTTTTCGATCACCTGCTCGTAGAGCGGGTTGTCAGCGTGGTACTCGGAGGTCTCGGGCGGCGGTCGGACCACGACCAAGACCCGCTCACGGTCGATGCCCAGCTCCCTGATGACCGCTTCGCCGGGTTCAAACCCGGCCAGGTAGTAGTCCTCTTTGAGGCCGGGGTACTGGACCAGCTTCTTGCCTTTGGCACCAACCTTTGCCATGCGTTCGGGCGGGATCGTGTCCGGCACCAGTACGCGTTTTGCGATGCGGAAGGCCAGCTGCCGCTGGAGTCCCGCAAACTCGTAGTCCTGGAGCTGGGCCGACGGAATCAGGAAGGTCGCCGAAACCAGGGCGAGATCGACCGAACCGTGGCCGACCGCGAGGTCCGGGCGGAACTTCCAGACGATGCGACCCAGTTTGAACGAGCGGCTGGCGAGCGCCCGGCCCTTGCCGAGCTTCGAGCCACCGCCGTGGGCACCGACCACGATGTGATCGATGCCGAGGAGATCGAGGATGCCGACCGTCTGGCCGTACTCCCGCGCGGTCACCAGGACTTCGTCGCCCCGCTGCTTGAACCGGTCGATGACCGGCTTCAGGACCAGCGGGTGGGCCGCGGCGGTGCAGTCAAACCAGACTTTCATCGTCGCCCCACCGGTTCTCGGGGGAACTCAGTTCGCAGGCTGATCAACCGAGGCCGGGATAAAGCGGGTGCCTGTCCATCAGGGCCCGGCTGCGTGCGATCAGCGATTCCCGCTCGCCTTCGAAGCCGTCCGAGAGTGCGGTCGCGATGATCGCCGCGATCTCGGTCATGTCTTCGGGCGTGAAACCGCGGGTCGTGAGTGCCGGTGTGCCGATGCGGAGTCCGGACGGGTTCATCGGCGGACGCTCGTCGAAAGGAATCGCGTTGCGGTTGACCGTGATGCCGACCTGGTCGAGCCGGTCCTCCCCGGTCTGTCCGTCGAGTCCGGTCGAAGTGAGGTCGACCAGCACGAGGTGGACATCGGTGCCTCCGGTCAGGACGTCGATGCCGCCATCCATGAGCCCGGCGGCCAGAGCCTTGGCGTTGGCGATGGTCCGGCGCTGGCGCTCGGCGAACTCGTCGGTCGAAGCCAGCCCGAGGGCAACCGCCTTGGCGGCGATCACATGCATCAGGGGTCCACCCTGCTGTCCCGGGAACACGGCGCGGTTGATGTCGGCCTTCAGGTCCTCGGTGCTGAGGATCATTCCGCTGCGGGGTCCGCCAAGGGTCTTGTGGATGGTGGTGGTGACCACGTCGGCGTACGGCACCGGGTTGGGATGCTCGCCGGCAGCAACCAGGCCCGCGAAATGGGCCATGTCGACCATCAGCTTCGCGTCAACCGAGTCGGCAATTTCGCGGAAGGCAGGAAAATCGAGTTGCCGCGGATATGCGGACCAGCCGGCAACGATCAGGTCGGGCTTGGTCTCTTCCGCGAGCCGGGCTACCTCTTCCATGTCGACTCGCAGATCCTCCCTGGACACGTGATAGGGCACGACGTTGTAGAGCTTGCCGGAAACGTTCAGCTTCATGCCGTGGCTGAGGTGGCCACCGTGGTCGAGGGCCAGACCCATGATCGTGTCGCCCGGCTCGATCAGCGCCATGTAGGCGGCGTTGTTCGCCTGGGCTCCCGAATGCGGCTGGACGTTGGCGTGTCCGGCGCCGAAGAGCGCCTTGGCGCGTTCGATCGCCAGCGTCTCGACGATGTCGACCTGCTCGCAACCTCCGTAATAGCGGCGGCCGGGGTAACCCTCGGCGTACTTGTTGGTCAGGACCGATCCGGCAGCCTCGAGCACCGCGCGCGGTACGAAGTTTTCGGAGGCGATCATCTCCAGGGTGTCGCGCTGACGGGCGAGTTCGCCGTCGAGTGCTGCGGCTACTTCGGGATCGACATCGGCCAGTTCGGCATCGAGCAGCTGCTCAGAGACGGTGCTCATTTCGATCAGGGGACCTTTCGACTCGGGCCAGCCGGTGGCTGGAGTTACGTGAACAAACGGACAGTCAGGGTAGCAACGCCGGAGGTCCGAAAAGACAGCGGGTTTAGCGGTCGGTCTCCCGGTTTTCGAAGTACTCGTTGCCTTCGATGTCAATTCGCGGCACGATGCGGTCGAGCCACGCCGGGAACCACCAGTTCGATCGCTTCATCAGGATCATCACCGCGGGCACCAGCAGGCACCTGACGATGGTGGCATCGATCGCCACCGCGAAGGCAAGGCCCACTCCGAATTGTTTGACGACGGGGTCGCCGCTCAGCACGAAACTGAAGAACACGGCGACCATGATCAGGGCCGCCGAAGTGATGACCCGTCCGGAAGTAGTCACGCCCGCGATCACTGCCGCGTCGCTGTCTCCGGACCGGTGCCAGGCTTCCTTGATCTGAGTGAGCAGGAAGACCTCGTAGTCCATCGAGAGCCCGAAGAGGATCGCGAACAGGACCAGGGGTAAGAAGCTGACCACCGGAACCGCCCCTTCGAGTCCGATCAGGGTGGCCCCGTGACCTTCCTGGAATACGAAGGTGACCAGTCCGTAAGCGGCTGCGATGGAAAGGAGGTTCATGACCGCCGCCTGAAGCGGCAACACGATTGAACGGAAGGCGACCATCAGTACGAGGAACGAGAGCGCGACGACCAGCAGGATCACCTGCGGCAACTTGTCGGCGATCTCCTCGGCCAGGTCGACGTAGCCGGCAGTCTGACCACCGACATGGGCTTCGCTCTTCGTGCCCTTCAGCGCATCGGGAATGGTCGAATCGCGTAGTCGGTTGACCGTGTCTTCCGTGGCCGTCGACGAAGGTGAAGTTGTCGGGATGGCATTGAAGATGGCAGCGTCCCCGGCCTTGTCCAGGGCGGGCGGGGTCACCGAGGCGATGCCTTTCGCCTTGCTGATCGCCCGCGAGAGCGAATTGACGTCGGCAGTAGATCCGACGTCCATCGCTATCAGCAGGGGTCCGTTCTGCCCGACGCCGAAGCCCTGTGTGGTCAGGTCGTAGGCCTGGCGGGTCTCGGTCGACTTGGGCAAAGCGTGGTCGTCTTCCTGGCCGAGGTGAAGGTTTCGCGCCGGAATGGCAATCACCAGGAGGATCAAGACGCTGACGACGACAGCCTGGATGGGGCGGCGGGCCACCCCTTCCGCCCAGCGCCTCCAGCCGTGGGCCTCGTGGTCAGCCCTCGTGTTGTGGGGAAGGGGAATCTTCAGCCGGTCGATGCGATGACCGACCATCGCGAGGAGAGCAGGCAGAAAAGTGATCGACGCGATCATCGCGACGATCACAGCGATGGCAGCCGTATACCCGAGGGTCCAGACCAGCGGTATGCCCGCCAGGCCAAGAGACAGGAGGGCGACTACGACGGTGCTGCCGGCGAAGACCACCGCCCCGCCCGCAGTGGCTGCGGCCCGGGCGGCCGCTTCCGGAGGCTCGTGACCCTGGTGCATCGCCTGCCGGTGCCTGGTGACGACGAAGAGCGCGTAGTCGATGCCAACCCCCAGACCGATCATCGTCGACAGGGTCGGGGCGACCGTGGCGACGGTGGCGACGTTGCTGAGAATGGTGATCAGACCCAGGCTCACCAACAACCCGAACAGAGCACTGAAGATGGGTAGGCCTATCGCAACGATGGTGCCGAAAGTCAGGGCGAGGACGATCATCGCCACCACAAGGCCGACCACCTCACTCGATTCGGTCGAAGGCTTGGAGACCTGCTGTCCCACGTAGCCGCCGACCGCGACATCGAGCCCACTGCCACCCGCTGAATGAGCCTTGTCAACGAGGTCCTGAGCAGTCTCGTCGCTGACCTCCCCCGGGCCGTCGCCGATAAGCATCGACGCGTAGGCGATCTTCCCTTGCTGGCTGACCTGACCGGGCGCGTTCGCCGAGAAGGGGTCGTTGATCGACGTGACCTCGGAATCCCCGGAGAGGGTCTTGATCGCCGACTCGACAGCTTTCTGGTTCGACGAATCGGTGATCTTCCCCTGCTTCGCCTTGAACAGCACGGGGTTCGAACCGTTCGCCTGGCTCGGGAACTTGGAGTCGACCAGATCGGAAGCCTGCTGGCTGTCCTTGCCCGGCAGCGAGAGGTTGTCGGCGAACTGTTTGCCCAGTGAGGTCGAGAGGAACGTGATCGCGATCGCCAAGACGATCCAAGAGCCGACGACCACTTTTCGGTGCCGAACGCAGAAGCCGGCGAGCCTGTAGAGGCCGCCGGTCACCTGATCGGGTTCAAGGCTAGGACGAGGTCCTCTCGACTTCGGTTATCTCGTTGACACGGCGTTCGTGGCGCCCGCCCTCGAAACCTTCTTTCAGAAATTCATCGACGATCGGCCCGGCCTCATCAGCCGTCAGACGCTGGCCGGAAAGGGTGAGCACGTTGATGTCGTTGTGCCGGCGGGCCATCTCGGCCTCGGCCACGTCGTGGGCGTTGACTGCCCGGATGCCGTGGATCTTGTTGGCGACGATCGCGACACCGTTACCGGAACCGCAGACGATCACCCCGCGATCGGCCCCGCCGCCCGCGACCAGACTCGCGGCTTCTGCGGCAAATGGCGGGTAATCGACCGAGCCGGCGGAATGGGTGCCGACGTCGGTGACCTCATGGCCTGCCGCCTCGAGCAATCCTTTAACGGCTTCTTTCAACTCGTAACCCGCGTGGTCGGCTCCCATTGCGATACGCATGGGGCAAGGATACCCGTCGGTCTGCCGTCGGCCCGGTCTTGGGTAATACTCGGAGAATGAGAAAGGTAGTCGTCGAGGGGACGGTCGCCGTATTAATGGTGGCTGTGGCTGGACTTGCCCTTTCCGCTGGAGCAGCGGGCCTGGGCAATGGGCCTTGCCAGGCCAAGACAAGGCTGGCGAAGCTGCGCTGCCCTGACCTCAGGATCAGCAAGCCGAAGGACATGTATGCGCAGCGCGTCAACGGTCGCGTCAGGTTGCGCGCGACAAACGACATCAAGAGCCGGGGCCGGGGGCCGATGGAACTCCGTGGCCGGCGCGACCAGCCACGTTCGATGAACGTGACCCAGGCGATCAAGCGGCGCAAGGGCGGCTGGGCTCTCTACCCGACCCAGGCCCGCTTGCGCTATTTCCATGTCGGCAGCTACTGGGGCGGCGCCTACTGGAAGGTGGCGCACCCGCTGCGCTTCGAACTCTGGAAGCTCGACAACCGTGGCCGGAAGCGGAAGCTCGTCCGGGTCGGACCGAAGCAGTTCTATTGCTTCCGCGATCTCGAACAGACGCGGCCAGGACGGCGTTCACCAACCGACCCCGTATACCCGGCCTGCAACCAGAATCCGCAGGAACGCAAGGTCACCCTCGGCACGTCGGTCGGCTGGTCGGATATTTACCCCTCGGGCTACGACAAACAGTGGATTAACGTGACCGGGCTGAGGGGCTGCTACGCCTACGTGCTGAGGCTTGACCCGTTCAACCGGCTATTCGAACTGAACAAGGAAAACAACACGGCCCAGAGGACCGTCCGGTTGCCCTGGCACGGATTACGACACCGCGGCTGCTGAAGCTCCACGAGTGGTGTCACCGAGGAACCACCCCGGGTGAATGCGAAAACTTCGGCATTTGCAACATGATCGCCATCACCTCGCTGTATGGACCGCGCCGGCTGGGGCTCGGGCGTGGGTCGCGGGGGCGCCTCCGGACGGCTGGTGACCGAGGCATTCCCGTGCCTCAACCCGAGAACGGGGAGCGTTGTCCCGGAGGACGTGCCCCCGCGGCCCACACCCCACCAGGCGCCCTCGGACCTAGTGCCCGAGGGCGGCTATGAGGTCCCCCCGGCTCATTCCTCCGTCGCGCAGCACCGACCAGGTTCCGTGTTCGTCGAGGTCCGTGAGATCGACGACCGTTGAAGGGAGGCCGGTGAGCCTGCCTCCGTCGATGGCGAGGTCGACTGCGTCCTTCACCTCGGGCACGATGCCGGCGAAGGTCGACGTCGGCGGCTCGCCGCTCAGGTTGGCGCTCGTCTGGAAGATCGGGCAGCGGGCTCCGGAGAGTGGCCCTTCGATCACCCGGATGCCGAGCCTCGATGGATCCTCGCGACAGGCCAGTGGGTAGCGGTGGCGGGGATTGGGCACGACCAGCGTGACCGGACCGGGCAACAGCTTTCCGGCCGCCTCCCCCACCTTCTGGCCGAGGTCGCGGATCAGTTCACGCATCGCCAGCGGGGAGAAGTACATGACCGCCGACGGTTTGCCGTCGTCGCGGCCCTTGATCTCGTGGATCCGCTGGACCGCCTTTTCGTCAAGAGGGTCGCAAGCCAGGCCATAAATCCCGTCGGAAGGGAAAAGGACGACTCCGCCCTTGCTGATGCAACTCTCGAGGGCCTGCCGGGCGGCGTCACCGGCGTTGATGTCGGTCGCGATAACTCTCACGACTCAAAGCTTCTCAATCCGCGGACTCCGGCGGCGCCGTTCGACCTTTGCCGACCACGACCCGGCCGATGCCGGCCAGATCCGGCCAAAGGGTCACTTCGGGGAATCCGGCCTTCTCAACCAGTTCGGAGACGACCTCACCCATGCCATGCCCGATCTCGAGGCCGATGGTGTCGCAGACGATCCCGCTGTCTGGCAACTCGCCCAGGACCTCTTCGAAGATCTCATAACCGGACTTGCCCCCAAAAACGGCGACTTCTGGCTCCCAGTTCCGGATCTCCGGGGACAGTCCGGCTCCGTCGGCGACGTAAGGAAGGTTGGCGAGGATCAGATCGAAGGTGCCACCCTCGGGCAGGGACCCGACTTCGAACTCGACCCGGTCGTCAAGTTCGAGATTGACGGCGTTGGCCCGGGCCACGGCAATCGCGTCGGCCGAGATGTCAGTGGCAATGACTTCGCATTCCGGAATCTCGTCGGCCACGGCCAGGGCGATGTTGCCGGAGCCGGTGCCGATCTCCAGAAGGGTTTTTGGCTTCAGTTCAAGGGCCAGCTCGACCAGCATCTCGGACTCGGGCCGCGGGACCAGAACTCGCGGGTCGACGATCAAGTCGATGTACCTGAAGCCCTTGCTACCGAGGATGTAGGCCACGGGCTCCCGGCGCAGGCGGCGACGGACCGCAGTTGCGAATGACCGGGACTGGGCCGCGGTGAGGGCCGTTTCCGGCTCGGCGATCAGGTTGGCCCGGTCGCGTCCGGTGACTCCGGAGAGGAGGACCTCGGCGTCGAGCCGCGGCATCTGGATTCCTGCCGCCTTGAACGATTCGACGGCGGAGCTGAGCGCGTCACCCTGGGGTGCGCCTTCGGCAATCGGTGAGTCAGCCATCAGAGGGCCTGTGCCTCGAGGAGCTGGCGCTTTTCTTCTCCGGCGAGCGCGTCGGTGAATTCATTGAGGGATCCGTTGAGGACCCCGTCCAGGTCGTGCGAGGTGTACTTGATCCGGTGGTCGGTCACCCGGCCCTGGGGGTAGTTGTAGGTGCGGATCTTCTCCGACCGCTGCCCCGTACCAACCTGGGCCTTGCGTTCGGACGCGATCTCGGCATGCTGTTCGGCCAGTTGGCGCTCGTAGATCCGTGCACGCAAGACCCGCATCGCTTTTTCGCGATTCTGAAGCTGGGATTTCTCGTCCTGCATTGACACCACGACTCCCGTCGGCTTGTGAGTGATCCGCACCGCGGAATCAGTGGTGTTGACCGACTGACCACCCGGCCCGGATGAGCGGTAGACATCGATCTGGAGGTCATTCTGGTCGATCTGGACTTCAACTTCTTCGGCTTCCGGAAGTACGGCGACAGTTGCGGTCGAAGTGTGGATGCGCCCCTGGGACTCGGTCTCCGGGACGCGCTGGACCCGGTGGGTCCCGCCTTCGTACTTGAAGACGGAATAGGCACCTTCGCCCTTGACGGCGATCGTCACATCCTTGAATCCCCCTTGTTCGGCTGCGGACTGCGAGAGAACCTCGTACGAGTACCCTCGCTCGCCGGCATACCGGGTGAGCATCTTGAAAAGGTCGCCGGCGAACAGGGCTGCTTCATCCCCACCGGTTCCTGCGCGGATTTCGACGATCACGTTCTTGTCGTCATTCGGATCGCTGTCGACCATCGCCAGCCGGATCGCTTCGTCGAGTTCGGCCATGCGGGCCGGAGCCTCGTGCACCACCCTCTGGAGTTCATCGTCGTCACCGGCCTCTTCGAGCAGCTCACGGGCGCCCTCGAGATCGTCGGCCAGGGTGTTGTACTCGGTGACTAATTTGTACGCAGGGGCGATCTGCCGGTATTCACGACCAACTTCCGCATAACGCTTGCGGTCGTTGATCACCTCCGGATCACTCATGTCGCGCTCGAGCTCAGCGAAGCGCTGCTCGATCTGTTCAGCCAGTTTCCTAATCACTCAAAACAGTGTGACGGGAATGCCGGTGTAGGGCCTCGCCGCCTGTGCTCCGCGCGAAGCGTGAAGACAGACGTCAGGACCCGATTCTTATGCGACGATCTCGATCGGCTCGAGCCAGGCGCCTTCTTCCGGCTTTTCCCGCTCGAGCACGGCGTTCAGCGAGGCGATCGCGACTTCGAGCTGGCTCTCGTCGGGTTCCCGGGTGGTCAGGTTCTGGAGCATCAATCCGGGCCACATCACGCCGCGGACCCAGCCCTTGTCACGATTGCGGCCGGCCCAACGGATCACTTCGTACGAAAGTCCGGCGATCAGCGGCACGCCGAGGATCCGGGAAAGCAGGAGCCAGTACCAGGCAGGTAGTCCGAGTGGCGCGAATACGAAGATCGCGAGGACCATCACGATCAGCAGGAAGCTGGTTCCGCAGCGGGGATGCAGTCGCGAATAGAGCTTCGCCCTTGACGGGACAAGTTCGTCCTCGGCTTCGTAGCAGGAGATCGTTTTGTGTTCGGCGCCGTGGTACTCAAAGACCCTTCGTAGATCCTTCACACGGCTGATCAAGACGATGTACCCGATGAAAATCGCGGTGCGAAGCACTCCTTCAACCAGCCAGAAAAGCACCGCGGAATCAAGCTGGTCGCGGAACAGACTGGTCAGGCCGACTGGGATCACAAAGAAGAGCCCGACTGCCAGGCCGAGCGAGACCACGATGGTCATCGCCCAGGCGAAACCACCGATCTCAACCTTTTCTTCCTCCTCGTCCTCGGAAAGCTGGGCATTGGCCGAAATGCCGAGCGCCGAAAAGCCGATTTTCATCGACTCCGCCAGCGCGACTACTCCCCGAACCACCGGCCAGCGCAGCATGCGATGACGCCTGGCCCAGGAAACGATGGTCTCGGTGGTTACGCCGATCTGTCCATCGGGTTTCCGCACAGCGACGGCCCAGGTGGACACTCCGCGCATCATCACGCCTTCGAGCACGGCCTGACCGCCCACCGGGGCATCACGCTTTGCGACCAGTGCTCCGTCGGGCATCACCCTCGCGCGAGCGACGGTGCTGCCTTTGCCCTTCAGACCGGGGACATCCCCGGCCGGAGGATTACTCCTGGCCGACGTTGGCCTTGGCCCGCTTGGCGGCACGGCGCTGGAAGCGCTCGACGCGTCCACCGGTGTCAACGAGCTTCTGCTTGCCGGTGTAGAACGGATGGCATGCGGAGCAGAGTTCCACGTGAAGATCGGACTTCGTCGACCGCGTGTAGAACTGATTGCCACACGAACAGTGAACGTTGGCCAATGTGTATTCGGGATGGATATCTGCCTTCATACATTCAGTTTAGAGAACGAGTCAAGCCGATACTTCGACCCCCGGGGAAACCCTCTTCTGGCCGAATAGAAAAAAGCCGCGTTTTGCGGCAGGTTTTCCGTCCGATGGAACGAACATGCTTCTAATAACCCCTGTGGTAGGAGAGGATTGTCTCAATGGCTAAAGAGGTATTCGATCAAGCTCGTCCCAAGAGTGCGAAGGCCCAGCTTTTTGCTGAAGCTTTCCGCGGGATTGACGAGTGGGTAGTGCCGCCCCGGAAGCCTCGCCCGACAACTGAAAGCCTGTTTGACGCTCACGCGCCCAGGTTCCAGGATGTCGAGCTTGACTTCCGCGAAGCTGCCTGACCCCTAGCGAATGACAATCACGTTGAGCATCCGGTCCTTGAAGATCGCGGTGCCGCCGCTCGTGCTGTAACGCATGGAGAAGTACTTCGCGCTGGCTTTCCGGCGCCCTTTCTGGCGATTCGGATGTCTCTGAGACTCAGGTCTCGGTGTAAAGCGGTCCGTCGCCACCCTCGGGGAGGGTCAGGCGTCCGCCCTTGGCCGTGATCGCGCCACACTGGACGCAGTTCGAGGCCGTCACGTTGACGTCGACGATTGCGGCGTCCGATTCGAGCTGGTCTTCCGGAATCTCGTAGACCTGCGCCGGACACATCGACACCCAGGTCTGCGCGATCTCCCGCGGGACCTCGGTCTGGATCCGGATGTGATTCGGCGCGTCGTCCCGGGTCGCGTTGCCGGAGAGGAATACCGATGACAACTTGTCGAAGGTGTATTCGCCATCGGGCTTCGGGTAATCGTCGGCGGCTTTGCCGATCTCCATCTTGTAGGTGGCGTCGTCGTGGTTCTTCCAGTGGCCACCGGGGAAATGACCCTGAGTCGCGGTCATCATCGAAGCCATGGCGCCACCGAAGAAGAAGCCCTTGGTGAACGGCTGGCTGGCGTTCCGCGACTTGTAGAGATCCTTTTCGATCATCGACTTGTGGACCTTCTCGTCGTAGGACGAGAAATCGACCGAATCCTTCTCGAGAGCGTCGACGATCGACTCGGCGGCATACATGCCGGCGTGCATCGCGTAGTGGACGCCCTTGAGCTCGGCGACATTGACCATGCCGGCGTTGTCACCGGCGATGCACATACCGGGAACAGCGAGGCGCTTCGGCATCGACCAGTAGCCACCCATCGGGATCGTCTTCGCTCCCCAGCCGACCCGCTTGCCACCCTTGAGAATCTTCTTGACGAATGGGTGTTGCTTGAACTGCTGGAGAACGTCGTGGACCGAGAAAGTCGCATCTGTGTAATCGAGACCGGCGACGAAGCCGATCGAAACCTTGTTGTCCTCCATCGGGTAGATGAAGGATCCGCCGAACTCCTTGTACTTGGCGGACTTGCGAAGCGGCCAGCCCATGGTGTGGATCACCTGGTCGAGTGGCTCTTCGACCTCCCAGATCTCCTTGACGCCGAGCTCGAACCGCTGCGGGTCGAGTCCGTTGATGTCGAAGTGATCGAGGGCGGCGTAGGTCAGGTGGCCGACGACGCCTTCAGCGAGGACGGTTCCTTTGGCGATCAGGTCCGAGCCGGGCTCGAAGTTTCCGAGCTCCTGTCCATCGCGGCCACGTCCCCGGTCGCCGGAGCGAACGCCCTTGACGACCTGATCCTCGACCAGCAACTTGTCGGCCGCAGTCTCGGTCAGGATGTAGGCGCCCATCTCTTCGGCCTTTTCAGCGAGGAAACGGGAGAGCTTGGCAACTGACGTGACGTAGTTACCGTGGTTCTTGAAGTTCGGCGGCATCGGCTTGAGCGGCAATGCCTGCTTCTCGGTGAGGAGGTAGACCGCGTCCTTGGTCACTTCTCGGTAGACCGGCCACTCGGAGCGCGGCATGTCGGGGAAGAGCTCTTCCATCGCCGACGGGCGCATGTTGGCACCGGACATGGCGTGGGCACCGGCTACCTTGCCCTTTTCGACGACTGCGACGGGAACTTCACCCATCTTCTCGGCGAGTTCGGGGCGATCCTCGAGCAGCTGGAGGGTCTTGATCGCGGCGGCAAGTCCGGCCGGTCCTGCACCGACGACTGCTACGCCTACTTCAATGCGTTCGTCTTCCGGATCCGTCGGCTGACTGATCACGCTTTCGGAACTGAAAGGGGGTGGAAATTCTGAGGGCGCTACGGGGGGCATTAAGACGATCCTTTCGGGAAGGCGAACTGTGGGGAAAGCTTGAACAGCGGCCGCGGCGGACGGTGTGAGATCCACACCGCCCGCCTGGCGACTGAATAAAGCCTGCCTCAGCCCTTCTTGGCCTTGATGGCCTCGGTGAGCTTGGGCATGATCTTGTTGAGGTCACCAACGATGCCGAGGTCGGAGAACTCGAAGATCGGCGCGTTCGGATCCTTGTTGATCGCGACGATGTTCTCGGAGTTCTGCATTCCGACCTTGTGCTGGATGGCACCGGAAACTCCGACAGCCAGGTACAGCTTCGGCGCGACCGTCTTGCCGGTCTGACCGATCTGTCCGGCGTAGGGCCACCAGCCGGCGTCGACGACGGCACGCGTCGCGGCGACGGCTGAGTTGTCGAACGAATCGGCGAGTGCCTGGGCACCGTCGAAACCTTCGGCGGAGCCGAGTCCTCGACCGCCACCGATCAGCACGTCGGCTGCTTCGATGTCGATGTCGGCGCCACGCTGCTCACCGCGGGTGATCAGCTCGGCTTTGGTCGACCATTCGGACAGCTCGACGTCGACGTCAACGATCTCGGCGGTTCCGCCGGTCTCCTTGGTGTCGAACGCGTTGAGGCGACCGATGATGATGCCGGGCTCGCTGACGTAACCGACGTCGGCGATCTGGGAGTCCTGAAGGATCGGACGCTCGGAGATCAGTTTGCCTCCGTCGACCTTGACCTTGGTGACTTCCATGGTCACGCCGGCGCCGAGGCGGGCCGTGAGTCCGGCACCGATCTCGAATCCGAGCAGACCTCCGCCGAACAGCGCGTAGGTGAAGCCGTTCTCGGTGATGACCTTGGCCATCACGTCGACGATCGGCTGGGCGAGGCCCTCCGTCACGTTCTTCGCGCGGTAGACCTTGGTGACGCCATAGTTGCCGAGTCCGGCCGCGCCTTCGTCAGAGATGTCCCCGACGATGACGGCAGCGGCTTCGGTACCAAGCTCACCGGCCAGCTTGGAGGCCTCTGAGAGGGCTCCGAGCGAGTTCTTGTTGAAGTTGCCCTCGTCGTCATGCAGGGCGTAAACCAGGATGCCGGCCATCAGATCAGCTTCCTTTCGTCGAGCCAGGCAACGATCTTTTCGACCGTTTCGGCGGTGTCTTCGTCTTCGATGATCTCGCCGGCCTGCTTCTCGGGCGGCGGGTTCAGGGCGATGACGGTTGTCTGTGAGCCGGCTTCGCCGACCTGTCCGGCTTCGATGCCGACGTCACCGGTGGACTTGGTGTCCAGCGGCTTCTTCTTGGCACCCATGATCGCCTTGAGGCTGGGGTACCGCGGCTCGTTGATCGCGTCGCCGACGGAGATGACGGCGGGCAGCGTGAGGGCCACCGTGTCGTATCCGTACTCGGCCTGGCGCTCGCAGCGCAGCTTGCCGTCCTCGACGTCCATCTTCACGACCTGGGTCAGTGAGGGCATCTTGAGGTGGTCGGCCACAACGGCACCGATCGTGTAGCACTCGCCGTCGTCGGACTGCTGTCCGAGGAGAACGACATCCGGGGCCTCGGACTCGAGCACCTTGGCCAGGGCGAGGCCCGTGGCGCAGACGTCGGAGCCGAGAAGGGCGTCGTCGGAGAGGTGGACCGAACGGTCTGCTCCGAGGGCGACTGCCTTCTGCAGGGCGCGCTGTGCGGAACCGGGGCCCATGGTGACGGCAACTACTTCGTCAACCTGGAGGTCGCCGCCTTCTTTGAGCTGCATGGCAGCCTCAATGGCGTGGGTATCGAAGGGATTGAGGTTGTTTTCGCCGCTACGATCGAGCCGCATGCTGCCGGTATCGATGCGCTTTTGAACCGCGGCGTCTGGCACCTCTTTCACCAGGACGCAAATCTTCAAGAGAAGTCTCCTTAGGGGGTGAGTTGGTGAGCCGTAAAAACGGATGCAGCTGCGCAATCTTACCGACTACGCACAAAAGTTGACTGACCAGTCAATCGGGTGTGATGCCGGTCAGCCTTGCGCACAGCTCGAACAACTCTCTGCGGTCCTCCTCAGAGTCCCGCGTGCGGGGGATCCGGTACTTCGGCCGGGGAGTCCTGTCCTCGAAGAATTCGCCTCCTGGGGCATCTTCGGGAGCTGCACCGCACAGCCAGACGGCGGTGTCGGCCCCTTCGGTCGGAGTCCGCAGGATCGGCCCGAGGACCTTGTGGAACCCCGGTAGCGCTTCGCTCATTCCGGGAGTAACTGCCCAGCCAGGGTGGGCCGAGTAGAAGACGGGACCGTCAGGAATATGCCGGCTGTTCCATTCCTCGCTGAGCATCACTTCGGCCCTCTTGGTCTGGGCGTAGAACGCGGTCGGTGAGTAGTCGCGCAACTCGAGCTGCGGGTCTTCGAGATCGAAGCCGCTGGAATACATGCCTCCCGACGACATCGTGATCACCCTGCCGTTGTCGCTTTCTTTCAGTCGCTCCATCAGGAGTTCCGTCAAGAGGAACGGACCGAGCACGTTCGTCGCAAAGGTCAGCTCGAATCCCTCGGCAGTTTGCTCGCGCTCCGGTGGCATCACCCCGGCGTTGTTGATCAGGACATCGAGGTCTTCGCCGGCCGCAATGAAATCCGCAGCAAAGCGCCGGACCGAGTCGAGGCTGGACAGGTCGCAGATATGGAGGGTCGGCTTCACCCCGGCGAGTTCGGCGATCTCGTCCCTCGCAGCTTCGCCCTTCTCGCGGTTGCGGCAGACCATGTGGACCTCCGCCCCGCTCCGGGCGAGGTCGAGAGCCGCCGCCTTGCCCAACCCGGAGTTGGCACCGGTGACCATGACGGCCCGACCTTCGAGCCAGACCGGCTGCCACGAGAACATCCGTTTCCGGGCGCGGTAGCCGATCGCGCTGAAGCCGGGGACCACGGCGAGGTCCATGCCGATGTCGGTCAGCCGGGCGAGTTTGCCTTTGAGGATCGCCATCAACCCCGGTACTTGTTGGCGATTTCGGGCACGGTCGAAGGCGGGTACTTCTTCCGAGTTTCGTCGATGAAGCCGGCCATGATCCGGGCCACGCCAGCATCCTCGATCTCGATCATGTTCTCGGCGTTTTCTTCGCCAGAGCGGGAGAGGTTGAACGACCCCATGAAGACGGTGTCATCGACGACGGTCACTTTGGCGTGCATGAAGTTGCGGAGTTCGGCCGTGCCCCAGGGCACCGAGTTCTTGCCGGAGAACTGAAGCGAGCCGAGCACCTTGGCGAGCAGCGGGATCTTCCACTTCGATTGGGTGGCCGCCCATTGCTCGAATACCCGGTCGGTCTGCGGCTCGTCGATTACGCCACTGATATCGAAGTCCCCCGGGCGATCGCCGAACTCGGCGAGAGTGCCGAGGATCGGCGCAGAAGTCAGGACGGGTGAGGCGATCCTGACGCACCGTTTGGCGGTGCCGAGGCGGGTCGCGATGCGCTGGGCGAGAGCTTCGCCGTGCCCGGGAGTGAACCAGGCCCGGATCGTGGAGTCGCCGACCTTGATCGGATTGGGGTCTCCCCTGCCACTGCGGTCGACGTCGCCGGTTGTCCAGAGCTCCTCAAAGTTCTCGAGGTACTCCCGGGCCAGCTCGGGAGATTCGACTATCGCCAGCACGTTCTCCTGACGGGTCCAGGAATAGATCGACCAGTTGGCAGAGCCGGTCCAGACCGCTGCATCGTCTCGCACCATGTACTTGTGGTGCATCAGGTCGGGGATTCCGCGGATGCCCCTGGTCTCGATCGGCAGCTCGGCAAGGATCGCCGGATTGGTTTCGGGCGGCGGGTGAATTGCCGTCAGGAAGTTTCCCTTCTCGTGGTCGCCGACGTCGTTGAAGGCCAGACGCACTTTCACCCCTCGGGCCGCCGCGTCGCGGAAGGCATCAGCGACGATCTTGCCGATCGGGTCGGGGATCCTGATGTCGTAGAGCGCGAGGACCAGGGTTCTTTCGGCCTTGCCGATGAAATCCGCGATGCGTCCCGCCACCATCTCGGCCTGGGACAGATCTTCTTCGTTACCGCAATCGGTCAGGCCGAAGACGTCAATCAAGGGAGCTCTCGTTCAGATCGATCCAAGGATCCGTTCCCGCTGGTTTTCATACTCCGCCTGCGTAATCAGATCGCTACTTCGCAGCTCGGCGAGCTTTTCGAGCCGCTCTCTCGAATCCTTGCCGGAACTACCTTCGAACGGGGCGTCCCAGTCGATCGCGATCTGCGACTCCTTTTCGGGGTTTACCTCGGCCTCGAACCCGTCGCCCACCGCGATGTTGCCCAGGGCAGTGGGTGGGACGGTCGCTTTCTTCTTGACCCGGTAGGAGGGCAGATTCTCGGGTTCGACCAGAAGATCGAATTCAATCCGGGGTTTCTCGTTGATGAAAGTACCGGTTTCGCGTCGTCCTTCGATCGTCACCCGAGCCGGGACGAGGTTCCCTGCCGCCGCCGCAACAGCCGTGCTGGAGGCGCCCATCCGGGCCGGGATGGTGATTACGGCAAACGTCGTGACCAGGATCCCCGCTCCGAGTGGCAGCCACCGCAGGCTTTCGCTGTCCCCGGTGAAACCAACCTTGAAAATGCCAATCGCCAGCGAACCGATTCCGATCACCAGAAGCAAAGCCAGCCCCAACCAGCTGTTTGACTTTTCCTGTCCGGCTGAACCTTCGATCCGCCCGATTTCCGCTTCCTCCGCTCCGGTCAGCTTTCGACCGGAGGACCGCTCACCCCGGTGACGGGTGATCAGCGTCCATGCCAGCAACCCCAGGATCAGCCATAGGGCACCCGTGAGCACGAGCCCGTCAACCCCGAGCGCGAGCCCTGCCACCGCGACCACAGCTCCGAGGACCGCCAGCTTCAACCTAGATCTCGCGGTCTCTCTCGACCCCGGTGCGGATGAACTCGACGATGTCATCGGTCGGTGAACCCGGGGTGAACACTCCGGAGACCCCCATCTCTTTCAGGGCTTCGATGTCCTTGGTCGGGATCGTGCCACCAACCGTGATCAGGACGTCGTTCACGCCCTGGGTTTCGAGCAGTTCGACGATCTTCGGGACCAGAGTCATGTGCGCGCCGGAAAGGATCGAAACGCCGATTGCATCGGCGTCTTCCTGGATCACGGTCTCCGCGATCTGTTCGGGTGTCTGGTGAAGGCCGGTGTAGATGACTTCCATGCCGGAATCACGAAGCGCCCGGGCGATGATCTTGGCTCCCCGGTCGTGACCGTCGAGACCAGGCTTGGCGACAACCACCCGGATCTTCCGCTCGACCGGTGTTTCGGCGACAGCGCTCAAAAGACGGGGGTCTCGGTGTAGGTGCCGAAGACTTCCTGCAACGCTAAAATCATCTCGCCTTCGGTGACCCGGGCCCGGGCAGCGGCAATGATCGGGTACATCAGGTTTTCGTCGCCTGCGGAAGCACGTTTGAGTTGGGCAAGCGTCGCTTCGACCTCGGCCGGATCACGCTCGGACTTAGTCTTCCGGAGACGCTCGACCTGGACCTGCTCGAGGGCCGGGTCGATGTGGAGCAGAGGAGACCTCTTCTTCTTCGTGCTGGTACCGGTTGACGCCGACGATGGTGCGCGTCGCCGTCGTCGAGTTCGCGCTGGAAGGTAAAGGCGGCCTCGCCAATCTCACGCTGCGGGAAGTTCTGCCTGACGGCTTCGACCATGCCACCGAACTCGTCGATGCGGCGGAAGTAGTCGTAGGCCTCGGCCTCGAGCTCATCGGTCAGGGCCTCGACGAAGTACGAGCCGCCGAGCGGATCGGCGGTGCTCGTCACGCCAGTCTCGTGGCTGATGATCTGTTGGGTCCGCAGTGCCACACGCACCGCTTCTTCGGTCGGGAGCGCGAGCGCCTCGTCGAAGGAGTTGGTGTGGAGCGACTGGGTACCGCCGAGCACGCCGGCCAGGGCTTCAATCGCGGTGCGCACAATGTTGTTGAGCGGCTGCTGGGCCGTGAGTGAGACACCGGCGGTCTGGGTGTGGAAGCGCAGTCGCATCGACTCCGGCTTCTTGGCGCCGTAGGTCTCCTTCAGCTCACGGGCCCAGATGCGGCGGGCGGCACGATACTTCGCGATCTCCTCGAAGAAGTCGATGTGGGCATTGAAGAAGAAGGAGAGGCGCGGTGCAAAGTCATCGACGTCGATTCCGCGTTCGATGGCCCTCTCGACGTAGGTAAATCCGTTCTTCAAGGTGAAAGCGAGTTCCTGTGCGGCGGTCGATCCGGCCTCGCGGATGTGGTAGCCGGAGATCGAGATCGGGTGCCAGCGCGGCATGTGGTCGGTGCAGTATTCGACCATGTCGGTGACCAGGCGCATCGCCGGTTCGACCGGGAAGCACCATTCCTTCTGGGCGATGTACTCCTTGAGGATGTCGGTCTGGATGGTTCCGGCCAGCTTTTCCGGGCCGATCCCCTGGCGCTCTGCCACGAGTACGTAGAAAGCGAGCAGGATCGCAGCCGGGGCATTGATGGTCATCGAGGTGCTGACTTCGTCGAGCGGGATGCCCTGGAAGAGGACCTCCATGTCATCGATTGTGTCGACGGCAACGCCCTCACGGCCAACCTCGCCGAGCGAACGGGCGTGATCGGAGTCGTAGCCCATCAGGGTGGGCATGTCGAAGGCGGTCGAAAGCCCGGTCTGCCCGTGCTCAAGCAGATAGTGGAACCGCTCGTTTGTCTCTTCGACCGTGCCGAACCCGGCGAACTGGCGCATCGTCCAGTTGCGTCCGCGGTACATCGATTCATAAGGGCCGCGGGTGAACGGGTACTGGCCCGGTTCGCCGATCTTGGCGGCAGCGTCGCCCTTCACATCCTCGGGTCCGTAGCTCGCCCTGACCGGCTTCCCCGACATGGTCTTAAAATCTTTGCCAGCCGATTTGGCCGCCTTGCCGGCAGCGTCGGTGTCGGACTCAGCTGCAGGGGATGTAGAAGTGGGCTCCATGAGTTAGGTAGTCAGATGGTATGGGAAGTCCGGGGCAACACGATCGACTGGCGACTTTCAGGTGCGTATCGACTCCTCGACCCGTTCGATGGGTTCGTACCAGCCGTTCTCCAGTACCCAGGCCTGAATGTCCCGGTCGAAACCGAAAATGACCGCCACCCCGACCAGGATGAAGAAGCCGCCGATCACCTTCTTGAAGATTCCGTCGGGATTGCTGAGCCAGTTCATACGTTCGACCAGAGCCCGGCCGAAGATGCTGATCAGGAGCAGGATCGCGGCGAGCCCGATCGCGTAGGCGATCAGGTAGGTCAGGCCGCGGCCTAAAGACACGGGCAGGATGGCGGCGACGATCAGCGCGTAAGTCGGGCTGCAGCTGTTGAAGACGGGCCCCAGCGACGCACCAAGGAGAACGTCTCTCTTCGTCCCCGACCGGGAGCTGCTCGACTCCAGCAACCGGTTCGATTTCGCCTGCCAGCCGGTCGCCGTGACCAGCCGGTCCCAGATCGAAGGAAAGAGCAGCGTGAATCCGAGGCCGATGACGATGCCGCCCGAGATCACGGCCCAGACCTCGTCGGGAACTCCCAGGAGGGCAGTGGTCGCCTTGAGCAGCAGTGAGAAAATCACGACCGAGACGGCCAGGCTGACCACGATGGTCACCGGACGCCTGAGCGAATCGGACGACTGGTCCTCTCCACCGAGCATGCTGCCGCCGACGACGACCGGCAGGAGCGGCAACACGCACGGTGCGGCCACCGTCAGCACTCCAGCCATGAAAGACGCTATTAACAGCTCCATGAGGACCTAACGCCTCAGGTCAAAGATTCAGTCCTTGCTCGACTGAACTCAATGTCGGTTCGTCGTACGGAACCACGTCTTTGACTTTGTTGCCCTGGTCATCGACCTCGACCACGGTCGTCTGGATGGTGACTCCGTACTTCTGGCGCAGATCCTGATTGGTGTCGTAATCAACCTTGAAGATGGTCACGTCGTCGGGGATCGTGCTCGCTTCGATGTCGGACTCGAGGGCCTGGCACTGAGTGCACCAGGGCGCGTGGAAGAACAGCAGCTTGGTCCCCGGCGTGGACGCCACCAGTTCTGGCGAGTAATCAACGTACTGGCCGGGGTTGCCAGCATCCGTCGACTTGCCGGACTTCTTGCCATTCGACTCGTCCTGGTCAGCCACCTGGGTTCCGGATCCGGTACCTGCCGTATTCGCCGCCTCCGGGACGGCAGAAGTCACGGGGTCAGGGTCGTCCGATCCACCTGCAATCGAATAAATGAGGCCGCCGCCAACCACCACCGCAATCACGGAAACAAGCACCAAAGCTTTTTTGTCCATATGCCAAGGCTATAGGTCAGTCGGACCGGGCAATTCACGAAAATGTAAGGACTTCGTGCGCTGTCGGAAAGGTCAGCGCCGCTTCGAGTGCCAACTTCCGAGGCCGCCCAGGAGGACCGCCGCTCCGATTGTGCCGGCCACGGTGAGGTTGCGGCCGAGGCGATCGAAGCGCATCACCTGCCATCCATCCTCTTTGGCCACGGCGAGGAGTGGTGCATCCGGGTTGACCGCGACAGCATTGCCGACCGCACGCAGCATCGGCAGATCCGAGGCGGAGTCGGAATAGGCCCATGATTCGGCCAGGTCGATGCCATTTTCTTCGGCAATCCGCTTCATTGCCGGAACTTTGCCGGGGCCGTAGACGAAGGGGCCGCCCAGCTCTCCGGTGTAAACACCGTCCTCGTTGACAACGTACCGGGTTCCGATCCCGCCGTCCATGCCGAGCACTGCCGCCAGAGAAGACACCATGTCGGAACCGGCAGCACTGACGATGTAGGTCTTCCGGCCGGCGTCCTGATGGCGATAGACCTCGGCCAGCATCTCGGGATAGACCCGGGGCAGAATGCCCGCGAGGACTTCCGGCCACATCCGCGAGATCTCGGAAGCGGTGACGTTGGCCAGCGTTTCTTTGGCCACCTGCATCACCTGGGCCGTCTCTTCGTCAGTCGCGCCCTTGAGGCGGTAACGCATGTGGTCCCGTCCCCACCTGAGGACCTGCATCCGGGAGATCAGCCCGCGGCGGCGGGCAATCCGGGCGAACTCCATGCCGGATGACCCCGCCATCAGGGTCTTGTCGAGGTCAAAGAAAGCTGCTTCGCTTAATTCAGGCACGCCGCATAAGCTATCGATCGGGAAACTTCGTCAAAGGGAGAGAAGATGATTCGAATCGGGATGAAAGTCACGTTCATGTCGGCGCTCGCCGCACTTTCGATAGCGACCGCCCAGGCGTCTGCCGCCACGCCGGTCACCGGCTGGCAGCAAGTCGCCGTCAAGTCGTTCGTCAGCCCAGAGGCCTTCTACAAGTCGCAGGGCGTCACCAGCGACGGATCCCGGCTTTACTTCTCCTGGAATGCCGGACTCCATTCGACCGACCTCACCATGGAAACGGTCTTCGTCGACAACGTTTTCGATGCGATCCCATACGACATGAAGGCCCAGGGCTCGAACCACATCGGTGACCTCGACTACTACGACGGCCAGCTGTACGCCCCGATTGAGGACGTCAACGACCGCTACCCGACGATCGTCATGTTCGATCCAGACACCCTGCAGCCGACCGGCCAGCGCTTTCATCTGGACTGGAACCTGCTGCCGACCGGCGTCCCCTGGGTCGCAATCGATCCGGTCCGTCAAGTCGCTTATACGAGCAAGTGGCTGAATACCGGGATCCTCAACGTGCACCGTCTCTCCGATTTCGAAATCACGTCCACCGTCCAGTTGAGCCGCCCCGTCCCGCGGATCCAGGGTGCCAAGGTCTACAAAGGACTGCTCTACGCCGCCCGTGACAACGGGGCGGAAAAATCGATCGAGGCGATCGATCCGGAAACCGGCGAGGTCACCAACATCTTCGACCGCAACCTGGGCACGGACCACGAGGCCGAGGGCATCGCCTTCGTCACCAACGACAGCGGAACGACGATGCTCACCGAAGACATCGACCAGTCGGACTACAACCGGGTCGACGTCCACAGCTACCGGGTCGGCGGCGACGTGACCCCTCCGGCAATCACCGGCATGACTCTGCCCAGGAAGAAGTTGAAGCGGGGCAAGCGGGTAAAGGTCAACATCGAATCGTCCGAGGCCGCCTCGACCACCGCGACCTGGTCACGTTGCATTGGCCGCAAGAAGCGGCCCTGCGGCCGCCTGAAGCCGGCCGGTCAACCGCCTGAGTTCACGCTTGAGGCCGGATCGAACAAGTTCAAGTTCAAGCCGCGCAGCACAACCTGGGCCAAAGGCAAACGCTTTCGCCCAGGCCGGTACCGCCTCTCGATCACCCCCACCGACCAGGCCGACGCCATCGGCGTGACCTCGTCAGTGACCTTCAAGGTGCTGAAACCCAGGCGAAAGCACCGGGTTCACTGACAGGCGGAGTTCAGGCGCTTGTTCGCGCGGGCAACGCCTCGCTTGACCCGCTTGAATTTTGCCCGGGTACGCTTGATGCGCTTTCGGGATGTCCGCGTCTTGCGGCGGTTCTTGAGTGCGGCAACAAGTCTGGCCCGAGCCGGCTTCAACGACTTCTTCTTCGTGAGCAACGCGGAATATGCCCGGTCACAGTCCGGCGGATCGAAAGTGAGGTCGTAGGTCCATTTGACTACTTGGTTGGTTTCGGCCGTCCGCTGCGTGCCGCGCCACCTGAGCAGTCCGCCCCGCAGGTGTTCGGGACCCATACTGCCCGAAGGGGCCAGCCTCGGAAGGAGCTTCATTTCGGGCACCGGGGCGTATTCGTCGAACGGATTCGGTCTCTCTGGCGTCCAGGGGAACTCTTCGTCAGCGCGATACTCCTCGGTGTAGGGCTCGTACCAGGTGCCGTCCAGTCCTGAATCAGGGTCAGGAGGAAGGTAAGTCGCTTCACAGGATTCGGTGCCACTGAGTTCCGGCGTCACGGGCATGACGATGTACGGCGAGCCCCTCGTCGAGAGGGTCTCATCCTTGAATATCCGAAAGGCATCGTCGTCTGGACTGTCTGCGGTCGCATCCGTGGCACAGGGATGCTCGTACTGGCGGTCGCTGTAGGTCCCCCGAATCGGACCTCCGAGCGTCCATTGCCAGTCAGTACGCAATGCGGCGGAACGTGACGACTGTGCGACCTTGATTGAAGCACCGAATTCAGTCTTGAAGTACGCGGGGTCTGACCGCACGTATTCGAGATCCAGGCTCCCCTTCCATGAACCGTCCTTGCTCGCGCCGGCCAGCGAAGGAATCAGGAGGTCGCACCCGAGAATCAATCCCAGGGTGGCGACCCGTTTTAACATCTGCGATCCCTTTGAAGTCGTCTGTGGATTCATTCCGGACCTGGCATTCTACTGGCCGCCGGAAACCTCAATCAGGATCGCGTCGCCCTGGCCTCCGCCTGAACAGATCGCTGCGCAGCCGAGGCCTCCGCCGCGACGCTTCAATTCACGGACGAGCACGCCGATAACACGCGCACCCGATGCGCCGATCGGGTGACCGAGCGCGACTGCTCCGCCGTTGACGTTGACCTTGTCTTCGTCGAGGTCGAGCATCTTGATCGTGTTCAGGGAAACCGAAGCGAAAGCCTCGTTGACTTCCCAGAGATCGACGTCGGCCGGGGTCTTGCCGATCTTGTCGAGCGCGGCCTTTGCGGCTAGGCCGGGAGTCTTGGCGAGACAGGCGTATTCGTCGCCGATCTGGCCGTAACCGACGATGGTGGCGAGAACTTCCTCGGCCGTTCGCTTCGGCCCACTCGTCGGAAGCGAGCACCCAGGGCGCCGGCTCCGTCGTTCACGCCCGGGGCATTGCCGGCAGTGTGGTTGGCATCTTCGCCACCGATCGCACGCAGCTTCCCGAGGCTCTCGGCGCTGACTTCGGGACGGATTGCTTCGTCTTCTTCGACGACCGTGTCGCCCTTGCGGCCCTTGACCGTCACCGGGACGATCTCTTCTCCGAGGGTGCCGTTGGCACGGGCAGCTTCAGCCAGCTCGTGTGAGCGGGCGGCCCAGTGGTCCATCTCCTCACGGGTGATGCCGAGCTCTTTGGCGACGCCGCTGGCCTCGTTGATCATCTGAAGGTGGGTGAAGGGGTTGGTCAATCCGTCGTGGGTCATCGAATCGACTGAGGTGACGTCGCCCATGCGGAAACCTGAGCGCGCGCCGGGGAGCAGGTAAGGCGCGTTGCTCATCGACTCCATGCCTCCCGCAACACCGACTTCGATGTCACCGGCACGAATGGCCTGGTCGATCAGCCCGGTAGCGCGCATTCCTGAGGCGCAAACCTTGTTGACGGTTTCCGAAGGACTTCCTTCGGAATGCCACCGGCGATCTGAGCCTGACGTGAAGGGATCTGGCCCTGTCCGGCCTGGATGACCTGACCGAAGGAGACTTGCTCAACCTGGTCGGGAGTCACTCCTGAGCGCTCAAGGGCACCACTGATCGCAATGCCGCCGAGTTCAGCTGCGTTGACCGAAGCGAGGCTGCCACCCATCTTGCCGAAGGGTGTACGTGCGGACGAAAGAATCACTGTGCGGGGCATCTGCCGCCTTTCATTGGTGGTCGGTACTTAGGAAGTTCGAGAGCAAAAAGACTGTACCGACCGCCGCAGTGAGTCGGATACCTAGACTGCGGTCCATGAAGGCCTACCTGAGTACTGAAGCCCTGTCCGAAGTTGACGCCGATCTGGTCGCGGTTCCGCTTTTCGAAGGGGACTCGCCGACCGAACCGCTCGGCAGCACTCCGGGTGCGTCTGATGCTTCCGGCGATTTCAAGTCCTCGGTCACCGTCTACCCGGGCAAGCCGAAGCGGGTCGTGATCGTCGGACTCGGCAAGAAGGAGGACTTCACTTCGGAACGGGCGCGCATCGTCGGCGCTGTCGCCCACACTGCCCTGAAAGGCGTGAAGGGTGAAGCGCTCGCTTTCGTCCTTCCCGACGTCGAGGAGCCCGGCCCGGTCGCGGCCGCGCTGGTCGAAGGCGCCGCTTTCGCTTCCTTCTCCTTCGATGACTTCAAGACCGGATCCGACGGTGAGCCCGCCCCACCCGAGCTGAAAACGGTCGAGATCGTCGCCGGCGTAGACGTCTCCGACGAGGTCCGCATCGGTGAGGCGGTAGGCAATGCCGGCAACCGCGCCCTACCTCCAGAGCCTTCCGGCCAACGTCGCCACTCCGGAATACCTGGCGGGACGCGCCCGGGAAATCGCTGATGCGAACGAGAAGGTCACGGTGGAAATCCTCGACCGCGTCGGCATCGTCGCTGCCGGGATGGGTGGCATCGAAGCCGTCGCCAAGGGCGGCGAAGACGTCGAACCGCAGCTGATCACCCTGAAGTACACGGGGGCAGGTAGCGGCGAGAAGCTGGGGCTCGTCGGCAAGTCGGTCACCTTCGACACCGGTGGAATCTCGATCAAGCCTTCGGCCGGAATGCATGAGATGAAGATGGACATGTCCGGTGGTGCCGCGGTACTCGAGGCAGTCAACGCGATCGCCGAGCTCAACGTCCCGATCGACATCATCGCCGTGCTTCCTTCGACCGAGAACATGCCCTCGGGAACCGCCCTGAAGCCCGGCGACATCATCACCCAGCTCAACGGCAAGACGGTCGAAGTCACCAACACCGACGCCGAGGGCCGCCTGATCCTGGCTGATGCCCTGGTCCACTGTGCTCGCGAAGGCGCCGATCGGATGGTCGACATCGCCACTCTGACCGGTGCCGTGCTGGTCGGGCTCGGCTCGACCTACGCTGCGCTGATCTCGAACGACGAGGACCTGGCTGCCGCGGTGAGCGCCGCCGGTGAGCGCACCGGCGAACTGGTCTGGCGCCTGCCGCTCCACGATGAGTACAAGGACCTGACCAAGGGCGAAATCACCGATCTGGTCAACGCTTCTGCCCAACGAAAGGCCGGCACGATCTACGCCGCGTCCTTTCTCGAAGAGTTCACGGAAGGGAAGCCCTGGGCCCATCTCGACATCGCCGGTACCGCCTGGGATACGGGTCGCGAGTACTGGGGCAAAGGCCCGACCGGATTCGGAGTTCATCTGTTGGTCGCCCTGGCCCGGGATCTCGCCTAGGCCAGACCCACGATCACCGGGTGGAGGTCCGTTCGGCGGCGGGGCGCGCGGTGATGTGACGGTCCACGGCGGCCGGGTACATGAGGTCAGCCATGATCTCGGCTTCGGAAAGCTCGATCTTCAGAGGTGTGGATTGCGTCCTGGTCCTGTTTCGGTTGTTGCGCTTCATGGTGACTTCCCTTCCCACCGCTCCCCGGTGAGTGGTAGTGAGTTTCTTCAAGAAACCCTTTGTTTGAAATCACCTTAGTCGGGTGAGTTGCGTGACGCAACCCTCTGTGATGAATCGCACAGTTGCTTCAAAGGACTGAGCCTGCCACAATCGTTCCGTGCTCTACCACGACTACCCGGGACAGGTCTGTTCGATCGCCTCCTCGCTGGAGTTGGTCGGCGAACGCTGGTCGCTCCTGATCATCCGCGACATCTTCCGCGGTAGGCGGCGATTCGACCAGATCCAGAGTTCGCTCGGCGTCGCCCGCAACGTGCTCACCGCACGCCTGACCCGTCTGGTCGAAGAAGACGTGCTCGAGAAACGCCCCTACCAGACCAACCCGGAGCGCTACGAGTACTTCCTGACCCAGAAGGGCCTCGACCTCTGGCCCATCCTGATGGCCTACCTCGGCTGGGGCGACAAGTACTGCGAGCCGGAAAAGGGCAAGCCGCGCCTGATCGTCCACAAGGGTTGCGGGGGCGAAATCGACGACCGCCGAATCTGCCAGAAGTGCGGCAAGCCGCTGGAAGTACGCGAAGCCGAGTCAATCCCGGGCCCGGCAGAACCGCATCCGGAAGAAGTGCTCCAAGCCGCCAGGGCCTGACCGGGGCGGGGTGAACTGCGCCGAGCCGCCAACGCCTGACCGGTGCGGGGCACGGAGGTACCTCCTCCGGGGCAACGCTCCCCGGGTCGGGGCGACCTTCGGGATCTCCTCGGTCGCCAGCCCTCCGGGGGCACCTCCGTACCCCGCACTTGACCCCGCGGTTGTTCTTTGCCGCTTTGACGTTCCATATGTCGTCAACGCGGCAAGGAACCCGGGAACCCCAAGGCGCCCTCGGTGGACCGGCATCCCGTGCTGATCCATAAGATCGCTTCATGAACTTTGATCTGACTGATGAGCAGCGACTGCTCAGGGAGACTGTCCGGGACTTTGCGCGAAACGAGGTGGCTCCGGTCGCTGAGGAACTCGATCGCACCAAGACTTTTCCTTACGAGATCGTGCAGAAGATGGCTGACCTCGACCTCATGGGGATTCCCTTCCCGGAGGAATACGGTGGTGGTGGTGGCGACATCCTTTCCTACGCCCTCGCGGTCGAAGAGCTGGCGCGGATCGATTCGTCAGTGGCAATCACCCTCGCGGCCCACATCTCGCTGGGCACCACTCCGATCTACAACTGGGGCACGGACGAGCAGAAGGACGAATGGATGCCCGTCCTCACTTCGGCGAAGAAGCTCGCCGCCTTTGGCCTGACCGAACCGGAAGCCGGATCCGATGCCGGCAATACCAAGACCCAGGCGGTGCTTGACGGTGACGAATGGGTGATCAACGGCGCCAAGCAGTTCATCACCAATTCCGGCACCGACATCTCCGGCTGCGTCTCAATCACTGCAGTCACCGGTGAAGACGACCGCGGCCGGATCGAGATTTCTAACTTCATCGTCCCCAACGGCACCCCCGGCTACACGGTCGAAAAGGCTTACCGCAAGATGGGCTGGAACGCATCCGATACGCACCCGCTGAGTTTCGAAGATGTGCGCCTGCCCAAGTCAGCCATGCTCGGCCCGCAGGGCCAGGGCTTCAAGCAGTTCCTCAACATCCTCGATGGCGGTCGCATCGGCGTTGCCGCAATGTCGGTCGGCGTCGCCCAGGGTGCCCTCGACGAGGCAATCAAATACGCCAAGGAGCGCCAGGCGTTCGGCCAGTCGATCTCCAAGTTCCAGTCGATCCAGGCGAAGATCGCCGACATCTCGTCCCAGCTCGAAGCCGCCCGCCTGCTGACCTACAAGGCGGCGATCATGAAGGACCGCGGCGAGAACTTCACATTGACCGCGGCCCAGGCGAAGCTGATCACCGGTCGTCTCGCAGTCAGGGCCACCGAAGAAGCCGTCCAGATCCACGGCGGCTACGGCTTCATCGAGGAATACCCGGTCTGCCGTTTCTACAGAGACGCAAAGATCCTGACGATCGGTGAAGGAACTGACGAAGTCCAGCAGATGGTCATCGCCCGCGCCCTCGGGTGTTAGAGGCCTAAGCGGTCGATTCTCTGATCAACAGTTCCGTGCCGACCTGTACGTGAGTCGGGGCGACGTCTTCGTCGTTGATCGCGGCGATCAGCATGGTCACGGCGGCTTCGCCGAGCTCGACCGGCCGCTCGTCGATCGTCGTGAGCTTCGGTGAAGTGGACTTCGCGGTCTGACTGTCGCTGCAGGTCGCGATCCGGATGTCACCGGGCACCGCCAGGCCTTCGCCTTCCACGTGGATCAGCAGGGCCTCGGCCAGGGTGTCAACCGTCGCATAGACCCCGTCAGGCCGGTTCGAACCGGCAACGACGTTTCGGGCGGCTCTTTCAGCGTCAGCCGGACTGGGGCTGTTGGACATGACTACCCGCGACTCGACGTCATGCCGCTCGCACCACTCGAGGTAGGAATCGATCGTGTCTCGCTGGAAAGAATCGATTGGTTCCGCCGCAAAGAGGGTGATCGTCCTGGCGCCCCGTTCACGCAGGTGGTCGAGAACGTCGCCTGTGGCCGTCGTGAAATCGTTGTCGACAACGAGGTCTTTTTCCGGCTTCACGTTGTCGCCGAGACGCCGGCCGATGGTGACCACCGGAAGGCCGATCCGGTCGAAAGCCGCGATCGTCGGATCGTCGAGCGATGGATCGACGACGACGGCTCCGTCGACCGCCACCCGGCCGGCCTCCTTGGACGAAGACGTGATCAGCAGCCCGTGGTTCAGTTCGAGCGCCTTCGAAGCGACCGCACCGAGCAGGCGGAAGTAGTACTCGACCGCGACCATGACTTCGGGGTGATGGCTTATCCCCGGCATCGAAACCGAGATCAACTGGGTCTTGCCACCGACCAGTGACCGCGCGTTCGAGTTGGGGACGTACCCCATCTGATCGGCCAGCTCCTTGATCCGGGTGCGGGTCTCGTCCGACATGCGGCCTTTGTCGCGCAGGCCGAGGGAAACGGTCGCCGCCGAAACGGCGGCCTCCCTTGCGATGTCGTTGATGCTGGGTCGACGATTAGTCAAAACGTTAAATCAAAGTTACCCGACCTTTGAGAAAACTAAGCTGCGGGCGCCTGAGAGGTGACCGTGCCGATCGATCGGCCGGTGATCTCGGCTCCTCGTCCTACGGTCTCGGGAATCCCGTAGTACTGGAGGACCTGGAGCTCCTGCTCGCGGTTGAGCGGCATGTCGGGATCCACGGCCGGCGCGTTTCGAATTACCTCGCGGTCGTGGGGTACCCACACCCGGCCCGCTGCCGTTGCGCATTCACGAATCGAAATCGGGACTACCTTGCCGAAGCGTCCGAGCTTGACCAGGATCCAGGCGGGGTCCCCGCTCTCCTGGTCGACGAACAGTCCTTCGACTTTGGCGACGCTGTGACCCGAGATCTCGTCGACGCGATAGCCCATCCACTGCTTGACGTCCTCGAGACCGGGCTGGCGGGTTGAAGCTTCTTTCGGGGTGCTGGGGTCAGACATCGAGCTCTCCTTCCAATAGCTGTGCGGCGGCGGATGCGGGATCGATTTCCCGGCTCACCACCCTGTTCAGCAGTTCGACCACACCGGGATCATCCTCGATCGCGGCCTCGAGCCGCCGCCTGAGTCGGGCAGTGGCGATTCCAAGGACTTCGCTGCGCAGGTTCCGGGCCCGCCGTTCGATGAGCAATCCCTTCGACTCGATGAAGGCGCGATGCTCATCGATCTTGGCGGCCAGTTCCTCGATCCCTTCACCGCGCGTGGCTTCTGTCCTGAGGATCGGAACCCGCCAGCCACCCGGATCATGGGCGGGGAAAGCGCGCCACGAACCTCTCGAATCATCGTGTCGGTCATCGGGTGGTCCGATTTGTTGACGACGATGACGTCAGGAATCTCCATGATGCCCGCCTTCAGTGCCTGGATCGAATCGCCGGACCCAGGCATCAAAGCGAGAACGATCGTGTCGGCGTGGTCGACGATGTCGATCTCGCCCTGCCCCACGCCCACGGTCTCGATCAGCACGTCGTCCTTGCCGGAAGCATCCATCACCAGGGCCGCCTGGAGAGTCGCCTCAGAAAGGCCTCCTAGCGCGCCGCGTGACGCCATTGAACGGATGAATACGCCGCCGTCGAGGAAATGTTCGGTCAGACGGATCCGGTCGCCGAGCAGCGCGCCTTGAGTGAAAGGACTGGAGGGGTCGATCGAAAGCACGGCAATCTGGCGGTCGGCCTTCCGGAACTCTCCCGTGAGTGCACCGATCAGGGTGCTCTTGCCGACGCCGGGTGGTCCGGTGAATCCGGTGATCCTTGCTTTGCCGGTCTTCGGGAATATTTCCCGGACCAGCTCCCAGCCTTTCGGATCGTCCGACTCGATCAGCGTGATCGCCCGCGCGAGGGCACGCTTGTCGCCGGCGAGCAGTCGCTCGGCGAGTGTGGCAGTGGTGCCAGGAGCTTCGGCTGGGGACTTGGGCATTGGCCGTGAAGTGTAGAACCTGGTTCAGAAGAACAAGGATCGGGATAAAGTCCGGCGTGTGCTCCGCTCGCTCACCTTCTTTGCCCGCAACGGGATGCTGCGGCCCAAATACATCCGGCTCTTCGGCCGATACCTCTGGCGGCGCCTGCTCACACGGCCCGGATACCGGTGGAAGACCAGTGGCCCGGTGTTCTTCGGGCGAAACCTCCAGATCCAGACCGGACACGACGCCAGTCTCAGCTTCGGACAGTTCGTCTGGATTGGTGACGGCACCAAGATCCGCTGCCACGAAGGCCGGGTGGAAATCGGCGACAAGACCGTGATGGGCCAGGAATGTACGATCTCCGCCTACCAGCGGGTCCGGATCGGGGCCGAATGCGTGATCGCCGATCGCACGATGTTCATCGACTTCGATCACGGCGTCGTCGAAGTCGAACGCCCAATCCGCCATCAGGGCATCTACATGGAAGACGTGGTGGTCGGTTCGAATGTCTGGATCGGATACGGCGCCTGTGTTCTCCGCGGAGTGAAGGTCGGCGATAACTCGATTATCGGCACCAATTCAGTCGTGACCCGGGACGTTCCCGCCAACGCCGTGGTCGGCGGGGTTCCGGCCAGGGTCTTGCGCATGCGCGATGCACCGAAGGACCTCATGTGGGCAGACCCCGTCGAACCCCAGCCGGGTTCACCGGGCGTCCTGGACCTGCCCTAGGGTCTCGCCCGCCTCGTATCCGCACGAAGCGCGGATACGAGGCGTCAGGACCCGATCCTTAGACCTTGCCGACGGGGAGCAGCCCCTGGTACAGCTCGAGTGTCTGCAGCCCGACGTCGGCCCAGTCGAACATACGGATGTGGGCAAGGCCCTCTTCAACCATGCGCTGGCTGAGTTCGTCGTCGCCAAGGACCTGAATGGCGGCTTCAGCGAGGTGCTCCGGGTCACTCGCCCGAAATCGCAGACCTGCGCCTTCAATCGGTACAACCTCTCTCAGGCCGCCTGTGTCGGCCGCGATGCATGGGCACTCGGAGGCCATCGCTTCGAGCGCTACCAGTCCGAAAGGCTCATAAATCGAAGGGACGACGGTCAGGTCGGCGATCCGGTAGAGCGAATGGAGCACGTCGTCGCCGATCCAGCCGAGGAAGGTACCGTGGGTCATCAGTCCGAGCTCCTTGGCCTGCTTGTGAAGTTCGGCCTCGTGTGTGCCCGACCCGGCGACCAGGAAACGTGTATTCGGCAGGGCCTCGATCACCTTCGGCATCGCCTCGAGTGCGAGCTGGAAACCCTTTTCGTAGACCAGGCGCCCGATCAGCAGGACGAGGTTCTCTTCAGGCTTCGCAAACTCGGCGCGCAGGCGTGCCAGCTCGACGGAATCCTCTTCGGGCAGGTCATCGGGATCGATCCCGTTGGGGATTACGGAGATGTGCCCCTGATCGACCGCGAAAATGTCGGCGATCTGCTCACGCATGAAGTGGGAACAGGCGATGACCCGGTCAGAGCGGTTGGCAATCCACTTCTCGACCCCGTGGATGTGCTTCTGTGGATGTTTTTCGACCCATCCCTGGTGCCGGCCATATTCGGTGGCATGAATCGTCGTGACCAGTGGCACGTCGTACCGGCGGGCGAGATGGTCACAGGCGCCGGCAACCAGCCAGTCATGACCGTGGACGAGGTCGAATTCAAAGCGATCACCGAGCTCCACCCCGGCGGCAAGCATGTCGGAATTCATGCGTTCGACCCAGGTCACGAATTCAGCGAGGTCGGTCGGGCGTTCCGGTTCCACGATGCGGTGGATCAGGACACCGGCCATCTCTTCTTCGACCGTGGCTTCCTCTCCACCCCTGGTCAGGACGTGAACTTCAACCCCCAGCTTGACCAGGGCTTCGGAGAGCTTGCGCACGTGCCGGGCCAGCCCACCTTCAATCAGCGGCGGATACTCCCAGGTGACGATGAGGATTCTGTTCAGGTCCATGAGTAGCCGGTCTACGGGGTGAGCAGTGGAGTCAGGCTCAGGTCGGGGGCCAGCGATCTGACCCTTGAATCGAGCGGTTCATGAGGGATCGATTGTAGGGCCTCATAAGCCTGCTCGGCGTGGAGCGTGGCCCGCTCGTAGGGGTAGTCGCCCGCCTGCTTGCGGTTGTCGAGGAAGGCCCAGTCGCTGGATTGAACTGCGAGCAACTCCCGGGCCGCTCGCTCGGCCCGGCCGCGATCCATCCCTTCGCTGACCGCCCGGGTGACCTCGAGTTCGAGCCGTCGGGCACCCCAGGCGAGGTCGGCCACCACCGGTTCGTCCCAGGTCGTGAAGTTCTTGTCCTCGCCCCAGGTTGACGGCTTCAACTCCGACTGCCTCGTCTTGCCGGCGGCGGCCTGATCCAGCGTGACCAGGTTCAATCCATTTCCGGCAGCCCGCTCGAGGACGCATTCCAGCCAGACTGGCCCTTCGGTCCACCAGTGCCCGAGCAACTCGGTGTCGACCGCAAAAACAATGAGTCCGGTCTCCTCCGTGCGATCGCGGAAAGCTTCGAGCCGCGAGACCGCGTCGTCGATGAACTGGTCGGCCTGGCCGGAGGCGTGGGCCACGGCGGCGGCAGGGTCGTACGGGTCGCCGTCGATCCCGAAGATCCGGATCCCGTTCATCGAGAGCCGGTGGAAGTCGACGTAACCTGGCCACGACGGATAGCCCTGCATGTCCCAGAGCCAGGAAATCGAAGTCCAAGCGATCGGGAAGGCAACCGGGCCCGCTTCGGTCTGCACCGGCATCAGCGCGGCGTCGCCCGACTCGTGCCGGCTCTGGTCGACGCAGAACCACTCGACGCCATTGCGGGCCAGGTCCCACTCAAGACCCGGCACATAGGCGCACTCCGGCAGCCAGAAACCGCCCTGCCAGCCGAACCGGCGGCGGTGCGAGCGGAGTCCTGTCTCTACCTGGAGGTCGATTCCCCGTCTGGAGGCCATCAGCGGCAGAATCGCGTGGGTGGCGCTCGACGCGGCCAGGCTGACGCGGCCAGAAGTCCGGGCTTCGGCGAAAGCGTTGTTCACGTTTCCGTGGTGCCGGTCGAGCAGGTCCAGGACCTTCACGTAACGGTCGTGTTCCACCTCGGCTGCTGCGCGGTATTCCGGCTGGGCAGTTTCGATGTCCTTCGCGGCTGCCCCGATCCGGTGGTTCACCAGGAACTCCCGCAGTCGCTCACCTACTCCCGGCGCCTCGAATTGATCGGCGAGGACCGGCGTGACGGTGACCGTCAGGTCGCGGGCGAAGTCGAGGATCGGAAGGTGCGACCTGATCGCGGCGTCAAAAAGCCATTCCTCTCCAAATGGATAGGTGCCGAATCCTTCTACATACGGCATATGTGAGTGGAGGACAATCGCGAGATTGCCGGCCCCATCAGAAAAAGGCTCGCCGGCCGGGCGGCCGTCTCCCTCAGACATGGCAGACGGCGATGAAGTCCAGTGCGCTTTCGAGGTTGGTGTTGCTCAGCTTGAAGTCGTCGGTATTGATCGCCGGGGTGAACCAGTCGTAGAAAGGCTTGGTCAGGCCCAGCGACTCGTGGAACCGGTCCCAGCCCAGCGAGAGCGCGTGCTCGTGCCAGCGGAGCTTGCCCGTGTGGGAGAGACCGTGGATCTCGACCCTCGAGAAATGCGGCTCGAGCAATGCCCGGTATTCCTCGAGACGGTACTCCTTGATGTGCCAGGGATTGTCCGACTTCTCGGCTCCTTCCGGTGCCAGGGTAAGGAGATTCGGGGTCGAGATGAAAGAGACCGGAGCGACCTTCGTAAAGCCTGCGAGCAGGGCGTCGGGGTCTTCAATGTGCTCGATCGTCTGCAGGAAGACGATCGCATCACGGGGATCCTTGAAGCTCTCGACCAGTTCGCGACGGAAGCCGAGCACGTCGGAGCTGTACTTGGCACGGGCGTGCTCGAAGGCTTCCGGGTTCGCGTCAACCCCGATCACATCGGCGGCAGTTTCAGCGAGTACAGCTGATCCGTAGCCCTCGCCGCAGGCCAGGTCGACCATCGTCAGACCTGCGACCTGAGTGGCAATCCACTGGTAGACGGCGAGGTGCCGCTGGTACCAGTAGTTCTCCTCCGGCACGTCCGGAAGAGTGCGCTCCCCGGTCAATTCGAGCGGTGGAACGCCTTCGGGCTGGTCATTTTGTACGTACGTTTCAGTCAAGGCAGACGATTCTTCCCTATCTTTCTTCGCAGTGCCTGCCTCCCCGACCGCCACGCCGGACCACATCAAGGATGTGAACACCCGGTACCACGATGCCGCTGCCGACTCTTATGACTCGAAGTGGGGGATCGACTTCGGCGAGATCGGCCAGGAACAGGTCGCGTCAAAACTGAGGCGGACCATGGGCGGAAAAATGCCGGAACCCTTTGGCGACGCGCTCGAGATTGGTGCCGGTACCGGTTACTTCTCGCTCAACCTCGCCAGCCAGGGCCTGATCGAACACCTGACCGCGACCGACATCTCCCCCGGGATGCTGCGTTCGCTGGAAAAGACGGCCGGCTCACTCGGGGTGCCGGTCACCACAGTGGTGACCGAGGCCGAGGTCCTTCCCTTCGAGGATGAGAGCTTCGACGTCGTGCTTGGTCACGCCGTGCTTCACCACATCCCCGACCTGGACAGTGCCTTCTCGGAATTCCTCCGGGTGCTTCGCCCAGGTGGTTCGATTGTCTTCTGCGGTGAACCATCCCGCTACGGCGACCGGCTCGCCGCTGTGCCCAAGCGAACCGGCCACCTCCTCGCGCCCGTGTGGCGCCGTCTGATCCAGGCCACGGAACTCCAGCACACCGAGGAAGAGCTGGCTGACGACGAGCACCGCCTCGAGCCCGAGGTCGATGTACACGCCTTTGTACCGGCCGACCTCCGGGCGATCCCTCCCCGCGCCGGCTTCGAGCACACGCGGGTCCGCGGGGAAGAACTCGTCGCCAACGTCTGGGGCTGGGGAATGCGCTCGATGGAAGCCACCGCGGCGCCGGACACGATCCCGATCCCCTGGCGGAACTTCGCTTATCGGAGTTACCTCGGCTTCCAGAAGGTCGATCAGGCCATCCTGGAGCCGTACCTGCCGGCAGAGCTGTTCTACAACCCGCTGCTGTCAGCCAAAAAACCCGAGTAATCGGTCTGCCGGGTGGAGCCTCGCGTTTCCTGGCTCTTTGCCGTGCAATGGCATATAGGGATAAAACGCGGCAAAGAACCACCGCGGGGTGAGATGCGGGGTACGGAGGTGCCCCCGGAGGGCTGGCGACCGAGGCGGTCCCGAAGGTCGACCCGATCAAGGGAGCGTTGCCCCGGAGGAGGTACCTCCGTACCCCGCACCGGCAGGAAACTATTCGCCCTTCGGCCGCCGCACCCGCGATAGCTTCACCGGCTTCTTCAGGCCCTTGAACTTGTGCTCTCCGGCGCGGGAGTAGCGGAACCCGTCTCCGGCGGCTTCCACCGCAGAGGCTTCGGCCAGGACACTTCCCGGCCTTGCCGCTTCGGTGATCCGGCTCGCCAGGTTCACCGGGCGGCCGAACCAGTCGCCAGCGCGGGGGATCGCCGGGCCGCGGGCAACTCCGACTCGTAACGCCGGCAGGTCCTTCCCGGCCTCGCTGCCGACTTCGATGAACCGCAGGGCGGCATCGAGCAAGGCCGCACCGTCCTCGGAAACGAGCATCGCGGCGTCGCCGATGAGCTTGACCAGACGCACCTCGGGATTGGTCACCTCGAGGGCGACCTGCTCGAGCAGCTTTGCGACTGTGCCGATCCGCTCGAGTCCCGAGCGCTCACCGAGCCGGGTGAATCCGACGAGGTCGGCGAAGCAGACGGAGATCTCGGCTTCCCTCGCTCCGCCGAACCAGCCCGGCTTCGAGGCAGCGACGATGTCGTTGCTCAGGAGCTCCAGAAAGTGAGCGCGGAGTGCCCAGCTGACCGCTTCGTCAGCCAGAGGAAGGAGCTCCTGGGCAGCGGTGCGAAGGTTGATCGCGGCGGTGAACTCGTCCGAATCGGGATCGATGATTTCGTTGGCGACGATCTCACTGTGGGCGTGGGCGATGTGCGCGGCGCTGCTTCCAACCTGACGGGTCGCGGCCAGGAGGTTGTCGGTGTCGAGGCCGGCATCTCTGAACTGGCGGAGCCGAAATGCCGCTCGCCGATCGTCGGGACCGAAGGTTCGTTGGTCGGGATCCGGCTTCGGGAATCCGAGGGCGGCAATCAGCCGCTGCACATACTCGACTTCCAGTCCGGCGTCGTCGGCAATCTCGGCCGGCGTGAAGCGGTAGGCTTGCACCCCAAGAGCGATTTCCGAAGGCAGCAACGCGAGGCGGTCCGCTTCGACAGCATTGCGAAGAACTTCGAGCTCGACCCCTTCCCGCCGGAGAAGTTCGAGCAGCTTCAGCCTCGATTCACGCTGGTCACCTTCGAGTCCGTCGAGCAGCTCATGAAGCTCGGCATCAGTGGCGGCGGCACCAGGGTGTTCAGGCATAGGCCACCGCCCCGCCCCGCCGCGGATCGCCGGCGCCGTCCAGGATCCCGGTATCCGGATCGCGAGTCACGACCTGGACCCCGCCGAAGAAGAGGTTCTTCTCCTTCCAGTGGAATACCTCCTGGCCCTCCGCTTTCAGGAGGTCGAGGGCATCCCGGTCAATACCGGGCTCCGCCTGAAGCAGACCCTCCTCGAAGTGGATTCGCGGAGCGTCTACCGCTTCCTGCGGGGACATCCCTTGCGCCAGCAGGTTGATGGTCGTCTGGAGCACGGCCGAACGAATGCGGTTCGATCCCGCGCTGCCGAGACCGGCGAGCACTGCACCGTCCTTCTGGATCAGGGTCGGGGACATCATCGAACTGATGCGGCTGCCAGGCCGGGCGTTGTGGAAGCCGAGCGGGTTCAGATCTTCCTCGCCCAGCATGTTGTTGAGGTGGATCCCCGTGCCGGGGACAACCATTCCTGATCCAGTTCCGTTCGAGCAAGTGACTGAAGCACAGAGTCCAGTGTTGTCCATCGCCGCGAGATGGGTGGTCGAGCCCAGCCGGTCGTCGGCTGAAATCGCCCGGGTCAGGGCCTCTGGAGAGAGAAATGATTCGGCGAATCCTTCAGTTTCGAGTTTCCCGGCGAAGTCGGCCCGGCGAGCACGAAACGCCGCCTCCATCACCCGCGTGACTTCAATCGGCCCGCAGGCTCCAAGTCTTTCCAGCAGGGCGAGTGAGTAGGCGATCAGGATTCCACCCGCCGACGGCGGAGGGTTGGTCAGGATGTCGAACCCGAGGAAGGAGGCGACCACCGGCTGCCGCTCGATCGCCTCGTATTCGGCCAGGTCCTCGGTCGAGAGCACGCCGCCGCGGTCGCGCACATAGGTGTCGACGGACGCCGCGGTCTCCCCGCCGTAGATGGCGGCATCGCCTTCATCCGCATAACGCTCGAGGGCGAGGGCGAGGTCCGGATAGCGGAAGCTCTCGCCTTCGCCGAGGATGTGGCCTTCGGGCGCATAGATCTCGCGGGCCTCGGGAGTGGCCGTATAGATCGGCTCGAGGATCTTCAGCACGTATGCCTGCTGACGGTTGAGCGGCGCCCCTCCCCGGGCGAAGTTTACGGCCGGGCCGATCAAGTCACGGAGCCCCATCGATCCGAACTGCTCGAGCGCGGCGCTGAGGCCGGCGGCAACACCGGGCACGGCGCAGGAAGCTGCCCCGGCATTGAAGACCTGGGTCGTCTGGGCGTCGAAGTGGACCGGCACCGGTACGAGTTCACCGGTGCGCTCGTGCCCACCGTGCCCGGGTGCGGCCACGAAAAAATCGATCAGCACCGGATCTGAGTCCGGAGCCTTGACGATCATGAAGCCGCCGGCGCCGAGCCCGGTTAGCGCGCTCTCCAGCGAGAACGAAGCCATCACCGCCGCGACCGCAGCATCAACCGCGTTGCCCCCCTCCCGGAGGATCGAGGCTCCCGTTTCAGCGGTCAGCGGATGGCCGGCGGCAACTACACCGCGCGAAGACACCGACTAAGAAAGGAACTCGGGGACGTCGCTGACGACGGGCAGCGAGCTGTCGCTCCGGGAACCGCCGGAACTCCGGTCAGGGCGCGAGCCAGGCTGCGACTGGCGTGCCCCCACGGGACGACGGACCGGACCGGTCTTGCTGTCGAAGCGGGTCGCAACCACGGTGATCCAGATCTGGTCGTCGAGCTCTTCATCGATGTTGGCACCGAAGATGATGTTGGCGTCGGGGTGGGCCGCTTCGCCAACCGCACGCGCCGCTTCCGACACCTCGATCAGCGAAAGGTCGGTACCACCGGTCACGGAAAGGAGGATCGAGCGGGCACCATCCATTGGCGTTTCGAGCAGTGGTGAAGAAATCGCCTTTTCGGCGGCGATCATTGCGCGATCAGGGCCGGTCCCCATGCCGATGCCCAGGAGGGCGCGGCCGGCGTCGCTCATGATCGAACGTACGTCGGCGAAGTCGAGGTTGATCACAGAAGGCAGCGTGACCAGGTCGGAAATGCCCTGGACCCCCTGGCGAAGAACGTCGTCGGCCACCTGGAAGGCGTCGGTCATCGGAGTCGACTGGTCGAGAACTTCGAGCAGGCGGTCGTTGGGAATGACGATAAGGGTGTCGACCTCACCGGCGAGGGCTTCGATGCCCTGCTCGGCCTGCTTCGCCCGGCGGCTGCCTTCGAAAGCGAAAGGCTTGGTCACGATGCCGACCGTCAACGCGCCGATGTCCCGGGCGAGACGGGCGATGACCGGCGCGGCGCCGGTTCCCGTACCGCCGCCCGCACCAGCGGCGATGAAGACCATGTCGGAACCCTTGAGCAGGCGCTTGATGCGGTCCTGTTCGTCGAACGCGGCACGAAAGCCGAGGGACGGATCAGCGCCGGCGCCCAGGCCCCGGTCTCGTCCCCACCGATGTGGACGGTTAGGTCGGAGACACAGAGCTGGAGTGACTGAAGATCGGTATTGACCGCCATGAACTCGACGCCCGGAATCTGCGCCTCGATCATTCGGTTGATCGCATTGACGCCACCTCCGCCGACGCCGACCACGCGGATCACTGGCGAGTGCGGCACACCTCCGCCGGCTCCGATGGAAGGCTCCTGGCGTCCATAGCGAGGGCCGTCGTCGCGGGTCGGCTGCTCGGAGAAGATCCGCTTCAAGCGGTCCTGGGCATCGGGTACGTTGCTCATGTCAGCTGCCGGGTTGGGCGCAGAGAGGGGGTCGGGCTGACGTTCGGGTTCGCGCGGCGGTTCGCGACGTGGGGGGCTCGGGGGCTCATCCGGGCTGTCGGCGACAGGATCATTCCGGCCGAAGCGGCCGGCCGCCGACGGGTCCGGAGTGCCGAGGGCGGGGGAGTCATCCGGCTGGGATTCAGATTCGCTGTCTTCATCATGAAACTGGGTACCGCCGGAGGGCTCCACGGAAGCATCGTCCTGCTCGTCCGCAGAGGCACCGGAGTCGCGCGGTTCGAACTCCGGTGGTTCCGCACTCGTATCGTCGGTTGTAGAGCGAAAGAGATCCGCAAGGGGACCTTCACGCATACTCGCTCGCTTACGACGAGCCATCTTTCAAGACCTCCTTGGCCAAGTTTCGGTAGTACGAAGCCGCACGGCTTTCCGGATCGTACTTGAGCACACTAGCGCCTCGCACCGGCGCCTCGGCAAATTTCACGGCCTTGCGGATCCGTGATTTGAACACGAGGTCCCCGAAGTTCTCTTCAAGAATCGAAACGGCCTCCCGGGCATGCAGGGTCCTCGCGTCGAACATGGTCGGCAGGATGCCGGCGATCTCAACGTTCGGATTGAGGTTTTCCTGGATCATCTTGAGCGTCGACTGGAGCTGGACCAGCCCGCGCATCGAGAGATACTCGCACTGGACCGGGATGATGACTTTGTTCGAGGCAGTGAGCGCATTGATCGTCAGAAGTCCGAGGCTCGGCGGGGTGTCGATACAGATGTAGTCGTAGTCATTCTCGACTTCCTTGAGCGCCTTCTCAAGGGAACGCTCGCGTCCGATCTTGGTACTCATGGCGATCTCGGCGCCGGCCAGATCGAGCGATGCGACGGCGATGTCGATCTCCCGGTGGCTGATGATTTCGGAGATCGGCATGTCATTGACCAGCACGTCGTACATGCTGAACTCGACCTTGTCCGGGTCGATGCCCTGGCTCATGGTCAGGTTGCCCTGCGGATCGAGGTCGATGCAGAGAACCCGGTTGCCAAGCTCGGCCAGCGCGACTGCCATGTTCAGGGTCGAGGTGGTCTTGGCCACACCGCCCTTCTGATTGGCAAAGCTGATGACGTCGGCCCGGTCGGTTGGCACTTCCGGGGTGATCGGCTTGATGTGTGATTCAAGATCGCGTTTGGTCGGAGCGAGCAGGTCCGATGCCTTCATCCGGATCTCGCTCTCCTCTGCGGCCGCCTCTTCTTCCACCCTGGCAAGCTCGTCTTCCACGGGCGGCGCGGGCTCGGTCTTTCCGGGGGCATCCGTGACCGCCGCCTTCGGCGGGGTCGCTACTGGTTCCGTTCCGAAGTCGACGTCGTCGTTCGAAGCCTTGGGTTGGGTCGCTACTGGTGCCGTCCCGAAATCGACGTCGTCGTGGCCGGTCTGCTCCTTTTCAGAGGCAGATTTCTCGCGGGCATGGTTCTTGCGGCTAAGGATTCGCATTTGGGCCGTTATTCGCATGGAGGGCCTGTTTTCCTGCCTCTGGTGTTTGTCGGTCAGACAAATCGGGTTGAATGGTCGGATCCTCGACTTCCTCGACAAGCGCGTTCTGTTCGTCACCGGCAAGGGCGGAGTTGGCAAATCCACAGTTTCGATTGCGCTGGGGATCCGTGCAGCCATGGAAGGAAAACGCGCGATCGTGGTCGAGGTGTCCTCTACCGAGAACGCCTCCCGCATCTTCCGCCAGTCCGATGTCGGGTTCAAAGAGGTGGAAATGTCGAACGACCTCTGGGCCATTTCGATCGACCCCGAAGACTCGATGCGGGAGTACGTGCTGCTCCAGTTGAAGGTCAAGGCGATGCGAGATCTGCTCTTCCGGAGCAGAATGTTCACTTATCTCGCAGCTGCCACGCCCGGCCTGAACGAGCTGGTCACGATCGGCAAGATCTGGGAACTCGCCCAGCTCGACCGCAAGGTCAAGCACGGGCGAAAGTACGACCTCGTGATCGTCGACCTCCCGGCAACCGGTCACGGCATCAGCTTCCTCCAGAGTCCCCGTACCTTCGCCAACATCGCGCGGATGGGACCGATCCACACCCAGGCCAGGCAACTCCAGGCGATGATCAACGACCACGATCACTCGGGCACCGTGATCGTGTCGTTGCCCGAAGAGATGCCGGTCAACGAAACCAGGAACCTCGAGGAACAACTGACCGACGACGTCAACGTGGCGGTCGACCGGGTGATCATGAACGGCCTCAACGAGGAGAGTTTCTCGGGAGCAGACCTGAAAGAAATCAAGCGACTCAGAAAGAGTGACGACCCCGAGGTCCGGGCCGCCGGCAAAGCCGCCATTTCCCAGTGTTCCCGAACTGAATCGCAGATGGAGCAGCTCGAACGGCTCGAGGGGCTGGTCAAAGCCCCGATCACCACGCTGCCATTCATTTTCAAACCGGAGATCGACCTGAGCTGCGCCCGCAAGCTGGCCGAGGAGATCGCCTGATGTCTTCGATCGAAGACGTGCTCGAGGGCAACCGCATCTGCATCTGCGCGGGATCCGGCGGAGTCGGCAAGACGACCTCGTCCGCCGCGATTGCGCTCGGCATGGCCGCCCGCGGTCACAAAGTCTGCGTCCTGACGATCGACCCGGCGAAACGACTGGCCGATTCGCTCGGCCTGAAAGAACTCGGGAACGAAGCGACTCGGGTCGACCCGAAGCTGATTGCCGAACACGGCGAAGAGGATGGCGGCGAACTCTGGGCGATGATGCTCGACGCCAAGGAGACCTTCGACAACCTGGTTGCCCGCCACGCCGAAGACGAAGAAGCCCGCGACCGGGTTCTGAACAACCGGATCTACCAGCAGATCTCCGGGGCCCTGGCCGGCTCGCAGGAGTACATGGCGATGGAGAAGCTCTTCGAGCTTCACTCGGAAGGCCGTTTCGACCTGCTGGTGCTCGACACTCCGCCGAGCCGCAACGCACTCGACTTCCTCGATGCGCCCAGCCGGCTGACCCAGTTCATCGAAGGCAAGTCGCTCCAGATCTTCATCAAGCCCACAGGATTCGCCGCCAAGGTCGCCGGCCGCGGTGCCGGCGTGGCACTTTCGGTCCTGAAGCGGCTGGTGGGCTTCGATCTGCTGGCCGACCTCTCGGAATTCTTCACCGCGTTCAGCGGGATGATCGATGGCTTCCAGGACCGCGCCCATCGTGTCAGCGCCCTGCTGGCCGACGATGAGACCTGTTTCGTGATCGTCTGTGGCCCGCAGAGTGATCAGGTTGACGAAGCCGTCTTCTTCCACTCGAAGTTGATGGAGAGCGACATGAATTTCGGCGGCGCCGTGGTCAACCGGGTCCGGTACCGCCTCGGGACCGGATTCCGAAAATCACTGCCCTGACCGAAAAGCTCGAGCCTGAATTCGAGAGGGAAGGGCTGGCGAAAGAAGTCGCGAGAACCCTCATCGAGTACGACCTGCTCGCCCAGCGAGACGAGAAGAACATCGTGCGCCTCCGCGAAAGCCTCGCCGGAGAACCGGTAATCCGGATCCCCTACCTCGACACCGACGTGCACGACATCGCCGGGCTGACCGTCATCAACGACTACCTCTTCAATGACGAAGAAACCCGGGTCGAGCTGGCTACGAAGTAGCTAGGACGGGCGGTTACGGCGGTACTCGAGCTCGGAGACCGGCCATTCGGTCGTCTCGGGCTGAGGGAAGAACTTGGGGTTCGGGTCGCCGTGGCTCTGGCTGCGAATCGAGTCGAGCCCGTCCATCGCGTGCGAAGGCCACTCCAGGGTCTGACCCGGGCGTTCCTGCTGAAGCCAGTCCTCGCGGAGGCTCGAACCGATTTCCTCAGATGCTGAGACCTTGATCTCACCGGGGGAAGGGACCGGTTCGAGAAGCCGGGTGGTTCCTGATTCTTCGTCAAAACCGGTCGAGCCCGGTTCGATACCGAGCGCCGCTTCGATCTCCGGCATCGGCTTGAAGGCCTTGACTTCGCCGGGGATTGCTTCGGGTTCGAACTCAGGAACCGATCCGAACAGGGGGTCCACCCCTGCCTCCACTTCCGGACCGAAATTTTCCACTACTCGAGGCTTGAAGACGTGAATCTGGGCGGTTGCCGGGATCTGCTCGTCTGCATCGGCGGGAACGAGGCCCGGCTCGGGGACCGTGTCCCACTCCGTGGTGTCGCCGCGCTGCCCGATGCTGCCTTCACCGGCCTGAAGACCGGAGGTGATCAGGGTCTCTTCGGCGACCACATTGAGGTTCGTTTCGTACTTGCCGAGAACCGCCTCACGAAGGATCGTGCGGGTCGAATCTTCAACCCAGGCCGACAGGTAGCTGGACGATTCGCCGCCGATCATGGTCGTCTCTTCGTTGTTGATCAGGGCCTGCTCGAGATCGAGTGCGGTTTCGAGGCGCCGTCGAGTTGCTTCGTCTTCGGCCTCGCCCGAGATCAACGCTGCGGCGCGGGCGGCCAGGGGGGCGTCGATCACGCCTTCGCCGCCGAGTGCGGAGCGGATGGCGAGCAGGTGGTCGCAGAGCGCGTCGACCGGCCGGCTGCGCTCGCAGCCGAACTGGAAGCGCTTCTCGGCAAAGGCGATGGCCTCGTTCTGAGGCGTGTCTTCGACCAGACGCTGCGAGAACTGATCCAGGCTCTTGACTTCGGACTCGATCAGGAAGTAGCTGCCCTGACGTGGCGGCGCGGCACCGGTTTCAACCCGGCGCCAGGCGTTGTCGCCGATCGGGGCGAAAGCAAACGGGCCGAGGCCGACCGTGCCTTCCTTGAAGAGGCGAAGTGCGCGCACCAGGCCATTGAGCTTTTCGATGGCGGCCTTCGGGCCTTCGCTGACCTCCCCGAGCGGGGCCATCGCGAGAAAGGCAGGCTGCCAGGCGCTGCGGTCGGTTCCTTCGGAAGAAGTGGCTTCGAGCGGGGCGTCGACCGAATCGGCCCGGACTATCTTCAGCCCGTTACTGAGTTCGATCTCGGATGGACTCATCTCGAAACCGACCAGCGGGACGAGCAGGACGTCAGCTTCGTGGACGTCGCGCGCTTCGACTTCGAGGGAGGCAAGCGCGGCCTCAACCCGGCTGATGTCAAGCGAAAACTCGGTGGTGCCTTCCCAGAGGGAGCCGATGAAGACACCCAGCATCTCCTCGGCCCGGAGGTCCGGGTCGGACGGGACCGGAATGCCCCGAGCCTCGAGGAAAGGAGCGGCCACGTTTGAAGATGCGACCGCCCCACGCGCGGGACCGTATGAAGGCAATGACTTCAGCTCTTCGAGGTGCGCTGAAATGTAGCGCGAGGTGAGCGGCACGTAGCGGTAGAAGTGAGAGCTGTCCCCGTTGTTTTCGGCAACGTCGAACGGAATCTCGTCACCGGTCGCAACCAGCGACGAAAAACGCGTTGAGGCTTCGGCAGCAAGCCGCTTCAGAGATTCATCAAGTACAGGATCGTGCATGGGAAGAGATTTCCCGCCACGAAGCCGGCATCCTGCGGGTTGCAGGTTTATTGTGCAGCGAGCCGAACCCGGTCGGAAGTGGCACCCGGGAACGTCCTGAGCTCGCCTGGCTTCGTCGACGGTCGGGAATGTCAGTTCAAGTACGCGGGTACGATCGCGGACATTCCCGACCTTTACTCCTCGCCAGCCGGGGCTCAGGACGTCCCCGTGCACCGCTTGCGGGAGCCCTGTGAAGGCCGAGCGCTTGAAGCCGTAGGGATCGAAGCGGCCGGCGAGACCACGAAAGTCAGCGATAATCGCTGACTTTCGTGGTCTCGAAGCCCTCAGGCTCCCGGCGCAGGCGGGTGTGGGTCGCGGGGGTGCGCCCGGAGGGCTGGCGACCGAGGCGATTTCGCGATTCAACCCCGAGATCGGGGAGCGTTGTCCCGGAGGACGTGCCCCCGTGGCCCGCACCTCACCCAGCGCCGATGCATAAGAAACGTCGTTCCCGGGTGCTGCCCGCCCCCTCAGGTCAATCAGGCGGGGACGGCTTCTGCTGGCTCGGCGGCGAGCCACTCCATTCCGTACTTCCTCATTCCGTCGATCAACGGCACGAGATCCTTGCCTTTGTCGGTCAGCGCGTAGGTGACTCGCGGTGGTACTTCGGGGAAGGTCTGGCGCTCGACGATTCCCTGCTCTTCCAGGGTTCGGAGGCGGAGCGACAGGGTGCGAGGACTGATTCCTTCGAGCGAGCGTTCAAGCTCACAGAACCGCTGGCTTTCGTCGGCAGGTCGCGGATCACCAAAAGGGTCCATTTGCCGGAAATCACGTCCGCCGTGCGGCAGACGGGGCATTCTGCGTTGTCGATTGCGCTCATTGGGGAAGTGGGATGGCCCTTCGTTTGCGCTGCCGGGTCCACGATTCGGCAGCAAGCCAAAAGTCACTTCAACAAGTATAGGCACATGGCTTCACTTACTGAAGCGGAATCAGGTAAATGACCACTCCAGCCGCGAGGAACGGCGCCAGCGGCAAACTGGTTTCCGCCGGAGGACGCCGGTTCCCGAGCGAAATCAGCACCCCGGTCAGGCCGGCCAGGAATAGGCCCACGAGCAGTGCGGCCCAGGCTTCCCAGCCCAGATAGAGCGCGATGACCGCGACCAGCTTGACGTCGCCCATGCCCATCCCTTCCGGCCGGATCAATGCGGCTGCCAATAGCGGTGAAGCGATCACAACCGCGACAGCCAGTGACGACGCCGCCCCCGCCCCGCCCGACCACAGCGTGACCCCCAGCCAGAAGGCCGCAGCGGCCAGCAGAACACGGTTGGGGATGACCCGCCGACGCAGGTCTACAACCGAGACCGCGACCAGAGTGGCGCACAGGACAATCGGGGGAATTAAAGACATGAGCCGAGGCTAAAAAGCCTCGGCTCACAAGTGTCTCTACGAATCAGAAATTCTGAATCAGGTCGCTTCGCGAAGCTTTTGCGCTTCGTTGAGGCTTTGGAGCTTTTTCAGCGACTGATTCTCGATCTGGCGGATTCGTTCGCGGGTGACGTTGAAGGTGCGTCCGACCTCGTCCAGGGTCCGGGGATGCTCTCCTCCCAGTCCGTAACGCAGCTCGAGTACGCGGCGCTCGCGGTAGGAGAGGTTCTCCAGCGATTCCTTGAGGGCTTCCTTGGTCAGGAGGTCCGCCGCACGATCGAAAGGCGACTCGGCCTTTTCGTCGGCGATGAACTGTCCGAACTCGGATTCCTCTTCGTCACCGACCGGCTTCTCGAGAGATACCGGAGACTGAGCTGACCGCTTGATCGAGTCAACCTCTTCCGGATCGATGCCGGTTACGTCGGCGATCTCTTCCGGAGTCGGCTCACGACCGAGCTCGGTCACGAGCTTGCGCTCGGCCCGGCCGATCTTGTTCAGCTTTTCGACGACGTGGACCGGAATACGAATGGTCCGCGCCTTGTCGGCAAGTGCCCTGGCGATGGCCTGGCGGATCCACCACGTCGCGTAGGTCGAGAACTTGAATCCCTTGCGGTAATCGAACTTCTCGGCCGCACGGACGAGGCCGAGCGTGCCCTCCTGGATGAGGTCCAGGAACGGCAGGCCCTGGTTGCGGTAGTTCTTGGCGATCGATACGACGAGGCGGAGGTTCGACTCGACCATCTTCTGCTTGGCGTCGAGGTCGCCGCGCTCGATGCGCTTGGCGAGATCGACTTCTTCCTGGGCGGTCAGCAGGCGGACCTTGCCGATGTCCTTGAGGAAGAGCTGAAGGGAGTCGGTCGTCATGTCCGGCTTCAGGTCAAGCGCTTCCTTCTTACGGCGGCGACCACGTCGTCCGTCTGAGCGCTCTGCGTCTGCTGTTGCCTTCTGAGCGGGGTCGACGTCCTCGACCAGCTCGATGCCCTGCTTCTCGATGTGTCCGTACAGATCTTCAATGTCGGACTCGTCGAGGTCAACTTCCTTGACGGCAGTGGCGATGTCACCAAAAGTGAGCACGCCGAGCTGCTGCCCGCGATTCACGAGAGTCTTTACTTCTTCTAGTTCCTGGAGTTCGGCTACAAGCATTGTGTCCCTATCTGATTTCCCCGGCGCAATAATTTTCTCGATTCGTAGCCACCTTGAGGGAAGGTGACGAACATGCACAAACGCGAATCACTCGTCAAGATTCGTATTTCGCTCCAGATTCGGAACTACGAGAAATCGTGGTGCCAGGTAATTGGTCAAACGAGTGTCCGGATACTAGCCGCTTCACTTAGTAAAGTCAAGACTGACGCCGGCTGCACGCTGTCCTACTGTGAAGACTTGCCCGTGCCCTTGTATTTCAAACGTCGACATAGCCCTTGAGTTGCGGTGACTGTGACCAGAACCGTGATCTGAACCCGATCGAGGGCGAGATTCCACTGTCCGAACAGTGGAAACATCTTCATTGGCTCCAGGCGTTCTGGACCCGCGCATACCGGGAGAACGTGACCGGGCTTTCCGGGATGGTCGCTTACAACCTGATGCTGGCGATCTTCCCGTTCGCCCTGCTGATCCTCTTCATCTTCAGCCAAATCCTGCGGATCGAAGGCATCGAGGCCGGTGTCATTTCGGACCTCCAGCGGCTCTTTCCCGACGCCGAAGAACAGACCTCAACAACGCGCTTTCCAGTGTCCAGGCGAATTCAGCGGCGATCGGGGTGGTCGCCGCATTCGGTTCGATCTGGATCGGCGCATCCTTCTGGGGCGCGATGGACACCGCTTTCTGCCGGATCTACCACGTCGACTGCCGCGGCTGGTGGGAACAGAAACGCTTTTCCCTCGGAATGCTGGTCGTCGTCGCGCTTTTCATCCTCGGCAGCGTCGTGCTGCCGGCGGCCGAGGGTGCCCTGATCGATTCAACCCAGCGACTGCCGTTCGGACTGAACGAGGTCCAGTCGCTGGACAGCGCCATCCTGATCGTCGTAACCCTGACGCTTAACTTCTGGTCGTCTCGATGATCTACTGGGCGGTGCCCAAGGGCCACATGTCCTGGCGCGCGGTCTGGCCCGGAGCGATCTTCGCGACCCTGGTCGCCGGTCTTGCCAATTGGCTCTTCCCGCTCTACCTGACGAATATCTCCACCCTGTCGAACTTCGGTTCGACCATCGGCTTCGTCCTGATCGCGCTGCTCTGGTTCTACATCGTCGCCCTGACAATGCTGGCCGGCGCCGTGATCAACTCGCTGCGACACGAGTACCACGACCTCGGTCAACTGCCTTACGGAATCGTCAGCCGCGCCTCGCTGATCGCGGAGGTACTCGCCCGGGAAGAAGGCGCCACCGCGGCCCCCGTCCGGCCAAGTGCCGAGCCGTACCGCTCTCTGACCGCGCCCACCGCAGATGATCCGGACGAGCCGGACCACAGCGACGTGATTCCTCGATTCCCGACGCCGGCGTCAGTGAGCGTCGAAATCGAGCTGCTGCCGGATCCGGTCCGGCACGGACTGGCCACCAGTGGCGGGGTGAAGTGCACACAGACGGCGGTGATCACCGTCGACCAGGAGATCTTCGAGCAGATCTGGACGCCATCAACCCTCGATCTGCTCGCCCGTTCCTACTGGGGCTTCATCCGCCGGCGGACCCTGGGTGCAATCCGTGTCGCCTACGGCCCGGATTCGCAGACCGTCGTCCTGTTTTCGCGCCATATTCCCCTCTTGACCTTTCGCTCTCCCGAGTTCCAGACCGAAACCGACGAAGCCTCGGTCACCTGGCCGATCGAGCGCGGACTGCTGGTCGCCCGAGCTGGCCGGGAACAGGGCTTCTTGAGGATCGCGGTCGAACACTCAGGTGAGTGTGAAGGCCGGACCGACCGGCAGCGGCTGGTGGTCACCTCGCAAGTCTCGAACTTTTATCCCTGGATCCGTGGCTCCCGCTGGTTCGCGCGACTCGGCACCTGGATCTACTCCCAGACCCAGCTGCGCACTCATATCTGGGTCACCAAGGGCTTTTTGCGATCGCTGGAGTCGCTGCCAGGCGAAGTGCTGAAACAGGGCCAGGGCCCGGACACGATGAGCGAAGCCTGACCGGGTCAGTCAGCTTCCATCTCGGCGACCGCGGAGGCCATCGCTTCATCGATCCCGGTCGTTTCGATGTCGAAGAGCTCCATGCCCGACGGGTCTTCGACCACGGTTTCGGTCCAGGCCTTCGACCAAGGGGCGCGCGACCCCGGTATCGACTGGTGTGACCAGGCCGATCCAGAGTGAAGAGAGGCCCGGGGTGAGGAACGGCACCCCGATCCGGCGCGGCGGACGGCGGTCCATGGCCTCGGCCATCTTGTCCATCATTCCGCCGTATGTGGTGACGTCCGGGCCGCCGAGTTCGATCGTGCGATCGGCGTCCTTCCCTTTCAGCATGCGGGATTCCGACAGATACTCGACGACATCATCAACCGCAATCGGCTGGGTGCGGGTCGTCGTCCAGCGGGGAGTGACCATCAGTGGCAGTCGCTTGACCAGGTAGTAGACGGTCCGGAAAGACTCGCTGCCGCCGCCCAGCACGACTGCGGCCCGCAGGTAGGTTATCGGCAGTCCGGTTGAAGCGAGCGCCTCGGCAGTCTCCTGACGGGACCTCAGGTGCTTCGATTTCCCTTCGCCCAGGCCGCCCATGTAAATGATGCGCTCCACCCCCGACTCTTTCGCCGCTTTGGCGAAATTGATCGCGGCGCGGCGGTCCGTTTCGGCGAAGTCTTCCGTGGCACCACGGCCCATCGAATGGACGAGGTAGTACGCGACCCCGACACCTTCCATCGCCGGCCCGAGGGATTCCGGCTCGAGCACGTCGGCCTTCACGACTTCACAGCCGGCTTCTTCGAGGTCTTTCGCCTTGTCCGGACTGCGGGCGATGACTCGAACCAGGAAGCCTCCATCCTCGGCGAGGCGTAACGCAAGCTTCCTTCCCACGTACCCGGTGGCGCCGGCTACCAGGACCCGGTCAGCCGTAACGGCCACCGGTTACTTCGCGCAGCTTCGCGCGGTCGTGGCGGGCACCGACCTTGCGAACGGTGCCGGAGCGGGATCGCATCACGAGGGATTCGGTCGTGGCGTATCCCTTGCTGCGGCGGACGCCTTCGAGGAGATCGCCATCGGTAACGCCGGTACATGCGAAAAAGACGTCATCTCCATCGATCAGGTCCTGCGAGGTGAGCACCCGGTCGAGGTCGTAGCCGGCGTCAAGTGCGGCCTGGCGTTCCTCGTCGTTTCGTGGCCAGAGCTTGCCGATGATCTCGCCGCCGAGACACTTGATGGCTGCAGCGGCAAGCACGCCTTCGGGCGTTCCGCCGATTCCCCAGAGCAGGTCGATGCCGGTGTCGTCGGAGACCGCCAGCAAAGCGGCCTGGACGTCACCGTCAGTGATGAAGCGGATGTTGGCGCCTGCTTCACGCACTTCTTTCACGACTTCTTCGTGGCGAGGCCGGTCGAGGATGGTCAGCGTGACCTCTTCGGCCCCGCCGCCCTTGCGCTCGCCGATCTTCTTGATCAGCTCGCCGATCGGTTCGTCGAAGTTGAGCAAGTCCTTGAATTCCGAAGCGGAGGCGAGCTTCTCCATGTAAACGCAGGGGCCGGGATCGAACATCGAACCCCGCTCGGACAGGGCGATGACGGCGAGTGCGCCACCGAATCCGCGGGCCGTGAGGGTCGTGCCTTCAAGGGGATCAACCGCGATGTCGACGATCGGGGGGCTGCCGTCACCGATCCTCTCACCGTTGAAAAGCATCGGAGCTTCGTCCTTCTCGCCCTCTCCGATCACCACGACGCCATCCATGGGGACGGTGTCGAGCAAAAGGCGCATCGCGTCGACCGCAGCGCCGTCGGCCGCCAGCTTGTCTCCTCTCCCGATCCAGCGCGCGGCAGCAAGTGCCGCCGACTCGGTGACCCTGACCAGCTCGAGAGCGAGGTTGCGGTCGGGCTTGGTTCCGGAACGAACGTCTTGGGAGATCACACTCATGGGGGCAAGGCTATAACGGCGGGGGCGCAAGTGCCGATTGGGTGTGGGGTCCGGGTAGTCTGCGAGTGTGACTGCCAAGAGATGGGGATTGACGCTGCCCTTGCCAATGACTCCGCTGGCCGACCACCGGCCATTCGTGGAGCAGGCTGAAGCCGAGGGGTACACCGATCTGTGGACCGGAGAAACCGGCGGCCCGGACGGTTTCACGCCGCTGGCTCTGAGTGCGGCCTGGACCGAAAAGATTCGCCTCGGGACCGGAATCGTCGGTGTGTTCCAGCGTGGTCCCGCCCTGCTGGCCCAGCAGGCCGCCGCCCTGACCGACGCCTCGAGCGGCCGCTTCGTGCTCGGCATCGGCGCGTCGTCCGACCGCATGGTCGCCGGCTGGAACGAGATCCCTTTCGAGAAGCCGCTGACCAAAGTCGAACAGACCCTCGACTTCCTCCAGGTCGCTCTCGCCGGAGAACGCACCGACACCGGATTCAAGCTGGAGACCGCCCCGGCCCATCCCACGCCGATCGTCCTTGCTGCGCTTCGCGGAAAGATGCTGCGGCTCGCGGTCGAGAAGGCCGACGGTGCCTTCAGTAACTTCCTGCCGCTCGGTGGCCTGCCCCAGGTGACCGCCCAGCTCGAAGGGGCTGGCCCCGATTTCGAAGTGCTCTGCCGCTTCTTCTGCATCGCCGGTGAGAAGGAACAGGTCGAGCCGCTCGCCCGCTTCATGTTCTCTTCGTACGTCACCGTCCCTGTTTACGCGAATTTCTTCCGCTGGCTCGGTTACGGCGACGAGATCCAGGCGATGTGCGATGCATGGGCCGAAAAGGACCGCCAGGGCGCGGCTGCGGCGGCACCGTGGGAGTTGATCGAAGACACCTTCCTGGTCGGCTCGCCGGAATACATCCGCGAGCGTCTCGATGCCTACGTCGACGGTGGCATCACCCTGCCGATCGTCACTCCGATCACGACGCCGGACAACATGTCGTCGCTGATCACCGCGCTGGCTCCCTGATTCGGATCGCCGGCCGCTGAGCTCATTTTCTGGCCGCTGGCCACCATCGACCGGCAGATAGCCGGTCGATGGTGGCCAGAACGTTCTCATCCGGTGCCTTCGGCCTCGGGGTTGGTCCACAGGTCCTTCTCCCACGGCGGCGTGATCGGGTCGAATCTTGCCGGGCGGGAAATCGGGTCGTCGCGAACGGTTTCGAGGGGCACCAGATGGATGAACCGGGCCGGGGTGTGGCTGGGGTAATTGTCGAGTTCGTCACCGCCGACGTTTCCGGCATGACTGCCGCCGGCGATGAGGTATTTGCCGGTCTTCTTTCCCCAGCCGCCCGGTTCGCGCAGGCCCGCCTTCTCGGCCGCGCCCGAGAGGAATCCCCAGCCGATGTCCGACCCCCAGTTGACGAAAGACCGGTCGTGGTTGTGGCCGTTGTGGGATGAAGCACGCTGGCTGACCTCGCCTTCGGGGCCCACCCTCACTTGCATTGATTCCCAGTCGTTCGGGTGGTAGCCCTTCTCCTCGAGGAACGGCGCCCCGCGGAGCGACGCGCTCTCCGGGTAGTAGGCCCAGAACTGAATGTAGAAACTGCCCGCCCGGTCACCGTCACAAACATCGACCGGATCCCTCATGGCCGCATCCACCCGGCAGTCCAGGACCCGCGTGAACAGGGTCACTGGTTCGCCGGCCCGGGATTCACGGACCTCCCCACCCTGCTCTGCTTCAGCGCAATAAGGAGAGCGGCAGGTGCGGTAGTCCACCGGCAGGCCCAGCAGATCGCGTCCGAAGAACAGTTCGGGGGTATTGGCGCGGATCAGCCCGGCGCCGCTGTCACCGTAGGCCAGCGAAAGCGGCGGCTCCCGGTCGCAAGACTTTGACAGCGAGACGGCACAGAGCATCTGACGCGAGATCGAGTGGAGCAGTCCGAGCGGTGACGCGGTGATTCCGGTCGTCGCCAGGCCGGCCATGAGCACGGCTACGAGCAAGACGATCCCGACCCACTCGACCGTGGATTGACCTCGTTCTTCGACCAAGAGCTTCTGATCCATGATCAGACGAGGCTAAGAAGCAAGCCGTCACACGTGGCACCCTGATTCATACGGTTCACAGACGGTAGGGTCAAGACGTGGCCGACCCGACGAAACCGCAAAAACGCAACTACCCCGCCGACCAAGGTCAGAAGGACGGAGTTCAGTGGAAGATGTGGGGCCTCGGCATCGCCGTGCTCCTCCTGCTGGTAATTGTCATCCAGAACTCACAGAAGGTCGAGTTCAACCTGCTCTTCATCTCGACCAGTACCCCGCTCATCGTGCTGCTCCTGATCACCGCCCTGATCGGCGCGATCATCGGCTACACCGGGCCAATCCTCAGGCGCCACCGACATAACACCCGGCGCGAGTACGAAAAGAAGGACTGAGCTTCAGCCTTCGAAGGACTGAGCTTCAGCCGTCGGCGCCTTCAGCCGACGCGCCCAGCCGTCCCCGGGTGACTTTGATCGCCTCCGGGCTGGAATCGATCAGTACGTAGTTTCGACCGAGATCCTCAGCCACCGCGCCGAGCGTGCCGCTGCCGCAGAAGAAATCGAGACACCAGTCGCCAGGGACAGTCGAAGCCGTGACCATGCGCCGGACTATCCCTAAGGGCTTCTGGCTCGGGTACCCGGTCTTCTCCGAACCGTTGGTCGGGACGATCGTGTGCCACCAGACATCGGTTGGCAGCTTGCCTCGCTCCGCCTTCTCCGGTGTGACCAGCCCGGGCGCCATGTACGGCTCACGGTCGACCTCTTCTGAATTAAAGAAGTACTTCGCGGGGTCCTTGACGTAGACCAGAATCGTGTCGTGCTTTGCCGGCCACCGCTTCTTCGACCGGGCGCCGTAGTCGTAGGCCCAGATGATCTCGTTGAGGAACCCCTCGCGGCCGAAGATCTCGTCCAGGAGCAACTTGCAGTAATGAGCCTCGCGGTAGTCGATGTGGAAATAGAGCGTGCCGCTCTCGGTCAACAGCCGGTGGGCCTCCTCCAGCCGCGGCGCGAGAAAGCCGAGGAAGTCGTCGAAGCTGTCCCGGTAGGACGAGCTGTTGAGCACCTCCGTCCGGTACCGGCGACCCTCGAAGCCGGTCCGGTCGCCGTCTTCGTCAGCGACGGTCCGAATCGTCCGGCGCGCCTGGTCCCGCCCGGTATTGAAAGGCGGATCGATGTAGATCATCTGAAAAGACCCGTCGGGCAGCTTCGGCAACAGCTCGAGGTTGTCGCCTAGAAGGATCTGATTTGAAGAAGGCAACCCGGGCACGAGCCGAGACGCTACCCCACCCAAGCCGAGGTGACCGGAGAAGGCGTCGCCGTGGGTCGCGGGGGCGCATCCGGAGGGCTGGCGACCGAGGCGTTACCGGGACTCGACCCGAGAAAGGGAGCGTCCCCCTCCGGGGGTGCCCCCGCGACCCACTCCTCACCCAGCTAGAGGTTGCCCAGCTCCGCGACTATGTCGCCGACGATTGCTTTGGCATCACCGAAGACCATGCTTGTCTTCGTGTCGTAGAAGAGGTCGTTGTCGATTCCGGCGAAGCCAGGGCTCATCGATCGTTTCAGGACGAGGCACTGCTGAGCCTCGCCGACTTCGATGATCGGCATCCCGAAGATCGGGCTTGATTCGTCGGTCTTGGCGGCCGGGTTGGTGACGTCGTTGGCGCCGATCACCACGCAGACGTCGGTCTGCGGCAGCTCTGGGTTGATGTCGTCCATCTCGCGCAGCTTCTCGTAGGGAACGTCAGCCTCGGCGAGCAGCACGTTCATGTGTCCGGGCATACGACCGGCCACCGGATGGATCGCGTATTCGACTGTGATGCCGCGTTTCTCGAGTTCGTCCGCCATCTCCCGCACGACGTGCTGGGCCTGGGCGACCGCCAGGCCGTAGCCGGGAACGATCACGACGGAATCTGCGTAAGCCAACTGGATCGCAGCATCCTGCGCGCCCATCCCCCCGCCTCCGGTGACGGGGGAGCCGAATCCGGCGAAGAGGATGTTGGCAACCGAGCGGTTCATCGCGGTGGCCATCTCAAGCGTGAGGATGGTGCCCGACGAGCCGACCAGGGTGCCGGCGACGATCAAAGCCGTGTTGTCGAGCGCGATGCCTGCGGCTGCCGCCGACAGGCCGGTAAAGGCGTTGAGCAGCGAGATGACGACCGGCATGTCGGCGCCGCCGATCGGCATCACGACCATCGTGCCGAGCACGGCAGCCAGGGCCAGCATCGCGATGAAGACCGGCTGGTTGAGGTTGGCGTACTCGTTGTTGATGCCGAGGTATACCGCCCCGCCAATCAGCACCCCGAGTAGCAGGCCGTTGATGATTTTCTGGCCAGGCAGGCCCATCGGCTGGCTCGGGATCAGCTCCTGGAGCTTGGCGAAGGCGACGTTCGATCCCCAGAAAGAAATCGAGCCGATGATCATGGCGAGCAGGGTCGGAATCATCACGTCGAGGGGAATTGAGCCGATTCCAGAGCCGATCCCGACCAGCGTGGGTTCGCCGGGGCCGCCGTTGACGACGAAGCCCTTCAATTCACTCGCCTGATGAACCCAATGCCGGTATTCGGACCAGGCGATCAGGGCGATCGCGCCGCCGCCGAGGCCGTTGTACAGCGCGACCATCTGCGGCATCTCGGTCATCTTCACGCGCTTGGAAGCAAAGGCTCCAATCAGCGAGCCGAGGACAATTCCGCCGATGATCAGACCCCAGTTGCCGATGCCTCTCTGGGCGAGCGTCGCAGCGACCGCGATTGCCATGCCGAAAGCGGCAATCCCGTTGCCGCGACGCGCGGTGGTCGGATGGGTACCGAGCTTGATGCCGTAGATGAAGAGCGAAAAGGCGACGATGTAGAGGAGGCCGACAGCCGAGCCGTCGGGTGCGAGCGCAGCGAGGGTCATTACTTCGTCCCCTCTTCCAGGCTCGGCCTTTTTCTTCTTCTTGCCACCGAACATCTCGAGCATGCGATCGGTGACCATGAAGCCGCCGACGACGTTGATGGTGCCGAACACGATCGCAATGAAGCCGATGACGTCGCTGAAGGTGCTGGTCGAGTAGCCGACGACGATCAGGCCGCCGAGCACGACGATGCCGTGGATCGCATTGGTTTGCGACATCAGTGGTGTGTGCAGGGTCGCGGGCACCTTCGAAATGACTTCGAACCCGACGAAGATCGCCAGGACCATGATCGTCAGCTCGGTTACGAGATCCATTACTTCGCCGTCCTCTCGCCGCGGACTTGTCCTTCGTGGGCGATGCAGGCCGCCTCGATGATGTCGTCTTCGAAGTTCAGTTCAATCGCGCCGGTCTCGGTGATCATCAGACCCAGCAGGTTCTCGAGGTTCTTCGCGTAGAGCTGTGAAGCATGCCCGGCGAGGTTCGAGGCGAGGTTCGTTGGACCGACGATTTTCACGCCGTTCACGTCGATCGTCTGCCCGGCTTCGGTCAGTTCGCAGTTGCCACCAGTCTCCGCGGCCAGGTCGACGATGACCGAACCCGGTGCCATATTCGCAACGCCTTCCTTGGTGATCAGAATCGGTGCGGCTCGTCCGGGGATGGCGGCAGTCGTGATGATCACGTCCTGCTTCGCGGCATTCTCGTCGAGCGCATCGCGGACCTGCGCGTTCTCTTCATCGGTCAGGGGGCGGGCGTAGCCGCCTTCGTCCTCGGCGTCCGGGATGAAGTCGAGTTCCAGCGGGCGTCCGCCGAGCGAGCCGATCTGCTCCCAGGCGGCGCGCCGGATGTCGAAGCCGGTGACGATGGCTCCGAGTCGCTTGGCCGTGGCGATCGCCTGGAGTCCGGCAACGCCGGCGCCGAGCACGAGGACCTTGGCCGGCCGGATCGTTCCGGCGGCGGTCGTGAGCATGCTCCAGAAGCGGGCGGATTCATTCGAAGCGATCAGGGTCGCGGCGTAACCGGCGGCGGTCGCTTGCGAAGAGAGGGCGTCCATGGCCTGGGCACGGGTGGTGCGCGGAATCGCTTCCATCGCGAATGCCGTGACACCGGCACGGGCGAGGGCATTGTTGGTCTCGGCGGCAGTCCAGGGCGAAAGGTGACTGATGACGATCTGGCCGGAACGGAAAGCGGAAATATCTTCGACACTCGGCACGGCAACCTTGAGCACGACGTCGGCGGCGAGCGCGTCGGAAAGCGATCCGACCGTAGCTCCGGCATCCGAGTACTGCGAGTCGGGATGGCCGGAGGCAACGCCTGCCCCGGACTCGACCACAATGGAGACCCCCTCTTTCTTCAGGAGGGAGGTGACCGCATCGGGAACCAATGCGACGCGCTTTTCGCCAGAGGCGGTTTCTTTGGGTACGCCGATCTTCATGGACTGGAGGGGGCCAGACTATGGCAATTCATATCGGTGACGTCCGGTCACTGGGTCAGGGCCGCGAGGCGCTCGACCGTGTGCTTCATCTGGTCGACCTCGGGATGAACCGGGGTCGCGATCAGACGGTCGATTCCGTTCTCACGGAAGCGGGTGAGGCGCTCCGCCACTTCGGCCTCGGTGCCGATCAGCGAGACGCCGTTGACGACTTCGTCACTACAGGCGGCAAAAGCACCTTCTTTGTCCCCGGCCTGGAACTTGACCTGGACTTCATCGGCGATCTCGCCGTAACCAAAGCGGTGGGCGAGGTCAACGTAGAAGTTCGTCTTGCGTGAGCCCATGCCGCCGAAATAGAGGACCAGGCCCATGCGCACCATGTTTCGGGCAGCATCCAGGTCGCCGTCGATCGCGACCTGGACCGAAGGTGAGATCTCGAGGTCGGAGCGCTGGCGATTGCCCTTCTTGAGCCCGGTCTCGATGTGCTCGCCCCAGGCCTCTTCGAACTTGTCGACGCTGAAGAAGATCGGGATCCAGCCGTCGGCCACTTCGGCCGCAATCTCGACCGACTTCCGGCCGATCGCCCCGAGGAAGATCGGGATCTCGTCCCGGTGCGGCTTGAAGTTGAGCTTCAGCGACTTGCCCTGACCCTCCGGAAGTGGCAACTGGTAGTGCTCGCCCTGATGGTCGACTTTGCCGTCGCGCTTGATGATCTCGCGGACGACCTCGACATATTCCTTCGTACGGCCCCACGGCTTGGAGTACGGCACGCCGTACCAGCCTTCAGAGACCTGCGGACCCGAAGGACCGAAGCCGAACATGAAGCGGCCACCCGAAAGTTCGTCGATCGTCGCGCCGGCCATTGCTGCGGCAGCCGGCGGGCGGGCCGGCACCTGCATGATCGCGGCGCCGAGATTGATCGTCTTGGTCTGCCCGGCCAGCCAGGCCAGGACCGAAACGCAATCGGAACCGTAGGACTCTGCGACCCAGACCGATTCGTAGCCGACACCCTCAGCGAACTGAACCGCTTCCAGCGCGTCATCACCTTTCGGACCGATTCCCCAATAACCAAGGTACAAACCGAGCTTTAGCGACATGGCTGTGACCCTATCGGGATTCTTGAGGGCCCGGCTGCGGCTCGGCGGCCAAGGGTCTCGCCGCCGTGTATCCGCGTGAGGCGTGGATCAAGACGTCAGAACCCGATCCTCAAGCCCGTCGAATATTGCAGGGGAATCCGCCAGAATCCGGTCGATCAATGCTCCGCTCGGGCGGCCGTCCCAACCGGTGGAAGTCACGTAGACGATTGCCGAGCCACCCCCGGTAGCGATGCCGTACCCGCCCTCACGGGCGATGCTGACCGCCGCCTGCGGCAGCCCCGTAGCGTCCGCTGTTGCCAGCACCTCGACTTCGTCAAACCAGATGTCAGGAACAGTCGAGTTCAGTTCACCGATCACGGCTACGTAGTAACGGAGCCCGTCAATCTCGTTCTCGTACTCGAGCCAGGCGAGATGAGCCGCGCGGCCGTCTGGCAGCTTGCCCTGGAAGACGTCGGTAGCCGCGGCCGGCAACGGCGTCTCGATGTGCGAGGCGTGAAACTCGGAAATGTCTTCGGGGCCGAATCCACGAGCCTCAGCGAATCCACGGGCCGAATCGTCGTTCCCGTCGCCCGCGATCTTGAGAATCTTGCCCACCAGCCAGCCACCGCGCTTGCTCTTGGTCCACTGTTCGTTCGCATCACCGCTGCGGGGCTTCGGGACCGTACCGAGCCCGATCTGTTCGAGGACCTCGTCGCGGAGCCGCCCGGCAACCTTGCCGCCGCTGGTCGAGAGGAGATCGAGGTGGTCGACGTCCACCTGGCCGTCCGCCCGGTGCTGCCCGCGCCACTGCGGGGCTTCGCAGACGAAAGACCCCGACGAAAGCCGAAAGGCGAAGTCGGGCGGCGTCTCGTGGGCGAGCCAGTCGATGAAGGCCGGGCTGAAGAGGCGGTAGAGCCACTGCTGCTCCTGGCCCTTGGCGATCTCGACTACGTAGCGGCGATCAAGTTCCAGCGACTCGAACTTCTGCTCCTGCCGCTTGCGTCCGTCACCGGCCCACTGGAACAGTCCCGCTCCGAACTCGTCCGGCCGGACACTCAGCATCGGCACGTACGCCACGGTCTCGGGCTGGCGGGCGACCATCACCGTGTGATGGCCGTTCGTCTCCATTCCCATCACCTTGCCGAACACCGACTGATGCCGGAGACGGGCGACTTCGCCACCGGGCATGACGCCGACCAGCGACCACACGGCATGCTTGATCGGTCCCGGCTGCTCTTCGGGGGGAGGCGCACCCGGATAGGGCGGATCGCGCTTGAGGATCAGGCCGCGCGCGGACGCGTACGCTTCGAGGTCCGCCTCACATTTGCGGAGGTCTTCCAGCGCCTGTTCGGCATTCCCGAAGTCCATTGGGACCGACCCTAGCGCCCGTCACGGGAAACAGTCACAATCAGATCGTGATTGAAGCTGAAACGCAGGTACTGGCGGATACGGGTCTCTCGTCCGAGGAGGCCGGGCACCGCCTGAAGCAGCTCGGCCCGGCCGAGCCGCATTCCTCGCGGTCGACCGCGAGCATCGTCGCCGGCAACGTATTCACCCTCTTCAACCTGATCATCGGTGTTTTCTTCATCCTGATCCTGTCTCTCGGCCTCTTCGCCGACGCGATCTTCGGTTTGATCGCGATCGTCAACTCGTGGATCGGCATCCGCCAGGAGATGAAAGCCAAGGAGACCCTTGACCGGCTGGCCATCCTCGTCGCTCCCCGCGCCGGCGTCCTGCGTGACGGCCAGGAAATCGAGCTACTTGCCGATGAGATCGTGCCCGGCGACACCGTCAGGATCGGCCCGGGCGACCAACTCGTGGCCGATGGCACAGTGCTCGATTCGCGCGGCCTGACCCTCGACGAATCGATGCTCACCGGCGAGGCCGACGGCGTCGCGAAGTCGCCCGGCCAGGAAGTCCTGTCGGGAGGATTCGTGGTTTACGGCTCCGGCCACTACGAAGTGACCGCGGTCCGTGACGACAGCTACGCCGGCCAGATCGCCGGTGAAGCCAGGGCGTTCCGCCACCCGCCGTCGCCGCTCGAGTCCGAAGTCAACCGGGTGATCGTTGCCTGCACCCAGGTGCTGGTGCCGCTGGGTGTTCTCCTGATCGCTTCGCTTTACGTCCAGAAGGTGCCGCTCAAGGAGGGTGCGCAAACCGCCACCGCCGGCCTGATCACGCTGATTCCCGAAGGCCTCGTCCTGTTGATGAGTGTCACCTTCGCGGTAGCCGCGGTCCGGCTTGCGAAACGCGACACGCTGGTCCAGCAGATGAGCGCCACCGAATCGCTGGCTTCCGTCGACACGATCTGCGTCGACAAGACGGGAACCCTGACCGATGGCCACCTGACCCTGGTCGGGATCGAATCCGCGTACGTCACCGATACGAAGCTCGCCCAGCGACTGCTCGGACGTTACGCCGCGAGCGCCGGCGAACAAAACCGGACCCTCGAAGCGATCGGGGACGAATTCCCCGGCGATCCCGAGCCGGTCCTCGGCGAAGTGACTTTCTCTTCCGAGTGGAAATGGTCCGGCCTCACCTTCGAGGACGGGGGCCAGCCGGTCAGCTTCGTGCTCGGTGCTCCCGACCTGATGATCGACGCCGGTGCCCTTGTCCTCTCCGAGTCAATGGCCGAGCGCCTGCGGGTCGAGACCGAAGCCGGTAGGCGCGTCGTCGCCCTCAGCCAGACCACCGCTGCCTTGCCCGAGCATGGCCGCGACGGCCACCCCCTCGGCCTCGAACCGGTCGCCCTGGTGATCCTCGAAGAGAACCTGCGCCCCGGCGTCACCGAGACGCTCGAGTTGATGCGAAACGAAGACGTCGACCTCAAGCTGATTTCCGGCGACGCCCGGGCCACCGTGACCGCGGTCGCAGCCTCGGTGGGAATCCCTGACGACGCGGGTGTGGTCGAGGGCAGCCAGCTGCCGGAAGACCCGGACGCGCTAGCCACGGTGGCCCGGGACAACACGATCTTCTGCCGGATCAAGCCGGACCAGAAGAAGGCCCTGGTCGTGGCCCTCTCCGATGCGGGCTGCTACACGGCGATGATCGGCGACGGCGTGAACGACGTGCCCGCCCTGAAAAGCGCCCGCATGGCGGTGGCGATGGGCTCCGGCAGCCAGGTGACCAAGAGTGTCGCTGATGTGGTCCTGCTCGAGGACGAGTTCTCCCGTCTGCCCGAGGCGGTGGCCGAAGGCCGCCGCATCGCCCGCAACATCCACCGGCTCGGCCGCCTCTACCTGACCAAGTCCGTCTACGCGGCGGCCCTGATCCTCCTGGTCTCGGTGCCGGGCTTTGCTTTCCCGTTCCTGCCGCGCCACCTCACTCTGGCCGCCTTCCTGACGATCGGCATCCCGTCTTTCGTGCTGGCGCTCGCGCCGTCGGACGGCCCGCTCTACCGCGGGCGCCTGCTTCGATCGCTGGGTGCGTTCGCCGTGCCGGCCGGCCTCGCAACTGCACTCGGATCGATCCTCTCGTTCTTCTTGGTCGACGTCGTCTTTGGTGGCAGCCTGGAAGAGGGACGCACCGCTGCTACCACCACCCTGATCGTTCTCGGCCTCTGCTTTGTCCTGCTCCTCGAACGCGGTCCCGGACGGGAACACATCGCGATCCAGAGCTACATGCTGGCGATGGTCGCGGGTCTCGGCGCGCTCTTCGCCGGAATCCTCGCGATAACGCCGGTCAGGGAATTTTTCGAGATGTCGATGCTCGGCGCCCCCGGCTGGTTCATCGCAATGCTCTCCGCGGCACTGGGACTGATTTTCGCCAGCCTGATGTGGAGACTCCCGATCATCCAGTCATGGGAGATTTCGGCTTCAGAAGAAGCTGGTGCCCCGCCGATGGAGCGGTAACCAGCCGCCTAGCCTTCGAGGCTGAAGTCGCCGTTCTCTTCCAGACCGCCGACGGTGCTCGTGAGCACACGCCCCAGTAGTTCGGAGACCATCTCGGCTTCTTCGGGCGTGAGCGACTCGACGAAGTGCTCGTCGAACACACGGTCACGGACCGGCTTTATCTCGCTCAGGATCCCGCGGCCCTCTCTGGTAATCGAGAGGAAGGTCCCGCGCCGGTCAGTCGGGCAGTAGCCGCGTTCGATGAGCCCGGCTCCCTCGATCCGGTCGAGGAGCCGGGTAAGGCCGCTCTTGGTCACGCTGACGTGTCCGAGCAGGTCCTTGGGGCGCTGGGGACTTTCCGAAGCATCGAGCTGGGCAAGGACGTCGTACCAGGCGAGGTCGGGCAGGCCCGCTTCCGACAACGCCGACTCGACCCGCTCGAACAGCGCCAGATGCGAGTGGCGAAGTGCCTGCCAGGCGTCTCTGTAAACCGGTTCATCGTCTCGGGAAGGACGTTCTGGTGAAGGACTTGACGGTGCCACTGGAGACATCGTAGCGGCTGTAGTTGATGACGCAACAACTTGCTCAAGATCTTTTCGAGCGCCAGGAGCTGTCTGGCCAAGCCATTCAGGACGGGTCCGGGGACGCAGCCACCGCCTGATCGCTTCGCCCCGGCCGGGCATACTCCCGCCATGGATCGTGCCGCACCCCCGCCACCGCAGGTCGACTTCGCGGTGGTGGGTGGCGGCATCCTCGGGCTCGCTGTCGCCCGCGAGCTCCTGAACCGGAACCCTGGCGCATCGCTTGCCGTCCTCGAAGCCGAGGACCGATTGGCCGCCCACCAGACCTCGCACTCGAGCGGGGTCATCCACGCCGGGGTCTACTACGAGCCCGGTTCGCTCCGGGCGAAGCTCTGCGTCGAAGGCGCCGCCGCGCTGACCGCTTACTGCGACGAAAGGTCGATCCCCTGCCGTCGCAGCGGCAAATTGATCGTCGCGACCGACGAGGTGGAACTCGATCGGCTCGATCGGCTGGAGGACCGCGCGCGCCAGAACGGCGTGGCCGGACTGGCAAGGCTGGACGCCACCGAGATCGCCTCGATCGAGCCCGCGGCGGCCGGACTCTCCGCGCTCCACTCACCGAACACCGCTGTGGTTGATTTCGCCGACGTGGCTTTTGCCTTCGCTGATGACGTCGAGCGGGCGGGCGGATCGATCCACACGTCGGCAAAAGTGACCTCCGTCCGCGCCGGTCACCGCTCGGGGGCGGGACGGCTTGCGATCGAGACTCCGCGCGGCTCCGTCATGGCAACACAGGCAGTCTTCTGCGGAGGCCTCCAGTCCGACCGGCTCGGCCGGATGTCGGGAGGCAACCCGGACCCCCGAATCGTGCCGATTCGTGGCGGGTACCTGAAGGTCAGGTCCGGACGCGAGGACATGGTGCGGGGCAACCTCTACCCCGTGCCGGATCCCGATCTGCCGTTCCTCGGCGCCCATCTCACCCGCGGACTCGACGGCTCACTCCTGATCGGGCCGACCGCGATGCTGGCCGGGGCCCGCGACGCCTACAGGCTCGCGAAAGTCAGGCCCCGGGACCTGCTCGACACTGCCTCCTGGCCGGGAACCTGGCGGCTGGTCCGCCGGCATACGGGTGCCGCATTCCGCGAGATTCATCACTCGGTCAGCGCGAGATCGCTGGTCAAAGAAGCGCAGAGGCTCGTGCCTGGCCTGCGCCTCGAAGACGTCGAACCAGGACCGGCCGGCGTAAGGGCACAGGCGCTGGGACGCGACGGAAAGCTGATCGAAGATTTCCTGGTCGAACGCACCGAACACGCGGTCCACGTCCGAAACGCCCCATCACCGGCCGCCACTTCTTGTCTGGCCCTGGCGCGACTGATCGCTGACGAAGTAGCGGGCTGAATGGCGCCTAACCCCGGCATGGAATGAAAGCGAAGTAGGGAGCGGGGTACGGAGGTGCCTCCTCCGGGGCAACGCTCCCTCTTCTCGGGGCTTAGTCGCGTCAGCACCTCCGTCGCCAGCCCTCCGGGGGCACCTCCGTACCCCGCACCGATCCCAGGTCCGAGGTGACCGGGATGCGGGTCGCTTCATGAATCTCATCGCCTTCGCGGCCCTCAGGCTCCCGAGACTCGGCCTTTCCGTTTCCCACAAGCGGGTGGTGCCAGGGGGCGTCCGGGCGTGGCTGGCAAGGAGTAAGCGAGCCGGTGAAGCGATTTGACATCTGTCAATGAGCAAGCCGTGCGAGCGTCGACGAAGTCCAGGCGCGTCCAGGTCGTTCCCGGGTGCCGCCCGCCCCCTCAGCTCTTAACGAGAAAGGGCGGCCTATTGGCCGCCCTTTCGACACAGCAGTTTTCAGTTGAGTCAGCGCGACTAGATCCGCTCCACGAGCATGGCCTCGCCCTGTCCGCCGGCCACACACATCGTCTCGATGCCGAACTGGTGGTCGTCGGTCTCCATGACGTTGAGCAGGGTTCCCATGATTCGGGCCCCGGTCATGCCGAAGGGATGTCCGAGGGCGATGGCTCCACCGTGGGTGTTGAGCTTGTCCATCGGGATTCCCACCTCGTCCGAGATCGGGATCACCTGGGCGGCGAAAGCTTCGTTCAGCTCAACCGTGCCGATGTCGTCGATCTTCATGTTGGCGCGGACCAGGAGCTTCTTGACGGCTTCGATCGGGGCGACACCCATCAGCTCCGGCTCGTTGCCGGCCGTGGCTGCGGTGATGATCTTCGCCCGCGGGGTCAGGCCGAGTTCCTCGGCCTTGGTGTCGCTCATGATCAGAACGGCAGCAGCGCCGTCGTTCAGGGGGCAGGAGTTGCCGGCCGTGACGCCGCCGCCTCCGAAGGCCTCCGGGAGGCTGCCGAGCTTCTCGCGCATCTCGCCACCGTCGGCGCGGGGGCCGTCGTCCTTGTTGACGACGGTGCCGTCAGGCAGGGTCACGGGCACGATCTCGCGATCGAAGAAGCCGCTTTCCTGGGATGCCACGGCGAGGTGCTGCGAGCGCAGGGCGTAGTCGTCCATCTGATCGCGGGTGACGCCGTACTTCTCGGCGACGTTGACGGCCGTGATGCCCATGTCGATGTACGCGTTGGGCGTGCCGTCGGTTCCGATCAGATACTCGCTCTGATCTTCCTGTCCGGCAGCGCGGGATCCGGCGATCTCGCTGCGCTCGTTGAACGAGCTGACGAACTCGACTCCGGCGGCGATGTAAATGTCACCTTCGCCGTTCTTGACGGCGTTCGAGGCGTGACGGATGGCGTCGAGGCTCGAAGCGCAGTAACGCGACATGGTGACGCCCGTCGTGGCCTGCGTGAGCTTGTCGGAAAGCAGGACGAGGATGCGGGCCAGGTTGTAGGCCTGCTTGCCCTGCGGCATTCCGACGCCACAGAAGACTTCTTCGACGGTGGCCGGATCAACACCGGGATTACGCTCGAGAAGCTGGTCGATGACGTAAGCGCCGGTGTCGTCGGGGCGGAGCTGGGAAAGCGAGCCCTTGAAGGCGCGGCCGATCGGGGTGCGGACGGTGTCCACGATCACTGCTTCAGGCATGCGGGGTTCCTTTGGTTCGATTTCGGCCGGGGGTGGGTCTCAGGCGGAGACTCGGGCCGATTCTTGTAAGAGGGAAAGTTATTGAACTCGGACGCTGCGGGACGGGTACATTGCCCGAGATGACCAATCCGCCAAGACCAGGTGCCGCACCCCCGCGCCCGCAGCAACCGCCGCGGACACGCACTCAACCGCCTGCCCAGCAGCGCCCGCCGGCCGATCTGGCGACCAGACTGGATGGCCAGCGTGGCTGGCTGAACGAGATCGACCGGTCCCTCAAGAAGCGTTCCATCATCGCCCTGGTCCTGACCTGCCTTGCCGTGGGGGCCGCGGCCGCCGCGATCTACATCTCGGTAACCAAGAACAGCGACAGCGACCGGATCAACGCGCTCGAGACCAGGATCGAAGCTCTCGAAGTCGCCAGCGGAGCCACCACCGGGACCGTGGTCCCGGAGACCGGCGTGCCGGACACGGGAACCACCCTGCCCGACACCGGAGCCACCGGAACCACCGCTCCGGTCATCCCGACCACTCCGGCCGAGTGAGCCCGGCAGAACTGCCCGAAACGATCCGGCTCGAGGACGACCAGACGTCCGGAGTCCAATTGCTGACCATCAACCGACCGGATCGCATGAACGCGATCGGTCCGGTCGAGTCACGCGGCCTGTTCGAAGCGATGAAAAGGTTTCGGGACGACGATTCCGCCCGCGTGCTCGTGATCACCGGTGCCGGTCCGAACGCCTTCTGCGCCGGCGCCGACCTCAATTCAGTGGCCGCCATGTACCAGGACGACCCTCCGGTCGAACCGCTCTTCGACGTCTCGCAGGGGCTCACCAACCACCCGATCCCGGCCGAAGGCAACATCGGTCCGACCCGCTGGGCCGACATGCACAAGCCGGTGATCGCCGCCGTCAACGGTGCCGCGTACGCCGGCGGGCTTGAATGGGCCTGCTTCGCCCACCTCAGGGTCGCCGACCGGCACGCCTCGTTCGGTGTGACCTGCCGCCGCTGGAACGTCGGACTCGGCGACGGCGGCACCCAGCGGCTGCCGCGCCTGGTCGGTCTCGGACCGGCCCTCGAACTGATCATCACCGGCCGTGTGATCGGCGCCGAGGAGGCCGCAAGCATCGGACTGGTCAATCGCATCGTGCCGAGCGGTACCTGCGTCGAAGAGGCACTCGTCTGGGCCCGCGAAATCGCGGCCCTCCCCCAGCCCGCCCTGCGGACAGACCTCGAAGCAGCCGTCCGTGGTTTCGGCCGGCCCCTTCCAGATGGTCTTGAACTCGAGGCTGAATGTTTCAACCGCCTGATGAATGAACCCGAACTGAAGCTCGGCGCCGAACGTTTCGTCGAACGCGACCACCCCGACCGTCAGGCCGGATCGCAACCGCTCCACCTTCCGGCCAAGGCCTATGCCTTCGCCGAAAAGGCCCACCGGGAAACGCCCGGCAAGTTCGGCGGGGACGCACCCTTCATCGGGCACCCGGCGGCGGTCGCCGACGAGGTGGCAAAGTACGGCGATGAGGTCACGGTGGCAGTCGCCTACCTCCACGACACGATCGAGAAGACCAGCGTGACCGCGGACGAGCTCGACCGTGCTTTCGGCTCCGAGATCCGGGACCTGGTCGTCGACCTCAGCCAGGATCCATCGATTACCGACGATGGAGTCCGCCGGCTCGATCATCGCCGGCGGGTAATCGAGAGTGGCGGGAAGGCCCGGCTGGTCTACGCCGCCGACCGGCTGGACGGCATCCGATACAGCTCGGAACTGATCGACGGGAATGCCTACAACTCCGAAGTACCGGTTCAGCAACGGGCGGATTCATGGCGGGACGACATCGTTCGCCTCGACGAAACCGGATTGCCGCACGGACTCTTGTCCGAACTCGAACTTGCGATCGACGATCTCGATTCCCGCCTTTCCTGACTTCCGCGATCAATTATCGCTCGACTCCCTGGCTTCGGCTACGATCGATGCGTTCCGGGTAGCGGTCGTGAATCGCACCTGAACAAGTCGCAGGCTGCACGTCCACCAGCATTCGACCGAAGGAATTCAAAACGTCTCGTTCCGCCTCACCTCAACGCTCGCCCGGACCGACCTCGACCGAGGGTACTTCGGTCGCCGATGTATGCCTGACCGGGCTCACGAAACTCTATGGCGACTTCGCCGCGGTCGATGCGATCGATCTGGAAATTCAACCCGGCGAGTTCTTCACCCTGCTGGGCCCTTCGGGGTCGGGCAAGACAACGACTCTCAAGATGATCGCGGGGTTCGAGGAACCGGACTCCGGAAGGGTCGAGATCGCGGGGCTCGACGTCAGTGGGCTCGCTCCCTACGACCGCGAGGTCAACACCGTCTTTCAGGACTACGCCCTCTTTCCCCACATGAGCGTGGCCGAGAACATCGCCTACGGCCTCGAAGTGGCCAAGGTGCCGAAGGGTGAGCGCCGGGAGCGAGTAAGCGGGGCCCTTGAGATGGTCCGTCTCTCCGATCACGACGACCGCAAACCTTCCGAACTCTCCGGTGGCCAGCGTCAGCGGGTCGCGCTCGCCAGGGCGATCGTCAATCGTCCCCGGGTGCTACTGCTCGACGAGCCGCTCGGAGCGCTTGACCTCAAGCTGCGCGAGCAGATGCAGGTCGAGCTGAAACAGATCCAGAGCGAGGTTGACATCACTTTCGTCTACGTCACCCACGACCAGGACGAAGCTTTGACGATGAGCGACCGGGTCGCGGTCTTCAACAAAGGAAAGATCGAGCAGGTCAGCCTTCCGCGCGATCTCTACGAGCATCCGGTGAACGAGTTCGTGGCCGATTTCGTCGGCATCTCGAACGCCCTCGATCGCGACGGCAAGCGCTTCACGATCCGGCCGGAGAAGATCCGGCTTTTCGAGTCGGGTGAGTCGACTGAGGGTCTCGACACCGAGTCCGGCCGGATCTCCGAAATCGCCTACGTCGGAATGGTCACCCGGATCAGCGTGGCGCTCGACAGCGGCGGCGCGATCCAGCTCGCCCGCCAGAACATCGAAGCCGAATCTTCTAGCCATAACGAAGCGATCAACGATCAAGTCGTCGTTGGTTGGCGACCGGATCACGTCGTCCCGATCCAGTCGCAAATTCCAAACGAATCATCGGAGGAGAAAAGCTCATGAGTACAACTCAAAACCCGCTGCGAGTCGCATGGCTCTGCGTGCTGGGATTGTTCGCGGTGCTTCTGGTCGCCGGCTGTGGGAGCAGCAGTGACAGTGGCAGTTCCGACGAAATCACCTCGATCGGCCAGACCGAAGGGGCAGTCAACCTGATCGCCTGGGCCGGCTATGCGGAAGACGGGACCACCGACCCGGCGTATGACTGGGTTACCCCCTTCGAGAAGCAGACCGGTTGCAAGGTAAGCACCAAGACCGCAAGCACCTCGGATGAGATGGTCAAGCTGATGCGCACCGGCCAGTACGACGGAGTCTCGGCTTCGGGTGACGCCTCCGTACGTCTGATGGCGGGTGGCAACGTCGACGCGATCGACATGAGCATCCTCTCCAACTACGCCGACATCAATCCCAGCCTGAAAGATCAGCCTTACAACACGACCGACGGCAAGAACTACGGAATGCCGCATGGTTGGGGCGCCAACGTTCTGCTCTACAACGCGGACGTCGTCAAGCCCGCACCGACTTCGTGGGGTTCGGTTTTCGACGAGCAGGAAGCTGCCAAGTACAAAGGCAAGATCACGGCACCGGACAATCCGATCTACATCGCTGATGCCGCCGTCTACCTGAAGGCCACTCAGCCCGATCTCGGGATCGACAACCCGTACGAACTCAACGACGAACAGTTCAACGCCGCGGTCGACCTGCTCAAGGCACAGAACAAGAACATCGGCGAGTACTGGGCTGACGCAACCAAGAACATCTCGTCCTACACCAACGGTGACTCGGTGATCGGGTCGAGCTGGCAGTACCAGACGAGCACCCTGGAAGCCGACGGTCAGCCCGTCAGTTCAACCCTGCCGGAAGAAGGCACCACCGGCTGGTCGGACACCTGGATGCTGAGCAATGAAGCCGCCAACCCCAACTGCATGCTCGAGTGGATGAACTGGATGGCATCACCCGAGACGCAGGTACAGGTTGCGGGCTGGTTCGGCGAAGCGCCGGCCAACCTCAAGGCCTGCGCCATGGACAAGGACTCCAAGGCCAATTGCGACACCTACCACGCCGAGGACCAGGCGTACTACGACAAGATCGCCTTCTGGCAGACGCCGGTCAGCGATTGTGGCGACGATGGTGGAAGTGGTGGTGGAAGCGACTGCAAGACGTATGACGACTGGGTCCAGGCCTGGACGGAAATCAAGGGTTGATCGAAGGGATCAACCCGATGGAAGTGACTGGAGCCGGTGGCGGCTGAAGCCACAGTTCCAGCGCCCCGGAGGTCGGCGGGCAAAAGGCTCGCCGACCTCTTTCAGGGGCGGCCCCGTCTCACGGTTGCGGCACTTCTTGCCGCACCACTGGGATGGCTGGTCATCGGCTACCTGGGTTCCCTGGGGGTCATGCTCGTTGCCTCGTTCTGGCACCTGAACGAGCTGAGCGGCGAGGTCCAGCAGGGCTTCACGTTCGACAACTACACCCAGCTGTTCACGGGGGACGTCTACCGGACCATCGCCCTGCGGACGGTCGGCATCGCCGCGGCAGTCACTGTCACTGACGCGATTCTCGCCTTCCCGATCGCATTCTTCATGGCCAAGGTCGCCAAGCCGAGCATGCGCTCACTACTCGTGGTCGCAGTGCTGCTCCCGCTCTGGTCGAGCTACCTGGTGAAGGTCGGTGCCTGGCGGCTGATGCTCTCGCAGGACGGCGCGATCAACTGGGCCCTCGAACCGTTTGGACTTCACGGTCCGGGCTTCGGAACCACCGCCGTCTGGCTGGTCATGGCCTACATCTGGCTGCCGTACATGATCATCCCGATCTACGCCGGGATGGAGCGCATTCCGGACTCGGTCCTCAACGCATCCGAAGACCTGGGTGCCAAACCACTCAGGACCTTTCGCAAGGTCATCCTGCCGCTGACCTTCCCGGCCGTGGTTGCCGGCTCAATCTTCACTTTCTCGCTGACTCTCGGCGACTACATCACGCCCGCGAACGTGGGCACCAAGCAGTTCATCGGCAACCTCGTCTACAGCAACTTCGTCTCGAACCTGCCGCTGGCCGCGGCAATAACAACCACCCCGATCGCGGTCATGGTCATCTACCTCCTGGTCGCCCGCAGGTTTGGAGCGTTCGAACATGTCTGAGACGAGGTACAGCCGATGAGGCTTTCACCGGTTTCCCGGAACGTGCTGCGGCTCGCCGTCGGCGACACGCTCGCGTTCATCTACATCCCGCTTTTCATCATCCTGCTCTACGCGATGAATCCGGCCCAGACCCTCGCCTGGCCCCCGGAGAGCCTCACGCTCGAATGGTTCCCCAAGGCCATTCAGGACCAGGCGGCCCGCGACGCCCTGCTCAACTCACTCAAGGTCGGTGCCATCGCGACCGCCTTCGCCCTGATCCTCGGCACCCTGGCCTCCCTGGCCGTCGCCCGTCACCGGTTCTTCGGCCGTGAGTCGGTCACCTTCCTCGTGCTCATCCCGATCGCCCTTCCCGGCATCGTCACCGGTATCGCCCTGAACGCGACCTTCACCCAGGTTCTCGGGATGGACCTCTCCCTCTTCACGGTGATCGTGGCCCACGCCACCTTCTGCATCGTGATCGTCTTCAACAACGCTGCCGCTCGCCTGCGACGAATGTCGACTTCGCTCGAGGACGCATCGGCCGACCTCGGTGCGACTCCGTGGACGACGTTCAGGAGGGTGACGCTGCCAAACATGCGCTCGGCCCTCGTGGCCGGTGGCCTGCTCGCCTTCGCGCTTTCGTTCGACGAGATCGTGGTGACGAACTTCACGATCGGTGTCGGCGAAAAGACGCTGCCGATCTACATCTTCGAGACGCTGTTCCGCCCGAACCAGCCGGGCAAGGTCTACGCGGTCGCCGTGATCGCGATCCTCCTCTCGATGATCCCGGTGTACCTGGCCACACGCCTGACCCGCGGCGAGGCCGCAACGGCTCGCGGGGCCGGTGCCGCTGGTGCCACAACCGGCGCTACCAACTGAATTGATTCACGACTTCCAACGCGGCCGAATCCGGACTTTCCTTCGTTCACGTAATCGTCACTTCGATCCCGGGCAGCGGTCCTACTCTTGTGCCATGGAACAGACAAAGAAGAATCAGGTGACGAAGGGCGTTACCGCCGGCTGGGTTACGAAGGCAGTCGGAGCGGGCGTTCTCACCGGAAGCCTGGTTGCAGGTGCCGACAACATCGAGACTCTCGGGCTCACCACCGCGGCCTACGCCGCAGCCGAAGGCATGCGCTCCCTCCTGAGCGTGAGAAACTTCGGTTCGAGTGGCTCACACACAACCTCCCACCCGAAGCACATCGCCGGCCACACTTCCTGAGAGCTGGTTCGGCAGGAGCTTCACCCGGGCTGTCACCTTCCGACGATTGGAGGGTGTCAGCCTTTTTCATTCAGTCGTCTACACCAGCCTCCTGATCTGTGCCTTCGGACTGGGTGACCCGGAACCGATCACCTTCATCCTCGGTCTCGCACACGGCCTGCTCTGGATTGGCATGTCAATCACCAGCCTCATCAGTCTCCGCTTCCACATCATCAACCTGCGGCTGGCGGTCGCGATCATCCTGCTCGGTTGCGTCGCCCCGTTCTTCGGCACCCTCGAATTCATCCTTCAAAGCAGACGTAAGGCGGCGGTCGCATGAATGAACCGGGTGGGAGCCTCCTCCTGACGAATGCCAGGCTTGATGGCGAGCACGGCCCTGAGGGCCAGCAACGGAATGATCACCGATATCGGCCCCGCGGTCGAAGCCGCTGCCGGCGAAAACGCCTTGGACGCTGGTGGCGCGATCCTCAGCCCCCCGCTCGTCAATGGTCACACCCATGCTGCGATGACGCTCTTCCGCGGCCACGGCGACGACCTGCCCCTGATGCGCTGGCTCCAGGGAAGCGATCTGGCCGGTCGAAGCGAAGCTCGAGCCGGAAGACGTCTACTGGGGCACCCGGCTCGCCTGCCTCGAGATGGTCAGGACCGGCACCACGAAGTTCTGGGACATGTACTGGCAACCGGAGGCAGTCGCCCGGGCGGTGGTCGACGCCGGGGTCCGGGCAACTGTCGGCCCACCGCTGATCGACCCCCAGTCGGGCTCCGGGATCGAAGGACGGCACGACGAACTCGTTGCCTGCCTGAAGGCACTCGGCGCCTACGGCCCGCGGGTCGGGAGCGCCGTGGCACCCCACTCGATCTACACGGTCGGCACACCCGGACTCGAGTTCGCCGCCGCGACCGCGGCCGAACTCGGTCTTCCCGTCCACATCCACCTGTCCGAGACCGGGTCCGAGGTCGAAGACTGCCTCGCCGAGCACGGCGTCCGACCCGCTTTCTACCTCGACCGCCTCGGCCTGCTGACCCCACGGACCGTGCTGGCCCACGGGGTCTGGTTCGACGACGAAGATCTCGACCTGATCAGCGAACGCGGCGCGACGGTGACAACGAATCCCGTGGCCAACATGAAGCTCGCAGTCGGCGGAGTCTTCCCCTTATCCGGCCGCGGCCAAAGCCGGCGTGAACATGGCTCTCGGCACGGACGGAGCCGGTTCGAACAACTCGCTCGACCTTCTGGCCGACCTCAAACAGTTCGCCCTGATCCAGCGGCACGACGCCGAAAGTGCCGAAGCGATCCCGGTCGAAGAAGCCTGGGCGATCGCCACCGGCCGCCGATCCCCCCTGACCGGCGACCCCGACCCTCTGGCAGCCGGAAAGCCGGCCGACTTCCTCCTGCTCGACGCCGATAGCCACGAACTGGCCCTGGGCGACCTCACCTCGAACCTGGTCTACACCTCAACGGGATCAGTCGTGAAAACCACAGTGGTGGACGGAGAGGTCCTGATGAAAGACCGGGTGATCGAAGGAGCGGATGAGATCGTGGCCAAGGCAAGGGAGAGGGCAGCCGGCTGGGACTGAGGTAGCGGGCCACGTGGCGCGCGGCGGGTACCCCTGCCCAGGATGCTGCTCTCTTTCAGCTCCGTGGGGCGCGGTGCGGGTGAATGCGAAAACTTCGGCATTTGCAACAAAAACGCCATCACCTCCCGGTATGGGCCCCAATCCAGGGCTCCCTAGACTCGGCCTTTCGTCCCACACAAGCGGGTGGTGCACGGGGACGTCTGGGCGTGGCTGGCGAGGAGTAAGCGAGCCGGTGAAGCGATTTGACTTCAGTCAATGAGCAAGCCGTGCGAGCGTCGACGAAGTCCAGGCGCGTCCAGGTCGTTCCCGGGTGCCGCGCGCCTCCTCAGCTAGAGGTAGCCGAGGGGGTCTTGAGCCACACCGTTGATGCGGACCTCGAAGTGGAGGTGGGGACCGGTGCTGGCTCCGGTGTTTCCTGAGTATCCGATGACCTGTCCCTGTTTGACGCTCTGGCCGACCGAGACGCCGAGCCGGGACTGATGGCCGTAACACGTCGACAGGGCGCCGCCGTGGTCGATGCAGGTGTAGTTGCCGTATCCGCCGTTGTACGAGGCGGTGATCACTGTGCCGCTCTGGGCCGCGCGGATCGGAGTGCCTTCGGGGACGGCGACGTCGAGTCCCTCGTGGTAGGTCGTGCCGACGCCACCGGGTGAGGAGCGGCCACCGAAGCCTGAACTGATCGTTCCGTTGACCGGCCAGATCAGGCCCGCCGCGCTGGGCGCGGTCATCGGACCCGCAGGCAGGGTGCTCAGTCCTGAGGCAGCGGCGATCTGCTCCTGAATCTTCGCCTGAAGGCCGGATTTGATCTCCGAGAGATGGCCGACGTCACTGTCGATCCTGTTGACGGCAGCCTGTCGCTGGGAACGGGCGTCCTTCAGCTTGTTCTGCTGGGACTCGACGGCTTCGCGGGCCGTCGCGAGCTTCGCCTCTTCGGCGGCGATCTCGTCCCTTGAGCTTTTGATGGTGTCCTTGGCCTTCTTGAGCCGCACGAAGATCGCTTCCTGCTGGTCACGCAGCCCGCGAACACGGCCGACGATGTTCTCGTCGCGGTCCTGAATCTGCTTGAGGTACTCGGACCTCTGGAGCAGGTCTCCGTAGTCCTTGGAAGTGAGGACGAGTTCCGCCATGTCGGTACTGCCCGACTGATAAATCGCTACGAGCCTTTTCTTGAGCACCTCGATCGAGCGCTTGAGCCTCGCGGCGAGGATCTTCAGTTCCTCGTAGGCCTTGTCGACTTCGGCCTGAGCCTGGTCGAGTTCCGCCTGCTTCGCTTCAAGGCGGACTTCTACGCCACGCTCTTCGGCCCGCAGCGCGGCTACCTGGGTCTCGTAAGAACCGATCTGACTGCTGTAGCCGGAGATTTCCTCGGTCAGCACGCCCTTCTTCTGGTTGGCCGAATCGATCTTCGACTGCGTCGTATCAAGCTTCTTTTGCTCGTCGGCAGCCGAAGCCGGACGTCCCGCCCAGGCGGAACCGGCAATCAGGACGAAAGCAAGGGCAATGAAAAATCGGACCCTGCCGGGCCCGGACGTGAGGGAATTGAAAGAAGGCACTCGGCGGAAGTGTAAGTACATGCACATAAAGACACTTCGCGGTGAACCGGCTGCACGAGACCTTGCCCCCCCTGTTTCGGCCCGTCTTCCCCGGGGCATAAGATCCTTCAAGTGCCTGACGGCTCCCGCTCTGCGGAGAATTCCAGTTCACATGGCGCCGATGCCTCCCCGGTCCGCTATCAGGGCGTGACCAAACGGTATCCAGGGGCGGACAGCGACGCGGTCCATGACCTCGACCTCGAGATTCCGTCAGGCGAGATCTGCGTTCTGGTCGGCCCATCCGGCTGCGGCAAGACGACCGCAATGCGCATGGTCAACCGCACTGTGGAGATGACCTCGGGCGACATCCTGATCGGCGACCGCTCGGTCAAGGACGGCGATGCCGCCATCCTCCGGCGGGAGATCGGTTACGTCATCCAGCAGATCGGACTGTTTCCCCACCGCACTATCGGGCAGAACATCGCGACCGTGCCGAAGCTTCTGAACTGGGACAAGAACCGGACGGACGATCGGGTCACGAAGCTGCTCGACCTGACCGGACTCGACCCCGAGTTCGCCGACCGGTATCCGAGCCAGCTCTCCGGCGGCCAGCAGCAGCGGGTCGGAGTCGCCCGGGCGCTGGCGGTCGATCCGCCGGTCATGCTTATGGACGAACCGTTCGGGGCGATCGACCCGATCAGCCGTGGGCGCCTGCAGAACGAGTTCCTGCGGCTTCAGGCCGACATCAAGAAGACGATCCTGTTCGTGACCCACGACGTCGACGAGGCGATCAAGATGGGTGACCGGATCGCCGTCATGAAGAAGGGCGGAGAGGTCGCCCAGTTCGCAACCCCGACCGAACTGCTGATGGAACCGGCTGACGATTTCGTCGAAGACTTCGTCGGCGCGGACCGTGCCCTGAAACGACTGGCCCTGATGCGGGTCCGGGACGTCGACCTCTGGAACGCTCCTTCCACGCAGGCCGGCCGGCGCAGCGACGATGTCCTCAACGAACTGAAGACCTCCGAGGTGCCCTACGCCGTGCTCGTCGATGGAGAAAACCGTCCCCTTGGCTGGCTCTCGACTCGCGACCTCGATGCCGAGACGGTCCCCGTCCATCCGGATTCGACCGGCGTGCCGATGATCGACGCCGACACGACTCTCCGGGACGGCCTGGCCCAGTTGCTCGCCGGCGGTTCGCTTTACGGCACCGTGGTCGACGGCCGCGGACGTCTGACCGGCGTGCTCTCGGTCGAGATCATCTCCGACTTCCTCGCTTCGAAGGAGGCGGCCGAAGTCGCCATTCCGGCCGTGGACCGGCCACACGATGATTGACTTCGTTCAGATCGCGGCGGTCGATCCTGACTTCTTCAAAGACCGGTCGGGCGGCGGCTGCATCCAGGACAACAACCTCTTCTGCCCGGGCTGGGTCGTCGACAACTACGACCGCTACGTCGATCCCACCCTTCAGCACCTCGTGCTCGTTCTGTCGGCCGTAGGCATCGGCTTCGCCATCGCTTTCAGCCTGGCGATCCTCGCCCACCGGCGCCGCTGGCTGGCGTCGCCCTTCCTGGCCGCGACCGGAGTGCTCTACACGATCCCCTCGATCTCCTTTTTCTTTCTGCTGCTGCCGCTGACCGGCCGTGGCACCACGACCGCGATCATCGCGCTGACTGCCTTCACGCTCCAGATCATCTTCCGCAACGTGCTGACTGGACTACGCAACGTGCCGGTCGAAGTGACCGAGGCCGCGCGAGGGATCGGATACACCCCGAAGCAGATGCTCTGGCGGGTCGAGATCCCGCTGGCGATGCCGGAAATAGTCGCCGGGCTCAGGATCGCCACAGTCAGCACTGTCGCTCTCGCCACCCTCGCTGTGTTCGCCAACGGCGGCGGGCTCGGAGGAGAAATCATTTCTGGTTCCAACCTGACCTTCAAGACGGGGATCATCGTCGCCGGATCGATCGCGGTGGTCATGGCGATCCTCTTCGACGCTCTGATCCTTCTGCTCGGCAGGCTGCTCACGCCGTGGAAACGGGCGGCCGCCCTGTGACCGCTTTCGCTTCTGCGCCGGTCGCAGCCTTCGGCCTTTTCGGTGATGCCTTCAACTTCGTTTTCAGCGGCCGGGAGGCAGCCACCGGCGGTGTTCAGGTCGGCGGTCCCGACGCGGTCTTCGACCTCGCGGTCAAGCAGGTCGAAGTCACTCTCCTGGCCCTTGGAGTCGCGATCCTCCTCGCCCTCCCTGTCGGCCTCATTCTCGGTCACCGCGGCCGCGGCGAGTTCGTGGCAGTCACGGCAGGGAATGCCGGACGGGCCATCCCGGAACTGGCACTGATCGCCCTGATGGCCACCGCGGTCGGCGTCGGTCTGTTCAACCTGGTTGTCGCCCTGGCGATCCTCGGCATCCCGCCGATCCTCACCAACACCTTCGTCGGCATCCGGCAGGTCGACCGTTCGTCCGTCGAAGCAGCCAAGGGCATGGGCATGAGCAACCGCGAGATCATCACCAAAGTCGAACTGCCGCTCGCAATACCGACGATCATGGGCGGAGTGAGGACTGCATCGATCAACATCATCGCCACCGCGACGATCGCTCCCCTGGCCGGCGTGCTCACCCTCGGCGACCTGATCATCAGCCGTAACGTTTACGGAGATGCCGGCGTGCTGGCGGGCGCGGTCCTGGTTGCCCTTCTCGCTCTTTCGCTCGAGCTTGCCCTCTCCGGCATCCAATGGGCCCTGACCTCCAAGGGCCTGAAACTCCAGCGCGCCTGACCAATACTTCTACGATTCAACTACTCGTCCCACAAACGAAACAGGAGACAGCCAGTCACATGAAACTCAAATACCTAATGGTGCTCGCGATGATCTGCGCGCTCTCGGTCGGCCTTGTGGCCTGCGGAAGCGATGACAGTGATGACTCGAGTTCGAGTTCTGATTCAACCCGCGCCAAACTCATCGAATCCAACTCCGCCAACCAAGCCGTCAAGCTGAAGATCGGTTCGAAGAACTTCACGGAGCAGATCGTGCTCGGAGAGATCTACTCCCAGGGCCTCCAGGCCGCGGGTTACGACGTCACCACCGATCTCAACCTCGGTTCGGAAACCGTTGCGCTCCAGGCCCTCAAGGCCGGCGAGATCTCGGGTTACCCCGAGTACGTGAGCACGGCACTTACGTCGTTCTACGACACCGCACCGGGAGACGTTCCGACGAACGCTGACGATGCTTTCGCCCAGGTCCAGGGCGACGTGGAGAAGGACGGACTGGAGGCTTTCCCCCCGACTCCGTTCCAGAGCGCAAACGCGGTCGGACTGCTGACATCCACGGCCGATGAGCTCGGGGTCAAGACGATCTCCGACCTCGAAGGCAAGAGCCAGGATCTCAAGCTGTACGGCTCGCCCGAGTGCCGCCAGCGGGTCGATTGCCTGGTTGGGCTGGAAGACAACTATGGCCTTGACTTCAAGTCGTTCACTCCGGTCGACATCGGTCTGCGTTACACGGTGCTCGACAAGAAGCAGGCTGACCTCTCGATCGTATTCACGACCGACGCCCAGCTCGGCGTCTCGGATGAATACACGATCCTCGAAGACGACAAGGGCCTGCTGCCGGCCGGCAACGTCGTCTTCCTGACCGACAAGAAAACGGTCAGTGAGGCTGGCCCCGACTACCAGTCGACGATCGAAGCCGTCCAGTCCGGTCTGACCGAGGAGGTCATGCAGGAGCTCGACGCGCGGGTGGACATCGACAAGGAGACGCCGAAGGCTGTTGCCGCCGACTACCTCCAGGCCGCCGGTTACACCGAATAGTCAGTTCCTCTGAGCGGCTGGCCGGAAGGCCGCCGCCACGACAAACGGCCACCCGGTGACGGGTGGCCGTTTTTCGTTTGCGGCTCGAAGATCAGCCGTTCTGGTACGTCGCTTTTTCCGGCTGGATCTTGACGATGATCCGCTCTTCGCCGGGCTGACGGAACGGGTAAACCTCCTCGTCGAGGTACCGCTTCGCGAGCGCGTTGATGTCTTCGTCGGCGCCGTCTTCGGTGATCTCGACCGCCTCGCCCTGAATGACGAGGGGTATATACGGTTTCTCCGAGTCGACAATCGAAATGGCAACGCGGGGGTCACGCTTGAGGTTCTTCTCCTTCAGGCGTCCTTTGGCCGTGTTGAAAGTGACGAGGTCGCCTTCGTGCCCGATCCAGACCGGCGTCACCTGGGGCGATCCGTCCTCCATCAGGGGTCGCCACATGCGCGAGGTGCTGTCCTTCGAGCAGATGTACTGCGTCATCCGGGATTGAAGCCATTTGATCCTCCGATCGGGTTTGACTCCAACCTACCCGCCCGGCTTCACCGGCAAAATACTTCAACGGCCGATGTGAAAGCCGATCAGCCGCGGGATGTTGGCGATCGCGGATACGACCATTCCGGGCTGACGTTCTTCGGCTTCCGCCGACTCCTTGCGGCCGATCGCCTCGCGGATCAGGGTTCCCCCGATCCAGCGGAACGGTTCCGGCGGCACCCTGGTCAGGGCCGACGCCGGCTGGACCAGGGCGAGCGACGAGTACCGATCGTCGATCCCGAGGGCACTGGCCGCGAGGCTTCGGCCGAGCATCTGAGAGGGCCCGACCCCGTTTCCGGTGTACCCGAATGCTGCGAAGGCCCGTCCGGACGGGAGCTTCACGGCGCAGGGCAGATGCGTTGCAGACGCGTCAATCGGGCCGCCCCAGGCATACTCGAGCTCGCGGCCGGCCAGTCCGGGGAAATACTCAACCAGGTGGCGCCCGACCTGATCGACGACTTCAGCATCAACCTCGGCGTGGCCATGGCGGCGTCCGCCGGCGGCGATTCGTCCACCGCCCCAGCCGAAAGCGATTCGTCCGTCCGGGGTCGTTCGAAAGTAGGTGAGCAGTGCCCGGCAGTCGCTGATCGCCTCGCCCCCGGTCCAGCCGATCTCCTCGATCAGTTCCGGAACCGGCTCCGTGATCACCATGTGGCTCGAGGCGATCGTGGTGCTCTGGCGGATCGGCGAGCCGTATCCCGCCAGAGATGACCCCGTGGCGAGGATGACCCGCTCCGCCTTGATACTGCCGTTTGCCGTCTTCGCGAACACACCGGACGGCCCGTCGTCGACCGAGAGGACCGGGCAGTTCTCGTGGAGGATGACGCCGGCGTTTTCCAGCGCCCGCCTGATCCCGAATCCGAGACGGGCCGGCTGGACAGTCGCCGCGGCGGCGTACCTGATGCCACCCCGGAAGCGCGGCAGGTCGCAGATGGCGGCGACCGCTTGAGCATCGAGGAGCTCGGCTTCGTGCTTGACGCCGGCACGCGTCATTGCCTCGAAGTTCTCCAGCCAGGCCCCGTCCTGAGCAGTGTTTGTGGAGACGTTCAGGTAGCCCGTGTGCCCGAACCAGGCGTCGACATCCTGCGCCTCGCAGAACTCCCCGATCTGCCTGACCGAATCTTCCGAAGCTTCGGCGACTTCAAGCGCCGCCTCTGTCCCGTAGATCTGCTCGAGCCGGGCGAAGCTGACCCACAGCGAGTCGACGAAACCACCGTTCCGTCCACTCGGACCGTGGCCGATCCGATCGGAGTCGATCAGGGTGACCCGGCAGCCGGGGTCGAGTTGTTTCAGGTGCCAGGCGGACCACATGCCGGTGAAGCCGCCACCGACGACCAGCACATCGGTTTCGATGTCATCGTCAAGCGGGGGCAGAACGTCCGGCGCGCCGGCCTCTGCGATCCAGTATCCGTGGGCGGTGTGAAGCACCTCTGGCGGAGGCTAGACGATCGGTGCGGCGGGGTCTCGTCCGAACCCGGCGTCCGGGCCTACGGTGCAGTTTGCCCGAAACCCCGCGACCGGCCGAAAGCGGTGTGTCCGCGAATCCAGAAAGCGGAGGCCGCAGCCAGGAGGCCCGAGAAAGCAGCCAGCGCGAGAGCCCACCGGGGGTCGTACGCCTCCGATATCCAGCCGACGAGAGGCCCGCCGATCGGTGTTGAACCAATGAAGACCACGGTGTAGAGAGCCATGACCCGACCGCGCATCTCCGGTTCCACGACCAGCTGGAGGGTCGAGTTGATCGCGGCAGCGAAGGTCACCGCAGCGGCGCCGAGCAATGCCAGGACCGGAATCTCGGTCGCCATGCTCGGCATCAGGGCCGCGAGCATAGCCGCTCCACCGAAGGCCAGAGCGGAGAAGGCGATCACGTTCAGACCGGTCTGGCCGCGCGCGCCAATGACCAATGCCCCGATCACCGAGCCCACACCCATTGACGACACGAGGACGGCATACGAGGTCGCGCCACCCGCGAACGACAGTTTGGCCAGCAGTGGCAGGACGACGTGGAAGTTCAGTCCGAGTGTCCCGACGATCGCCATCAGCATGAGGGGCACGCCGAGTTCGGGGGTCGCTTTGACGTACCGCACAGCTTCCATGACTCCACGATCGCCTCGATCGGCTTTGGGTGAGATATGGACCGACTTCCTGTCGATTCCCCAGAGCGCCCAGATCATCACGACGTAGGTGGCTGCGTTCAGGACGAAACACGGAGCCACGCCCAGCGTGGCAATCAGGATGCCGGCGACGGCCGGCCCAACCACTCTGGCTGAATGGACCATCACGCTGTTGAGGCTGACGGCGTTGACGATGCGGTCCGGACCGACGATCTCCATGACGAAGGCCTGCCGGGCGGGATTGTCAGCTGCGAGCAGGACCCCGCGGACGAAGACGAGTGCCAGGACCATCCACGGCTGAACCGCGCCGGATGCGGTCACGGCGAAGAGGATCAGCGGCGGCACCATCAGAGCCGCCTGGGTCACCAGCAGCAAACTCCGCTTGGAAAACCGGTCGGCGAGCGCGCCGCCCCATGCCCCGACCAGCAGGATCGGCAGGAACTGGAGCGCCGTCGTGATGCCGACCAGAAAGCCGCTGTTGGTCAGGCTGAGGATCAACCAGACTTCGGCCACCGACTGCATCCAGTTTCCGGAGATCGAAACGACCTGCCCGGTGAAGTAGCGGCGGTAGTTCGGGACCTCGAGCGACTCGAATGACTTCTTCAGCGCCGCCGTCAAGAGGTTTCCCTCTGATCAGAGCCCTCCAGCGCGTCTTCGAGGATGATCGCGGCCCGTTCCAGGGTCGCGACGTCGTCTGCCGGCAGGGAGTCGAGTAAACGGGCCAGATACGCGCTCTTGCGCGACCGGGCCTCGGCCAGGTAGTCGGATCCGGCCGGGGTGGGCTTCAATTGGCAGCTACGGCCGTCATTCGGGTCGGGCAGGCGTTCGATCAGTTCGAGATCGATCAAATGATTGATGACCCGGGTCGCCGTGGGGCGTTTCACGCCTTCGATTCCGGCCAAAGCGGTCGGAGTGAGGGGCGCGTGCCGTTCGATCGAGGCGAGAGCGGCAAGGACGGTCGGCGAAAGGTCGCTTCCGGCCTCCTGGCGCATCCTTCTGGCGGTTCGCGTGATGGCCAGGCGCAGCACAACGGCAGAACCTTCGTTGCCCGCATGGATAACTGATTTCTCAGTTGTCTGACGTATCGTCTGATTATGTGTATGACTTGACGTATCTTGCTCCATGACTCGATCCGTCCTTGTCCGACCATCTTCGATGACAGGTTCAGAGGCAACGGCGTCTTTTTTCCTGGAGAAGTAGTTACTCATGCTAATTAGTTTAGCAAACTACTTAATGTAAGTCCAACTGCCGGACCGATCCGTGACTGGCGTCGAGATTGCGGCGACAGGCCCTGGCGGTTCGGTGTCGAAAGCCTGCTGGATGGCCGAAAGAACACCTGACGAACCCAACCCGGAACGAAGGCATGCTCTCCGTGAGGAGATTCATGCCGAAATGACCGGCGGCACAGTCCCCGAGAACGGAGTGGAAGGTCCGCGAGCGATCCGGGCCGAACAGCTGCTGAACACGCCGCTGATGATTGCGGCTGCTCTGACCCTCCCCAGCGTGGCGCTGACCGAGACTCATGTCGGTGGCACCCTCGAGGTAATCGCCCATATCCTCAACTGGGGTACCTACCTTGTTTTCGCCCTGGAACTTGTGGTGATGCTCATCCTGGTGCCCGACCGGAAGAAGTATCTGAAGCATCACCCGGTCGAGTTGATCGTCGTCTTCCTGACCCCGCCCGTATTGCCGGCAAGCCTCCAGGCGCTCCGGGCGATCCGACTCCTGAGGCTCCTGAGACTCCTCAAGCTCACCCAGCTCTCGGGGAGGGCATTCTCCGACAGGGGTCTCGGATATGCGGCCCTGATGACCCTCGTGATCGCGGTCGCGGGCGGATCCGTCTTCCGGGCCTTCGAAAAGGGTCACCAGCACATCACCGAATGGGACAGCGTCTACTGGGCGGTCGCCACCATGACCACGCTCGGGTCCCAGTGGGAGCCCAGCACCGTCGGTTCCCAGATCACCGCGATCATCGTGCTGCTGGTCGGTGTTTCGTTCATCGCCCTGCTAACCGGCGCCATCGCACACCGGTTCCTGGGCTTCAGCTCTCGTTCAGGCACCGAGGACGAATCCCGCCAGTGAGTTTTCCCGAAGTAATCTGAATCGAGGCACGCAGTGTGCCCCGATTCAGATCACCTCGCGAGAATTGGCGGTTACAGGCCGGACGGGTGACGCGCGACGAAGGCCGAGGGGTCCTGGAATGAGACTGTGTCGGTCGACCAGCTCGGGCCGGAGCCACCGGTGCCCGACGTGTCCCAGCGGAGACCGGCAATAACGGCGTAAACGTGTCCGGAGTTGCCGTAGACCGTGATCCAGTTTCCGGCGCCGGGCTCACCCCAAGTAGTAAGTCCGGTGGAGTCGAGCGGAGACGAAATCAATCCTCCTCCGTGAAGGGCGAAACTGACCGCGCCGGAGCAGTCATAGCCGGATGACTCGAATGAACCGTGGCCGCCACCCCAGAGATACGGCATGTCGGCAATCGAGTTGGCCGCAGCGATCACGTCCTTGACCGCTTCCGGGAGACCGGCCGGGCGGCAGCGAGGCCGTCGGAGCCGAGTACGGCCTTCTGGCCGGTGACCGGTGCCGGGGCGCTCGGCCCGCGGAGCTGCTGGCCGGATCGGCGCTGAGGTCGGGCAGGTTGCCTTCAATGTCGCAGGCCTGGTCCTGGAGAGTGCAGTGATGCGGGCCGAACGGGACTTAATGGTCGCCAGGTAGTCGGCGCGCTGGGATTCCAGGGCGTCGCGTGCGGCGGCGGCCTCCTTCTCCTCGGCGGCGATCTGGTCGCGGGCCTTTTCGAGCTTGACCTCCTGGCCTTCCATGCGCTCGACCGTGGTCCTGACCTCGTCGCGCAGGTCGCTGACCCGGTTGATCACGGCTTCGTCGTGGTCCTGGATCGCTTCGGCGTAATCGCTCGGGGAGACGATGTCGTCCCAGCTCGGCGGACCGAGCACCATGTCGGCGACGTCGGGCGTACCCGACATGTAGAGGGCGACGATCTGGTCGCGGAGCACGTCGAGGGCACGCTGGAGGCGGGCGCGGAGTTCCTTGAGGTGGGCCTTCTCCTTGTCGAGCCTGGCCTGAAGTGCGTCGAGCGCGGCCTGCTTCTCGGCCAGTTCGGCCTCGAGCTGGTCAGCCCTCGCCCGGAGTCCGGAGAGCTCGCCGAGCAGGGCATCGACCCTCTGGTTGTCGGCGGCGATCTGCCCCTTGAGTTCGTCGACCGAACCCGAGATGTCGCTCAGCTTGGCCTGCGCCCGCTCGTACTTCTCCTGGGGCGTGACCGCGCCTGCCGGTCCGGTATGGATGGCAACGAAGCTGATCGAGACGGCCAGGCCAGTAGCGCAAGCGCGACGGCCATCGGGCGACCGCGGCCGCTCTGGTTTTGGCGGAATGGTAAGCCATGTGAGTCACGCACGCCAAAACGTGGACGAAAGAACACCGTAGCAACGGGACTTCCCTCCGCGCCTCTTTCGGGCTTCTGGGAAGGGCCTTGCACTGAAAGGGAACTCGTCACACAAGCAGACGAAAGACCGCAACCCTTTTTCGGCTTCAGAGCGGAAGGTGGCTACGTTCATGCCTTGGCAACCAGCTCATACGAACGAATGCGGTCTGACGGGTCGAAGACCATGGTCGAGATCATCAATTCGTCGGCCCCGGTCGCCTCGATCAGCTTGTTCAGAGCTCGGCCTTGACGGTCTCCGGACACCCGAAGATATGGCCCTTGGCGACCGAACAGATCACGGTCTCCTCATCCGGGGTGAAATCATGCGCCGCCGCTTCCTCCGGAGAAGGGAACCTGCCCGGGCTGCCCTGACGCAGTCTGGAGAAGGCAAGCCTGGAAGGACCAGCCAGCCAGCGGGCCCTTTCGTCGGTCTCGGCGCAGATGACACCCACGGCCACCATCGCCTTTGGTTCGTCGAGGTACTCGGAAGGCTTGAAGCGGCTGCGGTAGAGCTCGAGTGCCGGCAGGGTGTTGGCAGCGCTGAAGTGGTGGGCGAAGGAGTACGGCATACCCATCAGGCCGGCAACCTGGGCTGTGTAACCCGAAGAACCGAGCAGCCAGATCTCGGGCTGGTTGCCCTGGCCAGGAACCGCGGTGATATTCGAATAAGGATGACCGGCCGCCCACTCTCCGGAGAAGAATCCGAGGAGCTCACCGAGTTGTTTCGGCAGGTCTTCGTCGGAAATCGGATCCATCGACCGGCGGAGTGCCGCGGCGGTCATCTGGTCAGTGCCCGGCGCCCTGCCGATGCCGAGGTCGATCCTGCCCGGGTGGAGCGCATCCAGGGTGCCGAATTGCTCGGCGATCACCAGCGGCTGGTGGTTCGGCAGCATCACGCCGCCGGAGCCGACGTGGATGGTCTTGGAATTCGCGGCCAGGTGAGCGACCACGACCGCCGGAGCCGAACTGGCTATTCCCGGCATGTTGTGGTGCTCGGCGACCCAGTGGCGGGTGTACCCCAGCTTCTCGGCGCGCTTGACCAGCCCGGTCGAGTTGGCCAGGGCCACTGCCGGCTGAGCCCTTCAACCACCGGGACGAGATCGAGGACGGAGAGCGCGGGTTCGGTCTTCTCGGTCTCGCCCCAAGCAGCCCGGGGGGGCGGGACGGCCTCCGCCTTCTTGTCCTGCGGGCGTGTAGTCGATCTTCAGGTTCTCACCGCGCTCCGGATCGACCCGCCAGCTCCACCAGCTCATGCCCACTGACCAGGCCTGGTCGGCAAAGGCCCGGAAAGCGGCCTGGTAGGCCACCGCCTGCGCCTCCTGGTCCTGCGGCTCGCCCGGCCGACCTCGGGAGGATGCGCCGCCGCGTCGGCCTGGGTCGGGTATCCGATCTCGGTGAACATGACCGGCTTGCCCCACTTGGAGCTGGTCGCTTCGAGGTTGGAGGCCGGGGTCTGCCAGGCGCTCACCAGGTCGTCTTCGGTCGGCTCTTGCCCTTCGCTCGTGAGCGGGTAGTAGGCATCGACACCGATCATGTCCAGGTTGTCCCAGAATTGGACCTGATCGACTTCGTCCCAGTTGGCGGCGTAAGTGAGCGGGCCACCGAACTTTGCACTCACCCCCTCGAGCCACCTTCTTCCAGAGGGTCGGTATCGCCGGAAATGGTCTTGAGCTCCGGTTCCGACCACAAACACGTCGGCACCCTTGCTGGCGGCAAGATCCGGGCGTAGTGGCCGATCATCGCCTCGTAGGACGGGAACCACGGCACGGTCGGCCGGCTGGATCTCGCCACGGAAGGTTTCGTCGATCACGTCGACATGCGGCTTCAGGATGACCTTGAGGCCGGCCTGTTGGCCCAGGTTGATCGCCCTGGCGAGACTGGCGTCGGTCGGTGTCTTTTTCGGGTTCGGCTTGATCTCGTTGGCCGAGGTGTTATTGACGTACCAGGTGGGCACGATCGTGACCGAGGTGCTGCCGATGTTCTTGAGCAGCTGGATGTCCTCACGGGATCCAGCGTCGCGTAGCCCCTGGCGGTGTAAGCGGTCAGGTTGAGGCCGGTCAGGGTCACCGATGGTCACGCCCGTGGATCGGTGGTCGAAGTCTCACCGGTGGTGCCGGGTTTCTCCGGTCGTCCCGGTGACGGCGGGCTGGTCGACAGCCGGAGCGGTTTTCTCCTTCATCGCCCGCTCGGGTACCGGCGATGGCCCCCGACGATCATCAGGGCAGCATGGATACGGCTGTGATCACAACTGCGCACCGGGCAGTCTAGAGCCAGCGTCCGGCATCGGTGAAATCCGGGACCACGGCGAGAAACGGCCAGGCAATTGCCTGGCCGGTCCGATGAATCTGGTTCAGGCGCAAGAATCAGCCTCGCGAGGATCTTGGCCTTCATCTTGTTGTACTCCTCGTCGGTGATGCCACCGGAGGTCCTGACCTGGTCGAGCTTGTGGAGCTCGTCGACCGGCGAGGTCTGGGCAGTGTCACGGACGTACTCGTCGAAATGTTTCTTCTGTTCCTGCTGGTCCTTGATGGCACGCTCCCGCATGCCCGAGCCACGGAAGATCAGATAGATCAGCGCGGCAAAAGGCGGGATGATGAACAGGGCCAGAATCCAGAGGGCCTTGACAACGCCACCCATCGCGTGGTCACGGAAGATGTCCATGATGATCGCGATGACGACCCAGATCCAGATGACGAAGAAGAAAATCGCGAGCGTGGTGAGTAGTGCGTCACCAAGATCGTATGTGGCTAACAGCAAATGATTCCTTTCGATGGGCAATTGATCAAACGATTATCCCTTAAAGCTGTGCTTCTGGAGCTTCCAGGAGCCGGCATCAGTACCGCGCCGAATGCTGGGCTCGACGAGGCCACCGATGATGAACACGGTGAAACCACTGTGAATGGTCTCGGCCCAGCTCATGTCGAGTGCCAGCTTGAGACCGACCAGTCCGAAACCGAAGATGATCAGCTGTCCGGCGATGAAGGAGACGAATGCCGAAACGACCTTGCGGTCGGAGCCGTGCTCGGCCAGCCAGCCAATTACGTAGGCGGCCACGATGAAGCCGATCAGGTAACCACCGGAGGCTCCGTAGATGACCTCGATGCCCGAGCTTCCTTCGGCATAGACGGGAAGCAGGAAACCCATGAGGACGTAGAGCGTCAGGGCAGCCGCGCCGCGCTTGGCGCCGAGTGCCGACCCGACCAGCATTACGGCAAGGGTCTGACCGGTCATCGGGACCGGCGTCATCGGGATCACGATCTGCGCCATGAGGGCGGTAAAAAGGGCGCCTCCGAGCACGAGCAGTGCGGTTCGAACCTTGCTGTTGGCGAAGGCGTCGGCAAGTACGGGGACGCGGGGTGCTTCTACCGTGGTGGAAAGCGTGGACATCAAGACCCTTCCTTAAACGTTTCTTTTGAGCGACAAGACCGGCGAAGCCTATCTGTCTGCGAAGCTTCGGCGATGCGTGAGGCTCCCCCGCTCCGAATTCATCGGGTGCCTCAATCGCCGGCTCGACGGTCAGGTGCGATCCACGTAAAGACTCTGGCTGGCCGAGCCGAAACGGCCACTTTTATCGTGGAGTTCGGTCACGGTCAGGCCGGATCCGATCCGGTCGACGTCCGTCCGCGAGACGACGCCGATCCATTCTCCCTCGGGTTCCCGCAGAAGATTCAGGTTGAGGTCGCAGTTGACGAAGAGGAACTCGCCGAACGCCACCGGATGCGCCAGGCCATTGCCGAAGTCAGCCGCCGCGGCCGCTCTCTGGGCCGGGGTGACCACCTCGCCGGGAACAACCTGACAATCGAGGTGGAACCAGGCCGCGCCGGTGTGGTTGACCGACTCGGGCCCCCCCTCGACCACCTTCACCGTGTTGGCCGTGCGGTGAAAAGCAATCTCGTCGCCGGGGAACCAGCGACCGCCCTTGACGTTCGCGCTCTCTCCGATCGGAGTCATGGTCGGTTCGATCGGCTCGACTGTGTCCGGCAACTCGACGTCGGCCACCCGGATCAGGATCGCCCGGGCCTCGACGGCTGCGCGGCCACCCGACGAAAGCTTCAACGCGATCACCTTCTGGCGCCTGCCCGGCTTCACCACTTCGGAAGTGATTTCGATCTCGCCAAGCATTACCGGCCCGAAGAAGGTGCTCGACATCGAAAGCAGGCGCATCTTGCCGTCATCGCAATGGCTCTCGGCTTCCCGCGCGAGCAACGCGGCCGGGGCACCGCCATGAGCGGCGTCGGCTTGCCACGGGCCGCGGGACATGCCCGTCAGCTCGAACTTCGGTCCACCTTTCGGCAAGGCAAGGGATGCCGAGGCAATCTCTTCAGGCGATGCCACTTCGGCCTCAGTCGCTTAGCTGGTTCAGCACCAGCAGACCGATTCCGGAGAGGGCAGCGGAACCGGCAAGGGCAACGGTGATCTTGACGCTCTTCGAGGGAAGGTCATTTCGGGCGATCAAGGTCGAAGCCAGGTCGCCGAGGTCGGCCAGGGCGGCAACGGCAAGCCAGGTGTCGGCGTCGTCACGCAGGGCCGCTTCGATCGTGCCCGCCCCGATTGCAAAGTCACGCCCGGCCAGCGCCCGCAGGATCACCTGATTCTGGGGGGTTCCAGCCGTCTCACCGATCCAGGTACGACCGATCTTCTCCGGAAAGGCTCCTGCGAAAACGCCGAAAGCGAGTCGCGAGGCACCGAATCCGACATTCAAAGCGCGCAAAGATTTCATGCCATCACGGTAGCGGTTCGGCCGGTTCGTGCTGGGGCGAGGCGGCGGGATGGGCGGAGCCTTCCCGGCTGCCTGGATCTAGCGCCGGAAGGGGGTCGTCAGCATCACGCCGGAAGATCCTCGTGCCTTGCTACCGGCGGCCTTCGCGCGGAAGCGGACCCTCACCTTTCGCTTGCCGGCGGCGGCACGACGCAGCCTGGCACGGAACCTGAATCCGGCTGACTTGCCGGGGCGGAGTTTTTTCAGCTTCTTGCAGCGGCTGGTTCGAACGAGCCGGTCCCTCGCCTTTGGACAGACCTTGACTTTCTTGCCGAGCAGGTCACCAACGTTTCGGACCTTGACCCGGAAGACTTTGCGATCACCGATCCCGGCCTTCATCCTGGAAGGCAGAACCCTCACCTTGAGACCAACCCAGTTCGTCCGGCCAGGGGTACCAGGAGGGTCGGGATCCGGATCCGTGATCGGGACGGTGGGATCGGTGCCGGCACCAGTCGAGATGACCAGGGGCGAATCGACCTGCTGCGAGTGATGGATCGCCTCCTCCTTGGCCGTGTCAGGAGGATCGATGTAAGTAGTGCGGTCCGCGGTCAGGTGCTTGAGCGGCTCAGTCCTGGTCGGATCCGTGTTGTAAGGCTCGGTGCCTTTGACCCAGGGACCGCTGGCGCCGATCGCGTGGTCATCGCCCGAGCAGAGGATCGAGTTGTCGCCCGCGGGTGGACTCAGGTTGTCCTGGTAATACGAAGTCGCCGTAATCGGGATGTCAGTCGTGACCCTCGCGATCTGGGTCACCGATCCCTGAACTCCGGAAACCTGCTCCCACGAGAGTTCACCCTTCGCGACGTCGTCTGGAACTCCGTCCACCTCGACGCCGTTCGGATTCAGTGAGTTCCGGTAGATCATGCTGAAGGCTTTCTGGGAGTAGTCCGCGGCGAGGATCAGGTTGCCGATCCCTGGATGGACCCGAAGGTAGGTCGTGGTCTGGACCTGGTCCTGGTAATAGATCTGGTCGCGCTGGGTGAAAGTGCCGCTGTTGGCTCCTATGTATGAGCGGATCGCCCGCACCGGGCCGTCGATCGCGGCGATGAAGCCACCGCCGCCACGGCTGAAGGTCAGTTCGTTTCGGCTGCAGCCCGCAGGGCCCAGGGCAATTGACTTGTCACCGTCGAGTATGTCCCCCCCGGTGGCAGCACCCTTGGTGATCTTCATGCCTTCGACCAGCCACTTGCCGGGGAAGGTCTGGCTGTAAGAGGAGGTTTCGACCGAAGACGCCTCCGGGTTCGCGGGCGGATACACCGAAAGATCATCGATCCCGTCAAAGTCGTAGCCCGGCCCGGAGACCCCCGCCTCCTTGAAGTAGCCAGGGATCAGGGCCGGTTCGAACTTCCAGCGGTAGCTGACGTAGTCAGTCCCGGCGGCGGGATCGAGGTCAGCCGTCTTCCTGAAGAGGTAGAAGTAGTTCACTGTCCCGGTGCCGAGCGGGTCCTTGATGCGGACCGGGGTCCGGGTGGTGCCGTCGACTCCGGCGGGATCCGGCTTGCCGGCGGCTGAAGCTCCCGAGTCCTTGCTCATTACGGCAATCTCGTCGTCCTGGTCGAGGTTGGGATCACCAATCGTGCCGGGGACCGGAACGGAAGGGGAAGTCGTCGTCATCTGGGCAACTCCGTCGGCACCAGCGTAGGTGTTGGGGTCGGCGTAGGCCTCGGTCTTGAGTTCCTTGCTGTCGCTGCCCCTCGACATCTGGCGGATGACCCGGTAGTCCGCGATCTTCCGCTCGTCAACCTGAACCGGGATCTGCTTCCAGGCGCCGTTCCAGCGAAAGGCAACGACCTCGTTCGGGGCGATTCCGATTAGTCCGGGGGCCTGGGCACCCGTCAGAACGATCGGATCAGCCTCACGGTCGGCGACGCCGGCGGAGGCGCTCGATGCTCCGGCAAGAGCCATCAGAACCGTGGCCAGCGCCGAAAGCGCCCACCGATACCCAACGTTTCCCGCGTTCCGATTCATCCCCAGCACACTTAATTAACCGTTCCCCATCGCGGAAGTTCCGCTTACCAAGCACTAGAACTATGGAAACTACACGCTCGCCTGCCTGGTTTTGCCTTCACCGGCATTGGTGACCTCGAATTTCCTGGGGTCGCGGTACTCCGGTTTCACGAGTCGAAACTGGAAATCGCTGTTTCGGCGTGAACGGAAGCCGCCCTCGGCAAAGGTCAGATAGAGCCGCCACATCCGGCGGAAACGGTCGTCGTAACCCATTTCCTCAAGGCGTTCCGTCTGCGCCTCAAAACGCTTCCGCCAGAGGCTGAGTGTGCGGGCATAGTCGAGGCCGATATCCGTGGACCAGTCGACCGACAGGTCGGTCCCGGTGTCGAGACAACGGTCGATCTCCGCGATCGAAGGCAGGCAGCCACCCGGGAAGATGAAATAACTGATGAAGCTGCGTGATGCCTTTTCGAGGTCGTAGGCGTCGTCATCGATCGTGATCGCCTGGAGCAGCATCGCTCCATCCGGCTTCAGCTGGCCCGAACATTTTGTGAAGTAGGTCGGGAAGTCCTGCCAGCCGACCGCTTCGATCATCTCGATCGAAACGAGGCGGTCATAAGTTCCGGTCAGGTCGCGGTAGTCGACCTCGATCACTTCAATCGAGCCGGTCATCCCTTCGGATTCGATGCGGTCGCGGGCCAGCTTCGCCTGTTCGGCAGAAATGGTGGTCGTGGTGATCCGGCATCCGGTGCGCCGGGCCAGGTGGATCGCCAACCCGCCCCAGCCAGTGCCGACCTCGAGCAGGTGGTGGTCCGGGCCGAGGTCGAGCTGGTCGGCGATCTGATCCATCTTCCGGAGCTGCGCCGTCTCGAGATCCTCATCGCCCTCAGGAAAAATTGCCGACGAATAGTTCATCGAACGGTCGAGGAAGAGTGAGAAGAGGTCATTGCCGAGGTCGTAGTGGGCGGCGATCTGCTTTTTTCCGCGCGAACGGGTGGTGCGGGGCATCAGCACACCGAGCCTCTGGAAAGGACCAGTGACAAACGCGAAACGGCGGCGGAGCCGGTCGAGCCGCGGCAGGTTGAGGCCCGCGATCAGCCAGAGGTTGACCAGGTCGTCGCAGTCCCATTCGTGACGCATGTAGCTGTCGCCCATGCCAGTGCTGCCGCGCAACATCCGGCGCCAGAGCTTTGGCGAGTGGACGGTGACCGTGGCCCGCAGATCCGAGTCGGCATCACCGATCAGGGTGGTCCGGCCGCCTTCTTGAATCTCGATTTGACCGCCGTGGACCCGGCCGATCACGCTGAGGACGATCTGGCGCCACATGGTCAGGCCACGCGATCGGCGGTTGGCAGGGTGCTTTTCCCGGGTGAACTGTGCACGGGACACATCATCGCCGGTTTCGTCGTGCCAATCAAGTCGTCTCCTTCAGGACGGGCTTGGTATTTCACGCCCTTCAGCCAAGTGACGGCCGCCTGTCGGTAGATACCCGCCTTGACCCGGAGGGACATCGGCGGGTAGGCCAGCAGCAGCCGGCTGAGAGCGGACGCGGTGATCTCGGTGCGGGTGAGGTTCAGGGTCGCGTCGAAAACGGTTTCGGTTGCCGAACTGGATGAGATGTGGACCGGCAGCCTCGCGCCCGGCGTGCCGAAACGAAGGTCGTACTCGTAGTCCATTCCCATCAGTGGCGAGACGTGCAGGGCCTTGTCGCGCCGGGACGAGATCACCCCGCTCGAATCCGGGCCGCCATCGATGACATAAGCGTGGCGATCGCCCCAGGGAGTGTTCGTCACCTCGGCCAGTACCGCCTGGACGGTTTCGCCCGACCGGTCGAAGCAGTAGTAGAAAGTCACCGGGTTCTCGACCGCTCCCAGATAACGCAGGTGGGTCAGCATCCGGACAGGACCGTCAGGCCGGTCACCGGTGCTGCGCTCGACTTCGTCGAGGACGCAACCCTTGAGCGGACGGTTTGCCGGTCCGAAGTAGTCAGCGCGGCGGAACCTCGCCGGGGCGCGGCGGCGCATCGACCAGAGCGGATGGACCTGCTTTGGGGATCTCGCCAGGTCGGAGTAGACCATGAAGATGCGGTATTCGAACTGGCGCTCAATCGGCTCGAAGCGCCGGTGCCGGATCTCGCCTTCGTAGATGGCACTCTGGAAAGTCATCGAATCGCTCGGATCTCGGGGGCGAGTCGGCTCGGAGGAAATCGCTTCCGAAGGGATTGCGGCGACGACCGACTTCGCGGCGCGCAGCCCGGTGAAAGCGCCGTCTTCGTGAAAGCCGTTCCGCCAGTAGGCACCGCAGAAGTGGGTCCTGCCGGTGCCGCTGACATCAGACCAGCGTTCCTGGGAGGCGATTGCGTCAGGTGTGAAAACCGGGTGGTCGTACTGGATCACTTCGATGATCTTCTTCGGATCGATGCGGTCGGTCAGGTTCAGGGTCACGCAGAACTGCCGCTTGCAACCGAGAGTCTGAAGCCGGTTCATGTCGTAGGTCAGGGCGGTGGCACCGGTCGGGTCCTCGAGGAGGTGATAGTTCCAGGATGCCCAGGCTGCCTTCCGTTTCGGCATCAGCGATTCGTCGGTGTGAAGCACCGCTTCGTTCGGCTGATACGCAATCCCGCCCAGTACTTCCCGTTCCTCGCGAGTCGGGTCATCAAGCATCCGCAGCGCCTGGTCGGAATGGGTGGCAATCACGATCTGGTCGAACGACTCGGCCGGCTCTCCCTTGACGACGACCTCGACGTGGTCCTCGTGGCGACGAATGCTGTCAACCGGCGAATCGGTGCGGATGCGATCGCGCATCGGCTCGGTCAGGGCATCGACGTAGCTCCAGGATCCGCCTTCGATGGTCCGCCACTGGGGTCCGTCCAGCGACAGCAGCCCGTGGTTGTCGAGAAACCGTGCCAGGAAGCCGACGGGGAAAGTCCACATCTGCTCGGGGTCGGCCGACCAGACAGCCGAGACGAGCGGTACGACCACGCGGTCCCGCAGGTCGTCGGAGAACTTCTCGTCTTTCAGGAACTCGGCCAGCGACGGACCGCCGTCGCCTTTGTCCGCGAGTTCCTTGAGCCGGCGCTGGAAACGCGGGAATTCGGCCAGCATGCGCAGGAACTTTGGTTTGACCAGGTTGCTTCGCTTGGCGAAAAGCCCGTTGAGGGTGCGTCCCGTGTATTCGAAATCGCGGTCGCTGACCGAGAAGCTCATGCTCGAAGGCTTGCTCGCCACCTCGAGTTCCTCGAGCAGGCGGGTGAACTCAGGGTAGTTGCGGTCGTTGTAGACGATGAAGCCGGTGTCGACGGCCTCGAAACCGCGTTCGGATTCGGCGATCACGGTGTTCGCGTGGCCGCCGGGCTTGCGTGAAGCTTCGAAGAGGGTCAGGTCGGCCCGGTCCTTGAGGTGGTGGGCGGCGGCGAGGCCTGAGATTCCGGTTCCGACGATCGCGACTTTCATATTGGTAAATACGTGGGAACACCGCCTGCCGGATGCACCCCGAGCGGACCTATAGGTTTTCTTTATGCCCATAACCGAGCCAGTCACCATGCACGTCGTCCCGATGTCCCACCCCTGCATGACCGCCAGGGCCGGACTGGAGCACAAGGGAATCGAGTTTGAAGAGGTAATGCTCCTGCCGGGAAACCAGGAAGGCGTCCTCGAAGGCATCTACGGAGACGGCAACAAAACCGTTCCGGGAATCGTGGTCGGTGAAGAACCCATCCACACCTCGATCGGGATCCTCAGGTACATCGACGACGAAGTGCCGGAGAATCCCCTGTACCCCGAAGCGATCGCCAACGAGGTTCAGGAGGCCGAAGTCTGGGGTGACCGGTACTTCCAGGAAGTGGCCCGGCGCCTCCCTTTCGGCGCCCTCCATTTCCGGCCGGGTTCGATGGGCACCTTCGCCGGCGCCGGTGAGCTCGACGCCGCCGGCACCGATTTCGCCGCGAAGAACCTCCGAGGAACCTGGAAATACCTGAGGCTGAAGCCGAGCCAATTGATGGAAGACCTCGCCCGAATAGACGAAACCATCGATCGAATCGAGTCCTACGCCCGTGACGGCATCCTCGGCGGAGACGAGCCGACTGCCGCCGACTTCCAGATCGCCTCTTCAGCCCGGGTCCTCATGACCATCGGCGACCTCCTGCCCGCGCTCGACGGTTCAGCTGCCGAACGAATCGCGATGCGGTACTTCCCGGACTACGACGGCAAGATCCCGGCAGGCGCATTCCCGCCGAACTGGATCAGCGGCTGAGCGCAGCGTCTTCGCGGGCGCCGGGCCGGAGCCAGGCGCCGAGTGGGCCGGCGAGGTGCAGGCCCTGGGCGAGACCGGCTTCGTAAACTTCGGCTTCACGCCCGCTGGCCATCCGGCTCGGGCCGATGGCTGCCGAGGCGGCCACGTCAGGAACCACGTTGACCACACGAACTCCACGACGGCGCAGCCGGGCAACCTCGCCATCGACGATCGCCCGGAAGAACCGGGCTGACGACCGGCGGCGGAAACCGACAGCGCCCTGATCACTGCCGGTCGGGGTCAGGCAGACCACCGTCTGGCCAGGCTTCGCGGGGACAGCATCGACGTTTGACGGACTCCAGACTCCGCCGTCTACGAAAGCACCGTCAGCTCCTTCGACCGGCCTGAACACGGTCGGGATCGCGCAGGATGCCTGGACTGCTTCGCTTACGGTCAGTCCGTGGGTCCGGCCACGAGCGAAAACCACACGGCCACCGGTCCTCGAGTTGACCGCCGTGATGTGCAGCCGCTCAGGCCAGTCCGGAGCAAGTTCCTGCATGTCGCGTGCGAGGTAGCTCAGTTCCTTGCGTCCGACCGGCAGTCGACGCAAAAGCGTCCGACGGACAGAGCGACCGGCCCGCCCGTGAAACATCAGGAGGTCTGCCAGTCGGCCCGCGAGAAAACCCGACCCGTCTTCAAGCGAACCGGGCGGGGCGGTCGACGCAGGAGGTCCGGCAACTTCCATGTGCTTGCGGATCAGTTCTTCGAGGTCCTGCCTGGCGGCGATTCGCGTCGCGACGATCGAACCGGCCGAAGTCCCGACGAATCCTCCGGCCGATTGCAGGTCCACGGTTTCGCCGCGATCGAGACCGACCATCAGGCCGGTCATCCAGACGTCCCCGAGCACGCCACCGCTACCGAGGACGAGGAGGTCGGGTGTCGCTGGTAAGCCGTTCATTCTGGAAAAGATACGGACGAAACGCTCGATCGGTTCAAAACCGGTTCGGCACTGATCAGGCTGAAGCAGAGTTGCGAGCACGGCCGAGCCGCCCGCCGACGAAGAAGATGGTGACCAGGAACCCCGCGATGGCAAGGGCACCATCGAACCTGAAGGCGGCATGGAGACCGCTGATCAGGCCGGGCTGCGAAGCGAAGACCGTGGTCGTCAACGCCAGCCCGACCGACCCGCCGGCAATCTGGAACATGTAGATGATGCCGCCCGCGAGGCTGCTGCGGGAATCGTCAACCGAGGTGACAGCGATCGTCGTCGCGGCCGAATAGAACAGTCCGATGCCCACGCCGAGCACGGCCATCCCGGGGACCACCGAAGAGAGCGCCCCACCGGCTGTGATTCCCCACGCGATGAGGATTGGACCAAGCGCCAGACAGCCGGCGCCGACGGTCACGATCAGCTTGCCCCCCAACCGGTTGTACAGAGGGCCGGCTATGAAAGAGGTGGCCGCGAACACCGCCATGAACGGCAGCAGCCCCAGCCCTGACTCGAAAGCGGAGTAGCCGAACTCTTGCTGCATGTACTGGGGCAGGTAGAAGAGCGAGCCGAAGAAGGTCGACGAGACCAGCAGGATGGCAAGGCAGGCGGCCCTGAAGCCGGGGTTGCCGAATACGTCGTCGGGAACCAGTGCGTGGTCTCCCGATCCACGCTCAATCCGCACGAAGGCGGCCAGCAAGAGAAGGGAGGCCACAATCGCCCCGATGATTCGTGGGTCTCCCCATCCGTAATCGACCACCTGGTCGAGAGCAACCATCAATATGACCAGGCCGAGGGTCACCGTGGCTATGCCGCCGTAGTCGATCTTTCGGTCAGCGGACTCGGCCTTGGGCTGCTGGATCAGGAAATAGACGCAAATGATCGCGATCAGGGCGATCGGGATGTTGAAGAAGAGGATCGCGCGCCAACTTACGAATTCGGTCAGGGCACCGCCCAGCATCGGCCCGACCGCGTTGCCGATGCCGGCAACGCCGAGGATCAGTCCGCCCGCGAGCCCCGCCTTGTCTTCCGGCAACAGGGCGAAAGTCATGCCGAGCACGGCCGGCCACATCAGGGCGCCACCGACGCCCATCGCGGCCCGGGTGGCGATCAGCCAGGCCTCGCTCTGGGCGAGGCCGCCGAGGAGGGAGAAGAAACCGAAGATACCGGCCCCGAGGAAGAAGGCTTCTTTGCGGCCGAAGAGGTCGGCCAGGCGGCCACCGGTCACGATGAGTACACCGAATGCGAGGCTGTAAGCGTTGACTACCCACTGGATCGTGGTGACGCCGGTGTCGAAGTCCTTCTCGATTGCGGGCACGGCGACGTTCATCGCGGTGATGTCGTTCGCGATAACGAACACCCCCATCGCCATAGCCGCCAAAGCGAGAATCGTCTTGCGGTCCACAACACCAGCCTACCGGGGGGCCTGAATGATCCGTTTGTGCCGCTCTCCCGTAGCAACAATCATGAATCGGCATATCCCAACCACGGAAGCCAGATTCGATCAAAGGCGCGCCGGTTCCACGGCCGGCGCGTCTTTGTTCTCCACCGCATCTGCTTCACTGAATGAAGAGAGCTATCTCCCAAGCATCACCGAAAGACAAATGCCGATCAGTCCACAGACAGCCAGGAAGCTCGACGATGAAGAACTCCTGACCCTCGTCGGTCAGCGAGATCAGATCGCCTTCGAGGCCTTCTACGACCGGTTCGAGCGTCAGGCTTTTTCGCTCTCCTACCGGATCATCGGCGAACGGGCCGCCGCCGAAGACACGGTCCAGGAGGGCTTCCTCTCGATCTGGAAGAGCGGCGAGCGTTACGACAGCACCCGTGGCAGCGCCGGCGCCTGGGCACTCGGCATCGTGCGCAACCGCGCAATCGACACCCTTCGCAGCCGGGCCAGCCGGACTCCGACCCTCGACTCCGACGACGACGGCATCCTCGAAAGCCGCCCCGGAGAAGACCGAACCGATGAACTTGCCTTCCGCCGTGAGACGCAGAGGGAAGTCCAGGAGGTCATTGCCGATCTTCCGGACAAGCAGTCCAAAGTAATAAAGCTGGCCTTCTTCGGAGGGTTCAGCCAGTCAGAAATCTCAGAAATGCTCGATCTCCCGCTCGGCACCGTGAAAGGACGAATGCGGCTGGGGCTGGAGAAACTACGTGGCGGTCTCGCCGACGAGGGGAAGGTGACGATATGAGTCCCAGGAGCCATGAAAGCTGGAAGGAACAGCTGCCGGGCTATCTCCTCGGCGCCCTGAGCCCCGGCGAGAAGACCGATCTCGAACACCATCTCGGTGGCTGCCCCGAATGCCAGTCAGAGCTCCGGTGGCTCGAACCGGCGACGGAACGGCTGGCAAACGAAGTCGACCAGATCAAGCCTTCACCCCGGCTCAAGTCCCGGGTGATGGCCGCTGTCGCCGCTGACCTGGCCGAGAATCCCGTGCCGGAGGAAGCCGAGGCTCACGCGCCGGTCGCCGAACCGGCGAGAAAGGCCGTCAGGAAGCCACGGCGGGCCTGGCTCGACTTCGGACAACTGATGCGACCAATCGCGCTCGGGGCGATGGCCGCCGTGTTGTTCGCCGGCGTTGTCATCGGTTACGCCGTAGGCGGAGACGAAGGGTCATCAGGTACCGGCGACGGTCCTGTCGTGGCCAACACACATACGATTCCCAGCCACTCGAACGTAGGCGATGCTGACGCGGTGATGGTGACTTCCGGCAACTCGGGCACCCTCAAGGTGACCAACCTGCCGAAGCTCCATGACGGCGAGGTTTACCAGGCATGGGTCCAGAAGGGTCAGTCGGTCACACCGACCGACTCGCTCTTCACCCCGCGCCGGAACGGCACTGCGACGACGAGCATTCCGGACCTGAGCAACGTCAACACCGTGATGGTCAGCGCGGAGCCCAAGGGCGGCTCTGAGCAGCCGACCACTCCTCCGATCATAACCATCGAGATCCCGGCCTGAGCCTCTTCAGCAACGCGCGGCCGGCCCTCGAAAGCGGTGCCGGTCTTGGCGCTGCCCGGGATAGGGCTAGTGTGAAGACATGACTACGATCGAGGAGAGCGGCGAATCAATCACCGCCCAAGGAATCCAGGAACTTGACGCGGAGATAGAAAGGCTCGAAGGAGCGGGCCGCGAGGAGATCGCGCAACGCCTGCGAGTCGCGAGGGACCTCGGCGACCTCAAGGAGAACGCCGAGTACCACATCGCCAAAGAAGATCAGGCTCACCTCGAGACCTCTATCAGCCGGCTTCGCCAACGGAAGATCAATGCAGTCGTGGTCGACGTCGACACCAGCAGCGGCGATACTTTCAGCTTCGGCAAGACGGCCGAGATCACCGACAGCCACGGCAAGCGGCACGCCTGGACGCTGGTCGGATCGACCGAGGCAAACCTCTCCGAAGGACGGCTTTCCGCCGAGTCCCCGGTTGGCCAGGCGCTGCGAAACCAGCCCGTCGGTTCAGAGATCGCCGTGACCACCCCCAAAGGTGATCGCATGTTCAAGATCGAAAAGCTGATCTGAACAGCAGTCCGCTCACGTATTCTCTGGACATGGCGAAGAAGAAGAGCAAGACCTCAAAGGCCGGCAAAGCCGGAGTCACGGTCGGCCTGGCTGCCCGTGGGTTCAATTACGCGAAGACGGTTGACTGGCCGGCGGTCTGGATGCGAGCGCAGTGGCTTCAGCACCACACGAAGCGCCTGTACAGCAACCTCTCCGAGTCCGAGCGCAAAGAATTCCTGAACCTGGTCGTCCCGACCAAGGACCAGCCATTCATCGCCGGCAAGGACCGCGGGCGCGTTCAGGAACTCGTCACCAAGGCTTTCACCGGCGGCTCGCCGAAGTAGGCAGAATCCCCCACAAGCTCTACTCATGACATTCAAGGAGCGAACTGGGGTCTGCTTCCGCCTGCGTGAGGCGATAGCCCGCAGCTGGTTGATCATCCCCTGTCTGTACCTGGTCGCGGCCCTCGCATTGGGACGGATCGTTCCCGGGTTGGTTGGACACGGCGACGGCTCGATTTTCGGCCTTTCGATGGCCCCGGAAAGTGCCAGAGGAGTCCTCGAAGCGGTGGCCGGCGGAATGATCACCTTCACCGGCCTCGTGGTCTCGGTTGCCGTCGTAGTCGTCGTTTTCGGCGCCGGGCAGTACACACCCCGGCTGGTGCTTCGGTTCCGGCGGGACAACGTCGTCAAGAATTCGCTCGGCATCTTCATCGCTCCGGCGATTTACGCGCTCGTCTGCCTCGAGCACATCAGCCGTTCCGGAGTTGACCGGGAAGCGACCTTCACCGTCGCGGTGGCGGTGCTCTTGCTGGTGGCGGCGGTAGTCGCATTCTTCGCTCTCGTTGCCCGCCTGCTCGACCTGCTTCGGCCCCGCCGCCTGTACGACCAGTTGCGCAAAGGTGGCGAGCATGCGATCGACGAGGTCTACCCGCTCGCCTGGACCGAAGATGCTGACGCTCAGGACGAAGTTCCGGTCTCCGGCGGTTTGCCGGTCTATTACAGAGGCGGCGAGGGAGTACTTTCAGCGCTCGACCTCGGGCGACTGACGGAGATCGCGCGGCGCAACGATGTTCTGATCGAAGTCACCTGGCGAATCGGTGGATACGCCCGCGCCGGCGCGCCCCTGTTCATCGTCTACGGAGACGATGACACCGTCGACATCGCGAGCTTGCGGAAGACAGCCGTAGTCGCCGAGGAACGCACGTTGACCCAGGATCCGGCTTTCGCCATCCGGACGACCGTCGACATCGCCATCCGCGCACTATCGCCAGCGGTGAACGATCCGACCACCGGAGCCCAGGCACTGGACACGATCGAGTCGCTGCTCAGCCGGCTTGCTTTCCGCAATCTCGGCTCAGGCTTTCTGCGGGACGTCGAAGGCATCGTGCGAGTCGCGTATTCCGCCCCGACCTGGGGTGACTTGCTCGACCTGTCCTTTACCGAAATCCGCCACTACGGTTCCGGCTCCCACCAGATCACGAGGCGCATGCGCTCCCTGCTGATGATCCTCTCCGAAAGCTGTCCCCCGCCGAGACAGAAACAGGTCAACCGCCAACTCGAACTCCTCGACGAGGCCATCGAACGAAACTTCAGTTCAGCGAGCGAGCGAGAAATAGCGAGGCTTCCGGACCACATCGGCCTGGGCGGTGGTCACTCCACTTCAGGGCGCTCTTCACCGGGCCAAACGCCGGTGTAGCGAGCAAAAGCAACCCTTGCAGCGTGGTCGATCAGACCGCGACTGAGGGTGAAAATCGCCCCTTCGAGTATCAACGCGATGACCATCTTCGGCGGAGCAAACAGCTTAGAGTGAGGCAACATGAAACGGCGGGTGACACTTTCTCTATTTGTCCTGACTGCCTCGGCCTGCCTCGCTCTCGTCGCAGGGATGACCGCAGCGAGCAGTGGACCAGCCGCGATCAGCTCCACCGGCAAGCGCGGACCGGGCACGAAGCTCGCCGGCTGTCCTGTGCTCCCGAAGTCCAATGCCTTCAATCGCGACATCTCCGCCGCGCCGGTCCACCCGCGCTCTGACCAGTACATAAACTCGATCGGCACCGGGACTAATCTCCACGCCGACTTCGGCTCCGGCAAATACGGGAACTACGGGATTCCGTTCCGGGTCGTCGGCAGGAAACAGAAGAAGTTCCCGGTCAAGTTCACGGCATATGGGTCGGAGAGCAACCGCGGCCCCTACCCCATCCCGTTGAACACCCGGATCGAAGGTGGGTCCGACCACCATGTCATCGCCCTCCAGCGCGGCAGTTGCAAGCTCTACGAGCTCTATCGTGCGAAGCGCGGCAAGGGCCGGTGGCTGGCCGACTCCGGCGCCCGCTTCAAGCTCCGCTCGAACAGGATGCGCCCCGCCGGTTGGACCAGCGCCGATGCAGCCGGGCTTCCGATCCTGCCCGGCCTGGCCCGGGCCAATGAAGCCTCGAAGGGCCGGATCACCCACGCGCTGCGCGTGACCGTCTCTGAATCTCAGCGCGGTTACATCCACCCTGCGCGGCACTTCGCGTCGTCTTCGAACAGCCGGTCCCTGCCGCCGATGGGGCTGCGCCTACGACTGAAGGCCGGCTACCGGCTCGGCCGCTTCTCCGGTCAGTCCCTGGCAATCATGAAGGCCCTCAAGAAGTATGGACTGATCGTGGCCGACAACGGTTCGGACTGGTACATCAGCGGCACCCCTGACCGGCGCTGGAACGACAACGTGCTCGATCAGCTGAAGACTGTTCCGGGACGCGCCTTCGAAGCGGTAAAGACCGGCGGAATTCACCGGTGAGCAGACCGTCGATCGTGACCGAGGTCGTCAGGACCCATCCCCTCACTCCACACATGATCCGGGTCGTGCTGACAGGTGAAGAGCTGCGTGGCTTCCCTGTCGGCCAGTTCTCCGACCACTACGTGAAACTTCAGTTCCCGCCGCCGGGCGCTGATTACGAGACGCCTTTCGACCCCGCCGTGGTCAAGGCGACCCAGCCGAAGGCGCGGTGGTTTCGTCAGCGGACCTACACAGTCTGCGACTGGAACCCGGGGGAGAATCAACTGACGATCGACTTCGTCCACCACGGTGGCGCCGGACTGGCCGGGCCCTGGGCCGCAAACGCCAAGACGGGCGACCTGCTCCAGATGGTCGGCCCGGGTGGTGACTACTCACCGTCGCCCGATGCCGACTGGCACCTCCTCGCCGGAGACGAAGCGGTCATCCCGGCGATCAGTGTGGCGCTCGGGCGAATCCCCAAAGGTGTCCCTGTCCACGTTTTCATCGAGGTCGATGACGAAAGTGAAGAAATCCCGCTGGAAAGTCCAGGCAATCTCAGGCTCACCTGGATCCACCGGGGCGAGAGCTCGCGGGAAAGCAGCCAGATCCCGAAAGCGATCTCCGGACTCGAGTTTCCCGAAGGGGAAGTCCACGCCTTCGTCCACGGCGAAGCGGGAATGGTTCGGGAGGTAAGGAAGCACCTGGTCCTCGAACGTGACGTGCCGAAAGAGAACCTGTCAGCAACCGGCTACTGGAAGTATTCGAGAACAGAAGAGGGCTGGCGAGAAGACAAGCCTGAGTGGAAACGTCAAGCGGAGAAAGACCTTCTAACCGAAGCTGCGCCCAAGGTCACTACATCCAAGTCGCACAGCGAAACTGACATTTCATCCCGCTGAGCGAAGCGACTTGGATGCCTTACTCCGACTTGGATGTTGGTGATTCGGTGGCCAGTTTTTGCTCTTGCCTCTCGGGGGTTATACGCACCACGCCGTGAGCCAGCCCGGCCTTTTCCATTCCCGTGATCACCCAGGCTGAGGGGTCCAGCTCCCACCGCTTCAGTCCGTTGTCAGCCGAGCGAGGGAAAGCGTGGTGGTTGTGGTGCCAGGCTTCGCCGAACGAAGGCAGGGCCAACCAGAAGACATTGGTCGATTCGTCATCGGTGTCGAACCGCCGGGTGCCGGCGAAGTGGCAGATCGAGTTGATGCTCCAGGTGATGTGGTGAACGAAGAAGATCCGGACGAGTCCGCCCCAGAGCAGTCCCCCAAGGGCTCCGGCGAGGGTTCCGCCGCTGATCACGTAGCCAGCCGCGGTTGGAATCACCAAGCTCAGCACCAGGAACAACAGAAAGTATTTAGAGATGAACCGCATGCCGGGATCCTCGATCAGATCACGGCAGTACTTCTCTTCGTCGGCCCGTCCGTGTTCCCTCATCGACCAGCCGATGTGCGCGTGCCAGAGGCCGGCCATGATTCCCCTGACCCTGTCCCCGTGACCGACGTGCGGGCTGTGGGGTCACCCTCCTTGTCGGTGTGGGCGTGGTGCTTCCTGTGGTCAGCGACCCAGGTGATCACCGGGCCCTGGACTGAAAGCGACCCGAGGATCGCGAAAAAGTACCGCAGCGGCTTCGAAGTCTGGAAGGCACGATGGGTCAGCAGCCGGTGAAAACCGACCGTAACCCCGAGTCCGGTAAAGACGTAAATCACCAGGAGGATCAGCAAGTCGGCCGGAGTGACGATCCGGTTCCAGAAAAGCACGATGGCGGTCACGGTCGCAACAAAAGGCAGGATGACCGCGATCGTGTTGCCGACCTTGTCGACCGTCGCCATCTCCGGCATCTCGTTGACGGGCAACCCGTGCGCTTCCATATAGAACAGCGTATTGGTGACTGAGTGATATTTCTGCGCATATTCGGTAGTTGTCTGAACAGTTTATTATAAGTTAAGTTATAACTTCTTCCGTTCTAGAGCCTTGGCGCAATCTTTCACCTGAAGTCGGAGATGTGGTTGAACCCGTCCTGCCCGAGGTAGCGGAGGAGATCCTTTCCACGATCGGGCAGGAGATCCCCGAGTACGCGCGGCCCCTCGAAGGTGCGTTCGGCCGGGGCGTCCACCGTGGAGTGGCCGAAGCGCTCGGTCAGTTCGTCGGCCTGATCCGCGATCCCGACGCGGATCGTGGTCCAAGCCGCGAGATTTACATCGCACTCGGCCGGGGCGAGTTCGCCAATGGACGCGCGCTCGACGCACTCCAGACTGCCTATCGGATCGGGGCCCGTGTGGCCTGGCGCCGGATCGCCTCCGCCTCTCTCGAAGCAGGCCTCGACGGAACCACCCTGAGCCTCCTGGCTGAGTCGATCTTCGTCTACATAAACGAGCTCTCGGCCGACTCGACCGAGGGCTACGCCGAAGCCCAGTCCGAACTGGTCGGCGAGCGCCTTCGCCAGGAACGACAGCTCGTCATCTCGATGCTGGGCAGCCCGCCGATCCCGATCGAAGACCTGGGGTCACAGGCCACCACGGTCGGCTGGACCGTTCCGAAAAGACTTGCAGCACTGGTTTGCCACGAAAGCGACCTGGCCGAGATCACCCGAATCCTCCCCATCGGTGTGATCTCGGCCCCGGTCGACGGACTTGGCTGCGTCGCGGTTCCGGATGCCTCCGGACCCGGGCGCTATAAACAGCTCCGCGAGGCGATCGGCGATCGCCGCGCGGGCCTCGGCCCCGACACTGGACCCACCCGGTTGCGGGAGTCCTGGCAACTCGCCCGGACCGCATTCGCTGCGGCCGGCTCGGGAACCCTCGAATCGGACGGCTTGATCCGGGCCGAAGAGCACCTGGTCGAACTGACCATCTTCGAGAGCCGGAACCTGATCGAGCGGCTGAGCAGCCGCTGTCTCGAACCGCTGGCCAGCCTGACCCCTAAATCACGGTTGCGGATGACGGAAACCGCTTCAGCCTTCATCCAGCATCAGGGCAATGCCGCCGAGATGGCCCGCTCGCTCCACATCCACCCTCAGACCGCGCGTTACCGGCTGGCGCGGTTGAGGGAACTGTTCGGAGACGACCTGGACGATCCGGACTCCCGCTTCGAAATTGAACTCTCCCTGCGCGCGGCGGGGACCCCCTGATCTCACGACACGGGCAGGGAGATGATGCTCTTGTTGTTGATCTGAACGAGTTGGCCGGAGCTGCACATGATCCTGACGGTGGTGGTTCCAGCCGGTACAACGGCCTGGAGGAAAATATTGCCTTCGTCGAACTGTGCGTCCAGTTCGGTACCTCCCGAATCAACAGTCGAGCCGTTTGCCTGAAGGTCACAATCCAGGCCCGTCTGAGCGTTGGCCGTTCCCGAGACCTTTGCCGTCACGGCGTACTTGTGGGACGGCACCGTATCCGTGATCACCTGGGTCAGGGCGTTTCCTGCCGGGACGTTCGAGTTCGAATTGCTCCCCGCGAACTGTGATGCGACAACTCCGGCAGGACCGGTTGCTCCCTTCGCACCGGTCGAACCCTTGGCTCCGGTCGAACCCTTCGGACCGGTATCGCCTTTCGGACCGGCCGGGCCAACGGCGCCGTTAGTGCCGGGCGCACCCTTGGCGCCCACGGCACCGGTCGCGCCGACGGGACCAGCCGGCCCACCGGTCCTGCTCAAAGCCTTGAGGACTTTCCTGTTCAGCTTGTTCTTGGTGATCGTCCGGTTCTTGATCTTCTTGCCGGTCACCGCGTTCTTTTTGAGTTGCTTCGCGGTGATCGTGCCTTTCTTGATCTGCTTGCCACTGATCAGGCCTGAAGCCGCCGTCGCCGTTCCGCCGATGGCGATGAACAGAGCGAGCATCGCGATCAGGGTTGCGGGCTGGACTCTCTTGGTTTTGTCTTTGATCGTGCTCATGCTTTCTCCGTTTTCGTTTGATTGATTTGGGTGGATCTGAAAGTAAGAACCACACCGCCCCCTGACTGCCTCTAGGGGGCGGTGTGTTGTTCAACGGCGTCCCCAAGTCCTTGCAAGGTGCCGAAGTCCGAGTCAGGACGCCTTGATTGCGCTCACTTCGACGCTGTAGGCGCTGTTGACGCCCGACGATTCACAGGCGACGTCGATGTGAGAGACAGTGGGAGTGTCAGTGACGTGGGTCAACGCGATCACGTTGCGACCGTTCGCTGCCGCAGTCCACGTACCCCCGGCACTTCCTCCTCCGCCGTTGGTGTTGAGCGAACAATTGACGGTGCCGGCGCCCTGGCTGAAGGCTTGAACGCTCGCGTTGATCACGTACCGCCCGGAGGCCAGGTTGTTCATGTTGATCACATTCTTTTCCTGGTTCGCAGGAATGTTGTTGATCGAACTGCCGGACGCGTGGTAAGTCGTGATCTGCGTCTCGCCGGGATCGCCCTTCGGGCCCTGAAGCCCGGTGGCACCCTTGGCGCCAGTCGAGCCCTTGTCACCCTTGGGGCCCTGCGGTCCCTTTGCACCCGCGAGGGCGCCGAAAGTCGAAGGTGAGATCTTCGCTTTGGTGATCGTCTTGTTCTTGATCTGCTTGGAGGTGATCGTGCCCTTCTTGATCTTCTTGCCATTGATCAGGCCACCGGCTGCGGCAGCGGTGCCACCGAGCGCGATAAACAGGGCCAGGCCGGCCAGGATGGTCGCGAGACGGGGACGTTTCATGTTGCGGATGTAATTCATGTTGTTGGTTCTCCTCTGTGACGTTTTGGATTTCGTTCTTGGTGTCGTGTGCCGGGCCACCAGGGCCGTGGCAAATTCGGTCCAGCCACTGAAGGAGCGGGAGATTCCCAACTCGTTCTTCAGCTCTCCACGAAACGACCCTTCGATGGAATCGATGTCGCAGTGGATGTCGATTGACTGTGCGTTGTTCATGGGCATCACTTTGCCCGGGTTCATAGGGTTTTTCATGGGGGTGGACCCCCCTGTCTTCCCCCCTTGGGGGGTGGAAGTGGCACCCGGGAACTGCCTGAGCAGCGCCTGGCTTCGTCGACGCCCGGGAATATCAGCTCAGGTACAACAGTACGATCGCGGATATTCCCGGGCTTTGCTCCTTGCCAGCCGCTCGCAGGCAGTCCCCGTGCACCACTTGCGGGAGCCCCGTGAAGGCCGAGCGCCTAAAGCCAGCGAAACCACGAAAGTCAGTCGTTATTACTGACTTTCGTGGTCTCGGCGCCCTCCGAGGCTGGCATTACCCCGGGTGAATGCGAAAACTTCGGCATTTGCAACAAGATCGCCATCACCTCGCTGTATGGAGCGTGCGGTCCGCCACCCTGGGCTCAGTGCGGGGTACGGAGGTGCCTCCGGAGGGCTGGCGACCGAGGCGATCCCACAATTCACCCCGATCAGGGGAGCGTTCCCCGGAGGAGGTACCTCCGTACCCCGCGCCCAGCCTACAAGGCGCCTTCTAGTTCACGCCGGGAGCCGATTCCGAGCTTCGAATAGACCCTCGTCAAGTGGTTCTCCACCGTTTTCGGGGTCACGAAGAGTTCGTCGGCGATTTCCCGGTTCGTCTTGCCTGATGCCGCGAACTCGGCGACTCGCCGTTCCGAAGCCGTCAGTTCATCGAAGCTGAGGCGCTTCGGGGCGGCGCCGGCAATCTCCAGCTCAGTGGCGGCCGCCTCCGCGACCCGGCGCGCACCTCCGGCCATCGCCAGATCCAGACCCGCCTCGAGTTGCCCAGTTCCGTCGGACTTTCGCCCGGCGCGCAACAGGGCGATTCCGAAGTCGACCCTTGCCCTGGCTTCTTCGATCTTGAGCTCGGATTTCGCCAGGGTCTCGACCGCTTCTTCGAGACGTTCGGCCCGGAGCTTGGGCTTGCCAGCCAGACCGTGAGCCCGCTGAGCTGTCCCCATCGCGCCGGGTCTCCCCCACCCATTCGCCCAGGCGAGATGTTCTTCGGCCAGCGCTTCGGCTTCTTCGCTGTACCCCATCGTCCTGGCAATCGTCCTGGCGAGCAGGGCCCGCCAGGAGAGCGCTTTCATCCCGCCGCGTTGCTGCTCGTCCTCCTGCATCGGGGCGACGTCGGCCCGGACCGCATCGAGGTTGCCCTGGATCTCATGAAGGATTGCCCTGCCCCAGGGCACCCAGCGCAGTACGGTCGGACCACCGGGGCTGTGCTCGATCCCGGCATCGATCATCACCTGCTCGGCTTCGTCGGTCTTCCCCTGTTCCGCCAGCGCCCTGATCGTGAAGGACGCGTTCACCGGGACCATGATCGGAGCAACGCCACCGGCGGCGGACTGGCGTGCGTCTGCTTCTGCATCGACAAGTCGACCCTGATTGATTGCCAGTACCGCCCGGCTCCCGAGCACCCCCGCCCGGCCGAACGCGGAACCCCGGCGCACACTGTCGGCCAGCGCCTGCTCGATCGAGACGGCGACCTCGCCAAAGGCCTCGACCGTCAGCAGCGCGTAGATCGCCATGTACCAGCCGAGTGCTTCAGAAGTGTCCTCACTGATCATGCGGCCGTTACCCAAAGCCCGCTTCGCCAACTCCTCTACCTGGTCAGGGTGGGCGTCGCCCTGATGGAGCTCTTGGGAAAGCAGCGCCAGAATGAGCCGTTCGGCGGCAGTATCGCCGGGTAACCGGAGGTGACGCTTGAGGTCAAGGCCGGAGTCGCCGCCGGTCAACCACCCGAGGGTCGCCAGATCAGCTTCGAGCTGGAGAGCGGCATCACTGTCGCTGTCACCCAGTTCGGCGAGCGACACGCTCGTCAGCTCGCGCGCACGTTCCATGCCGCCGCTGGCGAAAGCCGCGAAGCCCCGGTCGCGTTGCGCGGCGACACGAAGTTCGGGGTCTTTGAGACCTTCGAGGGCCTGGTCGATCCGTGCGATCCCCTCGGGGAAACGTCCGGCGCGGATCTCCGCCTTGCCCAGTTCGGCCACTACTTGAGGACGGGCTTCTGCCGGTGGCGGCTCGGCGAGGGCGCGCTCCAGGTGGACCACCGCCGTGGCCGGAGTGCCAGTTCGCCAGGCGCGGTCCGCGGTGCGTCGCAGCAGTTCGACCAGATCCGCATCACCGGCCGGGTCGGAGTTGAGGGCGTGCACGGTGGTTTCATCGTCGGTCGCACCCTCCTTCCTCAGGGTTTCGAAAGCGAGCCGGTGGTAGGCACTCTGGGCGGACGGCTGGATGTCCTCGGCGATCGCGGCCCGGACCAGCGGATGCGCTACCCGCAGCCGACGCCCGCTCTCGAGGATTCCGGCCGCCACCAGCTTGTCGACCGCTCTTGCTCCCTCATCGGGATCGACCCCGGCAATGGCCACGGCATGCCGCAGTTCGCCTTCGCCGCCGAGGATCGCCAGGGCCTGGGCCAGCCGGCGACTGTCGTCCCCGAGTGCACCGAGCCGCATCAGAAGCGATCTCCGGACGGCCATCGGTCCAGCGTCGAAGACCTGGTTCGGCGAGAGCTCATCGAGACTCGCATGCGATTCCGAAAGCTCGTTCACGAGTTCGGTGATGAAGAACGGGTTGCCGCCGCTCGCCTCTGAAAACGCTGTGATCAGTTCAGGAGAGGCGGCCGTGCCAGGAAAGGAATAACTCAGGATTTCGCCGATCGCAGCGCCGGTAAGGGGTTTCGGCCTGAGCATCACCGCGCCCGCGTCAAGGAAGACGGGGCTCAGCGTGCGGGCCAGCGACTCCGGTTCGTCGTCGCGCACTCCGGCCAGCAGCGCGATGGGGTGACCTTCCACCCTTCGTGCCAGATAGCCACTGGCGATGAGGGAAGCTCCGTCACCCCAATGGGCGTCATCGAAAACCGCGATGACCGGCCCGGATTCGGCAAGGTTGGCCATCAACCAGTAGAGGCCGTGGAGGATGTTCTCGGACTGATCCCGGCCCGGCCCGGCATCGGCCGGCGGGTCCGCAAAGCCAAGGACGGCGGCAGCCGGTGCGGCCGGCCCGGCAAGCAGGTCTTTCCGCTCAGCTTCGGTGGCGCCGATAAGAGCTTCCTCCAGCATCTGGCGCACGACGCCGTATTCGATCTGACGCTCAAGGACTCCGCCCCGGCCGTAAACGACACGCATTCCCCGCTCCCGCCCCATGTCCATGGCTTTTCGAAGCAGGGTGGTCTTGCCGATACCGGCTGGGCCTTCCACAACGAGCAGCGACCCGCTACCGGACACCGCACGGTCCAGTTGCTCCCCGATGACGACAGTCTCGGATTCCAGTTCAAGCAACGCATGACTGTTCGGATCCATGCTCACCTATTCTATGGGGATAGGTTTAGTGACTCATGCATGTTGGTACGGATACCAGAGAGATGATTACTTGACACGGCTAGCAGAGGGAAGAGACACTCACCTGGAACCATCGGAGATCGCAGCGGAGACGCTGCGGCTGTTCGATGAGGGCCACGACCCGAGCATTCGTCAGCTTGCAAAGCGGCTGAACGTCACCCCCTCCGCGATCTACCATCACTTCGAGTCCCGCGCGGAGATTGTCCAGGCAGCGGCCGAACTCGTCTGGCAGGAAATCCTCGGCGGTATCTTCGATCGCACCGGAGACCCGTTCACCGCCGACCCGGTCGATGTCCTGACTTCGGCCGGCGAAGCCACCCGGAGTGCCTTCAACCGCCACTACGCGATTGCCCCCTACATGGCGGCCACGCCGGCTTCGGACGACCTCTCCGCCGGAACGCTGGCCATCGTCGCGAACGTGTTCGAGCGCTTTGGACTGAAGGGCCAGGACGCGGCGGAGGCGTTCCACGCGTACTCATCTTTCACCTTCGGCACCGCGCTTTTCAACGCCAACAGGACTGCGGCCAACGCCGAATTGAACATTTCGACCGTCGAGAGCGACCGGCTGGAACGGTTCCGATCAGAAGTCGAGCCCGAAGTGGCCCAGCTTTCTTCGGTCGAGACCCGAACGGCAATCGACGGCGTGATGGACCTCTCGATGGTCGACCCCGAACGCGACGAAGAACTTTTCGCCAAGGGTTTGCGCCGTTTGATTGAGGGCATGCGGCCCTGAGCCTCGCTGCTACCTTCGTGGCATGGAATTGATCCGAACCACCACAGACGGCCCGCTGACGACCGTGACGATCGACAGCCCGCCGCTCAACCTGTTCGACGCGAAATTGATCGGCGAGTTCAGGGAAACGATCGCCGCGATTCAGGCTGACCCCCCACGAGCGCTGTTGATCCGGGCCGAAGGAAAAGTCGTTTCCGGCGGCGTCAACGTGGAGGAGTTCAAGGACCTCAGCCCGGCTGAGGGTTCTGCCCTCTGGACCGACCTTCTCGGGTTGATCGAAAGCATCGAGACCCTGCCGTTGCCCGTGATCTTCTCCGCCCACGGTCTCACCCTCACCGCCGCGTTCGAACTCTCGCTCGCCTGCGACATCATCATCGCCGGAGAATCAGCGAAGTTCGGCCTGGTCGAGATCGTGGTCGGGCTGACGCCATCGATGGGCGGTCCTCAGCGGCTGGCCGAACGAGCCGGCACGGGCCGGGCCAAGCAGCTGGTCATGACCGGCGGCCTCTTCGACGCGGCCACCCTGGAGCATTGGAACGTAGTCAACATCGTGGTCCCCGACGAGGAACTCGAAACGAGCGCCGCCAAGCTGGCCACCCGGCTTGCCAACGGACCGACCAGGGCCCACGCCATGACCAAACGGATCCTCAGGGGATACGTCGAAGGCGGGGTGCCTGCCGCCGACCGGATAACCCGGCGCGAAGCGGCCGGCCTCTTCGGCACCGAGGACCTTCAGAATGCCGTCGAAACCTTCCTCACCGAGGGTCCGGGCAATGCCAGGTTCGAAGGCAGATAGCAGATAGTTAAGATGATTCACCCCAACCCGGACGGAGAAACGTGAAAAGAGTCTCAATCCTCATGATGCTGCTCATCGCCTCGATGGCCGTAGTAGTGATCGGCTGTGGAAGCAGCGACAGCAGCAGCAGCGATGCTCCGGCCAAGGACGAATACATCGCCTCGGCCGACAAGATCTGCACCGACAGCGACACCGAGATCTCGGCCATGGGCTCGCAGCTCGACCAGAACGCCACGCAGGAGGATACCCTTGCACTCGTCAAGTCAGACCTGATTCCGGCACTCCAGCAACGCGCCAAGGACCTCGAAGCACTTCCGCGACCCGCGGGAGACGAAGACACCCTCGGGACCTATACCCAGTCGCTGAACGACGCCGTCTCGACTCTGGCGAATGACCCCGAGTCGATCTTCGGCGGTGTCAATCCGTTCGAGGAGTCAAACAAACTGGCCACGGAATACGGCCTGAAGGCCTGTAGCAACACGGGCGCCTGAGCCAGTCCGTTTCGCTTCAAGCGGGGCCGGGTGCGTTTTCTACGCCATAGGCGTAGAAAACGCACCCGGCCCTGATGATTCCTAGGCCTTCTCGGGCACGTACGGCCCTGGCTTCGGCTTGTGCTCTCCACCGGGGAAGGCGAGGCGCAGGATGGTCTTCTGGACCATCGACCACTGCTGGAAGAACGGGCCGGTGTTGTACGGCAAGCCGTACCGCTCGCAAACGTCTTTGACCCGTGGCGCGATCTCGGCATAGCGGCTGCTCGGCATGTCCGGGAAGAGGTGATGCTCGACCTGGAAGCTGAGGTTGCCGCTGGCGATGTGGAACATCGGGTTGCCGTCGATGTTGGCCGCACCGGCAAGCTGCCTCACGTACCAGGCGCCGCGTGATTCATCGACCACTTCTTCCTGGGAGAAGACGTAGGTCTGGTCCGGAAAGTGGCCACAGAAGATGATCGCGTTCGACCAGAAGTTCCGAACGATGTTGGACGTAAAGTTGGCGGTTGCGGTGCTCTTGAACGCTTTGCGCCCGGCCTCTGCCGCATCCGCAATCGCCTTGCTGCGCTGCTTCTTCTTGAGCTTTCCGGTCACAGCACTGATCGCCAGGCTGCCGGCAACGTTGGCGGCAGCACTGACCGCGGGCCAGGCGATGTAGTCCTTGACGACCTGGCTCTTCGCCTTGCCGGCGATTCCCTTGAGTTCGTGACGGACTTCGTCCATCGGCTTCTCGCCCTTGCGGATCGCGTCGAGGTCGAGGTCGTGCAGGGCAACGCCCCACTCGAAGAAAGCCATCAGCAGGAGGTTGTAGATCGGCTGGCCGAGGTAGACGGGATGCCACTTCTGGTCCGGGTCGATCCGCATGATCTCGTAGCCGAGGTCCTTGTCCTTGCCACGGATGTTGGTGTAGGTGTGGTGGACGTAGTTGTGGGAGTGCTTCCAGGCTTCCGAGGTGGAGGCCGTGTCCCAGTCCCAGGTGGTCGAATGGATCTGCGGATCGTTCATCCAGTCCCACTGGCCGTGGAGAACGTTGTGTCCGATCTCCATGTTTTCGAGGATCTTGGCGGCAGAGCCGGCTGCTGTGCCGGCGATCCAGGCACCGCGATTCGGCGCCGCGAGGAGCAGGACACGACTGAGGACGGCGAGACGGCGGTGCATCTCGATCATGCTCTGGATGTATTGGCGGTCGCGTTCACCAAGATCGGCGTAGACCTCGTCGTGGATCGTGTCGAACTCGTTGGCCAGCTCTTCCAGCTGTGCCTCGCTCAGATGGGCGAGCGGACTCGCGGACGGCCACCTTTTTTGGGTGCTGGGCCAGGGTTCATGGAACTCTCCGTGGTTTCGGCTTCACCGCGCGAAGCGGGATCAAGACGTCAGGACCTGATTCTCTTGTCCTGGAAGTTGTTCAAAGCTTGATTTCGACGGGGCCTTCGGGCGCGTTGACGCAGGTACGCACCATCTCGCCTTCAGCTCCGTGGATCTCGCCGGTCCGCAAATCGCGGAGCTGGCCCGAGCAAAGTTGCCCGACGCAGGTGTGGCAGATGCCCATGCGACACCCGAACGGCATCTCGATGCCGGCCTCTTCACCGGCGACGAGGATTGGCGTTCCAGCCTCGGCTTCGGCCGTGACCTTGCTCTTCTTGAAGGTGATGGTGCCGCCAGTTCCCTCTCCGGCATTCCCGCCGATCACTGGCTGGAAGCGTTCGACAACGAGCTGGCCGGCAAGACCTTCGGCCTCCCAGTGCGCCGGATCGTCGAGCATCTCCCGGGCCGGATGCAAGGTCTGGCGCTCCTGCCAGTCGGGGCAGAGGTTGTCGAGGTGCGGCGGCGCGATCCGGCCGGCCTTGGACGTCTCCTGGATATGAAGGTCGAGCCAGGTCCGGTCGGCAGCGAGCCGTCGCAGTTCCTCGCCGAAGATCACCCGGTCGGCATCCCTTGCCGAGTGGATGTGGACGATGTCGCAGTAGGCGCGACTACGGTCGATGCTGCGGATCATGCTCATGATCGGGGTGATTCCACTGCCGGCAGTGATGAAGAGAAGTCTCGGGGGGACCCGGTCGGGCAGGGTGAAGGTTCCTTCGACCCCGCCGAGCCGGACGATGTCACCGGGTTTGGCAGATCCGGTGAGCCAGGGCGAGACCTTGCCCGAATCGACGAGCTTCGGGGTGATGGTGATGCAGCCGTCGGGCCGGTCGGCATCGGAAGTCAGTGAGTAGGCCCGCCAATGGTGGATCCCATCGACGACTACTCCGATCCGCAGGTACTGCCCGGCCTGGTGTCCGCCCCACTTGTAGCCGGGCTTGATCACCACAGTCACCGCGCCATCGGCCTCGGGATGAATGCGCTCGATCCTTCCCCGCAGTTCCTGGGTCGACCACAGGGGATTGATCAGTTCGAGATAGTCGTCCGGCAGCAGCGGAGAGAAGAAAGACTCGACCGCCTTCAATGCACGACGGCGGTACTGCGGGACATTGGGCTGTGCTCCTCTCTCGGCCATGAGGTAACTATGCCCGATTGAGAACGTTTGTCAAACATATGTTCACATGTCACACGATCGGGGTAACATCAAGACATGACCAAAGCAGCCGCCCTTCCCCGCAAAGCCGAGCTCCGAAAGACCCGCGAACGCGATCTGATCGCAGTCACCCGGCGGCTGTTTGACGAACGCGGCATGCAGGATGCGCCGATCGAAGCGATCGCGCAAGAAGCCGGCATCGCCCGGGGGCTGATCTACCGCGAGTTCTCGTCGAAAGAAGAACTGTTCGTGGTCACGGTCACCGACTACCTCGTCGAGCTGGCCCACGAACTCGAAGACGCCCGCGCCCAGGGAGGCGCCCCCACGGAAGAACTGGAAAGGGTCGCCCGCACCTACGCCGGCTTTTGCGTGCGTTATCCGGCCTTTCTTGACTGCGCCCTGTCCCTGATGAAACAGCCGGCAGAAGCACTTCAGGACATCGTCTCCGAATCACGGTTCTTCCGGCTCGGCCAGCTGATGGTCCGCTGCGTCAGCACTGTGGCGCTCACCCTTCACGAAGGCAAGGATGCCGGCGACTTCGCAATCGACGACCCCGACTATCTGGCCAACCTGCTCTGGACCCAGGCGCTTGGCGGCATGCACCTGGTGCGGATCGGGGTCGGTGTGCGGCAATCCGAAGCCGGGATGCTCGAGTTCTTCCCGATCGAACCCCAGCGCGTGGTCGAATCCTGTGTCGACGTCGCGATGACCTCAGTCGGGCTCAGACCCGCCTAGACCCCGGTCTCGGCCGGCAGGCGTCCGGTTCTCCCATGAAGGCATCCTAGCCGCGAGATCAGCTCAGCTCGCGCTCCAGAAGTTCGTTGCCCTGCTCCAGCTGCGACCTTGTGGCCTTGCTCACTGCGGTCACTCCCGTCATGCGGTTGATCCGGGCGTGAACCTCACGGTGGCTCTCCCCCGTTCTCCTCGAGACGTCAGCAACCATCGTTCGTCGCTCTCCGCGCAGACGTTCACGGGCGGCGAAGGCTGATTCCCGCTTGGGTTCGGTTAACTCTGTTGCCACCGGAGGTTTCGGTTTGATCGCGGGCTTTGCCCGGCTGGTCGTCGCGGCGCCGGTAATCGCCGAGACCGATTGGGGTGTCTCGTCGATGTCGTCGGTTGCGAAGAGCTGCATCGTTGTCTGGGCAAGGATCGCTTCGTCGAGTTCGGCCGCGGTCGAATTGAGCATGTGAAAACCGTCGCCGACTTCGCCTCGCTCGGGCAGTTCGTGGTCGAGCTCCTCGAGCTCGTCTTCGAGTGAAGGCGCCAGGTCGATCGCGTGGCGGCGCTCCTTCTCGATCTCGAAAGCGAGCCGCTTGAGCCGCTCGTCGGCCGGCAGCAGCAAATAACTCATCTGCCGCCTCGGGCTCGGGGTGGTGCGAATGAAACGGCCGACGACCTGCCGGAAGAAGAGCTCGGTCCGGGCCGCGGTCGCATAGACGCCGACCCGCAGCCGGGGAATATCAACGCCTTCGGAGACCATCAGCACCGAAACGAGCCAGCGCTGTTCGCTCTCCGAGAACTTGGCGATACGGCGGCTGCCGTCCGGCTCGTCGCTCATCACGATCTCCGGGATCTCCCCGCAGATCATTCCCAAGCGCCGGGAAATCGCCCGGGCATGCTCCTGGTCCGACGCGATCACCAGCCCACCGGCGTCGGGGTGCCCCCCGGCCCGGACCTCTTCCAGCTTCCGGTCGGCATCGCGCAGCACCTCGCCCATCCAGTCGCCACCGGCATCGAGCGCGGTGCGCAGGCGCCGGGCAGATTCGGTTGCCGGCAGGACGAGGCCGAAGTCGGCGGTGCGGATCTTGCCGTCACTCTCCCACTCCATCTCGCCGTCATACGGCAGAAAGGTGACGGGCCGGCAGACCCGGTCAACCAGGGCCTCGGGGTAGCCGTAGGTGAAATCGGCGCTGCTCAGTCCGTCTTCGTCATAGGCAATCCAGGGAATCGCCTCGTTGTCGGACCGGAAAGGCGTGCCGGAGAGGAGGAGCCGGAAGCCGGCGTTCCCGAAAGCCTTGCGCGCGCTGACGCCCCAACTCGCCTGGTCACCCATGTGATGGGGCTCGTCGGCAATCACCAAGGTCGGCCGGCGGGAAGATGTGGCGTGGAGATCCGGATCAGCGGCAACCGTCTGGTAAGTCACGGCGACACCGTGAAAGTCCTCGGTCTCGGTGCCGTCGGAGTTCGGCCGGTTCGGCTCGAGGTCGATCCCGTAGCGGGCCGCATCGAGCGCCCACTGGCGGCAAATGTGAGTGGTCGGACCGACCACGACAACCCGGGATACCTTGCCTTCACAGAGCATCCGGTGTGCCACCTTCAGACCGAAGGTGGTCTTGCCGGCCGCGGGAGTGGCCGAAGCGAGGAAGCTGGTGCCCGGATGGCTCTCCAGAGCGGAAAGCGCTTCAATCTGCCATTGCCGGAGGCGTCGGTCACCGGGCCAGGTGGGAAGGGCAATCCGGGGTCCGGAGCCGGGGTTCGAATAGGCGGAGGCGGTGCTCAAGGAGGGTCGAGAGTATGGGTTCAGGCGGTCGGAAAGCATTCCGCCGACGAGGTCATTTCGGGGCCCTCGATCGCGCTATAGTGCCTCGCTTCTCGCCGGGCCCTCTGCGGCCGCCGGGCGGCTCAGACGTAACGACCGGCCGCCCGGGCGGCCTCTGCTCCGTAGGAGCCGCCGAAGAGGATCGCGTGGATCAGGAGGGGCTGGATCTGCCAGAGCTCGACCCGTTCATTGTGGTCCGGTGCGAGCGGGAATTCTTCGCGGTAGGCCCCCATGAACCGGTCGGAAGGGGCGCCGAAGAGGGCAAGCATTGCGAGGTCCAGCTCACGATGGGCTCCGTGAGCGGCCGGATCGATCAGCCAGGGGCGCCCGTCGGTTCCGACCAGGATGTTGCCCGACCAGAGATCGCCATGGGTCCGCGCCGGCGGCTCCGGTGGACCTGCGAACTCGTTGATCCGACCGCAGAGCTTTTCGATTCGGGCGACCTGATCGGATTCGACTACGCCGCAGTCGATCGCCTGTCGGGCGAGACCCTCGAGGCGACGCGCATAGCAGGGGCCGAAACCATTTTGGGTGTCCTGATCTACGAAATCACCAAGGTTGACCGGCCCGACCATCAGGCCGCCCTCCGGCGCGCCATCCGGCAACTGACCGTAGGCAGCGGCCTCCTGGCGGTGGAGACGGGCAAGGCCCCGCCCCAGCGCAGCCTCGCCGTTCGAATCGAGACGACCGCCTGGTTCGATCCATTCGAGCAGGAGCCCGGGCTGCTCCCCCGGGACGACTCCGAGCACTTCGGGCACCGGCAGCTCACCCACTGCGGCCAGCCACTCAAGACCAGCTGCCTCGACTTTGAATTCCCGGGCCGGAGCCCCTGGCCGGCTCTTCAGGAAGGCTTCCGTTCCATCGTCCAGCCGAAGTTTCCAGGCCTGGTTAATGTCGCCGCCCGCGCAGTTGACAACATCTTCGAGTTGACGGCCCACGACCCTTGCGGCAGCCTCGAAAAGCCCGTGCGAGACTCCGGTCTTCGGTCTGGACTTCTCTCCCATCTCCATCCCTCCAGATTAAACCCGTCACCGGCGTTCCCGCCTCGTTTACACCGCCGCAACCCGAATTCGCGATCATCCGGGCATGAGCCTGCGCGCGATCCGAATCGAATCCGGCAGCGGCCTCTCGGCGACCTTCGTGCCGGAAGCCGGAATGATCGGTATTTCTCTGCGTCATGACGGCGAAGAACTTCTCGGACAGCGCCGGGGCCTTGAGGGTTACGTCGAGTCGGGCAAGACCATGGGACTACCGATCCTCTACCCCTGGGCGAACCGGCTCTCAAAGGACGAATACGAGTTCGAAGGACGAACGGTCAGGGTCGAACCGGATGCTTTCGGCGTGCGGCGCGACGAGAACGGACTGGCGATCCACGGGACCCTGGCGGCATCGCCCCTCTGGGTCGTCGAAGACGCTTCCGCCGGGAATCAGCTTGAGGCAGCAAGGCTGACCGCTTCGCTCGACTTCGCTGCCCACCCCGAACTCCTGGCGAGCTTCCCTTTCCCCCACCGTCTCGAACTCGAGATGAGCATCGAAGGCGAAGCTCTCTCGGTGACCGCGACCGTGGTCAATACCGGAGACGGTCCCATGCCTCTCGCATTCGGGTTCCATCCCTACCTGACCCTGCCGGGCGGACCCCGCCAGGGCTGGCGGATCGAATTGCCCGCCCGCCAGGCGCTCGAATTCGACCAACGAGGCATCCCCGTGGAAGGTTCCACCAGCCTCAAAGCCGGCACCGAAAAACTCGGCGACCGGTCCTTTGACGACGGCTTCACCGGCATCGAAGCCGGGGCCGCCTTCGCGGTGTCGGACGGCCGGCGGCGGATCGTCGTCCGGTTCGACCAGGGCTACAGCGCTGCCCAGATATTTGCCCCGGCTGGCGAAGACCTGATCTGCTTCGAACCGATGAAAGCACCGACCGACGCCCTGGTCAGCGGCTGGGACCTGCCATCCGTCGCCCCTGGCGATTCGGACAACTCAAGGTTCACTATCAGCGTCGGCCCCGGAAGCGGGTCAGAGCAATCGGAAAGCAGGAGCTACCGCTTCGAGCGGGTGAACCCGGCCAGTGAGGTCAGGCGGGTGGCCCGCGGCCGCGTCGAGTCGGCACTGAAGAGCCTCCGTGACTCTGACCCCGCGGCCCGCGCCGAATCGGTTCACGAAGCGCGCAAGGATATGAAGAAGGTGCGAGCCGTGCTGCGGCTGGTCCGGGACGACCTCGGCAAGGAAACGTTCCGAACGGAGAACCGCCGGTACCGCGATGCGGCACGAATACTCTCCGACTCGCGCGACAGCGAAGTACTGGTCGAAACGCTCGAAGCACTGGTCGAGTCACAGCCCGACATCGCGACGGGAGCCGGGCCCCTGATCATCGCCTTCGACCAGCGGCGCCAGCGGGACCGGGAATCCGGGGGCACTTCAATCGACTCCCGCCTCGAGCGGGCAGCACAGACGATCGAAGAGGGCAGCCGCCTGATCGACGGTTGGAACCTCTCCGAATCGGACTGGCAGCTCTTTGCCGGCGGCCTGCGGAGGACCTACCGCGACGGTTGGCGGCGGCTCGAGGAAGTTGAAGCCTCGGCAACGCCCGAGGCCGTCCACGAATGGCGAAAGCGGGTCAAGGACCTCTGGTACCAGCTGCAGCTGCTACGGAATTCATGGAAGGAGGGCCTGAAGTCACCGGTCAAGGAGGTCGGGCACCTGGCCGAAATGCTCGGTGAATACAATGATTTTTCGGTCCTGCTCGACGCGCTCGATGCGGATCACGGTGCCGATCCGGCAACCGCGGGACTGAAGACACTCGCCACCCTCCGTCAGGCGGAAATCCTTGAGGAGGCCCTGCCCCTGGGCCAAAGGATCTATGCCGAGAAGCCACGGCAGTTCACTGACCGGATCGGCAGCTACTGGTCGGTCTGACCGCTCCCGGCCGGAAAACCGTCTCCGGCACCTGCCGACGGGTACTCTTTGCCCATGCCTTTCAAACATGACAAAGAGCAGGAAAAGCGGGAGTCGGACCGGGCGGTTGAAGAAGCCGGCGGTGGCGAATCGGAGGGTTTTGAACAGTCCGAAAAAGCGCTGATCAACCAGGCCGAGAACTTCGACCAAGGACGCAACCCGAAATACGACGCGGGCAAAGTCGAGGCGGAGCGATCCCCTGCGACATACGGCGAGGCCGACGAAGAGCACTCCAGCGAACGTGAAGACATGGATCGCTGAGGTGCCCGGGGGCCGCGCGCCCGTAGCGATCGTCGGTGCCGGACTGGCTGGACTCAAGTGTGCGCTTGAGCTTCAGGATTTCGGGGTCCACTTCCAGATCTACGAAGCGTCCGACGGAGTTGGTGGCCGGGCTCGGACTGACACGGTCGACGGCTTCCGGCTCGACCGTGGATTCCAGGTCCTGCTGAGCGCCTACCCGGAAGCTCGCAAGACCTTCGACTACGACGCCCTCGCACTGGGCTCGTTCGTTCCGGGAGCCCGCGTCCGCATCAACGACTCTTTCGCCAAGTTCGCAGACCCCTTGCGTTCGCCCCGCTCGGCGCCAGCCTCTTCCATCTCGCTCGTCGGCAATCTGGCCGACAAGTTCCGCGTCGCCCGAATGTGGCGGGACCTGACTTCCACCGACCCCCAGGACCTCGTCCGACGGCCGGAAACGAGCGCCATCCTCTCACTTGAGAAGCGCGGCTTCACCTCCGGGATGATCGAAGACTTCTTCCGGCCTTTCTTCGGCGGTGTCTTCATCGACCCCGACCTGAAGACTTCCAGCCGGTTGATGGAGATCTTCTTCCGCTGCTTCTCGACTGGTGACACCTCCCTGCCAGCCGGCGGCATGGGTGCCCTTGCCGACCAGATGGCCGCCCGGCTCCCCGGTGGCACCATCACTTTCGGAAGGCGGGTGACCGCCGTCGAGTCCGAAGCGATCGAGTTCGAAGACGGAAGCCGCGTCGAAACCTCCGCGGTGGTTGTCGCCACCGAAGAGAGTGTCGCGTCCGGCCTTTGCGGCCTGCCTGCCCCGGTCGGCGTCCGGACCACCACCTGCCTCTACTTCGATGCACCGGAGCAAGACATCAACGGCGGCTGGCTGATCCTCTCTCCCGCCGGCAAGGGTCCGATCAACGAAGTCGCCGTCCCCAGCGCGGTCGCCGCGGGTTACGCACCGCAAGGTCGTTCACTGGTCGCGGTCAGCGTCCTCGGCCAGGAAACCGACCGGGCAGACTTGCACGAGTCAGTCATCACCCAACTCGGGGACTGGTTCGGCGAGACCAACGTCTCCGCGTGGCAGCACCTCAAGACCTACCGCATCGAACACGCGCTGCCAGCCTTCGAATCCGGACGCCAGAAGCCGGACGGCGAACCGCCCCTGCTCGATTCCGGCGTCTTCATTTGCGGCGACCATCGCGAGACTCCGTCCATCCAGGGAGCACTCGTTTCCGGCCGGAAGGCCGCGGGAGCCGTATCGAATGCCTCGGCGCAGACCGGTCAGTACCGGTCGGGCCACTTTGAATCCACCAAGAACGGCTCCCTGTCCCTGCCGGGGTAGGCTGGGTGAATGACATCTTCCGCTTACGACTACGTAGTCAGCCGAGCCAACATCCGTGACGGTTCGATCCGCCCGGCACCGGTGGCGGGCGAGGTCGATCTGGCCCCCGGACAGGTCCTCCTGAGGATCGACAACTTCTCGATCAGCGCCAACAACGTCACCTATGCCGCGATGGGCGAAGCGATGAACTACTGGAAGTTCTTCCCCTCCGGCGACGAGTCAACCGGCCTGGTCCCGGCCTGGGGCTATTGCGAAGTCCTGCGCTCCGAGCACGACGGCCTGCCCGTCGGCAAGCGGATCTACGGATACATGCCGATGTCAACCCATTTCGTGGTCGAGCCGACCGATGTCTCCGACTCCGGATTCGTCGACGGAGCCGCCCACCGTGCCGATTTGCCTGCGGTCTACAACCGATACGGATACGTCACGCCGGAAGACGGCAACGGCGAGTCCCGCGAGCCCTACGTCGCCCTTTTCGGTCCACTGTTCCTGACTTCCTGGCTGCTCGCCGACGAGATCGCAGAGGAGGACTTCTACGGAGCCACCCGCCTGATCTGCTCGAGCGCCTCCAGCAAGACGGCGCTCAGCCTGGCCTTCATGATCAAGCGCGACCACAGCGACAAGGTCACCCTGGTCGGCCTTACGTCAGACGGCAACAAAAGTTTCGTCGATGGCACCGGTTTCTATGAAGAAGTGGTCACTTACGACGACCTCGATCAGCTCAATGCTGACAACCCGAGCGCCTACGTCGATTTTGGCGGAAGTGCCGACCTGCGCGGGCGTGTTCACAAGCGCTTCGGCGAGAGCCTGGTCGCCGACGTCGTCGTCGGTGCTGCCGACTGGGAAGAGCTCGCGCCCGTCCCGGGGGCCGAACCTTTGTCCGGCCCGAAGCCCAGCTTCTTCTTCGCGCCGAACCGTGTCGCCAAGAGAAACGAAGACTGGGGAGCCGCCGAGCTCCGGCGAAAGATCGCCGGCGATCAGGAGGCCTTCATCGATGCGAGCAAGGGCTGGATGACGATACGAACAGGCCAGGGACCGGAGGACCTGCAGCGGACCTTCAGTGAGTTCCTCGACGGCAAGGTTGATCCGGCCGAGGGCTGGAACATCAGGCCCTGACCCCCGGCTTTGGCCGGAGGGCCAGAACCGGAGAATCAGTGACCGTTCGTGATCTCAGCCCGCCAGGCTGGCTTCCAGGTTGATCTCGGGAACACCGGCCAGTGCCTTGCTCACCGGACAGCCGGCCTTGGCATCGTTGGCGCGAGCGATGAACTCGGCTTCGTTGACGCCGGGCACGACTCCAACCGTCTTCAGGTTGATCTGAGTGATGGTCGGCGCGCCGTCGACCATCCGGATCTGAACCGAAGCATCGGTCTTGATCGAATCCGGCGGAGTTCCGGCCTCCGTGAGAACGAGCGAGAGGGCCATCGAGAAGCACGAGGCATGGGCCGCCGCGATCAACTGCTCCGGGTTCGCTCCGGGGCCGTCCTCGAAGGCCCTTTCCGATACCCAGGCTGCGGAGTGGCTGAACCTCGCCCGGTCAGGGGATGAAAAGGCTTTCGGCAAGCTGGCCGAATTTCACCGTCCCGAACTGATCGCGCACTGTTACCGGATCGCCACGAATTCAAGTCTCGATTCGATCGACAGTCCTTCGCGTCGGATCCTTCCGATGGACCACACCGAACCTTCGAATCCGTTCGATGGCCCCGGTCAGCCGCTGGTCGAATCGACCTGGATCGAACCCTTCCCCGATGACCGCATCGGGCTCAGTGACGATAGTCATGCGGCCGCACTAACATGCGCGACATGGATCGAAAGATTGTCACGCTGATCAGTGCCTCTGCCCTCCTTGCGATCGTCGTGATCGTCGTCGCGGTTGGCCGTGGCGGCTCGGACGACAGCTCGTCTGGATCAGGAAACTGCCCGGAGGTCTCGAAGGACACCAGCAAGAAACCGACGATCGGAGCCTGCAAGGGCACACCCCCGACCGCACTCGAGAAGATCGACGTCGTTGAAGGCGATGGCGCCGAAGCCAAGACGGGCGACAAGCTTTCGATGCAGTACGTCGGCTCGATCTATGACACCGGCAAGGAGTTCGACGCATCCTGGGACCGTGGCGAACCCTTCGAGTTCGACCTCGGAGCCGGCAACGTGATCAAAGCCTGGGACGAAGGCATCCTTGGCATGAAGGTCGGCGGCCGGCGCGAGCTGATCATTCCGCCCGACCTCGGTTACGGAGCGGCGGGTCAGCCTCCGACGATCCCGGCCAACGCCACGCTGGTCTTCGTGGTGGACCTGCTCGACGTCAAGTAGGGTCTCGCCGCCTTTTATCCGCGCGAAGCGTTGGATAAAAGGCGCCGACTTGATCACATCTCACCTCCGCCAGAGGGGTATCAATTTGGGCCGAGACCGGCGAGGGTCTGTTCATGGACGAAAAACAGACCTTTGTGATCGTCGGCGCCAGCCTCACCGGGGCAAAGGCGGCTGAAGAATTGAGAGAGCGGGGATTCGAAGGCCGGATCATCCTGTTCGGTGCCGAAGCGGAGCGCCCCTACGAACGACCTCCGCTCTCCAAGGATTTCCTCCGCGGCGAGTCCGACGGGAAGCCGTTCGTCCACGACGAAGGCTTCTACGAGGAGAAGAACATCGAACTCCACACCGGGGTGACGGTGACGGCCATCGATCCGCTCGGGTCAACTGTCACCATCGACGGATCCGGGAAGATCGACTACGACAAGCTCCTGATCGCGACGGGAGCCGAGCCCCGCCGGCTCGACCTGCCCGGGGCCGACCTCGAAGGTGTCGTCTACCTGCGAACCATCGCTGATTCCGAAGCGCTCGGCCGTCGGTTTGGTGACGGCGTGAAGGTTGTCGTCGTCGGGGCCGGATGGATTGGCTCCGAGGTCGCAGCCTCGGCCCGGCAGAAGGGTTGTGAAGTGACGATGATCGCCCCGGAGAACGCACCACTCGAAAGGGTCCTTGGACCGGAACTCGGCAAGATCTACCGGGACGTCCACGAGGACCACGGAGTTCGGTTTCTGGCCGGCACCGGAGTCACCGGGCTCTCAGGCGAAGGGTCTGTGGAAGCGGTTCTCACCGATACGAACGAGCGGATCGAGGCTGACTTCGTAGTAGTCGGAGTCGGGGTTCTGCCAAGGACTGACCTGGCCGAAGCGGCTCGTATCCCCACGGACAACGGAATCCTCACCGGCCCTTCTCTCGAAACCGAGGCACCCGGAATCTTCGCCGCAGGTGACGTCGCGAATGCACTTCACCCGTTTTACGGACAGCGCATCCGGGTCGAGCACTGGGCCAACGCGCGCCGTCAGGGCGCCGCTGCCGCTTGCTCGATGATCGGTGAGCCCGTTGAGTTCGACGAGATCCCGTACTTCTTTTCCGACCAGTACGACCTCGGCATGGAGTACGTCGGTTACGCGCCCGAATCGGACAGCATCGTCTACCGTGGCGATGTCGACGCGCGCGAGTTCATCGCCTTCTGGCTGAAGGACAGCCGCGTGGTCGCCGGGATGAACGTCAACGTCTGGGACGTGAGCGATCAGATTCGTGACCTGATCAAGTCACGAAATGCTGTCGATGCCGGGCAGCTCGCCGATCCCGAAGTCGACCTGGCGACGCTGGCGGAATGAGGTTCGGGTCCTGACGTCTTGATTCGCGCTTCGCGCGGATACAAGGCGGTGAAACCCTAGAAACGTTCCTTGCGGATGGTCGCCTTGCGGCCCTTGATGCGACTCGCTCGCATCCGCTTGATCACAGCGTCGGCCGCTTCGGTCGGCACATCGACCAGGGAAAAGTTCTCCTTGATCTCGATGCTTCCGATCTGCTTGCCGCTGATGCCACCTTCGTTGGCGATCGCCCCGACCAGGTCCTTCGGGGCGACGCTCGCGCTCTTGCCGACGCTGAAGAAGAGCCGGGTGAATTCACCCGGCGGACCGGTTCGCCTCGGGTTCTTGCCTTTATAGCCCCGGGGTTTGCCGTTCGGGGGACCGCCATAGCCATTGCCGTTGCTCGACTGGCTGCCCTTGCCTTTGCCTTTGCCCTTTGAACCGGCCGTCGGGATCTCGCGTTCGTCGATCTCGAGTCCCGAGTTCTCATGAGCCAGCTTCGCTGCTGCCGCGGCTACTTCGACCGGATCAAGCGCCCCGTCCTTCGCCAGTGAATCGACCAGGTCACGGAAAGGTGCCATCGCCTTGCCGCCCGCCGGCGTCTCGTTGGCGGCGATCACCGAGTCGCGAAGCGTGCTCCTCGTCATTTCGAGTCGTCTGGCCTTGAGTTCGGCGACCGTCGGCAGCTCGCGGATCTCGATCTGACGTTTGGTCAGGCGCTGGATCGCTTTGATGTTCCGCTGCTCGCGGGGTTCGGCGATCGTGATCGCGATGCCTTCACGTCCCGCCCGGCCGACTCGACCGATGCGGTGAACGTACTGCTCTGGTGCGGTCGGCAGGCCGTAGTTGAAAGCGTGGGTCAGGTGGTCGACGTCGAGTCCGCGCGCCGCGACATCGGTGGCAACGAGGATTGTGGTCGATCCTGAACGCAGGCGGCCCATGGCGCGGTCGCGCTGCTCCTGGGTCATGCCACCGTGGAGGGCGTCGGCGCGATGTCCTCGCCGGCTCAGGGTCTCGGTGAGACTGTCAACTTCGTGCCGGGTGCGGCAGAAGACGATGGCCGATGACGGCTGCTCGAGTTCGAGTACCCGGCCGAGAGCGGCCGGCCTGTTCTGGCGGTTCACCAGGTGGGCAGTCTCCCGGACGACTGGTACTTCGCCCACTTCGGCCTTTTCGGCCTTGATCGTCACCCGCACCGGATCGTTCAGATGCTGCTTGACCATCGAACCGATGCGCGGGGGAATCGTCGCCGAGAAGAGCATCGTCTGCCGCTCGTCGGGGATCGCCGACATGATTTCTTCCAGCTCGTCGGCAAAGCCCATGTCGAGCATCTCGTCAGCCTCGTCAAGCACCAGGATCTCCAGGTTGGTGACCTTCAGCGACCTACGACGTATGTGGTCCAGTGCCCGCCCCGGGGTGGCGACAACGACATCGACCCCTCGCTTGAGCGGGCCGAGCTGTTTGTTGATCGGCTCACCGCCGAAGACGGCGAGGACCCGGGCACCGACGCCGAGTCCGTAGGCCTGAGTTGCCTTGGCCACCTGTATGGCGAGCTCGCGGGTCGGGACCAGGATCAGGGCGGCCGGCTGGGCAGAGCCGTCGCCGCGCGCGAGGCGCTCAAGGATGGGCAATGCGAAAGCGGCCGTCTTGCCGGTGCCGGTCGCAGCCTGGCCGAGCAGGTCCCGGCCATCGATCAACGGCGGAATCGCCTCGCGCTGGATCGGGGTCGCTTCGGTGTACCCGAGCCCGGAAACAGTTTTCAGGAGGGGTGCGGAAAGACCGAGGCCGACGAAGCCGGCGGGCTCATCGGTGGTCGCCTGATCGGCAACGGAAGCTGTCATGGCAGCAGAAGATGAAGGAGTCACGGGAAGGCCTAACGGCAGAAGAGGGTAAAAGCAAGCCGCAAGCGGCTGCGAGGGGCTAACCAAGGTAACAGCTAACGCTCCTTCAGTCCACTCCACGACGATAGGGTGCGGGCGTGAACGTGATTGATGAACTAATTGCCAACAACCGCGAAATCGCGGAATCGCTACCGGACAAGCACCTCGACGTTGCGCCCCAACGGCGCCTGGCGATCGTGACCTGCATGGATTCCCGGATCGACGTGTTTCAGGCACTCGGCCTCGAACACGGCGCGGCGCACATTCTGCGAAACGCCGGTGGTGTGATCACCGATGACGTAATCCGGTCTCTGGCAGTCTCCCAGCGTCGCCTCGGTACCGAGGAAATCATGCTGATTCACCACACCGACTGCGGCATGATGAAGATCACGGATGACGGCTTCAGGGCCGAACTCCAGGACGAGACGGGCGTTGCCCCGGCCTTCGCGATCGAGTCCTTCACAGATCTCGGGTCCGACGTGGCCCAGTCGATCCTCAGGGTGCGCCGCTCCAACTTCCTCCTTCACAAGGACAAGGTGCGCGGATTCATCTACGACGTAGTCAACCACGAGATTCGCGAAGTCATGGTCGACTGAATCAGGCTATGCCGGCTGTGGCAGCGCGGCGGCTGATCCGCCGCTGCGCGAACATCGCGACCAGTGACAGTCCCAGCACCCCGGCTCCGTAAACCAGCGTGGTCGACTTCAGTCCGAATGAAGTACTGCTGGCGTATCCGGCAATAACGGCAGGGACGGCAAACGAGACGTACGAGATGACAAAGGCGACGGCGAAGAGCTCACCGCGTTCATCGGGCAGGGCGATGTTCGCGAGAGTGCCGAAAGTGCCTAGTGCCGCTGCCCCAAAACCGACAGCGGCAACGATCGTGCCGCCGGCTGCCAGGAGCGGAAGGTTCGCTTCGACCCCGATCAGGGTGATGACCAGGCCCACCGCGAGGGGCGGCGGCGCGAAGTTGAGGGTACGGACGATCGGCCAGTCGCGGAGCCGGTAGGCGGTGAACGCGCCCGTGCCGCAGAGAAGGGTGACCACGATGCCGCCGACCAGATGGCTCTGAATGCCGAACACCGAGGCGGCCACCGACGGGCCGAGCGAGAGGTAGATCCCGGCGAGCGCCCAACTCGCGGCCAGGATCGGCACGATCGCGAAGACCTGCGGACGGATTCGCTCCGGTACGCCGACCCGCGGGATCAGCGACTCCCGGGCCCCCGGCCTCCGGGTCGAGGTCTCAGGCATGAAGACCACGATCACGGCAGCAAGGGCCATGCCGCCGAGCAGCAGGGCGTAGACCAGGTGTGTCGGTGCCGGTGCGTACTGAACCAGGGCGCCACAGCCGATGGCCCCGATCGCCAGGCCGCCGAGCGGAGCAACACCACTGACCAGACCGGCACGACCGGGTGCATGGGACGGGTTGAGATCAACCAGGCAGGCGCCGAGAGTGGTCAGGGCCGCGCCGGTGGCGATCCCCTGCAGGAACCGGGCGATTGAAAGTGTCGCCAGGTCACCAGCAGTGACGAAGAAGATCAGCGACACGATTTCGAGGGCGATCGCCCCTGCGAGGACCGGCCTGCGGCCGATGTGGTCGGAGAGGGCACCGACCACGAGCAAGGCGCCGAGCAAGCCAACCACGTAAATCGCGAAAACGAAAGTAAGTGCGGTCGGGGAGAAGCCCCAGGCCTCTTGATAGACCACGTACAGCGGAGTCGGCACGGCCGAAGCCGCCGTAAAGCAGACGAAGATCGCAGCGACCGCGCCGAAAGCCCACCTCTGCGACAACCGGGCCCCGGCGGGCCCGGTCTGACGACTGGCGGTGGTTGTTACGGTTATCGGGTCCATGTGGACTGCACCCGAACGTTAACCAAGCTCCTCGCTCCCTCCCGTCCCGACTGAAAGCCCTCGGCTGATGGATCGCAAATGGTTCACCCTGGTCGCTGTCGTAACCGGCGTCTTCATGCTGCTGATCGACGTCACGATCGTCAACGTCGCTCTGCCCGACATCGCCACCGAACTCGACGCGACCTTCACCAACCTTGAATGGGTGGTCAACGCCTACACGCTGACCTTGGCCGCCTCTCTGCTTGTCGCCGGTTCGCTCTCCGACCTGATCGGACGGCGACTCGTCTTCATCGTCGGGCTTTTCCTCTTCTCGCTGGCCTCGCTGGGCTGCGGCCTTGCGGAAACACCGCTCTTCCTCAACGTCATGCGCGGTGTCCAGGGCATCGGTGGCGGTCTGATGTTCGCGACCTCGCTGGCAATCATCGCCCAGTCGTTTCAGGGGAAGGACCGCGGCCTCGCCTTCGGCGTCATTGGTGCGGTGACTGGCGCTGCGGTCGCGATCGGCCCGCTCGCCGGTGGCCTGCTCACCGAAGCATTCGGATGGGAGGCGATCTTCTTCGTCAACCTGCCGATCGGTGCGTTCGCGATCTTCATGACCCTCCGCTTCGTCGAAGAATCGAAGGACCCACACCCCGCCGGGATCGACTGGGTCGGCGCGCTCCTTTTCAGCGCGGCCCTGTTCCTGCTGATCTTCGGACTCGTCGACGGCAACAAGGAAGGTTGGGGCAGTCCGCAGATCCTCAGCTGTCTGATCGGATCCTTCGTGCTGCTTGTCGCCTTCATCACGGTCGAGGGGCGCAAGGACAATCCGCTCTTCGACTTGACCCTCTTGAAAAAGCCGGCCTTCGTCGGGGCATCTCTGGTCGCCTTCTGTATGTCGGCTTCGCTCTTCGCACTCTTCCTCTTCCTCACGCTCTACCTGCAGGGAGGTGTACTCGGTTACAGTCCGCTGGAAGCCGGTCTCAGGTTCCTGCCGATCACCGGAATGATGCTGATCGTCGGGCCGATCGCCGGGCGGCTCACGACCAAGGTCCATGTCCGGTTCCTGCTCGGCGGCGGGCTTACCCTCGTCGGCGTCGGCATCCTCCTGATGCACGGCATCGAATTCGGTGACACCTGGCTGGCGTTGATCGTCGGCTTCGTCGTGGCCGGCATTGGCAGCGGATTCGTCAACCCGCCACTTGCCTCGACTGCGATCGGCGTCGTCGAACCGCGCCGGAGTGGCATGGCTTCGGGCATCAACTCGACCTTTCGCCAGATCGGTATTGCCAGCGGCGTAGCCGGACTCGGCGCGATCTTCCAGCATCAGGTCGGAAGCGAGATCAGCAAGGGTCTGGCCGGGACGCCGGCCGCGTCGCACGCCGACCAGCTCACCGCCGCCGTGACCTCGGGGCAGACCGATCGGGCACTGGAAGCGATCCCGGGCAACCTCAGCGCGGCCCAGCTCGACCAACTGCGTACGGTCGCCGAAGGGGCCTTCGTCTCCGGCCTGAACGAACTCTTCCTGGTGACGGCGGGTATCGCCCTGGTCGGCGCGATCGGTGCCTTCATTCTCGTCCGCCAGAGCGACTTCGTGGTCGATCCGGAAGCTCCGGTGCCGGAGCCGCCGGAGTAAGCGGTCCGCGAGGATCTGACAATGCCGATCATCGTCTACGAAAAACCAACCTGTACGGCCTGCCGCAACCTGACCAGGCTGCTGGTCGATCGAGGTATCGAATTTGAATCGGTCGAGTACCACGTCGAAGGCCTCGAAGAACAGGAGCTCCGGGATTTACTGGGCAAGGCCGCCATCACCGCCAACGAAGGTCTGCGTATGCGCGAGCCGGGAGCGAAAGAACTGAAGGGGGCCGATGAAGACACTGTCATCGCGGCGATGATCGAACGACCGGCCCTGCTCCAGCGGCCCTTCGTGGTCAACGGCGACCGGGCCGTGCTGGCCCGACCGATCGAGCGAGCGCTCGAAATTCTCTAAGCCCGGCTACCTGTTGCAGGCAGATAGGCTGCGGCGCATGGAAGAAGATCGAGTCAAGATCACCGTCGAGAACCACGTCGCCGAAGTCGCATTGGTGCGGAGCGACAAACACAACGCCCTCGATGGAGACATGTTCGAAGGAATCGTCGCGGCGGCCGAGCGGCTGGCCGGCGAATCCGGACTCAGGGCAGTGGTCCTCCACGGCGAAGGCCCGAGCTTCTGTTCCGGGATCGATGTAGGCTGGCTCGCTGGTGAGGCTCAGAACTTCGCGGCGGAGGCAATGAAGCGCGACGACTTCGGCGCCAATCTCTTTCAGCGTGTCTCCACCGCGTGGATCGAGGTACCGGTGCCGGTGGTCGCAGCCATCCACGGCAACTGCTTTGGCGGTGGCCTTCAGATTGCCCTCGGAGCCGACATCCGGATGACCTCGGCCGACGCCAAGTGGAGCATTCGAGAAGTCCACTGGGGACTCGTCCCGGACATGGGCATCACCGCTTCCCTTCCACGCTTGATGCCAATCGACAAGGCCAAGGAACTCACTTACACCGGACGACTCGTGAGCGGCGAAGAAGCCGCGGCCTACGGACTGGCAACCCGGGTCGAAGCCGACCCGCTCGAAGCGGCCCGGGCTCTCGCGGCGGAGATAGCTGGCCGCTCACCGCATGCGGTGAGGTCCGTGAAGGCGTTGTTCGACACGACGTGGAGCAGCCAGGACAAGTCCGCCCTGGAGCTCGAATCAGAACTTCAGATGAAACTGATCGGCTCCCCCAACCAGATGGCCGCAGTCATGGCGGGAGTGACCAAGGAGCCGCCGGAGTTCATTGACCCTTGACGGTTACCCGCGCCATCGAAGTCATTGACTGGTAGTAGATGTCCCGTCCCCAACCGGGTGCGGGAAACAGGAACGCCTGACTCGGTGACGGGACCTCCACCCGGCCCTTCTCTTCGCCTGTATCCAGGGCGAGCACGACCAGATGGTCGTAACCGATCGGCCTCGAGAACTTCCTGACGATTGCGGCCCTGCCCAGGAACCGGACTACAGGCCGAATCGCCACCCGGAGCTTCGGCTGCCTGAGAGCACCCGGGTCACGGAAGTCCTGGACCACCAGTTCACGGGTGTCCGGGTAGAGGATCAGGTGTCCTGCGTGAGCGAAATCTTCACGTTTCCAGAGCGGTTCGAGCTCGTCATCAACCAGCTTCCAGGGCAGTCAGCACGGCGTTGCCGGCGTCGTAGCCGATGACCACTCCTTTGACCGGGTCCCAGGCGGGCGGGTTTGACTCGGTCCCGTAGGGCAGGCCGCTGATCTCGATCGAGCCGACCACCCCGGCATCGTCCTGCCTTGCCCACCACAGCCGGACGGGATTCGGTTCTTCCCCGGAATCACGCATCGTCCAGTCGACTGAGTTTCGGCCCTGGTCCATCCAGAAGACGTGTTCGTCACTGATGACCGGATCCCAGCCGTAGCTCTGCCCGGGAGCCGGTCCGAATCGCGGCCTCCAGGTGTCGTCGACCACGATCTTCCCGGCCTCCCGATCGAGGCTGATTCGAAAAACCGTCTCGGTGCCGACGACGACCACGTTCTCACCGTCTGCGGCCAACCGGGCGATACTCGGCTCGGGCAGTTCGAGCTCGGGCGCGACCGACTCGAGCGTCTCCGGATCGAGGATCGAGATCGTCGACCGGGCAAGGCCGTCGGGGGCGTCGCAGTCTTTGGTGACGAGTTCACCGGTGTCGAGAATGACGAACGAGTTGTACGGCCGCTCGACGACCGGCAACTGCCGTGATACGAGCACTTCGAGGTCGGGGTTCAATCGGTGTGCCCAGCATCCAAACACCATGTAGATGTCGCCGTTGGCGTGGACCGCGATGCCGCCGGGCCAGTACTTGCCGGACGGGAACCTCGGGCTGGAAACGATGACCTCGAGCGTCTCTGGGTCGAGCTTCTCGACCCAGCCGTCAACCGATTTTGCCAGAGGATCACCGACCGGGATGTCGTGGCGCAGCGCGTAGAGCTCGCCGGGATCCCGGCGAATCAGCATGTCGCTGGCGAAAGCGTCGCGGAAGACGGCCAACTCCAGCTCCTCATCGGGCTGAATATCCGGGCCGGCCTGGCCGACCGGATTGCAGAGGCGGCGTGGGCCACCGTCTTCACAGGACCAGGACTGCGGCCAGTAGCCCGCGTTGCCGGACGCGGAACCGCCGACGCTCGAAGTCACGGGTTGATCAGCCCGTGGGAAAAACGAGGTTCGAAACGATGAGCCGGCTGTCGGCCAGGCCAGCGGTGCGGTGAGCCGATATCTTCAGATATTCGGGATCGGTCACCATCCTGATGAAGGCCTGGCGATTCGGGTACTTGACCTGGATCACCATGTCCCATTCCTTTTCTTCAGGGCCGATGATGCTGTCTTCGCAAGTCGCGGCCGAGAGAACCTCGCCGCCGACACTTTCGAGAAACGGAGCTACGGCCATGGAATACGTGCCATACGCCTCGGCTCCGCTCATGCCGGCGTCGGCCCCGTCGGCCTCCGCCTTGAACTTGACGAGGTTGAGCATCAGAATCGGGCTCTCGTCGGTGGAGTTGGTGAGTTTTCCGATTTGGTTTGCATCGGGCTCGATCGTCGGTTCACTCATGGGCGAATCCTCTCGTTTTGGCTTGATTCAGCGACAGTTCGAGCCGCGACATTCGGACAGGCGGAGTGCCATCGCTTCAAGTCCCGCGACCTTCTTGGCCTTCGCCGGGTCGGTCGCGAGATTTTCCAGCTCGTCGGGATCCTTCTTCAGGTCATAGAGCTCGATGTTCGGAGCGTCGAAAGTCCAGTGGATGTACTTGTACCGGTGCGTCCTGACTCCGTAATACGGCTGGTCGAAAGCGGTGATCGGGGTGTAGAACTTGAGTAGCGGCCGCATCGCCTGGAGCGGAATGTTCCGCTTCGGCAGCCTCCTCTTCCCCTTGGCTGAAGGCAATAGTGAGATTCCATCCATGACCCGGCCAGGCTTGACGTTCGCCATGTCGAGGATGGTCTTGGTCACGTCCACGTCCATCGCCGGGCCTTTCAGATTCTTTCCGGCCCTGATCCCCGGCCCCCGCATCAAGAGCGGAATACGGATCGAGTTTTCGTACGGAAGGAACTTCGAGCTACGCAGCCGATGCTCGCCCTGGAGGTATCCGTTGTCCGAGTCGAAGACGATGTAGGTCTTCTTGTATTCCTTCGCTCGCTTGAGCTGTTTGACGATCTTTCCGATCTGATCGTCGACAGCCCGGTCGGCGCCGAGGCGACCCCGGTAGTTGTCGCCGATCTCTTCGACCTGCTCGTCAGTCAGAAGCGGCAGGTTCTTGAGGTTGGCTGCCTTGTCAGAAACGTCGGCCTCGTTGAAGGAAGGAGGCTTGGGCACGGGAACCTTGTCGAAGGTGTGGCGATACCGGGCGGGCGGCCTCGGGTCGGGACCCGGGGCCCCCTTGCGGAATCCCTGAGCGTGGTTGGTGTCCTCTGCATGCGGGCCGGGGGTCGAGTAGTAGAGGAAGAAAGGCCGCTTCTTCGGGGCGTTTCTCTTGACGAAACGCGCCGCATAGTTACCACCGACGTCCACGGTGTAAATCTTTTCTTTCTGGGTGCCGAAGTAGTCACAGGGGTCAAACGTTTTGCAGAACGTGGTGAGTAGCCCGGGGAAGCTGGTGGGCGGATTGTTGGCGAGGTCGGTCGCCAGGTCCATCTGGGCCTCGGCGTAGTCGCGGTCGCCGAAATACTTGAGCTTGCCGTTGATGTTCATCGCGTAGTTGAAGTAGTCGTAAGTCGAGTTGTCGAGCAACCCTGCCCAGTAGTTCCAACCCGGTGGCACTTCGGTTCGGCCGAGAGCGCCGTACTCGTTCAGGTACTTGCCGATCATCGCTGTCCGGTAGCCCGCGCGGTGCAGCCAGGGGCCCAGCGAGTTCCGCTGGTTGAGCTTGCCGGGCAGGTTCTTGAAGGTGTAGTGCCCACCTTCGTTCGCCCTGAAGTTGCTGAGCACCTTGTTGTTGTGCGAGAGCTGACCGGTCAGGAACGAAGCACGGGCCGGGCCGCACAGCGGGTAGGGCGCGACGTAGTTCGAATAGTCGGTTCCGCCGTGCTTGATCAGGCGTCGCAGGTTCGGCATGTGGGCAAGGTCGCCGCGGATCGAGTCGTCGGTCTGGATGACCACGATGTTCGGCCGGGCAAGCTTCCTGACCTTTGACTTTGCGGGCATCGCAGCCACGAACATCGCGACCAGCGCCATGACAAAAGCAGAAGCGAACACGACCGATGGCCAGTTCACTCCGTCGCCCCGACAACCTTCAACCCGAATCCTCACCGCTCTCCTTCGCTCATTAATCCAACACGAATCTCGAAGGCTGAAACCCGCTACCCGCGCCAGAGTTTCTGTCCAGCCCTATTGTTCAATAGCCAATAGTAGCGCCTGAGTCAAGCCAAACGGGAATCAGGCCCCGGGCTTGATCACCATCAGGAAGATCGCGGCGATGACCAGCACTCCGGTGAAGGCACCCAATGCACCTTCGACCCCGGACAGCCGGTTGTATTCCTCGGAAGGCTCGAATTCCCCCTCCGGCGACGCGGCGATCTCTTCGGTGATCATCGCCCCGAGCTTCTTGTCGGTCGGGATGAAGTACATGCCGTTGATCCCGCCGATCAGGATCACGATCGCAATCGAGGAGCTGATCCAGAACGAGCCGAGGTCCCAGTTGCCTTCGCTCACCTGGTAGAGGCCGGTGATCAGAATCACCAGCAGGGCGGGGTTCGCGAAATAGCGATTCAGAACTATCTGAATGCGGTGGACGACAGGGATGTGGCGTTTGTCCACGCCCGCCGCGGCCGGCAGCAGGATCGATTCGGCGAACGTTGCTCCGAGACCCACGACCACGGCAGTGATGTGAATCCAGAGGGAGATGTTGTACCCGGTGATTGTGGCTGTTATGTCCATGTTGAAACCCTACCTCCCTTTGCCGGATCGACTCTTGGGCGGGAAGGGGATGAAAGCGCTGGTACGTTCAACATATTCCTCGTATCCGGGCCGGCGGGAAGACATGTCGGACTCGAGCATCGTCACTCCGGACACCCGCAGGATGAAGAAGGTCATGACGATCGGACCGATCGCGGTCCACCAGCCGGCTCCGGAACCGATCGCGACCACCCAGAGGCCCCACCAGACAGTCACGTCGCCGAAGTAGTTCGGGTGACGGGTGTATTTCCACAGGCCCCGGTCCATCACCTGACCCTTGTTCGCCGGATCCTTCTTGAAGGCGGTCAACTGGGCGTCACCGATTCCTTCGAACGCCAGTCCGATTGCGAAGACCACGACGCCAGCCCAGGAAAGCCAGCCGATCGATTCCGGCGGCTGTGCCCCCAGGGACTGAAGCGGCGTGGAAACGACGAGCGCCAGGAAACCCTGGAGCAGGAAGACGCCGAAGAAAGACCAGATCCAGAAACTCTTCCCTCGTCGTTCACGCATCTTCGTGTAACGACGATCCTCGTCATGCCCGAGGTTTCGGCGACCGATGTGGATCGCCAGACGGAGTCCCCAGGCCGTGGTCAGGACTGCCCCGAGCAGCATTGCGTCGGGACCGTCGCCGGCCAGGTACGAAGACCAGGCGATCACGACAAAGGCGAGACCCCAGGCGATGTCCGCGATCCCGGCGTCATGGATCGCGAGGCTGATCAGCCAGAAGGTGGTCATCAAGGCGACTGCCGCGATTACCGCGGGGATGGTGACTGAGAGGTCCATATGTCAGTTGTACCCGGAACCCGGTGAGTTGGTCGACTCGGTGGCAAGCGAAACTAACCGGGTCCGTCATAGTTAACAGGACATGACGCGACTGCTGACCATCACTGCCCTGGTCCTGATCACGATGACAACCGGGGCGGCGTCAGCCGCCACGTTCAAGCCTCTCGCGCCTGAGGAAGCCTGGAATTCAACTCCGATTTTCGCCACTGCTCCGGAGAATGATCCTCGGGTCTTTGTAGTCGAACGCGGCGACTCTGGCACCCACAAAGCCGAGGTCAGGATCATCAAGGACGGTGCTCTCCAGTCGCAACCGTTCCTCACGGTCCCCAACGTCGACGTCAGCGTTGAACGTGGTCTGCTTTCGATTGCTTTCGCTCCGGACTACAAGACCAGTGGCCGCTTCTACGTATTTCAGGTCGCCAACGGTCCCGGTGACACGATCGACCCGAGCGGCACCAAGGGTGACATTCGGATAGTCGAATACAAACGGTCGGCGACCAACCCGGACCTCGCTGATCCGGCCTCCGGACGGCTCGTCATCAAGACGCCGCACTCGGCAGGCAATCACAACGGTGGCTGGATGGGCTTCGGTCCGGACAGCCTTCTCTACTTCACAATCGGCGACAACAACTCGCCATCGACCAATGCCCAGGACCTGGGCAACCTCTACGGCAAAGTCCTCCGGATCGATCCCGTCGGAAGCGCCCCCGGTGAGTACACGATTCCTCCCGGCAACCCTTACGGCGGCCTCTTCGATCCGAACCCGGGCGCCCGGGGAGAGATCTTCTACTACGGGCTGAGGAATCCCTACCGGGCTTCTTTCAGCAACGTCGGTCTGGTCATCGGAGATGTCGGCGCCGGCCAGACCGAAGAGGTCGACGTCCTTCCTACTGACACTGCCTCTGGCCAGAATCTGGGGTGGCCGACCTGCGAAGGATTCTGTGATTCACCGCATCCGGAGTTCACCGAACCTTTCTTCACTTACGAACATGACTACAGCGGTAGCCCCGCACCGGGCACCGGCAATGTGATCATCGGCGGCTACGTGATTCGCGACCCCGACCTGACCGGGCTCACTGGCCGTTACATCTACGGCGACAACAACCGTTCTGATTTGAGGACGCTGAATCTCTCGGTTCCGGGTGGAGATCCGGTCGACCCCGGCCTCAGTGTCAACCGGTTCTCGCTGATCTCCTTTGGCGAAGACAGCCTGGGCTGTACCTACGTGATGGCTGACGGAACCGTCTCCCGGATCGCCGCCGATGCCGCGGCTCCCACCGCTTGTCCCCACGAGATCAACGTGCCCGACCCACCCGACCCGCCGGTCGATTCGACCAGCCCCAAGCTCAAACTCGCCGGCAAGCGCCAGAAACTCCGCCGGAAGATCGTAATCTCTGCGACCTGCTCGGAGAACTGCTCGATCAGCGCGAAGGGATCCGTGAAAGCGAAGCGGCACGGCAAGAAGAAAGCCCTTGGCTTCAAGTTCAAAAGGGCCACCCGTGATGGCGCCGCCAACACGCGAGTAAAGGTGGTGCTCAGGCTCAAGTGGAAAGCATTGAAGAGAGCACGCAAGGTACTCCGGAGTGGCCGGAAGCTCAGGGCCACATTCCGCGCGGTCGCGGCCGACCCCTCGGGCAACAGGGTTTCGGACAAGGTAAGGCTGAAGATCAAGCGCTCGCCGAAGAAGCGGTAAACGACGCCGCTCCGGCAAATCGATGAAGCTGCTGGCGTAGGATTGGTCGATGGACGAACCTGCCGTAGAACCAGTCACCCTTTCCAGGAAGAAATACGAGAAGAAGCTGAAGAAGCTCCAGGTCGAGTTGGTTCGGCTCCAGGAATGGATCAAGAAAGAAGGACTACGCGTTGTCGTGCTCTTCGAAGGACGGGACACCGCCGGCAAGGGCGGGGTGATCAAGCGCATCACGGAGAGGACCAGCCCCCGGGTCATCCGGACCGTCGCGCTCACCACACCGACCGACCGCGAAAAGACCCAGTGGTATTTCCAGCGTTACGTGTCGCATCTGCCGGCGGCAGGAGAGATGGTCCTATTTGACCGTAGCTGGTACAACCGCGCCGGGGTCGAAAAGGTGATGGGTTTCTGCACGGACGACGAGTACCACGAGTTCATCCGGACCGCACCGGTTTTCGAGCGGATGCTCCAGACCTCCGGGATCATCGTCATCAAGTACTGGCTCTCGGTATCGGACGAAGAGCAGGAGCGACGGTTCAAGAAGCGGATCAAGGACCCGATGAAGCAATGGAAGCTCAGCCCGATGGACCTCGAAGCCCGTGCCCGGTGGGTCGATTACGCCGAAGCCAAGGACGAGATGTTCGCCTACACCGATACCGCAGAGACCCCCTGGAACGTGGTCGAAGCCGACAGCAAGCGCACTGCCCGGCTCAACCTGATCAGCCACCTGCTCGACCAGATTCCGTATGAGAAGGTCAAGCAGCAGAAGATCAAGCTCCCACCCAGCCAGAAACGGGAATACGTCCGACCGCCCGCCGACAGCCAGCACTACGTGCCCACCCGTTACCTGGTCGATTAGGCGCGGGTAGGATCGGTTCATGAAGGGCTGGCCTGACCGCGGATTGCCGGACAGCTGATGGAGGCCGGAGTCTCACTCGGTTTCAAGAGTCTTGAGAACGAAGTTCGCGTTGATTCCCTGCCTGTGGAAGGAGACGTCCCCGGGTGGCTGACCGGCTCGTTGATCCGCACCGGACCCTCGAAGTTCGAGGTCGGCGACCAATCGATGAACCATTGGTTCGACGGCCTGGCGATGCTTCACCGCTTTTCCTTCAACGGAGGAGGCGTTTCGTACGCGAGCCGGTTTCTGGAGAGCAACGCATACCGCGCGGCGACGGCGAAGGGAGAGATCACCTACGCCGAGTTCGCGACCGATCCGTGCCGGTCACTCTTCAAGCGCGCAGTGTCGATGTTCCAGCCCAATCTCTCCGACAACAACAACGTCAACCTGGTCAAGCTCGGTGAGCGATTCGTGGCGATGACCGAGACACCGCTCCCGATCGAGTTCGATCCCGAGACCCTCGAATCCGCCGGGGTCGCCTGGGACGTGCCTGGTTTGCTGACCACGGCCCACCCCCACCTGGACAGCCATTCCGGCGGAATGCTGAACTACGCGGTCAAGTTCGGCCGTCGCAACGAGTATCGGTTCTTCAGCCTCGGTCCCGCTTCCGGCGACGACGTGAACGTGATCTCGTCGCCGGTCACGAAGCAACCCGCCTACATGCATTCGTTCGGACTGACCGAGAACTGGATCGTGCTCGCGGAGTACCCATTCGTGGTCAACCCGCTGGCACTTCTGTTCTCCGGACGTCCGTTCATCGAGAACTTCAAGTGGAAGCCGGAACTCGGCACCCGGTTCACCCTGATCGACCGAAAAACGGGCGAAGAAACCGGACCATTCGTGACCGATCCGTGCTTCGCCTTTCACCACGTAAACGCATTCGAGTCGGATGACGGTCAGGTGGTCGCCGACATATGCACCTTCGACGACGCCGAAGTAGTTCAGAGTCTCTACCTGGACAACCTCCGGAGTGGCAGCTCGATCCCGGCACCCGCGTTGACCCGCTTCACGATTACACCCGGCGCCGGAACGGTCGATTCAGAGCGCCTGATCGAAGAGCCGCTGGAACTGCCGCGGATCAACTACGGACGCAGCAATACCCGGCCCTACCGTTTTGCCTGGGGCCTGGGAACCGACGGGACGAGCTACTTCGACCGGATCGTCGCGGCCGACCTCGAGACCCGGACGAGCAAGGTCTGGAAGGCACCAGGCTGCTGGCCCGGCGAGCCGGTCTTCGCCTCCCGCCCTGGCGGGACTGATGAAGCGGACGGCGTGCTCCTGTCCGTCGTCCTTGACACTTCGGCAGAAACGTCGTTCCTGCTCGTCCTCGACGCGAAGACCCTTGAAGAGAAGGCCCGGGCGACCGTGCCCCACCACATCCCTTTCGGCTTCCCACGGCCAGTACGTCAGGTAGCTCGCGCCGGAAGCTCAGTTGCCCCCGCAGGACATGAAGCCATAGGCCTGAGCCTTCTCATTGGCGTCGGCGAGCGGGCTGTTCTTTCCAAAGGCCGAGGCCGGATCGTCCTTGATTTTCGAAAGGCCGTCATCGAGTGAATCGAGCAACGCGTTGAACTCTTCCTCGTCGCCGCCGGGCGGCGTCAGTGCGCGCAGATCGGTGGCCTGCTGCTCGATGTTCGGAATGACTTTCTCCGATATGAAGGCGGTCGTTTCATCCTTGTTCGGAGCCTTGTCACTGAATTGCTTCTTGAGCATGGCGGTGACCTCATCGTCACCCTTGGCACAGATCTCATCTGCCTGAGCGATGAATTCGGCCTTGGTGGGCGCGTCAGAACTGTCGCCGCTGCTACCACAGGCCGAAAGGGCGACTGAGGCAGGGATCACGAAAACGAGAGCGAGCAGCAGCGGAAGTTTCTTCATGTCCAGAATCCTAACTCAGGCGGGTACAGGCGGCGGGATCAGGCGTCGGATGCTTCCGGCTCCCCGCGCTGGGCGGCTTCGGCGTGGTCCTTGCTGTCCTTCGACGAAATCAGCAGCGCCGCGGCGATCGCACCCACGAGGGCAAAGCAGGCCCCGACCAGGAAGGCGTCGGAAAAGCCCTGGGTCAAGGCGACGGCCTTGTCGGTCACGCCGGACGAAAACGCATCGTTGGTGGAAGTGTTGGCGATCGACGCGAGAATCGCAAGGCCGAGCGCCCCGCCGATCTGCTGCGAGGTGTTGATCAGACCGAGGCCAGTCCCGCCTCTTCGGGTTTGGTGCCCGACATGGCGGCGATCGTCACCGGCACGAAGGACAGACCCAGGCCGATACCGGCGAGCATCGAAGGGCCGAGCACGTCGGCCAGGTAGGAGCCGTCCGGGCTGATCTGGTTGAACCACGCCAGCGCCACGGCGACACATGAGGCCCGTCACCAGGACCGGCTTGAAGCCGAACTTCGTCACCAGCTGACCGGCGAGACCAGCGGCAAGGACGATCGATACTGAAAGCGGCAAGTAGGAAAGGCCCGCCTTGAGTGCGTCCTGGCCCAGTACCTGCTGAAGGTAGAGCGTGATCAGGAAGAACATCGAGAACAGCGACATGCCGGTCAGGATCCCGACGATGTTCGCCGCCCGGAGGGTCCGGTTCCTGAAGATCGAGAACGGGACGAGCGGCTTCTTGGTCCGCAGCTCGACGATCACGAAGACGGCGATCAGGGCGAGGGCGGCGACGCCACGAAGAATCGTCTCGGTCGAGCCCCAGCCGATGCTCGAGGCGTCCACCAGCGTGTACACGAGCAGGGCCAGGCCGGCAGTGATGGCGACCGCGCCCGGGATGTCAAGAGTTCGCTCGGACTCTTCTTCGGCTTTCGACTCGAGCAGACGCTTCGGCGCCTGCCAGACGACGAAGGCAGCGATCGGAACGTTGACGAACAGGACCCATTCCCAGCCGGCCCACTGGGTGAGAATGCCGCCGAGCAGGACGCCCGCGGCGCCGCCGGCTCCGGCAACCGCGCCCCAGACACCGAGGGCCCGGTTCCGTTCCGAGCCTTCCTTGAAGGTCCTGGTGACGATCGAAAGGGCGGCAGGCGAAGCGATCGCGGCGCCCAGTCCCTGGAAGGCCCGGGCGATGATCAGCCATTCTTCGCTCTGGGCGAAGCCGCCGGCGAGAGAGGCAACTCCGAAGAGGGCCATGCCGACCATGAACATGCGGCGACGGCCGAAGAAGTCGGCCAGACGTCCGCCTAGCAGCAGGAAGCCGCCGAAAACGAGGGTGTAGCTGTTGACGACCCAGGAGAGGCTGTCCTGGTCGATGTCGAGGGCTTTGCCGATCGACGGGAGAGCGACATTGGTGATCGAAGCGTCGATGACGACTACGAACTGGGTGAGTGCGAGGAGGACAAGCGCCAGATTCTTGGCGCGAGGGGATGACATGTCGGGACCGGCTCCAGGGCCGCTCAAAGGCCCATCCCCCGGCCGATCAGCTCCTTCATGATCTCGGTCGTGCCGCCGTAGATCCGGGTGATGCGGGCATCGACCCAGGCGGACGAAATCGCGTACTCCTTGGTGTAGCCGTAACCGCCGTGGAGTTGGAGGCACTTGTCGGCGACAGTTCCAAGAAGCTCGGTCGTCCACCACTTGGCCATCGCTGCCCTTTCGATCGTCAGCTCACCGGCCACATGTTCGGCGATGCATTGGTCGACGAAAGCCCGCCCGATCGAAATCTCCGTCTTCATCTCCGCCATGACGAACCGTGAATTCTGGAAACTGCCAATCGGCTTGCCGAAAGCCGTGCGTTCCTTGACGTATTCAAGGGTGGTCTCGAAGGCGGCCTCGGCTCCCGCCAGGGCGGCCACCGCGATGATCATGCGCTCCGGGACCAGCTTCTCCATCAGTTGGTAGAAACCGCTGCCCTCGGCCCCGAGCAGGTTCCCGGCCGGTACCCGGACATCATCGAAGAAGAGTTCGGTGGTGTCGGACGCATGCTGGCCGAGCTTCTCGATCTGCGGACCACGGGAGAATCCCTCGGAGTCGGCATCGATCACGATCAGCGAGATGCCGGCATGCCCGGCGTCGGGATCGGTCTTGGCGACGACGATCACCCGATCGGCGTGGCCGCCGTTGGTAATGAAGGTCTTCGATCCGTTGACCACATACTCGTCACCCTCGAGCCGGGCGCTGGTCGTTACAGCAGCCAGGTCGGAGCCGGTTCCCGGTTCGGTCATGGCGATCGCCATCACGGTCTCGCCGCTGGCAATCCCGGGAAGCCAGCGCGCCTTCTGTTCGCCGGTGCCGGAAGTGAGCAGGTAGGGCAGGCAGATGTCGGTAGTCAACATCGGGCCGCCAAAGGCCGCTCCCACTCCCGACCGGACCGATTCCTCGGTGAGGACGACGTTGAACCGCCAGTCGTCTGCCCCGGCTCCTCCGTACTCCTCGGGGATGGCCATGCCCATGAACCCGTGGCTGCCGGCCTTCTCGAAGAGATCGCGGGAGACAACACCGGACTCGTCCCATTCGGCAAAGTTCGGAGTCACCTCGGCCGCGAGAAACGACCGGAAGCTTTCCCGGTAGTCCTCGTGCTCGTCATCGAAGATCGGTCGTCGCGGGGCGGGAGGCAGTCCGGTGCCGACGCTCACGAAGGCTTCCCGTAGACGGTGACGACGGCGGCACCACCGAGTCCGATGTTGTGCTGGAGGGCGTAATCGGCGCCCTCGACCTGCCGGTCGTCGGCCGTGCCGCGAAGTTGCCAGGTGAGCTCCGATGCCTGGGCCAGGCCGGTCGCGCCGAGCGGATGGCCTTTCGAGATCAGGCCACCGGACGGATTGACCACCGGACCGTCACCGCCGTAAGTGGTGGCTTCTTTCTCCACGAGATGGTGGCCCTCGCCTTCAGCCGCCAGGCCGAGGGCTTCGTAGGTCAGAAGCTCGTTGGCACTGAAGCAGTCATGGAGCTCGACCACATCGACCTGCGAAATATCGACTTCGGCCTCTTCGAGCGCCTGCTCGCCCGCCTTCCGGCTCATGTCGGCACCCACGACGTTGATCGAGGACTTGCTCTCGAAGGTGCTGGCCATGTCCGTGATCATCGACTGACCGATGATCTCGATCGCCTGATCCCAGAGATCGTGCTCGTCGACGAAACGCTCCGACGCAACGATCGTCGCGGCGCTGCCGTCACTGGTCGGGGAACACTGGAGCTTGGTCAGCGGCGAGTAGATCTCCTTGGCATCCTTGATCTCGGCAAGCGTGTATTCGGTCTGGAACTGGGCGTACGGGTTGTTGACCGAATGCTTGTGGTTCTTCCAGCCGATCCAGGCGAAATGCTCGGCCTTCGAACCGTACTTCTCCATGTGCTCGCGGCCGGCGGCACCGAACATCTGAGGAGCCGGTGGAGCTTCTTCCCAGGGACGCAGCTCGATCAGGGCCATCACGTGCTTGTCCATCGGATTGGTGCGATCGAGGAACTTCGCGCCGAGCGAACCCTTCTCCATCTTCTCGAAGCCGAGCGCGAGTGCACACTCGGAGAGGCCACCCTTGACCGACTGGCGGGCGAGGTAGAGGGCACTGGAGCCGGTCGAGCAGTTGTTGTTGACGTTGACCACCGGGATGCCGGTGAGGCCAAGCTCGTAAACCGCCCGCTGGCCTGCGGTCGAGTCGCCGTAGCAGTAGGCAGCGTAGGCCTGGTCGATGTCTTCGTACGTGATGCCGGCATCGGCAATCGCCTTCTCGCCGGCCTCCTTGGCCCAGTCCGGGTAGTCACCCTCTTTGGTTCCGGGCTTCTCGAACTTGGTCATGCCGACGCCGATGACAAATGTGCGATTCATGTTGCCTTTCGATTCTGTTGCCGTTGAAGTGCTGAAAAGTTCATTCGGTCCCTGGTCAGGAAGTAGCTCCGGGACCGGGAGCAAGAAGTTCGAGCAGGGTAGCCGAACGACTGTTCTGTTTCCTTCAACCCCGCATGGAAAACCCGCAATCAGGATACGTTCAGGTTTGAACCAGCACTCTGCCCGGCATGAACACGCTTGCGCAGTCAACACCCCTCACCGGGACGGGCCAGTCACTGGGCCGTCAAATGCTCAACAAGGTTCCGGAGGTAACCCTCTATTTCTGGATCATCAAGATCCTCTGTACGACCGTTGGTGAAACGGCAGCCGACTACATGAATGTGGATCTCGGCTTCGGTTTGACCAACACGACCTATGCGATCAGTGCCCTGCTCATCGTCGCCCTGATCTTCCAGTTCAGATCGAGAAAGTACGTTCCGGGGATCTACTGGACGGCTGTTGTGCTGATCAGCGTCGTCGGTACTTTGATCACCGACAATCTGGTCGACAATATGGGCGTCGCGCTCCAGACGACCACGCTCGTTTTCTCCCTGGCCCTGGTCGCCACGTTCGCCATCTGGTACGCCGTCGAACGAACCCTTTCGATTCACTCCATCACCACCACGAGGCGGGAAGCTTTCTACTGGCTCGCCATCCTTTTCACGTTTGCGCTCGGTACATCAGGCGGCGACCAGGTCGCAGAGACTTACGGCCTCGGTTTCTTCGTTTCGGTTCTGATCTTTGCCGGCGCGATCGGACTCGTCACTCTGGCGCATTTCAAGTTCAGGCTCGGTCCGATCACCGCGTTCTGGGCCGCGTACATCCTCACCCGTCCGCTGGGTGCCTCGATCGGCGACTGGATGTCCCAGCCGACCGCCGACGGTGGCCTCGGTCTCGGCACCACCGGGACCAGCTTCATCTTCCTGGCGGCGATCCTCGGACTGGTCGTGTTCCTCACGGTCACGAAGAAGGACCAGACCCCACCGGAACTGATCCAGGCCGAAGCCGAAGCACTGGGCGAGCCCGCCACGGCATAGGCCGGTTCAAGACGACGCGCCCGAGCCCGGCCGGCTCGGGCGCGAACCGTTCAGAAATTCTGGTCCAGGCTCTCCGGCAGTGAGATGGTCACGGACCCGCCGGCGCCTCCGGGCAGGGCGATGGTCACATCGCCCCCGTTCGCGCGCGCCAGTCGCCTGGCCAGTGCCAATCCGAGTCCGGTTCCGGTAGGTGCGGCCGCATTCCTCTCGGCCGACCCCCGTTGCCCCGGCTCAAAGGCGACTTCAACTTCTTCCGGACCGAATCCGGGGCCATCGTCGGAGACCGTCACTTCGACAATCCGGCTGGACCGGACGACCTGAATCGTGACTCTTGCGTGCGCGTAGGTCAACGCGTTCTCGAACACCGGCGCGAAAATACGACGGAACGTTTCGGGCCCGACCTGAACGCTCTGTACCTGGCCCGTCACCTTCACCCCCACTTCGATGCCGTAGCTCTCCGCCAGGGGCATCATGCCGTCGACGGTGGCATTGATCACGGACCCGGCTTCGACTGACTCCGCGGCCATTGCGCCGCCTTCGGAGCGGGAAACGTCGAGCAGGGTCTCAAGGATCCGGGTCAGTTCATCCGACCTCTCGGAGATTCTTTGCAGGGACTCCCTGTATTCACTTGAACCCCTCTCCTTGCCGAGTGCTATTTCAGCCTCGGCCGAGATCGCCGAAAGCGGGGTCCTCAGCTCGTGCGACAACTCCGCCGAAAAGTTCCGCTCGTGCCGGACCATGAAAGCCAGGCGATCGAGCATCGAGTCGAACGTCGCGGCGAGGCGGGTCAGTTCGTCGTTCGGGGTTCCTTCGTTGAATCGGCGGTCGAGGTCGTGTTCGCTCCAGTTCGCCGCCTCCTCGGTCATCGTCGCCACCGGTTTGAGGGCGCGGCCCACGACCAGCCTCGTAGTGATGGAGGTCAGAACGATCATGATCAGGGCGAGCACCACCGACGCGATCGCGGCCCGGTCGGCGGTGCGCTCGTAGGGTTCGAGTGACAGACCGGAGACGACAGTGCCGATGCGGACGCCTTTTTCAACTATCGGGAGCGCGTAAAGCCGGGTGTCACCATCGGAGTCGTCCACCTGTCCTTCCCCTTTCGCCGCAAGGGCTGCGGCGACGGCATCCAGCTTGCCGCCCACCTGAGGATGTTCAACCACTACTCCGTTCGCGTACACCCAGGCGAGTGCGTTTTCGGCGCCACCATCAGCAGTTTCATTGACCTCGACTTTTCCGTCTTCCGTATTGACGCTCTCCAACGCGGCCTGAGCCCTCGCCTCGAGCAGCCGGTTGACGTCCGCGTCGAGGCTTGAGCGCAGGGAAAAGTTGAACCCGAGGACAAGCAGCGTCAGCATGACCGCAGTAACGGCGACCACCGAAACGGTGAGTCGCTGGCGGATCGTCCCGTTCATTCGAGCCTGTAGCCGACGCCGTGGACTGTGTGAATCTCGGTCTCGCTTTTCACTTCGGCGATCTTCTTTCGAAGGCGCCGCACATAGACATCGACGGTGTTGTCGTGAACGATCGCGCCTGACGGCCACGCTGCGGCGATCATTTCCCGGCGCCTGATGACTTCGCCAGAGCGGGACATGAGCGCTCCAGTCAGGCGAAACTCGGTCGGCGTCAGCTCGGCGCTCTGCTCGCCCGATGTCAGTACGTGCCTGACCGGATCCAGTCGGAGGTCTCCGACCTCTTCTTTCGAGGTGACAGGTGCCCGGCGGGCAAGGGCCCTCAGCCGCGCCACCAGCTCCGCGAAGACGAACGGTTTGGTCAGATAGTCGTCACCGCCGGCGCTGAATCCGGACACACGATCCGCACCGGAGTCCCTGGCCGTGAGGAAGAGGACCGGCGCCTCGACGCCAGCTGACTTCAACGCCTGGCAAACGTCACGGCCGTCCGAATCAGGCAGGCCGATGTCGATCACAAGCAGGTCCGGTTCACTCGACTCGGCGATTGACAGCGCCTCGCGCCCGTCACGGGCCATCGTCACATCGAAGCCCTCTTCGTCCAGGCCCTGATTCAGGAGTCTGCGGAGTTCCGGGTTGTCTTCGACGACCAGAACGCGGGATGTCACGGTTTTCTCTGACTTTTCATTATCTGAATGATCGTCCGGGCACATGAATGACTCCTGAACGGCATCTGAACGGGGCTGTCGCAATCAGGAGTTATTCAGGGACACCGTCGCATACTCGTCTCATTGGAAAAGCGCCGGTCAATGCCGGCCTCAATGAGAAGGATGAAGATGTCATCGAAGATCAAGAAAATAGTCGCGTCGCTCCTGGCCCTCGTAGCACTGGCCCTGGGTGGTTCCGCGATCGCATCCGCAACGAATGGCAACTCCTCCAGTGACCAGTCTTCGCAGGAGCAAACCGAAGTGAATGACAACGGTTCGTCGGAAGGGACGGAAAACGAGTCGGGTCCCGAAGGTGCCGACGACAACGCGTCAAGTACAGAAAGTGCCGACAGCGAGTCGGGTGCCGAAGGTGCTGACGATGGAGCGCCGGATCCCGACGAAAAGGAAAGCACCCAGACCGAGCAGGCGGACTGAACCTCTGGCTCACCTCGCGAAACACGCCCCGGGTCGATTGATCGGCCCGGGGCGTTCGTGTTTTCAAAAAGCCTGGTTTCCTCAAGTGGTCGGGCGACTAAGTCGTAAGCAGACCACCATCGACCGGCAGTAGCGAGCCGGTGATGTAGGACGAAGCGTCGCTGGCCAGGAAGATCGCGGCGGCCACGAGTTCAGGAGACTCGCCCTTGCGACCCGCGGGGACCCTGATCATCATGCTCTCGAGGTATCCGTCCGGGTACTGGTCGGTCATCTCGGACTCAAAGAAGCCGGGCGCCAGGGCGTTGACCCTGATCTTCTTGCGGGCGGTCCATTGCTGGGCGAGGTCACGGGTAAGTCCGATGATCGCGGCCTTCGAGGAAGCGTAGGCGGCCTGAGGCAGGAAAGCAGTGGTCGATCCGAGCACGCTGCCGATGTTGACGATTGAACCACCATTCTCGGATATCGCCCGGGCAAAGGACTGGGCCATGAAATATGAGCCGTTCAGGTTGATGTCGATCACCTTGCGGAACTCGTCCGGAGCCTCACGCGTGGCCGGGACAGCGGTGCCGATGCCGGCGTTGTTAACCAGCACGTCGACGTGGCCGAGAGCTACGACCGCCTCACTGATCACCCGGTCGCAGTCTTCGGGGTTGGAGACGTCAGCTTCGACCGCAACGCAACGACGCCCGAGGGCTTCAACCGCAACCCGGGTCGCCTCGAGCTTTTCGACCCTTCGTGCACAGATCGCGATGTCAGCTCCGGCTTCGGCCATGCCCGTCGCAAACGCCACGCCGAGTCCGGATGAAGCGCCGGTTACAACGGCGACCTTGCCTTCAAGAGAGAACGAATCCAGAATGCTCATGGACCGACGATAGCCGCCCGGGGCACCTGCCGGATTGCTACCGGGCGAGGTCCCCGAGCACAGTCCGCGCGGCGTTGGCTCCGCCCATTCCGTGAACGCCGCCACCCGGCGGGGTGGCCGCCGAGCAGATGTACATACCGGTGGCGCCGGTGCGGTACGGGTTCAGGGCAAACCGGGGCCGGGAGATCAGCTGCCGCGGGGTGTTCGCCCCACAGGCGATGTCGCCGCCGACATAGTTGGCATTGATCTGGGGGAAGTCGGTCGCCGGGGTGGTGACGGTGGAGACGATCCGCTCTCGAACTCCCGGGGCGAAGCGTTCGACCTGGTCCAGCATCGCCTCGGTTACATCTCCCGCGTATCCGTTCGGTACATGCGCGTAAACCCAGACCGGATGAAGGTCCCCGCGCGATCGCGATGGGTCGGCCAAATACTGCTGGGCGACCAGCATGTAGGGGCGTTCTGGCATCCGGCCGCGATTGGTCTCGGCTTCGGCAAAGACCATTTCTTCGAAGGTCCCGGCGACGTGGACCGTCCCCGCCCGGCGGCAGGCTTCGTTCGTCCAGGGGATGCCTCCTTCGATTGCCAGATCGAGCTTGAACGCGCCAGGCCCGTACCGATAACGGCCGTAGGCCTTCTTCACCCCGGCCGGCAGCCGACTACCGGCGATATCGAGCACTCCGTGGGGACCGAGGTCCAGCACCACCGCATCGGCTGCGGGCAACTCGTCGACCGAACCAATCCGCCGACCCGTTTCGATCCGGCCTCCGGCTCCTTCGATCACGGAAGCCATCGCATCCGTGATCGCCCGCGAGCCGCCTTTCGCCACTGGCCAGCCCTGGCTGTGGCCGGCTGTAATCAGCGCCATACCGATCGCCGAGCTCATCGGCTGGGTCAGAGGGCTGAATGAATGGGCGGCTGCTCCACCGAAAAGCGCCTTTGCTTCCGGCGTCGAGAACCGGCGGGCAGTGACGCTCGCCGGTACGAGGGTCGGCAGCCCGAAACGGGCAAGCTGGAGGGGTGCTTCGGCAGGTGGATCATCGGTTCGAGCAGATCTTCGTTCAGCGTTTCGAATGCGGCGGAGGTAGCCCCGAACATCCGGCTCCAGGTCTTGCCGTCCGCGCCGAGGCCGCTCGCCGTGTCTTCGATTGAGCGGTGCATGACTCCGGCCGCACCCCCGTCGAGGGGATGAGCCAGGTCGATCTCGGGCCAGCACCATTCAAGCCCGTGCCCGGCCAGGTCGAGTTCGCGGAAGACCGGTGAAGCGACGGCCATCGGGTGGACCGCCGAACAGTGGTCGTGGAGCAGTCCCGGTTCGGTCAGTTCCGTTGTCCTGGTGCCACCACCGATCGTCTCGCCCGCCTCGTAGACCGTGACTTTGACGCCGGCCTTTGCCAACACCGCCGCGCAGGCCAGCCCGTTCGGCCCCGAGCCGACGACGATCGCCTCACTCATTTGACCGCACCCGGACCGGGAAAGGTTCGACTCCGCCAAGCCAAGGCTGGCGGGCAACCATGTCCTGGACTTCAACGGTCCCCTCTTCGATCATGCCGTCGCAGGCGTCGAAGATCCGGTAGCGCTGGGTGCCAAGATTGGCCGGCTGGGACTCGAGCGTCACGATCCGCAATTCGCCAGGCCCGTAGGCGCAACGCTCCTGAATTGCAGCGAGCAGACGGTGGTCGTGGAAGTGTCCATCACCGAAGTTGTAGCCGAGCACGACCCCGGCCACCAGTTCGCCTTCACGCACGTCGTACTCCTCGAGATCATCGACCGCCCGCGGCCCTAGCCCGTTGAGCGCCCGGCCGTGCGAGTGCATCGAACGGAAAGCCAGCCCTTTGTGGAGCAGCATTTCGCAGATCCCCGGTTCGTAGAACTTCTCGAGCTGGGCGGGAACAGTCGGTGCCGGCTTGTTGAGCTTCTCGTCCAGCTTCGCCTCCGCCCCGGACTCCTTCTGGAAGTACCACTGGCTGGTTGCCCAGTTGCCGGCGTAATAACGCATGGACGGCAGGAAGGAGATCAGGTCGGGCCGGAAGTTCCCGAGGATGGGGATGCCGATGATCAGCGGCAGCAGTACCGCGATCAGCAGTGGATCATCGAGGCTGGAGAAGGGCACGGCACCGTAGTGGCCGAACAGGAAGAGGATGCCGAAGATCATGAAGACGTTCCACTCGAGTGGCACCGCCAGCGGGAAGGTCGAGAGGATGTGGAGGTGGAAGAGCACCATTCCGATCACGGCGACCTTCCCGACGATGCCGCCGCCGGAAGCGATCAGCAGGAGCGGCAGGGTGAATTCGATCACCGTGCCCACGTGGGCCGAGAGGTTGCCGATAGTCGAAGGCAGCAGGTCTTCCGGATGGTCCCGGTAGAGCTTCTTCTTCGCTTTCCGTGACCGGTTCCACGGCGTGTTGGAAATCATCACGGTGACCACGAACGGGAAGTGGCGGTTGAGCTTCGAGGATGCCGCCGCCCACCAGATGCAGACGAAGACCACCTGGAGCGCCACGATCATCTGGTCGAGCGGAAACAGGAAGATGAGCAGCATCGGGCCGTAGATCTCGGTGCGGGCTGCGAGGAAGGGCACTTTGTCCCGCAGCCCGAGCAGGCCGAGAAAGGCGAGCAGAACCCCGACCGCGACCGGATCGACGCCGCCGGCTCCGGTCATCACCAACAGCCAGAGGGCGGTCAGGACGAAGCCGGAGTAGAGCGCGACGTCAAAGATCCCCCGGGTCGTGCCCCCAGTGAGTGGCACCTTTCCGGGCCACGGAGGCTGGCGGATGGTGCCGGGCCGGAGCCAGTAGAGGAAGCCGCCGATCATCGGGGAGAAGCGCAGGGTGAGCGGCAACGATCCGGCGCCCAGGCCGAGGGCCTCCCAGAGCATCGTCCAGATGACCGCCTTCTGGAAGACCACCGGCTGGGTCCACCAGGAACCGATCTCGCCGAGTCCGCCGAGGTCGCTCGTCGCCGAAATCAGCAGCAGGCCACCGACGGTGTAGACCGCCAGCTTGACCAGATAGAGCAGGTAGACCGCTTCGGGCACCCCGATCCCGTTGACCGCCCAGTCCTGGGCCAGCGGCTTCAGCCGTTCCAGATAAGGACGCCTTCGCCACTCCTCGACTTCAAAGGGCGGCGGACTCGGGCTCAGGAAACCCATTTCTCCTCCATCAACCCACCCTATTCGGCTCGAGCTGGCTGGAGAAGCAGGTCAATCCGCTGGGCAGTTTGAAGCGGGCAACTGGTTGCCCGCAACAGCGGTCAGGCGTCGGGGCCGCCGTAGCTGATTTCGTTGCCGTCCGGATCCACGTAAGTCGCCTTGCGCACCTTGCCCGGATAGGTCTCTCGCTCGTCCGGCTCTATGCCGCGCGACGAGATGACTTGGACGGCCGCGTCGAGATCATTGACGAAGATCAGGTGGTCCGCCCCTCCCCCGCCATCTTCACTTTCGACGATGAAGAGGAAACGGTGCTCGGCGAGTTCCCAGACCGCTTCGGTCGAGTTCGGGATGAATGAAGGTTCCGCTCCGAGGGATCGCTCGTACCAGGCCTTCGAGGTTTCGAAGTCACTGACGCGGCAACCGGCAAAGAGATCTATTCCCATGGACCCAACCTAACCTGTTCCACGAGGGGTGCGGCCCAGCGGATGATGGCAGGCAGCGAAGTGCCCGTTTCCATAGTCCACCAGGGGTGGCTCTTCCTGCTCGCAGATTTCGTCGGCGAACGGGCATCGGGTGTGGAAACGACAACCTGGAGGCGGGTCCGAGGGGCTGGGTACGTCACCTTCGAGGGGATTTCTTTCACGGGCTTCGTTGGCCCGGGGGTCCGGAATCGGGACCGCCGCGAGCAGCGACGCTGTGTAGGGGTGGATCGGGTTGGTGTACACCGATTCGGCTGGCCCGATCTCGACGATCTTGCCGACGTACATCACGGCGATCCGGTCCGAGACCTGCCGGACCACTCCCAGGTCATGGGCCACGAACAGGTAAGTCAGATCCAGGTCTCGCTGAAGATCGGCCATCAGGTTCACGATCTGGCCCTGGATCGAGACATCGAGTGCCGAAACCGGCTCGTCAGCAACGATCAGGCTCGGCTCGGGTGCCAGTGCTCTGGCGATACCGATTCGCTGCCGCTGACCTCCTGAGAACTCATGTGGATACCGGCCGTAGTAGTCACCCGAGAGGCCGACCTGATCGAGCTTCTCCCGCACCCGGCGTTCGAGCTCGGCACCTTCGGCCAGCCCGTGGATGCGTAGCGGTTCGCCGATGATGTGCCCGACCCGCTTGCGGGGATTCAGGGATGTATAGGGGTCCTGAAAGATCATCTGCATGTCGCGGCGCAGTGGTCTGAGCTTCTTGCTGCTGAGCTCGGTGAGCTCGACTCCGCGAAACTTGACCGAACCCGAACTTGGCCGGAGGAGCTGGAGCAGCGACCTCGCCAGAGTGGACTTGCCGCAGCCGGATTCACCGACCAGGCCGAGAGTCTCGCCCTTTCGCAACGCGAAACTGACTCCGTCAACCGCTCTGACCGCGCCCTTGTTCTTGCCGAAGAGCGACCCACCTGGCAGCGGGAAGTGTTTGTTCAGGGACTGAACTTCCATCAATGGTTCGTCCAGAGCGGGTGAATCCAACTTGGCCAAAGCATCGGTCATGAGGGCTTGGCCAGTCCGATCAGACCCGAAGGAAGCTGCCGGAGCGCGGGGCGTTCGGAGATATCGAGCCAGCAGCGATCGAGGTGGCCAGGGGTCTCGCCCCGGCTGAGCAGTTCCGGCTCCTCCCCGCACTTGCCGAAGGCATGGGGGCAACGCTCACGAAAGCGGCAGCCAGGAGGCGGATCGATCAGCGCCGGTGGTTGCCCGTCGATCTGGGCCAGTCGCGCGAGGCGTTCGCCCTCGATCCGCGGAACCGAGCCGAGCAGTCCCCAGGAATATGGATGCCTCGGGTCGTAGAAGATCTCGTCCAATGTGCCCGTCTCGACCAGCCGGCCGGCGTACATCACGGCCACCCGGTCGGCGATGTCGGCGACGACCCCCAGGTCGTGGGTGATCAGGATCACGGTCAGGCCGAAGTCCCGGTTGAGCTGCTTCAGGAGCTCGAGGATCTGGGCCTGGATCGTGACGTCGAGCGCCGTCGTCGGCTCGTCGGCGATCAGGATCTCGGGCTCCAGGGAGAGGGCCATGGCGATCATCGCCCGCTGCCTCATGCCGCCCGAGAACTCGTGGGGGTAGGAGCGGGCCCGCTGGGCGGCGTCGGGGACACCGACGGCGTCGAGCAATTCCACGGCGCGGGCCATCGCCTCCTTCTTGCTGACGTCGCGGTGAGCCCGGATCTGCTCGACGATCTGGTTGCCGATCCGGTGGACCGGGTTGAGCGAAGTCATCGGGTTCTGGAACACCATCGACATACGATCGCCTCGTATCGATCGCATCACCTCGTCGTCGGCACCGAGCAGCTCCTGCCCATCGAGCTTGACCGAGCCGCTGAACCGGGCGTTGGGTCCGCCCGTCAGGCCCATCAGGGTCATCGCGGTCACCGACTTGCCGCAGCCGGACTCGCCGACTATCGAGAGTGTTTCGCCACGTTTCAGGTCAAAGGACACCCCGTCCACGGCCTGCAGCAACCCGCCTTCGGTGCGAAAGCTCACTTCAAGATCCCGGACACTCAGCAGCGGTTCGCTCATAGTGCGGTGTCCCCGTCCTGGAGGCGGATCCGCGGGTCGAGCGCCGCGTAGACGATGTCGATCAGCGCGTTGAAGAAGACGACGAAGAACGCACCGAACATGGTCACCGCCATGATCGGCGGCTGGTCGAGCTGTCCGATCGCGTCGGCCGCGTACTGCCCCACACCCTGGAGGTTGAAGACGGTTTCGGTGAGGATCGCGCCGCCGCCGACCACCACCGCGAAATCGAGGCCCCAGAGGGTGACCACCGAGATCATCGAGTTGCGGAGCACGTGGCTCAGCATGACCCGCCGCTCGGAGAGGCCTTTGGCCCGGGCGGTTCGTACGTAGTCCTCGTCCATCGTCTCGAGAATGTTGGCCCGGAGCACCCGCGAATAGAAGCCGATGAAGAGGACGGAGAGCGCGAACCACGGCAGCAGGAGGTGGTGAAACCACTCGAAAGGACTCACCGAGAACTCCACATAGCCACCATTCGGGAACAGCTCGAACCCGAGTATTTGGGTCAACTCGAATCCCAGGTACTGGTTCATCAATGCGCCGAGCCAGAAGACCGGCATCGAAATTCCGATCAGGGCGAACACGTTGAGCATGCCATCAGAGACCCCTCCTGCACGCATGGCGCTCCAGACCCCGAGGGCAATCGCGAAGGCCATCCAGATGATCGCCGCACCGATCGCCAGGGCAAAGGTCCTCGGCACGCCTTTCCAGATCTCTTCGACCACGTTCAGCTGGTTGAAGTAGCTGATCATGTCGCCGCTGAACATGTTCTGCATGGTCTTTTCGTACTGGACGTAAATCGGCTGGTCGAAGCCCCATTCCACCCGGATCGCCTCGATCTGGGTTTCGGTCGGCTGCTTGCCGGCCATGCGGACCGCGGGATCACCACTCGGCAACACGTTGAAGATCAGGAAGGTCAAAACCGAGACCGCGAACAACACCAGGATCATCGAACCGAGCCGTTTGAGTGCGAAAAGTGCCACGGCTCAGTGCTCGATCCGTACTTTGGCTCGGGGATCAAGTGCGTCGCGCACTGCCTCACCGAACACATTCAGCGAAAGCACGGTTATCACGATCATCATGCCCGGCACGATCGCCAGAGCCGGCGCTGTGACGATCCGGGCCACCCCTTCATCGATCATCGTGCCCCATGAAGGTTCGGGGGGCTGGACTCCGGCGCCGAGGAACGAAAGTGCCGCCTCGAGCAGGATCGCATTGGCAACCAGCAACGGGAAAAAAACGAGACCGGTCGAAACGACGTTGGGCAGGATCTCCGAATGAATCAGCCGGAAAGGACCCATCCCCTGGGCCCGCGCCGCTTCGACAAACTCCTTCTCCCTCAAGCTGAGGACCTCTCCGCGGATCGGTCGTGCCAGGTAGGGGATATAGACGATCGCGATCACGAAGATCGGGATCGCCAGACTCCCGCCGGAGATCGATACCGGCCCGAGCTTGAGGCCACCGAGAGCCAGCGACGTACCGAGCGCGATGCCGAGGAGAATCACCGGAAAAGCCCAGAGAATGTCCATGATCCGCGAAAGGAACGAGTCGGTCCAGCCGCGGAAATAGCCGGCCAGCAGGCCGGTCGTCAGTCCCAGGAGCAGGGTGATCAGCGCCGCGCTCAGGCCGATGATCAGGGAGTTCCTGCCGCCGTAGAGCAGTCTCACCGCCACGTCCCTGCCGTTGCCGTCCGCCCCGAGAAAGAACTCACCCCGCCAGGTCGGCCCGATCGGGACCCCGTCGAGACCGACGACGTTGATCTTTTCGCCGCCAACGTCGATCTGGTCGGAAAGGTGGTTCTCGTTTGGCGAGGTGTGGGCCACGTGTTCGGCCCAGAGTGGTGCGGCCGCCATCACCAGTACCAGCAGGACGAATACCGCTCCCATGAAGAGGGCGAACCGTCGCTTCCGCAGCCGCCTCGCGGCCAGACGCCAGGGACTCTGGCCCCCGGACCCCTCGACGGTGACCGCCGGCGGTTCCGCAAAGGCCTCGAGGTCGCTGACCGGCTTGTCGGCGGTCCCGCTCAAACGCAGGTCATTTTTTTCTGACAACGAGGAGACGTGCCGGTTGGCACGCCTCCTCGCATATCAACGACTCTCCGGTTCTCCTGCCCGCCCGGCCTACTTCAACTCGAAGGTCGAGTAGTCATTGTTGTAGAGCGGGTGGAAGACAATCGCGTCGAAGTTGATCCGGTCGGATACGAACGTCGCGAGCTTGCGATGACCGTACGGCGCGATGTAGCTGTTCGGAGGAGAGACCAACGACTCGTCCCATGCTTCCCAACGGTCGGCCACTGCGGGCAGATCCGTTTCCAGGGTCAGCTTGTTGATCTCCTCGTTGAGCTGCTTGTTGTCGACGTTGCCGAAATTCTGGTTATTGGTGTCCTGAATCGAATCTCCGTCCACCAGGAACGAGAAGTTCAGCGGGTGGGGGAAATCCTGGAACCAGTTGGCAAAGCCTGTCTGGGCCTTCGTCGACTGGTTACCGATCGTCTGGAAATAGACACCGCCGTCAATGATCTTCGGCTTCGCGTCGAATCCAATCTGGTTGAGCATGTCGGCGTAAGCCTCGGTCACCTTGTCGCTCGGGTCATCGTTGTTGCCCCAGACCGTCAGCTTGGTGCCGTCGGCACCCGCTTCCTTGAGCAGCTGCTTGGCCTTCTCCAGATCCGGCGGCTGTGACGGATCACCGTAAGGGCAGTCCGTGGTGTCGAATGCCTCGTTGTAACCAGGCATTCCCGGCGGCAGGAAGCTGCAGCCCGGAGCCAGTTCACCAGCGAAAATGCGAGCCAGGCCCGGCTTGTCGATACCATAGTTCACGGCTTCACGGACCTTCGCATCGTCGAACGGCGCGACCCGGGTATTCATGAAGAAGTAGTAGGTCGAACCCGTCGTCGTCTCTCCGTATCGATCGCCGGCCTGGGCCTTGACGGTCGGCTTGAGGTCTGCCGGGGGCGGATCCTGCATGTAATCCAGCTTGTTCGACAGGACATCCTGAGCCTGCTGGTTGGCGTTCTTGATGATCTTCGTCGTGATCTTGTCGACGTGTCCGGTCGGGATGTCCGGAATGTTGAAGCTGGCGAAGTTCGGGCTCTTCTCCATCACGAACTCGCGGTTCGGCACCGACTTGGTGATCGTGTAGGCGCCGACTCCCGACGGGGGATTCTCGGTCTGGTTCTTGAACGGTGTATCCCCCGGAACCAACCCGGCGAAGTTGGTCGCCAGGATGTTCGAGAACGAAGCATCCGCGCCGACCAGATCGATCGTGATCTCACCGGTCTTGTCGTTGGTCTTGATGCCCTTGATCTCACCGTTCGGATCGCCGGCCTTCAGGTACTCATCGGCACCGACGATGTTCTCGAAGAAGAAGGAGCCACCTGATTCGAGGTTGAGTACCCGCTTGATCGTGTGGCTGAAGTCGCTGGCAACAACCGGCTGGCCGTCCGCGTACTTAAGACCATCTCTCAGCTTAAGTTCGTAAGTCTTGCCACCGTTACTCACGGTCGGCAGATCTTCGGCAAGTCCGGGGGTCACTTCGCCGCCGGTCGTGCCTTCGACATGGGGATACGTCAGGAGCGGGGTGTAAACGAGCCACATCGGCTCCCAGCCATTCACCGTGTATGAGAGTGCCGGATCAAGGAAGTCAGGCTGTGAAGTCTGGGAGATCGTGATCGACCCGCCCTCCGTGCCTCCGTTGCTACTACTACTGCTGCTACTGCTGTCGGAACCGGAGCCACAGGCGGCGACCGCGGTACCGAGTCCCAGGCTGAGCACAACGACTGCCAGCAACTTCGCTATCGATGAATTCTGCAATGCACGAACAAAGATCATGGTGGACGGCCTCTCTCCTTGTGAATGGACGGTGGTGCTTGACAAAAGCACCTACCCGCCACCCTAGCGCCGCAATCAACTGAGCGTCACGACTGCCTTCTAACCGAACATCCTTCCAAAGAGAGAACCAGCCTCTCGATCAGTAGCGGCTATCTAAGGAGTGGTCGTTGTGACCGCGCCCGAAGATGCTGCGATCGCACTGCAGAACGAGTCCGCGACGCCCTCGATTGCCTTCAGGCCCGACACCTTGTCCTTGCAGTCGGATGCCAGGTTGTCGAGCGCGTCGCTCAGGTTTCCCTTGGCGGAATCCGAAGCGCTTGTGATCTCTTTGGACAGATCGGAGTTCAGCTGGTCGCAGGCAGCCTTCGCGGCAGCCTGAAGCGTCGAGTTCGAGATACCGGCGGCCGCTTCGTTACAGGAACTGGACGCGTCGGCGAGTTTCGCCTGGAGCGTGCTTTCTACGTCGGTGGTCGACGTAGAACCTTCGGTCGAGTTGTCGTCGGACGAACTGCCACAGCCGGCGAACATCGCCGCCGCAAGCAGCAGGATTGCCGGGCCGGTAGCCAGTCGGGCTTTCATGCTGCCACCGTTCCAGCCGCCTCTTGGCGAGCCTCAACTTCAGCGATACCGCTGTAGACGACTGCGAAAAGAGAAATCGATGGGTATGCCACTAGCTGCCTTTCGGTGGAGTTCGGGTTGGTGCCGGTTCCCGACTGTGACCACAAACCTAACGGTTGGAGAGGTGGTCGGTCGGTTTCGACCCGACATTCTTGACTAAGTTGAATGGTCTAATATGAATTGCCTATGAGTCTCGACGCCTGGTTCACAGCTGCCGTAGTTGCCGCAATGCTTGCATCGCTCGCCTTTGAGCTCGTCCCTCCCGCCGCCGCGGTACTGACGGCGACGGTAGGACTACTCCTTTTCGGGGTGATCGACGAGACCCAGGCCTTCTCCGGCTTTTCCAATTCGGCTCCGCTCAGCGTGGCCGCCCTTTACGTGTTGGCCTACGGTGCCGACAAGACCGGCCTGCTGGGACCGGTCGTCAACCGGATGCTGGGCAAGGAGAACGAGGTGACCCGTACTTCCCTGGCCCGGCTGAACGCACCCACGGCGGTAATTTCGGCCTTCATCAACAACACCCCGCTGGTGGCGATGCTCATCGGACAGGTCACTTCCTGGTGCAACCGTCGCGGGGTTTCCCCCTCGAAGCTGCTCTTGCCGATCTCCTATGCCGCGATCCTCGGTGGCACCCTGACGGTGATCGGCACTTCGACCAACCTGGTCGCTTCGGGTCTGCTTGAAGAAACCGGGCAGTCGCCAATCGGGATTTTCGAAATAACAAAAGTGAGCGGGATCTCGGTAATCCTCGGAATGATCGTGCTGGTGTTTCTGGTGCCCCGGCTGCTGCCGGTCCGGCGGGCGGCGATCGAAGAGTTCACCGACGAGATGCGGGAGTTCACGCTCCAGATGGAGGTGATCGAAGGAGGTCCGCTCGACGGATCCAGCATCGCCGATGCCGGCCTGAGGAATCTCAAGAGCATCTTCCTGGTCGAGATCCAGCGAGGCGGTGTGGTGCTGCCGGCTGTCTCCCCCAGTCGCAGGCTCGCCGGAGGAGACCGGCTTACTTTCGCCGGGGACTCGGACTCGATCGTCGACTTCCAGCGGACCAGCGGCCTGCGATCGGCCGAGAGCCAGCACATGCTGGAGATAGACAGCCCCGAACACACCTTTTTCGAGGCCGTGGTCGGTGCCGATTCCCGTCTCGCCGGTCAGACCCTCGCCGAACTCGAGTTCCGCGGCCGCTACCAGGCGGCGGTGGTCGGACTGCACCGCGCCGGCGTCCGAATCGACAAGGGCCTTGGCCGGGTCGCACTTGAACCCGGAGACACCCTGCTGCTCCTCGCCGGCCCTGATTTCAAGGTCCGCTCGAGGAGGAGCCGCGACTTCCTGCTGGTCTCCCGCATCGGTGGGCCGACTCCATCGGCCACCCGCCGGGCGCCCCTGGTCGGCCTGCTGGCCCTGGCGGTCATCGCCCTCGCCGCCTTCGAGGTCTTGAGCATCCTCGAAGCAGCGCTGATCGCCGCGGGGATTCTGATCGCGACCAAGACCATCAGCTTCTCCGAGGCGGGCGAGGCGATCGACTTCAGCGTGATCCTGCTGATCGCTTCCGCTTTCGGAATCGGCGAAGCGATGCAGTCCTCCGGACTCGCCGAGTCGATGGCCAACGGTCTGCTCGACATTTTCGGCGGCTGGGGCAACTTCGGCATCATCCTCGGCCTCGTGGTCGCGACGACGCTGCTGACCGAGGTGATTACAAACAACGCGGCAGTGGTGGTGGTCTTCCCCATCGCCCTGTCAGTGGCCGCGAGCGCCGGACTCGACCCAAGGATCATCGCGATGACGATCGCCGTCGCCGCCTCGTCTTCCTTCCTCACTCCGATGGGCTACCAGACCAACACCATGGTTTACGGACCAGGCGGCTACAGGTTCTCGGACTACCTCAGGGCGGGAATCCCGATGAACCTGGTGGTCGCCGGCTCCCTGACGGTGACCGCCTGGTCACTCTCCTGAAATCACCCTGGCAGGTCACCTCGAGGCGCGAGATCTCCGCTTCTTCTTGATGACCTTGACCGTGCGGCCGCGGAAGCGTTTGTTGCCGGCGGAATCAGTCGCCCTGACCTTGATCCTCGCCTTTGAGATCTTCTTCCTTTTCAAAGCTCGGCCGACCAGACGGCGGGCTTTCCTGGAGAGTTTCAACCGGAGGGTTACCCGCTTGCCGGCAGCGCGGCTTGCGGTCACCTTCTTCAACTTCAGTTTCTTGGTCTTCTTGACCTTGCCGTTTCGTTTGAAGATCTTGACCTTGATCTTGCCGGTGGCCCGTAGCGAGCAGGCTTCGTCCAGACAGGCCGCCTTGACCACAAGTCGCTTGCGGTTGGTCTGCTTCTTCCTGCCGCTCAGGCGCAGCTTCGGGGCAGTCGTATCGGAAGTCGGTGGAGGCGGTGGCGGAGGAGTGATCACGGCAGGCACGGTGTAGGTGAAGGCGCGGGTGGCCGGGGTCGGATCGACGTTGCTGTAGGGGGGCGGATCGGTGGCGGCTACCGAGAAGGTATGGGGGCCTTCGCTGAGCCCGGCGTAAGTGCTGGAGCCGCTGTTGCACGCGACCGGTGCCCCGCCGTCGAGGGAGCAGGTGAAAGTCGAGCCCGGCTCGTTCGAAGAGAAGGTGAAGGTCGCGGAGTTGACCTCGATCGTCTCTCCTTCGGCCGGTCCGGAATCGATCGTGGTCTGTGGCGCGGTTTGATCTGCGTAGACCGACCACAGCTCGACCCCGGTCGCTCCGTCGTCATCGCCACGGAAGAACAGGCGGTCCCCGACGACAACCCCCTGGTTGACCAGCGAGCCTCCGGCCGGATTGATGTCGGTCAGTCGTTCGGGCGGGCCGATCGTGCCGTCACTCCGATACAGCTCCTGTCCGTGGACTCCGTCGTCGAAAGACAGGTAGAGGTTGTCATCGAAAGCCATCAGGCCAAAGGTGGTTGCGCCGGCATCGAACACCTCCTGGGTTCCGGCATTGGTCCCGTCGGACTTGAACACCTTGGTACTGCCCGCTTCGAGGAAGAGAGTTCCGTCAACGTCAACGAGTTCGGTTGGCGTATTGCCGACGGTGCCTACCGGAACGGTACCCCCCGGGGTGCCATCGGTCTTTTGGAGCCCGAAGTCCCAGGCGAAGAAAAGCTGTCCGTTGGATTCCGCGAAGGATGCTCCGAAACTCATGCTGTCGCCGGCGGCATTGCCACTGATGTCCTTGACCATGAAAGTGCCGAGCGCGGTCCCGTCCGAGCGCCAGAGTTCGAGCCCGTTCGTGCCATCGTTCGCCCGGAAGTAAAGGATGCCGCCGAAGTCGATGTAGTCGCTCTCCAACTGGGGAGTGAACGGGACCGGCAGGCCGTCGGCGGCCCCGGGACCGATGTTCTCGACCATCGTCGTGCCAGGCGAGACACCGTCATAGGTCCAGAGTTCTTTGCCTTCGAAGGCGGTTTTCCGGGTGAAGAAGAGCCGGTTGCCGACCGCCATCAGGTTGAACACCGGACTGATGGAAGTCTGAAGATCCTCGACCATCACCGTACCGCCAGGTGTGCCGTCGGACTTCCAGAGTTCCTGGCCGTCGGTGTCGTCAGAATTGGCCAGAAAGTACAGGGTGCTGCCAACTTTGGTGAGATCGGATGGGGCGCCACTCTTGAAGCCAGTCGGGTTGATGTTCTTGACCAGGACCGTGCCCGCCTCGGTGCCGTCGGTCTTCCAGAGCTCGGTGCCTTCAAGTGATCCCGAAGAGGCCGAGAAAAATACCTCTCCGCCAACTTCAGTCATCCAGTCAGGACTGCTGGAGAACATTGGACCCGAGTCCGCGATGTCCTTGACCAGAAAGGTGCCGGCGTCGGTACCGTCAGAGCGCCATAGTTCGTCGGCGTGTGCGGCACCGGTGTAGCCGTCGGTCGCAGCGAACAGCAGTACCCCACCGAAGTCGATCCCGCCGCGATTCTGAAGCGGATTGCCGTCGTCCGATCCAGGGTTGATGTCCTTTACCGGCGAGACGACCACCGGCCCAAGCGAAGCCCGCGCGGACTCTTCCAGTCCGAATCCCAGAACGGCGAAAAGCGTGGTCAGCAGAATCAATCGCGATGTGAAACCCGTCCGGACCGCATCCTGAGTCATTTCCGTGCCTGCTTTCCCGCCCGTTCTTCGAGCGAATCCCCTGTGCCCGGCCCTGCCCGTGAAGCGACGTGGCCGCTTACTTACGCTGTGTCCACCGTATCAATTGTGGGGGCCCGCTCCGTCGATCTGGCGGGGTGCGGCCGCCTTACCCGCCGAGCACGACGAGGACGCAGGCGTTTACTGTCGGGCCATGGAGGCAGCTGCGACGCCCGCCGCTGGCGCCGGATACGCCGAGGATCGCAATGGCTCGATCAGTTCGAGTTACGACGCGATCGTGGTCGGTGGCGGACACAACGGCCTGACCACGGCCGCCTATCTCGCCCGGGCGGGACTGAAAGTGGTTGTCCTGGAGAGACGCGGCGTCCTCGGCGGGGCCTGTGTCACCGAGGAGGTCTGGCCCGGCGCCCGGGTCTCCCGCTGTTCCTATGTGGTCTCGATGCTCCAGCCGAAAGTGATCAGCGACCTGAAGCTCAAAGACTTCGGCTACAGGGCCTACCCGATGGATCCGGCCTACGCCGCGATGACCGAGGACGGCCCGATCTTCTTCTTCAACGAGGTCGAGCGCACGGTTGCCTCGATCGCCAGGCACTCACCCAGAGATGCCGCTTCTTACGCGGACTTCGAGAATCTGCTCGAGCGCAGCGCCGAAATCCTCCGGCCGATGCTGCTCAGGGAGCCGCCGCCACTCGGCTCGAAGAGTCCCGGCGACATCGCCGACCTGCTTCGCGAGGGTGCCCGGGTAGCAGGAATGAGCCGGCGCGACATCCATGACCTGGTCCGGATCTTCACGATGTCAGTCGGCGACCTGCTCGACGACTGGTTCGAACACGACGGCCTCAAAGGGTCGATCGCCTCGACCGGGGTGGTCGGCGTCTGGGCCGGCCCCCGAACCCCGGGCACGGCATACAACCTGCTCCACCACGCCCTCGGAGAACTGGACGGGATCAGCGGAGCCTGGGGACAGGTAGTCGGCGGCATGGGCGCGATCTCGGGCGCGATCGCCTGCTCCGCCGAAGCTGCTGGCGCGACCATTCTGACCGATGCCGAAGTCGTATCGATCAACGTGAAAAGCGGCGAGACAACCGGCGTCACCCTGGCCTCGGGCGAGGAGATCCGGGCCGGGATCGTCGCCTCGGGGGCTCACCCGAAAACGACCGTACTCGACCTGGTCGGGGACAGCCACTTTCCCGACGAAGTCGTCACCGACATGAAGCGTTACCGGACCCGCGGCGGTTCGGTCAAGGTGAACATGGTCCTCGACGAAGCCCCGCAGTACGCCGGGGTCAGCGCAGAGGATCAGGGCCACCTGCTCAGCACCGGGGTCAACATCTGCCCTCGATCGACTACCTCGAGGCTGCCTGGCAGGAAGCCTCGCCCGGCCGCCCCGCGGCCCATCCCTACATCGAAGCCGAACTGCCCTCAACCGTCGACCCCGGCCTGACCGACGACGAGCGTCTGGTGATGACCATGTTCACCCAGTACGGACCATCGGAAGAGGGCCAGTGGAAGGACGGTGACCGCGAGCGCTACGGCGATGCCTGCGTCGACCGGCTAAACCGGTTCGCGCCCAACTTCAAGGCCCCGGTGGCCGAGCGCGAGGTCCTCGCCCCGCCAGACCTCGAGCGGATCTACGGCCTGCAGGGCGGATCGATCTTCCAGGGCGAGCAGGGCATGAACCAGATGGCGTTCATGCGGCCGACCCCCGACCTGGCCCAGTATGCGACCCCGGTCGGCGGCCTCTACCTGTGCGGCGCCGGCACCCACCCCGGCGGAGGAGTAACGGCGGCCTCCGGCCACAACGCAGCCCAGCGAATCCTCAAGGACCGCCGCAAATCCCGCCGCCCCTGGAAACGCCGCCGCAGCGCGGGCTGACACGCGGCCAATTATCGATCAACCGAGCCCCTCCATAGAGCCCGAATACGACGAACCGTATATCCGGTTTCTGGAGGCGGTCTGGGGCGATGGCTACCTGAGCCCGGGAGGTCCGGATGAGGTCCGGCGAATCGTCGGCGACCTCGATTTCTCGGGCAGGAGAGTGCTCGACATCGGCTGCGGCTCGGGCGGCGTCACCGTATTCCTGGCCGAAGAATTCCCGCTTGAGCACATCACCGGCTTCGACGTGGAAGGGCCGGTCATCGAGGCGGCCCGGCGGCGGGCCGGGGCCGCGAACCTGGACCAGCGAGCCGAGTTCGTCAAAGGGCAGCCGGGTGGACTGCCGTTCCCGGACGGCAGCTTCGACATCGTCTTCTCCAAAGACGCGCTGATCCACGTCTCGGACAAGGAGTTCCTCTTCCGCGAGTTGTTCCGGATCCTCAAACCCGGCGAAAGTCTGGCGGCCAGCGACTGGCTGACCTCGCATGACGGCCCACCGTCACCGGCGATGGAGCGATACCTGAAAGCCGAGGGCCTCAGTTTCGGAATGGCTTCGGCGGACCGCTATGAATCGGCCCTCACGGATGCGGGTTTCGGCGAGGTGAAAATCGTTGACCGCAACCCCTGGTACCGGGTTGAGGCCAGAACGGAACTGGAGCGCCTCGAAGGACCATTGTTCGATCAGGTAGTGAAGGAGGTCGGTCCGGAACTGGTCAAAAAGAACATCACTATCTGGACCGAGATGATCAAGGTCCTCGACTCGGGAGAACTCCTCCCGACCCACCTCCGCGCAAGGCGACCAGACCAGGGCGACGGTTCCGAGGCGATGGCCTCTTAACACAAAACCCGCTTGGCGAGAGGGAGCGCTGGGTCGCCAAGACTCACTTTTTGACCTTGATCTTCTTCTTTGCGCTCTTGCCGCCGGCGTTCTTGGAAGTCACCTTAAAGGTGGTCTTGATCTTGCCGGGCTTCTTGAACCTGAGCTTGACCTTGACGGTCTTCCACTTGCCGGCCCGGATCTTTCCGACCGACTTCTTGGCCTTCACACCTTTGCCCGTGACCTTCAACTTGACGCCCCTGGCAACCGCGTTGCCGGAGTTCTTGACCTTGACCTTGTAGGCCGCCTTCTTGCCCTTTTTGGCCTTGGCCGCACCCTTGACCTTGACCTTTCTGATCTTGGCCTTGTAGATGGTGGTGTCGGGCGGTGTTGTGTCGACGGTGAACACGCGGGCGACCTCCGATAGGTCGGTATTACCCGCTTCATCGATTGCCCGGACCGCGAACCGGTGAGGGCCGTCGCTCAGGCCCGAGTAGGACTTCGGCGAGCTACATGGACTGAGATCGCCACCGTCAATCCCGCACTCGAAACTCGACCCGGCCTCGCTTGAAGAGAAGGTGAAAGCCGCTTCGTTAGTGGTGATGGTGCCGGTGGGTCCGGAGTCGATTGTGGTGACGGGGGCGGTTGTGTCGACCGTGAAAGTACGGGTCGCCGGGCTTTGGTCCTGATTTCCGGCTGTGTCTTCAGCCCTGAAAGCGGCGGTGTGTGAGCCTTCGGCCAGGCCGGTGAAGGTCTTGGGGCTCAGGCAGTCGGCGAAAGAGCCAGAGTCAATCTTGCATTGGAGCCCGGCGATGTCAACGGCCGGGTCTCCGCCGAAGGTGAAGGTGGCTTCATTGGTTGTGATGGTGCCGCTCGGACCGGAGTTGATCGTGGTGTCCGGCGGGATCGTGTCCACCGTGAAGTTGCGGGAAGCGGAGGCAGAGTTGGTTGCCGAGTCGGTCGCTTCGACGAAGAACTGGTAGTCGCCGTCGGCGAGCGGAGCGGCGTCAGTGTGACTTGAGGCTGCTGAGCAGGGGCCGAAGGTCGGGGTACCGGTGGCGATGGAGCAGCGCAAAATCACACCCGCCTCGGCGCTGAAGCCGAAGGTCGGGGTGATATCGGTGGTCGGGCCGTTCGGGCCGGAGTCGATTGTGGTCTGGGGAGGCGTGGTGTCGGTGAACTTCTGGATCCGCTTGTTGCCGGTGTCGGCGACGAAGAGGTTGCCATCGGCGTCGGTGGCAGCCCCCGCGGGGTAGCTCAACTCGCCGCCCAGTCCTCCGGGGCTGCCCGACTGGCAGTCGGCTGCGCTCGTACAGATCTCCGCCCCCGTGCCGCCGCCAATATCGACGTCCTTGCCCCAGATGCCCTGGAAGGTCCCCGCGAAGCCGGACTTCTGGACTCGTTGGTTGCCGAGGTCGGTGATGTAGACGTCTCCGGCCGGGTCGGTTGCAACGTCCCGAGGGTCATCGAACTCACCGGCCAGCCCGCCGGCCACGCCAAACTTGCAGTTCGCCGCCACGGTGCAGATCTCGAAGCCGGTTCCGGGGGCGACGCTGTCCACGTCCTTGCCCGACGTCCCGAGGAAGCCACCCGCCGTGTCGAAAACCTGGATCCGGTCGCTGCCGTTGTCAACGACATAGACGAGCCCTGAGGTGCTCGCGGCGACCCCTTGCAGGCCTCCACGGAACTCGCCGCCGCTGGATCCGGGAACGCCGGTCTTGCAGTCCGCCGCGACGGTGCAGACCTCGTAGCCGTCGCCGGCGGAGACGCTGTCTACGCCCTTGCCCCAGGTGCGGAGGAAGTTGCCCGAGGAGTCGAACTTCTGGACCCGGTTGTTGGCCGATTCGAGCGAATAGACGTTTCCCGCCTGGTCGGCCGCCACATCGTTGGCCGCGATGAACTCACCGCCGAGGATCCCGTACTGGCCGCCCTGGTAATCGGCAGCCACGGTGCAGATCTCGGCGCCAGTGCCGACGACGACGATGGCGAGGACGATCGCCGCTCCGAGTGTTTGCAGCAGCGTGGGCAGGGCCAGATGGCCGAGGCGGCGGTCGCAGCGCAAACGGAGTTTGATCAGTACCTTCCCGAAGCGGGTTCTCGGAAAGGGTTTTCCCCGAATAGGACAACCTGCGTTACCAAACGTAACACGGTTACCCAGCCATTGTTGTGGTGTCAATAAACAGGCGACCGGCCCCTTAAACACAAAACCCCTGGCGAGAGGGGGCGGTGTGTCGACCTTGCGGTCATAGCGGGGACCCGCTTCGTCTCTCAGGGGGACGCTCGGATAGTTGAACTGATTGTTGCTTGAAGATCCTTTTGTGTCCGCTACGTCTTAACTTCAAAGGTTGACCGGCTACGTCTGAATCGCCCCATCAAGATCGCCGAAGCCTTCGAGTCGATTCAGGGCCCGGTAAATGTGGCGGCCAGTCTGGTCGGCGAACCGCTTGACGTGGCCACCTACAAAACGCTGGGAGTCCGGCGAATCAACGTCGATGTAAGTCTGGCGCGAACCAGCCTCGGAATCGTTCACCAGGCAGCGCAGCAGATGATCGATGGTAACTTCGACTTCACGTCCCAGCCATCGGCCACGCCAAACTGAACGACATTATGGGCTGAAACCACTACTCACTTCTTGATGGTGATCTTCTTCTTCGTGGTCTTGCCGCCAGCGTTTTCAGAAGACACCTTGAAGGCGAGGAGAGTTTGCCAGATCTCCAGTGCGCCTCTCAGGCAACATGGCTACTCAGTACCCCCCTGCAGCGACTCCGCGATCAGCGGAGGTTGGCCCGACGATTACTTCTCGCTGGGCGCGCCACGAGAGGAATACATTCGGTCCATCGCGCGACGCAGTCGGACGTCCGTGAAATCGCCATTGCTCAGTGGCACTACCCGGTAAATTCCCTGGCCGGCGGACAAACCCGGGGTGAAGTTGTAACGCTGGGTGATGGTCCCGTCAGGAGCGAAACCTGTTGCCTTCGGGGTCCCACCCCAAGTCACCATCCAGCCTTGGCTGCCGGTGTCGCGGGCCGCCCCGCAACACCAAGTCGAGTCAACTTTTGGATCGCTGAGCGCATCGACCAACGTCGCAGTCTGGGCGTATTCGTTGATTTCGAACTCCACTGCCCTCGGGGAGCGAACGCACTTGAGGCCGGACGTCCAGCTACCACATTCGGGGTCCGTCCCGTCGTCGAAAACCGTAAGGTTGCCGCGCTTGTTGATGCGGGCGTCGTGCTGACCGTTGAGGGGATAGTCGCCGCGGGGGTCGTTCTTAACCTTGAGGCTCTTCGGCGTCTCGGTCCCGCCCAGCTTCCAGTTAATTTCGCCGGTTGATCTATCGATGCTGTAGACGGCGTCAGCGTGCCGAAACGAGATGATCACCGAGTCACCAGCCACCTCAACGGAGTTGAGGTGGAGGATGTCGTAAGACGGTTCCTTTAGATAGGGCCACCAGCGCCCGGTCTCGTCAAGACCGACGTGGTCCTTGGCGTTCCATGACCACACCAGGTTGCCGTCGGGGTCAACCCGTTGAATCACGGGATCCAGCACAGCCGCTGCGGACCCATGCCCGTAGGCACTTAGATCGACGTCGGGGCGGCGCGTGTACGAAAGCACCAGGTAATCGCCGCCGGGAAGTTGCTGCATGTCGTGCAGGTCGGTATTGACGCCGACTGCCTGGATCCGATTCCTTTGCGAGCCGTTCAATGAGACCTCAACGTAGGCTGCTTCCGGGTCTGTCCCAAAGGGACCAGGGGTCCCGAAGGTCCACCAGGCAAGGTTCCCGCTGGGAAGCATCTTCGCGTCAACCAGTCCGCCCGACACACTCAACCACCAGGCCGGTACACCCATCCGATCGAAGATGACCGTGTAGTGGCCGTGGGTCATCAACTCCCACTTGGGAGTGGGGCCGCCAAAACGCCGGAACGTATACTCGGGAAAATCCTCGGGCAGGCAGCGAATCTCGTATCTGCCCTGGGCTCGGGGCTTACGCGCTCGAACCACCATGCTGGCGCCGGGGTAGAGAGGTACGCGTGCCTTAATTTTTCCGGTCCGCCTCCGTTTGCCATTGATGCTGGCCGTGGTCCCGCGCCGAGCGACGACCTTGATTCTGGTCCTCTTTCCGTGACAACGGGTGACGTAGCGATCAATCGATGGCTTGAAGTTGGGGTAAAGACCCGGCGTGGTGGTGATTGCAAGGTCGCCAGATCTGATTTTGGCGGCATCGGCAGAATTGACAAACGAGCCGGCTACTGCAGACCCGACAACGACGACCGCCAGCGCGGTGATAATGGCCCTCAACTTCATGCGGCCCCTCCCCGTCCCATTGGCGAATCCTCTCTATCAACAATTGCGATAGGCACCCAGGTTCCCACCTTATAGGCCCGATCAGGGCGACCGCGAATTTTACCTGCCTGGCGCCAGCGACGAAGAGACGATCGCCGAAGCCATCGAGTCGATTCAGGGCCCGGTAAATGTGGCGGCCGGTCTGGTCGGCGAACCACTTGACGTGGCCACCTACAAAACGCTGGGAGTCCGGCGAATCAACGTCGATGTAAGTCTGGCGCGAACCAGCCTCGGAATCGTTCACCAGGCAGCGCAGCAGATGATCGATGTCAACTTCGACTTCACGTCTCAAGCCATCGGCCACCTGGAGCAGCCTCCACTTTGGTTCGGCCTTATGCTTCGCTGTGAGAAGCGTCAGCCTTTGGGCTTCCGCTTGCCGGGGGCCATCGATCGGGACCATTTTTCAGGCCTTCGACCTCCAGATCGCTTTCGATCGTACGGAGGGGCGGGTGGAGATCTCGGCAACTGACTCGGAAGCCGCCGCCGAGGCCTTTAAACACAAAACCCCTGGCGAGAGGGGGCGGTGTGTCGACCTTGCGGTCATAGCGGGGACAGGATTCGAACCTGTGACCTTCGGACTTTGAGAGCTCCAGGTTGCGAGTGGTGATGATTCGTCCACCGCGTATTCATGATCTGCCGCCTTTTTATTCCCAATCCGTCCGACACCGTCCGCTCCACACCAAGAGCGGCGCTATCTTGCGCACTGGCGCCGACATGCTCCCCTTCGACGATGCCCTCGCCGCCGTCCAAGGCAGCGCGTAGCATGAGTTCATGGCAACCGTTGCGAAATCCGAAAGAAGCGGCGCTCTGACCCCAAGTCAAAGTCAGATTGTGCGCGAGCTCGCTGAACGCCACGGCAGCAGGAACATCCGGGTTTTCGGTTCCCGCGGGCGCGGAGAGGCGGACCCTTCCAGTGACCTGGATCTGTTGGTAGACATGAAAAAGGGAAGCAGCCTCCTTGATCTCATCGCGCTGAAGAACGACATCGAGGACGCCTTGGGAATCGAGGTTGACTTGGTGACTGAGGCAGGTCTCTCCCGCCATCTGAAGGATCAGGTTCTCCGTGAGGCGGTTCCGCTCTGAAAAGCCAGCACGTCTATCTGGAACACCTGCTTGATGCAATTGATCGGGTTCTCGAATACACCCAGCCCGGCGAAGCGCAGTTCCGGACTGATTTGAAGACTCAGGATGCGGTTCTCCGAAATCTGGAAACCCTTGGGGAAGCGGCAAAGAAGTTGGATGATGAAACCCGCGCCCTTTCGAGCGAAGCACCTTGGCGAGAAATCACCGGTTTCAGAGATGTCATCGCTCACGACTATCTCGAGGTCGACCTTGATCTGGTCTGGAACGTCGTTGAATCAGACCTCCCCCACCTCCGGAAAACCATCCTCGGTCTCCTCGACCAGGTGGATACCTGAGCTGGCAAGACGCAAAGTGGGTGCTTGCCTCCCCGCTTGACCGCACCGCCTCGACGAGGGTGAGCAGCGTCTCTGGAGTCACGGTTCGAACCTCTGCTTAAACACAAAACCCCCTGGCGAGAGGGGGCGGTGTGTCGTCCCGAGGGACATAGCGGGGACAGGATTCGAACCTGTGACCTTCGGGCTATGAGATCTCTTTAGGCCGGTCTGTCAGGCACTCCACCGCATTCCATGCGGGCTCGGATGCTCTTGGGAGAGCTGAGCTCCGCTTGGTTCGGTACCTCGGCCGGTACCACGGTTTGATAACCCCGGCTGTAGAGGAGAAAGTGTTCACTCGAGGCCAACCTCGGCCAGGTGGTTCGCCTATGACTCTAAGCGCGGCACGAAACCGAAAGACGCCATGAAGCCGTGCACCACCAAGGGCACGAGCGCTACGGATCGTGGTTCATACGGTACCGACGGAGGCGCGCGATTCCCAAAGCATCGCCGCTTCCTTCTCGTTTCCGGGCATCAGGTGCCTCTAGCGGTCGCTTGTGACCGTGGTCGGAGAGTTCCACCTGCCTCCCCTCGGCTATCGCTCTGCTTCGACATTGCACGCCAGTTCAAGACAGTCGATTGCGGTCGTCTGCCGTTCTCGTGATTCTCGCCGAACACCCACCTCGTCCAATCCGAGGCCAAGCTCCCCCAGCCTCAGGCTGGCTCGTTCTGCCTCCGCGCTGATCTGCAGTTCTCGGCGAAGAATCCCGATCACTGACCTGTTCCGAATCCATCGGTCAGTCTCGGCGATGTTCGACACCTCCTCTCGGGCAAGCAGAATCATTTGTTCAAGCAGCTTTAGTTCACCCCCGAGGCTCAGTAGCTCGATGGTCTCTGTTTTATCGGAAGAATTTGGGTTGCGGTGATTGCGGCGCACGTTTACTCCTCTTGTTCGGTTATGGCCTCCCTTTAAGTGTGAGGGACAAAATGGCCCCGGACTCAGGTGAACTTTGGCGTCACCAGACATCCCCTCCGCTGGCGGCTAGAAGCGGCAGGGCTGAACGCAATTACACAACCACAACCGCCGCCTGATTCTTGAAACGCGTGTTCACTTTTCGGGGTTTATGTCCCTGGGAACATGACCCGAAAACGGCCGCTTCGACGTCTTGACAGATCACCGCATGGCTGCCAGACTCATACGACAGGTGCGACACACGCACCGTCCATTCAGAGCGGTCGAGGGTCCGGGCCCTGTGACGCCGCCGCAACCGATCCCCTTTGTGGACACGGTGCGAATGCCCGACACAATGGAGGTGCTTCACGCGTCGAAAAGATCCGATTCAGATTCATCCCTGTCGCCTGCGAGCAGATCGCTGGGCAGGTACGGGCGCTTGCGGAAACGCGATCAAGCGGAGACCGGAGTGGAAGTGACGCCACTGACCTCGACAGCGGCGAAGGCGATGGCGGAGAAGGCCAGGCGTCCCCAAGCTGCCTCCGATCATGAGGTGTGGAATATCGAGGCGGGAGATCCCGCGAGCGGGGTGATCTTGCATGTGCCACACGCTTCCCGACATATCCCCATCGCCGAACATGAACGGTTTCTGATCGACAGTTCGAGCCTGGAAGCAGAACTCGACGCCATCACGGATGCGGATACCGACCGACTCGCACGTGCGGCGTGCCGGCGCGCACGTCGGCAGCCCTGGATGTTCTTCAATCGGAATTCCCGTCTGCTGGTCGATCCCGAGCGCTTCCCGGACGATCGGGAGGAGATGCTTGCGGTAGGTATGGGGCCCGTGTACTCGCGCACAGCGGATCAGCAAGAGCTGCGCTCCACGGACCCGGCCGATGACGAGCGGCTGATGAACAGCTACTACTGGCCCTACGCAAGGGCGTTCGAACGCCTGGTCGAGGAGCGGCTAAGCGAAGTCGGCCAGGTACTGATCATCGACGTCCACTCCTATCCACGGGATTCACTGCCCTACGAACTACACGCCGATCAAGCCCGACCGTCGCTTTGTATCGGCACCGATGGATACCACACGCCTCCTGCTCTCGCGAGAGTCGCTATGTCAGCTTGGTCCGGGTCAACTGAACTGAACCAGCCCTTCTCCGGCTGCTACGTCCCCGAACGCTTCTACAAGACCGATGGCCGGGTTCAAGCGGTGATGCTCGAGATACGCCGTGATGTGATCAAGGACTGGCTCAGTGAAGAGCCGACCATGCACGACGATTCAGCGATCGTGAGCGCCATCGCCGCGGTCATCGACACGGATACCTGAGCCTGCTATTCGTCTTCAACCCTAAAACTCCGCAGATTCCTTGAGTCTGATCTCTTCCCAATCAAGGGCTCTTCGACAGATTGACCTGAGTGGCAGGACCGCGTTTCGGACCGTGCTCGGTGCGTAGTCCTTGGCGACCATCTCGTCCACCACATCCTGGATCTGATTTCTGCTCAGTTCGGAAAGCCTTGTTCGCCCGAGCTTCGGCAGGAGGAATCTGCGAAGCGAATCCTCGTAGCTTCGAAGTGCGGCCGGCTTAAACGGAGAACCGGATCTCGTTCTTACGACCCCGGACTTCGCGGCAGCAAGCCAGGCATCGGCGGCTTGATCGAGGAACATGTCACCGGGCCCGAGTGCCTCTGGTTTCCTGAGGGCGATGGTCGTCTCGGTTCGCCACGACTTTGCTTCTTCGAGAGTCTTGAAGACGCGCCTCAGATTCTTCTTATGCCGAGGTGACCAGGCCTGTCCCTGGAATCTTGGCTCGCAGGCAGTCCCTTCCGAGCTTTACCTCGCAACCCCGAGAATGCTGGATGTTGATGCCCTCCTCGGGGCAGCGAGCAGCGTTCACCGACTTTGCCGGCGTATTCGGATTCTCTTGCGCGGGTCGTAAATGCATGACCCGTTTGTTTAGCTTGGTTCAGACCTAGTTACAAGTAATCCGGGGCCCTAAACAAACGGTTGGCAACATGTTGGACAGATTTTCCAATCGCTCATGCAAAGCTTCGGCTAGTCTCGCTGAATGGGAACTGGGAGAAGGAATCGCCCGTGAGGATTGAGGGATACGAGATCTAGCGATTGCCCGGCCAGAGGCATGGGGTCTGTTTACAGAGCCAGGCAGATCGATCTCGATCGCTCTGTGGCCCTTGAGGTCATTCACCCCCATCTTGCCGACGAGGAAGACTTCAAGACTCGCTTTCGGTCCGAGATGAGACTTGCCTCACGACCGGATCATCAAGACGTAGTCCCTGTCTATGACGCGAAGGAGATTAATGGCCAGGCGTATATCGCCACGCTCTGATTCCAGGTGAGGATCTGGCAACGCGTATCTCTCGGGAGGGCGCCCTCGATCCCGCCCAAGTTGACATCCTGGGACAGGTTGCGTCTGCACTAGACGCGGTTCATGACAAGGGGATCATTCCCCGCGACGTAAAGCCGGCCAACGTTCTACTCGACGACCGAGTTGGAATCGATCACCTGGCGACGCCCCGGCGATGGCCGTTTGTGAGATCTGAAACCGACGTGGTCGGTTCTTATTATTGGTCTTCGTCGATCAGTGTGAAGCCGGCGACGGTGCTCTACGGTTCTTGGTGTGCCTGTTCCATCTGGCAAGATCGGCGAAAACTTGATCAGGCGACGCCGGTACTCACCGCGCCAGCGGCTGCCGCACCGGCTGCCTCTTCTGTCTCGGGGTTGATTACTTCCCGGGTCGGCGAACGGAACCAGTTCAGCAGGCTGAAGATCACGGCAAAGACGATCAGGTATCCCAGCAGGACCCCGAGTGCCTGGAGCGTGCCGTTGCCGTCGAAATACACGGTGTTCCGCAGCAGTATGTAAGCGTTCCGGGGCGGCAAGAAGGGGCCGATCTCGGCCCAGAAGCTGGGCAGGTACACGACTCCGTTTGAACCGCCCGAGGCCGGGTTTCCGAACTGGATGAAAATGATGATCGTCGCGATGATGCCGAGCGGACCCAGAAGCCTTCGAAGGACTCCGGTAACCACCCCCACGACCACGATCACGAGGGTCATGATCAGCCACGCCAACCAGAAGGCATCTCCCGGCAGTCCCTTTAGAACCACCGTCGCAATCAGGTCGACGATCAGCGCCGCGGCGGCAGCGTAGGCGAGCAGGATCAAACCGTGATACCGGCCGGACGCACTTCCGACATTCGCCAGGACGGAAGCCCCCAGATAACCGCCGATCAGCATGGGAAGCAGCAGGACCCCGATGACCAGCGCGGCCGGGTCATTCTCGGCCAACGGCGTCGGGGTATAGGCCTCGACCTTGACCGGTGTTCCCAGCCTCTTGGCCGCGCCCTCGAACTGGCTCGCAATATCAAGCGGCGCGATGTCGCTGATCGAAGGCACGACTATCAACTTGCTCGAACTATTTCCCGGGACCAGACCAGCCCAGACGTCCGTCTTGTCGATTGCCTCCTTCACGGCAGCCTCATCCGGATACTGGCTCACCGACAGCGAGTAGTCCTCACCTACGGCGCTGACCAGCGTCGACTGACCGACAACTCCGATCGGCATGTCGTTCGCTTCGGGACTGTGTGCCGCGCTCATGTAGTTGATCGCGAATAGACAGGTCAGCAGGCCGGCGATTGCGATCGGAACTCCCACGGTTATCAACCTGCCGGAGCTTGCCCCCGCCTCACCACTCGCGGATTCCTGACTTTGAACATCCGTACTCGCCTGCCCTTCTTGCCGCCGGTGCAGATACAGAACGACAGCGATCCCCACCAGTGCATAGATACCAAGTACGGCTATCGGAGTCGTGATGCCGTGACCATCGAAATAGATCACGTTCCTGAAAAGCTCGACCGCGTTTTGCGGCGGCAGTACGGTGCCGACGCTCTGCCAGAAGGCAGGGAGCAGCGATACGCCAGCTCCGCCCGCCGACGAGCCGCCGATCACGATGAACAGCAAGGCGACGATCAGACTCCCGAAACGCCCGCCAAGGCCCATGATCGCGGTGGCGGAGGCTGATACTGCGAAAGAAACCAGGGCGAAGCATAAGAACAGCGGCCAGAAATGTTCGTTCGAATAAGCCCCGATCAGCGGCCCGGCGATCAGGTCGATGACGAGGGCACTGACTACGGAGAACGCCGCCAGCACCGCAAGACGAGTCCGGCGCCCGACGGTCCCCGTCGACTTGGCGAGCATCATCGCCATGAGATACCCGCCGATCAGTGTCGGCAGGAGGAGCAGGCCGGATACGCCGCCAACCCGGTCGTTGTCGGGCAAGGGAACAGCCTTCTCGACCGTGAGCGGCTGCTTTTCCTTCTTTGCCACCGATTCGAAGGCCGCTGTGAGCTCGACTCCGGCGAAGAAGCTCTTCGCCTGCGCGAGGATCAGTTTGTCGGTCGCGGAACCCGAAACGTAGGCGCCGTAGACATCTCCCCGCTCTACCGCGGCGTGGGCATCCGACTCACTTGCGTAGGTGGTCGTGTCGAGCGAGACCTTGTCTTCGACACCAGCGACAACCTGCGATGAACCGACCACACCGAAAGGCATGTTCACCGGCTCCAGCTTCTGGACGGCACTGACGAGACAAAGCACCATCACCCCCATCAGGACCGCGATCACGGCCATCGAGACAACTATGGTTTTCGCGCTTGTTCGCCCTGAGTCGGACACTGTCATTCCTCCACGATTAATGAGCGGCTGATCTCAACGACTCAGAACTTTAGCTTCCAGTCGGATTTCAACCGCGACGACAACTGAATGTTCCCGTCGCGGTTGGGGTCCCTGAGATCAGTTTGCCTTGTTCAAGGCTGGCGGTGACCAGTCCCCGTTCAGCACCGGTTCCTTCGGCCAGTAGACGTGCATAACGACGACGAAGGCACCATCCGGAGCCGGTAGCCAATTCTGCTGATCCTTCTTTGAACTGGGCTTCTTGTTCTGGACGAAGACCGTGAACGACCCATCCGATTCGCGGCTGACTGGCGCCAGATGCGGTCCGATCGCATAACGATTGGCCGAGTTCTTGACCAGGTGGAGCTTCGAGTTGTACATGTCGATGCCCCAAGCCGCGTTCGCCGGCGGTTCCTGACCAGCCGGGAACTTGATCGTGTAGTTGTTGCGCTTGGCGTCGCCTCCGTGAATGTAATAGACGTCGTCCTGCGGGAGGACCGCTCCCAGGGCTGAGAATGCCGCCGCGGCACGCAGGGTGTAATCAGTGCCGTAATCTCCCCAGCCCTTTTCTAGGTTCACGGTCCAGCCGTTGGCTTTGGTCGACCCCGGGATCTTCAGGCCGAGCTTCAGGACCTGTGCGTTGCCCTTCTTGACACCGCGGGTGACCTTGCGCTGGGTGTCACCACCCAGGCTGTTCCAGTCGAATTCCTTGCCGGGGACAACGCCGATCCGGGCGAGCTGCTCCATTACCGGAGCGTCGGCCGAGGCCGGCGGGTTGGTGTCCATGAGCTCGGCCAGCTTGCTGAAGAATTCCTGCGCCGGCATCTTCTGTATCTGGCTTTGCGGAGTTGAGGACGTGTCCACGTTCTTGTTGACCGGTACGTTGCTCGGCGGGGTGTATGAGTCGCCCCAGGAGCTCAGCGGTGTGAGCTTGTAGCCCGCCTGGACTTTGTTCACAGCCTCGACTGATTTCGGTCCGTCGTACTGATTCGAGCCTTCGATCCACACGATGTTGGTCGGTGACTTGATCAGCTTCACATCTTCGGGGGTCTCACCTTCCCAATCGGGACCGGCGACCAGGTAATCCTGCGGGCCGGTTCCGGTGGTCCGTGCTCCAGGCGCTTCGAGGACGTTCGACCAGCCCGACAGAATCGTCATCTGGTTGTAGATGCCGCCGGTGTCGGGCATCGTGAAGACCAGCGGCTCCTTGCCGAGATCAAGCCAGGCGCTGGAGAACAGCATGTCGACCGGCACACCCGGAATCGCGGTGAAGGCTGGCGTCAGTGGCTTGGAGGGCGTGTTGAACTGGTTGATCGGCGCCGCATGAGCCTCGGCCTTCGGAACCTTCGTCACCTGATCCAACGTACTTTTCATGGCGACCAGGGGAAAGCCGAAGGTATATCCGGCCTGAGCGATTTGCTCTGCCTCTTTCGGAGTCGGAGTTCCGGTCGAGGTCGGAAGGGTAAGTCCACCGATCGACTGCGAGTTGCTATCGGAGATCTCGCTCTTTACCTTCGATTCGACTTTGTCGGTGTCGCTGTTTCCACAACCCGAAAATGCGAGTGCGGCAACCAGCGCTGCCACAGCGAAGAATCCGCCAGAGAGCATCGAAGAAGTGTTTGAACGTTCAAAAGACAAGTGAGATTCCTTCTTTGGAGGACGAGATGTGGGCGCGGCTTACGCCGAACCACGAACGGGTCCAACGTACGTCAAGCCAACTAACCGGCCATCACCTTATTGGGGTGAACTTGCCGACTACTTCTTTTTCTTGGCCTTCTTCTTCACAAGCTTGGTGGCCGGATTTCCGACATCACCCAAATAAGATGAAAGCCGGGTGGGGCCGGATCACCGGCTTCATGCTATTCGGGCGACTTTTCGTGCCGGGACGCCGGTGAATCTATTAGTCCGTTGCTGATCGCGATCCTCACCGCCTCGGTACGCGATCTCGCTCCCAGCTTCCGATAGGTCGCAGCCGCCTGGGATTTGACGGTGTTGCGGGACAGGTGAAGCAGTTCGCCGATTTCCTGAAACGAGTAATGGGTCGGCAGGTACTGGAGCGTGCGGAGTTCGGAGGCGGTGAGCATGGAATCGTCATTGGATGTGTCGATCCCGGCAGTGCGCTCGAACTCTGCCCCGATCTCAGCCAGCCAGTTTCCGATCACTGGCGAGTCCGCAAAGTTGGTAGCTAGAGATTCGGCGTGCAGGAACGCGCGCCTGGCCTTATCCAGGTCTCCTGTCGCGAGATAAGTCCTGGCAAGAGTGATCGAAGTCTCGGCATCCAGCCAAGTGGGATATTCCACCATGCTGTCGATCAGTTCGCCGGCCCTCGAAGCGCTGTGCCGGGCCTTGTCCTTTTCCCCGCTGCCGGCCCGCGACAGGGCCTCGACCGCGAATGCGAAAGACACCGGCGCGAGTCCCCCAAGGCTGCACCTGTCCGCCTGTTCAATGGCCTGAGATATCAGCCTCGATGATTCGTGGGGGGAGCCACCCTCGAAGGATATGAGAGCCAAATGAGTCAGGGCCATCACTTGAATCAGAGGCGCGACGGATGCACCGCGACTGGCAGACTCGCGCAGTCTGGTCTTGGCGCCCTCAAGATCACCTTCAAGAAAGGCAGATGCGCCGGCATAGAGAAAACAGGGGGCCTGCCAGGGACTTTGCTGGTCGAGCAATCCAGAAGCGCGTCTGGAGTCGGCACCCATTTGTTTTAGTCCGGAAGCTCCCCTCGTCGCTTCCAGAAGCAACACATCACCCTCGACGCTGATTGCCGCATTGTCGCCCATATCGACCCGCTCACGAAGGAACCGGGTATTCCACTTGATAACCTGCCCGTCTCCCCGGGTTATCGCTACATGAGCCTCGGTAAGCATCAAGTGAGGCGACCGCCCGGCGCCCATGTCGTCCAACCTCTCCACCAGGTCTGCGAGTGTTGCCGATCTGCCGCGACTCATCATTTCCGGCACAGAGCGCCAGATCATCTCACCGGCGAAGGCCGAATCCCCTGAATTCACAGCATGCTCGACGCCGCCGGCCACGTTCCCCTGGGACTCGAACCACTCGCTGGCCCGTCGGTGGAGAACCGACTCGGCGTCCGGATCCCGCCGGTGAAGTTCGGCACGCAGCATGTCCGAAAACAGGTGGTGGAATCTGAATTGCCGGCCGGCCCGGTCCAGGGGCGTCAAGAGCATGTTCTTCCGCGACAGTTCAACCAGCTTTCCGGCTGATCCGCTCCGCTCGAGGACGTAGTCGAGCTTCGGACCGGAAAGCTGATTCAGGATCGAGCTCCTGACCAGGAAGTCAACATCTTCTTCTTCAAGTGAACCAAGGAACTCCTGGCTGAAGTATTCGACCATGATGCGGTCATCGCCGGAGAAACGTTCGATGGCCGAAGCCGGGTCGTCACTCTCGGCGAGCACACTTCCTGCCAGATAGAGGGCCGCCGGCCAGCCTTCGGCACGGGAGAAGATCAAGTCGAACTGAGCCTCGGTTGGATCGAGATCCGTACCGTCGAGCAGAATCCAGCTTTCCCTGCGGGTCATCGCCAGATCGCCAGCCCCGATCTCGATGAGGCCCCGGCTGGCCCGAATCCTGGCCAGACCCAATTGAGGGTGGGATCGGGAACCGATTGCCACCTGTGAGCCCGGAGGCAAACTGGAAATGATCGCCTCGAGCACTTCCAGACAGGCCGGTTCGTCAACCAGGTACAGGTCATCGATCACCAGGACGAACCGGGGCTCGATCGCAGCCACGGCACCCTGGAGTAGGGCCAGCACCGCCGAGCGATCCGAGGTGGGGGCACTCAGCGACAGGAGGATCCCGGGATCGATCGGCGTCACGTGGCCGAGCGCCTCGACAACCGCCTCAATGAACACGGCCGGATCTCGATGCCATCGCCTGCAGGTGAGCCAGACGAAGGGCCGCGAGTCGGCGCGATCCCATGCGGCGAGGGTGGTGGTCTTGGAGTAGCCGGCCGGAGCCTCCAGAAGCACCACCGGCAGATCAACCGAGGTGAGCAGCCGATCCGTCAACCGGGGCCGTGGAACAAGCCCGCCGCCCACCACCGATTCAACGATGGCCGGTCTGCTGTTGAGCGTTCGATCCGCCGCCCGTGACGATTCTGGCTCTAAGTCAGATGGTGTCTCCACCACCAGAAAGTTACAGGAGCTAAGTCACTGCGTTCTTCCCAATTACGTTGGCTCGATCGAGGGGTAGTCCCAGCGGTTTGCCAGGCATCGCCGAGAGCGTCTGAAATATCGAAATGTCCCCCGCTCGAACGCGTCTGCGGAGCCAGCCATATAAAGCCGCCATATCCGCTCACGCTCGACCCCCGCCGCTGCGATGGCGGCATCACGGTTGGCAGCGAGGTTTTCGACCCATTGCCGCAACGTCAGAACGTAGTGCTCACGCATTGACTCGACGTCGCGCAGTTCCATTCCGGCGTTTTTCAAAGTCGTGGCGAGGGCATCGATCGGATGGAGCTCACCGTCCGGAAACACGTATCGCGCGATGAACGACTTCGACTCCCCGGGCTCCGAGTGAAGGCGGGTGATGCCGTGGTTCAGGAAGAGCCCACCGGGGCGGAGGAGAGACCGGACCTTGTCCACGTACCGACCCAGCATGTCGCGACCGACATGCTCGTACATTCCGATGCTGGAGATCTTGTCGTAGGGCCCATCGTCGATGCTGCGATAGTCGGTGAGGCGGATCTCGCAGCGATCGGAAAGGCCGGCTTCGCGGATTCGCGCCCGGCCCAGAGCGGCCTGTTCTTCCGACAGGGTCACCCCCACCGCTCTGACTCCGTAGTTCCCGGCCGCATGAAGGATCATCGAGCCCCAGCCGCATCCGATATCGAGGAGCCGATCGCCCGGTTCGAGCGCGAGCTTGCGGCAGATGCGATCCAGCTTGCGCTCCTGGGCATCCTCCAGCGTATCGCCGGGCGAGGAGAAGTAGGCGCAGGAATAGACCATGCTCGGACCGAGAACGAGCCGGTAGAAGTCGTTGGAGACGTCGTAGTGGTGAGAGATCGCATTGCTGTCACGGCCGAGCGAATGGGTCCGTCCCTGAAGATGCGCCTCACTCTCCGGAATCGACTGCCGGAAGGACCCGCTCAGGATGCCCAGCCTCCTGGCATGGGCCAGGGCTGCAAGACGCCCTCTCCAGCCCACCTTCAGGCCGGCGAACTGCTCCCGCAGGGCAAAGATCTCATTGATGTCCCCGTCGATTTCGATCTCACCGGACACCCACGCCCGGCCAAGACCAAGCTGGTTCGGCTCCCGCAGCAGGCGAGCCGCGGCATCCGGGCTGTTGACGAGGACGGTAAGCGACACCGGGGACTCCGGCGAAAGCTCGCTGCCGTCCCAGAATCGAATCGCGAAAGGCAGCTCGTGAACGCCGGCCTTCTCGAGGACATCGGTTACGGCATCGGCTGCACTGGTCTCGGAACTCATGCTACCTCCGGTGGGTTGGTCTACCGAACAAGGCAAACGTTAATTCGGCCGCCGACAAAGTCAATCACCCGATTCAGGTGATCTTCTCCAGCCTTTGGAGGTCAAAGCTGATGTGTCCGGATGGAGGGCCCGCCGGGGAGCTAGTGGAAGATATTTACGGCCCGGGCGATCACCAGGCCGAGTACCACGAGAGAGATGAGTGACTGCACCGTCATCGCTGACTTCGCGGACGGGGTCAGTGGCATGGCGTCGGTCGGGCTGAAGGCGCGTTTGTATAGCCGAGGTACAGGTAGTCGACGTATGCTGGATTCCAGCCGTCGCCGACAATCTCAGAATTGAGCTCTTGAGGAAAAACGAAGTCGCGGCTGCTGTCCGGATGCAGTGCGCGGGTCACGGACCCACCACCACCAAGAGACCAGTAGGCCAGCGAGAAAGCGATGATGTTCGCGAGCCAGACGACGGTGCCCACTGAAAGTAAAGTGCCGACAGACTGCGTTACGGGGCCGGCGTTGATCAGTTGGTCAACGAGCAAGACTGTCCAAAGCAGAGTGTCCGCAACGAGTAGTCCAACCAGGCAAAGCGTGCCCCACTTGAGAAAGGTCGAACGCTTCGAGATCCTGCCCGGGTCAACCACGATCAGTAGTACAAGCAGCAGGCCCTCAGCAAGGGGCAACGTCCAGTCAGGCCACGGCCGGTCAAAGCTGTTGGGCAACGCGATCGTCATGGCCATCATGACCAGCACCGCTGCCGCCATGGGCCAACGACGCTCACCAAAATCTTTTGCGTCAGGCTCCACGTAGGCGTGATTCACCGCTTCGGGCGGCTCTCCAACTATCGAGAATACAAGTCGGCCGTGTCCAGTAAGCAGATCTCATAGCCTGGCTCGAAGGTGAGTGAGAAGCCACTCCACGTCAACTTGATTGCGAGCCAGTTAAGACCAGTTGTGCTCCCACGATTGTTTTAAGAAGAGCCGCACGAGCGGCCGCCCCAAGTCTCCCTCAATCAGGGACCCAGACCGAATATCCGGGACGCTGTACAGCACATTCGGGGGGGTTGCATAAGCGGTTCAGCTACTGAACCGACTGGCCTGGCCGTCACCGGGCGTTCGACCGCCACATTGCTGTCGATCGTCCACCTGATGCCACCGAGCATCGTCCGGTCGGTGACGCTGTTTCGCCCGGAGCGCCGAGGCGAGTCCAGCACGGCCGGTCGAGGGCTAACGGTTGATGTAGGGTCGGCGAGAATTCTGCTCGCGTCGCCGGAACCCAGACGGAGGTCCCAAAATCACAAACTCACCCGATCGCCATGCCCGCACGATGTTGCCGATTCCCGACCTTCCGCTTCCGGGGTTCACCCCCTACGACGCCAAGGATCCGGAAACGTCTTTTGAACCTATCGAGCCGTTGCTTCCTCCCGACGGTTCACCGAATGTCCTGATCGTGCTCCTCGATGACGTCGGGTTCGGCGCCTCGAGCACCTTCGGTGGCCCGTGTGCGACCCCGACCGCGGACCGGCTGGCCGCCGGTGGTCTGAAGTACAACCGCTTCCATACCACCGCGCTGTGCGCTCCCACCCGGGCGGCGATGCTGAGCGGTCGCAACCATCATTCAGTCGGGATGGGGAGCATCACCGAGACCGCCACATCCGCTCCCGGCAACAATTCACTGCGGCCGAATACGAAGGCGCCGCTGGCCATGACCCTGAAGCTCAACGGATACTCGACCGCCCAGTTCGGCAAGTGCCACGAGGTTCCGGTCTGGCAGTCCTCTCCGATGGGACCGTTCGATTCGTGGCCCTCGGCCGGCGGGGGATTCGAGACTTTCTACGGTTTCATCGGCGGCGAAAACAACCAGTGGGACCCGGCGCTCTATGACGGGACGACTCCAGTCGAGCCACCGGCGACCCCCGAGGAGGGCTACCACCTCACCGAGGACCTGACCGACCGGGCCTGCAGCTGGGTGCGCCAGCAGAAGGCGCTGATGCCCGACAAGCCGTTCTTCATGTATTACGCGCCCGGCGCCACGCATGCTCCCCACCATGTGCCGGAAGAGTGGGCGGCAAAGTACAAAGGACAGTTCGCCGAGGGCTGGGACAAGCTGCGCGAGAGTTCGTTCGCCCGCCAGAAGGAACTGGGCGTGATCCCGGCCGACGCGGAACTGACCTCCCGCCATGCGGAGATACCGGCCTGGGATGACATGCCCGACGAGATCAAGCCGGTCCTTGAGCGTGAAATGGAGGTATACGCGGGATTCCTCGAACACACCGACCACCAGGTCGGCCTGGTGATCGACGCCATCGATGACCTTGGCGTGCTCGACAACACGATCGTCTACTACATCATCGGCGACAACGGAGCCTCCGCCGAAGGCACCGTCAACGGTGCGTTCAACGAAATGGCCAACTTCAACGGCATGGCCGCGCTTGAGACACCCGAGTTCATGCTGAGCAAAATGGACGAGTTCGGCTCACCGAGTTCATACAACCATTACGCCGTCGGCTGGGCCTGGGCCATGAACACTCCGTTCCAGTGGACCAAGCAGGTCGCTTCCCACTGGGGCGGCACCCGCAACGGGACGATCGTGCACTGGCCCGAGGGCATCGAGGACCCGGGTGGGTTGCGCTCGCAGTTCACCCACGTAGTCGATGTGGCCCCGACGATCCTCGAGGCCGCAGGCCTGCCGGAACCGACGGTGGTCAACGGCGTGCAGCAGTCGCCGATGGAGGGCACGAGCATGCTCTACACCTTCAACGAGCCGGACACCCCCGAACGCCACGACCTCCAGTACTTCGAGATGTTCGGCAATCGCGGCATCTACCACAAGGGGTGGAGCGCGGTCACCAAGCACAAGACGCCCTGGGTGATGGTCGGTGGCGAGCTGCCAGCATTCGACGATGATCTCTGGGAACTCTACGACGGCTCCAAGGACTACAGCCAGGCAAACGACCTGTCGGCCGAGCATCCCGAAATGCTTGCGAAGCTTCAGCGGCTTTGGCTGATCGAAGCCACGAAGTACAACGTCCTGCCGATGGATGACCGCACCGCCGAGCGACTCGAACCCGAGATGGCCGGAAGACCGACTCTGATCCACGGAAACACGCAGCTGTTCTTCCCGGGCATGGGCCGGCTGTCCGAGAACAGTGTGGTCAGCATCAAGAACAAGTCGTTCTCGGTCACCGCCAACCTCCAGGTTCCCGAGGACGGGGCCGAAGGTGTGATCATCGCCCAGGGCGGCCGTTTCGGGGGATGGGCCCTCTACGCCAGGGATGGCAAGGCGAAGTTCGTCTACAACGTGCTCGGCATCCACGAATTCGCAACCGAGGCCACCGAAACCATTCCGGCGGGTGCCCATCAAGTGAGGATGGAATTCGCCTACGACGGCGGTGGCCTGGCCAAGGGAGGCGACGTCACCCTCTATTACGACGGTGAGGCTGCGGGCAAGGGCCGCGTTGAAGCAACGCAGCCAATGGTGTTCTCGGCCGACGAGACGACCGATATCGGCTACGAATCGGGCACCACAGTCTCGCCCGACTACACGGCCAAGGACAGCCGTTTCACCGGCAAGATCGAGTGGGTCCAAATCGACCTCGGAGACGATTCCCACGACCACTTCATCGACCCCGAAGAACGCTTCCGCATCGCAATGTCACGGCAGTAAGGGCACAGAAGCCACTTGCCATATTCGTGATGTCAGCCACACGAAGGACAGCGCACATTCTCGGAGCGGTAGTCGTCGCCGTCGTTCTACCGGCGCTGCTGATGAATGCGGTGGCGGGGCAACTGGGAGTCTGGTCAATGCTCACCGGCATCCTGCTTGGCGTCGTCGGTTCCAGGATCGGTGGTACCAGGCGGATGATGTTCGTCGCCCCGGCGATCGGACTGGCTGCGGGCCTCGGAGCGTTCACCGCATACGGTTGGGGTTGGGTGGCGTTGCTGGTGATTGCAGCTTTCGTCGCGGGCACCGGAACCCGGTTCGGCTGGCACCCCGCGCTGCTGATGATTCCGTTTGCCGCCACGTTTGCCCTGCCAGTGCCTTCGGCGACGGACGCCTTGATCTTCGGGGTCATCGTCGCGATCGCGAGCGGCTACGGCATCGTCCTCGCGCGCCGTTTCGGGGCTCCCGAGGTGGTCGAAGCGGATCGCGTCTCCACGTCAGCCGCCCTCGCCCTGGCGATTGCCTTCGGCATAGTTCTGGGTGCCGGTGCCGCGATCGGCGTCGCTCTCTCCTGGTCCGCGCCTTACTGGGTCCCGGATCCAATTCTGGTACTGATTCTTTACATCCTGATTGGAAAAAGAGACCGCATACGGGGCAAGGCGATCGGCACCGCGCTTGGGGCGGCCGCCGCCATTCCCGTCGCGATCCTGGCACCTCCTGTCGGAGTGATCACGGGTCTCGCGATCGTGGCGTTCCTGCTCGCCCTTACCCAGGCCAAGAGGTACTGGCTCTACTACGGCCTGTACACGTTCTCCCTGGTGCTCGTTCTCGCCGCCCCTGGCCAGGTCGCCGTCGAAGCGAAGGAACGCGGAGTCCAGATCCTCGTCGGCATAGCCCTGCTCGTCGGCTTCCTGCTGGTCCTCCGTGTGCTCGGCAGGATGCTTCAGGAACGGTACCCGCAGCTCGAACTCGCGCCGAACCCAGCGAGCTGACGCCCGGTTGGATGTGCGCAACGACGATCTCGGCGAACAGATCGAGAAGTCCGTCGATGACGCGGCCGACGATCTCGACGTCAGGGACGACGGCAAGAAGCAGCCGAACAAGCCCCGGGGATCAACCGGGAGGGCCACCACCAGGCGGTCCACCCACTCCGGTTGTGGCAACCGTCTCGCCCACCAGGCACTGAACCACCTGGTTTTCCGCCGCGTTGTTGGCGTGGTAGTGGTAGCCGTCGGCCTTGGTGGTGTGGCCGTTGCATTCATCGAGGTCGGATGGTTCTTCGCCGCTCTCGAACGGGCTGTGGACCGCGTAGCCGTCCATCGCGTAGCCGAAGATCGGGGGGTCACCGTCGACGGCGTCACCGACTTCTGAGCAGCCGACCGCACCGTGCAGGTGGTATCCCTCGATCGGGTTGAAGTGGCCGCCGCAGTCATCGAATGCGGCGATTGTGTAAGCACCGAGGATCGCGTCGACCGGAGCCGACGCAGCGATCACGACACCATCGAGCGTCACTCCCTGGTTGCCGGTGGGAACCGCGCTGCTGTCGGCCGCCACGGGGGCTACGGGGATCTGCACTGTCGTGGTGATCGGCTCGCCGTTGTCGAGCCATTCGAGCTTTCCTTCGACGCAGTGGTTCTCGAGGTCGGGATCGACATCGGGCCGTGCGGCGCCTTCGAACTCTTCGGCGGTTTCGGTGACCAGGACGTTTCCTTCATCGTCGTACATGTGCCAGCCGTCGTCGTCGTAGGTTCCGGCGAGGTTCTTGATGAACTCGCCGCTCAGGTCGTACACGTTCTCACCGTCGAACCAGATGCCACCCTTGTCCGCGCCGTCGGTGATCGTGTCCGGGCAAAACGGTCCGACGTCGTGGTCGGTCGGATAGCCGGCGACCGTGAGGCTGTAGCAGGTGGTCTCGGTGCCATCGCTGAGGGTGCAGTCTTCTTTAGTTGCGTCAGTAGCCAGGGCTCCGTCGAGAAATTGGTTTACATCAAGGCCCGTCACAGCCGAAGAACTCTTGGTCCAAACCGTGATCTTCTTCTTCACGGTTTTTCGCCCGGCGTTCCTGGAAGTCACTTTGAAGGTGAGCTTGAACTTGCCGGTCTTCTTCGCCTTGACCTTGATCCTGACGACCTGGTCTTGCCGGCGGATACCCTCCCCGCCACCTTCTTGGCCTTGACACCGCGGCCGGTGACTTTGACCTTCACACGCTTGGCAACGGCGTTGCCGGAGTTCCTGATCCTGACTTTGTAAGTGCGCTTGGTGCTTTTCTTGATCTTGGCGGGACCGCTGACCTTGACCTTGCTGATCTTGGCCCTGGCGTCGGCGAGTGGGGCCGAGAAAGCTGCCCCGGTAACAAAGGCCAGGGCAGTGAGCACTATGACCGCGCAGGAGCCGAGCAGTGCCGTGCGCCTCATTGAGTCAGCACTTTGCGGGACGGTCGAAACAGCCGGTATTCGGCGGGGTGACGGCAAGAACAAGGGATCACTCCTGGGGTCGGTTCGAACCAACGTAACAACCGATTCTGTGAGATCCCTGAGAGTTGTCGGCGAATCGCCGACTGGCTTCAGAGCCGGTTGCGGTGTAGCCGAAGCAGATTCCTCAGCAGGGACCCGCGGCTTTTCGGCTCTCTCAGGAAATCCACAGGAAGGACCTTTACGGTGAGGGCATGTTCCAAACTTCCAGCCTGACCCGAACCCGCCCCTGCCAGATATCTCTTGTCCTCGGTCTCCTGGCCGTCGCGTTTCTCGTCACCTCCTGCGGCGGTTCAGATTCCGACGACTCGGCGACGTCGACAACCGGCTCGAGTACCACCTCGACCGGGACGACAACCGAGACATCATCTGAAACCACCGGTGTCGACACGAGTCTGTTTCTCGACAGCGCCCTGAGCAAAAAAGCCACCAAGGAGGACTGCACCCTCAGCGATGGCACCGAGACCACCTGCTACAGCCTCACGGTCGCCGGCTATCCGACCGACCACGACGTCGGACCGTTTTGCCCGGACACGATCACCGACGGCGCGAACAAGGGGGGCATCTGGTTCGACGGTGAGAACGCCTACGACCTGAGCGGCGAGTTCATCAAGAATCTCGCTCAGACCTATGACGATGACGTCTGGCATATGTACGACGACGAAGGCAACGTCCTGGTCACAAAAACCGCCGAGGAGTTCGAAGCCGCCGCACGGCCCGATGTCGATCCCGACCTCGAGAACCACTGCGTCGAAGGAAAGCTCGAATGGCTCGACAACGGTGAAGCGATCAAGACCACGGTTCAGATCCCGGTGACTCCAGTTGCGGCCGACAGCAGCTCCGTGCCCACCGGTAACCAGGGCGTGACGCTCGACGGTGTCGTGATCGCAGCTTCAGCCCCGGTCGACGCGATCCTCGGTGCTTACACAATCGCCGCATTCGATGACTGCGGCGGCCACTTCAACCCGAACGAGGGCTACCACCTCCACGGCGCGGTCGGTTGCTCTGAGGTCGGCGACGCTGTCGACGGTGACCCCGATCTTCGGCTATGCGATGGACGGCTACGCGGTCCACAGTCCTTTCGAAGAGGGCGAAGAACCGGCAGACCTCGACGAATGTAACGGTCACACCACCAAAGCCGACGGCTACCACTACCACGCCAACGACGCGGCCAAGAACCAGGTCGTTCAATGCCTGGTGGGTCAGACCGTTGCGGGCGATGAGGCTGGAGGACCTCCCGGTGGTGGGCCTCCCGGAGGCGGCGCCCCGCCCGAGTGAGCCGACATTCACCGCGTTGCTCAGGACCACACCCGCCTCGAACAAGGAGTACTGATGTCAAAACGATTCCGGATCCGACCCTGGCACCTGCTGGTTGCCCTTGCGGCGCTGACGCTGACAATCAGCGCTTGTGGGTCATCTTCAAGCGATGACGCCGCCAGCGGTACCGATGAGACCACCTCGAAGAGCAGTTCTTCCGACGAGGCCAGCAATCCGATGTCGTTATTCACCGACGGCGCCCTGACCTCCGATCCCACCACAGTTGACTGCACCCTCGAGAACGGCAGCGAAACCACCTGCTACCAGCTGGAGGTCGACAGCCTGGCCTCCACCGTGGACACCGACGGCCCGTACTGCCCGGCCACCACCACCGACAAGGGCGGGATCTGGGTCTGGGACGGTGACGACCCGGGGCTTTATGCGCTGGACGAGAATTTCTGGAATCTGATGGCCGCCCAAGGCTATGACTTCGTTGACGATGATGGCAACGTCACGATCACCGATCCGGCAGAGGGGGCGGCATCGTCATCGACTACGGAGAACTCCTGCCTGGAGGCCACCGCTGACGGATCCTTCCACCTTCAGGTCCTGATTCCGGTGACCCCGGAGAACCTGGACACCGCTACCGACCTGTCGACCGTCTCCCAGGTGGGCCTAGCGCTCGATGGCGTCACGATCTTCGGCGACGCGCCATCGGTGGCCGACCGAGGAGGCCTGCCCGCACTGGATTCCTGCGGAGGTCACGTTGACCCGTCCGGCTATTACCACTGGCATTTCGGTGCCGAATCGATCCAGACCAATCTCGATGAAGCCGACGCTGACGTGACCTGCTCGGTCGAGCAGGACACCGAAGCTCTCGTCGGATTTGCCTACGACGGTTACGGGATCTACGGTCCCGAAGAAGACCGGGCCATCCCCGACGATCTCGATGAGTGCTCGGGCCATACGTCCGAGACCGCCGAGTTCGGCACGACCTACCACTACCACCTGACCTACGACTCCCCGAACCTGCCGACCTGCCGGACCGGAGCGACAGCCAACTCCAAACTGACCAGTCCCGACAACGACGCCGCCGCACTTCCCGACGGAGAGGGTGGCGGAGGTCCGGGCAGCGGGCCGCCGCCCGGTTGAGCCACCACCTCAGTCACCTCAACGTCATTTCCGATCCCGACGAAGTGCAGCGATATCTCGACTCCACCGCTGGCCGAACCGGCTGGCGACTCTCAGGGATCTCACAGAATCGGTTGTTACGTTGGTTCGAACCGACCCCAGGAGTGATCCCTTGTTCTTGCCTTCACCCATCCGAATACCTGCTGTTTCGACCATCCCGCAAAGTGCTGACTCAATGAGGCGCACGGCACTGCTCGGCTCCTGCGCAATCATGGTGCTCACTGCCCTGGCCTTTGTTACCGGGGCAGCTTTCTCGGCCCCACTCGCCGACGCCAGGGCCAAGATCAGCAAGGTCAAGGTCAGCGGTCCCGCCAAGATCAAGAAAAGCACCAAGCGCACTTACAAAGTCAGGATCAGGAACTCCGGCAACGCCGTTGCCAAGCGTGTGAAGGTCAAAGTCACCGGCCGCGGTGTCAAGGCCAAGAAGGTGGCGGGGAGGGTATCCGCCGGCAAGACCAGGGTCGTCAGGATCAAGGTCAAGGCGAAGAAGACCGGCAAGTTCAAGCTCACCTTCAAAGTGACTTCCAGGAACGCCGGGCGAAAAACCGTGAAGAAGAAGATCACGGTTTGGACCAAGAGTTCTTCGGCTGTGACGGGCCTAGATATCGACGCGTTATTCGCCGACGGCGCCCTGACCTCCGATCCCACCACAGTCGACTGCACCCTCGAGAACGGCAGCGAAACCACCTGCTACCAGCTGGAGGTCGACAGCCTGGCCTCCACCGTGGACACCGACGGCCCGTACTGCCCGGCCACCACCACCGACAAGGGCGGCATCTGGGTGTGGGACGGTGACGAACCCGGGCTTTACGGTCTGAACGAGGACTTCTGGAAAATGATGGCCGCCCAGGGATATGACTTCGTTGATGCTGACGGCAACGTCACGATCACCGATCCGGCCGAGGGAGCGGCATCGTCATCGACCACCGAGAACTCATGTCTGGAAGCGACCGCTGACGGTTCCTTTCACCTTCAGGTCCTGATTCCGGTTACCCCCGAAAAGCTCGACACCGCAACCGATCTGTCGACCGTCTCCCAGGTCGGCCTCGCACTCGACGGGGTCACGATCTTCGGTGATGCCCCGTCGGTGGCTGACCGGGGAGGTTTGCCCGCCCTTGATTCCTGCGGAGGTCACGTTGACCCGTCCGGCTATTACCACTGGCATTTCGGTGCCGAATCGATCCAGACCAATCTCGATGAAGCCAACACCGACGAGACCTGTTCGGTCGAGCAGGACACCGAAGCTCTCGTCGGATTCGCCTACGACGGCTACGGAATCTACGGGCCCGAGGAAGACGGGGCCGTCCCTGACGATCTCGACAAATGCTCGGGCCATACATCCGAAACCGCCGAGTTCGGCACGACCTACCACTACCACCTGTCCTACGACTCCCCGAACCTCCCGACCTGCCGGATCGGAGCTACAGCCAACAACAAACTGACCAGCCCCGACAACTCCGCCGCCGCACTTCCCGACGGAGAAGGTGGCGGAGGCCCGGGCGGGCCGCCGCCAGCAGGCTGAGCGATGCTCCGGCTCTGGAAAATCCGATGGTTCACAGTCGTGCTGGTGGGGCTCTGCCTTGCCGGCTCGGCGATGGCGGCGGCACTCCCGGCATCGGCACACGACAACACCAGTGGTTCAGTCACCCTGACCCTTGACGACGAGCGGGTAATCGGGACCGGACAGGTGAGCTTTGCCGAGATCGGCTTCCGGGACACCACCGGTGACGGTCTGATCGATTCGGACGAGATTGCGGCACAGGAAGCTGACGTCGCAACCACCCTTGTCGATCGGGTACGCAGCCACGTGAGTCTCAAGATCGACGGCCAGGAGTCGGCGCTCATCGGTGCTGGCTTGGCGACCGGCGAGATCGGCCAGGACGCAACCTCGAAATACGTGCCGATCGTGTTTGCCACGGAACCGCACGATGGCGATGTTTCGAACGTTGACCTGACCTGGACGTTCACTTCGCCCACCGACGAAGTCGTTCTGAGTCGCCCTGACGGAGCAACGGTGGGCCAGCTCGGGGACGAAGACTCAGCATCATTTTCGCTCGGTGCCCGGGCCGGCGCCAAGTCCTTCTTCCTGCTCGGCATCGACCACATCCGTTTCGGACCCGACCACCTCCTTTTCTTGCTCGTGTTGACCCTCGCGGTTGCCGGAACGACGATCTCGAAGTCCACCACGCTCCGGGCAGTCAAGGTCGTGACCGCATTTACTGCAGGCCATGCCATCAGTCTGGTTCTCGCCTATTTCGAGGTCATCTCGGTCCCCGCCGGAGTGGTCGAGCCGGCGATCTCGATGTCGATAGTGGTCGCTGCCCTACTCGTGGTGGTCGGCCGATCCACCGACATACGAATCTGGATCGCAGGGTTGATCGGCCTGATCCACGGACTGGGTTTTGCGTCGAGCCTCGCCAGCCTCGGCGTAACCACAACGCAGGGTGCTCCAGCGATCGCTGCGTTCAACATCGGCATCGACCTCGCCCAAACTGTCGTCGTGCTCACTATTGTTGCGGCCCTCTGGTTCGCCTCCAAGGGCCTGGCCGACCGGATGGCGTGGGTCCGGATACCCACTGCCGCCTTCGCCGTAGTGGTCGGACTGGCCTGGACTGCGACTCGACTCAGTGGCGTTGCAGCCTGAGGACACCTCAAACAGAATCCCGTTCGGAGAAGGACGGTGTGTCGACCATGCGGCTAGCCGACCTCGACCTGCGGGTCCTTGTAATACGGACCGCTCTCGCGATTTTGTTTGTAGTCGCGAACTTTGTTCTTACCTACGAGCTTTGCCTGTGCCTTTGACCATCCGATCCGCGACATGGGTCAAATCGTACCCCGGCTAGTCGCCCGCTTCCCCGCCCACAGGAGGACCGAACTTCCATTCTCCGTTCTCACGCACGTAGAAGGCTTCGCCCGCATCGCCAACCGTGCCCGTTGCTTCATCCCCATCGACTTCGAGGTCCTGGACATCCCCGAGGTCCTCGAGGTCCTCATCGCTGATGAAGGCACCAATTTTGGCCATCGCACCTTCACAACCAACGTCCTTTTCCTTCATCGAATCGATGGCTTCGGACGAAAACAGTTTGCAGGCATTCCCGAACTCCTTGTCTTTCAAGGCAGTGGCATAGGCCGCATTGAGTTCGTTGACCTGATCCTGGTCAGATTCCGACGAGCCGCCGCCGCAGCCGGCAACAAGAATCAAGACGGTAGCGGCTACAACTCCCAGAGTCGTTTTCATATTTCCTCCTGAGCTTGGACGGGACGCCCAGAGGCTACGCCACTGAACTGTCTCCAAGGCCGTCGCCGTCCCTTAAACACAAAACCCCCTGGCGAGAGGGGGCGGTGTGTCGACCTTGCGGTCATAGCGGGGACAGGATTCGAACCTGTGACCTTCGGGTTATGAGCCCGACGAGCTACCTGACTGCTCCACCCCGCGGCGGAATCGCCCATTCTAGCACTGACGGGCAGGGCGCCCTTCTGGCGGCGATTTCACCTCCCTGTGTGGTGAAATCGTTGCCAGAACGTGGGGTTGGGTGGGTTTGGCCTGCTCTGGGTGTCCGGCGACGACCCCTGGGCCGGAATCATGCCGCCCGTCGCTGGCTCGCTAGGGCTGCTCGGTCGGGCGGATCAGGATTTCGTTGATTGAGACGTGGGCCGGGCGGGTGACCGCGTATTCGATCGCGTCGGCGATGTCGTGGGCCTCGAGCCTGGTCATGCTGTCGAAGCGCTTCTGCACTTGTTCACGAACCCCGTCACGGTTGTGATCGACGAGTTCGGTCGAGACTGCTCCCGGCTCGATGATCGTCATGCGAACGTGGTCGCGGCTGACCTCCTGGCGAAGGGCTTCTGACATCGCCCCCACTCCGTGCTTGGTCAGGTTGTAGACGGCGGCTCCGGCGTTAGGGACCCGGCCCGCGACCGAGCTGATGTTGACGATGTCGGCGACCTTGCGGTCGGAACTCTCGGCCGCCTGGTGGAGGTGCGGCAGCGCCGCGTGGGTGACGTAGAGCATGCCCTTGAGGTTGACGTCGATCATGTTGTCCCACTCGTCCGTGGGCGCGTCCTTCATCGGCCCGAGCAGCATCACCCCGGCGTTGTTGACGATGATGTCGAGCCGGTCGAAGTCGCTTACCGTGCGCTCGACCGCGGCGATCGCCTGCTCCTGGTCGGTGACGTCGCCTTCGATGGCGAGCGCAGTGTGGCCGTGGCCAGCAATCTCCTGGGCCAGCTTCTCGATTCGCTCGACCCTCCTCGCGACGAGTGCGACCTTGGCGCCCTGGGCCGCGAGGCTGCGTGCCGTCGCCTCGCCGATTCCACTGCTTGCACCGGTTACCAGCGCGACCGTGCCCTTCAAACTTTCAGACATCTCAAAAGACCTTTCTTAACTTGCCTCTCAAACCTACCCACGCGGCGGGTCCGGCAAATTCCGACGATGGCTTCAAGGAGGTCCCCGCCCTTCGTTCCCTCAGGGCTTATTCTCGTCACTTGCCTTCCGCTGAGCCCAGTTCCGCATCCTCCCGCCGGGTTGCCGTTATCGACATCGGCACCAACTCGACCCGCCTGCTGGTCGCCGACGTCGCTGACGGCCTGGTCACCGAGATCAAGCGGGAGTCGAAGGTCACCGGCCTCGGCCGCGGCGTTGACCACTCCGGCCAGTTGTCGGCTGAAGGCATCGAAGCGGTTTGTGCCACGGTCAAGGAGTACGTCGGGATGGTTGACCAGCTCGGCGCGAGCACGACTTCGGTCCTCGCGACCAGCGCCGTACGCGACGCCGAGAACGGCTCCGCATTCGTGGCCGAGCTAAGGGAACGGTTCGGCCTTTCCCCCCAGGTGATCGACGGTGACGAAGAAGCGCGACTCACTTACCTCGGTTGCATCTCGGAACGCACCGGCGGCGAGAACCTCCTCGTCGTCGACGTCGGCGGCGGCTCGACCGAGATCATCATCGGCCGCGGGGACAAACCGGATTTCCACACTTCACTCCAGGCCGGAGTGGTTCGACACACCGAGCGCTTCCTGACCAGCGACCCGCCGGACGCAGGTGAGCTGGAAAAGATGGCCGGTGACATCAAGAAGCTGATCGACGAAGCCATTCGTGAACATGACTTCGGGACGATCGAAGCGGCTATCGCCGTGGCTGGAACGCCAACCTCGCTCGCCGCAATGGACCTCGAACTTGATCCGTACGATCCACTGGCGGTCGAAGGACACCGCCTGCCGCTGAGGACAATCCAGTGGTGGCTGTCAAAGCTGTCCTCCGTTCCGCTGGCTGACCGCAAGCTCTACGTCGGCCTGCAACCCGACCGGGCCGGGGCGATAGTCGCTGGAGTCGTGATCCTGATCGAGGTGATGCGGGTCTTCGACCTCGACGAGATCCAGGTTTCCGAGCACGACATCCTCTACGGCGCCGCAATCCGCGCCAGTTAAAGCGGCGCCCGGGGACGTCCCCGTGCACCACTTTCCGGATCTCGCTGGGGCTACTCCTTGTCGGTGCGGAGCCGGGCCTTTTCTTCCGCGAACTCTTCGTCGGTCAGCCCGCCGCTCTTGTGGAGCGCCGCCAGTCGCTCGAGCCGGTCGAGTCTCGACGTCTCTGGATCTGCCGTCGGCAAGACCGCGGTAGCGGTCTCTGAACTACCCGCGGCTCCTCCGCTCCCCGCCGATCCTTCACTCCCCGCCGATCCTTCGCCTTCTTCGGCCCCGGCACGCTTGTTGCCGAATTTCGGGAGATTCTTCGAGATTTCCTTCGGACGATTCTCCCAGGCACCCTTGGCCTTCTCCCGGGACCGGTGGAAGAAGTCTTCGATCCCCGAGAAGTCGGCGTCAGGGTTTTCAAGCATGAGCTGACGACGGAAGAAGTACATACCCGCTGCGGCCATGAGCACGATCGCCAGGCGCACGAGGAAACCACGACTGTCTCCGACGCCGGTAATCAGGTAGATGAAAGATGCCAGTCCCAGCAGGGCGTAAACCGCAGCCGGATAACGGCCGACCGGCACCGCGAGGAACTTGCGGGTCGAGGCTGCCGCCCGGTTGGGCGAGATCAGCCACGACAGGACGAACAGGCCGACGGAGGCCCAGATTACGGTCCGGGCGATCGACCTCAGCAGATCGGTCCCGATCCCGTAGGCAGCAAACGCCGCTGGCTGCACATCGACCGTTGCGAGCGCGGGGACGAGGATCCCGCCGCCAACGGAGCGCAGGATCAGAACGATCACCGAAGCGACGATCAGAGTGACCGCCAGCCAGAGAAGTGAAAGCCAACGGTACCCGGGTGACAGGTAGACAACGAGACAGATCAGTGCCAGGACGAGGAGGGAGGCGATCAGAGCGGTCCCGTGGATCGCGCGGGCGACGGTCTGGACGGTCGATAGTTCTTCGGAATCGACGATCTCGACCTGACCGACGTCCGCGGGAATGTTCTTCCGGGCCTGGTCGCCGAGCCCGACCTGGTCCGCGATCTCGATGATCAGGGGCTGGAGCTCGAGGCGGACCTCTCCCCCTCCCGTGCTCAGCACCGAGGAGCGGTCCTCGATGATGTTGATCAGGGTCGTGTGGGCGGCGATGTTCGCTTTGCGCCACAGGTCCTGCACCCGCTTGTCACTGAGCGCACGCTGGGCGCCCTGGTCGGCGACCTGCCGCAGCGCACCGGCGGCTATGCCGGAAAGGTCCTTGGTGTCGCCGGGCAGGATCTTCTTCAGTTCGGCATCGACGTCGACTTCGGCGTACAGCTCGTCCACGGCGTAAGTCGCGATGGCGTCACGGACCTCCTGGTTCTGCAGAATCTTGACCGAGGTGTCGCCGTATTCATCGGTGTTAAAAACCTGGCGGTCGACCCAAGTGGCAAGAATGGCCACAACAGTGATGATGCCGATCAGAATTGTGAGGAAATTGACCCATCCCCGGTGCGGTCTTTCTTCAGTCATCTTTTCTCCTGGTGGCACTTCCCCGATTATTCGGCCAACTCTCGTTCTACCCGATTAAAATACCCGGAGCGGGACTCGAACCCGCACGCCCCCTAAGGAGCAGCGGCTTTTAAGGCCGCAGCGTCTACCATTCCGCCACCCGGGCACTAGAATCGTAGAAAGATCGGATTGCTTTAATCGGTTTAAAGGTTTATTCTTTAAGAACCGCTACATATGGCCCGGTACCTTGTTGTAGTAAGCAGTACACCAGTCAACGAGGAGAATCTTGGAAGCATCAGCTCTCAGCCACGCAGCACGACGCGGTCTCCTGACCCGTAAGTCCCCCCTGCTCAAGCTCAAGGGTGACGAGCAGCTCATTGCGCTGGTCCGGAGTGGAAACGCCGGCGCATTCGACACCATCGTCGATCGCTACCAGGCCCGTCTGCTCGGCTTCTGCCGCCAGATGATCGGCTCGACCGAGGATGCCGAAGACGTACTCCAGGAAGTCTTCGTCAACGCCTACAAGGCGATGATCGCCGACAACCGCGAGATCAACCTGCGGCCCTGGCTTTACCGGATCGCCCGCAACCGTTCGCTGAACCACCTGCGCAAGCCCAAGGCCGACGCGCAGGAGTCGATGGACATGGTTCCGATGACCGACGAAGGTGGAACCGCCGAGAAGGTCCACAACCGCGAAGCATTCCGCCAGCTCCTCAAAGACGTCACCAAGCTTCCCGAAACGCAGCGCGCAGCATTGCTGCTCCGGGAAATCGACGCACTCTCTTATGAAGAGATTGCCGAAGCCATGGACACCACCGTGCCTTCGGTCAAGTCTCTGCTGGTCCGGGCCCGGATCTCCCTGGCGGAAGCCAGCCAGGCCCGCATGCTCACCTGTGGCGAAGTCCGGGTCGAGCTCGCCGAGGCCGCTGAAGGCCTGGCCAAGGCCACCGGCCCCGTCCGCCGTCACGTCCGTGACTGCGAAGAATGCTCGGAGTTCCGCAAGCAGTTGCGCTCCGACACCAAAGTCCTCGCAATGCTCGTTCCGGTCGGCCCGCGGCCTGATCGCCCGCAAGGCAGCAATCGGCGGCGGAGGCTCGGAGCTCGGTGGCGGTGCCGGCCGGAGGCACCGCTGCCGCCGGAAGCGCTGCGGGAGCTGGCGCCGCCAGTGCCGGAGCCGGAGTCGGTGGAGCCGCCGCAGCCTCAAGCGCTGCGATCGGAGCCGGCAGCGCAGCTTCCGGACTTGGAGCAGTCGGTAGCGCCGTCGGTGCGAAGGCCCTTGCCGGTGTTGTCACCGCCGCCGTCCTCACCGCTGGTGCGGTCGAGGTCAAGAACAACGTTTCGACCAACCCGATCAACGAAGGCGTGAACACGCCGGCGAAGACTGCCGCAGCCGCGCCGGCCGCCAAGCCGGCACCGAACCCCGCCACCGAGGCCGGGCCGGTAGAAATCGCCCAGGTTGAAAAGGCCACCGCCGACGCGGTTCCGCCAGTTACCGAGCCGGTCGTCCCGACCGAACCCGCTGCTCCGGCCGTTGAGCCTCCGGTGGCATCCGCCGGTCCGTCCACCTCTGAAGCTCACACCAACACCCCGGTCCACAAGGCTGACGACGGACTAGTCGGAACCGTCGAGGACGTGCCTACCAGCCCGAACCCTCGGTCGATCCTTCGGTCCCGGCACCGAGCGAACCCGTCACCTCGCCGCAGATCCCGGTCGAACCGTCGACTCCCGCGCCGCCAGTCGAAGCCCTGCCTTCGACGCCGGTGCCGTCAACCCCGGCACCCGCTGCACCGCAGACTCCCACCACGCCGCAGATCCCCACCACCCCGCAGAACTAAGCGGGAGCCCACTCGGAGAGCGCCTCCTAGAGCGTCGTCGTCTGGCCAGGTTCGAGGACCAGGGCTTCCATGCCGCCGGCGGCGATGTCGTCGCGGAAGGCACCGGTGTCGGTCTCGATCGCCGGGAACGTGTTGTAGTGGATCGGGATGACCCGCTTCGCGCCGATCAGCTTGGCCGCGTAAGCAGCGTCTTCGCGATCCATCGTGTAGTGGCCGCCGATCGGCAGCATCGCGATGTCGACCTTCTCGCGCTTGCCGATCAGTTCCATGTCACCGAACAGACAGGTGTCACCGGCGTCATAGATGGTCAGGCCACCCATCTTGATGATCAGGCCCGCGGGGTACGCCCATCGGGGTCCCCAGTTCGGCGCTGAATGGGCGCTCTTCTGATCCGGGCACGGTGTTGGTGTGCCAGGCAGGCACAAGCTTGATCGAGCCCCAGTCGAAGATCACGGTGCCGCCGAGGTTGGGGTCGCTGACGTTCTCCACGCCCTGCTCCTCGAGCCAGTTGGCGAGCTCGACCATGGCGACGCATTGCGGTTTGGTCCGCCTGGCGACTGCGACCGCATCAGCCACGTGATCAGCGTGGCCATGGGTCAGCGCAAGATGGGTCGCATCGATGTCTTCAGCCGTGGCGTCGGCCAGCGGGTTGTTCGGCGCGAGGAAAGGGTCGACCAGCAAGGTGGTCTCGCCGTCGATCAGTTCGAAGCAGGAATGGCCGTGGTAACGAATCTCCATGTCTAACTCTCTCCTTGGTCGGAATCGGTGTCATTGACAAGCTCAGTTGAAAGCTCAGTTCTTAGTGCCCAACCGACCGCGACCCCAACCATCATGCCGAGGTGGGTCTCTTCCGAAAGCAGAACCCGGATCGCTTCCAGCCGGGCGTCCTGGTCGGGCATCGTCGCCGCCTTGAGTGTCTCCGACTCGTGGGACTGGCCGAACCAGCCGCCTTCGCCGAGCGCCGTCACCAGCACACCCTGGAGGTCGGGCGCGACCATAGCCACCACCCGCTCTGCGTCGCGAAATGCCTCCGGGCCGGAGAGCCGCTCCACGGCGGCCTTCAGTTCTTCCTCGGAATAGGCCGTCATCGCCGGACCAACGTAGCGGCCAGCCCGGCAAGGGCTCCGATCGCCCCGCCTGCGAGGCCGCTCCAGACGTTGGCCGATTCGACCACGACCGGCACCAGCAGGATCACGGCGACGCAGACCATGACGCCGATCACGTCCGGGCCGTCTTCCGTCTCGAGGGCCTTGTTTTCGTTCCGTACGACCACGAACCAGGCGGCGATCGCACCGAGCGCCACCCCGTTGCCACCGGCGATCAGCTCGAGCACGCCGCGCTGCTCTTCGACTCCATAGGCGGCGAACATGCCGAGCGAACCACAGGCGATGAGAAGTATCAACGTCGCGACCGAACCGAGGCGACGCTCCAGTCCGGGAACGAACATGACGATCGCCAGCGAAACGGCGAAGAGATAGCCGATGCTGGTGTAGGCGAAGGGCGCGGTCAGGAACCGCCACCACTCCGACTGGAAAGGAACGAGCAGCGCGCCGTAGTCCTCGAATCCACCGCCGGTACCGATGCGGATCAGCATCGCGATCGCGGGTACCAGGATCAGCGCGACCGTCGCCCAGGGCCGGTCGTCCGTATGGGTGGCGGCCCGCTCGGCCTGACGCTCGCGGCGCTTTTCCCGGCGGGTCTTCTTGGCCTCGAGTGTTCCGTCACGCCGTTCCAGCTTCGGCGCCCGCTTGCGGACACGCGCCCCGCAATAGGGGCACTCGGTCACGTAGGGGCTGACCTCCGCCCCACATGACTTGCAGACAACTCTGAGTTCGGTCTCGCTCATCAGTTCTAAGGGCGAGGATATCCGGACTGGCAGCCCACCCCGCACCGGACCCCCGAACCGCCGCGCATTGGCATACTGCCTGTACACACCGTCTCCGAGGAGGATCGAGAAGCAATGGAAGCAAACAGCCTGACCGAACAGAAGTCCCTTCTGGCCACACTGCCCCCCGGCAAAAAGGCTCGACTCCACCGGCTCCTCTTCGAGTTCGGTCCCGGAAACGGCACGCTGATGCTCCTGCCGATCGACCAGGGGATCGAGCACGGTCCGCGTGACTTCTTCCCGAACCCCGCTTCCAAGGATCCCGATTACCAGTTCCGGCTCGCTGCCGAAGCCGGCTATTCCGCGCTTGCCTGCCAGATCGGCATGGCCGAGAAGTACTACCCGGACTACGCCGGCTCGGTGCCGCTGATCCTCAAGGTCAACGGCAAGACCGACATCCCATCATCTGCCAAGGCGTTCTCGACCTGCAATGCCTCGGTCGAGGACGGGGTGCGGCTCGGCGCCGACGCGATCGGCTACACCCTGTACGTCGGCTCGCCCCGCCAGGACGAAGACCTCGCCCAGTTGCGTCAGGTCCGCCAGGACTGCGACCGCTTCGGCATGCCGCTGGTCGTCTGGTCCTACCCGCGCGGCGAGGCGATCGACGCCAAGGGCGGCGCCGTTTCCTTCTACGCGATCGACTACGCCGCCCGCATGGCCATGGAGATGGGTGCCGACGTCGTCAAGGTCAACATGCCGGTGATCAACCCGGACAAGGACAAGGACGCGCAGGCCCCTTACAACACGATGGACGTCGACCAGGACGAGGCGATCAGGCAGGTCGTCGAATCGGCCGGCCGCTCATTGATCGTGCTCTCGGGAGGTTCCCGGGTCGATGACGAAACCGTGCTCAGCCACGTCAAATCGGTGATGGACGGCGGTGGCTCAGGAGTCATCTTCGGCCGCAACGTCTGGCAGCGCGAATGGAACGAAGCGCTCGAGATCATCGCCCAGATCAAAGAGTCACTGCTGGCGAACGTCAAGCGTACGCCGTAGGAGGTGCCGGCACGGAGCGCCGGCGACGGACTTTCGTGCCGCTATTGGCGCATTATGTATAGGACATATGTGACTTGGCTCACACTTCTCCAGTACCCGTTTCGGGCAGTGGATCTCGCAAATCGGCCTGTGGTGCGCAAAATCGGATCCCGGCCGACTTTGCGACTGGTACCGTGAGCGTTTGTTCGCAAAATCACCCTTGCCCCTGAGTCTGTCCTTGCTACGGTATCGGACGGTCCGTTTGTGAAAGTGGACCATCCAACCATGAGAATGCGCCAGAGCCTAAATCAGTTTGAGACCGCCTTCGAGCAGCAGAAGGTGCTGGAGCAGCGGCGGCGCCAGCAGCTTCGCCACCGCGCGGCCAACCGCTCACGGCAGCGTCGTGTCTCCAGAAGTCAGCAGCAGGGCAAGGTTCGTTTCAGTGTCCTGGCGGTGTGCCTCACGGTGACAGTGGTCGCCGTGACAGTCGCCATGTTCGAGGCGCTGACCTTCTTTATGTCCTAGACCTACCCTGCGGCTGCAGTCAGTCTGGATTCATTTCGGGGCCCCTGCGGCCCCTTTTTCATGCTTCGGGTTCGGCGACTGCTTCGACTTCGGCCGGTTCGGCTGGCTCGTTTTCGGGTCGACCGGTGCGGTCCGCAATGACTTCCTTGCGGAAAACTTCCACTTCGCGGGGTGCAGTAATTCCGAGACGAACCTTGTCTCCTGACACGCCCAGCACCATGATCTCGACGTTGTCGCCGATCACGATGCTCTGTTCTCTTTTCCGGGTAAGTACCAGCATCAACACTCCGTTCACACACTGACTTGGATTTGAATCTCTAACCAATAATAGGTACTCGTCATCCCGGCCATCTTCGGTGGCCTACCTGCCCAACATGAAGGGAGCATTAAAGTCCCTGCACCGGGTGGGCTAGCGACGCGGGTGGGACCGGTTTCAATACACTCGGAATCGTTCAAATGGCTCGCCGATCACTACGTCCACAGCTCAATCAAGTTCGCGCCTGGGTTCGCCAGGGGCGTACCGATGCGTGGATTGCCCACCAGCTCGAGGTCAGCGCTTCCGAACTCCGCGAGTTCCGCCGCCAGCATGATCTGGCCCCGGACGGTGAAGGCGAAGGGACCGGCGAGATCGATCTCCGCGACGAGATCGAAGCCGAGATCGAAGCCGCCGCAGCTGAAGAAGAGGCCCTCGCCAAGGAAAAGGAAGAGGCGGAAGCCGCTGAAGCCGCCGCCCGTGGCCCGGAGGACGAGACTGAATCTGAAGGCGGCGAAGACGAAGGTGAGACTGAGTCCGATGGCGGAGAAGCCGAAGGACGCCCCAAGCGCCGGCGCCGGCGCGGTCGTCGCGGACGTCGCAGCAGCAACGAACTTGAAGGAACCTTCGACCACGGTGACGAGGGATACGGCCTCTGGCTCGATCCCGCGATCCAGGATGTGCCCGCCTACAGCGAGAGCTGGGCCGGCAACCGTGAAGTCACGGTCACGGTCGAAGAAGACCAGATCATTATCCGCCGAGCCTAGGGTCTCGCCGCCTTCACGATCCGCGCGTTACACAGGGATCAAGACGTCAGGACCCGTTCCTTGTGTTCTCAGTCGATTTCGATGCGGCGCCCGCCGGCAAAATCGCTGGCTGCCTGAAGGTGGAGCCAGAACGCGGCGTCGACCAGATCCTGGAGGTCGGACATTCCCGGATCCACCCCACCCAGCTGGGCGGCCCAGTCGGTGCCGGCTCCGTAGAGGTCGGCAAGCTCTTGAGCGCTGAAAGTCGCCCCGAGGCGACGGCGCAGTTCCTCGCGCACCGGCACCGTGACTTTGTCACCACGAAGCGCGCCACCACGTTCGAGCTTCCGCAGGCGTTCGATCCCGGCTTCCCAGTTGAAGAGTGCGTTTTCGAGGGGATAGGTCACAAGACGCTCTACTGAGCCGGGTCGTCCTTCAGCCCGGGGACGAACTCATCATTCGGCCCGATCGTGTCACAGGTAGCCGGGTCAAGTTCCCCTTCCACCCGCCAGACATCAACCTGCCCCGGCTCTCCAATCCGGGTGAGTGCGGGGTCACTCTCGACCCATCGTTTCTCCGGTGAGTGGATCGGCCGCTCGTAGTCGTTGAAGTTGAGGTAGGGCGACGTGACCAGGTAGTCGACGTCAGCAGTGTTGACTGCTTCCGAGGAATTCACGACAGCCGGGGAATCGCCTCGAAACCTCCGGCCCGACTTCCCGGCCGATGTAGGTGACTTCGTTCGAGAGGTCTTTACCGAAGAATCCGTATTGCTTGAAACCGGCGGTCGATCCGGCCAGGCCGATGTGTGAATCCGTGAGGTCCTCGGCCCAGCGGTACGGACCGGCAAGTCCGGCCTCGGGTTCGAAGTCCATGTAGCGCGAATCCGAGTAGTGGCTGGCGAGTGGCCAGGCAACCACGACCGAGACTGCGGCCACCAGAATCGCCGACGGCACCAGTGGAGAGCGACCCCGGAGGCCGGCTCGCAGTGAATCGCCAAATAGCCACGCGACCCCCGGCAAAACGACCACAAGTAGCGCAAATGCGATGCCAAAGTACCGGCCAGGGATATCGAAGATCGAATCGGACCGGCTGCCGGCCACGAACAGAAGGAGAAGCACCGCGGTCAGCGCGAAACGCGGGCGGCGCTGATCGAACCAGGGCAGTAGAGGCACCAGTACGATGGCCATTGCCAGAGCCGGAATCAGGAACCTCAGGTTGATCGCGAAAGCGGTCGGTTCGCCCTCCGGACCGGCGGCTCCCAGCGGGGTCACTAGATACGCCAGGATCGCCAGGAACGCCGCGACGGCGTGGCCCCTGGTCAGACGGCCGGGGCCCTTCCAGATCAGCGCGACCAGCCCGAGAATCGCCACCGCGAGCAGCAACGGCCAGAGCGCCCCAAAACCCTTTTCAAGTCCCGGCACGAAGTAGTCCCGCCATACTTCGAAATCGGTCACGTAGTGGAGGACGTTGAAGTCCGGCCGTCCGACCTGGAGCCGCTCGGGGCCTGGCAGGTTGATCGACCCGATCGATTCGATCTGCGGAATCGGATTGCCCGAGGCGATGAGGCTGCGCAGGTACCAGAACCCCCCTCCGGCCAGGGTCGCACCGAACCAGACGCCGGCCGCCTTCAGGCGTTTGCCATCCACGGTCGCGAAAATCACGGCGAACGTGACCATCGCGACCGGTGCGAGTGCTGTCACCTTCGTGCCCGCGGCAAGGCCGGCCGCAAGCCCTGCAGTCGCCATCGCCCAGTCCGGGCTGATCCGGCCGCGTCCGTCCTCAGCTGCTGCACCCCGGTTGATCAGGAGGGCGATGACCGCAAGGATCAGGGCGATCGCAACGATGTCGTTCTTGCCGGTCCCGGGCTCCCGGGCGACCAGGGTGTGAGTCGCCAGCAGCACGGCGGCGGCGATCATCGTCAGGTGGGGGCGACCGTACGGACGGCCGACACACCAGCCGGCCAGCAGGGCGACTCCCAGCCAGCCCATGTTGATAGAGATCGAGAGGAAATCGTGACCGGTCAAAGCCATGCCCGCGGTGTGCACGAGCTCTGAATTCTGCGGGTAGAACCAGTTGAGGAAAACCGTCTCGGGGTGGTGAAACCCGAGTACGGAGCCGGACTGGAACATCTCGGCCGCGAAGGGCAGGTGGTACCAGACGGAATCGAAGTTGGTGATGCCGTGGTCGAGGCTGTGCGAAGCGATCGCAGCCCATTGCGCGACTACGATGCCTGCCACGGCCAGGGCGATCACGGCCGCAGCTGTGGAAACTCCGGGGACCGGCGGCCGGGAATCCGGCGAGGCTTCAACCGGATAGATACGCAGCCAGGCGATCAACACCAGGAGAAGCGAAGCGGTGACCAACGCCCAGCCATGAAGCAGGCCAAGCAGCCCCAGGGCCTCGCTCAGAACGACCAGCAGGCCCAATCCGAGGACTATCTCGGCGAGACGTGCCGGTGCGCCCTCAAAGCCGGGCAGGATCCGGCCCCGGACCCGCCAGGCAACGAAGCCGATCGAAACCGCGACGACTGCGGTGAGCAGCACTCCGAGGTAGAAGGAGACCGGACTCATCGACATCCCGGCCGCGAAGCGGCCCTCAGCGCTTGATGCCGTTGACCACGTAGGCCTGCTCGCCGGGAACGATCAGGCCTTGCCGACGGGCCTCCCGGCGCAGGACGGAGTCGCTCTTGACGTGGTTGACCCGGCGTTCGAGTTGCGTGTTCTGCGCCTGGACCCGGTGAAGCTCCGCCTTGGTCGCGCCGGCCTGCCGATAAATTCTGGCCAGGTTGTAGAGCGGATTGAAGTAGGAGAAGACCAGGATGAAGACGAGCGCGACGAAGGCGATCCGGCCGAGCCGGTCCCACTTGATCCGGCCTGAATCGGCATCGGGATTCCGCCGGGCCGCCGGACGACGCCGGGCCGGGCGTACTGCTCTGCCGTTTGCCTGAGCGCGTACTGACACGTCCGACCTTTCCCGGCCGGACGGTCAAATCCTTCAAATCCGCTCTCTTGAGGACTATCGATCCGTCGAAACGGGCGGAATCTCCCAGTTCTTCTTCGATCCGAAGCAGGCGGTTGTACTTGGCGACCCGATCGGAACGGGAAGGTGCGCCGGTCTTGATCTGGCCGGCGCCGGTTGCGACCGCGAGGTCAGCGATGGTCGTATCTTCGGTCTCGCCCGAGCGGTGGGAAATTACGGCCGTGTATCCCGCGTCCGCGGCCATTCTGATCGCTTCGAGAGTCTCGGTCAGGGTGCCGATCTGATTGACCTTGACCAGGATCGAATTGGCCGTTGAAGATTCGATGCCACGCTTCAGGCGGACCGGGTTGGTCACGAACAGGTCGTCGCCGACCAGCTGGACCCGGTCACCGAGCTTGTCGGTCAAATGCTTCCAGCCGTCCCAGTCCTCCTCGTCCATGCCATCCTCGATCGAGACGATCGGGAACCGGTCGGCAGCACTGACCCAGTAGTCGGCCATCTCTTCGCTGCTGAGTGAACGGTCTTCATGTTCGAGGCGGTAGACGCCGTTCTCGAAGATTTCGCTGGTTGCCGGGTCGAGGGCGATGAAAACGTCTTTCCCGGGGGTGTATCCGGCAGCTTCGATGCCTTCCATGAGCATTTCGAGGGCGGCTTCGTTTGAAGAGAGGTCAGGAGCAAAACCGCCTTCGTCGCCGACCGCTGTGGCCAAGCCGTGCCCGGAGAGGATCTTCTTCAGTGCATGGAATACCTCGGTACCAATGCGCAGGCATTCGGTGAAGGTTGTGGCGCCGGCCGGCATCACCATGAACTCCTGGAAGTCGACCGAGTTGTCAGCGTGGGAGCCACCGTTGAGCACGTTCATCATCGGCAGCGGCAGCAGGCTCGGATCGTCCTCGCCGTACAGGTTCGCGAGGTAGGAGTAGAGCGGACGGTCTTCGAGCAGCGCCGCGGCCCGGGCGGCAGCCAGGGACACACCGAGAATCGCGTTCGCCCCGAGACGGCCCTTGTTATCGGTGCCGTCGAGGTCGATCATCAGCCGGTCGAGTCCAGCCTGGTCGGTCACGTCGAAGCCGACCAGAGCGTCGCTCAGTTCTCCGTTTACGTTGCTGACAGCCTGGCTCACGCCCTTGCCCAGCCAGAGGTCCTCCATCGCGAAGCTCAACCGCTTCGAACTCACCGGTCGAAGCACCGGACGGCACCGCCGCGAGACCGATCTGGCCCTCGGCAAGCCGGACCTCGGCTTCGATCGTGGGATTACCTCGTGAGTCGAGGATCTGGCGTGCGTGAACGGCTTCAATGGTGCTCATGTGGCCTCCAGTCTATTTACGGTCGTTCAGTTCCGACGCGCGGCTTTCGGCCTCGGCCCGAAGTGCGAGCTCCGGATCGATACCCCGGCTCCGCGCCTTTTCGACCGCTTCCCACAAGAGCCGGCCGACTTCGGCCTGATCGGCCTGCTGATCGGGGTTGCCGGCCCCGGCGTTGGCGGGCTTCTCGGCAGGGTCCAGCTTCCACTGGATCTTGTTGGCGTAGATCAGTGCAGGGATGCCAGGCTTCTTCCAGTCCTTCTCGGCGGTCCGGCCTTCAACGCCGGACTTGATTTCGTCCCACTGCCTGCGCACGTCATCCGCAGTCTCGATCTCCGCCCCGGTTGCGTCTTCTGGTGGATAGACATGCGGGTGGCGCCGGATCAGCTTCTCGGTGAGTTGGGTGGCGACAGCGGCGAGATCGCCTTCTCCCCTCTCCTCCAGCAGCAGGGAGAGGAAAACGACCTGAAAGAGCACGTCGCCGAGTTCATCGCGCATTGCCTCGTCGTCACCGCTGAGCGCCGCCTCGGCCAGTTCGTAGGCCTCTTCGACGGTATGCGGCACGATCGAACGTGCATCCTGCTCACGGTCCCACGGGCATTCAACCCGCAGGCGGCGTGTCACTCCATCCAGCCGCTCCAGCGCTTGCGCGAGGGAGTCCGGCTCCGGCATGCGCTCTACTGACCGCCACCGGCTGCAGCGGCGGCTGCCTGGGCCTGGGCCTGGGCGGCTGCTGCGGCTGCGGCGGGGTCCCCACCGGCAGCACCGGCGGCACCAGCTGCTCCGGCAGCACCAGCGGCTCCAGGGACAGCTCCGGCTCCGGCAGCTCCGCCCGCCGCGGCAGCCGCAGCCGCGGCTGCGGCAGCTTCTTCAGCGGAACCGGATGCTACGGGGCCCTGTGGCTTTCCGGTCGGGGCAGCAGCGGCCTGTCCGGCGGCTGCGGCGGCGGCGGCGGCCGGGTCCGGAGTTCCTCCGGGGGTCATCGGCGTATTCAACTTGACCGGAGCCGGGCAGGAAAGCGGCTTCTTCGGATCGCCGGCATCGTCCGCATAACAGGCCGGATCGGCACCTTCGATTGCTCCGTCACTTTCAAAGTTGTGGCAACGAGCGACCAGGTAGTCCTCGGCGCAGAAGGTGCGCGAGGTCCATTTGTCGTTGTACTCGGCGACGAAGTCGGTCATCGCCTGCTGCTGCGCGCCCGGCAGCAGCTGCTGCTCGAGGTCGCCCTTGGCATCGTCGAAGGACTTCACGTCCTCAGGGGTGACCTTGGTTACCTTGAAGAAATAGATCTCCTTGGCGGAGTTCTTGACCGGCCCTTCGAGCTTGTTCAGATCGGCACCCATGATCGCCTCGCCCGCTGCGCCCGGGAAGGTGTCTTTGCTTGCGGTGGTCTTTCCGTCCTGTGCCTTGCTGGGATGGACCGAATACTGCTTGGCCAGTTTGGCGAAGGTCCCGTCGGAGTCGTCCTTGGCGAGCGCAGCCTGAACCTTGTCGGCATCGGCCTGGTTGCCGGCGACGATCAAATTGATGTCGCGGGACTCCGGCGTGGTCAGGCTGTCTTTCTGAGCGTCGTAGGCGGTCTTGAGATCATCATCGGAGACCGAAGTGACGCTCTTGGTGATCGAATCTTCGATCTTCCGGCTCAGGACCTGGAGCTTCACCCGGGAAAGGACTTCTTCCTCGGTGAATCCACTTGTCTTGAGGAACTTCTGGTAAGCGGCGTCGTCCGGGAACTGGTCCTTACGGATCGTCGCAAACTCGTTCTGGACCTCGCGTTCGGTGGCGGTAACGCCAAGTTCATCGGCTTCACCGGTCAGCCATGCCTGATCGAGCAGATCGTTGAGCGCCGCTTCCTTGACCTGTTCGTATTGGTCGTCGCCCGCCTTGGGAGCCGCCTTGAGGCCTCCGCGCTTCCAGGTCTGGGTGAAAGTTCTGTCGTAGTCGTCCTGGCTGATGTCACCGACATCACCCGGAACATCTTCAACTATGGCCACGTCTCCTGAGGGAACACTCGGCTGAGTGACGCCACCATTGGCAATCGCGATTCCAGCGAAGACGACGACAAAGATCGCCCCGAAAAGTACCAGCCCGAATTTGCGTGCTCCGCTCATACAGTAAACCCTCCTGAGGGTAAGTCTTTTAAGTCCTCCACTACGAATCCGAGAGCATATCTACCCGGACGTCTCTACATGCCTCAGCCAGCGCCGCGATTCCTGCCAGCCGCACCTCGGGGTCACTCTCCATGCGAATTGAAACTTCCCTGACTTTCCAGTCATACAGCGCACCGGGCACCGCCTGCCGCAGCTTTTCCGCGGATTCCGAGTCGAGATCCATGCCGCTCACGTTCAGTTTGCTGCCACGGAACTGAACTGCCTCCGCCCCGGCCTCCCCGAGGTTTATCCGTGCCGCCTGAAGGGTGAGCAGGTTGTCGACTTCGGCCGGCATCAGGCCGAAGCGGTCAGCCAGTTCATCCCGGATCTGCCGCAGTTCGCCCGCTCTCCGGGCACCGGCGATCCGGCGATGGACATCGATCTTCGCCGCCTCGAACGGAATGTATGAGACCGGCAGATAAGCGTCGACACCGACGTCCAACCGGACCGGCTGGGTCTCCTCATCGGCCGGGCTGCGGCCCGACATCTCGGCCACGGCCTCGTCGATCAGCTGGCAGTAGAGCTCGAAGCCAACCGCTGCCACGTGGCCCGACTGCTCGTCTCCGAGCAGGTTGCCGGCCCCGCGGATGTCGAGGTCACGCATCGCGATCTTGAATCCGGAACCGAGCTCCGTATGGTCGGCAAGGGTGGCGAGGCGGGTCGATGCTTCTGGGGTGAGCGACTCCTCTGAGGGATAGAGCAGGTAGGCGAAGGCCCGCTCCCGGGATCGCCCTACCCTTCCGCGGATCTGGTACGCCTGAGCCAGACCGAGGTGATCGGCACGCTCGACGATCAGTGTGTTCGCTGCCGGGATGTCGATGCCCGATTCAATAATCGTGGTCGCGACCAGGCAGTCGGCCTCACCGCGCATGAAGGTGAGCATCGCCTTCTCGAGCTCGTTTTCCTCCATCTGGCCGTGGGCGACGCCGACCCGCAGGCCCGGAACCAGCGCCCGCAGTCGCTCCGCCGCTTCATCGAGGGACTCGACCCGGTTGTGGAGGAAGAAGATCTGGCCGTCGCGTGCCACCTCCCGCTTGATCGCCCGTTCGACCAGGGCTTCATCCCAGGGGCCGACGTAGGTGCGAACCGGTCGCCGGCCTTCGGGCGGGGTCTCGATCACCGAGATGTCACGCAGACCGGCCATCGACATCTGGAGGGTCCGTGGGATCGGGGTTGCCGACATCGACAGCACGTCAACCTTGAGCTTCAACTGGCGCAGCAGTTCCTTCTGCTTGACACCGAAGCGCTGCTCCTCGTCAACCACGATCAGTCCGAGGTCTTTCGCCCGCACGTCCCTCGAGAGAAGCCGGTGGGTGCCGATCAGGATGTCGACTTCGCCCTTGCCGTAGGCAGCAATGACTTCCTTGACCTCGGCCGGCTTGCGCAGGCGGCTGACCCCGTCAACCTGAAACGGCAGGTCCGCCAGTCTTTCGCGGAATGTCCCGAGGTGCTGCTGGGCGAGGATCGTGGTCGGTGCGAGGATCATCACCTGCATGCCGTCGGAAGCTGCCTTTACGGCAGCCCGGATCGCAACCTCCGTCTTGCCGTACCCGACGTCGCCACAGACCAGGCGGTCCATCGGGCGGGCCGCTTCCATGTCGGACTTGACCGCCTCGATCGCTTCGATCTGGTCGGCGGTCTCGCGGTACGGGAAAGCCGCCTCGAGCTGCATCTGCCATTCGGAGTCGGCGGCGAAAGCGTGTCCGCTGCGGGTCCTGCGCTCTGCATAGAGATTGACCAGGTCTCCGGCGATCTCGGCCGCTGCCCGCTGGGCACGCGCCTTCATGTTCAGCCACTTCTTGCCTCCGAGCGCCGACAGCGTCGGTGAACCGGCCGAGCCCGCGTAACGCGAGAGCTTGGCGAACTGGTCGGTTGGCACGTAGACCCGGTCTTCGCCTTTGTACTCGAGGTAGAGGTAGTCGCGGGTGATCCCGCCGACCTCCCGGGTCTCGAAGCCGGCGAACCGGGCGACGCCGTGGTCTTCGTGGACGACGTAGTCGCCGACCCGGAGGTCGGAGAAAGTCAGGCGGCCGCGGACTCCTTCCGGCGCCCGCTCGTCGGCACGCCGCTTTCGATGGAGCAGCCGGCGGAACGGAACCACCGCGATCTTCATCTCCGGTGAGATGAAGCCTTCGGCGATCCGGGCTTCGGTCAGTACGACCCCGGGATCGGGCGGGAGGCGGCCGTCGTCGAGGATCTTCGCGTCGATCCGGTCCATGCCGTAACGCGTCCGTTCGGCTTCACCACGGGATTCGAAGGCGATCATGGTGCGGTAGCCCGAACCGATCAGCTTCTCGATCTCGGCTTCCGCTTCCTTGATGTTCCGGGCCGGAGTTTCGGCAAGCATGGCCCGGAACGGCAGCTCCTCGGATTCGTCGGTCGTGCCGTCGACCGGGCGGGAGATAACGACAGCCGCCCGCTCGGCCAACGGTCCGGCGACGTCTTCGTAGAGATGCTGCGCATCCGCGGCGTGCATCGCCGTAGTCACGTCGTCCCAGTGATCCCTGAGGGCCGGCTCGATCTCTTCTTCGGCGGCGAGGATGACAACCGCCGACTCCGGGATCAGGTCGAGGGGCGCCCGGAAGTGTTCGATCGGCAGGACCTCGGCCAGATTGGGCGGGGTGCCGTCTTCAAGCGCGCCGGCGATCTCGAGCTCCGCCAGTTCGCGGTGCTCGACGTCGAGTTCGGCGGCCGGAGCCAGGTCGAGCCGGGTCGCGTCGCCGAGCGAACGCTGGGTAAAGGTCGAGAACCACCTCATCGAATCGATCTCGTCGCCGAAGAACTCGACCCGCGCCGCCCGGTCCTCGGTCGCGGCAAAAACGTCGAGGATGCCGCCACGGATAGCGAACTGGCCACGCTCCGTTACCTGGTCAACCCGCTCGTATCCGGCTGCATCGAGGTCCCGGGCAATCGTCGCCAGTTCGTGTTCCTCGCCGATCTCGATCGAGAAGCCGGCCGGGCGGAGCGACGCGTCCGGGATCGCTTCGGCCAGGGCGATCGCACTGGCGACGACGATTGCCGGAGTGCGCTCGTCGCGGCCGAACGAATCGAGCGCATCGATCCGCAGGCCGATCAGGTGAGGCGGTGGAGTCACCTGGGACGCGTAGCCGGTCCCGCGGGAAGGATACGAGCGCACCCGGCGATCCCCGAGATAGGCCCGCAGCGACAGGGCAAGGTCCCGCGCCGAGCGGTCATCGGGGGTGACGATCAGCGCCGGGCGGTCTTCCAGCGCCCGGTCGTCTTCAAGCAAAGCGGCCAGCAGGGCCGGCCTCAGGGCGGAAGAAACCCGGGTTCTGACGCATTCGCCCCCGTCAGAGGCCGCACGAACCCGTCCCGCCAGGGAAATCACCCGGGGGTCCTCGAGAATTAAGTCGATGGAAGGTCGTAAGGACAGTCGACCACCCAGAGTAACTACTTCGGCTGGATTCCTCCGCCGCTTCGCTGGGCTTCTACCTGCCCTCGTCCTTCGTCGGCCGACCTGCCCTCGATGTCGTCCCATTTATGGAGCAGGGCCTTGATGTTTGCGACTGACTCCGGGTCGTAACCGGCGATCCGGCCGGCGAGGTCGAGGGCGGCGTTCTCGGTAGCGGCTCCCGGTGAGATCTGGTTCACCAAACCCAGCCGGAAGGCTTCGTCGCACTTGATCACGTTCGAGCTGAGCAGCAGGTACTTCGCGGCGGACAGGCCGCAGAGGGTGACCAGTCGGGCCGGGCCGACCGGCACGCCGAGCGCGGCGCCGGGGAATCGCATCTGGAGGTTTGATCCACCGATGCGGATGTCGCAGGCGATCGCGACTTCGGCACCACCGCCGACGGTATAGCCGTGACAGGCGGCGATCGTCGGCTTGGGGAAAGCCACCACTCCGTCGTAGAGGTCGGCGAAGAGCTGCATGCGCTCGATCCGGCCGGCTTCGTCGAGGTCTTCCTTGAGGTCTGCGCCGGCGGAGAACGCCATGTAGTCGGTCGAAGAGAAGACGAGGACCCGAACGGCTTCGTCGTCACGGGCGGACGCGATGTGCGCGTTCAGCTCGTTCAGCATCTCGACGTTGATCGCATTCAGGACCTTCTGACGATCGAACTGGATCAGCGCGACCCCTCGATCATCGACTTCGTAAGTCGTGAGACTCAATTCTCCTCCTCGCCGGGTTCAGTGGCATTGAGCTTTTCGATCAATCTCTCCGTCTCGGTGGCAGCCTCGGAAATCAACGCTTCGACCTGGTCCTTCGGCTCCGAGAACCGGCCGAGCACGTACCCGGCTACGCGGTCGGGGTCGGTCGAGTCGGGCCGGTCGACGCCGACCCGGACGCGCCAGAAGTCGGGGCTGCCGAATCCGGCCTTCAGGCTCTTCAGGCCGTTGTGGCCGGCGAGGCCACCTCCGAGGCGGGTGCGGACGTCCCCGAACGGCAGGTCGATCTCGTCGTGGACCACGATGACCCGGTCGAGCGGAACCTTCTTGCTGCCGAGCACGGGGCCGGCCGACTTGCCGGACTCGTTCATGTAGGTCAGCGGCCGGAGCAGGAAGACGCGGGGGCCGCCGGGACCAGTGCGGCCTTCGGAGATCAGACCCCTGTACTTCTCCTTCGACCGGGAAAGTCCCCAGCGGTCGATCAGCGCCTCAGCGACCATGAAACCAGCGTTGTGCCGGCTCCGCTCATACTCGCGACCCGGATTTCCGAGCCCAATGACTAGAAACGGTGCATCATCACCGACAGACCGGCGGAACAGCGTCAGGGTTTACTCCTCGTTCGAAGATTCGCCGGAGTCGCTGTCGCCTTCGCCGTCTGTGGAGTCGCCACCTTCGCCTTCTTCCGCGCCTTCGGCTCCTTCTTCGCCGACCAGTTCCGGATCGACTTCGACTTCTTCGGGCTCCTCCTCGACGCGCGGCGGCGAGAGGGTGACCAGGGTGACTTCGGTGTGCTCCATGTCAGTGATGACTTCAAGTTCACCGGGGACGATCAGGTTCTCGAGGGTCAACGTGTCGTTGATCTCCATCTCGGAGACGTCGAGGGAGATGCTGTCGGGAATATCTGTCGGCAGCGCTTCGACCGTGACTTCACGCGTGACGTGTTCGAGCACGCCGCCCTGCTTGTTGCCGGGGGCGTCCTCTTCACCTTCGAGCGTGATCAGGACATCGGCCTGAATCTTGACGTCGAGGCGGACCTTCTGAAGATCGAGATGCTGGAGATCACCGCGCACCGGGTGGTGCTGCTGCTCCTTGACGACGACCGGAACCGCGTCGGAACCTTCGATCTGGAGATCGAAAAGAGCGTGGCCTGCACCGAGGATAACCCTCGCTTCACGACTTTCGACCTGAAAGCTGACGGCATCATTGCCCTCGGAATAGACGACTCCGGGGACCTTTCCGTCGCGGCGGAGGCGACGAGTTATCCGGGAGCCGAATTCATTGCGGGTAGATGCGTTGAGAGTTGCTCGTGTCGAAGACATAGGACGGGGAAGCATAGAGAAGCCCGTACGCTTAAGGCATGGCGGATGACTCCAAAATTCCCAAAGGCCGAGTCCGCAGGTGAGCGAAGCTGGGTTCGGTGATCGGTGGACAGGGCGCCCGATACGCCGGCACCAAAGCCTCGAACCTCGTTCGCAAGGGGGATTCGGCCCAGGAAAAGCTGGACGCACGCCACATGGAGACGGCCATGAAGATGGTCGAAGCTCTCGGCCAGATGAAAGGCGCCGCGATGAAGATCGGGCAGTTTGCCTCCTTCATCGACACTGACTTCATCCCCGAGGAATACCGCGAGACTTACCAGGAACAGTTGGCGAAACTGCGCACCGACGCCCCTTCGATGCCCTGGGAGGACGTGGTCAAGGTCCTCGAAGAGGAGTACGACGGCGTGCCGCTCGACGAAATGTTCGCTTCGATCGAGCACGAGGCCGTCGCGGCCGCTTCGATCGGCCAGGTCCACAAGGCCGTGCTCCTCGACGGCCGGGTGGTTGCGGTCAAGATTCAGTATCCGGGTGTTGCCGAAGCCCTCGAATCGGACCTGCGAAACGCCGGCATGCTGGTCCATCTGGCCCGTGCCCTCGCCCCCGGCCTGGACGCCAAGGAAGTGGTCAAAGAGCTGCGCGAGCGGGTCCTCGAAGAGCTCGACTACGAGTACGAAGCGCAGAACCAGCGCTCCTTCGCGCGGGCCTACCGCGACCATCCCTTCATCTTCGTACCCGACGTCATCACCCGGCTTTCGCGGCGCAAGGTGCTGGTCACCGAGTTCGTCGAAGGAATCGGATTCGATGAAGTAAAAGAACTCAGCCAGAAGGAGCGCAGCCGCTTTGGCGAGATCATTTTCCGCGGCAGCTTCGGTTCGATCTACCACCTGCAGCACTTCAACGCCGACCCTCACCCGGGCAACTACATCCTCATGGACGACAACCGGATCGCTTTTCTCGACTTCGGCATGACCAAGAAGCTCGACCGCGAACAGATCGAGCTCGAGCAGCGCGCGGTCGATGCGGTCGTGCGGGACGATGCCGAAGGCCTGCGTGACGCCCTCCACAACCTCGGCTTCATCAAGAAGCCGTCGAAGCTCGACGCCGAGCATCTGATGAACCACGTCAAGGCGATCGGCGGCTGGTACATGGAGGACAAGGAGATCGAGGTCAATCCGAATCTGGTCATGAAGATGATCGAAGTGACGCACGACCCCCGGTCCGAGTACTTCGACCTGATGCGTCGCGAATCGATCCCGGCCGAGGAGCTGATGGGCCGTCGCATGGAGATCGGAGTCTTCGCCGTGCTCGGCCAGTTGCGGGCGAAACGAAACTGGTACCGGATCATGCGGGAATGGGTTTACGCAGACAAACCGGCGACCGAACTCGGCAAGCTGGAGTGGGAGTACTTCAAGTCCCGCGGGGTCGAGCAGGTCCCGGGTATCAGGGAGGGGTAAGGCACCCAAACCGCTTCGCTCATGAAGATGAAATGTCAGTTTCGCTGTGCGGTTTGGGTGGTGGTCCGTGGACGCCAAGCGCTAGATTGAACCCATGAAACGCATCAAGAGTGGCTGGCAGCTGACCAAGAAGAGCTGGGCGATCCTCAAGGATGAGCCTGGCCTGAGCAAGTTCCCGATCGTCGGCGGTGTCATCGCCCTGCTTGTTGCGATCGTGCTGATCGGACCCGGCCTGTACTTCGTCGATGCCGACCCGATCGCGCTCGGCGTCGTCCTGATCGCGATCGGCACCTACCTCTCCGCTTTCGTCATCTATTACTTCGCGGTCGGCCTGGCCCACAACGCCGATCGCCGCATGCACGGCGAAGAAGTCGAATTCAGGGACGGCATGGCGCTGGCCAGCTCAAGAATGTCGGCCATCGCCGGCTGGGCTTTCGTCGCCACAGTGGTCATGACCGTGATTCGGGCGGTCCAGGAGCGCTTCGGTGCCGCCGGGGCAATCGTCGGCGGCCTGGCCGGCGCCGCCTGGGGCGTCCTGTCCTTTCTCGCGGTTCCGGTGATCGCAATGGAAGGTACCGGGCCAATCGGAACTCTCAAGCGCTGCGGCAACCTGGTCAAGAATGGCTGGGGCGAGCAGGTGACGGGCACCATCGCGATTGGCGGCATCGTTTTCGTGCTCGGCTTCCTGCCCGGGATTCTGTTAATCGTCGGCGGTGTCTTCGCCTTCGCCAGCACCGCGGCAGGAGGCGGCGCGCTGGTCGCAATCGGCGCGGTCATCCTGATCATCGCCGCGCTGATCCAGCAGGCCCTTTCCACCATCTTCGGAGTCGCGCTCTACCGCTACGTCTCAACCAAGGAAGCCGTCGGTGGTTTCACTGCCGAAGAGATGCAGAGCGCCGTGCGGACAAAAAAAGGCCACCTGGGCAGCGGACCCGGCATGCCTTCCACGTCGTCTTCCACCATCTAGACCCGCCCCGTTACGCCACCATCCAAGTCGCACAGCGAAACTGACATTTCATCAACATGAGCGAAGCGACTTGGATGCTTTATTGAAAAAGCCTTGGGTCGTTTGAGCAGATTCCGTCGACTCCCAGCGCGAGCATCTTTTCGATCAGTTCGCGGTCGTCGATCGTCCAGACGTTCAGCTTCACTCCGGCCGCTTTGGTCACCTTGACCAGGGCCGGAGTCGCCACACCGTAGAACGCCCAGATCGCTTCGATCTCGACCCCCAGCTCGGGGATACCTTTGCGAACGATGCGGGGCATGCGCTTGCGAACGGAGGCGAGGCCGATCAGCAGCACGGGCTTCATCCAGACCGGCTTCGAGAGCCAGTCCTTCGTCACCTTCGGCACGGTCCAGCCGAGGCTGATCTCGGGAGCCAGGTGGCCGATCGCCATGACGGTCGAGACCTCCATTGTCGAAACGGTGATGCGGTCGGCGATTCCGTGTCCCCGCACCGCTTCGACGATCTCGTCCTCGCGTCCCGGCAGCTTGATGTCGAGGTTGATGACCACTCTGTCGAGTGGAGGCCGGGTGAAAGCTTCGAGCGCGTCGTAGAGGGTAAGTTCTTCCTTGGCCTCGGCCGCGTGCCAGTCGTGGGCGACCACCAGCGGCGTGCGCTCGTCCGGCGGCAAGTCGGGATGACCGCTCTTCAGCCAGAGAACGTCGAGTTCGATCACGTCCACGCCAATTTCGACCGCCTTCTCGAAGCTGGCGATGGTGTTTCCGGGCACCAGGGCGTCGGCACCTTTGTGTCCGATCCGCGTAAACGCCTTCACGAAATCACCATCCAAGTCGCACAGTGAGACCATTCATTTCTTCTACCGAGCGAAGCGACTTGGATGCCTTATTGACTTGGATGCCTTGCTAAAAGAGCTGGTTTTCGCCGGCGAAGATCTCGGAGACTGAATCGTCGGTGAAGATGCGTCGGATCGAGTCGGCGAGGGTTCCTGCGGTCGAAAGGACGGTGATGTTGTCCGGGGCACCCTTGCGCAGTGGGATCGTGTCGGTGACCAGAATCTTCTCGAGGCCCGAGTTCGCATAGGGCAGGCGCTCGAAGGCTGAGCCGGAGAACACGCCGTGGGTGGCGCAGGCGATGACGCTCGAGGCGCCTTCGTCGAGCACCGTCCGGGCTGCCGCGCAAAGCGTGCCGGCGGTGTCGATCATGTCGTCAGAGATGACCGCGATCTTGTCCTTGACGTCGCCGACCACGTAGCCGATCTCGGCGACCTGCTGGGCGGGGCGCTCCTTTTCCATGATCGCCCACTCGGTGCCGATCTTCCGGGCGAAGTTGCGAGCGGCCTTGGCGCGGCCGGCGTCCGGTGACACCACGACCAGGTCCTCGGCGTTGTACTGGTCCGTGAACCACTGGGTGAGCATCGGCTGCGCGGTCATGTGGTCGACCGGGATCGTGAAGAAGCCCTGGATCTGGCCGGCGTGAAGGTCCATGGTCAAGACGCGGTCGATGCCGACCGATTCGAGCGTCCGGGCCACGACCCGGGCGGTGATCGGCTCGCGGGGGGCCGACTTCTTGTCCTGGCGCGCATAGCCGAACCAGGGCATCACCGCAATGATCCGGTGGGCCGAAGCGCCCTGGGCAGCATCAGCCATGATCATCAGCTCCATCAGGGCGTCGTTCGGAGTCATGCCTGTTTCTTCGTTGGAGCAGGTCGACTGCACCAGGAAGACGTCCGCACCACGGATCGACTCTTCGTAGCGTCCGTAAATCTCACCGTCGGAGAAGGTCTTCAAGGTCACGTCGCCGAGGCTCAGGGAGAGCTTCGAGGCGATCTTGGAAGCAAGGTCAAGGGAACTGCGTCCGCCGAAGACCATTGCCCGCTTCGAATAATCGTGCGGGATCGTCGTCGAGTCAGCGGCTGTCGGCTCGGTGATGCTCACGAATCTGGTTCCTCTTCTTTTTCGCGGGCCTTGCGGCGTTCGGCGTACTCTTCGATGGTTCTCTGGTCCCCGCGACTGACCGCGAGTGACCCCGGGGGCACATTCTCCCGGATTACTGATCCAGCGCCAGTGTAAGCGTCAGCGCCGACCTCTACCGGTGCGACCAGCATCGTGTCAACTCCCACCCGGGCGCCGGGCCCGACCACCGTGCGGTGCTTGTCCCTCCCGTCGTAGTTCGCGGTGATCGTACCCGCGCCGAGATTGGCGCCTTTACCGATGTCGGCGTCGCCGATGTACGAGAGGTGAGGCACCTTGGCCCCCGCCCCGATGACCGAGTTCTTGATCTCGACGAAGGTGCCGGCCTTGGAGCCGTCTTCGAGCTGGGCGCCCGGCCGCAAGTAAGCGAAAGGACCGACCTGGCAATCCTCCATCACTTCGCAGAGGACCAGGTGAGAATGGAGGATCCGGCTACGGGCACCGATCCCGGAATTGATCACCGTCGAATGCGGTCCGATCTCCGCACCGGCACCGATCTCGGTGGCGCCGCGAAGTGAAGTGCCGGGTTCGATCCGGGCGTCTTGCCCGATCGAGACGTCGGCGTCGATCCAGGTCGAGGCGGGATCGACGATCGTCACCCCGGCCAGCATGTGACCTTCGAGGATGCGACGCCGGGCTTCGGTCTCGACCGTGGCCAGATCGACCTTGTTGTTCACCCCGAGATTGACCGCGGTGTCCTCGGCAATGTGCGCGGAAACCCGCTCACCACGCCCCCGCATTACGGCGAGCACGTCCGGCAGGTAGTACTCGCCCTGGGCGTTGTCGCTGTTGATCTCGTCGAGGGCGGAAGCGAGCGATTCGCCGGAGAAGACGTAGGTGCCGGAGTTGATCTCCTTGATCTCGAGCTCGGCCGCGGTCGCGTCGCCGGCTTCCTTGGCTTCAACGATCTTCTCGACAGCGTCGCCGGAGTCACGAACCACACGGCCGTAGGCACCGGGATCCTCGAGGATCGCGGTCATCACCGTGGCCGAAGCCTTGTCGTCCCGGTGGGTAGAGAGTAATTCGGAGATCACAGTCGCCGAGACCAGAGGCACGTCGCCGGAGAGCACCAGTACCTCTGAGGACTCGCGGACGATCCCGATCGCAGCCCGGACCGCTCCACCGGTGCCGTCCGACTGGGGCTGGACGACCGTTTCGACTTCCTCCGGCAAGGCGTCACCGAGATCGCTGTTCGGCGACACGATCACCGCGATCCGCCCAACCCCGGCCGAGCGGGCAGCGAGAATCGGCCAGGTGATCATGGCCCGGCCGCAGACCGGGTGGAGGACCTTGGGCCGGGAAGAACGCATACGCGTGCCTTCGCCCGCGGCCATGATCAATGCGGTGGTGGAACTACTGGTCAAGCGTTACTCCTTGGAATCAGGTATCCGGACCGAGGCGCTTCGCAGCCGACCCGACACTCATCAGCATGAATCCGGCGAAGATGAAGTCGATCCCGAGGAGCAGGCCGATCGCCCAGTCCTTGGTGTTCTGGAGGTCGGCGATGATGATCAGGCCGATGATCAGCGACAGGATGCCGTTGACGGCGATCCAGCCGGCGCCCCTCTCGCCCCGGCGGATCAGCCCGACGGTGATCTTCATGGCGCCCATGAAGATGAAATAGATCGCGAGGACAGCGGTCAGGAATCCAGCACTTCCGTCGGTGTTGGTGAGCAGGATGATCCCGGCGATCAAAGCCACCAGTGCCCACAGAATTCGGACGATGGTCCCACCGGCATCGTGGACCATGAAGGCCGATCCGAAGATGAAGAAGGCGGCGATGACCAATACCCAGCCGGCGAATGTGACCACTGCCAGCGTGGCAAACAGCGGAAACAGGATGGCGACTGCTCCAAGGATGATCAGTGTGATGCCGACCCCCTTGAACAAACCACTGCTGGCGGCTACCTCTGCGTTTACTTCGCTCTGGGATTCCATGTTCCACACTCTAGCCGCGCCACCACCGGAATAACCGGCCGCCGCGGACTCTGAACGGCGGCGTCCAAGGTAGAGTCCGGATCGTGTTCCGGGGTGGGGTAACCGGCTAACCCACCGGGTTTTGGTCCCGGTAATGGAGGTTCGAGTCCTCCCCCCGGAGTTGATTTCCGTGTACCCGCGTGTTTAGCTGTAGTCCGGCGTGGTAAATGCTGGAGTGAGACATCACTTCAGTCATCGGAACGAAACAAGGGGAGCAAATGCGCAAGTTGGTCGTCGTAGCGGTAGCCGTGGTTTCGGCAATGGTCTTCACCTCGAGTGCTGAAGCGGCCATCCCCAAGGTCTTTGACGGCAAGGGCAACATCAACTGCACCGTTCAGGGCGCCGGTCAGTACGCCGGGCAGCGCTGGTGCGGCACCGGTACCTCCACTCCCCTGACCCGCAGCACGGCGAAGACTTTCGACAACGTGCCGATCGACGTCAACGTGTCCTTCCCCGCCGGAGGCGACGGTCCCTATCCGCTGATGATGATCTTCCACGGATACGCCCTCTTCAAGTCCGACTTCGCCAACGCCGAGACCCAGCGCTGGCTGGACCGCGGGTACGCGGTGTTCTCGATGGCCGACCGAGGCTTCCACGAGTCCTGCGGCAGTCAAACCTCGAGACTGGCCGCCGGTTCGGCCTGTGACGAGGGCTACCTGCGACTGATGGACACCCGGTATGAAGTTCGCGATGCCCAGTACCTGGCCGGGCTGTTGGCCGACGAAGGCCGGGTCGTTCCGAACAAGATCGCCGCGACCGGACCCTCTTACGGTGGCGGGCTCTCAATGGCCCTGGCTGCCTTGAAGAACCGGGTCATGATGCCGAATGACCAGCTCGTCCCCTGGAAGAGCCCCGACGGCAAGTCGATGGAGATCGCCGTCGCGATTCCGAACATTCCCTGGACCGACCTCGCTTACTCACTGGTCCCGAACGGCAACACGCTCGACTACGTCGAGGACAACTCCTACTACGGACGATTCGGAGTGATGAAGGAGTCCTGGGTGAACCTGCTCTATTCCCTCGGGCTGGTCGCCGGGGAAGGCAACTACGCGCCGGCCGGCTCCGACCCGTCCGCCGACCTGAACGGATGGAAGTCGCTGCTCGACGCCGGCGAGCCCTACGACGGCCGGCCCGAGGCCCAGGCGATCCTCGACGACATCACCAGGCACCACTCGTCCTACTACATCGATCATTCGGTCGCCCCCGCCCCGCTGCTGATCTCGAATGGCTTCACCGACGATCTTTTCCCGGTCGACGAAGCGATCCGCTTTTACAACCGCACCCGGGCCCAGTATCCGGAGAGTCCGATCGGCCTCTTCCTCAACCCGAACAGCGGACATATGCGTGGAATGTCGAAAGCCGACGTCACCGCAGCAAAGGACGAACTCGAGAACAAGTGGGTCGACTACTACCTGAAGGATGAAGGCACCAAGCCGGCCGCAAACGTCACCGCCTACGAGCAGACCTGCCCGGCAAACGTCACCGCCGGCGAACCCCACGTCGCAAAGGACTGGGCCTCGATGGCTCCCGGTGAGATCCGGGTGCTCGGAAGAGCCGAGCAGACCGTCGGCAAAGACAGCGGTAACCCGGTGACCGGCGGCCTCTTCAACCCGGCTCCGACCGGGATGGCCTGCACGCCGGCGACCGGCGAGATCGAGAACGGTTCGGCGGATTACACGCTGCCACCCGCGCCCGCCGGCGGCTACACGGTGCTCGGCTCCCCGACCGTGGTCGCGAAGATCACCCAGCCCGGGAACACCTCGCAGATCGCCGCAAGGCTGGTCGACGTCTCCCCTGACGGACTGCAGAAGATCCTGATCGCACGCGCCGTCTGGCGCCCGACCAGCGGGAGACAGGTCTTCCAGCTCCACGCCAACGCCTACAAGGTCGCCGAGGGTCACGTGGCCCGGCTCGAGCTTCTCGCCAAAGACGCATCAGTTCCCGCCGGTGGTGTCCTCAACTACGTACGCCCGTCGAACGGCCAGACAGACGCCAAAATTCAGGACCTCGAACTGCGGGTACCGGTGGCCGAGAAGCCAGGTTCGGTCGACGGCCTGGTCAAGGCACCGGAGGCCAAGGTCCTGCCCGACGAGCAGGGCGTCGCGCTCGCCCCCGGCTACGAAAAGATCGGCGCGGTCCCGGTAAAGGGTGCGCTGAAGCGCCTCCGGGTGGTCGGCAAGATCAAGGCGAAGGGCCGGAAGCTCAAGTTGCGGGTTCTCTGTCCGAAGTCCGCGCGGCGTTGCCCCGGGACCGGCCTTAAGGTGCGCAAGGGCAAGAGGACGATCGGTCATGGGCGGGGCTTCCGGGTCGGGAAGGGTTTGGCGAAGACGATCAAGCTCAAACTGAACCGCAGGGGCCGCCGTTTGCTCCGCGGAAACGGTCGCAACCTGAAGCGCTTCCGCGCACGAGTGAGGATCAAGTCCGGCAACCTCGAGAGGCGCACCGTGGGCCGCACTCTGAAACGAACCGGCCGGGTGCGCTGAGCCGGCGGATTCGTGAACGCGGAACTTCCAGAGCCGCAACTTCTCAAGTACTCCAGCGTTCTATAGGGTGGCCAGGTGCTCGCAGGCCAGGTATGCGTGCCGCCACGGGAAATTAACTGGAGAGGAACCTCAGAGTTCATGCGCAAGTTTCTTGCAGTATTGGGTGTCGTAACGGCAGCCATGATTTTCGCCCCTTCCGCAAACGCGGCGATCACCGATGCCTTTGACGGAGCAGTCAGCTGTGGTGACGTTACGACTGAAGGCAATGTCTCGACTTCGCTCGGCCAGCGTTGGTGTGGCACCAGCCGCCCGCTGCCGACGAACCAGAAGGGTGACGACATCTCCTCAGTGACGACTCCGGCACTCCCGACCACTCGGAGCACGGTTGAATCTTTCGATGGCGTGCCGATCGATGTCAATGTCGCATTCCCCTCAACGGGCGGCGACGGTCCCTACCCCCTGGTGATGATGTTCCACGGCTACGGTGGCCAGCGGATGAGCTTCAAGTCGATGCAGCGCTGGCTCGACAAGGGCTACGCCGTTTACAGCCAGACCAATCGTGGCTTTCATGAGTCTTGCGGCAGCGCCGGAGCCAAGGCCGCCGACGCCGACTGTCTTACCAAGGGATTCGTTCGTCTCAACGACACCCGCTACGAAGTGCGCGACGCGCAGCTCTTCGCCGGCATGCTGGTCGACGACGGCCTGGTCGATCCGACGAAGATCGCTGCGGTAGGTGGCTCGTACGGCGGTGGCATGTCGATGGCACTCGGTGCTCTCAAGGACCGGGTCATGATGCCCAACGATTCGCTGGTCCCGTGGGAGAGCCCCGACGGAACAAGCATGAGCCTGGCGCTCGCGCTGCCCAACATCCCCTGGACCGACCTCTCCTACTCCCTCGTTCCGAACGGCAGCAACTTCGATTACATCAAAGACGCTTCCTACTACGGACGTTTTGGAGTAATGAAACAGTCCTATGTCAACGGCCTGTACGCTGCCGGCGCACTCGCGCCTGGCTACTACACCGCCCCGGGCGTTCAGCCGTCAGCCGACCTGACAGGCTGGCTTGCGTACATGAACCTTGGCGAGCCGTACGACGGTGACGCCCAGGCCGAGGCGATTCTCGACGAGATCCAGACCCATCACTCGTCGTACTACATCCCGCACGACACAGCGCCTGCACCGATGCTGATCTCGTCCGGCTTTACCGACGACCTCTTCCCGGCGAACGAAGCAACCCGCTACTACAACCGGACACGGGCTCAGTTCGCCAATTCGAAGATCGGCCTTTTCTTCGGGTCATTCGGACATCCGCGCGGACAGAATCGCTCGGGAGCCGGCTCCGTCACGGCCGCTCTCCAGACCGAAGAAAACACCTGGATGGACCACTACCTCGGTGGCGTCGGCGCTGAGCCGACCCCCGACGTGACCGCTTGGACTCAGGGTTGTCCTTCCTCCGAGGAAGTCGCCTACGATTCGCCCGACTGGGCCTCATCCGCCTCCGGCGAGATCCGCCTGGAGGGCGGAGACGCCGAGCAGACGATCTCCCCGACGGGTGGCGACCGCGCCGTGGGAACGACGCTGAACCCGCAGTCGGCAGGAGGCGCCGCAGATGCCTGCGCGACCCCGCCCGGTGCCAAAGAGCCGGGTACAGCCAACTACGAGCTCGACCCCGCCCCCGCGGCAGGATTCACGATCATGGGTAGCCCGACCGTGGTCGCGAAGATCCAGCAGGCCGGTAACAACTCGCAGATCGCGTCCCGGCTGGTCGATGTTTCCCCTGACGGAACCACGAAGACTCTGATCGATCGAGCCCTCTGGCGTCCGGCAAACAGCGGATTCCAGGTGTTCCAGCTGAACGCCAACGGCTGGGAGGTCAAGGCGGGCCACGTGGTACGACTCGAGTTGCTGCCGATGGATGCCGGTGTTGCCGACCAGGCAACCGGCGCACTCAGCAACTACGGACGTCCATCCAATGGCCAGCAGCCGGCCACGATCAGCTACATGGATCTGAGGATCCCGGTCATCGAAGCGCCCGGTGCCCTCGGTGGCCTGGTCAAGGCACCGGCACCCAAGGTGTTGCCGGATCGTCCGGGCGTCGAACTGGCCAAGGGCTTCGAGGCCATTGGCTCGACCACCCTCGATGACTACACCCAGGACACCGACCCCTGCCCTGCCGGAACCAGCGGCACCACACCGCCGGACTGCGTCGAAGACACCTGTCCCGCCGGCCAGGTCGGCACACCGCCGGACTGCCAGCCCCATGTGCTTCCACAGAGCATGCCGAAAGTCACCGGCAAGGTCATCGTCAAGGGAAAGATCCTGAAGGCGAAGATCAAGTGCGGATCCGATGCCTATTCATGCGAGAAGATCAAGCTCGCCTTCAAGGCCGCCCCGAAGAAGGCCAGGAAGAGCAAGAGGAGCAGGAAGGTCAGAGGCCGGGGCATCGCCAAGGGCAAAGGCCTCACCGCTGAACCCGGACAGACCGTGAAGGTCAAGCTCAAGCTGACCCGCAACGCCCGGAAGTACTTCAAGAACCGGAAGTTCCGGAAGCACGGCAAGAAGAGGATGAAGCGCGGCCCCCGGTCCCTCCGCGCCAAGGTTCTCGTCAACGGCAAGCGCGCCGGCTACAAGAAGGTGAAGCGGGTCGGCCGCGTCAAGTAGCGACTCGTCTCATTCGCGCATCAGGGAACCCGCCGGGAAACCGGCGGGTTTTCTTTTGCCGGAACAAGGCTTGAGGTTCCGCGAACATGCTGTATTCTGAATCGGTCGGAGCGACCCTTTGCGGCTGCTCCGGTGTTCAAAGGGAAATGGGAGACGGCCGACGCCGTTTCGGCTGGAAAAAATAAATAGGGAGTTGGGGAGTAATGCGCAAGCTCGGAGTTCTGTTCGCCTTCATGTTCATGCTGATTGCCGTTCCGACGGCCAACGCGGCCATCACGGACGTGTTCGATGGGGAAATTCCGTGCGCTACCCAGGGCCCAGGACCCCACATAGGCCAGGTCTGGTGCGAGGTAGGGGGCGGCGACAGCAATGCTGCCGCCGGCACGGTCGACTCCTTCGACGATAGTCCGATCGACGTCAACGTCGGCTTCCCCGACGCCGCCGAGTTCGGTGACGGCCCCTACCCCTTGGCCATGTACTTCCACGGCTTCGGTGGTGGCAAGGAAGGTTTTACCGGCGACCTGGCCCGGTTCCTCGAAAAGGGCTACGCGGTCTTCTCGATGACCGATCGAGGCTTCAAGCGATCCTGCGGCAAAACTGCCGCGATCACCGATCTCGAGGCCAACGGCGAAAGCTGCGCAAAGGGTTTCATTCACCTGATGGACACTCGTTACGAAGTGCGAGATGCCCAGTATTTCGCCGGACTGCTTGCAGATGAGGATTTGATCCTGCCGAAGAAGATCGGTGCGGTCGGCGCCTCTTACGGCGGCGGCAAGTCGATGGCGCTCGGTGCGCTCAAGAACCGGATCATGAAGCCGGACGGGAGCTACGCCCCCTGGAAGAGCCCAATGGGCAAGGACATGGAGATCGCTGCCGCGGCCCCGATCGTTCCGTGGACCGACTTCGCCTACTCGCTGCTACCGAACGGCCGCACACTGGATTACGTCAAGGACTCCCCCTACGAGAAGCCCTTCGGTGTGATGAAGGCGCAGATCGTCTCGGCACTGCTGCCGTCCGGCGACAACTTCTCAGGTCAAGAAGGCATTGGCAACGAAACCGCGGATCCCTTCTTCGACATCCTCGGCTGGAAGGCCCTGATGGATGCCGGCGAGCCCTACGGTGGCACACCGACCGCCGAGCTGATGTTCGACGAGATGACGAACCACCACTCCTCGTACTACATCGACGGTTCGGTCAAACCGGCTCCGCTGCTGATCGCGCAGGGCCTGGCCGACGACCTCTTCCCGATCGACGAGCCCTTGCGCTATTACAACCGGACCAAGGACAAATTCCCGGACGCTGACATCTCGCTCCTGTTCGCCGATATCGGTCACCCCCGTGCTCCGGTCGCCGCACCCAACGGGCAGGGCCGGCCGGCGGACATTGAAATGGGCTACCAGCGCGTCGAAAACTGGTTCGATTACTACCTGAAGGGCGTCGGTGCCAAGCCGGCCAACCAGGTCGAAGTCAAGAGCCAGGTCTGCCCCTACAGTGAGCCGTCCGGTGGTCCTTACACCGCGTCCAACTGGGCTGCGATGTCGAAGGGCGAGTTGCTGCTCAAGGACCCGGAGACTCGAGTTATCAAGTCCGATGCCGGTGACAACGACGTCGCAGCTGCACTCTCGACACTCAACCCCGGCTGCACGCAGGTTGGCGAAGAAAGCGAACCGGGCACCGTCAACTACGACTTCGGTACCGTTCCGGCCGGCGGCCTGACCCTGATGGGCGCGCCGACCGTGATCGCCGATGTCTCCGTTGCCAACGGCCCCAATTCACAGATCGCGGCCCGTCTGCTCGAGGTCTCGAATGGCGTTGAACGCATCATCAGTCGCGGTGTGTACCGGCCCGATGCCTCTGGCGCGCAGGTCATCCAGCTCCACGGCAACGCATACAGGTTCGAAGCAGGCACCAAGATCCGCCTGCAGCTGCTGCCGAAGGACGGACTCCCCGGCGTGCTGCTCGGTTCCTACGCGCGCCCGTCGAACGACCAGCAGGACGTGACCGTCAAGAACGCCGAGATCCGACTGCCGGTCCAGGAAGCCCCGGGAGCCGGTGGTGGCATGGTCACTGCGACCTCCCCGAAGGTGCTGCTCCCGGGAGCAGAACTCGCCGGTGACTACTCCGCCGTCGGCTCAATCCCGATCGCTGACTGGAACAAGACCGAAGTGCCGCCTGCCAAGATCGGTCTGGTCAAAGTCAAGCGAGTGCTCAAGGCCAAGGGCAAGCGCGTCAAGGTGAAGATCTCCTGTGCTTCCAAGTACGACAAATGCGAGCGCGGCAAGGTCGTCATCAAGGGCGCAAAGAACCTGAAGAAGGGCAAGGGGCGGAACACCTTCATCGCCAAGGGAAAATACAAAGTCGCCCCCGGCAAGTCGAAGACCGTTTCACTCAAGCTGAGCTCCAAGGCACGCAAGCTGTTCCGCAACCGCCGGCTCCGCTCGAAGAAGAAGGTCAAGGGCCTGAAGAAGCTGCGGGTCAAGGTGACGATTGGCAGTGGCAAGAACCGCGCCAGCCGCAAGGCCGTCGTCAAGCGGGTCGGCCGGGTCAAATAGTCAGGTTTTGTGGTCTCGGGATCGCCCTCTTGGAGAGGCGATCCCGAGAACGCGCATCGCCTTGATGCCGAGGCCGAGCCGTTCGCGGCCTTCGGTCGCGGTGGCGTCATGTCCGCTCAGGTCCCGGATTCGCTCCAGGCGGTAGCGGATCGTGTGGCGGTGGGTGAACATCTGCTTGGCGGTGGCCGGCACGTTGGCATCGCTGTCCAGATAAGCCTCGACTGTCGCAACGAGATCGGTCTGGTACTGCTCGTCGTACGCGACCAGCGGCTCGACCGTTTCGGAATAGAAGCTGTGAAGTTCTTCGTCGCTGGTGCCGAGCAACAGGCGGTAGGCGCCGGTTTCCTCGAAGGCGATCGGGGAACGACCCTCGGCCTCGCCGACGTTCAACGCCAGGTGGGCTTCGCGGGCGGCCCGTTCGAACTCAACCGGGATGGTCGCGATGCGCGAGCGGGAGATGGTCACATGAAGGCTGCCAAGCGAGCGTGGCAGTTCCCGTTCGAGAGCCCCTTCGACCTTGACCAGCCGCTCCTCCTCCGGTGTCGGCACGATGATGCCGACGATGGAGCCGTCGTCAATCTCGCTCATCGCCGCGATCGAACCGGGAGCCGCTGCCCGCAGAGTGCGTACGGTCATGTCGAGTACCCGGGCACGCCAGTCGCCATCCTGCGCCGAACCCGCGTGGGCCCGGACCATGATCACGCCACCGCCACGAGAGATGTCACAACCGACCTCCTCAGCCCTGGTCACGATCTCCTCCGGGTCGACCAGCGTGCCATCGAGAATTGCCCGGACCGCGTCCGAGACCGCACCTTCGTTCCCCCATTCGGCCGAGCGGGCACGCTCGACCTCGAGCGCCGCCAATGCGGCCAGAATGTCAAGCGAATCCTGGTCTGCAGCTTCGCCGAGATATCTGACTTCGCCGACGGGGTCGTCGCCCAGGACAAGATCGATTGCGGTCACTCCTTTGGCGCGGGCGGTGAGCTTGCCTTCCTGGGACTGGGTGGCTCCGGCAACTGCCAGGACGATCCCGGACCGGTCGAGGAAAGCAACCGGCACCCCGAGGACATCTGCCGCGGCGCGCGCAAGACCCGGGAGGCCACGGCCGGCCAGAACCGGGCTGGCCAGACGGTTGGCACTGGTCGCCTTGCCGGCCGTCGCCGGACTCATCAGTTCGACCAGGGAAGGAAGTCAGTAACGATGATGTCGTGGGACCAGAGAACGTAGAAGATTCCGAGAAGGATCCCCACGGTTATCAGGGTTCCGAGAATGAAGAGCGAGAGGAAGCCTGCCGCCAGCTTTTCGTGCCAGCGGCCGAAAGAGCTCATGGCCGGAACCATGATCAGGCCTATGAAGGCCGCGAGACTTATTACCGAAGCGGCTCCGAGGAGCCACCAGTTTTCTGAAAGAGCGATGACCATCGCGCTCAAGTCTTACGTAACTGGCCCGCGAGCAGGGCTGCGACCGCAAAGAAGGCGAAACAGAAGGCCCCGAGGGCCCAGCCGGCGTTCACGTCGCTCAGATAGTGGACCCCGAGGTACACCCGGCTGAGACCGACCAGCGCCGTCACCGCAATACCGCTCAGGACGAGTGCGGTCTTCCGCACCATGTCCGGCCGCAGGCGGACTGCGATCGTCACTGCGAGCCATACGTAGAAGACGGAATGGGCAGCGTGGCCGCTGGGGAATGAGGCGCTGCTGAAGCCGGTGAGACCACCGGTAGGGCGGGGCCGGTCGACCCCCTCCTTGAGCAGATCTACCCCGATGTAGATGGCCAAAGTCGACAGCAGGAGCACCGCAAGTTCGGTGTACCGGCGGCCGGCATAAAGGAAGGTGCCCGTAATCGCGGTCAGGCCAACGATTACAGGGGTCGAACCGAGATCGGTAATGACCTTGGCGACATCGACGAACCATCCGGTGCGGATCCGGTCGACGAGGTCGAAGGCCGCCGTGTCGCCAGGGGTCGGTCCGCCATTGCCGAGGAGGATCTCGGTGTACGCAATCACGATGAACGCCGAGACGGCGATGATTGCGCAGAGCGTCGTCACTTCAAGTCCAAAGGTACCGCCAGGGGTCAGCCGGGCGACCAGCCAGTCCCATTGAGGCCGCAACCTGCGGCCGAGACCGACCAACCGAGCCGAGACCCGGTATCGCTCCATGCCCTCGACCAGCTTAACCCGGTTCTCAGGCACCTTGAGGAAGCGGACGCTGACCACCGCGATGACGCTGACCACGATGATGGTGCCGATGATCAGGGCGACCAGACCTACGTACTGCGGCGCGGCGTCAATGCTACGGGCAAAGATGTAGCCGGCCATGATGTGCAGCGTCACCTGCAGCCCGGCCCCGAGGACGCTGTATGGCACGAATGCCCGGTACCGCATGCCAGAGCTGCCGGCCACGCACGGCGAGAGCGCCGGGACCAGTCCGAGGAACCGGCCGATCAGCACCGTCTTTCCGCCGTGCTTCTCGAAGTAATCCTCGACCTTGACGTACCTCTCTTCGGTGATGCCCACGCGGTCACCGTGCTGGAGGATGAATGAGCGTCCCAGCCGGTGGCCGAGGTAGAAGCTGACGGTATCGCCGAGCACTGCCGAGACCCAGGCAATCGCGATCAGCAGGTAGACATTGATTACACCTTGACCGGCCACTGCTCCGGCGACGAGCAACGCTGTCTCCCCCGGTACCAGCAGCCCGACAAACGCGCCGGTCTCGAGGAACGAGAGGATTGCGATGAGCAGGTAGGTCCAGGCACCGAGGAAGTTGGCGAACTCGTCGAGCAGATACTGAAGGTCGAGTTCCGGGAAGAACTGCCTGTAGAGGAAGTAGAGCACTCCGGCCACGACCAGCGCTGCTGCGGCGGCGATGGCCTTGCCCCGGGTTGTCTCCGGGATCCTCACAGGCCGATTCCGCCCTGGCAGGCGATCGCCTTGTCTTCCAGAGACGCGACCGCATCTTCCGCCGCCGCACGCTCCGGGAAAATCCCGAACACGGTCGGACCGGTGCCGGTCATGCCGGTGAATCCCGCGCCGGCTTCCTCGAGCCGCTGCTTGCGCGAACCAATCTCGGGCTTCAGCGAGAGGGCCGCAGGTTCGAGGTCGTTGACCAGCAGTCCGGGATATGCGAGCGGGGTGACGCCGCCACTCGCGACGGCCCAGAGGCGGCTGGACATCTCGTCGAGTTCCTCCTGCCCACGGCCTGAGCCGAGACGGTCGGCCTCAGTGAATACCGCAGCGGTGGAAAGTCCTTCCTCGAAAGGCGAAAGCACGATCCAGTGCTCGGCTGGTACCGGAAGCGAAGTCAGCTTCTGGCCGACACCTTCGACCAGGCAGGGAGCCGGGTCGATTTGCGACGGCACGTCGGCCCCCAGGAGGATCGCGAGGCCAGCCAGGTCATCGACCTCGCCAACGGCCATACGCAGCACAGCGGCCGCGTCGGCACTTCCCCCGCCGAGCCCGGCCTGGACCGGAATCTGTTTGTCGATCTCGATCCGGAGCGGTGGACGCTGCCAGCCTTCGGAACGCAGGAGCCTCAGGGCTTCGGCCGCAGGTTCAGACCGGTCACCCCGGGGCAGATCACTTCATCGCGCCCGGCATCGGTCACGACCAGCCGGTCCTCGAGCGACAGGGGCTCGAAGATCGACGCCAGTTCGTGCAGGCCGTCGTCCCTCCTCGGGCCGAGGTAGAGGCATAGATTCAGCTTGGCTGGGGCGCGTAGTTCAGTCGGTGTCATCGGGCTGTTCAGGGCTCGTCGGGAAGGTCGATCATCCCCGAAAAAGCGGCGAACTGCTCGGGAGAAAGCGCTTCCGCCCGGATTCCGGGATCGATTCCGATCTCTTCCAGGGCGATCCGGGCCGGTTCGAAGGCGCCGGGGATCGCCATATCCATCGACCGCGGCATCGTCTTTCGCCGGTGGCTGAATGCCGCCCGGACCACGGTACGAACCCGCTCGTCCGGCCCGGGGCCGCTCCGTCTGATCGAAATGATCGCCGAATCGACCCGCGGTTGTGGCCGGAAGACGGTCCGGCTCACCTTGCGCACCATCTTCACTTCACCCGCGAGCTGCGCGAGGACGGAGGGTCCACCATAGGCCTTCGACCCCGGTCCGGCGCGCAGCCGGTCGGCGATTTCCTTCTGGACCATCACCGACCAGGTCAGGATCGACGGCAACTCGAAGATCGACCGCATGATCACGGGCGTGGCCACGGCGTAAGGAAGGTTGGCGACCATGGCGGTCGGTTGTGGCTCAAGCAGGCTGAAGTCGTACTTGACCGCATCTGCCCAGATGATGTTGACGTTTTCGAGCTTTTCGACCTGCCAGAGCAAGGGTTCAAGACCACGGTCGAGTTCGATCACATGGACTCCGGCGCAAGCCGCCGCAAGGCGTTCGGTCAGCAAGCCCTCCCCGACGCCGACCTCCAGCACCTGGTCTCTTGGACCGACCCCTGAGTCCTCAACGATCGCGTCAAGAAGGTTGGGATCGGACAGGAAATTCTGGCCCAGCCTCACCAACCGAATACACGCTGCGCGTTGGCCGTCACGGTCTGGTCAAATTCTTCGTAGGTGACGCCTCGGACATCAGCCAGGAGCTCGGCTGTCTCAACCACGAAAGCGGGCTGGTTGCGGTGCCGGCGGCGCGACTGGGGCGTCAGGTAAGGCGCGTCGGTCTCGGCGAGGATCCGGTCCTCGGGAACCTTGGTCGCTGCAAATCGCAGGTCCTTGTTTGCCGGGTAGGTGACGTTTCCGGCGAAAGAGCAGTACCAGCGCCGCTCGGCCGCCCGCTCGACCCAGGCCGGCGCGGAGAAACAGTGGAGGATCACTTCGAGGTCCTCTCCGGCCTCATCGAGCATTGCGAAAGCTTCTTTCACCGCGGCCTCTTCGCCTTGAGGGTCACGAACGTGGATCACGATCGGCAGGCCGAGATTCGAAGCGATCTCGATCTGGGCGGCGAAAGCGACCCGCTGGTTGTCCGCGTCGGCCGTGTCGCGGTAGAAGTCGAGTCCGGTCTCGCCGATTGCGACGACCTTGTCGTGTGAGGCCAGGGCCGTGATGTCGCCGGCCGCGGCACCATCGAAACCGTCGGCGTCGTTCGGGTGGCGACCGATCGCCGCGTAGACCTCTTCGTTGGCCTCGGCCAGCGCAATCTGCTCGCGATTGCCCGCCTCATCGAGACCGACGGTGAGGATTCGTGTCAGACCGGCCTCGCCGGCCTGACGCAGAACCTCCTCAGGACTCTCCTGACACCTCGTCACGTGAGAATGGGTGTCAACCAAAGTGCCCTATCGGTAGAAACGGAAGGTGCGGTTCTTCTTCACGACTTTTCCGGTGGCTACATCTTTGGCCCGGATTCGAACCTTGAAGCGGCATTTCCGGTAGTTGGTACGCAAGTACTTGATCCCGTACCTGGTCAGTGAAAACCTCACGGTGGCGATCGAATTCGCCTCCAGAATGCCGCTGTCTTTGTTCGTGGTATTCCCGAGCGGCGTGACCAACGTCAGCTTCACCTTTGCGGCGCAGGTCTCGCTGCAGGACGTCAGACCCTTGAGGACCTTCTTTACCTTGAGCCTCTTCTTGCTATTGGTCGATGTGATCTTGACCTTGAGCGGAGCGGCATTGGCGACGCTGACCTGAGTCGCCGAAGTGAAGACCCCGATTGAAAGCAACAAAGCGACTGAAACGATGACTTTTCGCATGTAACCCCTGAAAGAATTGCCAGAACGTCGATCTTACCGGGCAGGAACCCCGTCGCGATTGACCCGCTACAGCTTTGGAAACAACGGCTCGATGCGGCTGACCTTCTGGCCGCCGGACCGGGAACCGAAGTCCTCGAGTCCGAGGCTTTCCTGGCTGAGTGCCTCGAGCAGGACGGCCGTCGAATTCGGCAGGTACGGATGGAGCAGAAGGACGAGGATCCGCAGGCCTTCGACCAGGCTGTAGAGCACCTGGTCCAGCCGATCCGTGTCGCCGTCGTCCTTGGCGAGAACCCAGGGCTGGCTTTCTTCGACGTACCGGTTGAGGCGTCGCACCAGCACCCAGATCTCTTCGAGCGCCTGGCTGATCTGGGCCTCGTCGAGCAGGGCCGAAATCCGGGCCGAGATTCCTTCGAAGTCGGCGACCAGCAGCGGATCGGCGTCAGCCTCCGGGACGATTCCCTCCCGGTACCGGTCGACCATCGCCAGGCTGCGTGAGGCCAGATTGCCAAAATCGTTGGCGAGCTCGGATTCGTAGCGCGACTCGAACCCTTCGGTCGAAATCGATCCGTCCTGCCCGAAGCTGACTTCGCGGAAGCAGTAGAACCGCAGGGCGTCGGCACCGAACTTCTCGATCACCTCGAAAGGATCGAGTACGTTCCCGAGCGACTTCGACATCTTCTTCTCCCCATCAACAGGTAGCCGTGGATGAACATGCGCTGCGGCGGCTCGAGGCCGGCTGCCATCAGGAAGGCGGGCCAGTAAACCGCGTGGAACTTGAGGATGTCCTTGGCGAGGATGTGCCAACTTGCAGGCCAGTACCGGCCGGTCAGGTCCTCGCCTTCGCGGGCGTAGCCGAGGGCCGAGTAGTAGTTGCTGAGGGCATCGAACCAGACGTACATGACCTGGTCCGAGTCCCAGGGGAGCGGTACGCCCCAGCTCAGCTGTGAGCGCGAGAGGGATACGTCCCGCAGGCCGCCGCGAATGAAAGAGAGCGCTTCGTTCCGGCGGAAGTCCGGCTTGACCATCTCCGGGTTCTCTTCGTAGAGCTGTTCGAGTTTCTCCTGGAAGGCGGAGAGCTTGAAGAACCAGTTCTCCTCCTTCTCACGCAGCAGGGGGATCTCGTGAATCAGACAGGTGTCGCCAGGGCCGATCTCGTTCTCGTTCTTGAAGTCGGCACAACGCGGGCAGTACCAGCCTTCGTAGAGGCCCTGGTAGACGTAGCCGTTGTCCTTGACCCGGGTGACCAGCTCCTGCACCTTTTCGATGTGACCCTGGTCGGTGGTCCGGATGAAGAAGTCATGGGTCGAATCGACCCGTCCAACCAGATCCTCGAACTTCGGCGCGTTGCGATCGACCAGCTCCTGGGGTGAGATGCCTGCGGCTTCGGCCGCCTGGGCGATCGGCTCACCGTGCTCGTCGGTGCCGGTGAGCATGAACACGTCCTCCCCGCGCTGGCGCATGTGGCGGGCCAGGATGTCGGCGGCCATGGTCGAGTAGGCGTGGCCGAGATGCGGTTCGCCGTTCGAGGTAATAAATCGGGGGTGGTTACGTAGTAACTCATGCGAGGACCAGCTAGGGGTCGAGCCACGCGGTATCAGGCCAGTTCGGCCTCGACCGCGTCGGCGAAGGCCACCGCGCCCGGCACCTCGAGCGAGGTCGTCTGACCGAGGTAAAAACCCGGCTCCGTCAGCTCGACTTCCATCAGGACGGGTCCGCTACGGGTGGTCACCATGTCGATCCGGGCATAGAGCGGCATCCGGCCGACACGGTTGGACAGAGCCAGGCGATCGTCTGACACCCCAGGTCGATCTCGTCCTCACTCGCTTCGGTCAAGGTGATCAGGTCTTCGACGAGCATCCCGGCCGCAACACTGTTTCCGGGACTCAGCTCGGCCACCCCCACTTCGGGCAAGAAGGCCCGCTTCTTCAACGAGTAGGCGTACCGGCCTCCGAAGAAGATCACGGCGGTCTCTCCCACAGAATCGATCTCTTCGATATACGGCTGGATCATCGCGATCTCATCCTGGTCACCGAGCTTCTCCAGCAAATCGAGACCATCACCCCTGTGGTCGTCGCTGAAGATTCCCGTGTCACGGGCGCCGGCGCCGGTGACCGGCTTGATCACAACTTTGCCACCGAAGTCGGGAACCGGTCCATGCGGCGCGATCAGCAGGGTCGGCGGCACCCGCAGACCGGCACCATCGAGCTCGGCCAGGTACCGCTTGTCGGTGTTCCAGCGCAACAAGTCAGGACCGTTTCGGAGCCTTTCCGGTCCGACCGAATCAGCCCAGGCGAGAAACTCCGCGAGCCGATCCGCGTAGTCCCAGGGCGATCGCACGACGACAAGCTCGTACCCGTCCCAGTCGGCCTCTGGATCGTCCCAGGCGACGAACTCGACCTCGATCCCCCGGTCCGCGAGGACAACGGCCGAAAGCTGGTCGTCTCCCCATTCCGGTTGGCGCGGCTCGCTGGTCACAAAGCAGACGCGGGCTGCCGCGGCAACCTCGTTCATCGCCGGGGTTCGCGACCAGTCAAAGCTTTATAGAGGTCGTTCGCGCGTGTGCCTGTGAGCGTGGCAACGACAGTCGCCGCGGCCCGGGGCCGCGCGCCGGACTGGACGAGGCGCTTCAGGGCTTCAACTGCAAAGGCGATGTCCTGACTCTGGCCGGCTGCCTCTGCCGGTCCGATCACCAGGACGATCTCTCCCTTGACCTCGCTTTTGTACCGCAGCGCGAGCTCGGAAAGCGTGCCTCGGGAAACTTCTTCGTGCAGCTTGGTCATCTCGCGGCAGACGGCTGCCTGCCGCTCGGGGGCGATCTCGGCCAGAGCGGCCAGAGACTTGGAGATGCGGCGCGGCGACTCGAACGCGATCACGGTCTCCGTCGAGTTGAGCACCCGTTCCATCTCTCCCGAACGCTTCGGCAGGAAACCTTCGAAGCGCCAGCGATCGGTCGGCAAGCCGGAAACGACGAGGGCCACCGGGATCACCGAGGGGCCAGGCAGGACGTTGACCTCGAGGCCGCGATCGATGCAGGCCCGGATCAGTCGATAGCCGGGATCAGAGATTGCCGGCATACCGGCGTCGGAGACCAAAGTGATTCTCTCGCCACGTTCGACGCGCTTGACCAGCTCGGTCGCCCGGGACTTCTCATTTCCTTCGTGATTGGACACCAGGCGAGGTTTCGGCAGGATCTCGAGCCGCTCGAGGAGGCGACCAGTGCGGCGTGTGTCCTCGCAGGCGATGTAGTCGGCGTCGACCAGGGCCTCGCGCACCCGCTTGGTGATGTCATCCATGTTGCCGATCGGTGTCGGCGCGATTGTCAGTCTTCCCGGCATCAGCTTCTGCTTTCCATTTCGATCCGTGCCATCGCAGCGGCGCCGATCATGCCAGCTTCCGGACCCAGTTCGGCCGCAACCACTCTGGTCTGGTCCATCGGCCGAAGCGCCCTCCCCTTCAATTCTTTCCTCGCCGGCTCTAGGATCAGCTCGCCCATCGCCATCGCGCCGCCGCCGAGGACGATTACCTCGGGTTCGAAGATGTTGCTGAGCAGGACCAACGCATTGCCGAGATAGTGGCCGGCCATCTCGATCACCACGATCGCCTCTTCGTCGCCATTGAGCGCCGCCTCGGTCACCTCGCGGCCGGTGATCGGCTGGCCGGCAACGGCCATCCTGCCGAGGACTGATTCAGGGACCCGCTCCGCGGCCTCCTGGCCCGCCCGGCCGATCGCGTTACCCGAGGCGAACATTTCGACGCAACCGCGCCCGCCCGGCAGGTCCGGCACGGCCCGTCGATCTCGACCACGGTGTGGCCCAATTCCGCGCCGGCACCGCCTGAGCCGCGAAACAGCTTGCCGTCGATCCATACTCCGCCGCCGATTCCAGTGCCGAGGGTCAGGAGCAGAGCATGCCTCACGCCCCTCGCCGCCCCGAAGAGGGCCTCGGCGAGCATCGCGACGTTGGCGTCGTTGTCGATCGAGACAGGGAGGTCAACCTTTTCGGCAAGCAGATCCCGCACCGGAACATCTTCCAGGGAGATTCGCCGTGCTGATCGCAATACCACGCTCGAAGTCAAGTGTGGCTGGAATCCCCACACCGGCCGCAACGGCACCCGGATGCCGCTCGTGTGCCATATTGATCTGCTCGGCGAGCAGGTCTACGACCTCGCCTTGCGAATATCCCTTCGAGGGAACCAGGTTGCTCCAGCCGGTTTCGCACTGGTCATCCACGACTCCGACCGCAAGTTTTGTGCCGCCGAGGTCGACCCCGATCGTTTCGCTCCGATTCATCAGTTACCAATGTTTACCCCTTCATGGCTTCCGACGACGAACAGCGCCCATCCGACCGCCCTGAGTACACGGTCCACCGGTCCCGAAAGGGCCTCTTTTCGCGCTTCCGCAAGCCAGATCTCGACAAGCTGAGAGAGAAGTCCCGGGGCAAGGGCGGCGGCCCTGCGCCGCGCCGCGAGCGTAAGCCGGAGCTGCCGTACGAAGTCCATCGCGGCGGCCGGCCCGCAATGCCGCGCTTCGACGACCGTCCCGACCCCGCCATCAGGGGCCACGGAAGAAACGACGCTGGCTGCGCTGGGTCCTGTTCGCGATCATCGGCTGGATCCTCCTGAGCTTCCTTTCGTTCTCGATCTCGGCGCAGATCCAGTCGATGAAGCTGGATGGCGATGCCAAAGACGCCCTCCAGGGCAACCCCTGGCTCCTGACCAGTGCCCAGAACATCCTGATCCTCGGAACCGACAGTCGCAGCCCGGACACGCTCGAACCCGGGGCGGCGCAGGAACAGCGCTGCTACGACCAGCAGGCCACGGGCAAAGCGCCGAGCAACGGTTGCGCCGGCGCCCGCGCCGACACGGTCATGGTCGTCCGGGCCGGCGGCGGAAAGTTCAAAAAGCTTTCGATTCCTCGCGACAGCTACGCCGAGATTCCCGGCCACGGCTCGGAGAAGATCAACGGTGCCTACTCCTACGGTGGGGCCGCGCTGATGATCGACACGGTCTCGAATTTCCTCGATATCCCGATCGACCACGTCGTGATCATGAACTTCACCGGGTTCGAAGACTTCATCAACGCGATCGGCGGGGTCAAGGTCAACGTTCCGCAGAGACTCTGCGCCAACATCTCGGGCGGCAAGAAGAACGGCGGCATCACGATCCGACTGAAGAAGGGCGACAACACGCTCAACGGCCAGGACGCACTGGCGTACTCGAGGACCCGTGAGGATTCGGTCGGCGACCCCAACTGCCAGCTGCCCGCCGGCTACAGCGACCTCAACCGGGCGGCCGCCCAACAGGCCGTCATGTCCGGAATCAAGAACCGCTTGACTTCCCCCCTCCGTCTCCCCTACAACTTCATCAAGGGACCGATCATCGGCTGGACCGCCCCCAAGGCCTTCGTCTCCGACATCGGCTTCCTCGGTATGCCCCAGCTGGCCCTCTCCTCGATCTTTGCCGGAGACTCGAAGCCAGACGTGCTGATCCCCTCCGGTCCCGGCCCGGGCGGAAGCCTCGAGATCCCGGATTCCGAGCGTCGGCGCGCAGCCAGGGCCCTTCAGGACTAGGCGGGGGCGATCAAGTCGATGCCCAAGGCGGTGGCGGCTTCTGCCTGACGTGCGTCGAACGTGAGGTAGCGGAAAGGCGGAGGCAATTCGCGAAGTGCGGCCAGATGAATCGCATCGAGAGTCCTCAGGCCGAAACCCCGACCGATCTGGATCGAGTTCACAAGACACTCGCCGTCGACCGGAATCAGGTCGAAAAACTCAAGATCCCGGCTCAGCCGCGCGTCGGCGCTGACGAGATCATCTGAAGACAGGAGGGCCCGCGCGAGGGCGATCGCGGTTTCCGGAGCGAGCAAGGCCGATCCGCACCAATGCGAATCCCGCTCCATCTCGTCTGCCATCCACTCGGAATGCTCCTCTTCCCTGTATCGCTTGACCAATGCGGATGAATCAAATGCGATCATCAGATCCGATCAGCCCGGATTTCGTCCAGAATTTCCTTACTCGGCCTACCGCCCTTGATCCGGGGCGGCGGAGGTGGAGGACTTTCGCCGCGTCGCCGGGCCGGGATCACCCGCCCGGATGCGATCAGATCCTCCATCGTCTCTTCTTCATCCTGCTGCTTCAGAGGGACGAGCATCGCTTTCGGCTCACCGTCGACCGTGACAATTACGGACTCACCATTCGCAGCACTCTTGACCTGATTGCTCAGGTCCTGGCGCAGTTCCCTGATTCCGATCCGGTTCATGCCTTAAGTGTACACCGTGTACACATGGATTCAAGCGGTTCTACCGCTTCTTCTCGGCCTTGATCTTTGCCTTGGCCCGCTTCTCGAGCGTGCCGAGGTCGTCGCGCAGGGTGTCCATGATCATGTCGAGATCGGGGGCCAGTTCGCGGTCGCCGACGATGCCGAAGTCGAGGTGGTCGAGGTAGCTGAGGACCGTGATGTTGAGGCCCACACCGTCAGTGACCACCGAAATCGGGAAGTTGGCCTCGAGCTTCGCCCCGGCCACGTAAAGCGGGATCGGTGGACCGGGAACATTCGAGATCGTCACGTTGAAGTGCGGGCGAAACCGGGGGTTGGCTCCGACCGAAGTGATCGCCCGCGCCGCCCGGGCGAAGACCGCCGGAGGGATGAAGTTGTTGGCATCGGTCATCAGGTTGGCCGGGAGTGCTCCGTGCTGATCCTTGGCCAGGGACATCTCGACGTGCGAGCGCAGCAGCCTTTCGACCGGGTCGGGCTCGTCGGTGGGAATCGGGACGACCATCATCGAGATCCGGTTGCCGTAGGTGCCGATCTGCTCCTCGGTCCGGACCGAGATCGGGATCATCGCGATCAGCGGTTCGTCGGGCAGGTCGTTGTGCGCGATCAGGAACTCGCGGAGCGCCGCAGCCGATAGAGCCACGACGACGTCATTGACCGACACCGAATAGGCGTTCTTGATCATCTTCACGGTGTCGAGTGAGAGTGACCCGAACGACACGCGCCGGTGGGCCGAGACCGGGCCGTTCAGCATCGTCCTCGGTGCCTTCAGCTTGTCGCGGTCGATCACCCGGCCGTCACCGTCTGAGGATGCCGCGCGGCGGGCCCGGTCGGAGATCCGCCCGATCGTGCTCACTCCGGGCAGCGCCTGCAGGGTCGGCACATCGGCGATGTTCGGCAGGATGTACGGGATGCTTGCGACGGCCTTCGCGACCCTGCGCGGTGTGCCAAATACGCCTCGTCCGAACATTTCGAGAGAGGTCGGAAGCTTTTCGTAGTCGCCCTCGGGCTCGGCCGGCGGGATGTCGCGGCCTTCGGGCGCGAGGTCAAAGAGGGTGCCCATGATCTCGGCCCCGGAGACTCCGTCGACGACCGCGTGGTGGATCTTGCTGAAGACGGCGACCCGACCCTTCTTCAGTCCCTGAATCAAATAGAACTCCCAGAGGGGGCGGGAGCGGTCCAGGGGGCGCGAGACGATGCGCTCGACCTGGGCGGCCAGCTGGACGTCGTCACCCGGCGCGGGCAGTGCCAGTTCACGCACGTGGAATTCGATGTCGAAGTCGGGATCCTCGACCCACCACGGATGGTCAACCCCGAACGGCACCTCAGCCAGGCGCCAGCGGAACGGTGGCAGAAGGTGGAGCCGGCTCTCGATCAGGTTCTGGATGTCAGCCAGTTTCGAGGGTCCCGCCGGGAGCGGTCGAAGGATCGAGTATTGCCAGTCCCGAAATATGACTGTAGTTCCGGGCGTCTTCGATCGCCAGGAACTGCGCGTCAAAACTGGTCAGCTGTCGTACGAGATGACTGGGTTCACTTGCTTGGGGCACTGGCGTCCTTGGTGGAGATGTTCGACTTCTTGTCGGACGAACTCGACGAAGAGTCGCTCGAGCTCGATGAGGACCCGGATGAACTCGACTGGGAGTCAGACGAGGTTGACGACGAATCGCCGCCGGAGTCCTTCTTGGCCGAAGCCGCTGCCTGCTTCTGCTTGTTGCCGGTGCGCGTTCCGTAATCGGTGTTGTGGAACCCGGAGCCCTTGAAATGGATCGCCGGCGAGTGCAGGACACGGCGGGTCGGTGCTCCGCATTCGGGGCACTCGGTAAGGGCGTCTTCGGACATCGGCTGGATCACGTCGACCTCGTGTCCTTTGTCGCAGCGGTATTCGTAGATCGGCATTCGACCTGTGATTATCGCAGCGCGTCGCCGCAAGCGTCCCGATACCTTGTGAATCATGGCTGAAGAACCGGAAGTCGAGAGAAATACCGAAGTCACGATGGACGAGATCGTCGCCCTCGCGAAGAGGCGCGGATTCGTCTTTCCGTCATCGGAGATTTACGGCGGGCTCGGCTCGACCTACGACTACGGCCACTACGGGGTCCTGCTCAAGAACAACGTGAAGAACGAATGGTGGCGCTCGATGCTGACCGAACGCGACGACATCGTCGCCCTCGATTCGGCGATCCTCCAGCACCCCAAGGTGTGGGAGGCATCCGGCCACCTTGACGGCTTCACCGACCCTCTCGTCCAGTGCCTCGGCAAGTGCAAGCGGCGCTGGCGGGAAGATCACCTGCGCGAGGCGATCGCCGAAGACGGCGGCGACCCGAAAGGCGAAATCCACTGCCCCGAGTGTGGCGGCGAGCTGAGCCCCCCGCGCAACTTCAATCTGATGTTCCAGACCCACATGGGTCCGGTGGTCGAAGACGGCAACGCGGTTTACCTCCGCCCCGAGACCGCTCAGGGCATCTTCATCAACTTCAAGAACGTGCTCAACTTTGCTCGCAAGAAGCCGCCTTTCGGCATCGCCCAGATCGGCAAGTCCTTCCGGAATGAGATCACTCCGGGCAACTTCATCTTCCGGACTCGCGAGTTCGAGCAGATGGAAATGGAGTTCTTCGTCCCGCCAGCCGATGCCGGTGAGTGGTACGAGAAGTGGATCGGGATCCGCCGTGACTGGTACCTCAACCTCGGTATCAGGGAGAGCTTCCTGATGGTCCGGCCCCACGAGGACGACGAGCTATCGCATTACTCGTCGCGCACCTCGGACATCGAGTATCTCTTCCCGATCGGCTGGTCCGAACTCGAAGGCATCGCCGATCGTGGCGACTTCGACCTGACCCAGCACCAGAACCACTCGGGTGAGAAGCTCGAGTATTTCGACCAGCAGAGCGGCGAGCGTTACCTGCCGCACGTGATCGAACCGGCCGCCGGTGCCGACCGTGCCGCCCTCGCCTTCCTGGTCGACGCCTACGACACGGAAGAGGTCGAGGGCCGTGAGCGCACGGTCCTGAAGCTCCACCCCCGCCTCGCCCCGGTCAAGGCTGCCGTGCTGCCACTCTTCAACAAGGAAGGCATGCCGGAACAGGCCCAGGCGATCAATAAGGTTCTGCGTGCCGCCGGCATCCAGACCGAATACGACTCGGGCGGATCGATCGGCAAGCGTTACCGCCGCCAGGACGAGATCGGAACCCCCTGGGGAATCACGGTCGACTTCGACACCAAGGACGACGGCATGGTCACCCTGCGAGACCGTGATTCACTCGAACAGAACCGCGTGCCCATAGAAGGCCTGCCGGAACTGTTGGCTGGCAAACTGATCGAACCCTGGAAGTCCCCCAAGACCGGCTGAGCGGCCGTGATGTTTGGAATCGACTTCCGCTCGGACGGGGGTGCGATAGTCATGGTTGCCCTTGTCGCCGACTGATACCCACAGACTGCCGCGTAAACGGGACCGGGCGCTGGCTACGGCCCGAGGGCGACTGGCCGCCCTGCGCTTCGCGTCGCTTCGGATCCTCCAGATCTGTGTCGGCGCCGGACTCGCCTGGCTGGTGGCGACCAAACTCCTCGGCCACTCCGACCCCTTTTTCGCGCCGATCGCCGTGGTCCTCGTACTCGGACTGGCAATCGAGCGCCGGGGCCACCGGGCCGTCGAGGTAGCCGCGGGGGTCGCGCTCGGGATCGCGATCGCCGACTTGATCGTCCAGGTCACCGGTACCGGCTCCTGGCAGCTCGTGCTGGTCGTCGGACTGGCAATCTCGGCGGCAGTACTGACCGGGGGCGGCACGATGCTGGTCAACCAGGCTGCGGTATCGGCGGTGCTGGTGGCGACCCTGCCGGCGCCCGACTTCGCCCATTCGCTCGAGCGGTTCATCGACGCCCTGATCGGCGGTGGTATCGCCCTCGGCATCAACACGATCACTCCCGTCAATCCGATCCGGCTCGTCCAGCGTCACCTCGAGCCGCTGTTGGCCCGTCTTTCCGGCACCCTCGTCGACATCGCCGATGCTCTCCAGAACGGTAGCCGGGAGGAAATGGCCGCCGCGCTCGAACGAGCCCGCTCGCTTGACCCAGCAGTCCGGGAGATGCAGATTGCGATCGAGGCCGCTCAGGAGACGATCTCCATGACCCCGATCAGATGGAGCTCTCAAGGACGGCTCGACCTCTTCGCAACCGCTTCGGAACCGATCGACCTGGCAATTCGAAACACCCGGGTCCTGGCACGAGCCTCGGTCCGGGCGATCGACCTCGATGAGTATGTACCGCCGATGGCGGTCGATTCGATCCGGGACCTCGCCACCGCGGTCCGTTCACTCGATCAACACCTTTCGGGCGCTCCGGCACGCTCGGACACCCTGAAAGCCGCGCTGCACGCCGCGGCCCGGGCCAGCGCATCCCTGGAGGAGACTTCAAACCTGTCGGTGAGCGTGATCGTGGGCCAGGTCCGCTCGACCGCGACCGACCTGCTGCTCGGTCTCGGACTCGACCCGGACGAAGCGGTCGAGGAAGTCAGGACCGCCCGAAGGCAACTGGACATTTGAACTCCGGATGCGGCCGGGTTATCTGAAGGCAGTCAGGACCGGGCCGGCCGAAATCCCGGCTCTGGTTTTGGCGAATACCCGGAAGGCGTGCCTGACGAGGCCGTCTGGACCGCCGGCATAGTCAGGCGGATAGAGGTATATGCCGGAGACTTCCCCGTCCGGATGGCCGGCCCTGACCAGGTCGCCAACCCGCTCGTAGAGCTCACGGCGGTCGACTCCGTAAGGGAATTCGAGCCAGTAGCGCTGTGTGAATTCATCTTCATTCACCCATTTGCCGATGCCGGGCTCATGCGGACCGAGCTCGCTGGCTGAACGCTCTTCCCCACCGGTCAAGTTGCGATAGAGACTGTCGAGGACCGAATCGACCGCATCCGCATCCCGGGCCTGCAGGTAGGTGAAGTGACCGTTCAGCTTGGCTTCAAACTGGAGCGTGGCACGCAGAGCCGAAAGCTCCGCATACATGGGCTCATCTTCAAGCCGGGGATCGAAGGAATCTGTGAACCAACGGAGCCGGGCCATTGCAAACGGGTACTCGTTGTAAGGCGAGTTCTTGAACGTGTGGGAAATGCCGACGTACGAGAACGACGGTATGTCCGCCCTGAGTAAATCCCGGTTGAGAGTCACATCCATGAACCCATCTTAATGGGAGGAGACCAAAAATGGAAGGGTCGCAGGGAAGGCCCGGTATCGCTCAGGGCTTCCACCTCTCGCCGGTGGACGCCCGCTCAAGACCGACCCAGGCGAACTCCATGATCATCGCCATGATCTGGGTCCGGGGGATGTCGCGATGTTCGTCCCACCAGTTGGCGATCGAAGTAATCGAACCCACGAGCTGGCGCGAGGTCGCTTCGACAACCAGGTCGAACTCAACCCCTTCCGGCAGGATCGAAGGCGGCATCTCTTCCGCCATCAGGGCGCCGATCATCGCCGCTACCTCATCGAAGAGCCGCTCGAATGAGTCGGCGACATCATCACTCGCCCGATTGCGGATCAACATGCGCCAGGCGTCGCGGCGCTCGTCGACGAACTCCAGAAATCCTTCGAGTCCGGCGATCAGCCGGGTCTCTCCGCCCTCGGGGATCGACATCGCCGCCGAACCCACCCGCTCGAGCAGTTCGTGGACGTAGGTCTCAAGCAACTCGCGGTAGAGCTCCTGTTTGGAAGAGAAGTGGTCGTAGATCAGGGCCTTGGATACACCGGCCCGGCGGGCCACCTCCTCGAGTGATGTCTGGTGATAGCCGGTGTCGGCAAAAGCATCAATCGCCGCCTCGAGGATCAGCTCACGTCGCTCTGCTGCAGGCAACCGGCGACGGGGAACTGGAGGAAATTCCGGAGGGACCGAGGTGGTGGGGGTGTCTTTCACAACCTCAACACTACTAACTGACCAGTCAGTCAGTTACACTCTCGGCAATCGCACAACCCCCTTGGTGCCCGCCGCACAAAACCCGGACGAACGGCTCCGGAAAGGGTCATAGGGGTGCAGCGAAATCCCAACTTTCCATCAACTTTTTGCCAACTTTCCGCAGAGGAGCCCAGATGTCAGTTGCAGCAGCTGAACCCAAAGGAAACACCGCCGGCACCATCACCTACACCGACCTCTACCGGCGCTGGGAAGAGAACAACTGGAGCGCGATGGGTCTGGACTACTCCAAGGACCGCGAAGGCTGGGACGCGCTCACCGACACGCAGCGCAAGTCCGCCCTCTGGATGTACTCGATGTTCTTCTATGGCGAAGACTCGGTTACCGACAACCTTTCTCCTTACATCGACGCCGCCCCGACCGAGGAGCAGGCCTATTTCCTGGCTACCCAGCAGGTCGATGAGGCCCGCCACGCGATCCACTTCCACCGTTTCTTCAAGGAAGTCCTCGGCTCCGGCGACAGCATCTCCGACACTCTGGAGAGCACCCTCCCCCAGCTCGGCTGGGGCTACCGCAAAGTGTTCGACAGGCTCGACCGGATGGCCGACGAACTTCGGGCTGATCGCTCCCTGCCCAAGTTCGCGCAGGCGGTGACGCTCTACCACATGATCGTCGAGGGAACTCTGGCCCAGCCCGGCCAGCACTACATCGAAGACTTCTTCACGAAGGACGGCTCGATGCCAGGCTTCAGCGAAGGAATGCGCAACGTGTCGCGGGACGAGCAGCGCCACATCGGCTACGGCGTCAAGACCCTCTCCGAAATCGTGCCGCAGTCCGACGAATGCAAGGCTGCGATCGTCGAGCTCTTCCGCGAGGTGAACAAATACTCATTGGCCCTCTTCTGCCCGCCCAACTACGACCGGGCTTACACCGAGTGCTGGGGATTCACCCTTGAAGACATCTTCAGCTTCGGACTGAAGCTGATCAAACAGCGGTGGAAGACGATCGGCTTCCCGCTCGAAGAGATGCCGGCCGACATCTGGCCCTTCGACCACAGCCTGCCAGTCGAGGAGGTCGCGGCCCGCCAGGTCAAGCTGCTGCTCGCCGGCGTCACCGGTGAGCCAAACGACCGCCCCGATTCATCGACCGAGGTCCAGGAGATTCTCTTCGACATGACGTCACGCACCGCGAATACCGCCGGCGCGGATGCCGGAGCATTCACGATGCAGTGGAAGTTCACCGACGCCGACCCCTGGCACCTGGTCGTCGACAACGGCTCGACCCGGGCCGTCCACGGCATCGCATCGGACCCCGACCTCACGCTCAAGACTGACTGGAGTGAATGGGTCGCAATCTCGATGAACGACAAGAACCCTCTCAAGTCAGTGGCTTCGAGAAAGCTCACGCCGAAGGGTTCGCCACGAGCGATCAACACCTTTCGCAAAGTCTTTACGCCCAGCTGAAAAAACTTTTCGTATCAACACCGCAACCCCCGGGTACTGGATTGGTTATATAGCCAGTCCAACTTGCCGGGGAGGGGTGCAAGGCAGGACGAGCAGGGGGGAGCTGGCAGTGAGACCCCCGGTCTCACTGCCGCCTCCCATTTAAGGCTCCGGCTCGAGTCAATCTTCAGCGAGGACGATCAGGCTGTCCTCCGGAACAATCTCGAATCGCGCCGACTTGGGCGGGTTCACGATCATCCCGTAGGCTGCCGCCGCGTCGCGGGACAAGGCGGCCCGCCGGTAGCCGATCGCGCATTCACCCCGCCGTCTGGCTGCTTCGACCAGAGTCGCGAAGTTGACTTCCGCGCCCGCCTTTGCGTAACGATCGGCCGACTTCAGGTAGATCTCACTGCCCTCGGGCGAGAAGAGCTGCGTGAACACTTCAGCGAGGTGCCGGTTCTGGGAGATCTGCGAAAACAGCAGGCTGATCACGTTCTCGCTCACGATCACGTCGTCGACCTGGGTGACCTCGGCCAGTTGGCGACTGCGTTCATCGACCATCTCAGTGACGATTGAATAACCCGAATTGAGGTCTTGCTCCATCTCGCGGAGATGGAGCAAGGTGACCAGGGTGCGGGCATCTGCCCGCTGCGCATCGAGCTCGTCCGAACACGCCAGGACCATCACATGATCAGTGCGTTCGAGATCAAGGCTTTCGAGGACCGACCTGTCCGTGGTACTGGCTCGACGGAAGTTCACCTGGGCCCGGCACGCTCCGGCAATCGTGTCTTCGGGAGGATCGATCACAACTCCGGGCTCTACCACGATGTTGATCTCCGAACCGGGGTCGAGGAAGGCGTCGAAATGGCCCACGACCGATGCGGCGGCGCTGTTCCAGCCGAGAATGACGACGTGCTCGGCCAGCGAGGGATCGGGTCGCGCTTCGACGATTGCGTCTTCTTCCACAGCCACCGCCGTTGGAGTCCGGGATTCGAGGGCGAGGATGTCTTCGGCGATCGCAATGAGCTGGTCGCCCGGCTCGATCACGCGGTCGGAAGGTGGATTGATCTCCACCTCCATCCCGGAATCGAGCAGTCCGATCACGGCGCAGTCCTCAAAGGCGTGGAGCGCAGCTTGATAAGTCTGGCCGTTGAGGGCATCCGGGCCTGACATGTATATCTCATGGCCATCGAAGTCGAGTAGCTCCTGGACCGCGACCGAGATACCTGCCTGCCGGGCCGCCTGGACGAGAAGCTTGGCCACCGTCTCCCGCCGGTCCAGCAGGACCGCCTGTCCGCCGCCGGCCAGCCTGGCCGGCGCGAGGTTGGCCGGGTCCGAGATCTCGGCGACGATCCCCCGTTCAATCTCTCGTTCACCGAGGATCTGGTTCAGCGCAAGAATCGTCTTGATCACATGGGAATCGGGCTCATCCTCCTCGGGGGCCAACACGATCGTCGACGATGCGAACTCGGGCCGGACCTGGGTCAGGTCGTCGAGTTCAATCGGATTGCCGGTCCCTGGTCACCACCCGAAGGTTCTTCAGGTCCATCCGCTGGCGCAGGATGTCGTCCATCTCGGCCTTGTCGGTCTCGGAGAGAATCACCGCGACTGGATCCTTGTCCCCCCGGTTGCTATGTCGAGTTCCGAAAGGATCGTGAAAACGGGTTTCCCCCAACCAAGGATCAGGGTGTGTCCTTCTTCGATGACGAGGGAGCGGCCCTTACGCAGGTCGTGGAACCTGGCGTCGAGTCCGGTCGAAATGACACCGATCAGAGCACTGAAGATCAAGAGGCCGCCGAAAGTGACCAACGTCATCACCAACAGGAACTTCCAGGTTCCCCCATCGTTGGCGACGGTTCCGGGGTCCAGAGCGTGAAGCAGCGTGTAGAAGGTTTCGCCGACGGCGCCAGAGTGTGGCCCCGATTCGTCCGGACCGAGATTGAAGACGTGAATGATGATCGCGAATACGGCGATCAGTCCGACCGTCAGGATCGCCAGGGCGAGAATCAGGGCCGGGGTGCCCCGCGACATGACGTTGTCAAAAGCGTAACGGAGCCTTTGGCCCCGGGTTGGGCCGGGTTTCATCCCGGCAGCAGACCGGCGCCCCGTCAATCGGTCCCTCTCAGCGTGAAAGGTTCTTGATCTTGCGTGCCGCTTTGACTCGATCGTTCTTGTCAAGGTCGACCTTGCGCAGGCGGATCGAGTCGGGCGTGATCTCCACGCACTCGTCGGTGCGCAGGAACTCGACTGCCGATTCCAGCGTCAACGGGCGAGGTGGGGTCAGGCGAACGAGCACGTCGGAAGAAGAAGCTCGCATGTTGGTCAGCTGCTTCTCCTTGACTGCGTTCACGTCAAGGTCGTTCGCGCGGGCGTGTTCGCCGACGATCATCCCTTCGTAGACCTCTTCGCCGGGGCCGACGAACAGGCTGCCGCGCTCCTGGAGGTTGAACAGGCCGAAGCTGGCGGTCGCACCCTTGCGGTCGGCAACCAGCGAGCCGGTGGCCCGTGTGGTGATGTCACCGGCCCATGGCGCCCAGCCTTCAAAAACGTGGTGAAGAATGCCGGTACCGCGAGTCTCGGTAAGGAACTCGGTTCGGAAGCCGACCAGGCCGCGGGCCGGGATCACGTAATCAAGACGGTTGCGGGTATCCGACTGGGCGGTCATGTTTTCCATGCGTCCCTTGCGGGCGGCAAGCAGCTGCGTGACCGAACCGACGAACTCTTCCGGCACGTCAATTACCAGACGCTCCATCGGCTCGTTCATGACGCCATCGATTTCGCGGGTCAGCACCTTGGGCTGGCCGGCGGTCAGTTCGAATCCTTCGCGGCGCATGATCTCGAGCAGCACGACCAGCTGAAGCTCGCCCCGGCCCTGGACCTCCCAGGCATCGGGGCGCTCGGTCGGCAGCACGCGGATGGCCACGTTGCCGAGCAGCTCCTGTTCGAGCCGGCTCTGGATCTGGCGGGCCGTGACCTTGTCGCCTTCACGACCGGCCAGCGGAGAAGTGTTCTGCCCGACGACGATCGAGAGCGAAGGTTCGTCGACCTCGATCACCGGCAGCGGGCGCGGATCCTCGAGGTCGGCCAGCGTTTCGCCGATCGTGATCTCGGGGATGCCGGCGACCGCGATGATTTCTCCTGGTCCGACTTCGTCAGCGGGCACGCGGTCAAGGGCTTCGGTCACGAAGAGTTCGGAGATCGTGGCGGACTCGATCTCGCCGTTGGCCCGGCACCAGGCGAGCTTCGCACCCGATTTGATCTTGCCGTGACGGACGCGGCAGAGCGCCAGGCGGCCGAGGTAAGGCGATGCGTCGAGGTTCGTGACGTAGGCCTGCATCGGGTGGTCCGGGTCGTATTCCGGGGCCGGGATGTAGCTGGTCATGAGGTCCATCAGCGGAGCGAGGTCGGTGCCCTCTTCCCCCTGGGTCATCGAGGCCCAGCCGGCCTTGGCGTTGGTGTAGACGATCGGGAACTCGATCTGGTCGCCCTCGGCGCCCAGATCCATGAAAAGTTCGTAGACCTCGTCGACGACTTCGTCGATGCGGGCGTCCGGACGGTCGACTTTGTTGACGACCAGGATCACCGGCAACCCGGCCTCGAGTGCCTTTCCGAGCACGAAACGGGTCTGGGGCAGCGGTCCTTCCGATGAATCGACCAGCAGGACGACACCATCGACCATGGTCAGCCCGCGTTCAACCTCGCCACCGAAATCGGCGTGGCCGGGGGTGTCGATGATGTTCATCTTCACGCCTTCGTAGCGCACCGCCGTGTTCTTGGCGAGAATCGTGATGCCTTTTTCCCGCTCCAGATCCATCGAGTCCATGACGCGTTCATTGACGTCCTGGCCCTTGCGGAATGCCCCGGACTGCCACAGCATGGCGTCGACCAGAGTCGTCTTGCCGTGGTCCACGTGGGCCACGATCGCGATATTTCTTATGTCTTCCCTGCGCTCCATGAGAACGCGGGATACTAGGGAAGCGGCACGCTCTGCCGCTTATTCAGCCCTTTTTCAGTCGCTGACGGGCGTCCCGTTGGTCTGCGGAGCGCCATCGGAAGCGGTCGTCGAGGTGTAGACGAACTCCTCTTCAGCACCGAAAACCGTGTCGAGCAGGGTCTTGCGGGCGGTCTCGGAGAAGACCAGCACCAGACCACCGGTCAGCAGGCCGACGGCGAGGAGGTTACGGAAGGGGTGGCTCTTCCTCTTCGGCTCACGAAGCCGCTCGGTCGCGTCCTTCAGGGCGTCAGTCGCGTTCTTCAGCTCGCGCTTGACCTTCCTGTCATTGGTCACCGAATCGGCGACGCCGGCACGGCTCGTAGTCACGCGGTCGTAAGCCTTGCGCCCGGAGAAGTAAGCCGCAGCGAGGCTGTCGCGCAGTTCTTCGTCCTCGATCAGACGACGGACGTACTGATTTTCACGGGCTGAGGCGTATGCCTGCCCGGCTTTTGTCGGAATGTCTTTACCCATGTCGTCCCTCGCTTGATCTGGTCAACTGTATTTCGAGAATACCGATCGCACACGTTACTCATGTGCCAATGCGATTTCCAGCGCCTCGCCTACCTTGCTTGCGTAACGAAACTCTATGTCAGCCCGTTCGTGCTCGGGGATCTCGTCGACGTCACCCTCATTGCGACTGGGGAGGATGACCAGTTTGATCCCTGCGCGCTGAGCGGCCAATGACTTTTCCTTGATCCCGCCGATCGGCAGGACCTGGCCGGTCAAGGTGACTTCTCCGGTCATCGCCACGTCGTTCCTGACCGGGCGCCCGTTGATCAGTGAAACCAGGGCGACGGTCATCGCGACCCCGGCGGAAGGCCCGTCTTTCGGCACCGCCCCCGCAGGAACGTGGATATGGATGTCGTGCTTGGCGAACCATTTTTCGTCGACACCAGGGGCCACGTCCCCGGCGTTCGCGCGCACATAGGACAGGGCGGCCTGAGCCGACTCCTTCATGACGTCGCCGAGCTGGCCCGTGATCACGAGCTTTCCGTTTCCGGTCATCGCGGTCGCCTCGATGAAGAGGACATCGCCGCCGGTCGGAGTCCAGGCCAGTCCCGTGGAAACACCGGGGACCTTCGTCCGGCGGCGGCTTTCGGAGAAGACCCGTCGGCGCCCGAGCAGCTCGCGCACCCGCTTGCCGGAAACCTTGACCTTCTTGCCCTTGCCGTCATTCTCGGCGAATACCCGGGCCACCTTTCGGCAAACAGTGCCGATCTCACGTTCGAGGCTGCGGACGCCGGCTTCCCGGGTGTATTCCTCGATGATCGCGGTCAGGGCAGGGTCGGTGAATTCGATGTTCTTCGTCTTGAGGCCGTTGGCCTTGATCTGACGGGGAACGAGATACCGCCGGGCGATGTGGCGCTTCTCGTCGGCCGTGTAGCCGGAGAGCTGGATCATTTCCATGCGGTCGCGCAGTGGGCCCGGAATCGTGTCCAGCACGTTGGCCGTGGCGATGAACATCACGTCCGAGAGGTCATAGGTGACGTCGAGGTAGTGGTCACGGAAGGTGTCGTTCTGCGCCGGGTCGAGGACTTCGAGCATCGCCGAAGAGGGATCGCCGCGGTAGTCCGAGCCCATCTTGTCGATCTCGTCGATCATGAAGACGGGGTTGTTCGATCCGGCGTCACGCAGCGCCCGGATGATCGTGCCGGGCATCGCCCCGATATAGGTGCGCCGGTGACCGCGGATTTCCGCCTCGTCGCGGACACCGCCGACCGAGATCCGCTCGAACTCCCGGCCGAGCGCCCGGCCGATCGACTTGCCGAGGCTGGTCTTGCCGACGCCTGGCGGGCCGACGAAGCAGAGGATCGGACCCGGCGATTCCGGGTTGAGCTTGCGAACCGCAAGGTATTCAAGGATCCGGTCCTTGATCTCTTCCATGCCGTAGTGGTCATCGTCGAGGACCTTCTTCGCGTGCTCGATGTCGAGGTTGTCTTCGGTCTCCTTGTCCCACGGCAGTTCGACCAGCCACTCGAGGTAGGTCCTGATGACACCGTGCTCGGCGGCGGCCGGCGGGAGCTTCTCGAGTCTCGAGAGCTCGCGCTCGGCCGCCTGAAGGGCACCCTCGGGCAGGTTCGCCGCCTCAAGACGCTCACGCAGCTCGTTCGCCTCAGCCACCTGCTCGTCTTCTTCGCCGAGCTCGGCCTGGATGGCCTTCATCTGCTCCCGCAGGAAGTACTCGCGCTGCCCTTTGTCGATCGAGGACTGAACCTCGGACTGGATCTGAGAGCCGAGCTGGATCACCTCGAGCTCGCGGGCGAGGATCTCGGACAGCTTGCGGAGACGTTTCGTCACGTCAACCTCTTCGAGCAGCGACTGCTTCTCATCGGTCGAGATACGAAGCGCGCCGGCGATCAGGTGCGAAAGGGCCGAAGGCTCGTCGACGTTCGTGACCGCCATCTGAAGCTCTTCCGGCAGATAAGGGATCTGTTCGATGATCTCGGAGAAGGTGCGCTGGACATTCCGGGTCAGCGCTTCGAGCTCCGGGCTCTCTTCGATCATGTCCGGGATTTCCCTGATCCCGGCGACGAGGTAGGGCTTCCCGGTCTCGTAGGGGCCGAGCTCGACCCTCTGACTACCCTGAACCAGGATCCTGATCGTCCCGTCCGGGACCTTGAGCATCCGGGTGACGACCCCGACCACGCCGACGTCGTAGAGCTGATCCGGATCGGGCGCGTCTTCCTCAGGCTCCCGGGAGGCGACCATGACCAGCATCCGGTTGGCGGCGAGCACGTCGTCGACCAGCTTGATCGAGCGCTCCTGGCCCACGCCGAGTGGCGCCAGGGTGTCCGGGTAGGCCACCGTGTCACGCAGGGGTAGCACCGGCATCGAGTCCGGCAGGGTTTCGAATTCGCGAACGACCGACTCTTCGTCAGGGTTCTCGATGACTTCGAGGACCGGCACCGACTCGGCACCCGCTGGCACGTTCTCAGCCATCGAGTTCCGGCTTCTTCGAAGCCCGGTCAACCGGCACCCGGCGGGTGACTTCAGCCTCGTCGCGGAGCGGCAGCTCGACCCGCAGCACGCCGTCTTCGTAGGTCGCATTGGCCTTGTCCGATTCGACGTCGACCTGAAGCTCGACGATGTGGCGGAACGGGCCGGTCGGGATCTCAACCTGCTGGTAGACCCGGCCTTCGGTCTCCTGGACCGGACGCTCGCCGATGATCGTCAGCTGGCGGCCGCTGATTTCAATTCCGACGGTTGCCAAGTCGACTCCGGAGAGATCACACTTGACCACCGCTCTCTGGGGCTCGCCTGCGTAGTAGACGTCGACGTTCGGAGAGAAACCACTCGCCCGGCGGCTGATGTAGCTGGCTCGCCCCAGGTGCCAGTGAGCATCTCGTCCATCTCACGGCGCATGCGGGCGAAGTTGGCAAAGAGGTCGCGGTCAGACATTGAAGGACAGCTTAGAACTTCAGACTTCTATTTCCATGCCTTCACAGGCGATGTCAATCTGGCCGCTGTACTTTCCCGCGGCTTCGGCCAATGCCCATTCGGGGTCGAGCTCATCGGAGATGTGGGTGATCAGCAGGCGCCCGACCCCTGCTGCCGCGGCGTGTTCGCCCGCCTCCGAAGGTGTGAGGTGACCACGCACCCCCGACCGTTCCGGGCGCGGCAAGGTGGCTTCAGCGATCAGCAACTCGGTGTCGGCGGCGAAATCTACCAAGGCTTCGTTTGGGCAGCAATCGGCACCGTAGGTGATTCTCTCGCCACTCGCAACGGTGATCTCGATCGCGAATGTCTGGGTGTAGTGCGGCACTTCCCGGAAGGACACCTGGAGCGGACCGGACGAAATCGAGTCGGCCGGATCGTATTCGTGGAAGTCAAAGGCGTCTTCGATCAGGCTCTCCATGCCGAAGGTTGATCCGAGCGTTCGGAAGGCCTCCCGGGCGCCCGGAGGGGCGAACAGCAGCGGCCTTGCCGGGTTGTCGGTGCCAGGCCACCGATCGACCGGTACGGGCTGCTGCCGGGGGGCGTGGATCAAGGCGAAGGCGTACGGCACGAGGTCCATGAAGTGGTCTGCGTGGAGGTGCGAGATGAAGATCGCCTGGATGTCCACATAGTCGTGGTAGCGGCGCAGCTTGCCGAAAACTCCGTTGCCACAGTCGACCAGGATGGTCGTCTTGTCCTCAGCGACCAGGTAGCCACTGCAGGCGCCACCGGCGTCTTGCCAGGCGGGAGATTTTCCCAACACGGTGAGCTTCATCTTGTCCCAGACTATGACGGGAGCCAGGCGCGCGATGTGGCACCCGTCACTTGGGCGACCAGTTTCAGCTTGTGAGGGACTCGCCGCTCAGCGACTTTCGACGGCCCAGCGCGGCGGCCGGAGAAGCAGCACCGGCTGCTTGGGTGGCACGAGACCTTCGGGCCGGCTCGGCCGGAAGGTCATGCAGGGCTCGTCGAGGGCGAGTGCGCAGAGCATCTTCTTGCGGAAGTAGCAGTCCTCGCACTTGGGGGTCTCTTTTTTCTTGGCGATGGCCACAGGGGCATCCAAGCAATTGCAACGACCGGCCATCGTCCTCGAAACCGCAAATCGCAGGTTTCTTCTTTTACAACTTTGCAACAACCCCGCAAATAGGGGGGCGAGTTTTAGACGACGGCCTCGCCGCCTTCAACCAGGCCCTGCCACCAGCCGAGCCAGTCGCTCGTCACTTCGAAGAATTCCTTCTCGGAGAGGCCCCAGGTCGAGAGCGTGAGTGAGGCGGTTTCTTCTTCGCCTGAGTCCTGCGGCGCGTGGGTATAGAGCACGCCGAGTCCAGGACCGAAGTCTCCGGTGGCAATCACCCGGGTGTAGGTGCCCGAATACCAGTCTTCTCCCGGCAGACGGCCTTCGAAGGCAGCCACGATCTCCCGCGCCGGGCCCTCTCCAGTCAGGTGGAGGGTCTTCCGGTGGTCGGCGTTGTGCCCCTCGACGTAGCGCTTCAACTGGTGGAAGAACTGGATCCACCCCTCCTCCATCGCATCGGAGCCTTCGGCAACCTCCTCCCCCGGCTGGACGGCCCGTATGACCGAATTGCCGTCGCTCTCGGCGACCTCGAGATACAAACCACCGATCTCGTCCTCCTTCGAGTTGAGGCGGAAGCTCTCGTAGTCGGCCACCGAGTGGTCGATGAAGATGTACTGGATCTCCTCATCCAGAGTCTCGGCATCCCAGCCGAACCACTGTGCGACCTGGTCAGGCTTGGTCAGCGCATCCCAAACCCGGTGCTTTTCAACCCGAATGGCAACTTCAACTTCATAAGCTCGCGGCATAATCCGACCATAACCAGTGAAGCGGCGCCCGGGAACGTCCTGAGCTCGCCTGGCTTCGTCGACGGCAGGGAATGACAGCTCACGTACGGAAGTACTGTCGCGGTCATTCCCTGCCTTTACTCCTTGCCAGCCGCGGCTCAGGACGTCCCCGTGCACCACTTGTGGGAGCCCTGGAAGGGCCGAGCGCTTAAAGCTGTGAGGGATGGTGGCGCCGAGATCCCCGAAACCGTGGACTATCCACGGTTTCGGGGATCTCGGGGGCCGGCGAGACTCGGCCTTTGTCCTACGCCAGCGGGTGGTGCACGGGGACGTCCTGGGCGTGGCTGGCGAGGAGTAAGCGAGCCGGTGAAGCGATTTGACTTCTGTCAATGAGCAAGCCGTGCGAGCGTCGACGAAGTCCAGGCGCGTCCGGGTCGTTCCCGGGTGCCGCTCGCCCCCTCAGATCTCAACGAGAAAGGGCGGCCTGTAGGCCGCCCTTTTCGACGTGACACTCAACTGCGTGGCAGCGGACCTAGTAGCGGTAGTGGTCCGACTTGTACGGTCCGTCAACCGGAACGCCGATGTAGTCGGCCTGCTCCTGTGACAACTCGGTCAGCTGGACTCCGAGGGCGTTGAGGTGCAGACGCGCCACCTTCTCGTCCAGGTGCTTCGGGAGCACAAAGACTCCGATGTCGTATTCGTCCGCCTTGGCGAAGAGTTCGATCTGGGCCATCACCTGGTTGGTGAAGGAGTTCGACATGACGAAGCTCGGGTGGCCGGTGGCGTTACCGAGGTTCAGCAGGCGTCCTTCGGAGAGGACGATGATCGAATGTCCGTCAGCGAACTGCCATTCGTGGACCTGCGGCTTGATCTCGATGCGGGTGATGCCATCGATGCTCTCGAGGCCGGCGATGTCGATCTCGTTGTCGAAGTGACCGATGTTGCCGACGATGGCCTGATGCTTCATGCGGCTCATCTGGTCGGACGTGATGATGTCCTTGTTGCCAGTCGTGGTGATGAAGACATCAGCGGTGTCGATCACGTTCTCGAGCGTGTTGACTTCGTAACCCTGCATCGCCGCCTGAAGGGCGCAGATCGGGTCGATCTCGGTGACGATGACACGGGCACCCTGGGCGCGAAGCGATTCAGCGCTGCCCTTGCCGACATCACCGAAGCCACAGACGACCGCGGTCTTGCCGGCCAGCATCACGTCGGTCGCACGGTTGATCCCGTCGACCAGCGAGTGGCGGCAGCCGTAGAGGTTGTCGAACTTCGACTTGGTGACCGAGTCGTTCACGTTGATGGCGGCGAAGAGCAGGTCTCCCGCTTCCTTCATCTCGTACAGGCGCATGACGCCGGTCGTCGTCTCCTCGGTGACACCCATGACGCCCTTGGCGAGTTCGGTCCACTTGTTCGGGGAATTCGCGACCGAGTCGGTCAGCAGCTGCAGCACGACACGGAACTCTTCGGACTCACCGGTCGAGGGGTCGGGCACGACGCCGGACTTCTCGTACTCGACGCCCTTGTGGATCAGGAGCGTGGCGTCGCCGCCGTCGTCGAGGAGCATGTTCGGTCCGACTGAACCGTCGTCACCGACGGACGGCCAGGTAAGGGCCTGGTCAGTGCACCACCAGTACTCCTCCAGCGTCTCGCCCTTCCAGGCGAAGACCGGAACGCCCTGCGGATCGTCCGGGGTCCCGTTCGGGCCCACAGCGACCGCAGCCGCAGCGTGATCCTGGGTCGAGAAGATGTTGCAGCTCGCCCAGCGCACGTCAGCGCCGAGCTCGGTCAGCGTCTCGATCAGAACGGCCGTCTGGACAGTCATGTGGAGCGAACCGGTGATCCGGGCTCCGGCGAGGGGCTTCGAGTCGGCGAATTCACGCCGGGTCGACATCAGGCCGGGCATTTCGTGCTCGGCCAGACGGATCTCGTTGCGGCCATATTCAGCCAGGCTCGGGTCGGCAACTTTGAAGTCATTTTGGGTCATCGTCGCGGTGGTACTCATATGCAGGTCTGGTTCTCCTAAGTTCGGGGGGCATTCACGCTACCATTCGGGATCAGTAATGGGTACAACGGAACGAACATCAGAGCTCTCGGCGTCGCCCGATCTATTCGGGAATTCCTTCCTTAATTTCTTCTCGAGGGTCCATCCCGCGGTACCTGCGGTCATTTTCGTCCCGATCATCGGGGTCATGTATTACCTCGCGATTGATGCCGGATCCTCGGCTCTCGCGGTTGCCGGTCTCTCGATCGCCGGTTTCGCCATCTGGACGCTTTCGGAATACTGGCTACACCGACTGCTCTTCCACTGGCACCCGAAGTTCAAGGGCGGCGATCAGTTGAACTTCATCATCCACGGCGTCCATCACGATCATCCGAACGACCGGATGCGGCTTGTGATGCCACCTGCGCTCGGTTTGCCGCTCGCCGCGATCTTCCTGGCTTTGTTCGTACTGGTCTTTGGCGCCCCGGCCGGGTACATCGGTTTCGCCGGCTTCCTGATCGGTTACCTGGTCTACGACTACACCCATTACTACGTGCATCACTTCGTTCCCAAGACGAAAATCGGGAAACGCGTGCGTGAGCACCACATGCGCCACCACTTCCAGGACCACCGTTACGGCTACGGCGTTTCGAGCCCGATCTGGGACTACGTCTTCCGCACCGTGCCGCGTACGAAGCGCAGCGATCGCAGTTCCTCGTAGCTCCGACTGTGACGCACCTCACTTGAAGGAATTTCGGCTCCTGGGGTTCTGACCGGGGGTTATCCCCACCCCTGCCTTCGGGTGCTGCGGAGCCGAATCGGGTATTCGCACCAATGAAATCCGGCCTGGCCGCTGATTGGATCGTGCCATGTCCAATTCAATCGAAAACCCAGTCCGCTCCCAGCCGAATTTCGGTGATGGAGGCCTCCTCTCCCGGTTGACCAGGAAGTCAGCCACAGCCTCGGCCCGACGGCCGAAGACCGTGATCGCACTGTGGCTCGTCCTGGTTTTCGGGCTCTTTGCGGCGGGCACCATGACTGGTACGAAGATGCTCACCGGGAACGAGCAGAACGTCGGAGAGTCGAAAGCGGCGAACGCCCTGCTGGCCGGCGCCGGCCTCGGTGATCCCGCGGTCGAGAACCTGATGGTCTCGGCCGGTTCAACCGCCGCGACCAGGGCCGCAACCACAGACCTCGTCAATCGACTCCAGAAGGATCCCGACGTCACGCAGGTGGGCAACCCATACGGGGCCCGCGGAGCCCTGACCGACGGGGGCCGCAAGGCGCTTGTCCAGGCCACATTGCGCGGTGACCCTGAAGAAGCGGTCGACCACGTGGACGGCGTGATCGCGGCCACTGCTGCCGCAAAACGGGCGAATCCCGGGATGGAAGTCAATGCGATCGGCCCGGGAACACTCGACAAGGAATTCGAGAAGATCGTCGAAGGGGACCTCAGGAACGCCGAGATGATCTCGGTCCCGATCACCCTGCTCATCCTCCTGGTCGCTTTCGGCGCTTTAGTCGCCGCCTCGGTCCCTCTGATGCTCGGGGTCACTTCGGTGATCGCCGCGATGGGCGGGCTCGCTCTGATCTCGCAGGTCTTCCCGGCGGGAGACGCAAGCTCCTCGATGCTGGTTCTGCTTGGATTGGCGGTCGGAGTCGACTACTCGCTGTTCTACATCCGGCGCGAACGTGAGGAACGGGAAAACGGCCGGGGGGCCGATGCCGCGCTCTTCGCCACTTCCGCCACGGTCGGCCGCGCGATCATCATCTCCGGCGTCACGGTGATCATCGGCCTCATCGGACTGGCCGCCACCGGCCTGCCGATGTTCATTTCGATGGCTCTATCGACGATGTTCGTGGTGCTGGTCGCGATGATCGGCTCACTGACCGTTCTGCCCGCCGTGCTCGCCCTCCTGGGTGATCGAATCAACAAGGGTCGCATTCCCCTCGTCGGCCGATTCAATCGACGGCGGGCCGGCCGCGGCGGAATCTCGCTCGTCACCGATCGCAAGATGGGCTTCTGGGACCGCCTCGCCCGCATGTTTACCCGCCGCCCGCTGCTGGCCTTGGTCGCGGCGGCTTGCCTGCTCGGCGCGATCGCGATTCCCGCGATCGGTCTGAACACCGGCGAGTCCGAGTACGGACTGCCGAAAGATTCGGCGATCATGGTTTCCCTGCGGAAGGTTGAAACGGCCTTCCCCGGGGCCCCGGCTACCACCGACCTGGTCGTCACCGGTGATTCGCTCAACTCGAGCGAATCACGCAAGGGTCTCGAAGAACTCGGCCGGAGTGCCAGGGAGATCACCGGCGGTTCCGGCAAGCCGGTCGTCCGGATCGGAAAGGGTGGAAAGACCGCCCTGGTCCGGGTGCCGGCCCCAGAAAGGGGCCCAGCAACGAACCAGAGGGTGATCCACGACCTGCGCGACGAATTGCCCTCGACCCTGAGCGAGACCCTTCCCGGATCGCAGCTCAAGGTCACGGGTGAAACTGCCGAAACCACCGACTGGGGTGACCAGCTCCGAGCCGCCACCCCGATCGTGATCGGCGTGATCCTGCTGCTCGCACTGGTACTGCTGATCGCGACATTCCGTTCAGTGCCGCTCGCCCTCTCGGTGGTCGGACTGAACCTGCTCTCGATGGCAGCGACCTACGGGATCCTGGTCGCCGTGTTCCAGAACACCTGGGCGGAGGGTCTGCTCGACTTCACGTCGAACGGCTCGATCGCCGAATGGGTGCCGCTGAACGCCTTCGTCATCCTGTTCGGACTCTCGATGGACTACACGATCCTGGTCCTCGAACGGATTCGCGAATCCCGTCGTGCCGGCCGCTCTCCCCGTGCCGCCGCCCGGGAAGGTGTCGCTGCCACCGCAGGGACAGTTACCTCTGCGGCCGCCGTGATGGTCGCTGTCTTCGCGATCTTCCCGACGCTGCCGATGCTCGAATTGAAGATGCTCGGGATCGCGCTGTCAGTGGGGATCCTCATCGACGCGACGATCGTGCGGGGCATAGCATTGCCGGCAATGGTCGCCCTACTTGGTGAGCGTGGAGTCAGGGCACCGTCCCGTGAACGGTCCGGGCGCCCGCGCTCACGCCCGCGCAAGTCAGTCAATGCCGCTCCCGAATCAGCCGGGGCGAGAGTCGCAGCCTGGGCGGACGATGCTCGCTAAACGCCACCAAGACCCGGACTCGATGCTGGCGGCGCACGCCGCTGTTTCAGCCGGGGTCGGTCTACTGGTCACCTTCATCTGGGGGTTGACCGGGGCCGGCACCTTCTGGCCGGTCTGGGTCTGGTTCGGGCTGGGTGTGTTGCTGGCCCTCGACTTCAGCTGGTGGTATTCCCGTCAGTTCGAGAGCCGGCGGCAGTGGCTCGCCCTGCACCTGGCACTGACCGCTGTCGCATCCGGTGCGCTGTTCGTGATCTGGCTGCTTGGCGGCGGCGGATCCTTCTGGCCCCTCGTGCCGGCCTTCTGCCTCGCCGGGCTGTTCGCGATTCACCTTTTCCTCAGCGAATACTGGGAGCGGCTCTTTCATTCAGGCCGCGAGCAGGAGCTGACCCAAAGGGTCGATGAACTGACCCGGACCCGGCAGGGCACGCTCGAGGCCCAGGCCGCCCAGCTTCGCCAGGTCGAACGGGATCTCCACGACGGGGCCCAGTCGCGGCTGGTGGCGCTCAGCATGCTGCTCGCCCGGGCCGAGACCAAGCTCGACGACCAGCCGGAGGCCGCTGAGCTGGTCCGGCAGGCGAGGGACGAGGCCGGTGAAGCCATCACCGAACTGCGTGACCTCGCCCGCGGCATCGCGCCTCCAGTGCTGTCCGACCGTGGCCTGGCCGATGCCGCCCGATCGCTCGGCACCAGGGTTCCGGCCGGAGTGACCGTGGAGTCGACACTGGCCCGGCGACCACCCCCGATCATCGAAACCGGCGCCTACTTCGTAATCGCAGAATCATTGACTAACGCGACCAAGCACGCGCCTGAAGCTCCCGTGAAAGTGACCCTCGCCGAAGGTGAAGGCCAGCTCAACCTGGTCATCAGCGACAGCGGACCGGGAGGGGCTGATCCGAAAGGCAGCGGCCTGACCGGCCTGCGCCACCGCGTCGATGCGCTCGACGGACGAATGGGCATCAGTTCGGTGCCCGGTGAAGGTACCGTCATCAGGGTGGACCTCCCATGCGAGTAGTGATCGTCGAAGACCAGGCCCTTCTCCGTGAAGGAATCGTCGCCCTGCTCAGGGACAACGACGTTGAAGTCGTGGGCCAGGCCGGCGACGCACCCGGGTTGCTCCGGCTGGTCAATGGCCACAAGCCGGATATGGCGATCGTCGACGTTCGCCTCCCCCCTTTGTTCACTGACGAAGGCATCCGGGCGGCCATCGAAGCACGTGAGCTTCACCCCGAACTCGGCATCCTGATCCTGTCCCAGTACGTCGAGCCGGTCTACACCTCGGAACTTCTGGCCGGTGGAGGAGCCGGAGTCGGCTACCTGCTCAAGGAACGGGTCGCCGACATCCCGGCTTTCCTCGATGCCATCAGGCGGGTTGCCGAAGGCGGCACGGCGCTCGACCGCGAAGTCGTGGCCGAACTGGTCCAGGGTAAAAGCGGGGACAGCCAGCTGGACGAGCTGACCCCCAAGGAGTCGGAAGTCCTGTCGCTGATGGCCCAGGGGCTCACCAATGCCGGCATCGCCAAGGTGCTCTGGGTCACGCCGGGGGCGGTTGAAAAACACATCTCGGCCATCTTCAGCAAGCTCGACCTGCCGGCAACCAGTGCCGACCACCGAAGGGTGCTGGCCGTGCTGACCTTCCTTCAGGCGTCTAGCTGAGCCTAGGGTCTCGCCACCGGGGTGAGCGCCGGCTCGCCTTCGAGCACGGCGACCACGTTTCGGGCCACGAGGCGGGCCATGTCGTCGCGGGCCCTGGTGGTTGCCGAGCCGATGTGAGGAGTGAGGGCGGTATTCGGCGCGTCCAGCAGGCTCTGCGGTACGTCGGGTTCGCCTTCGTAGACGTCCAGTCCGGCGCCACCGATCTCCCCGGTCTCGAGTGCCGACGCGAGGGCATCTGAATCGACGACCGGTCCGCGACCGGTGTTGATCAGGATGGCCGTCGGTTTCATCAACTTCAGGGCGTCCGCACTGATCAGGTGGGTCGTCTGTGGCGTGGCCGGCAGGTGCAGGCTGACCACATCTGACTCCCGCAGCAGTTGCTCCAATTCCACCTTTCGCGCGCCAAGCATGACTTCCACTTGTTCTTTCGGCTCTCGTGAGGTGTAGAGAAAGTCACCGTCGAGGCCCCGCATCAGCTCAGCGTACCTTTGGCCGATTCGGCCCATACCGACCACGCCGATTGTGGCCCCGCTCAGCTCGAGCCCGAGATTGGCACCGGGATCCCAGCCGCGCCACTCCCCGCGCGCATCCCTGCTTCTGACGCCGTGATTCCCCGAGCCGCCGCGTAGGTCAGCCCGACCGCCAGCTCAGCGGTGGCGTTGGTCAACACATCCGGGGTGTTGGTGACGATGACCCCGCGCTCGTGGCAGGCGGCAACATCGATGTTGTCGAAGCCAACCGCGAAGTTGGCAACGACCTCCAACTGAACGCCCGCCCGGTCGAGCACCTCCGGGTCGATCGGGACCGTCGGGTCGGCGATGATCGCCATTGCACCTGGAACCATCTCCAGAAGTGTGTCCCTGTCTGAACCGAGCCCACCCGAAACGACCTCAAAACCATCGAGGAGCACTTCTCCGGTACGCAACAGTTTCCTTGCCACAACCACACGCTTTTTGTCACTCAATGTGCACTCCTGATACCTACCATTGGTATTGACACTTTCGGTACTAGACTCAGTTGTTGACTGAATCACCATTCGTATTCACAACGTAAGGCAGAAATGGCTCCCAAGACTGACGAAATTCGCAGGCTCGCCGAAGAACGGCTGGCGGAACTTGACCGAGAGCGTAAGCAACTGCTGAAAGTGCTGTCGGCTCTGGATGGCGGCGGGTCGTCGGGGCGGACACACAAGTCGCGCCGCAGCAAGTCCACCAGCTCCTCGGCACCCCGTCCCGGACGGCGTCGACGCAAAGGCGGGACCCGGTCCGAGCACGCCGAGAAGGCCGTCGCCCAGAACCCCGGAATCAAGGCGTCACAGATCGCTGAAGAGTTGAAGATCAAGCCGAACTACGTGTACCGCGTTATGGCCGATCTGGTCAAAGAAGGCCGGGTTGTCAAGGACGGGACCGGTTACTTTCCGCCTGACGCTGCCTGACTTTTTCGCGGGATCGAAGTTGTTTCTTCACGAGGCCCGGGCTCCCGCCTGGGCTCTTGCAGAGAACGACGCCGTACTGGGTACGGCGGAGTTTACAAACGTGTGAAAATGGTATAGCGTGTACCAGCGTTCCCTGAAGGGGAGCATCTAGAACAATCGAAAGGGAACAATGGAAGCCATGACGGTTTCGGGGAATCTCGAGACAACTTCGACCAAATACCTGCGCAAGCTGCGCTTTGCGTTGGCTATTGCTTCGGCGGCTGCATTCATGATTGCGGCCGGATCGGCGTCCGCGGCGTCGCTCCAAGTGGAAACGTCCGGCAGCGACGCTCCGGGCTGCGGTCCGATCGGCACGCCATGCAAGACGATCAGCTACGCGGTCAATCTGGCGGCGGCCGGTGACACGGTCAATGTCGGCAGCGGCACCTTTGACGAATCACCAAACGGGGTGCAGATCAACAAAGCCCTGACCCTGCGTGGCACCAACGACGGCAGCAACCAGACGGTGATCAGTGGTGGTCTGTCGACAACGGCAACCAGCCGGGGGACGATCGGTGTAACCGCCGCCGGCGACGTGACTGTCAGCAACTTCAACGTCGAGGACTTCTCTTCGCTCGGCGCGCCGAACGTCAACTCCGCCAACAAGCTGGGGCTCTACTCGAAACCACCGCTGGCTGGTGGTCCTTTCAAGTACACGTTCCGCCATCTCATTCTCGACGGCAGCGGAGGTCTGCCCGGAGGCGGCATCTACCTGAACTTTGTCTCAACCGGTAGCAGCACTGAGGTGAATTTCACCGGTGGATCCATCTGCGGCCAGGCCGGCAATGGGATTCTGGTCGAGAATGCCTCCAAACCCGTCACTGTCAAGAACAGTGGAATATGTCAGGGAACCACTGGCAACTCGGCCTATTTCAACCTCCTGGGAACCAATTCAGGCGGTGAGAACCTCGATGACGCGGTCCAAAGTGTGATCGGCAATACGGTCCTCGGATCGAGCCTCACATTCTCGGCGAATCCCGACTTCGGTTCCGCCACTGCCCCGGGTTTCAACGCCCCCGTGGTCAGGGACAACAGCATCGTTCTGCCTTCTGGCGGGAGCGCGATTACGCTCTACACCGGCAAGAACGCGGCCACCTACCGGGGCGCGATCAATGATCCGGTGGTCAGCGGAAACGTGATCACTACATCAACTCCAGGAGCCACGGCCATACGCCTGCTGGGTCTGGTTCGCTTTGCAGACATCTACGACAACGTCTCGCAAGGGGTCGACACCTTCGCGCGAACGGAGCGGGTCCTGACCAATTCCCCGGGGGTCTACCTCGACCCGACCGGCACGAGGCTTTTCAAGAACAAGCTCTACGGTGCCAGTCCGACCATTGCGGTAAACAACCAGTCGCCGCGATTCATCGTTGCCTACCAGAACTGGTGGGGGTGCAACGAAGGACCCAACTACACCGACAATGGCAATCCGTCACCGCCACACCGCGCCGGGATCCTGCCGCAATGTGCCGGAATCAACCAGGCCCTGGCGGGAGGGGACGTGCTGTTCGATCCCTGGCTGACGAACCTGGACGGCCCGACCGGACCCTCCGGAGCTACCGGCTCCACGGGCCCGCAGGGTCCTCCCGGTTCCTCGGGCAACGACGGTGCCACGGGAGCAACCGGAAACCAAGGTCCGACCGGCTCCACTGGTCAACAGGGTCCGACCGGCAAGCAGGGAAAGGTGGGGCCGACCGGACCGGCCGGTTCGGATGGGAAAGGGCCCCGCCCGGCGGTCAGGAGGTTGCCTCCGAAGCGGCCGGTCAGGATCAGGCCGCACCGCAGGACATTCAAGATCGCCAAGGTCACATGCAGAGGTGGTAACTGCAGGATCAAGAAGACCGCAGTCCGCGTCACGGTCCGCAACAAGATCTACCGGGGCTTCGCCAAGTCCACAAAGAAACGTTTCAGGAAGGGTCAGACCAGACGCATCAAGGTGACGGTCCCGCAGAGAGTGTTCAGGAAGATGCCGCATGGCAGGAAGGTCGGTTCGATCACGGTCGCCATCCGGGCCAAGTCCAGCAACGGCACCCTGAACAAGCGCGCAGTCTCAGTCGGCATCGGGCGCTGATCCCGCGCACCACCTCAAACGCAAAAAGCCGCGCTTCGGTATCCCGAAGCGCGGCTTTTTCATGAGCCTTGAGGTTCTAGAGCAGACCGAGATCCGCGACCGCCTGACGCTCCTCGGAGAGCTCGGCGGCGCTTGCGTCGATCTTGCCCTGTGAGAACTCGTCGATCTCCAGGCCCTGGACGATCGAGAATTCACCACCGGAGCAGGTCACGGGGAAGCCGGCGATGATGTCGTCCGGCACGCCGTAGGAACCGTCTGACGGAATTCCCATCGAGACCCAGTCGCCTTCCGGCGTACCGTTGACCCAGTTGTTGACGTGATCGATCGCAGCGTTGGCAGCGGAAGCCGCACTCGATGCGCCACGGGCCTCGATGATCACGGCACCACGCTTGGCAACGCGGGGGATGAACTCGTCCTTGATCCAGGCATCGTCGTCCACGGTCTTCCAGGCGTTTTCGCCGTCGACCTTGGCGTGAACCACGTCGGGGTACTGGGTCGAGGAGTGATTGCCCCAGACGGTCATGTTGGTGACTGCGCTGACCGGCTTGCCGAGCTTGTTGGCAAGCTGGGCGATGGCCCGGTTGTGGTCGAGGCGCATCATCGCGGTGAAGCGTTCACGGGGAACGTCGGGGGCGGCCGAAGCAGCAATCAAGGCATTGGTATTGGCCGGGTTGCCGACCACGAGCACCTTGATGTCATCGGCGGCACCCGCGTTGATCGCCTGGCCCTGCGGCTTGAAGATGCCACCGTTCGCTTCGAGCAGGTCACCACGCTCCATGCCCGGTCCACGGGGACGGGCACCGACCAGGAGGCCGATGTTGGTGCCGTCGAACGCCTCTTTCGGATCGTCGGTGATGCTGATCCTCTCAAGCAGCGGGAAGGCGCAGTCGTCCAGCTCCATCGCTGTGCCTTCGGCAGCCTTGACCGCGGCCGGAATCTCCAGCAGCGAGAGGTGGACCGGGGTGTCGGGGCCGAGCAGCTGTCCGCTGGCGATCCGGAAAAGCAGGGCGTAGCCGATCTGGCCGGCGGCGCCGGTCACTGTGACCTTGACTGGGGTGCTCACATTGTCTCCTTGGGTTTTTGAGGCAAGGCCCTAGGCCATCGCCTTCGATAAGTTTTCGTCAATTGACGCCAGAAACTCCTGAGTCGTCTGGTAAGGCTGGTCCGGGCCGATCAACAGGGCGAGGTCCTTGGTCATCTTGCCCTCTTCAACTGTCTCGATGCAGATGCGCTCGAGGGTCTCGGCGAACTTGGTGACTTCCGGGGTGTCGTCCATCCGGCCCCGGGCGGCGAGGCCGCGGGTCCAGGCGAAGATCGAAGCGATCGGGTTGGTCGAAGTCGGGTTGCCCTTCTGGTGCTCGCGGTAGTGGCGGGTCACCGTGCCGTGCGCGGCTTCGGCCTCTACCGTCTTGCCGTCGGGCGACATCAGGACCGAAGTCATCAGACCGAGCGAACCGAAGCCCTGGGCCACGGTGTCGGACTGGACGTCACCGTCGTAGTTCTTGCATGCCCAGACGTAGCCGCCCTCCCACTTCATGGCCGCCGCCACCATGTCGTCGATCAGGCGATGCTCATAAGTTATGCCGGCAGCATCGAAATCGGCTTTGAACTCAGCCTGGTAGATCTCTTCGAAGATGTCCTTGAAGCGGCCGTCGTACTTCTTCATGATCGTGTTCTTGGTCGACATGTAGACCGGGTAGCCACGGTCGAGTCCGTAACGGAGCGACGCGCGGGCGAAGTCCCGGATCGACTCATCGTGGTTGTACATGGTCATCGCGATACCGGCCTCGGGGAACTCGTGGACCACGACCTCGACCGGCTGGCCGCCGTCCTTCGGGGTGAAGGTGGTGGTCAGGGTACCTTCGCCTGGGATCAGCATGTCGGTCGCGCGGTACTGGTCACCGAACGCGTGACGGCCGATGACGATCGGCTTGGTCCAGCCGGGCACCAGGCGCGGGACGTTGGAGATGACGATCGGCTCGCGGAAGATGACGCCGCCGAGGATGTTGCGGATCGTCCCGTTGGGGGAGCGCCACATCTCCTTGAGGCCGAACTCCTTCACCCGCGCCTCGTCCGGCGTGATCGTCGCGCACTTGACGCCAACGCCGTGCTCCTTGATCGCATTGGCCGAATCGATGGTGATCTGATCGTTGGTCGCATCACGCGCTTCGATACCGAGATCGAAGTACTTGAGGTCGACGTCGAGGTACGGCAGGATCAGCTGCTCCTTGATGAACGACCAGATGATGCGGGTCATCTCGTCGCCATCCAGTTCGACGATCGGATTCTCGACTTTGATCTTCGGCAAGGCGGGTACTTCCCTTCGTTTTGGAACCGTCGGAAACTCCTGTGAGGAATGCGATGGTATAGGCAGGGCGGAATTCAGGGCACTCGCGGGATCCGAGCCCCAAACCTGTGCGATCATGGGCCTTGATGTCGGCTACTCACCAGGTTTTCAACCAGTCCACGGCGCTCGAAGACGTCAACCTCTTCCGCGTAGACCAGCCCCTTCAGGAGGCGCTCAAACGTGAGGGCGGCGGCTGGGCCGCTGACCGGGTCAGCAAACTCGGGGCGATCTGCGGCTCCGCTGAGGTCCAGCGCTGGGGCGTCGAAGCAAACGCGAATCCCCCAAAGCTGAAGACCCACGACCGCTTCGGCAACCGGATCGACGAAGTCGAGTTCCACCCCGCCTGGCACGAGCTGATGGAGATCGGCACCACACATGGCGTCCACTCCCTCCCGTGGACCGATCCCGTTCCCGGCTCAAACGTCGCCCGCGCGGCGCTGTTCACCCAGCTGACCCAGGCCGAAGCCGGAGTCGGCTGCCCGATTTCGATGACTTTCTCGGTAATCCCGGCGCTCCGGACGCAGCCCGAGGTGGCAGCAGAGTGGGAGCCCCGTTTCCTCTCGAATCGCTACGACGGCGAGTTGCGCCCGGCCGAAACCAAGCCCGCTGCCCTCGCCGGCATGGCGATGACCGAAAAGCAGGGTGGCTCCGACGTGCGGGCCAACACCACGAGTGCGGTGCCGCTGAACGGCGGCGGCCCCGGCGCCGAGTACGAGATCACCGGCCACAAGTGGTTTTGCTCGGCCCCGATGTGCGACGCCTTCCTCGTGCTGGCGCAGACCGGCGCCGGCGTCTCCTGCTTCCTGATGCCGCGGTTCACACCCGACGGCACCCGCAACAACTTCCACATCCAGCGGCTCAAGGACAAGCTCGGCAACAAGTCGAACGCGTCTTCCGAGGTCGAGTTCCGGGGCGCCTGGGCCCGGTTGATCGGTGAGGACGGTCGCGGTGTGCGAACGATCATCGAAATGGTCGGCCACACCCGACTCGACTGCGCGATCGGCGCAAGCGCCGGCATGCGCGCCGGCATCGCCCAGGCGAGCTTCTACGCGAGTAACCGTTCGGCCTTCGGCAAGAAGCTGATCGACCAGCCCCTGATGCAGAACGTGCTGGCCGACCTCGCGATCGAGTCCGAGGCGGCCACGTCCTCAATGATGCGCCTCTCCCGGGCCTACGACGACGCCGCAACCGGGGATGACGAAAACGCGCAGCTCCTGAAGCGCATCGCCACTCCGGTGCTGAAGTACTGGATCTGCAAGCGCGCGCCGTGGCATGCGGTTGAATCGCTCGAGTGTCTCGGCGGCAACGGTTACGTCGAAGAATCGGGAATGCCGAGGCTCTTCCGCGAAAGTCCCCTCACGTCGATTTGGGAAGGCTCCGGCAACGTGCAGTGCCTCGATGCCCTGCGGGCAATGGTCAAGAGCCCGGCCAGTGTCGAAGTTCTCTTCAACGAAATCGGCGAAGCCGGCGAAGCCGATTCACGGCTCGACGCCTACGTCGACCGGCTGAAGACCGCGATGGAGACTTCACCCGAGACCCTCGAAGTCCGGGCGCGGCGCATCGTCGAAGGGCTGGCGCTCGCCCTCCAGGGCTCCCTGCTGGTCCGACACGGCGATCCGGCCGTCAGCGACGCCTTCTGCGCCTCCCGCCTCGGCGGCGACTGGGGAGAAGCTTTCGGCACCCTCCCGGCCGGACTCGATTACAGCGCGATCATCGCTCGCAGCACTCCGATCGTCTGATTTAGCCCGAGACCCAGCTCTTCGCGAGCCGGCGCACCATTGCCTCGCTCAGTTCAATCGCCTCATTCACTGTGTTGAAGTCGACGTTCGCCGAGATGTCGTTCGGCCAGTGGTAGTTGGCCGGTTGTTTCTCCTCGGTGCAGGAGCAGATCGAGACCGTCGGGTATCCGGCGGTAAGTGGCTCGAGGCCGTCGGTCCCGTTGTGGATCCTCAGGTTCGGCATCAGTTCGATCCCAAGTTCTTCGGCGGTCCGGTCAGCCAGGTCGAGCGCCTCCGAGGGGTAGTCGAACATCTTGAGGAAACCTTCGCCGCGGAGCACGGTCAAGTAAGGCGATCCGACTGTGTCGAGGTTGATGAAGAAGGTGGAATCGGTCGGCAGGGTGGGGAAGTGCCGTTTGCCGAAAGCCTCCATCCCTTCGCTGAATGACTCCTCTGCCCCGGCCGACAGCAGAATGATTCGCAGCCCTTCGGGTGGATCGGCAATGAACCGCCGGGCGAGGTCGAGCAGGGCGATCACCGCAGTTCCGTTGTCGTTTGCCCCCGGCACGACGTCCCGGATGCCAATGTCGGCCATGGCTGCAGTCGAGCTGACCGAAAGCGCGACCGCGGATCGTGCGAGGCGGCGGTTTCCGGCTATCCCGGCCAGAGCGGCAAGAATCGGACCGCCGATAACCGGTGCCATCAGCATCGGGCTGGTGTCCATCGCCTTGAACATGCCGGTCTTCGAGACCAGCTTCGGAATACCGGGGTGGAAGATGAACCCGGAGTGGGCGGCGTCGTGGTGGCTGACCAGGACCACCGTGCGCTCGGCTTCGGGGTCCCCCAGCTCACAGATCACGTTTGAGGTCTGGCGCTTCGGCAGGATTTTCCTCAGCGGCCGGGACCGCGGCGGAAAGTCGGTGGCGATGGCCGCGGCACCGAAAATGCCGAGCGCTGCTGCGGCTACCCGGCGCCCGGTCAGGGCCGCGAGTCCGCCGAGCACACCGGCGGCCGTTCCGATGCCGATCGGCCACCAGTAGGTGCCGTGGACCGTTTCGGTTTCGATCCGCGCCTCGGCGCCGATCGCGGTGAGTTCAGCGACCATCCAGCGGGCGGCTTCGAGCTCTCCTTCCGACGCCGACGGGCGGTCGATCCGCTCGAGTGCCTCGAGTCGCTCCCGCAACCAGATTTCCAGGGTTTCAGTGCTCATGGCCATCCCGGCCCACGATACCGGCGACCGGCAATCCGACCGGGGGCAACGTCACGGGGATCCCCTGCTCTTTAGGGGCTGATCGGACCGGTCCCCTAGCATGGGTGGCCTATGTTCGGTGGCGGCAGATCATTCACACTTTTCAAAGTCCGGGGAATTCGGGTCACGGTCGACTGGTCGTGGTTCATCGTGCTGTTCCTGGTCATCTTCTGGCTCTCCGACTTCTACGGAAGCCTGCTCGGAGTGCCGAATTCTTCGACCGAGCCCTATCTGCTCGCGGTCGCCAGCGCGGCCGGGTTCTTCGGATCGATCGTGTTGCACGAACTCGGCCACGCCTTCATGGCCGCGCGGAACGGCATCGGCATCACGCGAATCTCGCTCTGGATCTTCGGTGGGGTCGCCCAGATGGACCGGGAATCGGACAGTCCGGGCACCGAATTCCAAGTCGCGATCGGCGGACCGGTCGTTACCGCGCTGATCGCAGCAGTGCTGTTTGCGATCGGCATCTTGACCGTTGGCTGGGCGGAGTTCCGGGATACGATGGAAATGGACCAGTTCGTCGGGACCTCTGGTGTGATCGCGATGGTCGGCTGGCTGGCAGCGGTCAACCTGATCGTCCTCTTTTTCAACCTTCTGCCGGCCTTTCCGATGGACGGCGGCCGCATCGTTCGCTCGATCGCCTGGAAGATCACCGGCAAGCGCTCGGCCGCAACCCGCTTTGCCGCCGGACTCGGCCGGATATTTGGTTATCTGTTCATCGGTCTCGGCCTACTCCTGGCGGTTAGAGGTTCCGTCTTCAGTGGCGTCTGGCTCGCCCTGATCGGTGTGCTGATCACGGGGTCGGCCCGCGCGGCAACGGTTCAGACCAACGTGACCAGCCGGCTCGACGGGATCAAGGTGGGCGACATCATGGATGAGCATCCCGTGGCGATACCCGCGACCACCTCGGTCGACCAGGCGCTCGACGAGTACTTCCTCCGATATCAGTGGTCCTGGTTCCCGGTGGTCGATGGCGGGAACCGCTTCCTCGGCATGATCATCCGCGACCAGGTCGATCAGGTGCCCGAGACGGACCGGACGTCGACTACAGTTTCCGAGCATCTGGAGCTGAACAGCCGCGCCTTCCACATCTCCGAAGAGGCCCTGCTGGAAAGCCTGCTGGGCAACCCCGACATGCGGAAGTTCGGGGCGCTGATGGTGACCGATCACGGCGGGCAACTCGCCGGCGTGGTGACCGTGGAACAGCTCGGAAGAGCGCTCAAGCCCTAGGGTCTCGCCGCCTTTCCAGGATCTGATTCATTTTCTTCTCGCCGCCCAATAGGATCGGCGTCTGGCACTCGCAGTCGCAACATTCCTGATCGTCCTCGCCTTTATCGCGAGCGAACGTGTCCACCGCACCAAGGTGGCACTGTTAGGAGCGGCAGTAGTAGTCCTTTTCGTAGGCGACTACAACCAGGAACTGGCGATCGAATCAGTCGAGTTCGCCACGCTGGGGCTGCTCGCCGGCATGATGATGCTCGTCTACATCACCCAACAGACCGGCATCTACGACTACATCGCGGTTCGCGCCGGTCAGATCTCCCGCGGAAGGCCGTTCGTCCTCGTGGTGATGATGTCAGTCACGGTCACGATCCTCTCGGGGTTCCTCGACAACCTCACGACCATCCTGCTGATCGTGCCGATCACCTTCCTCCTGGCTGACACCCTCGACATCAGCCCGATGCCGCTGATCATGGTCGAGATCATGGCCGCCAACATCGGTGGTGCCGCGACCCTGATCGGTGACCCGCCGAACATTCTGATCGGTGCAGCCGCCAACCTCAGCTTCAACGACTTCCTGATCAACAACGCACCCGGGGTGATCGCGATCCTGGCGGTCGTGACGGTCGGGCTCTATTTCGTCTTCCGAAAACAGCTCCAGGTCGATGAGGCCAACCGCAGATTCGTCATGGAACTGGACGCAAAGGGCTCGATCTCGGACCCGGCCGAGCTCAAGCGGACCTTGCCGGTGCTGCTCGGCACGATCCTCCTCTTCTTCCTCCACGGCTACATCAACCTCGAACCCGCCACGATCGCACTGTCAGGCGCAGCAGTCGGGCTGGCGGTGACCCGGATCCCGATCGAAGAAGCCCTGGAGAAGATCGAATGGACCACGCTCTTTTTCTTCATCGGCTTGTTCGTGATGGTCGGCGCGCTGGAGGCGACGGGTGCGATCGACCACCTCGCCGACGCGATCCAGTCGGTGACCAACGGCAACCGTGACGCCGAGCTGGTTTCGATCATCTGGACCGGCTCGATCGTCGGCGGCATCGTCGACAACATCCCCCTCACCACGGCGATGATCCCGGTGGTCGAACAGATCAAGGGCGACTCGGGTGACCAGGCCTACTGGTGGGCACTTTCGCTCGGCGCCTGTTTCGGCGGCAACCTGACCATGGTCTCGGCTGCGGCAAACGTCGCGGCCGCTGGACTGGCCGACCGTGCCGGCCATCCGCTGAGCTTCTTCCAGTTCATGAAGATCGGCCTTCCGGTGACCCTCGTCTCAACGATTCTGGCAACGGCGTACATTCTCCTGCGGTACTGAAGGGAACGAAAACTTGGCAGATCACATAGTCAGAGCAATCATCCGGGAGGTCAAACCTCTCGTGACATCCGATCCGGTCGGTTACGCCGCCCGTCGCGTGATCCAGTCCGGGCTGCCGGCATTGCCGGTGGTTGATGAGGACGGCAGCTACGCCGGTTTGTTCGGTGAACGCGAGTTCATGACTGCCGTCTTCCCCGGTTATGTCGGCACCTTGATGTCGGCCCGGATGATCCCCCGCTCGATCGACGAAACGATCGAACGCCGCATCGACAGTCAAGAAGAACCTGTCGGCGGCTACCTGACCACCGATCCGGTCCTGGTCGAGGACGACTACGCCGACACCCTGCTGGCCGAGACCTTCCTGCACCACCGGGTAATGGTGGTCCCGATCGCGACGGAAGGAAGGGTCCACGCCGTGGTCACGAGGAGCGAGTTCTTCCACGCCCTCTACGAGCGCATCGCAGACATAGCCGAGGACTTCGGCGACTGAGCCGGGGGTGGGAAGTGATGGGATTCGGGCGGCGGTCGCGCCTCGATTCCGGTCGCTTCGCCCACCACTGGCCTCAGCCGGGTCTAAGCCAGCCTTTTTCGATCAGCAACTCGGCTACCTGGATTGCGTTCAGGGCCGCTCCCTTTCGCAGGTTGTCTCCGACCAGCCACAGGTTGAGGCACCTTTCGTGGCTCGGGTCTCGGCGAATTCGGCCAACCAGGACCTCGTCACTTCCGGCTCCGTCGATTGCCATCGGGTAAACGGCGTTCGCCGGGTCGTCGCTCACCTTCACACCGACAGCTTCACTGAGTAGCTCGCGGCAGGCGTCGGGGCTGAGGTCCTCCTTGGTCTCGATGTTGATCGACTCGGAATGGCCGCTGATCACGGGCACGCGGGCGCAGGTCGCGGAGATCCCGACCTCGTCTCCGAAGCCGAGGATCTTCCGGGTCTCGGCCATCACCTTGCGTTCTTCAGTGGTGTAGTCGTCGCCGTCCTTGAAGTTCTCGACCTGAGGCAGCACGTTGAACGCGACCTGATGGGGGTAGACCGCGGGCGCGTCGGTCGGCTCGCCGGCCAGCACCTGTGCCGACTGGGCCTTCAGCTCTTCGATCGCCAGGTTTCCGGTGCCGGAGACTGCCTGGTAGGTAGAAATGATCAGGCGCTCGAGGCCAACCGCACGGTGGATCGGCGCCAGCGCCATCATCATCACCATCGTGGTGCAGTTGGGGTTGGCGATGATGCCCTTGTGGACCTTCGCGGCCTCGTCATTTACTCCGGCTACCACCAGCGGCACGTCGTCATGCATGCGCCAGTAACTGGTGTTGTCGACTACGACGGCCCCAGCCTCAGCAAACTTCGGCGCCCACTCGGCACTAACCGAGCCGCCAGCCGATGAAATCAGGATGTCGATTCCCTGGATCGTCTCGTCCAAAGGTACGACGCAGTCGATCGTCGAATCGCCGAACTGGAGCGCTTTGCCTTCAGAACGAGCAGAGGCGAACGGGACGACTTCGCTCGCGGGGAAATCGCGCTCGGCAAGGATCTCGAGGATCGTCGAACCGACCGCCCCGGTGGCTCCGAGGACTCCGACCCTGTAGGTGTCCCGGCTCATAGTCCGGGAACCGTCGGGTTCTCGCCGGTTGGATCATCCGGGAGGATCGCGTCGTCGCCGAGATCGAAGGCGGCGTGAAGCGACTGGACCGCGTGTTTGACCTCATCGGCGGGGATGACGCAGGAGATCTTGATCGGAGAGGTAGAGATCATTTCGATGTTGATGTGCTCCCGGCCGAGGACCTCGAAGACCTTCGCGGCGACACCGGGGTTGGTCCGCATGCCGGCGCCGACGATCGAGACTTTGCCGATGCGTTCATCGGTGCGGACCGAATGGCTGATTTCACCGAGTTCACCGATCACGTCAACCGCCGTCGGCAGGTCGTCGCGGTCCACCGTGAAGGAGAGATCGGCCAGGGCGTCGTCGCCGACCGGCTCGTTCTGGATGATCACGTCGACGTTGACGTTGGCTTCGGCAAGCGCGGTGAAGATCCGCCCGGCGATCCCCGGTTCGTCGCGGACACCGACGACGGTCACGCGGGACTCGTCGTCGGAGTGGGTAACTGCGGTGATTATCGGTCGTTCCATGGTCTCGCTTTCGGGGAGTACGAGGGTACCGGGGAGATCTTCGAAGCTGCTCCGGCAATGAATCGGGACGTTGTAGTTTCGGGCGTACTCAACTGATCGGAGCTGGAGCACTTTGGCTCCAGAGGCCGACATCTCGAGCATCTCTTCGTACGAGACGACCGGAAGTTTGCGGGCTCCGGGGACGATCCGGGGATCGGCGCTGAACACGCCCGTGACATCGGTGTAGATCTCGCAGACCGAGGCACCCAGAGCAGCCGCGATTGCCACCGCCGTCGTGTCCGAGCCGCCGCGGCCGAGCGTGGTCACGTCGCGGCTGTCGGTGGAAACACCCTGGAAGCCCGCGACCAGCACGATCTGCTCCTTGCCGAGCGTCTCCTTGATGCGGTCCGCACGCACATCGATGATGCGGGCCTTGGTGTGAGAGGAGTCGGTGACGATGCCGGCCTGGCTGCCGGTCAGGGAGACGGCCTTGTGGCCCATGTCGTTGATCGCCATCGAGGCCAGGGCGCAGGAGATGCGCTCACCTGTGGAAAGCAGCATGTCCATCTCGCGGGGATCGGGACGATCGGAGATTTCGAAAGCAGCAGCTACCAGCTCGTCGGTCGACTTGCCCCGGGCCGAAAGCACCGCGACAACGCGGTTTCCGGCTTCACGCGCGGAGACGATCCGGCGGGCAGCCCGCTTGATCTCTTGAGGTCCGGCGACGGAGGTGCCGCCGAACTTCATCACGACGATGTCATCTCTTTCAGGCATGAATGACTGAGGATACGAAAACCCTGCTGGAAGCCTCCGTGTGAGCGTCGTCAAGCGGCGGGTCCTCCATCCACGAAACAATGGATCGAGACCAATGACCGACTTCGAAACCGACACCGCTGCCATTGAAATAGCCCCCGGGCGTTCCCGGGTCGAACTGAACGACCGCTGGTGGATCGGGCCGGGTCCAAACGGCGGTTATGTCGCCGCCCTGATGCTCCAGGCAATGAGCGAGATGGTCGCCGAGGCGACCGAGGGCGCCAACGTCCAGCCGCCGCGGTCCCTTTCCGTCCACTTCCTGAGTGCCCCGTCGGTCGGCGAGGCCGAAGTCGCCGTCGAGATCGAGCGGCAGGGCCACTCGACCACCTTCATCTCCGCCCGCCTGATCCAGGATGGCGAGACCGAAGCCAAGGCGATGGCGGTCTTCTCAGCCGAGCGCCAGGGGCCTTCGTTCAACCATTCGAAGATGCCGTCGGTCCCTTCGCCCGAAGGAGGACTTGAGCTCGACACCGCCCAGGCCCCCGTCGCGGTTTTCACCCAGTACCGGGCCGTGCCGGTGATCGGTGGCTCCGCTTTCGGCGGCGGGCCCAGGGCTGAGACCGGCGGTTGGATGAAGCTGAAGGACGAGCAGCCGATGACCGCCGTTCTGGCCGCGGCGATGCTCGACGTCTGGTTCCCCGCTCCTTTTGTGACTCTGACCGAACGGGTCTTCGCTCCGACTCTCGAATACACCGTCCACTTCCCCCGGGAACTGCCGGTTCCGGGATCGGAAGCCGCCGACTGGGTCCTGGTCCGCCTGATGACCGACGAAGCCCACGACGGTCACTTCTCCGAGGACGGAGAGCTCTGGAGCCGCGACGGAACCCTGCTGGCCAGGTGCCGGCAGGTGGCCCTGCTGCGTTCCCCGAAGCCTTAACACCGTCGGCCGGCAGGGCACGCCTGGCTCCGCGCGGGGGGGGGATCGTTGCCGGAACGCCGAGGGCCTTAGTCCGTGGTGCGCCTGCCGGCCACGGCGCGGCCGAGGGTTACTTCGTCGGCGTGCTCCAGGTCCGCGCCTACCGGCAGTCCTGCTGCCAGGCGGGTAACGCTGACCTGGCTTCGCAGCAGGTCTCCGATGTGGATCGCGGTTGCCTCGCCCGTGGTGGTCGGGTTGGTCGCGAGGATCACTTCGGTGATGCCGCCGGCGGCAACCCGCTGACGCAGCTCGGAGATGCGAAGGTCGCCTTCGTCGATGCCGTCAATCGGTGACAGTGCGCCTCCGAGGACGTGGTAGCGGCCGCGGTATTCGTGGGTCCGCTCGATCGGGATCACGTCGGCGGGTTCTTCGACTACGCAGATCAAGGCCTCGTCGCGGGAGTGGTCCTCGCAGATCCGGCACTGCGGCCCTTCCGCGAGGTTGAAACAGATCTCACAGAGGCCGACCTTCTCCTTGACCTCGATGATCGCCTCCGGACAGGCTGCGGACCGCGGCGTCGTCGCTCCGCAGGATGTGGAAGGCCAGCCGCTGGGCCGTCCGGCGACCGATACCGGGCAGCTGGGAAAGCTCGGCAGTCAGACGGCTGAGGGGTGCGGGACCTTCGCTCATCCACCGGGGAGGCCGGGGCCACCCATACCGGGCATTCCCGGCATGTCGGGCATCTTCGAAGCCGCCAGCTCCTGGGCGGAGCGGATCGCCTCGTTCACGGCCGCCTGGACCATGTCGGCGAGCATGTCGACATCTTCCGGATCAACGGCGTCGGGGTCGATTACGACGTCCTTGATCGCCAGATCACCGGTGATCGTCACTTTGACCATGCCGCCGCCGGCGCTGGCCTCGACTTCTTCGTCCTTCAAAGCCTCCTGTGCCTGCATCATGTCGGTCTGCATCTGCTGAGCCTGCTTGAGCAGGGCGTTCATATCCATTCCACCGGGCATTCCGCCCATTCCTTTACGCGCCACTAGATGACCTCCTCTGCGTTGAATTCCGAAATGACTTTCTCTACAAATTCATCCTCGCCGACCTTGTCTTCGGCGCCTCAAATGATTCTCCGGCCGAGTCCGGACCGTCGAGGTCACCGTAGATGACGTCCAGTTCTTTCGCCGGTGACCGTGAGCAGGGCTGCGGTCAGTTGCTGCCGCCGCTCGGGCTTCTCAGCATTACGGCGATTGAAAGAAGACTCAGGCGGGAAGCCGATCTCGACCTTGCCTCCGCCGGCGCCGGTCGGCCGGGTGCCTTCGAAGTAGGAAGCCGTCGGGCCGGATCCGCTCGCGCGCAGGGCTTCGATGACGGTTGGCCAGACCTGAGTGACCTTCTCGAGATCGAGGTCGTCGGCAGACGGAGCCGATTCGGCGACTGCGATGGGCTCGGGTGCGGCCGATGGCGGGGCGGACGCAACCGGCGTGGGCGGTCCCGGAGCGGCTGCCTCGCCAACGGTCTCGTACTGGGCGCTGGGACCGGGGTCATCAGATTCAGGGCCTGGATCGACTGAAACGGAAGGCCCGGGTGCTTCCGGTGCCGCGGGCGGGGCTGGAGCCGGAGCCATAACCGGTGGAGCTGCCGCAGGAACACCCGAGCGCTCGAGCTTCTCGATCCGGCGCATCAGGCCTTCGGCGCCGGGGTCGAGGTCGGGGCGGGCAGCCTTCAGCAGGGCGACTTCCACCGCCAGGCGCGCTTCGTCACCCTCGCGAATCGTGGTCAGCGCAGCCGCGAGTTCGTCGATCGTCCTGATCAGCGTCGCCGGTCCGATCGCGTTCGCCTGAGCAGCGAGCCGCGGGGCATCGGAAGCGGTCACCGCGAGGGCCTCGGGGATCTCGCCCGTGGTCTGCGTGACCAGCAGGACCCGCAGGTGACCGAGCATGTCTCTCGCGAAGCGAGCCGGGTCCCTCCCACTCTGGGCCATGGTCTCGACTTGGGCGAGCACAGCCTTGGGATCAGAGGCGACGATCGCGTCGACTACGCCGAAAAGCAGGTCGGCGTCAGCAGCACCGAGCAGCTCGATGACGTCGTTGAGTTCGATCTTCTTGCCGCTGTAGGCGACGAGCTGGTCGAGCGTGCCGAGGGCATCACGAAAGCTGCCGGAAGCGGACCGGGCAATCATCGAGACGGCGGGCGCCTCGATTTCGATCGTCTCGGCGACCGACACCCGGTTGAGCACTTCGGAGAGCTGTTCCATCGAGGGCCGCTGGAAGTCGAAACGCTGGCAGCGGTCGGCGATCGTCGGCATGACCTTGTGGGCCTCGGTCGTCGCGAGGATGAAGACGGTGTTCGGCGGCGGCTCCTCGAGCGTCTTGAGGAAGGCGTTCCAGGCTTCCTTGGTCAGCATGTGGGCCTCATCGAGGATGTAGACCTTCCAGCTGCCCTGGGTCGGGGCGAACGCGACCCGGTCACGCAGGCCCCGGATGTCATCGACCGACCGGTTCGAGGCCGCGTCCATCTCGATCACGTCGACCGATGTGCCGGCCGCGATCGAGCGACAGGACTCGCAGACTCCGCATGGGGTCAGGGTCGGCCCGCCCTTCTCACAATTGAGCGAGGCAGCGAGAATCTTCGCCATCGAGGTCTTGCCGGTCCCACGTGAGCCGACGAACAGATACGCATGGTGGATCTGGTCGCGCTCGATCGCGTTGGAGAGGGTGCGGACGACATGGCACTGGCCGACCACCTGGTCGAAAGATCCGGGTCGGTGACGCCTATATAGAGAGGTGGCTTCGCTCATTGGGAGAAAGTCCAGTCTAGCCGTACCGACTGACGTTCCCCTTTCACGAAACAATGCCCGGAATGCAGTCTTCGAGCCGACTTCGCACCTGGGTGGAACCCCTCGTCTTCGTGGCAGTGATCACGGCGATCCTGCTGTTGATCTTCCCCCGCGGTTTCCCGAACTACGACACGATCTACTACCTGCTCTGGGGCCGCGAGATCTTCCACGGCATGAGCCCGGACTACGGTGCGCCGCTCGCGCCCACCCCTCACCCGCTCTACGACCTGATTGGCGCGGTCTTCGCCCCGCTCGGCGACGGGTCGATCACCGTCTCGATCGTGCTCGCATACGTCAGCCTCGGACTGCTGGCCTGGCTCGTCTACAGGCTGGGCTCGGAATGGTTCGACCGGCCGATCGGCGGGGTCGCAGCTTTCCTGATCATGACCAGCGCCCCGATCCTCAGCAACGGACTGAGGGCTTACGTCGATCTGCCCTACATGGTGCTCTGCCTGGCTGCGCTGCTGATCGAGACCCGAAAGCCGAAAGCCGGCTGGCCGGTACTGGTCCTGCTCGCTCTGGCCGGGCTACTGCGGCCGGAGGCCTGGCTCTTTGCCGGCTTCTACTCCTCTACCTCGCGCTTGATTTCACCCCGCCGAAAGTAGGCAGCCGGATTCCGGGTGTGAAGCTGCGCGAGGGCGGCATCGACCGCAACCTGATCCTGATGGCCTGCCTGACGGCAGCCGGACCAGTCATCTGGCTGCTGTTCGACCTTATCACCACCGGCAGCGCCTTCTATTCGTTCACCGGAACCCGGGAGACGGTCGACACGCTTGAGCGCCAGACCGGTCCCGTGGACGTTGTGCTCTACGGACCAAGACGGCTCGGCGAGGTCCTCCAGTGGCCGGGCATGGTCGGTGCCCTGGCCGGGTTCGTGCTCTGCCTTGCGACCATGCGGAAGAAAGCGACGCTGGCCGCGGTCGCAGCGGTCCTGGCGCTGATCGCCTTCGCCCTGATGGGCGCTTCCGGCCTCGCCATCATCCCCCGCTACACGATGCTCGCCGCAGCGATCCTCGCGATCTTCGCCGCGACTTCGGTACTCGGCTGGCGGCTGATTCCGAAGGAGAACAAGTGGCGACGGCCCTGGCAGGTGACCGCCGTGCTGGTCGTCCTGCTCTACCTCGTCTGGCTGCCGAACCAGTACGACCTGCTCCACAAGGTCGACCGCGACCTGACCGACCAGAGCCTGGTCGAACGCGACCTCGAAGCGCTGGTCGATGATGGTGCATTCGAAGTGGAGACCTCCAGGGGCACCGCCGAACCCGGCTGCCTGCCGATCTCGGTCCCGAACCACCGGGCCGTGCCGCGCCTCGCCTTCTGGCTCGACATCCGTCCCTCGGACGTGGTCAGCGTCGCCGCTGAAGATCAGCCGGACGCTGGTTACTTCCTTGCTCCCGCCCGTGAGTTCACTGTGGAGAACTTCATTCTCGATCCCGGTGAACCCGGACGCGCGGCAACGAGGCCTCCACCCCGCTTCAAACCCGTGGCCGAAAACCGTTCGTGGAAGCTCTACTCGACCTGCGGTGGCTTTCCGAAGGGCTGGACCGGTTACGCACCGCTGTCCGAGCCGTGAAACTGCTCCTCAAGTTCGGGATCGGCCTGCTGATCGCCTTCGTCATCCTCGCCAGCCTGGGTTTGCTTTTCTGGGCAAGGCCGACTCCCATTTTGGGCGTCGATGGCAACTCGCTGGCCCATTCGGTCCAGGACAGCCAGTACTACGAAAAGTGCAGGGAAGCCCCGAACGGCGACTGGATCTGCGAGAAAGCCGGAACCCGATATGCAGTCGATATTGGCTGGGACGGATGCTGGGACGGCGATCGCATCAGCGGGCCCGCTACCACCTTCACGCCGAATGAAATCAGTGGATGCGTGAACCTCCAGGATCACCTCAGGCTCGAAGAAGCACTGAACTGAACGTCAGGCGATCTCGCCGGTGATCACGTAGCGCAGCACCGCGGCAACCTGTTCCGGGGTCCGCGCCGTGGCCCGGGCAGCCGCATCGACTTCCTTGAGAGCGTGGTCGAGTTCAGTGTCGTGCTGGGTGATGACCGGCTTGCCGAGGGCCGAAGCGAAACCGGCGTCGAAGGCGGCATTCCACTGCCGGTATTTGTCACCAAATCGAACCACGACCACATCGGCATCGTGGATCAGGGTCTGAGTCCGGATCGAGTTCACGCCAGCCCCTTTGTGGTCAGCCCAGAAAGACTCGGACTCCTCACCAAGGGTCCCAGTGCCGGCAGCATCAGAAGCCGGATGGTCGGTAACCGGAGAAGTAAAGGAAACGGGCAACCCATCACAAGCGGATGCCACAGCCGCCCGCCAATCGGAGTGAATTTCGCCTGCCAAGTAGACATTCCAGGTTCGTTCCATGAAAGACATTGTGTCAAAGCGATCCCATCCCAATCCGAGTGTCGAAGCGGGTGCGGGGGTGTCGCGCCCGGAGCCGCCGTCCCGGCCCGTACGTGACACCCCCCCCGTGCCCGCCCCACACACGAAGCCGCCGTCCCGGTGAGGGCGCGACACCCCCCCCCCCTTCCATCACCAACGCTCTCGCCAAAGTAGGAAAAATGGACCGTGCACCGTTCGTCGAAAGAAAGCTACCGGGCGTATCCATCGAGTTCGGCTCAAGTCAGGCTAACCCGCGGCACCCGTAGTTTCCGCTTAAGGCTGCTTCCTTCCGGACCTGACCTGATTCACGGGCTTGCGTCGCGCGGGACCTGACCGTCAACGCCTCCCTCGGTGTACTGACCCCAGTGGCCAGGTCCTCAGAACGGAATTCGGCCTTGCTAAAGCGGATTGCAAGTGACAAGGCACCGCTACCTCCCCGCCTAGCACGGTCCAGCCGGGATCCTACCGCTCCGGACGGTTCAAGTCTTCCGTGGCGGCCAGTTCGTGCAACGATCCTCGGTCCAGCCTCTGCCGTGGCCCCTGCCAGATTTCCAACTGAGGTCAGGCCGGGCGGCCCTCCCAGGCGGCGGTCAGCAGTCCCGCGAGCTCGGCCAGCATCGGCATCCGTGGATTGGTCCGCAGGCTGGGATCGGCGAAGGCGTTCTTGACCAGATCGGGCAAGGCGGCATCGAACTCCTCCTTGTCCACCCCGGCTGCCTCGGCCAGCGAGCGCGGCATGCCGACCTCGTCCAGCAGGTCGTCGACCCGGGCGAAGAAGCGCTCGCGCCGCTCGTCCATGTCCTTGCCGCCTAGGCCCATGACCCATCCCATCTGGGCGTACTTGTCAGGGGCCAGGTAGGTCGAGTATCCGGGCGCCGGCATGAACTTCGACGGGATCGACGCGTTGTAGCGCAACACGTGCGGCAGGAAAATTCCGTTGGCTCGGCCGTGAGGAATTCCGAACCTGGCGCCGACCGAATGGGCGAGGGCGTGGTTCACGCCGACAAACGCATTCGAAAAAGCCAGCCCTGCAATCGTCGAAGCGTTCGACATCGCCGTGCGCGCTTCGAGGTCGCTGCCGTCGACGACCGCCTTCGGCAGAGCATCCATGATCAGGTTGATCGCCTGCATGCAGAAGGCGTCGGTGTAGGCCGAGGCGAAGATCGAGACCCCCGCCTCGAGGGCGTGGGTCAACGCGTCGACCCCGGTGTCGGCGGTGACCGCGGCCGGCATCGAGAGAGTCAGCGTCGGGTCGATCACCGCGATGTCGGGAACCAGCGAGTAGTCGACCAGGGTGAGCTTGCGGCCCTCGGATGTGACCACGGCGGCCGGCGACACCTCGGAGCCGGTGCCGGAAGTGGTCGGCACCCCGACCAGCCTCACGGTGTGATCGACCTCGGGATATTGCGCGACCCGCTTACGCGCGTCGAGAAAGGGCAGCGACAGTTCCTGGAGGGTCAGCTCCGGACTCTCGTGGAAGAGTCTCATCGCCTTGGCGGCGTCGAGCACTGAGCCGCCGCCGACCGCGACGATGCAGTCGGCTTTGAATTCGCCGAGCACTTCTACCCCCGCCCTGATCTGGGCCTCGGTCGGCTCCGGCTCGATGTTGGAGAAGACGTGGATGCCGGACCCGTCGAGGTAGCGCCGGACCTCGTCGGCGACGCCCCGGGCCTCGCCGTCGGCGTCGGTGACGATCAGGAACTGATCGGCCTTGACCTCGCGCAGGCTCTCCAGGGAGCCGGCGTTGAAATAGGTGTCCGAGGGGACTCGAAACCACTGGGGTGGCGCTTGACGGCGCGAGACGGTTTTCACGTTGAGCAGGTTCCTGTAGTTGACGTTGTCGGTCGTATTCGATCCGCCCCAGGTTCCGCAGCCGAGCGAAAACGTGGGCGTAAGTGAGTTGTAGATGCCGCCGAGGGCCCCGACCGCGGTCGGGGCGTTGACCAGGATCCGCCCTGTCCGGACTCGTCTGGAGAACTTCTCGATCACTTCTTCGTCGGAGGTGTAGACCGCCGAGGTGTGACCGAGTCCGCCGTGTTCAGTGACCAATTCGCAGGCGGCGACTCCGTGCTCGAGCGACGGCGAGCGAATCAGCCCGAGAACCGGCATCAGCTTCTCCTGAATCAGCGGATGGGCGCCGAGGTCGGCCAGATCGGAGGGCAGTGGCGCCATCAACACCTTGACCCCCTCCTCGACCTCGAAGCCGCCCATAGCAGCGAGGTTGACGCAGGATTGACCCAGCGCCCGGACGTCAACGCTGCCGTCCGGTGCGAAGGCCAGCTTCGAAAGGGCGTCGACCTCGTCGGGGGTCAGCAGCTTCGCCCCCATGCGCTCGAACTCGGCGACGACGTCGTCGTAGATCGAGTCGTCGATCACGCAGGTCTGCTCGGCCGGGCAGATCACCGAGGCATCGAAGGTCTTGGAGATCAGGATGTCGACCACGGCCATCTCGATCTCGGCGCTGCTGCTGAGGTAAACCGGCGCATTGCCGGCACCGACGCTGAGGGTCGGCTTGCCGGCGGCGTTCGCCGCGGCGACCGCCTTGGGGCCACCAGTGGTCCAGATCAGATCGACCCCGTCGTGATGGAAGAGGTGCTGTGAGACATCAAGGGTCGGGTCGGGGATCACCTGGAGAGCGTCCGCGGGCAGACCGGCGGCCTCGCCCGCCTCCTGGAGGATCTCCACCGCCTTGACCGCGCACTGAGAAGCCCTCGCCGAGGGCCGGAAGATGATCGCGTTGCGGGTCTTGGCTGCGACGATCGACTTGAACAGCGCGGTCGACGTCGGGTTGGTGATCGGCACCAGCGCCAGTACGACGCCGATCGGCTCGGCGACATACTCGATTCCCCGCTTGCGGTCCTCCTCGATCACCCCGACCGACTTCTTGTCCTTGAGGTAGTCGTAGAGGAACTCGGTCGCGATGAAGTTCTTGACGACCTTGTCCTCGAGCACGCCGAAGTGGGTCTCCTCCATGGCCAGCGCCGCCAGTTCGAATGCGTTTTCCAGACCGGCGACGACCATCGCCCAGACGAGCCGGTCGACCGCTTCCTGGTCGAGTTCGCGGAAGGCCACAGCAGCGGTCTCGGCGCGCGTAACGAAGCCATTGATGCGCTCAGCCTGCTCCGGATCCAGCGGGGTGTGCTGGTCGGACCCGGTGGCGGGGCGGGTCTCGGTCAAAGCCATGTTCTCCTCCTCAGGGGGCCGGGTGGTAACAGGTTACCGCCCATGCGGAAACGCCATCGAGCCGCCCGCAGGAGCGCTACCGTACCAGCCGTGCGGAGCGGTGCCTTCAAGGGAACCACCGCCCATTTGTAATTCCCCTTCCGCGGCGCATAGTTGGTCGGCTTGGCCCTCAGGCGAAGAAGAAGACCACAGCGAGGGTTGCGTAGAGGGCCAGCAACTGGAGGCCCTCGAACCAGTTGGACTTGCCTTCCTGGACCACGAAATAGGCGGCGAGAACCGCGATCACCAGGCCGACCATTTCGTAACCGTTGAAGACGAGGGCCATCGGGAAGGGACCGAGAACGTAAGAGGCCAGAACGAGGACCGGGGCGACCACCAGGGCGAGCTGCGTGGCGGAGCCGATCGCGATGTGGACCGACATGTCCATCTTGTCACGGGTGGCATAGAGGACGCTGACCCAGCTTTCGGCCGCGTTGCCGACGATCGCGACGATGATGATGCCGACGAAAAACTCGGAGAGGCCGAAAGAGACAGCGACCTCCTCAAGCGACCCGACCAGCAGGTGCGCCATGACGCCGACCGCGACCCCGGCCAGGGCGAGTGCGAGCAAAGCCTTGCCGGCGCTCCAGCCGAGGCCGGAAGCGTGCTCCGTCCCGGCGGGATTGAAGATGTCCCGATGGGTTCGCAGCGAGAAGATCAGACCCGCAACGTAGGTGCCGAGCAGGATGACCGATGCGATGACCGAGATCTTCTCGACATCGGAGTCGAACTTGAGCAGGTTGTCTTCGACCATCGGCAGCCCCTGACCGTTGATCATCTCGAAGACACCCGGAAGGACCAGGACCGCCACCGCCAGGAAAAGCATCAGCACTGTGGCCGAGACGGCAGTCTGGTTGAAGGACTGTTCGTTCCTCTTCCAGCCGCCGAGCAGCATGCCGAGGCCCATGATCAGCAGCACGTTGCCCAGCACGGCGCCGACGATCGAGGCCTTGACCACCTCATAGAGACCGGCGTTCAGAGCGAACAACGCGATGATCATCTCGGGCGCGTTGCCGAAGGTGACGTTGAGCAGACTGCCGAGGCCCGGACCGGTTTTCGCGGCAAGTTCTTCCGTGGCCAAACCCATCATCGCCGCGGTGGGAATGACACCGAGACCGGCCGTGACGAAGACCCGGTGGGGTCGGGGTGGACGAACAGGTCGAGCACGATCGCGATCGGAATGAAAGGGAGCAGGTAGTACGGCCAGAGGATCGGCTTCTCCCCCTCTGCCGCGGCTGGTTTCTCCTCGCTCACAGTCGCAAACCTAGCCGAATTCGAGGACGGTCAGACGGTGGCTCCCCGCTTTCATCTCCCGCCGGCCGAAAGAGTCGCGACACCACTTCTATTCAGGAGATCCGCCGCCCATTTATGATGCCCGTTCCCGGGCGCGTAGCTCAGCGGGAGAGCGCTCGCTTCACACGCGAGAGGTCGCTGGTTCGAAACCAGCCGTGCCCATCCACTGATCCCTGAATCGAAGCCGGGAGGACGAAGTTCATGTGGTTCGCCGTTGAAGTGCTCATCTACGGCTCCTTCTTTGTCTACGTGCTCGCCGTATTCCCGGCGGCGCTCGTTTCCGTGCTGAAGCGGCGCTGGATTCCTTACATTCTCGGCTTCTTCACTTTTGGCCTGGCCTGGTTCTACGGTGCGATCGACATCGCCAGGCCAGCGTCGTGGTGGGCCGGGAAGTTCTACCCCGCTGGGCCTCAGCAAGACACCCGGCAATTTGAAGAGGTCCGGAAGAAGCGGGTACTCAAAGGGGGAATGATTGCGTTCGCGGCGGTCATCCTCATCGGCCTGTTCGCCGCCCGGCCGACGCCGGTTCTCGGCACGGACGGCAAGACCCTTCAGGGCTCCGTCGATGGCTTTCTCGCCTTCGCCGACACCTGCCGAAAGGGACCGGGCGATGACTGGACCTGCTTCGCGTACGACAACGCGTCCAGTGGCGACGCGCCCTACCGGACCACGGTCGACTGGGCCGGCTGCTGGAACGCAGAAGCAGACGGCAACGGACGGCGCCCGACCAATCCCGAGCTGTCCGGCTGCGTGACCATCTTCGACCACCTGAACATCATCGCCCGCATCTTCGGCTAGGCGCGGCCGGGTCACACTGCCGGTCGAGGCAAATCAAGCGGGGTCGAGATCGAGCAGGGCCTGAAGCTCATGCTCGAAATCGGCGACCAGCTCGTCTGGGTCGGGGATCAGGTCGGCATCGGCCATCAGTCCGACGGTGAGCTTGCCGTTGTAGCTGAAAATCGAGATGGTCATCGAGACATTCCCCGAGCAGGGAGCCCAGACCAGCACCCCTGCGACCAGGGTACCGGCGAGAAAGACCGGCTGAGTTGGCCCCGGCACGTTGGTAACCACCGCGCTGCCCTTGGCGGTGAAAAGGTCGATCACCCGCCGCTCCACTCTTTCCGGAGTCCTGCCCATGGCGTCGATCACCCCGTAGGAGACGACGCCTTCGTGCGAGGTCTTGATCTTCTTCATGTTCTCGTGGATCATGGCGAGCCGCCCCTTGCGTCCCGAGGTCCCGGTCGGCAGGTTGAGGAAAACGAGGCCGAAGCGGTTGCCGAGCGTCGCCGGCAGGGGCTCACCGACCGCCCGCAGGTTGAAAGGGACCATCGCGGTCAGTTCATCGACCAGGTCGTCCCGGCGGTCCAGATATCGACGGAAGGCTCCGGTCACCGCGGTCATCACGACATCATTGATCGTGGTTCCGGTCGCGTGACCGAGGTCCCGGACCTCCTCCAGCGGAATCGGAGCCGACCAGGACACGCCTTTGGCCACCCCCATCTCTCCCTTGAGAGCGGTCTTGGGATCGTCCGCCTGGAAAAGCACCTTGGCGACCGTTTCGGCCTCGTCGCGGGTGGCCGTGGCGAGGTCGAGCATGTGTGAAGGGTTCCGAGCAACTTCCAGGGACTGATGTGCGAGGGCGCCGGCCGCGCCGACCACCGCCGACGCCGCCCCACGGGCCGAGCCTGCGATCGCACCGATCGGGCCGCCTGTCCCGCCCTCGTCCTGGTCCGCCTGAAGCGCCACTCCGGAATCACCCACGCCGGGTTCAGGAGATTCGTCGGCCAGCGAAAGCAGCACCCGGGAAAGAGCGATGCCGTCGGCGATGCAATGGTGGATCCGGTGAATCATCGCGGCGCCGTCACCGTAACCGTCGACCAGGTGCATCTGCCACAGCGGCTTCGCCGGATCCAGCGGGGTTGCCGTGATGTCGGCTACCAGTTCGGTCAGCGCCGTCCGGTCGCGGGGCTCCGGCAGCGCGACGTGGTGGAGATGCAGATCGAGGTTGAAGTCGGGTGCGTCCTCCCAGTGAGGTCCGGTGAGCGGCGGAAGGCCCTCGACTACCCGCTGCCTGAAGCGCGGATAGCGGTCGACGAAGCGCTCCTGGATAAGGCCGCGCACACGATCCCAGTCGGGGCAGGACTCGAACCAGAGCACACCGGTGATCACCATCAGGTTGGTCGGCTGATCCATGTGAAGCCAGGCGGCATCCGCATGTGTCATCGGTTGCGTCGCACTCATGTTTTTCAGCATACGCCCAACCACTCACCGACTCCAGGAATCGTTTCAACCGGGATCGGGCCGACGACACCGGTGGTTGGTCGACCCGCCGGTTAGGCTCGGTCTCATGAGCTATGACTACGTGATCGTCGGTGCCGGTTCAGCGGGTTGTGTTCTCGCCAATCGTCTGACCGAAGACCCATCGCTAAACGTCCTGCTGCTCGAGGCTGGTGGCAGTAACCGGCATCCGAACGTTGCGATCCCGGCGGCCTTCGCCGAGCAGTTCCACTCCAGCCGTGACTGGGACCTGGCGACCGATCCGGAGCCACACGTAAACGGCCGCTCGCTTTACATTCCCCGCGGCAAAGGCCTCGGCGGGTCGAGCGCGATGAACGCGATGCTTTACGTCCGCGGGCGGCCCCTTGATTACGACATGTGGGAAGCCGATGGCTGTGCCGGCTGGGGATGGCAGGACGTCAAGCCCTACTTCCTGAAGGCCGAAGACAACTCACGTGGAGCCTCGGATGACCACGGCGCCGGCGGACCGCTGCGGGTCGAAGACTCACGTTCTCCGCGGCCGATGACCCGCAGTTTCCTCGAAGCCGCCGAGTCCCTCGGCATCCCGTACGTAGCCGACTACAACGGGCCCGAGCAGGACGGCGCGGCAGTCGTGCAGGTGACCCAGCGCGGGGGTCGCCGGTGGAGCACCAACGATGCCTACCTGGCTCCGGTCCGAAAGCGGCCGAACCTGACCGTGGTCACCGGTGCCGAAGTGCTCCGGATCGAACTCGACGGGACCCGGGCAACCGGTGTGACCTTTTCCGCCGGTCGCCGGGCGGCGGAAGAGACTGCGACCGCAACGAAAGAAGTACTCCTCTCGGCCGGGTCGATCGGCTCACCGCACCTAATGATGCTGTCCGGTATCGGCCCGGCTGGCCAGCTGCGGGAATCCGGTATCGAAGTGAACCTGGACTTGCCCGGGGTCGGCGCCAACCTCCAGGACCATCCTTTCATCGTCAGCATCTGGGACGTCCCCGGAGGCGGTTCGCTGGCCGACGCGGAGAAACCGAAGGCCCTGGCCGAATGGGTCCTGCGCCGCACCGGGCCGCTCACCTCTTCGGTCGCCGAGGCCTTCGCTTTCGTACGCAGCCGCCCCGGACTGCCGGCCGCTGACCTTCAATTCCATTTCGCCCCGGCGTATTTCAACGAACACGGTGCCGACAAGTACGACGGACACGCCGCGACATTCGGAGCGGTACTTGTCTCTCCGAAATCCCGCGGTCAGGTCCGGCTCAACCTCGCTGACCCCGCCGGCAAGCCGCGCATCCTCACCAATTCGCTGTCCGACCCGGACGATGTAGCGTCGCTGGTCGCCGGCGTGAAGATGGCTCGCGAGATGGCTGCGTCCGGGCCAATGCAAGGTGTCGTCGGCAGGGAGTTGTTCCCCGGAGCGGACGTTGCCGGCGACGAATCGATCGAAGAAGACGTAAGGGCGCGCCTCGAGCTGCTCTACCACCCGACCGGGACCTGTCGAATGGGCCACGGCCCGGATTCGGTGCTCGACCCCGACCTGCGGGTCCGTGGAATTGACGGCCTGCGGGTTGTCGATGCTTCGGTGATGCCCCTGATACCCGGAGGCAACACCAACGCCCCGACGATCATGATCGCCGAGCGAGCCGCCGACCTGATCCGGGGCCGGGTGACAACTCCCGCCTGATCCGTTTGACGACCGATTGGTTTTGGTTGAAGGTGTAGTCGTTAGTCCAACAACCTCCGAACCCAAAGGACCGAACCAAATGAATGCTTCAACCCCCACCACGGTGACCAACCTAGGCGTCGCGATGTTCACCGTCGCAGATCAGGATGCCGCAATCTCCTTTTACACTGAGAAGCTCGGCTTCGAACTGCGCTCAGATGAATCATTCGGCCAGAACAACGAGATGCGCTGGGTTGAGGTGGCGCCTCCGGGTTCGACCGCTCGCCTCGCGCTCAACGAACCCATGGGCGGCGCGCCAGGAGGTGGTTCGATCGGAGTCGAGACCAAAGACGTGAAGGGCGAACATGCACGCCTCACCGTAATCGGCGGTATCGACGTCGACGAACAGTTGATGGAGAGTCCCGACATCCCGCTGATGTTCATGCTGCGCGACCCCGATGGCAACACGGTAGTCGTGGTCGAAGCCGCGGAATAGGGGCGCTAGTCGACGTCGGCGCGCACGGAGGTCTTGCTGACGACCTCTTCCGGCGTGAGGCGGTTCGGGCTGATGTAGCCACTGACCGATTCCATCGGCACCTGGACCCGGGCGACGCTGTCACTCTTGTTGCCTTCGATCGACCGGACAGCGCGGCCCTTTCGGTCAGCCTTTACGACGATCCCTATGTGGGATTTGCCGTAGGCGACCAGGTAGCCGGGCCGGGCGCGGTAGGACCAGCGCCCGGTTCGTTTCGCCCAGCGCGACATGTCCCTGACCTGGACGGCCACCTCGGTGCCGTCATATGACTTCCAGAGGATGTCGGTGCCGAGGTAAGAATTGACGCCCGCGTGAGACCAGACCCAGGTCGCGAAAGCGACGCACCAGAAAGCCTTGATGTTGTAGGGCGCGATTCGACCCTTGCCCCGGTGGTAACGCGGGACGTTGTTGCCTTTCTTCTCAACCACTTTCCGCCTGAGTTCCCGGCGCGCCAGAGGGACAACCTTTGAGAAGTCGCTCGAAGCAGCCGGGGGCGTGGTCGGCTTCAGGACCAGTGCGCGCGAGACGGAAGGCAGGGCAAGCGAAACGAGCACCATGAAGGCGATCGCCAGAATCGGCAACTGAATTCGTTTTTCGGCTCTGATATTCAAGATGAGAATCCCCCGCCGGCTACCAACCGGATCAAAACAGCCTAGCTGTCGAAACTAAAAGGGTTCGATCGCTCCGGCCCGATGCAACGGATTTAGCACTTCGCAAGGGCCTTTGAGTAAAACGCGAGGTAGTCCCGCCAGTGGCCGTTCCAGTAGTCCTCCGTGTGGCCACCGCGCCAGTTACTCTTGTCCGTCAGGTTGGATCCAGCGGTTTTCAAAGCCGAGGTGAGTGCCGTCACGCCGGGCACGAACGGATCCGACTTCCCGGCATCGAGCCACACCGGGAGTCCCCGAAGGCGCCGGGATCAGTGGCTGCGGTCTGAATCACGTCGTTCGCGGCGAAGTCCCCGGCATCATCAAATGCCCCTGGGCCGATTCCCCGCCAGATGTGAACAGGGCCGGAGAGTGCCCGCCGGCAGCGCAGAATCTTCCGCGGTGATGCATCGCAAGATCGAGAGCACCGAAACCACCCATCGAGATGCCACCGATCGCGATCCGTGATGAATCGATACCGAAACGCTCGGCTACCTGCGGAATCACCTCTTTCATCAAGTAGGCATCCCAGTTGCCGCTGTCACGGTCATGCCAGTAGCTCGATTCGCCTCCGTCCGGGAAGGCGACCACCGGTGCCTGCTCGCCCTGGTCGTCAAGGGCCTTGAAGAAGGGTTCATCGTTGGTGTAGGTCTCGCTGTTTCCGCTACGCCCGTGGAGGAAGATCAGTAACGGCCGGCTTTCGCCGTCGGTGTCGTCAGGGACGACGACGGAAACCGGATGGCCACCGGGGACCGCATCGGAATTGACCTCGAATTTCTCGACCGACGCCCCGTGGGAATCGGTTCCGGCGAGCAGAGTCAGATTCAGAATCCCCCAGACAACGGCGACGGCCGCGGCAATTGCCGCGGCCGTGTACGCCAGACGCTTTGATGAACTGCTCTTTGGTCGGGCCGCCTTGACCCCCGCGAATCGTGGATCAAGGGGTCAGGACCTGATTCCTGTTCTCGGTCAGCCCCCGTTTGAGGCCTCGACGTAGTCCCGGCTGGGCTGACCGCGCAGCGCCTTCGGCGACGGCAGCGTGGTCCCCTGGGCATCGGCACCCGTGAGCACCGGCACGACGAACTTCGAAGGCTTCTTGCCGCCGATCGAGATCGTGTTCTTGGCCTCGCCCTTGTCGACCGTAAGGAAGTCCCAGATTGGACGATCGCCACCGACAGCCTGGACCGTGATCCGGATCTTTGATCCGGCCCGGAAGGCATGTGCCACCGGGAAGATCGGAACCCGGGTCAGCGAGTACTTCCGGCGGCTGAGCGGAGCAGCATCCTGCTTGAGGTGGGTCGGGAAGGGATCGATCGCCGTTGAAAGCTTCCTGTTCAGCTTCCGGTGCGAAGCCCTCAGGAATCCATTCTGGACGTAGGTCTCCTTGCCGTCGGGACGGACTTCGGAGATCGTCGCCTGGAGGTCGGTGTCCTTCTTGGTCGACTTGAGCCAGAGGTCGAGGCTGGAAGAACCGGCGATGACCATGTCCTTACTCAGCGTGGGACCGGTAAAGCCGAGTCCCTTGCCACTCGCGAGCGGAGCCCAATCGTAGGGCGGCTCCGCCACCCAGGCGTCGGACTCACCGGCACCGTTCAGGGTCTGCGGCGGCCTTGCCGACGGATCCGCCTTGTACTTCAGACGGCTGGATTTACGGGATTTCTTGCTGCTGAGGGCGCCGTTCTTTCCGAGGTACATGCGGGTCGCTTTCGCTTCCTTGACCGGCCAGGAGTTGTAGTGCATCTCCCAATTGGCGCCGATCGCCCCGGGGGAGCCCGGGACGCCGTTGCCGTTATCCATCAGGAGCCGGATCCGGGCGTTGTCCTTCTCGAAATCAGCTCGCGCCTTATTCACGTCTGTGTAGTCCACGTACTTCGACTGCTGAACCGGTTTCGCTGGAGCGTCAGCCACCTGGTCGTAGAGCAGGCTGCTGAAGCTCAGGACCAGGCCCGAGATCTTCGGAATGCGATCAGCTACGAACAGGTTCAGGAAGTCGTTCCAGTTCGTGATTGTGCTGGGACCGAGCGAGTCGACGTGAACGCCGTTCTGCAGGGAGATCCAGACGTTCTTGTTCTTGTTCAGCTTCGAGATGCTTTCGGGGAAGTGACCGCCGGTCTGCTCATCCTGAAACGAACCTACCCAGAAAGTCGGAACCTTGATCCGGCTCACCCAGTAACCGGGTGCCCGGTACTTGAAGAGCTTCGGGGTGCGATACGGGTTCTTCTCCTGCTGCTTGATCGCGTCACGAGTCTGCAGCCGCAGCTTCTGATTGTCGATGCAGTGCTGCATCTCGGAAGCAGAATCGGCGGACATGGGGTCACCGGTCGTGGTCATGACCTTCGCCCAATCCTGGCCGCCTGCCGGTGCCGGCTCTGCGTCCCTCATCCGGGCCGTGATCCAGGTCTTGGCGAATCCCTTGTTGAAGATGCCGCCGGGGAAGCCGGTTCCGGTGTAAAGGTCATCGGTAACCGACATCGGCGCGATCGCGGCGAGATGGGGCGGCTGGGTTCCCGCAGCGAAGAGCTGCGAGATGCCGGAGAAGGAGATGCCGGCCAAGCCGACCTTTCCGCCCTTGACCCAGCTCTGGTTGCCGACCATTTCAACCATGTCGTAACCATCGAAGGTCGTCGGCAGACCGAAGAGGTCGAAGGCGCCACCGGAGCAGCCCGAGCCACGCATCTGGACGGAAACCGTTGCGAAGTCGAGCAGCGGTCCGAGGATCGATCCGACCGCGGTCGACGTTGCCGGGGCGAGCGGATCGCTCTTACCGCCAAGCAGCGCCGCGAAAGCGTCGTGCGGGGCGGCCGTCTGGTAACCCGAATGTTCGATATAGGTCGGGAAGGGACCGTCACTCAAGTCCTTGCCCGAAGGCAGGCGAACGGTCATTGCCAACTCGACGCCGTCACGCATCGTGACGTAGTTGAGTCCCTCGTGGAGGGGCTTGCCCTGGTAGAACGAGGCTGGCGGGTTCTTGCCGAACTTCAGAATCTGGAACTTCCCGGTGGCGGAGACCTTCTTGCCTTTGCTGCTGAACACCCGGTAGCCGGATCCCATCTTCTGGTCGTAAAAGATCTTGCTGCCGTAGGAATCGGCCTTGCCCTTGGACACGATGCGGTTCTTGCGGTTGACCAGCAACAGCTTGATGCCCGGGGTCGCGTCCTCAACGTACGCGTCACCGACGCTGCCGCGGGCCGTGAAGTCGGCCTTGCCGTTCGGCTTGGGGGCCTTCTTGCTGCTCTTATGCTTCTTCTTTGAATGTTTCTTCGCCGAAACACCGGCCGTGGCCGCGCCCGCCGGACTCAAGCTTGCAAATCCGAACATGGCGATGATTGCGGCAACGAAAATCGCCGCAAGAGGTCTACTACCAGCTCCCCGCATTAAAAGTCTCCCTAAAGGTTGTTTCCCTATTGACATTCTAGAACAGCAAACACCAGAATACACAGATCGGTGCGGTAAGAACGAGTAGTTCAGTAATTGGTCATGGGGCCAGTCTCTCGATTCTCCACCCTCCGGGCTCTGCCGAATATCGGAAACGGTCGTGAAGCCGGGCAGGCCGGCCCTGCCAGAACTCAATCTGTTCGGGAATCACCAGGAACCCTCCCCAATGCGGCGGCCTTGGAATCTCGGTCCCCTCGGGGTACTTCCCGGCAACCTCAAGGGTGCGCTCTTCGAGCTCGTCCCTGCCGTCTTCAAGGGTCCGGCTCTGGGGTGACGCCCAGGCGCCGAGCTGGCTGGCCCGGTCCCGGCTCACGAAGTACGCGTCGGACTCGGCTTCACCGAGTCGTTCGACCTGGCCCCGAATCCGGACCTGACGGGAAAGCTCGGGCCAGTTGAAGGCCAGCGCGGCCGTTGGATTCGCGGTGATCTGGCCGGCCTTGACGCCGTCGTAGTTGGTGAAGAAACGGAATCCGTCCGGACCAGCGCCCTTGAGCAGCACCATCCTGACGTCCGGGTGCCCGGCGGCGTCAACCGTGGCGAGCGCCACCGCTTCCGGCATGTCGTTGAACTTCTCGGCTTCCTCGAACCAGGCGTGAAACTGGTCCACGGGGTCGGCGGCGAGATTCTTCCGCCTCAGCTCAACCCTGGGCTGTCGGTCACCCGCGCCCGTCAATTGAGGGTGGGATCGTGAGGCATGGTCGCCAGCAGGGCGAAGTCCCGGTCATCGCGGCGGCTGATCACTTCGGCCCAGAGGTCGCCTTCCGCGAAGACATCGTCGGGATCGAGGTCGGCCACGATCCACGATTCGCGCTCCAACTCCTCGTCCAGCTGGCCGGGTCCCCAGCCGGCGTGACCGATGAAGACCCGGGCGCGGACCACGTCGGTGTCGCCGTCCGGATCGACCACACCGATCCGCTCGGTTACAGCTCCCGCCGACAGGCCGGCGTGTTCGAACTCACCTAGCACCACGATCGAGTCCGGTCCGACCGGTCCACCCACCCAGAGGGGGGCGCCGCGCTCGACCAGTGGGTCAAGATCGGGGACGAGCTCGGTGACGTCCGAGTCGGCCCGGCGGTTGAGCACGACCCCGAAGGCTCCCTGCTCGGTGTGCTCGACGATCAGCACGACGGTGCGGCGAAAAAAGTCGAAGAGGCTCGGTGCCGCAATCAGGAGCTTTCCACGTTGGGAATCCATCATCAGTTGAAGATAATCATCACGGTGGTCGCCAAGGCGAGCAGGGTCGCTCCTCCCGTCAGAAGAGCCTGCACCTGGCCGGAAGTCCGGGACGATTCCCCGGTTTCGATTGCCTGCTCGACCCTTTCGCGGCGCCTGCTCCCGTGGATCGTCAGGACCACGGCGTAGATTCCGAACGCGGCCCCGAGGACCGTGTATGGCCAGATCCTTTCGGCACCTGCCAGCTGAGGGATGATCTTGCCGATCGCCAACCCGACCGCGAGGACGGCAAAGGCCGTCCGCCACCAGGCGAGCTGGGTCCGCTCGGCAGCCAGCATGGTGCGCCGGGGGGCGCTCCTTCGGTAATTCTTCGCATCGCTTTCGTCCGAATCAGTCGGCTCAGATGGTGGGCTCATCCTGCCCTCGACTATACGCCCGGAGAGGCGGGGCCGAACCACTGGCAAAGCGGAAATCACTTCGATCCGGTACTGTCCCGCGTCGCAATGGGTAGATACACAGGACCAAAAGAGAAACTCTCAAGGCGCGAAGGCGTCGACCTCGGACTCAAGGGTGAACGTGCCCTCGGAGGCAAGAGCGCGATGGAGCGTCGTCCTTACCCCCCGGGCCAGCATGGCCGTGGGCGCCGGAGGGCTTCAGAGTTCTCCGTCCGGATGCGTGCCAAGCAGCGTGCCAAGTCGATGTACGGACTTCGTGAGCGCCAGTTCGCCAAGCTTTTCGACCGGGCAAACCGCGAAGAGGGCATGGCTGGCGAAAACCTGATGCGCCACCTCGAGCAGCGTCTTGACAACGTCGTCTACCGCCTCGGAATGGCCACGACCCGGGCCCAGGCCCGGCAGTTCGTCGTCCATCAGCACATCCAGGTGAACGGCAAGCGCCTCGATCGTCCGTCTTACGAAGTCGCCGCCGGCGATCAGATCGCCGTCAAGCCGGACGCCGCGATCGAGCCGATGGCCCGTCAGGCGACTGAAACCGCCGGACCGACTCCGGCCTGGCTCCTCGCCGACCACGACGGACTCAAGGGCACGGTCAACCGCCTTCCCGACCGCAGCGACATCGCCGCGCCGATCGAAGAGCGACTGATCGTCGAGCACTACTCGCGTTAACCCGTAGGCGAGCGGCACCCGGGAACTGCCTGCGCGGCGCCTGGCTTCGTCGACGCCCGGAATGGGCAGCTCACGTACTGAGTACTATCGCGGCCGCATTCCGGGCTTTACTCCTCGCCAGCCGCTCGCAGGCCGCCCCCAGGTACCACTCTCATCAGTGACTTGCCGGTAAGGTGAACTCATGAACGAATCCGAGCCATCGACTTCTTCCCGCATCGGCGGACTTGCCCAGGAACTGATGGAGCAGGTCGAGCGCGACACTCCCGGTGCCCGCCTCGATCAGTTGGTCATTTCGGCTGTCCTCAGTGAAGACGACGGCGGTGACGAGCAGACGATGCACGTACAGCTGGTCTCCGATTCATCTGACCCCCTGTCGGTCGTCGGCCTCCTCACAGTCGCCCTGGACCTGGCCAAGGGTCAGCTGACCGGCGGAGAATAGGCTCCGCCTCAGCCTTGACGTGACCCGCCGCCTCGCAGCCTCCTTTCTGGCGGCACTTTCGATCTGTGCGCTTGCTGTTGCGCTCGCCCCGACCACCCAGGCGGCGACACGTTCCTCGGCGATTCTCGTCCTGATCCCCCAGGACAAAGAAGCCCCGCCGTCCTATGGCGAAGACATCGCCGACGGACTGGCAGAGATGCCCGGTCTTTCGGTCGGCCTGACAAGTGCCACCCAGGGCTCCTATGCCCCGGAACAGGCGCTGCTCGACATCGGTCAGGGCACCAGAGTTTCGCGCTCCACCTATGACCCCAAGAACGTGCCGCCAGTCGGCTTGGTGAAGATGGTCAACGGCAGCGGATCGGTCAAAGGCTGGGATATGATCGTCGATCGGGCCGACACCGCCCCGCAAACCATCGTGCCGGGCCTGCTCGCCTCGACCATCCCCGGCGGCGTTGCCTACGTCGGCGACGCAACCAGGCTTCAGGAGACGGTGATCCCTGCGGCCGACCGGATCGGTCGCATCTCGTCCCTCGCTCTGGCCGACACCAGCGACACAGCCCGCCGGGCGGAAAGCCAGGCAAAGGAGTACGGCCTCGTCGTGGTCGCGACCACTCCGGGATACAAGGGCCTAAGAGAACTCCGCCAGATCCTTCGCCGGCGGGACCCGGGACAGCTTGTGATTGCCATGCAGACCCCACCCGACGGGCCGATCCTGCCGCTGCTCCCGGTCGGAGCCGCCGGCCTCGACGATGGCCCGCCCGCCGGACTGACCTCGGACACGACCAACCAGCCGAACCTGGTCGCCGGGATCGACATCGCACCGACGATCCTCGACCACCTGGGCTCGGAATCCCGGATGACATGCTCGGCCGGGTTATGGTTTCTGACGGCAAGAGGCAGGCCGAAACGCTCACCCCGCTTCGCGACCGGCTCGACGAGCTGGGACCCCGGCGAACCCCCGCCCTGGCATTCGTCGGCGCGGGATGGTTGATCCTCCTCCTGGCCGCGGGCGCGATCGCCGGCGCCGACCGGACCAAGGTTGCCGGTGCGACGGATCGGCGGCCTCGCCATCCTCTGGGTTCCGGCGATGACTCTCGTGCCGGCCGCACTCGGCAATCCGTCACGGGAGCTCGAGTACTTCATCATCGGCTTCGGCTGCATCGGCCTGGGCTGGTTGACCGACCGCTTCGTTCCCTGGCCACGTGCACCCTTGGTCCCGGCAGTGGTCGGACTCGCCGTGATCACCTGTGACCTCGCCCTTGGATCCCACCTGATCACCCGCTCGGTCCTCGGCCCGAACCCCGGCTACGGATCAAGGTTCTACGGCATCGGCAACGAGCTCAAATCGGGTCTGATGGTGCTGCTGCTGGCCGGGCTCGGGGCGGCTCTGACTGACAGACCGAAGTCTCGGAACGCCGCCCTGACCGTGCTGGGATGCGGTTTCGTCCTTTGTGTGATCCTTGGCTCAGGACGTCTCGGAGCGGGCGTCGGAGCCGCGATCATCGTGGCCAGCGCGACCGCCGTCGCCGCAATGATGATGCTGCCCGGCAAGTGGTCACGAAAGCGGATCGCCATCCTCGTGGTCAGTCCGGCAATCGGTCCGCTTTCCTGGCAGTCCTCGACCTGCTGACCGCTGGAGGCCAGGGCCACTACAGCAACAGCGTGCTATCGCTGAACGACCCCGGCGCCTTTTTCGAAATCATCCAGCGACGCTCCACCCTCGCCTGGCAGCAGCTCTGGCGCGGCAACATGGCGCTGGTCACTCTGGTTTGCCTGCTTGCGGTGGCCTTCGCAGTCAGGAACCGCAAAATGTTCGAACCGTTCGCCGGTCCCATCTGGCCCGCCGCCCTGATCGGCGGCCTGACCGGGGGCCTGATCGGGTCGGTCACCGAGGATTCAGGACCGCTCCTGATCGTGGTCGCCACGATCACTCTGGCCGGCGTCTGCTCGTACCTGCTGGGCCGCCCCCAGAATTACGAAAATCGTTAGCCTGCAGGGACCCCGGAGGGGTGCGAGAGCGGTTGAATCGGGCAGTCTCGAAAACTGTTGTGCCTTTCGGGGTACCGTGGGTTCGAATCCCACCCCTCCGCTTCACCTCGGTTGGCAAACGCCGCGCGGGAACCGGAGCCGCGCCGAGCGCCGGGGCCCATATCGTGAGGTGACTGCGATTCCGGTGCAAATGCCGCAGTTATCGCAGTCACCCGAGGTGGTGCCGAGGCCCCGAGCCGCCGACAATATCGGCTACCCTAGTGGACCCCCGGAGGGGTGTCCGAGTGGCTTAAGGAGCGCGATTGGAAATCGCGTGGGCGGGATCTCTCGCCTCGTGGGTTCGAATCCCACCCTCTCCGTACGATTCTGTGCCGAGATCCCGAAAGTCCGGCACTATGCCGGAAAATCGGGATCTCGCGTGATTATTTCGAACGTCGTGCTGCGAAGAACTCGCTGAGGAGCGCCGCGCATTCTTCCCGCAAGACCCCTCCCTTCACTTCCGGGTGGTGGTTCAGGCCTGGTTGAGCCAGTACATCGAGGATTGACCCCCCTGCCCCCGCCTTTGGGTCCCAGGTTCCGAACACGACCCTGGGGATCCGGGCGAGGATGATCGCGCCGGCGCACATGGCGCAGGGTTCGAGCGTTACGTAAAGCGTGGTGTCGGGAAGGCGCCAGCCCCCAAGGGCCTTCGATGCCTGGCGAATTGCGAGGACCTCAGCGTGCGCGGTCGGATCCTTGCGCAGCTCGCGCTCATTGCCGGCAGCCGCGATCACTTCTCCGTCACGGACGATCACGGCGCCGATCGGGACGTCCCCTTGAGCCTCCGCGTCGCGGGCTTCGGCCAGTGCCAGGGCCATCATGGTCGTGTCCGAACTCACACTCACAGGGTACGAGACGAGCAACTCGCCGGTCACTCGGGTGTTCTCTTACTAACAGGCTGATTTGATGCCTGGCCGCCAATGCCCCGATCTGCCACCCTCACATCCCGGATGAAGCTGTGTCTGCTGCCCTTTGCGGCGGTCCTCGCCTGCTTTTCGGCCTTCCCTGGAGCGGCCCCAGCTGCCGATCCGGCACCCCAGCCGGCGATCGAACCGGGAGAGCCTTTCGTGCCTGGCGAGCTCATCGTCCAGTACAAAGGCGCAGCCCAGCCAAAGACCGTCGAAGTCGGCGAAGACACGAACGTCAAAGCCCTCGCCCGAAAGCTGGAGGCCAAGCCGGCGGTCGTCCATGCCACCCCTAACTACATCGCCCGCATCGCCTCCTGGGTGCCGAAAGACTACGGCGTCAATCATCAGCGCAGGGGACGACGCGCCGGCTGGAAGCTCAGACAATGGAACTTCCTGCCTTGCCGAAGCCTCTGTCGGCCCGGGTCATCGTCCGGTCGCCAGTCACTCGGTGGCATCAATGCTCCCAGGGCCTGGCGTGAGCTTCGGAAGGCCGGACGCCCCGGCGCCCGCGGAGTCCGGGTGGCAGTACTTGACACCGGCGTCGCCTACCGGAACTACGGTCGCCGTTTCCGGCGCGACCCGGACCTGTCCGCACGAACCTTCCTGCCCGGCCGCGACTTCGTCGCTGGCGACCGCGTCCCGCTCGACAAGAACGGTCACGGCACCCACGTTTCTTCGACGATCGCCCAGAGCACGAACAACAAACGTGGCCTGACCGGCATCGCCTACGGCGCGAAAATCATCCCCGTCCGGGTCATGGACGCGAACGGCTACGGTTCGACCAAGAACATCATCGCCGGCATCCGGTGGGCGGCCGATCACCGGGCCAGGGTGATCAGCATGTCGATCAACTTCGACTGCGGCACCAAAGTCCCCGCGCTCGATGACGCGCTGGCCTACGCCCACAGCAAAGGCATCGTCCTGGTCGGATCCGACGGCAACAAAGGCGCCCAGGCCTGTCCTTCGCTGCCGGCCACGGCACCCCAGGTGATCAGCGTCGGAGGTTCGACCGAATCAGGATGCATCGGCAAGTACTCCTTCCTCAGCTCGTCAGTTGACATCGCCGCCCCGGGCGGTGGGTCGGGCGGCAAGGGTTGCACGGCGAAGCTCGGCAGCCGGCCGATTTACCAGTACGGCATGGTCGACCGAAATCCGCGCCGGTTCGGCATCGAGCGGGGATGGAAAGGGACCTCGATGGCAGCGGCCCACGTCTCGGCCGGCGCCGCGATGATCATCGCCAGCAACGCCCTCAAGAACGGAAAAGGCCCCAACAAGGTCAAGCAGCGCCTGCTCGACACAGCCCGTCTGCCGGACTACGCCAAAGACGACCCAAACTCAGGTTTCGGAGCCGGAATCATGAATCTGGGAAGAGCGGTAAACCCCAAAATCCCCTGAACCCTCCTCCCCCTCAGGTGGTATGGACGATGATTACTGAGCAGGGTGAGTGGTGTGACACTTTGTTCGGGACCGAACCCAGCAGGAATCTTTTCGCTCCGGTCATGCCTTTGTTACCGACGACGACCAGGTCGGCGCCGGTTTTTTCGGCAACCTGGAGGATCGCGTCGGCGGCGTCACCGTCAAGCGGGTGCGGGGTGATGTCGACATCGAAGTCCCTGGCGATTCCGGCAGCACCATCGAGGGCAAAGTTGACGTCTTCCCGCGGGCCGAACTCGTGGGCTACGTCCGCCGGAGCACCTGCGGCCTCACCCGAGGACCGGCTGTTCGAGACCGGTTCATAGGCGCTGACCACGTCGAGAGCTGCACCAGTCAGCTGGGCGAGGTTGGCCGCCTGCCGGACAGCCTCGCGGGCCGAGTCCGAACCATCAGTACCGACAACTATCCGACTAAACAGGGCCATGCGACTCCCATCCTCGATTTCCTGGACGAATCCGGTTCAATGCTACTAGTGGACACGGCGATCAATACGATGCGCGGCCATGTCTTCAATTCAACACTATCGGGGAAACTCGGATTTGGGTAGGCCCTGAAACCCGGCGCCGAGAATCTCGGTCGGGGTGCTCGCCAGCTTGTAGGCACTGATGCCGACGGAAGCGAGCAGGAACATGCAGATCACAAGCATCAGGATTCTCCAGTGGCCGGGCATCCCAAGCAGCCTAGAAGAATGGAATAGAACATGACACCAAAAGGACTAGAAGAAGTGGGCGATGGCATCTTCGTCCTGCGTGGTGACCTGAAAAAGGGCATGAACATTTACTTCCTGCGCGGACCAGACGGAGAGATCGTTCAATTCGACGCCGGCAGCCGGTCGATGCTCCGTGCCAACCGGCGGGTCGCCCAGGAGTTCGGAGGTATCGACCGGATCGTGCTCGGCCACGGCCATTGCGACCATCGGGGGACGGCCGCCAAGCTCGGTCCGCCGGTCTACTGCCATCCGGATGAGGTCGCGGATGCGGAATCCGACGCCTACAAGCCCGACTACTTCGACCTCTCCCTGATGCCCATGCCGGTGCGCCTGATCTACCCGGCGATGCTCAAGTGGTGGGACGGTGGTGCCGTGAAGATCGCCGGGACCGTCGAAGAGGGCGACACCGTGGCCGGCTTCGAAGTCGTCCACTTTCCGGGCCACGCCCCCGGCCTGATCGGGCTCTGGAGGGAATCCGACCGGACGGCCGTGGTCAGCGACACGGTCTACTTCGTTGACTCGGCCAAGCTCAAGGCCTTGCCGCATGGTGAGGCGAGCGTTCCGCATCCGGCCTTCGCCTGGAACCACCAGAGGGCCAAGGAGTCGGTTCGCAAACTGGCAGCACTCAAGCCGACAACCGTGCACGCCGGCCACGAAGAGGCGCTTCATGGTGATGACCTGACCGACGTTCTGATGGCAGCAGCCGACAAGTACTAGACCTTTATGCCGAGTACTTTCATGTCAATCGCGATGATTGTGGGGCTCTCCCTTCTGGTGGGCCGCGCGATCATGCTTGCCTGCGGTCGCGATAGATGGAACGGGCTCGAGCCTGCGGTCGGCTTCGCTGCCGTGATGACGGTAGAAGGCCTGCTGGCGCGGATCCCGGGCACCCACACCTTCCTCATCCTCGGCGTCGTCCTGTTGGTTGCGGGCTCGGTCATCGTGATCCGCCGGATCAGCCGCGATGACATTCCGCGCTCCCCGTTCTTCTGGGCCGCCGCCGCTCTGACGGTGGCAATTACCGCGATTCCGTTCGCCGTTACCGGCCACTGGGGCCTCCTCGGCATGGGCTACAACAACGATCTCGGCCTCCATCTGGCCTGGTCCGAGTATCTGCGCTCGGGGTTCGGCACCGAGCCCTCCGACGGCTACCCGCTGGGCCCGCATGGGCTGGCCACGGCCCTCTCCTTCATTCCGAAGTTCTACCTTGGGCCGGTTTTCATCGGGATGGTGATGGCGATCGCCGTACTCACCGTGATGACCGCCTGGGCAGCGTTGGAGAGGCTCGGCAACTGGCGCCGGCTGCTCGCCGCGATTCTGGTCGGTCTGCCGTACCTGATGGCCTCCTACTTCGCGCAGGCGGCCTTCAAGGAGCTGGCGGCCGCCATGTTCCTGCTCGCTTTCGTCATCGGTCTGCAACAGGTCACTCCGCTGCCCTCGGGCCGGCGTGAGCGACTCAAGGCGATCGTTCCGCTGATCGTGCTGCTACTCGGAATCGTCTTCACCTACAGCTTCCCCGGTCTCGCCTGGCCGATTGCGGTTTTCCTCGTGTGGGTCCTGGCCAACCCGCGCTCGCGGGCGAAGGTCTCACCCCGGGCAATCATCGGCTACCTAGCGAAACCGGTGGTCCTCGTCTCGACGCTGGTCGTGCTCGGCCTGCTCTCGGCTCTCGCCTTCTGGGGGCCGTTCGGCTTCGGCGACGCCTTCTCCGAGGTGGCAACCAGCGGCGCTTTCGGTCCCGTCTCGGTAATCGAGGAGTTCGGCGTCTGGCTCACCTCCGACTACCGCCTGGCCGGCGACGGCTCAACCCCTCTGCCCGGACTGATGGGCGTGATCGGCGTGCTGGCCCTGGTCGTCTCCCTCTGGTGGTGGCGGAAGCAGCCGCGCTCGGTCTACCCGCTGGCCTTCATCGCCTGCGCGGTGCTCTACGGAATCTCGCTCCCGTGGGTCGGCGACTACTCGCTCGCCAAGGCGCTCGTCATCAGCGCCCCGATCACGATGGTAGTCATCCTCACCGCCCTGCTCAGCGGTCTCAGCCGGCAATGGAAGCCGAGCCAGGGCATGGAATACGGGGCCTGGATCACGCTCACCGCGGTTTTCGTGATTGCCGCCGGAGCTTCCAGCCTCATGGTTCTTCGCGACGCCTCGGTTTCGCCTCCGGGCCGCACCTCGGAACTCAGCACTTTCCTGCCATACGTTTTCGGTCATGACGTCCTCTACGCCGATCAGGACAGGTTCGCCCCCTATCACCTGGCCGGGGCCAAGGTGGGCGTACCCCTGCCCGAATTCCCGGATCCGAACGTAATCGAGAACGAGGGCAAGCCGTTCGAGGACGAATTCGGCACGTCCACGATCGACTTCGACTCCTTCGATCCCGAGACCCTTCAGAACTTTCGCTACGTGATCACCACGTCGGCCGGCTGGACCAGCAAGGTGCCGCCCTTCTACGAACGGGTCGCCAGCACCCCCTCTTACATCCTCTGGAAACGTACTGCGGTCGCTTTCGCGCGCCCGATCCTCAACGAGCGGTCGTTGGCCGCCAAGCTCGTCGACTGCAATAACGAAGGCGGCAAGTACTACTCGACGCAGGTTGACGCGACCGCGGGCGTGTTTCCCGAAGCGGTGGTCAAGTTGCGTTCCGACTGGCTCCCCGACCCGGATCTGAACGCCGGGGAAAGCGCGTCGGTGGATCTGAAGCTCGGCAAGGGAGAGTGGCGGCTTTCGATCCAGTACTTCTCCCCCGCCGGCTTCACCCTTTCAGCGCCCGGCTACCCGCCCCGCATACTGGAGGCCTCGCTGGACGGCCAGCGGCTTGCCAACATTGACACCGGCAGCAGTGGCCAGTTCTGGCCGGCCGGCACCATCAACGTGACCAGCGGAGGTACAACGACCTTCACGGCCGACTCGGTCGCCCCGACGTTCCTCCAGAAGGTAACTGGCTATTCGCGCGGGACCAAGCTCGGACGACTCGTCGCGGTGCGGAAGGGTCCCAGGGTTAAGGTTCCGATGTCAGGCGTCTGCGGCAGATGGGTCGACTACTTCCGAAGGAACAAGCTCGGTCAGAAGCGGTCACTCAAGTCGGCAAATGGCAAGAAATCGAAGACTTCTTCCCAGTCCGGAAAGAAGGCTGGCTCGGCTTCGAAAAACTCAGGCCAAGAAGGTTCAGGCTGACGGGGCCGGAGCAAGCGCGACCAGGCGGGCGGTCGGGCCGATCAGGTGGTCCGAGTGGGTGCTCGCCATCCTGATGGTCGCCGGCGAAGAACCATGCCGGACCTTGATCGACGCCAGGGGCATCGATCCTTCCGGTAACTGCTCTCCGGGCTCGAGAACTTTCATGACATCACCCGCGGAGAGCCTGCGGTCGATCTCGCCGGTCGAGCCCTGGGAATCAAACAGCAGCATGGCACTCGAATGCATGAGCGGAGCTTTGTCTTCGGGCGAGCGCAGGCGGTAAATCTGGTCGGGTTCGTAGATCTCGGCAAGCTGAAAGGCCAGCGACTGGTTGAGGGTGTCATCCGAGCTGGCCATGATCACCGTCGGATTCGTCTCCAGCACTTCGGAGGCACGATCCGAGTGGGGGTCCAGCGGTCCGCCAAAAGCCATCATTCCCGACTCCTCGACCTCCCGTGCCCGTCCCTCGTCGTCGGTCCAGAACCGTACCTCGGCGCCGGCCTCGGTCACGGCGGCACCCAGGGCCACGGCCCAGCGCGGAGCCCCGAGGAAGATCAGCGATGGAGGTTGCTCACCGGCAAGCCCGAGGAACCGGGCCAGCGACGGCGAGCCGAGCGCATAGATGAGAACCGTGCCGATGATCACGAAAAAGGTGATCGGGATGACCATCTCGGCCCCCTTCACCCCGTCCTCTGTCAGCGAGAGTCCGAATGCCGACGCGGTCGAAGCTGCCACGATGCCACGAGGGGCCATCGCCGCGAAGAAGGTTCGTTCCCGCCACCCGAACGGAAGTCCGAAGAGGGTCGCGACTCCCAGGGGCCTGACCACTACAACGAGGATCGCCACCAGAGCAAGCCCTCGCCAGCCGAGGTCGGCAACAGCGTCAATATCGACATTCGCTGCGAGAAGAATGAACAGGATGCCGACCAGGATCGGAACCAGTGTCTCCTTGAATTCGACGATGTAGTCGGTCTTCACCCGGCGCTGGTTGGCCAGAACGATGCCCATGGCGACAGTCGCAATCAGCCCGGAGTCGGCGAAGAGAGCATCAGCGGCGGCGAAACTCGCCACGACGAGCATGAGGGTAGCGGCGACCTTGTCGCGGGCGGCCAGCCTGCGGGTGCCGAGAATCGGCATGAGGACGAACGCTGCTGCAGCGCCGGCTGCGGCGCCGCTGGCCAGCGAGAGGACTATCTCGACCAGGTCGATCGCAACCTTGCCGTTGTCCACGGCCAGCGATCCGAAGACGACGACGGCGATGATCGCCCCGATCGGGTCGATCAGGATGCCTTCCCACTTGAGGACATTGCGCACGTGGGCCGAGGGGTTGATGAAGGTCAGGATCGGCAGCACGACCGTGGGGCCGGACACGATCAGAACAGCGCCGATCAGAATGGAGATCGGGTCCGGGAGGTCGAACAGCCAGACGACCGAAAGCGTCGCAATCACCCAGGTGAACAGGACACCGAATGTGCAAAGCCGAATGACCGCGGGCCGAACGCCCTCCCCGAGTTCTTCCCGCTTCAGGCTGAGTGCGCCTTCGAAGAGGATCAGGCCGACCGCAATCTGGACCGACGGCGGAGTGCGTCACCGAGCAGCTTCTGGGGATCGATCAAACCGGTCACGGACGTACCGGCCAGGACTCCGATTACCAGGAGTGGGACGATCGCCGGCACCCGGATGACCGTGGCGACCAGGCGGGCCAGAACCGCAAGCACCACCACCAGGCTGAGTCCCAGAAGTATCTCGTCCATCAGACCCCGTCCTTCGTGGCGAGTGCAACTTCCAGATTGGTCGCGAGAAGTTCATGCAGCTCTGCTCGCGGGACCGTCTCGTCCTTCAGCCAGTCAAATATCACTGCCGATGCGAAGCCGACGAAGCCGAGGACGGCGAGCCGCGTGACCGCCGGCGCGTCATTGCTGCCGAAATGGTTTTCGAGTACCCGGGACACCAGGTGAGAGTTGAGATCTTCGAGCGCCCCGGAAACGTCAACGTCGCGACCGGCCGGCCCTCCGTTGAAAAACGCCACCGCGGCCTCACGCTGGGAGATCAGCAGATCGAGCAGCGAAGTCAGGTTGGCGTCGATCAGTTCGCGTCCGCTCAAGTCGAGATCGGTCCGCACCATCGATTCGAGCTGATCGACCAGGTAGTGGATGACCGCTGCGTAGAGGCTCTCCTTGTCACCGTAGTAGTGAGTGAGCAGGGCACGGCTGGCGCCGGCCTCGTCGGCGATCTCCGCCATTGAGACTTCAGTGTACGGCTGCGAAGTGAAGCTGCGGATGGCAGCACCGATGATCTCTGCCCTGCGTTCATCGGGCTTCAGTCGGCGGCGGCTCACCGGGTCAGTCTACGCAGCCGGGCGGTCAGAATCGTCCCCGCCATCGGGGCGACGGCGGCCGAGATTACCAACGATCACCGCAACCACCGTGACCAGGTAGATCTGTCCGATCAGCGCCTCGGCCGCGGTCAATGACCGGCCGACGTCGCCAGCAGGCGAGAAGTCACCGAGTCCCGCCGTAGTGATCGTCGTGATGCTGAAGTAGAGATAGTTCGAGAGATCCTCGGCCCCCTGGCCGGTCCGGAAGAACGGCTCGCCGCCGATCACTTGGATCAAAGCAAAAGATTCGGCGAAGGCCATGCTCATCAGCAGGTAGATGCAGAGCACTCCCATCATCGTGTGGACCGTGACCTGTCGGCTCACTTTGATCTGCCTCACCAGGCCGAGGACGATGGCCGGGGTCGCGAGCAGGACGAAGAGAAGACTTGCTCCGCGCATGTAGGCGTCCTTGATCTCTTCGGACGCGAGCGCCTGTCCGATCGCGACGAGTATCGCCAACCCGATCAAGACGGCACTGGCGATTCGCAGCTCTCTGGTGCCGCCGCCGCCCTCAAAGATGCGAACAGGGCGCCCCCGAGCAGCGCGAGCATAATGACGTCGGTCCACCGGCCAGACGGGGCGGCCATGAGAAAGATCAAAGCCGCCATAGTCAGGATCAGCGCCAGGCCGTACCGCTCCCGGCCGACCTCTTTTCGTGGAGTCAAGTCAACGATTGGGGGCTCAGATCGGTCACGGTGAGCATGTCGCTGTTGTCGACGCGGCCCGCCGGAATCGACGGATCCTTTGCGATCAGCTTCTTCAATGCGTCTTCTTTGCCATCGCCGGTCACGAGGAAGAGGATCTTCCGGGCGGCGTTCAGCGTTGGATAGGTGAGGGTCATTCTGCGGGTGCCCTGGTACTCGCCGCCGGTCAGGGCCACGCCGCGGTCGGTCACGTCGAGGACAGGATCGCCCGGCACCAGCGAAGCAGTGTGCCCGTCTGGCCCCAGCCCGAGGTGAACCAGGTCGAAACGGTCGGGAAGCGAGTACTCGTAGCTCTGCGCCGCCGTCTCGAGGTCCTCTGCGCCGACCGGCATCGGACGGATCGCCGCCTGGCACATCAGCGGCAGGCTCAGCACCAGGTGAGTCAGGTTGCGCTCCGGGCTGCCGGTCGGCGCGATCCTCTCGTCAACCTGGAAAAGCGAAGTCTTCGACCAGTTCAACGAACTGTCGGCAAGGATCTCCAGCGTGCGCCACGGTGTCCTGCCGCCACTCACCGCGAGGTTGAAATTGCCGCGTTCGTTGATTGCCGCGGCTGCAGCCATCTCGATGATCCGCGCCGCCTCACTCGCGGCGGCTTCAGTGTCTGCGACGGATTTCGTGACCAATGCCCGCGTCCTATTTTTCCTCGGTGGGCTTCTCGTCGTGGCCACCGAATTCCTTGCGCATCGCGGACTGGACGCGGTCGCCGAAGTCGCCGAGGCCCCGTGACTCGAAGCGCTCATAAAGGGCCGACGTCAGCACCGGAGCCGGCACACCTTCCTCGACGGCGGCGATCGTGGTCCAGCGACCTTCGCCGGAATCGGAAACACGTCCGTCGAATTCTTCGAGTCCGGGTGACTTGGCGAGCGCCGAAGCGGTCAGATCGAGCAGCCAGGAACCGATCACGCTGCCGCGGCGCCAGACCTCGGCAACCTCGCCCACGTCGATGTCGTACTGGTAGTACTCGGGGTTCTGGAGGGGGGCTGTTTCCGCGTCGTTCTCGCGCTGAACCTTGCCGGCGTTGGCGTTCTTGATGATGTTCAGGCCTTCACCGAAGGCGGCCATGATGCCGTACTCGATGCCGTTGTGGACCATCTTCACGAAGTGGCCGGAACCGGTCGGACCACAGTGGAGATACCCCTTCTCGGCCGGACTCGGATCGCCGGTGTTGCCAGGCGTCCGCTCGACGTCACCGAGGCCGGGAGCGATCGATTCGAAGATCGGCTCGAGCCGCGAGTAGGCCTCGTCGGGACCGCCGATCATCAGGCAATAGCCGCGGTCGAGACCCCAGACACCGCCGCTGGTGCCGACGTCGAGGTGGTCCACCCCGTTCTCGTCCAGTTCTTGGGCAAAGTGGATGTTGTCGCGGTAATAGGTGTTGCCGCCATCTATGACCGCGTCACCTTCGTCAAGCTCAGCGGCCACGGCCTTGACCGTTTCCTCAGTGATGCGTCCGGCGGGGACCATGACCCAGACAGCTCTCGGGGCTGAGAGCTTGGCTGCGAGGTCAGCCAGATCCGAAGCTCCGATCGCGCCTTCCTCCGCAAGGGCGGCAGTCACCTCGGGATTCACGTCGTAGACGACACAGGTGTGTCCGTCGCGCATCAATCTGCGGGCGATGTTCGCCCCCATCCGTCCGAGACCAACGATTCCGAGTTCCATGGCGCCATCTTAGACCGCAGGAAGAGTTCCCACGTGGACCGGGGGATGAACTGCTGCTTGCCGGTACGCTGCCCGGATGAACCGATCCAGAACTTCGGCCGCCGCGGCCAGCGCGACCTCCACCGACGCATTGGTGATTTTTGGCATCACCGGCGACCTTGCCCGGAAGATGACCTTTAGGGCCCTGTACCGCCTCGAGCGCCGGAACAAGCTGACAAGCCCGATCATCGGCGTCGGCCGGCGTACCGACTGGGGCCACGAGACGATGCGCCAGCGTGCCCGGGAATCGATCGAGAACTCGCTCGGTCCAGTCGACGAAGAGGTCTTCAAGCGGCTGGCCGATCGTATGCGGTTCGTCGCCGGCAACTTCGATGACAGCGCAACCTACGAGGCCCTCAAGGACGAATTGGAAGGCACGAAGGACCCGCTCTTCTACCTCGAGGTGCCACCGCCGCTCTTCTCGCCGATCATCAAGGCCCTCGACCACGCCGGCCTCGCCACCAACGGCCGCTTCGTGATCGAGAAGCCGTTCGGGCATGACCTCGCTTCGGCCCACGCCCTCCAGGCGGAACTGACCGAGGTGCTGCACGAAGACCAGATCCTCCGGATCGACCATTACCTCGGCAAGGAGCCGGTGATGGACATCACCTACCTGCGCTTCGCCAACTCGATCCTCGAGCCGGTCTGGAACCGCAACTACGTCTCCCACGTCCAGATGACGATGGCCGAGAGCTTCGGGGTCGAGGACCGCGGTGCCTTCTACGACCGGGTCGGCACGATCCGCGACGTGATCCAGAATCACATGCTCCAGGTCCTCGCGCTCGTGGCGATGGAGCCACCGAACGGCAACCAGCCAGATTCGATCCGAACCGAGAAGCTCAACCTTTTCCGGTCGATCGAGTCGGTCGACCCGGCCAAGTGCGTGCGCGGACAGTACGCCGGCTACCTCGACATCCCCGAGGTCGCGGATGACTCACAGACCGAAACCTTTGCAGCGATCGAGCTTTCGATCGACAACTGGCGCTGGTCCGGCGTTCCCTTCTACATCCGCTCCGGCAAGAACCTGCCGGTGAAGCACACTGAAGTGCGGGTCGTTTTCAAGCGGCCTCCGCACATCGCTTTCGGCAAGAAAAAACCTGAACATCAGGAACTGGTCGTCCGGATCGATCCCACCCCCGGCTCCCGGTTGAGGTTCATCACCAAGTCAGCCGGAGCCGACTCTTTTGAAGACTCGAATCTCGAGGTGCTTTTCGAAAAAGAACCCGGGACCGAGCCAGGGCCGTACGAGCGTCTGCTCGACGATGCGATCCACGGACGGCCCGCGCTTTTCACCCACATCGACGCGATCGACGAAACATGGCGTATCGTGCAGCCTCTGCTCGACAAGCCCAGTCCAGTCCTTCCGTACGAAAAGGGTTCCTGGGGGCCGACCGAGGCAGATCGCCTGGTAAAAGGCGTCTGCCATTGGGAAGAGCCTTGGACGCCCGACAGTAAGGAATGATGGAACAGCTGAACATCCTCATCGAGGTCCCGAAGGGATCGCGCAACAAGTACGAATACGACCCCGAAATTGGAGCGATCGTTCTCGATCGATTCCTCTTCTCGTCGATGGTCTACCCGGTCGACTACGGCTTTGTTCCGCATACGATGGGCGCCGACGGCGATCCACTCGACGCGATGGTCTGCGTCTCGGAGCCGACCTTCCCGGGCTGCATCATTCCTTCGATCCCGATCGGCCTCTTCCGCATGAAGGACGAAGGCCAGATCGACGACAAGGTCCTTTGCGTCCCCTCACACGATCCCAACTGGAGCTACATCAAGTCGCTCGACATGCTGTCGGACCAGCTGCGCGAGGAGATCGCCCACTTCTTCTCGGTCTACAAGCAGCCCGAAGGCAAACACGTTGAAGTCGACGGCTGGTACCCACGGGAGGCCGCCCTCGAGGTGCTCGAAGAATCCCGCGAGCGCCTGCGCGACATCGAAGCCGCGGAAGCGGAATAGGGTTCGGGTCTAGGCCTCGGCGACTTCGTTCGCCTTGGCGGCGAGCTGCCCACACGCAGCATCGATGTCCCGGCCGCGGGTGAGGCGGACCGTGGCGTGGATTCCGCGTTTCATCAGGTTCTGCCGAAAGTTCTCGATCGTCTGACGGGGTGATCCCTGGTATTCCTCCCCGGTCGGGTTGTAGGGGATCAGGTTGACCTTGAAGTCGTTCTTCGGGAGCAGCAGCTCGGCCAGTTCGTGGGCGAGCTCGGGGCTGTCGTTCACGCCGTCCAGCATCAGGTACTCGATGAAAACCTTGCGTTTGCGCACATGGCGCCACTCACGGGCGGCATCCACGACTTCGTTCATCGAGTATTTGTCATTGACCGGCATGATCTTCGAGCGAAGTTGGTCGTTCGGGGCATGCAGGGAGAGGGCGAGGCGGACCGCCGGTCCTTCGGTCGTTACTCGCTGGATCCCGGGCAGCCAGCCAACGGTCGAGATCGTCGTGTGCGAATTGGCGATGCCGAGTTCCGGCAGCTTTTCGCAGGCGGCGAGGACGTTGTCGAGATTCATCATCGGCTCGCCCATGCCCATGAAGACGGTGTGGTTGACGTCTTCGATCCGGCGGAAGTGGAGTGCCTGGTCGAGGATCTCCGACTCGGTCAGGTTCCGGCCGAACTTCATCTTGCCGGTCGCGCAGAAGGTGCAGGTGAGCGGGCATCCGGACTGGCTCGACAGGCAGAGCGAACGACGGCCATCGCGGTAACGCATCAGCACCGCCTCGACGGGTCGCTGGTCCGCGGTCAGGAACAGGGCTTTCTCGGTCCCGTCGACCGACAGCGCGGAATTCTCGACCTCAAGCGTCGAAACCGGCAGCTTTTCGGCGAGCTGTGCGCGCAGATCCGCCGGCAGGTTGCTCATCTGATCGAAAGAATCCGCCCCGCGCGCCAGCCACTCCCAGACCTGTCCGGTCCGGTAAGAGGGCTGACCGAGTTCGGCCATGGTGGTTTCGAGCTGGGCAAGATCCACAAAGAGAGTGTGGCAGAGCCGAGACTGGGTGCGTTTTCTATACCTATGACGTAGTAAACGCACCCAGTCATCGTGATTTGAGCCAGGCCCGGATCTCTTCGCCCTGCTCGTCGATCGCCGGTGGTGCCGAGCGGGTCTCGGCCGGAGTTGCAGAGAGGCTGATCGGGGAACGTGAAGTTCTGATGCCATCGATCTCGTCGATCGGGTCGAGACCAAGCGATTCGGCGAGCCGGTAGCCGCCTTCAACGTCGTTGACCGGCCCTGCCGGGACCCCCGCGTCACCCAGGGCCCCCGACCAGTACTCCGCCGAGTCCAGGCGCAGGCGAGCTTCCAGCTCGACTCGCAGTTCGTCCCGGTTTGTGACACGATCGGAGTTCGTGAGAAATCTTGGATCCTCGATCAGCGAAGGGGCGCCGATCGTGGTCGCGAGCCGGCTGAACTGCAGGTCGTTTCCGGCACAGATCATCAGTGGTCCGTCCGCGGATTGATAGGTACTGAACGGTTCGATGCTCGGATGAGTATTGCCGAGACGGGTCGGTGACTCACCGGTGTTCAGGTAAGAAGACCCCTGGTTCGCGAGCGCTGCGAGCGCGGTCGACAGCAGGTCGATCGATACCCGTTGGCCGACCCGGTCCCGGTCTCTCGCCCTGAGGGCCGCGAGGATTCCGGTGGCAGCATTGAGCCCGGCGATCACATCGACCAGGGCGACGCCCACCTTGTGGCCACCCCCCTCCGCCGGACCCGTCACCGACATCAAGCCGCTCAGGGCCTGGACCAACGGGTCGTACCCGGGTAGCTCCCGGCCACCCGCCTCGCCGAATCCCGAGATCGAGCAGTAGACGATGCCGGGGTTCTTCATCGCCACCGCCTCGTAGCCCAGCCCGAACCGGTCCATCGTGCCCGGCTTGAAATTTTCGATGAGAACGTCGGCCCGCCGGGCCAGCTCCTGCGCCAGGACAAGGTCGCCCGGGTCCTTGAGGTTGAGCACCACCGACCGCTTGTTCCGGTTGACGGTCAGGAAGTAGGTGGCTCGGCCTTCGTCGTCGGTCGGCGGCTGCCAGGTTCGGGTTTCGTCGCCCGCAGGTGACTCGACCTTGACCACATCTGCACCCAGGTCCCCAAGGGTCATCGCCGTCAGGGGGCCGGCCAGGACCCGGCTGAAGTCGGCGACCAAGAGACCATCCAGAGCACTCATGTCAACATGGTGACGGATGAACCCTCCAGCCGCTCTCGACATCAAAGGCCTGACCAAACGCTACGGCGACGGCACCCTCGCGCTCGATGATCTCGACCTCGAGGTGCCCGACGGCAGCTTCTTCGGGCTGCTCGGCCCGAACGGCGCCGGCAAGACGACCCTGATCGGCGCCGTCTGCAACCTGGTCCGCCCGACCAGCGGCGAAATCAGAGTCTTCGGCAATCCGGGAGGAGGCATGATGGCCCGCCGGATGATCGGCATTGCCGAACAGGAACCGAACCTCGACAAGTTCCTCACCGTGTACGAGACGCTGCTCTACCACGGCGGGTATTACGGAATGGGCCGCGAAGAGGCAGGCGAGCGCGCTGAGCAGATGATCGACGCCTTCGACCTGCGCAACAAGCGCGACGTGGAAGCGCCCAAACTGTCTGGCGGCATGCGTCGCCGCCTGCTGCTCGCGCGCGCACTGCTCCACCGCCCCAACCTGGTGATCCTCGACGAGCCGACCGCCGGGGTCGACCTTGAGCTTCGCCACGAACTCTGGAGCTACATCCGCGTGCTTCACGAGCAGGGCACAACGATCCTGCTCACCACCCACTACCTCGAAGAGGCCGAAGCGCTCTGCGACGAGATCGCCCTGATCAGCGGGGGCAAGATCGTCGCCCGAGACACGGCCGCCGGCCTGAAAGTCAGCCACGGTGCCGAGACGCTGGAACAGGTGTACCTGAAGACGGTTGCCGGCGGCAGGATCGCCCTGGCCGAGGAGGCGGCGCGGGCATGAGCAAGGCAAAGGTCGGAATCACTCACATGGGCATTGTGGGTCTCGTGGCGGCCTCGAACCTGATTGACCCCGGTTCAAGTTGACTCCGCTGCCCCCGGTTCAAGTCGAGCCACATCCTTGGCGTGGACTCGCGTGGCTTTCCCGCCGCGAGTGCCACCGCGTGCTCAAGCTCTGGAAGCAGACGATCCTCGCTCCGGTGATCGCCGCCCTGCTCTTCATGGTGGTTTTCGGACTCTCCCTCGGCAACAGCATCTCCGAAATCAACGGTTTCGAGTACCGGGTCTACATCGTTCCCGGATTGATCGCGATGGCGATGGCCCAGGCCGCGTACTCGAACAACTCAAGCACGATCTTCCAGGCGAGAAATGACCGCTACCTGGACGACATCCTCTCGGCGCCGATGCCGGCCTGGCAGGTCCACCTCGGCTACCTGATCGGCGGCGCGATGCGGTCGCTGCTGATCGGAGTCGTACTCACCGCCTTCGCCCTGCCGATTACCGGCGCACCGTTGGTCCACCCCGCCGAGGCCCTGCTGGCGGTACTGCTTCTGACCACCGCTTTCGGTGCGCTCGGCATCATCGTCGGTGTATACGCCCAGTCCTGGGACAACCAGTCCTTCATCAACAACATCGTGATCCTGCCGCTGATCTTCCTCGGCGGCGTCTTCTATTCGGTCAGCCGCCTTGGTTCACCCTGGGAGCAGATCTCGCACCTCAACCCGCTCTTCTACGTGGTCGACGCCACCAGGCACGGCTTCCTCGGTTCAAGCGACGTCAATCCGGTGATCTCACTGTCGATCGTCGCCGTGATCACGATCGGCCTGGTCAGCTGGTCGCAGTACCTCTTCAGCACCGGACACCGTCTCAAGCCCTGACCGCGTTCTGGCAATGATTTCCTATCCCTGAACCATGAAATCGTTGCCGCAAGGTTCAGTCAGGTATCGAGGTCCGGGATGTAGGTGGCAACGTGGCTATTGATCGTCTCTCGCACCCACTGCTTCTCGGCTGAATCGGCCATTCGGTATCGGCCGATCAGCATCGCCTGGTCGTCGAGCGGCAGGCCGCTGATTTCCCAGGCGACCACGAGGCGCTCGAAGAGCAGTTCGGTCCGGCGGCGCCAGATGTCGTCGACGCTGGCGGCGTCGGAAACCATCTCGGTCTTGATCTTCTTGACCGATCCGGAGGAGAGCTCCTGCCGGAGGGTGAGCACGTTGCCCTCCGGGTCGGCGTAAATCGAGGTCGCGCCTTTGTCCTTAGGTTGCCGCTTCCGACGGTTTTTCTTCTTCGCCATCGACTTCATCTTGACGATCCCGGAGCTCGGCATCACCGAGGCCGCCGAAGTGGTGCTTTTTCTGGTTGTCCTGTGTCGCCAGTTCGGAGATCGCGGCGTAGAGGACCACGTCGAGCAAGAGTCCGAAGACCGCCCCAAACTGGGCTTCCACAAAGGAAAAGACCCGCGTGACGAAGATCGAGACGAGGAAGGCCCGGCCGAACCACGAGTAGGCGGCTTGGTGTTCGTCCTTGCGCATCTTGAACGCACCGATTCCGATGAAGATCACCGAGGCGAGAATCGACAGGGCGCGGGCAACACTGAGGAAGTTGACGCTGCCCACTGGGACATTGTCAGAAGTCTGGGTCTCGATGCCGAGATCGAGCTGAATGTCGAGCAGACCAATCAGCGAAATCACACCCCAGGCGATCACGATCCGGATCACCCATTTGCCGAAGTTCGGCTTTTCGGTAATCGCCGTGATGCGATTGTGGACCCGGTCGATGAACTGGGCGAGCCGCGACGGCTGCTTGTCGGGTGCCAGGACCGCGTCCCGGAAATAGCCGCGGATCCGCTCGACGCGGGGGTCATCGGGGTCGGACTGGTCGAGCAGCTGGTTGGCGACCTCGAGTTCGTCACGGCGGAACTCGCCGGTGACCGTCGCGGGAAGGAAGGCCATGGCGTTGGCTAATGCGGTCTTCTGGTCAAGAACCTGGCGCCGTGAAAGTTCCCGGGTGATCAGGAAGAGGATGATGAAAACGATGTAGATGATGCCGGCGGCCGGCTTGTAGAAGTAGTTGTTGTCGGAGGTGATGAACTTGCCGAGCTCATCGATGAAGAAGCCGAAACCGATGCCGCCGATGATCGCCGAGGCGGTCCGGCCTCCGCGGTTGAGATAGATCAGACCGACCCAGATCGCGATCAGCATGAAGATGCCGCCGTAGAGCAGATGGGCGATGTGGAGCCCACCGCCACCGAGCTGCGGATAGTTGGTCAGCCAGAGCTGCGTCCGGATCACCAGGATCATCGTGACCGAAGCGAGCAAAAACCACTCGAGCTTCTGTACGAAGTCGAAACGACGGACCGGATTATCGATCAGCTTCGGTCGCGTTGGCACGAATCAATCCTATGCCCGCGGGCGGCGGCCGGAAACGCCCTGAGCGCCGCCTGACTTCGTCGACGCCCGGAATGGTCAGCTCACGTACTGAGTACTATCGCGGACGCATTCCGGGCTTTACTCCTTGCCAGCCGGTCGCAGGACGCTCCCGGCCACCACCCTTACCCCCCGTTACTTGCTGGAACGAAGGTACGGCTGGGCTGACCGCGCAAGGCGGTCGGTTCGGGCAACGGGTTGCCTTTGGCCGTCTGACCGGGGATGACCGGGAGGACCAGCTTCGACGGAGTGGCTCCGCCGAGTCCGATCGTATTGGTCGTCTTGCCCTTCTCGATCGTGTCGAAATCCCAGATCGTCCAGTCGCCGCCGGGTGCCTGGACGTTGATCCGGATCTTCGAGCCGGCACGGAAGACGTGCGCGACCGGGAAGATCTGGACCCGGGTCAGGTTGAACTTGCCCTCCTTGAGCGGAGCGCCGTCCTCCTTCAGCCAGGTCTGGATCGGGTCGTCGGCGGTCGAGGCCGAAGGGTCGACCTTTCGGTGCGATGCCCGCAGCCAGCCGTTCTGTACGTAGGTCTCCTTGCCATCCGGCCGGACTTCGGTCAGCGTGGCCTGGAGGTCCGTGTTCGGCATGTTCGACTTGAGATACAGGTCGAGGCTGGACGGGCCGGCGATGAAGGTGTCCTTCGTCATCGCGGGTGTGATGAACCCGAGGCCCTTGTTCTTGACGACCGGCTTCCAGTTGTACGGCGGCTGAGCCTTCCAGGAGTCGCCCTGGGCGTTTGCCCCGAGCGTCCTCGCCGGACGTGCCTTCGGATCGGAGAGATAGCTCGCCGAAGAGGCCGTGCCGGGCTTGGCCGAGCTCATCTTGCCGTCGGTACCGAGGTAGTACCCAGTCGGCTTGAGATTCGGGATCGGCCAATCCTTGAAGTCGGCCTCCCACTTCGCCCCAATTGATCCAGGCTGTCCCGGGATCGCGGCGCCGTTGTCCATGAGGATGCGGATCCGTGGATCCTTCCGGAACGTCGCCTTGGCCTTGGCCAGGTTCGCCGGCGTGTTCGGCGTCAGCGCGAAACGCGTCGGCTCGATCGGCAGGGCCGTGGACTCGGCCAGCAACTCGTAGAGGACCGGGCCAGCCGCGGTCATGATCGGCGAGACAGGGGGGACCCTTCCGTTGCCGGTAAACAGACTCATGAACTCAGACCAGCGGGTGATCGTTTTCGGGCCGAGCGAGTCGACGTGGACGCCGTTCTGCATGGTGACCCAGACGTCCTTGTTCGACTTCGAGAGGTTCTTCACAGCCTCGGTCCAGTGTCCGCCGGTCTGCTCGTCCTGGAAAGCACCGACCCAGAAGACCGGCACGTTGATGTCCTTGACCCAGGCGCCCGGTGAGCGCTTGGCGAAGAGCCTTGGCGTGCGATACGGATTCGTCTCGATCAGTTTGTTGTAGTCACGGGTCTGAAGCCGCATCGTCTGGTTGGCCAGGCAGTGTTGTTTCTGCTGCTCACGCAGGGGTTCCGCGACGTCGGGGTCGCCGTTCTTGCTCATCTCACGCGCCCAGGGCTGACCGCCTTCGGGGGCAGGTTCGGCATCGTGGGCGCGCTCGGTGATCCAGCTGTAAGCGAAGCCGCTGTTGAAGATTCCTCCAGGGAATCCGGTTCCGTAGTAGACATCATCAGTCACCGAAAGTGGCGAAACGGACGAGAGGTGCGGAGGCCGGGTGCCGGCAGTGAAGAGCTGTGAGATCCCCGAGAAGGAGATTCCGCCCATTCCCACCTTGTGACCCTGCGCCCAGTCCTGGGCCGCGACGGTTTCGATCGCGTCGTACCCGTCATAGGTGGTCGGCCAGCCGAACAGGTCGAATGCTCCGCCCGAACAGCCGGAACCACGCATCTGGACGCTGACGGTGGCGAAGTCGAGCAGCGGGCCGATGATCGAACCGACCGCCGTGGAAGTTGCCGGTGCAAGGGGGTCGTCGCCAACCGTGGGGTTAGGTGCGCCCGGCGGCAGGAGACCTTCGGGAATCAGACCCTCTGGAATCACGCCAGAGGGAATGAATCCACCAGCGGCTCCACCAACGAGAGCAGTGAGCGAATCGTGAGGGGCGGCCGTCTGGTAGCCCGAGTACTCGACGAAAGTCGGGAAGGGACCATCGCTCATCGACTTGCCCAAAGGCAGACGGACGGTCATCGCGAGTTCGGTGCCATCACGCATCGTCACGTAGTTGAGTCCCTTGTGGAGAGCCTGACCGTCGTAGAACGATTGTGGGGGATTCTCCCCCGGCTTCATGACCCGGAACTTCGCGGTGCCCCGGGACTTCCAGATCATCTTCTTGAAGGTCTTCCTGCCCCGCTTGACCTTCTTGAACTTCCTCTTGCCTTTGGGAGTACGAACCGTGTAAGTGGCACCCGGAGTGACGTCGTAGAAGATCGCGGAACCATACGAGTCAGCCCTGAGCTTCCGGACGATCCTGTTCCTGCGGCTGATCAGGAGAAGCTTGGAACCCGGAGCTGCATTTTTCACATACGCATCACCGACGCTGCCACGGGCCGTGTACGGCGCCGCGGCGGTGATCTTCGGTGCCTTCTTGTACTTAGCCTTCTTCTTGTGATGCTTCTTCTTGTGGTGTGACTTCTTGTGGTGCTTCTTCTTGTGGTGAGCCTTCTTGTGCGTCGGTTTCGCACCGACTGCAGTCGTCATCGCTCCGCCTACCAGGGCGAGTCCTGCAATGGCTACGGCCACTGCGGCCAGATACAAACGAATGCTGCGCAAGATGCTTCCTCCAAGATCCCTAGATTTAAGTCCGGCAGCCGCTCCCCAAGGCCTTCCTCGAATGAACGCTGCACAACGACCTGTCAAAGGACAATTACCCGGCACCCGCCTATATAAACGTCGAGTTTCTGAGGATCAGGCGCTGTTTGTGGCCGAATCGAGAATCGGGCGCACGTTTTCGCCGAAGCGCAGGGCTTCTTCGAGGTGCGGGTAGCCGGAGAGGATGAACTCGTCGATGCCGACCTCCCGGTACTCAAGGAGGCGATCGGCCACCTGCTGGTGACTTCCGACCAGAGCAGTGCCGGCGCCTTCGCGGACCAAGCCGATCCCTGCCCAGAGGTTCGGGGCTATCACGAGATCGTCGCGGTTGCTGCCCTGGACGAGCTCGGTCATTTCGCCTGACCGACCGACTCCATGCGGGCGAACTTCTCCTGGGCCTTCCTGACGGCCGCGGGGTCCGAGTCCGTCGAGGATCCGGTCGGCTTCCAGCCAGGCCTCTTCCTCGGTGTCGCGGGAGATCACGTGGATACGCAGACCGTAAGAGAGCTCCCGCTCTTCTTCCCTGGCACGCGCCTTCATCACCTCCACCTTCCCGGCCACCGATTCGACCGGCTCGCCCCACGTGAGATAGACGTCGGCATAGTGAGCGGCAACTGCCTGACCAGCCGGTGAGGTTCCGCCGAAGTAGACCTGGGGCGGGTCGAGGTCTTCGAGCTTGCGCCGCAGACCGCCCTGCTCGAGCTTGAAGAATTCGCCTTCATGGTCGTAGGTCTCGCCCGTCCACGACCGCTTGAGGATTTCGAGGAACTCGCCGGTGCGTCGGTACCGCGAATCCTTGTCGAGGTGGTCACCAAACGACTTCTGTTCAACGGGATCACCTCCCGTGACGACGTTCACCAGCAGGCGGCCGTTGGTCAGCCGGTGGAAAGTGGCCGACTGGTGGGCGGCCCAGGCCGGCTGGGCCGAATCCGGCCGGAAGGCCACGATGAACTTCAGACGCTCGGTGTGCTGGGCGACGGCAGCACAGGTGACCCACGCGTCTTCACAGCCAGAGCCGGTCGGGGTGAGCACGGCTTCGAAACCGGCCCGTTCGGCAGCTTTCGCTACTTCGGCGAGATACGCCACGTCGGCGTTCCTGGTGACGTGCTGCTGGCCGGCGACGTCGACGACGTTGGTCACGTTGCGGCCATCACCGGAAGTCGGGAGGAACCAGTGCCATTTGGGCTGTGGACGGGGGTCGAACAAGGTCATTTATTGAGTGGCTCACTCGACATTCGAGGCACGAAGCTATCAAACAAGCCAACCCAAGCCAGCGAGACTCCGCCTTTCCGTCCCACGCAAGCGGGTGGTGCACGGGGACGTCCTGGGCGTGGCTGGCGAGGAGTAAGCGAGCCGGTGAAGCGATTTGACCTCGGTCAATGAGCGAACCGTGCGAGCGTCGACGAAGTCCAGGCGCGTCCAGGTCGTTCCCGAGCGCTGCCCGCCGCCTCAGGCCACAGCCATCACAGGCAGAGGTGTTCTCGCTCTGGTGGTGAGTCCAGGTCCAGCTCGGGTCCCTTTGGCACGACCCGGGTGGGTCTGATTTTGGGATGGGTCCTGTAGTAGTGGCGCTTGATGTGGTCGAGGTTGACTGTCTCTTTGATCCCGGGCTGCTGGTAGAGGTCTCGCAGGTATCCGGAGAGGTTGTCGTAATCCGCGCTCCGCCTCTGGTTGCATTTGAAGTGCCCGACGTAGACCGCGTCGAACCGGACCAGGGTTACGAACAGCCGCCAGTCGGCCTCGGTGATCGTGTCGCCGGTCAGATAGCGCTTCTTCCCGAGGATGTCGTCGACCCAGTCGAGGGCTTCAAACAGTTCGACGAAAGCCTCTTCGTAAGCCTCCTGGTTGCTGGCGAAACCGGCACGGTAGACACCATTGTTGATGCACTTGTAGATCCGTTCATTGAGCGAGTCGATCTCGTCCCGAAGTTCCTCCGCGTACAGGTCGATTTCGGGGTTCTCGGCGAATTCGTCGAACTCCGAGTTCAGCATGCGAACGATCTCGGTGCTCTCGTTGTTGACGGCCCGGTTTTCCTTTGTGTCCCAGAGGACCGGGACGGTCACTCGCTCGTCGAAGTCGGGGTCGGTCAAAGCGTAGGCCTCGGCCAGGTACTCGAAGTCGTTGACCGGATCTGGCTCCTCATCGGTGAAACGCCAGCCACGGTCGTCCCGTTCGGGGTCGACCACGGTCATCGGGATCACGTCCTCGAGACCTTTCAGCTGACGAACGATGATCGCTCGGGAGGCCCATGGGCAGGCGTACGACACGTAGAGGTGGTAGCGGCCCGATTCGGCCTGCACGCCGGATGAACCATCAGCCGTGACCTTCTCGCGGAAAGCGCTCTGCTGCCGCACGAAGGCGCCTTTTTCATCGGTTTCTTTGGAGAACTGCGGTTCGCTCATCGGGACCTCTATGGTTGAGGGGAGGTATTCGATCGTAGACAGGTCCGGTATTCGGCCTTCCCTCAAGCTATGCTGTTCAGGCAGTTGTCCAGTGAATGATGCCGCAGGGAAAAAGGGAATGCGGCGTAAACAAGGGAGATGTAGTGGAGCAAACACGCCTGATTCGGACGCTTCCTGCCGTAATGACCGTCGCTGCCGCCTTCGTGCTGCTGCTTATGATGGCTGGACCTCAGCGGGCGGATGCCTCCTCGGTTCCTTTCAAGATCGACTTCAACGAGAGCAAGATCGACGTCAACGTCCTCAAGGACCTGCCGCTCGACACACTCGCTTCCGACGCCTCGATCGACGGCACGCTCGATGACAACGGCAACGTGGTCATTCCGAAGGGCAAGTTCAAGATGCCCGAACTCGGTATCACCACCCCGGTCGCGATCAAGGGCTTCATGGGCATCGAGAGCGATGCCACCGGAAAGTTCGATCCGGCGACCGGACAGCTTGATCTCGACGCCAAGGCCGGACTCTGGGTCTCGGTCAACATCAAGCAGACCCTCGCCCTGCTCGACGGACTGGGCATCGACGTGACCAGCCAGCTCGGCACGTTCGGCAACCTGATCGGACTGCTCGGAACCAACCTCACCTGTGGCTTCAGCCCGATGGACGTTCATTTCAGTACCGAAGGAACTTCCCTCGCTGGGGGCAAGCGCTTCGGCAAGGGACCCCTCGGCCCCGGCTCGATCTCCGCCGAATGGTCCAAGCTCGGGCCATTCTCCGGTCGGACCAAGATCTTCGGTATCGACGCCTGCACCACGATCAAGGGTCTGCTTCCGGGCCTGCTGTCCGGCATCGGTGGTGATGCCCTCGGTGGCATCGACCTCGGTGGCATCCTGAACGGCGTCGATCTGGACAATGCCGACCTCGGCCCCAGCGGAATCACCCTGACCCGCTCGGTCGATGAGAGCACGAAGCCCGATCCGAAGCCCGATCCGGATCCGGATCCCGTGGCCACCTCACCCAAGCTCAAGCTCAAGATCTCGCCGCGGTCGCGTAAAGCGAAGGCCGGCAAGACCATCAAGTACCAGGCCAGGGTCATCAATTCCGGCACGGGCGAAGCCATCGGCATTTCGGTCTGCATCAAGGCCCCGAAGAAGGCGGTCAAGACGAAGAAGGCTTGTCAGAACTTCGGCACGATCGGTGCCGGCAAGGCGAAGGTCCGCAGCTTCAAACTCAAGATCAAGCCCCGCGTCAAAGGCAAGAAGTACAAGCTGGGCTTTCGCACGAAGACCAGCGCCGAGTTCAAGCTGAAGAACTCGGCAAGCCTGCGCGTCAAGTAATTCCCGGGGCGACCACTCGCCAGATTCAAACTGGAACCAGCCCCGTCCCCGGGGCTGGCTCCCGGTCCGTCACCGGGGCTGGTTCAGAAAGCTGCCGGCCTACTTCTGCCCGAGGTGTTCAATCGGGTTGACCGGAACCTTGGACATCGGGGGATCGTTCTCCATTGCGTCCATCGCCTTGTTGAGGTCGGCCGTTGTCACCTGCTTGGGTACCGGAACCGCGCGGTAGGCCGGGATCGGCGGCCGCAGCCGGAAGGCGAGCTTGTCTTTCGAATTGAAGCCATCGATCAGCGGAGTGTTGCCCCAGGAGACGATCCAGCCGTCACCGAAGGGCCGCGCGCTGCCGCAGCAGTGGCTTTCCTTGACTTGCGGATCGTCGACCTGGCCTTCGTAGGTCGCCGTTCCGGCCTTGATGTCGAGCCGGTAGCGGGGGGCGCGCGGGGGGCGGCCCAGGTCGGTCGCGTTGTCGTGGATCGACAGCAGATTGCCGTCTGAGATCCTGGCGTCGTGGTTGCCGCTGAGCGGGTAGTCCGCATGGGGATCGTCGCCGAGGATCTTGAGCGACTTGGGATTTTGATCGCCACCTAGGGTCCAGGCAATCTCACCGGTCTTCTTGTTGATCCCGAAGACCTTGTCGGTGTGGCGGGTCGAAATCACGATGTACTTGCCCCAGGGCTCGGCCGAGTTGAGGTGGAAGTAGTCGATGAACTCATCGCCGTTGGCGTCGGGGTGAGCGTTGGCCAGAACCTTTTTCCACCACCGCTTCGGGGTGGCAGAGAGCGGCACGTGGTCGGCCGAGCTCCACTGCCAGACGATCTTGCCCGAGGGCGTGATTTCCTGGAGTTCGCCGTCGTACACACCGACATCCTTGGGGCCCCCGACCGAACTGAGGTCGACGTGCTTCCGCGGCGTATAGCTGTTCATGATCGCATTGCCGTTCGGCAGGTACGTGTACTCGTGCCCGTCGGTCGGCGCGCCCTGCATGGTCACGAGCCGCTTGAACTTGCCGTCGAGCGAGCGGATCTCACTGCCGGTCCGTGGATCCTTGCCGTATCCGTCGCCGAAGCCTCGCGGGATCTGGAAGGTCTTGTCGGGCAGAACCTGTCCACCAAGCGTGTTGGTCGGTGGGCTGAACCACCAGACGGGCATGCCGTCCTGGTCGAAGACGATGGCCCAGGTTCCGACTGGTTGCCTTCGGCTGAGGGCGCTCGAGATGAAGAACATGCCCTTGGGTGGATCGGACAAACGAGTGTAGCTCCAGGAGGGAAAATCGTCTGCGAGACAACGCACCTGATACGTCTGAGACTTGCCATTTGTGTCGATGACGATGTTGAAATCCTGGCCTGGCAGTGGTCGTGCTTCGGCCACAAACCGTCCGGTGTCGGGCGGATACGGGCCGACCTTCACAGTCGAGCCTTCGTTGGCCTTGACCTGGACCCGGATCTTGCCCGGGACGCAACGGGTCACGTAGCTGTGGCGGTCAGGGCTGAAGGTCGGGAACATCGACTCCGTGTTGAACTGGGCGTCGTACTTGTTACCGGGCGCACCGTTGTTGGCGACCTTCTGACCAGTCACTACTTCCACGGCAGCGCTTGCGGTGCTGGCGGCGTTGTCCGCCTTGTCGACCGAGTGCTGACGGTATGCGAACGCTCCAGCGGCCCCACCGATGACAACGGCCGCCAGAACGGCGACGATTGCGAGTGGTGAGATCCTGAACTTCTTCGATGAGTCCTGCGGACTCGGGCCTTCAGCCATAACTTCGTTCCCTTCGCTCTGTGGCCGGAGCTCCGGCAGTGACAAGTTTCAACCGGCAGGCCACCACGGCCACCGATTTTGGTCGAGCGGGAAGGCTATAGGGTGGGCGCCCGTGACGACGCCACCAAAGCTATCGACCAGTGCCGTGTTCGCGGAAATGAGGGACAGGACCCGGGAGAATCGCAAGGTCCTGATTCAGGTCACCCTGCTTTTCGCGGTGCTGACCTCCGCCGTGGTCGTTCTCGAACTGGGAGGTACCGCAGGTTTCGCCGTTTCGCTCGGATTGAGCATCCTGCTGGGCGCCGCCTACCGGGGCATGGTCTCCGCACTGATCTGCCTGCCCGGCCCGTTCGAATCGGTCAGCCAGCTCTGGCAGGTGGTCCGTCCCGTGCTCGCCCGTCTGGTCTGGGCGAGCCTCCTGCTGGTCCTCGGCGTCGGACTCGGAGTCATTGCCCTGGTTGTGCCCGCCTTGATCCTTTTGACCATCTGGTCGGTGGTCATTCCCGCGATCGTGACAGAAGATCTGTCGGTCTTCGGCGGTTTTGGCCGGAGTCCCACTCTGGTCCGCGGAAACGGCTGGCGGGTCTTCGCGGTAGTGATGTTGCTTGGCCTCGCTGCCGGAGTCGTGCTTCTGGTGATCTACCGCGCGACTTTCCCGCTCGGGACAGAAATCCTCGGCACGGTGGTGTTTCAGTTCCTGGTCGCGTGCCTGATCTTCCCGATCGCCGCGATCGGACCCGCCGCGCTCTATAACCTGCTCACGACGGAGCCGGAAGATTCTCCGCTGGAGGACCCTTCGCAGGAATCGCTGTAGCCGCAGAGCCGTCCGGGTACGCTCATGCGTAATGGAAACAATCAGAACGCCTGACGCCCGATTCGACCAGATCGACGACTTTCCCTGGGAGCCGAACTACCGCGATTGGCAGGGAATGCGTCTCGCTCACATCGATGAGGGCGAAGGGCCGCCGGTACTGCTGCTCCACGGCGAACCGACCTGGGGCTATCTGTGGCGCAAGGTGATGGGCCCACTGCTTGACGCCGGCTATCGCTGCATCGTGCCCGACCTGCCCGGCTTCGGCCGTTCCGACAAGCCCGCCGATGACGACTGGTACGACTTCGACCGTCTCACTGATTCCGTGGTCTCACTGGTGGACGAACTCGGCCTCGAGGAAACGACGCTGGTCTGCCACGACTGGGGCGGGCCGATCGGCCTGCGACTGGCCACCGTCGAGCGGCCAGATCGGTTCTCGCGACTGGTTGCGATGAACACCGGAATCTTCACCGGATACCAGCGCATGACCGACAACTGGCTCCATTTTCGCGACTTCATCGCGTCCCACCGCGACGTCCGGGTCGACATGCCGATCCAGGGCGGGAGCGCTCGAGGACTGACACCAGAGGTGATCGCCGCGTACATGGCACCATTCCCCGATGCGGATTCGAAAGCCGGCATCCGGGCCTTCCCACAGATTGTTCCAATCACCCCTGACGCCCCGGCGCTGCCGCCGGCCGGCCACTGCCAAGTTCCTGTCGACCGACGACCGACCCTCATTGCTCCTTTGGGGCGATTCGGACCCAGCCCTGCCACTGGATCCCGTGGGACACGCCGTACAGCGGTTGTTCCCGACCGCGGAACCCCTCACCGTGATCGAGAAAGCGGGTCATTTCCTTCAGGAGGACCAGGGGGAAGAAATCGGCACGGTGATCGCGGGCTGGCTCGATGGCAATGGTTGAAAAATACCGGCCTTCCCGATAGGCATCCGAAAGTGTCGCGGGGGCGTAAATAGGGTAGTTCCTAAACAACGAGTACACCAGCAAGTACATCAGGACCGGAAAACCCCCACGTGACAAGCGAATCAACGCAGTTGGATCCAGAAACACCGGCAACCTCCCCGGTCCGTATCCTCGGGAGCCGCGGCGGACCCAAGCGTGGCCTGCTCCGCCTGATCGAAGTGTCACCGTTCATGCTGGCCGGCTTCGCGGTCATCCTTCTGGTCCCGGCCACCCCGGAGGTCCGCTTTGTCGGCGGCACAGCTCTTTTTGTCCTGATTGTCTTCCGGTCGATCGCCGAAGTCCGCGGTTTCCCGAAGTGGATCCAGACCGTAACCCCGATCCTGCTGGCAACCGTCATCGGCCTGATGACCCTTTTTGACCAGGAACCTCTCTACTCGGTGATGATGCTCTTCAACTGCCTGCGTGTCGCCTTCTTCGACAGCAGAAGGATCCTTATCTACACGCTGATCGCCACGATGCTGGCCCTGGGAATTCCGGCGCTGATCTACCCGGACGAACTCGCCTTCCGGGGCCTGATCTGGGCCCTTGTCCTGGCCTCGGTGCTGTTTCCGATCCAGAACCGTTCCCTTGCCCTCGCGGACCGCGTGGGACTCAACCCAAAGCTGGCCGCGGTGATCTCCGACCTGCTGACCTCCGACAACGCTCGCAAGTCGATCGTCCGTGCCGCGCACGATCTGGGCGAGGCCGACGTGGCCATCCTCTTCGAAGTCGGCACTGACGGCCGCACCGTGGCCAGCGGCGCCTACGGGGTGATGATGGGCGACCTGAGTGTCCAGCCGGGCGAAGGCTCGGCGGCGTCGATGAGCATGTCGGAGCACGTCCCGGTTTTCATCCCGTACGTCGAAACCGCGGCAAAGAGCCTGCCTCCGGGCATGATGGACCAGGGCCTCAGCTCGATCATCGCCTGTCCGATCATGCGCGGCGATAAAGCGATCGGCACTCTCTGCGCCGGCTGGAAGGATCCGGTGAGGCGGAGCGACGGAACAAACGCGACGGTCATCTCGCTACTCGCCGCCGAGGCGGCAGTGACGATCGACCACACCGATCTGTTCCGGCGTCTCGCCGAGACCGCCACCCGGGACTCCCTGACCGGACTACCCAACCGCCGGGCCTGGGAGGAACTTCTCCGGGCCGGCCTCGTCGACGCGCGGCAGGTCAGGCAGCCGATCTCGATCGCGATCCTCGACCTCGACCATTTCAAGAGATTCAACGATGCCAACGGCCACCAGACCGGTGACCGCCTGCTATGTGAGGCCGGCGCCACCTGGAAGAACACCCTTCGCAAGAACGACGTGCTCTTCCGGTGGGGTGGCGAGGAATTCACTGTGATCCTGCCGAACTGCGACCACGACCAGGCCCTCGAAGTCATCGACCGGCTGCGCACGGCCACGCCCGGTGGCGAGACCAGTTCGGCCGGAGTAGCCACCTGGAACGGCGCCGAAACGGCCGAGGAACTGTTCGCAAGAACCGACACCGCCCTGTACCGGGCCAAGGGCTCCGGTCGCAACCGGACGGTCGCCGCTTCCTCGAACTGAACATTTCGGCGAAAGTCGAACAAGGATCGGGTCCTGGCGCCGGGGATGCACGCCAGACCGGTACGCACCTCCGTTCAACTACTGACTTGATTTCCGGATCGGTTTGCGACTAGGCTGAGACTGGTCCGGTCAGTGGGACCGATTCGCACGAGGAGGCAGATTGTTTCGATTCGGAGCGGCAATTCTTCTAGCCCTCGCCAGCGTCTTGGTGGGGTTGCCCGCGACGGCCTGGGCTGACGGTACGCCCGACCCGATCTTCGGCGGCGACGGGCGGGTCACCTTCGACCTCCAGGCGGACGGGATGGAGGATCCCAGCGACATCGCGGTCGATTCGCAGGGCAGAATCGTGGTCGTCGGCTCAATCTTCAAGTCCAGCGACCCTTCGAAGGCCTATGTCGCCCGGCTGCTCGGCACCGGGCAACTCGATACCTCGTTCGACGGCGACGGCATCTGGATCCTCCCCACCCCAAACGCTACTTTCTCCGGAGTCGCAGTCGACCCGGGGGACCGGATCGTGGCGGCGGGTCAGCGTGTCAATGGAGGCACCGGCTTCGATTTTCTGGCAGTCAGGGTGCTGGCTTCAGGACAGCCCGACCCAGGATTCTCCGGTGACGGAATCCAGACGGTGAACTTCGGCGGGGCGGCCACCGACGTCAGCTCCGACGTAACGATTGACGGCCAGGGCCGGATCGTGATGTCCGGCTATTCGACGCTTGGGGGGCCGGTCGGCCTGGCGGTGGCCAGGCTGACGCCCGACGGCACACCCGATGCCACCCTGAACGGCAGCGGGATCGGCATCCCCGACGTCGGCGGTTCCTACTCCGACGGCAGATCGATTGCGATCGACGACCAGGGCCGTATCGTGATTGCCGGCTCGATTAAGGGCGTCGGCGGGCTGATCGGCAACTTGGTGATCCGACTGCGCCCGGAGGGGTCCTTCGACCCTTCCTTCAGCGACGACGGACGCAACACGGTCGAATTCGCGGTCGGCAAGAACGAAGTCCCCGAGCAGGTACTGATCGACGAACAGAAGCGCATTCTGGTGGTCGGCAACGCAAGGGTCGAATTCGCCGACGGTCCGTATTCGGGGACGATCGCCCGGCTGCTGCCGAACGGCCTGCTCGATCAGACGTTCGATACCGACGGCCGGGTTGTCACCGGTTTCGCGCCTGACTTTGTGGTCACCCGCGACGCCGGGCTCGACAAAGCAGGCCGGATCGTGACCTCCGGCTTCATCGACCGGGGCGGCGGTTCCGCCTCGGACACACTGATGACGCGGTTCGGCGACACCGGAAAGTTCGATTCGACCTTCGGTGCCGTCGGCCTCCTGTACGACGACTTCTTCTTCGAAGCGGCTGATGGATTCAGCATGGCGATCGACCCCCAGGGCCGCTACCTGCTCGCCGGCCGGGCGCATGGTTCAACCTCGGACCAGATCGGCCTGGTCCGGTACGACGTCGAATATCCGAAGCCCCCGGATCTGCCTGGCCCTCCCGTGATCCCGGCCGGCCCGAAATGCGGCGGCAAGGCGGCGACGATCAGCGGCAGCCCGAACAAGGATCGGCTCAAAGGAACCAGGAAGCGCGACGTGATCGCCGGACTGGGCGGAAACGACGTCATCAAGGGCCTGGGAGGCAACGACCTGATCTGCGGCGGCGAGGGCAACGACAAGTTGATCGGCGGCAAAGGCAACGACAAGTTGATCGGCGACCAGGGCAAGGACCGGCTGTCCGGCGGTCCCGGCCGGGACCGGCTGGTCGGCGGCAAGGGCCGGGACACCTGCAAGGGCGGCAAGGGGAGAGACCGCCTGAAGTCATGCGAACCCCGGCGCCGGCACCGTTGAAGGCTCCGGCTGCGGCGGTGACGGGTATCGTGGCGGTCAATGGCCGACTACATCTTCACCATGCATCAGGTTTCGAGAACCCATCCCCCGAACAAGGTGGTTCTCACCGACATCTCCCTCAACTTCATGCCGGGAGCGAAAATCGGCATCCTCGGCAGCAACGGATCCGGCAAGTCCTCCCTGCTCCGGATCATGGCGGGCACCGACATGGACTTCCGTGGCGACGCCCAGCTTCGCGCCGGTGCCTCGGTTGGCATGCTCGAGCAGGAACCGCAGCTCGATGAAACCAAGGACGTGCGCGGCAACGTCGAAGACGGAGTGCGTGAGACCAAGGACCTGATCGACCGCTTCAACGAGCTGGCCGCGAATTACTCGGATGAAACCGCCGACGAGTTCGGGCGCCTGCAGGCGAAGATCGACGCGGCCGACGCCTGGAACCTCGACACGATGCTCGACACGGCGATGGACGCACTGCGTCTGCCGCCCTCCGACGCCGAGGTCAGCAAGCTCTCGGGCGGCGAGCGCCGCCAGGTGGCCCTCTGCCGCCTCCTGCTCAGTGCGCCCGACCTGCTGTTGCTGGACGAGCCCACCAACCACCTCGACGCCGAATCGGTCGCCTGGCTCGAACAGCACCTCGAGGAATACAAGGGCACCGTCGTCGCCGTCACCCACGACCGGTACTTCCTCGACAATGTGGCCGGCTGGATCCTGGAGCTCGATCGCGGCCGCGGGATTCCTTTCGAAGGCAACTACTCTTCCTGGCTCGAACAGAAGCAGGAGCGGCTTTCGCAGGAGGAGAGCAAGGAATCCGCCCGGGCCAAGACGATCGCCTCGGAACTCGAATGGGTCCGCGAGAACCCGAAGGGCCGCCGCAAGAAGTCAAAGGCCCGCCTCGCCCGTTACGAAGAACTGCTGGCCGAGGACAAGAACGTCAAGATCGACTCGGTCCAGATCCACATCCCGGCAGGGCCACGTCTCGGCAATGTCGTGATCGAAGCCGAAAACCTCAAGAAGGCATTCGGCGAAAAGCTGCTGATCGAGGACCTTTCATTCAAGCTGCCGCCGGCCGGGATCGTCGGCATCATCGGACCCAACGGTGCCGGTAAAACCACCCTCTTCAAGATGGTCGTCGGCGAAGAGAAGCCCGACGACGGCAGCATCCGGCTTGGCGACACGGTCCAACTCGCCTACGTCGACCAGTCCCGCGACGACCTCGATCCCGAGAAGAACGTCTGGGAAGTGATCTCCGACGGAGACGACCACATCGACGTCGGTGGCCACAAGCTGAACTCACGTGCCTACGTCAGCAGCTTCAACTTCAAGGGGTCTGACCAGCAGCGCAAGGTCGGCGTGCTCTCCGGTGGTGAACGCAACCGGGTTCACCTGGCCAAGCTGCTGCGTTCCGGCGGCAACCTGCTCCTGCTGGACGAGCCGACCAACGATCTCGACGTGGATACGTTGCGCGCGCTCGAAGATGCCCTGCTCAACTTCGCCGGATGCGCCGTGGTGATCTCGCATGACCGCTGGTTCCTCGACCGTGTCGCCACCCACATCCTGGCCTTCGAGGGCGACTCCCAGGTGGTCTGGTTCGAAGGCAATCTCGAGGCCTACGAAGAGAACCGCCGTACCCGCCTGGGCCCCGAAGCCGACCGCCCCCACCGCATCACGTACAAGAAGCTCGTACGCGACTGATCTCCTCTACTGACTCGTCGCTTCCGCGCCTGACCGGAGCAGCGGATCGTCTTCTGGTTCGTATGGCCGACTCGGTGCCAAGGTTTCCCAGGTGACTACCGAGATCAGAATCGCCGCCAGCAGGACCCCGACCGTGAGGGCCGGCATGTGGGTCCCGGCAGCCACCAGCCCGACTGCGACACAAGCAGCGGCGCCGGCCGTCCGTTTGGCTGGCAGACCACCGGACATGCGCCAGCGGATCGGCGCGAACGACATCAGATAAAGGACTGGACCCGAGATCACGGCGATCAGGGCAGGTGTCTCGAGGTAGTGGCCCGGATGGGCGATCATCAGCTCGTCGCCAACCGCGCAGAGGATGATGCCGGCGATGATCGGGATGTGGCCGAACGTGTAGAGGTCCCGGGCCATTTTCGTCCGGTTCTCGGCGTTGACCAACAGCCTCTCGAACACGTCACTGACGAAGTTGAAGTAGAGCCACCAGAGGCAGACTGTGCTGAGGAACGCCGCGACGAATGTCGCAACCGTGGGGAAGTCGAGTTCGAGCCCAGCGGTGGTCGCGCCGGTCAGCACGACGGTTTCGCCAAGCGCGATAATCGTGAAGAGCTGGAACCGCTCGGCAAAATGGCCGCCGCCGATATTCCAGGCGTCCATCGTCACTTGCCTCTGGAGGAATGGCACCTTGTAGGTGACGAGCGGGCCCCCGTAGTCGATCGCGAGCGCCACCAGCCACAGGACGATCCGCGTATCACCTTCGGCCAGACCGCCGACTATCCAGAAGACCGCCGCGAACAGGAACCAGATCAGGATGTGGAGGGCGCGGTTGCGCTCGTTCGAGCCGGCTTCCGCGGTGACGAAGGTCATGAAGCTCTGGCGCCCCACCTGGATCGCAACGTAGGCGGCGGCAAAGAGCAGCCCTTTGTCACCAAAGGCCTCCGGAATCGCCACTGACATCAACAGGCTGCCGAGCATGATCGCGATCAGCATCAGACGGATCGGGATCGCGTCGGGGTCGAGTTCGTTCGTGGCCCAGGTCGTGAACTGCCAGGCCCACCAGACGACCAGCACGACGATCAGGGACTGGAGGGCACCAAGCCAGGTCAGGTGCTCGAGCAGCAGGTGTGTGACCTGCGTGACCGCGAAGACGAAGACGAGGTCATAGAAGAGTTCGAGCGTGCTAACCCGGTACTCCTCATCGGTATTTTTTCTCAGCTGGAAACGGCTCATCGGCGGCGATTCTCACCGATCCGTCAGATCGATGCTCAGAAGCCCGCCATGTTGTTCGGGATCTTTTGTTCCTGCGGAGTCCGGGGATCCTCGCGGATGCCGTGTGGTTCGGCTGCGGTCGCGGTCCCGGTGGCCTGCGAAGCCGAAGGTACACTGAGCTTGACGATCACCCAGCTGCCGTCCGCACCTTCGCGCGGTATCCAACTGTGTGTGGTCCGCTCCGGACTTTCGGCCGTGAGCATGGCGCAACGTGCTTTCGCTTCCCGCTCGGTCATGGACCAATCCTACCCCCACCCGCACGCGGCTTCAGACGAAGTGGCAACGATCGTCACGGTCTATTCGGGACTATCGTTGCCACTTCATTTGATCTGTTCGTTTCAGGGGTTGATCACGTTTCGGGGTCCAGCTGGGGAATCGAACTTTCTGGCTGCGATATCGCCTGCCCTGTAGGCGAAATCGTTGCCAGAACGGCTGTTTCGGCTTCAAAGCGGCTGATTCAGCCTTACAGCGGCCATTTCGGCTTTGCTGTCAGACTCGGGCCATGAGTACGAACGCAGACCAGAACGGGCCGATCGCGGTCTATGGGGCCACCGGCTACACCGGCAAGCTGATTGCCGCCGAACTGGCGAAGACCGGCCTCGATTTCGTCCTCGCCGGACGCAATCGGGAGAAGCTCGAAGCCGTGGCCACCGACCTCGGCATCGACGTGCCGCTCCACGCGATCGCAAACAGCGACAGCAAGAGCCTGCGCGATCTGTTCGGGAACTCCGGTGCAGTGATCGCCTGTGCGGGCCCTTTCTACCTCCACGGTGAGCCGGTCATGGCCGCCGCCGCGGACGTCGGCACCCACTACCTCGACACCACCGGCGAGCAGCCGTTCATCCAGCTGGGGCTGGACAAGTACGGGCCGATCGCGGCGCAGAACGGCAGCGCGGTCATCCCGGCGATGGGCTTCGACTACGTGCCGGGAGACATGATCGCCGCTTTGACCGCCCTCGGTATGGGCGACCTTGACACGATCCGGCTCGCTTACGCCGTGAAGATGCAGCCGACCCGCGGAACGATGCTTTCCGCGCTGGACATGATGAAAGGCTCCGACTTCGAGTGGCGCGGCGGCGCACTGCAGCCGGCCGAGGTTTCGATCGGCCGGGGCGAGTTCGACTTCGGCGGTCAGGTCGGCAAACTGGCGATGACGCGTTACCCGGCCGGCGAGCACGTGACCGTACCTCGACACGTCGAGACGAAGCGGGTCGAGACCATGCTCAGCGCCAATTCGACCGTTCCCGCCCCTGTCGCCCGGTTCGCTCCGATGATCATGCGCCCGGCGAGCCTCGCCATGCGAACCCCGTTCAAGGCTGTCGCAAGCAAGCTGATCGACCGCCTTCCTGAGGGAGCCGATGCGGAAGCCCGGGCGGAATCAACCTGGACTATCGATTGCGAGGCGGTGGCCGGTGACCGGGTACGCCGCGGATCGATCAGCGGCAAGGACGTCTACGGACTGACCGCGGCCCTGCTGGTCAAAGGCGCGACCCTCGCCGCCTCCGGCGGACTGCGTGACACCGGCGGCTTGGCCCCAGCCCAAGCCTTCGAACCCGAGAGCTTCCTGACAGATCTCGAAGAATTCGAGCTGAAATGGTCAGTAGAACCAATCCCGTGAACTAACCGAAGGTGAAGGCGTAGCCTTCAACGCCCTTTTCGGGCGTGAGAGTCAGCCTGTGGTCGCCGGCCCTCGGCAGGCTGACCAGTTCGTACAGGCGCTCGCCGGTAACTGTCACCGCCCCGCCCTTGACGTCCTTGCCCGCAACGGCCGGATCGATCGGCACCCCGTCGAGTTCAACCGACACCTTCCGTGACTGGCCCGGGGAACCGAGCACCAGATAGACCTTTTTCGCCCCGAACTTCAGCCCGAGCTGTCCGCCGTCGGAGGTCGCAAATTCAGGTGAGACACGCCACTTGCCGCCGTATGAAAGCTCGTCCTGGCCGGGCTGCTTCAGGCTGCCGAAGTTCCGGACACCGTCGATGATGGTCCCGTTGCTGAAGTTCCGGGCCCGGGCCGAGCCGAGGTAGCTCTCGGGGGTGGTCAGGCCGGCGGATGCGGTCTCCCCCTTCGCCTTGGACATTCCCGCGCCGGGGTCATCGCCGGCCGCAGCCAGAAGCTCCCGGATCACGTTTTCCTTCTCGTCGTAGTCACCTTCGCCGAAGTGGGCGAACCGGACCCTGCCCTCGGCATCGATGAAGTACTCGGCCGGCCAGTACTGGTTGGCATAGGCGTCCCAAGTGACGAAATCGTTGTCCTGCGCGACCGGATATTTGAGTCCGGCCGCCTCGATAGCATCCTTGACGTTGCCGGCATCCTTCTCGAACGGGAACTCGGGAGTGTGTACGCCGACGATCGTCAGACCCTTGTCGCGGTATCTGGCATCCGAGGGCCTTGAGGTAGGGCTGGGTACGGATGCAGTTGACGCAGCTGTAGGTCCAGAAGTCGACCAGGACCACCCTGCCCTTGAGAGAGGCAAGCGTGAGCGGATTGTTGCCCGGCGTATTGAACCACTGCTGGTTGCCACCGAATTCCGGAGCTGTCCCGAGGACCGGCAGATCCGACTTCTTCGGCGCGGCTTCAGGCGCATCCTGCCCCGCCGCCACGCCGTTGGCGAGTTGCTGAGCGGCCTTGCTGCGATTCACGTCGCGTATATCGACCAGGGCGTCACGGGCGGAATCGCTCTCTTCCAGGCTCTTGGTCGGATTGACCAGGAAGGCCGGCAGGTCGTCGGCGATCCGGTTCTGGAACTTCAGGTCGTACTGGCCGAGCATCAGGAAGGCGAAAACGACCATGACCCCACCCATGACCGCCTGAAGCTGAGGCACCTTCTTGCTGAGTGGCATGATCAGCCGGCGACCGCCGATCATCAGCAGGTAGAGGACCGCCGCCGAGCCGAGACCGTATGCCAAGGCAACCGCGAGGCGACCGCCGGTGAAGGGCTGCGACGCCGAGACCGTAATCACCCCGGCGAGAATCGGACCGGCGCACGGCGCATAGACAAGACCGAGGCTGGCTCCAACGAGGACGCCGGACCAGAAGCCGTCACCACTCCCCGACTTCGGCTGAAACCGGCTGGTCAGGCGGCTGAGATAACCCTCGAAGCGGGCCGACAGCGCCGGCACCAGAAGAGTGATGCCGAAGACCAGCAGAACGAGGATCGCGAGGTTTCGCAGGAGGTCATCCGGCAGGCCGAGTGCGTCGATTACGTAGACCAGCGCGACGATCGCGAAGGTGAACGAGACGGTCAGTCCGGCGACGATCCCGATTGGACGACGATGCCCACCGGTGGCACCAGCAGACAGGGCCACGGGCAAAACCGGCAAGACGCAGGGAGACACGGCGGTTGCCGCCCCGGCGATGAACCCGAAGAGGATCAGCAGAGCCATTGCGAGGAGGGTGGCAGCTAAACCTTACGAATGGGTGAAGCCACCGAGCCCGGCCCCGTCGCCGAGCGAATCCACCGTGAACCTGGCTCCACCGAGCGGTGACTCCTCACAGCCAACCGACCCTCCGTGAAGCTCGACCAGAGCTTTCACGATCGACAGGCCGAGTCCCGAGCCCCCGCTGTCGCTGGATCTCGCGGAGTCGAGCCGGGCGAAGCGATCAAAAACACGCTCCCTCATCTCCGGCGGTACTCCCGGCCCGTCGTCGTCGACGGCAATCACGACCCAGCCGCCGCGGTCAACGGCGGAGAGTTCGATCGCGCCTCCGGGTTCCGTGTGGACGACCGCATTGGAGATCAGGTTCGAGATTACCCTTGCCATCAACTCCCGATCGATCGACACGGCGGTGTCCGTGACCTTGCCGGCCAGGAAGCGGCGATTCTCAGTTTCCGCGAACCCATCCATTTCCGCGGCCAGGAGTGGGCCCAGCTCGGTGGACTCGGCGTTCAATTGAGACTCACCTTCCGTTCGGGCCAGCAGGAGAAGGTCGTCGACCAGCCTCTCCATGCGGTCCGTCGCCACCGTGACAATTCCTGTGACCCTTTGGACTTCGTCAGCGGTGGGGTGCGGATCCCGGGCCAGCACGTCAAGTTGGCCCTTGACGATGGTCAGTGGTGTCCTCAGGTCATGCGACGCATCGGCTACGAATGCCCGCTGTCTGGTGAACGCTTCCTCCAGCCTGTCGAGCATCTTGTTGAATGACTCGGCCAGTCTCCGGACTTCGTCGTTCCGGGTTTCTTCAATTGGCATTCGATCGGATAAATCGCCCCCGCCGACACCCTCCGCGATGCCGGCCATGCGTCTCATTGGCTTAGTCGCGCTGCTGGCCAGGAGCCATCCGGCACCGGCCGCGAGCACCAGGGTCAGCAGGCCGACGATCAGGAAGGTGTCACTCAGACCTTCAAGCGCCCGGTCCACCGGTGCCAGGGGCTGGCCGACCCGGATCGTCGCTCGATTTCCTTCCGGCAGGTCAACCGATCGAGTCAGCACACGAACCTCACCGACATCGTCAACCTTCACCGAGGACAGGCCACCTGGTGACTCGAGCAGGTTGCGTGCATCATCATCGCCGCCACTGTGTCCGTCCCCGCCCTTGTGATCATCGGAGGAATGGTCGTCGCCCGATCCGGGCCCCTCTGGTTGAGGAGCCTGCCCGAGCAGGTCCGGCTGGTTGGTCGCTGTTCCTCCGCCATCGACCGAAATGGAAATGACCCTGGCAGAGGGTCCAAACGACTCCGCACGCATGAGCACTTTTGCCCGGTCAGTGAACCCCCCCGGCGTATCGGCATTGCCCGAAGCAAGCGCCCCGGAAAGCCTCTCGATCTCCCGCTCCAGATCGGTCTCCGTCCGATCACGCAACTCGGTCCGGTGCCCCGGTAGACCGCCAGATAAGTAGCGCGAGCGCGGCCAGAAGGATCAGCGCGATCGATATCGCCAGCCGGCCGCGGAGGCCGATCGATGGCAGCCGCATTTTCACGCTTCCTCGCGGAGCCGGTAGCCGACCGAGCGAAGAGTCTCGATCAGATCGTCCGCGCCCTCCACGGCCAGCTTCCGGCGCAGATAGGCGATGTACACCCCGACCACGTTGGTCCCGGGGTCGTAGTCATACCCCCAGACACCGTTCAGAAGTTGTTCCCGGGAGAGCACCTGGCCGGGGTGTCTCATCAGGAACGACAGAAGTTCGAATTCCCGGGCCGACAGATTGATCGGATCACCGTCCCGGCTGACCGTTCGCCGGAGAAGGTTGAGTTCGAGTCCGCCTACCTTCAGGATCGTCGCCGTCTCCTGTCCGGGCTGCCTGAGGTGCGCGCGAACCCTTGCCGCCAGTTCCTCGAAGGCGAACGGCTTCGTCATGTAGTCACTTGCACCACCGTCCAGCCCGGCGACCCGGTCCGGGATGTCCGCTTTCGCAGTCAGGAGAATCACCGGTGTGACGGAATCCATCTTTCGGAAGGAGTCGAGGATTTCCATCCCCGTCCGGCCGGGCAGCATCAGGTCGATGATCAGGAGGTCGAACCTCCCGGTCAGGGCGAGCGCCTCGCCGTCCGTGCCGTCGTGGACGCAGGTCACCGCGAAGCCTTCGGACTCGAGCCCACGCCCCACAAAGTCGGCAATCGCCCGCTCATCTTCCACAACCAGAACTCTCATCCTGAGCGATGCTAGACGCAGACTGGCCACGGGGTCTCCTTTATAAGAGAATTCTCACGCAATTCTTACGGAGCTTTATGCCTGGTCAGTCACCTTTGTCCCATGAACGAAGACCTGACCCCGAAAGAACTTGCCCGGATCAAGCGCGAGGCACGCGCCAAACGCATCGGCAACATCCGTCGTCGGGTGCTTGTTCTTGGTGCCACCCTGGCCGCCGTATTCAGTGGAGTCGCGCTCGTGCGAACCGAGATCAACCAGCCCGCAGCCGGTTCGGCGACACGGTCCACCCTTGCTCAGTCGGCACCGGTCCAGTCGGGCGACGGCGAGTCGGACGACAGTAAGTCGGACGAAGGTGGAGCGATCGGTGGAGCGATCGTCGGTGTGGTCAACAGCGTGCTGGGCGACAGCTCTGGCGACGGGTCTTCGGCCACTACCTCGACTTCGAGCCCGGCGCCGGCACCCCAGCCTGCGGCCCCGCTGACCACCAGCCAGTCATGAGCGGCCGGTCCATACAGAGGACCTTCTCTTCATTGGGCGGGAAGGTCAACCTCCAGGGAGGCGGGGACGGAGCCCTGGAGGCAGTCGCCGCAGCCGAGAAGGCTATCCGGGACCTGCACCGCCGCCTGACTCGATTCGAAGACGACAGTGAACTGAGCCGGCTGAACTCCGACCCCCGTCATCAGGTGCCTTCGAGCCCGGTCATGATCAGGTTCGCGCAAGCGGCCCGGTACGCAGGTGAACTCAGCGGCGGTCTGGTTGACGCGACCCTGCTGGAAGCAATCAAGAAGGCCGGCTATACGGAGTCGATCGACCCGGACTCGGCTGAACCTGCGGCAATCGATTTCACGGGACCGGCCAAGACCAACCGCAGCCCGGGCGCCGCGTCTGCCTCGTCCCGATGGGAATCGATCTCGGTCGACCACATCACGAACAGCGTCAGCCGGCCTCCGGGTGTCAAGCTCGACAGCGGGGGAATCGGCAAAGGCCTCGCGGCGGACATCGGTGCCGAATTGCTCGATCACCTCGACTATTTCGCCGTCGGGTGCTCCGGAGACCTTCGTTTCGGTAACAAGGCGAACAGTCAGCGTCAGATTCTCGTCGCCTCGCCCTGGAGAGGCGAGGAACCCGTCGGAGAGCTTCGACTGGCTGGCGGAGCCGTCTGCACAAGTGGCATCACGAGACGCTCATGGGTCAACGACGAGGGACGACCTTCCCACCATCTGATCGACCCCCGATCGGGCGAGCCCGCGTTCACCGGCGTGACCCAGGTGACGGCAGTGGCACCGACCGCGGTCGAAGGCGAGGCGCGGGCCAAGGCGGCCCTGCTCGCCGGACCCGAGGAGGCCCCGGAATGGCTGATCCACGGCGGAGTGATCGTTCTTGACGACCGTCAGGTCATCACCGTCGGCGAGCCGGCTGCGATGGTCGCATCGTGAGCGGGACCGGAACACATGTCTTCTGGATTCTGTCCCGGGGGACCGGGATTGCCGCCATCATGCTGGCAAGTCTCTCGGTCATCGCAGGGCTTCTGGCCGGTCGGGGCCGGCCTCTCAAGCTCGGTCGATTCGGTGAGATAAAACCACTCCACGAGGCCCTTTCGGTCGCGACCATCGTCATGGTCACAGCCCACGGACTGCTGCTCCTCGGTGATCCCTGGCTCAAGCCCGGCCTCACCGGAATCACCGTGCCATTCCAGATGGCGTTCCAGCCGTTCTGGACCGGCGTCGGAATCATCAGTGGCTACGGGTTGATTCTCCTGGGTCTCAGCTACTACGTCCGTCGCTGGATCGGAGTTGCCCGGTGGCGTGTCGCCCACCGGTTCGTAGCCGTCTTCTGGATCCTCGGCCTCTTTCACACCTTCGGTGCCGGGACAGATGCCGGTGAGCTCTGGCTTCAGGTGCCGGTGGCCGCCACAGCCATACCAGCACTCGTCCTGCTCGGCATGCGCTTCGGGGTGAAGAAGACAGACGGACCTTCAGTCAACAAGAAAACAAGGAGTTCAATTGAATTCGATTACGCTGAGAAAACTGGCCGCGGGGGCACTCGCCCTTACCGGACTGCTTCATCTGATCCTGGCGCCCGAATACCTCGGTGAGAAGCCTACGTCGGCGCCCTCTTCATCGGTGGAGGGCTGACCAGCCTTGCCCTGCCTCCTGGCTCTGGATCAAGGACGATGCTCGCGCCTGGATGCTCGCGGCCCTCGTGGCCGGTGGCATGGCCATCGGATTCGTTCTTTCCAGGACGATCGGTCTCCCCGGTTTCCAGGAAGGCGAATGGGAACTGTCCGGCATCATCTCGCTGCTGCTCGAAGCCGGAGTAGTTGGTGCGGCGATCACCGCAGTCCGGTCACCCCGACCGGTGACTCAGAGCTAGCTGCGAACTTCGGCCCCGTCGCCAACCGGCGACGGGGTACGGGTGTTCCGCGTTCGCCGCGGTCAGGTTTTCGGCTTCACCCGGAACGACCCGCGCATCAGCGGGTGGATCCGGCAGAAGAAGGTGTGCGTCCCGACCGGGGTATTCGGCGGGGTCGACCACGTTCTCCTTCCAACCACTGGATCTTTACGGGCTCCATATCCAGTAGTTCCGAGCTGGCCGGAATCGAACTGGAAATCGCCGTCCGGCAGCGGGTAGGCGATCCCGGTCGACTTGTTACAGGGCGACTTGCAGGACGTCAATGAGTGCCAAATGCCATTGTTGTCGTCCGTTGCAGTCAGTGCGAATTCGATTGACTTGCCCTGCTCGACCACCGGCGGCTTGCCATTCTCGCCGGGCAGGTTGAACCCACCGGCTTCGTACGAGTAGGCGGCGCCGGGAGCTCCGACGTCGAAAGGCCCTGCCGACGCGAGAAGACCGTCGCCGAGATTAGCCGGATCGGGTGCGACGGCCGGCAGCGCGCCGCCGTGGTCATCGTTCTCCGCGTAGTGCCCGTGGTTCAGGACACCCGGGGTGTCGACCTTTGGTCTCTTACGGATTGCGTCCGTTCTCTTCGTCCGGTGACCAGAAGACGACGTTGATACCCATCGACTCGTACCAGGAGCCGATCTTGGTTTCGTAGACGGCTTGAAGGTCGAGCATGTCGTTCTTCTTGACCTGAACGCGCCAGTCGTCCTTGGTGCTGACCATCGCCATGTCCCAGGAGACAGGACCGGCAGGCTCGAAGTAATGCGCCGTCGATTCGAAGAGGCGGACCCGGTTGCCGTCGACAGTCGGGGTCTTCGCCGTGCAATCGTCGTAAGTCTTCTTCTCAGCGGCAGCCTTCTCTTCAAGCTGGGTCCGGTCGCCGATGGCGGTGCGCTTGCTTTCGTTCACCCGCTTGATCTTTTTGTATTTGGCCGAATTGACCTTCTTCAACCGCTTCAGGCGTTTCTTCTGCTTGCGCTTCCATTTCTTGAACTTGCGCGGCTTCATCGACTTCCTCAGGCGCTTCATCTTCTTGCGCTTCATCGACTTCTTCAGCTTTTTGATCGCCTTCGTCTTCAGCGAGGCCCTGATCTTTTCCGTCGTCGCGGAACTGCCGTCGATCGTGGCGGTGAGAGCCGCGTACTCGGCTGTGTGGTCAGCCGGCTCGTCACAGGTCGGTCCGGTGTACTTGGCTCCGGGCCGGGTCATCGAGAGTACGGTCGAGAGCCCGCCAGTGTGGACGTGGCCCGTCGTGTTCAGGAGAACACCGTCCTGTTTGGCCGTCCACGTGTTCAGCCCCTTCGGGTAGCCGCTCTTCACGTCTTGCGGGTACGAGAATTCGCCGTCGGCTCCGCCGGAGTCACGCAGCACGTCGAATACCGGGTAAATGTGGCCGATCTGGACATCCATCCAGATCGGTTTGGCGATCTTGATCGAAGCGGCTTCCGGGGCGGAGTCCGGGATGAAACTGATCGTGTAGGTCGCCGTCAGATTCAGGGCCTTCGTCTGAAGGTTGTGGATCATCTCGTTCAGGATCCAGCTGTCTGAAGCTCTGTAGTGGTAGCCGTATCCGTCGGGCATCCTCATCGCCGTCTTCTCTTCACCGGTTGCGAAGAAAGGCGAGCCCCCGGAGAGGAAGACGCCGTGGTGGAACATGACGATCGCCGAGCTCGGCACCTGGCCGGCTTTCGGCTCACCGTCGGAGTAGACGAGGTTCGCGTCGAAAGAGGTGATCCAACCGTCAACCAGGGGCTTGCCTGTCGCATTGTTGACCGACTTGAACCGAATTCTGTTCTGCCCTGACGTCACCTTATCGAGGGGAACCTTGTAGGTGATCTGCTGGGTAACACCATCGGCAAGCGTCTTCTTCGATCCCACTTCTGCCTGCAGAGCATGCGCTGCGGGGGCCAGAAACAGCATCAGTGCGGCGACGGCCAGTGAGCCGAGTAGTGAAATTCCCCTCATTTGAACCCTTCTTGAATCAGGACGATTGCTTTACCCGGAACGACCCGCGCATCAGCGGGTGGATCCGGCAGTAATAGGTATGTGTGCCGACTGGCAGGTCTGCCGGGGTGCTCCAGGTAGTCCGGCCCACGGTCGGCGGCGCGGCATTCCCACCGAGGTTGCCGAGCGTGCCGGAGTCGAACTGGAAGTCGCCGTCCGGCAGCGGATAGGCGATGCCGGTCGTCTTGTTACAGGGCGACTTGCAGGAGGTGAGCGAGTGCCAGATCTCCTTGTTGGCGTCGGCGTCGGCCAGCTTGAAGGAGAACGACTTGCCCTGCTCGACAACCGGCGGACGACCGTTCGCTCCCGGCAGGTTGAACCCGCCGGCTTCATAGGTGTAACCGCCAACGTCGAATGGGCCGTCCGAAGCAAGCAGGCCGTCGGGCAGCTTCGACGGGTCTGGAGCGATGGCCGGCAGCTTTCCGCCGTGGTCGTCGTTCTCCGGGTAATGCCCGTGGTTCACCTGACCGGGTGTGTCTACCTTGGTCACGTAAGGGTCACGGCCGTTGGTTTCATCCGACCAGAAGACGACGTTGATGCCCATCGACTCGTACCAGGAGCCGATCTTCGTCTCGTAAGTGGCCTGGAGCTCGAGCGTGTCGCCCGGCTTTACCTGGACCCGCCAATCATCTTTGGTGCTGAGCATCGCCATGTCCCAGGACACGGGACCGGCCGGCTCGAAGTATTTCGCGGTCGACTCGAACAGCCGCACACGATTGCCTTCGGCGTTCGGCGTGACGGCGAGACATGCCTTGTAGCCGGCGTTTGACGCCTTGGCCTTGCCCTTGAGCTTGCGTTTCGCCTTCAGCTTTGACTTCTTCTGGCGCTTGATTTTCTTCAACCGCGCCTTCTTCGACTTCTTGTACTTCCGGTACCGGTTCGAGCTCATCGAATTCCGGAGCTTGCGCAGTTTCTTGCCTGCGACTGCCTTCCTTGCCCGCCTCTGTTTGGCCGAGAGTCGTTTCAGTTTCTTTCCAAGAGACTTGAGTTTGCCGGCGTAAGACTTCGGCAAGTCGCAGGTCGGGCCGGTGTAGCTGGCACCCGGACGCTTCATGAAGAGTTCGGTGTTCAGCCCACCGGTGTGAACGTGGCCGGTCGTTCCAAGAAGGGTGCCGGCCCGGGGAGCCTTCCACTCATTGAGGTGGGTGCCAGCCGGGTAAGCGTTCGGATCATCCTGGGGATAGGTGAACTCGCCATCGGCTCCACCGGAGTCGCGCAGCACATCGAAGACCGGGTAGCCGCGGTTCTGGCCGTCTTCAACGTCCATCCAGATCGGCTTGGCGTCCTTGATCGAAGCGGCTTCCGGAGCTGTGTCCGGGATGAAGTTGATCCGGTAGGTGACGGTCAGGTCCATCGGGGTCGGCGTCAGGTTGTGGACCATTTCGTTGAGGATCCAGATGTCGCTGGCCTTGTACCGGTAGCCGTAGCCGTCGGGCAGGACCATCTGGGTCTTTTCTTCACCGGTGGCGTAGAACTGGCCTCCTCGGGAGATGTTGATCCAGACGCCGTGATGGAACATGACCTTGCTCGAATCGGGAATGGTTCCGTCGTCGGTGTAGACGAGGTCAGGCTTGATCGCCGTGATCCAGCCATCGACGGCGGGCTTGCCGGAGCCGGTAATCGGCTTGTTGCGGATCTTGTTCTGACCGGAACTGACTGCATCAATCGGCACCTCGTAGGTGATCTGCTGGGTTACCCCCGTCAGCGAGCGTCGTCTGTGTACCTACCTGTGCATGCGCGGATGGTGCCAGCGCTAGCAGCAAAGCTGCGACAGCCAACGACCCTGCGATCGAGAAAACCCTCATATAAAAAAACCCTCTCCCACTGCCTAGACAGGCCCGGCCGACCCCGAGCCAACCAGTAAAAGGTACCGCATCGCGCGGCCGCGCGGGCGAATTTCTCAGCGCAGGGTGCGCTTCGCCTTCGCTGACTTGCCGCCGGGTACCGTCGCCTTGGCCTGCAGACGGAGCTTCTTGCCCTTCTTGACTGCCTTCTTGACTGCCTTCTTGCCTTTGCCAGTGAGCTTCACGGTGACCTTCTTCGTCGTACCTGCCGAAACCGAAATCTTCGACAAGGAGCCAAAGGTCTTCTTGCCCTTGCTGATCTTCAGCTTGATGCCGGAGGCGTCGGTAACGCCCTTGACCTTGACTTTGATCTTGCCCGTCCGCTGCACCTTCTTCAGTTTCTGCGACGGGACCGACACTTTGACCTTCGGCTTCGGACGCACCAGAGGGGTGCCGCCGGAGATGACCAGGTCGCCGGACATGGAAGAGCCGTGGATCGAGCAGATGAAGGGGTAGGTGCCATCAGACAGGTACTGGACACCGTCGACCGGCGTGCTTTCCCCAGCGCTGATCGTCTTTGATTCGAAGATCGGTTTGCCCCCGGCACCGGTCTGGGTCGCGGTCACGTTGTGGACCGAATCCGAACCGGCCGGGTTCACGTAATTCGGAACCTCGCCCGCCACCTGGGTGAACGTATCTTCGACAAAGGTGCAGCAGTCCTGGTCGGAGATGATGTCACCCGCGCCCTGAGCCGTGGCGGTGGCACCGAACAAGGCAGCGACAACCGCGATTGATCCAATTATGTATTTCATGCTTTCCCTCCCATGTATTGCATCATGACGTATAGAACCTCGGCGGTCACCGAAAGTCTCGGCTAACGGAGGATCTCGACCAGCAGGATCCAGGCATTCATCACCGCGGCGATGATCGCGCCGACCATCCCGGCGAACACCCAGTCCATTCCCGAAGCGTCGCCGGTAAGTAGCAGGATACCGCCGATCACTCCGGGGATGGTGCCGAAGGACGGCACGATCAGGCGGGACGCGTAGCGGTTCTGGTCCGTCTCGGCAGACATGCTGCGCCAGCCCTGCATTGCCACGAAGACCATGAGGATCGTTGACCAGATCAGCAGCTCGGTTCCGAGACTCCCGGCGCCCTGGTTCGGGATCAGTCCGAACAGCGAAGTGATCAGCACCCCGATCAGCAGCGCCAGCGTGGAGAGCGCCAGATTGGTCACGCCCTCGAGGGCAAGGATCCGGTCGAGGTTGATCGATACCGCCACGAAGACCAGCCCGGCGAGCGCCGCCGAGGCACCGGCCGATGCCACGAACAGGTCTTTCCACTCAGCCGCCACGAATTCCATGGCGCAATTCTTTCAGGCGATCGAGATGCCGGGCTGACTCAGCGCTTGCGGTACTTCGCCTGGCAGCGCATGAACTTCGCCTTGTTCTTCTTGAACTTCCTGCACTTCTTCGCGGCGAGGTTGCCCGTGGACCTTCCCCTCCGGCTGGCCTTGTTGCGCTTCTTGGCCTTCTTCTTGGCCTTCTTCTTGGCGCGCTTCTTGCTGTGATTCTTGGTGGGCTTGTGCTTGACAACGGCACCGGACTCGGGGGCAGCGTTCCCGTGAGTGCCGTCGTCGGACCCAACCGGGGGGTTGCCAGTTGCCGGACCCGTATCGGGTGAATCGTCTGCCGGATCGTTGCTCACCGGAGTATCAGGACCGGTGAATACCGGCTCATCCCCCACCGGCGGCGGATCAGCCAGGAAGTGTTCAAGGATGCGGTTGGGAGTCAAAGCCCTGCCGTAGTAGGCGACTTCGTCGAGCTTACCCTTGAACCACGGGCGGATCTCGCCGTAACCGACGTAGAAGGTGCTGCTGGATGAAGGACGCTTGGTCGCTTCAACTTGGCCGTGGCGTTCGCCGTTCACGTAAATCGAGATCGTGGTCCCGTCCCAGACTCCGACCACCTGGGTGTAGTGACCCGGTGCCGGGCCGACGTCGGAAGTGACGGTTGTGCCCATGTGCTTGAAGACGAACAGGCCGCCCTGGATGGAAATCTCCCCGGCGTCGCCGTGGCCGGCCACTGACTGGTCACGCATGTCGTCCGGGTTGACCCAGGCCTCGAGCGAAGACTGGAAGGTCGGTGCGGGAATGCTCGAGACGAAGCCGTAGCCGCCGTCACCAAAGAACTTCCGGGCGTGGTCGCCGTCGCCGGAGATCCCGACCGGGCCGGAGTCCTGGCCATTCTTGTAGGTGCCGTCGTGGCCGTTGCCACTCGAGTCCTTCATCGGGTCACCGGACGCGTCGCCGAGGCGGTAGTAGGCGATCGGGGAATCGGCGTTGTAGATATCCCCGAATGGCTTGATCGTGTACGTGTGGGTGTGGCTACGCGTGAGACCGTCATCATCGACTGCCGTGACCACGACCGGGTGGGCGCCCGGGGAGTCAGGCAGCGCGGAGTGGTTCGCGATCGGGTTTGCGTCAACCGTCGCGGTGCAGCTCGCGACCGTCGCGTTGCCGTCGAGGTCCTCGCAGTAGAAGTCGAGTGCCGGCATCTTGCCGTGGGCGTAGAGCCCGCCGTTGTTCGGCGAGGTCATGTTGGGTGCGGGCCGCTGGATCGGTGGGCCGTTCGGAGCCGGCGAGAGGCACATCGTGGGCGGTTCCGACCTCGTAGCGGGTGGCGAATGCCGAACCCGGAAGGGCCGAACCGTAGTAAGCCATCTCGTCGAGGCTGCCATGGAACCAGGGAGCCTGGTCGCCGTAGCCGACGTATAGCGTGGACGATCCAGACGGCGGCTTGTTGGCCGAGTTCGAAGAGCCGACCAGATTGCCGTTCACGTAGAGCTTCGTGGTGTGCCCGTCCCAGGTTCCGGCGACGTGGAACCACTGGCCGGGGGTTAGGGTCGGCCCGGACGCGTAGACCGTGTCCTGGGTCTGACGAAGTGCGAGCTTGCCGTCCTTGACGAACAGTTGTCCGCCGCCACCCTGGCCCATGATCGAACCGTCGCCCGAGTCGGTGCGCTTGATCCAGCCTTCGATCGTGTAGGCGGTCTGTGGGGCCGTGATGTTGTTGGTGAACCCGTAACCGTCGCGCGCCGGGAAGAAAGCCGACCAGTCCTGCGGGTCGGAAGTCAGGTCACATGTATACGGAGCGTGCGGACGGACATGACAGTTCGGAGCCGGCGGGCGCCGCAGGGCGATGCCGTTCTTGAACTCGCCGTTCCGGTTGTTGCCGGAGCTGTCGGCCATCGTGTCCGACCCGAGCTGGTCGCCGAGGCGGTAGTAGGCGATCGGGTGCTGCGGGTTGACCAGGTCGGCGTACCTGGGCGGATCAACCGCGTAGGCATGCGCGTCGGTTGCGGTATTGCCAGCGAAGTCCTTGGCGTCGACCTGGAAACGGAAGTTACCGAGATGCGCGGTGCTGAAGCCGTTGTCGGTACAGGTCTTGACGCCCGAGGCCACCGGTGGCGGACCACCGTGGAGCGGGTCGGCACAGCTGCGGTTCTTGCTGCCGGAACCCATGACGAAACGCTCGCGGATTCCGGGAGAGACGATGTTGATCGTCGGATCGGTCAGGTCGATCATCCAGGTGGATGAAGCCGGAGTCGGATCGATGTTGCCGAGGGCGTCGGTCGCGCGGACATTGAAGGTGTGGTTGCCTTCGGGCAGGACTCCGGTGTTGTAGGTGCCGTTGCAGCCCGCGGTGAACCAGGCGCCACTGTCGAGGCGGCATTCAAGGGTAATCGGCGGCGAGCCCGGCGCCGGATCGACACCGTGGTAGGTGAAGTTGCGTACCTGGTTGTTGGTCGGTGAGGCCGGAGTGGCCGTGTCGATGAAGGTGTTCGGCGGGGTCTTGTCGACGAACCAGGACGAGGTCGCCGGTGAGGCATCGGTGTTGCCCGCGGCATCCGTGGCCCGCACGTCGAAGGTGTGGTTGCCGTCGGCGAGGTTGGGAGTTGCGTAGCCGCTGCTGCAGCCGAACCAGGAGCCGCCATCAATCCGGCACTGATAAGTGATCGGCGGTGAGCCGGGTGCCGGGTCGACTCCGTGGAAGGTGAAGGTGCGTACTCCCGTATTGGCCGGTGAGGCCGGGATCGCCGAGTCGATGAAGGTGTCGGGCGGTGTGTCGTCGGACGTGTTGAGCAGGACCGAAACGTTGCCGGAGCCGGAATTTGCGATCGCGAGGTCGGGTTTGCCGTCAGCGTTCAGGTCAAGGATCCTGACCGAGTACGGGTTGGCGCCGGTGGCGAAATTTGTAGCCGCGCCGAAAGTGCCGTCGCCGTTGCCGAGCAGGACCGAGGCGTTGCTGGAGCCGTAGTTGGCGACGGCGAGATCGGGCTTGCTGTCGCCATCCAGGTCACCGATCGCCACCGAGTACGGGCCGGCACCGACCGTAAAATTGGTTGCCGCGCCGAAAGTGCCGTCGCCGTTACCGAGCAGGATCGAGATGTTGCCAGAGCTGAAGTTGGCGACGGCGAGGTCGGGTTTACTGTCGCCGTCCAGATCACCGATCGCAACCGAGAACGGGCCATTGCCAGCGGTGATATTGGAAGCCGCGCCGAAGGTGCCGTCGCCGTTTCCGAGCAGGACCGAAACGTCGTCGGAACTCACGTTGCTTACGGCCAGATCAGGTTTGCTGTCACCGTTCAAATCACCGATCGCGATCGAGATCGGGGTGGTACCGGCGGCAAAATTGGTAGCCGTACCGAAGGTGCCGTTGCCGTTGCCGAGCAGGACCGAGACGTTGTCGGAGCTCACGTTGCCTACGGCGAGATCAGGTTTGCTGTCGCCGTTCAGGTCACTGATCGCGATCGAGTACGGGTTAGTTCCAGCGGTGAAGTTCGTAGCTGCGCCGAAGGTGCCGTCGCCGTTGCCGAGGAGGACCGAGACGTTGCCGACGCCGAAGTTGGCGACGGCGAGATCGGGTTTGCTGTCGCCGTTCAGGTCACCGATCGCGACCGAGTACGGGCCAGCGCCAACCGCGAAATTGGTCGCCGCGCCGAAGGTGCCGTCGCCGTTGCCGAGCAGGACCGAGACGTTGTCGGAGCTGTAGTTGGCAACTGCGAGATCAGGTTTACTGTCGCCGTTCAGGTCGCCGGTCGCAACCGAGACCGGGGTGGTACCGGTGGCGAAATTGGTGGCCGCGCCGAAGGAGACTGCCTGGGCCGGGATGCCGAAGCGAAAGAGAGGCCAACGAACAAGCACTCCGGAAAGGACGAATTTGCGGATGGTCGAATTGACTAGATCCGAAAGTTGCAACCCGAAATTCACGCCACACACCCCATTCGTGTTCAAAGTCCTCCCCGGGACCCTTCTTAACTGGTCCGCAAAGAGTAGCCGAAAAGCCGAACGCTGTTTGGTAAACGGTGGTGTTTTCGGCAAATCGTTTTACCATGCCGAATTATACGGGTTTCAACTATTCATAACTCGTCCGGCAGCCAGTCCTCGCGGAAGCGTTGGGCCGTTCGCGGGTATTTGAGCAGACGGTCCTCGGTGCCCGATTCCTGAGGAAATGGTTTGAACCCCGAAATCCGGGGTACTAACCAAGGGTTAGCGCTGCCTGATCCTCGTCGGTGCTCGGGCAGCACTCAAGGGTCACCCTATACGAAGGCCAATCGATGGAAGCAGCCAAGTCGTCGGACCCGGCAGAGGTTCATCACATTTCCGGCTATCGCTCAGTCGGCGAAAGCGTGCTCTGGTCGAAACGGGACGAAGATCCTCGTGCCCGTGAAGAGCTGATCTCCCGCTACCTGCCGTTCGCCCGTAGCCTTGCCAGCCGGTACCGGAACAAGTGGGAAAGCGTCGATGACCTGACCCAGGTTGCCTCGCTCGGCCTGATGAACGCGGTCCTCCGGTTCGACCCTTCGAAGGGGACGCCGTTCATGGCATTCGCCTCGCCGACGATCCACGGTGAGCTGAAGCGGTACTTTCGCGACCGCGTCTGGATGATCCGGGTGCCGCGCGACCTGCAGGAGGACATCCTCGCCGTCGATCACGCCTCCACGGAACTCTCCGCGGAACTTCACCGGGAACCGACCCGGGAGGAGATCGACGACCGGACGAACGCCATTCCCGGGACGGCCAGAAGGGCTTCGGCAGCCAAGGCAACCCGGGTACCTTCTTCGCTCGATTCAACTCTGGATGACGGTCAGACGCAGATGGAGCGTTTCGGGGCTGAAGACCCCCGTTTCGGGGCCATCGACGATTCAGACGAACTGCGCGAAGCGATGTCCGATCCCGGCCCCACCGAGAGCATGGTCCTGCGCCTCAGGTTCGTCGAGGATATGACGCAGTCCGAGATCGCCGAGCGGATCGGCTGCTCGCAGATGCACATCTCCCGGGTGCTCCGCCGGTCGATCACGAACATCATCGAGACGATCGAAGCGGCCTGATCAGGGATACGTTCAGGCGGGCCAATCCAGTGTCTCGCCGGGTTGGTTCGACCAGATTCAGGTGCGGGCTGGTCTGCCGTTCGGCTTGAGTACCAGCCAGGTTCCGCCGAACCCGAAGACGTTGTGGCAGAAGACCTGACCGGGACCTTCATGCGCGTAGTAGTAGAGGGGGTGCCCGCGGTAGGTGACCTGTTTGGTACCGCCCTTGCGCCGGGTCGTGCCGAGCAGGCGCTTCTTCGCCTTGCCGCGTGCCTTCGGCTTGCCGCGGGTCAGCACCGGTGGCCAGGCGGCAGCACATGCGCCGTAACACTTGCTGCGCTTCTTCCGCTCACGGGTGAACATGTAGATCGCCTGGCGGTTCTTGTTGAAAAGCATCTTCCCGTAGACCGAGCTTTTGGTGACGATCTTCGTCCCGCTTTTTTTACCCAACGAGCCGCCCTTGGCTGAACTGAAAGAAGGACCACCGAATCCCGCTGCACCGACCAGCGCCACGGCCAGCAGGCCCGCAATCGCCAACGACCGCATCCGGACAAAATTCGTACGCTCCTGCTGGATTCTCATGGCGAAGAGGCTCACAGACAATCCTTACAATTTCGATTCGAACACCACCCTGGGCGTGTTGGCGGCGAAGCGCCGGGCCCTCCGCAAGGGACGAACCATCCGGGCCCGACGGCGGCGGGCGAGCACCGGCCGGAGTTCGGCGAGGACCGCATCTCTTTTCCTCGGTTCGCCACCGAACCTGGCAGCGACTTCATCCCCGTAGAGCGCCGCGACCCGACTCGCACTTTCCCTGCGCATCACGGTCCGATGGGCGCTTTGGCGATGGAACCGCTTCAGGTACTGCGCTTCGGGCACTTCGATGAAATTTCCGGCAAGCGCCATAGAGAAGGTCCAGATGAGGTCCGGTGCGTCGGTCGTCGGAGGGATCGGCCGCGCGAGTTTCCTCCTGAATACTCCCCTCCAGGCCATTGCGATGTTCCACCGGCCGAGCATTTCCAGGGCCTCGGATTCAGCCGAATCCGTACCCAGGCAGATCGGCGGCAACGTGAAACTGTTCAGTCCGATCTCCCGCCGCCGGAGGCGTCCCGTCGTGACCCGCTTCACGACCCGGGGAAAGGCAAGCGACCGCCCGGGGTGCGAGTCTAGGGCACCGACCAGTGATTCGAAGTACGAATCGGGACTCACCAGATCGTCCTGGGGCATCCAGCAGAAGTATTCCGTGTCCGCCCCGGCAAGTAGAAGGTTCGCGTGCTCGCGCCAGTCGAGGCTCTGGTCGCGGCTGACCACCGAGATCCGGGGGTCAGCGGCGTAGGTCACTGCGAGCCGCTCGACTGAATCGTCGAGACCGGAGGCGTCGCTGATGATCACACTTGCCCAGTCGGGCACCCTGCTCACGATGTCTTCGATGCCTTCAATCCACTGAGCGGCCCGGTGGAGAGGAATGGCGACAGTGAGCTTTCCCGTGTCGTCCACCGCTCAGATCCTGACTTCATCGCCGGTGATGAGTGCAGCGCAGCGCCTGACGCCAACGGGGCAGTGGTCAGCTTGCCACCGCTCAGTGACCACCAGCCGAGCTTCCCTTCTGTCTCCTTCGGCACCCTGGAATGAAGGCCACTCGCCGGGTTCTCGATGTCGGTGTGCGCTTCGGCCACGATGTGGCAGGGCCCGTGATCGGCCACCTTGAAACCGACGAGACCGGGGATCAGCTTCTTCATCGCTTCGAGCGTGCGGCTTGCGACTTCGGGATCCGGCGCCATTCCGGTCGCCGGCGCATCTCCGAAGTAGGTTCTCGCCGTCGGGTACCAGCTGACGAAAACATCACCACATGGCCAGGGAACCAGATCGCCGTAAGCCCCCTGAACCATCGTGACCGGAACGAGTGTGTGTCCCCCGGATCCACGCACCAGAATCCGGTGCTTGACCCGATAGTTGGCGCGGGGCGAACTACCGAGTGCTTCCGCGTCGAGAGCGTGCCGACTTTCCCACGAGCAGTTGATCACCTGCGTCGCTTCCATTGCGGGCGGAACAGAACTTCCTTCTAGTCTCAGTTCGAACCCGGATTCCTTCCGCGTGGTGCCGGTCACCCGGTGGCCGGTCCGGACTTCGATCAGCGGGTCGTCGGTTACCGCCCGGGCAAGTGCTGCACAGAGCATGCGCGGGTCAACCGAGCGTTCCGGAGTCTCGAACCACCCGCTGGACAACCCCGGACGGAGCCCCGGCGCGGGTCCGCGTCCCCGCCTGACTGCCGGCAACTCATCGTCCCCGAGATACCGGGACCCGAACGCTTCCGCGGCCCGGTCGACTTCGGCCATGACGCTTTCATAGTGAGCCTCGAGTTCAGCGGGGGTGGAAAGTCCTCCGTCCATCACGACGTACGCAAACGGGTCCGAACGATTGCCGGCCCAGTCGAGATCACCACACCATCGCTCCATCAGGGGCGTGAAAGAAAGTGCGCCTTCCGCCATCACCCGGGCGGTCTCACCGCTCCGGTCGAGGGCATAGACGAAGCCGAGATGGATCTTTCCTTCATTCCGGAGGCTGGCTCCGAGCAGGGGCCGCTCCGCGGCTTCCAGGACCAGGGTCCTGACGCCCCGTTCAGCGAGAGCCAGTGCCACGGTCATCCCCTGCATGCCCGCGCCGATCACAATCAGCTCGTCTGCCAAGGGCTACCGCGCGTCCCGCCACATCGTCGACACCTGAGCTCCGCCATCCGGCCGGTCGAAGCTGCCGATCAGGTTGAATCCCTGGCGTTCGTACCGGGCGTTGTTGGCCGGGTTGCTCGACTCGAGGTAGGCCGGCGCGCGTTCGCTATCAATCGTCGCCAGGTTTTCGGCGAGCAGCGCCATGCCCAGTCCCTTGCCACTCTGCGACGTGTGGGTCCCGAGCAGGCTCAGGTAATAGTGGAGACGCCCGGCCGGGTGGTTTCCCTCGAAGGCCTCGACCAATTCGACTACGTTTTTCGCCCGGGGACCGATGAGGCCGGTCAGCAGTGGTTCCATCTCGGCCTCCTCCTCAGCGGTCAGTTCGATTCCGCCCGGCGGGATCCAGACGGCGACCGAAGCGAAGTCATCGGCGATGAAGGTCCACGGGTAACGAAGGGCGCTGCCCGCGAAGAACTTCCACCAGGCCACGAGATCCGATCGCTCGGGAAAAGCCCAGCCCCAGAGGGGGTCCGATTCGAATGCGGAAGCGAGCGTTTCCGCGACCCCGTCGGTGTCCGATTCGGTTGCGATTCGAACTTCCATATGACCAAGATAAGCCTTGCGACCTAGGATGGACGTATGACAACCGAGAACCGTCGCTTCCTGCTCGCTGAACGTCCGTCCGGACCCGTGGACGACAACACTTACGACCTGGTCACCGAACCGGTCCCGGAGATCAAGGACGGCGAGGCGCTCGTCAACGTCACCTGGATCTCGATCGACCCGACCAACCGGACCTGGATCGGCGAAGAGCCGACCTACCTGCCGCCGGTCGCGATCGGCGAGGTCATGCGTGCACTCGGCCTCGGCGAAGTGGTCGAGTCGAAGAACGAAAACTTCCCGGTGGGCTCGGTCGTTCAGGGTCTGACCGGCTGGCAGGACTACACGGTCGTCAGCGACTCCAATCCGCTCATGATCGTTCCACCGGAAGTCGATGCCCCGCCGTCAGCGGTTCTCGGAACCCTCGGCATGACCGGCATGACCGCCTACTTCGGAATGCTCGAGATCGGGGAGCCGAAGGAAGGCGAGACGGTCGTCGTCTCGGCCGCTGCGGGAGCGGTTGGCTCCGTAGCCGGCCAGCTCGCGAAGCTGAAGGGTGCGCGCGTGGTCGGCATCGCCGGTGGCCCGGAGAAGTGCTCCTGGCTGGTCGACGAACTCGGCTTCGACGCCACCGTCGACTACAAGGCCGACGACTGGCGGGACCAGCTCAAGGAGGCGACCCCGAACGGGATCGACGTCGACTTCGAGAACGTCGGAGGCGAGATCATGGAAGCGGTCTTCGGCCGCATGAACAAGGACGGCCGGGTCGCTCTTTGCGGACTGATCTCCGGATACAACGAGAAAGAACTGCCGCCCGGACCGCGCACCTTCGGCAACCTGCTGATCCAGAGGGTGAAGCTCCAGGGCTTCATCATCCTCGACTATTACGCCCGCTTCGGCGAAGGCATCAAGCAGATGTCGCAGTGGGTCGGCGAAGGCAAGATCAAGTCAGAGCAGACGGTGGTCGAAGGATTCGAAGAGCTGCCGAACGCTCTCAACATGCTTTTCGCCGGCAAGAACACCGGCAAGCTGGTCGTCCACATCGAGCCTTAGGCGGGAATCTTCACCCCGTCGAGGCCCTTGCCGATCGTGCGCAAGAGCACCTTGGCGATGACGAAGTCGAGGCCGGGGAAGCCGGCGTCGATCATGATCTTCCACTCCATGTGGGTGCCCGATCCTTTCGGGCTGAACCTGATCTCGCCGAGGTGGTCCTTGAGCGGAGTGCCTTTGGTGACCGTGTAGTCGATCTCTTCGTTCGGCACGATCCGGATCGTCGTCTCTTCGAAAGCCGGGACGGGACCAGGCGGGTTGATGGTGCGGACCGAACCGACCCCGTTGGGGTCACCGTCCGTGCCGTCCTTGATGCGGGTCACGGTCGCACCCAGCACGCCTCCGAGATTCTCGTGCACCGAGAAGAACTCGAAGACCTTCTCGGGCGGCAGGTCAAAGTCCTTGAGGAACTTCAAATTTTGCATAACTCGATCTTACGGGTAGTCTCCATGAATCTCGATGGCAGGGGCTGTCGGGAAAAACTACTTTTCGGGAGAGATACATGCGCGGATTTCGTAACGGCTCGTCGATCGCTGCTCTGCTGACGGCGCTCGCCGCCGTCTTTGCTGCTTTCGCAGTAGCCACCGCTACGGCGACAGCTGCCGGAACTTCTGCGAATAAGCATTCGAAGAAGCTGAAGCGCGCACCCAAGCCGAACGCGAAAGCGAATTTCACCTCGCGCGGTGGCATCAACCAGGCCTATGCCGAAGACACGTCTCCCGGCATCAAGCTCCTGCTGGTCAACAAGGCCAAACGCATCGTCAAGAAAGGCAAGTCCGACCGCTTCGGCAGCAAGATGTTCTACGGCCTGAAGCCCGGGCGTGGCTACAGGGTCTTCAGCGTAAAAGGCAAGGCCGTTTCCGCCTCGAAGAAGTTTGCCGTCCTCAAAGCCGGCAAGAACCCGCCAAATTCCTTCTACGCCAACAAGTCCCTCCACAAGGGCTTGAACTACGTGACCATGCGTGACGGGACCGAACTGGCGATGACCGTACGTCTCCCCTCCGGCAAGGACATCGATGACGGACCCTTCCCGACCCTCGTCGAGTACTCCGGTTACCAGACGGCCGCACCGCACAACGCTTTCATTTCTTTCCTGTCCGGGACCCCGGACGATCTCGCCCCGGCGACTTCGACGGCAGTCGGTTCGATCGTCGCCCCGCTGCTCGACTTCGCTTCGGTGAGCGTCCAGATGCGCGGCTCCGGCTGCTCGGGTGGTGCCTTCGACCTGTTCGGCCTGCCGGTGACTTACGACGGCTACGACGCAGTCGAGACAGTCGGTAACCAGGACTGGGTCCAGGGCAACAAGGTCGGCATGGGCGGGATCTCGTTCTCCGGGATCACCCAGCTCTTCACCGCCGGCACGCAGCCGCCCCACCTCGCGGCGATCGCGCCGATGTCGGTCACCGACGACGCCTACCTCTCGTCGGTCTATCCCGGCGGCATCTTCAACGACGGTTTCCAGCTCGACTGGCTCCAGGAGCGCAATGAAGACGCGCGTCCCGCACCGGAAGGCGGACAGGCCTGGGCCAAAGAACTGACGACCAACGGTGACCCCCTGGGTTCGCCGCCGAACGTTCCCGACCAGCACTGCATCAAGAATCAGGTGCATCTTCAGGCGCGCGACGGCGTCAAGCAGACGCTCGACCGTCCCTTCAGGAACAACGTCTTCAAGGATCGCTCACCGGGCACCTGGTACAGCCGGATCAAGGTTCCGGTGTTCCTGCTCGGCCAGTTCCAGGACGAGCAGACGAGTGCCCACTTCGCCGAAAGCCTGTCGAAGCTGAAGAAGAACAAGAACGTCTGGATCACTCTCCAGAACGGTGTTCACGCCGACTCGCTCGGTCCGAACTCGATCACGCGGTGGGTCGAGTTCCTGAACCTGTTCGTGGCCGATCGAATTCCGCAGGTCCCGGGCCTGCTCCTCGCCCAGAGTGGCGCGCTCTACCAGGGACTGGCCAAGGCGGCCGCGGCTCCGGTCGAGCAGTCGAGGTTCGCCTCGTATCCCGAATCCGACGTGGCCAAGGCCAGGGACGAATTCAAGAAGGACCCGCGTATCCGGGTCCTCATGGAAAACGGAACCGGAGTCCCCGGCCACCCGGGAGGCATCGGCGCAAGCTGGGAGATGGGCTTCAAGTCCTGGCCCGTCAGGCAGGCCAAGGCCACTCCCTATTACTTCGGCAAGAAGGGCGCGCTGACCAGGAAGAAGGCAAGGTCCAGCTCGAAGGCGTCCTACAAGGCTGATCCGAAAGCAAGGCCCGTTTCGACTCTGACCGGCGATCATGCCGGCGGCGAAGCCTGGCTCGCCCAGCCGCCGTACAACTGGCAGCCGATCGCCAAGCGAAAGGGAGTCGGCTTCACCAGCGCGGCACTGACCAAAGACACGGTCATCGCCGGCAGTTCCAGCGTCGACCTCTGGCTCAAGTCGTCGGCGAAGGACACCGACCTCCAGGCCACGCTGACCGAGGTCCGTCCTGATGGTCAGGAGACTTACGTCCAGAGCGGCTGGCTGCGGGCTTCGCACCGCAAGCTCGACCGCAAGGCATCGACCAAGAGCGATCCGTTCCCGACCCACTTCAAGAAGGACGCGGCCAGGTTGCCCAAGCGCAAGTACAGCCGGATCCGGATCCCGGTCTTCGCGGCGGCCCATGCCTTCCGCGCGGGCTCGAAGCTCCGGATCACGGTTTCCGCGGTAGGTGGCGACCGGGCGATCTGGCATTTCGCAACGCTCGACAAGGGCAAGACGAAGAACACGATCCTGCTCGGCGGCAGGAAGCCTTCAAGGATCGTGCTGCCGGTGCTGGCCGGAGCCGACGCCCAGGGCACCCCGCTGCCGGCCCCGACCGCGCTCCGCGGCGAGCCGAGCCGGGCTTACGAAAAGGCTTCGAACGGCGGCTGACCCGAGGGCCGAGGGTCACGGGCGCTGCCGAAACTTACGTAATCGTTGGCCGGGTTGAGGGTCGAGGGCCGACCTGGCCGGCCAGGCCCTCGATCAGACCGGCGGCCGCGGACACTCCGCCGCGCTCCTTGAGGCGGCGGGAAACCGCAGACAGCCGCTGGTGCATCTCCCGGTCGCCGAGCAGGCGCTCGATCGCCGCGGTCAGATCCTCGGGCCCATGATCGTAGGTCGCCAAACGCGCGCCAAAACCGGACTCCTCGATCCGCTGGGCGTTGTCGTGCTGGTCCCAGAAGAGCGGCAGAACGATCATCGGGCGACCGTTGTGCAGCGACTCGACCACGGTGTTGTTGCCGCCGTGGGTGATCACCAGATCGACCAGCGGAAGAATCGAAGTCTGGGGCAGGAATTCGCCTCCGACCATCCCGGGCCTGAGCTCAATCTGGTCGTGGAGTGGACCCATCGAGACGATCGAGCGATGCGGGGTCGTGGCGAGGGTGTCGATCAATCCCTGCATCAGGCCGACGTCGGCCGATCCAAGCGAACCGAGACTCAGATAAATCAGTGACCCCTCCCCTCCGGTGATCTCCGCCGGGATCTGCCAGGCCTCATCACTCGAGCGGATGGTCGAGTCGAGGTTGTGCCAGAGCGGCCCGAGCGATTCGGCCCGCGAATAGTCGACCTCTTCCGGATAGGCGTAGATGTTCAGGTACGGCGACTCGTGGATGAACGACCTCGCGGGCAGGACCGGCGCTCCGCGCTCGGTGCAGAACTCGCTGAACTCCCGATGAAGGGGAGACAGGACCCGGTCATACTCGTTCCAGAAGGCGGCCCAGTCCGACCGGTCACCGGCCGGCAGTCCGGAGAAAACCGGTGGCAGGTCGGGGTCGGTGACCTCCGCGGGGTTGCAGGAAACGATCCTCACCCAGGGCCGCCCACTGGCCGGCAGTGCCGGAAAAGCGATCACGTTGTCTTCGACGATCACGTCGGCGTCGATCTCTTCGATGATTTCGGTGAGGCGGTCATCGACGTAACGGGATCCGTCGGCGAGCGCCCTGAACGTCGGCTCGACGAAGCCGGTGAGCTGCTCGAAGGTCGACGTCTGGAACACCGGGGCATTCTCGGCGACGAAGTCCTTCCAGAACTGACCGGGGGCTTCCTCCACCTCCGGAGCAGGACCAAGCCGCATCAAGCGCTCTTCGAACCCCTGGGATTCGAGAGTTCCGGCGAATGACTCTTCGATGATGAATACGACCCGATGCCCACGATCGCGAAGGACATTGCCGATCCCGACGCAGTTATTGGTCGGGCCGAAAGCACCCTCGGGAAAGAAAGCGAATGTCAGCGACACGTCAGGTCCAGTATCCCGGCCCGGCCAGGTAGTTACAACCCGCGCGTAACTTTTTCGGCGCTTCTCATCCAACCCTCATCTGCCGGGGTCAACCTGCCTTTCCAGACAACCGAGTCCCGCTGACGGGGCTCCGAGGAAAGGCCGGAGATGAAGGAAACAAACAGGTTCAGGACTCTGAATTCGACCCTTGCCTTTGCTTTGGCCGGGGCGGTGATGTTCTTTGCGGGTTGTGGCGGAGGAACGCCGACCGACACCACACCGGCCAAGGCCCGCGAGGTGAAATTCGATCCCGCGAACTTCGGGGATCCGGCGACCGGAAGGAACAGCTACCTGCCACTCATCCCCGGGACGCAATCGGTCCGGGAAGGATCGACCAGGGTCGGCGGAAGAGCGGTCCCCCACCAGGTGGTAACGACGGTGACCGACGTTTACCGCAAGGTCGACGGCGTGAAGACGGTGCTCATGCTCGACCACGAGATCGACGGTGGTCAAGTGACTCAGATCTCTGTCGACTACGTGGCCGAAGACAAGAGCGGCAATGTCTGGAACCTGGGTGGCTATACGCAGGGCTACGAAGGGGGTCGGTTCGTTTCGTCGCTTGACCCCTGGCTCAGTGGCGTCAACGGCGGCGAAGCCGGAGTCCTCGTGCAGGCTGACCCGCGGATCGAAACGCCGGTCTACTCGGTCGCGCGGCCCGACAAGGAAGAGGCCGACGTTGCTGAGGTGCTCAAGGTGGGCACCCGGCACTGCGTGCCCTACGACTGCTTTAACGACGTGCTGGTCGTTCGTGAAGGCAAGGCTTCGGCCCCTGACAATGAACTCAAGTACTACGCCAGGGACGTCGGCCAGATTGACAACGTGCCGCAGGATGACAGCGTCCACAAGGACGTCGAGAAAATGGTCAACCTCACCATGCTCAGTCAGCAGGCCCTTGCCGAGGTCGGCAAGGAAGCGATGAGCCTCGACCACAACGCTCCAAAGCAGTCCCCGGATGTTTTCGGCGGCCTTCCCCTCGGACAGAGGGGCTGAAGTGGGTCCCGCACTCGTCAAAGTCGAAGGGCTGGAGAAGTCCTACCGCGAGGGCGGCGAAGGCACCGTGGTGCTTTCCGGGGCAACCTTTGAAATCAACCGCGGGGAGACGACCAGCCTGATCGGCACCTCCGGTGCCGGCAAGTCAACCCTGCTGGCCATAGTTGCCGGCCTTCTGTTGCCGGATTCAGGCAAGGTGCAATTCGCCGGCGAGGAAGTCACCGCAATGGACGAAACGGAGCGGGCCTCGCTACGGGCCCTGCGGATTGGTGTCGTCGTCCAGAGCGACAACCTGATCCCCTTCCTGACCGCATCGGAAAATGTCGAGCTCGCCGTCGAGCTGGCCGGCGGCGAACGACCCGCCGAGAAAGCCGCCGGGATCCTGGATGAGCTCGGCCTCGCCGGACGTTCCGGAGTCTTGCCACGGCGGCTTTCGGGCGGAGAGGCGCAGAGAGTCGCCCTGGCTGTGGCCCTGGTCAACGAACCCGAACTCTTGCTGGCCGATGAAGTCACCGCCGAACTCGACTCGAAGAACGCCGCCCGGGTGCTGGATCTCATATTGAGCGCATCGGCCAAGCGTGGGCTGACCGTGCTGATCGTCACCCACAGCCCGGAATCTGCCCGGCTCACCGACAATCTGCTTCGGGTTGCCGACGGAAAGGTGGAGGTCGGATGATCCCGGCAGGAATCGAGGTGTCAACGACCGAGGTCAGCAGGAGCTTTGCGACCGGGGCCGGGGTTGTCCGTGCGGTCGACGGGATCGATCTGGTCGTGCCGGCCGGCTCGGGGCTGGCGATCACCGGTGAGAGCGGGTGTGGCAAGTCCACCTTGCTCTCGATGATCGGGGCCTTGGAGGTGCCGGACCAGGGAACCGTCGTGGTCGGCGGGCAGCTCGTCTCGGACATGCCGGAAGGCCAGCGCGCGGTGCTCCGCAGACAGAGCATCGGTTTCGTGTTCCAGTCGCACAACCTCCAACCGTTCCTGACCGCGATGGAAAACGTGAGCATGCAGCTCTCGCTTGCCGGGGGGGAGCAGTCGAGCGGGCGGGCGGGCGAACTCCTGGCGTCGCTGGGACTCGAGGGTGCCGGAGGGAATTACCCAGACCAGCTTTCCGGTGGCGAGCGTCAGCGGGTCGCTGTCGCCAGGGCGCTGGTCCATCGACCCGCCCTGATTCTGGCCGATGAGCCGACCGGGTCGCTCGATGTCGACAACTCAGAGGTAGTGATCGACCTGCTCCTGAAAGCTCAGGCCGAATCGGGAGCGACCTTGATCCTGATCACCCATGACCCCGCGGTCGCCTCACGGCTTCAGCGAAGGGTTGTTCTCAGCGACGGGCGGCTTGTCGCGGATGACGCAGCATCCGCGACCACCGCCCAACCCGGGAGTTCGCGTGTTTAGCTACGCCCGCCGGGACCTGCTCCGTAACCCGCGACGTACGCTCGCTTCGCTGGTCGGAGTGCTGCTCGGCGTCGGGCTCTTTTCGGGCGTGCTCTTCTTCATCGACGGCTCGGGTGCCTCGATGACCAAGCGAGCTCTGGCTCCGGTCGACATCGACATGCAGCGGGTGCTCACATCGCCGCTCGGCGAAGGCATTCGGCTCCGGCAGAAGCTGGTTCCGGACACTCCCCTGAAGCCCGGCGAAAAAGCGACGATGAATCTGGTCTTGACCAACTCCGGGGCAACGGCAGTCAATGAGGTGGTCGTGAACGACAAGCTCGGCCCCGGTTTGACCTACGTTCCCGGCTCGGCCCGGCGCGACGGCCGGCCGATGACGGATTCCTCCGGCCAGAGTCCATTTGCCCATGGCCCGGGACTGATCGGCCTGAACGCCGGAACGGTGGAACCCGGCGGACGAATCGACTTCAGCTACGCGGTCAAGGTGACACGATCGATCAACGACCCGGCCAAACTCGAATCCGGGGCCACCGTTTCGACCCGTGAGGACGTGATTCCCGATCCGGCGAACGGACCGGCGCTGATCGGGCCCGGTGAACTCGAGAAAACGATCGCCCGAATTCCCGGCGTGTCCGCCGCAAATCAGCTTTCCTTTGCCCAGCTTGCACCCCTTTCCCTGTCGAGCTCAGGCAAGACCATCGACAGGGCGGTCAAGATATTCGGCTTCGACGCCAACTACGCTCGTGAGTACCCCGCGGTGAGAGTAGCCGAGGGGGGCTTTGAGCCTGGTTCGGTCCTGCTCAGCTCCGAGGCCGCGCGGGCTCTCGGCGTCAGGATCGGTGACCAGGTCGACCTGCAACTGCCCGGCTCCCGCCCCCCGGCCAGCCTTCGGGTCAGCGGCATCACTGATCTCTCCCGAGCTCGCCCGCTGTTCAACAGCCGGGAAGGATCCAAGCTCGAGGATTTCCTCTACATCCCCGACTCAGTGGTGATGGAACCGAGGGATTTCGAGCGGCTGGTAATTCCTGCGTTTCGTGACGCCGGAGCCGCCAGAGGAAATTCCCTGGCCGTAAAGGCTCCGCCGACGATCGAGGTCGACGTGCAGCTCGACCGCAACCCCCTCGACTCCGATCCGGGTACGGCACTGGCTCAGACCGGTAAGTCGGCAAAAGGGATCAAGAGAGTCGCCCCCGGTCAGGACTATCTGCTGGACAACGCCTCGAACACGCTCGAGGTCGCGAAGGCAGATGCCGCGGTAGCCAAGCGAATGTTTCTCTTCCTTGGCCTGCCCGGCCTGTTGCTCGCCGGATTCCTGGCAGCCTATGCCGGCACGATCCTCGCGGCATCTCAGCGACGGGAACAGGCGAACCTGCGCCTCCGCGGAGCCAACCGGGGCCATCTGACCAGGATTCTCGCCTATCGGACGATTGCCCTGGCCGGGATCGGCTCCATTCTCGGAACCGCCCTGGGCTTCGGATCGATCCTCCTCGTTCTCGGGCCGTCGGAGCTCCTCCAGGCATCAACCGGCCAACTGGCACTCTCGGCGCTGATCGCGATCCTCGCCGGAATCATCGCGACCGGACTTGCCCTCTACCTCCCGGGACGGCGCGCACTTGCCCGCGAAGTCAGTGGTGAGCGCCGTGAGATGGCGCTCGAGGTGCAGCCGCGATGGCGACGCCTGCGGCTCGACTACGCCGCCGTGCTGATAGCGACCGTTGCGGCCGTCGTGGCACTTCGCCGGGGAGGCTTCGACTCACCCTCGGGAGCGGTGTCGACCGGGACGTCGACTTCACTCAGCTCGTATCTGCTGCTGCTTCCACTCGGCACCTGGTTTGCCGGCACCCTGGTTTCAGCCCGCATCTTCGAAGGGGTCGCCCGTCACATTCCTGTGACGTCACCCTCCCGCTTCGGGCCGGTTGTCAGGGGCGTGCTCAGCCGCACTCTCAGTCGCCGGTCGCGGGCCCTGATCACGGGCATCACCGGTGTCGCGCTTGTGATCGGCTTCGGGGTGGGTCTCGCGACATTTGCTTCGACCTACGATTCTTCGAAGGCTGCCGATGCCGAATTCACCGTCGGTTCAAACATCCGGGTGACTCCCAGCCCGCTGAGTCCAGTGAGTTACCCGCCCGGATACGCCCGGCGGCTGGAAGTGGATGGCGTACCGAGTGCCACCCCGGTCGTGGGCAGTCTTGAGAACTCCTTCCTCCGCAGCCGGTTCAACAGCGACGTCAAGGACCTCGCCGCGATCGAACCGGCGAGCTTCAGGAAGACCGCGGCGCTTTCGGACCAGTTCTTCCCGAGCGCCACCGCTGACCAGGCGATGCAGGCGCTCGCCACATCCCCCAAGAACATCCTGCTCGACGATGTTTCGGCCGACGACCTCAAGCTGGAGGTTGGCGATACCGCCGAACTCCTGCTCGCGCGCGGTACCTCCCGGCAGCAGCTCCGGAAGGTCAAGGTCGCCGGGGTCTTCACCAGCTTCCCGGGCTTTCCCGCCGGGCTGAACGTCGTTGCGAACCTCGACTGGTACCAAAGCGAGACGGGTATCAAGCGGGCCGACTTCTTTCTCGTGAAGACCAGTGACCCCGGCGCCGGAGGACTCCAGTCGGCCCGATCAGCGATCGAGGCCGGTCCCGGGGCTCAGGGAAAACTCAACTTCGACACAACCGAGACCAGCTTCAACAAGGACCAGTCGAGTCTGACCGCACTTAACGTTCGCGGCCTCGTCGATCTCAACTTTTTCTTCACGCTCGCGATCAGCGCAGCGGTGATCGCGATCTTCGTTTTCGGCCTGATGCTTCAGCGAAGGCGTGAATACGTGGTGCTCCGGGCGCAGGGCCTGGGAAGCCGGGGGTCCGGGCGCTGGTTTTCGGCGAGGCCGCGTTCGTCAGCGTCAGCGGCCTGCTCGCTGGTGCGATGGTCGGCACCGCCTTCGGATTGCTGCTGGTCCACGTGCTCGAACCGCTCTTCATCCTGCCTCCGGTCGGCAAGTTGCCTTATGCCGACGCAGCCCTGCTCGCGGGGCTGGTGCTGGCCGCAACCGCTGCCTCCACGGGTGTCGCCCTGTTGATCCTCGGCAAGCTGAGCCCCTCAGAAGTCCTGCGCGAGCAATAGCCCGAATACTGAATCCCTCGAGCACCTTCCAACCAGCTTCGGGGAACCGACAGGAGGCTGGGAACCGCGCTCGAGAACCCCGAGGTAATCGGGGTGTTTCTGCTGCGTGACTTTAACGGACGACCCGGGTTACAGGGTCACTACTGACGATTCGCGGCTTGGCGCCGCTTACAATTGAAAGTCCATGGAGCCAATTGCCGCGAAACCCGTATCACCACTCGCCAGGGGATCGCTACGCATGCAATCTGACAGCCGACTCGTAAAGCTCTTCCGCCGCGGGGTCGAGCCCGCATTCGATGAACTCGTGCACCGCTATCGCGCGGCTCTGGTGGCGTACGCCGGTGCGATCGCCGGGCGCGACCGTGCGGAGGACGTGGTCCAGGACTCCCTGGTCAAGGCACACCGCTGCCTGGCGGGCGATCAGTCGATCGAACCCAAACCGTGGTTCTACACGGTCGTGCGCAATACGGCCCTCAATGATCTACGCGACAACCGGAAACACAGCCACGACAACCTCGGCGAAACGATGGACCGTGGCTTCCAGCAGCCACACGAGGTCGCCGAGCGCCGGGAAGAATTCGCCGCCGTGGTCGCAGCCGTGTCGGCACTCCCCACCTCGCAGCGCCGGGCCCTGATCGGTCATGAACTCGGCGGATTCTCCAACGACGAGATCGCCGCCGAACTCGACGTTTCCCCCGGTGCCACGAAGCAGCTGATCTACCGAGCCAGGCTCAGCCTGCGAAATAGCTTCGGTGCGTTGATCCCGTTCCCGCTGATCGCCTGGCTGGCTTCTGACGCTTCCAGCCTCTTCGCAACCGGAGCCGCGGGCGGAGCGGCTAGTGGTGCTGCCGCTACCGGGGCGCTCGGCGCTTCCGGCGGTACGGTCGGCTCCGCAACCACCGGTGGGGTCTTCGGCGGCCTGGCCGGTGCCGGATCCACCAAGCTCGCCTTGGTCGCGATCGTCGCCAGCGGGTCGATCGCCGGAGGGGTCGCGGCCGAACGGCACCACGATTCTTCACGCGACACGGCCCCGGAGACCGTAGTGAAGACATACGAAGGTTCGACCGGCGGGGCAGCCTCCGGCAACGCTCAAGGCACCCCTTCGATCATCGGCGGGACCCCGGGCTCGAAACACGGTTCTTCAGGAGCTGACGACGGCAAGTCTGGAGGCGGCCGAAATTCTTCGGGTTCCGGCGAAAGCGACGACCATTCGATCCGGCAAGCGAGGAATGAAGAACACCGGGGCGCGGGCCACGGAAAGGACGAGCGGCGTGAGCCACGGCCGGAGGGCAGCCACCGTGACGACTCTGGCCCTGGTTCCGGCGGCTCCGGATATGGCAGCCATCCCAATGCACCCGGTGCCGGGGACGACTCCCCCCGCCCGCCGAACCCCGCCGGTGAGGACGGAAGCTCGGGTACGGGATCGGGCGAGTCGGGCAGCGGCTCTTCCGGGTCCGGCTCGGACGATGCTTACCCCGGGGACGCCGAGCCACTGGAACATGAATCCAGCTCCTCCGACGACGACTGATTTCCCCCCTCGGCTGACTCGCGTGACTTTCGCCACGCGTTCGGGTCTAGGAATCAGAGGTAGCCACAGCCCGGCCTTCTGGCCCGGCTCAAATCAGTCGCCAGGTCGGCGGCAGACGAAGGGGTAATTCGATGAACACATTCAAGACCGGAAGAATCGGCATTCTGTTTGCCGCGATTCTCGCTCTCGTGGCGGTTTCGCTGCCGGGTGCGGCGTCGGCCAAAGACCGGAATCACGACAAGCTTCCCGACAAGTGGGAGAAGGCACACAAGCTCTCGCTCAAGAAGGATCAGCGGAGGCTGGACCAGGACCACGACGGACTGAAGAACCGTGGCGAGTTCCGCGCGGGAACCAACCCCCGTGACAAGGACTCCGACGACGACGGCATCAGCGACAAGAAGGAACGGGCCGGCATCATCTCCGCGTACGACGCTGACGCGGGAACCCTGACCATCTCCCTCTACGCCGGTGGCAAACTCACTGGCTCGGTCTCCGAAGCCACCCGCGTCGAGTGCGAGGACGAGTCCTCGGGCGACGACGACGGAACCGACGACCAGGGATCTGGTGACGATGCTGAAGAACGCGGCCGCGGTCACGAAGGTAGCGGCGGACCTGGTCGACCTGGAGATGACGAGTCAGGCGACGATCAGTCCGATGACGAGTCAGGTGACGACGAAACCGACGACCAGGGTCCCGGTGACGAAGCCGGCGGCGAAGGTCGGCCCCCGCGGGGTCACGAGGGTGATTGCGACGGCAACTGCTCGATCGACGATCTGGCGGTTGACGTCGAGGTCACCGAAGCGGAAGTCAAGTTCACCGCTGGCGGCACCGTATTCAAGAAACTCGAGATCGTGAAGGTCGCGGACGAGAGCTGATTCACGCAGCAGCACGAATCAACGGAGAGGGGTCGCTTGGGCGGCCCCTCTTTTTGTGCCCGTTCGCAAGGGCCACACCGTCTCGGAAGCTTTCGCCGACGCAATCGCGACCGCAAGTACCTCGTCCTTGTTCAGCCGACGATTCCGTCGGGGCCGAACTCTGGCAAGACGCAGTCCGGCACGCGCCAGGCGTCGGCCAGGTCCACGGCGTGAGGCCGTAGCTCTTCGCAGAGCGTGTTGAGATTTCGGGTCACGGCCTTGGCCCGAGTCGAGGAGATGCGACCGTGCTCCTGGTACCAGGCCCGGTGTTCGTCGATCACGCTCAGCGCGTAGAGGTCGCAAGTCCGGTCGAGCATCGCTTTCGAATTCCCGTCTTCGCAATCGTCCACGCCGCGGGAGAAGGCCTCGAGGATCTGGGTCTCGATGTGTGACCGGGCCGCGGCCAGAACGTGGTCCTGGCAGGCGTTGAAGACGACGAAAGGGTCGTACCCGTCGTCGATCCCGCTTTTCAGCCGGCGCGCCACGCCCGAAAGCACGTGGTCTTCGCGCCAGGCAAAAAGCGCCAGTTGGTAATTGCGCTTCTTGAGGTCACCGTCTTCCTCGGAATCGGGCGTGATCTCGTCCCAGATCCGTCCCCAGAGCTCGCGCGCGGCGGAACGTTCGACGAAACGCCCGATCACCTGCGAAGCGATGAAACCGGCCATTCCGATCGGGTTGAGATCGCCGAACTCCTCGCGGTAGCCGGTCAGGAGACTCTTGGCGACGAGTTGGAGAAGGACCGTATTGTCGCCTTCGAAGGTGGCGAAGATCTCGGCGTCCGCCTTGCGTGCGGCGAAGCCGGTCGAGCTCAGGTAGCCGAGGCCACCGCAGGCCTCCCTTCCGGTCTGGATGCATTCGATCGCGTGCCAGGTCGCAAAGGCCTTGACCCCGGCGGCGCTTGACTCGAGCGACCGGCGTGCGTGCTGGTCGGTCTCGGTCCCGCTGAAAACGGCATCGAGCTCTTTGACCAGTTCTTCCTGCTTGAAGTGGAGTGCATAGGTCCGCGCGAGGAGCGGCAGGAGCCGCAGCTGGTGGGCGCGGTAGTCGAGCAGCTTCACTTCTTCGCCGCCACCGGGTGGCCCGAACTGCCGGCGGCGGTCGCCGTGCTTGATTGCGATGGTCAGCGCGACCTTTGAGACCGAGACACCGGCGCCACCGACCGAAACCCGTCCCTGGACCAGGGTTCCAACCATGGTGAAGAAACGGCCCGTCGCACTCTTGATGGGCGAGGAGTAAACACCGGCCGCGGACACCGAGCCGTAGCGGTCGAGCAGGTTCAGTCGCGGGATTCGGACCGAGTCGAAGTACAACCGGCCGTTGTCGACGCCGTTCAGCCCGAGCTTGTGCCCGCAGTCCTCGATCCGGACACCGTCCAGGGGCTTGCCGCGTTTGTCCCGGATGGGCACCACGAAGGCATGCACCCCGTGATTCGTTCCGGCAACGATCAGCTGTGCGAAGACAGCGGCCGCCCGCCCGTGGACGGCAGCGTTACCGATCCAGTCCTTCCGGTCGGCCTCGGTCGGGGTGTCGATCACCCACTCTTCGTTCTGGATGTCGTAGGTCGCGGTGGTTCCCACGGCCTGGACATCGGAGCCGTGTCCGGATTCGCTCATCGCGAAGCAGCCCGGCAACTCGAGGGCGGCGATGCCGGCCAGGTACTCCTCGTGGTGCTTCTCGGTCCCGAGGTGGAGAATCGCGCCTCCCCAGAGGCCGTACTGCACCCCGGTCTTGACCAGCAGGGAGAGGTCACCGAACGCAAGTGTCTCGAACGCGGCGATCGAGCCACCGATGTTGCCGCCACCGCCGTAGGCCGTCGGCAGACCGAGGTTCGTCTGGCCTTCGTCAGCAAGGATCTTCGACCAGTCGAACACCCGCTGGCGATATTCGGAGCTCTTGATTTCGGGGTCCACCGCCGCGAACTCTGGCCGCGCCAGTTGTTCCCTGACCCCCTGACGAATTTCGCCAAAGTCGCCATCGAGATAGTCGCCGAGCGTAGGCACACCGATCGCCCGGAGGACCTCGGTTGCGGGGGGATCGTCAGCCATCCACCCGGATACTACGCCCCAGCCATCGTCACTTCGAGAAGTTAAACCGCGACCTGATGGTTGCAGGTTTGACGATGGTTGGTGACCGGGTAAAGCAGTCTGAGTACCCCGATGTCTCCAACGTTGGCCGACAGTCCGGTAAAGAGGCCCAAGAAATTACGGAAAGAGGAACGCAGTTGAAGCTCGGCGAAACCCAAACCAGTAGACACTTTCGACGTTCCCTCCTGGCACTGCCCCTGGCGCTGCTCGGAATGTTGGCCTTCGCCTCCGCCGCACAGGCGGCGTTCGGACTGGGCGGCCTCGTAGCAGCGCCCGCGAATACTGATTCCGGCGCCAAATCGGACTTCCACGTTCACCTGGACGTCACCACGCCGGGTGACCAGTTGCGTGACTTGACGGTCAGCCTGCCCCCCGGCCTTTCCGGAAACCCCCAGTCGGTACCGAAATGCCCGGCTGCCAGCCTCAATGCGGACGCCTGTCCCGCCGGATCCCAGATCGGGTCGACCACCGTCCAGCTCACCGCCATGTCCGTGGTTCCGCTGACCGTCGAAGGAAGCGTCTACAACGTGGTTCCCGAGCCGGGCGAGCCGGCCCGTCTGGGCATCGTCCTGCGGCCACCGGACCCCAGCCACCTGGTCCTTCCGCCGATCATCATGCAGGTCGAGGTCGGGCTGCGCCCGGATTTCGGGCTCGACACGATCCTCGCAGACCTGCCTAAAAACGCCGAAATCCTCGGTGCGATTCCGGTCGGAATTGCGATCAACTCGGTCGACCTCAACCTCGACGGCTCCTTCATGCGCAACCCGACTTCATGTGGGACCCAGACGACCGCGTTCTCGGCTCGCTCCTGGGCTATGGGCGAAGGTGATCCGGCGGCGACCGGTACGACCACCTACGTCTCGACCAACTGTAAAAAGCAGGCCTACGAGCCGAACGCGAGTCTCGACATCAACGGGGACGGGCAGGAACTGATCAAGGATTCACGGCCGACGGTGTCTGCTGTGATCACCCAGACGGAGGCCGAGGCGAATAACGAGCGCGCGGCTGTACTCCTACCCGCGGCGATCGGCATCGTTGTCTCCCAGCTCGGAGAGACCTGCCGGCCGCTCGACTTCCAGGCCGGCAAGTGCCCGGCGAACGCCCAGGTCGGCAACGCGACCGCGGTCAGCCCGCTGCTCGATTCGGACCTGACCGGCGCGGTCTACCTTGTCGCCGCCAATGGATTTCCCCAAATCGGCGTTGACCTGAAGGGCGCGCTGCCCCTCAAGATCCTCGGATCGACGGGCCTCAGAGACGGTCGCATCGAAAACATCTTCGAAGGACTGCCCGACCTGCCCCTCTCGCGGTTCGCGCTGACCTTCCCCGGAGGATCAAACGGTCTGCTGAAGGTCGTCGACGACGTCTGTGCCGATACCTCGATCTTCAGCGTCGACTTCACGTCCCAGGCCGGCAAAAAGCTCAGTCGGACTCTGCCGACGACCGAGACCGGCTGCCCCGCCGGAGGCTGGAATCCAGGCGGCGATGGTGTTCCGGGCACTGGTTCACAGGCCAAAGAGCCCCGGGCCAAGGTCCGGGTCAGCGGGACCAAGCGCCACCGCCCCCGGGTCTCGATCCGGATCAAGTCCGTCAACGCCGGCATGGGGACCGTCAAGGTCAAGCTGCCCAGGGCGCTGAAACTCAATCGCCGGGCCCAGCGCCGGGTCGTGGTCAAGGCCGACGGCACGCGAATCCGCGGCAAGAAGAACCTCTTCGCGAAGGGCCGGAAGCTTAAGGTGCTCGGCCTGCCCGGCACGGGGGCAAACGTCCTCACCGTGGCCATTCGCCCGAAGGCGATCAAGCATCCGCGCAAACTCCGCAAGAGCAAGAAGCTGGCCTTCAACCTCAAGATCCTGAGGCCTGACCAGGAGCCGGTCAAGCTGAAGGTTCGAAGCCGGGCCCGCGGGTAGCCCGGGCGCGAGATCCGCCTAGCGGGTGTAGAGCCCGTGGAAACCGAACGGGATGTGGTGGGGCACCGAGGCCCGCGCAATCTCGTGCATCGACTTCGCGTCCAGAACGACCAGCGCCGATGCACGGCGGCGTCCGTCGAGAACGACCGACATGATCACGCCGTCATCTTCGTGGCGGGCGTGGGGACGTGGCACGTAAACCGGCTCGCCCGGGTAGACCCCGCGCTCGCGCCAGATCTTCGACTCACCCTTCTTGACATCGGCCTTGACCAGCTGGTCGATGTAGCCGCTCCCGTTCCCTTTCAGCCCGACGCCGTAGGCGTAGCGGTAGGGCCGGCCGTTCACGGCGTCGTAGTTCTTCTGCGGGAGTTCGAACACCGCTTCGATCAAATCGCGCTTGGTGAGCCTCCCGGTGGACGGGTTCACTTCGAACCGCCGGTATCGGGCCTGCGGCACATCGTTGTGCTTGCGGATCTTCTTGAGATACAAGGCGTCGATCGATCCGGCATCTTTGTGCGCGCAGACGTCGATCACGACGCGTCCCTTCCGTTCGTAAGCGTTGATGTGATGGAAGGCGAAGAACGGATCGGTCTCGAAGGTCCTGACAACTCCGCCCCGTTTGCGGTCGACCAGGATGATCGTCGAAGGCTGGTCGGGATGCCATTCGTAGTTGGTGATGATCGGGCCGCGATCGGGGCTGAGGAACTTCGAAAAGTTGAAATTCCAGGGCTGCGTCACGACCACTACGTAACGTTTGGTCAGGCCGAAAGAATGCAGGTAGCCGGGCGAAGCCTGCGGAATGAAGGCCAGTTCCCGCCGCCTGCCTCTCTTCTCGGTGATGATGCGCAGGCCACTTGGGGGCACCAGCTCGATCTCGTAGGACAACCGCTCACCGGTCGCCGGGTCATGATGCGGATGGGCCGTTCCGAGCCTCCCCTGCATCACGGCACCGTCGGTTCCAAGGCTTTTCAACGACTTGGGGTTGAAACGAACCGGAATCGGGATCTCGGTCAAGGCGCGGAACTCGCCAGCCAGCTCTTCGATCGAAACGTTGGCATTCGGGATCCTGCCAAGCACCGGCATGGTCGATACCCCGGAAAAGATCTGCCGGCAGGGATCGGGAACGGGATCGGTCGCCAGCTCCGAGTACTTGATGCGGCCTTCCTTCTTCCAGGCCTTGTAGGCGCTCGAACGAAGGAAGCGATTTCGGTAACTGACGCGTCCACGGTCAAACGAGAATGCGTGGAGCATCGCGAGTCCGTCAAACCAGTGGTTGAATCTCTCCTCGCCGATCTCGAACAGCGCTGGACCGTTCCGGAGCAGCGATCCGGTCAGCCACCTGGGCATCTTGCCGTCGACCGGCAGGTGTCTCAGGTGGGTCTCGGCCGTGAGGGACTTGCACCCGAGGTTGAACCCCGGCCTCTTCAGCTTGGGCGACTTCGCGAGTGCTTCGGCGACACCCAGAGGGTTGCTCGGAGAAAACGTAGAGGCTACCGCCAGGCCGGCCGCAGCCCTCGATCCGTCACGTAAAAGCTCGCGCCGCGTCTTCTCCATCGATTCCTCCCTCGATATCCCTGCGCTGACTATACCCGTGGCCGGACTACCTGTCGGGATTCAACAGCTTGCCCGAGGTGTCCTTGACCTTGTCCAGGGCCCCGTTGACCGTGTTCGATCCCGGGACCACCTTCGGTACTTCGGGAAGGTTGTCCACGACACCCTGAACAGCCTCGGTTACCGGGGCGACCGGATTCGCAGGCTTGGGACTGGACCCCGAGCCGGAGCCACCGCTTCCGCCGCCACCTGAGTCGCCGCTACCCGAACCCCCACCACCGGTCCCACCGCCACCGTTGCTACCGCCGTTGCCTCCAGTACCGCCGCCCTGTGCACCCTGGTTCGGATTCGTGTCGCCCGCAACCTTGGTTCCGGGCCCCGCCGGGTTCTTGGACTTGGACTTGCGGATCCTGGCCCGGCTGTCGTTTCCGGCTCCCGGTGGCGTGACGGCAACCGGCGTCGCGCCGTCGGCCGGAGCCGCCCGTGCGATCGGCGTCTTGTCCTTGTCCGGATTCGGTGCCGGCTTGAGCGCCGGAGCCGTACCGATCACGGTGGCTGCGGCCCCGACTGCTGCGACCTGTGCCGCGCCACTGCCGATTCCGATCAATGACTGCCCTGCCTGCCGGCCGACGCCGAGGGCGGCTGCGGTGAGTGCAACCGGCCGGTGACCGGCGTAACGGCCGTCGAAGGCTTCCACCGCGGCCGCATCGAGTTGTTTTCCGGATTCCTCGCGCAGGATGGCCAGTGCAAACTCATGTGCCTTCCCGGACCGGTAGGGCCGGGCCGATGTGAGGGCGTCAAAAGTGTCGGCGATGGCGATGATCCGGGCTCCGAGGGGTATCTCTTCGCCGCTGATCCCATCGGGGTAACCGTGACCGTCGATCCGCTCGTGGTGGTGCCGAACGATCGACGTCAGTTCGGGGTCATTCAGCTCGGCGACCATCTCGGCGCCGGCCCCCGGATGAAGCTTGATCACTTCGTACTCGGCGTCGGTGAGCTTGCCGGGCTTGTCGATGATCTCCCGTGGCGTTTCAATCTTGCCGACGTCGTGGAGCAGGGCGGCAGTCCGGATCCTCGCGACTTCCTCAGAAGGCAACTTCAGTCGCTTGGCCATGCTGGCCGCATGACGGGCGACCCGGCGGGAATGACCGTGGGTATAAGCGTCACGCGCCTCGAGCGCCGCCGACAGCTGCTCCAGCTTCTTCGCCCGCTGTTTCGTGGTCAGACCGGAATCGGCGTTCGGTCCAACGAATGTCTCGGAACGGTCGAGCAGGCGCTCGAAACGCCATCTGCGAAACCAGCCCCAGATCATCAGGTCTTCGAAGAGGACGTCATTCGAAGCCCGGCGCCGCTTCCAGAAGACGGAGAGCCCTTGGGAAATACCGACTGAAAGGGCGATCGGGACGAGAATCAGCAAGAACGGAGATGTGACGACATCGCCGAGCCGAAGTCCGAGAGCGACCAAAACCGGCAGCAACACGACAGCGGCAGTCACTCCCAAAGCAAGGGGAAGCCTGCGAATCATCCTTTTCTGAGATTTCGATTCCATTCCGACCTTCCGAACCGTTCCCGTCTCCCTGGGTCCCCGACGGGTATCAAGCCTTACAAGACTAGTTCACAAGTCAACCAGAATGCCAATCGAACGGTGTCCGGTGTCGAAACCGCCCCCGCGGGACCAACCATCGCCGTTTCCAACGACGATGGTTGTGCCTCAGGCCGCTTCTCCGGAGATGGCGAAGGCCGCCCCGCGAACGAACATGGCGCGGGCGCTTTCCAGCCTCGCTGATTCACCTTCGTCAAGGCGCTCGATCGCCAGTCCTTCCACGCCGGCGAGGAGGTAGACCGAAGCAGCTTCGATCTCGCTCCCGCCCACACCGGCCTCGGTGAGATACCGGGCGATGACCTGCCGCCACCGGTGCTTCACTTCCCGCAAGGCAACTCCCACCTGGTCATCGACGACACTGACCGCGCTGAGGTCGAAGTAAAGCCGGGCGATCCGCTGGTCGTCATCCATCACCTTCCACAGGCCACTGACCAGGCCTGCGGCCAGCTCAATCACCTGCTTCGTTTCGCGGATCTCTTCCAGGATCTCTCCCGTGATTCGCTCTCCGACCAGTTCCGCGACCGCACCGACCAGGCCCTGCCTGGAATCGAAGTAGTAAGAGATCAGCGACTTGTTCTCACCGGCCTTCTCGGCCACCTTCGTATAGGTCAGTCCTGCGTACCCTTCTTCGAGCAGGGTCTCGAGGCCGGCATCGAGGATGCGCTCTTTCGCCCCCGTCGATGGCCGGCCCGGGCCCCTCTGGATCTTGAGCGCTTCCGTCACGCGGGGTCGCCGGCAAGCATCGCCGGATCGAGTCCCATCGCCGCCAGTTTCTTCGAAAGCGCCTTCATTGCGTAGGCGAAGATCTCCGACGAATGGTAGAAGGGCGTCTGGAAGTCGTACGGATCCTCAACCCACGGCGGGACGAAGACGAGGGAGGCGACCGGAAGACATTCCTTCAGGGTGTCTTCCACGATCCGGGCATTTGCCGGGTCCGCCTTGATCGCATCGGCCAGGAACTTGACCCCGAAGCCGACGTGCCTCGACTCGTCCCGGTTGACCGCGGTGAAGCCGGCCGTGAATCCGGGCAGCCAATCCCGCTCCTTGAGTGACTTGATGATGAAACGGGCCCCGGTCAGGGCGAGCGTTCCTTCGATCACGATCATGTAGACGGTGATCCCGCGCACGAGGGCCGGGAAGTCAGTCGGATCCAGCCGCAGGCGTTCGGCGCAGTCATGCAGGATGCCGTCGAAAAGCGTCTCCCAGTCCTTGTTCACATTCGACCGCTGGGAGTCGAGCATCGAACCGATGTCATCGGCTTTCATGCCGAGCACTTCGCGGTAGAAGCGGTCGAAGAAGACCATGTGCTTGGCCTCGTCGGAGATCTGGGTCGTCAGGAAGGCCTGCGCCTCGTGGGTCGGAGCACCCATCGCGAAGGGCAGGAGCTCCACCGTGACGCGTTCCTCTCCCAGGAAGAACTGCGAGAACCCGAAAAGCATGAACTGACGCTCATCTTCGGTGAACATGTCCGGGTCGGCCCATTGCCGGGCGTCCTCGGTCAGGTCGAAGTCCTCGGTCGACCAGTGCTGACGCTGCCAGCGCATGAACAGCTTTTCGTAGGAAGGGGCTGCCTCGATGATCCGGTCGAGCCCGGACATCACCTTGTCGATGTCACCGTCGAGCAGGACCTGCAGGGCTTCGTCTTCGGTCTCGCCGGTCATTTGTCCGTTCGTTTCCATCTGATCACTCCTTGTCGATTTCAAGTTCATGGAGGTAATAATAAACGGACGACCAATAAATAATCAAGCCGGCCGACTGCGATGGCTCTCTAAGCTGAATTCATGACTCCTCCAATTGCTCGCCTGCCGCGTCCGACACCGGACCGCAAAACGGGCACCGCGCCCAACGGCCTTCCGCACGAGTCCGTCTGGGACTATCCCCGCCCACCGAAGGTCGAACCGGAAACGAGGCCGGTGCTCGTCAGCGCGAACGGAATGACGATCGCCTCGAGCGAGCGGGCACTGCGGGTGTGCGAGACCTCCGGTGCTCCAGTCGTCTACGTGCCAGTCGAAGACATCGTTGGGGAAGCCCTGAAACCGAGTTCCGGGGGCGGCTCGCTCTGCGAATGGAAGGGTCCCGCTTCGTATCTCGACGTCGTCGCGGGAGAGTTGGTGATCCCCCGAGCAGCCTGAAGAGAATGACGGCCGCGAGGGCGGCTGCCCGGTCGTCCACGGTCGCGCGCCCGAACCGGTCGAAGGTGGCGGCAGCCGGGGTTGGTGGCCGGATCGCCTGAATCTGAAGATCCTTGCCAAGAACCCGGTCGAGGCCAACCCGATGGGCGAATCCTTTGACTACGCCAGCGAATTCGAGAGCCTCGACCTCGCCGCAGTCAAGCAGGACATCAGTGAGGTCCTGACCACCTCCCAGGACTGGTGGCCGGCTGACTTCGGCAACTACGGTCCCCTGATGATCCGCATGGCCTGGCACAGCGCCGGCACCTACCGGATCAGCGACGGACGTGGTGGCGCCGGGACGGGTCAACAGCGCTTCGCCCCCGTCAACAGCTGGCCCGACAACGGAAACCTCGACAAGGCCCGCCGGCTGCTCTGGCCGGTCAAGCAGAAGTACGGCAAGAAGATTTCGTGGGCTGACCTGCTGGTGCTGACCGGAAACGTCGCCCTGGAGAACATGGGCTTCGAGACCTTCGGCTTCGCCGGTGGCCGCGAAGACGTGTGGGAGCCGGACGAGGACGTCTACTGGGGCCCCGAGACCGAGTGGCTCGGAGACGAGCGTCACGTCGGTGACAGGAAGCTGGAGGATCCCCTCGGCGCCGTTCAGATGGGTCTCATCTACGTGAACCCGGAAGGTCCGAACGGCAACCCTGATCCGCTCGCTGCGGCAGTCGACATCCGCGAGACGTTCCGCCGCATGGCCATGAACGACGAAGAGACCATCGCCTTGATCGCCGGAGGACATACCTTCGGCAAGACCCACGGTGCGGCCGACCCCGACAAATACGTCGGACCGGAACCCGAGGCAGCCCCGCTGGAAGAGCAAGGGCTTGGCTGGATCTCCTCGTACAAGAGCGGGGCCCACGGCGACGCGATCACTTCCGGGCTCGAGGTCACCTGGACCTACCACCCCACCCGCTGGGACAACGAGTTCTTCCACATCCTTTTCGGCTACGAATGGGAACTCTTCGAAAGTCCCGCCGGCGCGAACCAGTGGCGGCCGAAGAACGGCGGCGGAGCCGACCTGGTGCCGGAGGCGGATGACTCCTCGAATCGCCGCGAGCCGCGGATGCTCACCACCGATCTCGCGCTCAGGTTCGACCCTGCGTACGAAAAGATCTCACGCCGTTTCGCCGAGGATCAGGACGAGTTCTCGGAAGCGTTTGCGCGAGCCTGGTTCAAGCTGACCCACCGCGACATGGGACCGGTCACCCGCTACCTCGGGCCGGAGATTCCGGAAGAGGAAATGATCTGGCAGGACCCCCTCCCCGCGGTCGATCACGAACTGGCCGGAGCGGAAGACATCGCCTCGCTGAAAGCGCAGATCCTCTCTTCGGACCTGTCGATCAGCCAGCTGGTTTCGGCTGCCTGGGCGTCGGCTTCAACGTTCCGGGGAAGCGACAAACGCGGCGGCGCCAACGGTGCGCGCATTCGTCTCGAGCCGCAGAACGGCTGGGAGATCAACGAACCAGAAGAATTGGCGAAGGTCTTTAGCGTCCTCGAGAGTATCCAGACCGAGTTCAACAGCTCCAACGTCGGCGGCAAACAGGTCTCGATGGCCGACCTGATCGTGCTCGGCGGTAACGCTGCGGTCGAACAGGCGGCAAGGGCCGGCGGCCAGGCAGTAGAAGTTCCCTTCAACCCGGGCCGGACCGACGCGACGCAGGAACAAACCGACGTCGAGTCCTTCGAAGTGCTCGAGCCGACTGCCGACGGCTTCCGTAACTTCCTCAAGGGCGACTTCCGTCTCCCGGCGGAGTACCTCCTGGTCGACCGGGCGAACCTGCTCACGCTGTCCGCTCCCGAGATGACCGTTCTCGTCGGTGGCCTCCGGGTGCTGGGCGCGAATCACGGTGGCTCGTCGCAGGGTGTCCTGACATCGAGTCCGGAGTCGCTGACCAACGACTTCTTCGTCAACCTGCTCGACCTGGCAACGACCTGGAAGCCGACCTCCACGGATTCGAAATCATTCGAGGCCACCAACGGTTCCGGCGAACTCAAATGGACCGGCAGCCGGGTCGACCTCGTCTTCGGCTCGAACTCGGAACTGCGTGCGATCGCCGAGGTTTACGCGAGTGAGGACGCGAAGGAGAAGTTCGTGAACGATTTCGCCGCTGCCTGGGCGAAAGTCATGGACCTCGACCGGTTCGACCTGGACTGATTTGAGGCCCCGCCGGGTCGGTTAGTAAAGCGCGGTCTGGTCCAGACCGGTGACCGAGGTCTGGCCGGTGAGGCCGAGGGCCGTGTCGATGTCCCCCTTGAGGAAACCGAGCATCTGGCTCACACCGTCTTCGCCCCCGGCGGCCACGGACCAGGCCCACGCGCGTCCAACCAGCACAGCCTTCGCGCCGAGAGAGAGCAGCTTGACCACGTCGAGTCCGGTGCGCACGCCGCCGTCGGCGAGGATTTCGATTTGGTCGCCGACCGCATCGGCCACGGCCGGCAGCGCCATCGCCGACGACGGCACCGAGTCAAGCTGGCGGCCGCCGTGGTTGGAGACGACCAACCCGTCCACGCCGGCGTTCGCCGCCGCCCTGGCGTCTTCGGGATCGAGCACACCCTTGACCACGAGCTTGCCCTTCCAGTGTTCCCGCACCCAGGCGATGTCTTCCCAGGTGACGCTCGGATCGAACTGGGAATCGACCCAGGCCTTGAAATCCTCGGGACTCCGCCCGCCGGGGACGGCGTTGGCGAGATTGCCGAAAGTGAGCGGCTTGCCTTTAACTGGTACATCGACAAGCCAGTGCATGTGCGAGACCAGGTCGATTGTGCGCCGGACCTTGGCCCAGGCCGACACATCACCCAGCGTCGCGTTCCTTGTATCGCGATGCCGCGCACCGAGTACCGGCAGGTCGACCGTGAGCATCAGGACTGGAGAGTCGACCGCTTGGGCCCTCGACATCAGGTCCTCGGCGTAGCTCCGATCCTTCATCACGTAGAGCTGGAACCAGGGCGGCACCGTCGTCGCTTCCGTCACTTCTTCGATGCTGCAGATCGAGACCGTCGACTCGACGAACGGGACGCCGGCGGCTTCCGCGGCCTTTGCCGCCTGGACCTCCGCCCGGCGGGCGAACATGCCGGCCAACCCGACCGGCGCGAGGATCACCGGCATCTCAAGCTCCTGACCCAACACCTCACAGGCCTGGTCGCGCACCGTCACGTCGTGCATCACGACCTGCCGCAACAGGATCTTTTCGAGGTCGGAGACGTTGGCCCGCATCGTCGCCTCTTCGTACGCACCGCCGTCGAGGTAGTCGAACAGCTGGCGCGGCATCCGCCGCCTGGCGAGCTCCCGGTAGTCCGAGACGGACGCGGGGGCGAGGCCAAGCGGACGATCAGCGGCGAATCTCATCAACAGAACCTAGTCGATACCGCGAACTATGCCGATTCGCCGCTAGCTCGAAAGCCGCAGGAAAGTCAGGGACGCGTTGACGTTGGTTTCGGTACCCCCCGCGAGAGTCTGGAGCGTCACGGCTGCGGCCGAGGTGAAGTTGCGGAGTTGGATCACGTCGGCAGTAGACAGGGCAACCATCGTCACGCCCGTGTTCTGCTGGGTGCCGGCTCCCGATCCGTACGAGCTTCCCGGAACCGGAACCCCGTTGACGAAAAGGGTGAACTGGTTGGGTTCGACCCCGGACACGCTGAACCCGATCTCGTAGACGCCCGCTGTATTGACGGTGACTGAATCGGTACCGGGCGCGTGGGATACGACCCCGGACCCGATCGGTCCATTGGCCGAAAAGGAAACTGCCGCGTTAATCGGCACCACCGCGGCGTCGAGGTTGTAGATATAGGCGTATTCGGACTGGGCAGATGCGCCGATTGCTCCGGTGACACCCGTGGCCCCGGTGGCCCCGTCATTCCCGGTCGGACCAGTCGTACCGGTTGTACCGGTGGGCCCATCACCTCCGACAGGGCCGGTTGCTCCTGTGGGTCCGACGATCCCGGCAGGACCGGTTGCTCCGTCATCTCCAGCAGGCCCGGTCGGCCCGGTGGTGCCCGCGGGTCCAGTCGGGCCGATCGGACCCGTTACTCCGGACGTACCGATCGGACCCGTCAGGCCTTGGGCACCGGCCGGGCCCGTGGACCCCCGAAGCCCGTTGCTACCGGTGGGACCCTGGATGCCGGTACTGCCAGCGAGACCCTGAAGACCGGTCTTACCCTTGCGACCCTGCTTACCCCGCTTGCCTCTCCGGCCCTTGGGACCCGACCAGCCCCGGGGACCGCGCACGCCGACGCACCGGCAGGGAGGAACTCCGTAATCACGTGTCGCGGCATTGTAGTTTTCCGATCCGGAGGGGCCGTTCGCCTCGGCGGATGCCACGAATCCAGTGCTCGCAAGAAGAAGCGCCGCAACGACCAGGATCGCGCGAGTAGCCATTCGCATCACGCCGACAAGACTCATGCAGCTACCTCCACCCCGTTGTTTGCCGGTCTCGCGACACGGCCCCGACTGCTCATCAACCACCTTCGAAGGTAACACGTTCTACAAGGAGCGCGTGCAACCCTCAATCGCGGTCGAGTCCGCCCACCCGGTCCACCGCCCGCCACAGGTCTTCAGATTCATCTGGAGCCTGGTGAAGACCCGTCGGCCACAGACAGTCCTCGGACGGCGCAGTTTCAGGCGCACCGGAAGCCATCTGCCGCTGACGTGATATCTCCCGCTGCCAAAGGCAGTCGTCTGACCCCAATGCGGCCACCTGACCTGCCTGGTCGGAAAGTCCGCTGAATTGATGATTTTCGCCCCTGGCGCGCCGGCGTCGTAGAAGTCGCAGCGACGGGGCCGGGCGCGGTGGAAAAACCTCCCTGAAGTGCCCTTCAGACACACGATCGCCGGCTTTGCTGCCCTCGGGCCAGTGAGGCCAGGGTGGTCAGCGGCGGACGCCGGCGCGACCATCGCGACCAAGACCCCTACGGCAAGCAAGACGACTGCGAAACACTTCACTGCGATCCTTCATCGCTGATCCGAGCACTCCAGAGTAGCTCAGATCCCCTTAGACATCGACGGCTTCGTCGTCCTCGCCGTCTTTCGTCGGCTCGAGTTGCCGCTCGAACCAGCGCGCGCCGAGCGTGTCCGTCAGGCCGTGAACGACTATCGAAGCGAGGATCACCAGCGCCGCCAACTGGAATATCAGGTTGCCCTGCGGCACCTCCGACTTGAGTACGAACAACGCGAAGAGCATCGAGGCCACCCCCTTTGGCCCGAACCAGGCCAGGAAATACCGCTGGTTTCGGGGCATGTCGGTGCCGATCATCGCTCCGAGGATTGCTACCGGCCTGGCAATGACGAGCGTGAAGATGATCAGGGCCGCGACCGCAACCGGGGTCGAGGGAAATCCGATCGAAATGACCAGCGAGCCAAATACGAAGAAGGTGACCGTCTGAAGCAGTGCCCCCACGCTTTCGCTGAATTCCTGGAAGGCGTCGGGTGTGTCGCGGTCGGCGACCGCCAGGGCGATCCCGGCCACAAACGTCGCCACCAGTCCGTTGCCGAAGGTGACTTCGGCCAGGCCGAAAGCCGCGAGTCCGATCCCGAGGGCGTAGATGCCTTCGTACTTCGGCGTCAGCCCGATCCCGGGCATGTCGTGGATCGCCCGCCCGGCGATGGTCGCCAGGACAAAGCCGATCAACGCTCCGACCACGGCCTCGGCGACGAGCGTGGCCGCCTCGGTGCCCGCCCCGGCCTCATTGGCCGCGATCACGATGAAGAAGAGCACGAAAGGCAGGGCCAGACCGTCATTCAGGCCCGACTCGAGGTTGAGCACGTGTCTGAGCTTTGCCGGGATCGCCCGGGCCGTGACCACGGCGGAAGTGATCACCGGGTCGGTCGCCCCGAGGACGGCACCGAGCAGCAGGGCCTCGGGCCATGAGAGCTCGCTGAAAAGAAGCTTGGCGACGACCGCGATCAGTCCCATGGTCGCCGGCATGGCAATTGCCAGAGCCCGGGAAGTGTGGCCGATGTGCCCAATAAGAAGTTCCCGCTCGACTACCAGGCCGTCGCTGAAGAGGGTGAAGACCAGCGCGAGTTCGATCAGGGTGATCACGCCGGGGTCCCGCGGGTTGATGTCGACAACCCCGGCAGCGTCGAGGATCATGCCCGCCGCGACCGAAATAACCGAGACCGAGAGCACCGTGCCGTGGGCAAGCCCGGACAGGCCCGCAACCACGATCAGCAGCAGGCCGATCGTAAGCACGATTTCGGGGAATCCGACCTCCACCTGACTAGCCGCTGATCTTCAGTTCGCGCTCGATATGACGAGGCTACCTATTGTCTGATGCTGCCCGCCGTCCCCAGACTGCTCTGCTTCACTTTGCCCGGCGGGGGGTTCCAATCAGCGGCGTCTTGAGCGGTCCGGCCGCTCCGATCATCACCACGAGTTCATGGCCGCCCGGATTCGAGAGCACCGGATTGATCTGCCAGTTGTTGACCGTCCAGATGTTGCCGGTCGGGTCGATCTGGATACCGGTGTTCCTGGTCAGACCGTCGTAGCCGTACCCGGTCCCGTTGGGGGAGATCGGATCGCCGGTCTTCTTGCCGGCAGGGCACTTGCCGGGAGAGGTTCCACAGAACTGCGAGACACGCTGCCGGTAGAAGTTGGCGACCCAGACCGTGTCGTTGCCGTCGACCGCGATCCCCCAGGGAATGGTCAGCCCGCCACCGATAAAGCCCTTGCCCTGGGAGATTTTCCCCTCGCTGGAAACCATGGTCAGCGATCCGCTTGTCGATTTCGGCTTGAGGAAACCGACCGGACATGGCACGTCGACGGCGTCCGAGTTCGCGACCCACATATTGCCGTTGGTGTCGGCCGCGATGCCCATTGGCCGGGTGATCCCGCCCCCGGATACCGGTGACCCGGACTTCGGCTTTCCGTCGGGATTGATCATGCCGATCGAATCGCTGCGGTTGCCGGTCACGAAAGCGACGCCTTTGCGGTTGAAGGCGATGCTGAAGGGCCTTTCGATGCCGAGTCCGCTGATGTTGTCAGCGGCCGACGGACGGCCATCGGCGTAGGTGGTGACCGAGTCGTTGCCACAGTTGGCAATCCAGATCTTGCCGTCAGGGTCGGAGACCGAGGCCTGCGGCCAGTCGATGTCCCCGGCGGTATACCCCCCGGTCACGCCAGGGATGCCGGTCGGCGATTTCGGGGTACCGTCCGGCCGGAACTTGGAGACGCTGTTGGCCGCCGGGGGATTCGCGCAGCCGACCCCGGAGAAGCCGAAGTTGCCGACCCAGACATGCCCGGTCGGGTCGAGTCCGATCCCATAGCCGGCACCGGCCAGTCCGCCGCCGCTGAACGGAGAACCCTTGGCGAACTTGCCATCCGGGGTGAACTTGAAGAGTTCGTTGCTGCCGCAGGAAACGTCCTGGGGATCCTCGTTATAGGTGTAGTTGTTGTTGACCCAGAGCGCGCCCTCTTCGTCAATCGCGATGTTGCCCGGGCCGTCCAGGCTCTTCCCGTCGCCGTCGAAACTGAGGAACAGGCCCCAGCTGTCGGGGGCCTGACTCTCACCCAATGCCGGGCTGTAGGGCGCGGTGCCGGAGAGGGTGTTGCTGAAGATCCGGTCGACCTTGCTCCACGAACTGCGGGCGATTGCCGCGGCAGCTTCGAGCGCGCCCTTCGGCTTCTTCTCGCCTTTCGCCCGTGCGAGCTTGAAAAGCTTGCCGCAATTCTTCTGGTTCCGGGCGCAGGGCACCAGCAGGTTGGCCAGTGAGTTGAACTTCTTCCGGGTAAGCGTCTGCCCACCGTTCGGAGCGGTCTTGATGACATGGGAAAGGCGGCCGTCCTTGAACCTGACGAGGTTCCGCGCCATCAGGTCGGCGTTTTCCATTCCCGGAGAGTTGCCGTGAATCAGCGATCCGTGCACGAACTGGGCGAAGGCGAATCCGGTCGCGACGGTGGTTCGCTCGTTAAGGGTGACCCGCTGGTGAAACGGAGCCGGGCCGAGGCTGGCGGCCAACCGGACTGGTCCCGGTTTGATGTTGGGACGCGGGTTGAGCGAAGACTTGCTCCCTTTGGTTCCCCCGTAGAACCTCTTGCCGGGTTTCCTGGAGGTCAGGTAGAGCATGGCCGAGCCGTTTGAAGGGCGCCGGTAGTTGATGCGGAACGCACCGGACCGGGAAGTCACATCTCCGGCGACCTTCTTCACATGCGATCGGCCGGGAACCGTCTGGTGGAGCGTCACCTTGAGCGAGCCGAGCGCTCTGCCACCGCTCGTCGCATGACCCTTCACGGTCGCCGCGTCGGCCACCGACGAAGTTCCGAGGGCGAGCGCCACGAGTATTCCTGTCGCGACCAGCGTTCCCGTCCTCATGTTCAGCATGGATCTCGATCCTTTCCCTGGCCTCACCCTTATTGAGATACTATCAATAGCCTCAGGGAACTTCACGTTTCGACGATGACACCGCCTCGATGATCGCGGTCACGATCTTCACCAGCATCTCCTCCAGCTGCTCACGCTCGACCCGGCCACTCAACCACTCGATCGCGGCGGCTTCAGCCGTCCCCTGGAACAGGCGCATCGCCAGTCGGAGTTCATCGGAGGGTTCGCGTCCGCCGGTCTGGTTCCTCGCCATGCGCTCGGCGGTCTCGGCCCGGACGGCCTCCACGTGGCGGAGCACCTCGGGATCACGCTGCGCGCGGGCCCCGAAGAGGAGGGTCCAGTCCTCGGCGTCCCGCTTGATCGAATCAAGATAGGCGCCGGTATTGAGCCTGACTCTTTCTTCGACGGGCAGGCCATCGAGATCGGTTCGGACGGTCTTCGAAAGCCGGCGCGCGCTTTGCTCGATTACCGCCAGGTAGAGCTCCTTCTTGGTCCCGAAATAATGGTTGACGAGGCCAGGAGTCACTCCCACCTCTTTGCTGATTCCACCCATCGAAACTTCGGCGAAACCCTTGCGGGCAAATGCACTACGGGCGACTTTCAGGATCTCGGCGTGCCGCTCGTCCGGACGGAGCCGGAGTCTTGCCTCGCTCCCCCCGCTCTTCACCGCCATGCGCCGGCCAGCACTGTGACCACGACCTCACCCGTTGAGTTCATGCCGGACACGTTAGACGGCTGGGACCCATCTGACCGATATCGTGACGACGGTGAGCGGAACTGAAGAAGAACATTCCGAGGTTTCAGGACTGCTGGGGCACGTTCATGGCCGTCTGGAACTGTTTGCGACCATCCTTCTGGCCGTCGCCGCGGTCCTTACCGCCTGGAGTTCGTACCAGTCGTCGCGGTGGAGCGGAGCCCAGGCGATCGACTTCAGCAAGGCCAGCGCCTCGCGGATCGAATCGACCAAGGCCTCGACCAAGGCCGGGCAACAGTCCGAGGTCGACGTGATCACCTTCACCGCATGGGCAGATGCGTACGCGGCCGGCGACGAGTTCCTCAGCGACTTCTATTTCAAGCGCTTTCGGCCCGAGTTCAAGCCGGCGGTCGATGCCTGGGTCGCAACCCGTCCCCTGAAGAACCCGAAAGCCCCGCCCACCCCGTTCGTGATGCCACAGTACAAATCGGCTGCTGCCGAGCAGGCCGCGGCGCTCGTCAAGGAGGCCGAGGTCCATACCGCCGACGCCACCCAGTCGAACCAGCGCTCCGACAACTACGTGCTCGCGGTCGTCCTCTTTGCGGCCGCGCTCTTCTTCGCCGGCATCAGCACGAAGCTTTCCCGGCCCCGGCAGCGGACGTGGATCCTCGGTCTGGGTTACCTGCTGTTCCTCTGTACCTTCGTCTGGGTTCTGACATTCCCCATTTCGTTCTCGGTCTGATCCCGGCCTGACGCGACGACGGGTCCCCCCGTTAGTCTGGGTCCATGTACATATCTTTCGGTGGACCGATATTCCTGATCGCTGTAGGCGCGGTTCTGCGCTATGCGACTGACTTCAACATTTCCGGGGTCGACATGGACACAGTCGGTCTGATCCTGATGATCGCCGGCGTTGCCATCCTGATCCTGTCCACGATCAACGCCAGCATCAACCGCAAGGACCGCAAGGAAATGGTTGGCCGACCGCCGACCGATCGGCTGCCTCCGCGCTGAGTTCCTGAGCCTGCTCCGGGCAAGGGCATCTTGGAGAAGAAATGAAGCTCTTCGAACTCGAGCAGGTTTCCCTGAAGCGCGGTGGTGAGCCAGTTCTGTTTGGTCTGACGGCCGGTATTCCCGAGGGTGTCAGCGCCGTTCTCGGTCCTTCCGGGAGTGGCAAGTCGACCATGCTCCGGTTGCTCAACCGGCTTTCCGACCCGGCAAGCGGAACGGTCCGGTTTCGACGATCCGATTCACGTGAACTCGATCCCCTCGAGCTGCGAAGCACGGTCGCCCTGGTTCCGCAGCTACCCGCCCTGCTCGAAGGTACCGTCGCCGACAACCTCCGCTTCGCCGCAAGCCTGAGCGGTCGCGACCCGGACATCGATGAACTGCTCGAGCTCGCCGGGCTCGATGGCTCCTTCGCCGAGCGCGATGTCGGCCAACTCTCCGTGGGTGAACAGCAAAGGGCGATGATCAGTCGTGCCTCGCGACGCGGCCGGATGTCCTCTTGCTGGACGAGCCGACTTCGGCCCTCGACGAGGCGGCGCGCGACTCGATCGAGCAGACGGTCGCCGACCTCCGTGAGCGCCTCGGCACCTCGATCGTGATCGTCACCCACGACCCGGCGCAGGCGCGGAGGCTGGCCCACTGGGTCATCAGACTCGATCAGGGACGACTGCTGAAGCAAGGCCCGGTCGAGGAGGTGCTGGCGTGAGCGGCTCCGGGATCGAGGTCACCCTCGGTGAGGTCGCTGCATCGCTCGTCCTGGTCGGCATCGCCGTGGCGATCTCCCGTTGGCGACGAGCGGGACTCGAGGCCGACATCGGCATCGCGGTGCTGCGGAGCTTCCTGCAGCTGACCGCGATCGGGTTCGTGATCACCCGCATCTTCGACGTCGACAGCCTGCTGCTGGTGTTCGCCCTGCTCGCGGTGATGGTGGGGTTCGGTGCGTTCACCGCGCGGGCGCGAGCCGAGCGCGTACCCGGCGCCCTGGTCCCGTTGGTGATCGCCCTCTCGATTTCGGCGGCGGCAACGCTCGGTCTGGTGCTGCTCCTCGGGATCTTTCCGGCCACCCCGCGCTACCTCGTACCGGTCGGCGGCATGGTGATCGGCAACGCAATGACCGCTTCGGCCGTCGCCCTCGATCGGCTCGGCGATGAGATGCGGTCAGGAGCAGCGCGGATCGAGGCCACTCTGGCGCTCGGTGCCACGTCCCGCCAGGTTGCCGCACCGGTGGTCAGGCGGGCTCTCCGCTCCGGCACGATCGCCCTGGTCGACTCAACCAAGACCACCGGGCTGATCTTCTTTCCGGGGACGATGGTCGGCATGCTGCTGGCCGGGGCGGAGCCGACCGATGCCGTCCGCCTGCAGCTGATCCTGCTCTACCTGTTGCTCGGCGCCGTCGCGATCTCGGCGCTGGTTTCGACCACCCTCGCCTACCGTCGCTTCTTCACCCCGAGCGAGCAGTTGCGCGATCTGGAGTGACGCGGTCGGGGCGGCTGTATATGACCATCGAGTTGCCGCGGAGGAAACCGATCAGGGCCATCCCGGCTGAAGTCGCCAGTTCGACCGCGAGCGAGGACGGCGCCGAGATTGCCGAGAAGATCGGGATGCCGGCCATCATCGCCTTCTGGACCAGTTCGAATCCCGCCCGGCCCGAGACCTGAAGCACACAGGCCGAGAGTGGCAGGCGGTCCTCCATCAGGGCCCAGCCCACCACCTTGTCCACCGCGTTATGACGACCGATGTCCTCCCTGACCACCAGCGCCTCTCCGGTTTTGGCATCGAAGAGACCGGCGGCATGGAGACCACCGGTCTGGTCGAAGACTTCCTGACCCCGGCGGAGGTTCTCCGGCAGACCGGCCAGGACTTTCGGGTCTACCTTTGCCTGATCGTCGCCCAGGTCGAACGCGGAACTGGTCTTGATGGCCTCGATACTCGCCTTGCCGCAGATCCCGCAGGAACTGGTCGTGTAGAAGTTCCGCGCCAGATCGGTCGCCGGTGGCTCAACTCCGGGGCCGAGGGTCACGTCGAGGACGTTGTAACCGTTCGGACCGTCGGGGGTCGCGTTTCCGCAGTAACGCGCCCCGGCAAAGTCAGCGCCGCTGCTGATCACGCCTTCGGAGACGAAAAAGCCGGCCGCCAGTTCGAAGTCGTGCCCCGGGGTCCGCATGGTCACCGCCAGCGGCTCTCCACCGATCCGGATCTCCAATGGCTCCTCTCCGGCAACGACATCGGTCCCTGCGGAAGGCGGCTCACCGACGGTCAGCTTCGTCACCTTCCTGGTCGCGGCGATCCGGCTCACCCTGGCACCTCGACCTGGTCGGTCGAACCGCTCTGCCGGTTGGCTTCCCGATGGGGTTCGAGCCGCACGATCACCGATTTCGAGGTCGGTGTGTTGCTGCCTTCGGCGACCGAATCGAGGGGCACCAGGCCGTTGGTCTCCGGATAGTAGGCGGCAGCACAACCGTGGGCAGTCGGGTAGGAGACCAGTTTGAACCTGTCGGCCCGGCGTTCGGCGTCATCGGACCATTCGCTGAAGAGGTCGACCATGTCACCGGCTTCGTGACCGAGCTCCGTGAGGTCGTCGGATTCACCAGGAGGACCCGGCGGCCGCCTTTGATCCCGCGGTAGCGGTCGTTCAGGCCGTAGATCGTCGTGTTGTACTGGTCGTGGGAACGCATGGTCTGAAGCAGCAGGCGGCCGGCTGGGACTTCGAGCACCTCGAGTCGGTTGACCGAAAAATGGGCCCGCCCGTTGTCCGTGTTGAACTCGCGGTCATCGCGGGGCCGGTGAGGCAAGACGAACCCGCCCGGTACCCGTGCCCGCCGGTTGAAGTCCGTAAAGCCGGGAATGACAGCTTCGATCCGGTCGCGAATCCGGTCGTAGTCGCCCGCAAACTCGTCCCAGGGGATCGGGCCGTCGCCGAGAGTCGCGGCGGCCATCCGGCAGACGATCTCCACCTCGCTGAGCAGATCTTTTGATGCAGGCGCCAGCCGCCCGTGCGAACCGTGGACGCAGCTCATCGAATCTTCAACCGTGACCAGCTGCTCCACGCCTGACGAATCATCGCGCTCGCTGCGACCGAGGGTCGGCAGGATCAGGGCCTCGCGACCCGTGACCAGATGGGAGCGGTTGAGCTTGGTCGAGACCTGGACCGTCAAGTCGGTCTTTCCGAGCGCCCGCTCGGTCAGGCCGGTGTCGGGAGTGGCGGACGCGAAGTTGCCGCCCAACGCCACGAAGACCTTGACCCTGCCTTCATCCATCGCCCGGATTGAATCGACCACGTCGAGGCCCGGCCGGCGGGGAGGTTCGATGCCGAACTCGCCGGCGAGTGCGTCGAGCAGTTCCGGGGCAGGATCCTCGTGGATGCCCATGGTCCGGTCCCCCTGGACGTTGCTGTGACCACGAACCGGACAGACCCCGGCTCCGGGCCGGCCGATGTGGCCGCCGATCATCAGGCAGTTGACGATCTCCCTGATCGTTGCCACCGAGTTCCGGTGCTGGGTCAACCCCATCGCCCAGCAGGCGACCACCGAATCTGCCTCCATGATCATCCCGGCAGCCTCGCGGATCTGCGCCTCGTCGAGCCCGGTCGCCGCCAGAACCTGATCCTGGTCGAGATCCTGGAGGTGGGCGTTCAGCTCCCCGAACCCGTCGGTCCGGCTGCGAATGAACTCCGAATCGACGAAGTCCGCCTTCTCGACTCCGCCGGGTTCGGACTCCGCCGCCTCGATGATCATCCGGTTGAGAGCCTGGAAGAGAGCCAGGTCTCCGTTGACCCGCACCTGCAGGAAGAGATCGGTCAGCTCGGTTCCCCGGCCCAGCACTCCGGAAACCTTCTGGGGGTTCTTGAAGCGCTTCATTCCCGCTTCCGGGAGCGGGTTGATCGTGATGATCCGGGCTCCGTTCAGCTTCGCCTCCTCAAGGGCACTGAGCATCCGGGGGTGGTTGGTGCCGGGGTTCTGGCCGACGATCAACAGTAGGTCGGCCCGCTTGATGTCCTCCAGCGAGACGCTTCCCTTGCCGGTGCCGATCGTCTCGATCAGTGCATTTCCACTCGATTCGTGGCACATGTTCGAGCAGTCGGGCAGGTTGTTGGTGCCGAAGGCCCGGGCGAACAGCTGGTAGAGAAAGGCGGCTTCGTTGCTGGTCCGCCCCGAGGTGTAGAAGGTTGCCTGGTCAGGATCCTCGAGAGCATTGATGCGGGAACCGATCAGTTCGAAGGCGTCTTCCCAGCTGATCGGTCGATAGTGGGTGGTGCCCGCGGCGAGATGCATCGGTTCGGTAAGCCGGCCCTGGCGGCCGAGCCAGTGCCCCGACTTCCCGGCCAGCTCATCGACCGGATTGAAGGCGAAGAACTCCCTGGTGATCTTCTTCCGGGTCGCCTCTTCGGCCACGGCCTTGGCCCCGTTCTCGCAGAACTCGGCGCGGTGGGGCTTGTCGGACTCGGGCCAGGCACAGCTGGGGCAATCGAATCCATCGGGCTGGTTCAGCCGGAAGAGTGCCGGAAGGGTCCGGGAAAGTCCGGCCCGGCCTGCATGCCGAAGTGAAGCGAGGACCCCGGGGATTCCCGCCGAGCGGTCCTTGGGAACGCCAATCCGCGGTGAATCGTCGGACCCGTCAGCGCGGCTTCCTGAAGCCGTTCCTGACTTCTTCACGGGGAAACCGAGTCTGCCGTTCGGGTCACCCTCTGAATATACCCCGCGTCCTGGGTGTCGGCTGACGTCAGAGAGCTCTCAGGACCGTCCTGTGGTCGAATCAGTTCTTTGAGCCATAGCGGTGGAAGTCTGAATGCATAAGTGAACGAACTCGACGGAGAGACCAAGTGAGACCTCCCGCCCGTCAGGGACCGCGGCGGGTGCCGCCCACAAGGCGCGGCACCCGGACTCGCGGCAGGCGAAGGGTCAGGCCTGGCGCTTCAGTTTGGCCTTCGCGCTCTTCTGGCAGCTGCCGATCTTGATCGTCGTCTTCTGGACGATCTTTCGAGCATTCTTGAACTTGCCCTTGACCGACAGGCGAGCCTTCTGTCCGGCGAAATTTTTCGCCTTGCCACTGAACTTGTAGGTTCCGTCCCGCTTGATTTTGACATTGTCAACGGAGAACAGGATGTTGTTCTGCACTTGTAGATCCCGATCGTCAGATCAATTTTTCCGCTACCTTGTTACGGTCCTTGTCGGTGTGCGTGGTGGCCAGCGTCGTGGCACCTGTTTCTGCATAATTGACCCCCTCCGGCGGCCTGCCGCCCGCCAGCGCGATGGTCGGCAGAACGAGCAGCATGGTGCCGCAGGCCAGCAATGTCTTCTTGAGTCTCATTGTGTTTCCTCCCTGGTTGGACGGGGGTTCCCGTTCGTCAGAGGTTCACGTTAGGAGGTGCCCGCTGCGAAGTCACTAGGGTGCCCCCCTAGTATTTGTTGGGAAGAGAAAGGGGAGGCAATGGGAGCGGAGCGTGCTCGCGATGGAGAGGTCGACCTTGCGCTGCTCGAGCGCGAACGAGAGTGTGAGATCCTCGCAGAGTCGCTCAGGAGCGCAGTTTCGGGGTCGGGGTGCACAGTGCTCCTGACCGGCCAGGCAGGCAGCGGAAAGACGCGGCTCCTTTCGGAGCTCACGAGCCTCCTCGATGGCTCCGGTGCTGTCGGGCTCAGCTTCCGCTGCCAGCCCCTGGAGCAGGAGTTCACATTTGGCGCGGTGCTCGGCCTTTTTCAGCGCATCATCGGTGGAGAAGACTTCGATTCCGATCTGTTTGAGGGAGCCGCGGGGCCCGCGGCGGCGATTTTCGGCAGGGCAGATGGACCCGAAGGGGGCACCGGCGACACCTTTCCCCTGCTCCACGGTCTCTACTGGCTGACCGTCAACCTGAGCGGGCGTTTCCCTCTCGTCCTGGTGGTCGACGACGCCCAATGGGCGGACGTTCCTTCTCTTCGCTTTCTGAACTTCATCGCCGCGAGACTGGCCGACCTGCCCGTGCTGCTCGCGATCGGCGTTCGGGTGGGTGAGGCGGAAGGAGAAAGGGCCGAACTCATTGATCAGCTCAGCACTCACAGGGAGATGATCTCGATCTCACCTGCCCCGCTAAGCAATGACGCCGTGGCAACCCTTATCGCTGACAATTTCTCGCAGCCCGACCATTCATTCTGCGTGGCCAGTGCAAAGGCCACCGCCGGCAACCCATTCTTGTTGCGCGAGTTGATCGCCGAACTCCGAAGCGAAAGTGTCTCCGCAACTGCGGCTGCGGCCCACTCGATTGACCGGCTCGCCCCGGAAAGCCTCGGACGGGCCGTCCTCCTGCGTCTGGGCCACCTTCACGAAGCTGCGACCGCGCTGGCCGGTGCGGTCGCGGTTCTGGGCGAAGGTGCCCACCTGAGGCACGCCGCCACGCTCGCCCGGATCGAGCCCGACGAAGCAGGCGCGGCCGCCGATTCCTTGTCTGCGGCGGGAATAGTGGTGGCCTCACCGGAACTCGGGTTCGCCCACCCACTGATCGCCTCGACCATCTACGCCGAGATACCGCCTCACGCGCGGAGACGCCTGCATCTCCAAGCGGCAATGCTCCTTGCGAGTGAGGCAGCCCCTCCGGAGCTCCTTGGAGCACACCTGCTTTCCGCAGAATCTCGCGGAGACGAAGCGGTGGTAGAGATGCTCGTCGCGGCCGCCGCCGAGGCGCTCGCCAAGGGCTCGGTGCATTCTGCAGCGGCCTATTTCGAGCGCGCGCTGGCAGAGCCTCCAAACGATCCAGTGCCACTGTTGCTAGAGCTCGGCCGCTGTCAATGCGCGGCCGGCAATGGTGAGGGGGCAATCGCGACCTTGAGGCAGTCTCTTTCCGGTATCACCAATCCCGCCATGCAGGCGACGGCCGAGCATGAGATCGGCCGCGCCCAGCTACTGATCGGTCAGGTGTCGGAGGCAGCTGAGTCCTTCTCCCGCGGGGTCGAACTGGCGGCGGGCGCAGACGCTGAGTTGACACCGAGGATCGAGGCCGACCTGATCAGCACGGGCCTGCTGTTACCGGGATTGGGAGAGCGACTCGCCGATCGGCTCGACGGGCGAATCGGCGAGCTCCGGTCCAGTTCGCTCTCGCCAGCGGGGCGGGCAATACTCTCCAGTGCCGGGGTGATGGCGCTGACCGCAGGCCGTTCAGCGAGCGTCTCGCTCGATCTTGCCGATGCCGCCCTCGACGGAGGCCGCCTGCTGGAGAATGAGCCGGCGGGAAGTTCCACGGTCTACAACGTGACCGCGATCCTCAGCTTCGCGGGCCACTACCGGAGCAGCGTCGGCATCCTTGACCGGCAGGCGGCCAAGGCCACGGCTGAAGGTTCGATCCTTGACTACGCCACAGCGTTGTTCTGCCGATCGCTCCCTAACTTGCAACTCGGAGACCCACAGGCCGCGATAGCCGACGCCCGGACCGCGGTCGACGCTGAGCGTCATGGCTGGCGCCAATACCTTCCGGTCGCCTTCGCTCACCTGGTCCGAGCGCTGATCGTCCGGGACGAACTCTCGGCCGCGCGATCGGTGCTTGACGAGGCAGACCAACACGACTGGAACGCGGACGTAACGTGGACGACGCTCTACGAAGCACGGGGGCGACTGCGACTGGCTGAAGGCGATGCACACGGAGCTCTGGCTGATTTCAAGGAGTGGGGCGAACGCTGGCCAGTCCCGAATCCAGCCTTTCTGGCTGAATGGCGCTCAAATGCAGCCCGCGCCGCAGCTGTGCTCGGTGATCGCGAACAGGCCGTTGAGTTGGCGAGTCAAGAGCTCGCTCTCGTCAGTGAGTACGCGACCCCGCGATCACTTGGAGTCGCTCGGCGGGCGCTCGGCTTGGCGACCGGTGGTGAAGAGGGCCTTGCCTACTTGCGAGAGGCCGTGTCAGGCCTGGCGGCGAGTGAAGCCGTAGTTGATCGTGCCCAGGCAGAGTTTGATCTGGGAGCTGCACTTCGGCGGGCCGGGCAGGTCACCGAAGCTCGCAAGACTCTCAATGTGGCGCTCGGTTCGGCGCAGCGAACTGGTGCCCGTGCCCTCGAGCGGCTCGCTGCCGAAGAGCTCCAAGTAGCCGGCGGGCGGCCGCGGAGCAGAAAACTCAGCGGTATCGACTCGCTTTCGGCAGGCGAATTGCGTGTGGCACGAATGGCAAGTGATGGAATGACCAACCGCGAAATCGCTCAGGCTCTGTTCGTCACCCCCAAGGCGGTCGAGTGGCACCTGAGGAATACGTTCAGAAAGCTTGCGATCGGTTCGCGGCAAGACCTCCCAGCGCTGCTGCGCCCGGCTGCTCCCGACGAATAGCCCGAGGGTCAAAAGACCACGCGACCAGTCAGCATGCGACCCGGCGAGTATTATCGCTGCCATCAAACTGATCTGAAAACAGATCCGAGCTAGGGAGAGGTCGAATATGAAGTTGTTCGTTACCTGTTTAGTCGCGGTTGCGGCGATTGGAATTTCCGTCTCGTCGACGAATGCGTCACCACATGCCACTACCTCAGCCAAGCGCTGCAGCACCAGTGGCAACTACCCGCCCGCTTCGTATGTCACCAGCATCAAGGTGAAGCGGCTGAGTTGCTCGAAGGGCAGAAAGGTCGTCAAGGCCTACCACAAGTGCCGAAAGCGTCGTGGCGGCAACAACGGACGTTGCGGCGGCGTCAAGGGCTTCTCCTGTGGTGAATCCAGGCGTCAGAGCGTTCCTGGCGTTCAGTACAGCACCACCATGAAGTGCAGGAAGGGAGGTCACAAAGTGACCTCCAGCTACACCCAGAACGTCTGATCTGAATTCCTGATCCGAACAAGGGCCGGGGTTCTCGAAAGAGGGCCCCGGTCCTTTTCGTATTAGCGCGTGAAGTCCTGGTCCAGCCGGTCGATGAGGACGTCGGCCGCCTTGGCCGAGCCGACTTCATTCAGATGTATACCGTCGGATTCCCGCACGATCTGATCGCGGCCATCGATTTCGAGTGAGTCGCTGTACTTGCCATCCGGCGTGAAGACGGGCACGGTGTCGATGATTCGCACGTCGCTTCGCCACGGCTGTGCAGCCACCTCGATCGCCTGATTCACAACTTTCTGGATGCGCTGCCGGGCGGGATCACGCGGGGTCGGTACGGTCAGCCAATAGACCAGCGCCTTGCCGTTCTGGCGGTAGTTGGCCATCATTTGCCGGGCTCGATTCGCGAGTATCGTGGCCCAGTCCGCCGAGCAACAGGCAATGTCGCCGTTGGGTCCGGGCAGCGGGTAGCCCTCGTTGGCACCGATGAAGACGACCACTGCCTGGGGGTCGTACTTGCTCGTCTGCGACTCAGAAAGCTGACCCCAGTCGACCAGCACTTCATTGGAGATGCCAGTTCCTACGTGGGCGTCACGGACCACGTCAACCCCGTCCGGAGTCAGGCTGCGCGCAAGTTCGATGTCCAGTGGCTGGGAAAGCGAATCCCCGGTGACAAGCAGTCGCTCCAGCGGTTGCTTCGGGGGAGGCCTCTCCCCGAGTTCGGCCGCGTCGAAGTAGTCCGGAGTGACGATGGGGACACCGCCCCCGCCGGCGGCGGTGCCCACGACATCAAAGGAAGCATCGGGGTCGAGTTCCTCATCGGGTGAGAGTGAAGCGGTGAGTTTGTTGCCGGTCTTCTGCAGAGGCAGGCTGGCGGCCAACCAGTTGGTCGGCTTGCCGACTGCCGCGAGCACATCGTGCGTGGTCCCGGGTTCTTCTTCATCGGCCGCCTTCAGAACCGACCCGCCCGAGAACAGCAGCAACAGGAAGGAAACAATCGCCACCGAGAGAATGGCCTGACGGGCGCTGAAGCGCCTGACGCCCTCACGGTCGAAGCGGCTCATCTCACTGTCGTCAATTCGGTCTGGCATGTGCTCCTTAGGTTAGAACTGAAAGTAGATGAAGGGAGGTACGCCCAGACTCGGGACCGTCGCTCCGACCGCAAGGATCGTCGCCGCCAAAACCACGGCGAGTACCGCGGGAGGAAACTGCTCGATCCTCACCTGGAGCCTCTCCATGGGTCGCGGGGCAGCAGCTGGAATCCGACCACAAGGAATACCGCCAGCACAGCAGGGATGGTCCACAAGGTCGCGGCACCGGACACGAAGAATCGGGAAACGAACTCGCTGAAGAGATCCAGGCTTTGGGACCGGAATAGGACCCAGGCGAGGGTGACGAGGTTGAAGGTAAAGAACCAGCGAATCCACGCCGGGGTCCTGCTGCCTATGCGGCCGCCAAGCATGTGTTCTGTGCAGAGGGCGGCACCGTGGAAGGTGCCCCAGAGGACGAAAGTCCAGGCGGCCCCGTGCCAGAGCCCGCCGAGGACCATCGTGAGCATCAGGTTTCGATAGGTGAACCAGCGACCACCGCGGTTACCGCCAGGGGTATGTAGAGGTAGTCGCGCAGGAATCTCGAGAGCGTCATGTGCCAGCGGCGCCAGAAGTCACGGAATCCGGTCGCGCGGTAGGGGCTGTTGAAGTTCTGCGGGAATATGAACCCCATCAGCAGGGCAAGTCCGATGGCCATGTCCGTGTAGCCGGAGAAATCGCAATAGATCTGAGCCGCGTAGGCGTAAGCAGCGAGAATCGCATCCGGGGCGGCGAATGCCTGAGGGACGCCAAAGACCGGGTCGACCACCGTTCGCGCAAGGTAGTCGGCAATCAGCACTTTCTTGACCAGCCCCAGGCCGATCAGTGCCAGCCCGGCACCGACCGCGACCCGGTCAGGGTCCCGAGGTGCTTTCAGTTGGGGGAGGAACTCGCTGGCGCGGACGATCGGACCGGCCACGAGGTGCGGGAAGAAACTCAGGTAGATGGCGGCGTCAACGAGGGAAGCCGGTTCGGCATCACCGCGCTTGACATCGACAACATAGGTAATCGCCTGGAAAGTGAAGAAGCTGATCCCGATCGGCAAAAGGACCGTCAGGAGGGGCAACGGTGCCCCGAGATGGAATACATCGAGCAAGTCCGAGATGTCCTGTACGAAGAAGCCGTAGTACTTGAAGACACCGAGCATCAGCAGGTCCAGCGTGACTGCGATCGCCGTGATCGATCGCTTCCGCTTCCTGTCATCAGTCGCTGCCACCGCCTTGGCTGCGATCTGATTGCCGATCGTGATTCCCGCGAGCAGCAGGCAGAACTTGGGGTTCGCTGCGGCGTAGAACAGGTAGCTCGCGAACAAGATGAACGGCTTCCAGAGTCTCTGCCGTGGCATAAGGACCCAGGAAATAGCCAGAACCACGGGAAAGAAGATCGCAAACTCTATGGTTGGGAAGAGCATGAAGGCACGGGCCTTGGTGTAGTTTTCCAGCTACCGAGACCCGTAACGGGTTTCCGATGCTGAGGGGGGCGCGCAATGCTACGGGATGGGAATGCCTTTGACCTACAGAAAGCTTTCGGGCTGTCGCTCGTAGCTTTGGCAGTCCTGGCTTTCTCGCTCACCCTGCCACCTGAAGCCCGGGCCGGTTGTGGAGGGGTCCAGAAGACGAGGGCCGAAAAGAAAGTCAATCCAGGCGGCCGTTCGCCCCTCGCCATCGGTGACTCGACCATGCTCCTTGCCTTACCCAACCTCGCGCGGGCCGGTTTCAAGGTCAACGCCCGCGGCTGCAGGGGATGGTCTGAAGGCATGAGGGTCATCCGGAAATACAGGCGGACGGGAGCACTGCCGCACTTGGTGATGATCTCGCTGGGTGCTGACTACTCGATCACCTCAGGCGATATCCGCCGCGCCCTGAGAATCGTTGGCAAGAAGCGGGTGCTCGCCCTGATGACACCGAGGGAGCTCGGCGGCGGCTCGGGCTCAGATGCCGATGCCGTCCGTCGGGCCTACCGCAAGCACACCCAACGCATCATGTTGCTCGACTGGGTCCGCTTCAGCAATGGGCGGGGTTCCTGGTTTCAGCCGGACGGACTGCATCTGACTTTCTCGGGGGCTCGAGCGTTCGCCAAGCTATCTCACAAGTCGTTGAAATTCGCACAGGCAGGTGAATTCCCCAACCACGACCGGTTTCCGCGCTGAGACACGCGTCCTGATCTTCGTCCCACGATCCAGTGGACATCCTCGAGCAGGCCGTGCAGGTACCGTGCTCTCAGCTTGACTTCATTCTCGGAAATCCTTCTTGTCCTGGTTATTGCCGCGGTCGTTGCTCTGATCGTCCTCGGCTACCTGTGGCGAAATGAACGCCTCCGCGCCGGACTCCTTGAAGCCGAGCTCGAAGAGGAGCGCACGAAGCGTTCGAAACCGCGGGTGGGTGCCCTGACACCCCTGCTGACCGCACTTCAAACCGCGACACGCGTACGCTCGGAGGGCCTGGGTCCGGTGCTCCGGGACTCGTTCGAAGATCTTGCCGGCTGGGCCGAGGAGGCCGAGCCGGAGTCGCCACCGCGGCCGAAGACGGCACGTTGACGATCCTGTTCACCGACATTCAGGACTCCACCGCTCTCAACGAAGAGTTGGGCGACAAGAAGTGGCTCAAGATCCTCGCCGCCCACGATGTCATGGTCCAGAGGTGTGCCGCCCGATACGGCGGGATGGTCATCAAGTCCCAGGGCGACGGGTTCATGATCGCTTTTGCCGAAGCCGAAGAAGCAGTCCGCGCGGGGATCAAGATCCAGCGAACCCTCGCTTCGAATCCCCGCCGGCTGCGCAAGGCACCGATCGCGGTTCGAATCGGCGCCCACACCGGTCCCGCACTCGAGAAGGGGGGCGATCTGTTCGGTCGCAACGTGGCCCTTGCCGCCCGGGTGACCGATCTGGCAAATGGTGGCGAGATCGTGGTGACGGCCGCGGTCAGCGAAGCGATCGGGGAGGACTCCGGCCTCGTTTTCGTCGAGCATTCCGAGGTCGAGTTGAAGGGCCTCCCGAACACCTACGAGTTGTTGTCCGCGGAGTGGGAGCGCTCCTGACAGACGGGCTGAAGACCCGGACTCGGAGTACTCAGTCAGAGACGGTGCGGGGACCGGTGTTGAACCAGAGGACCACGAGAAGCAGGAGAGAAAAGAGGCCGCCGCCGAGGGCGAGGGTGGCGTAACTCGTTCCGGCGATGACCAGGCCCGACATCGCTCCGCCGGCAGCGCCGCCGAGCTGGATCAGAACATCGACCGACCCCTGAGTACCGGCGCGGGTTTCGGGCGGAGTGGAGTCGACCAGGATCGCGGTGCCGGAGATCAGCCCGAAGTTCCACCCCAGGCCGAGCAGGGAGAGGGCAACGATCAATACCCAGAGCGAGTCGGCGGGTGCGAGAGCGGCAACCAGCCCGGCCAGGAAGAGGGTGACGCCTGCTGCGACAACGATCGGAATCCGGCCGACCCGGTCAACCAGGACACCCGTGACCAGCGAAGGCAGATACATGAACCCGATGTGGATCCCGATCACCAGGCCGACTGCGCCCAGGGCGTGGCCGTGGTCGCGCATATGGATGGGGGTCATGGTCATGATCGCGACCATCACAACCTGGGTGACGACCATGACTGTGGCTGCGAGTAAGACACCACGATCCACTCGACGCGGAGCCGGTTCCGTCGTAGCGGCAAGGTCAGGCTCCTCGGCGATCGGGCCGACAACCGGTTGGAGAACCTGATCCCCCGGGCTGACCGGCCCCGGCAAGGCGGTCGCCGCGCGTGAGACTGCGAGGGGGTCGGGTCGGAGCATCACGAAAAGGACCGCACCGGCAACGAGGTAGGCGGCCGCGGCCAGCAGAAAGGGACCGGCCAGAGCCGGGATTCCAAATGCCTCCGCCACCCTGCCCATCGGTTCGACCAGATTCGGGCCGGCAACCGCGCCCAGGGTGGTCGAGACCATCGCCACGCTGACTGCAGTTCCCCGCTCGTTCTCCGGTGCGAGGTCGGTCCCTGCGTACCGGGCCTGAAGGTTGGTCGCGGTTCCGGCCCCGTAGATGAAGAACGAAACGAAAAGCAGGGCGAGGCTGTCCATCGAGACGGCCAGGACCACGCCGATCGCACCCACTCCGCCCGTCGCGAAACCGATCGCGAGTCCGGACCGCCGGGTGGAACGCTGCGCGATCCGTCCGATCAAGAAGGCCGAAAGAGCCGCCCCGAGAGTGAATAGTGCGCTCGGGAGTCCCGAGATGCTGTCGCTGCCGAACATGTCGCGGACGATCAGGGCCCCGACCGTGATGCCGGCGGCCAGACCGGCGCCACCGAAAACCTGGCTTACAACTACCGTGAACAGAGTCCGTCGCTGGAGCGCCTTCCGGGCATCCACGTCGCCCGCGATGCGTTCGGCCGTGAGTCGTTCGTCAGACCGGGACATTCAGCTCCATAGAGGAGCAGGTTAGGACCAAGACGGTTTCGATTCAAACCCCGTACCTTTCGTTGCGCATGCCCGGAACGCAGCAACAGTGCACTCGGACGCCGCCGGCGAAAGCCCTCCGGGACCGTTGACGGCGGCCACCACGGACCGTCATTGGCGGCGGCACGTAGTCACTTCGGCAGACGGCACGCGCCTCCACGCCGTCACGACCGGCCCGCCGGACGCCAGGGCCGCGATCGTCCTCATCCACGGCGTCACGATGGCGATCCCGTTCTGGCACCGGCAGATCGACGCGCTCTCGGACGATTTTCTGGTCGTCGCTTACGACCAGCGGGCACATGGGTCGAGTGGACGCCCGGGTTCGGCCGGAATCTCACTCGACGCGCTCGGCGCGGACCTCGAAGCGGTCATCGCCGCGCTCGTGCCAACCGACCTGCCCGCGACGCTCGTCGGACACTCCATGGGCGGAATCTCGATCATGGGCTGGTCGGCCCGTACCGTCAACCGCAGACCGGACAACATCAGCTCGACCGTGCTCCTCAACACGAGCGCGAGTCATATCCTGCGCGACGCGACGGCCTTCCTCCCGCCGCGACTGGCGGCGGCCCTGTTGTTCGCGCTCTGGCCCGCCGTCCGCCTCCCGGTTCCAATCGTGGCTGCGAGCGCCCCGGCCCTGCTGAAGCTGCTGGACCTGCTCGTCATGGGACCCGACCGCGACCCCGCCGACCTCGACCTCACAGCGAGTTTGCTGCGGGCCACTCACCCCCGCTCGCGTGCCACTTTCATCGACTTTCTCGACGACCTCGACGCCGAAGCGGCCGCCGCGACACTCGACTTGCCCACGCTGGTCATCACCGGCCGCCGCGACCGCCTGACACCACCGGAATGCTCAGGACGCATCGTCGCGCTCGCACCGAAGTCAGAACTCTGCGTCCTCGATCGCTCCGGTCATCAGGGTCCGATGGAAGCGGCCGACGAGGTCAACGCTCTCATCCGGCGATCGACCTTCTCATGATGACCGTTGCCGCAACTCTGTCTATTGTCAGGTTTACAACACATGTGGCAGGGCGAACCTTGCTGCCGCAGAACTAATCTGCCGAAGCATTACTTCTGGTCAGGAGACCGATGAAAACGGGGACCGTAGGGCTCGCCTCGATGGGCATGCTCGTGCTGGCCATGGCGGCGGCCATGGTCCTGTTGCCGGTCACGCCGGCCAACGCAGCCCCGTCCTACCCTGAGGCGGTCCTGCTCGTATCCGGCTTCGAGACCGAAAGCCCGTTCACTACCCCGGCCGCCAACTGCACCGGCCAGGAAGGCAGCGAATGGAACCCGCCCGGCTTCCCGGCCGGCAGCGACCCTGAAGGCCTCGCGCCGGTACTGAGGCAGGCGGGCAACAAGGTCTTCACCGCTCCAGTGACCAAGTCAACCACGTCGCTGCCGGCTTCCTGCAGCGGACCCGGCGAGCCGCTTCCCGACTTCACGAAGATGACGGTCACCTCGAACGGTGACACCGGAGAGAACGGGTTGGCCCTCGCCAAGCTGATCGGCTTCCTTCACGACAGCTACGGCGTCACCAATCTTCGGGTCGTCGGTCACTCCGACGGCGGCCTCTGGTTGCGATCCGCAATCACCCAGAACCAGGGATATGAAGGGGTCGAAATCTCGAGCCTGACCACTCTGGGAACGCCCCATACCGGCTCCTACCTCGCCGACCTGGCAATGGAACTGAAGGGCGGCAAGTGCCACTTCTCGAACCGGACCGAACAGAGAATCTGCGAAGGCCTGGTGATCGCCGCCAAACTGATCGTGCTCAAGCTCGGGGAGAAAGCGACGTTCCAGCTGAGCAACGACTTCCTGGCCACCTGGAACCCGCAGCAGGTGATCGGCAACTGCCCGGTCAGCGCGATCGCCGGAAACCACATCGATCTACCCCTTCCCCGGCTCGGGTACTACATACCTTCCGACGGCCTGGTCGGCATTGCCAGCGCCCAGGCAAGGTCGGCGACCGACATCACGGGTCACCCGATACCGGCACCGGCGATTCCCGACCTGCGAGAGGCCGGGGTCTACGACGCGGTGCACGGCGGGTCGCTCGGCTTCATCTACGGCAAGACCCTGCTCAACCAGGCTCAGATCAGCCAGAAGGTGGCCCAGACCATCCAGCTCACCGGTTCGTCTTCCTGCAACGTCACCCCGATCGCATCAGCCGGCTCTGGCGGGTCGGTTGCCGGTACCTCCGGCGCGACCATCGCCACCGATTCCAACCAGAAGCTAAGGGCGCCGCTCTACCGCATGGTCGCCGCGTCAAAGAAGGGCCGCCTGCCGAGGCCTGGCCCGGAAGATTTCGCTGTCAGCAGCAAAGGTGTCAGCATCCGCTGCGGCTTCACCCGGCTGAAGGCGGTTCCACTTCTCGGCGACCGCCAGCTTCGGATTCACAAGGCCGCCCGCTGTAGCAAGCGCCTTAGGGTCCGCAAGAACTCCGGCAAGGGGGTCGCGAAAGCACTGTTGCTGCGTTCGAACCAGAGCCGTCATGTGATCGTGCGGCTCCGCGGGGACCGGGCGCGGATCCGGATCCGGGGCAAGGCCCCTCGCAAACTCAGAATCCATTACCTGAGTCACGGCAAGTGGAAGCGGCTGAAGCGCGGCCGACGGGGTTGGGCAAAACTTCCTGCGGCCTCCAACGGTTCGCTGAGGTTGCGAGTACGAGTCAAGGGCGCGTCCCGCAGCGCGCCGGTGGACACTGCGAACCTGAACCTGTCCCGCTGAGCCACAACTACTGCCAGGCCGGAACTGAAACCAGATCTAGCGCTTGAGACCGGTCCTGATGGAGTTGGTTATCCGGTCTCCATTCGTCGATTTGGCGGTCACGGTTACGGTTACGGCGCCTGACTTTCTGCCTCGGCGCAGCTTGCGGTACAGCCGCCTGCCAATCTTTACCTTGACCACGGCCTGCTCGCCCTTCTTGATCTTCCTGGACGAGACGCGGCCCTTTGCTTTGGAAGGCTTGTGGCGGATGGTGAAGCGGGTCTTGATCCTGTTGACGGTGCAGTTCCCGACTTTGCACCTGACCTTGGCGATCTTCAACTTCCGGTTTCGCGGAACCTTGACTACGCTCGCCTTGCCGGCCCTGACTATTTTGAGCCCGACCAGGTTGGGCTCCGGTTCGGTGAGACCAAAGCCACCGGCGGCCGGACCGTTGATCAGGACCGAGACGCTGCTCGAGCCGAGGTTCGTCGCCGCCAGGTCTGGCTTGCCGTCGTTGTTGAGGTCCGCGATCGCCACCGAGTTCGGCTTGTCGCCGGCCCCGAAACCCGTCGCTGCGCCGAACAACGAGCCGGTGCCGGTTCCAAGCAGGACCGAGATGCTCTCCGAATTTTCGTTCGCCACCGCCAGGTCCGGCTTGCCGTCGTTGTTGAGGTCTTCAATCGCTACCGAGTTCGGGCGGCTGCCAACCGTCAAGTCGGTCTTGGCGCCGAACAAGGAGCCGGTTCCGGTACCGAGCAGGATCGACACGTTGTTCGAGTCCTGGTTCGCTGCCACCAGATCAGGCTTGCCGTCGTTGTTGAGGTCGTCGATCGCCACCGACTGCGGACCGCTCCCCACCGCGAAGTCGGATTTGGCGCCAAACGAGCCGGTGCCACTGCCGAGCCGGACCGACACGCTGCTCGCGACCAGGTTCGCCGTCACCAGATCGGGTTTCCCGTCGTTGTTGACGTCTTCGATGGCTACCGACTGGGGGCTGCTTCCTACGGTGAAGTCGGTCTTCGCGCCGAAGGAGCCGGCTCCGGTGCCGAGCAGGACCGCGACGTTGTTCGTATCCGGTTTCGACACCGTCAGGTCGGGCCTGCCGTCATGGTTGAGGTCGTCGATCGCTACCGACTGGGGGCTGCCTCCCAGGTTGAAGTCGGTCTTGGCACCGAACGAGCCGGTTCCGGTGCCGAGCAGGACCGAGACCTTGCCGCTGATGATCGTCACCGCCAGGTCGGGCTTGCCGTCGTTGTTGAGGTCGTCGATCGCCACCGAGGTCGGAGGTGCTCCGACCGCGAAGTCGGTCTTGGCGCCGAACGAGCCGTCTCCGGTGCCGAGCAGGACCGAGACGTTGCTCGCGACCTGGTTCGCCGTCACCAGGTCGGGGCTGCCGTCGTCGTTGAAGTCACCGATCGCCACCGAGTTCGGGACGAGGCCGGTCCCGAAGCTGGTCGCCGGCTTGAAACTGAGCGCCGCCGATGCGGTTGCCGGCACAGCTACCAGGATGAACACTGCAAGGGTCAGGATGAACCTGATCCGGCTTCGTTTGGCATCCATCCAGCGAGCCTATACCGAAAGCGTGGGATCAGCTTGTCGCTGCCCGACCAGGTGCGCCTGGTTGGATTCGAACCAGCGACTCGTGAGCGTGGTCGGCTACTGCCCGCCTGTGGTGACCTGACCGACCGAGATCGACCGGCCGTTGACCGGCTGAATCGGACGTACGTTGTCGCTGTACGCCGTACGCAGGGCGTCCAGCTGATCGGCTGACATGGTGATCGGCTGCTTGTAGACGATCCATTCAAGTCCCTCGGTGCAGGGCGGCGTGGTCAGTGACCCCTCGTACTCAAAAGCCGTGGCGTCGGTGGGCAAGAGATCTTCCGGGTTGATCGGGTCCGGGGCATCGTTTTCGTCCCCTTCGGAATCACCGATCAGCGGCACGATCTTGTCCATGACCGGATTCGAAGGGCCCTGCTCAACCAGCAGCCCGATCACCGCGGTCTTTCCGCCGGGCCCCGTGTTGACGATGTGCACGCTCGCATCGAAGCGCTTGCCGTTGATCTTCTCCTCCGAGGGCGTGTGAAAGTGAAATCTCTCGATCTCGTACCTTGTGCCTTTGACAGTTACCGAGCCGTCGGGATCCTCTATCTGTGCCTCGATCGCGTGGCCGTTGTTTTCGACGTGGAGGTCTTCAGGCCTGTAGTCAACCTCGGTCGCCAAATCGCCGGACGACGCGCTGGCGCCGTTGATGTTGATCGGGGACTGGCGTTTTCCATCGCCGCAGAGTTCATAGGCGGGATCCAGCGATGCCCATTGCGACGGACCGTCCTCCTCCCCATAACCCCAATGTGCAGGTGTGGCGGCGGCAGAATCAGTCTCTTCATCTGAATCACCGCCACAGCCGAAGGCGGCGAAGCCGAGCACGAGACATGCGGCCCCGGCAGCTACGCGCAGGCGAACGGCTGACGAGAAGACCGGCTGAGTATTCATCTTGTCCCCATCTCGCAACAAGGCTAGCCCAGATCGACCGGTCGATGTGGCGCAGTTCGCTGGTCGTGGCCATGGCCGTTATGTCCCGAAACCGGAAAATCCGGTGAAGGCGCCTGATACCGTCGGTGTAGCGATTCTGTCAGCGCCCTGGCAGCCGTTACAACTGTTGACGGGAGGGTGTGAGTTGAAATTACAATCGAGACCGATTACCTGATTATTGGTGCGGGTGCGAGCGGTCTTGCATTCGCCGACAGCCTGGTGGCGGAAGCCGACGTTGAGGTGACGGTGATCGACCGCCAGGATGCACCCGGAGGCCACTGGCTGCACGCCTACCCCTTTCTCCGGCTTCACTCACCTTCGGCCTACTACGGAGTTAATTCACTTCCGTTGGGGGAGAACCGAATCGACGAATCCGGCGACAATGCCGGCTATTACGAGCGGGCGACGGGCGAAGAGGTCTTCGACTACTTCGGCGAGGTGGCGTCCCGCCTGGATCGAACCGGTCGGGTGCGCATTCTGACCGCGCACGAGCACCTGGGGGGTGGCCCAGGAGGTGAGCGGGTTCACGATCTGAGGTCCGGCAAGGTCCATGAAATCTCCCCGCGTCGAAAGGTGGTCGACGCCCGTTACCTCGAGTCGTCGGTCCCCGCGACCCACACCCGGCCGTTCGGGGTGGAATCCGGTGCAAACGTGGTGCCGGTAAACGACCTTCCCGACGCGGCCGGCGACGCCACTTCTTATGTAGTGCTTGGCGCCGGGAAGACATCGGCCGACGCCTGCTGTTGGCTCCTCAACAATGGAATCGATCCCGACCGGATCCGCTGGGTCCGCCCCCGGGAAATGTGGTTCGACGACCGCACCTACTTCCAGCCTCTCGATCAAGTGGCGAACGCCATGGGCGGGATCGCCATTGACACCGAGGCGGCCGCGCATGCAACCGACCTCGGCAACCTGTTTGACCGGCTGGAAGAATCGGGTCGCCTGGCTCGCATCGACCCCTCCACTCCGGCGACGATGTATCGCGGGACGATGCTGAGCGCCGGCGAACTCGAAGCCCTGCGGCAGATTGAGAACGTGGTCAGGCTCGGCCGTGTCATGAAGGTCGAAGCCAACCGGCTGGTGCTCGAGCAAGGCGAGATTCCGACAGGGCCCGACGTTCTACACGTGGACTGCACAGCTCTGGGGATCAGCAATGCGCCAGCGAAGCCGATCTTCGATCCGGGCAGAATCACCCTCCAGGCGGTCCGGCACAACTCACCAACCTTTAATTGTGCGCTCCTGGGTTTCGTCGAGGCTCGCCGCGATGATGACGCCGAGAAGAACCGGCTCTGCCCACCCAACCCTTACGCGAGCTCGATCGACGACTGGCCGCGGATGATGAGCCGCACCTGGCAAACGGAACAGGCCTGGCTGAGCGAACCCGACTTGTTTGGCTGGGCGACCGAAAGCCGGCTCAACCTGATCGGCGCAATGCCCGAACACATCGCCGAGGGAACCACTCAGGCAGCCGTCCAGAAGTACCTGACGCACGTCGGGCAGGCAATCGAAAACCTGAACGAGTTGCCCCGGACATCGTCGTCCGAGGCCTCAAGCCAGACACTCTAGGCGTGACGCGAAGTCCTGGCGCCAGGGCCTTTTTGGTTCGAACGCGGGGTCGAAGTCACGTCGTAGAGCTCCCAGCTGTCCGGGACCCCTTTTAGCTCATGTCGGCCCCAGTCAGCGAACTCGATCCCCGAGCCGGCTGTCAGGTCGCGGACCGTCCTCGAAGCCAGAACCTGCCCAGGACCGGCGAGCCCACAGACCCGGGCGGCGACATGCACGGCAATGCCGCCGACGTCGTCGCCCATGATTTCAAGTTCGCCGGTGTGGATTCCCGCCCTCACTTCGATGCCGAGTGAGGAGATTTCGTCGGTTATTGCGGTTGCCGCCTCGATCGCTCTGGTCGGCCCGTCGAAGGTCGCGAGAAAGCCGTCACCGGTGGTCTTGATTTCTTTCCCCTCGCACCACTTTAGATGGCGCCGAACCAGATCCTGGTGATCTTCCAGGAGGGATTTCCATTCCTGGTCACCCAGCTCGGAGGCCCGTTGGGTCGAATCGACGATGTCAGTGAAGAGCACCGTGGAGAGGACCCGATCCGGGGTCGGAGTGGGGCGAATTCCGGTAACAAATTCTTCAATTTGCTCGAGGATCTCCCCATTCGGATCGGCAACCCATGGATTGTGGTCCGTGCCTTCATATTCCACGAATTGGCTACCTTCAATCTGCTCGGCCAGCCAGCGGCCCGCCCTGACGTTGACCGCGTAATCAGAGCGACGGTGCATAACCAGAGTCGGAGTCTGGATCAGAGGCAGAACATCGCGTACGTCCAGATCGAGGAAAAGGTTGAGCAATTCCCAGACCCGCACAGGACTGGCCGCCTCGCGCTCGAAGCGGGCCTGGAGTGCCCGGGCGTCTGGATTGTCGGCAAGGGTGGGTGAGAAAATCTCGACCGTCGAGCCCTTTCCCCATTGGGGAGCGATCAGTTGTTTCATCGATTCAAGCGCAGTCTCCCGCGAGGGTGCCCAAGGGTAGTCCTCTGCCTCGGTTGAACGGGCCATCGCGCCCCAGAGGATCAGGGCCGAGGTTCTCTCCGGATAGGTGGCCGCGAACATCATCGAAGTCGCGGCACCTTCAGACATGCCGAAGAGGGCCGCCCGGTCCGAACCAGCTGCGTCCATGACGGCACGAACGTCGTCGGTTCGCTCTTCGAGGGTCGGCGCACCGGCGGTCGGGTCGGAGAGGCCGACGCCCCGGCGATCGAACATGATTACCCGCGCGAAAGAACCAAGGCGATTCAGGAACTTCTCGAGCGCAGGGCTTTCCCAAGCCAGGTCGAGATGGGAAATGAACTGAAACGACAGAACCAGATCCTGATCGCCTTCCCCGAACACCTGGTATGCGATTCCGGCCTTGCCGCTTTGCGCGTATCTGGTTTCGGGTTGCATTTGTGTCCTTGTTCCAGCCTATACCCGGCCAACTTCGGCACCTTTGCTTTCCTCCTTGAGTCTCCGGTCGCAGCTAGCGCTCGTAGATCTCCCGGCGGTGTCCGAGGGCAACTACGACGACGAGGAGCACATCGTCTTCGACTGTGTAGATGATGCGATAGTCACCAACCCGAACCCGCATTCCGGGTCTCCCCTTTAGCGTGCGGGCAGAAGGCGGTCGAGGGTCTTCAGCCAGTAGCGCAATAGCTCCCTGGATGCGCCGGCGAACTGGCGGGTCGAGCTTTCGCAGGGAGCGAACGGCCGCCGGCCGAAGTTCTATGCGGTACTTGCTCAATCCCAACCGAGGTCGGCTTTGACTTCTTCCCAGGGAATGTTCGGACCCTCTTCTTTCATCGCGGAATCAAAGGCAGCGACGTCTTCGGCATCTTCCAGGGCATCCATCATTTCTTCGTAACGCTCGGGACTCACCAAAACTGCCGCACGAGTACCACGACGCTCAAAGAACACTGCCTCCGTCTGAGAAAGCTCGACCGCGTCGGAGAGCTTCTCCCTGGCCTTGCTGATGTTGAAAGTAGCCATGGCTCAATTGTACAACTCGGTAACTGGTTTGTACAGAAAGTGCTCGATCATCGATTTTTTCGCCCACTATTAATGGGTTTCCAGGAGACCGCTCGAGACTTCGCCAGCGGTCTCGTCCGCTCGGCGGTCAGGAACCGAAGGGTGCCCCGACCGCGTTCGCCCATTCGGTATCGACCTTGAATGACCCATCGGGCTGAGTGGAGACAATCGCGACCGTGCCGGGCTCGCGGGTTCCGTTCTTCGGGTTGATCGTCACTTCCCCGGTCCAGCCCGTCCAGCCGCTCACTTTGTTCAGCTCTTCGGTGAGCTTGGCGGAGTCGAACCCGCCGGCCGACTTCGCTCCATCGGCAAGGAACTTGACCGAGTCATAGGTGTACGGGCTCCAGGTGCCAGGTTCCTGGTCGAACTCCTCCTTGAACGTATCGACGAAGGTTGAGGAGTCCTTGAAGTCGCCGGGCGCGGGAACACCGACAACCGGGCAAGCTTCAGCCGCTTTGACCCCGGCCGTATCGATGAACCCGGTGTCGTAAGAGCCATAGTCGGCCAGGCACTGGGCCTTGACCTTGGAGTCGAGCATCTCCTTGGCCATCAGGCCGCCCTCGGGGAAGTAGACGACCAGGTAAACAACGTCGGCCTTGGTCGCCGCCAGTTTCGGGACCTCTGCCGAGTAGTCCTTGGCGCCAGCTTGATCGGGTCATAGGCAACCACGTCGACGCCGGCCTTCTCCAGCTCGGAGCGAACTGACTTGGCCTCGGTCTTGGTGTAAGCCTCGGTTTCGTCGTAGGCGATCGCGACGGTTTTCGCGTCCAACCATTTGGTCATCGCCTCGGAGGCAACCGGAGCAATCTGGTAGGTCATCGGCTGCAGCGTGAATCCGAGGCCGTTGGTTGCGTCATCGGAAGTCAGCCGGATCGGCACCAGACCGTCCTTGATGTAGAGCGGCAGGGTTTCGATGCCCACGCCCGAGTTGTATGGCCCGACCACACCGTCAAGGCCCGCCTTGATGGCAGCGTTGGCGGCGGTCACGCCGGTATCGGGGTCACCGGCATCATCGATCGGCACGATCTCGACCTCCTGGTCGAGCAATCCTTCGTTCTCGTTGATTTCCGAGGCCGCCTGCTGGGCTCCCTTGAGCATCCCGTCACCGAGGACCGCGAGGTCTCCCGAGAGCGGCGCTTCGAGCCCGATCCTCCAAGTGCCGGAGGAACCTGTGTCGGAGTCATCGGAACCTCCGCATGCAACCGCGAATACCGCGATCAGGGCGGCGAGTGCCAGGGCAGACAGCGGCTTCGGACGGATCAAGAAATTCCCCCTTTGGCCCGGTCGGTGACCGACCGGGCATTTCGAGTTGACGGACTGGACCCCAAACGTAACCGCACGCCGTTCGCATTGCAAGCCTTGCAGGGGGCCGGCCAGATCCAATTGCGCCCGACTGGATTCGAACCAATGACCTTCGGTCTCGTAGAACTCTTAGACGAGTCGAGGTCCCTGATTGCGATATCTTGCTACTTTAAGCACTAGAGGGAAGGCTTGTAGAAGCTCGCGCGGGGTGGCGCCCATTGGTTGATCCAGGGTCACGCTCCTAGTGCAGCAATTGGCGACGGCGAGAAGGGTGCTCATCCCATGGTGCGGCCAGGGAACACGTCTCGGATCATTCGAAAGCGAACGATTATCACTGGCGGAATGGCCGCTTGTTTGCTGACGACGGTTGCTATCGGAACTCCTACGCGGTCGCACGTAGCCCAAGCGGCTCCCAGGATCGAATCGGACAGGCCGAATTTCCTGGTTATCCAAACTGATGATCTGGCAAAGGATCTATTCGATGGTCATTGGACCAACCGTCGAAGCCATCGGCGATTGGTTATGCCCAAGACTCAGAAGCTCGTTGCTGACGCTGGCATTCGTTTCGACAACTACTTGACCCCCGATCCTTTCTGCGCACCGTCGAGGGTGTCGCTCCTTAGTGGTAGGTATGCCCATAATCATGGGGTGCTGAAGCTTGACGGGAGCAAGGGCGGATGGACCGGATTTCGCTCACAGGTTGTTGGGCAAGAGAATCTTCCGGTATGGCTCAAACGGGGCGGCTACCGAACGTCCCATTTTGGCAAATTCATCAACCACTACGGTGAGTCTGGATCCCCCGAGACAGCTGTGCCGCCGGGCTGGGATCGATGGTTCACCCAAAACACTGATGGCTCCAACCGGGCCGCCTATGGGTACTTCCTGAATGTTGACGGGTCGACCCGGGGTCCGATTGGGGCCGAAGACTACCGGCCGTGGTCACGAAAAGATCCCCCGAACTGCGGGGCTCCGTCGCCGCAAACTTGTAACTACAACACAGACGTCGTAGCCGACGCCGCGGTCCAGGAAATTCGAGAGCATTCCCAAGCCCCGCAGTACATCCAGCTTGATTTGCAGACCCCCCATGTGGACAACTTCAAACCCCGGGCACCGGAGCCGGCGACGAAATATTACGGAGCCGCAAATCGGTCCCACCTCCCAAGGTCGGCAGGATTCGACGAAAAAAATGTGTCCGATAAGCCCTGGGGCATTCGCCGCCTGCGGCCGTTGAATTCTTCGAACCGGAAGATTTTGCGCAGGGAATACCGTCGTTCAGTCGAAGCGCTCCAATCAGTTGACGACGCGGTAGAGAGAGCAATCGCCGCCCTTCGAGACACCGGCAAACTTGACAACACGTACGTGTTCTTCACTTCAGATGAGGGGTATCTTCGAGGCCAACACCGTATCTCCCGCGGCAAGCTCTATCCGTACGAGCAAGCAATCAACGTACCGTTCGTGGTTCGGGGTCCGACCATCGAACCAGGTACTGAGAGCCGCGCACTTGTGGCAAATCAAGATTTCGCTCCGACCGTCCTGGACCTTGCCGGCGCTACTTCCCAGGCCCCCGTTGACGGACAATCGATGGTATCGCGGTGGGTGACTCCATCGGCGGTTGCCAACCGTGCGATTTTGTTGTCCAGCAACCACTACCGCAAGAGAAACCGGCGGCACTTCGAAGGAGTGAGGACCAATAAATACAAGTTCGTCAGATATGGCGACGGTGAGAAGGAGCTCTACAGGGAAAGTCGCGATCCCGCGGAGCTGAGGAACCTGATCGATAGGCACCGGTACCGACGAGTGCGAAAGCGGCTGTCGGGTAAAATGCGGCGGCTTAAACGCTGTTCAGGGCCTGCCTGCGGATAGCTGAGACAAGCGGGCAAGTTCGGCAAGGACCACACTCCGGGTGCCGCCCTGCCCGATGATCCAGACCAACAGGCGCCCAAGCCAGATGGAAAGTGCGCCCGACTGGATTCGTGCCAGTGACCTTCGGCTTGTCAGATAGATGTTGCTCGGAACGACAATTCCGGTAGTCCAATAGTCGAAGCTGAAAGTCGGTGATGTCAGTGAGGGTTGAAATGGGTACGGAGAAGTCGTGACGGGGAGCCAGGAGGCTTGGGATATCGAACCGGGAGATCCCGCCAGCGGGGTGATCCTGCATGTGCCACACGCTTCCCGACACATCCCCGCCGCCGAGCAGGAGCGGTTTCTGATCGACGATGCAGACCTGGAAGCAGAACTCAACGCGATCACGGACGCTGACACCGACCGACTCGCATGCGCCGCTGGCCGACGCGCACAGCGGCAGCCCTGGATGTTTCTCAATCGGAACTCCCGTCTGCTGGTCGATCCCGAGCGTTTCCCGGACGATCGGGAGGAGATGCTTGCCGTAGGTATGGGGCCCGTGTACTTGCGTACGACCGACCTGAGAGAGCTGCGTTTCACGGACCCGGCCGACGACGAGCGGCTGATGAACAGCTGCTACTGGCCCTACGCAAGGGCGCTTGAAAGCCTGGTTGAGGAGCGGCTGAACGAAGTCGGCCAGGTACTGATCATCGACGTCCACTCCTATCCACGTGAACCACTGCCCTACGAATTGCACGCCGACCAAACCCGACCATCGCTCTGCATCGGCACCAATGGAGACCACACACCTCCTGCTCTCGTGAGATCCGCAACGTCAGCCTGGTCCGGGTCGACTGAGCTGAACCAGCCTTTTTCCGGCTGCTATATCCCCGAGCGCTACGTGACCGACGAACGGGTTCACGGGGTGATGCTCGAGATACGCCGTGATGTCATCGAGGAATGGCTGGGCGAAGAGCCATCCATGCGTGACGATTCAGAAATCGTGAGCGCCATCGCCGCGGTCATCGACGCCGATACCTGAGCCTGCAGATCACCATCTGCCTGAACCGGCTTTCGCGGCAACCAGGCAGGCGATAATGGGTCTATGCCTCGCCTGCGCCAAGCCGTGATGGCAGTCACCGACCTCGAACGCTCGGTCCGGTTCATGCGGTCGGAGCTTGGGCTCGGGGAACCATTTGCCGATCCCGCGATTCAGTATTTCGGTCTGCAGAACGCGGTCTTTGCCATTGGTGACACCTTTCTTGAACTGGTGTCCCCCATTCAGGACGACACCGCCGCGGGCAGGCTGATCGAGAAGTACGACGGCGCCTGTGGCTACATGGCGATGCTTCAGGTCGAGGACATCGCCGCCGCGAGGGATCGCGCCCGGAAGCTCGGCATCCGCGAGGTGTTCGAGGTCGAATTCGAGGACATCGCCGAGGTCCATCTTCACCCCGCCGACATCGGCGGCGCAATCGTATCCCTGAGTGAACCCAAACCCACCCCGAGCTGGCGTTGGGGTGGACCGGACTGGCCGGAGCGAAGCACCACCGGGGGCCTGGTCAGCGTGACCGTCGCGGTCGCCGACGCCGAAACGATCGGCAAGCGCTGGCAGGAGGTAGCCGGTGGAACCATCCCCGCAAACTTTGTCGCTGATCCGGCCAGTCCGGGAATCATCGAGATCGACATCGAGCTCGATGGTCACAGCATCAAGGTCACCCCCGGGGACCTCGTCTAGCTGGTGCGTCCGACTGGACTGAAACCAGTGACCTTCAGTGGGACCTGAATCAGCCGGAGCCGGACGCGACAGCGTCCCGGGTCTCCTGGATCTTCCCGAGTTCGACCGTCTGGCGATTGGCGGATGCGAGCGCCTCCGCCTCGTCGAGAAGTTCCACCGCGCCAGACTCCCCGGCTGCGTCACGGACCTTGGCCGCGATTCGAAGAGCAGGTATCAGCGTCCAGCCAAGTCCTCCCTCGCGGCCGACCGTGACGCCTCTCTCGGCCCGCTCGAGCGCCTCCGGAATCCGGCCGAGGCCCAGCAGCGCATCAGCTAGCGTGGCTTCCCTCAATGGCTCCACCTCCCCTCCGCCTCCCATCGCCTCGCGGTAGAGGCGGTCGGCACTCTCGAGGAAGTCGAGCGCAGGTTCATATTCACCTCTCTCGCAATGCACCCATCCCAGGCAGAGGAGCGCGAAGTGCCGGGAGAAGACATCGCCGAGTCGCTCGGAGATGTCGCGGTTCCGCTGAGCGAGCCGCAGAGCATCGTCCGTCCTTCCAAGCATGAAGAGCTGCCATGACAACCCGCCGCGCGCCCAGATCCCAGCCTCCAGATCACCTTGATCGCTTGCGATCTTCAAAGCCGAATCGAAGTACTCCTGGGCGGCGTCAAAGTCTCCGCGATCACGGCAGATATTTCCTTTGAACGTCAAACAAAACGCATACGGACAGCCGACCACGATTCCGCTGCCGACTCCATAATCGTTGCCAGCGAGATCGAGTGCTTCGTCGACCATCCGCTCTGCTGCGTCGAAGTCTCCAGCAAAGAAGTTCGGGTACGACGCCAACGCGTGTAGCGCCATGCGCAAGTTCATGTCGCCCGATTCATCGGCCAGCGAAACGGCTTCAGTGGTGAGCGCGATCAGGTCCCGGGAATTTGTCTCCCGGCCCGGGCGCACCGACTCGAGATACTTGAGCAGCGCCAGCGAACCCAGGTCGCCGCTCCGCGTCGCGATTTTCTTGGCCTCTTCTTCCAGGACTTCGATCCGGTCCTGCGCCATTCCCAGCCGCCACGAGTAGCTGAGCTGGAGCAACCGCGAATTGACCCCGAGTGCGGATGTTTCTTCATCCTCGGGAAGCTCGGCGGCAAGGTCGGCGACCCTACCCCAGAGCCGGAGGGCATCTCGGGGCTGGGTGAATCCGGCCCGGTGAGCGGCGCGCGCATTCCAGCGTGCCCCCTCGAGCAGCTCACCGCCCTGCTCGAAGTGCCGGGCAATCAGTGCTGACAGCTCGTCGTGGCGCTCGGGGTTGAGCTCGATCAGGGCTCTCGCCGCGGCGGCATGGGATGCGGCTCGTTGCTCGCTGAGCTGGGATCCATAGGCGACCTCCAGGGTCAGCGGGTGGCTGAAGGCCAGCACCCGCTCCGGGTAGATCTCGGCTTCGTAGAGGAAGCCGGCCGCGATCAGCTCCTTCAGCCCGGCGGTCAGCGCGGAGTCGTTGAGGCCCGTGACCATGCGCAGGGCGGGTTCGGAGACCTCGCTGCCGATCACCGCGGCCGCCTGAAGCAGGGTCTTGGCGGTTTCAAGCCGGTCGATTCGCGCCGCGAGGATCACCTGCACGGTGGCGGGGACACTGGTATCCCCGATCGGCCCGGTCAGTTGATACGCACCTCTGCCTCCTTCCAGGTTGCCCACCTCGGCCAGCTCACGAACCACCTCTTCGATGAAGAACGGATTGCCGCCCGTGCGTTCGTGGATCAGCTCGGCCAGTCCGTCGATCGAGCGGTCGTTGCCGGCGAGGTCGGCCAGCAGTTCTCTGGTCGACTCGAGCCCTAGCGGGACCAGCGACAAACGCTGGAAGATCGGCGAATCGAACCAGTCGGCCTGATACTCGGGCCGGAAGTTGAGCACGACCACCGGCGCCGTTCGCTCCACTGCCGACACCATCTCAGCCACGAGATCCTTACTGCCTTCATCCATCCAGTGGAGGTCCTCGATCAGGCTGAGGGTGACATCGGTACGCCCCGGCACCCGGTACAGCCGCCTGATCACACCTCGCAGCAGCCGCTTCCTCGCCTCGGCGCTCACCTGCGGAGAAGGGCGCTCGGGATCGGGAACCGCGAGAAAGTCGAAGATCAACGGCAGGTCGTCTGAGAAGTCGGGGTCGAGCAGAAGCAACCGCCCGGCGATCTTTTCCCTTGCCAGCCGCTCGGAGTCACGATCCTCGATCCCGAAGTAGCCGCGCATCATCTCCCGGACGGGCATGAAGGAGACCGCATGCCCGTGAGCCTGCGCCTGTGCTTCGTTGACATCGACCCCGCGGGCACGGCAGCGTTCGGCAAATTCGTGGCAGAGCCGGCTCTTGCCGATACCGGGCTCGGCGACGATCCCGACCACCGCACCCCGACCCTCCTTGGCCTGCTCGAAGGCCCCTTCCAGGACCGCCATCTCCTTGGACCGCCCCACGAATCGCGACAGCCCCCGCTCGCGTGAGATGTCGAGGCGCGAGCGGGCGGATCCGATGCCGACCAGTTCGAAGACACCGATCGGGCGACTCGCCCCCTTCACTTCGAATTCACCGAGATCCTTCAGGTCGAGGTATCCCCCGGCCAGCTTTGCTGTGCTCTCGGTGAGGTAGGCCTTGCCGGGTTCGGCGAGGGACTCCATTCTCTGCGCGAGCCCGACGGTATGCCCGACGGCGGTGTACTCCCGCTGCTCGTCCTCGCCGATTGCTCCGGCGACGACCTCGCCTGAATTGATGCCAATCCTGACTGAGAAGCTGAGCCCCTGAGCCCGACGGAGCTCCGTCGCATACTCGGCGACGAGCTCGCCGATGTGGAGAGCAGCGAAGCAGGCCCGGGCGGCGTGATCCTCATGGGTGATCGGCGCACCGAAAAGAGCCATGATCCCGTCGCCGGTGAACTTGTCCACGGTCCCCTCGAAGCGTCGCACACCGTCTGAGAGCAACGAGAAGAAGCGCTGCATTATCTGGCTCCACTCCTCAGGGTCAATGCTCTCGGCAAGGTCCATCGAGCCCTTGACGTCGGCGAACAGGACGGTGACCTGCTTGCGCTCCCCGTCCACCTCGGGGCGCGCTTCAACCGGCGCCGGCGGCTGCGAGTTTTCGCTTTCGAGACCGGCGCCGCAGGAATTGCAGAAGCCCTGCCCGGAGGGATTCTCGGCGGCGCATGCCGGGCAAGTCGCCGGTTTGTCGAGGCTGGTGCCGCACGCTCCGCAGAAGCGCGCACCGTCCGGACTGATAGCGCCGCAACCGGGGCAACTGTCCTGAGTGCTGACGCTCATACGAATTCCATTTCACTTCGAGCATATGCCCAATCGGACCGAGCGACATCAGAAAATCGAGATTGGTGCCGATCGCAACCGCTGCGCCAGATCCAATTGCGCCCGACTGGACTGAAACCAGCACCTTCGGTTTGGTAGAGACTCACGCCGCAAGCATTCCTGGCTGAGCCCCGCGGCCCGGAGCCATGACCCCCGAACCCTGCAGATCGGACTACAGTCCATAACCCTCGAACCTCTCAGGGAAAGCGTGCGAATGCGGAGTCTCCGGAGTCTTGTGGTGGCGATGATCGCCGCCGGCCTGCTGGTCGGGGGCGGTCCGGCTGACGCGAAACAGACTCGCGGGGATCTGGCCACCAAGCCGAAGGTTCTCCGTATCGAACTCGTGTGCGACTCGACGGGAAGGCACAGAGGACGGGTCAATCTCGCCGTCCGGGTGGCCTACCCGGACGTCAAGTCCGGCCGCGAGCGCCGGTACCGGAACTTCGACCGCCGGGTGAGGGCCGGAATCACCGTCAGGAGGCGTTCCAGCGGCAGGGTGCTGGCGCGAATCCGGGACCGGGATCGGTCGTACCTGGCGGTTCCCGGCTACTCGGTCAGGCATTGGCACTCTCGGCTGCTCGGCCGGAAGGCGAGCAGGAGGATTCTCCGCGCGTCGCGTGGTACCTCGCGCTGCAGGAACGCGAGCGGCGTCAAGCGCCACATCAAAGTCAAAGTCCACGCGGTCGGCAGGCTCCGCAAGCCGGGCGCGCGGAAGGCCACGGCGCTGTCCCGGCAGGTCACCGCCGAGCGGAGGGTCGCGGTTCAGGCCGCCGCGTCCACCCCTTGCGACATGACCGGTCGCTCCACCGTCCAGGCGCTGACCCAATGCCGGGGCTGGGTCACCTACGCGCCCGCTTCGCTCGACGACAACGTGTCGGACAAGCAGCTGAGACGCGACCTCAATTTCCTCCAGGGCCAGGGTTTTCGGGGCATCGTGACCTACACCGTGGCGGGCAACATGGACCACGCGCCCGGCATCGCGAAAAGCGTCGGCTTCCAGAAGGTGATCGCGGGGGTCTGGGACCCGGGCAATCTGCCGCCCGCGCCTGGCGCCAACTCGGAGATGCAGAAGCTCAACGCTCTTCTCGAGAAGCCGTCGGGCACGGTCGACGGAGTGGTGCTCGGCAATGAGGGCATCGCCCGTCAGAACTTCGGCGGTGCCTCGCCCAAGTGGACCCTCCAGGACATCCAGGACTGGGTGTCCGAGTTCAAGCAGGCGTATCCCCGGATTCCCGTCACGACCTCGGACGTCTGGATCATGTACGGCCCTCCCGGGACGATTGCAAAGCAAAGCGCTGCTCGGCGTGGGCGACTTCGTTTTCCCAAACATGCATCCCTTCTGGGACAACAATCCGGCGAGCAACGGACTGTTCAGCGCGAATCCCAACTTCGCCGCAGAGTTCGTCTCATCGAACATCCAGCAGTGGTTCAACAACACCGCAGACCCGATGGTGCTGCACGAGTCCTGGTGGCCGAGCGCCGTCGACTTCCCGGCGGGCTGCCCTAAACAGCCCAACCCCGCGCCGTCGCCTCCCCCGCCGCCGGATGGCCCACAGTGGCTGCCCTATGGCGGACCTCCCTACACGCAGCCGGGCCAGCAACAGTATTTCTCCGAGCTGCTGAGCAAGAAGAACACGAAGTTCGTTTGGGGCGGTTCCCTCGACACTCCCAGCTTGTACGACGGCTGCAAGCAGCCGCCGCCGGCGGGGTACGGCGGCGCGCCCGGACATCATTGGGGGCTCTGGAGCCAGAGCGCGGACGGAATTTCCAACACCCCGAAGCAGGCCGTCCAGAGCGTCGACTACGGCGGCTATTGAATGCGTCCTCCTCGATTCGAACCAGTGACCTTCGGTTTGACCGATCGTTGACTTGGACTCGGGAATCGTGGTTTCACCTGGCCGGGGGGTAGGGTGGCTGAACCGCCCACCTCCCGAAAGGTCATCTCTTGAGCAACAGCGAGTCCGTTATTCAACGCCACTTGGACGCTTTCAACAACCGAAACGCGGAAGAGGAACCTTGGACGGACGGGGCCGAAATGGCACCCCCGGTGCAACGGTTTCCGGTCGAGCCGACGAGCTCGCCTCCGAGCACCTGTACTTCAACCAACTGGACTTCCTGACCCAGCTTGGTTTGATGCCGGCCGAATAGGGAAGATGCCTGATGTCAGAACGCTCCCGGAACGCGAACGCTATTCCGATGGGTGGTTCGCGGTGCGAAGCAAGCGGCCCAAGCACAGTCGGATAGGGTCGAGCGACCGTGGCAGAACCAGGCGATCGCTACCAGTTTCCCGACGGAAGCACGTACATCGTGAACAGTCCGTCAAGCGAATCCGGCGGCGAGTTCGTCGAGATGGAGTTCGTACTCCCGGCCGGATGCCTCCCGCCGCCACCGCACATCCATCCTCATCAGGTCGAGAGCTATACCGTGCTCGAAGGCAGTATCGAGATCGTCATTAATGGAATCTGGCGTACTCTCGGACCAGGTGAATCGGCATCCGTACCGATCGGGGCGAGCCACACATTTCGAAACTGTTCCGGCAGTACGATTCGGGTTCAGAACTGGCACAGGCCTGCCATGAGGTTCGAGAGCTTCATCCAGGAAGCTTCCGAGAACATGAGGAACGCCGGCATCAAGGCCAAGCGTGACCCTCGAGTTCTTCTCTACCTCTCAATGGCGATGATGAAGTTTTCCGAAACCTTGCGACCGTCGAGGAGGCGGGAGCGTATCCCGATGCTGATGCTGGCCAAATTCGGCCAGCTTCTCCGTCTGGACTGATTCGGAAGAGTGCGCCCGACTGGATTCGAACCTGTGACCTTCGGTTTCGTAGAGGTCAGGTCATTCCAGCTCTTACGGGGTTGACGAGGAAGAAAACGAGCGATATTCTTTATCCATGGCCTTGAACATCAAAGATCCGACCACCGATCGTCTCGCCCGCGAACTTGCGGATCTCACTGGTGAGAGCATTACGGTCGCGGTGGGAACAGCCCTCAAGGACCGCCTCGAGCGGATCAGTGGAAGTGTTCCCAGCCAGAGACGAGTCGAGGAGATGGGCCGAATCGCTCGCGGAGCCGCCTCATTGCCGGTGCTCGATCCCCGAACCGAGGACGAGATCCTCGGGTACGGCGACGACGGACTACCCGACTAAGACGATGGTGATCGACACCTCCGCCCTCCTGGCAATCCTGCGAGAAGAACCAGAGAGCGATGCGTTCATCGATGTGATTGCCAACCATCCGGACCCGATCATCTCGGCCGCGACCCTAGTCGAAGCCCGGATCGTTGTCGAAGCAAGGTTCGGACCCGATGGATCAGAGAGCCTGAACGAGCTCATCAATGCCGGCGGAATTCGCGTTGTCGCCTTCGACGAGGCACAGTCCATTGAGGCACATCGTGCCTGGAGAGACTTCGGCAGAGGCAACAGCCCCGCTCGACTGAATCTCGGGGACTGCTTCAGCTACGCGTTGGCTAAGGAGACCGGCCGAACCCTTCTGTTCAAGGGTGACGACTTCACCAAGACAGACATCGATCCTGCTGCTTGACTGTCCGCTTGACTGCACCTTTCCGACGAGTCTCCGGGAGACCGCTCAGAGCTTTCACAGCGGTAAAGCCAGACCCAAAGTGCGCCCGACTGGATTCGAACCAGTGACCTTCGGTTTCGTAGAGGGCGCCCCTGGCGATTGAATCGGCACCGTTGAGCCAAGTGTCAGAACTTTAACTGCAGGGTCTTCTTTGGGCGATTCATCCCTGTATTGGTCTGACAGGAATGTCCGCCGAAACGCTAAAAAGCGGACATTTCTCCTAGGTAGTTATGTCCGCGCCCCGCATTCGCGAACCAAAATGTCCGCTACCTCTGGATCTACTCAGGGCAGCCTGAAATCCCAATCCAAAAAGACTTGCCAGACCGAGTCAATGGTCGCGGTGATCACATCCTGCTCGATCTCCTGCTCGTCAAGGGTCGTTCTGATTGCGATGTTTACATCTCTAACGAGGTCGATGTCTTTGTAGTCCCCATTGAATAGCCCTGCGAATGAAACGCCGGCATCGCGCAAAATCGAGAAGCTTCTGGTCATCAGCTCAATCCGCATAATGTGAAGTGAGATCTGTTCTCGTGGCTCGGCGTTTGCTGCTTTGATTCCCAAGGCGACCATGTCATCCTCGGATCTCTTTCAAGGCCTTATCTACGGCCTCCACCGCAAGTTCGGTCTCTTTCTTGACGGATCCCTCGCGCCAGTCGGACATGATGCGGCGGACTTGACGCTCGGTTATCCCGAATGCCTCGGCAACCTCTTTCCTCGGTACCTGGCGCATGGACATGAGCACTACCCGGATGTTTCGTTCACTTCTTTCCTTCTGCCTCATTTGAATCCTCGATTCGTGATTAGTTTTGCCTTCACCAATCACAGCACGGAAAAACGGTAGTGCTCAGAACTAGCCTCTGCACCTGGACCGACCCCTTTGCCGCTTCTAGTCGGTTGGAATATCCGACTCGTAGAGGCTTCGGGTGGCGAGCATCAAGGTGGTCTCGTCGCCTTCGATTTCCTCAACCACGTGGGCGGCAGCCTGCGCTGCCATATCCCAGCGGTGGCGTTCGGCTTCGGTCACCACGTACGGCGGGTATTGAGTCTCGATTGGGTGCCTTGTTCGCTTCGACCACGGAAACTTCAAGCCGCACCCACCGAGGCATGTTTCAAGACGAAGGCGTCAAGTAAGTTCGCCGCTTCTTTTTCATTGCCTGGCATCAGGTGCCCATATCTGTCGATCGTGACCAGAATCGAGCTGTGGCCCATGTAGGCCGAGAGCGCTTTGAGGTTTGCTCCGGCCGCAATCATGAAGCTCGCGTAGGTGTGTCTCGCCTCGTGGAAGCCCAAAGGTTTCAGTCCCGCCCTTGCCCACTCGCGGTGAGACACGCGGTAGACGTTCGAACCGTTGAAGGGATTCCCCTTGGAGTTCGCCAAGACGAACTCGGTGTCCCCCGACTGGCGGGCCATGTGAGCCACAAGTTCTGGAGCGAGCACCTGTGGGATTGGTACGCGTCGCCTGCCCGATTCGCTCTTCGGTGAAACGAGGCCAGCCTTCGGGTCGAGGGAATGCTCGACTTTCAGGATGCCTGCCTCAAGATCGATGTTCTCCCACCTAAGCGCCTGAAGCTCTCCCTTCCTGAGACCGGTGTAGATGGCGAGGGTCCAGATCAAACGATGCCTATCGTCGAGAGCGCCAAGCAGAGCCTCGACCTCACGGGGTTCGGCGATTCGCTCGCGAGTCCGGCGGTCGCGAGGTAGCTTCAGCCGCTCGGTCGGATTGACGTAGATCTCCTCGCGGTCGATCGCGCGGCGATAGATCACCCGAAGCGGAATTATCGCGTTGGCGACCGTCGCGGGAGCCATGTCGGTCCGGGAGAGCTTGTCGACGAGTTCCTGTACCCGTTTCCTTGTGATCGCCGAGAGGCGGAGGTGACCGAACTCCGGAATCAGGTGGGTACGAATTGACGCGTCGTAGCCGCGAACCGCCGACGGTTTATAGGGCTCGCCGGAGCGGGTCCGGACAACGCCGGCCTCGGCATCTTTTACCCACTGCGCGGCAGCGTCCCGAAGAAAGATTGAACTTGGGGCACTGAGCTCGCCTTTCCTGAGGGCTTCCTTGGCCCTGTGCCGCCAGCGTCTCGCCTCGGGGAGAGTTCTGAAGGTCTTCCTGACCGGCTTTCTGTCCTTGGCTGAGTGGACCTGTGCCTGGTAGGTCGGATGACAATGGCAGGGGCCGTCGAAGCCGCCTTCGCACCTTGAGGAGTGGCGAAGATAGATACCGGTCTCGACGGTGCGGGTGCGTTTCGGATGCTTGTTCCGCGGGTTTCGCCAGTTGGGGTCTGTCGGGTCGTTCAGCACCCCGTTGGTTTAGCTTGATTCACGACTTGTTACAAGTCTCTTCTCCTGTTTTCAGATGAATCCCTGCCGCTCACGGAGTTCTCAGATCTAACTCACCCTGGTCGATATGAAACAGTCAATCAGCCCGCCATGGCGGGCTGAGAACTAAACCCCAAGTGACAACGTACCCCGGGGCAGAAGCCTTCGGATAATCTGTTGCTGGCGCTTTCGCCGTGATCGCCGAGCTGATCCCGGCGATGCCTAGTGGCTTGGCCGTTCAAGTAGTGAAACCCAGCCTTTTTGCCTCGTCCAAGACCCTTTTGCCTTGTTGACCTTGTCGAAGGGTCGGTGGGTTCCCTCTGTTGAGACGCTTTCCCAAGCTGTAAGCAAGACTGCGTTGCCACGGAGCCAGGTTCCCAGTCTCCTTCGCCCAGTTTGATAAGGCGAACCACGCCTCCGGTCCGAGAGCTTGGCATTCTGCAACTGAGGGATCATCTGTAATGACAGCGGAAGGTCCGTTTCCGTTGGAGGCCCTGCCTAGAACCAACAAGCCCTGATCCAGCTTGTCCGGGATGCTCCAAGGCTCGGATTTCATCAACTTCCAGCATTCCTCCTTCTTCGCCCATTCACCTACGTTCATTCCGCTCGGGGCTTGTTCAACCGCAATACGCCAAGCCATAGCGGTCAGGAATTCGAGCGACTCGTTCGTCTCCTCACTGGTTGCCTGCGATTCCCAAATGCGATCCAGATCGACCCGCATTGAGGTACCGTGCGACAGTTTCGCGACGGCATAGCTGGCGAGATTCGGGCGATAGCTAGGAAACTGATCTCCAGCTATTCCATAGGCCGTCTTCCAAAGTATCGCCTTGGCAACTGGCCGGTGAAAGTAATCGGGATCTGGTTTCAGCCGGCGTTCCGCGAGCGAGGTCATGAAGACTGTGAAGTTCTTTTGGGCGCCCCTGGCCACTATGTGTGGCAACTGATCCCAGCTGTTATGAAATCTGGCCAGATCAGTCTTCGAAAAGCTCTGCGGCTTTGGATACTCCGCTTGCCAAGTCCGCTTACGCGCGGGCGTCGATTGATTGGCCAAAGCATCCCGATACTGACCTCGCGCCCTCTCGTAGAACCATTTGGACTGATGCGCAGAGTCATCAATAGCTGGAGCCCACGTAACTCGGGAGAGCTCTTCGATCTGCACATGAAACGGATCGTTTGAACTCAGATCAGCGTTGCTGACTTTGTTCTGGCTGTTGGCGTATTTGGAGATGCTGGGCACAACGTCATCCAATGCCTGTTCAGGCACGACCGTCACTTTCATCTGAACGGCGACTTCGGATAGATCTACTTTGCTCATCAGGGCACGATGAACTGAGGCGGTTGTCTGGCCTCCGTTAACGATCTGTAGATCCTTCATTGACTTGATGGCAACTTGTCCATCCGAGGCCTTGCCCAGCTTGACTTTTGAGGCAGTAGACGAGATTCCGTTGTTGTATGCCAGAAATCTTTCCGGCTGATCCTTCAAGGTGTCCCGAATTCCCCTGTTGACCTTGCCTGTGGCCTGAAGGAACGAGCGAACATTCAGCTCCAGAAGTCTGGCCCCGTACTCGTCGTAAATCTCAGCCAACCAATCGCCCGGGATGACCGCCAGCAAGGCCCGAAACTGATCGGAATCCTTGGTCTCGGAAACGAGACATGGCAATGGTTCCCCGAATCGTTCTTCGAAATCGATCTCGATCGACTCTCGGGTCTGGCCCGAAGATTCAAGCCGGAACAGACGCTCGATATCCCAGATGCCTGACCTGAGCTCGATACCCGGTAATTCATCCAACTCGAGCTTGTCCAGGCGCGACACCCCGTCAGTCAACACGAAGAGGCGCACCCTCCTGATATCCCCGGCGACTCCGTTCACGTGAAGCGCCATGTCGTATGCCTCTGAAGATTCTTCCAAATCTAGATGCAAGGGTCTACTGGGATTCAGACACTTCTCCACGAAAGCGAGGGCTCGCTTTGCAACTTTTCCAAGATCTGATTTCTTTACTGTTGCAACACTGCCATCTCCGGAGTAGATCGTTGTTATGAGGTTCAAAGTGTCTCCGTCATCAACCCCATAGCCGTGCACTTCAATACCTCTGCTTCGGTAGTAGCACGGAACAGCCTCTTCTACCTCACCAACCTCCATCAAAGTTTCAATGAGCAGGCGTGTGAAAACCTCCGACCGCATTCGCTCGGCCCCATCCATGTCAGCTTCGAGAAAGACCTGTTGATGCAGGCTTTCTGCAAACTGCTCAATTTCAGATGCCAAGGTGGTTCCTGAGTGTCGGTCCCCATTCCGCAACTGGAAACTCGAAGTCTCCACAGGCATCTATCGCAAGGCGGTAACTGACCGAGCCCACCCCATCCAGAAGTTGCGTTTCGGTGATCCGGGGAAAACCGTCACGTACGTCAAACATTCGTGTCCTTTTCGTTTCGAAGGCAGTGGTCCGGTAGAGCTCAGCGTTCTCGTCTGCGTAGCCTGAGGCCAGCAGTTTGTCGTGTAGGCCGCCTTCCGCAGACATGCCGTCTCCCAGGGATCGGATTCTTGACACGACCTCTGGCAATGTTTGCGTGCCTCCTCGGACAATGTCGAATGAACGGTGGAGGAGTACCAACCCTGAAAGTTCAGAGTCGTCAAGTTGACGCTCGTTGCTTATCGGCACAACCTGCGGCTCATTTGCGCCACTTGCTTTCACCTCGAGTCCGAACCCCGAGATTTCGAAATCGCGGGGGTTGCCATTCGGTCCGATCCATGCATTCACGGCCGAATCAAAGCCAACGATCGGAACAAGATCTTCAACGAGTGTCAAGAGTTCGGAGCAAAGTCCCATCTGTCTTTTCACAGACAGGCCCCGGCCTGAACCCTCAAACATCCTTCGCCATTTGGCGTACCTGCCACACCACGCCTCGGTCGCTCTGCTCGGGTCATCGCAAGAGGCGGCTGAAGCAGCAACATCTGCCGCCATTGCCGCGAACAGTTCCTTGCTGCCGTCTTCGGAAAGTCCGAAAACCAAGGCTGTAGCCTCGGGGCGGCGTTCGATGCTGACCGTAACCTGCTTCGTGCCAGAAGGCATGTCCACCGCTAAAGCGACATCGTTTGGCACCTACCACTCGATCGCCCTCAGGCGCTGGACAGGAATCCCTCCGCTATGAAGCGAGGCAAAGATATCCATTGAGGACTCCGGATGGATTCGCCTGACGAGCCGGCCTTCGCTCCCCGCAGGCAGGGAAGACTCCATCTCTTTCCACATCATCGAGAGACTCATTCGTTGATCAGGTCCTTATAACGCCGGGGTACCGCATATTTGACGCTTTCTGCTGTCTCGCTATCGGGAAAGCTGACAGCAAATCCGGGAATAACATCCAGGTCATCGTCCATGCCAGTGCCTTCGGCATCCAAGAGATAGATCATCAGCAACGCCCTTTCTGGAGGTCTGTACTTGCGGACGAACGGGCCAAGGGAGAGCTTTCTCATCTTCGTCGTGTCGACCCCTCGTGCACGGGCGCTTTCCACTTCTTTCGCCCACGCCAAGTCGCGCGTTTGCTCTACAGCCATTTTCTCCTGTGGACTCAGGTCCAGATACTCATGTACAGGGTCAATAAGCCGCTTGATGGCGTACCTTCCCTCGATCGATTCGCTTGCTGCGTCCTGATCCGAGTCGGAAACCATGTTCGTTCGATGAGTAAAACCAATGTCCGAGCCGAGGATATGGATTCTTTTCCTTGGTGGAGCAGTGCTGTTATGAATAAACGCAACCGTCCAAATGTGAAGTTCATCGCGGCGGAGCTGGTCGCGGATATATTCGGAAAGCTGTCTCGATCTGGCTTTGGTCGCACTATCAATTGTTGTGAACAACTCAAACATGGAGGCAACTGAATCGCCCGCAACTTCACCGAGTATCAGGTGATTGCTTGGATGAGATTCGACGATATTCCTCTCGAGCCCTGTCGCAAACACTTTCAGAGTGTCCAGATTCTTCCGTTGTGTTTGAACGTCCGACGAAAACCCGATCGTTTCGACGATCTTGCCGGCAAACCCGATCTCAAGACGCATGCTGTCACGCATCTTGCCTGGTGCGGTGATGAACAAATTGTCGCTCTTTCGGACATACAAGGCAAAGTCACGAGGGTTGGAGCCGGTTCGGGACATCTCGTCGAATTTCTCCTTCAGCTCCTCGTTGGCAATGGAGACTTGACGGAATGCAGCTTGAATTTCGGGGCTGGTGTAGAGCCTTGTCAAGTCCAGGTAACCCGGCCGAAACCCAAACCAGCGACCCATCTGCATCAATGTGTCGTACATCTTCGACGCCCGCAGGTAGTAGCTGACCGATAGTCCCTCAAGTGTCAGTCCTCTGCTGAGCTTGTCACCACCTATCGCGATAACACTGACGGCATCAGAATCGAGATAGGTGAGGACATCTCGCTGACTTCCATTGATCTCCATGACTTTGAGCTTGGCTGTCACCGAAGAGAGGCCATCGGCAACCGCATCCCAGGAATCCTCCGGCGTGTCCTCGCTCATCGCCACTGACGTCGCCAGAAAGTCGTCGGCCCAGAGTTCTTGAAATTCCTGAAGCATCTCTTCTTGGTCGCGAGTTCCGCCGTAGCCCGCCAACCGTTCTGCCAGTTCGTCGACCTCAGCCTGAACCTGCTTGGCCACTTGGCTTTGAACGTCTACAAAGCGGGTGACGTGAACCAGCATGCTGTTGGTACACCGGTTTGCCCACGAGCATTACGCGAAGCGATAACCAATATGAAGCTCTTGATCGCCCGCCTAAGTGATTCCGGTATCTGGCCCAAGCGAGCGATCTTCTTGTGTTTGGGCTCAAGCCAGTTTTCAGAGTCTTTGATGGTGCGAACGATCGGGAGCCCCGACCTGTCACTGCCTTCGCGATCTGTTCTTGCGACACCGAACACTTTGGCTGGACCGATGTGGTTGCTCGGGGTTGGCATCCGCAAGATAAAAGAGCGCGGAAAGAGGTCCTCGCCGTGCTGGCTGTCACCCTCGTCCTTCTTGATGAAGATGTTGGCGAAAGGGGTCGCTGTGTACGACACAAAGGACGATCTCCGAAACGAAAGAAGCAACCTTCGAATTTCCCGGTTTACGGCAGTTGGGTTTGTCTCGTCCATCAGCTCACCATCGGAGCCATATTTCTTCTGGACTTTGTTCGTATTCACGCTCGCGTGATCAGCTTCATCGTCTATCACGAGCAGAGGCAGGTCGGTAACGACTCTACGGTTCGTATCGGGATCGTTCTCTCCGTGAACACTCGTGATCCATTGAATGAGATTACGCAGAACTGAAGTGTTCTTTTTCACCACTAGGAGGACAGGATCATTGCCGATTCGAGCCGCCACATTGTCTGCCCTGCTCTTGTGGAAATCGCCCAATTCATCACTGGAAGTCAGTGTCAGTGCCGGTGGGACCCTCATGCCACCCGAACCGACTCCGATCTTGTCCCGAGAGAGTTCCGATTCGCCTGGTGTCAGGGTGATGACTGAGTCGAAACCCAAGAACCCTTCGTCCAGCCGATGTTGAGTCTGGCTCCTCAAAGAATTGTGTACGCCGGCCAGTACGACGATGAACTTATACCCCGCGTCAGCAGCCTTGCAAATCAGTCCCGTGTAGTTGGATGTCTTGCCGGACTGCACTTCCCCGACAATCATTCCCCGCCGGTCCCAGGTACCGTGAAGTATCGGGTCCTCAAGCAGATCGAGGGTTTGATCAGTCATGCGATGAAGATTCCTGACCACGTCGGGCGGCAGAGATCGAGAGATCCAAGTCCGGTAGCCCTCCCAGAAGTCCCACTCGATTTGGTCGCGTCGCTGGTCAAGCCAAGGTTTGTGAGCTTCGTCTGAGTCTTCGAGGATCGCAGGTGGCCCCACGTAGACGCTTACCTGCGACTCGATATCCCGCTTCAGCTGGGAGCGGTCGAGGGATACCTCCATCGACCCGAGGGCCGCGACCGCACCCTGGATCGCATCCTCCACGTCTTCGGGAGTCGGTTGAACCTTGACGGCCAAGAGGCTGAGTGCAATCCCTTTCGCCACTCCTCTGGTTTCTTCTGGGTTCATTTCTCCAGCTCTTCTATAGCAATTTGAACGACTTCCGGGTAGCTGCTGAAGGGCTCGACGCCGGCCAGAATTCGCAGCGCTGTTTCCGCCCGAACGTCGACCTTCTGCATCAGCGCGCGCTGCGCTCCCGCCAAGAGTTCAGCCACTTCTTTAGTTTTGCCCTCGTAAGGCTCACCCAATCCTCCTGAAGGGGACTCTCGAGCTTCCATCACGATCGCCTCGATGGGAATGTTCTCTTCGGCAAGCCGCAAAGCTTTATCCACCGCCGCCCTTTGCTCACGAGAGCCAGATCGAAGATCAAGAACTACAGGGTGACTTCGATTAACCCGGAACTTGAAACCGTCGCGATATTTAACGCGGTTCCACACGAAGCGAAGGGCTTCATCGCCGGCCTGCGACCTCGCCACCGTCTTTCCCCGAAACCGATACGCATCTGAAGCCCGCTTGCGTGTTGCCTCTGCGACCCGGCGAAAATCGGCTTCCAGCGGTCCTGGAATCGAAGCGGTGGCTTTCTTCACGTCTATTTGCCATTCCTGATCAAGAGTGTTATCCAGGTCGACTCGGATACGCGCCAGCTTTAGATGTTCCTCTTGCTGCATGCGCTTGAGGTTGAGCCAACTGCCGGCGACCAAGAGTCTCTCGGCTCGGTAAACATAAAACCCTTGATGCGCATTCCACCCCTTCGAACCGGCCCCCTCTGAGTGTTCATTCTCAGTCAGCTTGCTGAAATGAGGCAATACGAAGGGAGTGATTTCCACGCTGCTCTGACCAAGGACCAGCGTCTCTTCGGGCAAAGGCTGAGTGGCGTTGTGATTCTCCATGAAAGGGTCCCATGGCTTTGTTCTATTGCCGTTGACCGAAATGGATATGGCCCCACGACCGGTCATAAATCGGTGAAACACGATCCCAAGATGAATCTGAGTGACCTTGACTGAATTCAAAAAACGCTTCCGGGCATCCTTGTCTTCCCTGGGCTCGTCACCAACGAGCCGATCCAGTCTTTCCAAAGTGACGACCGTTCCCGAGTCGAATTCTGCGATCGGGTCCGAGTATTTCGAAGCTTCCGAGGCCTCAAGGCTCTTGAGCGACCATCTGCCAGTGGCGGAGACATAGTCCAAATCCCACTGTCGAATGAAGGCTTGCTCCCCAACACACTTTGATGCGACAGTTAGAACACGTGCCTGCGACCAGCCGGCACTCTTCAAACCCAACCCGAATCGACCCAAATCTGTTGGATCCCTGACTTCATTGGGGTTCACGCTCCCGAGCCGCATGGCTTGTACAAGTCCCTCTTCGGACATCCCACACCCGTCGTCGACGACAGCCATCGAGCTGGCCGGTCCGTCCCAATCGAAGATCACGTCAATCGTCTTCGACTTGGCAGCAATACTGTTGTCAATGAGGTCCGCTACGGCTGTCGGCGATTCGTATCCGACAGCTCGCATCGACTCGATCAATGCGGATGGATCCGGAGGAACATCTTCAAATTTTGGTGACATTTCAGCCATTGGTACCGATCCGCGTCTTCGCCGATCAGATTTGCGAGGTCCGGCTCTCGTCTCCTGAGCAAACGATCCGATACATCGGACCAATCAGCACCAAGAGCAAGGTCCAGTGACTCGCAAATTGCCCGGAGTTGCTCATCTGGGTCTCCGGTTTCGCCAGCTCCGAGCTCCAATGAAAGTCTCGAAGCACCTTGTCGTGATTCGAGTTCTCGGCCACGAACCACCGAACATACCCTCGGCTCCTCGCCGTCCAGCGGAAGGAACAGGAGGTCTCCTTCGACGCACTGTTTGGAGATAGCGATATTTCTCAACGAACCAAGCGACGGCTGCCGACCATTCCAGGAAAACATCACGACTCCACCTTCGTATTCGAACCCGAGCACCACATCAGGCTCAAGGCCAGAGATCAGTGCAGCTGCTTTTCGAAGCTGACGTCCTGATCCTCGGAGGAGCTCAAAATCGACTTTCACTCGCAAGTTCCAGGTTTCGTTCAGCTTGACCAAGTCCTTTTGGTCACCGGGATTGACTCCTTTGGACTCCTGTTCGGGCATTTCTATGTCGCTACTGAGCATCAGCTGACCGTCGCCATTAATGTGAAATGCCCTCGAACTCGCGTAGCTCCTTACTGAGCGCTCCGAGACGTCGAACTCGATTACGAATCTCTGAACTGTCTCGTCCAGATCGACCTTGCCTCCAGCACGTTCGATGGCCTGTCTCAGCTCAGTTTCAATTCCCTCGTACTCTTCTCCCCCCCAGGAGTCGAGTCCGTAAAGCTCCTTGCCGCGACGCCTGATCCGCGAATCACCTTGAACTGCGTTGCCCAGCGAGCGAGGATTCCGCTCGAATCCCACCAGGTCGTGGATCTCGTCCATCGACAACAGCTTGGCCTCAGCCTCCAAGACGGCAACTGCATGGTCATTCAACGAGTTGGACCAAAAGACGTAATTCGAGTTGATCGAGCGGACTGAAAGGAATTCGAGAAGCCAGTCTTCGGGGATGCCAAAGGCTTCGGATTGAACTCTTATGAGATCCCCTGTCTTCGAAGGCACCAGATAGGGAAACTTCTGGGGGATCTGTTCACGCAGATTCAGAAGCCTGCTCGCAACCTCTGGCGTAGTAAGTCTGTCGTTTAGGGCTACGAGCGAAGTGCACATCCCCACGAGCACTGAAGTCCTCAGCTCGTAGTCGGCGCCGACGCTACTGGTCCGCTTCACGGCCTCCAAAGCCAGTTCTCGAAGCTGGCGCCGCTCAATAGGTCTTACGGCCTGTCGGGTCAGCCTCGACACTAAGGTCTTGATGCCGATTGCGGTCATTGAGTCATTCGCCCGCCTCGTCAAGAGCTCTTTTGTCCGAGCCTCACGTTGCCTAACTCGTTCTCGAGTCACGCCCAACACCTCTCCCAGTTCCGTCAAAGTCACTTTCTTGTCGGCCGGAAATATTCTTAATCGAACTATTTCCAAGTCGTCCTCGGTGAAACTGAGCAAGGCCTCCCAGGATGATTCATCGGCTTGCTCAAGCCCTAGAAATGTGTCGAGGCCCTCATCATGGATCTTCCGCCAGAGCGGTCTGGAATTGGCCCATTCCTTGTTGTTTACTAGATCAGCCAAGACGTCATCGATGGTCAGCGAACCGAACTCGGCGGTCGCCGCCCTGAGCAACTCAAGGAAGTCATCCGCACGCTTCACAGCCTCGGTCTTGGAGCCTTGCTCTTTGGTTATGTGAGGGCTCGTATCCATGCCTTCGTCATGTTCTGACGCCCTCTGCTCTTCGGAAAGATGCGACCAAGTGGTGAAACCAGCCAAAAGTACTTCCTTGAATACCTTTTCGCCCAAATTGGGAATGGCATTCAAGTTTCCCAGTGTTTTGTCTGTAAGCGTCGCCCAGTCGCGGACCCCAGCACGGCTCAGAATATTGTTGGTTCTGACACTTGAACTTTCGATGGCCTCCCAGTCGTTAACTCGCTCCAGCCCAGGAAATATGTTCCCGATCTTCATCGAACGGAACTCGGGCTGGCTCCATAGCTGTTCCGAGAAGACCAGCTCGTCAGTGCATGGACTCATCCCAATTCGCGACACCAGACTTTCCAGCAAATCCACTCCCTGATCTTCAGCGCGTGAATCGAGCTCGGCGTCTGCCGACCGAACTCTGATTTCAGATCGACTATCCATCTCTCCCATTAGTGTCGTGGACTTTGGCACATGTCTGACCTGCCGGCGTGTCGACCCAAAATTCGGCCGGAAAGCCCTTCGCTCCCAACCTCTTGAGTCAAGTACCCCGCACAGTGGCATTTCCGCTGTCCGAATGAATCCACTCGTCCACGGCTTCTGCCACGTCATTCCATTCGACATCGGCGACTCCTCGCACAGCACATTCCCAGACTTCGATAACTCTCCAGCCGGCCTCGTTCAGACGAACAAGATTCTCTGAGTCTCTCTGCCGATTGCGGTCTAACTTCCGGCGCCATTTCTCACGATTCGTCGCAGGCAAACGAAATAAATTGCAATCGTGACCATGCCAGAAGCAGCCGTTGACCATCACAACAGCGTTGTATTTGGGCAGCACGATGTCCGGTTTCCCGGGAAGATCCTTCGCGTGGAGTCGGTACCTGAAACCGCGAGCATGGAGTGCTCGACGCATCTGAATCTCTATGCCGGTGTCCTTGCCCCGGATGCCGGCCATCATCTCGCTTCGCTTCTCACTCGAGACCACGTCGGCCATGTTCGAATTTATACAGCCAAGCTGAAGATGTTCCGATGCGACGAGACGAGCGGCACGCCCACTAAGGCCGAGGCCATACCTTGAGCGATGGCCTCCACCAAAGGAGGAACGACTGCATTCCCAAACTGACGGTATGCCTGCGTGTCCGAAACGGGGATGATCCAGTCGCGACCGTTTGGCGCGTCGAAGCCCATGAGCCGGGAGCATTCTCTCGGAGTTAAGCGCCGAGGCGTCGAGGGATCTTGTCTAACCAGGATCTCAGCGCCATCTTTGAAATAACGCGCCGAAAGAGTTCGCGACACATCGTTCGGTCCAACCAGGCCGAAACCAAAGCCATTTCCTTTGGCTTTGTGTTTCGCGGCATATCGCTGCAGGTACGACCAGAGTGGGTCCGTCAGTGTGTACCGGGGCAGAACCTGAGCATTTGGGCCATAGGTGAAACGCGCTTCGAAGTACTCAGTTCCGTCTTCGGGATGGAGGATGGACCTAAGTCTTGGGCCAGTTGCTGGATCTGGAATTTCCAAAGCATCCCAGCTGAAGCCGCTCTCCTCAAGAAAGCCAACCATGAAGATGCGTTCACGGTGTTGAGGAACGAAGCCCTTGGCATCTACAACCTTCGCCTGAACTGTGTAGCCCAACCCTTTGAGAACGCGTTTTATGACCTTGAAGGTTTCGCCGCCGTCGTGACTCTGAAGATTCTTCACATTTTCAAGAAGAAATGCTTTGGGGCGATGAGCCTTAAGAATTCTCGCTATCTCAAAAAACAACGTTCCTTGTGTTTCATCGGCGAAGCCATGAGCACGTCCCAGAGAATTCTTTTTCGTGACCCCAGCAAGAGAGAATGGCTGGCAAGGGAAACCTGCCACCAAGATGTCGTGATCTGGAATGTCCTGGGCCTTGATGTTCGCTATGTCGCCCGCGATGGGCTCAGGGCCAAAGTTGGCGCGATAGGTCTCTTGCGAGAACTTGTTCCACTCACTTGTGAAAACACACTGTCCCCCTGCCGCTTCAAAACCGACGCGCATGCCACCGATGCCGGCAAACAAATCGATAAATGTGAAATTTTTGCTGCTCATCCTGAGTGTCCCTTTCATTCATTCGGGACCGAAGTGTCCAGTGGTTCGGACGAGTCCCCCTCCCTTTCAGTGACCACTTCGCCAGCAAGCAGATTGAGGCAGCCAAACGTTGGCTCGAGAGCCAGATCGTCACCGGAGGCCAAGCTTGACCTTGAAATCTCGCTGTCTCGTTTCGGGTCAATTGACGCTGCCGTACCTCTTGCGAAGATGCGCCGGGCTAAGTAGCTGCTGCCTTACGGAGCAGCACTGGTAGAGGCCGCATTCGAACCCATGGCACCCAGGATGAGCGCGACATGGAGCAGCAGTGCCGCGTCTAGCCTGTCCACTGGCCCTGAAAGCCCGTGAGAAATCGAGTTTCGAAGATTTAGACCAAGCTGGTCTACCAGCACGGCTTTGAAATAGGCAAAGAGCGCCTCATCCGAAAACAGATGCTCGATGCGTCCGAGAATGCTGCCCAGCCCAAGCACCTGCCCAGGACGTGCCCCATTCTGCTCTTTGAGAATCGGGGTTCCGGCACCCCGCGCAATATCTCGAATCACCCGTTCGATCCTGGGAACGACCAAATGAGCGCTTTCGTCGTACTGCCCCTCCCAGTAAAGCTCAAGGCCACGAGCAAATCGATCTGACATGGCCGGGGATACGAATTCGCCGGCGAATGCGCTGCTCACGGTTTCCCGATCTGGAATGTCGTATTTAGCCCGGATAATCTCCAATGCTTCCGCGGCCAAGATGGACCATCTACGACTTTGGAATGCTCGGTCTTGGGACATCGCAAGAGTGCGGTGCGTCTCCGGATCTGTCGCTCGGAAGATAGTGCCGGCGTTATCGGGACCTATGAGCGACTGGGTAATCAAGAATTGAATCGGAGCCACCTCCATTAGCTCCTTTATCCGAGCACTAACCTCTTCCTCGCCCACAGAGGGTGGCGGTTGTGCTGCCAGCCGAATCAGTGCTTGAACGGCATCTTCTGCTTCCTCGAAATGGGTTCGGAACGCGTCGATCTGATCTGACGGAAAGCTGATTTCTGTCGACACGCGTGACAGATTGAGATCGTCTGGACTGATCTCTCCTATCTCCGCCCGGATTTCGTCCGCCGATTCGGCGAACCCGTACTTGGCTGCCAGCTCAAGCGCATGCTCAAGATGATTGAGACGCAGAAGGACATCGCTCTTCCCGGCTTCGTCCCTCCATCTCTGGATCTGCTCGTGACGAATGCCCACGGCGTCCTCAGGTCCAGTTAGTTCTGCCCTGAGGTCCTGAATCTCCTCGTAAATGTGCGGATCCGACCCGTAAACCGCATCTATGTCCGAAAGCAAGCTTTGAACGTCAGGGCGGTGGTCTTCCGGAAGCGCGGAAAGGGGGCGGGCAACGACCAACGGGATTCCCGGACCCTCTTGCGCACCGTCAAGATCGTTCTTGACGAATTCGATGGTCTCCTTGACCAACATGTCGGTTCTCTCTCCATCGCTGACTTGAAGAGAAATCTCGATGGCTCGCGAGAGAAGCTGCGCTCTCTCGATCGCGCTCGGTTCGTCTTGGGTTGCGATGTGAGCTATGGCATCAATCGCCACCTTCGCGAACTGATGCGGTCCATCTGAATACTTCCTCTCCCATAGTAGGTCCGCGACTCGCGCCTTTAGAATCGGAGAGTCGATCTCCTCGAGGGAAGCGGCCCACTCATCAAGGTAGTCATCGGTGATCTCACCAAGCGGAGGTGGGAATTGGAACGGTTCCCCATTCTCAAGCGTGCCAGAGAACATCGGACCATAGGGGCCGCCAGCTTCTTCTCGCAAAGGACTCGTCCTGTCATGGAGCATGTACGAGAACGCCTGGACGAAAGGTGCGAGCGATGCTGGGTCCTTCTCACTCTGTCCGGACTGCTCAAGCCTTTGCCGGATCGTAAGCGGATCAGAACAGTCCGACAGGGCGGATTCCAACGCGGATTTGATGTTCGGTCCCAAAGTCATCTCACCGGCACGGTAGGCACCGCGTCGGAGGGAATCTGATTCGGCCCGTCTCGGACGGAAGGGCTCTTGTCACCTCCTTACTTGCGACTTCACATCAGATGATTGAAGCGCGGTCGAATCCGACAAGCGCTGCCTCAGTCCCGTAGAGATTCATCTCCAGCGATTTATCGATCAGGTCCAATGCTTCATTGCGCACCACATCGCTTGGACTGTCTGCGTACGCCCTAAAAATCACCTTGCTTATGCGATGAACTGAAAAATTTGATCCGGGCCTGCCCTTACCGAATCCTTCAGGAAGCCCGGACAGAACCTTTCGACACGCAGACACCGTCAACTCTGGAACGGACGCTGTGGTTCGGTCAATGGCGAGAATAAGAGCTTCTTGATTTTCTTGGAAGGCGGCGCTCTCTAGGAAGCTAGAGGCTAATTCCTCGACAGTCTCCAGATCGTCGCCGTCGAGCCTGTGTACGGCTTTGCTGGCAGCTTCACGAACCTCAGCCGAATCGTCATCAAAGAAATTGATCAGTCCGTTTTCGCAGTACTTTGTGAATCGGGCCGTAGTCAGATTCGCTGCGAATACCTGGGCAGCGCCAAGTCTTTGTGACTGGTTACCAGCGATGGCTCGGCTTGCCAATTCGGTGGCTGCCTCTTCATCGAGCGACGCCAGTATGGCCTGAACCGATCCGAACACTTGGACTTCTTCCCGATCTGAGCCAAGCATTCGTTCAATGACTTCTCCCAAGGATTCGAAATCGGACGCCCCCCGATAGCGAAGGTATTCGTTCACGCCGTGGACTTCGAATATTCGATCATCGTCAATAGACACGAGTTCGTGAAAGAACTCACTCGCGCTTGTGGGGTAGAAGCGAATCAGGAACAAAGGGATCTGCGCAGCGACTGCACGCACCGCCAGCGACTCGTCGCTGACGAGCGCCGCGATTGCACCTCCAAGGGGCTGAAAGTTTTCTTCGTGGACATTTACAAGCCGAGCAATGTCGACTGCCGCCGCGCCTCGCACAGAGTTTCGTCCACGAGACTCCAAGCGTTCTTCCTCTCCTTCTTCGCCGTCGTCGTCGGTACCTGGGCCGAGTCCATTAATCGCGTACCAGCCAAGGATCTCCAACAGATCCGCTGGTGCGGCTTTGGACGAATTTCGAACTAGAGGACCTCCGATCCACTCTCCGCAGGGTCGGTCAGGCAACTGATGGCATTTCGCGAGAAGGCTACGCAGATCGTCCGAATCGACTTCCGTTTCACTCTCAGCCACCCCCTGCAGTACCGCGTCGAAATACAGGTAGTTCGTGTCGTCGGGAAGCTTGGTGACCAGCTCGCAGAACCGAGACGGGTCTAGTTTGCTCTCTTGTCGCATCACTGAGGACAGCTCGTAGGCACCACCCCTCCCAAAGTCCTTTGGGTGACTTCCTTCACCGGAATAGGAGGCCACAGCCTGGATCCAATTCTCATTCGACATCTTCTTTGCTGATGCTGGATGAATCGGGGGGCCTCCGAAGCCATCTTGGATACCCAAGGAGGGTCCGGAAGCATCGGACATATTGAACTTTCGCTGAAGCTCTGAGAAGCGTTTCAAGGCCGGTGTTGACCTGCCGGCTGGAACCAGTCCCCCCAATAGCTCGAATTGTGCTCTGCCTCGGTGCTTTCGGCCCCCAGAGGTCCGCTCCCAAAACGGGTAGTACTCCACAATTTCGGACACCAACCCATCGAGAAGCTCCTGTGATGCGAACGGTGCGACTGCGGCGACAAGAACTCGGGTCTCCCAGTGATCGTAGTCCGAATATCCCACTCGCAGGCGCCCACCCGACGCAAGGACGAACTCGATGGCCTCATCGGCAAATGCCTCGGGGGCCGCTCGGAATCCCTGATAGATGAAGTAGACGACAGCTTCCAAGTCAGTGGATTGAACTTCCTCAACTTCTTTCCGAAATCGGTCGGCGTGACTCTTTCCTAGCTCGGAGAACGCAACCTGGGTTCCAGTTAGGAGTGCCGCTGCAAGATCTACTGAGCCGTCGGAGAAATGGGGCTCGGAAAAGTTGGGGTCCCGTCGGAGCGACTTGGGTTCATCCGGGCGAACATCATTCGCACTGGCCTCGATGTACGTGAGCAAAACAGGCCACACAGAATCAATGAATGCGACGGCGTCGCTTTTGGCGATATCCACGATAAATTCGAAAAGTGACGAATCACCGTCGTTCAATCGGCCTGGCCGATCGTAGATGCTTTCTGGTTCCGGAATTGACTCTGGGTCTAGTCGACCCTCAAGGTACGAGACCAAGAGTTCGCATGCCCAGCCAGGCTGCTTTTTGGGCAACTCGTGACCGACGTAAGGGAAGTCGTTCGGGTCGAACTCACCCCGTGCCATGAGAACTTTTAGATAGAGATCGAACAGCGATCGATCGTTCGAAATGTCGAGCGTTCCAAGGAGGCGCGAGATCCGTTGGTTCCAAGCCTCCGACTCACCAACAAATGGACCCAGAAGATCAGCTATCCGATCTGCGCCCAGTCCTTCTACTCGTGGGAGAGAAAACAGAACTTGTTCAGTAGTCGAATCTTGCGAAAGCCACTCGTCGATTCGACCCTTCTCCTCAGCAAGATCCCACCACCCCTTGCTCTGAAGAACTCGCCAAAGAAGTAGCGATGCCGAATCTTCCGTGTTCTCAAGTAGCGGGGAGATTAGCGACCATTCATCCTCGCTCGGCGCGTGGGTCCCGAGCCACGCAGCGACTGAATCTTTTAAGTGAAATCGCACATCCTCGCTCGTAACTACATACTCTAGGTCTCGCAAGTAGGAAGTTGGGTCACCCAGACGCTCGTGAGCCAGTATCTGCCGAAGTTGCGCTCGTCGGAAAAGAAGCTGATCTGAAGCGAGCAAGTCCTTCACCGTCCCTTGTCGGCTGACAAATCGCCTGGCGAACGCATAGTCGAAGAACGTCTCGTGGAGGAACGCGACCATGGGGCCTGACTTCACTAGGACATGCCCAGAAATCATCGCAACGGCATCAGCTTCCCAAGCGTCCACCAAGTGCATAGGAGCCTGAAGCACCTGATTGTTGCTCATGTAATCGACTAGCCGGTCGAGTACGGAGATCCATTCAACCTCTCGCCCTAATTGCTCCGATGCCTCTTTGCGTTTACGAGCCCAGAAGCGATCATGGAGATCCTGCCCTGATTCAAACCCTAGTTCAAGCCCTCTCCCCAGGCTCTATCGTTTCTGCAAGAAGGGCCAGGTTGAGCGGAGTCGAGAGCAGTTCAAGCTGTCGATCCTTGACTTCGCTTTCACCTAGTCCGAGCACTTCGAGGACATCCATCACGAGAGCCTTGTGGAGCGGCCCGATTGTGACAGTGGTGCTCCTCTCATCGTCGACCGTCAGCCTGCGAAGACGAACATCATTCTTTATATCGAAGCTCCTGCAAGCCAACACCACGCAAAGGTTTGGCCGCGTCAGGACGGCTCGGACTATCTGATCTACACAATCGAACAGTTTGGGATTTCGACCCGAACTGGTACTAACGATGTCAACCTGATCAAGAACTAAGAATCCGGGCCCGTCGGGCGCAATCGAGGTCAGTACTGCCTGGGGAGACTTCGATAAGCCCAGCTCTTCACCAAGAGCGAGGGGATTCGTCGTCGCATCAACTTGGTCGAGCCGAATCGCCAGATAGGGAAGAGCCTCCCGATCGAGGTCCTCTACGAACTGGAGCAAGACATCGCTCTTGCCCATCCCGGCGTCGCCATCAACTAAGACGATTTGATTGCCTTCGGACGCCGACAATATTTCGGTCGATTCTGGTCTCTCCAGAAGTCCCCCGTTGATCAACGTCGACCTTCGGGACGCTTTGAACCGTTCATTCTGATCGCCCGTCTGGGCGGCAAGGCCAAGCGTGAAATTCCCGGCGTTCGGCGTGAATCTAAACTCCTCAAGGCGCTTCCAAATCGTGTGCTCCGTCAAGAATTCGCCGGCCGAATCGCGCAAGATGTCAGTAAGCACCGCCGGAAGGACAGCCAAGTTCCCTACCACGGCAACTTCGGACTCGAGTTCATTCATGTCCTTTAGGCGAGGTTCTCCGATTACTTCAACCCGAACTCTCCTTAACGCGTCGAAGGACTGCTCGCGAGATGCCGCCCCCCACGTTTTGTGAAGTTCCTCGAATTTCGCGCCCCATTCTTTTGCCAACCAGTCGGCTTTGAACTCCGTGAAGTTCAGGGACTTCTGAGCGCGATCAGATAGTTCATCCAGATCGGCTGCCGCATGGCCTGATACGAAAACACACTCAGCATCGGGGTTGTCGAGCTTAGCCAGAAAGCTTTCTAAGACTCTCTTGATGCTAGAGATGGTCCACTGGCCCTGCCCAGTTCTCTGACGCTTGACTTGATGGAACTCGAGTTTCGAATCGGTCGTTCGCAGCCAAAATTCGACGCCCTCACCTTCCTCTCCGGGAGGCTCAAGCCGAATTTCGCTGGCGCGACCACGAAGCATGTCCAGCACACAGTGGACCGTCCAACGGTCCTCGTAGCGATTTCCATATTTGTCGGACAGTCCCCCCGAAACCGGCAATGGGTCCTCTCTCCTTCAGATGGGTGCTGGTTCTTCCGCTGGACTCGAAACACCTAATCGCGCGCGCTGATTACTATAGATAGAGAGACCGTGTGTTTCAGTGGGGCAGTACGTTTTGGGTATGGCCGATTACTTCCACGTTGCTCCAAAGGGAGCACTGACGGTGGGCGACGATCTGTCCGATCAATCTCACGTCAAGCTTTCGGAACTCCAGATCGCTGGCCTTGAGGAGCTTCTCGGACTCGAGGGCGTTACGAGGTGGGGCGATGCCATGCTCCTTGGGGAGGGGGCCACTCTGATTGGCACCCGCGGAGCTGTCGATCTTGGTTTCGCCACCCGAGCGGAGAACGACAGTGGGGAGAAACTACTGGTAGTAGGAGAAGAGGGCCAAGAGAAGATGAACGTCTCTGTGAACCGTGTGCTCGAGCTCGTTTTTGAACTCTTTCGGGGACTGATATTTCCAGAGAAACCGAGTCGACTCAATTGCGTTTTTGCCTATCTAGACTTGACACAAGCGCAGGACTACCGGGCAGCACGACGCAGTCCAGAAACGCACGAGATTTGGCGAATCCAGGCTTCGGACTCCGCAGCGACTCACGAAGGGGATTCCACATGGCTATCGATTGTCCCCAGCAACATCGCCCTGCTGATGGCTGCGAATTTCTACTGGTCGGGATCACCGCGCAAGCCAACACCAGGACTACCCGCGGATCAGGAGGTCCTACTCGACCCCGATCGCGTGGAAGTTGTTGAAATGGTTACCGGCGCAGAGGGGTAGGATGCTTGCGGCCTCCGTACCTAGGAGTTTGCCGCTAACTCACCAATCTTCAACCGGAGTTCTCGTCCAGCCTGCTGTTCGGAGTCGAAACGTCCGACCTGAATGTCTTCGCCGTCGGGAGGGACGATTGTGGCTCTCCACGACGTGAGGACTCCGGTGCTGGAATCAACCGCGAGTTGCTCAATGACCGCGTAGTAGCTGTGGCCATCGATTATTACGAGTCGTCGGTCTTCCTTGACAACCAAGTCGACCCCTTTCTAGGCTGCGTGAACCGAATTGTTGAGAGAGAATTCTCTGATCGTGCTGGCCGCCGCCGCCAATTGTTGGCCGGCATCGGTAGGGGAGTAGTCAACCGCAATCGGACTGTCCTGTCGAACGTAGCGATCGATCATCCCTATCTCGCGCAGGTCCGCCAGCCTGGTACTGATGATCTGCTCCGACAGTTCCGGAAGGTCCCGGCAGATGCCCACCTTGCAGGCAGCACCTTCGGAAGCCGCAGGTTCGGAGTTAGACTCGCTCCACCTACCACGAAGGAAAGGGAGTATGGCCTCGTCTAAGTCCAAGGATGCCGACATGATTTCGCCAGGCGAACTCGTGGTCCCCGAGCCACAGGATCAATTCCGCTCCGGAGGCGAAAATACTGGGCTATCCGCGGTCGACTTTTGGACTTGGAACATGGGAGATCTTCGAATGAATACCACCCGAGGTTTTCTCGCAGAATTCTTAGTCGCAAGGGCTGTTGGAGACCCGGCCCCACTTAGAGTCGAGTGGGGTGCCTTCGACATTTGCGCCGCCGATGGCACCCGAATAGAAATGAAGGCATCTGGTTATGCGCAGAGCTGGCCAGGCAAGAAAGCATCCGTCAGCTTCAAGTTCGACACGGTCCACAAAACCAAGGGCTGGGATGAGCATCTTGGGAAGGACATCGAGGTAGACCCTAGGGACCGAGTTCACGTGTGGGTCTTTGCGCTCCAAGGAACACCCCGAGACGCTGAGACCTACGACCCAATGGACCTCGATAGCTGGAGCTTTCGCGTGGTTCCTCACGCCTGGCTGAGGACCTGCGGCCAGGAATCAGGTGCGCCGAGCTTCTTTGACAAGCATGGCTTTCAGCCTGTGGAGCTTGCCGAGCTACCCGAGGCTGTTCGCGCAGCCAGAAGACTGCACGAGGAGATCCTAGAAAATTCCGCTAAGTGATCGTTAAGTCCGGCACATATCTTTCTGGCCACGGTGCGTATTACCGAGGCCCTCCCAGCCTCTCCGAATATTCAGTACCCGAGCCGTATCCGATCGTCTCATTTAAATCGAATACCTGACCCGATTCGTCACTGCGACCGTGAGATTCTGAAACCACCACGAGCAGGCTCGCTGAATGTCCATGGTTGATGACGACTTGGACGGAATCAGTCGATGCTTCTTTGAGCGATAGTTGTATTCAACTTGGGTAGCCGAAGGCGGGTTCCGGCCATTCGGTGCCAATTCCGATGAGGTGGAAGAACTCCGCGCCGTTGAGCGAAATCCATCCCCTTTGCTGAGTGCGCCCGACTGGATTCGAACCAGTGACCTTCGGTTTCGTAGACCGACGCTCTATCCAGCTGAGCTACGGGCGCATGTGACTGGGAGCCGAAGCTCCTGAATCGGAGATTGTATGGATCGTCGGGCTGTGACGCGCTCAGCGGACCCGGAAGCGGTACTTCGAGGTGATTCTACGGTTTACTGAGGTAATGGCCAACTCTTTGAGGTACCTCAGACTCTCTCTCGCCCTGGCGCTCGCCGCAGCCACAACCATGATGATGCTGCTCGGCGGCAACGTCAAGCAGGCTGACGCAGCCGAGGGTGTCTGCCCGACCTTTCGTGTTCTTCACAACGACAGGATCGGCGCACTGAGCCTTCCCCGAGGTACTTACAACGTCACCACTCTTGACTCGGCCAGGCTTTCCTGCGCGTCCGCGTCGAAGCTCTTCTCCCGGTTCCTGCAGGACTACGACGGCAAGCTCCAGACGCCGTGGATAGTGAACGCTGCCGCCAAGAGCTTCACCAAGGGTCGCGGGTCGACCACTGGCTTCAAGGTCGCGAAGACCAGGGGCGGCGGGACCCCCGGGACGACCACCCCGGCCTCCTGCCCCGGCTACTTCAGAGTCCTCCACAACGACAGCATCGGCAACTTCAAGGTCCCGGCCGGGAGGTACCGCCTGAGCCTGATCAATCCGAGAAAGCGCCTGACCTGCAAGAAGGCCGCCGTCAACTTCTCCGAGTTCCTCCAGGACTTCGACGGCAAGCTGGTCTCCCCGGAAGCTCAAGAAGTCGAGTGCGACTTTCTACAAGAGCACCAACCCGAAGATCGGCTTCAGTATCAACAAGGCTTACGGCCCGGATCCGGCGCCGAAGCCCTCCCGCAAGTACGCCCGCTGCCCCGGCACTTTCCGGGTCCAGCACAACGACCGCATCGGCAGGCTCCGCCTTCCGCAGGGTCCGTACTACATCACCGTCAAAACAAGGACCTCGCTGACCTGCCAAGGCGCCGCGAGTCTCTTCGCCCAGTTCCTGCAGCGCACTGACGGCAGGCTGCCGGCTCCGTGGAAGCTCAACCCGGCCAAGGCGCGCTTCCGCAACGGTCGAAGTGGTCAGGTGTTCCGCGTACAGCAGGCCCGATAACAGGCCGGCAGCCTAAATCCAGCCGGACTGCTTGAACTTCCTGAAGAGCACGAGGCAGACGAGCACCATGACGGCGAGCGCGAGCGGGTAGCCGAGGGGAGAATCCAGCTCGGGCATATGGGTGAAGTTCATGCCGTAGATGCCGGCGATCGCGGTCGGTACGGCCAGCATCGCGGCGTAGGCCGAGATCTTTCGCATGTCTTCGTTTTGTTGGACCGAGACCTGGGTCAGGTTTGCCTGGAGTGAGCTTGAAAGAAGTTCGCGGAAGCCGAGGATCTCGCCATTGACCCGCTGGAGGTGATCGTGGACATCCCGAAAGTATTCGTGGAGGGGTTCGTTGACGAGGTCGTAGTTGCCCGTGGCCAACCCGTCGACCACCTCCATCAAAGGACGCACCGCCCGGTAGAAGTCGATCGTCTCGCGCTCGAGACGGTAAATCCGCCGGGCCGGGCTCCTCCGTTCCTCGGAGAAGACCTGCTTCTCGACGTCCTGCAGGTCGAGGTCGAATGCGGCCGCCGAAGTTTCGTAGTCGTCGACCACCCGGTCGAGGATCTGGTGGAGAACCGCGCCGGTGCCAGACTCGACCAGGTCCGGCCGGTCTTCGATCCGCTTGCGAACGTCATCCAGTGGACCCCCGCCGTGGCGGACCGTGATGATGAACTTCTGGTTGACGAAGATGATCAATTCTCCGATGTCGATCAGGACTTCTTCCCCGGTGTAGACCGCGGTCTTCACGACGACCTGAAGGGTGTCGCCATACATCTCGATCTTCGGGCGCTGGTCGGCCTCGATCACATCTTCGACACCCAGTTCGTGGAGCCCGTACTCATCGGCGATCGTGCTGAACTCTTCTTCGTTCGGTTCGACCATGCCGAGCCAGATGAAGGCGCCTTTCTTCATCGAGTGGCGGGTCTTGTCCGCCGCGTCTTCATAGGTCAGGTCGCCGGCCTGGCGCTTGCCGTCCTCATAGAACGCGCAGTCAACGATCGAGTTCACGAAGAAAGTGTGACAAGCGCTCCGGGCGCCAGCGGGGCGACAGACGCCAGGGCCCCATCCTTGTTCTTCAATTGCTGATGACGGCAGAGCGGCTGCCGGCGAACTTCATGTCGGCGAACCGGCGGGGTCCGATCGGCTTCTCGATCAAGTTCTCGTTCACCAGGAAGTCGGAGAGTTCGGCGATGCTGCCCTCGTCGAAGGAGCCGATTTCCTGCGGGTCGCCGATCAGTGGCTCGTAGGCCTTGAAGGTGTCGGTGGCCAGGTCAGGATCTATTTCGGGGTTCGCCCCGACCAGGTCGTCGATCGCTCCAGCCGGATCCTCGACTACCTCTTCGTATCCCCTGGTCGTCGCCGCGACGAACCCGGCCATGAGTTCCGGGTCCTCTGCGATGCGGAATCTGGTCGAGAAGGCAACCAGTCCGGGGTAGGACGGGCCGCCGAACTCGTCGAAAGCGAAGGACCTGGTCTTCTTGCCGCTGGCTTCGATCGCGGTCGCGTCGGCCGGGATGTAACCGGTGAAGGCGGAGATCTTTCCGGCCTGGAGCGCCTGGATCCCGTTGAATCCGATCGTCACCACTTTGTTCGATGCCGGATCCCCACCGTCGTCTGCGACGATCGTCTCGTAGACCGCTTCATCCGAAGGAACCCCGGTCACTCCGACCGTCTTGCCGTCGAGCCCGGCCGGTGACTTGATCCCTTCGTCGGCGAGGGTGATCAGCCCACCTGACGGCCGCTGGGTCACCGCCATGATCGCCCGGGCATTGCGGCCGGCATCGATCTGGGTGGCAACGTCAATACCGTCGGCCAGCCCGAAGTCGGCCTTTCCGGCCTCGATCAGGCGCAGGGTGTCAGCGGTTGAAGTCGGCGTGACCACCTTGAGGTCGATGCCTTCGTCTTCGTAGAACCCGTTGGCGATCGCATCGTAGATCCCGGCGTGAACCCCGTTCGGCAGGTAGTCGAGGACCAGTGTCGCTTTCTGAAGTGGCTCTCCCCGTCATCGAATCACCGCCGCAGGCGGAGACACCCAGCGCGATCGCGACGGCGATGCCTGTGACAGCGGCGAACCGAAGGACCTTCACGGCACGCGGTGAACCTCAAACAGGTTGGTTCCGAGCTTCATGTCACTGAGTCCGGCGACGATCGCGATCAGGTCGCCGGACTTGGCGGCCCCTTCGGCGACGGCGACGTCGGCACAGGTGTAGAGCAGGTCGCGAATTTCGTTGACCTGGTCGTAGAGAACGGGTTCGATTCAAAGACGAGCCGCAATCTGCGCACGGCTTTCAGGGTGTGGGTCACAGCCAGCACGGGCACCTGCGGGCGGTGGGCCGCGACGACGACCGCGGTCCGACCGGTGGCGGTCGGCACGACGATCGACTTCAGGTTCAGCCGGTAGGCGGCGACAACCGCGCTCTGGGTGACCGATTCGGAGACGTCCATCTCGCTCTGACTGGTCCGGTTGAGCAGCCAATCCCAGTACGGCAGGTCGGGCTCGGTCGCCCGGGCGATCTGGTCCATGACTTTGATCGCCTCGACCGGATGGTCGCCAACTGCGGTTTCCTCGGAGAGCATCACCGCGTCGGTGCCGTCAAAGATCGCGGTGGCAACGTCGGTCACTTCGGCGCGGGTGGGGCGCTTGGAAGTGACCATCGAGGCCAGCATCTGGGTCGCGGTGATCGTCGGCTTCGAGGCATGCCCGGCAGCGCGGATCAGCCGCTTCTGCATGACCGGCACCTGGTAGAGCGGCACCTCGATGCCGAGGTCACCACGGGCAACCATGATGCCTCCGTTTGCGGCGTTGATGATTTCCTCGATCGCATCAGCCGCTTCGGGCTTCTCGATCTTGGCGATCACCGGCAGGTCGGAGTCCAGCTCATCGAGCTTCTTCATGACCGGCTCGATGTCCTCTGGCTTTCGCACGAACGAGACCGCGAGCAGGTCGAGATCGTTTCGGACCGCGAAGTCGACCCAGCCGAGGTCGACTTCGGAAACCGCGGCGAGTCCGGAATCCACCCCCGGGAGGTTCATGCCCTTGTGGGACGACAGCGGGCCACCGACTTCGACGGTGGCGGTCAGCGTGCCTTCGGCCTTGCCCGTGACGATGAGGCGGATCGTCCCGTCGGCAAGGAAGATGGTCGCGCCGACATCGAGGATGTCGGTCATCTCAAGCCAGGGAACCGGGATGTGGGTGGCCGAACCGTCACCCTCGCCGGCGATGAGCTTGACTTCGCTGCCGGAAACGAGTTCGACCACGCCTTCCGGGAAGTTCCCGACTCGGAGTTTGGGCCCGGGCAGGTCGCCAAGGATCGCGATTTCGCGGCCGGCTTTCACGCTCGCGGCGCGAATGTCGTCGACCGTCCGCTGGTGGCGGGCCTCGTCCGAATGGGAGAAGTTGAGCCGGAACACATCCACGCCCGCCTCGATCATTTCGACCAGGGTGTCCGGGTCCCAGCTGGCAGGGCCAACGGTCGCGACGATCTTCGTTTTTCTGACGGTATTCAGGGGCACCCGCCTATTCTGACGGCAGCTTTACTTCTGCGGCTGATCCCCGTCAGATTTGCCCTTGTTCGGGTGGGCACGAATCGATCCCGCCTTGGCCTTCAAAGTCGGATCGCGCTTCGATTTTATGAGGCTGGCGATGGTCGTGACCATGAGAACGACGCCGATGACCATGAGCGACAGGGAAGTCGATATCTCGGGCACGCCGTCGTTCTGAAGATGGCCCCAGTGGAGACCGAGCTTGAAGCCGATGAAGGCCAGGATCAAGGCAAGGCCGCTCGACAGGTAGACCAGACGATCGAGGAGGCCGGTCACCAGGAAGAACAGGGCCCGCAGGCCGAGAAGAGCGAAGGCATTGGCCGCAAAGACGATGAAGACTTCCTCGGTGATGCCGAAAATCGCCGGGATCGAATCGAGGGCGAAGAGGATATCGGCGCTGCCGATCGCCAACAGGACCAGGAACAGCGGTGTGAAGTATCGCTTGCCGTCGATCCTGGTAGAGAGCTTGCCTTCGTCGTACTGATCGGTCACGGAGAGGCGCTTCTCGGCGAAATCGACGAGCACGTTGTCCTCGACCGCAGGGTCCTCATCCCGATGCCGGAAGAGCTGGATCGCGGTGAAGATCAACAGCAGCCCGAACAACAGGAACATGAACGAGAAGGTGTCGAGCAGCGCCGCACCGAGCAAGATGAAGATCACCCGAAGGATCAGGGCGAGGAAGATGCCGATGATCAGGACCCGCTGCTGATGCTGGCGGGGTACCGCGAACGTGGTCATGATCACGACAAAGACGAACAGGTTGTCCACCGAGAGGCTCTTCTCGAGGATGTACCCGGCGAAGTACTCGCCGCCATAGTCCCAGCCGGCAATCATGCCGAAGACGATGCCGAAAGCGACCGCGACCGCTATGTAGAAGGTTGAAGCGAGGGCGGCTTCGCGAAAGCCGACTTCATGGGGCCGGGCAACAGCGAGGCCGAGGTCCACGGCAAAAAGCACGAGTACCACGGCAATCGTCGCGACCCATGCGGTCGTGGATACGTCAAGCACAACCGGAATATTTGCAGGTCGGTGCCGAGGGCCGTTCTATGACCCGAAGGCAACCAGAGCATCCCCGACTTCAGGCGCCGGGGATGCTTGCCAGACCTCGCTGCTGATGCTTAGCGGTGACCCTTGAAGGTGATCACCTGCTGGATTCCGCTCGGCCGGTTGGTGTAGCGCATCGAGACCAGCGGCAGCGGGCTGAAATTGATCCGCTCCGGGTTGGCGTTGGCCCGCCAGGAGGCGGGGTCCGAGTTGCCCTGCTCGACAGCCAGCAGCTCGCCGGCCTTGGCGATCGCGTTCCAGACGTCGGTCTGGCACTGCTTCAGATTGCTGTTGCCGCAGTAGCTGACCTTGAAGCGATCGGTCTTCCTGCCGAGCAGCCTCTTGATGTCGCGGTCAAAGTACTGGTACCAGCCGGCATACTGGCCGCCCGGCGGGGCCTCGAACCGGGTGAACAGTGTGTTCAGTTCGTTCAGTTGCGAACCTAGGACCGGCCTCATGAACGCGTTGGCGATGCCTTCGGAGATGACGTTGCCTTGCGAGTCGGTCTTCTGGCCCCAGGCACCATCCATCGAAGCGGCGCCGGGATCGTCGATCAACCCGTTCAGGTCGCGGTCGAGGCGGCTGCCTCCATCCTTGGACCAGAGCGTCATCTGTCTCAGCATGTTGCCGGCGAGACCAGTCGGCGGCTGCGAGCCCTGGAGCAGCGCCCTGAGCAGCGGCACCGTGAGGACGGCACGAACGTCCTGGGTGGCTCCGCCGTTCATGGCCGAGGTGACCCGGGGCAAGTTCCACTTGCCCTTTCGCTTCAGTTTGTAGAGGTTCTTCCGCAGCAGGTCAACCCGGCCGACGGTGCCGGCGCGTCCCCACTGGTCATCGGCCGAACCGAACTTGTGGGCAACGCTGTTGTTCCAGTTGACCATCATGCCCGACTTCGGATTCCTTCCGTGCGGATGTTTGTTGTCAGCGAGGAAGCCCGTCCACTCGTACTTGCCGGTTCCCTTGGTCGGGAGGCTCGGATCGACAGCGCGATGGCGGATCGGCAGCCGACCCGAGGTGTACTCGGCGACGTTCTTGTGGTCGATGTAGAACGAGTTGAAGGTCTGCGGGGTCTTGGCGGCCGCCTTGTAGAACGACTTCGGGCTCTTGACCTTCCCGTTCGAGAGGCGACGGTTGAACAGCAAGTCGACGACGTCCCTGCCGTAGCTCGAGCGCTTCGACGAGATGGCGACCTTCTTTCCCTTGACGGTCGCGTAGCCGACAACCGGCCCGTGGACCGTCGTCTTGAAGCTGACCGGTTTGCCGTTCAAGGTGCCGGCGTTGAAGGTGCCCATGGTGCGGCATTTGCCCTTGTACTTGTAGATGGTGTCACTGCCGCCGCAGAGAGTCTCGGCGTACTGGTCGATCACGTCGCCACTGGCGGAAGTCAGCGTGGTCGCGAAGTCCTGGCCGCGTCCGATCAGCATGTAGCCCGGGAACGGAGCCGAAGTTGCGCCGCGCCACTTGAGGCCCGGGGCGTTCATGTCGATCTCGTAAGTGAGTCCGGGGTAGAAGTAGCCGATCTGCGGCCCGCCGACCATCAATGGCTTGCCGGTCGCCGACTTCTTCTTGGTGATCATCAAGGTGTTCGAAGCGGTCTCCCGCGCCTGGGGGGTCCGCAGTGCGGCGGCCACCGGGGTCGGGGTCACCGACACCTTGCTGTAGCTGTCGTGGTCGAGCACGACGCTCCCGTTCTTGTTCTTCGGAATTCCCTCGTAAGGGAAGTTGCCGTCGACCGAGGTCGGACTCTGGTTGCTTGTGTGCTGGCGCAGATCGTCGAAGACCTTCCATCCCTTGTTCGCACCGAGGCGCTGCTGCAGTCCTCCGAGGAACTGCGAGCGGCGGGCTTCGTCGCCGCCGCCTTCGCCGAGGAACTGGTCCTTGAGCGCGTTGAGCGCGTAGACGTCGTTGCGGGTCCAGGGGTCGACCGATGAGTTCTTCGACTTGAGGTAGTCGTTGATGCCGCCGATGTAGGTGTCGATGTCGCGGAGGACGGCTCGGCCCTCCTTGCCTTCGGCCTTGAGCGCGTTGGTTTGCTTGGCGACTACGGCCTCGGTCTGCGCGCTGGGGGCGAAAGACTGCAGGCTGGAGACCAGCTTGATCGCGCTGAGTCCCGGCACGTCGATTGCCGCGACCCGGGCGTTGTAGCGGGCCTGCTGGAGCAGCAGTCCGCGATCTTCTGCCGCGATCCAACCTGCGGCCCAGACGCCACCGTCGTAGGACTTCGACTTGATGTGAGGCACGTAGAACTTGTCGCGGGTGATCTTCACTCCGACGCGTGGCACGGTCTCAACCGTGCCCGGCCCGTCGGTGGAGACGCCGAATTTCTCCGACTTGAAATGTTTGTTGAGGTCGTACCAGCCGACCCTCCTGAAGAGCGGGGTCAGACCGTCGTACATCTTGGCCTGATCAGCTGCGTTCGGCGGCGCACCAAGCCCGCCGTACTGACCCGAGGGGATGATGTTCAGCGCCGTTGCCGAGTAGTCCTTGGGACCGGCGTTGGCCGCCGGGGCCAGGCCGAAAATGGCGAAAAGCGTGAGCACGGCCAGAGCGGTCAAACGACGCATGTATCTCTCCTCGATGAAGCAGCCAGTTAAAGGATTGGTAAAGCATTAGCTACAACACCTTCGCACACCGAACGACTCGCCCCATAGGGTCTGGGCCGTGGTCCGTCCATTTCGAAAGCCTCGCGGGGTCTCACCAAGGGCCGAACGCGACTTGTTCAAGACCGCCTTCAAGGGTCACTGGAACGAGGATGACGCGAACCAACTTCGTGAAGATGTCGACCGCGCCGACAGCATGGGGATGCGCGGCAACGTGTTTGGCAAGGCCGGTGATTCCAACCTCGCCGCCTACAACTCGCTCTACGGACTCGGCTGCCGGGCTCCGAAGTGGGATCGATACGGATCGCTCGAAGAGACCATGCTCCGATACCGGGCCGTGGAGCTGCCGGCCGGCGACAGCCCGGTCGGTCACGCTCCGGACCCCGCGGATCGTTCGCCCTGGAACTCGTTCAGCCGGTCGTCGTCGGCGACCCGGTCGGGCATCGTCTCCGACCACCTGCTGATGCCGTCAGCAAAGTATTCGGGTCCGGACACGCTCGAGTCCTGGGTGGCCGACAAGGATTGCGATCCGGACAGGTCGATGCTGGACTACGAGATCGGACTGCTCAAACCCCGGTACGTTTTCGTCAATCTCGGCACGAACGGAGACGGCTTTGGCATGAATCCCGAGGAGACCGCCAAGGACGCCGGCCGGGTCGTCGATGAGATCAGACGGCTCGGACCGGTGCCGGTCGTCTTCACGATTCCGCCCCAGCTCAACACCGAAGAGAAGCCGGGTCGCTGGGCTTTCGCCAGGGATACGAGCAAGTGGCTGCGACGGATCGCGGCGGAGGCGAAGGTCCCGATGTTCGACCAGTGGAGCGTCCTCGCCGACGAGCGCCTCGTAAATCACGGCCTGATCGAATATGACGGCGAGTACTACGACGGGTTCCATCTCGAAACGCCGGGCGGCTTCCGGGCCCCGGACGCGCTCCAGCAGTCGGTCGATTTCCGGCCTCCCGCGCTGCTCTACGGGGCGCCGCTGCGGAATCTGCTGCTGCTCCAGACTTTGGCCGAGCTCGACGCTGCCATCGGGACTGACAGCGTCGAAAAGGAAAATCTTACCGTCGCATGAACAGTGTGTTTCCACACCTAATAGGGCGGGTAGAACTCAGGCAGGACAGCTACTGCCCCCCAGTAGCTCCTCCCCAGAAACGAGCCCCCACTATTTACGAATATGGGTTCATAGCAGGCGGTATTTCCGACGACTGACCGTCTGTAGTGGCCCAATGGGAGGCCGACCAAGGGCCCCGGACGCAAGTTCGGGGCCCTTCGGTTTAAGGCGTGGCCCAAGAGCGGTTCGGGTGCTGGTCCGGGTGCTCATGGTGGCAAGCTTGCGCACCCCGTTTGGGCCGTCCCCGACTCTGATCCAGCCGGAATCCATACAATCACCCGGCCCGGAGAGGTGGCCGAGTGGCTGAAGGCGCTTCCCTGCTAAGGAAGTATGCGGCAACCCCGTATCGAGGGTTCGAATCCCTCCCTGTCCGTTTTCAGCCTGCGTGGCCTCTACTCTCCGTAGACAGATGGATCTCAATTCCCGCAACCACGCCCGGTACGAAGAAATCTTCAGCGAAGTCGAAGCGCCTTTCGCGTTCGTCGATCTCGATGCGATGTGGGCGAATGCCGACTCGATGCTGGCCCGCTCCGGCGACAAGCCGATCCGGATCGCTTCGAAGTCGATTCGCAGCCTTGACCTGATCGGGCGAATCCTCGAGCGGGACGAGCGCTTCCGCGGCCTAATGACCTTCACCCTTCCGGAGACTCTCTGGCTGGCCGAAGCCGGCTTCACCGACCTGCTCTTGGCCTATCCGACCACCGACCTCGAGGCACTCCGCGAACTCGCCCTCCACAACGCGGCCCTGCCGGACGTCGCGCCGATCCTCACCGTCGATTCCGTCGAGCACCTCGACCTGATCGAATCGGTGCTCGGCAAAGAGGCCGGTCCGGTGCGGGTCAGCCTCGAGCTCAACGCCGGTTTCGAAGCGATGGGTGGCCGGGTCCGGGCCGGCGCCAGGCGCTCCCCGATTCGCACCCCGGAACAGGCTGTCGCCCTGGCCGAGGAGATCGGCCGTCGTGACAAGGTCGAGCTGGTCGGACTCATGGCTTATGAAAGCCAGGTCGCGGGAGTCGGCGATGAACCGCCGAACCAGCGGATCCGATCCCGCAAGATCAAGTGGATGCAGAAGCGATCGATCGAAGAACTGAAGGAGCGGCGCGCCAATGTCGTCGAGGAGGTTGGAAAGGTGGCCGAACTGAAGTTCGTCAACGGCGGTGGCACCGGTTCGCTGAACTTCACCTCACAAGAAGACGCGGTGACCGAAGTCACGGCCGGTTCCGGTTTCTACGCCCCCGCCCAGTTCGACTACTACTCGTGGTTCGACCTCGCGCCCGCCGCGGCCTTTGCGCTGCCGGTCGTCCGGCGTCCCGGGCCCGGAGTAGTCACGGCGCTCGGCGGCGGATATCACTCGTCGGGCGCTGCGGGTCCGGCCCGATTGCCAGTTCCGTGGCTGCCGGAAGGTCTCGCCCTGGACGAAGAAGAGGGCGCCGGCGAAGTCCAGACGCCCCTGCTCGGGGAGGCCGCCGACGACCTCAAACTCGGCGACAATGTCTACATGCGCCACAACAAGGCGGGTGAACTCTGCGAGCGGTTCGACTCGCTCCTGCTGATCGAAGACGGCGAGATCATCGACGAAGTCGCCACCTACCGAGGCGACGGCCAGACCTTCCTCTAGGCCAAGACTGGGTGCGTTCTCTACGTCATAGGCATAGGAAACGCACCCAGTGCGTGATCGTTCCCGCGAATAGCTCCCGTGAATAGGACTGGGTGCGTTTTCTACGTCATAGGTATAGGAAACGCACCCACCCTGGGTGTTTTGCCGGGTGGGTCAGTCGCCGAGGATCTTTCGTATGTACTCGTTGCTGAAGATGTGATTCGGATCGAACTTCTGTCTCACTTTCTGGAACCTTTCCCATTCCGGGTAGCGGGGGGCGAGCGTCGCCGCCGTCTGGGTGTTCCGTTTGCCCCAGTGCGGACGGCCGTCGTAGGAATCGAAGATCTCCTCGATCGCCTCGAAGTAGGGGGCGAATTCCATGCCCCGGTACTGGTGGACCGCGAGGTAGGTGCTCGGTCGTTCGTAGGCGGGGCTGAGCAGCGCGTCGTCACCGGCAACCACGCGGCATTCGATCGGCATCCCGATCGGGAACCGCTCAGATTCGATCAGGTCGAGGACGCGGCCGAGCGCCTCAGGACCGGCCTCACGCGGCAGCGCGTATTCCATCTCGTTGAAGCGAATCGTCCGGTAGTTGGCAAAGACCCGGTGGGACGCGTCGACCCGCTCGGCCTGACTCATCACCAGGCCGGAGAACCGAGCGAGTTTCGGAATCGAGGCGGGCACGCGGCCACTCCACCGCAGGGCGATGTCCCCGATCCCGTTCTCGAGCACGACGTCGCTGAGGTAGCTCTCGAACCTGCTCCGCGGCGCGGCCGGACGCGAGGTCCGGTTGCGGCGGATGGTCAGAGCCTTCCGCGTGTAGGGGAAGAGGAAGAACTCGAAGTGCGTGTTGTCAGCAGCCAGTTCGTGGAAGTTCGCCAGCACGTCGTCCAGTTCCATCGGGCTGTCGACTCGATGGAGGTTGAAGGCCGGGACTGTCTGCAGAGTGACCGCGGTGATCACCCCAAGTGAGCCGATCGCGATCCTTGCGGCGCGCAACTCGTCGGGGGTCGCTTCCGCATCCAGGTGCCGGATCTGCCCGTCGCCGGTGACCAGGTCGATCGCGACCACCTGCGCCGGGATGTTCGGCAGATCCGCCCCGGTGCCGTGGGTGCCGGTCGAGATCGCCCCGCTGATCGTCTGCGTGTCGATGTCGCCGAGGTTCGGCATGGCGAGGCCGAGCCTGTCGAGCTCGCGGTTGAGATCGGAAAGGACGGTGCCGCCGCCGACTTTGACCAGCCCGGAAGAGCGGTCGGCCTCGATCACACCGCTGAAGTTGCCGGCGTCGATCATCAGGTCCTCGGTCAGCGCCGCCCCGCTGAACGAATGCCCGGAGGCGGCAGCAGTGACCTGGCCACCGCGGGCAGCCGCCGCTCCGACCGCCTCGGTCAGCTCGCCGAGCCCGGAGGGACGAAGGATCAGATCCGGGTGGCAGGTCTGCGCGCCGGCCCAATTGGACCATGAGTTTGCGGAGTGCTTCTTCGTGGGCTTTTTCAAAGTGTGAATTCTCCGGTGTCTTCCGGAAGGGCCTGAATCGTACGGCGTGCGACCCCAGCCACGCCGACCAGTATCAGCGCGACAATGAGTGACGGCAAGAGGTAGCCGGCTGCTCCCGCGAGCAGGCCGGCGCCAGCCGAGCCGATCATCTGGCCACCGCCCCAGGCCACATTCGAGGCACCGGACGCGTAGCCCTGATTCATGCCGGCCGAGGTCGCGGCGTCGGTAATCAGGGTGCTGGCCGGCGTGAACGCGAGTCCGGCACCGAACGCAACCGCGACAACCGCGACGGCCAGCACCGGCAGCACGTTGAAGATCCCGAGTGCCAGGACGCCCCCCGTGATGACACCGAGACCGACCACAAAGGGTGCGGTCCGGCCCACCCGGTCGCTGTAGCGGCCGATCAGGGGCCCGGCGATCGCCTCGGAAACCGAGCCGGCACCGAAGGCCGCTGCGATAAGAAACGGGGATGCCCCCAGTTCGTCCATACGAAGGGGCGCGACCGACCAGCAAGCCGAACGCGATCGACGGCCCGCCGAGCACGACCATGCCGCGCAGCACGTTCGAGCCCCGGAAGGCCACCACAGCCTCGCGGACCGGCTGGCCACTGGCTTCGGCAACCTGGGGAATGGTCATGGCGAGGATGCCCAGCCCGATCGCGAAGAAGGCGACTGAGCCGAAAACGATTTCGGTCCCGACCTGATGAGCGACCGCGCCGAGCGGAGCACCGAGCAGTTCGCCGACGACGGCCGCGCTGATCACAGTGCCGAGAACCTGCCCGCGCTGGCGACGAGGTGCGGCGGAGACGACCCAGCTGAGGGCGCCGGCCCACATGAGTGCCCCGGAAGCTCCCTGAAGGAACCGGCTGGCGTCGAGGGTTGCGAGGTTTTCAGCAAAGCCGAAAAGGGGGCTGAATACGCCGATGCCGACCAGTCCGGCGAGCAGCGTTCGGCGCGGCCCGATCCTCGCGGCCAGCCAGCCCGCAGGCAGCGCCATGACGAGCGTACCGGCCGCATAACTGGCCGACAGCACCCCCGCGGCACCGTCTCCGATCCCGAGGTCGCTCTGGTACGACGGAAGGAGCGGCGTCAGGACAGCAAAGAACGTGACGTCAAGAAAGACGACCGCACAGGCAAGAAAGAGAAGACGACGCACAGTCCCATCCTGACACCACCAGCGTGCCTGACTGCGTACGCCATGTCAGACTTATGCGGCTCCGGCTTGACTGAACGTAGCCAGCAACCCCCGGAGGGGTGGCAGAGCGGTTGAATGCACTGGTCTTGAAAACCAGCAGGCGTCAGAAGGCGTCTCGTGGGTTCGAATCCCACCCCCTCCGCTGTCCGTCGGATCAGTACCCGGAGTCAGCTGCCTCCGCTTGACTCCGGGTCCGGGCTGATCGGCTCTACTTAGTTGACTTTCTCGCTGCCGGCTTCTTCTTTGCAGCTGGCTTCTTCTTCGCGGCGGGCTTCCTGGTCGACTTCTTCGCAGCTGACCTGGTTGCTGTCTTCTTCGCGGCCGGCTTCTTCTTTGCCGCTGGCTTCTTCTTCGCTGCGGGCTTCTTCTTCGCGGCCGCCCTCTTCTTCGCGGCCGGCTTGGATGTCCGCTTGGCGGGATTGACGTCATCGAACGCCTTCTCAATCCTTGCGATCGCTTCCCGGATCGACTTCTCGGCGTCGTTGGCTTCCTTCAGCAGGCGCTTCCTGGTGGCGGCGTAGTCAGTCTCGACCCTTGATCTGGCGCTTCCGGAGGACTCTTTCACTGCCTTTTGAACTGCCTTCGATTCGCTTAATGAGAACTTCCGAATCCTCTCGACTGACTTCTCGAGCTGATCAATGGCTTTATCGATTGATGACATGGATCCTCCTTGGTTAGCTGGTAGTCCGAGTGTAAACCCAGACGCCCGACGTCTCGCACGACGGAAGCAACAGGTCCACTATTGACACTTTCACAGTAAGGTTGACGGATGGGAAAATCTCTTCGTTCGCGCCTGGCTCTCACCCTGATCAAAAAGAAGCTTCCGGAATTGATGTCCGCCGATCCCGTTGCGCAAATGGGTGACGGTCTCCACATCGCCGTGGTGGGCTCCGGTTCTCCCCTGCCTGACCCGAAGCGCGGCAACCCCTGCATCTGCGTGATCGCCCGCGGCAAGGTCTACGTCGTTGATGCCGGCGAGGGTTCATCGCAGACCATGAACCGGATGAGGATCGCGCCGGAGCGGATCGCGGCAGTGCTGATGACCCACTACCACTCGGATCACATCGGAGGACTCGGCAGCGTGAACCTGATGCGCTGGGTTTCCGACGCGTCGCTCCCTGCACTCCGCGTGATCGGTCCCCCCGGAGTCGAGCAGGTCATCGGCGGCTTCAACCAGGCCTACGAACTGGACGACTCCTACCGGGTCGGCCATCACGGCCCCGGCATCATCAATCCCGAAAGCGCCCGAATGGTCCCGGCGGAGTACTCCTTCCCCGAGGGCGAGAGGTCGAAGGTCGTGCTCGAGGAGGACGGTCTCAAAGTCACGGCGTTCACGGTCGAGCACCCGCCAGTCGAGCCGGTCGTCGGTTACCGCTTCGACTACCAGGGTCGCAGCGCCGTGGTCAGTGGCGACACCATTTACTGCCAGAACCTGATCGACAACTCCAAGGGCGCTGACCTCCTCCTCCACGACGCCCTTTCGATCGAGTTGCTGAACCTGGTCGAAGACGCCGCCGGCAAAGCCGGACTGTCCGCCCGCAAGCAAATCCTGACCGACGTCGAGGATTACCACGCCACCGCGCCCAGGCGGCAGACGCAGCCCGCGAGGCCGGCGTCGGAGCCCTGGCGATCACCCACATCGTTCCGCCACTTCCGCTGAAGGGTCTCGAGGACGTATTCCTGAGCGACGCTACCGACCGCTTCAAGGGCCCGCTCTGGCTGGCCAACGACGGCGACCTCTACAGCCTCGCCCCCGGAAGCGGCGGGGTGAAGAAGTCGAAGTTGATCGGCCGCGGACCCGGCGGCTGACCCGGTCAGCTCGGACTGACGGTGCGGAGTCCCGCTGCGCTGGCTGCTTTTGCCTGACGACTGTCGTAAGTGACGAAAACATCGGCGTCAACCCGCAGGGCCGTCACGACATGGATTGCGTCGAGGGATCGAAGGTGCGCGCCGGGCATCAACCCCGCGTCGCGAAAGATGGTCGGGTCAGGTTCGACCAGGTCAAATAGTTCGAGGGCGTCGGTCACCCGTTCCTGGGAGGCCCCTCCCTGAGCCGCCGTCCGGCGGAGTTCAGTTTCGAGCAGCAGGCTGGAAAACAAGTCTCCGCCGTCTTCCATCGCCAGGTTGAGGTAACGCTTGAGTGCCGGGGTTTCCGGTTCGTCGATCAGCGCTTTTGCCGCAGCGGAAGCATCGACGTAGGCAATCACCGTTCGCCACGGAGGTAGTCCAAGATCTCCTGAGTCGTGCCTTCGATCTTCACGCTCTCGATCTTGTCGAACCCGCCACGTCGTTTGGCCTTCCGAATCTTGAGCGGACGAGGGCCCTTGATGGCCGGCGGAGGCATCAGAACTGCGACCACCTCACCATGATTGGTGACGTTGAATATCTCACCGTTCTGAACCTCGCGAAGGATCTTGCTGCTGTTGTTGCGTAACTCTCTATGGGGGATTGTGCGCGCCATGTAGCAAGCGTAGCAACCGCTTTGGATCGTCAACATGATCCGGTAAGTCCCGGGCGCGAGGTTCTCGCCCCTCAGACCCCGTAGGTTTGGGCGAATGGAACTGACCAACCGAGTCATCGACTGGCGTTCGAAGGGCAAGACCGAAGAATTTCGCGGCCGCCGGATCCACGTCTTCCAGCAGGGCGGAGAGGGCACGCCGATCCTCCTGCTCCACGGCTTCCCTTCAAGTTCCTTCGACTGGCAGCCGATGCTCGACTCGCTGCCCGGCCGCCGGATCCTTGCCTTCGACTTCCTCGGCTTCGGACTCTCGGACAAACCAAAGGACCACACCTACTCGCTGATGTGGCAGGCCGACCTGACCGAGGAGCTCGTTCGCCGGAATTACCCGGACGAGGCCGTGTTCCTGGTCGCCCACGACATGGGCACCTCGGTCTCGACCGAACTCTTCGCCCGGGACATCCGGGGAGAGCTCGGGTTCGAAATAACCGGCGCCATGCTCTTCAACGGCAGCATGATCCTCGAGAAGGCGACGCTCACCCGCAGTCAGAAACTCCTGCGCGGGCCACTCGGTCCCCTAGCCTCACGTCTCGCGAGCCGGCGGGTCTTCGCCCGGGAGTTCGGCGCGATCTTCTCCCCCGAACATCCGCTGACAAGCCAGGAAGCGACCGACCAGTGGTCGTTGATCTGCCACAACGGCGGCCGCAAGCTCGGCAACAAGCTGATCCACTACCTCGAGGAGCGGGCGAAACTGACCGACCGCTGGCATGGCGCGATCCGGGACTGGCCGGGCGACCTCAGCTTCGCCTGGGGAGAACTCGACCCGGTGGCCACCACCTCCGTTCTCGACGCCGTGCTTGAACTGCGGCCGAGCGCAACCGTCCAGCGTTTCCCGAACCTCGGGCACTACCCGCAGATCGAGGACCCTGCGGCAATCGCCGGGGCGATTCTGAAGGCTGAGTCCGCCGGCATCCGATGAGCCACGCGAACCTGATCAAAGCCTGCCTCGCTGTCCTCGCGCTGGCCGCGCTGACGGTCGGTCTGCCGGCCGCATTCGCCCCTGCCACCTTCTACGAGGACTATCCGTTCTTCACTTCGTGGGTCAACCTGCTCCCGCCGTACAACGAACACCTGATCACCGACGTCGGTGGGCTCTACATCGGGTTCGGCTTTCTCTTCTGCTGGTCGCTGGTCAAACCGTCGCGGCAATTGATCCTCCCGGTCTGCATCGCCTGGCTGATCGCGCAGGTGCTCCACCTCGCGTTCCACATCTCGCACCTCGAAGGATTCACCACCACCGAATCAGTCGGCCAGACGCTCGCATTCATCGTCCTGATCCTCGCGACGATGATTCCGATTTCGATTCTCTGGAACCGCGAAGTTTGATCAAGAGCCGATCGCAACTTTCGTCGACTTATCGGGTTATATGAGTTGGATGGCGCGTTTGAAGGCCATCTGGGTTCCTGGGGAGGGACCGGGGAGATCAAGGAGGAGGACCCGGTCCCAGGATCAGGGTCCTCTCCTGCTTTATGCACCAACAATTCGCCCGGCTTCCAGCACTATCGAATCGTTCCGGCAACGATTTCTTAGCCCTGAGACGTGGAATCGTTGCCAGAACACAGGCCCACGTTCGACCGAACCTTCCGGCAACGATTTCTTATCGCTGGTAGGTGAAATCGTTGCCAGAACGTGGGTTTCGGGATTTAATTCGCTTCGTCTGCGACGGCCTGGTCAGCCCTCTTCGGCCCTCGGGCCTGGCACTCGGCGGAACTTGAAGATCTGCGGCTCCATTCCGGCCTGGACCATGAAAGCCTCGCCCGCGAAGTCGGCCTCGAAGAGTTCCATTACGCCGTCGACCACCTTCTCTACCTTGATCAGCGGGATGCCTGCCTCGTCCAGTCCCTCCTTGATGCCGTCGACGATGCGGGTCTCGGCGAAGCCCGGGCAAAGGGCATTCAATGTGATGCCTTCTTCGAAGAGCAGCGGGCCCATCGAGCGGCAGATCGCCTGGACCGCGTGCTTGTTGGCGCAGTAGACCGGGTCGTAAGGGGTCGGCGCGAGGCCAGCCAGGGACGAGGTGGCGATGATCGAGCCGGAGCCGTTCTCACGCATGGCGGGCACGACGGCGTTCAGTCCGAAGACGACGCCGTCGAGATTCACCCCCATCGCACGGCGGTAGCCGTCGAGATCGAAATGTTCGATCAGTCCGGAGCCGGTCACGATGCCGGCGTTCAGGAAGGCGAGGTCGAGCTTGCCGTGCTTTTCGAGCGTGAAATCGACCGCGGCGTGGCTCGCTTCAGGGACGGTGACATCGGTCTGGATGAAGTCGGCGCCGAGGTCATTCGCGGCTGCTTCGCCCGTCTCGGCTTCGATGTCAGCCAGGACTACGCTCGCTCCCTGCCCGATCAGGCGGGCGGCAGTTGCGCGCCCCAGACCGTTGGCTCCACCCGTGACCAGCGCGACCTTCCCTTGAAATCCCATGTCGCTGAGTTTCCCAGACTGAATAGGATCAGGAGCGCCTGCCGCTTACGAGCGAGGATCGTGGGTATTGGCTCCAGACAACTCCCGGAGAGAGAGGCAATAACTTGAACCCGAATCTGGCCACCCTTTTGCAGAATTCCGCGGAGAAGTTTTCTGAGCGGACCGCGATCCGACTGGACGACACCGCCCTTCCGTACGCGATGCTGAACGGGGCCACCATGCACGTGGCCGGCCTGCTCGCCTCCAAGGGCGTCAAACAGGGCGACCGGATCGGCGTGATGCTGCCGAACGTCCCCCACTTCCCGATGGTCTACTACGGGGTCCTCCGCCTCGGTGCGATCGTCGTGCCGATGAACGTGCTGCTTACCGGCCGCGAGATCAAGCACTACATGAGCGACTCCGGTGCCAAGGTGCTGGTCGTGTGGAACGACTTCGCCCCCGAGGCCGAGGCGGCCTGCGAGGAGACCGGCACCGAGTTGATCAAGGTCGACCCGGTCGAATTCATGGACGTGGTCGGCAAAGCAGACCCGATCAAAGAGATCGCCGAGGTCGAGCCCGATGACACCGCCGTCATCCTCTACACCTCGGGAACCACCGGCACGCCCAAGGGCGCCGAGCTGACCCACCAGAACATCCGCAGCAACGTCGAATCGATCCTCGGACTGTTCGGACCGACCGAGGAGGACGTCGTCTTCGGTGGCCTGCCGCTCTTCCACATCTTCGGCCAGACGGTCAGCATGAACATGGTGGCCAAGGTCGGCGCCGAGCTCACCCTTCTGCCCCGGTTCGATCCGGAGAAGACTTTCGAGATCATCCAGCGCGACAAGGTCACGATCTTCATGGGCGTGCCGACGATGTACGCAGCGCTGCTCCACAGCGCCTACTCAGGCGACCACGACGTCAGCTCGCTGCGACTCTGCGTGTCCGGCGGCGCGGCGCTCCCGGCGAGATCCTCAAGGCCTTCGAGAAGGAGTTCGGATCGCCGATCATCGAGGGCTACGGCCTCTCGGAAACGTCCCCGGTCGCCTGCTTCTCCCGTGTCGACATGGAGCGCAAGCCCGGCTCGATCGGCGTGCCGATCAAGGATGTGGAACTCCGCCTGATCGATGACGACGGCAATGTCGTCGGGGTCGGCGAGAAAGGCGAGATCCAGATCAAGGGTCCGAACGTGATGAAGGGTTACTGGAACATGCCCGAGGCGACCGCCAAGGCGATCGACGAAGACGGCTGGTTCTCCTCCGGCGACATCGGCACGGTCGATGACGACGGCTACTACTTCATCGTCGACCGCAAGAAGGAGATGATCATCCGGGGTGGCTACAACGTCTACCCGCGTGAGATCGAAGAGGTTCTCTACGAGCATCCCGCGATCAAGGAAGCGGCCGTGATCGGCATTCCCCACGACGACCTCGGTGAAGAAGTCGTCGCGGTGGTTTCGCTGAAGGACGGCGAGTCAGCCACCCCGGACGAGATCAAGGCCTTCGCCAAGGAGCAGGTGGCGCCGGGTCCACGGATCAGCAAGATCATCGACGATCTGCCGAAGGCCCGCCCGAAAGAAATATATTCAAGCGTGGAATCGAAACTCCGACCGACCCCGGCGCCGACCGGGCCGGCGGATAGGCGGGCTCGGCAATGAGCGGAAACGTCTTAAGGGTTTTCAGGGACAGCCTTTCCTCTGGTCCTTTCCCCTCTGTTGGGGCCGCGGCCCGGGCCCCCCCTTCGTCGTGCGGCCGGCCGATCTCTCGACCAGCCAGCACGTAATCAACTCGGTCAAGACCCTCGGCGCCGTATCGATCGCGATCTTCCTCGTCACCGCGAACCAGGTGTCGAACATCCTGCCGGCCCAGCGCGAGTCATTCCGCCCGGTCATCTGGGGGATGCTGCTGACCCTGGCGATGGCGGCGGCGATCGTCATTCCGGTCGTGATCATCGCCTTCGGCTATTTCTCGGTCAAGGCCCTGATTCTCCTGACCGCGCTGGCAACCCTCGAACTCGTGCTCTTCATAGTCCTGGTGATCGCGAAGGTCGAACCGTCTTCGGCATACGCCGCACCCCCGGGCGCCCCGCAGCAAGTGATTCCACCGGTGCAACTGCCGCCGGATCAAGTCGCCCGGTACGAGGAGGCCACTCTGGCCCTGGAGCAGGCAGCCCGTGATCACGATGACGCGATCCGCGAGGCCGACGAAGCCGCGCGGCGATACGAACAGGCCACGCAGGCCTACGGCGCTCGGCCGCCGCTCCGCTGATCCAGGTCAAACCGGGGATCCGCCGATCAGTTGTTCGGAGAACCGACTCGCCGCTGAAGCCAGAGGGTGACTGTGCCGGCAAGCACCAGCAGGGTGACGTACATCGCGAGCGTGAGGAGAGCGTAGGTCGATTCCGCCGCTTCGCCGAGGCCGATCGCCACACCGAAATAGGCCGATGCAGGCACGGTCGTAATCGAGATGGCAACCCCGACCGCCGCCGCTGCGCGTGTTTCGAAGGAAAGGATTGCCGCAATACCAGCCGCCAGAGCGATGATCACCGTTGAATAGTTGGCTCTGACCAAACCGCCGAGCCCACGGAGATAATCGTTCGGATTGCCGTCGAGAACTCCCACCTTTCGCAGCAGGAAGGTGACGACAGCGGCCACCCCATCACGATGAGCATGCCGATCAAGAGTGTGCTGAAAGCCCGCCGGCCAGAGGCAGGCGCCGGCCGACCAGAGCGACGCAGGTCGCGCAGATCGGCAGCAGATCAGGGCTGACCGCCATCGCACCGACGATCAGGATGCTGTTGTTAGTCAACACGCCCATCGCAGCGATACAGCCGGCCACTCCCATGAGGACCATGTACCGGGTGATCGGCCTGGAGTTCTCCCTGGCCTGCCCGAGTACCTCGACCCAGGCGAACCCCTCGTCAGAAGTGATCGATGTCCCCGGAGCCCGCTTCGGTGCGATCACCTCCTGACGCACCATCACGTAACGGTGGTCGGCGATCTCGAGTTCGTTGAGCCGCCCGAGAACGCGGTCAGCAGCTGACGGGGACAGGTCGGCATCGAGCACCCACTCTTCGTTCAGTTCGTTCCGGTGAGCCGTGACCCGGTGGACGCCCTCAGCCTCGCGCAGCCTGCTGATGACTCTGTCCCGCTCATCCTCGGTGATCGAGATTCGGAGTCTCAGCATCGGGTGAAGGATACCCGCAGCACATACGATCCGTCCGCATGCCGAACACGGGAACAGTCGAAGCGATCGAGCGGGCCAAGACGTATCCGTTCCGGCAGCCGCGGTGCTCATACATCTTCACCCACGATCACGAGCACCCGCTCGAGGGCCACCCGGACACCTGGGAGATCGACCTCGACCACCTGACTCCTGTCTTCGGTTACGGCTCGAATCCTTCGCCGGTTGCCCTCGCCCACAAGTTCGCGACGACCCCGGAGGTCCACATCCCGGTGATCGCTTTCGAGATCGATGGATATGACGCCGTTTACTCAAGCCATATTTCCGCGGGTTACATTCCGGCCACCATCCACCCGTCGCCGAACACAAGAATCCAGGGCTTCATGACGTATCTCACCGACGAAGAGTTGGAAACGATGGACGCCTCCGAAAGCCGGGGTGCGAACTACGAGCTGATGGAGCTGGACGCGACCGGCCGGTTCGAAGACGGGACCGAGATGGAGCGGCCCCTCACTTACGTCAGCCTCCACGGCCTGCTCGAGATCGAAGGGGCCCTGCGGGCAGTACCGGGGACCGAAGCGAAAGGCCGCAAGTTCAAAGAGTTGGCCCAGAGCGTTGTCCTCGGAAGGGTGATCGACACGGTCGCCCCGGAAGTGGCGACAGATCAGTTCATCGGAACCGCAATCGCAAGCGCCACCCAACGGAAGGCCTGGACCGAGAAGCTGAAGGGGTCGGATCTTCGTGCCGATCAATAGCGTGCCGGCCATGCGGCGATTCTCCCTGGTCCTCGGCTGTGGACTGATCAGCTTCACTGTCATGGGATGCGGGTCGAGCGGCGACGTGATCGCGAAGGCCGACAACCTTTGCAAGAAGTCCCAGCAGGAGCAACTGGCGTTACTGGACGGCACGTCGTCGAATTCGACGAATCCGCTGACCATGAAGAAGTACCTCGAATCCTCATTCCGTCAGACGAAGGACCTGAACGATCGACTGAGGGACCTGAACCCCCCTTCCGAGCTGAAAGAAGATTGGAATGCCTGGATCGCATCACTTGACGACCAGGAAAAGGCAGAAGAACATATGAAGTTGACGGTCAAGCCCGAAATGGAAAACGGAAACGACTCCCCCTACACGGAGGCCGTGAATGAAGCCATCCAGCAGCAGATAAAGCGAAACAAGCTGGCCGCCGATCTCGGCCTCAACACCTGCGGACAAAACGCCGCAATCTGACCGGAATTCAAATGCGCGGCCGGCCGATCGCCTTGCGCATGTTCCCGATCAGTCCGGCGTGTAGTCAGTGATGAACTGCGCCGCATCCGGGTGCTCGGCTGCAAGCGCTTCCCGGTTGCCCAGCTCGAAGTCATCCTGCCTGAAACCCGGGGCCATAGTCGTGCCAAGGAGAGTCCATTCGCCCAGCGTCTCGGCAGCCTGCCAGATGCCTCCTGGAATCACGAACTGTGGTTCATGGCCTTCATGGAGATCGGTGCTGAGAGTCACGTTTCCGTACTCCCGACCGGGACCGAGCAGGTGGAGCATTGCCGGGTCACCCATGTAGAAGTGGAAGACCTCCGGGCCAGGCAGCCGGTGGAGCATGGTCGGCTTGCCAACTTCGAGCAGGAAGTAGATGGCGGTCGAATTGCCATCGTCGAGGGTGTTCCGGAACATGCCACCTTCGTCCGGCAGCGGTTCGAGGTTCAGCTTCTGGATGATCTCTTTGGCGTCGATCCGGGCACTTTATCGGGGTACTTCGATCGAGCATCAATCCAACGATTCTCTGGAGACCCACTATGCTGCGAACGTGGGAGTACGGGAACAGACAATTCCGTACATCGTTAGTGAATGTCATCGAGGACAGGGGATTTCATGGGGATCGAAGTACGAAAGTCAGCCGCTGCCGCAGTGGGAATCGTGCTGGCCGGGCTCGTCGCTCTGCTGGTGCCCGCTTCGGCCGCCGCCGACACGGTGGTCAACCCCGGCAACACCTTCAACGCAGCCTTTACCGGAGGCCAGATCACGATCGGCAGCACCCTGCCGCCAATCGACGTCGGCACCCTGAGTCCCGCTCCCCGCCTCCGCAACATCAACGTCGCCGCCGACGGCGGCTTCACCGCCGACAAGGCAGACCTGACCTTCCCCCAGATCTTGCTGCCGGTAGACGCACCGGTGGTCGGCACGATCGACATCGGCGTCCAGATTCGGGCCGCCACCGACCCGACCGGCCACATCGACCCGCAAACGGGCGAGATCACGCTCGACACGAGCCTGACCATTCAACTGACCAGCACCAACGCGATCGTCGCGCTCGGGACGAACTGCTACGTCGGCAGCCCCGCCAGCCCGATCCCCTTCCACGCCACCAGCGGCCCGACCACGGGAACCCCGTATGACGAATACACCGGACTGGCGACGGTCGAAGAGACCACTTTCGCGGTGCCGGTCGCCTCGGGCTGCCCGACCATCTTCGGCAACAACGTCAACGACCTGGTCAACAGCCAGCTCGGCCTGCCCTCGCCGTCCGGCAACAACCAGGCCTCGTTCGACCTCAAGTTCAACCCGGCCCCTCATTCCGCCGATTGGGTCGATCCCGAAGGTCCCGGAAACGTCGAACCGACGATTGTCAACGACACTCCGGTCGAGGTCGAGAGCGGGGTCGAGGAACGCTCCTGGCTCGAGAGCTTCGCGATCAGCGACGGCAACATCACCGCCCGCCAAGGCAACACGGTCCGGATGTCTTTGCTCGTCCGCCACAACCCCGGCCGTTCAGTGACCGGCCTGCGGATCGACGACAACTGGGACGGAAACGACGACTCGGACGGCTCCCCTGTGAAGGCCGTGACCGCCGAGATGCCGGTGGTTGCCGGCGGCTTCAACTACTCCCGGGTCACCTTCGAATACCAGGCGCCGAGCGCCGGCATGGGCCTCACCTGCCCCGACCTATTCGGCGGCGACGGAATCCTCAAGCGCACCAGCCAGATCAGCGTCCGGGCGGTGCTCGACAACGGCACCGAATCGGAGTCTTCGACCTCCCCGCTGCAGCTCAGCCGCGAGGACTGCAACGCGAAAATCGATCCGCCGATGATCTACGGATGGGATGCGGGCAGCCCACCGGCAACCCTGCTCCCGAACGAATCGGCCACCTTCAAGTTCAGGGGAGACGACACCGACCAGTGGCCCACCGACCAGAACAAGTTCGGCGGCTACACCTGGCGGGCGCGGAACCTCGACACCGGCGAAACCACTTCACCCACCTTCGTCTGCCCGGGTGTTGACCAGGACAACGTACTCCAGACCCTGAACGTGACCTTTCCCGATCGGGGACGCTGGGTGGTCGAAACCAAGCTCCACAACCTGGACGGTGACATCTTCGGCAATGGCACCTGCAGCTACACGTTCGCTCCCAATCACTGGTACTGGGTGGGCGCGGTTGACGTCAACTCCCCTGTCGAAGCGAGCGGAGTCTACAGCCCGGCGGTCGGCCTCTCGGTCCCGGCTCGGCCCGACGAAGACGGCTCGCTCGCCCTCTCGGTGAATGGCTTGGACACCCTCGACGCAAGTGACGGTGGCAAGGTCCAGTCGGTCGAATGGGACCTCGACGGCAACTCCGACAACGGTTACGAGCGGGTCAGGCTCGGCGATTCGAGGACCGGCCTCAACCCCGGTCAGAACCAGACCAACCTCGACACCACCAGTCTCAGCCCGGGCATCTACACCGCCCGGGTGAGGGTCGGCGACAACGGAGCCCTCGGCGCGGCCGACAGCATTCGCCGGACCAACACGGCCGAAGCGGACTACATGGTCAACACCCCGCCGACCGCGGGGGACCTGGCGGTCGAGACCCCGGAAGGCGCCCAGGTAGCGACCCCGCTGGTCGCGGCCGACACCAATGCCGATGACTCGCACGATCCGCTCACCTGGACGGTCAAGACGCCGCCGGCCCACGGCTTCCTGTCCGGCGAGTGGCCCGACCGTTCGTACAACCCGGATTCCGGCTTCTCGGGGACCGACAGCTTCGTCTTCGAAGTCAACGACGGATTCGGAGGCACCGCGACCGGCACGGTGACGATCACGGTCAAGAAGGCCGACGTTTCCACCACCGCCGCCGGATCCGGGCACCGATCCCGACCCGCCGGTCGATGGGCCCGATCCGGTCATTCCGGTTGAACCGAAGCCGAGCCCGCAGCCGACCGGGACCACCGGCATCTTCGACGGCAAACGGCTCCACGTGCGGCTCAAGTGCCCGGGCCGGTTCAAGCCCTCCTGCCGCACGAAGGCGGTCCCGGTGAGTAAGAAGAGGCGAGGCAAGCCGATGGGCAAGATGGTCAAGAAGAGGATCAAGGCCGGCCGCTGGAAGGAAGTCACATTCCGGATCAAGCCGAAGTTCCGCAAGAAGCTCACGCGGATGTCGAAGAAGAATTCGAAGCAGCTCTACGTACGCCAGAAGATCCGCAGCCGCAAGGTAGGCAGGAAGCGGATGAAACGAGCCAAGGCCGTGACCATCTTCCACCGCTACAAGGTCCGCACCCCGGAGCAGTAGGCGGGCTGGTTCGCGATCCCGAGCTGGTCAAGTCGCTGGCCCGGTAGATGAAGTGTGGATCTTCATCTTTTTTGGCTTTAGCCTTGGATGCCATCGTGGAGCAAGGCTAGCGCCGCGCCGCAACCACGGTGGTAAATCCACACTTCCCCTAGGCTGATGGCGTGGCGAAACATCAACTCAAACCCCTCTTCGACCAAGTCGTCATCAAGGAACTCGAGCCCGGACAGATGAGGAAGTCTGGCCTGGTTGTCCCGCCGGGCACCTCGGACCCGTTGCCCCAACACGGGATCGTGCTCGATGTCGGCCAGGGAGTGGACTGGTGGACCGCGGCCGGAGTCGAGATGCCGGTCAAGCGCGGCGACCACGTCGTCTTCCCGGCCGCGGCCGGGGCATGGGTGGAGGTCGACGACGAGCGCCTACTGGTCTGCCGGGTGACCGAGCTGCTCGGGGTGTTGGAAACGGTCAGCGATCAAGAGAGCGCAGCCGGCTCAGGCGACGAACTCGCCGATCGTTAAGACTCAGCAGGGCGTCGAGGCAGGAACCTTGCCTTTGAGATGAGTCGCAGCCCAGCTGGCAATCGAGGTCGCCATGGCCTGGCCTGACTCGAAGCTGCCGTCATCTGAAATAGCGGCGATGGTGACGACTGCCTCTTCGCCACCGATGTCCATCGTGCCCATCTGACGAACGAGGTACTTGCCATCGGGGCCCGGACCCCAGCCACCTTTCCACTTGGCAGGCACGCCGGCCGAGCCGAGGCCCCAGGTGTCAGAGGTGACCTGAGACATCTCATTGAGGAGGTAGTTGCGGGAGGCGGAGTCGGAAATGCAGCCGCCAGCGAGGGCCGCCATGTATTTGTTCTGTTCCTCCAGCGACCAGTTGGTCTGGCCATAAGTCGTGAACGAATCCCGGCCCTGGGTCGAGACCACGGTTTGCTCGTCCCCGGCCTGGCGAAGCATCTCGCCGACCGCCGTGGAAGCCCCACCGAGGCCTCCGTGAGAAGCCTTGAGGTCTGAGAAGAGTGCGGCCGCCGCATCATTGTCGGAGAGGGTGATCGCAGCGTTGATGTTGCTTTGCTGGGTCGAGGAGATTCCGCCATGCCCGCCGGCATCGGCCAGGACCCTCTCGGAGATCGGAACCTTGATCGTCGACCAGGCAGAGGTCGAGCTCAAGGCGCTGGCGTTGCCGAGTCGCGTGCCGTCGCCACCAGGAGCACCGACGACGAGGCCGCCCTGTCCGGGCAGGTTGGCAAGCATCGAGTCAATGTTGGAGCTGGAGGCAGTGCCAACCGAAGCGCCGGCCTTGGCGGCCGCCTTCGCCTTGAGCTTCGCCTGCTTGCGTTCCCGAGCTGCCTGCTGGCGTTCGAGCCGCTTCTTGTACTTCCGCGCGTTGATGATCTCGGCCGTCTTGTCGTTGGCCGGGTCCGGCCCTGAGTCGGATCCGCCGCAGCCAGAGATGATCAGCGCAGCGGCGCAGGCGAGCAGCGTGAGACGGGTTCCCATGGGGTGAAACTACCGACGCAACCGGCCGATACTGGCGTTAGACGATCAGGGAATGAAGACTGCCGCGTCGTTGCCGCCACGACAGACGGTCCCGCCACCAGACCAGGCCGAGCAGGTCATCGAATAGTCCTGACCGGTAACCGGGCTGAACGCGCTGATGGAGGTGGCCCCAGGATTGGATCCGTACTCACCGGCGACATTGAAAGCGAAGTCACACGATGTTGCCGAGCTGGCCCCGACCCCGTTGCTACAGGTCTTGGCCGGACCGCTACCGGTGTAGGTCGAAGCAGTCGAGGCTGGAGGGGCAGTGGTCTGCTTGAAGTTCCCCTTCTTCCTCTGCTTCTTGAGCTGAGCAATTCCCTTCTGAATCTCCTGCAGCTTCTCAGCCTGCTTGGCCTCCTTCGCGCCCTCTTCTTTCGCGTTCTGAAGTTCCTGATCGCTCGCGCCGCCGCAACCAGCAGCAAAGACACAGAGCCCGAGGACGGCCAACAAAATCACAACTCCCTTTGGACGATTCATGAGGGTGAGACTAGCGAACAGGTGCGTCTGTCCTTCCTTGGTATCTGGATACCATCGCTGGTCGATGAAGACCATTCCGAACAAGAGCAAGGTCGTCGGCCTTGTGGAGAAGGCGCAATCAGTTGATGTCAACGATCTGACGAAAAATGGGGCCAGCACATGAAGGCCGATGTCAAGACACTTTCAAATCTCGCCCTTGGGGACATCAGGTACTTGATTCCCCGCTATCAGCGTCCCTATGTTTGGAACGAGGACGACCATTGGGAGCCTCTTTGGGACGACATCGAAGCCTCAGTAGAGCGCCTGGGGGCGGATGAACCCGCCGACCACTTCCTAGGAGCAATCGTTCTCCAGTACGAGACGACCCCACCCGGTGAGCCCAGCCGGTTTCAAGTAATTGACGGTCAACAGCGATTGACCACGATTCAGATTCTCCTAGCGGCAGCTACAAACACCGCTGCTGAGAGTGGTGTAGATCGAACCGCCCGGCTCCTCCGGAAAATGGTTCTGAACGATCCGGACATCGCCGAGGGGGACCTTCAGTTCAAAGTCTGGCCTACTGAATCTGACCGACACGCTTTTCGCCTCATCGCTTCGCTTGGTGGCCCACCGATCGACGCGCCCAACGACCCGAACAACACCATTCAAGAGGCGTACTCCTATTTCCAGCGTCGAATCGCTGATTTCGTGCTCGGAGACGGCTCCGACCCCGAAGGCATCGAGAATCGGATGGAATCTTTTCGTGTCGCAATTTCAGATCTATTCAAAATCGTCGCGATCACTCTGGAGGGAAATGACGAAGCGCAAGTCATCTTCGAGACGCTCAATGCACGGGGCACTCCGTTGCTCGCGATGGATCTCGTCAAGAACGCCACCTTTCATGCAGCCGAACAGCAGGGTGCCCCGATTGCAGAACTGCACGACGAGGTTTGGGAGCCCGAGTTCGGGCGCCCTTACTGGAGGGAAGAAATAAGGCAAGGTCGGCTAACTAAACCTCGAGCCGAGCTTTTTCTAATGCACTGGATGACGATGAAACTCGCCTCTTCGGAACGCATATCGAGACCGATCCGAAGTGACCTGGTATTCAAGACCTTCCGCTCAGAATTTCTTACCCGGGGTCCCACGCCCGAAGAATTGATTCGCGAACTGACTAACGACGCTGCCGTTCTAAGGAGCTTTGACGACTTTGCGCCCAGCACTCCTGAGGGTCGCTATTTCCGGACGATCGACTACATGGAAACCGGAACTTTTATTCCAGTCGCGCTCTGGCTCTTTACGAACCAACAGATCGAAATCACCGATCGGCAGGAGAGTCTCAGACTGATCGAGAGCTTCTTGATCAGACGCGCGCTGATGGGATGGACTAGCAAGGCCTACAACAAAATCGCCCTCGATCTCTTGGGCAAGGTCGGGTCGCTTGAGAACAACGTCAGCTTCGGGATTGGTTCCACTCTCGCTCGATCAACCGACGGCTCCTCCACATGGCCCGCCGATGATGATCTTCGCAAACGGCTGGCGGAGCGGCCCCTATACGGGTGGGTCAGTCGAAAGAGGGTCGCGGGAATGCTTTCGGAAGTCGAACTTCTCTACAGGGCGAGTGCACTTACTGAGGATGTTTCATTGCTGGACCAGTCGCTATCCATCGAACACGTCCTTCCGCAAACGTGGGAGGACACATGGCCCCTGGAACAAGCTTCGCCGTCCAAGGTCGAGGCCAGAAACGAATTGGTAAACGTCCTTGGAAACCTGACCCTAGTGACAGGCTCGCTCAATTCCGCACTTTCCAACCAGGCCTGGCCAGACAAGCGGGAGAGATATAGGGAACACAGTCTTCTCATGCTCAACAACCGACTCGCGAAGGCCGACGATTGGGATGAGTCATCGATTCGTAAGCGAGGATCGGAACTAACGGACCGGATCATTGAGATCTGGCCCGGACCGTCAGCCTTCGCAGAGAATGACACCCCGACCGAGAAAATCGACGTACCGAAGGAGATGGAGCCCGAACGAGCCGAGATGTCCGAGCCAGATCTCCTTGCCGCTTTCGACGAGGGAAGTGATCTGTTCAAGACACTTCTCATCGATCTCGCCAAGCACCCTGAAAGTAGGCGTGCCCTGTCCGAAATTGAAGCTGGAATCGGGTGGCCAAACGGAAAGCTAGCGAGCGTGCTGGGGAGCTACGTCATGAAATCGGCCGAGTTCTCGGGCAAGCGCCCCTATCGGACGTACGAAGACGGCGGTGGCACTCTTTGGCTTTGGATAGACGCGATCCGTGCCTCTATCTTGCTTGAGCATGTCGAATCAAATGACGAAGGTGGAGGGCACCAAGGCGAATCATCAAATCCTGAGACCCCAGTTCCCGCGGCTCCTTCCGAAGCTAATCTTCTGAAACAACAGTTCTGGACGGCGCTCAAATCGCACGGAGAACAATCGGATTCGATTCTCAGCTTTCGTTCTCCTCGCCCCGTCGGTGACTATTCATTCACGATCAGCAAGAGCGAGTTCTATATAGCGCTTTGCATAAGCTCCACCAAGAAGAAGGAAATTTCTTGCGAGCTGTACCTGCCTGGTCGATTCGGTGCCAAACGAGCATTCGCTCAACTTGAATCACGCAAAGAGTCAATCGAGTCACTCCTTGGTCCGCTGGAATGGATGTCCTTGCCTGAGCGAAAGGCTTGTCGGATCGTGGATCGGACCCAGGGCGACATCGACGATCCAGCCGCTTGGCCGGAGCTACTTGACTGGTGTTTGGATCGAGCAACAGCATTCCACGCAGTCTTTTCGCGTCTTATCGACAGTCTAGATTTGCGATACGGCAGAACCGACTGAGGGCGATTGGAAACCTTCCAACGGAATGCTCAATCCGGTTCCCGAGGATTGAAGAGCCGCACCTCCGGCGGCTTCTCCGGTTTGGTCGAATCGGGGAAGTACTTCATGCCGACTCCATCGACTTCCCCGGTCGAAGGATTCGTCGCGAAGGCGCGCTTGATGACCTTCAGCCGTCGGCTGTTCTCTCCCAGGTTGAAGGTGGCCGCGCGCGAACAGCTGACCACGAGGTCAGCCAACTGGAGGCCGAGCGAGAAATGCGATGGTCCGAGTAGCAGTCCGTCGACGATGCGCTCGAGTTCGGCGAATGGGGTTCCGTCACGCTGGATGCGGGTGAAGAACCGGCGCATTCGGTCGTCGGTCTCCCGGCGGCGACTGTCAAGCACTATCACTCCGTATGAGTCGTGGTTTGAGAGGAATCGCTGGAACCGTTCAGCGATGAAGGTCAGTGCCGTCGCATAGGTGTTCTCGTCGGAACCGAAGAACTCCTCGTAACCGCTCATCTTCGGGTAGAGCACCGTGACAAAGCATTCGACCGGCAGCTTCGCCAAGCATTCGTAGGCGGCGTCCGCAACGTCGGGAGGGACTTCTCCGTTGACCGTCCCGGACCACTTCAGCTCCTTGTCGAGTGGCCACCCGGCGTCCCTAAGACATTCGTCCCAGCGCTCCCGAAGCACATGCCATTCGTCCGCCCGCACGGCGATCCCTCCCAGCGCGAATACCTCGTCGTCGGGCGTGCCTGATTCATCCAGAAAGAGCAGGTACATGCCATAGAGATTGTCAGAGAGGCGGCGAGTCGGCGGACCCCGGCTACCTGCAGAACCTCCAACTCAGTTCGAGTCAGCGTGCCCTCCTATTCATGGTCCTTCCGGGCTCCTTCATTCGAAGCCTCGATCTTGCATCAACAATGCCAGACCTCCGCCACCCATTGCCGACGAACTCGCCGGCCGAACTCCTCCATCCTGCGATCGCGAACTGGAAGCTTGCTCCTGATTCGCATTGCCGGCAAAGCAGCGGTCCGTGCACCTCTGCCGCGGCCGGGTCCCCAATCCGGTCGTGGCAGAAGGCGCACCTTGTGTTCAGGCTCCTGTCAGTTGGCCTGACTTTGCTCAACGGTGGCGCCTCGACGGTCGCCTGATCCGTCCGTGGTTGACCTGGAGGCCTGGCACTTCGGCATCTTCGGTGGTTCCCGTGAAGGCGGACATCTGGACGAGTTCCTCGCCACTCACCAGTCCCGATCCAACCAGGCTTGACAGGTCGAATCGGAAGTCTCGACCGAGCCCGATCCCGTCCTTCTCGAGGATGCGGTTACCGACCACCGAATCGACGAAGTCGCTCGCCAGTTCGACATCTTCTTCTGCCTTGGCGTCCGCCGCGTTACTCAGGGCATCCAGCGAGTAGCCCTGGATGAGTGGCGCGTGGAGGTCGGCGAAGACTTCGGGCCGGCTGACCAGATCGATTGCGATCACTTCGTTACCGATCTGCAGTACCGCGCCGATCTGCCCGTCCTTGAGGTTGATCGCGGAGGTCATATCGTTGAGGTTGCCTCGCCTCGATTCGTAGACGTCGTTGAGTGACCCGGTCGATGAGTTGACACCGAGCTGCTGCGAACGATCGGCGACCATCTCCCAGACCTCGCTCTGATCGGCCCGGGCCTCGAGTCCGGCTGACCTCATCCTGGCCGCCGCCTTTGACTTCGCCCGGCGCAGGTCGGGGTGGGAAGCTTGGGCTGCCGGCTCGAACGACTCGAGATGCCGCGTTCCATCCCAGCGACCGGCCTCGACGCAAATCACCGGCACGTTCATCGGTTCGCCCACCGGCACCAGCACGGACGTATCGAAGGTGCGGTTCTGCTGGGCGCCCAGCACCTCTTCGCCTTCGAACAGCAGGACTGGCTTAGGACCCGGGTTGGCCACCAGCAGGTCGCGGACCGACGCGCCCCCGGGCAGCTCCTTGCTGGTGAAACCCTGGGTGTGGGCCCGGCTCATCGAGGTGTAATCGAGCACCGGCTCTCCGCCGAACACCGGGTAAACCGCCATCGGACCGGAGATATCCGGCTCGCCAACCGTCAACGGCTGGCTCAAATAGTTATTGATCGTGCTTGGACCCTGGAACTGCGTCGTCATGGGGACTCCCTTCGTTTGCTTGCCAGCAGGTGTCGGGAGGGGCCGACGAAACCTGACAACGAGTCCGAAGAATCCAGTCCGAGTGTCAGATCTGCCGCCTTCCGAAGGACTCTTCTGGTGGAAGACAACGAACGAGCCCCGGGAGGCAAAATATGTCCGCGAAGCTACTGTCCTTTTACGACTACGACAGGGACCGGACTATCTCCTGTCCCTGCGGCTGGTCCGGCCTCTGTTCGGAGAACGAGGACTACTTCAGTGAGGTGCTAGATGTCCGTTGCGCTAAATGCGACCGGATGCTGCTGATCGTCTCGTATCCGACCCACGACGCGACAAGAGCGGCCGCGGCGACTGGGAACGAACGAGCCATCGAGAACCTCCAGCACGTCAACGAACGGGAGGCGTTCATCTCCCGCGCCAAGGTGCGTCAACTGAAAAGAGCCAACCAGTTGCCCAACCTGGACGGCGCCGAACTGGTGATCGAATGGGACTTCGAAGACCGGGAGAGAAAAGATGGCGACAGCTTGACCGTACTTCGCCACGGCGACCGAGTGATCTGGCGGGAGGTCGCCTACTACGAAGGAATCGACCGGTTCGAAGAGGTGCTGTGGATACTCCGTAAGAAGTATGGGGACCGGTTCATCGAACTCAGGCCGACCGACGCGAGCATCAGCTACCTCTGCGGGGACGACATGCGAGCTTCTTCGACGATCGATTGGCTGAACGCCGAACTGAAACGGATGGCTGGCAAGTGACCTGGCGAGTGTCGTTGTGACAGTCGTCAGAAAGGCGGGGTCGTGGCCGACCCCTCTGTCATGAACCCTCGCCTCTTCATTAACAACGTCCCTTCCCTGGACCGGCTGATCGCACTTGAGTTTGGTCGGGTCGATGATGGCTACTTTCCTCGCGACTTCGATCGGGTGGCGGAGGACGTGTGGCTTTACAACCGTCCCGGGACCTCTGAGCCGATCGGGTTCTCCGTCACCTCTATCTCCGAGTTCGACCTTGCCGGTGCCGAGTCCGACGTGATCTGGCGCGGTCCGAAGTTCGACTCACCCACGCTCGGACTGGTCGATGCCTCGATCGGTGCGACCATCGGCAAGGTGGTAGCGAGGTTCGGGCCGGAGCCCACCCTGAACCGCGTCTACTTCGAGCACGCAGCCGGCACCGATGGCGACGAGGCAATCCATGCCTGGCGCATGTGCCTCGAATGCGGCGACGCGATGGCCCACTTCGGACTTGGCTGCGAACTACTCACGGCCGGTGAAGTGCGCGAGGCTTACGAACACCTCAGGTACTACGTCTCAATCGCTCCGGTCATCGCCTGGAACTGGCGCTGGTACGGCGCGGCGGCAGAAGCGATCGGCAATACGGCCGAAGCGCGAAAGGCTTACCTCCAGGCCGTCAAGCTTTGCGAGGAGTACTGCCAGGAAGAGACCGATGCTCCCGAGCGACTCGCCGCCCTGGGCTCGTCATGATCGTTGCCGGTATTGACTACCTGTTAAGCAACTTCATTCTTTACGTAATCCTGATGGCAATCTGTGTGCCCTGCTACTTCGTTTATCTCGTGGTAGAGCAGTGGCTCGGTTACTGGAAGGACGCGCGCGAGGCCAAACGTAAACAGCGCGCGTCAGATGAGGAAGAGGGCTTCTGAGCCCCTCGGGCCTGCGCCTGGCGCTTGTCAGATATGCGGGCGGTTGCCAGACCCAGACAACAGGTGCCACGAGCACCATCCATTCAGAGCGGTCGAGGGTCCGGGCCCGTTGACGCCGCCGCAACCGATCCGAATACGGACACGGTGCGAATGCCCGAAACAATGGAGGTGTTCGAATGTCGGATCACGACGAAGATCGTCGCTTTGCGGGATGGCGGGACGAGTTCACTTGTGAGACGTGCCGTAGCTGGACCGGCAAGCCGCCGATTCCGATTGCGGAGGCTGACCTCTTCCTTCGTGAGGCGGGCCTGAAGGATTTCAAGCTGAGCCACGCCTGCCACCTTCGGACGGGAAATGACGGGCGGACCCATCACATTCCGATCACGGTTCTTCAGACAGCGGACGGGCAGACCGTTGAGTGGATCCCGGAACTAGAGAGCGGCTGAGTCAGATTGAGCGGCTGAACGAGGACTCCATTCTCATCCGAACACGAAGAGGTGAGAATCTTGATTTCTGCTTTGAGTCTTCCTGGTCCCTCTCGGACCATCATCGTCGAGCCGCTTGAGGCTCCCAAGCCCGTTGAGGCTCCGACGCCGGCGCCGGCCACCGCACCCGAACCTACGCCCCAGCCGGAGAAGGTGCCCGCGAGATGACCAAGGAAGGGACTCCCGTTGTCGCGGGCCATGTCTATGGGCTGAGGCTCTGGAGTCTGTCGACGGGCGACGGGGACTTCAGGCTGAGCTCGGCGAATGCACGCCACGAGTGGAGAAGCAACGAGACTCGGGCGAAATGTGGAAAGGATTCGCACGCGGCTCCCGCCAAGCATTGCTCCTGCGGCTACTACTGCTTCCATGCCAACCGGGAAACGATGCTGAAGGTCCTGATGACAACCCGTCGGCAGGTTCCTGGCGTCTTTATCGCGGGCGTAGTCAAGACCTGGGGACGGACCGAAGTCCACGCTGACGGGATTCGATCCGAGTTCGCTTCCCCGGACGTATTGTTCCTGCCTGGGGGAGCTACCGCCGCCTACAAGGCAACGCTGCGTGAGCTGGCCGACAAGTACGGCGCCGAGATCTGGACCGGTAGCGGGCCTCAACTTCTCCAGCGCATGGAGCAGGACAAGCCCGGCCTCTCCTCGAGCCTCGTTCAGGCGGGGCGGCGGGGACGGCGGCGGTCCCGTGGGACCACATGAAGGACCCGACGGGTAATCGCCTTCTGCGAACACTTGAAGTCCTTCATCAGGCGCTCGATTTCCCCGTCGCACCTTTCGTACTGAGTCTTCATAAGGTGTGAGGGCATCAGGATCGAGGCAGCGAAGATGTCGGCCTCGGTTTCGATCAACGGGACTTTCGGCTTCCTCTTCTTGGTCACCGCAGCCAGGACTTCGGGGGCTTCGTCAATCACCGTTCCGCGGCAGAACAGGGGCTGGCCCCCGGTGCTGTGGAGGATGTGATGGCCGAGCTCGTGACTGATCGTGAAGCGCCGCCGGCCGGGCCACTTGATGCCCTCCGCTCGATCCACCCAGATCTCTCCGGGACCGGTGAGCAGCAGGCCGGAAAGGTGCCCGGCCGACGCGGGCGGCGCACCCGGCGCCGCGGACATGTCATCGACGTCCCGGACCAGCAGCCCGTAGACCGAGTCGACGATGTCCTCGACCGGCACCGGCAGGGTCTCGCCATCCCAGATGTACTCCGGCACCTTTTCGAGGATCTCGTAGGCCGTCGCTTCGATCGATTCGATGCCGCTGGATTCAGCGATGACTAAACGTTCCCTTCAGTGAAGAGCCGGTCGATCTCGGCTTCATCCTCCCGCGAAAGTTCAGACGAATCCGAATCGCTGAGCATCCCCATTGAGTCAGCGACGTCGGCATCGGCACTCAACTTCGGCGGAAAGCTCGGGTGCCGGGCGAAGACCTGATGGTCCACCTTGAAACTCCCGCCCAGGAACAGCGCACCGTCCCGCCGGAGTGATTCGGCGTCGGTTCCGAGCAGCTTTCCGAGGACCCTGAGCACCTTGTCCGAAACGCCTTCCGCGGGCAGATCGCCGTGCTCCATCGCGTGGTAATACTCCTCGACGACTCCGGTTGTCTTCGGATAGCCGAGCCCGGTGGCCAGCTTTTCGACCAGATCGCGACGCTTGATGCGGACACGGTTCCGGAGGCTCGGCAAGACGACCGGCCACGCCCCCGACACCCCGGCGAGCGCCAGAGTCAGGGGTTCAACCATTCGTTGCGCCGGGGTTCCGTTGAAGGCTGTTGGATCCCAGACTCTCCCGGGCGCCTGCACCAAGTAGGCATCGATCAAGGTCACGAGGACTTCCCGCTCTTCAGCCAGCACACGGTCGAGGAACGGGACCGGATCCACATCCCCTGCCTGGTGAGCGGCCACGTAGGCGGTCAGCAGGGTTTCGGCGTGTTCGGTGCCGGCCATGGTCACGTCGCCGCCTTCAGTAGGGGGTTCAGGAAGTCCCGGAACCGTTTCATTATCTGGTGAACGTTGGAGTCGGTCATCGCAATTTCTACATCGACGAACACGGCGTTGACGTCGTCGGCCACTTCTTTCGCGGGTCCACCCTTGACCGACAGCTCGACCACCATGCGGTGGCGGTCATCCAGTTCCTCGAGCGCCTGTTCCAAGACCGCAAGGCTATTCGAATGGTCGACGAAGTCACCGACCGACAACTCCTGGCCCCAAAGGTCGTCATCGCCACTTCCTTCTTCGACCATCGGGTCCGTATCGAGGGAGTTCTTGCTGTAGAAGTCGGCGATTCGCCTGGAGGTGATCACGTTCAGCATCGAACCGAACTCACCGATGTGCTCACCGTCGAACTTCGCCCTCATCGCGTCAAGCAGGACGATCTGGGTCAGGTCTTCCGCTTCCTCCATATCGCCCATCTTGAGCCGGATCCTTGCGAAGACGTTTCCTTCCCGCCGCCAGGCGAGAATGCCGATCGCCAGCTTCAGCTGCTCACTGTCTCCTGCCGCCCGGGCGGCCTTCAATTGCTCGAAAAGATCATCGTCTTCAAGCGCGTCGAGATCCCACTCATTCTTTGCCCTATAGCCCAAATTGCTCCCTCCGTCGAGTCCTTACTGCCGCCCCTGCTGCACCAGCCGAATTAGACACTGTATCGCCGTTTTCCGAGATTGCCAAGTTTTTGTCCTCGATGTCAGATTCCAGGCGCACCTGGCGACTCTCCTTTCTTGTCGCAAACGAACCCCGAGATCGGCAGCCCGGAGAACGGTCCAGAACCAGGCACTGAGGCACCCTTTTTCGCCGGCGTTCTCCGTGGAGTTAGGCGTTGGGATTGCGACCTTCGAGGCAACGGGGAACCGGGGCTTTTCGGCTTTGCCGAGAGCCGCTGGAGCGATTCGGGGGAACCGACTCGCGCTCATTGCTTCTTTGATTCGATCGGCGAGGTGCTTCACAAAGAAACTCCCGCACCGAAACACGAATGCTCGTGCGGTCTCTACGCCTTTCACGCATGGCCCGAGCACTTCGGCCGATCGCTACTAGGTCCCGCAACACTCGAATACCCCCAGGTCTTCGGGGTGGTCGAGGCATGGGGCCGAACAGAACTCCACAACGATGGTTTCCGGGCGGAATTCGCCCGACCGCTCGCTTTGCTCGTGCCCTGTCAGGAGATTCCTTCGATCGAACGAGCCCGGCTCGAGCAGCTGGCTGAGCTCTACCGGGTGAGACTGATCGAACCCTCCCAGGGAGATTCGCTCGAGGAATTTATCGGTGGTCTGGGCCCGGCTCTCGACCGAGACCTGGTCGCGGATCTAGTGCCGGCAGAACCGGAATCCATCCTCGATACCCCGGTGCCGCCCTTTATCCCCAATATCCCGGTGTCGCCGCCCGCGCCGCCACCGCGGTGGTGGATGCGCTGGATCCTTCAACCGCTCTTTGAGCTCATCTGCATGGTTCTGGGTTTGATCGCCATGGCGATCTATGTCGGCGGCGCGATCCTCCTTGCTTTGATCGCGATATCGGCCGCGATCCTCGCGATCAGCTTCACCTTGTTGTTCCTGGTGGCAGGGGTCATCAGGCTCTTTTCGTAAGGGTCCTTCTCTACCCGGCAGCTTGAGCCGAGCACATAAGCATCCATCCATTTCAGACTTTGCCCGATGGATGTCAGAACAAAGGCGGCTCTTACGACTGATCCCCCACGACAACGATTGAAATGGGGAAGAACACGATGAATCGAGTATTGCTTTGGGTTGGAACAGCTTTGGTCGCGGTGCTGGCATTTTCGATCGCCAGCAGTTCTGCGTCAGCATCAGAGGTGGGCGCTGCGCGTACCTCTGTGAACGATCGGCTCGGGAGCGCGACTTCGACTCTCGGCGGGCCCTCGGTTTCGACAAAGTCCGGCGCGACGATCAGCCGAAAGCGGAAGCGCAAGCGGTTCATGCCTTCTTACCGGGCGCGAAGCAACGCCTTCACGGTCGCCGAGTACGTCTATACCGACCCGGACATGACCTGGGATGACTACGGCGTGCGAACCTGCCGGCGCAGTTCGAGGTCGAAGGTGTCCTGCTACTCGTATGTATCCGAGGATCTCTATGACGACTACGGGTACTACCTGGACACGGTTCTCTGCGACTGGTTTACGGCGAGTGCTTACCTGCGAAGCGGACGGATGAAGGTCTGGACCTACTCGCGCGAGTGCGTACTCCTCTCTGAGGTCTGAATGTCAGGCGGGTCGATCTTTCAGCTGAACCACTTCGAGGCAAATCGCCAAGGCGACATCGAAGAACGGACTCTTCAGCTGGACGGCTTCTGGCCGACGCAGATCCCCCTGCCCGGCGATCCCTATCGCGATGAATACGCGACGGGGGTCGACGGGCTTCGCATCGTCCGTGTGGCGGGAATCACTGCGCGAGAGGGGGAGTGCATCGAGCCGTCCAAGACCTGGCTGCTTCCCGCCCACCCGGTTTCACTCGTTCCGGAGCCGACGAACACCTTTGACGATCAGGCAATTCGTGTCGTCGGCGATGAACACACCGAACTTGGCGACGAAGCCGGCTACATCCCGCGGGCCATGAATGTCGGAGTCGGTAAATGGTTCAACGAGTCCCCCGGTTCGCGGGCCTGGGTGCTTTGTCAATGGCTCGACTTGCGGACGCAGATTATCTGGGACGGGTTCAACATGGGTGGCTACGGCAGCCCCGCCCTGGCGATGCACCTGCTCCTGGCCCAGCCGCAGGCAATTCCACTGATCGACCCGAACTTCGAGCCGGTGGGTTACTAGCCCTGACGCTTCCGGCGTCGTTCGGCGATGACCCGGTCGAGCCACGGCAGGGACGTGAAACTCAGTACCTCCCAGAGAAAGCTGAGCAGGCCGAACAGAATGACCGGAGCTACCACCCACCAGAACCAGCTCTCAAGTGATTCGTTGGATTTCTGTATCCACCAGAACATCGCCTTGATTCCGAAGTAAGCGAAGGCCAGGAAGAGTGCCCAGCCTCCTACGTAGAGGAGCCCGGCCACCGGGGCGAGGATGCAGAGGCGAAGTATCTGGTGATCTTCGCTGTCGAGTAGCCAGTCCCGGATCGACTTCACCTTTCTCATGCTGGAAGGGTCGCTCATCGGGTCGTGCATCTGACAGCTTTATCTGGCTGCCGGCTCGCTTTCTGGCCTGATCGCCGCTTCGGCCACCAACGCGGTGCTCGACCGACGATAGGTCCCGGCAGTCTGGTTGACCAAGCTGACCTGCTCAGATATGACTAAAGCATGGAAGTCAGCGTTCAGGAGGCGAAAGCTCATTTCTCGTGGCTTCTCCGGCGGGTTGAAGCTGGTGAATCAGTAACGATCCGCCGCGGTCAACAGCCCGTTGCCGTGTTGGTTCGTGCCCCGGTGGCGCCCGGCAAGCGACAGATCTGGGGGGGCCTCAAAGGTTCGATGTCGCCTGATTTCGACGAGCCACTGGACGAATTCAAGCCCCATTCCTGATCAACCAGATGCCGGTCACGAGTGAACATGCCGCAGCCGTTGAGCATCTTCCGTGGCACCATCGCGATCCTTTCGATCGACTGCTGGTTGCGCAAGCCAAACTCGAAGATCAGGCGATCGTCAGTGCTGACCTCGACATGAAGAAGTACGACGTCGAAATCGTCTGGTAGCTCCGGGGGTTCATTCGTCTTTTTCGAGCTCGATTCGGCGCTCGACTCTGAACTTGGTGTCAGATAACGATAGTTCGCTCGACTCAACCCGTATGAACGACTCTGAGCTTCCCGAAATCGCCTCGGAAATATTCCCCATCGAAGATGTGCGGGAATGCATGAGGAGCGGCAGCCTCCAGCGAGATGGTCACGCGTGGACCGATCCGGAGGTCGACTTCGACCTCGTCACAAGCAAGAGAGGAGCGATCGAAGCCGGCGCTCCCGCGTCAATCAAATGGATCTATTTTCGCTCGCCTCCGTCGACCTGGGAGGGCCTCTGTGGACGCGAAGGCTGGCTGTTGATCGACCCCGAGACCTGCTTCCAGTTCGACTTCTCAATGACGGTAATGAACTAGCCGCATGTGGGAGGGAAGAAGAATCTGCCTGATCTGCCGGGAACCGAAGCCAGGAGCGTCGTACCCGAACGACATCCTGATTTGCCGGGAATGCGACCTGTCCCATCACCGGGCCGACCTGAATGATTTGACGCCGGAGGTGTTCGTTGCTGGATCAGGATGGCGCCTCGCGAAGACGATGCTCGACTGTCCTCACCAATATACAGTCAGGGATCTGGCCAGTCCGGACGCGCACCGCACGACCGCCATGGGACATGCCGAATTCGAATGGTTCGCACGTCTACTCGCCTCACAAGGGGAACCGGGCCAGTGGGGCTCTCGGACCTATCGGTACTACGAACTGGGCGGCTGGGAGTACTGGACGATGGGATTCGCCCCTGAGGTGACGACGATCATCAACCGGCGAGCAGCCAGCGCTGAAGCCGAGGTGCTTCTGGAGCGACAGGTCGTCGAAGCCCGCCGTTCAATCAAGTCAACTGCGGCGGACCAGCGTCAACCCGTCCGCCATTCCCAGCATCACTGAGCTGACCCTTTCGTCATTCATGATTCGGTTGTTCAGGCCCTGGACCGCAGCCGTTCCTTCGTCGGGGTCGGTGTCGAGGATTCGCCCTCCCATCAAGACGTTGTCGATCGCGAGTAGGCCCCCCCGGTTCAGGCGGGGCACCAGTTCCTCGTAGTAATCCGGGTAGCCGGTTTTGTCGGCGTCGAGGTAAACGAAGTCGATTCCCGGCTCGTTCGGCAGGGGTGCGGATTCCTTCGATCGCCGGTCCGACCACGATCTCGACCTGCTCGCCCACCCCTGCCTGGTCCAGGTTAGTCCGCGCGATGTCGGCCCTTTCCTGCTCCAGCTCGAAACAGATCAGCCGGCCTCCCGGGGCAAGTCCCCGGGCGATGCGGATCGCTCCGTAACCGGTGAAGGTGCCGACCTCGAGCGCCAGCCGGGCGCCGGCCATCCCCACCAGCATTTCCAGAAAAGCCGCCTGTTCGGGCGCGGTCTGCATCATCACGATCGACCCCATGGCGGCGGTCTGCTCTTCAACCTTCTTCAGAGCTTCATCGCGGCCACTCGCGTGGGCCTTGATATAGGCGGTGAGGTCAGCGTCGATCGGTGTGGGTTCGACTGACACGGCTACTCCACCACTTTGGTGACGGGTGCTTCGGCGGCATTCAGGTCATCTCTGAGGTCAGAGCTATCGATCGGCTGAGAGAGAATTTCTCTCAGGGTCTTCGCATCGACATCGAGTCTCCGTTGGTGCGCGACCGGGCCCAGACTCGCTACTGGCTTGCCTCGAACGGTGACCGTGAATTGTTGGCCGGCCTCAGCTTCTCGCAGAACTACAGCGATCTCTTCACACAACTGCTCCTGGGGGATTATTCGTGGAGCCATAGTGCTGCAAACCGTAGCCGAAAAGTGCCGCCGCCTACCAGCGGTCGTGCCGCTTCTTCTGCCTCTTCTTCCGGTGCTTCTTGTGGGCCACCTTGACCGTCCTTGGCTTGGCGTAGGCCCGGTAGAAGCCGCTGGTCTTTTCGACCCGGGCGCGGAGACGGGTGTTCTTCCTGATCCTCTTGACCCTGGTTGCCCTTTCGGACCTTGCGCTCGAAGATCACCCGCTGCCAGGTGACGGCGGGGCAGGGGTAGAGCGTCGCGGTCAGCTTGACTCGTCCGCCGCGCTTTGACCGGTGGACCCGGCGCTTGCTCGTCTTCATGAAGAGCTTGCGCTTTCGGAACTCGACTGTCTGTTCCGGGCCGAAGGAGATGTCGGTGCCCTTCAGTGGCTGCTCGCCGACTCCCGGCTTTGAGTAGTCGCAGACACCGCTCGGGAAAATCTGGTTGAGGCGGACGACCTGGGCCGGGTTCGGACTGCCGTAGTCGGCGGCGTTGACCGGCTTCAACTGGCACTTGTAGACCAGCGACGCGAGCGGCTTGCCGGCCCGCTGCTGCGGAAGGCTGTGTGGGGGATAAAGCGTCGTGCAGGGACCGGTCGCGCCGATCTCCGCCGGATCGTCAGTGCGTTGGCCGTCGCCTGCCCAGCAGGCATCGACCGCGTCGGCAGGTCGATTCTTCGCAACCTTCTCCGGGAGGCTGGCATTCGAGTCATCGGCTTTGATCGCGTCCAGCCAGGCCGACATGGTGTCGATCGCCGCATCCTCCATCGCCCGGTTGTTGACCGGACCGCTGGCGCGGAACATGACGTGATTGGGCGAGCCTCCGTTGGTCGCCCGGATCCGGGCCCGCATCATGTACGAAGGCAAGAAGATGTGAACGTTCGGCCGGTCGTCGGCGTACCGGCGAACGTCGATGATCGGGGTACCGGGGTTTCCGCCGCCGCCACGATTGATCCTGCCGGTCTTGTAGATGGTCTCCAAAGCCTCAGGATCACCGACCGACCGCTCCGCGCGAAAATCACCGTTCACGTCGAATCCGCCGACGAGCTTGTTCAGGTCGAGGAATTCGTTCAGGCTGATCTTGCCTTCCGCGAGAGCCTCGAGGCCGTACTGGGTGCCGACGTTGTCGATCGGACTGCGGGCGTATCCCGTTGCGGGATCGCGGCCGTAGGTGTTGACCATGCTCTCCATCAGCGAGCAGCGGATGCCGCCGGGATTGGTGATCGGGTCGAAGATCAGCTCCGACGGGACCGGGTTGGCACAACCTTCACTCGCGTCGAGCACGTCGCCCGTATTGCTGCCGAGCGCGATGCAGGCCTGTTCGTTGATGATGCCGGTGATCGCGACGCGCTCGGCTCCGGTGAGGCCGGTTGCCGCCGCCGAATCGAAGTAGCGGTACAGCAGCCGGCAATCCGGCTGGGGAGGCGTCACGTTGTCGGGAAAGCTCGCTGACGGGATGATGCCGTCGAAAAGCCCCGGGTAGTTCTGTGTGTTGAGCTGGACCTGCATCGAGCCTCCGGATGCCCCGTCACCGATCGTCCAGTCGGGCGCCCGGCCCAGTTTCTCGATTACGTATTCCTTCAGCATCGACACGGTCTCAGCCGAGAGCACGTCGTTGCATGCGGTCTGGAAGTTGGTCAGGCTGGAGGTGACAACCGAGAACCCACGCTTCAGATAGTCGTTCTGCAGCACCTGTTCGACGTTGGCGATTCCCTGCTGATGTCCGGCCGTACAGCCACCGCCGTGCTTGAAGACGAGGCGATCGTTCCAGCCCGCCTGCGGGTCTCCGCCGGGAACCAGGATGGCCCAGCGGTACATCGCCCGGTTGACCGTGCCGGACTCGACGCGCACGATGTAATCGACGGTTCGACCGTCAGAAGTGGTCGTCTGCGCGAGGTCACCCGGTTTCTGCGCGGGGTCGGCCAGCGGTTTGAAGTCGCCTCCGGTGGTGCGGTAGAAGTACTCGGTTTTGCGGTTGGCCGAACAATTCTCGTCGAGTGGTTCGCCGAGATCGCTCTCTGCCGTGCGGCAGATGAAAGGGGTCTGGTGCGGACCGGAGAAGACCGGCCCGGTGATCGGACTGTTGAAGACCTCGAGGTTGGCCGGACTGTTCAGGCTCCGGGCCCAGGCGGAGAGACGGTTGCTGCCGCTCCGGAATCCGGAGACGACGCCGGTCAGCCGGCGGGGATTGCCGCTATCCGGGCTCAAAGAACTCTTGACGCTCTTCCCGTTCAGGCGCACATTGGTCTTTGCCGGTGAGACCCGGTCCGGGATCGTCACGGCGACCAAAGCATCGCCACCGGTCACCCGGTTCGGCTTGCTGGAGAGAATTTCGAGCTTGATCGGCGAACCGGCGGAGGCCGTCGACGGCAGCAGGACGCAGAGGGTCAGGGCGGCCGAAACCAGGGTGGTCAGGAGTTTTATCGTCGTCTTCATCGGTTCTTTCGTAACCCGTCCGCTGCGCCGACGATGCGGTTGATTGACGTGGTTACCGCCGAGGGCTCTAACGCTGGGGGCCCTTGTACTCCTGGATCACATTGCCGCCGTCGACGATCAGGGTCTGGCCCGTTATGTACGAGGCCTCGGGGGCAGCCAGCATCAGTACCGCCGCAGCGACTTCGTCCGGAGTTCCCGGCCGGCCGACCGGCGTGTGGCGGCCGGCTTTGACCTCGTCCGGGGTCGCGCTGCCGGTTTCAATCCAGCCGGGGTTGACCGAATTGACCGTGGTCCCGCCCGGTCCGAGCTCGATCGCCAGTGCCCGCATCAGTCCGTCCAGGCCAGCCTTGGATGCGCTGTAGGCCGGGTTGCCCGGGTTGCTGACCACGGGTCCGGTCACCGAGGTCACGAAAACGATCCGGCCGTTCCCGGAGCGAGTGATCTGTGGCAGTGCGGCCCGGGTCACTGCCGCCGCGAGGTGGAGGTTCTGCTCGATCCCCGCCCGCCACTCCTCCTCACTCAATTCGTCAAATCGCCGGCCGAGGTCCTCGGTGCCGACCTTGCTCATCCCTGCGTTGTTGACAAGTACGTCGATCCGCCCGTGCACGGCGACTGCTTCGGCCACGATCCGGTCGGCTTCGCCAGCCTCGGTCAGGTCGGCGACATGGGCGCTGGCCTCGATTCCATCGGCGACCAACTCGGCGCAACGTTCATTGACGCGTTCGCTGGTCGCGGTCACAGCTACTTTCGCCCCCTGACGGCCGAGCAGCCGGGCGGTCGCAAAACCGATCCCGAACTCGCTGCCGCAGCCGGTCACCAATGCGGCCTGGCCGGTGAAATCACAGAATCCCGTCTTCTCGGACATGGTCTGACTATGACGCAAGCGCCGCCTGGTTCGGGCGAAACAGAAACTTCACCGCTCGGGGCGGGTTCTGGATACCATCGGATAACGAATATTGATGCGGCTTCGCGCCGCCTGACTTGGGGGTTGGAATGAGTGGTAGGAACGCAGGGAACCTGAAGCGTCTTCTTCTGTCGATCGTCGCCGTCCTGGCTCTCGGCTTCGTAGCCGCCAGCGGTGCATCGGCCTCGCTCGCGGTCGGACCCGGCTCCACCTTCAGTACGAGTTACATCAACCTGCCCGACGGCGCCCTGCCCGGAGGCGACAGCGGCTACTTCGACAGCAGCGTGGACCGCTCGAGCCTCAGCGCGAACGGCCGCTACCTGGCTTTCACTTCCGAAATCAACTCGATGTCAGACGACGCCAATCCGGACTACACGAACGTCTACCGCAAGGACCGCCAGACCGGCGCGGTCGAGCTGGTCAGCCGGGCCGGCGGCGCCAACGGCGCCGCCCCCGCCGCCCACTCCTTCGAGCCCCGGATAAGTGCCGACGGCAACACGGTCGCATTCCTGACCAAAGCTGCAATGGACCCCGCCGACACCGACGGTGGCGAGCTTGACGTCTATGTTCGAAACCTCTCCGCCAACACGACCTTCCTGGCCACGCCGGGCAACGCGAACAGCATCTCCAGCTACGACCTGTCTTCCAATGGTCTTTACGTCGCCTTCGTCACCGACCAAGGTTTGTTTCCCGGTGACACCAACATGGAAAACGATGTCTACCGAAGGAACCTCTTGACCGGTGTGGTGGATCTCGTTTCACGCAAAGCCCTCTCCCCGAACCCCGGCCCCGGGTTTTCCAGATCCCCCTCGATCAGCGGCGATGGCAAATGGGTCGCCTTCGAGTCCAACGATGCCAACCTGGTGATCGGCTTCACCAACGGCAACGCCGGATCCGCTGACGTGTTCGTGCGGAACATGGACACCGACAACAACTACCTGGTCAGCACCAAGTCAGGCGGCGGTGCCACCGACGGCGGCAACGGTGAGAGCTACAGCCCGTCGATCGCCGGCTCTCCGGTCAACACAGCTGACGTCCGGGTCTCCTACGACAGCAATGCCACAGACATCTCGGGCGACGACATGGCCCCCGCGGCCAGTATCTATCAGGGCCGGGCGACCATCTTCAACTCGATCTTGATCAGCCGGGCGACTGGAGTTGCCGGAGTAAACGCCAATAGCCGCGCCAACGGCTCCGAGATGAGCGACGACGGCAATCTCGTCTTCTTCTCGACCGACGCGACCAACCTCGATCCGGCCCCGGACTACTACGGCGCCTACGTCAGGGACATCTCGGGCGCCACCACGAATCTGCGCTCCAACGACAACGAGTACGCAATCGCGGCCGACATCTCGGCTGACGGCAGCCGGGTCGCCTGGACCGAAAACGGCGGATTCACGCCGGACAGTGATCCGAACACCCTCGGGGTCTTTACCCGTCCGACGGGCGGTGGAACCGCTGAGTTCACGTCGAGGCAGCCCGGGAACGCCCCGTCATTGGCGCCAGGCGCGGCCTATGTCTTTCCGAACGAACCGGGCACCACGGTGATCAGCGCCGACGGGCGGTATGTCGCCTTCGCAGGCGTATCGACCCGTCTGCCGGCGGGCGGCCAGCGCGCGCAGGCCTACCGACGCGACCTCAGCACCGGTGAGATCGAACTCGCATCGCGGGCAACCGGCGCCGGTGGCACCCCATCCGAGTTCGGAGCCGAAGGAGTCTCGATCAGCGCCGACGGCAGCCGGGTCGGTTTCGTGTCGTTCTCGTCGCTGGATCCGGCCGATGTCGACACTGAGAACGACATCTATATGCGGGACTTCTCAAACAACACGACCACGCTGGCCTCGAGGGCCGACGGTCCTGGCGGAGCGGTCGCCAACCAGGATGCCAACAATCCGATGATCAGCGGGGACGGCAAGCGAATCGTGTTCCACACCGACGCCACCAACATGGGTGTTGCCGGCGGCGACACTCAGGTGTTCGTCCGGGATTTCGCTTCGAACAAGACGATCCTCGTGTCGCGTGATGCCAGCGCCGATCCTGGAGTTGCGGGCGACAACAGCTCCGAGCAAGGGCGGATCAGCGGCGACGGGCAAAAGGTCGTCTTCGAGAGCCGGGCGGCCAACCTCGATCCGGCCGATGCTTTGATGAACCGCGATATCTACGTTCGCGACCTGGCCGGCAACAAGACCACCCTGGTCTCCCGCCTCGGCGGACTTGCCGGAGCGGTCACTCCCGGGTTCAAGTACTCGCCGGCGATCAGTGCCGACGGCAAGGTCGTGGCCTTTGAGACCGACGAGCAGCCGATCGCCCCCGAGGCCGGAGCCTGGCCTCCCGGCACAACCCAAGTCGTGTCGAGGGTGCTCGCGACCGGTGCCAATGCGCTGGTCAGCCGGGCTCCCGGTGGAGCACCTGCCGAGTACAGCGCGAGACGGGCCTCGATCGACGGAGACGGATCGGTGATCGCTTTCAACTCTGACGCTTCCAACCTCAAGCCGGGGCTGGGTGGGGTGGACCATGAAGGCGTGTTCGCCCGTCAATCGGCGAATGGCGCGATCTCCGGACCCCCGATGTTCGGCCAGCCGGACAACGGCCAGGGCACCAGCACCTCTTCGATCAGCGAGAACGGACAGTGCCTTGCTTTCAACGCAACCGGATACAACGATGCGAGCGGCGACCTGAGCGACCTTTTCGGAACCTACGTGAACGTGGTCTCGGGCACCTGCCTCGATCCGAGGAAGGATGAAGCCGTCGTGCCGCCGGCTGCCTCGAAGCCGAAGCTGAGCAAAGTCAAGCTGACCAACAAGAAGTTCAGGGTCGCCAAGAAGAAGACCGCCAAAGTGGCAAAGAGCAAGAAGAAGAAGCGGACTCCGAAGGGCACCCGGATCAAGTTCAACGTGGACGTCAACGCTTCGGTCACGATCAAGTTCCAGAAAAAGACGAAGGGCCGGAAGTACAAGGGCAAGTGCCGGAAGGCCACCCGGAAGAACAAGCGCAAGAAGAAGTGCAAGCGCTACGTGACCGCTGGCAAGCTGAAGCGCAAGGGCCTCGAGGCCGGCGCGCAGAGGGTTTACTTCAGCGGCCGGATCGGCAAGAAGAAGCTGAAGCCGGGCAAGTACCGGGCGCTGCTCACGGCTTACAACAATGTGGGCGCGTCGAAGACGGTGCGCAGGGGCTTCAAGGTCGTCAGGCGCTAAGCCGAATCTTTCGACCGAAAATGGTGTTGACTAAAGCAATGGGAATCCTGCCTGCCTCTTTCCGCGTCCGTCTGTCGATCCTCTTCGCCGTGCTGGTCGGCTGCTTCGCGCTGCCCGCCGCGGCTTCGGCCGCCTGCTCCCTGCCGACACCGCCTGCCGTGGACTATGTGGACGGCGGGACGAACCAGCAATTCGAAGGCACCTTCAAGCCGGAATTGAACCGCAAATTCATCCAGATCCCGTTTGACGTGACCCCCGGCATCACCGGCATGCGGATCCGGTACTGCTACGACGGAACCAGCGCCAACCCCGGTCCCGGGGGCATCAAGAACACCACCCTCGACCTCGGCGTCTACGAGCCGAACACACCCGATCCTGAGAAATGGACAATGAACCAGCGGCGCGGCTGGAGCGGAAGCGCCGTCAAGATGATCGGCATAGGTGGCAACGGGCCAACGAGCACCGCCGTCTACAACGGTTCAAACGCCGATCCAAACAACCCCTATCCGGACCGTAAGAAGTATGTACCCGGAACGACCACCCGGGCCTACAAGCCTGGGCCCATCCCGGCGGGTAAATGGGCAGTCGAACTCGGCGCCGGCTACATCGATCCGGCCCTGACCGCCGGCACGAACTGGACGGTCGAGGTGGTCACAAGCACGGACCCTGAATGGGACGACGAAGGCTTCACGCCGAAGCCATACACGCCTTACGTCGCCAAAGCCGCAGCCGACTGGTACACCGGTGACTTCCACGCCCATGGCGAGAACGAGCCTGGCAACGCACCGATGAAGGACACCTTCGACCTCGGCTTCGGCGACTCGTCGGAGGGCGGCAGCAGTCTCGACTTCATCACCCTGGTCGACCACAATAACGACGTTGCGAAGTCCTCGGAACTCGGCGAGTACCGAACGCTCTACCCGGGCAAGCTGATCATTCCGGGCACCGAAATGACCACCTACGACGGTCACTTCAACAGCCACAACTCGAGCGTCTTCACCGACTTCCGGCTGGGTGACATCTACCGCTGGGACGACACCGCCAATCCGAACGTACTCGACGATGGCGAGCTGACCCATGTCCGCGGACCGGAAAACCCCTCGGCCCGCTTCGCCCAGATCCGGGCCAACGGCGGCATCGCCCAGATCAACCACCCGCGGATCTTTGCTGACTTTCCGTCGGCCTGCCGTGGCTGCCTCTGGGGTTACACCGATGCACAAACTGACTTCTCGAAGGTGAGTTCGATCGAAATCCAGACCGGCACCGCCGGCGTTCCGTACGTGGGTCCGGTCGCGATGAACCCGTACACCACCGACACCCTCGCGTATTACGAGCACGCGCTGGCGACCGGCAACCACATCGCGGCGGTCGGTTCGAGTGATGACCACAAAGCCGGCGGAACGAATGGTCCGTTCGACGCTCCGGTCGGCCACGCTGCGACCGCGGTATTTGCGGACGAGCTCTCTCCGGACGGAATCACCGACGCGGTCAACGCCGGGCATACCTACGTCAAGTTCTACGGAGCCCAGGGTCCGGACGTCACGATGAAGGCGGGTGAGCCCGGCAAGGCGGACCTGACGGCGATCCCCGGCGACTCGGTGACCGGTCCTTCGATGAACCTGCAGCTTCACGTTTCAAAGGCCGGACCGTCGGCGTTCATGCCCGGTCCGTACACGCTCGAGGTCCTGAAGGACGGGGTCTCGATCGATTCGGCGACTGTGGCCGGCGACGAGTTCGATCACGACCTCAACGTCACCGAGAGCGGCCGCTACTCGTTCAAGCTGAGCACGAAGGTCGGCCCGAACCCGCTGATCGTGGCCTACTCTACACGGGTTTGGTTCATGCAGAAAGACATGCGGGTCGAAACCTGCGAAACGAACCCGGATCTGTGTCCGATCCCCTCGAACAAGTTCAGCTTCGGCAAGGTCAAGCTGAACAAGAAGAAGGGAACCGCAAAGCTGCAGGTCAAAGTACCCGGCAAGGGCAAGGTCATCCTCGCCGGCTCGAAGAAGGTCAAGGGCCAGAAGAACAAGTCGAAAAAGAAGTCGAAGATCACCTTGACCATCAAGGCCAAGGGCAAGGCAGCGAAGGCGCTCAAGAAGAAGGGCAAGACGAAGATCAAGGCCAAGGTCAAGTTCACCCCGACCGGCGGCAAGGCCAAGGTAAAGTCGAAGACGATCAAGCTGAAGCGCAAGAAGTCAAAGAAGCACAAGTAGTAAGTCGCAAAATTGTGACTTGTATGGCTAGTCTGGTTAGCTCGATATAGTCAGACTGGTCATGAAGATGATCGGCGTCGCAGAACTCAAATCCAAGCTCAGTGAATACCTGGCCCAGGTCAAGGCAGGCGAGGAGGTCGTTGTCACTGAACACGGGACCCCTGTCGCAAAAGTAACCCGCATTCAGTCTGCCGACGGGCACCTCGAGCAGCTCATCAGAGATGGCGTAGTCAAACCGGGCGAAGAAGAACTGTCGGAAGATTTTCTGGATCTGCCCCGCCCCAGAAGCTCCGGTGGAAGCGTGACCGAGACCTTGATCGAAGAGCGTCGAACGGGCCGTTGACGATGCGATTCCGGGACTCGTCGGCACTTGTTCCTCTGGTTCTGGTTGAACCTCGATCAGGTGAAGTCTCCAAACTATTTCGGGAAGACTCGAAGCAGGCCGTCTGGTGGGGGACGGAGGTCGAATGTCTGTCGGCAATCAGGCGCCACGAGCGCGAAGGATCGCTCACGGCAGCCGGCGTCTCACAGGCAATTGAATTGCTGGCCAAGCTGGCTGCCAGTTGGACCGAAGTCCTGCCGGGCAATCGCGTCACTTCCGACGCCGCCCGCCTCCTCGCGACCCACCCGCTCAGAGCGGGGGATGCCCTTCAGCTGGCTGCCGCAATCAGCTGGCGCTCCGACCCCGGAGCCCGCGCCGACTTCACCTGCCTCGACGATCGATTGGTGGACGCCGCCAGTCGCGAAGGTTTCCGAACTCTGCCCGCGCCGGCGTAGATCGGGTCGCCTCGTCAGACTGCTGACGTGATGTCCGTGTGGACGAAGTCGTCGCCCTTGAATAGCAGGGGCTCGCCGGTTTCACTTGCCAGTGCGTAAGCGAAGCAGTCCCCGAAATTCAGGCCGGCAGGGTGACCACTTCCCTTGCCGAAGTCCTTGTAGGCCTGCCTGGCCGCTACTGCCTGCTTGGCCGAGAAAGGCTGGATTGAAATCCGGGCGGCTTTGACCACGACGTCAAGTTCCCTGCTCACCACCGGATCCCCGGCGCTGTCGACGACGAGTCCTGCTTCCAGGTAGTTGGCTGCCGAGATCCGCGGATCTTCCGCTGCCAATAACGACGCAGCAAACTCCTCGGCCTCCGGTTCGCCCTGGACGATCGCGACGATCGCTGACGTATCAACTATCACTTCGGCAGACCGTCCTCACCGTAGAGGAGCTCCGCGTGGTCCAGGGTCACCCCTTTTGCCTTCAATAGTGCGGCGGTCTTCTTGCTGGATGCCATGATCGCCTCGAAACGTTCTGCCTTGCTCTTGCCGACCACACGATCGCGCCTTTCGCGAATCGCTTCGGTCACGGCCGTCGTCATCGACTCCCCTGTGTGTCCGGCCAGTTCCTTGGCCATTCTGTGCGCCTCTTCGTTCTTGATGTTCAGGCTCATGGTCTGATTCTACCATTTGCGCCATTTTTCTACCACGACTTGCGGGTCGCCTTCAGTCAAGAGTGGGGGCGTCCGATCTCGCCCCGGTCCCTCGGTGCATTCGAGGCACCCCGACCCGTACCCTGTAGGGCGATGGCCCTCTCAATCGGAATCGTGGGGCTTCCCAATGCCGGGAAGTCGACCCTCTTCAACGCCCTGACCAAGAACGACGTTCTGGCCGCCAACTACCCCTTCGCGACGATCGAGCCGAACGTCGGCGTGGTCGGCGTTCCCGGACCCGCGCCTGGCAAAGCTGGCCGAGATCTACGGCTCGGAGAAGATCCTGCCGGCGACCGTCCAGTTCGTCGACATCGCCGGCATCGTCGCGGTGCATCGGAAGGCGAAGGGATGGGCAACAAGTTCCTCTCGAACATCCGTGAGTCGGACGCGATCTGCCAGGTCACGCGAGTCTTTGAGGACGACGACATCACCCACGTCGACGGCAAAGTCTCCCCCGCGAGTGACATCGAGACGATCCAGACCGAACTCATCCTGGCGGACCTTCAGACGATCGAGAACGCATTGCCGCGCCTCGAGAAGGATTCGAAGCGTGACAAGGACCTGTTGCCACAGGTGGCCGCGGCCAAGGAGGCCCAGTCGTTGCTCGAAATGGGCAAGGGAGTCTTCCAGGCCGGACTCGATCCCGAACCGCTCCACGACCTTCATCTGATGACCGCCAAGCGCCAGCTCTACGTCTTCAACTGCGATGCGGACGAGCTGAACGACGAGGCGCTGAAGTCCTCGAACTGGGCGATCGTGGCGCCGGCCGAGGCGATCTTCCTCGACGCCAAGTTCGAGGCCGAGCTGGTCGAGCTCGACGACGACGAGGAAGCCCGCGAGATGCTGGCCGACATCGGTGTCGAAGAACCAGGGCTGGACGTTCTGGCCCGGGTCGGCTTCGAGACGCTCGGCCTCCAAACCTATCTCACGGCCGGGCCCAAAGAGACACGCGCCTGGACGATCGACAAAGGTGCCACCGCCCCCGAGGCCGCCGGGGTCATCCACACCGACTTCCAGCGCGGCTTCATCAAGGCCGAAATCGTCTCCTTCGACGAGCTGGTCGAACTCGGTTCGATGGCTGAAGCGAAGGCCGCCGGCAAGGTCAGGATGGAAGGCAAGGACTACGTAATGGCCGACGGCGACGTGGTCGATTTCCGTTTCAACGTATAAGGGCCCGGACTCAAGGATCCACCTCTTCGCTCCCTGAACCCGGTTCGAACCGGCAGCGTGGCTCCTCCGGGCAGAGAGTCGCGATCACCACCCGGCTCGCTCGGGCAGCCCCGGACAACGGTTCGACCGCGATCAGATCGACCGATACGAGCACCCTGTCCTCATCGAAGTGGAGCCTGGCGATGCCAATATCGGCCTCACCTGAATCGAAGACACCACCGGCGCCAAGGGTCCCGCCGTCGACAATGACTATCCGCCCGAAGCGGTCAACGTGCTGTTCGTGATCGTGACCGGAAGTGATCGTCAGGTGCCGTCCGTAGCCGGAAGCGTCGAGAGTGCGGGCCAGATACTGGGCGAGGCTGGATTTATGCACCATCACCAGATCGGGCTTCACCTTCAGCGACCCGAACCAGCCAACCAGATCTTTCCTCCACTTCCTGAGTGTGACGTCGGGGTCGCTGATGTCGTCAGAGGTGATCGGCCGGTCCGTGGAATCCGGATCGCCGCCCCGGTACTCAAGTGGATCCCCGTAGCCGGCAATGAGGGTTCCGTGTACCTCGATAACCGGCGGCGGTTCGAATGAGCCCGATGGTTTGAGCCGCCCCTTGCGGTCGAGCACGGTGACCCCTTCACCGCTCAGCCTCTTCATCAGGCTGGTCGTGTCGTGATTGCCGGACACCGCGACCACTTGCTCGCCGAGAGCCGCCACCCGCGGGGCGAGCAAACGGGTTTCAACTTCGTTTCCACGCTGACCGAAGTCACCGGTCAGCAAGAGAGGGCTTTGGCCGACCAGTTCGGCAATCGGATCGATTACCAGCGCATTGGCGTGGAGGTCGGAGCCTTCGTAGAAGTCCACTCCCGGGGCGTCCTGCTCACGGCCGACTTCGAGGACGCTACTGATGCTGCGGACGATCGCCGAATACTCGTTGCCGTACCCCGTCTGAATCCTGGCCTGGTTGGTCAGGTCAAGAATCCGCCCGATTTCGTCTCCTTGGGCGAAGTAGGTGGGGCTGTCGAACGCGGTCGAATCAAAGGTCGACTGGAGGCGGTAGGCGCTCCCACCGTAGAGCAGCACGGTGACAACCGTCCCGATTGCGAGGATCAACCACCTCGGACGGAGGCCCCGCCAGAGAAGGGTGGCAACCACGAGCAGCACCAGCACGACGGCAAGGCCCCAGGCCGTCGCTCGAAGCAAAGCCGACCGGGTGGCAGAGCGAAGGCCTGCTTCGGTCTGGTCGGCAATGCTTCGGTCACCATTGGCAGCACGCAGCAGGGCCTTGCGGTTGACCGACTGGAGTTCAGCGCGAATGCGGATGGGTGCGTCGAAGGCATCGGCCCTGACGCCCCAGTCTGCGACCGGCAGAAAAGCTTCCACGTCACCGCTGAGCGAAGGCTGCACTTCGATTGAAACTCGCCCGATGGCAGTCGGTTCCTTGGCACTTCCGGCCAGCCTCCAGCCAGCGACCGTGCCCCCGGCCACCAAGGCAATTGCAAGTCCGGCAGCACACAGCCACTTCAGGATTTTCGCCGGGGAGTCGATCATCAGAATCTATGCGGTCAGTCCCCGATCGGTATCGTCGGACGATGAAGACCAGTGCCGGCTTACTCGTATTTCGCATTCGTGACCGGCAACTCGAGGTGTTCATCGCCCACATGGGCGGGCCGATCTGGGCCAGGAAAGACAAACGAGCCTGGTCGATCCCCAAGGGTGAGATCGACCCCGGCGAGAAGCCCCTCGACGCCGCGATGCGGGAGTTCCGCGAAGAGACCGGGATGGAGCCGCCGCATTCCGACCTGATCAAAATCGGGGAGTTCGAGCAGTCGAAACGCAAGCGCATCATCATCTGGGCGGCCGAGGGTGAGCTCGATCCGTCGAAGCTCGTGAGCATCACTTTCGAGCTGGAGTGGCCCCCGAACTCCGGCAAGAGAATCGAGGTCCCCGAGGTTGATTACGGCGACTGGTGCGACGTGCCGACGGCGAGCGAAAGGGTGATCAAGGGTCAAGTCCGGTGCTCGAAGCACTGAAGAAAAAGCTGGTCAAGTCTGGTGCGCTTTCGAAGTTGTGATTTTGGTGTAACTCGGGTGTTACACTTCTGGCTATGCCGACGAAACACCCTCGACACGCAATCACTGAGACTCCCAAGATCAGAAAGGTTCTTGATCAATTGCGAAATGAGTCCGGCCAGGTCCGGTTGGATTGGGCGGAACTCGTCGTGCTCGGAGCCAAGGAGAAGATCCGTCAGATCGAGGAAGATCGGAGAGCCAGCCAGGACTTGAGAAAAGTCGCTGCCGACCAGATCCGGAACAGGGCTGGTGATTCTGACGTCACGGCCGCCGACGAAGTGAAGCGCAGCGGCTGGATCAGCAGTTGAGTGAGTCCTGGCTGCTGGACAACTCGGCATGGTCCCGACGCTTTTCCGGGACGCTGAGCGAAGCTTCCGCCCGCCAACTGGCCGATGATCTGGAAGCGAGGCGGCTCGTCGTATGCCTGCCGTTCCTCCTGGAGGCCGGATACTCAGCCCGGGATCGTGCTGATCACGATCGGCTGATGGAACTGTTCAGCAGCCTTCCGTCGATTGGGCTCGACGAGGCAATCGAGCGCCGGACGATGGAGACGCAGGCGCAGCTGGTCCGGTCCGGACACCACAGAATCCCCCCGGTGGATGTGCTGATCGCCGCCGCGGCAGACGTGACTGACCATGGCGTGCTGCACTACGACGCGCACTACGACTTGATTCTGGAGCAGACCGATCTTGCTTATGAGTCGAGATGGCTCGCTCCGCCGGGCACACTGTGAGGCTCGATGCCGGAAGATCAGTCCGTGGTGGGGCCCATGTGGACCCGGCCGTCTGCTGTCACGCGGAATCCTGAGTTGTGGGCTACTTCCCAGCGGAAGCCGTCCGGGTCGGCGAAGTATCCGTTCGTGCCGCCCCAATCGGTGGCGCCGGCTTTCCTGATCAAGGTGGCGCCGGCGGCGACCGCCTCCTTGAGGACAGCGGCAACTTCCCCGGCCGAGTCGACGTTGTGGCCAATCGCGATCGGCGGGGCTTTCGCCGAGTGGCCGACGGAACCAGCCTCGCGGGCGAGCTCGTCGACGCTCCATAGCGCCAGCACCTGACCGCCTGCCACCTGGATGAAGATGACTTCCCCCTCGACTTCGACCAGCGGCTTCCAGCCGAGCCCTTCCACGTAGAAGCGCCGGGAAATCTCGAGGCTCCGCACACCGAGCGTCAGGACTGTGACTTTCGGTTCCATCTATCGCATCAACTCCCGGCTGAGCTGACCGACCCGCAGCGCAATCAGCTTCATCAGGTTTTCAAGCAGGGTGCAGACCAGGCCCGCATCGTCTGCTCGCAGCCCTTCGAGGTCTTCCCTCGACAGGGCGAACGCAATGACTTCGTCGGCCGCGTCCGAATGACCGAGGCGCTTTCGTTCACTCAGCATTGCGACCTCGCCGAGGGTCATGCCGGAGGAGAAAGTGGCAATTCGGTGAGGTGTGCCGTCGGCGCCATCCGCCATCACGTTGATGTTGCCTTTGACCACGAAAAGCATCTCATCGACCTGGTCGACCTGGTCGTATATCCGGGTGCCTGCCGGGTACACCCGGCGCTCGAACAATGCTGACAGCTTCTCGATCTGCTCCGGGTCCATCCTGCGTGGCAGCGTGCCGGGAGATCGGAATCTCCCCCTTTTCTTCGTTGCCACCCCACCGCTGGATCAACTGGTCCTCGGACCATTCGAGGGCCAGGTCGAGATCAACGAACGTCCGGACCCGGGGCAGTTCGGAAGCGGCCCTCAGGTTCCCGATCTCCTCGGTGAATTCCGGGTGACCGGTCATTCCGGAGAAGACAACCTCGCCGCCGTTCTCCTCGAACGCGTCGACCAGGTGGCTGATGATCGGAACCACCACCGGGTCGATTTCCCTGACCGCTGCGAAGTCGAGCACTGCGTAATTCACGCCGTCGAGGTCCTTGAGTACGGCCCTGGTGATCAACTCGCCGGCGGCAAAAAGGATCTCGCCCTGCAGTTCGATCACCCGCACTTCGGAGCCGTGGTCACGCAGGATCTCCTGCTCTTCGACGGGCCGCAGGTGCTTCGAATGATGCTCGGCGCAGGTCGAAGCCGAGCGCACCGGCGGCGGCGGGCGGCGCTGCGGGCTCATCACGTGGAGATGAAGTTCCTCGGAGAGGTCCTCGCAAACCTTCACCCCTCGCACGCTGTTGCCATGGACGTCGAGCGGCGGCGAATAGACCGCGATACCGAGCTGTCCCGGCAGGATGGCGATGATGCCCCCGGCCACTCCCGACTTCGCCGGAAGGCCGACCGAGTAGAGCCAGTCGCCGGCCGCGTCGTACATGCCGCAACTGGCCATCACGCTGAGCACGCTGCGCACCGTGTCCTCGCGCAGGACCCGCTCCCCGGTGATCGGGTTGACGCCGGTCGAGGCGAGTGTGGCCGCGATCACCGCAAGGTCATGACAGTTGACCAGGGTCGAGCACTGGCGGAAGTAGGTCTCGACGATGTCCTCGACTTCGGCGTCGAGCACGTTCGCGTTCTTCAGCAGGTAGGCGATCGCGCGATTGCGGTTGCCCGTCTTGTTCTCGGATTCGAAGACAGCCTCGTCGACTTCGAGCTGCCGACCGGCAAAGGCCGAGTACTCGCTGAGGATACGCTCGAACGGCGCCGTGGCCCCTTTCGGCCTGATCAGCGAGGTCGTCGCGATCGCTCCGGCATTGACCATCGGGTTGAGCGGAAGGTTCGTACCGGGCTGGAGGGTGATCGAGTTGAAGGCCTCACCGCTCGGTTCGACGTCGACGTATTTGCGTACCTCCACTTCGCCGATCGCCTCGAGCGCGAGCGCATAGGTGAGGGGCTTCGAGATCGACTGGATCGTGAACTCGTGACGCATTTCGCCAACCTCATAGATGCTGCCATCAGCGGTGATCAGCGAAATTCCAAACCAATCCGGGCTGGCCAGAGCGAGTTCGGGAATGTAAGACGCGACCTCGCCTGCCGTGTTGCCGGCGTGGGTGTCATGGAGGCGCTCAAGCAGCGCCTGGACTGGCGAGGTCGGTTCAGAACGTGGCAGCGTTTGGGTCATGCGCTGAGTATGAACGAGCGATCCGTCACCGGCTATGGAAGCCGAACCTCCACGGGAGTCCGGGTCGGGTTTAGGTTAGGCTCAAACCTGTGACTGAACCACGGACAGACGGGCAGAAGGAAGGAGCCGGGCCGGCGGTCGCTTCAGCTGCTGTCGAGGATTACGCCAAGGCGATCTATTCACTGACCGGCTGGGGCCCGGAGACGGCTTCGACCAACGACCTCGCGGGAAAGCTCGGGGTCAAGGCGGGCTCGGTCTCGGCGATGATCAAGAAGCTCGATGAAGCCGGACTGGTCGAACGCGTGCCGTACCACAGGGTGCGCCTGACGGCCGAAGGGACTCGTGTCGCGCTCGGTGTGCTGCGTCGCCACCGGCTGCTGGAACTCTTCCTGGCAGAGGTGCTCGATGTCCCCTGGGAACGGGTCCACGACGAAGCCGAAGTGCTTGAGCACGCCCTGTCCGAAGACTTGACCGAGTTGATCTCGGTCAAGCTCGGCGACCCGGCCTTCGATCCTCACGGCGACCCGATCCCGGACCGCGACCTCAGCATGGAAGAGACGGCGACCGAAGACCTGGCATCACTGGCGCCGGGTGACCGGGGTCGTTTCGTGCGTGTTTCGGACTCAAACCCGGAGATGCTCGCCTACCTCTCCGAATGCGGCATCGCGGTCGGCGACGACTTCGAGCTCGTCCAGCGCCAACCCTTCGACGGCCCGATCTCGATCCTGATCAGTGGCGACACCCACGTGCTCGGCCTCACCCTTGCCAAGGCGATGCGGGTGGTTTCCGCTGGCCTGAACGTGAAACCCGGGGCGGCCGCAGCCGCCCCGGGCGATCACACTCCTGCCGGCAATCGCGGTTCGCTTACGCGACCCGGAGCTTCATCCGCTTGGTCACGTTGCGGCGGTTGCCGGCGCCGTCCTTGACCGTCGCCTTCGCGACAACCTTCCTCGCCTTGCGGCTCGACCTCACCAGTCGCCGCGCGCCCTTGTTCAGGCGAAGCGTCACCTTGCGGGTCACCCCGGCCGGGACCTTGAAACCGTGTCCGGCCAGGGTGACCCGGCGCCGCTTCGACCCGGTCTTTACCTTGGACCGCGTCTTGATGACGACCTTGCCGCGGCAGGGACCGGAGACCTCGGATGCCGGGCACTTCAGCCGGAGCTTCACCTTGCCGGACCGGTTCATCTTCAGCTTCTTGCCGAGGATCCGGACCTTGACGGTCTTGTCCAGGCTCACCGGAACCTCCGGGGCGACTTTCCACAGCTCGTAGCCATGGGTTCCGTCGTCAGCGCCGAAGTAGAGCTCATTCTTGAACTCGATGTAGTCGTTCGGTTCGGAACCTGCCGACCCCTGCAGGATGTCGGCGAACAGCTTGGGCGAACCGCTATTCATTGAGAAAAGCTCCCAACCGAGCTGGCCGTTGTTGGCGGTGAAGAAGACCTCCCCCGCGTACTCGGTGTAGTCGTAGGACTCGGAACTGTCCTCTCCGGGATTCAGGTCGGCGACCAGGCTGGTGGTGACGCCATCGGTCTGCCACGGTTCGTCTCCGGCCACACCATCGTTGGCCGCGAAGTAGAGCTTCCCGCCGGACACGAGGAACCCACCCGGCGCGGAGGAATCGGCTCCGGGGCGGATGTCGGCCACACGGGTGGTGGTCGCAGCCCGGAATACCCCGTCGGTGCGCCAGAGCTCACGGCCGCTGAGCCCATCGTCGGCCATGAAATAGATCTGACCGTTGTAGCTGGTCATGCCCGAGGGGTTCGAATTCGGCGCGCCAGGCGCAATGTCCGCCACCTCACTGGTCACGAGGCCGTTGGTCCGCCACAGTTCGTTGCCCGTGAGCGCTGTCCGCGCCCGGAAGTAGAGCTGGCCATCGACAGCCGTGAGGCCGGCGGGGGTACTGGATTGTGCCGCCGGATTGATGTTCGCGAAAAGTGATGTCGCGGCGCCGTCGGTGCGCCACAGTTCGGTGCCGGCAACGCCGTCATCTGCCCGGAAGTAGAGGTAGTTGCCGAACTTGGTCATCTCGTTCGGTGAGGAGTTGGGGCCGCCGGGATTGATATCGGCAAGCATCGTGGTCGAGTTGCCGTCAGAGCGCCAAAGCTCGCGGCCATTCGTGCCGTCGTCCGCACTGAAGACGACGTCATTGCCCAACTGAACGAGGGCGGTGGGCGACGAAGAATCGGCGCCCGGACGATATCGTGGACCAGATTGGTCTTGGTGCCATCGGTTCGCCACAATTCGCTTCCGTGGGCCGCGTCATAGGCCCGGAAGTAGACGAAGTCGCCCACCGCGAGCACCCGCGACGGATTCGAGTCCTTCTTTCCCAGGTTGATGTCGGCAACCATTTCCGGATTCACGCCGTCACTTCGCCAGAGTTCACTTCCGTTGACGCCATCGTCCGCCTCGAAGTACATGTATTCACCAACGACCACGGCCTCTCTGGCCCCCGAGGGGCTCGGTCCGGGATTGATGTCAGTCGCGATGCGGGCTTCGAGCGCGGCCCCGGCGGTACTCGCCGAAACGGCCGAGGCACCCAGCACAGCCAGCACGGCGGCCAGGGTCAGCAGAGCGATTCGTTTGGTCAGTTCGATCAGTCTCGCATTCATTCAGATCACAACCTTCAGTACGTAGGTGGCTCCTTGGAGCCCTTGTGTCTGAACAACGGAGCAGGCGGCTGTTTCTTACGCCGCCGGTGAAAAAGTTCTGGAACCCCTGCTGGTCAGCCCTTGATGTTGGGCGGTGGGGTCGGAGGATTCGGGGGTGTGGGCCGGGTCGGGGGCGTGGTTGTAGGAGGCTGGGTCGGAGGCGTCGTCACCGGCGGATCCACCGGCGGCGGAGTCGGATTTGCGGGAGGGTCTGGAGGGGTGGACGGATTGTTTGATCCGCCGCCCTGGTTGCCGCCACCGCCCGACGGGCGCGGAGACCGGACCTGACCCGAGCTGCCGGGCGTGGCCGGCACTCCAGACGGAACCGTCGCTGGAGCCGGTGTCGCGGTTTGCGGAACCGTTGTCTCGACGGCCCGCTTCTTCCTGGCCTTCTTCCTGGCCGGTTGTTTCTTGGCTTTGACGACCGAAGTTTCGACTGATGGCGGTTCAACCGGGTCAGCGTCCCGGGTGGCGTCATCGACAGCGGCCGCCAGGTAGGCCACCCCGACGATCACCAGGACCACCGCGGTGGTGACGAGCGCCCGGAACTTGCCGCGGCTGGGGTCCGCAACCGGGTCGGAACCCGACTCAGGATCGGCCTCGGCGCCACCAACCGGCCGCTCGACGCCCGACCAGTCGGCACCGACTGTCGCGGCCGCCTTGGCCAGGGTGTTGCGGAAGAGGTAGGCCGCGGGAATGACCGGGACCCAGGCGCGATAGGAGACGCCGGCCTCCGCCATCTCCTCGTTTGCGACCTGGCAGCCGGAGCAGCCGGTCAAGTGGGTTTCCAGCCAGATCCGCCGCTCCGGTGAATCGAGCTCGCCGTCCTGGCGCATCGCGAGCAGCGGCAGCGCCTGCTCGCAGTCGGCCGAGACCGGCGCGACCGAAGCGGCGACATCGAGCCGCACCTCGCTGCGCAGATTGGTCCGCGCCCGGGAGATCAGCTGGGCGACCGAGTTCGAGTTGAGATCCATGGTCGTTGCGATCTCGGCGTAGCTCATGCCTTCGACTTCACGCAGGGCCAGCACTTCGCGCTGGCGCACCGGCAGTCTTGAGTTGGCCGCGCTCACCGAATCGCGCTGCGCCCCCAGCATCGCCGAGCGGACCGGATCGGTCTCGACCCCGGCCCGGTCGCGGTGGAGGTGGGCGTCGAGATCCTCGGTGATGTCGCCAGACGGCTGGGTTCTCTTGCGTTTTTCGATCATGTCGTAGCTCGTGTTTCTGGCTGAAGTGAAGAGATAGGGACCGAACTCGAATTGCTTTCCTGCCATGTCCGGGAGACGCTTGAGGACCCGGACGAATGCTTCCTGGGTGGCATCCTCGGCGTCTTGCTTGTCGGAAAGCAGACGGAGGCAGTAGTTGTAGATCCGCTTTTCATAGGCGTTGTAGAGGGCGGCGAACGCGGCGCCGTCTCCGGCGGCCGCATTCCTCGCCAAGTCGAGCTCCTCCGCCCCGGGGACATCACCGGTTTTTCGAATCTGGTTCAACTCGGCTTCCCGAGGCGGAGGCTCAACTAACGGCTCTCTTTCCTGCTCATCTGCCGACCACGATACGCATCGACTTCGTGACCTTGCTGCTGTTGCCCACAGCATCGCGCACCTTGGCCGAAACGACAACCCGGCGGGCTCGGCGGTTGGTCTTCAACAACCGCTTCTTCGCCTTCTTCGGGCGGACCTTGTAGGTCTTGGTCTGGCCGGGCGCCAGCTCGAAAGACACACTGCCGATGGTGATCTTTCCGCTTCTTGCCGTGGAACCGGACTTTTGCCTTCGTCTTCACGACACCCGTCCTTCGCACGGACCCGATTCCTCGGTGGCCGGGCACCTGAGCCGCAGCCCATGACTCCTGACCGCTTGAGCTTCGACTTTGAACCGAGGATGCTGACACTCACATTCGTGTCAGGCACCACATCCGAGATCCGGAAGAGCTCGAATCCATGGACTCCATCGGACCCGATGAAGTAGAGGTCGCCTTTGTACGCCGTGAACTGGCCCGGATTCGATCCGGCTTCACCTTCGTAGATGTCCTTGACCAGATCGGCGCCGGCGCCGTTGCTTCGCCACAACTCCCGTCCGTGGGAGCCGTCCTCGGCCGAGAAGTAGAGCTGGTCACCACTGGCGAAAAGCTTTGACGGAGTCGAAGAATCGACCCCGGGCCAGACGTCTGCCACGAGGGTGGTCACGGCAACTGGCCACACACCGTCGGTCCGCCAGAGTTCGGTCCCGGCCGGCACTGTCGTGGCCCGAAAGTAGAGGTGGTTCCCCATCTCGGTGAATCCCGACGGATTCGAACTGCCCGCCCCGTTGATGTTTTTCAGGATGGCTGTGCTGACACCATCGGTCCTCCAGGGCTCGATTCCCGCTCCGGCGGTTTCCGCACGGAAGTAAAGGGAGCCGTGGAACTCCGTGAAATCACCGGGATTCGAATCAGAGGCACCAACTCGGATGTCCTTCCACAACGTCGTGATGGCCCCATCGGTCCGCCAAAGCTCTGCTCCGGCTACACCGTCATCGGCCCGGAAGTAGACGCGGCTGCCAAGCACGGTGAGTTCTGACGGGTTCGAAGCGCCCGCACCGGGATTGATGTCCATGAGGCGTGAGGTGGTCACGCCGTCGGTCCGCCAGAGTTCACGTCCCGTGGCGCCGTCGTCGGCGGTGAAGACGATCGCTCCGCCAATCGCGGTCAACTGAATCGGCTGCGAACCGTCGGTGCCGGGCCGGATGTCTTCAACGAGAGTTGTGGCTGTCCCGTCGGTCCTCCATAGCTCGATTCCGTGGCTGCCATCGTCGGCCCGGAAGTACAGGTAGTCACCGAGGACGGTGAACTGGCTCGGATAGGAGCTGTCAACCCCGGGGTTGATGTCGGAAACGAGAGTCGTCCCGGTTCCGTCGCTTCGCCAGAGTTCCGTTCCTTTGCCTTGGCCCCGCGCGGAGAAGTAGAGGTACCCGTTGAACTCGATGGGGCTGTTCGGGTCCGAACTACTCGGGCCCTGGTTGACGTCCGCTACAAGCTGGACTTCTTTCTCGGCGGATGCCGGACCGGCCGCGAGGCCGAGGCCGTCGAAGACCGCAATCAAAGTGCCAAGGACCAGTCTCATGACCCCTGTCGTCGAATTGCTTCGAAATGCGCTCATGATTCATTCACTTCCTTCAGCGTTTGGTCGGCCGGCTTTCGGCCCTGTGACCTTCTAACGGTGAAGTCGCCGGTTTCTTACGCGGCGAATGAAAACTCTTCCCTGGCTCCCCCTGAGTCTGACCCATGGGGAATCGAGGCAAATACTTCTCAGGCGGTGTTCCGCGGCTTCGGTTCCGAGCGCGGTTCCAGCTGGATCTGCTTCTCGGCGTCCCGGATCCCTTCATCGAACTGCCGGTCTTCAGGGGGTGGTAATTTCACAGCCAGTCTTCCGGGGATCGCTGATCAACCTTTGTAATTTTCGACCGTGTTCGCATCCCGTAGTTCGGCGTCCGCCGGGTTGCCGCCGGTCTCGCGCATCGAACGGCGCTGGCGCATCATGTCCCAGTAGCGGTCAAGGTCCACCTGAATCTCTTTCAGTCTTGCGTGCTCATCGCCATCCAGGCCATCGTCGGCCTGCGCCTTCTCGAGCAGTGAATGCTCTTCGGGAGACAAGATTTCTCGATTTGGTCCATTACGTCATGATCAGGCATTTGATCCTTTCTCGGTGTTCCAAAGGGAGGTACCCGGAGGCGCCACTACTCATGAACCTTAGTCAGGCGCCGAGTTGGCCCTTGAGGTTCTCGAGTTCCAGGCGCAGTTCACTGACCTCGCGCTCGAGCTTTTCGATGCGCTCTGTTTCCGGCGTGTCGGCCGGCACGGGCAGTGGCTCAGGCGATGACTGGGCAGCGATCACTGCCTGCGGACTCTCATCGTCGGCGGGCACTGTTGCGGCCGGATAGTTCGCAGATTGGTCGTTTCCGGCCTGATCGTTCGCGGCCTGGTCGTCTCCAGCCTGGTCGGCCTCGACTCCACCGACGAGTTGCCGGTAGCGCTCCTCCTTCTGACCGGGGCGGCGCGCCAGGCGCTCGGCCAGGCCGCGGGAAATCAGGGCGTCGAGCGTGGTCTGGATCGCCGCCAGATCGTGAAAGGCGAAGAGCCGCTCGGTGCGCTGTTTGAGCTCGCCCGGAGTCTGGGCACCCCGCAGCATCAGCACGGCGAGGACCGAGAGCTGATCCTCGTCGAGCTTGAGTTCAGTGTCGAAAAGCTGCCGGTACTTCGGCACACGGCTGCTGTGGCCGGAGGCCGAGCGGATCCAGCGGCGGCGGCCGAGTTCGCCAAGCGCACGGCGGACGGTCGCTTCGTCATAACTGACGACCGGATCGCGGTTGGTCGACTGGTTGCAGGCATTGACCAGCGCGTTCAGGGTCAACGGGTAGTGGTCAGGCGTAGTTCGCTGCTTCTCGACCAGACAGCCCAGCACTCCGCACCTCTTCATCAGTGGGACCAATCATGGCCGCAGCCTACCGACCCAACGGCAGATTTCACCGATCAGGGGCAAGAGATCGTTGCCGAACATCTGAGCCTCGAAGCCTTCTGCTTCCGGCCACGATTTCGCCGATCGGGGATAAGGTCGTTGACGGAAACTTTGAACGGTTACCGGAGGCCGGTTAGGTAAAGGGCCAAGGCGCCTGTTGCGGGGCTGCCGGCGGGGACCGGGGTGAACGTCTTTCCGTCTTCGTCCTTCATCGCCGGGACCAGTTGGACCACCACCTGGAGGATCGCTCCGACGCCGATGCCGATCAGGGCGGCAGCGATCTCGTCACTCGAGACCGAGCCACCGGCCAGGGCTCCGAGAATGGCCGGCCCGCCGGCGATCAGGCCGAGGCCGAGCAACGACCGCAACCGGGGCTTCTGCGAGGCGAGCGGCGCGACGATCGCCAGGCCCTCCGTCGTGTTGTGAATCGCGAAACCGATGATCAGTGCGCTTCCGAGGGCCAGCTCCCCGACCGCGTAGGCGGAACCGATCGCCAGCCCTTCGCCGAAATTGTGGAGGCCGATTCCAATCGCCACCATCAGGGCGAGGTGCCAGGCAGAGGCCCCTGCCTTCTCCGATTTCCGGCGCCGGCCCTTCATGTAGGAGTCGATCCCGGAAAGGACCAGGAAGGCGAGTCCGGCCGCGAGGAAGACCAGGGCGTTCCCGCCGAATACCCCCGGGCCAAGGGCTGCCAGATCCATCGCCTCGAGCGTGCCGTCGATCGCGAGGAAGGCGAGCAGGCCGACCGTGAAAGCGATCAGGGCCGAGGTCCAGCGGCGGCCTCCGCGCCGGAGCAGAGGCAGGGCGAGCATGCCGAGGGTCACCGGGATGATGCCGACGTAGAGGCCGATCAGAATCATCGAGACCAGGAAGTTGCCTCCGGCTTCGGGAGTCTCGACCGCCGCGTCGATCGTATGCGGGATCACGACTCCGGTCGAGGTGAGCAGTCCGATCGCGTAGGGGTTGCCATCGATCCAGGGATAGTCGAGCTTCAGTTCCTCCTCTCCGAGGCGTCCGATCGGCCTCTTGCCGCCGGTGAAGTTGACATACGAATCGTTGACCGTCGCTTGAGCGACGGTGACGTCGTCCGGGCCGGCATTGCGAACGGTCAGGTGGATCTCCCCCGGATCGAGCACGGTCTTCTCGACCGCCAGATCCTCGATCGGCGGACCCTTCCGTTCAGGCAGTGTGTCGCCGCCGAAGGAGCCGATCGCAACAAGCACCACCGCGATGACGGCCAGCACGCCGAGCGCCATCGCCCATAGCGGGATGCGCTCGCTCAGGCTTTGCTTCGGAGTCTTGCCTTCGCTCATCCTTCAACCTCGAAGAAGCCCATCCAGCCGAGCTCGGCGAATTCGGTCTTGTGGGCGTGAAACATGTACCTGCCGGTGTGCGGGAAACGCATCTCAAGGATGCCGCGCTGGCCCTGCACCTGGCTGATCGTGTCGGTGAATTCAGTCGGCTCGAGCCGGGTGCCGGTCGGGTAGTAGTCGAAGAAGTTGCCATGCAGGTGGAAGGAATTGATCGGGTCGTACTCGAGCAGGTTGCTCAGGTAGATCCTGACCAGCTGGTCCTGCTTGACCTTGATCGGTTCGTACATGTAGGCGAACGGGACGCCATTCACGAAATACAGCTCGTTCCCTTCGCCGTCGAAGGTGGTGTTGTATCCGGCCTGGACCATGACCATCTCGTCTGCTTCCGGGCGACCCTCCTTCGGATCGATGATGAAAGTCCCGTACATGCCGCGCGCGATGTGTTCGGCCAGTGGTTCAGCGTGGCAGTGAAACATGTGCATGCCAAAGGGCTCGGACTCGAATTCGTAAGAAGTGCTTTCGCCCGGCTGAATCAGTCCGGCACCCTGTCCGGGAACGCCATCCATATCAGCCGGATGGATCCCGTGGAAGTGAATCGTGTGGGGATGAGCCGAACCGTTGCCGAAATTGATGCGCAGGCGCTCGCCCTCTTTCGCCCGCAGGGTCGGCCCCGGTACCCGGCCGTTGAAGGTCCAGGCCGGGAAGTAGACCCCGGGAGCAACTTCTATTTCCCGGTCGATGGCGTTGACGGTCCACTCACGAAGGGTCCTGCCGTCGGGCAGCTTGCTGGTCTCGCCCCAGTCGAAGTCGCGCAGGATTTCAGTTGGATCCCAACCATTGGCTCGGTAGTCGATCTTCGACCCCTCCTGGAACATCGCTCCCGCATGTCCGCCGTGTCCGCCGGAGCCGTGCATGTCGATCGTCTCGGCCGAGATCACCCCGTTCATCGAGCCATCGGCGTTCATGGCGCTGGCAGAGCTGGATCCAAGTATCACGCCGGCCCCTCCGGCGGCAGCGGTCACTCCTGCCTTGCGGAGCAGGTCTCTTCTGGTAGTCATTTTCACTCAACCAGTAAATCATATTTAGGCATGCCTCAATTTACTGATGCCCGTGGGTGTTCCTGCTGTCCGGAACGATCCGCCGGTAGCCTCAGCGCCTATGCAACTCGACGACCTTCGGGAAAACTGGGAAAACTACGGGGAGACCAACCCCCTGTGGGCCGTTCACACCGGCCGCGGCAACATCCAGTGGGACGAATCCGAGTTCTTCAAGACCGGCGAGGAAGAGATCGACCGCATCCTGTCGATGCTTCATGAGCGCGGTGCCGAACCGACAAGAGACCGGGCGCTCGATTTCGGCTGCGGGGTCGGCCGGCTCAGCCAGGCGCTCTCCCACCACTTCGACCGGGTCGACGGCATCGACATTTCGGCGCCGATGCTGGCGAAGGCTGACGAGTTCAAGCGGGCGAACGACGACATCGACGACGAGCGGGTCCAGTTCCACCTGAACACCGATCTTGACCTTTCGCTCTTCGAAGACCGCACCTTCAGCTTCGTCCTCTCGCTGATCGTTCTTCAGCACATGAAGCCGGAATTCTCGGCGAAATACATCAGCGAGTTCTGCCGCGTCACCGCGCCCGGTGGAGTCATCGCCTTCCAGATCCCCGCCCGGCGGGAGACGGCGATGCTGCGCCTACGGGGTGCCGCTGGTCGCTTTCTGCGCCGGATCCGCCAAACGGTCTCCAGCAATGGGTCTGCAGTGATGGAGATGTACGGGACGCCGCAGAACCGGGTCGAGAAAATCCTCACCGACAACGGGATGCGGGTCGTCGCCGTGGTGCCCGACGACTATGCAACGTCCTGGGAGAGCTACACCTACGTGGCCATCCGGGACTGAGCCCGGCCGCCGGGTCTGCGTTCCGTCAGGCGGGAGGCTTGAGCCCGGCCGCTTCGATCACCCGCACAGTGGCCTGCGGCACCGTGACCAGTCCTTCGACCACATCCTTCTCGGCTTCCGCGATCGCCCCTTCGACACCGGGGCGGGCGTTGAACTCGGTCAGCACCGCTTCTTCGATCATCGAGTTCAGCCAGCGAAGTTGCTGACGGAGCCGCCTCTCCTGGAGCAGGCCACTCTCGTCGAGCAGGGCACGATGAGCCTCGAGGCTTTCCCACAGTTCGGTCAAGCCGGTCTTCTCGGTGGCTGATCCGATCAGGATCGGGGTCTCCCAGCCGGGAGTTGCCGGCGGCAGCATCCGGAGCGCCTGGCGGAAGTCGCCGCGGGCGCGTTTGGCCAGCGGGATCCGGTCGCCATCGGCCTTGTTGACGAAAACCAGGTCGGCCAGTTCCATGATGCCGCGCTTGATTCCCTGAAGTTCATCGCCCGTGCCGGGCACGAGCAGCAGGCAGAGCGAGTCCACCAGCTCGGCCAGCTCGGCCTCGGACTGCCCCACTCCGACCGACTCGACCAGGATCACGTCGTAGCCGGCGGCCTCGCAGAGCAGCATCGCCTCGCGGGTCTTCCGCGCCACCCCGCCCAGTACGCCGCCGGAAGGCGAAGGCCGGATGTAGGCATTCTGATTCATGCTGAGGCCCTGCATCCGGGTCTTGTCACCGAGGATGCTGCCGCCGGTGCGCGAACTCGATGGATCGATGACCAGCACGGCAACGCGGTGACCCTGCTCGATCAGCCAGAGGCCGAGCGCTTCGATCGCGGTTGACTTGCCGGCACCCGGTACACCGGTGATGCCGATCCGGCGCGCGCTGCCCGTCTTCGGCAGGACGGCGGCGATCAGTTCCTGGGCCTGTGTCAAGTCGTCGGGACGGCTCGACTCGGCGAGGGTGATCGCCCGCGACAACGCACCGCGGTCACCGCCGGTCACCCCGGCGAGAAGTTCTTCAACCGGAGCGCGCTCCGACATCAGGCGGCAGTCGGTTCGTCCTGGGTGCCGATGTCGAGTCCCAGCCGTTCGATCAGCAGTTCCAGCAGCTCACCGGCGGCTTCGCCGATCACGGTTCCGGGCGGGAAGATCAGATCGGCACCAAGCTCCTTGAGCGGCTCGAAATCGACAGGCGGGATGACGCCTCCGGCAACGATCATGATGTCTTCGCGGTCAAGGTCATCGAGTGCCGTGCGCAGTGCCGGAACCAACGTGAGGTGCCCGGCGGCGAGAGTGCTGACACCGACCACATGGACGTCGGCCTCGATCGCCTGGCGGGCGACCTCGCCCGGGGTCTGGAAGAGCGGGCCGATGTCGACGTCGAAGCCGAGGTCGGCGAAAGCCGTGGCGATCACCTTCTGTCCCCGGTCGTGACCGTCCTGGCCCATCTTCGCCACGAGGACACGCGGGCGGCGGCCATCGGCCTTCTCGAACTGCCGGACCAACTCTTTGGTCTGGGAGTAGGACTCCGAACTCACGCCGACCTCCTGTTGATACACGCCCGCGATTGACCTGATTTCTGCCGCATGGCGACCGTACTCCTTTTCAAGCGCAAAGCTGATTTCTCCGACGGTCGCATGGGCTCTGGCGGCCTTGATCCCGAGATCCAGCAAGTTGCCCTCGCCGGTAGCCGCTGCCTTGGTCAGGTGGTCGAGCGCTTCGTCCACCACCGCCTGGTCACGCTCCGCCTTTGAGCCGCTTCAGCTTGGCGAGCTGCGCGTTTCGCACCTCGTTGTTGTCGACCTTCAGGACGTTGACCAGGGTGTCGTTGTCCGGCTTGTACGAGTTGACGCCGACCACGGTCTGGATGCCCGAGTCGATCCGGGCCTGGGTCCGGGCGGCCGTCTCCTCGATCCGCAGCTTGGGGATGCCGGCCGCGATCGCTTCAGTCATGCCACCGGCCTCATCGATCTCCTTCATATGAGCAAGCGCCTTGAGCGCCAGCTCGCGGGTCAGGTACTCGACGTAGTAGCTGCCGGCCCAGGGGTCGATCGTGCGGGTGGTACCCGACTCCTGCTGGAGGAAGAGCTGCGTGTTGCGCGCGATGCGGGCGCTGAAGTCCGACGGCAGTCCGAGCGCCTCGTCGAGTGCGTTGGTGTGGAGCGACTGGGTGTGGCCCTGGGTCGCGGCCATCGCCTCGATACAGGTGCGGACGACGTTGTTGTACGCATCCTGGGCGGCGAGGCTCCAGCCCGAGGTCTGGCAATGGGTGCGCAGCGACATCGACTTCGGATTCTCGGGGCCGAACTCCTTCATCAGACTGGCCCAGAGCAGGCGGCCGGCGCGCATCTTCGCGACCTCCATGAAGAAGTTCATGCCGATCGCCCAGAAGAAGGACAGTCTTGGTGCGAAGTTGTCGATACTGAGGCCGGAGTCGAGAGCGGCCTTCACGTACTCGACCCCGTCGGCCAGGGTGTAGCCGAGCTCGAGATCAGCGCTGGCTCCAGCTTCCTGCATGTGGTAGCCGGAGATCGAGATCGAGTTGAAGCGCGGCATCTCCCGCGAGGTGTAGCCGATGATGTCGGAGACGATCCGCATCGAAGGTTTCGGCGGGTAGATGTACGTGTTCCGCACCATGAACTCTTTGAGGATGTCGTTCTGGATGGTGCCGGTCATCTGGTCGTGCGGCACCCCCTGCTCCTCGCCGGCGACGATGAAGAGCGAGAGCACCGGCAGCACCGCGCCGTTCATGGTCATCGACACGCTCATCTCCTCGAGCGGGATGCCGTCGAAGAGGGTGCGCATGTCGTAGATCGAGTCGATCGCCACGCCGGCCATGCCGACGTCACCGGCAACCCGTTCGTGGTCGGAGTCGTAACCGCGGTGGGTGGCGAGGTCGAAAGCGATCGAAAGACCCTTCTGGCCGGCCGCGAGGTTGCGGCGGTAGAAGGCATTCGATTCTTCGGCCGTGGAGTAACCGGCGTACTGGCGGATCGTCCACGGTTTGTTGACGTACATCGTCGGATACGGGCCACGCAGGTACGGCGCGAAGCCGGGCAACGTATCGAGGAAGTCGAGGTCCTTCGTGGCGGCGGAGGTGTAAGCCGGGTCGAGTTCGATGCCTTCCGGCGTTTCCCACTTGACCGGATCGCCGTCAGGGTCGGCCGCATCATTCAGGATCCGGTCGAGTTCCTGAACGGGCGCGGGCTGGGTCTCGATGCCACCGAGTTCGACTTCCGAGAAGTCGGGGATCACGGTTTCTTCCCCGCTCACGAGGTGACCTCCACGCCGAGGCGGTTGAGCGCCGGGACCAGAACTTCCAGCATGTTGACCCCGTTCTTCACGACCTCGTCAGCGGCGGCGGCTTCGTTCAGCTCCGGGGTCGAATTGATCATGTAGACGTACTCGGCCCCTGCCTCGCGGAGCTTCACGACCAGGTCGCTGACATCTTCCGCAGACTCACGCTTGCTGGCACAGACGGCCGCGACGTTGAAGCCGCCGGCCTTGAAAGTGGCAACCTGGTCCTCGTTACCTTTGAGTGCGCCGCTCGGCACGGTCTCGATGCCGGCCACCTCGAAGAAGCTCTTGGCCCAGTTGGCGAGGGCGACGTGCTGCGCGACTGTGCCCAGGCAGGCGAGGTAGATCTGAGGGCGATCGTTGCCGGATTCTTCATTGGCCTTGACGGCATCACGCAGGTTCTCGAACGGCACCGCGTCGGGGCGCGGGTCCAGCTTCGGCTGCGAGAAGGCGCCGGAGGAGCCAGCGTTCAGTGCCTCGGCGATCTCGTCGATCCGGGCGCCGGATGAAGCGAGGGCAGTTGCCTTCTCGATGTGTTGGTCCGGGGCTGCCCCGCGGAGGGCATCGAGACCGTTCAGGGTCGGACGCTCGGCCAGCCGAGCCGCGTCGATCCGGCCGAGGGCCTCGCGATCGAAGGTCTCGGGATCGGTGCCGTCGTCGCCGAGCAGCGGGAACTCGTTGATACCGGTCATCACCCGGGCCCGGTGGATCAACTCGTCCTCGCGCGCGTTCGCGAGTCCGGCGAGGGCGCAGGCGATCTGGCCCGAACGGAGGGCCGCGAGCGCGCCGCCTTCTGATTCAAGTTCGGTGAAACGCTTCCACCCCGCCTGTGCGACCTCGTCGGTCAGAACTTCCACGTACCAGGAGCCCGCCGCCGGATCGGCGATGCGGCCGAGCGACGATTCGTCCTGAAGCACGATCTGGGTGTTGCGGGCCATACGACGGCCGAGGCTGCCGGGCTCGCCGATACGGCGATCGAAAGGCGTGACCGTGACCCCGTCGGCTCCACCCGTACCGGCAGCGAAGGCGGCAGTGGTGACGCGCAGCATGTTCACCCATGGGTCGACCTCGGTGATCATGCGGGCGCTGGTCTGGCCATAGGTTGCGGAGTGGCGACCGGCTGCGGATCCTCACTTCGAGCACCCCTGTCCCAGAGCCTGCGGATCGCACGGAACTTGGCCATCTCGAGGAACTGATCGCGCACCTACGGAAAGGTTGAATTCGATCTGGCCGGCGACGGCTTCCGCAGAGAGGCCGGCCGCGGTTCCGGCACGCAGGTGCTCGACAGCGGTGGCAATCGCGACGCCGAGCTCCCAGGCAGTGTCGGCCCCGGCGTCAGCGTAAGGGTTCGTGTCGACCCCGAGCGCCCTGACCTTGCTGAACGTTCGGCTCGTTTCCAGCGCCAGACTTGCTGCCCGGGCGAGACCTTCCTCCGGCGAGAAGGGAAGTTCTCCCTCCTTCGCGAGAACGCCCAGCGGGTCGGCCCGGAACGAGCCGATCGCCTGGTCGCTGCCGATTCCGTTCTCGCGCCACTGGGCGGCAAGCAGGGCCGCGGCGGGCAGCGTTGCGGCACCGGCATCGAGCGCGACCCCCGCCATGTCGAGGTAAACGCCTGCGAGTACCTGGCTGAGGTCATCGAGGTTGGAGATCGAGATGCCGTCCTGACCACGGGCCTCGTCGAATTCCGCGGTGCCGGGTCTTGCGGCGAAGCGGGCTGCGCGGTCGAAACGCAGGGTGACCTCGGTGACCCCACCGTTCAGGTCCTCGAGGATCTCGCCATTGGCAATATTCCGGTCGGGTTGGGCCTGCTCCTGGCGGATCTGCCAGTGGCGTCCCGCCCTGGTTCCGCGAACGAACGGCGCCTTGTTCGGCAGGCCGGCCGGGTCGGGAGCGAGCTCGTCTTCCTTCGTGTAGAGCCACTTCGCGTCGATCCCGTCTTCCAGGGCGGTGTGCATGACTGCATCGACATCACCCCTGGTCGCCGCTTCGGTCCACTCGTCCAACGTGACCTTGGCAAAACCCTCGGTGAAGCTGTCAATTTCTGGACCGGGCATCGACGGATAAGGGTATCTGCCTTCAGTTCAGGGAGTCTTGCCATGGCCGGGGTCAGACGGGAATATGCTGCGTTGGTTGGCCCGGACCAGTAAAAAAGAGCAGTCCTCCACGATCGCGGGGGAGCGATTCCGATTCGCGTCGATCCGCCAGGACCCGCTGGTCGCGATCATCCAGCGCGTGCTGCTGGCGATCGGCCTGCTGCTCGTCGTCACCATGATCACCTACATCGGCCGCGACGGATACGTCGACGCCCAGGGGGGCGACACCCCGCTTACCTTCATCGACTCGCTGTATTACGCGACGGTGACCATCACCACGACTGGTTACGGCGACATCGTCCCCGACACACAAACGTCGCGACTGGTCACAACGCTCGTGGTCACCCCGCTCCGGGTTATTTTCCTGATCCTGCTCGTAGGAACTACTCTTCAGGTGTTGGCCGATAAATCGAGAATCCGGTTTCGCCGCGACCGCCTGGAGAAAAAGCTCCGGGGGCACGTCGTCGTCTGCGGTTTTGGCGTCAAGGGCCGGGCCGCGCTCGACTACATGCGAAACCACGAAGACGACTGCGCGGCGATCGCGATCGACACCTCGGAAGAAGCCCTCGAGGCAGCGACCGCCGGGATCACCGGCATCAGCGGATCGGCCTCGGACCTCGAGGTGTTGAAGGCTGCGAACGTCGACCTCGCCCGGACCGTGATCGTTGCCGCCAGCACTGACGAGCAATCAGTGCTGATCACCTTGCGGGTCCGCGAGCTGAACAAGACCGTGACCGTGGTCGCCTCCTGCCGCGAGGAGCAGAACGTCGAGCTGCTGCGCCGCTCGGGCGCCGATGAAGTGATCGTCTCTTCGAGTTCGGCCGGCCGCATCCTCGGCATGGCCGCCGAAGCTCCCGAGGCTGCCCGCGTCGTCAATGACCTGCTGACTTTCGGTGACGGCCTCGACATCAACGAGCGCCTGATTCTCACCGACAACGAGGAGCTGCTGCGAAACGGCCACGCCGAGACCCCGATCGCCGTCGTTCGCAAAGACCGCATCCTGCGACCGGCCGACGAAGATTGCATCCCGCTCCAGAAGGGCGACCTGGTGATCTACATCTCCTCGACCGAAGAAACGATTACCCGAGCGGACGTAATCAGGTAGGACCGGGCTCGTCCGGACCTTTCAGCCGCTCGCCGAGCAGACTTCGCTGATCGAGTGTGTAGAGCAGACCGATTGACGGGATCACCAGCAGTGCCGCGATCACGAAGACGATCAGAACCATGGTCAGCGAAGCATCGGTTCCGCACCCCGAGATGGTCAGTGACTCCGGCAGCAGGTATGGGAATTGCGCGACGGCCCAGCCCCAGACGACGGTGACCACGGCCGCGACCGCCAGCGGCCGGATGTATTTGCGACCTCCGCGGACCAGGATCACCAGGGCACCGATGCCGCAGACAGCCGAAACCACGACCAGCGGCAGGGCCTGGGATGTCAGGCGATCGAAGACGTAGCTCGCCTGCGAGTTCAGGACGAAGAAGGTCGCAAAGGCAATTGCTCCGGTGACCGCGGAGGCAACAAGAGCGCGGCGGGCGAAATATTCCTCCATGTCCGGCCGCTCCGCCCGGCGCGCATCGCTGATCAGAAAAGCCGCCGCCAGGTAAGCGCTGGTTGCCACGAAGAGAAAACCGGTCAGAATCGAGAGCGGGTTCAGCCAGCTGGTGATGGCGTCACCCTGGGCGTTGCCGATCGGTACGCGGCCGGAGGCGATCGCACCAACCACGGTTCCGAAGAAGAAAGGCGTAAGGAACGAGGCGATTCCGAAGAGGGCCTCGGTGATGTGCCGGTTTCGCTCCTTGCTCACGACCTCATGGAAGGCAAAGCCGCTGCCCCTGATGATGATCCCGAAGACCGCCAGGCTCAGCGGAATGAAAAGCGTCGACCAGATCGAGGCAAAGGTGGTCGGGAAGGCTGCCCACATGATCACGATCACGAAGATCAGCCAGACGTGGTTCGCCTCCCAGACGGGGCCGATCGCCCAGTCGATCAGCTTCCTCGCCCTGGTGGCGCTCTCGCCCTTTCCGGCCACCATCGACCAGAAGCCGGCGCCGAAGTCGGCACCTGCAAATACGGCGTAGAGGGTGACCCCGAACATCAGCACGCCGGCAACCAGGTCAGCTTTGCTCATGTCGCCCGAGCCCCCTCGTCTTCGCCCTGCTCAAGCTTTCGTGCCTCGTCCTGGGCCCGCCAGCGTTTTGCCATCGTGCGCAGCGCAAGCACGGTGGCCACGCCGAGGATCGCGTAGATAACGATGACGATGGCGAAGGTGACCCTCACCCCGCTCGCCCCGGTAACAGCCTCCTCGGTTTTCATGATCTCGTAGACGATCCAAGGTTGTCGACCGACTTCGGTGACGATCCAGCCGCATTCGAGCGCGATGATCGCCCCGATCCCGGACACTGAAACTGCTCGCAGGAACCACTTCGACTTCGGGTAGTCGCGACGGCGCCACCAGGACCAGCCGAACCACATTCCAAGCAGGATCAGGACGCTGCAGATCCCGACCATGGTGTCGAAGGCCCAATGCAGCATGGTGTTCGCCGGGGGTCTTTCGTCGGCCGGCACCGAGTCGAGACCGGTCACCTCCGTGCTGGTGCTCCAGCCGACGAGGAACGAATCGAAACCGGGAATTCCGATGCCACCCTTGACACCGTCATCGGTGCACCGCCCGTAGAGGTACTCGGTCACGTCGGTGGAGGTGGTCTGTACGCACTCCATGGCCGCGAACTTGACCGGCTGGTCCTTGGCGATCGAGCGCGCCGCGGTATCGCCGACCGCGAACTGGATCGGCGTGAGGATCAGGGCGACGGTCAAGGGGATGAGCAGGCCGAGCCGGTGGTGGCGATCTCGCCGGCCCTTGAGCAATCCCACCGCGTAGACCGAGGCGACCAGAAAGCCGGTCACCAGGTACGCGGCAAGGATCATGTGCGGCACTTCGTAGGAAACCGCGTTGTTGAAGATCACCTTGAGCGGTTCGACATCGGTAACTGCCCCGTTGGCCGCCATCTTGAATCCCCCCGGCTGATTCATCCAGGAATTCACGGCGACCACGGAGAAGGCTCCGCCGATGCCGCAGATCACCACCGGCACGCCAGTCCAGAAATGTTTCCAGCCAGAGAGCCGCTTCCAGCCGAGGATGTAGATCGCAATGAAGATCGCTTCGAGGAAGAAGAAGATGCCCTCGATGCCGAAGAGGATGCCGAAGACATCCCCAAAGCGGGCGGTGAACTCCGGCCAGAGAAGTCCGAACTCGAAAGAGATGACGGTTCCGGTGACGGCACCCACGGCGAAGGTGACGGCCGCTACTTTCGACCAGCGCTCGGCCAACCTGAGTGCATCTTCATCGTTCTTCTTCAGTCCGATGTAGTTGGCGATCAGCATCATCGCCGGAAAGCCCACCCCGAGACAGGCGATGATGATGTGGAAGCCGAGCGTGAAAGCCATCTGACTTCGAGCCGGCATGAGCTCCGACGAGGTGGCGATCAATCCAAGGGCTCCGTGCATGTCCTCATTCTGGCCAATCGAAGCCGGTCCCGCTTCATACGATCAGGGTGATCGGCAGCCGCAGCGCTGCGGATAGCATTGGCGGACCAAATCGGTGCCGACAAGAAGAGGAAACAGATGACGAGAACAGTCGCTTCGTACCTGGTCAAGATGATGGAAGACGCTGGCGTACGAAACATCTACGGCATCGTCGGAGATTCGGCCAATCCGGTATTCGATGAGATCCGGAAGACCGAAGGCCGGATCAACTACGTCAACGTCAGAAACGAAGAGGCCGGCGCCTTTGCCGCCGGCGCCGATTCGCAGGCTTCCGGGCGACCGACCGCCGTGATCGGGTCGTCGGGGCCGGGAGCACTTCACCTGGTCAACGGCCTGTACGACTGTGCCCGAAATGGCGCCCAGGTGTTTGCCATCGCCACCCACGTGCCGAGCACCGAAATCGGAACCCAGTATTTCCAGGAGACCCGCCCCGACCAGATCTTCCTCGACTGCTGCAAGTACATCGGCTACGTGACTTCTCCCTTGCAGATGCCGCGGCTTGCCGAGATGGCGATGCAGGCGGCAATCCTCGAGCGGGGGGTCGGCATGATCATCCTGCCTGGAGACATCTGTTCGGCCGAGATTGAGCATCCAATGGTCGAACGCGTGCTCGCGACATCGAGGCCAGTGGTCAGGCCCGCTGATTCCGACCTCGATGAGGTGGCCCGGGCGATCGAAGCAGCCGACCGAGTGGCCATCTACGGCGGTGCCGGGTGTCAGGGCTCGCATGAAGATGTCATCGAGCTGGCCGAGAAGCTGAACGCGCCGGTCGGCTACACCTTCCGGGCCAAGGACATCCTCGAAGCCGACAACCCGAATGGTGTCGGCATGACCGGCCTGCTTGGCTGGGGTGCAGCCCATATGGCGATCGGCGACGCCGACCTGCTCTTGATGCTCGGCACGGACTTTCCGTACCACGCCTTCATGCCCGACGATTGCAGGATCATCCAGATCGACGATACGCCGAGCCACCTCGGCCGTCGCGCCAAGGTTGACATGAGCCTGGTCGGAGATATCGGAGAGACCGTTCGTGCGCTCAGTCCCAAGCTGAGTCAGAGCGGCGATCGCAAATTCCTCGACAAGGTGCTCAAGTCCCACGGCAAGGCCGTAAAGAATCTCCAGACCTATGTGGACCACAAGGGCTCGGGCGACGGGCTGAGACCGGAGATGGTCGCTTCCTCGATCAGCCGCATGGCCGATGACGATGCAATCTTCTCGGTCGATACCGGCATGTGCAATGTCTGGGGAGCCCGCTACGTAAAGATGCGCCGCGGCCAGCGCATGCTCGGCTCCTTCAACCGGCAGCATGGCCAATGCCATGCCGCACGCGATCGGTGCTTCGATCGGCACCGGCAGGCAGAGAATCGCCTTTTGCGGTGACGGCGGCCTGACCATGCTGATGGGAGAAATGGTCACCGCCATGCACCTCGACATCCCGGTCAAGCTGATGGTCTTCAACAATTCAACCAGGGGCATGGTCCGTGCCGAGATGGAAGTGGTCGGATATACGCCCTGGGGAGTTGACGTCAAGAACCCGGACTTTGGCGCGGTGGCATCGGCAATCGGCCTTCATGGCGAGCGCGTCGAAGACCCCGACGACATCGATGGCGCCATTCAACGAGCCCTCGAGCATCCGGGCCCGGCCCTGGTCGATTTCGTGACCGATCCCCGGGCACTGGCAATCCCGCCAGTGGCAACCTTCGAGCAGGCACGGGGATACGCCCTGACCATGGGCGAGCTCGTATTCGAAGGCAATACAACCGAGCTGCTCGAGACCGTAAAGTCGAATATCCGCGACATCAAGCAGGCACTTTGAAGCATCTGAAACTGAACGAAACCAGACGATCGGACAGCAATTGAACCCGCAAGACAAAACCAACCCCGACATCCCCACCGGAATCGACCTGCTGCGGGAACCGCTTCTCAACAAGTCGACTGCATTCACCGCCGAAGAGCAGGACGAGCTTGGCATCACCGGACTGGTTCCCGACGGAGTTGACACCGAGGAAAACCAGCTCAGCCGGGTTCACCTCCAGCTGAGTCAGAAGTCAGCCGACATCGATCGCTACGTGTACCTGTCTTCACTCCAGGACAACGACGAGACGCTCTACTTCAAGACGCTGATGTCTGATCCGGCGCATTTCATGCCGCTGGTCTACACCCCGACCGTCGGCGAGGCCTGCCAGAAGTTCGGCCACATCATGAGGCGCCCCCGTGGCCTCTACATCTCGATCAAGCAGAAGGGAAGGGTCGCGGAAATCCTCCGGAACTGGCCGGTCGATGACGTTCGCTTCACCGTCGTGACTGACGGTGAAAGGATCCTCGGTCTGGGCGACCTGGGCGTCAACGGCATGGGCATCCCGATTGGCAAGCTGGCCCTCTACACGGCCTGTGCCGGCGTGCCACCCGAAGTTACCCTTCCGATCACCCTGGACGTGGGCACCAACACCGACTCATTGCTCAACGACCCGCTTTACCTCGGTCTCCGCCAGCCCCGGGTGCGTGGCCAGGAGTACGACGACTTCCTCGAGGAATCCGTCGAAGCGATGGGTGAGGTTTTCCCGAAGTGCTGTATCCAGTTTGAGGACTTCGCCAACATCAACGCAGTGCCGCTGCTGGCGCGATACAGGGACAGGGTCTGCTGTTACAACGACGACATTCAGGGAACCGCGGCCGTGGCGGTTGCCGGAATCTCAGGCGCTCTGCGCATGGCAAACAGCTCCTGGAAAGACCAGACGTTCCTCTTCCTCGGCGCCGGCTCGGCCGGAACCGGGATCGCCAACCTGATCACCCTGGCGATGATCGAAGACGGCGTGCCCGAAGATGAAGCGCGGAAGCGATGCTGGATGCAGGACGTGAACGGTCTGCTGGTCAACAGCCGCGACGACATTGCCGACTTCCAGAAGCCGTTCGCGCACGACCATGAGCCGATCAGCGACTTTGTCGAATCGATCAAGGCAATCAAGCCAACCGGCATCATCGGCGTCTCCACGGTGCCGAAGCTCTTCAATCAGAAGGTGATCGAGGCGATGAGTGAGATCAACGAGCAGCCGATCATCTTCCCTTACTCGAATCCGACCTCGCGGTCAGAATGCACGGCCGAAGAGGCTTACAAGTGGTCCGACGGCAAGGCGATTTTTGCCAGCGGCAGCCCCTTTCCGCCGGTCAAGTACAAGGACCGCACCTTCGTTCCCGGCCAGGGCAACAACGTGTACATATTCCCCGCCCTCGGGATGGCGATCTATGCCACCCAGGCCAAGCGGGTCACCGACAAGATGTTCCTTTGCGCCGCGGCCGCGGTGGCCGAGCAGGTGACTCAGGAGAATCTGGATTCGGGGCTGATCTATCCGCCTCAGTCCTCGATCCTCGTGACTTCTCTGCACGTCGCCAAGAAGGTCGCCGAGTTGATTTTCGACAGCGACCTGGCCGGTGTCGATCGCCCCGACGACATCGGTGCCTTCATCGAGGCAGAGGCCTACAAGCCCGACTACCGAAGCTACGTCTGATCGGAGTCCGGGGCCCGCAGCATTGATTCGACGCCGGGTTCGACGGATTCGCCTTCGGCGAGTACCCGGGCGCTTACCTGTCGAAGGGTGATCGTACGCTCGGACCTCGAGCTGCCGACGAAGGCGCCAAGCCAGCCGAACAGGGCCAGGAAGCGGTTCTTGAAGCCGGTCATGAAAGTCAGGTGGACGAAGGCCCACATCAGCCAGCCGAGCAGGCCGGCAACCTGGATGCCCTTGAAGTCGACCACCGCCCTGAATCGCGAGACGTAGGCCATGCTGCCGAGGTCGCGGTACTTGAAGGGCTTCGTTTCGGTCTCTCCCCGGCTTCGCTTCTTGATCGCGGTTGCCGCATGGATACCCGACTGCATCGCCACCTCGGCGACGCCTGGCAGGCCGTCAAGCGCCATCAGGTCGCCGACCACGAAGACGTCCGGCTGGCCGGGCAACGAGCAGTCCGCTTCGACCTGAACCCTCCCGGCACGATCAATCTCGGCACCCGCGGCCTCGGCCAGCAGCCTTCCGAGTGGAGATGCCTCGACGCCGGCCGCCCAGACCTTGGTGCGGCAGGCCCATTGCTCCTCACCGTCCGGCCCCTGGAAGGTGAGGCCCTCGCGATCGATGTCGACCACGCGGCATTGCAGCTTCAGTTCGATGCCGAGCTTTCGCAGCTCATTGGCGGCTTTGCCTGACAGGCGGTTCCCGAAAGTTGCCAGAACCTCCTCGCCGCCATCAAAGATCCGGACCTTGATATCAGCGGGGTCAAAGTTCCGGAAGTTCTTCTTCATGGCCCGCTGCGACAGTTCAGCGATCTGGCCGGCCATCTCCACCCCGGTGGGGCCGCCTCCGATCACGGCGAAGTTCAACCAGGCCCTGCGGGCCTCTTCATCTTTTTCGGTTTCCGCCATTTCAAATGCGCCGAGGATCCGGCCCCGGATCTCCAGCGCGTCGTCAACGGTTTTCATCGACGGCGCGTATCGGTTGAACTGGTCATTGCCGAAGTAGGAAGCGGTGCATCCGGAAGCCACGATCAGGAAATCGAAGTCGATGTCGATCGCTCCGATCGGACGGACCGCGTGAACCGTCTTCTTCTCCAGGTCGATCCTGGTCACGTTGGCGAGCTCAACGGTGACGTTGCGGTGATTGCGAAGGACCTGACGCAGGGGCGGCGCGATCTGGCCCTCGAGAGCACCCCGGTCGCCAGCTGGTAGAGGAGCGGTTGGAACAGGTGGTGGTTGGCCCGGTCGACGAGAGTGATGTCGACGTCGGCGCGCCGGAGGAACCTGGCGGCGAAAAGACCGCCGAAACCGCCACCGACGATGAGCACACGAGGCCTGCCCTTGGTGGGGGAGTCCACCTCGCTGCTCATCACGGTTTCGACATCATGTTCGGCCCCAGGGTCAGGCTGCCGCCGGAGCCGGCGGCTGGTGGTGGAAGGATGCGGGTCCCGCCATGTCCCAGAAACGCTGGAAGCGCTCGGGGGCAGTTCCTTCAAGAAGCGCCGGGCCCCCCTCAAAGATGCCGTAGATCTCGGAGAACGTGAGTGTCTGCTCCTGACTGACCCGCTTGACCACCTGATGCGGGTTCAATTCCGACGTGTGCTCGAGACCCATTGCCGCGATCATCTCGGCCAACGCCTCAACCGTGTTTCGATGGTAGTTGTGGACTCGCTCCGACTTGTCGGAAACCACAAGGGCCCTCTGAAGGCCGGGATCCTGAGTAGTGACGCCGACCGGGCACTGGTTCGTGTGGCAGCGCTGGGACTGGATGCACCCGACCGCGAGCATGAAGGCCCTCGCCGAATTGCACCAGTCGGCACCGAGCGCCATGGCCTGGGCCATTGCTGCCGCATTGACCAGTTTGCCGCTGGCGCCGAGCTTCAACTGGTCCCTGATCCCCGCGCCGACGAGGGTGTTGTGGACAAGCATCAAACCTTCGAGAAGTGGAACTCCCAGCGAATCGGAGAATTCAGCCGGCGCTGCGCCGGTACCGCCTTCGCCACCGTCAACCACGATGAAGTCCGGCACCACGCCGGTTTCCAGCATGGCCTTGACGGTTGACATGAATTCCACCGGATCGCCTATGCAGATTTTGAAGCCGACCGGCTTGCCACCGGAAAGCTCACGCAACCGGGAGATGAAGTCCATCAGCTCGAGTGGCGTCGAGAATTCCTTGTGGTAGGTCGGAGAAAAGACGTCCTTGCCCTGGGGGACCAGACGCGCCTCGGCAATCTCCTCGGTGACCTTGGCAGCCGGCAGGATTCCTCCGTGCCCGGGCTTGGCGCCCTGGGAGACCTTGATCTCGATCATCTTGACCTGCGGCTCGACCGAATACTTGGCGAAGGCTTCGGGACTGAACTCGCCGTCCTCGGTGCGGCAGCCGAAGTATCCGGTTCCGATCTGCCAGATCAGGTCCCCTCCGGCCTCCTTGTGGTGGATGGACATGCCGCCCTCGCCGGTATCGTGGGCGAAGTTTCCGTTCTTCGCACCGAGATTCATCGCCCGGACCGCAGCGCCGCCAAGCGCTCCGAAACTCATCGCCGAGATGTTCAGGACCGACGATGAATACGGCTGCTTGCACTGGGGTCCCCCGACCGTCACCCGCAGATCCTCTTCGGGGTTCTCGGCCATTGGCCTGGTCGCCATCGAATGGTTCATCCATGTGTATCCATCGGAGTACACGTTCAACTCGGTTCCGAACGGCTTCTTGTCCTGAACGCTCTTGGCGCGCTGATACATCAGCGAGCGCGCGTCACGACTGAAAGGCCGGCCATCCTCGTCGTTTTCGACCAGATACTGGTGGAGTTCCGGCCCGGCATCCTCGAGCAGGAAACGCATGTGCCCGATAACCGGGTAGTTCCGCAGGATGCTGTGACGCTTCTGGATGAGGTCCCAGATGCCCACAAGGACCAACGGAATGAAAATGATCTCGAGCAACAGGAACCAGGGGCTGATCGCAGCCAACCCGGCCACGACCAGTGCCGCGACGACACAGGCCCAGAATACTTTCGCTCTGACTTGTTCCATCAGTCGAACACCTGGCCATGCTCGTAGCGCTCATCGGCGCCGGCGGCCGCAGTCAGCGCAGCAACATTGTCACGGGTGAAGAACCCCTTGTAGCCATGACAGCGCTCGACGTACTCGGTGATCAGCAGCGAGTACCGGGAACTCTTCGAGAAAATCTGCTTGAGGTTCGGATCGTCGAGGCATTCGCCGACCACATGGGCGAGGAACTCGGTGCCCATGTCGGCCAGGTTCCGCACCACGAAGTCGACGTTCTTCTCGTCAACGACATGACCGTCCTGTACGGCGTAGGCCATGTGGTGCATTCGCCTGCCGAAGTTCCTGACGAAGTCTTCGGTCGGCATCGGCAGGTTCTCGAACGAATTGACGAACGACGGCGTGTTATTGGCCGTGAAGACCCGTGCCGGGGACTTCTTGTCGTCGTCGATGTCGGGCCGCCTGGTGACGTTCGTCGACGAGTTCATCTCCTGGATGTTGTAGGCACCCCAGAAGTAATTGGGCACCATGGTCAGGTACTCGAGGATGGCGTCCTCGCGCTCGCCGGCCAGAACCCTCGTGGCCATGTGGTCAAGTCCCAGCACCATGCCGAAAATGCCATGGTCTTTCTGCAACTGATCGGCCTTGTCGATCACGTCCTGCTCATCGGGCGCCAGGATTATCCGTTCGCCGAGTCCGAAAGCATCGAGGTCATCGAAGTCGGTGTCGACATATCCGACCCGGTTGTAGGTGAAGTCCGACATCGTCGTGAAGGTCAGGTGATCTGCCGAGAAGAAAGAATTCGGCGATTCGCCCGGGTATACGAAGCGGATGTTCTGGGGCTCCAGGGTTTCCCGGACGGACTTGACCGATTCGGCCTTGTAGATCTCGCCGATGTAGCGGGCGTTCGGCTTTTTGCTGGACAACGGGTAGAGCTTGTTCCAGCGGGTGATCTCATCTTCATAGGTGGGAGAGGTCGGCTCGAAGACCAGGAGACGTGGGAAATCGGGCGATGACTTCAGTGTGAAGATCCGGTGGGTATCGGTGAGTCGGGCGTCGTAGACGCGGTACGGTCCCATCGCTGCCAGTTCGGCGAGGTAGTTGATGCCGTCGCCGTGCTCAACCTGGATCGCCACCCCGGCCATTTCGCCGACCAGGTCATCGAGGCCCGACTTGACCCGGCGATCGTAGATCTGACCCAGGTAGTCCTCAAAGAACTCCGAATTCTTCTTGTCACCGAGTGGTTCGTAGGTCTGGAGATCCATCTTTTTCATGCTCCTGTCTTTTTGCTGTGGAATTTCAAGTTGTCTCCTGTTCACTGGCGGTCGGTGTGTCGCCGTCAGGAAGCCAGGAAGTACGCCGCCACCGGTATGCAAGAGGTTAGTGGTGGCAAGAATCTCCACGTCACCCGAATGAGATGAAAACCAACGACGGCCGGGTCAACCGCAAGGTCCGTTCACGGAGCTGCTTTCGTGCTATTCGGGCGACTTTGCGGAACGAGGCCCCTGGTGGTCGATCAGTCCATTTTCGACACCGATACGGACCGCTTCGGTGCGGGTCCTCGCGCCGAGCTTTCTGTAGATCGCGGCTGCCTGTGATTTGACTGTGTTGCGGGAGAGGTGAAGCGAATCGGCGATCTCCTGAAATGAAAAGTGAGTCGGCAAATACTGGAGGGTGCGGAGCTCAGAGGCGGTCAGCATGGAATCGCCATCGGAAGTCCTGACCTCGCCAGCCGGTTCGAGTTGGATCCTGAGCTCTTCCAGCCACCCCGTGATCACGGGAGCTGCCCGGCTGGCAGATTCACGCAGGCTGACTCTGGCACCTTCGGAATCACCCTCCAGAAAGGTTGCCGCGCCGTGATACATGAGACAGGGAGTCTGCCAGGGACTGTTCCCGTCAATCAGTTCGGCCGCCCGGGTGGAATCGGCAGCCATTTGGGTGAGCCCGGCGTCTCCCCTCGTCGCTTCCAGTAGCAACACATCGCCCTCGACGCTGAGAGCCGCTTTGTCACCCGCCTCCACCAGCTCGCGCAACAAGCGGGAATTCCGCATGGCAACTTGCATTTCCCCTGGTTATGGCGACATGAGCCTCGGTAAGCATCAGGTGAGGCGACTCGCCGGCACCCAACTTCTCCGACCTCTCCACCAGGTCCGAAAGTGTTGCCGACCTGCCACGACTCAGCATCTCCGGCACCGATCGCCAGATCATCTCACCGGCGAAGCCGAAATCGCCCGAAGCCACAGCATGCCCGGCGGCGCCGGCCATGTCTCCCGGGGACTCGAACCACTGGCTGGCCCGGCGGTGGAGAATCGATTCAGCATCAGGATCGATCCGTCGCAGTTCAGCCGTCAACATGTCGGAGAACAGGTGGTGACACCTGAATCGGCTGCCGGTCCGATCAAGTGGCAGTAAAAGCATGTTTTCCTGTGCCAGTTCGGTCAGCAGTCCGGCCGATCCCCGGCGCTCGAGAACGTAGTCGAGCTTCGGACCGTCAACTTCATTCAGAATTGAGCCACGGACAAGAAGGTCAACCTCGTCGGCTGAGAGCGTGCCAAGAAACTCCTGGTTGAAGTACTCAACCATGACCCGATCGTCTCCGGAGAAGCTTTCGATGGCCGCTGCCGGATCATCGCTTTCGGCAAGCACAATTCCCGCCAGGTAAAGGGCCGCGGGCCAGCCTTCGGACCTGGAGAAAATCAACTCAAACTGTGGGTCTGTCGGGTTGAGATCGGTGCCGGCGAGCAGGGCCCTGCTTTCCTTGCGGGTCATCGCAAGGTCGCCCGGCCCGATCTCGAGAAGGCCCCGGCTGGCGCGAATCCTGGCCAAAGCCAACGGAGGATGAGACCGGGTGCCGACTGCCATTTGCGAGCCCTGCGGCAGGCTGGCGAGGATTGCGTCCAGAACTTCCAGACAATCTGGCTCGTCAACCATGAACAGGTCGTCGATTACGAGGACGAACCGGGGTTCGATCGCCGCCACCGCGTTCTGGAGCAACGAAAGCACCACTGAGTGATCCGGAGTGGGTGCCCTCAATGACAGGAGGATCCCCGGGTCGATCGGTGTCACCTGGCCAAGAGCCTCGACGATTGCCGCCACGAAAACCGCCGGGTCCCGATGCCATCGCCTGCAGGTGAACCAGGCAAACTGCCTCGGGTCAGCGAGATCCCACTCGGCTAGGGTCGTGGTCTTGGAGTAACCGCCCGGAGCCTCCAGCAGCACCAAGGGCTGGTCAACCGAGGTGAGAAGGCGATCTCTCAGCCGCGGTCTCGCAACAAGTCCCTTTCCAGCCACCGATCCAACAATGGCCGGCCTGTTGCTATGGACCTTGTCGACGGTAGGAATCAGGCCCCCGGCCGCCTCTGGTGTTGTCTCCACCCAGCAAAAATATCACCTATTCCGCGTGATACAGCCAGCCTCGGGTCGTTCAGGCATCCTCGGCTGCGTACTCAGACAGCAGCTTCTGTTCCTGCGCATGCTTCGGAAACAGGAAGAAGACGAGGGTGGCACCGATCAGGATCGCGATGACACCGGCCAGGTAGGCTTCGTCGGCGCCGTTGAGAAAAGCCACCTTGGCACCGGCGATGATCTTGTCGCTGTACTCCGCGGGGTACCCCGAAGCGGTAGTGGCAGCGCTGCCGAAGGATTTCTGGAGTTCGGATTCGACTTGATTGGAGATCTTGTCGGCGTTGGGGGAAGCGCTGACCTGGCTGGCGACGGAACTGGCGTAGCCGGCGGTGAGCAACACCCCGAGAATCGACTGCATGATCGCTCCACCCAGATCACGTTGGAGGTCGGCAGTACCCGAAGCCATGCCGGCTCGGCGTACCGGCACCGCGCTAGTCAACGAGTGTGAAGCCGGAGTGCCGGCAAAGCCGACTCCCAGGCCGACAAGTGCGTAACCGAGGCCCACGCGCCAATAGGCAGCGCCGTCATCCCAGAGCAGCAACATGGCGAGGAAGCCGAGCAGACAGAAGCTGTAGCCGAGCAGCAGCGTAAAGCGGGAACCCCGGGACTCAACAAGCTTGGCCGACCGCGGCGCGGCGATGACCATCATCACGACGGCCGGCAGGATCGCCGCCCCTGATTCCAGGGGCGAGTAGCCGAGCACGTTCTGCAGGAACTGTTGCCCGATGAACATTGCTCCCATCAATGAGCCGAAGACGATCATCCCGGCCAGCGCGGCCACCCAGAAGGTGCGCCTGCCGGCCACGTGCAATTCGTAGAGGGGATTTCGTGCTCGTCGCTGTCTGACAACGAAGGCGGCAATCCCGGCAAGCCCGATCAGACCGAGCCCGATCGCGGCCGCCCCGGCGCTCGGCACCGCCGCGAAGTTGATCCCCAGGATGATGCCGGCGACCATGACGACCGAGAGGATGCCGCCGAGATTGTCGACCGGCTCGGTCGCTTCGTTTACATGCGAGGGGACAAACTTGATCGCCATGACCAGCGCAACCAGGGCGAGCGGAATCGTGATCAGAAAGACCGAACCCCAGTCGAAATGTTCAAGCAGCGCGCCCGAGGCGAGCGGACCGAGCGCCGAGAAGGCACCACCGATGGCTGACCAGAGTGCGATCGACCGGGTGCGTCCCGGACCCGACCACAGGGCAGTAATCAGGGCCAGGGTGGTCGGGTAGGCCATACCGGAGGCGATGCCGCCGACCAGCCGGGCGATAAAAAGCACCCCGACGCTGGGGGCAAAAGCCGCGAGCAAGGAGATGGGGATGGCCAGGCCGGTGCCGAGCACCAGCATCATCTTGCGCCCGTAGCGGTCGCCGAGAGCACCCAGATACAGAACCGATGTGGCAAGCCCGAGGGAGTAACCGACGGCGATCAGGTTGAGGCCGGTCTGGCTGGCGTCGAGCCCCTTGCCGATGTCGGGCAGGGCGACATTGGCCACGGCCAGGTTCAGGTTGGCGACCGCAGCAACCAGGATCAGCGTCGCCAGAATTGCGGTGGCACTCTTTGGGCTGATCGAACTGCCCGCTTCGGACGGGCCTGTTTGCGTGGTAGCTACGGTTGCGTCAGTCATCTTTGTCTCAGGTAAGCTATCCGGCCCCGGCGGGGGATACCTCATTCCTTGTAGGTGAATCAAGGGTTACGGCGCTTAATCCACAGCGAAGATGAGAGCCGGCCGGACTCGGCTTTCCCGGTCAGCTAGAAGGATGGCTGCGGGAAACGGCGTAACAAGGCTACGTGGAATCCGAGGCGGAAGATTTTGGTGAACGTCGGTGGCCGATGGCTGCGGCAGTGCTCGTCATCATGGTCATGACGATCGCCCTGCCGCAGGACATCAGCCGGCCCTGGCCCAATTGGGTGCTGCCTGTGCTCGAGGGCCTGCTGCTCGTGATGTTGATCATGGCCGACCCGGGCAGGATCTCCAAGCGCTCGACCTTTCTTAAGTGGGGCACCCTTTCCCTGGTTGCCCTGCTCGTTCTGGACACTTTGCTTTCGACCGTCCTGCTCGTCGACCAGCTGATCAACGCCGGTCCGGTCACGCAGTCTGCCGGCAGACTGCTGGCAGTGGGTGCTGTCGTCTGGCTCGGAAATGTCATCGCTTTTTCGCTCGCCTACTGGTCGCTCGACGGTGGCGGGTCGGTGAATCGCGCACTGAATCCGGATCGCAGTCGCGACTTCGCCTTTCCGCAGGAGCTAAGTCCTGAAGTTGGCAGCGATAGCTGGATGCCAAAATACGTCGACTACCTGTATCTCGGCTACACCAATGCCACGGCCTTCAGCCCAACGGATGCCATGCCACTTACCCCGCCGGCAAAGTCGGCAATGACGGTGCAGTCACTGATCTCTCTCGTGGTTCTCGGCCTGGTGATAGCCCGGGCCGTGAACATCTTCAACTAGTCCGAGAGTTCGATCGTTTCGATGATCTTGGGCTCGACTGGCTTGTCGCGGCCGTCCGTGTCGGAGGCTTCGATCGTGTCGACCACGTCCATGCCGCTGGTGATCTCACCGAAGACGGTGTGCTTGCCGTCGAGCCAGTCGGCGGCGGGAATGGTGACGATGAAGAACTGCGAACCGTTGGTGTTCGGGCCGGCGTTGGCCATGGCGAGGGCGCCACGAACGATCTTGTGGTCATTGAACTCGTCGTCAAACTTGTATCCGGCGTCTCCGGTGCCCGTACCCGTCGGGCAGCCGCCCTGGATCATGAAGTCCTTGATGACCCGGTGGAAGATCAGGCCGTCATAGAAGCCGTCGGCGGCGAGCTTCGTGAAGTTCTCGACCGTCTTCGGTGCGTCTTCGTCAAAAAACTCGACCTCGATGGCCCCGGCGTTTGTATTCAGCGTTGCTTTGGACATGGCCTGACCTTACACAGGGCTCAGAGTCCGAGGTCGCGCACGCCGTCTTCGCGGAATCCGATGTGATGGCCGAGTTCTTGACGCACGGTGCGCTCGACCTGTGAGGCCAGCAGGTTGTGGTCATGGCCGAAGTCACGGGTCAGCGTGTCGCGGTAGATCACGATGCGATCCTCGAAGTTGTCCCGGGACATGCCGTCGCCGTAGTACATGCCATAGGCGTGGTGGTCCTGACCGAGATCGGAGATGACCACTGCGACCTTCTCGATCACATCTCGGAACTGTTTCGGCAGTTCGTCGATTGCGTCGGCGACCATCGCTTCAAATTCTGCGTCGGAAACGGGTTGACTCATACGTACATATTGCCGACCGGCCACCTTCGGCCGGCCGACATGCTGCGAAGGTGGCTCTAGCCGAGGATCTTGGCCTTCTGGGCCGCGAATTCCTCGTCGGTCAGAACGCCGCTGGCGTGGAGCTCACCGAGCTCCTTGAGCTCAGCGATCGGGTCGGGGGCCGGTGCGGCGGCCGGTGCGGGTGGAGGGGCAGCCTGCTGCGGCTGTTGCGCGTACTGCTGCTGTTCCTGCTCGGCCCAGCGCTGGCCCTGGCGGCGTGAAACACGATTGCTGACGGAGGTGGCGGTGCCGGCAATTACTGCCGTCCTTGCTACTCCTCTGAGAAGTCCTGGCATGGTCTTCCTTCTTCCTAGGCGTTGTTGGAGGGTTCGGATTCGTCAAGTACGGCGATGATTTCCTGGATCGGAATGCGGCCGTTGGCCACGAGCCGGGCTCCCGAGCGGCGCATCGCTGACGCGAAAGGAGCCGCCCAGCGATTTTCGTAGACGAGGATCGCGGCGGCGGACCCCTTTTCGAGGGCGTTCGCGGCTTCAGCCTGGTCCTCGGATGAGATCAGACCCGAAGAGGCTCCTTCAAGTTCTTTGAAGCCTTCGATCGTCGATCCGAGCTCGGCAATCTCGAGTTCGATCACGGATCCGTCCTCGTCCTTGGCGATGAAAGAGAGGTCGATCAAACGGATCAGCCCGCTGTCGACCAGTTCGAGCAGATGCGGAACCGCTTCACCGGTCGGCTGCTTGCCGGTCCACTCAACCACCAGGTAGTCAATCGGACCCAGTTCTTCTGATTCGTCTACTCCCATGTCTCTCTCCTCGGTTAGGTCAAAGTTTGTCTCATCAGAATAAGGCCTCGCGAATGTCGCCGTTCACCCGATTCGGGTTACTTGAACTCACTATCCAAACCGTAGGATCCCTTGCGTCCTGGATATTCGATGACTGGAGGAATTATGAGGGGTGCTGGAAGAGTTGCTTTCGCCGGAATCATGCTGGTGCTGATTGGTGTGCTGAACGTGATTTATGGAATTGGCGCACTCGACAACGCCAACATCTTCGTGAACGACACGAGGTTTATTTTTTCCGACCTGAACACGCTCGGATGGGTTCTGATCGTACTGGGCGCTTTCGAGCTCATTGCCGGTTTCTCGCTGCTGAGTGGCAATGCCTTCGGGCGCATCTTCGGGATCATCGCCGGCAGCCTTGGCGCGATCGGGGCCCTGCTCTCGATCGGTGGTGCCTACCCCTGGTGGAACCTGGCGATTTTCTTCGTATTGATCTGGGTCGTACACGGAATCGTGGTCTTCGGCGAAGACGAGGACGCGGTTGCCTGACGATCGACTGACATGAACTTGCGAGGGACCTGGGTTTCAGCCAGGTCCCTCGCATTCACTTCTTCCGGCCGTTTCGGCCCGGATGTAAGAGTTCTTGCACGATCCGTGGGATTGACGGGCGATTTTCGGGCACTGCCTATCCTCGCAATAGCGCAACAGTCGGGGTTCTCGGCGGTTGCTTCAAGTAATGCCCCTGGCCCGAACCCTCAAATTCACGCTGCTTTCGCTTCTCGGCCTGACCGTCCTGGTCCTGCTGATGGCGCCTGCGAACTCCAGCGCAGCGAAACTCAAGCCGCCCGGAAAAAGACCTATTTCGGCGTCACCGACACCGGCAGTGCCAGCGATTTCAGTGACTTCGAAAATTCGGTAGGCAAGCATCCCGCGGTGATCCAGACCTTCCATCCCTGGGGAAACAGCCTCCATACGGCGATGCCGCGCTGGAAAACAGTGCGGGCGCGGCCAATGCTCCACATCACCACCCGGGCCAATGATGGAACCGAGTTGATCACTCCGCGCCAGATTGCCCTCGGCCGCGGTGACGACTACCTGCTTCGGCTCAACCGGTCGCTTGACCGCAAGAAGATTCGCGCCTATATCCGCCCGCTCGGCGAACCGAACCGCTGCCTGAACCAGTACGCCGGCGTCGACTGCTCGGGCAATGTGCGAGGCGGCTCCTACGCGTTCAAGTGGTACAAGCGGGCCTTCCGCCGAATCGCGACCATCGTCCGCGGTGGCGCCAAGCGCGGACTGATCAATTTCCGCCTCCGTAAAATCGGACTTCCCAAGGTCCAAAAAAAGAACAAGAAGTCCACCCTGCCACGCCGCCTGCCGACCGCGCCGGTCGCGATGGTCTGGAGTCCGCTTCCGTATGGATCACCGAGGACCCGGAACAACAAGCCGAAGTACTACTGGCCAGGCAAGGACTGGGTCGACTGGGTCGGCACCGACTTCTACAACCAGTACAACAACTGGGACAACCTCAGGTCCTTTTACCGCAAGTGGTCGGTCAACAAGAAGAAGCCGATGGCATTGACCGAGTGGGGGCTATGGGGCAAGGACGGGCCGGGCTTCGTCAAACGCATCTTCAAGTTTCAGCGCCACCGTAAGAGCGTGCGGATGATGGTCTACTACCAGGACTTTGGCCCATCAAACCCATTCCGAATCCAGAATTTCCCCAAGGGGCAAAAGGTGCTGAAGAGGCACCTGACGAGTCCGAAGTACCCGAGCTTCGCGAAGAATTACCCGCGCTGACTATCTGAGCCTTTCCCAGAGGCCGGTCGTTCGTTCCAGGCGAGTGTCGCCGGTTCCAAGTATGCGATTCAGCCAGTCGAAGATCTCACTCTTTTCGAGGATCCCTTCCCCGAGAAGGATCTGCTCGATGTCCACCCAGTCCTTGGACCGATTGAAGACCACCTTGCAGACGATCAGGTGTTCCGGCGAAAGGATCGGGATTCTCCCGTCGTCGAAAGTGACCAACCGTGCCGACCTCTCCATCGCGTCGTGAAACGGGTCATACGAAAAGAAGAGGTCTACCGGATTCCGGCCCCACCAGATTCGAACCTGCTCGTCTCTCTCAGCTGAACCCCTATCCACTGTGTCGCCTGCCCCCTGCGAAGCAAATACTCCCAGTACCTTGTTGATCTGATCAACACCCACGAAGACGTTCAGGTCAATGTCGATTGTCACGCGGGGTTCGCCGTAGTAGGCGAGGGCCAGGGCACCACCGAACGCATGTTTGATCCCGGCGTCGGTCAACGCCTGATGAGCAAGAGTCACCTTCTGGACCAAAGATGGATCGGACTGATCAGCCAAGCGAATCGATCCTCGGGAAAACCGTCGCCTCGCGCCGCTTGGCCGGCGGCAGGGCATCACCGAGTTCGAGCAGGTCGGTCAATGCTTCGCCACGCTCATCCATGGATGCTCCGGCCCAGAGTTTCATTCGTTCCGCCTCGCTGCTCACCGCGGAGCCACGAGCCTCCGGAAAGCTCTCGGCAATCAGTTGCGCCAGCGCCCGTCGTGGCTTCTGGTCGAGGGCGAGTTGGCGGAGAAGCGCTTTGGACGCACGTTCAACTTCCGGTTCTCTGACGGGAGCACCCGCCCGCACAACCTTGCGCCGAAGTTCGTCGCTTTCGATCGGCACCGAACTGCGCTCTGAAACCTGCGCCTCTAGTTCGGGAGTGAACTCCCGAAAAGTTGCGAGAGTTCTGCTTCTTGGTCCAGCTGGTGTCCGGCGCGACTCCCGAACTTCCCAGCTTCCATTTGGTTTCGAAACGACAAAGGCCATAGTGGGCATTTTACCCACTACATTGACAAAGTCAAATTGAACAAATGAATCCAAGTCGCTTCGCTCAATAGAAGCTGAGAATGGTTTCGCTGTGCGACTTGGATGCGACTACGTGAAGGCTGAAATTCCTGTCAACGCCTTCCCCACGGACAGCGTGTGGATCTCGTCGGTTCCTTCGTAGGTGAAGACTGACTCGAGGTTGTTCGCGTGGCGCATCACCGGATATTCAAGGGTGACGCCGTTGGCACCGAGGACGCCCCGGGCGGTTGCCGCGACCTCCCTGGCCATGCGCACGTTCTGCCGCTTGCCCATGCTGATCTGCTCGGTGGTGATCTCGCCTGCGTCCTTGAGTTGCCCGAGGCGCAGCGCAAGCAGGTAACCCTGGTTGACCCCGGCCGCCATGTCGGCGAGTTTGGCCTGGGTCAGCTGGAAGGAAGCGATCGGTTTCCCGAACTGCTGGCGGGTGAGCGAGTACTCGAGCGCCGCTTCGAAGCAGGAACGGGCGGCGCCGACAACCCCCCAGACGATCCCGTAACGGGCCTCGTTGAGGCAGCTGAGCGGTCCGCGCAGTGACTGAACTCCGGGCAGGCGGTTGGCATCCGGGACACGCACATCATCGAAGATCAGCTCGAGGTGACCGAGGCCCGGAGCGAAAGCTGTTACCGTGCATGTCGGGCCGGGTGTACCCCTCCATGTGCGGTTCGACGAGGAAGCCCTGGACCCCTTCGTCGGTGCGGGCCCAGACGACGGCCACGTCGCTGATCGAGCCGGAGGTGATCCACATCTTGGCGCCGTTCAGGATCCAGTCGTCACCGTCACGTTTCGCGTTGGTCCGCATGCTGGATGGGTCAGATCCGGAGTCGGGTTCGGTCAGGCCGAAGCAGCCGATCTTGTCACCGGCGGCCATCCCCGGCAGCCAGTTTTCCTTCTGCTCCTCGCTGCCCCACTTCCAGATCGCGAACATCGCGAGTGATCCCTGGACTGAGCAAAACGAGCGAAGCGCACTGTCACCGGCATCGAGTTCCATGCAGGCGATGCCGTAAGCCGTGGCGCTGGACCCGGCGCAGCCGTAGCCCTCGAGGTGCATGCCGAGCACGTTGAGGGCGCCGAGCGCCTTCGGCACAGACGTGTCGAATGTGCCCTGCTCGAAGTGCTCGTTGATGCCCGGAAGGTATTTCTCCTTGACGTACCGGGCGACCGTCTCCTTGATCAGTCGGTCTTCGTCGGAGAGCAGCCGGTCTATTTCGAGAAAGTCTTCTGGCTTCACCTTGGGCCCATTATGCCCGACCCCGGATTCCACCCTCCAACCCCGGCTGATCCAGTGCCGGGGAACTCGGATCCCTCAGGGGATTCGCTTTAGCTTCTCGCACCTGGGTGCCCGGCGCCGGTCCCTGTCGGCACCGCCATTGCAGACATCGCCCTTGCCGCTCCCACCGTCCAGCTTGTCGTAACCCTTTTGCCCATAGAGCAGGTCCTTGCTGCCGCCTTCACCCTTGAGGGTGTCAGCGGAATCTCCCCCGAAAAGCTTGTCCGGTCCGTCGCCACCCTTGAGGACATCCTTTCCGTCCTGGCCGAGCAGGCGGTCCTTCTGGTCGCCACCTTTGAGTACGTCGGCTGAACCGGCGCCGTAGAGGAAGTCGTATCCGTCTCCGCCGACCAGGGTGTCCTTATCCTCCTGGCCATAGAGCTTGTCGGCACCGTCCTGACCGTAGATGAGGTCTTTGCCCTCTTCGGCCTTGACCAGATCGTTGCCGTCGCCGGCGCAGATGATGTCGTGACCGGCCTTGGAGAAGATGCTGTCAGAGCCACCCCGGGCGACGATGATGTCGCGCTTGTCGGTGCCGACCAGTTTCTCGCCGCTGTTGGTGCCGACGATCGTCGCCACCTTTCCGTCGCACTTGTAGATCACCGGGTCCGGTGGATCGGGTGGATCGGGACAAAGCGACGGATCGGTTTCGCAGGTCGGGACGGGCGGGTCCGGGGGATCGACCACCGGCGGCCGGCTGATCGTCTCGCAACCGACGAAGATCGAAGCGGGGTCGATCGCGACCGGGTCGGCGCTAACCGTGTCGATGCCGGGTCCGCAGTCGACCAGCAGGTCAGCTTCGCCGTCGGCAACACCGATCGTGTCGGCACCATCCCGGCCGAAAACGACATCACGGCCGCCGACGGGGATCAGCGTGTCATTGCCGTCGCCGCCGTCGGTCAGGTTCCACCCGCCATCACCGACGATCACATCATTGAAGGGGCTGCCGACCAGCTTCTCGATCGAAAAGAGCACGTCGTTGCCGTCGTCGCCGATCACCAGTTTCTGGTCGAGCGCGGCGATGATGCCGCCCGACGAAAGGCTGAGATCGGCAGTGTCGCTACCGTCGCCGCCGTCGAGAACGTCGCCGCCGGTGTTGCCCTTCAGTACGTCGTTGCCACCCAGGCCACAAAGGGTCTGGCCATCGCCGGAGGCGTCCAGGGCGTTGGGTCCGGCGTTGCCGTTCTGGTCACAGGTCGGTCCCTTGTTCAGGCCGAACTCCGAGGTCGACTGGGGGGCACTGGATCCGTTGAGACTGGTCGCTGTGGCACTGAGGGATGCCCCTGGGGCGAGCGGAGCACCGAGCAGCCGGGTAAACCCGGCGACGCCGGAGCCATCGGTGCTCACCTCGAATGCATCAACGATGAACTGGCCTTCGCCGTAGCCGGTCGGGTCGGCGAGTTCGTTGGCGAGAATTTCGATCCTGAAATCAGTGCTCGCGGTGGAATTCAAGACCCCGGTAATACCGGTCTCGCCCCCACTCGTCTGGACGGCGTTCAGCACCGGAAAGTTCTGCAGGCCGTTGGGGCCAGTGTCCGCATCTCCGGGATCATTCAGGGTCACACCCGGCGAACCCATGGGCTGAAGATCCAGACCCAAAGCACTGTTGTCCACGATGCGGTTGCCGAGGACAGCCACCCGGTCAGCTACTCCGGAGCCGTCAGTTGTCAACCTCACCCCGGCACCACCACTCTCGGAGATCAGGTTGCAGTCTCCGACACATTCATCGACGCCGGTTACCGGTCCGGTGCCCCCAATGAGGGTCCCCGGCAGGTTCGGGTCGCCCGCGTGGGTCGCATAGATGCCGCTTTGTCCGTTGGGCAGGGGATCATCCGAGGACTTTTTGACGCCGATCCGGTTTGCGGTAATCGTGGTGGCACTCGGGCCAAAGGCCGGCATGCCGAATTTCATAAAATTGATACCCATGACGTCGTTGTCGGAGATGACGTTGCCATCAACGGCCGTATACGTGACATCGCCGTCCAGAGTGATTCCCCAGCCGTTGCCCATCGCAGTATCGCCAGATATTCCGGTCCCGATCAGGTTGGACTGGATCAGAGTTTCGTTGGCGCCCCCGTTAACAGCGATGCCAGAGAACGCATTGTTGGAAATCAGGTTGCCCTCACCGGGAACCGTGCCACCGATCTCTGTGTTGTCGGCGGCCGAAATCCTGATGCCATCGAAGTCGTGCCCCAAATCGATCACGCCGGCGGCGTCCGTACCGATCCTGTTGCTGACGATGCGGACTCCATCAGACCCGTCGCCGAATACCTGAATGCCGGCCGAACCATTGGCGGAAATTACGTTGTTCCGTATAAGAGCCCTTGGGGAGGTTCCGGAGACCTGCAGGCCGGCAATCGCATTTCCAAATGTGGAAATACCACTTTCGTTGGTACCCAGGAAGCTGTTTCTCACCGTCACATCATCCGCATTGAGAATCTGGATCCCGTACTGCCAGCGCACCATCGTCATGTCCCTGACCACCGAGTCATCGGCCCTGATGTCAAGTCCAAAGTTGGGTGACGCAACCGCATTGCCGTCGACCACGATCTCGCCCGGATCCGTCGATCCGTCGATGACGGCGGTTTCGGTGACCGTGGGCAGGATGATTGTCGGAGCAATGATGTGGGGGCCGGCGCCCGCGATCGAGAATTCGATCCGGTCGCTACCCGCGCCGGCAGCGCATTCGCCCGCGGTGGCACCGCTGGCGAAATCCGCATTGGCGGAGATGATCGCTTCCCGGAAGTTGCAGACTCCGTTGTCCGCTAGATCATCGGTCACCCCGTTGACCGTGATGGTGTTCGCCCTCGCTGACTCTTCGAGCACCCACACGCCAGCAAGGCGCCGAGGACAATCGCCACACGCAATACGGACCGCCATCCCATATTTCAGATACCCCCTGAATTTTCAGGAACCAGACCCCGGCCGGTCAAAGTTCAGCGCGAGCGTCTTCCTGGAACCTCTATCTATAGAGAACCGCGCGGCCACCCGCAAGTTTCGCTGCTGCGACGAACACCGATCCCTCAGGGAATTCGCTTGAGCTTCTCGCACCTGGGTGACCGGCGCCGGTCCTTGTCGGCACCGCCATTGCAGACGTCGCCCTTGCCATTGCCGCCCTCGAGCTTGTCGTACCCCTTTTGCCCGTAGAGCAGGTCCTTGTCGCCGGCTTCACCCTTGAGGGTGTCGGCGGAATCTCCCCCATAAAGCCTGTCCGGTCCGTCGCCGGCCTTGAGGACATCCTTTCCGTCCTGCCCGTACAGCCGGTCCTTCTGGTCGCCACCCTTCAGTACGTCGGCTGAATCGCCACCGTAGAGGTAGTCGTATCCGTCACCGCCGACCAGGGTGTCCTGGTCGTCCTGGCCGTAGAGCTTGTCGGCACCGTCCTGACCGTAGACGAGGTCTTTGCCCTCTTCAGCCTTGACCAGATCGTTGCCGTCGCCGGCGCAGACGATGTCGTGACCGGCCTTGGGGAAGATGGTGTCGGAACCTCCCCGGGCAACGATGACGTCGCGCTTGTCGGTGCCGACCAGCTTCTCGCCGCTGTTGGTGCCGACGATCGTCGCCACCTTTCCGTCGCACTTGTAGACCACCGGGTCTGGCGGATCGGGACAAAGCGACGGATCGGTTTCGCAGGTCGGTGCGGGTGGGTCCGGGGGATCAGGCGGAAGGACTACTGGCGGCCGGCTGATCGTCTCGCAGCCGAAGAAGATCGAAGCGGGATCGATCTCAACCGGGTCGGCGCTGACCGAGTCGATGCCGGGTCCGCAGTCGACCAGCAGGTCAGCTTCGCCGTCGGCAACACCGATCGTGTCGGCACCATCCCGGCCGAAAACGACATCACGGCCGCCGACGGGGATCAGCGTGTCATTGCCGTCGCCGCCGTCGGTCAGGTTCCACCCGCCATCACCGACGATCACATCATTGAAGGGGCTGCCGACCAGGTTCTCGATCGAGAAGAGCACGTCGTTGCCACTCGCGCCAATCACCAGCTTCTGTTCGAGGGCCGCAATGACCCCGTCCGGCGAAAGGCTCAGATCGGCGATGTCTCCGCCGTCGCCGCCGTCGAGAATGTCGCCGCCGGTATTGCCTTTCAGGAGGTCATCTCCGCCGAGGCCGCAAAGAGTCTGACCGCCGCCGAAGGCAGTCAGGGTGTTGGCCCCGGGGTCACCGCTCTGGTCACAGGTCGCGCCCTTGTTCAGGCCGAATTCGGAGGTGCTTTCGGGGACACCCGATCCGTCCAGCTTGGTGGCGGTGACGCTGAGGGTCACACCGGGGGCGAGTGGCACGTCGATCAGTCTGGTGAACCCGGCAGTGCCGGAACCATCGGTGCTCACCTCGAAGGCATCAACTATGAACTGGCCCTCGCCGTAGCCCGAAGGGTCAGCGGTCTCGTTGGCGAAGACTTCAATCCTGAAGTCCGTACTCGCGGTCGAATCGAGGATGCCGGTGATTCCTGTCTGACCGCCGTCGGTCTGGACGGCACGCAGCTGCGGGAAGTTCTGCAGGCCGTTCGGGCCGGTGTCCGGGTCGCCGAGGTCGTTCGATGTCAGCCCGTTCGATCCCAGATCGATACCCAACATGTTGTTGCCCACGATGCGATTGCCGAGAACAGCCAGCCGGTCCGCTTCGCCGATACCGGCTGAGTTCGACAGATTCACTCCGGCGGAATTGTTGTTTGCGATCACGTTGCAGTCACCAACGCACTCGTCGAGCCCGTTCACCGGTCCGACCCCGCCGATCCGGGTACCAGGCAGAGCCGGGTCGCCAGCCAGCAACGACTCAATGCCATTGAATCCGTTGGGCAGGGGGTCATCTGAAGTCTTCTCGACACCGATCCGGTTTCCGGTGATCACCGTCCCGCTCGGGCCGTATGGCTCAACGACGTAGCTCACCATCTGAATCCCGTTGAAGAAGCTATCCGAAATGACGTTGCCGTCGATGGTCGTATCTTCGATATCACCGCTCATGGTGACGCCGGCTCCGTTGCCCATGGGCAGGTCACCCGAAACGTCGGTACCGATCAGGTTGTTCAGGATCTCGGTGCCGTTGGCATCAAGGCTGGTGGTCACGGCGGAACTGGAATTGTTCGAGATCACATTGCCCTCGCCGGGGCCCGTGCCACCGATCTCGACGTTGTCGGCGTGCTGAATACTTATTCCGTTGCTGGAGTTTCCAAGACCGATCGCGCCGCTGTCGTCGGTGCCGATCATGTTGCCGATAATGCGGGCTCCATCATCCAGTTCGTTGGTCACTCGAAGCCCGTCCTGGCCGTTGGCCGAAAGCGCGTTGTTCTGAATCAGGGCATTCGGAGAATCCCCAAGTACGATCATGCCAGCATCCGTGTTTCCCAGGGTCGCATTGCCGTTCTCATTGGTCCCCAGGTAGCTGTTTCGCACAGTCACGTCGTCTGAATTGACGATCCATACCCCAAACTGCCAGCGCACAATGGTCATCGCCCGGACCACCGAGTCGTCGGCGCTGATGTCAATTCCGTTGCTGGGCGGCGCGACCGCGTTGCCATCAAGCACGATTTCGCCCGGATCGGTCGAGCCGTCGATGACCGCCGTTTCAGTGATCTGGGGCAGGGCAGTAGTCGGAGCGATGATGTGAGGTCCAGCCCCCGGGATCGAGAACTCGATCCGGTCACTTCCGGCACCGGCGGCACACTCACCCGCCATAGCTCCGCTGGCGCTATCCGTATTGGCCGCGGTGATCGCTTCGCGCAGGTTGCAGACGCCGTTATCCGACGCACTGTCGGTGACTCCATTCACCGTGATCGTCGACGCCCGGGCCGACTCTTCGAAAGCCAGCACACCCGCAAACGCACCGGCCACAACTGCAACACGCCAAACGGACCGCCATCCCATATTTCAGATACCCCCTGAATTTTCAGGAGTCAGGCCCCGGCCGGTCAAAGTTCAGCGCGAGCGCCCTCATGGAACCTCTATCTATAGAGAACCGCAAGGCCACCCGCAAGTTTCGCTGTTGCCACGAACCGGATTACGACGGCACGATTTGCCAAAGGCGTCCGCTAGCGCTGTAGGATTGCGGCCATGAACGTCGGGGGAACGCTGCTCAACACTGTCGTGCGTCTCGTGGTCCTTTTTGCGACTTTGGCGCTGGTCTATCTGTTCATCATCAAGCCGGTGCTGCACACGACCGAAGTCGGCATCAAGAGTGCCAGCGATTTCAGCAACAACATCACGAACAGCATCAACGTTCAGAACGACGAGACGTACAAGAACGCGATGAAGCAGATGAACAAGTCCCTCAAACAGGCAAACCTGCCGGGCACGACCAAATCGGTCGTGATCACCAAGAACGGCAAGACCAACGTCAAGGGTTTCAATCAATCGCGACTCCTCAACTGCGTCCAGAACGCGAATCAGAACATCAACCGCCTTGTCCGCTGCAACAAGAAGTTCGGTCCCTGAGGCGCCAGACGCACGTCATGCGGCGCTGGACGTCACCTGCCGGTTCGGAAATGCCGGTGCATTCCCTTCAGCGTCAGGCAACGCCCAGCATCCACCTGACGCACGTCTGACAGACTCAGGAATTTTCACTAATATCGATCTCGTTCAGACACTGCCGAATCCGGTTCCTTATGGAACTGGATCGGGGGACCCGTTGGAATCCGGCTGCTCTGGATTCCGGGGGCGAATCGGACTGCCTGTCCGTAGCGCAGCTTCTTCAGCGCGAGCCCGTCAGCTAACCCCGTAGGCCTCACGAAGAAGGAGGTACCAAATGGATCTGAACTCAACAGTAGTGAGACCCGTAGTTGAACCGACCGGCGCAAGCGCCGTGTTGGCCTATGTGGCCGGTGGTATCGCCGGAACAGCGATTGCGCTGCCGGTGTTGATCGGAGTCTTCGGACTTTAGATCTCCACCTCAAGGACCGGTCCGGTTTCGGCCGGACCGGTCCTTGGTCTTTTTCGGATCTCGGGGAGTGGTTTTCCGGGGCGGTGCTTCTCCAGGGCCGCATTTCTCAGTGGTCACGCTTCAACCGGTACCGGCTTCCAATGCCCCAGCGGTTTTTCCACCGGGGAATATGCGTGACGACGCGCTTCAGCTGATGCCGGTATCTGACCGCACAGCGGGTCCCCTCGTTCGCTACCCGCGGCACGGCGATCAGGCTCTGCCCACGGAAGCGGTAGATCCCGGGGATGGTGCGCAGGTTGACCCTGGGGAAGGAATAGGCACGTCGCTGGTTTCGAACCGCTCTGCGCTTCAGAGTCATGACCGGGCCGGTGGGCGTATGCCTTTGCAGAGCCCGGTAGGTGCCCTGATTGAGGATCCGGCGAACCTTTGGCGTATTACGAAAGAACTGGATCCGGACGAACCGCGAATAACGCGAAGCGGTGAGGGTCGCGTGGAGACCGCGGGAGAACGGTCGGATCGTGAAGCCGGTCAGAGCGCAGTACTTGGGTGACGGCACCTCGACCCGTACCGGCTTCTCGACCACCACCGGCTTCTCGACTACTTCGACCACCGGCGGGGTCGGCACCACCGTGAATTCACGCTCGGCCGGTGTCGGATCGACCAGGCCGACCCGGTCGATTGCCCTCACCCTGAAGATGTGGTCACCGGTGGCGAGGCCGACGTAACTCCGCGGAGTAGTGCATGTTGCCCAGGCCTCACGGTCGATCTGGCACTCGAAAGTTCCCGGCTCCGTTGAACGGAAGGTGAAAGTGACGTTCTCGGAAGCCACCGGGGGCGGGCCGGATACGATCTCGGTGTCCGGCGGCGTCGAGTCGAGGGTCCATCTCCACTCGGCCGGCGTCGGGTCGACCCGCCGGCCACCGCCGCTGGTGCCGGGGGGCAACCAGGAGCGCACCGCGAAGATGTGCTCGCCGTCGGCCGGGCCCCCCTCTGGCAACACCACTTCGAAAGGTTCGGAAGCCGATGGACGGTCGCAGTCGGTCCATTCACCGACGTCAACCCGGCACTCGAATCCAGCATCGGCCGGCCGGTCCGAGGTGAAGACGAAGGGGGCGACCGGATCCTCGGTCATTGTCGACGGGCCGGACATGATCGTCGTGTCGGGCAAGGCATCATCGACGGTCAGGTTCGTGCATGCGAGACCTGCCGGAGAATTGCCGGCCGCGTCCTTCAGCCGGGCGCAGACCCGATAGAGACCGTCGCCTTCAAGCCCGATACCTGACACCGAGATCATCGGCGCAGCCCCCTGGGCTGATACGTCGATGGTCCGGGAAGGGACCACGGTTTCGAATGTCCCTCCGACCCGTCTTTCGACCGTGAAGGTCAACGCTGTCTGAGGCGAGAGTGAGCCCGCGGCGATCCCGCTCTCATCCGGGTTGACCAGGCTGAGCGTGAAGCCAGCCTCACCGTCCCGAGACAGGTTCATCCCGGGTGCGTCGATCACCGGGTTGACCGAATCGCGCCGCACGTTGATGCCGGCGCTGCAGGTGCGCTGAGCCACGCCGTCTTCGGCGCAGGCAGCAACGGTGCTGCGGCCCTGCGGCACCTGACCAAGGTCAAGACCGATCGTGCCGCTGCCCGAGGCGGCGCAGGGTTTGAATGAGTTCCGAACCTGGCCCGGGCGCCCGCCGGGACAGGACACCTCGGTGAGGACTCCGGTCGGGCCAGGGGAAATCACCAGGCGCGCCCCGGAAATACCGGTACCCGCATCGTCAGCGCTCCACTTGATCGGCACCTGGCCACCGCTCAGCCACTCGCCAGCGAGCATCCGTGAGGCGGCACTTCCGGTCGCGCCGGCCTCGGGCTGGGCCGTTACCCGGGCTGGCGGTAGCGGATCTTTCATCATCAGGTTCATGTGTTGGAGCTGTACGAAGGTGAATCCCTGAGACGGGCAATGGGCCTCGGCGCAGCGCAGTTCGACCCGGTAGGCAGCGTAGGGGCCGTCCGGCACTTCTTTGGTGAGTGTGGGTGCCACACCGGTTGAGCCGATCTGCGAGGTCGCCCAGCCCGGCAGCAGTGCCCTGCTCAGGGCCCCGGTGGCCCGGTCGAACGAATACGGCCTGCCGCCATCCCACTGGGCTGGTGTGCCGAGCCCGCCGGAAACGTTTCCCCAGTACCAGCCATAGAGGCCCGGAGCGTCGGAGGAATCGAACCAGGACGAATTGTTGGGGACCGAGAACCGGGCGGCAAAGAGATCGAGGCCGGCGAGCCCGAGTCCGAAGGTCCGAAACATCCAGGGGTTGGTACCGGTGCCGAAGCCGGAACCCGAACCGTTCGCCGACGTTCCCCCGAGCTCGGCCCAGACCCGCGACAGGCTGACCCCGGACGGAACCTGCCACTGAAGACCAGCCCATTGGGTGCGACTCGCCTGCTGTCCCGACCCCTGGTTTGTCGGCTGAAGGCGATACCCGATCTGGCCGCCGGTGCCCAGGTGGCAGCCGGTCTCGGCCGTAAAACTCCCGGTACTGACGTTGATCGGCACCGGACCAACGCCGGCACCGGACACTGACTGGCAGGTCTTGACCGTGTATCCGGCCGCTTCGGCATTCGGCGCCATCCAGACGAACCCGACGAAGCCGACCGACAGGGCGAGTGCGATGAAAATCCGGCGCTTCATCCCTGAACCCCTACCTTGATCGTCTTCGAAGCTGCGGAATCAAACGGGAAGAACTGCGATGGCATGAGGACCGCCCGTAAGCGGATTCGGGCCTTCCCTGTGATGTACCGGAAGCGGTAGCCGGCGTGGAAATTACCCAGTGGCCCGGCCCTCGTCACCAGGACCGGGCGCCACTTGCGCGAAGCCTTCTCCAGGTATTGGATCGCCACCAGACTGCCGCGCTCCGGGCGCCGGGCCCAACCTGATTTGACCTTCCCCCGCAATCGAAGCTTCTGGCCGGTCTTCAGTTTCCGTGGCTTGGCCCGGAGGGAGAGTGAACCCATTACCCGCAATTCGAGCGGCCCGGCGTTTGCCGCGTCAAGGAGCGCACTGCCACCGAACCCGACCGAGACCCGACGCGTCGCACCAGGGGTCAGGGCCGCCGAGAAGTATCCGTCCCGATCGGTGGTCGCCGAGATCGTCGAGTCCTCCGCAAGGGCGCCGAAGGCCTGGACCTGGCTCACCCGGACCTGCTGTCCGGCCAAAGCCTGACCGCCGTGCCTGGCCAACCGGCCACTGACCAGAGCCGTCTTTCCGTAAGGGATCTTGAGCGCGAGTCCGCTGCGCCGCTTCCAGCGCAACCGGGCCGTGAGTGAAGTCGTGTCCCTGAGTGGTGCCCGAAGGGTCATCGGAGAACCGTTGCCTCGTCGCCCGGTCACGAATCCGTTGCCGGCCCGGTCGAGGACTCGCGCCTCGAATTCGTAGGTCCCCGGAGAAACGTCTCCTGAAGGAAAGTCGGCCTCGAGCACTCGACTTCCGGGGACATATTCGGTCGCCAGCCGCTGCCACGAGCCGCTGCCTTGGCGACGATAGGAGATAGTTCCACCGGCCACCCCCGAGTGGCTGTCGGAAACGGGCACCCGCAGGTGCTCCGGATGGTCGCTTTCCGGTTCGAGGAAGTAGGCCGACGGTGGGACATCGTCGAGTCTGACCGTCGTCTCGGCGTGGGCCGCCGGATTCGCGTTACCGGCCGCGTCGATCAACCAGACCGACACCCGGTATTCACCGGCGGCGGGAACCAGCAGGTGCCGCAGCAAGCCGGAGCCGAACATGGAAACCGGGCCCGAGTCGTATCGACCGGCCCCGGTGACCTGGTACTGCGAGACCACGATCGGGGCCGCAACACCCTGATCCGGGCTTTGCCAGAGCAGGTCGAAACCGTTCTTCCGCCGCCATTCATTACCGCCGGCCACGCCCAGTTGCCGAGGCGCCGCCGGAGCAGTGTTGTCGGTGCGAATTGTCCGATCAACGGGGCAGCTGCGATTGCCGGCAAAATCGACCGCGCATTGCTGGAGCCGGTGCGGGCCGTCGCTGAGGCCCGCGGTGTTGACGGAGTGGTAGCCGCCGGCCGAAGCCGGGCACGGCTGCATCCGGGTTCCACGCCATTCGCCGGCGATCATTTCCTTGTTGCAGCTGTGCTCGGTCTGCGCGCGCACCGACCCGTCGATCAGCGTCTGGCTGTACCTGAGTCCTGAACCGGCGTCGGTTGACGAAAACCTCAGCGCCCGTGAACCGTGGAGCCAGGCGCTACCAGTCAGTGACCCGCTGACCGAGGCCGACGGATTCTGCGAGTCGTTGATTGTGATTGTCAAGCCGCGGACGCCGACCAGCGAGCGGTCCTCGGTCGAGCAGACCTTGTCGTCTGGCTTGGCGCAAAGCAGCCGGGACTCGACTGCCGCGGCGGAAGGTGAAAAGGACTGCGAGAAGTCACGCTTGTCCGGGTTGGTCTCGGTGAGGTCTAGAAACGGATCGAAAGCACCATTCGCCGCGACCGAACCGATGCGATGCCGGAAGCCGTCCCTCAGGTATTGCCACCGCTGGCCGTGGATCGTGACGATCCCGGTTCCGGGGGGTGCCTGCCAACGCCAGCGGGCGTAGCGGGTGCCGCCGACGAAGTTGGCCGAGCCTTTGGTTTCCGAGATCAGGTGGACCCCGTCGAACGAATTGGCCGGAGGCGGGGGCTGGCAGAAAGAACTGCGGGTGAACTTGTCGGCGCTGGTGTCTGCCCAGGTTGCGTCATGGCCGACGTGCCAGCCGCATTGCGAGACGGTGTAACGCGTCGCCAAACCACTTTCCGGAGCGATCAGACCGGTCGCGCAAAGCAGGGTCAGTAGAAGGACAACGGCTATCTTTCGATGCATCTTCGGCTCCTCGGGTTGTGGCATCCGAGTGCCTAAGGAGCCGGACCGGGGAATCTCTCCCCCCGTCTGCCAGAATTGGGGTATGTCACTCCCCTCTGAAGAACAGGTAACCGAGAAGCTCACCGCCGTCATCGATCCCGAACTCCGGCGAAACATCGTCGAACTCGGCATGGTCCGTTCGATCGACATCAAGCCCGATGGCCAGGTCGACGTCACGGTCTCCCTGACCACGGCCGGCTGCCCGATCCGCTCCCACTTCCAGGACGCCGTGACCTCCCAGGTTTCTTCACTCGAAGGCGTGACCAAGGTCGGCGTCGGATTCGATGTCCTTTCCGACGAAGAAAAGGGCACCCTCCAGCAAACCCTCGGCCGCGACAAGCTGCCCCAGGGAGCGCTCGCCCAGGTCAACAACGTGATCTGCGTCGCTTCCGGCAAGGGTGGCGTCGGCAAATCGACAATGACTTCGAACCTCGCCGCCGCCCTTCAGGCCCAGGGCTTGAAGACCGGAGCTCTCGACTGCGACGTCTACGGCTACTCGATCCCCCGCATGCTGGGGATCGATGTCAAGCCCGATGTCAACGGCGAACGTAAGATTCTGCCCCCGGAAGCGCCGTCGGGCGTGAAGACGATGTCGATCGGCTATTTCGTCGAAGAGAACTCGGCCGTCGTCTGGCGCGGCCCGATGCTCCACAAGGCGATCCAGCAGTTCCTCGAAGACGTCGCCTGGGGTGAGCTCGACTACCTGCTGCTCGACCTGCCGCCCGGGACCGGTGACATCGCCATGACCCTTTCCCAGCTGTTGCCCCAGGCAAAGCTCGCGATCGTCACGACGCCGCAACCCGCGGCCCAGTCGGTCGCCCGCCGGTCCGCCGAGATGGCGAACAAGGTCGACCTCGAGATCATGGGTGTGATCGAGAACATGTCCGGCTTCACCACGCCGGACGGCGAGACTTTCTCGATCTTCGGCGAAGGCGGCGGACAGCTGCTGGCCGACGACATCGGCGTGCCGCTGCTCGGCACGATCCCGCTTTCCGAAGAACTGCGTGAGCATGCCGACGTTGGTACGCCGCTGGTCGTCGAGAAGCCGGAATCACCGGCTGGAGCGGCGATCATCGAGATCGCGAAGCGCGTGGCGGCGATGTCACCGCGCGAACTGCCGATGCTCCAGGATGCATCTGCGGAAGCACCGGCAGCGGTCAAGCTCGGCGCAAATGCGAGAGAACTCCCAGTCCTCCAGTAGGCCCCGGTACACATAATCCAAGTCGCACAGCGAAACCATTCTTTGCTTCGATTGAGCGAAGTGACTTGGATTCCTTAAAGTGCGAAGCGACTTGGATTCAATTAAATACCGCACCAAAGCGGCCCGAGCCCTGTTTCCGCAATACATGACGAATGCGAGCAAAATGACAAATCTCTCTTCAACTCCCTCCCAGAGCCGAATACCGCTGATTGCCACTGGCTTGATCGCGCTGTTGATGCTAGCCACCGCCGCCTTTGCCCCCGCGGCCCACGCCGTGCCCAAGGCACCCAAGGGCTTCCTCGGCATCGTTCCCCAGGAAGGCGTGAACCGGGTCGATACCAAGCGCATGCACCGCGGCAAGATGAAGTCCCTCCGGGTGTCCGTCGCCTGGTCCGCCGTCCAGTCCCAGAACGCGAAAGAGTTCGACTGGAACGGGCTCGACGGGACCGTAAGGGTCGCCGCCCGTGAAGGTGTCCGGATCATGCCGACCCTCTACGCATCCCCGGCCTGGCTGACCAAACGGACCACCAACCTGCCGGTGGCCAACAAGTACCAGCTCAAGAAATGGCGCAACTTCGTCAAGACAGCCGTCAAACGCTACGGGACCAAAGGCAAGTTCTGGAGAACCGCCCCGAAGAGCCTGCCGTACACCCCGGTACGGAACTGGCAACTCTGGAACGAGGCAAACTTCCATTACTTCGCGACCCCGGTCTCGCCGGCCAAGTACGGCCGCCTGCTCGATTCCGCGGCTTCTGTGATCCACAGGACCGATCGCAAGGCCAAAGTCGTCGTTTCCGGACTGTTCGCCCGCCCGAAGGGTTCAAGGCGCCAGGCGATGGATGCCGACAAGTACATCAAGCAGCTGGCCAGGCATTCAAAGGGCCGCAGCGTCGACGCGATCGCCCTCCACCCCTACGCCGCCAACACACGCACGCTGAAAGTGATCGTGCGTGAGTTCCGCCGCGCCGCGATCTCCGCCGGCTACAGGAAGAAGCCGATGATGATCACCGAGATCGGCTGGGGCTCAGGGCGTGCGACCAACGCGTACCTCAAGGGCAGCCGTGGCGCGCAGGCCAGACAGCTGAAATCCGCCTTCACCTACCTGGTCAAGGACCGGCGCCGGCTGAGGCTGAAGAACGTCTACTGGTTCGCCTGGCAGGACACGGATCCGAAGGGCGTCAACTGCAGCTTCTGTTACACGATCGGCCTGTTCTCCTATAGCAAGAGCAACAAGCTCGTGGCCAAGCCGGCCTGGAAACAGTTCGTGCGCTTCACCCGCGGCAAGGCGTAGAGGCGACCACAAGTCTGATGGCCGGCCCGAGGGTCGGACATCCCGCTTCAAGCTGACTGGCCCGTGGGCCGGTCAGTCCTTGAAGCTCAGTTCTTGAAGTATTCGGCGTTCTTCTCGGTGTAGCTGGCCCACTCGGCGGGCAGCTGATCTTCTGCGAAGCAGGCGTCAACCGGGCAGGCCTCGACGCAGGCATCGCAATCGATGCATTCGTCGGGGTCGATGAAAAGCATGTCGACCTTCTCGTAATCCGGTTCGTCGGGCGTCGGGTGGATGCAATCCACAGGACACACTTCGACACACGAATTGTCTTTGGTGCCAATGCAAGGTTCGGCGATGACGTAGCTCATGACCACGCATCTTAGAGGCTCGGTCAGGTGAGTGCCCCTCTCACAGACCAGCCCTGGCCGCCCCATACAATGGTGACCGTGCAGCCCCGACAGGCAGATCCGGCTTGATACTCCTCACCGGCGCGACCGGTTCCATCGGCTCGCGCCTGTTGCCACGTCTGCTCGACTCCGGGGAGCAGGTGCGATGCCTGGTCCGGGAGCCACGAAGGCTCGGCGACCAGCGAGTCAACGTCCAGATCACCATGGGCGACCTGCGCGAGCTCTCCGACCCCTACCTGCTGCGGCAGGCGATGCGCGGCGTCGACACGGTGATCCATCTGGCAGCCTCGATTCGGGACCAGCCGCCCTACCGGGTCGAAGAACTGAACGGCCTCGCCACCGTGCGGCTGCTCGAAGCCGCCGAGAAGGCCGGGGTCAAGCGGTTCGTCTTTTTCAGCGCGATGAACGCCTCGGCGGTCCAGCGCACCCGGTTCTTCCGGGCAAAGTGGATCGCCGAGCAGGCCGTCATGAAGTCCGACCTCGAAACCACGATCTTCCGCCCGTCGATCGTCTTCGACCATTCCGACCCCTGGATCACCCTGTTGCGCCGCCTCTCCTTCCTGCCGGTCATTCCGATCTCCGGCGACGGCGAATCGACCTTCCAGCCGATCTGGGCCGACGACGTAGCCCGCGCGGTGATGGCATCGCTCGAGAAGCCGGCCGAAGAATCATTCGACCTGGCCGGACCGGAGACTCTGACCTACTCGCAGATGTCGATCCTCGTCGGTCAGCTCGCCGGAAGGCCACGCCGCCTCTGGCACGTACCGCTGCCGGTGGTGCACCTGGGTCTCAGCACCCTCCACGAGATCTTCAAGGAGAAGGTGTTCGCCACCTGGCAGGAAGCCGAGCTGATGCGGGTCGCGATGACCACCGATCGTGGCACCGCCGACGTCGAATCACTGGGCGTCACCCCGAAGCGCATGGCGGACATTCTCTCCCAGCCCGGCTAGGACCGTTGCGAGGCAATCCCCGTCAGCCGCGGTCAGTGCAGACGTTCGCGCCCTGATCGCCAGACGGGCGCCTGCCCCGTCCTGGGCCTGGATGGCAAGGATTCTTTGGGCCACCGCCTCGGGGGAGCCGAGAGGCTCACCGGAAAGTGCCTGTGCGGAAAGTCGCTCATGAAGGATGGGTCGATTTTATCCCGGTTCACAGCCGCCCTCTCGTTCGGTGCCCGTTCGGCTTCCGTTGAACCCAGTAGAACACTTCAGCCGCGCTGCGTCAATGCTGCACGAAAAAACCCGGCCGAGAATCCCTGTTTTGTCGGTTAGAGTGGATTGAGGGTCACGAATCGGACAGGGAAAGGAGTGGGGCAATGGATTTCGATCAGCTGAAGCAGGCGCAAGGTTCGATGTGGGGCTCGGGGCCGTTCGAAGAAGTCGAGGCTACTCTCGCCGACATGCACAACACGATCGTCGCGAGCATCGGCGCGCAGCCGGGTGGAGCCTGGCTCGATGTTGGCTGCGGCACCGGTGGCGTTGCTGGCCGGGCCGCGAAAGCCGGTGCGAAGGTGAGCGGCGTCGACCTCGCCCTCGCACTGATCGAGACCGCACGTAAACGGGCTGAAGCGGCGGGGCTCGATATCGATTACCAAGTCGGCGACGCCGAGAACCTCCCGTTCGAAGATGGTGCTTTCACGGCGGTCAGCTCATCGGTCGGCGCGATGTTCGCTCCCCGGCAACAGGTGGTCGCTGATGAGTTGGCGCGGGTCTGTGCTCCTGGCGGGAAGCTCGCCTTTTCGGCATGGCGTCCCGAAGGCGGAATCGACGAGTTTTTCAGATTCATGCAGCAATACCAGCCACCACCGCCGGAGGGTGTCGGCAACCCTCTCGAATGGGGCCGCAAAGAAACCGTCCGGATGCTGCTCGGCAACTCGTTCGATCTCGAGTTCGAAGAGCTGGACTCGCCGCTCGTCATCGAATCGGGCGAGGCCTTTTGGGATCTGATGTCACGCGCCTTCGGCCCAACGAAGATGCTGGCGGAATCGATGGACGACGAAGCCCGGGCCGAATTCCGGGAAGCATTCATCGAGTTCACCGAACGGGAACGGGACGGAGATGTGATCCGCCAGTCCCGCCCCTACCTCCTGATCAAAGGCACCCGCCGCTGACCGTTACTTGATTTTGACCTTGGCGATGACCGTCTTGTTCTTCGGACTGCCCGTGTCGGTGACGGTCTTGAGGACGAATTTTACGGGAATCCTCTTGCCCTTCTTTGCTTTCTTCTTGACGAACACCGTGAACTTTGTCTTACCGGTTTTGCCGGGACCGATCCGATTAGCGCGGTTACATTTTTTGAGCCGAACGTGGCGGGCATTCTTTGACGCGACGGAGCTACATACCTTGTTCTTCACGAGATACTGGTCGCCGACATTCAGGAAAGTCACCTTGAAGGTTCCCTTCTTGCCACGACGGATCGTTTTCTTCTTCGGCGTCACTTTCAGCTTGCTCACTGCCCTGAAGCCCCTTCGTGGCAGTGGCGGCGGGGTCTTGGTCTGGTCGAACAGTTCCGCTACGCCGTTGACTTTCATCTCCAGATCTTGACCCGGGTCAGTCGGGGTTCCACCAGCCACCAGAACGAGACCGTTCCCGAGCTTTTGAACCACGCCCCCGAAGTGGGGTGCGGCCATGGGCCCGGCAAACGTATGTATGCCGTCGTCATTCTCGGCCCCCGAAAGTGCCTGGATGTAAGCAAAGGGGTAAGGAGGGTCGGAGGCGTACTCGCTGTTGAAGTTAATGTTTTGCCCAGTCACTACGAAGATCCGGTTGTCGTCGAGGAGCGTAAACGGACGAGGGAGGTACGCGCCTTCGTAATAGTCGGAGCTGTCGTTGACGTGCGCGAAGCCAGTGGTTGAAAACGTTCCGCTGGTGGAATCGTAGAGTTCAGCCTTTCGAGCTGAGGTTTTCAAACAGTTGAGCTCGTCCCATAACGGGTCCTCGAGAGCCAATACTTGCCCTCCCAGCAACAAAGCTCTACCGTCGCTCAGCGTGACGAATTTCGGCTTGACACGAGGGGTCGTTAATTCACCCGTCAAGCTGAACGTTCCAGTCGCCGGGTTATATTTTTCGGATTCAGGATCATCCCACCCGGCCCCAGTTTCGAGGGGCAATAGTTCGCGAATGAATCGCCACCCGCAAGCAACACGCTGCCATCTTTGAGCAGCGTCGCGGCCGCGTTTTTGCGCTCGATGACCGGTGCTCCGGTGGGACTGAATGTACCGGTCCCTGGATCGAAAATCTCTGCGTATCCGTACCCAAGTAGCAGCACTCTGCCGTCTTTGAGAATGCTGGACGTGTCCCCGGAAAAGAATCCCTCAGAATTTCCGGTAGCGCTGAACGTCCCGCTCGAGGGATCATAAATTTCTGCGCTTTTCCATGTCAGATCGGGGTGGAGGTCGGTGAACTTTGCGGCGTCTCCTCCGGCCACTAATACACGTCCATCCTTGAGTAGCACGGTTTGGGGGTTTCTTCTCCCCCGCGACAATGATCCGGTGGCGGTAAATTTGTTCGTGGCCGGATCGTAAATCTCGGCCGAATTCGTAATGCTTTCGGGATCGTCAAAACTCGTTTGGCCACCGAAAACGAGTACACGACCGTCATTGAGCACTACCGATTCCGAGTTGAGTCGCGGGTGCACCATCGACCCGGTCTTCGTGAAAACGCCTTTGTAGGTGATCGGATCATCATCGTCGGCTGAGGCTCCAGAGGCGATTACCAGCCCGCCGGTGATGATCGATGCGCAAACGGCCGCACCACTAAGCAAAGTTCGAAGGCAACTCCTTACCTCAAGTCTCATCGCTCTATCCCCCTTCGTCGATTCTTCTGCCAGAAGCATCCAGGCTTTCGACCCAATCAGTTTCCCACAAGACGGGCGAACCATGGGAATCTTCCCTTTTCCCAAAAGAAAGGCCCGGGATTCCTCCCGGGCCTTTCCGTGCCAGAACCTGAGTTCGGGCGAAGTCTCGAAGGAGACTCCTTACATCATGCCGCCCATTCCGCCCATGTCGGGCATTGCGGGCATTCCGCCTCCGCCTTCTTCGGCGGGCTCGGCGATGATCGCTTCGGTCACGAGGATGTTCTTCGCGATCGACGCGGCGTTCTGGAGTGCAGAACGGGTGACGACGGTCGGGTCGAGAACTCCGGCCTTGACCATGTCGCCGTACTCACCGTTGGCGGCATTGAGACCTTCACCGGTCTTCATGCTCACGGACCGCGTTGACCACGACCGAACCTTCGAGACCCGAGTTCTCGGCAATCTGCCGGACCGGCTCTTCGAGGGAGCGGTAGATGATCTGCGCGCCAGTGCGCTCGTCGGCGTCTTCGAACTTGTCGACGTCGAGTCCGTCCTGAGCGTTGAGGAGAGCAACTCCGCCGCCGGGGACGATTCCCTCTTCGAGTGCCGCACGGGCAGCCTGGAGGGCGTCTTCGACGCGGTGCTTCTTTTCCTTCATCTCGGTTTCGGTTGCAGCTCCGACCTTGACCACGGCTACGCCGCCGGCCAGCTTGGCGAGACGCTCCTGGAGCTTCTCGCGGTCGAACTCGGAATCGGTGTTCTCGATTTCCGACTTGATCTGCTTGATCCGGCCCTTGATGCCGTCAGCTTCACCGGAACCGTCGATGATCGTGGTCGTGTCCTTGGAGACGACTACGCGGCGGGCCTGTCCGAGCTGGGTCAGCTGGGTGTTCTCCAGCTTGAGGCCCATCTCTTCGGTGATGACTTCACCACCGGTCAGGATGCCGATGTCTTCGAGCATGCGCTTGCGGCGGTCGCCGAATCCCGGCGCCTTGACCGCAACACCGGTGAAGGTGCCACGCAGCTTGTTGACGACGAGGGTCGCGAGGCATTCGCCTTCGACGTCCTCGGCGACGATCAGCAGCGGCTTGCCACCCTGCATGACCTGCTCGAGCACGGGAAGGATGTCCCGGACCGAACCGATCTTCTGGTTGGCGATCAGGACGTACGGCTCTTCGAGAACAGCCTCCATCCGGTCCTGGTCGGTGACCATGTAGGGCGAGATGTAGCCCTTGTCGAACTGCATGCCCTCGGTGAACTCGAGTTCCATACCGAAGGTCTGGCCTTCTTCGACGTTGACAACGCCGTCCTTGCCGACCTTCTCGATCGCGTCGGCAATGATGTTGCCGATCTCGTCGTCAGCTGCCGAAATGGCGGCGACGCGGGCGATCTGTTCCTTGCCGTTGATCTCCTTGGACTGCTTGTCGCGGAGATTCTCGACGACTACGTCGACGGCCTTCTCGATGCCACGGCGAAGCGCCAGCGGATTTGCTCCGGCGGCGACGTTCTTCAGGCCCTGGCGGACGATGATCTGGGCGAGCAGGGTGGCGGTGGTGGTTCCGTCACCGGCAACGTCGTTGGTCGCGGTCGCGACTTCACGAACGAGCTGGGCGCCCTGGTTCTCGAACACGTCTTCGACCTCGATCTCACGAGCGATGGTGACACCGTCGTTCGTGATGGTCGGAGCGCCGAACTTCTTGTCGAGTACTACGTATCGGCCCTTGGGACCGAGGGTGACCTTGACTGCATTAGCAACGGCGTCAACGCCGTCCTGCAGGGCTCCCCTTGCTTCTTCTGCGAACTTCAGCTCTTTATGAGCCATGTTTTCGTACCTCCTGAAAGGCTTGGTTAGAGGGGGTTACTGGACCTTGGCGAGGATGTCCGATTCACGCAGGACGAGCAACTCGTCGCCCTCTACCGTGATGTCGGTCCCGCCGTACTTGGAGTAGAGGACCTCGTCGCCTTCGCTCACGTCGAGCGGGCGGCGGGTTCCGTCTTCAGCAATGGCGCCATCTCCTGCGGCCACTACCGTTCCCTTCTGGGGCTTCTCCTTGGCCGTCTCAGGAAGGAAAATTCCACTTTCAGTGGTCTCTTCTTCCTCAACCGGCTTGACGATCAGCCTGTCCCCGAGGGGCTTCAGCTTCATTCGATACCTCCGTTGTCATGTGTTCGTAAAGGTCATTCTGTGCTTCGCTGGCACTCTAACGATGAGAGTGCCAAAGCGACTTGAAACCATACAGGGTTGGAGTTTCGGGCAATCGAAGGACCTGCGAACGTGGTTCTCCGCCGCGAAATGGGCATATGGACCTAAATCGCGGCAAAGAACAGCCCCGGGGCCAGGTGCGGGGTACGGAGGTGCCCCCGGAGGGCTGGCGACCGAGGCGATCCCGCAGTTCGACCCGATCAAGGGAGCGTTGGCCCGGAGGAGGTACCTCCGTACCCCGCACCGGCAGCACCCTGGACAGAGACCTCAGTTGGGTGAAGGAACCGTTCCGAAACCGGCCAGACCGGCTTCGACCACTTGCGAGAAGTGGATGATCGTGACCAGGGCGTCCGGTTCGATCTCGCGGTCGTAGATCTGCTCGAGGAAGCCGCGGGTCTCTTCCACCCGGCGGAATTCCGGATTGTCGCGCTCGATGTCGCGCGGTGAAATGTCCGAGAGGCGCTTGACTTCGACTTCGTCGATGATCGCCGAGAAGATCTTTTCGCGGCGTGAATGTCTTGAGCCGACCGTCACCCAGACGACCTGGCTGCGCTCGTACTTCTGTGACTTGTTGCCAAGCCGGATCGTTGCCGTCTTCCGGCCGCGCTTCAGCTGGTCGACGAAGAGGGGGGAATAGAAATTAAGTGCGTAGAGCCCGTGAGCCATCGGTTCCTAGAATATGTAGTTGCCGAGCTTGGCGGGTTCCAGGATGGTCACCTGGCCCCGGCCCGCCCGCACCACGCCGGATCGCTCGAGATCGGCGAGAAACCGGCTGACGCTTTCGCGGGACGTTCCGGCAAGCTGGGCCAGATCGGCCTGGTTCATCCGGATCGTCACTTCACTCTGATTGCCGTCGTGACCTTCGTCGTCGACCAGCTGTGAAAGAACGCCGGCAACTCTCGAAGGCACCGTCTGGAACGACTGGCGGGAGATGCGCTCGTTGGCCGCACGCAGGCGGCGGGTGAGTGCCGCGACCATCTTCACCGTGATCTCCGGATGACGTTCGAGCAGTGATCGCACATCGCTGGCGGGCAGAGCGAGCAGTTCGCCTTCGCCGCCGAGGGTCTCGACGCTGGCTGACCTGACTTCACCGTCGAGCATCGCCAATTCGCCGACGATGTCGCCCGACGTGAGCGTCGCCAGCGTTATCGCGCGGCCGTCGGGATGTTCCCTGGTGACCCGGAAAGTTCCGCTTCGGACGATGTAACAGGCGTCGGAATTGTCGCCCTCATGGAAGACCCTCGTCCCTTCCGGATACGACCGCGGGACCGCCACCCGAGAGAACCTCTCGAGATCGTCGTCTCCCAGTTCAGCGAACAGGGGAACACTCCGGAGAAGTCCGGCGACTGAATCCTCATCCAAAGACACAGGAGAAGTATCCCTTAACTCAGGCCGGCACGACCAATTTGCGTGGCTGGCGGCTGAAGCCGGCCTGGACCAGCGCGCCCTCGAAGCCGGATCCGATCAGGGCCTCGCCGTCGAAACGCTCGATCTTCAGGGGAGCGATCAGCCCCTCCTCGGCGCACCTCGCGAATTCACCGAGCAGGCGGATCAGCTCGTCGCCCGAGAGTTCGGGGTCGAGCCGCAGAATGCCTTTGCCGCCCTTCTCGAGGTAGAGCAGCGGTTTCCCGGAGCGCAGGAGGACGTACGAACCCGGCGAGCGAGCGAGGCGGCGGCGGTTCTCGAGCTTCGGCCACTTCAGAGTCGCGCCGTATGGGTTCGCCGGATCGGTTGAAGCGAGCACGGTCAGTGTTTCGTCATCGAGCGGTTGGGAGCGAAGTCGCTCGACTGCCCCGGGCAGGGCGAACTGGGCACCACCGAGGCCTTCGACGAAATAGCCGCGGCGAGCAGAGCCCAGGACTTCGAGGTTCGAGAGTTCCGGGTAGAGCGTGGAGAAACCGCCCGGGATGCCTTCGGCGAGCGCCATCTCGCGGGTCAGGATGCCGTGGCGCTCCAGCATCAGTTCGGCCTGCGCACGGAAGCGCGGTCCGGCGGCCGGCGAGTTCCTGAACAGAGTCTCGGTCAGAGACCAGCGGCCCTGGACGGTCGGGCTGGCGGCGGCGCGGCGGCGGGAAAAACGGCGTCCGGCCTGGACCCGCGGAACCGACCGCAGCCGCGGAGCCCGCAACGGGGCAAAAGAATCATTGGTGATCTCGCCGGTGAAGGCCAGGTCCCAGATCGCCGAGTGGAGCTCCTCCGCCTTGTGGTCCAGCTCGGCGACCAGATCGAGCCAGAAGGCGGGGCCATTGGCGAGGCGCTCGCGGATTGAGTTGTGGACCGGCCCTTCCGGCCGCTCCAGCTTGATGTTCGCGGGAGGCGGACCGGCCAGGCGCACGTCTTCGCGGAAGTAGAAGGCGACTCGCCCGTCGGCGCGGCCGATTGCGCCGGCGCCGATCCAGACGATTTCGCCGCTGGTGCAGAGCTCGTCCAGCCAGGCCGGGTTATACGCGCCGACGCGGCGTGGCAGCACGTCTCGTTCCCAGACTTTCGGAGTCAGGGCCACGCCCTGGAGCGGCACCAGGATCTCGCGCAGTCGATCAGGGCCGGCTCCGGCGCGGCGGAAACGGTCGACCCCCTGCCACGAGGCGACGAAGCGCGCATAGGTCGCAGCATCGGCCGGCTCGACTTCCTGCCGGAGGTGGGCGAGGCTGGCCCGCCGGACCCGGCGGAGCACGTCGGCTTCACACCATTCGCGCTGGGTGCCGCCCGGCAGGATCTCGCCACGCATGACCACACCGGCTGCCTCGAGCTGGGCCAGAGCCGGAGTCGGATCGACCCCGTACCGGTCGCGCAGCTGGGCGGTCGGGAATGGGCCGTGGGTCCGGGCGTATCTGGAGACCAGGGTCACCATCGGCTCCTCCCGTTCTTCGAGGTAGGTGGCAGGCAGGCCCCCGGGAGGCGACACGCCAAGCGCGTCGCGGTAAAGACCGGCGTCCTCGGCTGCGATGAATCGAACCTCGCCGTTGACCCGGACCTCTGCCACCCGGCGCTCCTTGATCAGGTTCTCGAGCATCGACTTTGCCGACTTGCCGTCCTCGGTGCGGGCTTCCGCCTCGGCCCCGGTCAGGTCTCCGAGGCGCCTCAGGATCTGCTGGAGACCATCGCGATCGGTGGCCCGGCTGTGTTCGGTCAGGTGCTGGAGGGATTCTTCGACCTCGATCAGCGCGTCCGGCTCGATCAGCTCGCGCAGCTCGTCCTGGCCGAGCAGTTCCCGCAATAGCTCGCGGTCCAGGGAGAGCGCCGTTGCCTTGCGTTCGGCGTTCGGGGTGTCGCCTTCGTACATGTAAGTGGCGACGTAGTCGAAGAGCAGGGAAGAAGCGAAGGGGGAAGCCGTCTGGGTCTCGACTTCGACCAGCGACAGCTCGCGCGAATGGAGACCCCGCAGCAGGGCATCGAGGCCGGGCAAGTCGAACACATCCTGCAGGCACTCGCGGTAGGTCTCGAGGATCACCGGGAACCGCGGGAAGTCCTGGGCGACTTCGAGCAGGCTCTGCGACTTCAGCCGCTGCTGCCAGAGCGGGGTGCGCTTGCCGGGGTAGGCCCGGGGGATCAGTAGTGAGCGGGCCGCGTTCTCGCGGAACCGGGCGCCGAAAAGCGCGGAGGTCCCGAGCTCGCGCACGACCAGGTCCTCGAGCTCGTCCGGCTCGATCATCACCAGGTCCGAAGACGGTGGCTCGTCGGCGTCGGGCAGGTGGATCGCGATGCCATCGTCGGAATAGATCGCGTCAGCTTCGAGGTCGTGTTCGTCACGCAGCTTGCGGGCGATCGCGAGGCCCCAGGCAGAGTGGACCCGGCCGCCATAGGGCGAGAGGACACAGAGGCGCCAGTCGCCGATCTCGTCGCGGAACCGCTCGATAACGATCGAGGTGTCAGAAGGCACGACCCGGGTCGCGTCCTGCTGCTCCTTGAGGTAAGCGACGAGGTTCTGCGCCGCCATCGGATCGAGGTGATGGGTCTTTTCGAGTTCTTCCGGTTCGGAGTTGACCGCTTCTCGGGAGAAGGCGCCGATTGCCTTGCCGAGCTCGGCGGGCCGCCCGATGCCGTCGCCGCGCCAGAACGGGATCGCACCCGGGACGCCCGGCGCCGGGATCACGATCACCCGGTCGCGGGTGATCTCCTGGATCCGCCAGCTCGAGGCTCCGAGCAGGAATACCTGGCCGGCCCGCGCTTCGTAGACCATCTCCTCGTCGAGCTCGCCGACCCGGCGTCCGTCCGGCAGGTGGACTCCGTAGAGGCCGCGGTCGGGAATCGTGCCGGCATTGGTGACGACCAGCGAACGCGAACCCTTGCGTCCTTCGATCGTCGCCTCGGTCCGGTCCCAGACGATCCGCGGCCGCAGCTCGGCGAAACGGTCCGACGGATAGCGACCGTCGAGCATGTCGAGCACGTTCTCGAAGTTCTCTTCGGAGAGTTCGGCGAAAGATGCAGTCTGCGTGACCAGCTCGAAGGCGTCTTTCGTATTCCACTGGTCGAGCGCCGCCATCGAAACCAGGTGCTGGGCCAGAACGTCCAGCGGGTTGACCGGGATCACCGTTTCCTCGATCTGGCCGTCACGCATTCGCTGCGTGACCACCGCGCTCTCGAGCAGGTCGCCGCGGAACTTGGGGAAGATCCGGCCCTTCGAGGTCTCGCCGAGACCGTGACCGGCGCGGCCGATCCGCTGGAGGCCGCGGCTGACCGACTTCGGCGACTCGACCTGGATGACCAGGTCAACCGCGCCCATGTCGATCCCGAGCTCGAGTGACGAGGTCGCGACCAGACAGGGGATCTGACCAGACTTCAGCTGCTCTTCGACCACGGTGCGTTCGTCGTGGGAAAGCGAGCCGTGATGAGCCTTGGCGAGGACCGGACCGACTTCTTCGTCTTCGTTGATCGGGACCGTCTCGGTCGCCGTGCGGTTCGGTGACTCCTCCGTCTCGCCTTCTTCATCGAGTTCGTTCAGCCGTTGCGCAAGACGTTCGGAAGCGCGGCGGTTATTGACAAAGATGATGGTCGAGGTGTGCTCCTTGACCAGGGCCAGAAGTTCGGGGTAGATCGCCGGCCAGATCGAACGGACGTGGCCTTCGCCGGGCCCGCCCACCGACTGGTCGCTGACCACCGGGTTGCTCATGTCCGAGACCGGCACCACGATCTCGAGGTCGAGCTTCTTCGGCTCGCCGGCATCGACGATCTCACACTCACGTTTCGGCCCGGCCAGGAATTTGGCGATGCGCTCGAGAGGGCGCTGGGTAGCCGAAAGTCCTATGCGCTGAACGGAACGAGGTGCGTCAACAGGACTGGGTGCGTTTTCTACACCTATGGTGGAGCTTTCGCACCCAGTCCCCGGTTTTGCTTCGATCCCGTGTTGGACCAGGTGGTCCAGCCGTTCCAGGGTCAAGGCGAGGTGGGCTCCCCTCTTCGTCGCCGCTACCGCGTGGATCTCGTCGACGATCACCGTCTCGACCGAGTGGAAGATTTCCCGCGCGCCCGACGAAAGCATCAGGTAGAGCGATTCCGGGGTGGTGATCAGGATGTCCGGTGGGTTCCGGCGCATCTTCTGCCGTTCCGACTGGGGCGTGTCACCGGTGCGCAGTGCGACCGAAATATCGGAGCCGATGCCGGCCAGCGGTGCCTTCAGGTTGCGATCGATGTCGTACGAGAGTGCCTTCAGCGGCGATACGTAAACCAGTTTCACCCCGGGAGCGCGGTCCGGACGCCGGGCGAGGCTGTCGATACCCCAGAGGAAGCTCGCCAGGGTCTTGCCGGAGCCGGTCGGAGCGCAGATCAGGGTGTTCTTGCCACTACTGATCGCTTTCCAGCCTTCAGCCTGGGCGCGGGTCGCCCCTTCAAAGGTGGCCTCGAACCAGCGCCGGACTTCGGGACTGAAGGGAGAAAGCGGATTCAGGGTCGCTTTTTTGGCCATTTCTAACCCCTGAACGCTACTCCTCCGGGGTTACCACCCACACTCACCGGGTAAGAACTCAGGCGGCGGCCGGAGCTGCACCTGATCCGTCACCGGCACCCGTACGAATGCAAGACCCGCCACTGCGATAAAAATTAGGGAGCCAGAGCGCACCTATTGCGTTTTCGGGTGGTTACTAGGATTGAACACCCAGTCCAGTCTCGTCCGGAACTGGCTCCCAGGAAAGAACAAGTGAGCCGTATCCCCAGTTCAAAGACCGAAGGATCAACACCCTCAGGGGCGGCTGATCGCAGCCCTGATGTCGTTTCTGGACGCCCCTCGGGTCCCAACACTGCCGCCCACCTGCGCCGCCTTCGGCGCTGGGCGCTTGCTCTGGCCGATACAACTGGCATCGCAGTTGGCATCCTAATCGCCTGGGAAATCGGCAAGCTGGCCGATCAGAATCTCTTCTGGGCCACGATGATCGTCCCGCTCTGGATTTTCATCGCCAAGCTCTACAACCTCTACGACCGGGACGATCGCCGGATCCAGCATCGCACCGCGGAGGAAATCCCCTCCCTGCTGGCTACCGCGGCGATCACCGTCGTAACTGCCAAGACCCTGACCGAACTGCTGCCAATACCGGCCTTCCCGAGCGCCGCAATGATCCTCATCGGCGGCATCGCCGTGATCATCTCGATCGCCCTGCGCGGCATGGTGCGAAGCCTCTATCGGAAGGTGGCCGATCCGGAGAAGACAATCATCGTCGGTTCCGGCACCAAAGCCGCCCTGGTTTCGAAACGCCTCGCCCAGGAAGCAGGCAACACAATCCAGCTGAGCGGTTTCGTTGCCCAGTCGCCGGACGGCGGACGCGGAGGTCCGGTAGACCTCGGCATTAAGTATTTCGGCGCGATCGAAAACCTCTCCGAAGTGTCTCAGGACCGGGAGATCGCCAGAGTAGTCATCGCCGACGACAGCCTCGACTCCCGTGCGATCAACTCGATCATCAATACCTGCCGCGACTCTGGCGTCGCCGTCACCTGGTGCCCGCGAACCAGGAAGTTCTCGGCCCGGATACCGAACTGAACCGCATCGCCGAAGTGCCGATGCTGGACTTCCATTTCAGCATCCCGCCACGTTCGACGATGGCGATCAAGCGGGCCCTCGACTTCAGCGTCTCGGCCGCGCTGCTCATGCTGACATCGCCACTCCTCCTGCTCTCCGCCGTCTTCATAAAGCTTGACTCGGAGGGCCCGGTGTTCTTCCGGCAGGTCCGCGTCGGCAAGAAGGGCAAGAAGTTCACGATGTTCAAGCTGCGCACCATGGACGCCGACGCGGAGTCACAGCTCGACGACCTGATCGACCTCGACGCGCTGGAAGAACCGGCCTTCAAGATTCACAACGATCCTCGCATCACCAGGGTCGGCCGCTTCCTGCGACGCTCGAGCATGGACGAGATTCCCCAGTTCATCAATGTGCTGAAGGGTGACATGTCGCTGGTCGGACCCCGGCCGGAAGAAGAAGCAGTTGTCGCGCTCTATGACGAGCGCCAGCGTCAGCGTCTCAGCGTCAAGCCCGGACTGACCGGACCGATGCAGGTCGCCGGCCGTGGCAGCCTCAACTTCGAAGAGCGACTCGCCCTCGAACGCGACTACCTCGACAACCTGACAATCGCCGGTGACATCTCGATCCTGGCCCGCACCCCCAAGGCCGTAATCCGCGGGGACGGCGCTTTCTAGAGCCGTCGGGAGCCTTCCCGCCCACGGTGCCATAGCCTCACAACATGTCGCGTTCGGACCTCGAAGTAGTGATCGTCAGCCACGGGGCCGAAGAGCTTCTGCGTCGCTGCCTGGCCTCGCTCGAAGCCAATCCGCCGTCTCGGGAGATGGCAATCACCGTGGTCGACAGCGGCAGCATGGATTCGACCCCCGACATGGTGGCCGCAGAGTTTCCTGCGGTCGAGCTGGTCCGCCAGGGCAACATCGGCTTCTCGGCGGGCAACAACATCCTGCTACGCCGAAGCGAGGCACAGTTCATCCTCCTGCTCAATCCCGACACAGAGGTCTACGAAGGGTCGCTCGACGCGGCACTGGCCCGGCTTGAAAACGATCCGGCGATCGGAATGGTGGGAGTCAAACTGGTGTTGCCGTCGGGTGAGCTTGACCACGCCTGCAAGCGCTCCTTCCCGACACCCCTCGCCGCGCTGGCTCACTTCTCGGGACTCGGCCGTCGCGGGGGCGCATCACGGTCGCTCTCGCAGTACCGCGCCACCGATCTAGGCGACGACGACCCGGGCGAGGTTGATGCCGTGAACGGCGCCTTCATGCTGGTCCGGAGGGAGGCCCTGCTGGCGGCCGGCCCCCTCGACGAGGGTTACTGGCTCTACATGGAAGACCTCGACTGGTGCCGCCGCTTCTGGCGGGCCGGGTGGAAGGTCTTCTACGAACCGGCCGGGACGGTCCTCCACGTCAAAGGGGGCTCAAGCGGCAAGCGGCGCGGCTTCAGGCAGGAGGTCGCCTTCCACCGCGGGATGGGTCGCTTCTATCGGCGGTTCGATGCCCCCGCATCCTCGACGCCGCTGAACGTCCTGGTCTATTTCGGAATCGCCGCCAAGCTCGCACTGAGCCTGGCGATAACCGCGGTCCGTGGGCGATGAACACGCTCGCACGTCTAGCCCGAAAGCCAGTGGCAGAAGCCCTTCTCGCCGGATCGCTGTCACTGCTGCTCGCGCTGGTCTCGATCCGCTTCTGGAACGCCGACCTCTCGGTCCCGTTCGAGTACCACTGGGACGCGCTATTCAACCTGAGCTACGTCAAGGGCCTGCTCGAGCACGGCACGCCTTTCGTCAATCCGGACCTCGGCGCGCCGTTCCACAGCCAGACGCTCGAGTTCCCCCAGGTCGCGCCCTTCGAGCAGGCGATGCTCCGCTCCCTGGGGCTGTTCGTCGACGATGCCGCCGCCGTGATGAACCTCTACTGGCTCGCCACCTTTCCCATGGCATCGATCTCGGCCTGGTGGGCGATGCGCGCGCTCGGTCTGGACGGACGGATCGCGATCATCGGCGGAGTGCTCTTCTCGCTGCTGCCCTACCACTTCTGGCGGGGCGAGTCGCACGTGTTCCTATCTTCGTACTGGATGATCCCCTTCGCCGCCTACATGATCGGGCGCCTGCTTGGCGGCCACTCGCTGGGCGATCCCCGCACCTTGTTCCGGGGTCCATCCGAAAAAGTGAGAACGACTGCCCTGACGGTCGCCTTCTGCGTACTCATCGGAATCGGACCGAGCTACTACGCGACGTTCGCGGCGATCATGCTGGTCGCCGCATCATTGGTGACGCTGGCAGGCACCGGCCGCTGGCGAGTCGCGCTCAGCGGGGTGCTGGGTGCGGGGCTGATCGCCCTGACTCTGACCGTCGCGGTCAGCGACTCGATCCGTTTCCGGCAGGAGCACGGGGCGAACCCGGCGATGACCGAGCGGACGCTGGCTCAGACCGAGAAATACGGACTCAGCCTGACCCAGCTCGTTCTGCCGGCGACGAACCATCGCCTCGCGCCGCTGGCCGAGGTCAAAGCCAGATTCCTCAACCAGACCAGCCTGCCGAGCGAAGACGCGCAGTCGCTCGGCATTCTCGGCGTGATCGGGCTCTGCTTCCTGCTGGCAGCGATGGGTGGGGCTGCGATCTCGAGGAAGAAATGGGCGAAACCGGTCGAAAGTCAGGCCGGCCTCGCGATCGTGGCGATCTTCTTCGTGGCGACGATCGGAGGGGTCTCGAGCCTGATCGCCCTCGGGCTGACGGCTCAGTTCCGCGGGTGGAACCGAATGTCGGTCCTCATCGGTTTCTTCGCCCTGTTCGGGTTCTGCCTGCTGCTCGAGCGGCTCTTCAGGTGGATTTGCCCACGTAACCACGGTCGGCTCATCATCCTGCTGATCAGTGGCGCCGTGCTGCTCGTCGGGCTCTATGACCAGACGCCGGCCCGCTGGCCAAACCAGTTCGAACACACGGCCAACGCTGCCGAGTATCAGCGCGACGGCCGCTTCGTCGACCAGATCGAAGACGAACTCCCCGCCGATTCGATGGTCTTCCAGTTGCCGTACCTGAAGTACCCGGAGGGTTATCCCCCGCCTGGCCACATGACCGACTACGACCCGATGCGTGGTTACCACCACTCGCATGACCTGCGCTGGAGCTACGCCGGCATGGAGGGCCGCTCAGCCGATGTCCCTGCCTGCCTGAAGGATCTGCCGATGAAGGACCTGATCCCCGCGATCCGGGCAATTGGCTTCAGTGGCCTCTGGATCGACTCCTTCGGTTACGAGACCCCCGGGGAATTCAAGGCCGTTTCCGCCCGGGCGTCCCGACTGACTGGTGAGACGCCATTGATCAGTGAAGACGGTCGATTCCACTTCTTCGACCTGCGCGCGGTGAAGCCAGGACCGGAGTTCACCGAGACGATTCAGGCGGCGCTGCCGGAATCAGCCGACGAGCTACAGGACTGTACGGCCTTGACGGCTGCGGCCGGCTCAGATCCGAAAAGGTAGGTCGGCTCCTATTTCGCTGAGCAGCGGAGCGTCCACGTCCCTCTGGGACAGGAGTGGTTCTTGTACCGGCCACTCGACCCCTACTTCGGGATCGTTCCAGCGGATTCCGGCTTCTGTTTCCGGGTCGTAGAGGCTGGAGACCAGGTAAGTGACGTCGGCCAGTTCGGAAAGGACGGCGAATCCGTGCGCGAAACCGACCGGCACGAAGAGCTGGCGGTGTAGCTGGTCGTCGAGCACGTATCCCTCCCACTGGCCGTAGGTCGATGAACCCTTGCGAAGGTCGACCGCAGCGTCGAAGATCGCGCCGCGCGGACAACGAACCAGCTTCGCCTGGCCGGGAGAGGTCTGGAAGTGGAGGCCACGCAGGGTGCCCTTGCCGGAGCGGGAGTGGTTGTGCTGGACGAACTCCGCGTCCACGCCGAATTCATTCCACGCTGCGGCGCTGAAAGTCTCCACGAAAAAGCCGCGTTCGTCGCCGTGGACATCGGGCTCGATCAGGACGAGTCCGTCCAGTTTCGTTTCGAGTCGCTGCGCCATCAGCCGAGCTTGGTTCCGTACTGCTTCTCGTAGTACTCACGGTATTCGCCGGAACGCAGCGCTCCCCACCACTCGGGGTTGTCGCGGTACCAGTTGACGGTCCGTTCGATGCCCTCTTCGAAGGAGACCTGGGCCTCCCAGCCGAGACCCTTCGTCTTCTCCGAGCCGAGCGAATAACGGAGGTCGTGGCCGAGGCGATCCTCGACGTGGGTGATCAACGACTCGTCCTGACCGGCCATCTCGAGGATAGTCTTCACGACTTCGATGTTGGTCTTTTCGTCCGGCCCACCGACGTTGTAAACCTGTCCGGCCTCACCCTTTTCGAGCACGACGTCGATCGCGCTGCAGAAGTCCCGGACGAAGAGCCAGTTGCGGACCTGAAGCCCGTTGCCGTAGACCGGGATCGGATCGCCGTGAAGTGCGTTCAGCACGACCAGCGGGATCAGCTTCTCGGGGTGCTGGTTCGGACCGTAGTTGTTCGAGGCGCGGACGATCAGGCTGTCGGCGCCGTAAGTGTGGTTGAAGGCCGAGACGATCATGTCGCCACCGGCCTTGGAGGCGGAGTACGGCGAGGAGGGGTCGATCGGGGAGCTCTCGGTGAACGAGCCTTTTTCGATCGAGCCGTAGACCTCGTCGGTCGAAATCTGGAGGTGGCGGATGCCTGCATCACGGGCCGCCTCGAGCAGCACGTAGGTGCCGAAGACGTCGGTGGTGATGAACTCGCCCGGTGCTTCGATCGAGCGGTCGACGTGCGATTCGGCAGCAAAATTGACGATCGTGTCGCAGCCTTCGACCGTCTGGCGCGCCGTCTCCCGGTCGCAGATGTCGGCTTCGACCATCGAGCACCGGTCCTCGGGCAGGCCCTCGAGGTTCTCCAGCCGGCCGGCGTAGGTCATTTTGTCGAGCACAACGATCTGGTCGTCGGGGTGGTTCTCGAGGTGGTGGTGAACGTAGTTGGAGCCGATGAATCCGGCCCCGCCGGTGACGAGGAGCTTCACTTTCCGCGTTCTGTTTCGGAGGACTCTGCCGCGGTTGCCTCGACGCTCTGCTTCTGCGCCAGGTAACTCGCCAAACCATCCTGCCATGAGGGCAGCTGGATCGCGTGCTCGTTGGCGCTGACCAGGACCGAACGGGCTGGTCGGGGCGCTTTCGCACCGAACATTTCGGTGGTCGCCGAGAGGGTCACGACGTCCATCTGCGAGAGCCTGAAGATCTCTTTGGCGAACTCGTACCAGGAGCAGCTACCTGCGGCCGCCATGTGGTGGATGCCGAATTCGTCGGAGTCGAGCAGGCGGACCAGGCCGTACGCGAGGTGCCAGGTGTAAGTGGGTGAGCCGACCTGATCGTGGACAACCAGCACCTGGCCCTGGCTTTCGCCGAGCCGGATCATCGTGTTGACGAAGTTGGGTCCGTTGATGCCGAAGAGCCAGGACGAGCGTACGATCGACGAGCGCCGGTTGGCCGTGGCGGTGGCGACCTCTCCGGCGAGCTTCGACTGGCCGTAGACCGAGATCGGGCCGGTCTGGTCGGCCTCGACGTAATCGTCGCCCTTGTCGCCGGCGAAGACGTAGTCGCTGGAGACGTAGATGATCTTGGCGCCAACAGCCGCTGCTGCCGCAGACGCGTTGCCGGCACCGGTGCCGTTGACCAGCTGGGCGCCTTCGGGGTCGTCTTCGGCGCCGTCGACATCGGTCCAGGCGGCGCAGTTGATGACCGCGTCCGGACGGTCGAGTTCGAACCGGCTCCGCAACGCCTCGGGGTCGGTGATGTCGAGTTCAGTGTGGCCGAATCCGCGCACTTCATGGCCGGCGTCGGTCGCTGCGCGCATGACGTCCGATCCCAGCATGCCCCGGGCTCCGAGGACCAGCACCTTCATCAGACGATCTCGATCTCGGAGCGGTCTCCGACCAGCAGGCGAAATGTCCGCGGCGGGCCGTCGGTGCGGGTGACCCGCACGTCCCGGCCCAACAGGCTCGCCTCCATGCGGGTACCCAGGTCCTCTACCGTCGCGCCGGACAGGAGAATCGAGTGTTCGATCTCGGAGCGGCGCACGACCACGTTCGAACCGAGAGAGGTGTAGGGGCCGATGTAGGCGTCTTCAACCACGGTGCCGGCTGCGATTACAGCGGGTCCACGTACGACCGAACCGCGCAGCACCGCGCCTTTTTCGAGAATGACGCGGCCTTCGACCTTGGAATTCTCGAGCTCGCCATCGATCCGGGTCTCGATCTCCTGAAGCACGAGCCGGTTCGCTTCGAGCATGTCGGCCAGCTGACCGGTGTCCTTCCACCAGCCCTTGACCACTTCCGACTGGACTTCACGGCCGTCCTCGATCAGCGACTGGATCGCTTCGGTGATCTCGAGCTCGCCGCGCCCGGAGGGCTTCAGCGCCCGCGAAGCTTCCATGATCGCGGGAGAGAAAAGGTAGACGCCGACCAGCGCCATGTTCGAAGGTGGGTTTTCCGGTTTCTCGACCAGGCCGACAACGCGGTCGCCGTCCAGCTCGGCCACGCCGTACGCACTCGGGTCATCGACTGCGGTCAGCAGGATGATCGCTTCGGGCGAGTTCTCGCGGAAGGACTCAACCAGGCTGGAGATGCCGTTCTTCAAGAGGTTGTCACCGAGATACATGACGAAAGACGAGCCGTCGAGGAAATCTTCCGCGGTGAGGACGGCGTGGGCGAGGCCGGCCGGCTTGTCCTGCTCGATGTAAGTAACTGTCGCGCCGAAGTCAGAGCCGTCGCCGACCGCTGTCCGGATCTCATCGCCGGTCGCCGGGGCGATGATGATGCCGATGTCGGTTACCCCCGCTTCAACCAGGGCCTCAATGCCATAAAAGAGCACGGGCTTGTTGGCCACAGGGACCAGTTGCTTGGCGGAGGTGTGAGTGATGGGACGCAGGCGGGTGCCTTCCCCACCAGACAGAATCAGTCCCTTGAGGTCTTCCATCAGGCAAAGGCTATAGACATAGGATCGGTCGATGGTGCCCACCGCCTACATACCCACTCTTGACGGACTGGCCCGCCTGCGGGTGGCTTTGGAAAGCCTGCGTGGACAAACAGTCTCCTGCGAAGTCGTGGTGGTCGACAATGGCTCTACAGATGGCTCTCAGGACATGATCAAGGCCGATTTCCCCGAGTGTCGGCTGATCGAGCTGGGTCAGAACCTCGGTTTCGGACGGGCGCTGAACCAGGCGATCAGCGAAGTCGGTGACGGCCCGATCCTGCTGCTGAACAACGACGTGGTCCTCGAGCCGGAATTCGTGGCGGAAATCCTCGCGACCGCTGAATCGACCGGAGCGGCGATGGTGGCCAGTGTCCTGCTCCAGTCCGAGGCGCCCGGACTGATCGATTCCGCCGGGATCATCGCCGACGAAGAGACCCTGATGGCCTTCGATTTCCTCGAAGGCCGGCCGGTCGCCATCGCCGCCGAGGTCGGGGGGCCGCTCGGCCCCAGCGGAGGCGCGGCACTTTACGACCGCGCCGCCTTCGAATCGGTCGGTGGATTCGACCAGCAGATTTTCGCCTACTACGAGGACCTCGACCTCGCCCTGAGGATGCGCATCGCCGGCTTCACCTGCGCCCTCTCGAGCGGAGCACGTGGCATCCACGCCCGGTCGACCACGCTCGGATCGCGATCTCCCGAGAAGTACGGGATCACTGGTTGGAGCCGCGGCTATCTGATCCGGCGCTACGGGGTGATGAGGTCACTTTCCGGATTCGCCCGCACGGTCTTCTTCGAAGGTTTCGTCTGCGCGGGCCAGCTTGTGGTCGAGCACACCGCCAGCGGCATCAAAGGCCGGCTCCGCGGGTGGCACGCCGCCCGGGGCATGGAGCGCCGTCACTTGCCGGAAGCGGGCCTGACCCGAATCTCAGCCCGGATCGCTGTGCGCGAGCGGCTGCGGCGCCTGTTCTGAGGCCACCGGCTCCGGTGTGACACTTTCCCGGATCGACTCCAGGGCTTCGCCGATCGCCAATGCCCATGGCCGGTCGGCGCTGAGCAGTTCCTGATGGCGCTTGCGGGCAGCCTCGGCGAGTTCAGTCCGCCGGGCCGGGTCGGCGGCCAGTCCCTCGATCAGTGCGGCGAGCGCAGCAACGTCGCCGGGCGTGAAGTACAGGGCGGCATCGCCGCCGATCTCGCGGTGGGGCGGGATATCACTGGCAATCGTTGGCAGTCCGGCAGCGATCGACTCGGACACCGAAAGTCCGTAACCCTCGTAGCTCGAAGGGCTGATCGTGCCGATGCTCTCACCGTAGAGGTCACGCAGCTCCTCGTCCGAGATCCATCCGGTCATATGGAAGCTTCCGTCCAGCCCTGAATCCCCAGCAAGCCGTTTCAAGCCCGCGGCATATTCGGGCTCGCCTTCGCTGTCGCCGACGCAGTTGACCCGGACCTCGCCAACTTCGGAAGGTTCGGGGGTAATCGCTTCGATCACCGTCTCGATGCCCTTGTAAGTGCGCAGCGCTCCAACAAGCAGGAAGTTCGGGTCGTTCGATTCGATCGTTGTCGTTGGCACCGGTTCGATGCCGGCGGGCCGTTCGGAGACGATCGTGACGGGACAGCCCGGCCGCAGGTGCTCCGTGAGTTCGGCCTTCGAGAATTCCGAGATCGTGAGGATATGGCTGGCCCGGCGCGCGCCGAAACGCATCACCCGGCCGTAGTAGGCCGCCTCGAGACCCGCCTGGGCGGTTTCGGGAGCCACGATGCGCCTCACGTCGTGAACGACGAAGAGCAGAGGAGCGCGTCCCCAGACCGGCGCCTGGTCGCCCGGACAGAGCAGGAGGGTCGAAGCACTGGTGAAAAAGGGTGCGATCAGCTGCTGGTAAAGGATGCGGAGAACCCGGGGCCGGCTCGAGCGCAAGGGCGTCGTGAAGGTCGTGCCCTCGGGGAAGACCGAGCGCATCTCCCCGACGACGTCCTTCGCGCACTTGACTTCCAGCGGTATCGGCAGTGGGTCCCGCTTCAGCCCTTCACCGATTTCGGCCACCCGGCGCCCGATGCCAGAGAAGCGTGGGGCGACCTGCAACTCGTCGATCATCACTTTCCTCAGGGGCGGATCCCGGCGCAGGCCGAGCGCCCGCGAAAAGATCACCAGTGGAATTACCCAGCCGGCGGAGAAGACCAGCGCGTTAGCGACATCGCCACGGATCAGCTCGAAAAGCAGCCAGAAGATCGTGGCCGCGGCGATCGGCTCAACCAGGGGCGGTGCCCGCTGCGCGATCCGGCGATCGCAAAGCACCACGAATCCGCCGAGTGCGGCCAGGATGATGATCGCCCCGATGGGTCCGAAGTTGTAGTCGGCCTCGGTGATAAGTGGCGTCGCGAACGAGACCTCCTGGGCAGCCGCCCCGGGGAAAACCCGTTTGGTGAACTCCTCGCCGAAACCCTGGCTCTTGTCCGGATAAATGGCTCTGGGAATGGGTTTCACGACCAGGGTGACGAACGAGTTCGGAATCTCGAGCTTCTCGCGATTCTGCTCGACAAGGACGGTCCAGTTGAAACTCGCGATCTGGCTCGAGTAGAGATCTCTCCATTGGTCAGGTTGGACCCTCTCCACAAAACCACTCAAGGTGAGCTTGTTGGTGCCACTGATCTCATTCCGGACCGCCTGGGTCAGGCCGATGAAAATGACGCCGACGATCACCAGAACCGCAGTCATGCGTAGCGCGATCACACGGTTGGCGATCAGAATGGCGAGCAGCATCACACCGAGGGCGATCAGGAAGCCGCGTTGCCCGGTTGGCACGAGGAGGCCGACAAATAGCAGTGCGCCGATCGCGGGCGCGAGGTACTCGCGGCGCTCGGCCTGCCGCCCGACGAGGCCCTGCACCCAGAGGGCGAACCCGGAAACGGCGAAGGTGGCAACAACCAACAACCAAAGTTCCGCCGATCCAGAACGATTTGAAGCTGTGCCAGAGGTCCTCAACCGGGAATTGAGTCACCCCGAACCTGACCAAAGCCCCCACCACCCCGAGGAAACCAATCACGACAAGCAGCTTGCCTACCCTCTCGATCCGGGCCGGTCGTCGCCGGATCCTCTCCTCGGGAACTTTCAGCAATGCAGCCGCGAGCAGGGCGGCGAGCATCGCCGCCAGGCCGGACAGGCCGGTGACCTTCGCCGCATAGCGGAAGCCTTCGTCGTTGGCCAGGACATCGAAGCCGTCCCCGGGGATCGACGATGCGAGGTCCTCCACGCTCAGGGTCTTGGCCCGGGCGTTGGAAGTCTCAATCGGCTCGGGAATCGCGACGGCCGCGGACAACCCGCAAAAGACGACCAGGATTATCCCGAGGATGGCCGGCATCGCGAACCGCCGGGACGCCCCGATGCATGACGCGGCGAGCAGGCCGAAGCCGACGACCATCAGCCAGGCCTGAATGGCCGGCCGGAAAGTGTGGCCGGACAGGGCCGCCAGCAGCACGAGGAAGCTCCCAATGACGCCTGCGGTCACCCGGGGATAACTGATCCGAAGCGGTTCTTCAGTCACGGGCAACTGCCCGCTCCAGGCAGGCGGCGACGTCGGCGGCCGCATCCGTACTCGTCAGTTGTTTGATTCTGTCCCGTCCTGATGAAATGAAGTGTTGCCGAGCGGCGCTTTCGGTGTCGAGTAGATGGCCGAGCGCATCGGCCAGCGCCGTCGGATCGCCGGGCTCGACCCGCCATTCGGCAGGCCACGCGTCGCACAATCCATCGACGGAAGTCGCTACTCCCGGAACCCCGACAGTGAGTGCCTCAAGGGCAATCAACGGCAGCCCTTCGAAACGGGAGGGAATCGCGATCAGGTCGATCGCCGAGAGAAAGGCGGACATGTCGCTCACCTGGCCGAGCATGGAGAAGTTGTCCTCCAGGCCCGCAGCAGCGATCAGCCCTTCGACCTTCGCCCTGTCCTGGCCATCACCGGCCACCACGAACAGCAGTTCCGGCCGGTCGGCAACCAGGGAGCGGGCCGCTTCAACCAGGGTGTCCTGGCCCTTCTGCTTGATCGTGAGCCGACCGGCCATGCCGACCACGGGCCGGTCGGGGGGAAGGCCGAAACCCTGCCTCGCCTGCCCACGATCGATCGCTTTGACCGTAGGTTTCGGCATTCTCACGACGTTGATTTCCGTCGATTCGTCTGCCGGCCACTGCCGGGGATAGGCACGGGCGGCCTGCCCGGACAGCAGACAGACCGAATCGAGTCGCGAGACGGCCCTGCGGGCGAGGCCCTCCCGGATTCGGCCCAGGCGGAAACCGAGGTCACCCATCGTGCCGCTGACGTGCATGAAGCCAACGACCGGAATGGCTGGATCTCGTTTGGCAAGGAGGGGCGTTGCTCCGTATTCGGCGCTCGGCAGGTTGAGCAGCATGACGTCGGCGACCACTCCCGAGAGTGCCTTTCGAACCGCCCGGATGCGCCGTGGGTCATAGAGGTCGAATGCAGCCAGTGGCAGCGCCTGTGCCGGCACCGCCAGCGCCGATTCGACTCCGGCCGCATCGGTCAGGCGACCGGTTAGTTCGGCATTCTCCGCCGGCGCGGCGACCATCAGTTCGAAGCCGCCACCGGAAGCCAGTCCGGAGACCACCTCGCAGAGCAACGACTCGGCTCCCGAGAAGATTGCGCTATCAGCGTAAACGAGGACCCGCGCTGATCCTTGAGTTCTTCCGGTCACCCGCACATCATGGCAATCTGCCTGATCCCGGCGCGGTCGGGGCTGCGGTCCCGTCGAATATGCTCGACCGTCCAAGTGATCAGCGAAACCTTCCGAAAACTGCGGATGCCGCCGGACACCTTTGAGCGCCACACGCTGATCGGCCGGCTGGCTGGTTCACCGGCTTCCGTCCTTGACGTTGGAGGCATCAAAGGAGAGCTCAGCCTGTTCCTGCCCGATTCCGCGATCACGACGATCAACATGGCCGGCGAGGACGCCGACGCCCACTTCGATGGCGACCGGCTGCCTTTCGGTGACCAGTCGTTCGACGCCGCGGTCAGCCTCGACGTGCTTGAGCACATCCCGGCCGCGGGCCGCGTCCGCCACATCACGGAACTCGTCAGGGTAGCCCGGCGGTGCGTGATCATCTGTTGCCCGCTCGGCTCGCCCGAACACATCGCCGCCGAAGCCGAACTGGCAGCGGAGTACGCGACGATGACCGGCGAGCGTCATCGGTTCCTCGACGAACATCTCGAAAGGGGTCTGCCATCGGAGGAGGAGCTCCGCTCGCTTGGCGAAGCATCCGGACGTACCTGGCGGCTGCGATTCCACGGTGACTTCCGCCGTGCCAACCTTGCCTTTCAAATGAGCACACGGCTCAAAGCGAAGCCCGGACCCGGCTCCGCGCTTGCCTATTCCAGGCTCCGGCTCGATCCTCGCCGCTCCTTGAAGCTCGAAGACACCAGTCGTCCGGAATCGAACCGGGCCTATCTCGAAATCGATCCGGCCCGGATGGCCGGACAACCGGTTTGAGCGAGTCACCCCTCGATTCACCTCCGGATCCGGTCCCGCTGGAGACGGGTGACGGCCGCGAGGAGCTGAAGAGCCAGGCGGTCCGCGGAGCTGCCCTGCTCAGCGTCCGTCAGATCCTGGTGGGCCTGATCACCGTCGGCGGCATCATCGCCCTGCCGCTGCTGCTCTCGCCGGCCGAGTTCTCGCTGTACGGCTACGTGAACACCGTGATCCTGGTCGGAGCCGCCCTCGGTGACCTCGGGCTGGGTGCTTACATCATGAAACACCGGATGTCCGGCCGCGACCTCGGCCGCAGCCTCGCTCTGCAGCTCGGCTTCTGGGGAACGGTTTGTCTCTTCCTGCTGGCCGGGGCTTCGATCGGCAACCCCTTCGGCTTCTCGATGCTGACCACTTCGCTCCTGCTTCTGGGTTTGCTGCTGTTCTCCCTGCAGGCCCTTCCGACCGCTCTGCTCGAGAAGGAGATGCGCTTCAAGCAGATCTCGGCGATCGAAATCGTCCAGCGGATCGTTCTGATCACCCTGGCGGTCCTGCTGGCGGTGATCCACCCGTCGGAATGGTCGATCCCTCTGGCCGCGGCGGTCGCGGCAGTGATCGGCTATCCGGCGGTCCTGATCTCATCCGGCTGGCGCTGGAGGCCGCGACTCGGCGGCGGCGAGCCGCTATTCAGGGGTTTTTCTTCCCAGTGGTGGCAAGTCCGCATCGCCAACCAGGCCGCTTATGCCGCCTATCCTCTACTCGGAGGCCTGCTCTTTTCGGCCCACGACGTAGGCCTGATCGTCTGGGCGCTGGCGCTCACCTCGATTCCCGCCTACCTCGCGCCGATGGTCGCCCGGGCCACATTCCCGGCCCTGTCCCGGTCCGAGCCGTCGGAGAGAGCGGCAATCTACAGCGGCCTTTTCCGCGGGCTCCTGCTGATCGGTGTGCCCCTGGTCGCAGCCCTGCTGGTCGCGGCCACGCCGGTCACCGAGCACATCTTCGGACCGGAATGGACCGACGGCATCCCGCTGCTCCGGCTCGAGTCGATCACCACCACAATCGGCATTGCCTCGACCTCGATCGTGCCGTTTCTGTTCCTCACCTGCTCGCCGTCCGCGATCCGGTCGGTCTGCGTCACGACCCTCGTGGCGATCATCGTCCTGGCGGTCAGTCTTTCGCCCTGGCTGTCCTACCTGTCGATCTCGGTCGCGACGATCGTCTGCGGTTCAGCCCAGTTGATCGCCTTCGACCGGCTGCTTCACCGGGAGGTCGCCTACAGCCCGATTCGCGACATGGCACCGGCACTGGCCGGCCTGGCTGTCGGAGTCGCGGTGGGACTCCCGCTCGTCCTGGCCAACGGCTCACTGGCAGTCGGCATCGCCGCGGGCATCCTGGCTGCCGTAATCCAGATCGCAGTCACCTTCCTGCTGAAGGGCGGAATCGACGTCAGGCAGGCGCTGGGCGGACTTCGCAACCGCGGGGCCGGAGCCCCTGTCTAGCCGACGCGGCCGCCGCTGAGCTTCACGAAGGCCTTCCAGGCCGGCTTCGGCTTGAGCGGAGCGACTACACCGGGCTCGGGGCGCACGTACTTGAACAATCCGATCGTGTAACAGAAGCTGCAGTTCGTGCCCTTGGGATCGGTGTCCTTCCAGGAGTACCAGTAGGCGCTCTTGATCTTGTACTTCTTCCGTGACTTGATCAGGAAACTCAGGGCTGAAGTCAACTGCTTGGCCTGCTTGCCCTCGCTGCCCTTGAGGAAGGCGTTTTTCGCCTTGCCCGAGCCCCAGCCGATTTCGGTGACGTTGATCGGCTTCTTGCGATAGCCGGACTTGTTCGCGGCCTTGCGGAAGTCCTTGATGATCATCTTCAGCTGCTTGGTATTCGGCGCGTAAGGATGCAGGGCGATCGAGTCGATCTTGTTCGCTTTTACGTATTTCGAAACCTGACGCAGGAACTTGTCGGCGTGGACCGCCTTCTTCGGTGGTCCCTTGGGGCGGCCGAAGAGACCGGAGAGCATCACGTCGGCCTTGGGATCGTTGGCCCGAACGATCGGAGACGCCGCGTTGACCATCTTGCCGTAAGTCTTTGCCGATACAGGCGAAGCGAAGTACCGGAAATTGACCTCGTTCCAGAGCTGCCAGTTCTTCGGGGGAACCCGGCTGAGGTACTCCTGCACGGGTTCGTCCCAGAAAGTTCCCTTGCTGCCGTAGCGCTGGACACCGGCGGCGACGAACTTGCGCCAGTAGTCGAGGTCCCGCTTCGACTTCGGCAGGGTGGTCGTCTTGCGCGCCATCCACCTTGGTGTGCCGTAGAGGACGGGAAGAATCGAGATTCCGTTTGCAGCTCCTGCCCGGAAGGCAGAATCGTAGAGGCCCCAGTCGAACGAGTCGGGTCCGTCCGCCTGGACGATGTCCCAGGAAACCGGAACGCGGATCACGCTGATTCCGCCGCTCGCCATGCGGATGGTGTCTTCGACCGACACGCCCTCCTGCGGGGCAATGTTGAGGAAGCCGGGCGGTGCCTTGGGCTTCGGAGCCGCAGTCGTACCGCTGGCTCCGAAGGCCATGGCACCGATAAGGATCGCACCGAGCAGGGCCAGAGGGATGGTCGGACGCGGGAACGAACCATCCGTGTCCTTGCGCCGCCGGCGCTCGAGAATGGCAACGGTCCCGAAGACCAGGAGGATCAATACGATCCCTCCGATCAGCAATAGAGGGAACTGGCTGGAAGTTCCTTTCTCGCTGGTCACACCCCCGGAAGCATCCGCATCCCGGTCGTCGCTAGCCTGTGGAATCGGGTCATACTGATACTGAACTTCGGCAGGAGCCAGTGCTGAATTGGCAGCAGGGCTGAACACCATCCAGGCGAACAGAGAAATAAACAGGACAACCAGGCTACGCGTGACGTTCTTCACTAAAAGTTGGATCTCTCTTGAGTTTGGGGAAACCAGGGCTTGAAAAAGCGCGCTTTCGATCTCGCGAGCCGTATTGAGACGAAACACGTTGTGACCGCTTCAGTTGCGGTGACGATGACGGCCCTTGCCTTCTCTTACGGGGGGTACGGTACCGATACTCTCGCGTTGCTGTCAGCGGCCTGCTGGACAATTATCCTCGTCGGCCTCGGCTTCGGCTTTTTTCCGAGGACAAAGCTCGGGACTTCATCCTGGATTGTACTTGGCCTGATGGTCGGATTGACAACCTGGACCGCCATCGCGATCTCCTGGTCCAACGATGCCGGAATCGCCTACATCCGCGCGATCCAGATCGCCACCGCACTCGGCATCTGTGTCCTGGTCATCTTTGTCTCGAAACCGGGTGAAGGCCGGTCGTGGATCGCCGGTCTGACCATCGGATTCGGCGTGATCGTCGTGCTCGCCGCCGCCAGCCGGTTCCTTCCGGGCATCGGCACCGACGCCGCTCTCAGCGAAAGGCTCGGTCCGATCATCGGCGGTCGTCTTTCCTGGCCGCTCGGGTACTGGAATGCACTCGGCCTGATCACCGCGTTTTTTCTGATGTTCTGCCTTTGGCACGGGGGGCACGCCGTCACAAAGCGCGCGCGCACCATCGCCACGGGCTTCTTCCCGTTGGCAGCACTCGTCATGTATCTCTGCTCCTCCCGCGGTTCGATCGTCGCCTCCCTGATCGGAGCGGCGATCGTGATCGGACTCGGTCCCAGCCGGAAGCGTCTGGCAGGCACGCTGGCCGTCGGCCTGGTCGCCTCAACTCCACTGATCCTCCTGGCAACACAACTCGACGAGGTGGTACACGCGGGAACCGGATCCTCAGCGACCATCCAGGGGCTGGCGCTGCTGCTGGCAACGATCGCCTCCTGTGCGGTCGCGATCCGGGCCCGCGAGCCGGTGATCAAGCGCATCGACGCCGCCAACTTCCACCACCGCACCGCCCTGCGGGTCGGCATCGGCCTCGGTGTGGTCGCACTGATCCTGGTGATCGCCTCGAACCCGGTCGACCGCATCAACTCCTTCACCTCGATACCGGTGGCCGGCGCGAACAACGAGGGCTCTACCTTCGCCACCGAGCACCTGCTCAGCGAGAGCGGCAACGGCCGCTGGCAGCTCTGGCAGACCTCCCTCGATGCCTTCAAGGAGCAGCCGGTCCGGGGAATCGGCCCGGGCGGCTTCGAGTCCTATTTCAAGACCAACGGACAGTTCTGGATGAAGACGATCGACCCGCATTCGATCCCGCTCCAGTTCCTTTCCGAGCTCGGTCTGGTCGGCTTCTTCCTGCTCCTGGGGGTGGTCGGCCTTGCGCTGTATGCCGGTATCCGCCGGTTCCGGGAGCTCGGCGTGAAAAGTACCGCCGCAAAGGTCCCGGGTGGCCGGGAAGAGTTAACGGCCTTTATCGGGCTGCTCGCGGTCGGCATGTTCGGCGTCTCGATCGACTGGACCGGAGACATGCCGGTGATTTTCGTACCGATCATGGTCTGCATCGCCGCCTGGCCGGGCCTCTTTATGCGGCTCCTGCAAGTGCGGGGGCCAAAGGTCCGATGGCGCTGCGCCTCGCCGTGATCGGTGCCGCGATGATCTTCTCCGGAGCCGTCATCGTCGCTTCGGCCCGCCAGTACGAATCCACCCGTAGCATCGCCGCCAGCAGGGACGCATTCGAAGCTGGCGACGGCGCCACGGCGATCGAAGAAGCCGAGCAGGCGATATCGGCCACCCCGTGGTCGGCAAGCGCCTATTCCCAGCTGGCTGCCGTCCAGTACCGGACAGGAGACAACGGCGCCGCACTCGCCGCCGCCGAGGAAGCAACCCGGCGCGCCAACCTGAATGACAGCTACTGGCTCCAGCTAAGCGACATCCAGTTTAACTCGAAGCTCAAAGTGAACGCCTATATTTCCTCGCTGACCGCGAGGAGGCTCAACCCGAATTCGGCATACTGGCTCAACAAGCCTTGATCGCTGGCCGATTCTCGGGTCAGAGGTCGTGCGTAAAGTCCAGAAGCCGGTACCAGGCCAGCTTGGCCTTGCCTTGGGGATCAAACAGGCCGGTTTCCAGGCAGAACGAGCAACCGGGCGTCCCGGGAGCCAGATCGCCCCAGCTGAACCAGTAGAGCCCGCCCAGCTTCAACTTGGCCTTGTTCCTGAGAAAAGCGCGGTAGGCGGAGGTCAACTGGGTGCTCTGGTCAACCTGGTCCCCCTTCCCGAAGATCGTCGCGGAATCCGAACCCCATCCCATCTCCGTGACCAGAAGTTTGCGGCCCCGGTTGCCGTAGCGGTTCATGACCTTTCTCACCGAATAGCTCCGCCGGATCGTTTGCCGGGTGGTGCCCGCATAAGGGTGGATAGCGCCGATATCGAAAGAGGAGCGGAACCCACGGATCCGGTATGAACGCTTGAGGAACCGCCCGGCGTCCATGCCGGATTCCTTCCGCACACGGGCATAGAGTCCGCTGAGTACGGTCCGGCCGTCCGGGTCGAACTGGTCGATCAGGCGATCGGAAATCTTCAGCAGCTTGGCGTAGCGCTTGACAGAAACCGGCCAGGCAAAGTTCCTGATATTGGGCTCGTTCCAGATCTGCCAGCCGATGACGGGGCGAACCGGAACCTCGGGATGCTCCTCCCAGAACGATCCGTCGGTCCCGTAGCGGAGGAGCGCCGACTTGAGGAAGAGCTTCCACTTGCTGATCGCATAGGCATTCCAGACCGGCAGGCGCCGGCGGTCTCGGGACAGCCAGTAGGGAGTCCGGTAGAGCACCGGCAGCAGGTCGATTCCCCGGCTGGCAGTTGCGACCATGATCTGGTCAACGGTGCTCCAGTCCATCTCACCGTCGCCCGAGTCCACGGACTGCCAGGCGATCGGCAGCCGGTACGAGCCGAGCCGTCCCCACTTCATCGTGTCGAAGTCGTTCGACGACATCGGGTTCTGCGACATGATTCCGTAGAAGGGGTCCGGGTCCGAAGCCTGGGCGGGGGTCGGCCCGACCGCGAACAGGCACCCGAGCACGACGGCCAACGAGGCAACGGCCGAGGTCATTCTGGTGTGGGTCCGGAGAGGCATCAGAGGATGATCACAGAAACACGTCACCGGCCGGATCGATGCGATGAGACGTTGGACGAAGGGTCACCCAAATCCACCCGTTTAGTAGACGCCACCCAGTTTGCGGTGGTCCCAGCTCATCGTTCGGACGGGGACGAACTGGAGAACCGAGCGCTTCGGTGCCTGCTGGCGGAATGCCTCAAGTGCTTCCGGCGAAGGAGCTTCACCGCCCGGGGCATAGCGGGTCGTCAGCTCTTCGGCGAAACCCATAATCAGGTCCGGTCTGGTGGATCACCACCTCGGTCTCGAACTGGACTCCGCGCAGCTCGGAGTAGACGTCGTCGCCGGCTTCGACCAGGACGGTCGCCCGCCGGTCACGCTGGAGGTTGACCACTTTCTGGGACTTGGTGAAGGTCCACGACCAGACCTGTCCCTCACGAACCACGTACCAGAGGGGCATCGAATGCGGCCAGCCACGCGGGCCGAAGCTGCTGATGATCGCCACTTTCTCCTGGTCGAGGAAGGAATCGATCTCGCCTGCGTCCATCTCGATCTGCTTGCGCTTGTTCATCCCCACGGAGCCTACCGGTGGGTCTGGGGTGAAGATCGTGGGTCCGGGGTGGGCTGCGGCTACTCGCCGAGGTCGAAAGGCAGGCGCCCTTCGGCTTCGAGTTTCTGGAGGTGGGCCTCCATGACGACGTTCGCCGCCGGGCGAAGCTGGGTATGGACATCGGACCAGACTTCGCCGAGCAGCGCCATGCGTGAACGCTCGCCTCGATCCATCGCCTCGATGAGGCCTCTCTCGCGAGCCTCCCGGTGCTCGATGTACTCCGCGACTTTGGCCGCAGGGTCGGTGATGAACGGTCCGTGGCCCGGACAGATCAGGGTCGGGTGGCGCTCCTGAATCAGCCGAAGGGAATCCATGTAGGAGGCCAGCGAGCCGCCATCTGGTGGGACGTAGGTCGAGCCCCAGCCGAGGATCAGGTCGCCGCTGAAGCAGACGTTGTCTTCGGTGAAGAAGCAGGCGTGGTCGATCGCGTGTCCGGGCGTGGCGACGGTTTCGAGCCCGCCGTACCTCTGGCCGTCCACGATCGAGACCGGCGCATCGCCGAAAAGTGCGATCCCGCCCGAATGGTCGTTGTGGGAATGGGTGAGCAGCGTCCCGCCAAGACCACCCCGCTCTGCGACCGCAGCCTTCACCGCGCCGATGTGAACCTCGTCTTCGGGTCCCGGATCAATCACCCAGCAGGGGTCCGAGCCATAGAGGTACGTGTTGGTCCCGGTCAGGGTCATCGGCCCGGGGTTGTCAGCCACCACCCGGAAGATCTCTGGGTGACCGGGTGCGGCTTCGTCGCCGACTTCCATTGCGTCAGGCGGCTAGTTCGCTGGCGATCGCAGCGCGAGCCTCGGCCGGCTCGAGCACCACGAGGTCTCCGGCGCCGCGGAGGATCTCGCGGACCAGCCAGGAGGTACCGGCGTAAGGCAGTTCGATCACGACCGAGCCGTCCTTCAGCTCTTCGACCACGTTGCGTTCTTCGCGCAGCCAGCGGGATCGTTCGGGTGAAACCCAGACCCGGGCGACCGACGCTTCGGGCACTTCGCCATCACTCATCCAGCCTTCCACTCCGGCCATTTCCACGGCCTCGGGGCGGCGCTCGAATGATTCTTCGGAGATCGTCGCAACCTTAATCCGGTCCAGCTTGAAGTGCCGGATCGCCTCGCGCTCGAGGTCGTAACACTCGACGTACCAGCCTTCACGCCCGTTCTCGAGCCGGTAGGGCTCGACCCTGCGATCGGAGTACTTGTCTTCGTTCTCCTTGTAATAGACGAGCTCCAGCACACGGTGTTTGGCAATCGCTTCGTTGACGATGCGCGAGGCCTCGGCGCCGCCGGGATCAAGGGCGATCGCGAGGCCTTCCCGGGCCGGATCGTGGCCGAGAGCGTCAACGATCTTGTTGCGGGCGGAATCGAGGCGGGTCTGCGGCAGGTAGTCGCCGACCAGGTCGATCGCGGCAACCAGGGCCTTCGCCTCGAGCGGCAGCAGCCGCGCCGGGCGGGCAAATGAATCTCCGTAGGGCTCGGAATCGACTTCGATCACGTCACCCTTGATCTCGGCATAAAGCACGTAGGTGCCGCCGCCGAAGTTGACGACGTTGAGCACGTCGATGTCGTCGCGAAGTTCGTCGTCGGAGAGTTCGAGCCGCTGGCAGAGGTCACGGACCGAGAGCTTTCCTTCTTCCTTTGCGGCACCGATCAGCATGCCGGCCAGGGTGACCAGCCGGCCGAATCTTTCGGGCCGGATCGCCGCGGATGCCCGCTCCTTGTTGCGCTGGCGACGCTCCTTGACCGGCGGGGCGATGCCCTCGCTGGTCTTGGCGATCTCGAAGCCGTTGATGTGCCGGTCGCGCAGCAGGTTGATCCGCTCGGCGGCCAGATCTCGCAGCTCCGGCGGATCGAGGACTTCGGCGTTCTGACGCCAGCGGAGGACCCAGGCGAGCAACTCGCGGTCACTGGCGTAGGTGGTCTCAAGGATGACGCCGCCTTCCTGGTCACCGTTGCCCTCCTGCCGGGTGATCGTGCCGTGACGACTGAAGTCGCGCTCAATCAGCCAGGCGATCCGGTCGCGGAAGAAGATGCGGGCGGTTCCGGCGGTCTCGCCCAGTTGCCAGTCGGCGAGGTCGGCGTAGTCGCGGCGCTCGAACTCCTCGGGCGGCGTGAAGTCGTGCTCGGACTTGGTCGCGTATCCAACCTTGCCCTTGATCCGGGAGAGCCGGAACACCCTCACCGCTTCGCGTTCATGGGCATACCCGATCAGGTAGAACTGCCCGCCGCGGAAGACCAGGTGGTACGGATCGACCCTTCGCTCCGACGTTTCGTCGCGCTGCATCGTGTGGTACTTGAAGGTGACGGTCTTGTGACGCGAGATCGCGGTCTCGATCCGGGCCAGGCGCTGGGTCAGGTCGCGGGACGAGGTCGAGGCGAACTTGGCCATCGAAACCGGGGTGTTGTCCGGATCGACCAGCGGGTTGGGGTGGCCCCAGGCGACCTGCTGGAGCGCAAGCCGCAGCGGCTCGGCGTAAGCGAACTCGCCTTCGGTCAGGAGGCTGAGCGACGTCCTGAGCGCCGCGAGCTCGTCGTCGGTGAACTCGATCTCCGGCAGGTAGAAGTTCTCCGGTGGCAACGAATAGAGCTCGGCCTCGAAGAAGCCTTCGCCCGGACGATCGACCTGGAGTTCGATACCGAGGCTGTCAAGTTCGGCCCGGTCGGCATAGAACCGGCGGGCGAACGCGTCTTCGTTCATGACGCTGTAGCCCTCGACCTCCCTTTTGATCTCCAGAGCCGAAACGGGTCGGCCCTGAGCCATCAGAAAGGAGATCAGAGAGAGCTGTCGGATGAGCTTCTCGGTGTCCTTTGCCATCAGCGACGGAGGATACCTGCGGCAACTCGATCGCCCACCTCGGAGCGGCCTTTAATCCCGCATTTTGGCCGCATTTTGCTGAAATCGGGGGAATTCGGTGCCCATACGTCACCAAGCCGTGACGATTGGACGAAGCTGCTCAGCCAGCCAGCTGTGCGGCCAGACGCTCCGCATACTTCTCTGAACGCTCGAGAGCCTCGTCCTGCTCCATGTATGGAACGAGCAGCGAGTAGAGGATGTCCGGCCCGACATCGGGCAGGTACTGGGTGCGTTCGTCGACGATTTCGGCGCGGATCACGACGGCGGCCCCGCCCACGACCATGCCGGCCACCGAATCCGGAACCTCTTCGCGTCCGGGCATCCCGGTCCGGCCAACGTCGACGAAGGCAGCGATCAGGCGAACGGCCGAAAGATAGCGCTCGAGGGCTGAAGGTCCAGCCGAGAACATGTCGACGATGCACATGCGGGCGAAGGCGGGTTCGGCGGCGAGGAAACTCATGCTGGCTTCGATGCCGAGTTCGATCTGTTCCGGCCAGGTCAGGTCCGGGTCCTGGCAGGCCTTGATCACCTCGGTGACGAAGCGGCCGAGAATCGCGTCATAGGCGGCCAGGAAGCAGGCTTCCTTGTCCGGGAAGATCTCGTAGAAGGTCGAGCGCGAAACTCTGGCTCGCGACACGATGTCGGCGACGCTGACCTCGGCGTAACGCTTCTCGGCGCAAGCCTGGGCCATCGAGTCGAGCAGGCGGTCGCGCTGCGAGCTGACCACGAACTCGCGCGGCAGGTTGTGGCGGCCGGATGGCAGTCTTGAAGGGGCGGTCTCGGTCATTCGGGAATCGGGGTCTCCGCCATTGCTTTCATCGCCGCTTCGTGGCCCAGGTACGGGACCACGACGACGTACATCATCTCCGGCAGGCGGGCCGGCAATCCGGCAGCGTTGCCCTGAGCGGCTTCGTTGAACATCAGCGCCGAGACTCCGCCGACGATCACGCGGGCGGTCTGCGGCGGCATCCGGTCGGGGTCGGGCGTGTGGGCGCGACCCGCATCAAGGAAGGGAAAAAACGAGCTGACCGCCTGCTGGTAGCGGTCGCGGGCCCGGGCGCCTGCTCCGAAACCCTCGACGATCCCGACCCGGGCGGCCACCGGGTTGTGGGCCAGGTAGACGAGCAGGTTGCCGATTCCGCTGCGGATCTGGAGGATCCAGTCATCGGTATCAATCGCGAAGCCCTGGGCGACGAAAGCCAGCATTCGTTCCATGACGGCACCGTAAGCGGCGATGAAGCAGTCTTCTTTGTCGGCGAACTGCTCGTAGAAGGTCGCGCGGGAGACACCGGCGTTGGAAATGATGTCGGCGACGGTGGTCTCCGTATAGCCCTTCATGGCAACCACGGCAATCATCGACTCGACCATTCGTTCGCGCTGGGAGCGCACAACCACCTCTCGTGAGAGACCGTGCCTGCCGCTCGGAAGCTTGCCAGTTCCGAAGGGGTCGAGTTCCTCCTGTGCCTGCTGCATTCTCTAAATCCTATCCACGGGATACTGCCTCGGTACTGTTCGGTTCATGATAGCCATACCGTCTGTAGTTCGATTTGAAGTGCCCCTATTTGGTGTTCATGATTCACCGGGCCCGCGCCGCCGCCTAGAATCCCCCAGGTGACCCATCCCCCGGCCGATCGGCCCAGACCATGAGCGTTGGCATCGTCGGCCTCGGATACGTCGGCCTGCCTCTGGCTGTCGCATTCGCTGAAGCCGGCGAAGTCGTGATCGGTCTCGATTCGGACCGAAGCAAGGTCGACCGGCTGAACGCGGCCGAAAGCTACATCGAGGACGTGCCCTCCTCCACCCTGGCGGCACTCACTGACCGGATCAGCGCCACCACCGAATATGCCGAGCTCGGCACCTGCGAAGCAGTGATCGTCTGCGTGCCGACTCCACTCACCGGCTCCCGCGAGCCCGACCTCAGCTTTCTCGAGTCGGCCGCGAACAATCTGGCCGAAATCCTGACTGACGGCCAGCTGGTGGTGCTCGAATCGACTACCTACCCCGGGACCACCCGCGACCTGATGGCTCCGACCCTCGAAGCCGGTGGGAAAAAGGCCGGCACGGACTTTCATCTGGCATTCTCGCCCGAACGGATCGACCCGGGCCGCACCGATTTCACCGTGCGTACGACCCCGAAACTGGTCGGCGGGCTGACGCCTTCCTGCACTGAGCGCAGCGTGGCGCTCTACGAGAAGATCTGCGACCAGGTCGTCCCTCTGTCGGGTCCGGAGGCGGCCGAGCTTTCGAAGCTGCTCGAGAACATCTTTCGTTCGGTCAACATCGCCCTCGTCAACGAGCTGGCTCAACTCTGCGACCGCCTCGGGGTTGACGTCTGGGAAGTCGTTGACGCCGCGTCGACCAAGCCCTTCGGTTTCATGCGTTTCGATCCCGGCCCCGGAATGGGCGGACACTGCCTGCCGGTCGATCCTTTCTACCTCGCTTTCAGCGCCCGTGAGCACGACTTCTACCCGGAGTTCATCGAGCTCGCCGGGAAGGTCAACCAGTCCCAGCCCCTGTTCTGCGTCAACCGGGTCGAGCGGGTCCTGAACGACAATCGCCGCCCGGTCAACGGCACCAGGATCCTGATCCTGGGCGTGAGCTACAAAGGTGGCGTCGGGGACGTGCGTGAATCACCGTCGCTGAAGATCATCCGGCTGCTGTCCGAGCTCGGGGCCGATCTCAGCTACCACGATCCCCACGTGCCCGAGCTGGTCGACGCTGGGCTCGTCAACTCGGAACTGGTTCCCGCGCTCGAAGCGGCCGACCTCACGGTAATTGTCACGGCGCATCCCGAGTTCGACATCGAAGATGTGGTCAGGCAAAGTGACCTGGTGCTCGACTTGCGGGAGTCACACGCGGAATCGATGCCGATCACGTCACCCGGCTCTGATCCGATGGCCCGCCTGAAATTTCCCGGACGAAGGCCGCAGCATTCGCACTGGCAGGTCATCAAGTCCGACAAAGGCACGCTCGCCCTCGCAATTTCCACGGTCGGGATCGCCGGGACCGTGCTGGCCGCCCAGTACGGCCGGCTGCTGACCCGCCGGACCCACGAACAGAGCTCCGGCGAGCACATGGTCGCGGCGCCCACCGACCTCTTATCGGCGGCCCCCGCGGCGGCCGTCGACACGGTCAACGTGGCCGTCGATGGCTTCGGCACCGCGACCCGCAGTGAACTCATCCTTTTCAATCTGCTCGCCGGCTTCCTCGGCAGCTTCGCCTCTGTCCGGCTGACCACCTGGATGATCAAGGACGACCGCGGCCCGTTTCGGAACGTCAAGGTCGGTGGCCGTCACATCCACCACTTCGTGCCTGGCATCCTCCTCGCTTTCGCCTCCGGGATCGCCGCGTTGGTGGTCAAAGGAGAGACGGGCGACAAACGGATCGCGGTGTCGATGGGCATCGGCATGGGCCTGACCTTCGACGAGGCCGCCCTCCTGCTCGATATGCGCGACGTCTACTGGACCCGGGAGGGCCTGCTCAGCGTTCAGCTCAGCCTGGGGACAGTGGCAACGCTGGGCATCACGATCCTCACAATGCGCATCCTCGGCCGGGGGGAGCGCCACCAGGAGGAATCAGGAGAAATCCCGAAGCTCGACGGCACGGTGGCAGTCCCGGGAACATAGGAGCGGGTCCTGGCGTCCGTCTCCACGCTGACGCGCGGAGACCGGGCGGCGAGACCCTATGAACAGGTCTGTTCGGTTGAGGCTCGACGTTGGTCAATCGATTACGAACACCTCTGTACCACCGGAGTTGACTACCGATCAGATTGCGAACGGCCCTTGTCCAGCAAGTCCCGCAGAACGGCGAAGGGCTACACCCAGCGCTGGTCCGGAGCCGTAATCCCTGTTTCAGAGCAAAAAAATGTCGGCTGGCGAGTCGACTCAAGGGAGAGTGAGCCGACTCGCCTGTTACCGACGAAGCGTTGCTGAGGGTAGGGAGGGACCCCAGTCAACGATGTATGTGCAGTTCTCACGTCCAGTGATGAACTTGCTAAGACGGCAGTGTACACCATGAACGGCTTTTATGCGCCGGAGTTCATCCAGACCACTTGTTCACGTCCGGGACCGACCCCGACGAGGGAGATCGGGACCCCCACGAAGTCACTGATGAAAGCGATGTACTCGCGGGCGGTTGGTGGCAGATCTTCTTCCAGGCGACAGCCGGTGATTTCTTCTCCGAAGCCCGGAAGGTCGACGTACTCGGCGGTGGCGTGATGAAGGACGCTCTGGTGGTACGGGAACTCCTCGAGCACCGCGCCCTCCTGCGACCGGTAACGCACCGCGACTTTGAGCGTTTCGAGACCGGCCAGGACGTCAAGCTTGGTCATCGCGAGGGACGTGGTTCCGTTGAGGCGAACCGCGTAGCGCAGCGCGACCAGGTCAAGCCAGCCACAGCGGCGTGGCCGCCCGGTTGTCGTGCCGAACTCATGACCACGCGTGGACATGTGCTCACCGACTTCGTCATCCAGTTCGGTCGGGAAAGGCCCGGCTCCGACCCTGGTCGTGTAGGCCTTGACGATGCCGACCACCTCGGTGATGTCGGTCGGACCGACGCCGGCGCCGACGCAGGCCGCCCCGGCGATCGGGTTGGAAGAAGTCACAAAGGGATAAGTGCCGTGGTCAAGGTCGAGCAGCGCCGCCTGGGCGCCTTCGAAGATCACCTTGTTGCCGGCGTCGAGCTCGTTCCAGCAAAGGCGGGCGGTGTCGGTGATCAGTGGTTCGAGGCGATGGCCGTACCCGAGGTACTCCTCGGTGATCGAGTGCAGGTCGAGCCGGTCGTCGATCAGGACCTCGGCGTCGGCTTCGGCTTCCTTGTGGAGCTTTCGGCGGCGGACCGAGAGCTCCCGCAGGACCTGCTGCTTGTCTTCGAGGGCCGCCATGATCTTCTTGCGCAGGATCTTCTCGTCGAGCATGTCCTGGACCCGGATGCCGAGCCGGAGCGCCTTGTCGGCGTAGGCCGGGCCGATGCCCCGCCGGGTCGTACCGATCGAGAGCTTTCCGAGCTTCAATTCGCCCGCCGTGTCGAGCAGGATGTGGTACGGCATGATCAAGTGCGCGTTGGCGGAAATCCGCAGGTTCGAGATCGAGATGCCCGCACGACGGAGGCCTTCGATCTCCTCGAGCAGCACCCGGGGATCGATGACCACGCCGTTGCCGATCACGCAGTACTTGTCCTCGTGGAGGATGCCCGACGGAATCAGGTGGAACTTGAATTCCTCGCCATCACGGACGATCGTGTGACCGGCGTTGTTGCCGCCCTGGAAGCGCACGATCGCGGAAGCGTCCTGGGCGAGCAGATCGGTGACCTTGCCCTTGCCTTCATCGCCCCACTGGGTTCCTACTATCGCTAGTCCTGGCATGAAGAGGTCAGTCTACGGTGTGGGACCAGACTCAGTCAGGCGATGAATCTGGCGTCATCACCCGGCATGTCCAAGACGTGATGCGACATCTGGAGAAGGCGCGAAACGGTCCGAGGTCCGATTTGTTCCTCGAGTTTGGTCAAGTCGAAATTCGTTGTGACCACCATCGGCTTCTCTCGTTCATAGCGTTCATTGATCAGGGAATACAGCTGTTCAAGCACCCATTCGGTCTGCTTCTCTGCGCCAAGGTCATCGACGTGAAGCAGATCGACCTCGCAAAGCCTTTCGAACAGTTCCGAATACGTTTCTTCGCCGATTCCAGCATTGAAAGTCTCACGAATCCGGGCCAGAAGCTTCGGGCACGAGTAGATGGCAACCGAATGTCCCCGCTTGAGTACCTCTTTGGACATGAGCATCGCAAGCGTTGTCTTGCCCGTGCCGATACCTCCTTCGAACCAGAGTCCTGTGCCCTTGTCGAGGTGCGTATCCATCGAGTCAATCCAGTCCCTGACGGCATTCACTGCGGTTGAATTGATCTCCGTCACCGGTGGCCGGTCGAAGGAGACACCGCGATACCGGGCGGGGATTACGGAATTGATGCCGGAGTTCCGGGCTTTGGCCAGCCGCGGTTCGAGGCAATCGCATTTGTAGGCGAGGTTGTCTTCGCCGAGGATCCAGCCGCCGCCGTCGCAGCGGCCGAAGGGGCAGGTCAACGAGTTGCCGTTGTCCGCAAAACCGTTGGCCATGTCAGGCCTCTTCCCTGTCGATGAACCCGTTCTTCATGCTCAGGCCTGCTCTGCCTTGGCGCGTTCAGCAGCCGGCGAACCTTCACCGGTCGGATGCTCGGGGGCACGGTCGGCAAACTTGGGGAAATGCGGCAGGAAGGTCAGATCGGCCTTGCCGATCGGCCCGTTTCTGTGCTTGGCAATGATCACTTCGGCAGACCCGTCCCGCTCATTTTCCTTGCGATAGACGTCTTCGCGGTAGAGGAAGGCGACGAGGTCGGCGTCCTGCTCGATGTTGCCCGAATCACGGAGGTCGGAAAGGAGCGGACGGCGATCGCTGATCGGCCGGTTCTCGCTCGCACGGGAAAGCTGCGAGAGCGCGATCACCGGAACTTCGAGTTCATTGGCGAGCAGCTTTAGTCCACGGCTGATCTGACCGACCTTCTCCACCAGGCTGCTGCGGGTCTCGTCCATGCGCATGAGCTGCAGGTAGTCGACGATGATCAGTCCGAGGCCACCACGTTCCATTTCCTGGGTGTGGAGACGACGCGCCTTCGCCCGCAGGTCGAGGAGGCTGAGGTCGGAAGTGACGTCAACCCAGAGTGGCGCCGTGTCCAGCTTGTTGCCCGCCGCCGCGATCTTCCGCCAGTCGCGGTCGCTGATCTTCGCCCGCCGCAGATTTTCGCCGTATACGCCTGACTGCGAAGCGATGAACCGCTGGGCCAGTTCGATCTCGGACATTTCGAGAGAGAAGAAGGCGACGGAACGGCCTTCCCTGATCGCCACGTTCTCGGCGATGTTGGCGACGAAGGCACTCTTGCCGACCGAAGGCCTCGCGGCGATGATGATCAGGTTTGAAGGCTGGAATCCGCCGGTCATCGAGTCCAGCTGCTTGAAGCCGGAGGGGACGCCCGTTTCCTTGAGCTCGCCTGACTGGATCTTCTCGAGGCGTACGACTTCGTCGTCGATTACCTGCCGCACCACCCGGAAGTCGCCGGACTGTTCCTTGTGGGCGACTTCGAACAGCAACTGCTCGGCGCGCTCGGAGAGCTCGTGACCATTGCCCTCACGCTCGTTGACCCAGGCACCGATCTGGTGACTGGTATCAAGCAGTCGCCGCAGCAGGGCGTTCTCCTGAATGATCCTGGCGTAGTGGCTGGCGTTGCCCGGAGCCGGCACCTTGGCCGCAAGTTCCGAGACGTAGTTCTTGCCGCCGACCTCTTCGACCAGCCCGGCCTCGGTCAGGGCCTCATTCACACTCAGTTCGTCGCAGGGCTTGTCCGAGCCGTAGAGCTCGAGCATGACGGTATAGATCAGACGGTGGCGATCGAGGTAGAAGTCACCGGCTTTCAGCCGGGCGTCATCGATGACTCGATTGACTGCGGGATCGCTTACCAGCATCGCACCGAGGACAGATTCCTCGGCTTCGATGTTCTGCGGTGGTACCTGGGCGCTTATTTCTCTTCGGCGACGATCGTCTTGACCGAAGCCGTGGCGCCGCCTGCTACTTCGACGTCGATCATGTAGGTACCGACCTGATGGATCGGAGCGTCCAGACGGATCTTCCGGCGGTCGACCTTGATGCCGCGGGCATCGCGGATCGCCTCGGCGATTTCCTTGGTCGTGACCGAGCCGTAAAGCTTGCCGTCTTCGCCAGCACGGTGGTTGATCGTCAAGACAGTCTTTGAAAGCAGCGAAGCCGATTCGGCGGCGCGGGCAATCGCTTCACGCTCGACGCGCTCAGCCTGCTCCTTGCGGCGGATCGCCTCTTCGAGAGCGCCTGCGGTGGCCGGCTGGGCCAGCCCTCGCGGCTGGAGAAAGTTGCGGAGGTATCCCGGGGACACATCGACGGCGGTTCCGTTTTCACCGAGTCCTTCGACGTCGGCCAGGAGGATGGCCTGAGCCATTACCGCTCACCCACGTACGGGAGCAGTGCCACTTCGCGGGCGCGCTTGACGGCGACGCCCAGCTGGGCCTGGTGCTTGCGGGACAGGCCGGTGACCCGGCGGGACCGGGTCTTGCCCTTGTCCGAGATGAACCGGCGCAGAAGCGTCAGGTCCTTGAAGTCGATGTCCTCAGCGGTGATCTTCGTGTACTTGCGCGGACGGACGCGCTCGCTGAAGCGGCGTCCTTTTCGCGATGATCCTGCTTCTCGTGTCTTAGCCAACTTGTATTCCGGTGCCTTACGTAGTTCTAGCCCGGACGACCGGGCATTGACGGACTCGTGATCCTAACGGTTTGAGCCGTTTTCCGGCAGCCACAGGGGTGTGACTGCCGGGTTCGGCCGAATCGGAGTGATTCGCGGAGCGGTCTCCGCTAGAACGGAATGTCATCATCAGCGGGAGTACCGCCACCACCGCCACCACCGGCGGGGGTGAAGTCACCGGTATCGGCGGGCACATCGGACTGCGGGGTGAAGCCGCCGCCGTTGCCGCCACCCTGGTTGCCGCCGCCACTCTGCGCCGAACCGTCCCGGGATCCGAGGAACTGCACGGTGTCGGCCACGATCGAGACTGCCTGCCGCTTGCCAGACCCGTCCTTGGCGTCCCACTCGCGCCAGTCAAGACGGCCGTCGACCGCGACCGGCCTGCCCTTCGAGAGATAGTTCTCGCAGTTCTCGCCCTGGGCGCCCCAGACGGTGACGTTGAAGTAATTGGGCTTGTCGACCCACTGGCCGCTCTGATCCTTCTGCCGGCCGTTGACCGCAACCCGAAGTTCGCACACAGCGGTGCCGCTCGGGATGCGGCGCAGATCGGGGTCGGCGGTCAGGTTGCCGGTGATCGTGACTCTGTTGATGTTCTCAGCCATTGCGTATTCGCTCCTCGTAGTTCTTTTCGTCTCAACAGACTGGTTTTTGTCGATGCCGCAGACAGTGTCGGCACGAAGGAACCAAATCTAACGGGACGTGATGAGGTCAAAAGGGACCAGCCCGGAAATCTCGCCCCCCAAACAGGCAATTTGCGAAGAATTCGACCACCACAGGGGCACCCGCACCGCACCCAAGGCCAGCGAGACCACGAAAGTCAGCAATAATCGCTGACTTTCGTGGTCTCGAAGCCATCAGGCTCTCGGCCCTCGGGCTTTTCACTTCACGCCAGCGAGTGGTGCACGGGGACGTCCTGGGCGTGGCTGGCGAGGAGTAAGCGAGCCGGTGAAGCGATTTGACTTCTGTCAATGAGCAAGCCGTGCGAGCGTCGACGAAGTCCAGGCGCGTCCAGGTCGTTCCCGGGTGCCGCTCGCCCCCTCAGGGAAACTCAGTCTTCGCGGTAGCGTCCGCCGCGCCCGCGGCGCTCATCATCGTCGCCCGTGGGCTGCATGATTGCGGCGGTTGCCGGCGGTGCGGGCAGGACCGGAGCTTCGGGATCCACCTTGAAAACGCGGAAACGGACGACGCCGTCGGTGATCTTCAGAGTGTGGTCCAGCTGGGTCAGAAGTTCACGGGGAGCGTCGAAACGGAACCAGCGGTAGTCCGACTCCTTCTTGCGATTGATCTCGTAGGCCATCTCGCGGATTCCCCAATTGTCTTCATGGAGGAGTTTTCCGGATGACTCGATCGAAGACTTGGTCTCGGTGACCAGCTTCTCGCGGTTTTCCTCGGCCAGATCGGGATCGAGCATGAGGACCAGTTCGTATTGGCGGGGTTCTTCAGACAAAATCGACGCGGGACTATAACGAGCTTTGGGGGGAGAGACTTTCCGGCCCCGCACTGAAACCCGCATGAAGGAGCTCCGGATCGATCGTGAGCGGGCAATCAAGGCCAGCGCAGTGGCCGGGCTGGTCGTGCTCGGGCTCTCGATCCTGCCCGGCCTCCTGAAGACCCCCGAAGCCCCGGAACTACCACCAGACGTGGGTTTCACGGCTGCCGAAACCAATGCCGGAGCGCCGCTTCCGGACCCCGGACAAGCGGCCAGGCCATCCTCCGGCAAGAAGGAACCGGGCCGAAATGACGGCCAGGGCAAAGGCAAATCTGATGACCGGAATGTCAGGCGAAAAGACCGGCTCCACGCCGGCCGGAAGCACCCCCGAAAGCCCAAAAACCCGGATAAATCGGGACAAACACGCGGGGCAGCGCCCACTCCAGCCGGCTCGACGCCCGCCGGCTCCCTCCCCGCGAGCCCGGCTCCGGCGAGTCCGGCTCCGGCACCAGTACCGTCAAGATCCGCTCCGGCCCCGCCCCGGGCTCCAGCGGCACCGGCTCCAGCGGCACCGAGACCACCTCCCGGAGACGGGTCCCAGGAATTCGCGCCCCGCTGACCCCGGCTACTTGCCGAGGTTGCTCACGAAGTGACGGATGCGCCCGGTCGCGGGTGACTTGAACGGGTAATAGAGCTCGGAGACATGCCCGCGGTTTGGCACGACGAAGAGTCTCCCGCGCGGGAAACGTCCGGTGACCTGACGGCCTTCCTTGACTGAAGTGATCGCATCGAACTCTCCGGCGAGCACGAGGGTCTTTAACTTCCCGGGCATCTTCCGGCCGGGCGGGATCGGCGGCTTCATGCGCTCCGTCGGTGCCGGCCAGGTGAGGCAGTTGGCGATGTCGCTTGCCGAATCGTTCATCCAGGTGCCACGCGGGATCGGTGCGAACAGGTTCCCGGGCCGGAAATCCTTAATCGCACGCCTGAACTGTTTACGCCGCTCAGGAATCGACGAATCCTGGTTCCAGGGAGTCGGATAGTCGTTGCAGATGACCGCTTCGTACATGCCTTCGGAGAAGTAACCGGGGTCGCCAGAATCCGGTGAGCCCGGATCGACAAGCTCATGCAGCTCCTTGCGACGGCCCCGGAGCCAGGCCGAGACTGCAGTGTTCAGGTTTCGATAGCCGTTGGGTGCGTAGCTGGGGGCGGTGCCCATCAGATACTCGAGGATGTCGCTGACGAAGCGCGACTTGACCCCCGACCGCTTCATCGTGCGATTGAGTCGCCCAAGCGCGTTGCCTGAACATTCGGGGAATCGCTTGCAGGAGAGCCGCACCGCCTTCTGGGCCGCCGGGTAGAGCGTCCGCCAGAAAGGGTCGTTTCCGGGATAGGCCGACGAAAGGATCATGCCCCTGAGGCCCTTGCCGTAGCGTGCGGCGTACGACTCGCCCAGGTAGGTGCCGTAGGAATCGCCGTAATAGATCATCTTCCGTTTCGGGAGTTTCAGGGCCTTGCGGACCGCATCGAGGTCGGCCGCTGAATCAGCTGTCGTATACCCCTGATACTTCGGGCCGAGCTTTTTCGCGCAGTTCTTCACCGCCTTGTCGAACCGCACTCGACCACGCTGAAGCTGTTTGCAATTGAGCGGATCGGACCGGCCGGTGCCTCGCTGGTCGACGGCGATCAATTCGTGCCGCTTCAGGAACGGCGCGAAGACCGCACCGGCCGGCTTGATCGAATCAAAGTTGGTCGCGGCAAATCCGGGGCCGCCCTCGAGGAAGACGATCGCGCCCCTGGAAGGACGTGACCGGTCGCCACGGGGCCGGATCGCAAAGCCGACCTTCTGCTTGCCGAGCTTCGGAACACCACGAACCGCCGGCACCTTGATGTGGCCGCAGCGAAAGATCGTGTTTGCCCCGATGTCGCATTGGCGCAGTTTCGGCTTCGGCGAGGCAGTCGCATCGGCGGCCGGGGAAATCGAAGGCACAAAGAGGCAGCAGAGGAGGAGGGCGATCGTTCCGACGGAGGTTCGAAGCTTGCCGCTCATGCCTCCCCCTATTCCGCGGCGAGCGCTTCCCGCGAACGCCGCGCGATCAGGAGGTCGATGTCGGCAATCTGATCGTCGATCCAATCCCCGGGTGTGCGCGACTCGATCACCTCGCGCAGGCCTTCGGCCCGGCGGAGCCGCTCTTCAGGCGACATCGTCAGCGCCCTGTAGATCGTGTCCGCCTGATCCTGGATGTCGAAGGGGTTCACGGTCAGGACGTGCTCCTCGAGCTCTTCATGCGAGCCCGTGTTCTCGGAGAGCATGACCACGCCGTCGCGCAGGTTGATCGCCGGGGCTTCCTTGGCAACCAGGTTCATGCCGTCGAAGATCGCGTTGACCATCAGCAGGTCGAAATGTTTGTAGCGGGCGACCGCCTCGGGGAAGTTCTCGTAGACCCGCAGGTCGATCGGCATCCAGTCGGTGGTGCCGTGACGGTGGTTGACCACGGCGACCAGGGCCTCAATCCGCTCGAGGTACTCGGCGTACTCAGGCACGTCCTGGCGCGACGGCTGGAGGTGGGCGATGAAGGTGACTTTTTCCCTGAACTCGGGATTCTGTGAAAGGAAGGTGTCAAAGGATGTGAATCCCCGAAGGATGTTCTTCGAGAGATCGGCCCGGTCCACCCGCAGGATCAGGTGTTCACGGCGCCGGGCGAGCACGTCTTCTTCGGCAAGGGCAACCTCCGGCGTCTTGGCAGTCCGGTGGAGGCGCTTGGAGTCGATCGACAGCGGATAAGCGCGGGCCAGGGTCTTGCCGCCCGGATGGGTCACGCTCAGCTCGTCGTAATCGACCTGATAGCCCATCAGCCGTTTGCAGCAGGACAGGAAGTTGCGGCAGTAGGTCGAGGTGTGGAAACCGATGATGTCGTTGCCGAGCATTCCCGCAAACAGATCCTCGCGGATGCGGGTCGGCAGGACCCGCCAGCTGTCCGGCTGCGACCAGGGAATGTGGACGAAGTGGTGAATCAGCGCATCGGGACGGGCTTCCCGAATCATCGCCGGAGCCGTGTAGAGGTGGTAGTCGTGGAGCATCACCAGCGGTTCGTCGAGGCCTTCGATCTGTTTGATCACGCAGTCGGCGATGTCGCGATTGACCGCCTGGTAACCCTGGTCCCAGGCCTGGAGCTCGGCCTCCCTGATGTCCGGGGCATTCGACAGGTCCCAGAGGTAGTGCTGGATGAACCAGAGGATCGGGTTGGCGATCACGTTGTAGAACTGGTCGTACGCCCAGGGGTCGCTCTCGACCAGGAGCACCTTGTAGTCGACGCCATCGACTTCGATGTTGATCGGCTTGAAGTCGTTTTCCTCGCTCACGGCGGTGTCCTCCGCGGTCATCGCCGACGCGATCCAAAGAGTGTCGCGATCTGCGGCGAGGCCGGAAAGGGCGGCGACGAGCCCGCCGCCGCCGCGGGTCAGCTTGCGGTTGCCGTCCTCATCGCGATCGAACTGCGCGGGTCCACGGTTCGACACGATGATCAGGGGATGCGTTTCGTTTCCGTCGAACGTACTCACTGGTCAAGAGTCTACGACCCCGGATTTCGCTCGTGGCAAATACAAGGATCGGGTCCTGGCGTCTGCCTCCACGCTGACGCGCGGAGGACAGCCGGCGAGACCCTAGGGAGCGGTAACGGCGGTCGGGCGCTCTTCGAGCTTGACCTTGACGGTGATTTCCTTGCCGTCCCGGATGACTCCGAGACCGACGGTCTCACCGGGCTCGAGCTGGCCGACGATTCGACCGAGGTCTTCGGCCTTCTCGATCCGCTGGCCGTCGATCGAAACAATCACGTCACCACCCGTGTCGAACACGGCACCCTGGAAGGTGATCCGGTCATTGCCGCCCTTGATTCCCGCGTCGTCTGCCGGACCACCCGGAATCACCTCGGCGACGAGGGCACCGGAACTGGCCTTGATGCCGAGTTTCTCGGCGAGCTGCGGGTAAAGCGGCTGGGTGCTGACGCCGATGTAGGCGTATTTCGCCTTGCCATCTTCGTCCAGCTGCTTCAGGGAATACTTGATCGCGTTTGACGGAACGCCGAAGCCAACGCCGTCACTGGCCCCGGACCCACCCCTGATCTGCTGGCTGATTCCGATGACCCTGCCCTGGCCGTCGAGCATCGGTCCACCCGAGTTGCCGGGGTTGATCGAGGCGTCAGTCTGGATCGCACCTTCGATCTGGAAGTCCGTCAACGACCTGACCGACCGGTTGGTCTGGGACACGACGCCGGTCGAGAGCGAGTGGTCCTCACCGAAAGGAGAACCGATGATCGCAATCGGCTGGCCGGTCACCACCTTCTCGCTGTCAGCGAGTTCGAGCGGCGTCAGGTCGAACCCCTCCGGGTCGATCTTGAGCAGGCCAACGTCGGCAAATGGATCGAAGCCGAGGATTTCGGCCGGCAGGATGTTGCCGTCATAGAACTCGACGAAGACCTCTTTTGCCGGGACCCGGTCCTCGCCTTCACCGTCTGAGATCACGTGGGCATTCGTGACTATCTGGCCATCGTCGTTCAGTACGAATCCGGATCCACCGGCTACCTGGTTGCCGAAGGTCGAACGGACCGAGATCACTCCGGGGACGGCATCGCGGTAGATCCGGGCGGCATTGAAGGCTTCACCCGTGGTGTCGATCACCACCGGATCCGACGACTTCCCGGACGGAGCGCTGGCCGATGGCGTATCGCCGTTCTGTCCCCCGTCTTTCAGGCCGTCGCCCTACCCACAGGAAGCGACGAACAGTCCGAGCAGGACGACAAGGGTGATCATCAGGGGCCAGCGCATGGAGATACCGGCGCGGCGGTTTCGGCTTTCCCCGGCTGAAGGCATGGCCGTCCAGAATACGCAAGTGGGCGGGTCGGGCTTCAGCCGAGGTGGTCGAAGCCGGTCGGCATGTCGCGCTGCCCATCTTCATCGACCAGATCGAAACCGGTCCCTTCGATGACCCGGCCAATCGCCGTCAGATCGAGATCGAGCGCCCTGAGGGCCTCACTCGCCGGCTTGAAATCCGACCCTGGCAGCGTCACGGCCAGTTCATAGTCTTCGCCGCCGCCGAGCGCGAAGTCCTGTGGAGCGCGTCCCGCAGCGGACTCGACGGCAGCCACTCCGGTCTGGGCCGGGACCATCCGGGCATCGCAGGTGATTGCGACGTCTGACATCTCGGCAACGTGGCCGAGGTCCCGGGCCAGACCGTCGCTGACGTCGACCATCGCAGTGGCGCCGAGCCGTCCGAGGACGCGGCCCGCATAGAGACGGGGGGAGGGGCGAAGCTGGCGGTCGATCAGGGGGGCCCGGTCCGCGGAGTCGAGACCGTCGACCGCGGTGGCGTCGTTCTCCAGCAACCAGAGGCCGGCGGCGGCCCCACCGAGCCTGCCGGTGACCGCGACTACCTCACCGGGCGCTGCGCCCGAGCGCAGGACGAACTCGGCGGCAGCGCTCGCGTGGCCGACCACGGTTACGGCCGCGAACAGCACTGGCGATGAGACCGTGTCACCACCGGCCAGCACCGTCCCGAATTTGTCGGCGGCAGTCATGAAGCCGGCCGCCAGGTCCTCGAGGTATCCATCGCTGGTCCCGCTCGGGATCCCCAGCGTCACGTAAACCTCGCCCGGCTCTGCGGCCATCGCTGCGAGGTCGGAGAGCGCTGTCGCCAGAGCCTTGTGGGCGACCGCCTCGGGCGGGCTCCACTCCGTTCGGAAGTGGACGCCTTCAACCACGGCATCCACCGAAGTCGCGGTTGCCCCGCCGGGCAGGGTGACCGCCGCATCGTCCCCGATGCCGACATCAAGGCGGGCCGAAGCGCCGCTGCCGGACCGGAGCAGTTCAATCAGATCGGATTCTGTGGTGCCTCTATCCATGGCTCTCTGACACTATGACCAGTCGAATGAGTGAAGAAACCAACAACAACGAGGAACGGCCGAAGGCAAGCCTCCTCCACCGGGTTGGACATTTTGGCTCAACGGTGGGCAAGAAGGCACCGCAGAAGCGCTCAACGAAGCTGATTCTCCAGGGCGGTTTCGCCTTCCTGATCTTCGCCTTCCTCGTCTTCACGGTTGTCTCCCAATGGTCGGAGTTGCGGGAGAAGGGCGTCGAATTCAATCTGATCTGGCTTCTGCCGGCGATCCTGGCGATGCTCGTCTACTACACGCTGAGCGCCTCGGTCTGGGGCCTGATCCTCAGGTTCATGGGATCTCCGGTCCCGCCAGGCGAGGTCCAGAAGATCTGGGCGCAGCCGTTGCTGGTCCGGTACATCCCGGGCAGCGTCCTGTTTGTCCTCGCCCGCGTGATCATGGCCGAGAAGGTCGGTGTGACCCGCCGCGTCTCGACCGCCGGCATCGTCTACGAGCAGGCGGTATCGGTCGCGGCTGCGCTGACCATCGCCTGTTACTTCCTGATCGCCCACCCCGACCTGCAGGACAACCCCTTCCGCTGGATCCCCCTTCTGGTGACCCCGCTGCTGGTGCTGTTCCTCCACCCGCGGGTATTCGGTCCGATTTCGACCAAACTCCTGACGGCCCTCGGACGCGAACCGCTGCCGAAGTTGATGTCTTTCGGCGGCGTGCTGACCATCTTCTTCAGTTACGTCGCCCTTTGGGGCATCATGGGCCTGGGTGTCTTCTTCGCCGCGAGGTCGGTCCACTTCCTTGACTTCAGCGACCTGCCGATCGTCGCTGCCTCACAGATGATCGGATTCCTCGCCGCGGTCGTTTCAGCGGTGACCCCGGCAGGACTGGGTGTGCGTGACGCTGCCTTTGCCTGGGCGGTCAAGACGACCCTGCCGAGCGGTGACTTCGGCGTTGGTGCCGCGATCGCGATCGCCGTGCGGGCAACACAGACGGTGGTCGAATTGATCTACGTGGGAGTCGTGACCCTGTTCGCGCGGCGTTCGGGTGAACCGGGCGTCGTTGAGGATCTGAAGGAAGAAGCCCACGCTGGTTAGGCGTCAGATTTCCTGACTAGGAAATCACGGGGGTGTGGCTCCTCCGCCTGTTCCACCGGTACCGCCTGTTCCGCCGCCAGGAGGTTTTGGTGTCGGTTTTGGTGTCGGGTTCGACGGGGGTGCCGGGGTGTCCGTCCCGGTTCCGGGCTTCTCGTTGCCTCCGCCGCCGGTGTTGTTTTCCTTCTTCTTCTTGTCCTTCTTGCCGGTCTCGGCATCGGTCGCGTCCGCGGCGTCGCCGTCGAATTTGCTCGACGAGTTCTTGGAGACTGTGTACGAGCCGGCGAAATCACCGAAGACCATCGGCTCGGACGGGACCGGGAAAGATTCACACGGCACCGCGGCGTTTGTATAGAAGTTGTGCCAGATGCTGGCCGGCAGGGTGCCGCCGGCCACGCCCGGCATGCTGATGTTGTTCGACTCGGGGTAACCGACCCAAGTCGACGTCGCAAGGTTCGGCTGGTACCCGACGAACCAGGCGTCGGTGAAGTTGTCGGTGGTGCCGGTCTTGCCGGCCTGGCCGGCGCAACCGGTATTTGCGCCGGTACCGGTGCCGCCCGTGCTGTTCGCGTGGAGGACCTTCCAGACCTCGTAGGCCACCGGTTCCGCCAGAACACGCTTCGCCTTGCCTTGTCCGGGCCGGTCCTCGTCCCCGTTCGGGAAGACCACCTTCTTGATCGCGGTGGGATCATGCCGGACGCCGCCGGAGGCGAGGGTCGAATAGGCGGATGCCATCTCAAGCGGTGTGACACCGAGCTTCAGGCCACCAAGGGTCTCGGCCGGGAAACCGTCGAGCTTCGTCTTGATGCCGAGCGTCTTGGCCATCTCGGCCACCTTGTCCGGGCCGAGGTCGAGCGCCAGCTGCATGTAGACCGAGTTGTCTGAAGCCAGTGTCCCGGCGAAAAGGCTGGTCGTGCCGGAGTAAGTGTTGGAGTAAGTCGAAACGTCGATCGGACCGTAGATCGGATCGACAAAATCGAGCGGCTTCGAGTCGTAATAGGTGGAGTTCGGATCGATGCCTTCGTTGATGGCTTCGGTCAGGGCAAAAGTCTTGAAGGTCGAGCCCGGCTGGCGATGGCCCTGGGCGGCGAGGTTGAACTGACTGTCGTTGTAGGAAGCCGACGAGACCATCGATTTGACATCGCCGTTTCGCGGATCGATCGCCACCAGCGCGCCGGACGGCCCGCCGGTGGAGAGGACCGAGGAGATCGCGGAGAGGCCGGCTTCCTGCATCGCCGGTTCGATCGTCGTATATACCTTGAGGCCGCCGCGGCGGACCGTGTTCACGCCGTACTTCTTGATCAGTTCGGACTCGACGTAGTCGAAGAAGAACGGCTCCTGGCGATCGAACAGTCCCTTGACCGGGTTCAGCTGAAGGCCGGCTTCCTTGGCGCTGTCGGCCCGCGCCTGGGTGATGAAATCGTTGTCGGCCATCGAATCGAGGACTTCGTTCCGCCGCTCGAGGGCTCCCCGGGAGTTCTGGATCGGGTTGTAGTCGGTCGGCGCCTGCGGCAGGCCGGCGAGCAGGGCAGCCTGGGGCAGGGTGAGCTTCTCTGCCTTGGTCGAGAAGTAGACCTTGGCTGCGGCTTCGGCGCCAATCGCGGTGCGGCCCTGGTTGGTGCCGTAGGGAGCGGTGTTCAGATATGACTCGAGGATCTGCTCCTTGGAGTGATCCTTTTCGTAGTCGAGGGCCATCTTGGCCTCGATGATCTTCCGCCTGTAGTTCCGCTTCGCGTTGGTGATATAGAGATTGCGCATCAGCTACATGGTCAGGGTGGATGCACCTCGGAGATTCCACCGGATTCGATGTTCTTTACGAACGCCCTGAGGCCACCTTCGAGGTCGACTCCGTTGTGCTTGTAGAAGCGCTCGTCCTCGATCGCGATCGTCGCCTCCTGGAGGGACTTCGGAAGCTTGTCGATCTTGACCGGAGTCCGGACTTCGTCCGAGTCGATCAGGCCGAGTCTGGATCCGTCACCGGCGTAGACGACCGAGTTCTGGCCCTTGTCGATCGGCTTGAGACTGGAAACGTCAGGGGCGTCATCAGCGATGCTGAAGACCAGACCGCCAGCCGCGAGCACGGCCGTAAGCAGCAATCCTCCGACTACCGCAGCGGCCGCAATTACCTTCTTGCTCGCACCACCCTGGCGTCGGCGCACACGTCTCTGGCGCCTGGTCATGGTTAAAAGAGTACCGACGCGAAGGTTCGCGCCGGGTAAAGGGGCCAAATCAGCACCCCCAATTGCAGTACTGGCAACGATATTGCCTACCCGGTAGGCAATATCGTTGCCAGTACTGCGGGGTTGGCCGGGCTGGGCTTCCTTTCGCTTCAGCGCCTGTCAGGGGGTTTAGCCCTTCCTTACGGCTCAGGTGTGAGAATGGCCCGAGTTGATGGAAGCAACCCTCCCCCCAGCCCCGCCCCCCGTGCCTCCTCCGGTTCCGCCGGTCGAGCCTGAGGCTCCGAAGGATCCCAACGTATTTCCGTTTGCCACCTGGGGTCCGTGGGGGGCGCTCGGTGCGATGGTCGCCGCTCTGGTCCTGGGCCTGGCGATCAGCGTGCCATTCATCCTCATCGATGGTGGCGACCCCGACGACTTTGCGCTCGCCACCACGGTCGCGATCCAGCTCTGCACCGCGATCGGTTTCGTCGGGGTCCCGATTCTGCTGGCTCAGTTCTATGGCGGTGGAGGCCTCCGGGACGCGCTCGGCCGGCTCGGATTCAAAGCCTTCAACATCGCGAAAGGGGCCAAATGGATCGCCCTCGGAACGGTGACCTACATCGCCTTCGCCTACGTCTATTCAGTCGTCATCGGCGAGCCGAGTCAGGAGGACATCGCCGGCGATTTCGGACCGATCCCGCTTCAGATCCTGATGATCGCGGTGATCGCACCGATCACCGAGGAGACCTGCTTCCGGGGCATGCTTTTTGGAGGAATCCGGACCAGGCTGCCGCTACCTTTTGCGGCACTCGCCGCCGGAGCGGTATTCGGCCTGCTGCACTACTCCACGGGCTGGTCCGCAGTTCCGCTCCTGATCGTCTTCGGTGCGATTCTAGCCGTGGTCTACGAGAAGACCGACTCGCTCTGGCCGGCGATCATCATGCACGCCATGAACAACGGCATCGCTTTGGCCGTCCTGAACTCCTGAGGATCGAGACCCTTAGGATCCGGTGATGGACAAGAAAGACGTCACCCGCGACCATTTGATCGAACTCCTGCGCCAGCATTCGCTGGTGCCCGGTGAGGTGACCCTCTCCAGCGGGGCGACAGCTTCGTACTACGTGGACGTGCGCCGGACAATCATGCAGCCCGCCGGTCTGACCGCGGCCGGCAAGCTGATCGCGATCCACGCCACCGCCCTCGACTGCAGCGCGGTCGGCGGTCCGGTGATGGCCGCGATCCCCCTGGCCTGTGCCGCGATCGCCGTGCCCGAGGGTCGCGGCCTGAACGGCTTCTTCGTACGCAAAGAACGCAAGGAGCACGGACTTCAGCGCTGGGTCGAAGGCGCCGCCAAGCCTGGTGACAGGGTGCTGGTTGTCGAGGACACGGTCACCACCGGCGGGTCAACCGTCTCTGCGATCGAGCGGATCCGCGACGAAGGTTTCGAGATCGCCGGAGTGCTCAGCGTGGTCGACCGCCTGGCCGGTGGTGCCGAGAAGATCGCGGAAGCGGCCGGAGCCCCGTACGAAGCACTGACCACGATCGACGACCTCTACCCGGACCGCCCGGACAAGTAGCGAGTCCGGTCTGGCGTGCATATCCGGCTCCTGAGGCCGGGGATGCTTGCCAGACGTCGGGCCACAGACCCTCGGGTTCAGCCTTGGTTCTGCTTTGCTCGATCCGCGGCGTCGGCGCCGGTCTTCGTTACGACCATCTCGCCGGCCGCACCACCGAGTACCCGGCGCATGAGTCCCGGCGCGAGGACCTTGAGCACGGCGACCAGCACATAGGGCCGCGGCACGTACCGCTCGGCCTTGCCACCGGGTCCGGCTTCATAGATCGCTTCGGCCGCTTTGTCGGCAGACGTGACCAACCACCTCGTCGCGAGCTTGCCAGTGAGTTCATCGGCCGGAAAGCCTTCGGTCTTCACGAATCCGGGCAGGACGAGGCCGACGTGCACGCCGTTGGCCCGTTCCTCGAGGTGGAGCGCGTCGGTCCAGCCGGCGACGGCGTACTTCGAGGCCGAGTAGGCACCGGCACCGGCCCGTGAGATCCGAGACGCCGTGCTGGCGACGTTGACGATCGAGCTGGGCGCCGAGGCCCTGAGCATCGGCAGCATGGCCTCGGTCAGTCGAACGAGCGAATCGAAGTTCAGGTCCATCGTGCGGCGCACGTTGTCGTAGCCCTCGTCACTGAAAGTGCCGCGCCAGGAGGCACCGGCATTGTTGACCAGGAGGTCGAGGCGATCGTGGTGCTCCTGGACGCGGGCGAGGATGCGGCCCGGTGCGTCCTCTTCGGTCAGATCGATCGCAATGTAGGTGGCCGGCACGGGGAGCCTGCTGACGAGATCGCGCAGGCGGTCCTCTCGCCGGGCGACAAGTACGAGCCTGGCGCCGGGAATGCGCGAGAGGCGCCACGCCGTGGCCTCTCCGATTCCGCTCGAAGAGCCGGTTACAAGCGCGGTAAACGTCGGGGGGTCCATGTTCGGAGCCTACGCCAGCAGGTCGAGCACCGCGTGGCGAAACACCTCGGTGTGGCGGTCGACATCGGCCTCGGTGGTCGAAGGTGACATCAACGCCATGTTGTGGAAAGGAGTGATCAACACTCCCCGGTTCAACGCGTGGATGTGCATGTAGCGCTCGAGGTCGGCGTCGCAGACCCGGTGGGCGTCGGTCCCGTTGCGGGACGGCACCGGCTCAAAACGGTACTCCGCCCGGGCACCGAGCTGGGTGACGCTCCACGGCAGGTCGTGTTCGCCGATCACCGCCTGGACCCCTTCGGTGAACCGGGTCGCCAGGGGGATCGTGTACTCGAAGGCTTCTTCAGTCAGCACCTCGGAAAGGGTCGCGCGAACCGCCGCCATCGAAAGAGCATTTCCGGCCAGGGTGCCACCGACGCCGCCGGTGTCTTCGTAATCGGCCTCGGCCTGCTGGAACAGCCGCTCGGTCACCTCGCCGGTCAAACCAAGGGCGCCGGCCGGCACACCCGAACCGATCGCCTTGCCGATCGTGAAGAGGTCGGGCTCGAGGTTCCAGGCCTTCGTGCAGCCGCCGGCCCCGGCCGAGAAGGTGTGGGTCTCGTCGATGATGAGCAGCGTGCCGTACTTCCTGGTGAGCTCCCTGAGAGCCTCGTGGTAGCCCTCGTCGGGCAGCACGATGCCCATATTGGTCATCGCCGGTTCGGCCAGTACGCAGGCGATCTCTTCGGTGGCCAAAGCCTTCTCCAGGGCTTCCAGGTCGTTGAACTCGATCGCTGTCGTGGTCACGGCAGGGTCAACTGGCGGACCGACGTTGCCGGCGCGTGAGACGGTGCTCCCGTCCGCTCCGGCCACAGCGAACGACTCATCGACCGAACCGTGGTAGCTGTAGCTGTAGACCAGCACCTTCGGCCGGCCGGTCAACTGGCGGCAGATCCGGAGCGCTGCACGATTGGCGTCAGTAGCGGTCAGCGTGAACATCCAGCGGTCGAGTCCGAAGCGCCGCTGCAGCTCCTCCCCGACCCAGGCCGCGTTCTCGGTCGGCAGCATGGTCGTGATGCCTGTCTGTTCCTGGGCGGTGATCGCACGCACCACCGGTTCCGGGTCGTGTCCGGGCATCGCCCCGCTGTCACCGAGGCAGAAATCGATGTAGGTGTGGTCGTCGACATCGATGATCCGGGCGCCGATCGCGATCTTCGCGAACACCGGGAACCCGCCGGCCCAGCGCATCATCCAGGGCATCGGAACTCCGCCCACCAGAGACTTCTGGGCCCGTTCGTAGAGTGCCTTCGACTTCGGATTGGCCTCGACAAACGCCTTCAGCTCGAAGTCGAGACACTCACTCAGCCGGGCACGATCGATCGCGGTTTCGGTGGTCATTCGCCCATCGTAGCCGCGTGCCCCAGCCGGGAAGGTCCGGTTGGCTGCCTGGTCCCGGTGCCTTGTCCGGTGTGAGCCTGCGGACGTAGTAAGAACCACGGATTTAGGCATGCCACAACTTTTTTCGTCATAAAACGTAAAATGATCCGCTGATGGCACCCCCTCCCGAAGAAGGCAGCGGCAAACCGGCCGGACCGGGGCCGCAGTACGAGCTACCCGTTTCCCCGCTGGAGCGGATCGAAGCCCGTGGAAAAATCCGCGGCCGGCTCGGCCTGCTCGGCCCCGCCTTCGTCGCCGCAGTCGCGTACATCGACCCGGGCAACTTCGCGACCAACTTCGAGTCGGGAGCCAAGTTCGGCTACACCCTGACCTGGGTGATCGTCATGGCCAACCTGATGGCGATGCTGGTCCAGTACCTCTCGGCCAAAGCGGGTCTCGCTTCGGGGATGAGCCTGCCGGAACTCTGCCGGGTCAGCTTCCCCCGGACGACCAACTTCTTCCTCTGGATCCAGGCCGAGATCGTCGCGATAGCGACCGACCTGGCTGAGTTCGTCGGCGCGGCGATCGGCCTCAACCTGCTCTTCGGCATCCCGCCGTTCCCCGCCGGCCTGATCACCGCGGTGATCGCGATCGGAATCCTCGCCCTCGAACAGCGCGGCTACCGCAAGTTCGAACTGGCAATCATCGGCCTGCTCGGCCTGGTCGCCCTTGGCTTCCTGTACGACTTCGTCGCCGTCGGGGACCAGTCGGCCACCGGAATCGCCGGGGGCCTGATCCCCGGCTTCGAAGGTTCGGAATCAGTCCTCTGGCAATCGGAATCATCGGTGCCACGGTCATGCCACACGTGGTCTACCTCCACTCGGCCCTGGTCCAGCGCCGGGTCGTTCCGGAGAACGAAGAAGAGCGTCAGAAGATCCTGCGCTTCACCAAGATCGACTGCATCGTCGGCCTGAGCATCGCCGGCGTGATCAACCTCTCGATGCTCTTCATCGCCGTTGCGCTCTTCAAGAAGACTGGAAGCCTCGACATCGACTCGATCGAAGGCGCCCATGCCGGCTTGATGGAAGTGGTCGGCGGCGGCGCGGCCCTGGCCTTCGCTATCGCCCTGCTGGCCTCCGGCCTCTCCTCTTCGAGTGTCGGCACCTACGCCGGCCAGGTCGTGATGCAGGGCTTCATCCAGCGAAAGATCCCGCTGTACATCAGGCGACTGGTCACCATGGTCCCGGCGCTGGTCGTGCTCGCGCTCGGCTTGCCGACCACGCAGACCCTGGTCATCTCCCAGGTGGTCCTCTCCTTCGGCATTCCTTTCGCCCTGGTGCCGTTGATCATCGTCACCCGGAAGACCGAGCTGATGGGGACCCTCGTCAACGACCGCAAGACGACCATCGTGGCCAGCGCAATCGCGGCGATCATCATCGCTCTGAACACCTACCTCATCTTCGACACGCTCGCGAGCCTTCTCTGACGCCAGATTCATACCCCGAGCTGGATTCGAACCAGCGGCCTACTCCTTAGGAGGGAGTCGCTCTATCCAGCTGAGCTATCGGGGCTCGGCCTCAGACTTTATCCGGATGCCACCGAGGAAACACTGGCAGGCGTTCGTTGGGCTAAAGTTACCAAAAATCTTGTATTTTGACAACTATCGAGCTAATATGTGCCCGTGTCCCTGAATGAACGGAGATCAGCCCTGCTTGATGACATCGCCCGTCTTCGCCGGGTGCAACTCCGCGTACCGGAGGACCGGGATGTCGCCACCGTGAAAGCCAACCTCGAAAAGGAACTGGGCGAGACGGTCTCGCGCCGACTGGCAGGACGGTTCCTCGGGGTGAGCCACACGGCCCTCGGCAAGTGGATCAAGTCGGGCGACCTGCCTGTCGTCTTCAACCGGAAAGGCCGCGTCGAAATCCCGGTTTCCGCACTACTGGACCTCCATGAAGCAGTAGAAGCCGAGCGGTCCCACGGGTCGCGAAGTCGCCACCTACTTGAGCCGGCGATGATCGAAGGTCGCGAGCGAGCGAGACGGATGACGGTTGACCGAACTGAACCCGGTTCCGGGGATGGTTTCGATGGCCATGGTCCAGCCGGTCGGAGAGGTCTGGCCTTTCACCAGGTGATCGCCAAACGGCTCACCCGCCGCATGGTTGACGAAGCTCGCCAGCGAGTGTGGACGCTGAGATACGCCGGGAAACTCGACCCCCGATACGCCGACGAATGGGAGCGTGTCCTGGGCGAGCCACTGGACAACATCCGGCAGGCGCTGGTCGCAGAAGACCAACTCAGTCAGGACCTCCGACAGAACTCACCTTTTGCCGGAATGCTCAGTGAACCCGAACGGCGGAAGATCCTGGAAGCTACCCGGTGAATCGCGAGGACCTGGAACACGTCATCGGGGCGGCCGCGGAAATCCTCAAGGACGAGGAATTCGTGGTCGTCGGCAGCCAGGCGATCCTTGGTCCTTTCCCCGATGCACCCGCCTCTCTCCTCCGATCGACCGAGGTCGATATTTTCCCGCGGCATCGACCCGACGACGCAATCGAAATCGACGGCTCCCTCGGTGACGGCTCGATGTTTCACGAAACCTTCGGCTACTACGGGCACGGCGTCGGTCCGGAGACAGCCAAGGCTCCGCACGGATGGGAGGAGCGCCTGATCCCGATCGATATCCCTCGCCGGGGCAAGAGCCCAGGATCCGTCAGGACCTACTTCCTGGAACCGCATGACCTGGTCCTGGCCAAGTGTGTCGCGGGGCGGGATCGCGACTGGGACTTCGCCAGGGACGCCCTCGAAGCCGGCCTCGTGGAAGAGGAAACACTCCGTTCCCGGTCGCTGGATCTACCCGTCTCAGACGAAGTCCGGGGCAAAATTCTACGAATGCTCCGGGGCTAGGTCCCCGGTATCGGCAGGTTCGAGAGCGCCTTTCGTCCGTTCAGGGCGAGCCCACCGAGGGTCATCGCCACTGACTCCGCCTTGGTGTCGAAGCCCGGCCACAGGCCGAGGTTCCGCAGATTGCCGACCACGTCATAGAAGGAGTGCTCACGACAGACCTTGCCATCACGGAACTCGAAGATGTCGGTGCCTATGGTCTCGAGATGCTTTCCGGTTGCCGGCAGGCCGATCCATAGCGGCCCCGAGTTGACCCCGCTGAAGGCCCAGGGCTCGGTGACCCGGTCACCTTCGTGAATCACCGGCTCGCGCATCGTCCAGTGGGGTTCGGGGAAAGCGCGAAAGAAGCCGTCACAGTAATCGGCGTATGCCTCGATTCCGTGGATCGGCTCGGCCAGGGTGACGTCCCAGTACTCGATGTCGTCAGTGACGTACTCGAGCACCGCTTGAGTGCCGGTGTTCCAGGCCTTCTGCCAGTCCTTGAAGAAGTTGTCAGCCCACTCGCTCATGACAGGACGCTCAGTAGCGCAGCAGGGCGAGGGTTCCGCCGGTCTCGGCCAGCGCCGGCACTTCTTCCTCGGAAGCAGAGCTGACTCTGGCATCGGTGCGTATCGCCAGTTCGACCAGAGCTTCCTGGAGACTTGACTCTCCCGCGTCTTCGATCGCCTGTCGGGCCCCGTCGGAAAGGGTCGCGTCCTTGGCTTCCACATACGGGTCGAGGACCAGATGCTCGACCCGCCCTTCGGTCAGCGCCAGCAGGACCTCGTCGGGCCCGCCGGCGGCGCGGTCAGCGGCCTGGATTCTCGCCAGGGCTTGATCGGCGACGGACCTGACACCTTCGCGCCAGGCATCCCGCATCTCACCGTCCAGATGTTCGGCGACTTCGGCGGCCGGCACTTCGATCAGATTGGTGCTGACCCTGACTTCGACCATCTCGGCAGTCCCGGCCGGAAGGGAATCGATGAATTCTCCACAGAGGTCGCCTTCAGCCGCAACGACGAGTCGTTTGAAATCGAGGTCCGACGCCGTCTCGGCAATTGCCTTCGAAGCGGCTTTGATGAACCTGGCCTGCCATTCGCCAACCCGGTTCTTGTAGGCCGAAACGTTGTTGATCGCATGGCCGCTTCCCGAGGGGTTCGGCCGGGCCGCGCCGCGGTAGTCATGCCAGTCGCCAAGCTCGAGGTTGAAGGTCGAAGATTCGAGATCGTGGACCGTACCGTCGCTCCATTCCAGCACCCGGATCAGGTCATGACTCAGTAGAACAATCCCGGTCCTCTGGCCGCGCGCGAGAACATCGACCACCGGCCAGATCACTGCACCCCGGTCGAGGGCGACGTAGTCCTCACGAAGCGGGATCTGAAAGGTGTGAAAGGAATCGATGGTGCCGCAGCCACTTACGAAGTAGGCGACGCTGCGACCCCGGTCGACCGCACTCGCCCCGGTCAGCCGGGTCTCGGCAGCCTTCGCCAGCTTGGCAATCTGCTGCTCGGACTCATGGCCGCCGTTGCCCGCACCAGCCGCGTCCCTGAGGCCGTTCCGGAGGTGGACCAGCCAGCCCGGGGTATCACTTCGGTTGGCCGGGTCGCGAGGGTCCGTTCGGCAGAAGACCGACAGCACGGGGCCCTCGGTTTCGATGTCGATCAGGTCTCGCAGCTCTTCGATCTTCTGAAGGTTCATTCGTCTATCCAATCAGAACGGTTCGCCATGACTCAGGCGGCTGGAGTCTCGTTCTCTTTCCCGGATAGCTCGACCTCTTCGATGTCGTAAAGGCTTTCGCGGGCGACCTGCTTGCCCTTGGAATTCCAGAGGTAGATATCGAGGTAGGCATCGTCGCCGTAATTCTTGAGTGCGTCCGGTGCGATCAGGGTGAAACGGTCGGCAAATAGCGGGTCCTGGTCGACCGCGGATCCGTTCAACTCAGCGGTGGCTGCGAAAGCTTCCTTGATCAGCGAACGGCCCCAGATCAGGGTGATGTCGGCTTCGCGCCCGTTCTCACCCTGCCACTTGCCGATTACTTCGTCGCCGAGGTCGATCGCCCAGTCCGGGTTGTCGGCCGCGACCACGTCGGTGAAGTCAACCGACGCGGTGAAGTCCTCGGGGTCGCCACCGGAGGGCTGGACGAAGGAGACGAAACCGAAGAACTCGATCGTGCTGGCTTCTTCGCCTTCATCGAGCACTGTCTCGCCAGCGGCGCTGGCGGGGATCCAGACGCGACCCGCCCAGGCACGCTCCGGGAACCAGACGATCTCGTCCGGCATGCCGGTGCCTTCGGGCAGATCCTTGATCTCGGCACAGGCATCGCGGAAGACGGTGGAGAGTCGCTCTGCGAAACGGCCGTGGGGGATGCCGTGCTGCGAAGCGTCGGCGACGAAGTGCGGGATGGGGCGTTTCTCGATGGGCATCTCTGGACCCTACGACATCGCTTCGCGTAGCCCGGCGGCCGCTTTCTCCGGGGAGATCACGTTGATGTCGACACCGGTGGCCATCTCGAATGAGGAACCCGGTTCGAGCCGCGGGACCAGATCGAGGTGCCAGTGGAAGTGCTCGACTCCGCGTGGCGCAGTCTTCACCCAGAGGTTGAGCTGAGGCTGCTGTCCGAACAGCGCGTTCAGGCCGGCGATCGCCCGGCCGAGCATCGCGGCACCGCCCTGGCCCTCTTCGAACCTCGCCTCTGGCCGGCGGGGGATGATTCGCATCTCGTACGGGAAACGCGAGGCCCAGGGGCAGATCAGGGCGACTTCGTCGTCGATCGCGACGAGCCGGTCGCCACGACGGATCTCCTCGCGTAGAACCTCCCCGAGCAGGCTGGCTCCGGCGGTCCGCTCACGGTAGGAGTTGAACCGTTCCCGCTCACGGGCGATTGCCGCGGGAACGAAAGGCGAGGCGCCGATCTGGGCATGGCTGTGCTCGAGCGAAGCGCCGGAATCGGGCCCTTCGTTGAGGATCAGCTGGACGTATGGCAAATCGGCCCGTGCGATCATGCGCCGGCGCCAGGCGGCCACCGCCACTTCCAGTTCCGCCGGATACAGCTGACCGATCGAACTCACATGCCGGGGTGAGTTGACGATCACGTCGTGGTGGCCGATCGCGGGCCTCGAGGCGAACATGTCGGGCTCGGCCGACCGGGACGATGCCAGCAACGGGTCGGCAGCGCTGGCGAAGGCGCCGGCCTCGGTCTCGGCCTTGCCTGCGGCTTCCGCATCCTCGGCCGGGATCAGCGCCGGATAGAGGTTGGGTACGACCCGGGTCTTCCAGCCGGGGCCGTCGGGGGGCGACCCGTCCGGGCGGTCGGCGTCGAGCTCGGGCGGGGTCATCCCTTCCTTACCTTCACAGAAAGGACAGTCGTCCGGGCCATGCGACATCCAGCCGTCCATCTCGAACTGATCGGGCCGCTGGGCCCGCCCGGGAGCGATGAGCACCCGGGTCCCGGTGAGCTGATCGATCCGTATTTCTGGCGACGCGCTGATTTCGTTCCCGGGCGGGACCTACTACTGCTGGGACGGCGGTGGAGGCGACTCTTCCGGCGGCGGCTCCGGCGTGGGCAGATCCTCGATGGTCGGCTTCACGTAATCGGGATTGGCCGGATTGTCGGACCGGCTCATCACGCTCGGCAGACTCTTCATCCCCTCCTGGAAGGCGGAAATCAAGTCCATCGGTAGCGGGAAGATCACGGTCGAGTTCTGGTTGCCGCTGATCTCGAGCAGCGTCTGCAGATAACGCAGCTGCAGCGAAGCCGGGTTGCGGCTGATGATGTCGGCGGCCTGGGTCAGCTTCTCCGCGGCCTGGTACTCGCCCTCGGAGTTGATGATCTTGGCGCGGCGTTCACGCTCGGCTTCAGCCTGGCGGGCCATTGCCCGCTGCATCTGTTCGGGGATCTCGACATCCTTGATCTCGACCGTCGTGACCTTGACGCCCCACGGTTCGGTCTGCTCGTCAATGATCTTCTGGAGCGACTCGTTCAGCCGTTCACGCTCGGCGAGGATCTCGTCGAGTTCCGCCTTGCCGAGGACGGCGCGCAGGGATGTCTGGGCGATCTGTGAGGTGGCGATCAGGAAGTTCTCGACATCGGTGATCGCCCGGTTCGGGTCGACCACACGGAAGTAACAGACGGCATTGACCGAGGTCGGAACGTTGTCGCGGGTGATGACTTCCTGCGGCGGGATGTTCAGCGTGACCGTTCGCAGATCGATCTTGACCATGCGGTCAATGAACGGGATCAGCAGGATCAGGCCCGGGCCCTTCATGTCGATCAGGCGGCCGAGCCGGAAGATCACTCCCCGCTCGTACTCACGCAGGATCTTGATGGCCGAGAACAGCACCACCAAAAGGAAGATGGCGAGGATGACCACAAAAGCGCCAAGAACTTCCATCAGGAATCAGCTCCTTCAGTTTGTTGGTTTGAGTCCGGGCCGGTCCCGTCGGGGCTGACCAGAAGTGTGAGGCCACGAATGCCGTCGACCCGGATGCGGTCGCCGACTGTTGCCGATTGTGAAGACTCGGAGGGTTCAGCCTGCCAGAGCGCGCCGTCGATGAAGACCTGGCCCGTCGGGCTGAGTCCCTGACGCACATCGCCGGTCTGGCCGATCAGTTCCTCGGGGCCGTAACGGACAGGCGTCTGTTTGACCACGCTCACGCGTTCGATCACGAAGAGCAGGAAGGCGCCAAGCAGGATCGAACCGGCAACCACGATCGGAATCGACGTTGGATCAGAGTCGCGGTCGAACATGAAGGTGCCTGCGAGAATCAGGCTGATCACTCCCAGGATCGAGAGTGGACGGTAGAGCTTGAGGGCGACGGCGCCGATGAAGAAGGCGATCGAGAGGATCAGCAGGCCGATGCCGCCGGCTGTGGCGTTCAGATCGACCGCGCCGACGATGCCCAGGATCAGGGCGATGATCCCGACCAGCCCGGGAAAGAAACCGCCCGGAGTAAGCGTCTCGATCCCCACCCCGACCAGCCCGAGGGTGATCAAGAGAAAAACGAGTGTCGGATCAGTCAGCTCCACATATGGAGCGTAACGGTCGGGCACCGCCGGGGGTACCCGAAGCGTCAGCCGGACTCGCCGTTGATGGCGTAGGTCCTGACGTCGGCTTCCAGTTCTTCCTGGCTGGTGTACTGGCCGATCTTGGTGTAGGTCCGCTTGCCTTCGTCATTGAAGAACGCGGTCGCCGGGATGCCGGCAGACGCTCCGATCGAGTCGGCGATCTTCCGGTCCGGATCGGCGTAGCTCGGATAGGGAACCGAATGATCGGCCAGAAAGCCCTCCGCGGCCGCCGTGTCGTCGTTCGCATCGACGCCGAGAAAGGCCACACTCTTGCCGAGATTCGCGCTCGCCTGCTGAAAATGGGGGAACTCTGCCCGGCAGGGACCGCACCACGATCCCCACACGTTGACCACCTTGGGGAAGCCCTTGAGCTCTTCGAGGCGGGCGTCGAATGCATCCTGGCCACCGTCGAGAATCTGGTCGCCCTGCTTGTGGAGAGCGGCCAGCGGGGGCGGGGCTCCGGCCAGCTTCTTCGCGTAATCCGGAGGCGGAGCGCCGCTTTCCCCGGAATCACCAGACCCGCAGGCGACCAGCGCAAATACGCAGGCAGCCGCAAAAACGGTGACAGCGAGGGTGCGGAAACGGGTGTGAGGCGACTCAGACACGCCAGTCATGGTTAAATACACGTACCTGATCCTCGCAGGATCGGGTCACGGAGGTTTGCGGTGGCCGACAATCAGTTGTCGTCACCGGAGATTTTCCATCATCCAACTCGTCCGGGCTGGACCAGGATCATGGTCCGGACTACCTACGAAGGCTTAATGGCCCCGAGCACAGCAGCGCCCGTCAAGCAGACGGCTCCTTCAGCTTCAGATATAGAAAAAGCCACGGCATTTGCCCGGGAGCCTTTCCTGCTGGGCGATGAGAGCGTCGACGCCCTGCTTCCCGGAACCGCCCGCCGGCGCGCCCTCGATGCCGCCCCCGGCCGAGATCGACGCCGGTAACGAAGAACCTTCACTCCAGTGGCGTCGGAACTTCTCGCTCCTGCTCGGCCTCGAACGGCTGATCAGCGAGGAGCCGCCCAAGCTCCGCGACGGAGCCGAGCTCAACCCCCATCAGGTCGATGCCCTCTCGGGAACGCTGACCGAGCTCCTGGCCGAGCAGCAGGTGGCGGCCGACAACGACGCGATCGAGTTCTCGGCAATCGAAGAGCTACCCGAGCCCGAGCCGGACGAAGACGCCGACCTGGACGAGGACGAAGAAGAGGAAGAGGACGAAGAAGAAGAGATCGAAGAACTCGAAGAAGTGGCGGAAGAGGAGGACGAAGACCCTCAGGACTGGACCGAAGAGAAGGGCGACGAAGACGAAGACGTCGATGTCGAGGCCACCACCGACGATGACGGTGCCGACCGCCGATTCTGGTTCGAACACGCGACCGGGGCCGGCAAGACCGTGGCCGCGGTCGGTTTCATCGACGCCACCCGCACTGGCGGCGTCCTGATCCTCACCCACCGCCGCAACCTGGTCGACCAGTTCATCGGCGAGATCTCCGACCGCGGCTACAAGGAGCGCCTGCGCCCGCCGCTGCTCGACGGCCGCGACGAAGCCGACGGCCCGGTCACGGTCGAGACCTACAAGTGGTTCGTGCGGAACGCCAAGCGGGTCTCGGACGCCTACACCGTGGTCATCTGCGACGAAGCCCACACCGCGCTCGGTGAAAAGACCAGCGCCTGCATCCGCGCCTGGACCGGACCGATCTTCATCGGCATGACCGCGACCGGCGCCCTGATCGCCCGCCACGTCGCCGACCTCTTCCCCACCCAGACTTCCCGCTTCGACCTCGCCCAGGCTGCCCGCCGCGGCGTCATCTCGCCGCTGCGTTGCCTGCGCATCCCGCCCGGCCCCGGCGTTCGGACAATCGCCAAGGTGCCCTTACGAAAAGGCGAAGTCGACCAGGACTTCGATCAGGACGAACTGGCCAAGCTGCTCGACCAGGCGCCCTTCAACATGGCGATCGCCGACCTCTACAAATCGAGATTCCGCAAGGCGCCCGGCGTGCTCTACACCGCCGGCGTCCAGCATGCGAAGAACGTCGCTGCCGCTTTCCGTGAGTTCGACATCAACGCCAAGGCGGTCTCCGGTGAGACACCCAAGCGTGAACTGACCGAAACCCTCGCCGCCTTCGAGCGCGGTGAGATCGACGTGCTCTGCAACGCGCAGCTGCTCGCCGAAGGCTGGAACTCACCCCGCGCAACCATCTGCATGCACTTGGCACCAACCGCCTCCAAGCGCATCTACCAGCAGCGGGTCGGCCGCGTGACCCGTCGTGCTCCCGGCAAAGAAGCCGGGCTGGTCATCGATTTCGTCCACCCGGCGACCACCCACGACGAAACCATCGTCACCCTCCACAGCCTGCTCGACCGCGATGTCTACCGCGGCGGCGCGATCGTGGTCGGTCCCGTCCGCCGTGGCCGTGGCCGGAAGGTTCGTGTTGAAAGACGCATCGTCCCTGTCTCCGATGACCCCCAGAAGCGCATCGAGGTCCTCGAGCGTGACATCTGGCGGATCGCCGTCGAGAACCTCGACTACGCCGAACAGCACGTCTGGGCCGCACTGGCCGGCGCCCGCGTCACCACTCAGGGCTGGCGCCGCGCGAAGGCGATGCTCCAGCACGACAGGACCAAGGAACTTCGCCGCCGTTATCTCCTGACGTGCGTCCAGAGGAACCGCAATGCCCAGCTGAAGATCAAGGCGCTGACCGAGATCGCCAACCTCAAGGACGCCGAAGCCTTCGACGACGCCATCGACATCGTCGGCACCTGGGGCCGAGAGGACAAACGTGCCGGCACCAAGGTGATGCTCCAGGCCCTGGTCGACAAACGCATTGGTCGTCGCGACCAGGCCCAGGCCTGGGTCTGGCGCCTCGCTTCCTACACCCGTGAACTCCACGAGGAGTACGCCGTCCAGCGCTGGCCCGAGACGAAACGCCTGCTCGGACTGCTGGTCAACTCGGCCGGCCGTGCCCACGGCAAGAACGCCCGCCGTCTGGTCCAGGCCGCCCGCAAGCAGGACCGCCGGCTCGCGGTCTCCCTTCTGGCCGCCGCGGTCGCCCACACGCCCGAAGGCGAAGAGGTCCTGCGTGGAGCCCGCATGCGAATGGCGAGGAAGCCTTCCGCCGTCGCCCGCGAACTGCTCCGGAACTTCCCGAAGGGCGGCAAGAAGCGCCGCCGCCGCAAGAAGAAGGGCGGGGGCGGAGAGAAGAACGGAAACCAGCAGAACGGCAAGGTCGAAAGGACCAAGAACGGCAACGGGCCGAACGGCAAGAAAGAAAAGGCCGAAGTCGAAGACCGTTACGAAGGCGAAACCGAAGCTCCGGTCCTCGACGACGGCGACGACGGTCTCGAAGCCTGGTCACCCGAGCACGACCAGTAGGTCATACCGACCGTCTTTCTTGACGAGTTCCGCCTAGGTTCTGGAACTCACGGCGAAGCGCACATCACGTAGGCCTGGAACGGCTCCGTGGTTCCCGATTTGTTGCCCATCCAGACTTTCCAGCCCGTCGCCGGGATTCCATCGCCCGTTGCGGGAGACGTTCCGGGGTTGGGCAGTGGATAGCTGGAAGTGACGTTCATCGACAGAACCTGGGCTTCGTTGTACGCACCGCCGCCGGTAGCGGTTTCGCCCGACAGACAGTGGGCGCTGGCGGTGGCGAAACTGCCTGCGTTTGCACTGACTTCGGCGCTCATTCTCATGACCACTGATGTGGCTCCAGGAGCCCCGTTGGCTCCCGCGGCCCCGGGGGGTCCAGCCGCACCGGTTGCTCCGGTTGCACCGCTCGGGATCTGGCCGGGTTTGAAGTCGGCCTGCAGCAAGGATTTGTTCTTCACTTCCCTGGTCGTCAAGGTGCTCTTCTTGAGCTTCTTCCCTGCAATGGAGCGCTTGACAATTACCTTGCCGTTGACCTTGAGGGCGGCATAGCTGCTACCGCCGAGCGCGACAAATAGCGCGAGCAAGGCGACGATCATGGCGGGCGAAAGACGCCGCCTCGGTGGCTCTGACCCTGAGTAACTCATATCTCCCCCTCGTTGGTTTTGTCAGAACCTATCCAATCAGGAAGGACCGCGCTGAAATTTGTTCCCCCGCGCATCCTCGGGGAAGCCTTGGGGTCCGGGTCAGCCGAAGGCGTAGCAGACGGCTTTGACGTAGGACTTCCTGATCAGCTTCGAAATCTTCTTTCCGTTCGGGAAGTCCGAGTTTGGCGTTACCTGGATGTTCACCATGTAGGCGATCGATCGCTTTCCGTCGGCGCTTGAGGCCGCGAACGTTCGATAGCCGGGGAACGAGCCGGTGTGGCCGTAGACAGTGCCGCATTTCGAGTGGTATTTGAAGAGGCCGAGTCCGGCCTGGTTCCTGCCCGGTCCGGGCGGCTGTGACTCGCCGAGGGTCCACCTGCGTTGCGCCTTCTTGATGTTCCTGCCGAACAGCTTGCCTCCCACGTAACCGCGGAAGAAGCGGCCGAGGTCGGGCAGCGTCGAGACGATGCCTCCCGAAGCCCAGGCACCTGATGGATTGATCAGGGACGAGATGTCAACCGGCGGATTCGGCGGGTCGATGTCATAGCCCCGGATGAACGGCTTCGGCATGGCCGAGACGTCCGGCAGCGAAGTGCGTTTGAGTTTCAGTTTCCGGTAGACGAGGCGCTTCAGCAGCTTCTCGTACTTGACGCCCGTTGCCTTCTCGGCCATCAGTCCGACCACGATGTTGTCAGTGTCGGAGTACTCGCACGTGGATCCACGACGGTGCGTCAGGGGCTCGTCCTTGACGTAGGAGAGGAGCTTCTCTGGTGAGAAGTACCGCTGGAAGTCGGCTACAAAGTCGTCGATGAACTTTTCACTGTGGATGTAGTCGGGCAGGCCTCCGGTGTGATGAAGCGCCTGGCCCAGAGTGACGTTTCTGGCCTTCGGCAACTGACCCGGCAGGAGTTCGCCGACGGTGTCCTTCAAGTGCAGCTTGCCCCGCCTGACGAGGCTGAGCGCCACGGCACCACTGAAGGCCTTGGCGACGCTCGCGATGCGGAAGTGCTGGTTCGACTTCGGAGCGGCACCCGAAGCAAGATTGCCTTTGCCCCTGGTGAAGTACTGGGTCCGGCCGTTGCCACGCACCTGGGCGGCAATTGCGGGAGGGGCGTTCTCGACGGCCATGACGTCATTGATCGACTTGACCAGGGCCTTCCTCGTCGCCGGACTGGCAGCTGAGGTCGAGGTGAAGGTTGCACCGGCGACCAGCGCTCCAAGAACCACGAAACAGGGAAGGGCACGGAAGGCGAGGGGCAAGTTCACGTCGCAATTCTAGTGCCGAGCTAGTGCCGAGCTGCCGGTCTTTGATTCCCGGACTCTTGGTCAGATCTTCGGGCGGTAGGTGGTCAAGGCTCGTTCGTTCTGCCTAAGCCAGGCCGCTGAGTATTTCCAGTCCGGCAGGGCCTCGGCCAGCGCTGCCCAGAACCTCCGTGAATGATCGTGGTGGCGGATGTGGATCAACTCGTGGATGACGACGTAACGAAGGGCGTGGTGGGGGCCGACCACCAGGCGCCAGTTGAAGGAAAGCATGCCCGAGGTCGAACATGACCCCCACCTCGTCTTCTGGTCCCGGATCGAGATCTTCTCGGGATGCAAATCCAGCCTGTCCGCTTCGATCTCCACAACCTGTCCGATCTGCTGTCGTGCTTCGCGGCGGTACCAGCGGTCGATCGCCCCGAGAACCTGTTTCCTGGCACCACCACCCACCGACAGGACGCCGGGATCCGGCTCTTCGAAGAGCATCTGTCCGAACGTGGCTTCGACCACCTGCTTCCTCTTCGGCTTGACCAGCCTCGCGACCGCCTTGCCCGTGCCGGTTGGCTCCACCGGGATCGCCTGGCCTTCCAGCCAGATGACGCCCTTCCGCGAGAGGTCGATTCCGGAGTCAGTCAGGTGTGACATCGAGGTGCACCTCCCCTGCGTTCAGCGTTGACAGGCAGCCGACCGTACTCTCCACCAGCAGGTTTCCCTCGCGGTCGATGCCGGCGGCAGTGCCGCTTCCTTCGTTCCAGCTCACGCGCCTGCCCGCCAGCGCGTCCCGCGAGGCGAATTCCTTCAGGGTTTCGCCCACCGGTGCTTCGAGCCTGAAGGCGAGGCTCTCGTTGAGCGCAGCGATCGCCCGCACGATCGTCGCCCCGTGATCGACCGACGTGGCCAGCGCACGAAACTCGTCCGGAAAATCCTCCGGAGCGACCGCGACGTTGAGTCCGACCCCGATCACCGCCCAGCCATCCCGGGGCCTCGCTTCAACCAGGATGCCGGCCACCTTGCGCCTTTCGACCCAGATGTCGTTCGGCCACTTGACCTCCGCCTTCCTGACGCCGAGAGATTCGACCGCTTCGCAGACAGCCACGCCGACCTGAAGGGGCAGGGTTCCCGGGACCTCGATCGACCGGCAGAGGACCACCGAATACGCGAGCGTTCCAGGCGGCGATGACCAGGGACGCCCTTGCCGACCTCGCCCACCGGTCTGCTCTTCGCTGGTGACCAGGGTGCCGGACCCGGCACCGGCCTCGGCCAGCCGTCGTGCTTCAGTGTTGGTCGAACCGATCGAGCGGTAGTGGAGATGGGGGTGACCGATCCGCATTCACCGGTGAACTTTACTGTCGGACCCCGTCGCGCTGCATGCGAACATTGGACAGTTGCTTTGGACGGGCGTATAGTTTCCGCCAAACTTCGAGCAAAGGGAGATTGTCGTGATCGATCGAATTCGGAAACCAGGCGGGCGCTCCGCACTGTGGACGCTGATTGCTGTGGCATTGGCGGCGGTACTTATTCCGGGATCAATGGCCGAGGCCAAGATCAAGCCCAAGGACGGTCTGTACTACGACGCCACGTCCAACAAGGATCCGGCCTACGGCTACGTTTCGACGAAGGGCGGCAAGATCGGGGCGGCCGGCTTCTCCCTCAGGTTCAAGAACAAGAAGGGCAAGGGCTGCGTTCCCAACAAGTTCTCGGCTGACTCGGCAGGCAACATCAACCTGGCTTTCGGCACATCCAAGGCGAAGCCGAACCGGAAAGGCAAGTTCTCGGTCAAGGTCAAGAAGTCACCTTTCTTCCCGGGCCTCAAGGGCACCGTCAGCGGCAAGTTCAAGAGCGCAAAAAAGGCGATGATCAAAGCCAAGCTCAAGGCCGATGGCTGCACCGCCAAGGCCAAGTTCAAAAAGGCGGTTTACACAACCGGCGGTTGATCCGCGATCAGCGCTTCGAGTAGCCCGTCGATGTCGTGGCGGGTTGCTTCGATCGCTACTTCGAGGCCGGCCTCACGGGCCGCGTCCGAGGTGATCGGGCCGATCGAGACCAGCTTCGCTCCGGCCGGCAATCCGTTGGGCATCGCTTCCAGCAGGCGGTTCACGGTCGAGGCTGAAGTGAAAGTCACGTAGTCGGCCGAGGCGGCGGCTTCGAGTGCGGCCGGTTCCGGGGTTTCGGCGACCGTGCGGTAGAGAGGCATCACGTCGACCACGGCGGCATTCCGGTCACGAAGTGTCTCCGGCAGCAGTTCCCGCGCTTCTTCGGCCCGGGCGATCAGTACGCCCTTGCCATCGAAGTTGACCGACGCCAGTTCTTCGAGCAACCCTTCGGCGACGAAGCGCTTCGGGATGTAATCGGCCTTGATGCCGTGCTCCTCCAGGGCCCGTGCCGTACCCGGGCCGATCACGGCAATCTCGATCCCGGCGAGGTCGCGTGCGTCCATCTCCGCATCTTCCAGCAGGTCGAAGAAGCAGCTGACACCGTTGGCCGAGGTGAAGCAGATCAGGTCGTAGGTGTCTTCGAGGAAACGGTCGAAAGTCTGGCTGATGCGTTCGTCCTGACCGGAGATCGGCTCGATCCTGATTGCCGGAAGCTCGATAACTTCCGCCCCCAGCGAGCGGAGCCGTTTCGCGAAGCCGCTGGTCTGAGCGCGGGCGCGGGTGACAACAACCTTCTTGCCGAAGAGCGGACGGTCCTCGAACCACGAGAGGTTTTCGCGGTGGCGGGCTACCGCACCGATCACGATCAGCGCGGGCGCTTTGATTTCCGCCCCGGCAACTGCCTCGGCGATCGTTGAAAGGGTCGCAGTGATCGCCCGCTGGTGAGGTGTAGTGCCTTGCTGGATAGCCGCGGCGGGTTCGTCAGCCGACCGCCCACCGTCGATTAGCGCTGCCGCGTTCTGGGCAAGACGCTTGACGCCCATATAGAAGACGAGGGTGCCGGGGAAGGCAGCCAGAGCCGGCCAGTCGAGCGCCGTCTCCGGCTTGGTCGGGTCTTCATGGCCGGTGACGAAAGCGACTGCAGAGGCGTCGTCGCGGTGAGTCACCGGGATGCCCGCGTAAGCCGTGGCCGCGATACCTGCCGTCACACCCGGCACGACTTCCCAGGGAACGCCGGCAGCCTTCAGTCCTTCCGCTTCCTCGGCGCCGCGGCCGAAGAGGTACGGATCGCCGCCCTTGAGCCGGACCACCTGGAGGCCCTTGCGGCCGCTCTCGATCAGCCTCTCGACGATCTCCCCCTGCGGCACGCTGGGCACGCCGGGCTGCTTGCCGACGTAAACCAGTTCGGCGTCTCCACGGGCACCGTCAAGCGCGGTCGGTGGGATCAGCCGGTCGTAATAGATGACGTCAGCCAGGTTGATCAGTTCCAGCGCTCGCGCAGTCATCAGGCCCGGGTCACCTGGGCCCGCACCGACGAGATAGACCTTTCCTTCTGCCGGGCTCATGCGGTCGCCGTTGCCCGTTCCAGGATCTCGGTGGCACCGGCCACGGACATGCGCCGGGCCAGCTCGGCGCCGACCGCCTCCGGATGGGCCGGGTCTCCTTCGAGCCGGTCACGCACCCAGGTCGAACCGTCCGCCAGGCCGACGAATCCGTCGACCACGAGTCGATCGCCTTCATGTCGGGCGTGGATGCCGACGGGGCTCGAGCAATCCGCTCCGAGGCCGACGACCGCCGCCCGTTCAGCCAGCAGTTCACGTTCGCTCGCCAGATGGTTGAGCTGTCTTACGACCTCGTCCCCTCCCGCCTTCGACTGGACCACCAGCGCGCCCTGGCCGGCGGCGGGCGTCATCTGATCGAGAGGGATGGCAAAACTGATGACGTCCTCGCGGTTCAGCCGATTCAGGCCGGCCACGGCGAGGATGATTGCATCGGCCTCCCCCGCTTCGAGCTTTCGCAGCCGGGTGTCGACGTTGCCTTCGAGGGCAACCGGTTCGAGGTCGGGGCGGATCGCAAGCAGTTGCGACCGGCGGCGCAAGCTGACCGTGCCGACACGCGCGCCTTCGGGAACGTCGTCGAGGCCCGTACCCGGACCGATCCAGGCGTCGCGCGGATCCTCGCGGTTCGGGACCGCGGCGATCACGAGGCCCGAAGTCATCTCCCCGGGCAGGTCTTTGGCCGAGTGAACACCGGCTTCTGCCTGACCATCGAGCACGGCCCGTTCGACACCGCGGACGAACCGCTCCTTGTCGTCAGTCGTGGTGTCGGTCTCGGCCTTGACCAGCTCGGCTCCGCCCAGGTCGACCGCCACGATTCCGGACTGCGCCAGCGCGAGGGCACTGGACCGCGTCGCAATGCGCACAGCCGCCTAGCCCTCTTCTGATTTTTGGCGGATCGGTGTAACCGAAGCACCGGCATTACCCTCGACCGAGGTGTCGACGTCGAGGCCGAACAGCTCGCGCAGGGTGTTCACATTTTCGTAGGCCACATCGGACCCGGCCGACTCCTTCAGCTTCATGGTCGGCTCGTGGAGCATCCGGCCGGCGATCGCGCGAGCCAGCGTCTCCACCCGCCGAAGGTCGATGTCCGAGAGGCTCTCCCAGCGGTTCTCGTTCTCGGCGAGTACACGGCGAACGATCTCATCCGAACGCTCACGGAGTGCGATCACGGTCGGCACCACTTCAAGAGAGGCGAGCCAGCGCTCGAAACGGTCGAGCTCGACTTCGATGATGCGCTCGGCCAGACGGGCCTCCGCCTGGCGGCCACTCGTATTGCGCTCGACGATCTTCTGGATGTCGTCGACGTCAGACAGCGTCACCCCTTCGATATCCCGGCAGCCGGGTTCGATGTCACGCGGCACCGCAAGGTCAACCAGGAAGAGCGGCCGGTCCGTACGCGTGGCCATGATCTGGGCGAGTTCATCGCGGTCGACCAGGTGATGAGGCGAGTTGGTCGCCGAGATCACGATGTCGGCCTCGTCCAGCTGGGCCGGAAGGTCGTCGATCCGGACCGCGTCGCCGCCGAAGCGGTCGGCCAGGCCGATCGCCCGGTCGTAGTGCCGGTTGGCAATGAAGACGGTCTCGGTCCCACGGTTGACCAAGGCACGGGCTACGAGTTCAGCCGTGTCGCCGGCGCCGATCACCAGCGCGTGGAGGCGGCTCAGGTCGCCGAGGGCCCGGCGGGCCTGCTCGATCGCGACCGAAGGCACGGAGACGCCTTTCTCGCTGATCGAGGTCTCGTTTCGGGCACGGCCACCGGCGGAGATCGCTCCGCGGAAGAGGCGGTTGAGGATCGGTCCGGTGGCACCTTCGACCAGTGAAAGCTCGTAGGCACGCTTGACCTGGCCCTGGATTTCGGCCTCACCGAGGATCATGGAATCGAGGCCGGCGGTCACCTGGTAGAGATGGCGTGCAGCATCACTCGATCGCAGGGAATAGAGGTGGCTGATCAGTTCGGTCGGCCGGATCTCGGCTTCCCGCGACAGGGCCGAAAGGGCGATTGATTCGGCCTGGACCGAGTCGTTGACCACCAGGTAGAGCTCCGTGCGGTTGCAGGTCGAGATGATCGTGGCCTCGCGCACATCGCCGGTGCCGGTCAGCTCCCCCATCAGACCGGCAGCGCGGCCTTCGGTCAGCGCCAGCCGTTCCCGGAGCTCGAGCGGAGCCGTCTTGTGGGAGAGACCGAGCGCGAGAAGCTCAGACACTGCTCTCCTCCCGGGTCGGTTCAGGCGCCTCACCGGGAGCCGCGGCCCCGAGCTTGCCAGCCTCGACTTCATCGGTCAGCTGACTGATCTCACGGCTGATCCGCTGAAACTTCGCACCGAGGATCCCGATGTAGATCACGACCATCAGGAGGAAGAAGATGTACGCGGCCATGACGTACCCGGTGGCGTCGCTGGGGACGTTGTCGAACATCTAGCCTGCCTCCATCTCGGGAGCGATCCGGCCACCGACCGAGCCACTTTGTCCGTCAGTTGAAAGTGCGCGGCGCAGGCGGGACACCTGTCCGGAAGCCTGCTTGCCGGCGAGCTCGACCTTTACCAGCGTCAGCCAGAGCAGGCCCACTCCGACCAGGCAGACCAGGAAAGCGAAGAGCATCGAACCCGGCAGGCTGCCTTCTGCCGAAGCGAACACCCGCGGGTGGATGATGCTTTCGGCCATGCGTACGGCCATGAAGTTGAGCGGCACGAAAGCCCCGGCGGTGATCGCGAAGACCGAGGCGTAACGGGCCTGCCGGTCCCGGTCCTCGATCGCATAACGGAAGGGGTAATACGTGCAGTAGAGGAGAAAGACGATCAGGAAGCTGACCAGGGTCGGTTCTTCCCAGACCCACCAGTGGCCCCAGGAAGCCTTGGCCCATATCGCACCGGTCACGAGCACGGCTACACCAAAAACGATCGAGAGGTGGATGAAGACGTAGGAATTCGCATCGTGCCGGCGATCGCCGCTGCGGAGCTGGCGGAAACCTTCGACCCCTCCGGCGATGAAGCCGATCAGCGCCACGATCGCCAAAGGCACGTGGAGATAGAAGATCTTCTGCTTGAAACCCTGGTCGGCGTCAAGCGGGGCCCAGAAAATGGCCAGCGCGAAGCCGATGATGAGAATCACCACCGTGGCTGTCGAGAGTGCTTTGAGGTTGCGACCGGACATCTTGTTATTGCCCTGCGCCCGTTTCAGTCTTCGAGGAGGAATTCGAATACGGCATAGCCGACGAGGCAGAAGATCCCATCGTATAGACCCATGACCAGCAGCCAAGTGCCAAACTCCTCGTAACTGGGAGCACCCGCCTCCAGGAGAGGGGCCGAGGCACCCGTGGCAGCGATCATCAACGGCACCACCAGCGGCAACAAGAGTAATGGCACCAGGAGATCGCGGGCCCTGGAATTGACCGCCATCGACGAAATCAGGGTGCCGAGGGCGGCAAAGCCGAGGTTCGCGCCGACCAGGACGAGGATCAGCGGCAACAGTCCGCTCCACTGCGGCAGGAAGAAGACCGCGAAGGTCGGCACCACGATCAGTTCGAGTACCGAGAGGTAGATGAAGAGCGCCGCGGCCTTGGCGGTAAAGAGCACAGTGCGGTCGACCGGCGCCAGCCGGAACGCATCGAAGCCGCCCTCCTCCTGCTCCGAGACGAAAACCCGGTTGATCCCGAGGATCGCGGCGAAGAGCAACGTCGTCCAAAGCACACCGCCGGCCAGGCTTCCGGAAAGCGTGGTCCGGTCCAGCCCGTACCGGAAGATGATGAATGTCGTGATCGCGAACAGCACCATCGCCGGCAGCGAGCGCATGGTTCGAATTTCGGTCCGCAGGTCCTTGCCGAGGAGCGCTGCGAAGGCGGTGCGGCTTGGTGTCATGAGGCCAACTCCACTGCCCGGCCGTTGCGGTCGAGGGTCAACACGGCATCGGCTTCGGCCCGGGCGCGTTCGGGCTCATGGGAGACAAGGACTCTCGTCCGGCCTTCGCCTGGACCGATCAGGGATCTGGCCAGTTCGCGTCCTTCCGGGTCCAGATTGGAATCCGGTTCGTCGAGCAGGAGCAGCTTCGGCCGGTGGAGCACTGCGCGACAGATCGCGATCCGCTGGCGCATGCCCGCCGAATATTCATTGACCCGGCGGTCTGCCCGACGGCTCATTTCCATCACTTCAAGATCCATATCGATCCGGTGGTTGGCTTCCTCGACGCTGAGGCCATGGAGCTTGCCCTGGAGTTCAAGATTTTCCCGTCCGGTCAGGTCCTGGTAGAGCAGTGGTTCGTGTCCGAGGTAGCCGATCTGGCCACGCAACTTCCAGCTCTCCTTCGGCAACTCGTATCCTAGGACAGTCGCTTCGCCACGGGTTGGACGAAGCAGGGTCGAGAGGATGCGCAGAAGCGTGCTCTTGCCGGAGCCATTCGGACCGAGCACGACCAGCGAGGATCCGGCCGGCAGATCGAGGTCGAGGTCCTGGAGCGCGGGCAGATCACCGTAGTCACGGCCGAGGCCGCGCAGGACCACGGCATTTTCCACCTCGGTCATGCGGCCCATCCGGCCTATGTTCTCAGTCGAAGGCGAATAGCGGTCTCAGGCACCCACCCTAGTTTGCGGCGTGGAACTCGATCACTTCGATCTGCTTCTGGCCGGCGTGTCCCGGATACACCGGTCCGGCTCCGCCGACCAGATCGCCGATTCCGGGCAGTGGGTCAGGCCGCAGGTCCGCCCGCACATCGAAGATCGTGATCCCGGGGCCGGTCACGCTGTCCTTGCTCGCGGTCACGAAATGCGCATCGCCGTCACCGTCCGGATCGACCTTCTCCACGAAAGGATCACCGGCGCCGGACAGTCGACGGCGCAGTTCGAGAGGTCGCCGGCGGCAGGGAGGTCGATTTCTCGCCGGCTTTCTGTCGGTGCCTTCGGTTTCGGTGCCTCCGCGTGGACTCCTTTCGGCCGGCGGCTCTCGGTCTTCTCCGCTTCGATTCGTCCTCGTCATTCTGGCCACGGCTCATGAAGACGAGCAGGACCCCTCCGATCGCCATGAAGGCCAGGATCAGCAGCGGCAGCCTGAGGCTTCCGGTCCTCAGCTTCCGGGTCCCGTCACAGCGACCGGGTCACCGAGGCGTATCCGGCCGGCGCGCTCGACTGTGGCGTAAACCCCGAACGGCAGCGGTTCGGGCGAATCCGTGTCGCCGCGATAGGCCTGGAGGTGGTGGAGGGTCCTCAGGTCGACGTCGCCCCGTTCGGGGTCCGGGGGTCGTCGCAGCGCAGCCCCCTGACCTGGTCCTTCAGCTTCGGCTCCGCCGGACCGGATCTCCGCCCGCGGTCCAGCCACGGTCCTCTTCGTGGGGTTCGGTCCCGTCGATCCCGAAGTTCATGCGGAAACGCCGCTGGATCGATCTCTCCGGGTTCGCCATCTTCGCTGGCACTGGTCCTCGAGCCGCTCGATCGAAGCGACCCCAAGAAGCGTCGCCGGGCCCTACTCCCCCGGTCGACCCCGGGCGGCCGGTTGCCGGGCCATCAGCCGGAGCGCAGGTGTCGCCCGTGGTCCGGAAATCGCTTCCGAGAATTCGCCGAGCACCGGCCTCGCTTCGTACGGCCCGGTGAAGATGGTGACGTCCTCGGGCTCCCCCAGCCGGATGCCGGAAGAACCCGCCGGCCATCCGGGAGCTCCAGCGTGAGCGTCCCATTGCCGTGCCGGGCCGGTACTCGGGCACGATCCCGAGCAGTGGCCCGATCCGGGTAGCGCTGATCATCGCTGCCGCCTCGTCGACCAGGAAGAACTCCCGGTCACCGGCGACCCCTTCGGGACCGAGCTCGGCTTCGGTCAGATCCTGCATCCGCATCCCCTTGACCGGGGCGATCGAGATCCAGGCGACGGAGGCGGCCACGCTCAGCCCTGTTTAGTTCTTGCGTTTGGTGATGCGCTGGCCGACCTTGAGCAGCGGCCCGGCACCGGACTTGAGAGCTTCGACCCGCTCGCCGCCCTTGCCGTAGAGGAGCTTGGCCGAGGCCTTCATCGCGTCGCTCAGCGTTTCGTCATACGGATGCCACCAGAAGTTCCGGGTCAGTCCCGGTTCGTAGGTGACCAGCTTGATGTCGACGCACTCGTAGAAACCGAACTTCGAGTGCGAGTGGCCGAGGCCGGAATCCTTGACTCCGCCCCAGTTGCACTGGCAGGCACCGTGGGTGAACATGTGGTCGTTGATCCAGACCATGCCGGAATCGATGCGACCGGCGATGCGTTCGCCGCGCTGGCGGTCCTTGGTCCAGACCGAAGCGCCGAGTCCGAAGTCGGAATCGTTGGCCAGGTCAAGCGCCTCCTGCTCGGAGTCGACCACCATGATCGGCAGCACCGGTCCGAAGATCTCCTCTTTCATGATGCGCATGTCGTGGGTCACTCCGGTCAGCACGGTCGGGGCGATGAAGTTGCCGGATTCAAAGCCTTCGACGTCGACCGGTCCGCCGCAGCGCCGCTCGGCACCGTTCTTGATCGCGTCATCGACCAGTTCGTTGACCAGATGGAACTGGTCCTCGGAGACCATCGGCCCGATCGCGGTGTCAACCAGGGACGGGTCTCCAACCTTGAGCGCGGACGCCTCGCGGACGACTCCTTCGATGAAGGTCTCGCTCACGTCACGCATCACGTAGGCGCGTTCGATCCCGGCGCAAGTCTGGCCGGCGTTTGCGAACCCACCCCAGACGGCTCCGGAGATCGCGTAATCGAGGTTGGCGTCACCGAGAACGATCATCGGATCCTTGCCGCCGAGTTCGAGCACGCAACCCTTCATCAGCCGCGCGCACTCCTCGCCGACCTTGTAGCCGACCGGCACCGAGCCGGTGAAGAAGATCTTGCCGGCGCTCGACTTGGTCAGAGCGTCGCCGATCCGGCCGCCGCCGTGGACGGTGCGGATCAGGCCCTCGGGCAGACCGGCGTCTTCGAAGACCGAGCGAATCGCCTCGCCGAGCAGCGGCGTGAGGCTGGCCGGCTTGAGTACGACTCCGTTGCCACACATCAGGGCGATCGCGATCTCCTGCATCGGGATCGTGAAGGGGTAGTTCCAGGGTGCGATCACACCGACCACACCGATCGGTTCGTAGTGGAACTTCGAGCGTTTGGTCTTGAAGACCGGCTGCGGGAAGGAGATCTTCTCGTCCTTGAGGATCTTCGGTCCTTCTTTGGCGCACCAGCGCAGGGCGTCGATCGAAGGGATCAGTTCCATCGTGTAGCACTCGGAGATCGGCTTGCCCTGCTCGGCCGAGAGCAGCTCGGCGACTTCATCCAGTCGTTCCAGCAGGACCGCCGCGGCGCGCTTGAGGTAGACGGCGCGGTCGCTCGGGTTCAGCTCGGCCCAGGCAGGCTGGATCGCGGTCACTTCGTCAACTATCCCCTGGACCTGCTCCGGGGTGATGGTCGGGACGGTGCCAACGACTTCACCCGTTGCCGGGTTGAAGGAATCGAGCGTCCGGAAGTCGGTGGACGGCTGACGGATCAACGGTCTCGGTAGCCATCCCGGGTCTAAGCCGATACAAGGAAGGCGCTCCGGGGTAACCAACATCAAGTCGCCAGCGAAACCATCCTCACCGCCTATGAGGAAGCGACTGGATGCCTCGAAGGCAAGCTCGGCCGCAACCCCAGAGTCCGGAGTCTCAGGCTTACGCAGCACCTTTGCGCGAGCCATTACTCAGTCGCGGGTTCGATACTGAAACCCTTCAAAACGCAAATGGGTGCTGTGGCGGCGCCAATAAAGGTTGCCTAAGGATTTGGCTCCGGCTTCTGAGCTTTGACTGTGGCCCCCGCCCCGGATCCGGTCGGCGGCATCCTGGCGGCGCTTGAGTTCGGCTTCGAAGCCGTATTCGGTCGGTTCGTAGAAACGGCGGCCCTCCAGGCCCTCCGGCATCAAGGATTGGCCGCTAACCCCGCCCTCCAGGTCGTGCGGGTAGATGTAGCCGACTCCACGCCCGAGCTTCTCCGCCCCGGCGTAGTGGCTGTCACGCAGGTGGTCGGGCGGCAGCTTCGGCCCGTTCTGCCGGACTTCTTCCCGGGCCCGGTTCAGCGCCGCGTAGGAAGCGTTCGACTTGGGGGCCAGCGCGAGAGTAGGTCGCCGCCTGGGCCAGGTTCAGCGCTGCTTCCGGCATGCCGATGCGGTCGACTGCCTGTCCGGCGGCGGCCGCGACGACCAGTGCCTGCGGGTCGGCGTTGCCGATGTCCTCGGACGCGAGAATGATCATGCGGCGCACGATGAACCGCGGATCCTCGCCGGCTTCCAGCATCACCGCGAGGTAGAAGAGCGAGGCATCCGGGTCGGATCCACGGGTCGCCTTGATCCAGGCGGAGATGTAGTCGAAGTGGTGGTCACCGTCGCGGTCGTAGGCGATCGCCTGGGCCTGGAGTGCATCCTCGGCGGCAGCGAGGTCGGCGGTTCCCCCGGCTGCGGCGAGTCTCTCGAGCGCGGCCAACGCCGCACGTGCATCACCACCCCCTCGCTCGGCCAAGAGTTCGAGGGCGGCGTCTTCGACCTCGACCTGCCCGCCGACCCCATGCTCGGGATCGGCCAGGGCACGATCGAGCAGGGTCCGGATCTCGTCCGGGCCGAGCTTCTTCAGTTCGTAGACCTGGCAGCGCGAGATCAGGGCCGAGTTGACTTCGAAGTAGGGGTTCTCGGTGGTCGCCCCGATCAGGGTCAGGATGCCGCTCTCGACCGCCGGCAGCAGGGCGTCCTGCTGAGCCTTGTTGAAACGGTGGATCTCGTCGAGGAAGAGCACCGTGCGCCGGCCGGAGTTCTGTTGCCGCTGCTCGGCCCGGGCAATCACATCACGGATCTGCGCCCGGCCGGCATTGACCGCCGACTCCTCTTCGAAGGCGCCGTCTGACATGGCCGCGATGATCCGGGCGAGGGTGGTCTTGCCGGTGCCTGGTGGGCCGTAGAGGATGGCGCTGTGCGGGCGGCCGGCAACGACCGCTTTCTGGAGGGTCGTGCCTTCGCCCAGGATGTGTTGCTGGCCGACGACTTCGCTCAGATCAACTGGCCGCATCCGCGCGGCGAGTGGTGCATCCGGGCCCGGTCGGGCGTTCGGCGGTGGGGCGTGTTCGTCGGCGTCAAAGAGCGAGTCACTCATCGGTAACGAGTATGAAGGTGCTGACGGTTGATAATCCCCTGCGATGAGCCCGGCCGAAATTGTCATCCTCGTCGTCTGGTCGTTCGCCGTCTCGTTCGCCGGTGGCATGGTCGGGCTCGTGCTCGGCAACCTGCGCCTGCCGGTGGTGGTCCTGATCGGCTCCTCGGCCGCGGCGGCTTCGGGTGCGAACGTCGCGATCTCGGGCGCTGCGGCGCTTACCGCATCAATTGTCCACATTCGAAACGGTCGCTTCGATCCGCGTTTCTTCCTCTGGATGGCGCCGAGTTCGTTTCTGGGAGCGATCGCCGGGGGTCTGATTGCCGGGGTGCTCCCGAATCGGCTCCTCCTCGGTGCGATCTCGGTTGTCGTCCTCTACGGAGCGGTGGAAGTCTGGCGCTATCAGAGGCCGAACACAGTCAACGACCAGCCGACGGTCCAGAAAGGCAACCTCTTCGTCGAGGCCGTTCTGATCGGATTCGCGGTCGGCATCCTCGGCGGCTTCGTCGGCCTGATCCTCGGATCACTGCGCCTCCCGGCCATGCTCAAGTACATGGGCATGAGCCCCAAGAAGGCGGTCGGGACAAATTCAGCGGTCGGAGTCGTGGTCGGCGTCGGCGGGCTGCTCGGCCACCTTCCGAGTGGCATCGACTGGCAGATATTCCTGATCGGATCCGCCGCGGCAATGCCCGCCGCCTACCTCGGCTCCCAGTTCACCGGCCGCCTCAGCGACCGGGTGCTGATCCGGTCGATGGCGGTGGTCCTGGTGATCACCGGCGTGGCGATGGCCGTCCAGGCCGTGATCTAGGAACTGTTTGGCGATCCCCGCTGGCATGACACGGTGGAATACTGGCCACATGAAGGCACCGGAACTACTCCAGCGACTGATCCGCTTCAACACAGTGAACCCGCCGGGGAACGAAGGTGAAGCGCTGGAGTTCCTCAAGGGCATGCTCGATGACGCCGGCTGGCAGACCGAACTTCTGGCCAAAGTTCCCGAACGGCCCAATCTGGTCGCCCGCCTGAAGGGGGCAGAACCCGGACCGAACCTAGCCCTGATCAGCCACGTCGACACGGTTCCGGCCAAGCCCGAAGAGTGGACCCATGACCCCTGGTCCGGAGACCTCGAGGACGGCTACATCTGGGGGCGCGGCGCGCTCGACATGAAGGACCAGGTCGCTTCGGAGACGGCTGCCTGCCTCGCCCTCGCCGAGTCCGGCTGGCGCCCCGCGAAGGGTGACCTCCTCCTGGTGGTCGCCGCCGACGAGGAGACCGGCGCCCACTTCGGCGCCCAGTGGCTCTGCGCCGAACAGGCCGACGAAGTTCGTTGCGACTGGGTCGTCAATGAAGGAGCCGGGAAGTCGTCGACTTCAATGACCGGCGCTTCTTCACCCTGGCCGTCGGTGAAAAGGGTACGTTCCGGTTCACGCTGGTCGCCGACGGGGTCGCAGGTCACGGATCGATTCCCGGGGTCGGAGACAACGCCCTCCTGAAACTCGCCGAGGCCCTGCCCCGACTCCGCAACCAGCCTCCCCGCGAGTCGACCGCTGACACCGACCGGTTCCTTGAGCGGCTGCTCGGCCACGCACCCGAGGACCTTGACGTCGCCCTGGCCGAAGTCGCGGCGGGTGATCCGCTGGTGGCGAAGCTGATGGCCGACCCGATGCTCGGCGTCACCCTCGCTCCGACCATGGCGTCCGCGTCGAACCGCGAAAACGTGATCCCGTCGAGGGCCGAACTGGTGGTCGACTGCCGCACCCCTCCGGGCATGACGGAAGCCGAAGTCCTCGAACGGATCAACGGAGTGCTCGGCGATGGCGACTGGCGGATCGAGTTCAACGACCCGGTGGTCGGCAACCGGTCAAACTACGGCGGGCCACTGGCCGAAGCGCTCGAAGAATGGGTCGAGTCAGTCGAACCCGGCGCGAAGATCCTGCCGATGGTGATGCCGGGCTTCTCCGACAGTCACTGGTTCCGCAAGGCCTTCGACGCCACCGTCTTCGGCTTCTGTCCTCAGCGCATGACCCTGGCCGAAACCAAACCGCTGGTCCACGGCGCCGACGAGCGGGTCACCGTCGCCGACGTCGAACTGATGGAAGCACTGTTCACCTGGCTGCCGCCTCGCCTGCTCGGCACCGCCGACTGAGTTAGGCCTCAGGCGGAGAGATTCGCCGCTACTTCCGCACCACCAGTTTCGCCTGGGCCTTCGCGGTCACCGAACCGGCCGTGGCTTTCAGCTCGATCTTGTACTTGCCGGGCTTCTTTGGCAGCTTGACCTTGAGGGTGTTCGCTCCCTGGCGGGCCTTGCCCGATGCCTTCGCCTTGGTTTTCTTCCCCTTCAGGAGCCGGACACTGACCTTCGCGGATTCGGTGGCCGCGTAACGCAGGGTCAGCTTCTTCTTCCGCTTGCCCGTGAACTTCGTGCTGCTGAGGGCGACGCCGAGGCGAGAGGGGCCCACGGGGCCCGTCGGTCCGGTCTGGCCGTCACCGGTCGGTCCGGTGGGTCCGGCCAGTGAGCCCGCCGTGACCTCAATCGAGGATTTGTCGTTGGCAGCTGCCGGATCGAATGCCTGACCCGATACTGCACTCGCGAACTGAAGTGAACCGGCGGCGTTCGCAGTCATCTGGATCTTTAGTGACGCCGACTGCCCGGAGCCGAGTGAACCGACACTCCAGACTCCCGAGGTTGAGTTGAAATTACCTCGCGTAAGAGAACTCGCTCCAGCCGTGGTGCCGGCAGGCAGATTGACCTGGCTGGTCACCCCGGCGGCTGTATCCGGCCCGGAGTTCGAGACATCGAAGCGGACCGAAAAGTTACCGCCTACGTCCACGCGGCCGAGGCTAGCTGAGGCCGATCCCGAGAGGTCGGCGACCGTGGCAACCAGGGACCCGCCGAGGTTCAGGGGCCCGACCGAGGCCGGTGTCTCGTTGTCACCGATGACGTCGGTATTGCCGTATCCGAGCCGGCCGTTGCCGCCGAAGCCCCAGCAGCGAAGGGCCCCGCTGTCGAGCACGGCGCAAGAGTGGGCGTCGCCGGCGGCCACGGCCACCGCGTTCAGACCGGATCCGAGGTCGACCGGCCCGACCGCTCCCGGAGTCTCGTTATCGCCGATGTCTTCGACGGGCGAGCTGTTACCGAGCCGGCCATTTGAGTCGGAGCCCCAGCAGCGGACCGTCCCGTTATCGAGCAGGGCGCAGGTGTGGCTTAGCCCGGCGGTGATGGCCACGGCGCTTCGGCCCGTTCCGATGTCTACCGGACCGACCGATCCCGGGGTTTCCGTGTCACCGATGGTGGTTGTGTTTCCATAGCCCAATCGGCCGTTGGCGCCGGAGCCCCAGCAGCGGACTGCCCCGGTGTCGAGCACGACGCAGGTGTGCCCGGAGCCCGCCGAAATCGCCACCGCCCTCCGGCCCGCTCCCAGGTCGACCGGCCCGACCGTGCCTGGAGTCTCGTCATCGCCGATGTCGCTTGTGTTCCCGTAGCCGAGCTTGCCGCTGGCGCCGGAACCCCAGCAGCGGACCGTCCCGTTATCGAGCAGGGCACAGGTGTGAATGTCGCCTGCCGTCAGCGCCACTGCCGTGCGACCGGCACCGAGGTCCACCGGCCCTGCCGAGGCTGGCGATTCGTTATCGCCGATGCTGTTTGTGTTCCCGTAACCCAGTTGGCCGGGGAAGCCATCTCCCCAGCAGCGGACCGTCCCGTTATCGAGCAGGGCACAGGTGTGACTGGCTCCTGCAACGACGTCAACCGCAGTTCGGCCGGCGCCCAGGTCAACCTGCCCGACCGAGCCGGGAGTCTCGTCATCGCCGATGCTGGCCGTAGTTCCGTACCCCAACCGACCGCTGCCGCCATTACCCCAGCAGCGGACTGTCCCGTTGTCGAGTACGGCACAGGTATGGGACAACCCGGCAGTGACTGCCACGGCGCTTCTACCCGCGCCGAGGTCGACCGGTCCGGCCGAGGCCGGGGTTTCGTTATCACCGATGTCGTTCGTGTTCGCGTAGCCGAGCCTGCCGTTGATACCGGAACCCCAGCAGCGGACCGCCCCGGTATCCAGCACGGCGCAGGCATGAGCTCCACCGACCGCGACCTTTCCGGCTTGAACAGAACGGGTCATGGACTCGGACTGTTCGGCAATGGCCGGCTTGCCACCGACCAACAAAACCAGCCCGGCGATCAGCACGCCTAGTACGAGCAGAACCTTTGGACGATCGGTCAATCCTCTTGCCATCTGAAACTGCCTCCCCCATACTTGTCGGCCGATTCGCTCAACCCTAACCGCGACCCGCCCCCGGCGCAACCAACCGAGCCAATGGCGAAGTCGCGAGCAGCCGCCCAGGCTGCTGGGCACTGCGCCCCGAGATTCCCGCCGAAGCCGGAGCGGGCGGAGCGCTAGCATCCCGCACTCATGTTCATTCGCATAGATCACATCGGCGTAGCCGTCAAGGACCTTGACGCCGCCATCAAACTTTATGAGCGCAGCTTCGAGATGGAACTCGTGCACCGCGAAACAGTCGAATCACAGGGAGTCGAGGCAGTTCTGCTCGATGTCGGTGAAGGGCATGTCGAGCTTCTGATGCCGCTGAGCGACGACACACCGGTCGGCAAGTTCATCGCCAAGAAGGGCGAAGGCATCCACCACGTCGCCTACTCGGTGGATGACATCGACGCGGCGCTGGTCGAGGCCGAAGCCAACGGCATGAAGATGATCGACAAAGAAGCACGCACCGGCATCCGCGGCAGCCGGGTCGCCTTCGCCCACCCCGCCGCCACCGGCTCGGTGCTCACCGAAATCGTCGAACCCTCCAAGGAGACCCACTGATGGCATCGCTCCACAAGATCGAAATCGGTTTCGAGGGCGGCCAGGTCGTCCCGGTCCGGATCGACGACAACCAGCTAGCTCTCCTTCGCGCGGGACTCACCAGTGAATCCAAGGCCCATGAAGTCACCTACGAAGAAGGAACCCTGATCCTCGACCTGAGCAAGGTCATCTTCCTGAGGGTCACGTCGAGCGCCCAGAAGATCGGGTTCTAGGGTCCTTCCCGCGCCTCCCGCAATCGCTCAAGATCAATCAGATCCTCCGGCCGACCCGCGGACCGCTTCATTTCTACCAGGTGTTCGTATCCACAGAAGCGAACGGGCTGCCCGAAAACCTGATCTTCGACGGCGTCGGCTTCCAGCATCTGAAAATCGAGATCGGGGCCAACCGACTGCATGATGTCGAGGCGCCCTAACTTCGTCCCAAGCACGAAGTTGCCGCCCGATCGAAGTCCCTCGGTGTCCGGCTCGATGAGCTCGTCCGGTTCAAAGTCCTCGGCCCCCAGCATCTCCGCTCCCAGATTCTCAAGCAACTTCGCGAGACGATCGAGGTTCCCGGCGTCGGGATTCGGCACGATGTCCAGGTCCTTGGTGCCTCGAGGATATCCGTGGGCGCTTACAGCGAATCCCCCGATCACTACGAACTCGACCCCTGCCTCGCGCAGGGCCATCAACAGGCGCCCGGCGTCAAGTTCATGGGGGAGCTTCAAGTGTTTGCGGCCCGCCTGGCCGCGAGACTGGTCAACTCCCGGCTGAGAATGATTGCCTGCTCTACTCGTTGGCCCGGGGTGAGCTCCTCGAAGTCACGGCGAAGAGCGGCCCTTTCGGCTCTGCGATCCGGTGTCCAGTTGCCAGTTTGCTTTTCCATCAGATCAATCGTAGCGCGGCGGTGGACGCTCTTCCTCGGTTCTCTAGTCACGCATCCTCGCGCAGCTTGAGGTAGTCGGCGCGTTTCTCGAAGGTCACTTTCATCTCGTCGGTGATCTGGCTGAGGAACTCCCGCCGGTACAAGTCGTCGGTCAGCATCGAGATCGCGAAGTAGAGCCCGGTAAACGCGGCTATTGCGCCGGCGACCCGCAGCAGCTCCGTCGTCACCTGAGCCTGCCGTTCCCCGATCTGAAACCCGAACAGAACGTCGGGGGTCGCCTGGATCCAGCCGCTGATCAATTCGGCGTTGATCGTCAGCAGGCCGAACAGGACGAAGAAGGCCGCGACTGCCAGCGCCACCAGCAGCACCTGAAGCGACTGGCTTACGAAGAGCACCAGCCCGACGTTGAACCGCTGGCGGGAGTTCAGTTCCGGCCCGTCGCCACCGGCCGACTTCTCCAGGCTCTCGACTTCGCCCGGCAACCTGGCAATCAGGAAAGCCGATCCGAGCGCCACGAACATCCCGACCAGCAGCGCCAGCGAAAGGTCGTCGAGCTGACCGAAGACCTGCCAGACCTCCGGCGTCAGGAAGAGGATCAGCGAGAAGATCATCAACAGCGGTACCGCCTTGACCAGCAGACCGAGTGATCGTGAGAGCTCGCCCAACAGGCGGGTGATCGCCCAGCGGATGATCGAAATCAATCCGAAGCCGACCACCCCGAAGATCAATGCCAGCAGAACAAGGTTGGCCAATGCGGTCAAAAGGGCGATGCCCCAGTGCCCGGAGATCAAGCCCGGCAGCAAGGCGGGCAGGATCACAAATCCGGCCAGTTCGGCCCGGCCGACTTTTTGCATCCGGGACCAGAACGGCCAGCCACGGAGGCGGTTGGTGAACCCCATTGCGACAAGGATGACTACGAGGCTCACCACGACCGCGATCAGGTTCTGCACCAGCGACCAATCGCGATTCAGGGGCCCCAGAATCTCGAGCAGCAGCACCAGACCGAGCAGTGGTACTGCCCGGTTGAAGATGTCCGAACTCGCCGAGTACTCCTCGGTGAACAGCGGCAGACCGGCCCGGCGGAAGTCGTGCTCGTACTCAGTCGGTTCGGGGTCGTCAGCAGTCGGATCATGCCCTACCGGTCTGCGGCGGCCGCGAAGAACGCCGACCTCAAGCTGCTCCGTTTCATGCGCACCCGCGGGCACACCCCGTGGTCGAGAAGGCCGCCCAACTGGTCGCGAAGTCCGGCGAGAACGGATACCTGGGTTCCGGGATCGGCCTGGCCGGAGCTGCTTTGACCCGCCACGCCGACGCCAGTGGCTCTTTGGGGCGGCGATCGGACCGGTCGCGATCGGACTCAACTTCGGCATCAAGCTGGCGGCGAAGCGGCCGCGCCCGACCCTCGAAGGGCTCCCTCCCCTGGGCGGAGCGCCGTCCTCGCTCTCTTTCCCTTCGGCCCACGCCACCGCTTCGTTTGCTGCGGCGACCGCGATGTCACGCTTCGCACCCGAGCTCAAACTGGCGCTGTTCGGCGCCGCCGCCACGATGGCCGTCACCCGCCCGTATCTGGGAATGCACTACCCCTCGGACGTGATCGCGGGAGCGGTGCTGGGCACCGTTCTGGGTGGCACGGTGCCGATCCCGGCGCCCGGCAGGGGAATCTCCGCCGGATAGGAGTCACCCATCTACTAATCTGGATTCATGGACCACAAACTCTTGTTGGCAGGCGAATGGATCGAAACCGGCGACTGGGCAGAAGTGAACAGCCCATATGACGGGAGCCCGATCGGGCGGGTCGCCCAGGGTGATTCGGAACTGGTCGATCGTGCCGTCAAGGCCGGCCACCAGGTTTTCTCTGAAGGCGGACTGCCCCAGTATGAGCGGGCGGCGATTCTCGACCGCGCGGCTGACCTCGTCAGCGAACGCCTCGATGACCTCGCGAAGACGATCTCTGAAGAGGCCGGCAAGCCGATCAAGACCGCGACCGGTGAAGCCACCCGGACCATCGGCACCCTCAAGTTCGCCGCGACCGAAGCCCGCAAGCTGACCGGTGGAACGGTCCCGATGGAAGCCTCCGAAGCCGGCATGGGCAAGCTGGCCGTGATGCTGCGTGTGCCTTACGGGGTGGTCGGAGCGATCAGCCCGTTCAACGACCCGCTCAACCTCGTCGCCCACAAGCTCGGCCCGGCGATCGCCGCCGGCAACGCGGTCGTCCTCAAGCCGGCCGGCCAGACTCCGATCTCCGCGCTCAAGCTCGCGCAGATCCTGATCGATGCCGGGCTGCCGAACGGCTGGCTCAGTGTCATTCCCGGCGGTGGCAAGGAAGTCGGCAACGCGATCGTCGAACATGATCTGACCCGGGCGATCACCTTCACCGGGTCGGTCCCGGTTGGGTGGGGCATCGCCGGCAAGGTGCCGCACAAGAAAGTCAACCTCGAACTCGGTTCGAACGCCCCGCTGATCGTCAACCACGACGGCGACTGGCAGACCGCGGCCGACAAGGCCCGGATCCACGCCTTCTCGCACGCGGGCCAGAGCTGCATCTCGGTCCAGAGGATCCTGGTCCACGAAGACATCGCCGACCAGTTCATCGAGCGACTCGTGACCAACATCGAAGGTCTCGTCGTCGGTGACCCGGCGGGTGAGAACACCGACGTCGGTCCGCTGATCACCAGGGCGACCGCGACCGGGTGATGGAGTGGATCGAGGAGGCCGTCGACGGCGGCGGCAAGCTGCTGACCGGCGGCAAGCTGGTCGACGAGGACCGCTGCGTCGCCCCCACCCTCATCGAGCACCCGAACACGGAGGCCAAGGTCTGGTGCGAAGAGGTCTTCGGGCCGGTGGCCACGATCGACCGCTTCTCCGACTTCGACGAAGCCCTCCGCCGGGCCAACGACTCGAAGTTCGGCCTCCAGGCTGGAGTTTTCACTCGCGATATTGGCAATGGCCTCAAGGCCGGCAACACACTCGAGTTCGGCGGCGTGCTGATCAACGAGGTACCGACCTTCCGGGCCGACCAGCAGCCCTACGGCGGCGTCAAGGATTCGGGAAACACCCGTGAGGGACCGGCGTACTCGGTGATCGAGCTGACCGAGGAACGCATGGTCACTTTCCAGGCGGGTTGAGCCTGCTGGCGCCCGGGCCCGTTCAGACACAACTTTCGACGGGTCGGCTACCCTCAAAGAATAGCCAGGAGTCGAAAGCAGGATTACTGAAGGGGTGAGATGTCGAAGCTGAAGGTTGGAGTGATCGCGTGTGCCTGCATGATCGCAGGGATTGCGGCCGCGGTCGCCCAGGCGGCGCCCGGTGACACACTCGGCGTCTCGACCCTGGTCCAGAGGATCCTGCCGAACGGGAACAGTGGCTACGACACCCTGGTCACCGGACCGGGCGAGAACTACACGGTGCGTGACGGCAGCGAAAACGGGGGGGCCGCGCTCGGCGCCGCCGTCTCCGGCCGCGCTCACAAGCGAACCTCGCTCGCCTACTTTGGCCAGCTCACTGACTTTCAGCTGGCCGATGAAGAGAGCCCGGCACGGGTTGAGTTCCTCGACCCCCAGGGTGGTGCTTTCACTTCTTCCTGGCGTCCCAGCGAGGCGATGAACCCGCAGGAAGAGAACGCGATGATCAAGCAGATGAATGCGTTCGCCGACAATGCTCCGAAAAGAGCCGGCAGCGGCAAGCGACCGGCCATGGACTTCGTGATGAACACCGGAGACATCGCCGACAGCCAGCAGAATAACGAGGTCTTGTGGAACCGCCAACTGATCGAGGGCGGCACGGTCGACCCCGGCAGTGGCGTCGACCCGGCCCCGTACATCGGCACCAACCCGCTCTGCCCGGTCGGCCTTCCGATCGCCGATGCGGCCAACCCGGAAAAGTACACCGGCGTGCAGGACCGCAGTGACTGGCCCGCCGGCATCCAGCCCGGCTATTTCTACGACCCCGACAACCCGAACTTCACCCCGCCGCCGCCGATGCCGCTTCCCGCCGGCTATCCGCTCGTGCCCTACAACGATGCTCCCCAGTACCCCGGCCTCATGGACCGTGCCCAAGAGCCGTTCAAGGCAGTTGGCCTCGACGTGCCCGGCTACGTGCTCTTCGGCAACCACGACGGCCTGGTCCAGGGCAACGCCTGGGCCAGCGACATCTTCAACCAGGTCTCCAAGGGCTGTCTCAAGCCAGCGGCCGACGCCAAGCAGAACGGCGGCGAGGACATCAACGCGCTCTACGCCCTGACTGGTCCCGGATCCCAACCCCGAGGCCCAGTTCCTCCAGCTGGACAACAACAATCCGAGCCTCTTCATGGGAGTGCCACCTGATCCGGCTCGCCACCTGGTCAACAAAAAGCAGTACATGGACATCTTCAAGGCCAAAGGCAAGGACGACGGCCACGGTTTCGGCTTCGTCGATCCGGCCGAGGCCAGTGCTTCGAACGGTTCGGCCGGCTACTACAGCTGGAGCCCCAAACCCGGCCTGCGCTACGTCACCCTCGACACCCATTCCGAAGGCGGCAAGATCCTGGTCTCGGATAAAGGCAACCTGGACACACCTCAGTACGACTGGTACGAGAAGGTGCTAGAAAAGCGACCGAAAACAACGAAGCCGCGGTCATCTTCTCCCACCACGCCGGAGAGCCAGATGCCGGAGCGGTCCCGGACGAAGCGCGCCCCTTCATGCGCCGACGTCGTCAACCCGGGCGAGGTGGTCGGCTGCGACGGCGATCCCCGGATCTCGACCCCGATCAAGCTGCAGGCCGACGTCAGGCCATGGATGCTCAAGTACCCGGCACATGGTCGCCTGGGTCGCCGGCCACAGCCATGTCAACGACATCGAGCCGTTCAAGAACCCGAACGGCGAAGGGGGATTCTGGAGCATCCGCACCGCGGCTCTGGCCGACTGGCCGAAGCAGAACCGGCTGATTCAGATGTTCGACAACAAGGACGGCAACCTGTCGATCTTCGGCACGCTGATCGACCAGGCTGCCCCGGTCTCCTCGCCTGCGCCCGGCAATGCGAGCGGGTTCAGCAAAGACCAGTTGGCATCGATCTCGAGAGAGGTCGGCTACAACGACAGCCAGAAGGGGGGCCAAGGCTGCGGTCGATCGATCCCTGTGGTGCAGGCACCGTGGACGACCGGAACGTCGAACTCCTGATCAAGGATCCGCGCCGACCGGCTCGTTCCCCGGGACATCACCAAGGCGATCCAAGGTCAAGGTCACCCCGGAAGCGGAAGAAGCTGAAGGCCGGCAAGAAGGACGAAGCTGATCGTCAGGGTCACGAACAATGGAGACGCCGCGAAGAAGAACGCCGGTCGTCTGAAGTCAAGGACGGCAAGGTCAAGGTCAAAGAAGATCAACATCAAGAAGATCGGTCCCGGCAAGACGGTCGAATCAAAGTCACCGTGAGGGCCGGGCCTGGGCAAGGGGCCAAGCGAGGGTCAGCGCCAGCGTCTCCGGCAACAAGGGCTACGCCAAGCTGAGGATCAAGAAGAAGGCACGAAAGCACAGGCGGTACGGCGGTCTGGGTTAGTCGAAACCGCGCAACCGGCAGTGAAATTGCCTCCCAGAGAGGCAATTTCACTGCCGGTCTTCGTTCAGTCCGGTCCGTCGTTCGTTCGGCCCGCTCCGTCGCCTGAATAGGATCATCCGATGGACATCGACAGTCACTCCTGGGTTCTCTGGATCGGGGTCATCGCGGCCGCGCTTCACGTGATCGAGGAATATTCCGAAGGCTGGGTCACCTGGGCCAACTATGAGTTCGGGCCGCGCTTCGGCATAACTGTCACCGAAAAGGACTTCTTGCTCGGCAGTGCTGCCCTGATCTTCATCGCCCTCGCCGGCGCGGCGATCGGCTGGTGGGCTCCGGCGATCAGCCTGGCTGTTCCAGCCCTCTTCATCCTGAACGCCGTGTTCTCCCACATGCTCCCGAGCGCCCGGGGAGATCGCCTGACGCCGGGCACCCTCAGCGCCGTCTTCATCTATCTACCGGTCGCGGTCTGGATGTTCTGGGCCGCGGACCAGGACGGAAAGCTCGATTTCGGCACCTTCCTCGGCGCCTTCGTCATCGGCGCGGCACTCATGGCCTACCCGCTGGTGGTCCTGTTGCTCAAGACGAGGATCGGCTGGGATGAAGAGACAGTCACCGCCGCAACCGAAGAACGGAAGGCAGAGACCGCCCGCAAAGAAGAGCTCACCCGGATGCAAGCGGAGCAGGAACTGCGAGCCGCGACCCCTCCGGTGGAAGAGCTCCCACGCCTGACGCTTCGGGTGAAACGTCCGGTGAACTCGAAGGAGAACTGGTCGAAGAGCTGGACGAGACTCCGGACGAACCGGACGACGACACCCAGGTAATCCCCCGGGACTGAACTTTATTTGTCGCCCCCGTGCGGGCGGGCCATCTTGTTGTGGTCGAGCGCCTCGGTGAGGATCTCTTCTTCGACCCCGAGTTCGATCGCGACTTCGCGGAGTGCCCGGCCGGAGCGTGCGGCCTCGGCGACGATCTCGCTCGCCTTGTCGTAACCGATGTACGGGTTGAGCGCCGTGGCCGTGGCCAGGGTGACTTCGGCGTGGAGTTCGTTGGTGGCGACGTTGGCTTCGACTCCGGCGACGCACTTCTCGTTCAGTATCCTCGAGGCTGAGGCGAGAAGCCGGATCGAACCGAGCAGGTTGCGGGCGATCAGCGGCACCCGGACGTTCAGCTCGAACTGACCCTGGGAACCGGCGACGGTGATCGCCGTGTCGTTGCCGATCACCTGAGCGGCGACCTGGATCACGACTTCCGGGATCACCGGGTTGACCTTGCCCGGCATGATCGACGAGCCCTTCTGCAGTTCCGGCAGAGCGATCTCGCCGAAGCCGGCGCGCGGGCCGGAACCCATCAGCGCGAGGTCGTTGGCGATCTTGTTGAGCGAAACGGCGTAGACCTTGAGGGCGCCGAGAGTTCAACCAGCGCGTCACGGTTGGCCTGCGCCTCGAAAGGATCGTGCGGTGCCGAGATGGTCAGACCGGACTGGTCCTCCAGCAGCTGGCGCACACCGGCGGCGAAGTCGGGATGAGTGTTGAGGCCCGTGCCGGTCGCGGTGCCGCCAAGCGGAATCTGGCCGACCCGTTCGAGCGTGGCCCCAACGCGGTCAAGTCCGTGACGGACCTGGGAGGCGTACCCGCCGAACTCCTGCCCGAGCGTGACCGGGACGGCGTCCATCAGGTGGGTGCGACCGGCCTTGACCACGTCACGGAAGTCTTCGGCGCGTTTGTCGAGCTCGAGCGCCAGGCCCTGCATCGCCGGGATCAGGTCGTTGGTGACCTGATCGAGTGCCGCAAGGTGGACCGCCGAAGGGAAGACGTCGTTCGACGACTGGCCCATGTTCACGTGGTCGTTGCGATGCACATCCTCGCCGGCGAGATTGGCGATGACCTCGTTCGTATTCATGTTCGAAGAGGTACCGGAACCAGTCTGGAAGACGTCGACCGGAAACTGTTGATCGTGTCGTCCTTCGCCGATCTCATCACCGGCCCGGGCGATCTTTTCCGCGATGGATCGGTCGAGCAGGCCGAGAGCACCATTGGTTCGGGCGGCGTTGGCCTTGATCCGGCCGAGCCAGTGGATGACCGGTGCCGGGATCGGTTCCCCGGAGACGGGGAAGTTGTCAACGGCCTTGGTGGTCTCGCCACCCCACAGCTGGTCAGTCAAAGGAGCCTCTCATCGGTTGGATCACGTAGGTCAAGTCTTTCACCCGGTCTCTTTTCCGGCTTCGTAGCCCGCCTCGTAGTGGGCTTGCTTCAGTTCCGAGGCATCGGAGAGACCGTTCGTCGCCGCTGCCTTCACCCTTTCGACCAGGGTCGCGTGGATGCCGTCGGTGTCCTCGGCGCCCTTCTCGATCGCTCCCACCAGATAACCGGCGTCGATCGCGGCCTTGACACCGGCGGGGCCGGGCTGAGATACATCGGCCCCGAGTCCGGTGGCTACCTCGGTGATGTTGGTTCCGAAATTGACGAGGTCCCCTTCCGCCTGGTTGCGGACGAGGCAATCGCTGATCTTGGTGTCGCCGTCGAGGGCAACCGGTTCGGCTGCGTTCCTCAGCGCCGCGGTGATCATGGCCGGGCTCTCGAGACAGACGTCCGGAGTGTCGACGTCGGTGTTGCCGCATCCGAGAATCACGGCAGCCGCGGCAAGGGCTATGGCGAGGGGAGTGCGCACAGGTCAATCCTTTCACGCGTGACATATAGGCTCCGCCCATGCCTACCGTCCGCGAAGTTACTTACGACCTTTTCCGCAAGCAGGGAATGACAAAGATGTTCGGCAACCCCGGCTCGACCGAGCTGCCGATGCTCAAGGATTTCCCGGAAGACTTCGACTACGTCCTCGGGCTTCAGGAGGCAGCAGTTGTCGCCATGGCCGATGGCTACGCGCAGATGACCGGCCGGCCCTCGCTGGTCAACCTCCACACCGCCCCCGGACTCGGCAACGCAGTCGGAGCGATCTTCAACGCCCAGGCCAACCACTCGCCGGTCGTGATCACTGTCGGCCAGCAGGCCCGGAAGATGGTGACGATGCAGGCCAACCTGACCAATCGTGATGCCATCAGAGTGCCTCACCCTTACGTCAAGTTCTCCTATGAACCGCCGCGTGCCGAAGACGTGCCTCTCGCGATCGCCCACGCGATCCACCTCGCGTCGCTGCCGCCGATGGGACCGGTCATGGTCTCGATCCCCATGGATGACTGGGACGTCGAAATGGACGCCGCCCAGGCCGCAGCCGTGGTCAACCGCGAGGTGAGCGGCCGGGCAACTGCCGACCCGGGCAAGATCTCCGACCTCGCCGACCGCATTCGCGAAGCGAAGAACCCGATCGCCGTCGCCGGACCCGACGTCGACGCCTCCGACGCCTGGGAGGAGATGATCGCCCTCTCGGAGAATCAGAACCTCGGTGTCTGGTCCGCTCCCGCCACCGGCGGTGGCCGACTCGGCTTCCCCGAAAGCCACCCGCACTGGCGCGGTGTGCTACCGCCCGCAGTCGGCCCGATCGGAGAAACCCTGAAGGACCACGACCTCGTGATTGTCGTCGGTTCTTCCGTATTCGCTTACTACCCGGACCTTGCCGGTCCGTTCCTGGCCGAAGGCACTTCGCTGGTCGCGATCACCTCGGACCCGGATGAGGCCGCCCGCGCGCCGATGGGCGACGCGATCGTCGCCGACGTCAAGCTCACCCTCACAGCCCTGCTCGAGCACCTCGACGGCACCGACCGTGAGCCGCCCCCGGCATGGCCCGGCCCGACCCGCGTCGAAGACTCGGATCCGCTCAACTCGTCAACGATCCATTCGATCCTCAGGGAAGAGCTGCCGGAGAACGGCGTGGTCGTCCTCGAATCGCCGTCCAGCACCATGGCACTCCGCAACCAGCTGCGAATTTCGAAGCCGAAGAGTTATTTCTTCGGTGCCGGCGGCGGCCTCGGTTTCGGCTTGGGCTCCTCGATCGGCATCCAGCTGGCCGAGCCCGACCGCCCCGTGGTCTGCGTGCTCGGTGAAGGCTCGGTCCAGTACGCGGTGGTCAGTTTCTGGACGGCAGTCGCCTACGACATCCCGGTCACGTTCCTGGTGCTGCGAAACGAGGAGTACGCGATCCTCAAGTGGTTCGCCGAGATCGAACAGGTCACCGGCTCCCCGGGCCTCGACCTGCCCGCCCTCGAGTCGGCCAAGATCGCCTCGGGCTATGGAGTCGAAAGCACACTGGTCAAGACCGCCGATGAAGTCCAGGCGGCGCTGAAGGAAGCAATCGCCGATCCCAAGCCACGCCTGATCGAGGTTCCGATCCAGGCCGGGATGTCACTCTTCTAAGTTCTGGGGAACACCATGCCACTGCTCGAGCCCGATGTAAACAAGATCACGCCGGAGCCGAGCGAGCCCGCGGGCGACCGCGCCCCGGAATGGGTCGCGGGTACCCCGGAGCCACTCCGCTCCGATCTGGTCGAGCTACTCGGCGAGGACCGTGTCCTCAGCCGCCCGAGCGACATCATCCGGTACGCCTCCGACGCCAGCCCCTACCGGAAGCTGCCGCAGGCAGTGATCATGGCCCGGGATGCGACTGATGTCTCCAAGGTCGTCAAGTTCGGCCGCGAGCGTGGGCTCGGCGTCACCTTCCGCGCGGGCGGCACCAGCCTCAACGGGCAGGGCCAGACCGAAGGCCTCCTGGTCGATGTACGTCGCCACTTCGGCGGAGTCACGGTGCTGGAAGACGGCAAGATGGTCTCGATCGGACCGGGCGTGGTGCTCGGTGACGCCAACAAGGTGCTCAAGCCATACGGCGTGAAGCTCGGACCGGACCCCGCTTCGACCGACATCGCCACGGTCGGCGGTGTGGTCGCCAACAACTCCGGCGGTATGCGCTGCGGGGTCAAGTTCGACTCATATTCGACGGTCGAGGCGATGACCTTCATCACCCCGGCCGGCACGGTCATCGACACGACCCGGCCGGACGCCGAAGACGTCTTCCTCGAAGCCGAGCCCGAACTGGCAAACGGCCTCCTGAAGATCCGCGACGAGATCCGCGCCGACGCCGAGCTCACCGCCCGGATCCGCAAGAAGTTCGAAATCAAGAACACGACCGGCTACCGGCTCTGCGCTTTTCTCGACGCCGATACTCCGGTCGAGATCTTCCGCCGGCTGATCGTCGGGTCCGAAGGAACCCTCGCCTTCATCGCCAACGTCACCTTCCGCACCGTGCCCCTGCCGAAAATGACCACTCTCGCCTGGCTCCACTTCCCCGACATCCCGACCGCCACCGAGCCGGTCGGGGCGCTGATCGACGCCGGCGCCTCGGCGGTCGAATTGATGGTCGCCCCGGCCCTGATCGCGGCCGGGTGGAACATGCCGGGCGCGCCCGAGTACTTCCGTGACGTCGAGCCCACCTCGGCCGCGCTCCTGGTCGAGTTCCCCGGTGACGACGAAGCCGCTCTCGATGCCGCGGAAGCCCGGGCATTCGAGATCGTCGATCGCGACGCGCTGATCCTCGAAACCGGCTTCAGCCACGACGAGGAGACGATCGAAACCAACTGGAAGGTCCGCGAGGGCCTCCACGGACTGGTCGGCAAGATGAAGCCACCCGAATCGGCCCTGATCATCGAGGACGTCTGCGTGCCTCCCGCCCGGATCGCCGAAGCCGCCGAAGAGCTGCGGGTCCTGTTGGCCAAGCACGAATTCCTGGCGGGCGTGGCCGGCCACGCCTCGGCCGGCAACCTGCACTTCATGCTGACGCCGGACTTCACGATCCAGGCGGATCTCGATCGCTACGAGGCCTTCATGGGAGAGCTGGTCGAATTGATCATCAACAAGTACGACGGCTCGCTGAAGGCCGAGCACGGGACCGGCATCAACATGGCGCCCTACGTCGAGCTCGAATGGGGGAAGGCGGCGCTGGAACTGATGTGGCGCATCAAGCTCCTCGCCGACCCCGCGAACAAACTCAACCCCGGATCGATCCTGAACCGTGACGCGTCGGCCCATCTCAAGGACCTGCACTCGACTCCGCCGATCGAGGAGGAAGCCACTAGCTGCGTCGAGTGTGGTTTCTGCGAACCGGTCTGCCCGAGCCGCAACCTGACCACGACGCCACGCCAGCGGATCGTGCTCCGCCGCGAGATGGTGCGCCAGGGCGAAGACACCGCGGTGAGGAAGGTCCTGCTCGAGGAATACGCGTACGACTCGCTCGAAACCTGCGCCGTCGACGGCTCCTGCCTGCTGGTCTGCCCGGTCGGGATCGACACCGGCGCCTTCGTCAAGGGTTTCCGCGCCGAGCAGAGCACCCCGGCCGCCGAGAAGATGGCCCTGCGGATCGCGCAGCGCTGGGACCGAGTCGAGAAGCTCGCGCGCTCGGGACTGCGGGTCGGCAACGCGATCTCCAAGGTCGCCACCGATGCCCCGATGCGAGGACTCACCAAAGCCGCACGCAAATTCGCCAGCAAGGACCTGGTCCCCGAATGGGGCGAGGCAATGCCGCCCGCCGCCTCGCCCAAGCTGCCGGAGACCAGCTCCCACGGTGCCGCCGCGGTCTACATGCCGGCCTGCATAAACCGCATGTTCGGCCGCTCGAAGGGCGACGACGGTGACCTCTCGCTACCGCAGGCCCTCGTCGCCGTCTCGACCCGGGCCGGCAAGCCGGTCTGGATCCCGGAAGACATCGAAGGCACCTGCTGCTCGGTGCCCTGGAGCTCGAAGGGGTTCAAGGACGCGCATGCGTTCAAGGCGAACGAAACGGTCGAGCGGCTCTGGCGCTGGACCGGTGGTGGAACGCTGCCCCTGGTCATCGACGCGTCATCCTGCGGCCACGGAATCACCGACTTCGGCCCCGGCGTGCTGACCGAGGAGAACGAAGCCCGCCACCAGGAGATCAAGGTGATGGATTCCGTCGCCTGGGCCGAGCTGCTGATGCCCGGCCTCGAGATCAAGAAGAAGACCGATTCGGTGACGATCCACCCGACCTGCTCCGGGCGCCACCTCGGTGTCGACCGCGCACTCGGCCGGATCGCGAACGAACTGGCCGAAGACGTCCAGATCCCGGACACGGCAACCTGCTGCGGCTTCGCTGGCGACCGCGGATTCCTCCACCCGGAACTCACCGCCAGCGCCACCGCCCAGGAGGCGACCGAAGTCAAGGCCAACCCGACGACCAGCCACATCAGTTCCAACCGAACCTGCGAAGTCGGCCTGGAGCGAGCGACCGGCGAGTCCTACAGCTCCTTCATCTACCTGCTCGAGGAACTTTCCCGGTAGGTCTCACCCGGACCACCTTGGTGGCGGAGTTCGGCCCGGCCCAGGCGCTGGTCGGCAGATGTTCGGGCAGCAACCCGTCAAAGTCCTCGGAGAAGGTGCCGGAGGCAGCGTAGGTCGCCCGGAGACGAAAGCCCAACCGCATGTGCCGGGATGCCTTTCCGATCGGCTTCAAGCCACCCCGCTTGATTCCGAACTTGAAACTGACCGGTCCGTTTTCTGGTGGATAAGTGCGGGCAGGGTAGTTCGCATTGGGGTCGAAACCGGAAGAGCCGGGGCGTAGCTTGATCGTGATGACCCTGCCCTTGAGCGACACCTTCGTTTCGGCCTCCCCGGCCCCGATCACCCTGGCATAGAGCTTGTTCCTGGCCTTGTCCCGCTTCAGTTTCAGTCGCTTCGGGAGCTTGATCCTGAGCGTGCGTTTGAGGAATGCCGGTGCGGTCGGAGCGGCGGCGAGCCTCACGTGCCCGCGGAATCCGGGTTTCCTGCCTCCGCCGCCGGCAACGGCGATCTTTGGCTTGATCCGGGGAGGTTTGACCCGGCATCGGTGCCAGGGAGTCGATACGCCAGGATCGAATGGCTCGGCTTCGCCGTAGGAACACTTGTTCTCCGGAACGAGCTTCGCCCCGCCGGTCCCGAAGCCCGGAACCGGCTTTCCCGAATCGGCATCGATCTTGGCGATCACCCCGTAGGTCTTGTCCGAGCAGGTGGCGGTGCACTCACTGCCTTTGGCTTCACCGACCGAGACGAGCGTGTTGTCGGACGGCGAGTAGGTGATGTCGTTCGTATTCGTCTCTTTCGGCGCGAGTCGGGGTTTGTACCAGAAATCGGCGTCGCTCCTGCCCACGCTGAATCCAAAACTCTGGCCCCGGAACGGAGCCTCGGTGGTGGCGATGCCACCGCCCGGTGTTTCCGCAAACACTCCCGATCCGCCGAACCCGTAGTCATGGAAGAGGGCCTCCGACTTGCCATCCGGATCGAGGAAGTAGCCGACGTTTGAATAAAAGTAGACATTCGGATTGGTGACTCCGTAGAGATGTATTCCCCCGTCCGGACCGATCACCAGATCTCTCGACCCAGTGAAATCCCGAAAGACGTCTTCGGGTTCGAAGGGGCCCGTGAATCCGTTGCCGCCGGGACCAAAGCTCGGGTCGAGATCGCCGTTCGGCATGAGGCGCATCGCCGTCGGGCTGCGGCCGGTCCCATCGACCGCGACGATCCGACTCAGACGGTCGACGGCGAGCGCATCGGGAAAGATCATCCCTCCCGGATTCGGCTTCGCAATCTGAACGGTGCCATCGCCCCCGAACGATTCATCGGGTGCTCCCCGGTTGGTGAATCGCGCCAGCCTGAAATCGCCCTTGTAGGTCCCGCCGGCAACGACGATCCCGCCGACAGCGTCCAGCGCTATGGCAGTCATCCGCAAGCCCCCGAGGTACTCCGACGAGATCGATGAGACCGTGCCGTTGACTCCGAAACCGGAATCCACCGACCCAGACGCGTCGAGTTTCATGAGGCTGCCGCCTGAAATGACGACCATCCCGGCTCCTGGTTCGTACAGAAGTCCGGCACTTTGGCCTTTGAGTGAGTCGAGCCGCAAAGCCCCGCCCTCGGCGAAATCCGTATCCGGCTCACCATCGGGCCGAAACTTCAGAATGAGGGGAGTGCCGGGATCGTGCCAACCGTCCCCGCCGACTGCCCCCTGCGCCAGAATCGAACCGTCCGGAGTGACGAAGACCCGGCCCAGAGAACTGTCCGGGGAAAGATCGGCGGGCGACATGGCATGGGCATTTCCGGCCATGCCCAACGTCATCAGAGCACCGAAGAGCAATGCCCGGAGAGCGGTGCTCACCGCCTGACCCTGATTCTCTTCGTACTGCTGTTTCCTCCGAACCACCTCAGCAGGTGGGTGTCATTGCCTGCGCGGTTGACCGGCACGTAGGCGGCGCGGACTCCGATGCTCACCGGTTTGTGACGAAGCCTGCGGGGCTGAAGGCTCCCCGCCTGACCTTGAATCGGACTCGCAATGAGCCGTTCGGTGGTCCGGTATTGAAGATGCCTGTCGTGAATGCTTTGGGGACATAGGCGATCGAGATCGTCTTTCGCTTGACCCTTACCTTCACCTCGTCCGGTCGGGTCGTGGGGTCGGTCGACTTGACGGTTGCGTTCACCTTGATCTTCGAGGCCGCCCTTCGGGTGGGCCGCAGGCGCTTGGGCAGCCGGAGCTTCACCCTCTGTCTCACGAACCGGGGCGCCTCGGGCGGATTTACCAGTTTCACCACTCCCGAAAGTGAAGGGCGCCGGGTGTTCACATGCCCCAGCCTGGCTTTGCCGGCGATCTTCGGGCGCTTGACCCGGCACCGTTTCCACGCCTGGGGCGGCTCGCCTGCACGCGGCGAGGCGTCACCGTACGGACATTCATTCGGCGGAACGATCGCCGTCCCGCCAGTCCCGAACCCGGGATCCGGCTCGCCAGTCGCGGCGTCAAGACGGACCACCGCCATGTACTTCCCAACGCGGTCCGGATTGTCAGGGGCCGAGCCACCTGCCAGGAGGAAGCCGTCGGCGTACGAGATCGACCTGACCACACCGACGAAAGGAGACGGCGTGAAGACTTTTTCGAAGCCGCCCGGACCGTCCAGAAACTGCTTGAAGACGTTGAAGGATGTTTCCTGGAACCGGCCAGGGGCCGAAGTCGAAACGAGGCCGCCGTCAGGCGTTTCCACAAAGACCCCGGAGCCGTTGGCAAACTTTCCCGGGCTGTACTGGTCGATCACCCGTGGCGAAGTGGGGAGTTGGATGCCGTCAGGGTCGAGCTCCCAGAGGATGTTCCCGGTGCAGTAGGTCAGGCACTGGTAGACGCCATAGAGGCGAACGCTCCCGTCGGCATCGGCGAAAAGCGTGAGCGGGCCGTCAAAGGACGGCGGGGAATCTGCCGAAGTTGTCGTCCTGGCGACGCCGTTGTTGTCGGTTCCGTAGTTCGGATCGGGTGTGCTATCTGGAAGGAGCCGGATGGTTGCAATCGGATTCGCGACGCCAAGGTCCGCCGCGATGCCGATCCGGTTCTGACCGTCAAGGGCGCTGTCCTTCATGCGGAAGAAGGCAGGGTCCCCGACGACCGGTGGATTGACAACTCCGTCGCCACCGAAAGCCGGATCCGGAGCGCCGTCCGGTTCGAACCTCGCGACCACTGGACCGAGCGGCGAAAGGATGAGCCTCGGATCACGCGCTGCCACGACGATCTTGCCGTCCTCCTGAACGGCAGCAGCGGTGATCTGCCGATTGCCGAAGGTGTCGGTTCCTGTGAACGGGACCCGGCCCGCCTGACCGAATGAAGGATCGAACGATCCGTCGGGGAGCAATTTGGTCAACCCGGTGTCGGTGACGAGCACGGCCTCCCCGGAGCCGGCGGCAAGGAGTTCGACGAAACCCCCTTGGTCCGCAGCAAGGTTGAGAATGCCGTGGTCGGCGAAGTTCCGGTCTGAAGAGCCGTCAGCCTTGAGCTGTGCCAGATAGATGTGGTCGACCGCTTCGGGATTGGTCGATCCCGAGCAGAGGTTCGCGTTGCCCGCCGAAGCCGCGATCAGGATCGAGCCGTCGCCCTTGGTCAAGCTCTGCTCGTACCGGCTGCACGGGACGGGACTTTCCGCCGGCTTTGCCATCGCGGCGCCGGCAAGGCCGCTTGAGACGAAAAGCAGGATCAGCGTAGAGCTGCCGATTGCCCGCCTGGTGAAACTCATCGAGCACGACCTTTCCCGGCAGGACGGACACGAAGGGTCTTACGGGTGCTGTTCGGGGCGTACCAGCGGGACGAACTCCGGGGGTCACTGCTTGTCGGGAAGTGGGCTCCCTTGAATTTGAACCTGAGTCGCGTCCGTCGCGCGCGCTTGCCGATCGGCTTGAGAGCCCCTGGACGCAGGCCGAACTTGAACTTCAGGTGAGCGTTGACCGGTGCCTCTCCCTGGAAGGGGTCGAAGTGTCTGTTGACGGGGCTGTACTTCATGCTCAGCTTCCGGTCTTTCACGCGAAAAGTGACGGGGATCTCACCTCCCGGCACTTCTGCGTAAGCCTTTTTCTTCGCTCGTTTCGTCAACCTTAGTCGTGAAGGAAGCTTCACCGAAAGCCTGCGACCGATGAAGTACAACTCCGGATCCGCCCCTGAAGCCGGACGGTCCCGGCCAGAACGGGTCGCCGGCCCCTGATGTGGCCAAATTTCACTTTCGCCCTGACCTTCGGCGGCTTCACGCGACAGCGGTTCCAGTTCGTGCCGGTCAGGTGCGGGGCAGCGGCGTCGATCCCGTAACGACACTCATTGCCGGGGACGAGGACCGCTCCGCCTGAGCCAAAATCCGGATCCGGCTGGAAGGTGGACCCGTCGAGCTTGACCGCCACCAGCAGGGTTTCGGCCCGGCCACAACCGAAACAGGGCGTGAAGGCCCGCCCGGTTGCGATGAACGAATTGTCGTTCGGTGAGTAGTCGATTCCGGAGACCGCAGAGTCCCCGGGAGTCAACGAGAAATTCGCTCCGGATCCAGCTACGTTGAAGTTCGGCCGAGACCCCCGGCCCGGCTCGCCCGAGTAAGTGACCTGGCCCGTTCCGTTTTCGGCGTACGAGTAGCTGTAAGCGTTGAACCGTTGCGGATACCCGGGAACCGGGATTCCGTCCTGGTCCAGGACCGCGACGGATCCCAGGATGTAGATCACGGTGTAGCCAGATCCGTATATGCGAATTTGACCATCAGTCTCGACGAAGACACTGTCGACGCCGTTTGAGCCGCCCGCTGAAGTAACGGCGTAGCCATCTGCGTTCCCTCCGAATGCCGTATCGGGGCTACCGTCAGAATCGAAGCGCAGAGCGGCAGCCTGGTCGAATCCGGCATTTCCGGCAACGACGATCCGGCCGGAAGCATCGAATGCCAGCGAAACGATTCCTTCGAAGTCGGCTCCCCCGGGAGCAGTGACCTCGGCCACCCCGTCACCGGAAAAGCCGTTGTCGATTTCTCCGTCTGCCGTGAACCGGGTCAACCGCTGGCCGCTCGCAACCACGATCTTGCCATCCGGTTGAAGACCGGCGGCCGAGATCCCGATCTGGTTGTGGAACTTGTCCAGGTAATCACTGTCGACGTTGGGGACGATCCCGTCACCGCTGAATGCCGGATCGAGAGAGCCGTCGTCCTTGATCTTGAGGATGTCCTGGGTGGTGATGAGGATCGCCTCTCCGTCACCCGTGTCCAGGAGTTCGATCGCCCCGCCACGGTCTTCGAAAACCCTTGCCCCGCCATTCCAGAAACCCTCATCGACGGAGCCATCGGGCTTCAATTGGACGAGCATCGGGTGCGGCGCGCCTTCGAAGTCGGAAAACGGGTAGCAGCCTGAGTCATCAGCTCCAGCGGTGAGAACCGACCCGTCTGGCTTGACGATCGCCTGGCCCAGCGACTTGCAGGCACTCAGCTGGTCGGGCGTCGTGGCGCGGGCGGTTCCCGACAGTCCCAAGAGTACGAACAGGCCGACGAGCATTGTCCAGCGAGCAAAACCCGTGAAATCAATCGACCTATCGGCTAATCCCTTGCGAACGAAACTCATGACTGGTGACACCCCACTTCTCGAACCATTCCTCCAGGTTGGTTGCTTCAGCAAAAACCCGGTTCCGCTCGTGAAGTTGCGCTCAGTGAGCGCATCGAATCGGGTCTCGCGGGTTTTCTAACAACAGTTCTCCCCCCACGCCCTACAATCGATCGGGCTACTGGGGATCTTTCGTTGAAACGAACCCGTCACAGGGAACAAGGGGATTTGATGTTGAACCGTCTTACCGTCGCAACCGTCTGCGCGCTGCTCGTTGGCCTCTTTGCCGTCAGCACCGCTTCCGCCGCGCCTGACCGGCCGGCCACGCCTCCGCCGACCGACTACTGGCAGAAGCTGGGCTTTCTCAACATGGCTCACCAGGGTGGTGAGCTCGAAGCTCCCGGCAACACTCTCTATGCCTTCAAGACGGCGATGAAGTACCGCGGCGCCGACACCCTGGAGATGGACGGATACGTCACTGCAGACGATGTATTCGTGGTCACCCACGACATGCGACCAGCCGGGACGTCTGACGCCCCGAACGACGCCAGCCATGAGATCCGCGATCTCACCCTCGACGAACTCAGGGCATACGACTTCGGTTACAAATTCAGCCCGGGCAAGGGTCACTACAACTACGACGCCGCCGACCCGCATCCGTACCGGGGCATCGCCACCGGTGCCGAGGAGCCGCCGACCGGCTACAGCGCCAGCGACTTCCAGATCGCCACCTTCGAACAGGTGCTCGCGGCTTTCCCCGACACTCCGATCAACATCGACATGAAGAGCTTCTCCGGGGATCCGTCGGTGACCCTGGCCGCGGCGGACGCGCTCGCCAAGATCATGAACAACCACCCGGAGCGCAGCGAAGATGTCATCGTCGCTTCGTTTTCCCAGGCCTCGATGGAGAAGTTCCACGAGCTGGCGCCGAGCCACAAAGCGCTTTCCGGCAGCCTTGACGCCACCGTGAGCTACGTCACGGGGAACCCGCTGGTACCGACCCCGGTGGCCGTCCAGCCGCCCGACATCTTCAATTTTGGCGGAAACGATGTCCGTACCATTCCCATCCTGAAGCCGGGCGCCGACTACGACGGCTTCGCGATTCACGTCTGGGGTTCAGACTCGGATCCGGCCCAGGAGTCGGACTCGTTCTACGCCAAGCTCATCGAAGAAGGAGCCGATGGCTTCTTCACCCAGGAGCCGAGCAAGCTCCACCAGTACCTCTGCGAAGCCGGCATCGCCCGCCCCGACGGCAGCCCCCGCTGCTCGTCGCAGGTCTGTCCCGAGGGTCAGGAAGGCATCGCTCCGGAAAGCTGCAAGGACATCCCGGTCGAGGCATGTCCGCCGGACACGACCGGCACCCGGCCTTTCTGTGCCCCGGTGGTAACCCCACCGCCGCCGAAGGCCGAAGTGAAGAAGCTCTCCTTCGCCAAAGTGAAAGGCAAGACCAAGGCTGGCAAGAAGCGCAAGCTCAAGCTGAAGATCAGGGCGACCGAGGGCAGCGCGAACTGGGTCAAGGTGAGGCTCAAGTCGTCAAACCGCCGTAAGGTCAAGGTTCGGAAGTACGTCAAGGCCAAGCTGAAGCCGGGGAAGACCGTGAAGAAGGTCATCACGCTCAGGTCCACGAGGAAGGCCAAAGGCAAAGTGAAGATCACGGCCTCGAGCGGATCGGCCAAAGCATCGGCGAACCCGCTCTACAAAGCCAAGGGACAGAGCGGCTCGAACCCGATCCACAACGGTTGACCAAGCGACACAATTGAATCTCCAAAGGCGTCCGGGAAACCGGGCGCTCTTTTTCAGGCCTTTGTTCCCTGGCGCTCGCGGGTCAGTTGCTCGGCGTCGTGGACGATGCTCTTCAGGCGCCCGTCGTTCGCAAACCTGCGGTCCATCAGCGGGCCGAGCAAACCTCGGAGATAGAAGAAAGCGGCGTACTCGGTCGGGACGATCACCCTTGGCGCCCGGCCTTCGATTCCCACCACCACGGCCTCACCGGTCGTGGCCGCCGGGATCTGCCGGGTCATGAACCTCGGCGCCAGCTTTCTCATCCGGGTGACGATCGGATCGGTGAAGGCCCCGGTAACCATCCGGTGGTGATGAAGCCGAAGTAACAGACGGTGGCGCTGGCACCCAGTGGAATCAGCTCGGGACGAAGAGAACGGCCGAGCGCTTCGACTCCGGCCTTGGCGGTGGCATAGGAACTGCTCATGGCCCCATTCATGAAGGCGTACGACGATGAGACCAGGATGAATTGGCCGCCGTTGGCAACCACCTCTGACATGCCCGCGCGAACCGTATGCCAGACGCCGTAAAGGTTCACCTGGACCACCCGTTCCCATTCATCCGGGTCGATGCCCCGGGCGGTCGTCACCTCCGGGGCGATGCCGGCGTTGGCGACAACCACGTCGATCCGGCCAAAGTGTTCGATCGTCCGCTCGAATGCAGCCTCGACCTGGGCCCGGTCCGAGACGTCGGCTCCATAGCCCATCGCGTCCCCGTTGATCGTGATCGCAGTTTCCGCGGCGACGTCCTCGTCGAGGTCGATGATGGCGATCTTCGCCCCGCGAGCCGCCGCGGAGTTGGCGATCGCCAGGCCGATCCCCCGGGCCCCACCTGTGATCAGGACCACCTTGCCACGAAGGTCGTAAACCACGTCAGCCATTCGGGATGTCCCGTTCTTCGAACTGATGGACGAAGTCAGCCACTTTCGGATCGGTGTCGAGGCGGCGGTCGGAGAGCGGGCCAAGCAACCCGCGCAAATAGAAGACCGGCTTCCAGCGAGCCGGTTCGATCACCCGGGAGGCGCGGGACTCGATCCCTTTGACCAGCGCGGCCGCGGCCTGCTCGACTGAAATCAGCTTGGTCAGGAAGTCGGGAGCAACATGCTTTCTGAACTGGTCGGCCAGGTCGTTGTCGAACACCTCGGTGACCAGACCGGTCTTGACGTAACCGAAGTAGGCGATGGTCACGCCGGCTCCCAGCGGCGCTAGTTCCGAACGAAGCCCCCGGCCGAGCGCCTCGACCGCGGATTTCGAGACCGCGTAGGAACTGTTCATCATGCCGTTCGCATGAGCGGCGTTGGACGAAATGATCACCATCTGCCCGTTGTTCTCGATCACCTGCTCCAGCCCGGCCCGAACTGTGCGCCAGACTCCGAGCACGTTGACGTCCACCACACGCTCCCAGTCCGCCTCCGAGATCGCGCGGTTGGTCGTCTTCGGCGGGGTGATTCCTGCGTTGGCGATGACTACATCGACCCGACCGAGCTCAGCCCGGGCCCGCTCGACCGCCGCTTCGATCTGCGGTGCATCCACCACATTGGCACCGATGCCGATCGCCCGCGGGCCGATCGAAGCCGCCGCTTTCGCAGCTTCACTTTCGTCGAGATCGACCAGAGCCACCGCCGCACCGCGCCGGTAAACGATCTGGCCCGTCTCGAAACCGATCCCCTGGGCACCACCAGTGATCAGAACGACTTTGCCAGCAAGGTCATACCTGGACATGGCCCGATGGTACGGATTTCAGCGCCCGGTGGGAGAACGCGGCCGTGACGAAGCACCCGAGGGAACACCCACCCGTCCCCCGATAGCATCATCGTTTCATGGCAACGTTTCGACCAGTCGATCCGAAACAGTCTTTTCCCGAGATGGAAGAGCGCATCGGTGCGCGCTGGAAAGAAGACCGGGTCTTCGAAAGATCGATGGAACTGCGGGCCGGCGGGGAAGTCTGGAGCTTCTACGAAGGCCCTCCCACCGCCAACGGCAGGCCCGGTTCGCACCACGTCCTCTCCCGGGTTTTCAAGGACATCTACCCCCGTTACCGCTCGATGCAGGGGTACCGGGTGCCGCGCAAAGCCGGCTGGGACTGCCACGGCCTGCCGGTTGAACTCGAGGTGGAGAAACAGCTCGGCCTGTCCTCGAAGCAGGAGATCGAGGATTTCGGGATCGAGGAGTTCAACCAGCGCTGCCGGGAATCGGTCTTCACCTACGTCGAAGAATGGAACCGGCTGACCGAGCGGATCGGCTTCTGGATCGACCTCGATGACCCTTACGTCACCCTGGACAACGACTACATCGAGTCGGTCTGGTGGTCCTTGAAGCAGCTCCACGATTCGAACCGGCTTTACGAAGGCCACCGGGTTTCGCCTTATTGCCCGCGCTGCGGCACCACCCTCTCTTCCCACGAAGTCGCACTCGGGTACAAGGACGTGATCGATCCTTCGGTCTGGGTCCGGTTCCCGCTGACCGGCAGTGAGTCCTCGCTGCTCGTCTGGACCACGACCCCGTGGACGCTGCCGGGCAACTACGCAGTTGCCGTGAACCCGAAGGTCACTTACGCGAAGGTCGAGGTCGACGGTGAGCACCTGATCCTTGCCGAGCCGCTGGTCAAGAAGGTCCTCGGCGAGGGAACCGAGGTCCTTGAACGGATCCCGGCCGCCGACCTGCTCGGACTCGAATACGAAGCGCCCTTCCCCGGCATGGCCGAGACCTCCGGCGTCTTCAAGGTGATCAGCGGCGACTTCGTCACGACCGACGACGGCACCGGCCTCGTTCACATCGCACCCGCTTTCGGTGAGGACGACTACCGCGTCGCAATCGAGAACAAGCTCTACGACCCCGTGGACGGCGAGCACCCCCTCTTCAACCCAGTCAGGCTGGACGGTCACTTCGACAACCGGGTCACCGGATTCGAAGACGAGTTCGTCAAGGACCCGCAAGTCACCGAGCGATTGATTGCCCGGCTCGAAGAGAACGGTCGCCTCTTCAAGCGGACCGCCTACGAACATTCCTACCCGCACTGCTGGCGCTGTTCCACCCCGCTTCTCTACTACGCAAAGGCGAGCTGGTACATCCGGACCTCCGAGGCCCGTGACCAGATGCTGGCCGGCAACGAGACCATCGGCTGGCATCCCGAGCACATCAAAGACGGGCGCTTCGGCAAGTGGCTCGAAAACAACGTCGACTGGGCGCTCTCCAGAGACCGCTACTGGGGCACTCCCCTTCCGATCTGGGAATGCACTGGCGCGGACTGCGACGAGACCTTCTGCGCCGGCTCGGTTCAGGAGCTGAAGGACCTCGCCGGTTCGGTGCCGGATGACCTCCACCGGCCTTTCATCGACAGCGTCACCTGGAAGTGTCAGAAGTGCGGAAAGGGCGAGATGGAACGGGTCGTCTCTGTGATCGACACCTGGTACGACTCGGGCGCGATGCCGTTCGCGCAGTTCCACTATCCCTTCGAGAACCAGGAGGAGTTCGAGGAGCGGTTCCCGGCCGACTACATCTGCGAGGCGATCGACCAGACCCGCGGCTGGTTCTACACGCTGCTCGCCGAATCGACCATGCTCTTCGGCAAACCGAGCTACAAGAACTGCGTCTGCCTTGGCCTGATCCTCGACAGCGAGGGCCAGAAGATGTCGAAGTCGAAGGGCAATGTCGTCGCCCCGTGGGAAGTGCTCGACGAGTTCGGAGCCGATGCCTTCCGCTGGTACCTCTTCACCGCGCAGCAGCCCTGGGCCGGTTACCGGTTCTCCACCGACGCGATCTCGGAGGCGATGCGCAGCTTCCTGCTGACCCTCTGGAACACCTACTCGTTCTGGGTGCTCTACGCCAACGCCGAGAACGTTGATTCGAGCCTGCCGCCCGGGCCGCCCGAGAACCCGACCGACCTCGACCGCTGGGCGATCTCCCGCCTGCAGGCGACGATCGAAACGGTCGCGACCCACATGGACTCCTTCGACTGCACCGCCGCCGGCCGCGAGATCACCGACTTCGTCGAGGAGCTTTCCAACTGGTACGTGCGGCTCTCGCGCCGCCGTTTCTGGGAGGGCGACGAAGCCGCGTTTGCGACGCTGCGCCACTGCCTGGTCGAAGTCTCGGCCCTGCTCGCGCCCTTCACCCCGTTCATTGCCGACGAGATCCACTCGAACCTGGTCGGCGGCGCGGACGGGGACTTCGGCGACCTGCCGGATTCGGTCCACCTGCGCGACTTCCCGAAGCCCGACTTCGACCGTCGCGACTTCGACCTCGAGATGGCGATGGCAGCGACCCGCCGCACGGTCGAGCTTGGCCGCGCCAGCCGCGCGCAGGCCAAGGCCAAGGTGCGCCAGCCGCTTTCGAAGGCCGTGGTCGTCGCGACCGACGCCGAGCGCGCCGCGATCAGCTCCCAGGAGGAACTGATCAAGGCCGAGTTGAACGTCAAGGAGATCGAATTCGTCACCGACCAGTCCGATCTCGTCAGCTATTCCGTCAAGCCGAACTACCGCACCCTCGGGCCCCGCTTCGGCAAGGGCATGCCGCAGGTTGCGGCGGCTGTCGGGGCACTCGACGCCGAGCACGTTGCCGAGACGATCGAGACCGGGGGCGAGATCGGCCTGAACATCGGCGGCAAGGACCACACCCTCGCCGGCGAGGACCTGCTGCTTTCGATGGAGCCGGTCGAGGGCTATCAGGTGGAATCGGAGTCCGGGCACGCGGTGGCGCTCGCCCTCGAACTCGATGACAACCTGCTCAAGGAAGGGATCAGTCGCGAGATCGTCCATGCGGTCCAGCAGGCGCGGAAGAACGCCGGACTCGAGATCACCGACCGGATCACCCTCTGGCTCGCCGGCGACGACACACTCATCGAGGCCGCGCGCGAACACGAGGCCTGGCTCAGCGATGAAGTCCTCGCCACATCCGTCCAGTGGGAGGCCCCGCCGACGGAACAGGCAGAGCAACTGGTCATCGACGGCAAGGACCTCAGCGTCAAAGTCCAACGCGCCGACTGATCCAGAACCAGTGATCTTGCGAATTACTCGCAGATGATTTCCAAAGAATTCCGATATTCCTTGCTTGACCGGGCCCTCGGCGCGGGAGCCATCCCCGATTCGACCCTGAAGTTCGCTTCCCGTAGGGCCGCGGCCAGCCGCACCCGGCAGGAAGAGCGTGGCGGGGTCGAAGCCCAGGAAGACCGCCTCAAGGAGATCGTCGCCCACATGAGTTGCGGCCCGGTCGCCGAACAGGTCGAGGTCGCGAACGAGCAGCACTACGAAGTACCGAGCGAGTTCTTCGAGGTCTTCCTCGGTCCGCGCCGCAAGTACAGCTCTGCCATCTGGTCGAAGGGCCAGACCTCATTGCCTGCCGCCGAGGAAGAGATGCTCGGACTCACCTGTGCCCGGGCCGGGCTCAGGAACGGCATGCGCATCCTCGAACTCGGCTGCGGCTGGGGCTCGCTCAGCCTCTGGATGGCGGCCAAATATCCCGACTCCGAGATCACTTCGATCTCGAACTCCACCACCCAGAAGGTGACGATCGATCGAGAGGCAAAGAGCCTCGGCCTCGACAACCTGACCGTGATCACGGCCGACGTGAACGATTTCGATCCGGACCTTGGCCCCGGCGGCTTCGACCGAATCGTCTCGGTCGAGATGTTCGAACACATGCGGAACTGGAAAGAGCTGATGAAGCGGATCTCCACCTGGCTCGAACCGGACGGCCGACTCTTCGTCCACATCTTCACCCACCGCTCGCTGGCCTACCGATTCGCTGGCACCTGAGCTTCGGAGCGGTTCTTCACGGCCGGCACGATGCCCTCCCACGACATGATGCTCCACTTTCAGGACGACCTCGAACTGGAGGACCGCTGGGCGATGTCGGAGATGCACTACGCCAAGACCCTCGGCTGCTGGCTGGAGCGGCTCGATGCCAACCGGGAAGAAGCCCTGGCAATCCTCGAAACCGGTCTACGACAGGAAAGCGGCCAAGAGGGCGCCTTCGGAATCTGGCGCCTCTTCCTGATCTCAACCGAACAGATCTGGCGCTGGAACAAAGGCCAGGACTGGATGGTCAGCCACTACCCTCTTCTCACCGAAGGGCAGCTAGAGGCGAGATCTCACTCCCGAATCTTCGTGAATGATGAAGTCAGTCTTCGGCGAGTCCTCGAACTTGACCCAGCAGTGTTCGGGGGCGACTCCGGCGACCTCGACCAGCGCTTCGGAGATGCGCTTGGCGATCTCGGCCTTCTGCTCGTCGGTGCGTCCTTCAAACCAGCTGATCTCTACGAAAGGCATTCTTCGCTCAGCCCTGGAGATCGGGCTCGAGGTCGGCGAGCAGGCGCCGCTTGGGCATCGCTCCCACGATCTTCTTGACCATGGCGCCGTCCTTGAAGAGGATCATGGTCGGGATCGAGAGCACTTCGTACTGAGCCGCGGTCTGCGGGTTCTCGTCGATGTTCAGGCTGATGATCTTGACGTCATCGCGCTCGTCGTTGATCTCTTCGAGGACCGGATGGACGACGCGGCACGGACCGCACCAGGGGGCCCAGAAGTCGACCAGCACGTTGCCTTCGGCTTCGATTGCGTCGGCCTTGAACGAGGCGTCGGTTACTGGGGGAGCTTGTTTGCCATTTCGGTCTCCTGTGGTCGGTTAGACGGTCAGCGGGATTCCAGAAATCTGTCCGCTACCTACTATACAAAATGAAGTAAGGCGTCACCAATGCCGGTGACAGAAGCGGTCTTGGGACCGTAACGTACGGGCGCTCTTTGCCGGAGCTATTCGGGGCGATTCTTTCCGAAGCGCATCGCCGGAACCTTCCAGGCGGCCTCGACGACGATCGCCCGGCTCATCTTCGAAGCCCCGGCCTGGCGCTCGCGAAAGGTGATCGGCACTTCGATCACGCTGAAGCCGGCCTTGATCACCCGGTAGGTCATTTCGACCTGGAACGAATAACCCGATGCCGCGACTTCGTCCAGGGGGATCGCCATGAGAACCTTGCGATGGAAGCACTTGAATCCGCCGGTCATGTCCTTGATGTCGGTTCCGAGGATGGTGCGCGAATACAGACTGCCGCCGCGGCTGAGCAATCGGCGGACGGTGCCCCACTCGGTGATGGCACCCCCGGGAACGTAACGCGAGCCGATCACCAGGTCAGCTTCTTCGGAGGCTGCGATCAGCCGGGGCAGGTAGTCCGGATCGTGTGAGAAGTCGGCGTCCATCTGGACGATCAGACCGGCACCCCCGGCCAGCGCCACCTTGAACCCGTTGATGTAGGCCGGGCCGAGGCCTTCCCTGGCCGGGCGGTGTAGAACCTCGACTGAACTGTCTGGAGGCGGCGATCTCGTCAGCCAGGTCGCCGGTGCCGTCGGGCGAATTGTCGTCGACGATCAGGATGCGGTCGCCCCCAGCCAGATTCAGCTTCGGCCCGAGTGCTTCGACCATCGCACCGATGTTGTCGGCCTCGTTGTAGGTCGGCAGGATGACCCAGAGGGGTCCACGATTCGAAGGGTTCGGAGCAGGCACCGGGCGATGGTATCGAGGGGTTCGTAGTTCCGGGGCAAACGGCTCATGGGGCTGGCCATCGAATGCTGCTGTCCGGAGGCAAAGTGGGTCGGTTTTGGGGAGTGAGCGGGCTCGCCCAAAGCAAACCAGTTCCGCCAACCAAAATGTCCCGGCAACGATTTCACCTACCAAGTAGGTGAAATCGTTGCCGGAAAGGTTGAACCTTGCGGTTGGCGGCTAAATTGGGTCTATGACCAATCCCCAGATTGCTGCTGCCCTCGAAGAGCTCGCCGTGCTCTACCAGCTCGATGGAGCTGACCGGTACCGGGTGCTGGCCTACGTCAACTCCGCCCGCACGATCCGGAGCGAAGGCAGTTCGGTCGAAGAGATGGCCAAGAACGGAACGGTCACCAGCCTCCCCGGGGTCGGCAAAACCCTCGAGGAGAAGATCATCGCCCTGGTCGAGACCGGCGAGATCCCTGCCGCGGCCAAGCTCAAGGAGAAGCTGCCGGCCGGGCTGATCGAGATGAACCGGATCCCCGGCCTCGGTCCGAAAACGGTCCGCCGCCTCCACGATGAACTCGATGTGTCAACCCTCGATGAGCTGAAAGCCGCCGCCGAGGCCCACGAAGTGAGTGCGATGAAAGGCCTGGGTCCGAAGCAGGAGGCAAACATCGTCGAAGGCATCGAGCGCCTGCAGGCCGAGCCGGAAGGTCCGGAGCGAAAGCGCCTGGATGAGATCCTTCCGATCGCCGAGGAGCTGGTTGAGATCCTCCGGGAACACGCAAGCTGTGAGGAGGCGGAGATCGCCGGTTCGGTCCGCCGGCTGACCGACACCTGCAAGGACGTCGACCTGATCGCGACTTCCGAATCGCCCAAGGAGCTCGCGACTCACATCGCCGGGGGCAAACCGGTCGCTTCAGCCGGCAAGCCCTCGGAGACCGGCGTGCGGCTCGAGACCCATACCGGGGTGGGAGTCGACGTTCGCATCGTCGAGCCCGACGCCTTTGGCAATCTGCTCCAGCACTTCACCGGTTCGGCCGCGCACAACGAGAGGCTTCGGGCAATCGCGGTCAAGGAGGGCCTCCACGTCTCCGAGAACGGTGTGCTCGACGACAAGACCGGAAAGACCGACCTCTTCAAGACCGAGAAAGAGGTCTACAAGCGGCTCGGCTACGACTACATCGAGCCCGAACTTCGTGAGCAACGCGGGGAACTCGAGGCGGCGCGTGATGGCAAGCTGCCGAAGCTGATCTCGCGCCAAGACATCAAAGGCGACCTCCACTGCCACACCACCCTCTCCGACGGCCACGACACCCTCGAAGAGATGGCCGAGGCCGCGCAGGAGCTTGGCTACGAATACCTGGCGATCACCGACCATTCGGCAAGTCACGGGTTCGGCGACCACGTCACCCCGGACCGCCTCTGGCAGCGGATCGAAGAGGTCAGCCGCTACAACGAGGGGAACGCCAAGTCGAAGAAGAACTTCCGCCTGCTCGCCGGCTCCGAGGTGAACATCGGGACCAAAGGCGAGCTCGACTACGAAGATGACCTGCTCGACGCGCTCGACTGGGTGATCGCCTCGATCCATACCTCGTTCAGCAAGGACGAGAAGAAGATGACGAGCCGAATGATCGCGGCGATCGAGAATCCGCTGGTCGACTGCATCGGCCACCCGACCGGCCGTCTGCTGAACAAACGTGATCCGTACCCGCTTAACATCGGGGAGGCGATCAGTGCCGCTTTCGAATCGGGCACCCTCTTCGAAATCAATTCGAACCCCCAGCGCCGGGACCTGAACGACATCCACGCGCGCATGGCTGCCGACGCCGGAGTCGGGATCGTCATCAACACCGACGCGCACCGGGCCGAAACGCTCTCCTACATCAACTACGGAATCGCCACCGCCCGCCGCGCCTGGCTCGGACCGGACCAGGTGCTGAACACCGGCGAATGGTGGAAGTAGCCCCCAGAACGGGACCGGGTGCGTTTTCTATACCTATGACGTAGAAAACGCACCCACCCCGCTTGGTCGACCGCTCAGAAGGCCCGGAAGCCCGGTGTTCTGACCAGCTTCGCCGGTTTGAAAGGCGAGCCGGGCTCAACCAGGAACCTGACGCCGTCGCGTTGTTCGATCGCCAGCACCGCGCTCTCGCGGTTTCGCCAGGCGAGCGCCACCAGCAGGGCGAAGCCACTGCCGACCACCGCGATCTCCGGAAAAGCAATGCCGAGTCCGCCGGCCGTGGCAACCGCGGCGAGGATCGGCCAGAGACGCTGCCAGGCGATCTTCCCCGGTTCTTCGAGCGGAGCCTGCTTGCCGGTAGGAGTGACCGACCTCGAATTGGCCAGCACCTCGCGCATCGACACGCCGGTCTTCTCCGACTCGCCCATCGAGAGGCCGATCCAGGCAGCGGTTATCCACCAGACGGCGCCGACGATGAGAATCGTCGAGTTGAAATCGCGCTGGGCACCGATTACGGCGATCGCGGCCAGTGCGGTCGCTCCGCCGGCGGAAAGAAAGACGGTTGAGCGCAGAAGCTCGGCGAAAGGCATTCAGCCCGCCAGGGCGGCCAGGTCCTCGATCATGTCGATCCACTCTTCCGATCCGGCGACAACGAGGTCGGCGACTTCAATCAATTCCGGTGGGCCTTCGTCGGAGGCGACAGCGACGATGAAGAGGTTCTTGATCTCACCATCCTCCTTCAACCCCTGCAGCCGGCGCACGGCGTCGAGGTCGGTCTGGTCATCACCGGCAAAGACGATGTTTTCGATCTTCCCGTTGGTGATCAGCTCGGACACGGCTCCGGCCTTGCCATCCATATCGGGCGGGCGCAACTCCATGACTTTCCGGCCCCAGTGGGTATCGAGTCCGGCAACCTCGGCTTGATCCGCGATCTCCCGCACGAAATTCTCGGTCCGTTCACCGGCACCGCGCCAGTGGAGGGCCTGGATCGGGCCCTTGTCCTCGATCCGGATCTTGGCTGCCACCCAGAGGGGGTTGTCGTGTTTCGCGATGAAGTTCCTGGCGCGCTCGGCCTCTTCCCCCTCCAGCATCATGCGGGGGGCGTCGTGACCGGGGCTAAGCAGTTCGAGTCCGTGGGTTCCGAAATAGATGACGTTGCCGGCGCCGACCATCTTGCGCGCGGTCAACGCGGGGCGACCGGTGATGCAGGCGACCATGGCCAGCTCGTGGCTGAGCGATTCAAGTGTGCGACGGGCCCGGTCGGGGACCTTAGCCTTCTCGGGACGGTCGACGATGCGGCAGAGCGTTCCGTCGATATCAGTCGTCAGAGCCGACACCTTCGGAGCGTCAAGTAGAAATGAGAGAGGGGAGTCTGAGCTGCTCATGGTCGTAGTATCGCCGTTGATGGATTCCCGCCGAATATGGAGCTTAGCTGCGGTGGGCACCGTAGCCGGTGCTTTCAGTGGCCTGTTCGGGGTCGGCGGTGGCACCGTGATCGTCCCGATGCTGATCGCATACTTCGCATACGGCGAAAGGCTCGCCACCGGAACCAGCCTCGCCGCGATCATCGTCATCGCCCTTTTGGCCGCGGGGATGCAAGGTGGGATCTACGGAAACGTTGATGTCGGGACCGGTTTGATCCTGGTCGGACCGGCGATCGTCGGGGTCATCGCGGGCACGGCGATCCAGCAGCGCATCCCGGAAAAAGCCGTGTCATTCCTCTTCGCGCTGCTCCTGATCGGCGTCGGCATCTACATGGTCGTGCCCTGATGGATCTCGCGATCGCCGGACTCCTCTGCGGACTCGGTGGAATCGTCGCCGGGCTGATCGGTGTCGGCGGCGGCATCATCTTCGTCCCCGCGATGACCATCATCCTTTCCAAGGGCCAGGTCGAAGCGGAATCGACCTCGCTGCTGATGATCGCCCTGGTTTCGGTGATCGGAACCTGGCGCCAGCGGAGCTACGGCAACGTCAACTTCAGGGATGCCGCGGTCATCGGCCTGCTGTCGCCGGTCGGCGTGCTGGCCGGCGTCGTGATCGCCAACGCAGTGCCCGAGAGGGCGCTGAAGATCAGCTTCGCGATGCTCGCCTTCTACATGGCCTGGCGCCTCCTGAAACGTGTGTTCAAGACACCAGGCCCCGGCGATTCGATCCCGCCGCTCGACACCGCCGCGCCCGATCCCGGCCCGACCGGACCGTGAAAACCGGGATCAGACCCCGGGGTGGCCCGTTCATCCCGGTCGGCGAAATCCTGCTGCGGGCCTCCCGCTCGTCCGGCCCCGGCGGCCAGCACGCCAACGTCACCGCGTCAAGGATCGAAGCGGTCTTCGACGTCACGGCCTCGCTTGTCCTCAGCCCCGGTCAGAAGGCGAGGATCGAAAGAAAGATCGGCTCCCCCGTCACCGCGATCGCCCAGGACGCCCGGTCCCAGGCCCGCAACCGCGACCTCGCCCTGGAGCGGCTCGAAGAGAAGCTGGGGGCCGCCCTCCAGGTGCCAAAAGCCCGCCGCCCGACCAGGCCATCCCGCTCCGCCAGGCAAAAGCGCCTGACCGGCAAGAAGATCCGGTCAGAAACGAAGCGGAACCGCCGACCCCCAAGTCACGATGACTGAGCGAGTTCAGTGAGCAAACCACCCGAAACGATCCGATCCTCCACACCGCCGACTGGCATCTCGGGCGGTCGTTTCTACGAAGCCGATCTCTCCGTCTTCCACCAGATGTTCTTCGACTGGCTCTTCGAGCAGGTGACCGAGCTCGAGGTTGACGTCGTGCTCATGGCCGGAGACATCTTCGACCGTGCTGTTCTCCGGTACGAGCCGTCGAGATGTTGAACCGCGAGCTCGCCCGGCTGTCGGAACTTGGTCCAGTGATCCTGATCGCCGGCAACCATGACTCGGCCGCGCGTCACGGGTCATGGCCCGTTACTGAAAGCCGGCATCCACCTCTTCGCCGGGACGAGCTCAGTCGGTGATCCGGTCGTTATCGACAATCATCAGTTCCGCTGGCGATCTATCCGATCCCTTACCTCGATCCAATCACCCCTGGCCCCGAGATGGACGCTGACTCCGACCACCAGCGGGGTGATCAAGGCTTCTGCCGCACGCCGCCCGCTGACCTCGACGACCGCCCTGATGCGACCGTGGCAGTCGCCATCGGTCATCATCTGTTCGTCGGGCCACAGCAGCGACTCTGAGCGCAGCATCGCGGTCGGTGGCGGGGCCGAGGATGATTCCGGCCTCGGTTCGATGGATTGATTACGTCGCGCTCGGCCATCTTCACCGCCCCCAGCAGATCGATGGCGACCGCATCCGCTATTCAGGGTCCCCGATCCACCTCTCCTACTCGGAGGTTGGGCCGGAAAAATCCGTCACCATCGTTGACCTTTCCGTCGATGGCAAAGTCGCCATAGACACTCCGCTGATTCCGCAGCTCCACCGGGTCCGGAAGGTCTCGGGCACGCTCGAGGAACTGCTGAACGATGACTGCTTCGACGAGGCGCGGACGAACCCGGCTTGATGCGCCTTCACCTCCCGAGATCACCGGCATCGGCCCTACGCGGGAACGGAGGAAATTGACTTCGACGGCTCGAACGAGGCCGGGCATCTCCTGCTGACCGGCCCGACCGGTGCCGGCAAGTCGACCGTTCTCGACGCGATCTCGTTCGCAATCTATGGGCGGGTACCCCGTTCACGGGGTTCTCCAAGCCGGTCCGCTGACCACCTTGCCCTGAAGTCCGGAACCGGGTCCTGCTCGAAGCGACGATCGGCGCGAGCCGACTGAAGATCACGGATTCCCGAGCACCTGCGACCCAAGGTTCACGGTGAAGGGATGACCAGCTCCAAGGCCAGTCGTAGGTTGCGGTCGAGGAGCTTGTGGACGGGGAATGGACCGCGCTTACCGGAGCGTGGACCGAGGCAAACAAGGAACTCGAACGACGGGTCGGCATGAGCCCCGAGCAGTTCGGGCAGGTAGTGATGCTGCCCCAGGGTGAGTTCGCAACCTTCCTCAAGGCAGACGCCAGAGAGCGCCGTTTCCTTCTCGAGCGCCTGTTCCCCACCCAGGACTTCTCACAGGTAGAGACGTGGTTCAAGAAGCGGGCCGACGATGACCGGAAGCGTCGCGATGAAAAGTTGCGCGAAATTGAGGACCGGATCGAAGCGGTAAAGCCGGTGGTCAACAATGCCCGCGAAGACGAAATCGAGGGTCTGGAGGATAGCCCGGATCCAGGAGAAGCCGGGCCTCTGCTCAAGTGGATCGAGGCAACCGGAAAGGTCCTTTCCGGAGTCGCCGCTGCGGCCGACTCCCAACGCAAAGCTGCGGTCGAGAAAAGTGAAGCCCGGGACAAGGAACTGAACCTTCTGAAGAAGCAGGCAGAGTTGGTCGCCCAGCGAGGGCAGGCGGAAGACCGCCTCGAGAAGCTGTCCGGAAACGGCGCACGTCGCAAGCAGGTCGGTGAGGAAATCCAGCAAGCCGACAGCGCAGCTGTGGTTGCCCCGCTGGCCGAGACCGCGGCGAGGAACTCAGCCACTCTTGAGGAGACGCAGAGCAGGCACGGCACTCTGCGCGAGGAGCTGTTGAAACGCGATGAAATTGACACGGCAGAAGCCGACGATCTCGGACGTGTTTCGAAAGTGAACTCGAAGCTGCTCGCGGAGATCAGCGCCTTCGAAGAAGAATCATTGCCCCGCCGTCGCCAGTTGAGCAAAGAGGTAGAGGAACTGGACCGCGAGAAGGATGAACTTGAAGCGACCGGGCCGAAAACCGAACTTGGAATTGCGGAGGCTGAACTGGATGAAGCCATCGAAGACCGGAGGGCCGCTCGCCAGAGTTACATTGAGGCCCGGCAGCACCGGACTCAGGGGATGGCCGCTGAACTGGCCGGCGAGCTCAAGACCGGAGAACCCTGCGCGGTTTGCGGGTCAACGGAGCATCCAACCCCTGCCTCGCCCACTGGAACTGTTGTCAGCCAGGAAGACGAAGACGCCGCCGCGGAGGCCGACACGGCCGCGGAGGCCAGGGAAAGCAACGCAAAGCAGGCTTGCCAGGCGATCGCGGCTCAGCTCAAAGAGCGGCTCGCCGAGATCGGAACTGCGTCGAAGGCAGCAAAAGCTGAACTGAAAAAACTCGAGGACCTCGAAGGAAAGCTGACCGGAAATTCTGCATCGCTGACGGAACGCCGGGAGCTGGTCCAGGGGCTGGTTGAGCAAATCGACGGGTTCCAGGAGCTCGAGCGAAGCTGGCTTCGGACCGGGCCGCCTCCACACAGGCCGAAGCGGATGCCAGGGATGCGGCGAAGGAGAACGGGTTCGACTCAGTCGACGCTGCGATCAAAGCAACGGTCGCGAAGGAAACTCTCGCCGCACTGAAGAAAGAAGCGCGCGAGCACGACGATGCCCTCGCCGCTGTCAACGAGAGGCTCGGCAGCGAACTCAAGGACGTCAAGCGCGATGAGGTGGTCGAGGTGGCAGACGCCGAAACGGTCGCCGCCGCCGCAAAGGAGGCCCGGGACGAGAAGACCGCAGTCTGGTCCACAGCCGGCGAGCGCTCAACGACTTTCGCCGGAGGACCGGACCAGTGCGGCTCCACGGGGAGCTCGAACCGCTCCGTGAAACCGCCCGGCGCTCGAATCACCTGAAACGACTGGTGAACGGCGAAAACGAGCGCAACATGCCACTTTCGATCTTCGTTCTGGCCGCAAGACTCCGCCAGGTGATCGACGCTGCGAACGTACGACTGCGAAAAATGTCCGGCGGGCGCTACGAGCTTCTTTACTCCGGCGACAAGAAGGGCAACGCCATGAGTGGACTGGGGATCGAGGTCATGGACGGCAATACCTCGCATGCTCGATCGACAGGAACCCTCTCCGGTGGCGAAAGCTTCTACGCGTCGCTGGCCCTCGCGCTCGGACTGGCCGAAGTCGTCCAGCAGGAATCAGGCGGCCGGCGTCTCGACACACTCTTCATCGACGAAGGGTTCGGAACCCTCGACAGTGAAACGCTGGATCAGGTCATGAACGAGATTGACTCGCTGCGGGAGGGCGGCCGTACAGTCGGACTGGTCAGTCACGTCGAAGAACTTCGCACGCGGATCCCCGCTCAGATCCAAATCGAAAAGGACCACACCGGATCCGCGATTCGGACAGTCGGTATCTGAACTGTCAGTCGCCGAGGGTACGGATGACCGAAGCGTTGCCTGAATCGTGTCCGGGCCGGGATTGACCGGTTACGGCATCGGAGCGCCCCGGTGTCAGTCCGAGAATCAGCAGCAGCAGCATCAGCGCCGCGATCACCAATCCGCCGACGCCACTTCGCCTGGGGCCATGGCTGTGGCCGTGGGTGTGCCCATGGGAATACGGGTTCATACCTACAGGCTACGCCGGTCGGCGCGAAAAATGTGGATTTTCAGTGAATGCCGTCAGTGAATGCCGTGTTCGAGCGCCGTCTTGACTCCGGCGTCGAGGGCGTTTAGCCGATAGAGCGCAACCGCTTCCGGTGAAGGGAAGTGGCGCAGGCGCAGGGCATCAGTGCCGTGGTGGCACATGACCGTGGACATCAGGGCGTCCCGCTCGCCACGCTCCAGGGCGGTGGATGCTTCGGTGATCATTTCGGCGCCGAAGGTGGAGGTGGCCGAGGGCCTTGCCGCGCTCACTCAAGCCGATCTCCGCGCCGTAGGTGAACTCTTCGGTCTTGCCGATGTCGTGGATCAGGGCCGCGGCCATCAGCAGGTCCGAATTGAGTCGCGGGTGGAGGACGCAGGTCTCGGTGACCAGGGTGGCGACGGCGACCGTGTGCTCGATCAGGCCACCTACATACGCGTGGTGCCCGGCCCGGGTGCAGGGTGCCCGGCGAAATTCCTCGGCCTGAGGGCCTTTGAATATCAGCGTTTCGACCACGGTCCGCAGGCCGGCGTTGTGGACTTCCCGGGTCAGGTGTTCGAGGAACCCTTCCAGTTCTTCGCGGTCGCGGTAGGCCGTCGGCAGGAATTCGGTCGGGTCGGCGTCGGAGCTCTCGTCCCTGACGGCGTCCTCGAGTTCGGCGCTGAGCACTCCCCGATACCGCTCGACCTTGCCCTTGACCCGCAGGACGTCTCCGCGCTCGAAGCGCAGGCCGATCTGGTCGACGTCACGAAAGATGCGTGCGGGAATCGAGCCGGACTTGTCACGCAGCTCGAGGCTGAGGTATCCGGAGCCGTTACGGGCGGTCAGGCGGTCCTTCCGGGCGCAGACGTACCGTCCGGAGAAGGCCTGCCCTGGGGTCAGCTCGACCACCGGCGGGCCGTTTGAAGAATCCGCTTTGTCCACCGCACTTTCCACAATTCACATACTGACTTGCCGGGCAGACGGGCGTCATCCTCTACGCTGAACTCATGGACCATTTGCGGTGGGAGATGAATCCGCCGAAACTCCGCAATCCGATTCTCGTCTGCGCCTTTCGCGGATGGAACGATGCTGCCTCGGCCGCATCCTCGGCACTGGAGACCCTCTGCGACTCGCTCGAGGTCGACGTACTCGCCGAGATCGACCCCGAGGAGTACTTCGACTTCCAGGCCAACCGGCCGACGATCAGCTTCACCGACAGCCGGCACCGCCGGATCGAATGGCCGCGTAACACTTTCATCGCCGCCCGCGCCCAGGGAGCCGAGCGGGATCTCGTCCTGCTCGACGGTACCGAACCGAACCTCAAGTGGCGCACCTATTCAGAGACCGTGGTCAAGGTCGCCGAGTTCCTCAAGGTGGACAAGGTGGTCGTGCTCGGTTCCCTGATCGCCGAGGTCGCCCACACGCTGCCAGTGCCGATCACCGGCCTCGCCACCGACGAAGCCATGGTCAAGCAACTCGACCTCGAACGCTCGAACTACGAAGGCCCGACCGGCATCGTCGGCGTGATCCACGACCGCTGCCGCGCCGCCGGCCTCCCTTCCGCCTCACTCTGGGCCGCTGTGCCCCATTACGTCGCCGCCGTGCCGAACCCGAAAGCCGCCCTCGCCCTGAGCGAGCGGCTGGAACGCATCACCGGAGTCGCCGCCGACATCTCCGGCCTCGAAGACGAGACGGTGGCCTACGAAGAGCAGATCGGCCGGGCAGTTTCAGCCGACCCTGAAGTCGAAGAACTGGTCAGCCGGATCGAAGGCGAACAGCGCGAACGCCACTCGAGCGACGGAGTGGACGTACCCAGCGGCGATTCCATCGCCATGGAGTTCCAGCGCTTCCTGAAGCAGCAGGACCGCGACAAGTAGCGGGCCTGTCGCAGGACCGTCGGTCTTAGATCTCGCACACGGCGATCGCCGGGGCGTCGCGGCGGGCCTTTTCAGTTGCCGTCGAGAGGTCACCGAGCGCGGTGTAGGTTATGCGATCCGGGTCCAGGTCGAGAGCAACAGCGTCGTCGGGTTCGAGACGCTCGATGAGGTCCTTTGACGCGAGTGCAAGTCCACCGCTGGCGCAGGCTTCGATTCGTGCGGCTTCGTTGACCTGGTCGCCGAGTGCGTTGGCCTCGGAGCGTCCGACCGTGGTGATGTTGCCGACGAAAAGGTTGGCTCCCCAATGCAGACCGAACCTCATGACGACATCCTCGGGCTGTAAATCGCTGCGTGCAGCGACCTCGTCGACCGCTTTGCGCAGGGTTCGGACTGCAGCGATGCAACTTTGTGCCGCAGCCGATTCAGATCCGGATGTCTCAGCGAGGAAAAAAGCGCCGACGCCGTCTCCGACGTGGCGCCCGACCAGGCCTCCGGCCTCGACAACGCACTGGTCTGCGGCACGGACCAGCCGGCGCCCGAGCTTGAAGTAGCTGGCGGTCGAAAGCCGTCGCGAAAGCGCCGACGACGCTTCCAGGTCGGCGAAGAGGATCGCCGCCGGCCGTCGCCCGGCCTTTGCGACCCGCCCCATCCGGCTGACATGCCCGAGGTCGGCGCTAAAGGTCATCGCGGCGAGCATTGCCATGCCGGCGGGCGGCTTGCTGATCAGCGCCGTGCCGGCGAGTCGGCCTTCGGTGTCGCGGATGCGAAAGGCGATACCCGGGATCTCACCGTTGCCCACGCCTCCGTACCCCTCTGAGGAGTAAGCCAGCATTGAGCCTTCGGCCGGAGTCAGTTCGTCGACGATGTCGCGCAGCGCCGGGTCGACGAGCTCCCTCAACTCATCGCATCCGCCGGGCATGTCGGCGAGCGCCATACCGCCGATGGCTCGAAAGAGACCGCGGTTCAAAGCAGGGCTGTTGGCACCCTGTCGCCAGTTCTTGCTCTCCTCCAGCCATTCGGATGAAAACATATGGACGCCGATCGGGAATGATGCAATCTCGATGAGACCGCCGAACGACAGGCGCAAGTCATCGCTGGCCCAGAGAACCCGCCAGCGATCGTCGACGATCCATCCCCAATGACCCGCGTCGCCGATTGCCCGCGCTGCGTCTGCGAGCGCCGGGTCCTCGGGCAGCGGGTACGAGTCCTGATCAGGCACCGGACGATCATATCGGCGCAACGGCGGGCAAATTGCGAATACTTCCGGACTGGGAGCATCGCCAAGGCGCCAATAGACTGCGCCAATGATTGACGACGCGCCGTACGTCCCGCAGCTTCCCGAACATCCCGAGCTGCGTGAGGTAGCGCTGGCGATCGAGAGCTACGGCGGAGCGGCAGACATTTTCGACTCGAGCTTCAGGGCCGTATTCATCTCAACGGAGACGGTGAAATTCCTGGGTTTGACACCGGAAGAGGCGAGCACCCTGCTTGGCTTGTCGCTCATCCGTCGGAGCACCGACGGGACCGACCTGGATGTCATGCAAGTCACGGAGGAGAGTGGCCTCACGTGGTTCCAGAACAACGCACCGATCATGCGGCATTACCCCTGGAGCCGGGCGATCCGGACTTCGATGAGGCTTTCGGCCCGACCGGCGAGGCAGCGGTCGGCATCGAACCGGTTGAGACGCCGCCGCGCGCGTGGTTTGACAGGGTCTCCTTCTCCCCAGACTTGCGCTTCCCGCCGATTCGTGCTCGGCGACTCGAACCAGATCCACCTGCGGCTGAATGACGACGAAGGACAGTTCCTCGGGATCCTGCATATGTCACGCGGCCCATTGCCCGAGAGCCTGATGGCGCTGCTGGGACGCGGAGATGAGCGGCTGTTCGAGCGCATGAATCGCGTCAGTGAGCCGGCCCGTCGTCCAGCCGCGATCCTGTTTAGCAGACCTTGAGGCCTCCGGCGCGCTTTCGCGGCGGCTCTCGTCGAGGAGCTATTTCTATCTGATCCGCGACCTCACTGACCTGATCGACTCCTCCACGGTTGACCGGGACGGGATCGTCGGCAAACACGCCGGCGACGGCGGCTCGGCTCTGTTTTTGACCGGGGACTTCGAAGGGTCGGAGTCGGCAACGGCGCGCGCGGCGATCGAAGCCGCCCGGGCAATTCGCGATGGCGCCGCGGACCTCGGACCCGATGACGTCACGGTCAAGCTGAACATCGGCCTGCATTGGGGCGCGACCCTGATGGTCGGGCAAGTCGCCACCCGGGGACGGCTCGAGGTCACCGCGCTGGGCGATCAGATGAACGAAGGTGCCCGCATCGAAGCCGCCGCCAAAAACGGGGCGATCCTCGCCTCCAAGGATCTCACCGAACGACTCGACAGCACCGACGCGCAGGCGAGCGACCTCGAGCTCGACACACTCGCCTACACGCCGCTCGGGGAACTCGAAGGCGCAAGCGACAAGGCGATTCGGGACGCCGGAGCAATTCCCGTCACTGCGATCTGACCGTAAGCAGACCGCTGGCACCGGCTCTGCTCAAGCGGTAGGCGTTCGCCGCACCAACTCTCAAAGATCCAGCCGCGCCCCTAAGGAACCTTCACCTTGCGCTTGACCTTGACCTTTTTTGCGCCCTTGGCCGTGACGGTAAAGGTGAGCCTTGCCCGGGCCCCGGTTTTCGCTTTCTTCCTGAACGCAACCTTGATCGAAGCGGTAGCGCTCTTTTTGGAAGCCAGGCTCCCGAGTTTCACACACCCGCGGATCGTGACCAGCTTTTTCGGACCCGCCCCGCAGACCTTGACCCGGGATGTCAGAGAACCGGCCTTGGTGTTCTTGACCGTCACTCTGAAAATCGCTTTGCCCCGCTTCTCGGTCTTCTTTACCCGGCCAATCTTGAGACGGGCAGAGGAGCCCAAGGAAGCACCAGGTGGCCCATCGAGGACGGCCGTGGGGTTCAGGCGCACTTTCAGGAACGCCGTGCCGCTGTCTCCGGTAGTCGTGCCGTTGCCGATCTGACCGTAGTGGTTGGCACCCCAGCAGTAGGTGTGACCGGACTGTTCGATTGCGCAGGTATGCCTGCCACCAGTCGTGAAATGGGCGATAGCGGATAGTTTCTTGACGTTGGTTGGGACTCGCCGTTTTTCGTCCGTACCGTCGCCGACTACACCGTCGGAGTTGAATCCCCAGCAAACTCCCTGGCCAGAGGTGCGAACCGCGCATGAATGGCCACTGCCGACGGAAATCTGCGTAGCGGAGTCCAGGCCTGTCACGTTGGTGGGGGTCAAACGGTTGGTGGACGTACCGTCACCGAGTTGCCCACCCCCGTTGTCTCCCATGCACACCGCCTGGCCGGACTGTCTGATGGCGCAGGTGTGCGCACCCCCCGCAGAGATCCGGGTGGCATCTCCGAGTCCCTGAACATCGACGGGAGCGTGTCGTTCCTGGGCTGTTTCATCTCCGTACTCCCGGTCATCTCCGAGTTCTCCAAACTCATCCCGTCCCCAACACACCGCTTGACCAGACTGTCGAATTGCACAGGTGTGAGCGTAGCCCGCGTCGATGTACCTGGCGTCTGACAGGTTCTGGACATTCGTCGGGACCAGGCGTCGTGTCGACGTTCCATCTCCCAACTGTCCGTTGCTGTTCAGTCCCCAGCAGACCACCTGGCCTGAACTTCGAATGGCACACGAGTGATCGGCGCCGACGGAAATCTCGACCGCATCCGTGAGACCCGAGACCTCTTTCGGATAGGAGCGTTGCTTCGAGGTACCGTCACCCAACTGCCCACGCTTGTTGTCACCCCAGCAAACGGCTTGTCCTGACGGACGAAGAGCACAACTATGGAAAGCGCCGGCGGAGACCGAATCCGCGACCAAGGCCGCCGTTGCCGTCCTGGGCTGCATTCCGAAGCCGAGAAGGGTTAAGGCCAGAGCGATGGTCACAAGTACGAAGGCTGGATGCCAGCTCCTCGTCAACACCGGCTGAACTACGTCGTCCATCGTGGACCCACTTCCCTCAAACACGATTTCCCCCATCGGTTGGTCACTCCCTGCGAAAAATGGTAGCGCGATATCGCGGGGCCGTGGCAAGCGTTTACAGTCTCGCGGGATCCGTCGAGAAGGGAGTAAACCGATCAACGGCACGCAAAGTTCTGCTCGACGTGAGTCAGGCCTCGGCGGCCGGGCAAACCAATCTGTAGTCGCACCAGCTGCAGACGCCCGGTGAGGGGCGGGGTTCGAAATCCTGGCTGAGGATTCCGTCTCCTACCTTTCTCACGGTTCGGTCGATTCTTTCGGCTTCGTCCGGGCCGGCCTCGATGTTTACCTTCTCGCCGTCGAGCACGTAGTAGTAGCTGCCGTTGTCGACTTCGAGATCCCAGGCTTCGGCCGCGCCGATCCGGTAGATCGCCAGCTGGATGTCGCCGCCGAGCCGCTCGGTGTTGACCTTCATGCCGGTCTTGTAGTCGATGACTTCGTACCCGCCGTCACCGGTGCGGTCGACCCGGTCCACCCGGCCGCGCACGTAGTGGGGCCGATCTTGAACTCGAACTGCCGCTCCAGCCAGACCGGCTCCGAGTCCGAGGCGCTCTCGGTCTGCCAGTAGTTCTCCATCGCCGCGTAGGCACGGTCCTTGAACTGGAGCTCGTCGTTCGAATCCCCGAATCCGGACCGGCGCCAGCCCTGTTCGAGCAGCGACATCAGGAGGTCGAGGCCCTGATCGTCGAGATCGGTGAGCTTCGGATCATGGAAACGCTGAAGGACGTTGTGGATCAGGATGCCGAAGCGCTGGTTGATGGTCGGTGCCTGCGGTATTCCGAAGACCCGCGCGAACTTGTACTTGAGCGGGCAGGTGAGGTAGAGGTCGACGTCCGAGGCCGAGAGCCTGAGGTCCCCGCCGCGCTTCGGCAGGAAGGCGGCCAGCGACGGTTCGGTCTTCGAATCGATCAGCTGCTGGCGGAGTCCCCGGTCGCGTTCATTGGCCAGCAGGTACGGATCGAGGGTCGAGGTGGCGAGCTCAGTCAACTGGTCCGGGGTGGCGACCTGGGCGAGCAGGCCGTTGATCGCCTCGATCGACTCGCTGTCGACCGCTCCGCCGGGACGCTGCGCGAGAGCGGCCAGCTTGAGCAACTCGAGGTATCGGGTGATCGCCCGGTTGACGTCGATCGCGGTGTCGAGGCGTGGCTCGCTCAGCTCACGCCCGGCCTTCCAGGAGGCTTCCAGCACTTCGTCGCGCATCATCCGGTAAGTCGCATGGAGGTCCTCGGCCGGCCCGAACAGTTCTTCCTCGTGAACTTCTTCGAGACCGCCGACCACCTTGAAGGCATCTTCGAACGGGCCGAAAGCGCCGCTGCCTGTCGCCGGAGCTTCGACCCGCGAAAGGACGGCGCCGACCTCGGCAGAAGTGATCGCGGTGGCAATCGCGCGGCGGTCATCGTCATCGGCCCGGTGGACGCCGGTCAGGTACACCCGCGACCAGACCCGGCCCTTGGCTTCCGGGTAGGCGAGGATCTGGATCGACCCGGCAGCAGTCCCGCGGCTGCCGGTTACTTCGAGGCCGGTGTCGGCCAGGGCCGAGAGGTATCGCGTGAACTCGCGGGTGGAGCCGTCCGGGTCCCGTCTGGTCAGGGCGGTTGCGATCTCGGCGAGGCGCGACAGGCCGAGCAACCTCTCAGCAGTCTCGGGCTTCGCGGCAAACAGCCGCTGACGACGGAAGCCGACCCTTTCGATCAGCCGCCTGACGAAGACATCGGGCCGGTGACCGTCGAGTGCGCCCGCGGCGGCTCTATACAAGGAGAGGAAGGCTTCGATCCGCTGACGGGCTTCGGGGGAGATCTGAGGGCTTTCCAGCGCGGCATCACAGGCCGAGACCATGTCGAGCTTGCGGCGCCGGGCGATCACGGTCAGTTTGGCCAGGTCCACCGAACGCAGCCCGATCGGCGGCCGGGTGATGGCTCGGGTGACCGCCGGAGCGTCAGCGGGGTCGGTCAGTGCCCGCAGCCAGGCGATCGTGTCGCGGACCTCCGGCTGACGGAAGAGCGCCGCCCCGCCACCGATCGTGGCCGGCATGCCCCGCTCGGCCAGGGCCGCGGCGAGCAGGCCGCCGTCGCGGTTCAGGTCCTTGACGGTGATCGCAATCGACTCGGGGGCAGTGCCTTCGCTGACCGCGTGCTCGACTTCGCGTGCGACCGCCTGGGCCTCGGCCTGGGCTCCGCCCGATCGCCAGAACCGAACCGAGGTGGTGCCTTCTCCCGCATGCCAGTCCTCGGCCGTGGTGATCCCGCCGCCGGCGAGAACCGCGCGGGCGGCATCCACCGAGTCCGGCCCAAGCCGGCCTGACTCCGCCGCGGTCAACTTTACGAGGCCGGGTGCGATCGCCTCGAAACGTTCGACGGCCCCGGGAGCGGTCAGCGACTGGGACTCATCGGCCGCGGCGACCAGGGACTCAGCGCCGCCGATCAGGCCGGCCAGCAGTTCGGATCGCACCGGCGAAAGGTCTTCGAGCTCATCGACGATCATGTGTGCGAACTGCTCCGCGACCTGTTGCCGGACCGACTCGTGGCCGGCAAGCATGGCCGCGGCCAGGGAGCAGGCGTCATTCGAATCGATCGAACCGAGGCCGGCCAGCATCTGGTCGTGGATTTCGATCAGCTCGGCGACTTCGAGGGTGCGGCTGGCGTCTGGCTCTCCTTCATCCGCAGCAACGGCACGCAAGTCGCTGGCCGAAACGCCCTCGCTCTTCAACCGGTCGATCCGGCGGAGCAGGCGGGTCATCAGGCCGGTCGGGTTGCCGCGGATCTGGTGGTGGCGGAGCGGCAGGTACTCGAACCTGACCAGCAGCATCGCCAGCCGTTCAGCCGGACCGACGATCTCGAAGCCGGGGTCAAGCCCGGCGGCGACCGGCCAGTCACGCAGCAGCCGCTCGGCGAAGTCTTCCCAGGTGGCAACGACCAGTTCTTCATACGGAGGCTCGATGAGTTTCTCCAGCCGGGCGCGGTGTTCGGCAGCGGCGTTACGGGTCGAGGTGATCACGGCGATCCGCGAAGGATCGAGTCCGCCGACCACCAGAGACGCGACCCGGGCGTCGAGCGCGGCCGACTTGCCGACCCCGGCCCCGCCTTCGATCAGCAGGGAGCCAACGTCGTGCTCGATCGCGCTCCGCTGGACCGGGCCCGCCTCTGGCATCGGGTCATTCGACTGGGGATCAGGACTCACAAGCCAAAAGTACCCGACCAGACCGCCCGGCACTCGACTGTGAATAGCATGCGGCGGGTGACCTCCCCGAAAGATTCCCCTCCGATCTCGGCCAACTGGCTGGATATCTGCCGCCGGATCGTTGAAGAGCAGAAGAAGCTCTTCGCCGGCAGCGTCACCGTTCAGGACCGTGACGAGTACGAAGGCGTGGGTGAAGGTGGTGACCACACCCTGGTGCTCGATCGTCAATGCGAGGACATCGTCTTCGCCGAACTCGATCTGCTCGCCGATCAGGATGCCGAGTTCACCGCGATCTCAGAAGAGCGCGGAACCGTCCAGTTCAACGGCGGTGGCGAGAGCTGGGTCGTGATCGATCCGATCGACGGCTCACTCAACGTGCGGAAGACCATCCCGAACCACAGCCTTTCGATCGCGATCGCCTCCGCACCGAACATGGCCGCGGTCGAGTTCGGCTATGTCTACGACTTCGGTCCCGGCGAGGAGTACTGGGCCCAGACCAACAAGGGCGCATTCCTCAACGAGCGTGAGCTGAAGGTCATCCCCGGACCGAAGCCGCTGGAACTGGTCGGCGTCGAAGGTGCCGAACCCAGCGCGATCATCCCCCTGCTGGAGAAGCTTCGCGGCGAGATCTACCGTCTGCGATGCGTCGGCTCCCTGGCGATCACCCTCTCGTATGTAGCGGCCAACCGCCTCGACGGCATGGTCACCCCGCATCCTTCGCGTTCGGTCGACATCGCCGCGGCGCAGTTGATCGCCCGTGAGGCCGGTGCCTTCATCGAGCTTGGCGAAGACGGACTCTCCGAGGTCGGCTTCGATCTCGAACAGCGTTTCAGCGTGACCGGGGCGAGCACCCCGGAGGGTCTAGAGACCCTGATCAACAGCCGCGGCTGAGCTCAAGCCGTGTCGAGCGGAGCCCCCGCGAACACCCCGGAGCACCAGAGAAGACTGGGTGCCTTTTCTACGTCATACGCGTAGAAAACGCACCCAGTCCGACTTTTGGCGGCCCTCAGTCACTCGCGTTCGGCTCTGGAAGCCGGATTCGCTTGTGTGACGGACGCACACGCATTTATAAGAACAAATGTTCGTATTGGTGCTACACTTCATACATCCTTACTAATAAGTACTCTGTTTACAACGACCCAAGGAGATAACCATCATGGCCACAACCGCCAAGAAGGCCCCTAAGAAGGCCACCGCCAAGAAGAGCCCGGCGAAGAAGCGCACTGCCGCTCAGCTTCGTTCAGAGGCCGCTTCCAAGGCGACCCACGCTGCTCAGATCGACGCCGAGAGCGCCAGGAAGTCCTTCACCAAGACCGTTCAGGAAGCCCGCGAGACTGCTCGCGAAGCTGCCAAGACCGCCGTTGACGTTCCCGTCGGCGCCGCGCTGAACATTTCCGAAAAGGTTTCCGAGCTCGTCGAGCCCTGGACCGACCAGGCTTCCGCCGAGAAGAAGGTCAAGTCCTACCGCGCCGAACTCACCAAGACGTTCAAGCGTGCCGAGCGCCGTGGCGCGACCACCCGTCGCAAGGCCACCACGCAGGCCAAGAAGCAGCGCAACCAGCTCGAGCGCAACGTTCGCAAGCAGCAGAAGAGCGTTGAGAAGCAGGTCAAGGCCACGAACAAGGACGTCAACAAGACGATCAGCCAGGTTCAGGCCGACGCCACCAAGCTCGCCGAAACCCAGGGCAAGAAGGCCCAGGAGTTCGTCAACAAGGTCACGGATCAGGTGACCACGCTCGTCTAGGAGCTTCTTAGCCCGGCCGGCTGCGGAGAGCAGCAAAGCCGGAGAAGATCGGCTGACCTCATAACCTCGTCAGTCGATGTATTACCTCTCCTCCCTCGCCAACGGCCCCCTCCCAGGGGCCGTTGGTATTTAACGAGCCGAGATCAGCGCGGAACTTCGAAGGACCGTCTGGACTCAGACTTCGGCGTGCTGCTCTGCCCAGGCGACGATCTCCGAGGTGCCGCTGATCCATTCGCCGTCGTCGGTCTGGAGGGCCGGCACCCAGCTTTCACCGGTTCCGTCTTCGACGGTCTTCCGTCCCGGTGTCTGAAGCGCCCTCGGCAGGGCGCCCCAGCCGTGGGTCTTGATGACCTCCGGTTCGTAATCGGCCTGGACGAGCGCCTCGTAGGCGATTCGGCAGGGATGCTCGCGCATTCCCGGCACCTGAAAAGTTCCCCAACAGACGTATAGCTTCATTCGGCCAACCTACTGGGAGGCCGACGATCAGTGGCGAGGCAGGCAGTTGACCTTCATTGTGAATCCGAGATCAGGACCTTCATCGCTGGTGATGATGAAGCGGTACCCCGCCGGTCCGCCCCAGCGGTTCGGCAGCGCGTTCCGACGCATCTCAAATGCGCGAGGTCCCATGTTGCCGATTGAGGGATCGAAAGCAAAGGGCGCCTTGGCCGGGCAGCGGATCGAGCCTTCCGTCTCGGTGAACGTTCCGTCCCCGGCTACCGGGTCGGTGGAGGGGAAAACCTGCGAGTACCCGAGAATCGCGGCCCCCATGGACCGCGCTCCTACCGAATTCTTCCGCAGGTCGTTGCTGCCGACGGTGCCTTTGCCTGGCAGCGCTACGGCCGTACCGCCGATCGCCACGATCAGGCTGATCATCGCCACCACCATCGCCGGTGATGGTCTCGGAATCCTCTTCACGAACTTTCTCCTCCTGCCGAATCAGTCTGCTGGATAGACAATGACTGATTTCCGGCCTGATGTCGAGGGGCGGAAGGGCCAACCCGCCTCAGGCAACGAAACCGCGCGGAACAAAATGCGCTGGGCAAAGTCGATGGTTCGGAACCGGTAGCTGTACCGGAAGTGGCCGCGACGGTTCGCCCGTAAGACCTCCACCGGCCTCCATTTCGCACGGGAAGGGTCGTAGTACTGAATCGCCACAAGCTTGCCACGCGCCGGCCGGAGGGCACCCTTGCCGAGGACCGAACCGGTCATACGGACCCGGCCACCGTTCCGCAGGACCCTCGGTTTGATCCGGAATGTGGTGCGGTCCTTCACCGTCAGCGAAAGCTCCCGGCTCGAAGTACGTTGATTGACTTTGCTGCCGGCATAGCTGACCCGAATTGCCCGCGACGGTCCGGATCCAACTCTGGTCACGTAGCGGCCGGCACCATCGGTGCGCACGCGACTCGACCTTCTCACTCGACGGGATCCCGTCACGAACCGCTCCTCGACGAGAAGACTGATTCCTGAAGCTGCCTTGCCACCTCGGGTCAGGCGTCCTTCGACCTGAACTGCGCTTCCATAGCCGGCGATCGATTTCCTGGCGAATCGCTTGCCCCGTACGATCGACGCCGAAAGCTGGACGGGTTTCTTCAGGGGAAGCTCCAGCACAATCCCCGAACCGTTCCCGGCCGTATCGGCAACGTTTCCTGCGCGATCCCGGGCTTCAGCCCGGATCAAGTACTTGCCGCTCGGCAAGTCATCAGAGGGGATTCTTGCGAGCAGCGTCGACCCGCTTTCTTCAGTTTCGAGGTCGGTGAACTTCCCGTCCGTTCCCAGGGGTCGAAGGGAGATGGTTCCGGAGTCAAGCCCGGAATCACCATCCCGGACCGTGGCTCGGATCATTTCCGGATCAAGTGGATCCAGCGATTGGTGGAATTCGATCTGGGGAGGTCGCCGGTCGATGCGAACCGTGGCCGTCCCGGGCTTCGCGTGGTTTTCCCCTTCGCCTGTCGAAAGACCATCATTCGAATTCCCGGCGAGATCCCTCGCCCAGTAGTCAACCCTGGTCGTTCCTTCTTCGGCGACGGTAAACACGGCCGAATTCCCGGGGACCTCGTACGGTGCCGAGTCTCCGGCGCGGATGACCGTGACCGGATTTCCGTCATCCCCCGGTTTGGGTGTCATGCCGGAAGCTGAATCGCTGGCCGCTGCTGTCAAGGTCACCGGCCGATTGACCCAGCCATTCGTCAGGCCCTTCAGGCTCGTAACAGGGTCAGTTTTGTCGACCCTGAGGATCCTGGTGCCCGCGGTTTCCGATGCGACCCGGGCCCCGGACGCCGCCACAGCCGACACCCAGTGATTGCCTTCGGAAAGATCGTTCAGCCTGACCACCCGGTCATCGATTCCATCGTTCAGTGAAAGCTCGAGCGGCTGACAGACTCCAGTCGGACAAGGCGCAACCGGTCCCGTTCGGGAAACGGCAAGAGCGTAACCCCCGACTCCGGAAGGGCCACCGGCTTCCGCCCTTTCGATCTCCTGCAGGAAGGGCAGCTCATCGGAGGAGATCCAGCCAGGAGGAGGCTCCGGAGCCACGTCGCCTGGACTGGCATCATCGAAGCGGAGCGTGGTCGAACTCGGAGGACCGAGGTTGCCGGCACTGTCCCGAAGACGAACTTCGACCCGGTACTCACCGGGTTCCGGCAGGTCGATGGCCGGCAAGGCCGGGCTCGCGCCCAGGTTGGCAGTTCCAGAATCAACGATGGTGTTGTCAGCGATTCTGAGAACCTGGAAATCGGCTTCGGTGATCTTTGATCCCCCTCCTTCCGGGTTTCGCCAAACAACATCGAAACCGTTTTCGGACCGCCAATCAGTTCCGCCTACGGGACGGAGTTCGATCGGGGCGGTTGGTGCGACGTTGTCAACAAACACGACCCTGGCGGCCGTACACGTTCGATTCGCCTCTTCCAGTGATACGGCGTAGTCCGCGCTGCAGAACTCAACCACATTTACTCCCTCCTGAAAAGGTGCTTGTGCCATGTTTGCCACAGCCGTCCGGACCGCACTTTCCGGACAAGGAGCAAAGCGGGTGGCGTAGGTAGATTGGTCGCCGGTGCAGGTAATGGGGTCAAGCTCGACTCTCAGCCCGTTGACCAGGAGGAAGGTGGATGCCACGCCGGCCCCTTCGTCCCTGGCATCAATGCGATACGCAGCACTGCCGCGATGCCACCTCCAGTCGTTACCCCAGATCCACAGAAATCCCGAACCCGCAACTGTCGGCTTGATCACGTCGCGGCTCTTGAACTCGGCGTCGGTCACTTCAAAAAAGGCCTTGGGACCACCCCCGGCATTGTTGCAGCCGTCATCTCTCTGACAATCCAGCTTGGCAACGATCCGGCTTCTTGGCAGATTGCGATTGGTCCAGCGGGTTGTCCGCTGCTGGCCATCATGTGCCATGCCTTCATCGAGTTCGATGTCGCCGGAGCCCCCTTTCAGTCCAAGCAAGCTCGCCTTTATGCCATTGGCGTTGTCCAGCCGCGACGTGAAAACCGTGCCGAAGACTTCAACCCCCTCCGGTGCATCCCAGGTGAACTTGCCGCCGTATAAGTACGGAAGCCGGACACCACTTCGGTCCTGGTAGACGGCGACTTTGCCGGGACCCGCAGTAGTGCAACCGTTGACTACGTCCACATGATCGGTGCCCAGCTCCGCGTACTTGCCAAAGAAGCCCTGATGTCCGGACCCTTCGCATTGGCGAACCATGTACTCGCCGGCCTCCGATGAGGGAGTCGACGCTGCCGCGACGATCGCCAAAGAGCAAAACGCAATTGCGAATGGCCGGAACACCCTCATGGCCCGAACTCCCCACCGCCGCCGCCCACAGGCACGCTGCCAGTGCTGGCCGCAGGTGTCGGCGCCGGTGCGCTCGAGGTGACCGCGGTACCCGCCGCCTCAGGTGTGAACTCTGCTTCAGTCGGGGTCGGCTCCGGGGCTGGAGTGCTGCTGCTCTCCTGCCGTTTTGTCTTGACCTGTTTCGCTGGCCGGGGAGACGAGTTGTCCCCTTCTGCCGATGCGGCCTCCGGCAGCCGGGCCAAATTCGGTTCGTTGGCCATCGCCGGTGGTGGACGCTCTGCCGGACGGGCGACTGCCGGCCGCTCGTTGTGGTTCGGGAGGATGCCGGGTGACGGAATCACCCCGGTCGCGACACAGGCCGCGGCACCGCCCGCCGTACCCACGCAGACTGTCGCAATTTTTGCCAGTGCGGCCGCGCCGGCTCCTCGAGTTCCACCGCTCGCGGCCACACTGGTCATCGAAGGATCGCTCCCCCGGCCCAGCCCCTGAAACTTCAGCTGGGCCGAAACCGCCGCCTCCTGAAGCTTTTCCCAGAGGGTCTGGCTTGCCGGCGCGAGTGGCACGAACTGATCTCGCCGTCACAGCAGGCTGAGATTCCTGGTTCGAACTCCGCGCAGAGCTCACCAGCTTCGCTGTCGCTGAATACGGACCGGAACCGCTGCCGGCCCTCGGCAAGGCAACGGTTGACCTTCGTTCGGGTCCATCGGTTGATGTCGGCGATCTCCGCGTACGAATAACCCTCGGCGAGCATGGTGAGGGCCTTCAGTTCATGCGGCTTGAGGCGGGACAGCGCCTCGCGACTGCGAGCCACTTTCTCGCGCTTGACCGCATGTTCGTCGGGACCGTCCGATGCCGACGGAATCAGGTTGACCCAGTCCTCGGAGTCGTCGTCCCGGTAGGAGGAGACCGGCCGGCCGAGGGTGCGCTCCCTGGTCTTGCGGATCGCGAGGGCCTCGTGTTTGATGACCGTCCGCGCCCAGGGAAGCAGTTGGCGGACTTCGGTCGTTGGCGCCTTGGACAGGAGGATCTCGATGCCGCGCTGGTAGGCGTCGTCAGCATCGTCGGCGCAGATTGAATACCGCCGGGCGGAACTGCGAAGGGCGGTGTCGTGCCGGTGGATCAGTTCAACCGCGGCACGCTTCCTCTGAGCCAGATCGTTGCCGGCGTCTTGACGGTCCCTCCGCCACGGGCGCCCCATCTCGGGGGACGCGTTCTTTGTCTGGTCCATCAACCCCCTCCTGGGATTTCCAGCTCACGGACGAAAACACTTACGAGTCCTTCATTCCCACTTCTCGCACTTTTCGAACGTCCCGGTTTCAGGCCGGCAAAAGACCAAAACCTGCGCACTTTCTTGCGATTCATGGACATTTGCAGCACTAAGTCCGCCGGTTCAGAAATCTCTCCCCCGGCCGACGGTCCGGTTATTCGCAATTTGCGGGAAACACGTTTCTGCCGCAAATTGCATGAAGTTGTTGGTTGAGTGGAGCCAATACCTCCGCTGCACCACGCGTCGCAGGGGTCTGGCGCCGGGATCTGGGTGAGGAAACCCGGCCGTGGTCGACCAGGTGTACCGGTACCAACAGCGAGTGTCTCATTGGTGAAATGGAACAGCAACGAATCTCTGAATTTCGCCCGGCTTTGCACAGATCCACGCTGTAATTGGTTCATGAGCAGACAGGCACATCCGAATGGAGTATTGCCAAAAGGCTATACTCGATACATGGCGAAGGTAATGATCTCGATTCCCGATGACCTTCTGGTAGAGCTTGACTTTGAGGCAAGACGTCAGGGAACCAGCCGAAGTGGCCTGCTTCAGCGCGCCGCACGTCGTGAAATCGGACTGGGCACAACTGATCGTGATGCGATCCTCGCGCGCTTGAAGGAGATCGCCTCGCACTGGGAGGGCTCAGTCGACTCCGCTGAACTGGTCCGCAGAGAACGTTTGCGGGACGAAACGAAATGATTTCGAGCGAGGGATGGATAGTCGATGCAAGCGTCGCCGTGAAGTGGTTCAGACCCGCCGGTAGTGAACCTGACTGGCAACTGGCTCAATCGGTGATCGGCCGCATGCCACTTCGCACGACCACGCTTGCCTACTACGAGGTGGGCAACGTTCTTACCCGATCCATTGGTCTCGGTGCCAAAGTCGTTGACTCGGCGCTCGACACCATGGTTGCCATCTGCGGTGCTCCGATCAACCTGGATCCTGTTGACTTCGAACCCTGCTCGGCGATTGCGAACGAATTTGGCGTCACGTTTTACGACGCTTCATACGTTGCGATCGCCCGTCGGACCAACCGCAGTGTACTTTCCGCGGATTCCGACCTACTGGATCCTGAGTTGGCGCGAGACCTCTCGACCGCAGTGAGCGGCTAGACCCGGGTCGGCCGGACCACACCAACCAGTACCTTTCCGTCATGGCCACTCGCGAAGAAATCGAGAACATCCTGCCCAAGCTTGGACGCGGGGCGCGGATCAACCTCAAGCTGAAAGAGGGCGGCGAGGTGCTCGGCACCCTCTATGGCCTGTTCGACGGGCAGGTCTTTCTGGAGGAGGAAGAAATCGATCCGATCGACCTCGACCTGATCGAGAACCTCACCGTGCGGGTCCTCACCGAGGGCCCCGGCGCCGGCCCTCTCGGCTGACGGGTCAGCGCTGGAGTTCGTAGAGGTCTGACCAGACCTCCAGGTAGGTGCCGGCCCTTTCTGGCCCCTGCTTTCTCTTCACTTCGTCCTTGAAGTTTGGGTAGTTGATCTCTTCCGCGAGCAGGGCTGCGGCCATGATCCAGTCGTCGCGGGACACGTAGACGCGGAAGCGGTAGTCGCCGAGGTCGCTCTCCTGGATTGCCTCGGCGTAATGCTTCAGGGGCTCCAGTTTCAGGAGGTTGTCCATGTCACCCCGCACCCTCCCCCTGATGCAGAGACAGTCCTCGCGGTCGCCTTTGTCCACGATTGAAAAGAATCCCCGGTTGGTCACCATCCACATTTAGTCCCCTTTCTTCGACTGCCTTGCTGACAAGGAGTCGGGCGGGGGTGGGGATTTCTGACAGGGCGCCTACTTCACCTTCACCTTGCGCACCATGGGCTTCGACCTGTTGCCGGCGGCATCAGTGGCGATGATCTTCAGTCTGTACTTGCCGGGCTTCAGCTTGCCCTTCTTGATCTTCAGCTTGTTTGCGCCAGCCTTGCCCGTCTTGCTGAGTTTCAGGGTCTTTCGCTTCTTCTTTCCCTTGCCCTTCGGGGTGGGCTTGAAGGTCGCCTTGATCGTGGCCGCTTCGGACAGCCTCAGCTTGAGCTTTCCGGCCTTCTTTCCTTTCGGCGACTTGAACTTCACCTTGCTGATCACCGGCGCGGTGGTGTCGCCGGGCAGAACCGGGCAGAGCTTCGGGTCGGTTTCGCAGGTCGGGGGGTCGGCCACGGGCTGGTACTCGTAGGCACCCATGTCGGCCACGGCGATGCCGTCACCGTTGCCGTCAACCGGGCGCTTGTTTCCGTCAATGTCAACCAGCGGGCCGGCCGGGCTGCTGGCGGTGTCGATCGCCGGCGACCCCTTGGTCAGGTGGAAGTCCGTGGCCGAAAGGAACTTCGGGTCGGCGTTGATGTTCGAATCGGTGGTGTCGAGGACCCCTTTGCCTGTGCTCAGACCGGTGGGATCGAAGTCGGAATGACTGAACGTGATGTTTGCTGCACCCGTCGTCGGTGAGTCCGGGTCGGAGCGGTAGTACGTATTGGTGAACCCGTTCAGGATCGAATCACTGACCGTCATCCGGGAAGAGCCAACCGTCATGGCGGTTGGCACCGTTTCGGTTGCGACCGCATACGCCGACGAAGCCCCGGGAATAATCGTCGAGTACCTGATGTCGACATCACTATTGGTCGACTCCTTGTTGGAGAGAAAGACGGCGCTCGAGCTGCCCGCCTGGATGATCGAATTCTCGATCGTCCCGTCAGCGCCTTGCGTGAGCTTCACAGCATTGGTCTTCGAATTGAGAATCCGGCTGCGGTTCACGTTGACTTTGTCCGTGAAGTGCGTGGCCAGGATCCCGGTCTTTGCGTCCTCGATCGTCGAGCGATCGATTGCGAGCGGGTTGTACGCGAGGCTGGTCTGGGAGATGCCGATGTCGAAAGAGCCGGTCCCGCTCCCGTACATGGAGACGTTGGAGAAGGTCGCCCCCTTTTGAATGTTCGGCACGCCGTCCGAGCCCGGGTTGAGGCTTTCGATGTCCATGTCGTTCAGGGTGGCGTGACCGACGACGATCCCATCGCCTGCGTCGTCAGTGAAGCTCGAAGGAATCACCACGGTCAGGCCGCTCAAAGTCACGTCACGGGACCCGGTGGCGATATTCAGGACCGCGTGGTCCCCGTTGGCGCTGGTTGTAATCCGGGTCTGGCCAGCTCCCGCTCCGATGATCTCGAGCGCGTCGGTACCGGCGGTATCGAAAGCATCCGGGTTGGTCAGGGGTGCCGGCAGCGACGATCACCTTGTCGGAGATGCCATCGGCGCCGTTCTGCTTGATCGCGGCATCAAGGCTTGCCATCTCGAAGTTGCCGCCTGAGTCGGGGCAGGCCGCACTGAAAGCGGGCACGCAGATGGTGCTGGCCAGGGCCGGGCTCACCTCGAAGAAGGCAAAAGCCAGTACGGCGAAGGTCGCAGCCGCGACCACTGTGAAAAGTCTCCCTGATTTCATCAGTGGATAGAACACCTTTCAGAAAGAAAAGGTGTCGTGCCTCGCTATCTGACTCTTACTTTGCGTACGCGCGGCATCGGTTGCCGGAGTCGTTGATTGCCTCCGGCTACCTTGATCCGGCAGCCGCGTCCAGTGCTTTCAGGGTCTGCAGCCAGATCAGGTTGCGCCGGTTGGCGCCGTACCGAAGGCCTTCGGGGGTGAAGTCGACCGAATCCGCGTAGACCTCCGGGCCAGGGAAAATTACTCCGTTCGAATCGTCTTTGGTACCAAGATGGAGGCCATCGCTCCCCAGACCATGGTTGATCATCTGCGGTTCGTCGAGCGCCCGCCACAGGTTGATCAGAGGAACTCCTTCGGAGTGGGCCATGCCCGCGATCGCCGCGTTGGCCCGGTTGACCTCGGCCGCACCGACCTTCTTGGTTTCCTCCGGAGGGATGGTGCTGAGCACGGGCACCGTTCCGAGTTCGCGGGCCTGTTTGACGACCAGCGCCAGGCGGCTACCCACGTCCCGCCCGGGAGGCAGGCCGAACGACGCATCAAGCCCGAAGTCATTCGTACCGGCCAGGATGAAGACGTACCGCGGCCTGGTGAACCGGACTTCACACCTGAGCGGTGAGTCGCCCTTCTTGCATTCCGGCGACAGGCCCCAGTCTCCGTACGCGTAAGTCTTGAGAAAGTTGTCGCGGGTCTCGGATGGCCAGTAGCTCAGCGTGGTCCGTCTGGCGGCAGCCGACCGCCGGGAGAAGGAAGTGGACGGGCGGCAACCCGGCAGCGCCTCGCTGTTCGGCAGCCGCACCCGGTTGTATCTGGCGATCACCTTGCGGAGGTCTTCGTTTCCGGGCAACCTGGCCCGGCGGCAGGCCAGTCCGTAGAGGGCGGGTGCGACTTCAGTATTGGAGTCTCCGGCCTTCGCAAATACGTCCGGCCGCAATCCTTTGCTGTCCGCTTTTGCCACGTCTTTGAGGAACTGTTTTTTCGTCTTGCCCGAGATGTCGGGGATGACAGGATCATCCTTCCACCCAGCGTCAACCGGCGTGACCGGCAGCGCGTTCACCGGGGTCTCGGGAGTGGCTGGCTGGGCGCTGTCATCGCCCGGGTCCGAACCGAAGCAGCCGCCCAATGCGAGGGCGCAGCTGACCAGTAACAGGCCGGTTCTCAGGAGCGGGGTCTTCGGATTCTTCATATCAGGCTGCCATTTCTACCAGCCCGATCCGGAACCACGGGCACTGAGAGGTGGGCGCTCCAATACGATCAGCGCCTATGACTACCTGCGTTGTAACCGGCGGAGCCGGATTTGTCGGTTCACATCTCTGCGATCAGTTGCTGGCAAAGGGCTACCGGGTGATCTGCATCGACAACCTGGACACCGGGTCGCTGCAGAACATCGAGCACATCACCTCAGACGACTTCAGTTTCCAGATCCACGACATCACGGAGGAAGTCGAAGTCGAAGGCGACGTCGACTTCGTCTATCACCTCGCCTCGCCGGCCAGCCCGATCGACTACGCCCGCCTGCCACTCCACACACTCAAGGTCGGAGCCCAGGGAACCTGGCACATGCTCGGCGTGGCCAAGTTCAAGCGGGCGCGATTCCTGCTCGCCTCGACTTCGGAGGTCTACGGTGATCCCCAGGTCCATCCACAGGAGGAGAGCTACTGGGGACACGTCAACCCGATCGGTCCGCGCGGTGTCTACGACGAAGCCAAGCGCTACGCCGAAGCGCTGACCATGGCCTACCACCGCCAGCAGGGTGTCGACACTTCGATCGTCCGGATCTTCAACACCTACGGTTCCCGCATGAGGGCCCACGACGGTCGGGCCATCCCGACCTTCCTGCGGCAGGCACTGCTGAGCCAGCCACTGACCGTCTTCGGCGACGGCAGCCAGACCCGCTCCTTCTGTTTCGTCGACGACCTCGTTCGCGGGCTTATCGGCCTGGCCGAATCCGGCGAGCACATGCCGGTGAACATCGGTAACCCGGACGAGTACACGCTGCTCCAGCTGGCCAACTCGGTGATCGAGGCCTCCGGCTCCGATTCGTCGATCGTATTCGAGCCGCTGCCGACCGACGACCCCCAGGTCCGTCAGCCGAACATCGACCGGGCGAAGGAGATCCTTGGCTGGGAACCGACCGTCGCGCTCAATGACGGCCTCAAGGAGACCATCGAACTGTCGGGCAGAAGCCGGCTGATCGGAACGATCGAGTAGCGCCTTGAATTCCCCGGCCGTCACGACCGTGCTGGTCGTCGGGTCGACCGGCTTCCTCGGCCACCACGCCGCCGACCGGCTGGCCGAAACCGGGTTTCAGGTTGTCAGTACCTCACGAAGCGGCACGCAGGCCGACTTCACCTGCGACCTGCTCGACCCGGAAACGATCGAGAAGGTCCTTGACCGCGCAAGGCCGGACGCGATCCTGGTGACCGCGGGCAACTCCTCGGTCGGCTCCGCCTGGGACGACCCGGACGGGACCTTCCAAACCAATACGACCGGCACTTTCAACCTGCTCGAGGCCGTCCGGCGGAAGGCTCCCTCGGCCCGGGTCACGCTGGTTTCATCGGCCGCGGTCTATGGACCTCCGGAGTCTCCGGAAGACCTGCCTTTCACCGAGGCCAGCCCGGCCCGGCCGGCTTCGCCCTACGGTGCTTCAAAAGCGGCCGCGGAAGTGCTCGCCAGCCAGTACATACGGGGTTACGGTCTTAACGTCGCGATCGCAAGGGTCTTCAACCAGCTCGGACCGGGCCAGTCGGATGTACAGGCGCCGGCGGAATTCGCCCGTGAGATCGCCCTGGCCGAGGACCGGGGAGACCGGCAGCTCGATCTGAAGGTCGGCAATCCGGAGGCCGAACGGGACTTCACCGACGTGCGAGACACGGCCCGGGCCCTGGATGCGATCGTCGCCGGCTCGGCGACCGGAACCTTCAATATCTGCTCCGGGTCGGGAGTCCGGCTCGAGCAGATCGTCTCGGGACTGGCCGCCCACACCCCGGTCGAGATCGGAGTGGTGAGGACGCCCGACCGGGCCCACCCCGCCGATGTTTCAGTGGTGGCCGGGTCGGCAGCCCGGCTGAAAGAAGCGACCGGCTGGCAGCCGGAGATCCCGCTGTGGATCAGCCTGCTCGACCTGCTTGACGACTGGCGCCGCCGGGTCTAAGTACCCAATCCTTATCCCTCAGACCTGCGGGGGTGTGCCGACCGGCGGGGGCGTGCCGACCGGTGGCAGCGGGTGCTTCAGGACTTCAGTGGGTGCACGGCGGCTCTCCCCGAGCCAGGCCTGGGCGAGTTCCAGCTCACCCTGACGACGCAGCTTCCGCCGCGTTTTCAGCATCTCCGGCGTGCGCAGAAATGCGGCGCCCTTTCCAGCGAGGGTGAGCAGGAAACGCCGGGCGGCGATCGCCCGGAAGATTGCACCGATCTCCACCACCGTCACCCGGGGAAGGGAACGAAGGGGCATGAACTTGGACTGGGTGAAGATGCGGTTGCGAGCTACGAGGCGCGCGTTTTCGGCATCGGGCCGGTCGAAGCCGGCATGCCAGGCGGCGTTGCCGACGTGCCAGATGACCGCGGTGGGTACCAGCCGGAAGCTCCATCCGGCGATGCGTGCGCGGACGTTCAGGTCGACATCTTCGTAGAAGGCGAAGTAACTCTCGTCATACCCGCCCATTTCGACCACGAGTTGACGCCGGAACAGACAGGCCGCCCCGCAGACGCCGAAGATCTCCCGAGCTTCGAAACCGCGCTCGCCCTGAGGCTGGCCGATGCCGTCCTCCCGGGCCCGGCCGTCGGCGGTGAGTGCCTGGCCGAGGCTGTAGATCAGTGCTTCAGGGTCCTCCGGCTGGAGATGGGTGCCCCTGATCAGGGAGAGGATCCGGGGCTGGACCCCACCGATGCGATCGTCTGACATCAGGACTTCATGCATCGTCGCCAGCGCGCCCGGTTCGAGCACCGTGTCGGAATTTACCGTCGCCACCGCGTCAGCCGTGGTCGCCGAAAAACCGAGGTTGACCGCCGGGGCAAAGCCGAGATTTCGCGGGAGCGGGATGTGCGGAATGCGCTCTTTCTGCATCCAGGCGATCGAGCCGTCGGACGAACCGTTGTCGACGACCATGATCTCGAGCTCCACCCCTGTCTGGGCTCGCAGTGACTTTATGCAGTCCTCAAGATCGTCGAGGCAGTTCCAGTTAGGAATGACCACGGCGACCCGCGGTATCTCAGTCCCCATGGCTACAGACTTACAGAATCGGCACCGTGGTCACGGTCAGCTTAGCCACCGGGTCCGGGTAGGATCCCGCCTCATGGCCGCGCCACTCACCACAAAGAAACCGGCTCACGGCACGGCCCGTCTCGGTCGACGTTTCGCTCGGCGACTGGCGGCGGCGCTCGGGCGGAGGATCGTCGGCGGCGACATGTGCCAGGTCGCCCTCACCCTCCGAACGCGCTGATGGACGGGTCAAGTTCTCATTAGGGATCCCGGACAGGAGAGGCGACTCAGGAAGGGGATACCCGTAGTCCCTGTTTTTGACGGGTATCGGGCCGTAGCGATCTTCGGAATAGTCGCCTACCACATACTCGGTCAGGCTCCGTTCGCCGGGAATTATGCAGTTCCTCTGGACCAGTTCATCGCCGCCACGCTAGGTCAAATGGTCAACGCCCTGTTCATCGTCAGCGGCTTCGTTGTCTTTCTTCCAACTGCCACCCGAGGTGAATTTGGCAGTCTCGGCGGGTATGCCATCCGCCGCGCGGCGAGGCTGTTGCCTGCCTACTACCTCATCCTGATCGTGGCTTGGTTTATCACGTCGTATCACACCACCACCCTCTCTATCGGTGCTCATGCTCTTGGGCTTCAGACGTTGCTGTACTACTTGCCGGACGGAAGCAAACCGGGCTTCGGAGTGAACGGGCCCGTCTGGACACTCACGGTGGAGATCTCCTTCTACCTTGTGCTGCCGATAGTCGCAATCGCTTTCTACCGGAGGCCGCGCGCCGGTCTCTTGATCGCGGGAATGGTCGCGTTGGTCTGGACCCAGACCGTTTTCCATTTCGATTCTTTGGCTAACTTCTTCGGGTTCGGCGTTTCCGACGAATTGCAGGGGAGGCTGATCACCGGGTCTGCCAATCAGCTTCCATTCTGGGTCTTTTCCTTCGCGCTCGGCATGATCGGCGCCCGGATGTTCACAACGTTGCAAGAGACCTGGTCCAGGGAAACTCTCAACCGGTGGGCACCGCGCTTGCTGATTGGGGCGACGGCCGGGATTGTCCTCTTCACGTTTGCGAGTAACTACACACCCTTGACTGACTCGCTCCCTTCCGAGTTCGTCGGCAAAGCTTCACCTCTGATGCAAATTGGTTTCTCGGCAAGCCTCGCCACTGCAATGGTGTCACTGGCTTTCTGCTCCAACCGCCTTCAATGGCTTTTCGCCAATCGCGGCATTAGGTGGCTGGCCGAAATCAGCTACGGGGTGTACTTGTCGCACGCGCTAATCCTGTTCTCCGCAACGTTCTACTGGGGGCTCGGCTTCCCGACCGACTTCAGGGAGTTCGCCGTCCTGGCAGGTTTCGTGGTCACGGTCTCTGTCATCTACGGGTATCTGACGGCTCGTTTCTTCGAGCAACCCATCCGGAGATACGCCCAGCGATTCGGCGCCCGCAGCAGCTGAGCCGGAACCGGAGGTCTAGTTCACCTGTGACTTCTCCGACGGTGAGGATGCCCGATCCAGGCGCTGTGAGATCCGGCCGCGCTCGAATCCCGAGCCGGCAATCTCGCGCCGGGTCAGGACCTGCATCTGGGCCAGCAGCCCGAGGGTCATGAGCTGGACTCCGACGACGATCAGCAAGACACCGAGGAAGAGCAGTGGCCGCTCGCCGATCGGGCTGCCGCCGATCTTGACGATGGTCAGGTAGAGGCAGACCAGCAGCCCGACAAAGGTCATCGCGGCGCCGGCTCCACCGAACAGGTGAAGGGGACGGAACTGGTAGCGGCCGAGGAAGACCACGGTGACCAGGTCGAGGGCACCACGCAGGTAACGCTCGAAGCCGAAGCGGGACTTGCCGAACTCGCGGGCCCGGTGGTTGACCGGCACCTCGGCCACGGTCCATCCCCCCTGGACCGCCAGCGCCGGCATGAAGCGGTGCATCTCGCCGTAGACGTCGATCGAACGGGCGCAGTCGCCGCGGTAGGCCTTGAAGCCGCAGTTCATGTCGTGCATGTGGACCCCGGTTGCCTTGGTCGTGAACCAGTTGAAGGCCTTCGAAGCCATTCGGCGCGAGGCCGGGTCCTGGCGGTCGCGCTTCCATCCAGAGACGAGGTCGAAGCCATCGTCGAGTTTGGCCAGCAGCAAGGGGATGTCGGCGGGGTCATCCTGGCCGTCACCGTCGATCGTGAGCACGGTGTCGGCGTCAGTCGCATCGAAGCCGACCGAAAGCGCAGAAGACTTGCCGAAGTTCCGGCGCAGCCGGATCGCCCAGACCCGGTCGTTGGTGAGGGCAAGCTCTTCCACCATTTCGAAGGTCCTGTCCGTGGAACCGTCGTCGACGACCAGCACCTCCCACTCGATCGGTGGTTCGATCTTCGTGCAGGCCGCGTCGATCTCCTCGATCAGACCGGGCAGGGCCTCGCGCTCGTTCAGCGAGGGGATGATCACGGCGAGGTCCATCAGCTGAGGGGGCAGACCAGCAACGAACTCGCCGGTACGGAAACTTGCCGGGGGTCGGGTTGATGTCTTTGGGAATGTTCAGGTTCATTGGCACACCAGGCTTGAGGTCGCCGACGTTAATCGAGAAGACGTCGCCGAAGCGTCGCATCGTCACGGTGCCACCGGTCTTGCTTTCCAGGCTGGCACCGCCCCGCTGCAGGTTGGCGATCGCCTGGCCGTTCACCCCGCGGACTTCCTCACAATCGGCTTTGACCACCGGTTTGGCGACGGGAACCAGAATGGGGCCGATCGCACCGGCCATGATCGAGTCGACCTGGGAACGGGTCGCCGGCGGCGCAGCTTTCAGCTCGGCCGCGGTCAGGCCGAGCCCGCCGTACTTCCTTTCGGCGGAGCCGATGATGGAAATCGGGGCCTCCTGAACGAGGTCGGCCAGGGGTTTTGCGTTCGGTCCCGGGAGGTAGAACCCGGCCGAGTTCACCAACGCCGCTGCAGTCACCTCGACCCTGATCTCCGGACTGCGTTCCCGCAGGGTGCTGCCGCTGCCCACGATGATGGCCGCGTTGGTGGAGAACGCGACCAGGGCGACTATCCAGATCGAGATGAAAGCTGCCCGCGAAATCCTGATTTCGCGGACCGCTTCGATCGTTATCAGCAACACAACGAAGGCTCCCGGATAGATGTAGCGCGACTCACCGGGCGACCGCACGTCGGGGATCCAGACCAGCACCTGGGAGGCGAACATGGCCAGCGCGATGACGACCGCGACCCAGAACCAGTTTGAGACGGCGCCCCGGCTGAGTCGCCAGCCGATCGCCACAACGAAGATAAGGGCGAGGGCCGGGCCGGCCATCTCTCCGGGAGGCACCCAACTGCCGCCCGAGATGAAGTTGTAGTGGACGCCCGTGAGGGCACTCAGAATGCCGCTGAGCGACTGGAAGGTCCAGGCCGGAAGCACCGCGAGATTGGCCGGGTCGAGTTCGCCCCGGGCGACATTGATGTCGGCGGTGAGGATCCAGACCCGCCAACCGAGATAGATCAGGATCGGGATCGCAACGACCCAGAGCCGCCGCCAGCGGTTTTTGCCCAGAAGGACCAGGACGAGTCCACCGGCAACGAAGGGCAGAGCGACGGTGTAAGTGAGGACACCAAGGCTGAGCGCGAGACAGGCAACCAGGCTGCCACGCATCGAGTTCCGCTCGAGACCGAGCAGGCCGAGCATGCCGCAGGCCAGAGCGAACATGATGGTGAAGCCGTTGCCCTGGAGGATGTGACCGGTGTCGGTCCCGAAGAAGAGCAGGACCAGGCAGGGGGCCAGTGCCAGCCATGCCCCGACCCGCTCGCGGGCGTAGACGAACAGCAGGCCGACGGCCAGGAAGACCGAGAAAAGGGTCAACAGCCGGAAAACGATGTAGTGGACGCCGATCGTCTCGAGCACGAACCTGTAGAGCGAATGCGACACCGCCACGAGGTGCCCGGAATGTGGCGTGAAAATGTCGGTCAGGTCCATGCTGGGGCTGTAAGCGACCCAGCTCAGCTCATCACCCGAGAAAGTAGTGCCGCGGGTGACGTAGAGGCAGAAGACGAGCGAAACCATCATTGAGAAACCCAGCAGGGCGACCGCGATCCGGGAATCAGCCCGGCCGTCAACCATCGGGTCGACCCAGCGCTTCGCGATCGCGCTCAACTTGTCGCTGACGCTGGTATCCAGCTCCCCGGGGTCAGGCATCCGTACAGACTTTCAGTTTCGGGGCGCTGACCGCGATGAGCCAGCTTTCGCCGGCCGAGTCTGCCGGCAGGTGGAGTTGGGAGAAGACATCGGGGGAAAGTGTGCCGACCGCCTGCGTGGCGCTGTCGGCAAACCGGCCGAGTAGCACTTCACCGCCTGAGGGGGACTTCAGCGAGAGGGTCTCCGGTCCCGAATCGAACCGGACGAAGCCGTCGGCGCCCGCCAACCGGTTCTGGCAATCCGCCGGACCGGAAACGGGCGGGGAGAGTTTCGCTCCGAGCGAGCCGACGATGACCTGGTCGATGTATTCACGCCGGCCGGGGATCTGCTTCTCGAGCTCGGAGGGCGCGTAGCCGAATTCGGTGATCTCCTTCCGGAGGCCGGTCTGTCTGGTTGGCTCGGCTCCGTCCGCACGGCCCTCAAGCCCCAGCCGGAGCGCCCCGGAGTAGGCCCGCAACTGGTATCCGGAATCCCGCAGGATGTAGGCGTTGTCACGCATGAGGGTGAGGTTGGAGCCGATTCCGGCAAACGCCACGAGCCCCAGGACCAGCAGGCCCTTCGGTCCGGGCCGCCACGAACGTGCCAATTCGAAGCCAACCAGGATCACGACGAAAGCGCCCGGATACATGTACCGCGAGTCGCCCCCGGGGATGCGGAGGTCACCACCGGTCGAGGCCAGTGCCTGCAGCGTGAACAGGGCCAGCATGATCGTGATCGCGGCGAGCATCGCCTTGGACAGCCCGAAGCGGGTGACCTTCCAGACGACCAGCGCGATGAAGGCGATCGCCAAGGGCGGGCCGAAGACTTCGACCGGCCCGACGGTGTTGCCTCCCGAGAAGTAGAAACTGATTCCGGTCAGCGCGTTGAGAATGCCGGCGAGCGACTGGAACGTCCAGGCCGGCACCAGGGCGATGTTCGTGAGATCGATACCGCCCCCGGAACTCGAAACGTCGGCGAGCACCATCCAGACCCGCCAGACCAGATAGGTGGCGGCCGGCACCAGGGGTATCCAGATCCGGCGGCGGCGGTCCGGGCGGATCAGGACGAGGAGGAGGACCGCAGCCACGAACGGGAGGATCACCGTGTAGGTGAAGATCCCGATCGTCAGCCACAGGCAGGCCAGACGGTCACCGCTGTTGTCGCCCCGGTCGAGGCTCATCAGCGACGCGACACCGAGCGCGAGGGAGAGCATGATCGGGAAGCCGTTCCCCTGGAAGAGGTGGATGTAGTCGGAGCCGAAGAAAAGCAGGACGAGGCAGGGGGTCAGCGCGACGAAGTGGTCGACCCGGCGGCGACCGTAGAAGTAGAGCAGCCAGACCGCTAGCAGCGTGGCCGAGATCGCCAGCAGCTGGAACGGCAGGTAGCCGACGCCGAAGACCTCGAGGAGCGGCCAGTAGACGGCCTTGGTCAAGGCCAGCAGGTGGCCACCGTGGGGGTGAAGATCGTGGTCAAGTCGATGTACGGGGTGTCCGAGACCCAGACGAGCTCGTCGCCGGAGAAGGTGATGTCGCGACCAAACCAGAGTATGGCCGGGATCGCGAGTATCGACGCGATCACGAGAACCCAGGTGGCGGTGCGTGGATCCTGCCGATAGCGGCGATAGCGCTTCGACATCCGCAACCGGTCTGTTTCGCGATTGGCCCGGTCGGTCAACTTCGAGATCGGGCTCACGGCCCGGTCACAGCTCCTCGGCGATGCGCGGGGCCTCCCGGTTGAAGACCCAGACTCCGAGGACGCAAACGACGATGTAGATCACGAATGCCGGGACCAGGTGGAGCCAGCCGCCGGCAGCGGCGACCGCCCCGGGGGCGCCCGGATCGATCACCCAGTGCCGGGCCTGCTCGAAGATCGGGGTGAGTGGATTGGCCAGGATCCAGTTGATGTACTCGGGCGGGACGATCGACAGCGGGTAGAGCACCGGCGTCCCGTAGAAGAGGGCGGTGACCACGACGCCCCAGATGATGCCGATGTCCCGGTAACGCACGTAAAGGGACGAAAGCAGCATCGAAATACCGAGCGTGAAGATGAAGAGGGCGATCACGACCACCGGAAAGAGCAGCCAGGTCTTGGTGACCGGCACGCCGTAGGCGATGATGAAGATCACGACCGCGACCATGTTCGTGCCGAAGTTGAACAGGCAGGTGATGACCGTCGCGAGGGGGATGACCAGGCGCGGGAAATGGGTCTTCCGGACGACGCTCTCCTGGCCGACAACCGAGACGACGGAGGTCTGTGTCGCTTCCTGGAAGAACGAGATCATCACGATGTTGAACAGCAGCAGCACCGGGTAGTAGGCGACATCCGAGCCGACCCGGAAGATCTTGGTGAACACGAAGAGCAGCACGGCGAACAGCATCAGCGGACGGGCCAGCGACCAGATGTAGCCGAGCGCGGTGCCGAAGTAAGTCTTCTTGAAGTCGTTGACGGCGATCAGGATGAGCAGGTCGATAAACCGCTTCCAGCCGCCGCCGATCGCCGAAGGGCCGACCACCTCTTCGAGTTGCGGCGCCGGCTTCGTTGGCGCCGCTTCCGACATGGGCTTCACATGGGGCGTATGCGCTTCCATCAGTCCCCCGCCCCGGGCCGCGAGACTTCGACCTCGCCGGTCAGCGAGACGACGCCCGGACCGGTCTCCGTCCCGAAGACGACGAAGTCGATGACCCGCAGCATCTGCATGTTCATCTCGTTGATGTTCTCGTTGCGGAATCCACGGGCGCTGACGTAGTAATGGCCAGGCTGGAGCAGGTTCTCGACCGGGACCGAGACCTGGACCCGTTCTCCCGGGGCCATGCTGTCCGGCAGTTCAGGCGACTCGCTGAGGCGCTTGTTGAAGCTGAAGACGTGGAGGCCAACCTGATCGGAGGCGATGAAGCTGAACAGGGGCTTCTCGATCTCGCGGATCGCCTCGACCACCAGGTTCATCCGGAACTGCTGCCCCTGCTCGACGTTGGCGATTCGGGTCCCGTCCATGTCCTCGAGCCAGCCCTCGACCACATGCGCGTCGTCGCCTTCCTCGGAAGCACCGGCGTGGAAGCCCGGGCGCTCGTCTTCTTCGCGGAAGTTCGCCCGCAGGTACCAGTCGCTGACCTCCCCGGGGCTGCCGATGATGCTCATCTTGCCGTTGTGGATCATCATCGCCCGGTGGCAGAACTTCTCGACTGCGTTCATGTCGTGGGTGACCAGCACGATCGTCTTGCCCGCACTGCGCATGTCGTGGAAGACGTCTTCGCACTTCTGCTGGAAGGAGGCGTCGCCGACCGCCAGCACCTCGTCGATCAGCATGATGTCGGCTTCGGCCTGGACCATCACCGAGAAGGCCAGGCGGACCAGCATGCCCGACGAATAGTTCTTCAGCTTGAGCTCCGCGAAATCATCGAGGCCGGCGAAGTCGATCGCGGCCCGGACCCTCGACTGGGCATCCTGACGTGAGAGGCCCATCATCACCGCGTTCAGGACGATGTTCTCGTGGGCGGTCATCTCCGGGTTGAAGCCGACGCCGAGTTCAATGAAAGGAGCGATCCGGCCGGCGGTGCGGATCCGGCCCCCATCGGCCCGGTAGATGCTGCCGAGGATCTTCAGGAGCGTGCTCTTGCCGGAGCCGTTGAGGCCGACGATGCCGAAGAACTCGCCCTGGTGCACATCGAAGCTGATGTCGTTCAGCGCCTTTAGCTCCCGGTAGGAGTTCCGGCGAAACGGATGGACCGCCCGCTCCTTGATCGAATCAACCCGGTTGTCGGGTATCCGGAAGATCTTGTCGACCCCGCGCACCTCGACCACGACCGGTCCGGATCCGATCCGGGCCGCCTCTTTTTCGGCAGGGGTCTTTTCGATGGTTCGAGTGGGCTCCAAAGCGGATTGAAGGGTACTCGACCGACCGCCGCACCCCGGCTCACCCCAATCAGTTCAACCGAAGTCCAGGAGGTCCGTGATCCGGCTGATCAGGTCGTCGTCGAGGGCCTGGTTCCAGTCATCGCTCCAGTCGACCTCCGCCCCCGCCGCCCGGGCTGCAAATTCCGGGACCCTTCCGGCCGCCTCCTTCAGTCCCGCCGCCACGCCGTCGACGTCGGGTGACGCCGCGATCAGGTTGGGTGAAATCGCGCGGAGCTTTTCCGGGGTCTTCGAGGTGCCATAGGTGGTGGTGACCGCGATCATGCCGGCCGACGCCATCTCGATCGGAACCAGGCTCGGATGCGGCGCATCCATCAGCGCCAGCCCGAGATCATGCCCGGCCAGCAGCCGCGCGTAGGAGTCCTGGTCGGTCCTCGGCATCTGCTCGAGGGTCCGGCCGCCGCCGAGGTCGATCCGCTCACCGGCACCGGTCGAGCCGATTGCGTGGAATCGCCACTCTTCACCGAAGATGCCCTCACCGATCGCCTTGCGGAGCGCCGCGAGCCCGACCTCGTAGAGATTGCGGGCAGCGTGCGACTCGGGACGGCCGTAGAAGATCAGGCTGGGGCTGGCCCGGCCGGCCAGGGTCGCGGCGTCCGGCGTCGGTATCGGGGTGATCGCGTTGCCGAAGAAGAGCGAATGCCGGTCGCCTTCCTCGCGACCGGCGGCGTACACGCCGATGCCCCGTCGGCAAAGTAGTCGCGCAGGATCGAAGTCGAGAAGAGTGCGTCGTGCTCGAAGGTGTAGGACTCCTCGGCGAGATCGGTCCAGGCTCCCTGCGGGACGGTCAGCGGCTCGTACTCCTGGATCATGTAGAGGAACCGGCGCCGGCCGCTCTGGGAGGCGAGCCGGGTCGCGACGTGCGCGGTCCACCAGGTGGTCGCGATGAAGCGGTCGTCCGGGCTGAGCTTCAGTGGCACCTTGCCATCCCGCGCGAAGCTGATCTCGACCTGGTCGAAGAGGCCACCCAGCTGGCGGTAGCTCTCGACCTGCCTACGCCAGTCCTTCGGCAGCGTCGTGGTCGGGTCGACCGTGACAATCCGGACCGGAAGGCCCGACTCGGCCAGCCGACGGGCGAGGGAGAACTTGGCGATGTAACCGCCGAAGAGATGCTCGAGGTCGATCAACGGGATCAGCAGGTTGACCCGCTGGGGCTGGGTCGCCGAGACGACCGGGAAAAGCGGGGCGACCTTCTGCCTCATCTGGGCAGTCACTTCGGTTTCCGCGCGGAGCTCCCCGCCGCCGGCCTTCCGGGTGACGCTGCCCGGCAGTCGCCGCTTGACGGCCACCAGGTGCCGGTAGAGGATGCCGCGAAACAGCACCCGTTCCATGCCGAGTGTCTCGCTTCGGCCGAAGAAGCGGCGGAGTGGCCGGAAGGCCATCCAGAGCATGCCGCTCAGCTTGCGGTCGCTGGTGACAAACCGGTCCAGCGCGCGGCGGCGGGCGGGTGGCATCTGCTCCCCGCAGCGCTCGATCACGAACTGGGCGATGCCCTTGAGCCGGAGGAAGACGTCGAAGTAGGCCGAGGCCCAGCCGCCGAAGATCTCGCGCCAGCGCCGCGGGTCCAGGCGCCGCCATCCGGCGCTCATCAGGCCGGCGTTGGCCTTGTCGTGGCCGAGCACCGCGCCGCCGTGCTGGACGTAGTCGTATAGCGGCCGGTCCACGTACGCAAGGTCGCCGAGCGAGATCGCGACCATCGCCAGCCAGTGGTCATGGTACTGCTCCCCGGGAACCTCGGGGAAGGGCAATGCCGTGTCGGCAACTTCACGGGTGAACATCGAGGCGGCCCCCGTCACCGTGTTCGCGACCAGCAGGGAGATCGGGTTGGTGAAGGTGTTCTGGCGGCCGGTCCAGTAGGTCTCGCTGATCAATCCGCCCTCTTCGTCGACCAGGCGCTGGTCGCTGTAGACCAGTCCGGCACTGCCGATCGCAGCCGACAGCTCCGCGAGCTTGTCTTCGTGCCAGCAGTCGTCCTGGTCGCTGAGCGCGATCAACTCGTAAACCTCCGGCACCATCGAGATAGCCCGTTCGAAGTTCCGGTAGAAGCCGAGGTTCGAGGGCGACGGCGAGAAGGTGAAGCGGTCGTCGTCCCCGAGCACCTCCGTGATCGTCCCCAGGCCATCAGGGCCGGACCCGTCATCGCTGATGAAACAGTGCCACTCGACGCCCTGCTGGTTACGGATCGAATCGATCTGGATCTCGAAGAGGCGGCGATCGGGGTTGTAGGTCGCCATAGAGACGGCGATCTTTTTCAATCGACCTTCCCGGAGCCCGTTTCGCGACTGACTTTCACCAGGGACAGGTCGACGACGCCGGGGAAAGTCTCCTTCGAATCGACCCTCCACCCCCGTGGCAACTCGATCAGCGTCCCGTCATCCAGGTACTTCCCTTCCGCCGAGTTGCCGGGGCGGACTTCGGCCCTCGGTCCGACGATGAAGACACTGGCGTTCCGGCCATCCGAGAGGGCTTTGTTCAGGTTGAGGTCCTTGTCCGGCACCGGTGTGAGCGGCAGGTACGGCGGCTCGCCCTGCGGCAGATTCAGCGAAAAGACCTGGGTCTGGCTTTGGAGTTTCGCCCGAGCGGAGTCAAAGGAGCCGGTGTGATCGGCGCGCTGAGCAGGTCGACCACGACGTCCCCCGGCCCGGCCTGATCGTCGATGCGGGCCGCGGCAGCGTTGTAGTCGATCGTCCGTGCCGAGTCCTCCATCGACTTGACGGTACCGACGGCGAAGCCCCCGATCACGGCGATTCCGCAGATTCCGCCCCAGACCGGTCCGGCCGCCGAGAGGACCGCGCCGATCGCGAGGAACAGCCCCGGGGATGCCGCGACCAGGTTGCGTGAGCCGAAGAGGTCGGACCCGGCGAATCCATAGAGCGCTTCGGCCACCGGCGTTGCCAGGAACAGGGCGAAGACGAGAATGCCCATGCGGTTTCGCTGAAGCCACTGCCGGAAGCCGGGCTTCTCCCGCAGGACTCTGATCAGGCCGGCTCCGGCCGCGACCAGGATCGCCACGGCGATGAGGATCACAACGGCCCGGCCGGGCAGCTGGGACGGGGTCAGCAGGGGGTGGCCAAGGGCCCATTGCTCGACCGCCAGGCGCTTGGTTTCGAAGCCATCACCCTGGAGCGCCTTGAGTAGCTCGATCGTTGGCGAGTCCTGATCCTTTATGAACGAAGGCAGCAGGGCAGGAAAAGGAGCGCCGCGCCGATGTTCGCGATCAGCGCCGGGCGCCAGGACTCGCGCTCCGACCAGAGCAGCCAGATGAACTGGGCGAGCAGGAAGAAGAGTGCCGTGTAGTGCGTGTAGACGGCGAGGCAGGAGAGGGCACCGTAGACGACCCACCAGCGAACCCTGCCCGTACGGGACCCGGCGAGCATCGCCAGGGTCGAGCCGATCAGCAGCGCCAGCATCAGGGTGTAGCCCCGGCCGTTGCCGGAGAAGAAGATCATGAATGGGCTCAGCGTCATCAGGGCCGCCGCGATCAGGCCCGCCATCTGGCCGACCGTTCGCTTGCCGAGCAGCCAGATCATCGGGATGCAGGCGGTTCCCGCGACCAGTGCCGGGAGGCGGACCAGCTCCGGGGCGGATCCGAACCCCGTGGACAACTTGGCCAAAAGGAAGTAGAGGGGCGGTGTGATCTCGGCGTCGCCGGAAACGAGGTCGAACAGGTTCGAGTCCGGGTTCTTGACGATCCAGAGAGTCGAAAGCTCGTCGCCGAGCAGCGAAGAGCCGTACTGGTGGAGCCTGAGGGCAAGACCGAGGAGGGTCAGGATGCCGACGACGATCAGTGGCCATGCGGTTTTCTTGTCCTCGCTGAACCGGGGCATCGGGAGGTGATCTTAAGCGCCGCAGCGGTTTGTGCCTCGACTCCCCGTTAGGATCGCGCTTCATGTGGCAAGAAGAAACTGTGTCGGTCGTCTTGATGACCTACAACGAACGCGACTCGATCCGTGAGGTCATCGAAGACTTTTACGCCACCGGCGTGGTCGATGAAGTCCTGGTCGTGAACAACAACGCCGCCGAAGGTACGACTGAGGAAGTCGAGAAGACCGGGGCCCGCCAGGTCTTCGAGTCAAGTCAGGGCTACGGGCATGCGGTCAATCGTGGCCTGCGCGAAGCCGAAGGTGATCTGATCGTCCTCGCCGAGCCCGACGGAACCTTCCTCGCCAAGGATGTGATCAAGCTCCTGGCCTACAGCAACGACTGCGACGTGGTGCTCGGAACCCGCACCACGCGCGAGATGATCTGGGACGGCGCCAACATGGGCTGGTTCCTCAAGTGGGGTAACTGGGCGGTCGCAAAGATGGTCGAGATCCTCTTCAACACCAGCCACCTGAGCGACGTCGGCTGCACCTATCGGCTGATGCGAAAGGACACCGCTCGATGGATGGCCGACGAGATGTCGGTTGGCGGCAGCCACGCCGGCCCGGAGATGATGCTGCTGACGATCACCTCGGGAAAGAGATTCGTCGAAGTGCCCGTGAACTATCTGCCGCGGGTAGGAACTTCGTCGGTCACCGGCCACCCGGTCAAAGCCGTGCTGCTCGGACTGACGATGATCCGGTTCATCCTCGGCGAGCGGTTCGCCCAAAGCCGCGGCTGAAGCTCCGAATCACTCGACGTCGATGACGTAGAGCGTCGCGTTCGGGACGCCCTCGTAAGTCGTCTGCTCGACGATCTTCGCGTTCTTTGGCAGGTAAACCGTGTAGTTCTCGAACAGCACCTGGTCGAGGTTCCGGCCACTCTCGGCGTTGTCGACGACCGGCACCCAGTCCTGGGCGTACATGAAGACCCGGTGGCCGGAAGCCTGGTTGAAAGCCTTCTCCAGATCATCCTGAATCGGCGTGATGACCACGGTCTTCGGCAGGAACGGCGGCTGGCTGACCGGGTGGTTCGGTGAATAGAGCGGCAGGTCATTCGACATCGCGGCATCAAGCGCGGTCAGCGGGACCGGCGTGGTCAGGGAGGCCAGCATGTCGACGACGACGTCGCCCGGCGCCGATTCTTCGTCGATCACCTTGGCCGGCGCCTTGAAGCCGACCACGCGGTTCTCCGGCCGCAGGATGCCAGCTGCGGCGAAGGCGTAACCGCCGATCACGACGACGGCGCAGGCGGTCGCCAACAGACCGGTCGGAATCGAAAGCACCGCCCCGATGACCAGCGCGAAGCCGTACCAGGAGGGAGCCATGTTCCGGGCACCGAAGATGTCGGTCCCGGCGAGGTTCAGGACCAGCTCACCGAGCGGAGTGGCAATCGCGATCAGGAAGACAAGGATCAGACCGGAGGGGATGCCACGCCAGGAGTCCCCTAAGCCGACGGAAACCGGGCTTCTGGCAACGAAATCACCTCCTGGGGAGGTGATTTCGTTGCCAGAAGTCTTCGGGGCGGTTGCTGGTTGGCTTGAGTCGCGCAGGGTCCGCACCGTCACCATCGCCGCGACGACCAGGGCCAGGGTGATGATCACCATTGCGATCTCTCCCGGGACCACGTCGGCGTCGAGGAAGGGGTGCCCGAACGCCCAGCCCTTGACCTGGGTCAGCTTTGCGTCGAAGCCGTGCCCCTGCAGCGCCTGAAGAACGTCGGTCGTCGGTGAGCTCAGGTCGCTTCGCATCCCCGAGATCCAGGGCAGGAAGAAGATGACGGCACCGACGTTGGCGAGGATGGCGGGCCGCCGTGATCCTTTACGGAGCCAGAGCAGCCAGACCAGCTGGGCCAGCAGGACGAACATTGCCGTGTAGTGGCTGTACATCGCCAGACAGGTGAGCCCTCCGTAAGCAACCCACCACCGGGCCCGGCCGGTCTCGTCGGCCTTCAGCATCGCGATCGTCGAGCCGATCAACAGGGCGACCATCAATGTGTAGGCCCGGCCGTTGCCGGAGAAATAGATCATCAGAGGACTGAGCGCGAGGATCGCCGCGCCGATCAGGCCGGCCCGCTCGTTGATCGTCTTCCGGCCAAGCACGTAGAGCAGGGGGATCGAAACGATGCCGCTGATCAGGGCCGGAAGGCGGACCAGCTCCGGGGCCGAGCCGAGCTGGACCGCGAACCAGCTGAGGATGAAATTCAGGGGCGGGGTGATCTCAGCGTCGCCGCTGACCAGGTCGATCGTCCCGCCGAGACTGTGGTTGCTGACGATCCAGAGGGTCGAGAGCTCGTCGCCGCTGACTGACTCATTCGCCTGGATCAGGCGGAGAACCGTGCCGACGATGACGATCAGGCCGAGCAGCAGGCCGATCCGATGGGTTGAAACCTGCTGGACGAGCGACCGGCGGTTCCCCAAAGTTCAGACTCCGGTCATTTAGAAAGCGATCGGAACGTAATTGTCCGGGTACTGTGAAGGACCGAAAAACCAGCTTTCGATGGCGTAACGCGGGTTCGGCATGCTGGGATCCGAACCGGTCTTGTGCAGGAACAGGTGGTCGAAGAGCAGCGCGTCGCCGGGGTTGAAGATCGGGCGGACAACACCGACATCACCGGCCAGCTTGTCGGCAGTCTGGTCGGAGATCTGGAAATCGAGGTAAGTACCGGGGCCGCCGATCTCAGCGTACTCCTCGAGCCGGACCGGAACAACGTCCATGCTCGGCGCGACATCGCCGCAGCGCGAGAGCGAAAGCCAGACGTTCATCGAGCGCACGTCGCCCATGAACTTGCCGTCCTGGTGCCAGCCTCCAGCGACGTCAGGCGTGGCCTTCCGCAGCGTGCACTTCTGGGCCGAGATCGCCGGCTTCTCGCCGAGGTAGGTCTCGATCACGGTGCGCAGGTTGGCCTTCTCGAAAGTGTCGAGCATGTCGAAGAGCATCTTCGGCGAATCCGCGGCGAGCACTCCGCCGCCTTCTTCGACCCATTCGCGCTCGGGGATCCGGAAGGGTTCTTCGGGAGCCATCTCGTCGTAGAAGCCGTCCGGATCGCTCTCGCCTTCGGAGAGCTTGTCGCGCACTTCGAAGGAGTGGTCGATGTCGGCCGCAACCTGCAGGGCCTTTTCGTCGTCCATCACGTCGCGGACAAGCAAGCAGCCGGCCTCGAGGAAGGCGGCACGAAGAAGTTCGGGGGTGAGCTCGTCCGGCGTTGCTTCCGGGCAGAGAGACTGCTCACCACGAGCCGGGACCGTCGCGCCCGGGGCCGGGTACTGCGGATCCTTCGGCGCGTTCTCGATCAGTTCGATGCCGGCGAGGTGACGCATGGTGCGGAGCTCACGCTCGACCTGCGGGTCGCGCTGGTTCCGGTTGGCTTCGGTGAGGAGGTCGATGGCCTCGAAGAACTGGCCGTCAGCGGCGAGCCGATCGGCTTCCAGTGATTCGGGGCGGCGTTCGATGACCGCGGTTTCAGCTTGACGATTCTTTCGCGAGAAAAGGCCCATTCGATACCTACCTTGGAAGTTAGAGATCCCTAATACTCAGGGGCACGCTAGCAATGTTATTTGGTGCCGACTGGTTTGGCGGGAATCCCCACCACCATGGTTCCTTCGGCCACGTCCTTGGTGACGACGGCTCCCGAGCCGATTATGGCCTTGTCGCCGACCTTGAATGGTCCGAGTAGCGAGGAACCGGTACCGATGAAACAGTCGTGGCCGATCGTCGGACCCTGGTGGATGCCGGCCACCAGTCCGATCGAAACCCAGGGTGCGATCACCGTGCCGGACTTGATCTCGACCAGACCGTCGAGCACCACCTGGCCGTGAGGAAAATAGATTCCGGGGTGCATCAGGACCGGGTCACCGATCGAGATCTGAGAAGTAGCCATAGAGATCTTGTGGAGGAGGCGCGGGATGATCGGCACACCCCGGGCGAGCAGTCGCATGCGCAGCCGGTAACAGACGTGGGCGAAGAAAGCGTCGCTCACCCACATCAGCCGGAATGCCTTCAAGATCACCTGCCAGCCGGATTTGGCCTCGAACATCTCACCCCGGTGGAGGGAGGTAACACGCACGTCCTCGGTGACCGCGATCCGGAACCCCGGGTGACGGGCGTGGAGGTCGCGCCAAAAGGCTTTCATCTCGGGTTTGCTTGGTTGAGTCATCGGAAGTGCCGCAGCCTATAGCCTCTCGGCCGATCAACGTGCCAGAGAAACCAGAACAGTCGGAGCAAGTCACCGAAGCCCTCCAGTGGGGCTACTCGCTGGCCAACGTCATCGAGATCATGACCCCATGCCTCGACGCGGCCGGCATCAAGAGCCTGCTCGAGATCGGCTCGTTCCGTGGCGAACTGACCGAAGAGCTCCTGAAATGGGCCGAAGGCTCCGGTGCCAGCGTGGCCACCGTAGAGCCACTCCCCCCGCCCGACCTTCTCGACCTGAAGGAACGGCGGCCGGAACTCGAACTGATCGAAGACACCGGCGTCGGTGCGCTGGAAGGCCTCGACTCCCTGCCGGACGCGATCGTGATCGACGGCGATCACAACTACTACACCCTGTCCGGAGAGCTCGAGAAAATCGCCGGGATGGCCGGCGACGACCCCCTGCCTTTCCTGCTCTTTCACGACATGTGCTGGCCGCACGAGCGCCGCGACACCTACTACGCTCCGGACCGCATTCCTGAAGACGAGCGCCAGCCCCTTGGACACAACTGCACCATCGCGCCGGGCAATCCGGGTCTGAGCAAAGGCGGCCTGCCGTACGAGTGGGCAGCGGCCCACGAAGGCGGGCCGAAGAACGGCGTGCTGACCGCGATCGAGGACTTCATCGAAGGCCGGCCGAACCTGCAGTTGGCGACGGTCCCGGTCTTTTTCGGCTTCGGACTCCTCTGGCAGACCGACGCCCCCTGGGCCGGCCGGGTCGCCGAGCTGATCGCGCCCTACGACAACAACCCTGTGCTCAAGCGGGTCGAAGGCAACCGGGTCGCCCATCTCGTCAACGGCCACGTCGACGCCGCCACGATCCGCGACCTTACCGCCCAGCTGGCACGCCAGGACGAGCTGTTCGGCCGCATGCTTCAGTCAAGTGCCCTCGGCCTCGCCGAGAAGCTCTCAAACCTCAAGCAGCGCGGCAACCCGATCTTCACCCGGCAGGAGATTCAGGACCTGCTCGACCGCAAGGTCAAGTAGGTCTCACGACCGGGCTAGTGCTCGCTGGGGGATTCTCCGGCGCGGATTGCGTGCTGCGCCTTCTCTTCCTTCTTCGCCTTGCGTTTCTTGAAGATTCGTGAGAAGTCACGCATCGGCTTGGTCACCTTCCAGCTCTTGCTGGCTTGAAGCTCCAGGAGCTCCCGCTCCATCGACTCGTTGATGAGGTGGCCGGCGCCGGCCAGGGTGCGGGCGGCGGAAGCTTCCGCCTCGGCGCGGCGGGCCCGGTCCTCCCAGTCGGAATCCCCTCCGGGACCTTCCGGGACCGGCAGCATGTGCGCCCACTTCTTCGAGAATTCGATGTGGGCGTTGACCCATGTATCGAGATCACTGATCAGCTCGATCGAGTGATGGTGGATCACCCTGAGGTCGGCCGTCACAACTTTCTTGCCGGCGTCGCGAGCCTGGTGGCTGATGTCAAAGTCGTATCCGTGGAGGGCCCCGCCGGTGATCTCGTCGAACCGCAGGTTCTTGATTGCCCAGGGGGAGAAGCCGAGGACGAAACCGTCGACCATGTCCACCTCGCCGAGCTTTGCGTACGACGGGGTTTCGGTTGCGAGCCAGGTGAGCGCCGGGATCTCGCCGCCGCCGAGCTCGTCGTAGATATGGGTGAACGAAGCCCAGGTGACCGCGCCTTCCCACCAGGCGATGCTGCGTACTCCGACCGCTCCGGCACAGCCCACGAGGGCGACGTCGGGATCGGCAAGCTCCGCGCGGATCTTCGGGATGAAGTCGGGGTCGACGATTTCCGCGTCCTGGTGGATCAGCACCAGGAACTCGAGGTCTTCCATCTGTGCGGCCTGGTCGAGGACCAGGTTGTAGCTCCGGAAAAGGGTGCCGGAACTGGCGAAACTCAGAATCTGAGTGTCGTCTTCCTTGGCTAGTTCAATCCCCGGCACGGCGTACCTTTCGTACTTCTCCGGCGAGGTGATGGCACTTCCGATGGCTACCACGGAAGCGGGAAGATAGCCGAGAGCGGCGAAAGACGGCTCACCGGCGTCGCGCCACCACAACGTTGTGGGCACAAAGACGGTTCAGCCCGGGGGTGCCTTCAACGACTCGTTCCACTCTCGAATTCAGGCCCAGCAGCCGGGGCGGGACGAAATCGGGCACGAAGCCGAGCTGCCTGGTGGAAACGATGACCGCGCCACCGTCGACCAGTCCGGTGACGACTTCGGCCTCGGGAATCAGCCGCTCCGATCCGTCGTCCTGCGGCACCCGGGCCATCAGGTTCTTCCAGTACGGATTGCGCGGGTTGTGATCCCAGACCAGGACCAGGCCACCCGGCTTCGTGACCCGGGCCATTTCCTTGAGCGACTCGTGGACCAGCTCCGGCTGTGCGATGTGGTGCATGACGGCGACACACATGGTCAGGTCGAACTTGCCGTCTTCGAAAGGAAGTTCGGTGGCCGACCCCTGGACCGCCGTGACCCGGTCATCAGTGTTGCGCAGGTGCTCCAGCATGCCGGCCGAAGGATCGACCCCGGTCATCTCGTAACCGGCGTCGGCCAGGCGGGACGCGACCACGCCGGTGCCGCAGCCGACATCGAGAATGGAACCCGCCGGCATCAGTTCACGGACGAAGGCGATTCGCTTGGCGAGGTAATGCTCGACGACGTGGGGCGGCAGCGACTCATCGTACTCGCCGGCGATGTCGTCGAAGTGGGCCTCTACATCCTGCTCTGTCTGGTTCATTCCGCCTTCTTCGGGTTTGCTGGATCAGCGGGGTCAATAACCGTAACCGTTACCGGGTAGATCCCGTCGAACGTCTTCTGCTGCACGACTTTCGCCCCTGCGGGCAGGTCGAACTTCTCGTTCCCGAACGAGAGCGCCCCGTCTTCGACCAGCGACTCCTGGCCGACCAGGGTGACGATGTAGACCCGGTCGGCCCCCCTGAACGCATCTTTGAGCTGCTTCGCGGTGTCCGGCACGGTCGCTCCCGGCAGGAAAGGGGGGTCGCCCTCCGGCAGGCCGATCCGGTACTCCCGGCCTTCGAAACCGAGATAGGCATCGAGCGGGGTGAGCGGCACCGGAGTGATGTGGGAGCTGTCGACCACGGTGTCCCCGGGGTTCGCGCGGGCATCGATGAACTCCGCTGCGTCGCGGTAGCGGAACTCGGTCCGTTCGCGGTCGGCGAGGTGGATCGAACCGGCGAGCAACCCCACGGAGACGAGTGCCAGGCTGATCAGCCCCCAGATCGGACCGGCCGCCGTGAGCAGTGCTCCGAGCAGAAGTGGGATGCCGGTCCACGACGCCCCGAGGTTGCGGCCACCGAAGATGTCGGTACTGAAGGTGCCGAGGATCAGGGCGCCGACCGGGGTCACCAGTACCAGTCCGATCACCAGCACCAGATTGCGATCGATCCGCCGGAGCCACTTGCCGAAGCCTGGAGTTCTCCCAGCCTTCACAAGAACCACCGTCAGGGCGAGCAGCGTCCCCGCCACGATCAGGGCGGCGTCCCAGCGGCCGTCCATGCTCCACTTGCCGGCGTCCACCTCCCAGAAGAGCAGCTGCTCGACCGCGGTGCGTTTGGCCTCGAAGCCGTAGCCCTGGAGCGCCTCGAGGATCGGCGTGGTCGGCGAGTTCGAATCACTGAGGAAGCCGGGCAGCCAGGGGAGGAAGAGCAAGGTGGCGCCGGCGTTCGCGACCAGGGCCGGAACCCGGGCTTTGGGGAAGCACCAGACGAGCCAGCCGAGCTGGAAGGCCAGCACAAACGCCACGGTGTAGTGCGTGTACATCGCGGCAGCGCTGGCCAGGGCGTAGACCAACCACCAGCGCTTCCTGCCGGTGTCGACCGCGGCGAGCATCGCGACGGTCGATGCCAAAAGCAAGAAGATCGCCACCGAGTAGGCCCGGCCATTCGCCGAGAAGTAGACGAGGATCGGGCTGATCGACGCGATCGCCGTGGCCGCGATGCCGGCGCGGCGGTCGAAGAGCCGGGTGCCAAGCAGGTAGAAGAGCGGCAGCGACAAGAACCCCGCGAGCAGCGATGGGAGGCGGATCAGCTCCGGGGAAGAGCCCAGCTTCGTGGCCAGCCAGGCGAAGATGAAGAAAAGCGGCGGGCTGATCTCCCCGTCGCCGGAGACGAAGTCCACCGTGCCGGCCAGGCCGTGGTTCTGGACGATCCAGAGCGTCGAGAGCTCATCGCCGACCAGTGACCGACCGTAAGTCGAGATCCGCAGCCAGACGCCAGCGAGGATCGCCAGTCCGAACCCGCCCCGGACGAGCCAGACGGACAGCTTCGAGCCGGGTCTCTCACCGGCCTGATCGGGGACTCGGTCCTCTTCCACAGAGCTAACCCTGTCAAGATTGCCGCTCGATGGGAGCCTCGACCACCTCACAAACCCGCCGTCCGGCGAAAGGCCCACTCGCTTGAAAGTCACCGGCGAAAGAGTTGTCACCCCCGAGGGTGGGTTCAACCCGACCTGGCAGCGTCACGTCGCCGCTTATGCACTGGCCAAACCCGAGTTCGGGCCCGAGCGAGTACTCGACCTCGGTTGCGGCGTCGGTCACAGCTACCACCTGCTCGAACCGAGGGAGACGATTGGTGTCGACATCGATCCCGGCGCGCTTGAAGGCCAGGAGCGGCCGACCGTCGCCGCCGACATGCGCCACCTGCCATTCGATGAAAGTGAGTTCGACTCGGTCCTCTCGGTCCATTCACTTGAGCACGTGCCCGATCCGGAGAACGTGCTGAAGGAAGTCAACCGGGTCCTGAAGACCGGCGGCACCGCAGTCTTCATCACCCCGAACCGCCTGACCTTCGGCCGTCCCGACGAAATCATCGACCCGTTCCACTACGTCGAATTCGACCCCGCCGAACTCCGCCGGCTCTGCGAGAGAAGCTTCAGCAACGTGGAGATCAAAGGCATCTTCGGCACCCCCGCCTACATGGAGATTTTCGACGAAGAGCGGGCGACGCTCGACAGGGTGCTGCGATTCGATCCACTACGTTTCCGGCGCGCGGTCCCGATGAAGGCGAAGCAGCGTCTCTACGACTCGATGCTCAGCCGTTTCCGCAAGGACGATGACCCACGCGCCGCAAAGATCGCCCCGACGACTTCTTCTCCGGAGGCGACAATCTCGACAGCTCGCTCGACGTCGTCGCGATCTGCCGGGAACCGATCCGTTGAGCCAGATTCCCGACTGGCAAGGCGAAGCCGCCTCGGTCTGCGTCTGGTGCGGCTACGACCTCGATCAGGCGAAACGCCCGTTCGGCCGCGCGATCTGCGGGCGTTGCGGCACCGGCACGACCGATCCGATCCCGGACCAGGCCTCACTGAACGCCGCCTACGGCGCCTGGTACTGGCCCGAGAAAGGTCAGCGGTTCAGCCTGGTCGGTGACGCCCTCCTGCGGCGCTCACGGGCTGCGATGGCGGACCGCATCGACGAAGCCGCGCCGCCCGGCGCGATCCTCGACGTCGGCGCCGGTGAAGGCACGCTGATCGATGCGCTGAAGGAAAAGGGTCGCAAGGCTTCCGGCCTCGAGCGCGAATCCGACCATCCTGACATCAAGAACCAGGCGATCAATGAAGTCGAAGGCCAGTTCGCCGGGGTCGTCTTCTGGCATTCGCTGGAGCACATGGGCAACCCCCGTGAATGCGTCCTCGAGGCCTCCCGCCTGTTGATTCCTGGAGGCGTCCTGATCATCGCCGTGCCGAACAACGGCAGCTTCCAGGCGGCCGCCTTCGGTGACGGCTGGCTTCATCTCGACCTGCCACGGCACCTGGTCCACCTCACCTCGAAATCCCTGACGACCGGACTCGAAGAGAGCGGATTCCGCATCGGTCCGGTGTCCGGCACCAAGGCGGGGCAGGTCGTCATCGGCTGGCTCGACGGACTGGTCGGCAAGTTGCCCGGTGGACTCGACCTCTACCAGTCCCTGCGCCGCAAGTCGGCCCGCCGGATCGAAATCAGCCCGGGCAAGCGCGCTGCAGCAATTGCCACGGGCGTCATTCTTTTCCCGGTCGCGTTAGCCTGCGCCGTCGTGGAGATTGCCGCCCGGCGCTCCGGCTCCGTCTACGTAGAGGCCCATCGTGTCTGAACACAAAAACAAGAAAGTCATCGTCGTCATGCCGGCCCGTCAGGCCGCCGCGACCCTCGAGCGCACCTTCGCCGAGATCCCGCAGGACGAAGTCGACGAGATCATCCTGGTCGACGACTCGTCGACCGACCGCACAGTCGAGCTGGCCTCCGAGCTGCCCCTGACCCTGATCTGGCATCCACATCAGGTCGGTTACGGCGGCAACCAGAAGACCTGTTACCTCGAAGCGCTTCGCCGGGGTGCCGACGTCGTCGTGATGCTCCACCCCGATGGCCAGTACGAGCCGAGCCTGATTCCGAGCATGGTCGAGCCGATCTTGGACGGTGAGTCCGATCTCGTCCTCGGCTCACGGCTGGCGGTGCCTGGATGGGCCATCGACGCCGGCATGCCACAGTGGAAGTTCTACGCCAACCGATTCCTGACGATCATCGAGAACAAGATCATGGGAACGAACCTGACCGAGGCCCACACCGGCTACCGCGCCTACTCACGCGAGCTGCTGCTGGAAGTCCCCTTCCTCCGGAACTCCCTCGACTTCGTCTTCGACTCCGAACTGCTGATGCAGGCTTCGCACCTTGGCTTCCGCATCTCCGAGGTGCCGGCCCGCTGCCGTTACTTCGATGACATGTCTTCGGTCGGCTTCCAGACCGGAGTGGTCTACGGGCTGAAGACACTGTGGGCGGGCTTCCGCCTGGTCCTGCATCGCAACGGAATCTTCCCGTCGCGCAAGTACAAAGCGAAACTGAGCTAGCTCAGCGAGGCTTGAGTCTGGCGGCACTGATGCCCGACGGCGTCGTCTTGATTACGTCGAACTTGTAGTTCTCGAGGATTTCCTTGATCGCCCGGATCTGGATCGGCGCCAACGCCGAGCCAATCACGTAACCGTTGACTTCGGTTGAGTTGCCGCTCTCTAGAGCCTTGATCGCGAACTTGGTCTCGTCGTCGATGATCACGACATCGCCGGCCCGAGTTCGGCAACTCCTTCGTCGACGGTCCCCTCATGCGGACCGGGGACCCAGCTCTGTTCGTTGGCGTCGAATATTCCGAGCGAGCTGATCGTGTCCGAGCGGATGTGGATCTCGGTGTCGAGGTCGGGCTTGGTCAACACCGCCACCTTGCTCCGGCCGGGCATGTACTGCTCGACGAGCGACGCTCCTTCGGAGGCCCCGGGCGTGAACTCAGGCGGGTTCCTGATTCGGTCGAAGCCTGATGAAAGCGAAGTACCGCCGGGGATCACGTAGGCGAGCAGCGAGTCCTTCGACCGCGTGGCAGCGGCGGGCATCGCGACCGAGACCAGCATCGCCGCGCCCACGCAGGCGGCGGCCAGCCCGGTTCGCCGGTAGAGCAGCGAGATCCGGGGGCCAGCGTCGAGCCAGAGAGACAGCCAGATCGTCGCGACGAGCAGAGCCGGCAGCGAGACGTACGGCAGGACATGGTCGAGCGAGCGGTTATCGTAGTAGCTGAACAGGCCGATGCCGTAACCGGTGAGCGTGGCCAGGGCGACCATCGCCGGCTTCTTCGCAAGTGCGTATCCAGAGGCGCTGGTGGCAATGAGAGTGAGACCGATCGCCGAAGCCACGTAGACACCGGCGACGATGAAGCCACGCGACCAAGGCGTGAAGTCGTAGGTGAGATCACCGATGTCGCCGGTGAGGAAGTCACGGAGGTAGCTCAGGTAGAGACCCCAGTCCGGCAATGATCCCGAAGCGAGCAGGGTGAGCAGGGCGAACAGGACCTGGGTGAAGACCCAGGCGGCCACCACTTCCGCGACTCGCCTGAGCATCCAGCGCATCCGGCCTCCGGCTGGTTCCCAGGAGAGCCTGAGGAGGAGCAGGGCGAACCACGTGACGCTGACGTAGATGAAGGCCTCGAGTGCCCAGATCGACGAAAGACCGACCACCGCGAGGGAAGCGAAGTTCGAGGCGCGGCCGAAACGCGGCCAGCGCGCCCCGGCAACCTGGAACGCAACCACCAGCATCGGCAAGCCGAAGCGGAGTGCTCCGTGCTGCAGCAACCCACCCATCGGGTAAGTCAGATCCCAGACAAGGGCCACGACCCCGATCGCCAGAGCGAAAGTTGCGAGAAGGGTACGCACTCCCGCCGCGCGAAGCACCAGGTAGCCGGTGGCGAAGACCCCGGCCGAGAGCACTCCGTCGAAGATGCCGAGGGTCAGGTGGTTGATCTCGGTCAGCTTGAAGAACCCTGCGATCAGGTAAATCGGGGCGATTCCGTATTGCGAGACGGTGTCCACGAGCAGGGCGGATCCACCGGTGACCTGGCTGGCCGCTCCGAGCCAGAGGTTCTGGTGGAACTGGATGATGTTCACCGCGAACGCGTTGTCGATCCCGCCGCGTTCCACTGCCAGAATCACCATGTCGGGCACGGCAAGCAGGACCAGGAGGACGACCACGGCATTGACCACTAGCTTCCAGCCCCGCGGGATGTCCGGCAGGTTCACCCGTCCGTAGGAGAACGTGATCAGCGCGGCTACAAGCAGGCCGAGGACCAGCGCCAGGGTGTCGACGTGTCCGTAACGCACCGGCGACACCGCCGCCACCGCAGTCAGGGCGCCGGCGCTGATCCAGATCCGGCTCTCCTGCCCGGCCAGCGAAGTCAAAGCCCTCCACTCGGTGCCGCGAGAAGCACGAAACAGCGCGGCCCCGGCGATCAACGACCAGATGACACCCGCCAGCAGGATGGCGCGAATACCGGCACCCCAGGGCAGGTTCGCCGATACACGAACCAGGGCAATCGAAGCAGCCAGGAGTCCCGTGAGTACCCCGGCGAGGGCACCGAGGCCAGCGCCGCTCGATCCGCGACTGATGAGGTCAACGATCTTCGGTCCCTGCCAGAGCCAGAACGGCAGGAAGACGACGAAGGTCAGGAAATAAAGGAGCGTTTCCGCGTTCTGCTTGTGGGAAGGGAGGTCGGGGCTGATCACGACCGGGTCGGTGGCGAGGCGCACGAGTGGCATGACCACCATGAACGAACCGATGATCAGGGCAAGCACCAGCGCGAAGACAATCCCCGGGGGAGTCTCCACTCGGCTTTCTGGGGTGGGTGCGCTCCCTTCCGGCATTCGCCGATCGTACTAGGACATCCGAGAACTAAACTCGGCCCCGTGAGCTCAACCGAGGAAGGACCGGAGGACCCCGAAGCGCTGGAGGAAGCCGAGCAGGAAGCTGCCCGGGTTCTGCCGCCGCCGCCCGGCCATCCGCGGTTTTCCGCTGCTCGACTCCCTGAGGGCATTCGCCGCGATCTCGGTGATGCTGGTCCACGTCGGCATCTTCACCGGTGGATTCACCCTGGTACAAACAGCTCTTCGCCCAGCTCGACATCGGCGTGCCGTTCTTCTTCCTGCTTTCCGGATTTCTGCTCTACCGGCCGATGCTGGCCGCGCGGGTAAGCGGCCTGCCGAAGCAGAAGCGCTCGGCCTATACCCGAAACCGCTTCTTCCGGATCATGCCGGCCTACTGGGTCGTGCTGACCGTGGCAGCGATCGTCCCCGGCTTCTACGGCGCTTTCACCGGTCACTGGTGGGTCTACTACGGCCTGCTTCAGAGTTTCCCGGTCTACACCCCCGAAGGGCTCTGCGCGGTCAACCCCTTCCGCTGCGGCTTCCCGCCGGCCTGGAGCCTCAGCGTCGAGATCCTTTTCTACATTTCGCTCCCGTTCTTCGCCGCGGGGATGGCGAAGCTGACCTCGCTCATCGGCAAGCGCCACTGGATACCGATCGAACTCACCGTCCTGGCCGCAATCTCGGCCGTCTCGCTTTACCTCCAGAGCTCACTCGCGATCACTGACCTCGAGCGCTGGCTGTTCTTTTCGCCGCTCGGGCGCGGCTATTGGTTCGCGCTCGGCATGGGCCTCGCGGTGGCCTCGGTCTGGGCCTGGCAACAACCGAGGGAGCCAAAGGTCGTGCGATTCATCGCCGCGCACTCCGGCCTGTGGTGGTTGATCGGCATCGCGATCTACGCCTTCACGGCGATCGTCATCCTCGACCCCGGCCCGTCACTGGCGGCGCCGATCATCCCGCAGAAGCAGTACCTGGCCTCGGTGATCGCCTTCGGCATCGTTCCGTTCCTCGTCCTGCTTCCGGCGATCTTCGGCTCCGAACAGGACGGCTTCGTCCGCCGGACGCTGCGACACCCGACCCTGGTCTGGCTCGGGCTGATCTCTTACGGAATCTTCCTCTGGCATTTCCCGGTGATGATGGCGCTGATCGACATCGGAGTCGACGACTGGGTGCCTTGGGCGCGGTACCCGACGCTTGCCATCTGCACCTTCCTGGTCACGATCTGCTTCGCCGCAGCCAGCTTTTACCTCCTCGAACGCCCCCTGATGAGGTGGTCGCGCGGGCGCGCTCAGAGCGAGCCGCCGAAAAACGTTTGATTTCTGAACATCCGGGGTAGTAATAGAGCCAGGGTTGAGGGGGTAGTGGAGAACCAGGGAAATCCGTCCGAGCGACCGAGAGGAATCACCGATGCGCCTGTCAGAACACCGTCCTAACCACCGTCTCACCCAGGTCACCCTTCTTCTGCTGGCGCTCGCGCTGACGGCGGTCGGCATCGCCGGATTCTCGAGCCCGGCCAAGGCCGGACCAGTCTCCCTCAAGTTCGACAACGGCCGGATCAATCTCGGCATCTTCAAGGATCCGATCCTGCCGGCCACATCGGCCTTCCCGTCAGACGACCTGCCCGTGCCCCAACGGACCGACATCACTCTAAATGGCACCGAGACCAACGGTGAACTCTCGTTTCCGGCCGCACTCAACACCGGCCTCCAGTTCCCTTACATGAACGTGCCCCATCCGCTCGAGGACCTGAAGATCCCGCTCACCTTCAGGCTTCAGGAGCCGGGACTCACCGGAACTTATGACGCGGCCACCGGTGAGACTCACATCAACGGCAAGCTTGACGTGATCGTCGTGACCGGCACCGGAACCAGCTTCCCCGTGCCGGATGGCCTGGTTGACGTCGGCGTGCCGCCGCTCGGGCTTCTGGCTCGCTGCCGCCTCCCCGGCATAGAACTCAACCTCTCAACCGAGACCAAGGCGCCCATGACCGCGCAACGCTTCACCGGCGGCTTCGGTGTCAACGGTGCGCTCACCGGGACCTTCGACCAGGCTCCGGAGGCCGTCTCCGAGAATGGTGGCGACTGCTTCCTCGTTTCGGCGGTGACCGCCGGCAAGGGCGCGTTCTGGCTCTCGAATGGCATCGAAAAGCCAGTACCCCAGCCCCCGGTTGTCCAGACCTGCGAGAACAACTCGGACCTCTGCAAGGCAGCCATCACGGGCCTCACGCTCACCCGGAAGAAGAAGAAGGTGAAGGCGGGCAAGAAGACCAAGCTGACCCTCGCGGTGACCAACACCGGTGACGCTGATGCCTTCGGTGTGACCGTCGGGCTGAGCTCCTCGAACAAGCGGGTCAAGCTGCCGAAGACGCTTGATGTCGACGTTCCGGCAGGCCAGACCACGACCGAAACGATCAAGGTAAAGGCCAAGCGCAGGGCCCGGGGCAAGGCGAAGATCTTCGCCGTGACCGAAGGCTTGAGCGCCAAGACCAAGCTGAAGGTCAAGAAGCTGCGAAAGCACCGCAAGAATCGTCGGTAGAAGGCGGGCCTAGACTCTGCCTCCTATGGAGGCGGAGTCCAACCCCGGCGCGTCCGGGCATTCACACCTGAGCGACCCCGGCAAGGAAGCCCGGGCGAAGTCTGGCGTTCCCGTCGTCCCGGTGTTCGACGGTTTCCGGGCCTTCGCAATCCTCGGCGTGGTGATGCTCCACATGTTCGGGGCCTCGGGCGTCGTCGCGTTCGGCGACGACGGACTGCTGGCCCGCCTCGTGTGGGGAACCAATGGACGCGTGGTGGAAGTCCTGTTCGTTATCAGTGGCTTCGTCGTCTTCCTTCCGACCGTTGCCCGCAGTGGCGACTTTGGCTCCCTGGCCTCCTACGCGATTCGTCGCGCCGCCCGCCTGTTGCCCGCCTACTGGCTGGTAATCGCTATCTGCCTGGTGCTGATCGGGCTGGTCGACCTGAACCCGGACGTGCCCCTGCCCGGATTCGTGTCCGTCGCCGGGCACGTCAGCGGTCTTGAAGTGCCGATCTCGCTTTTCACCAGCAATTATCCAGTGGGTTTCGGAGTCAACCCGCCACTCTGGACGCTTTCGCTCGAAGTCGCCTTCTACATCGTGCTGCCGATAATCGCCGCGGTCTACTTCCGCCACCCCTGGATCGGCCTGGGCATTGCGGCTGTGGTCACGGCCGTCTGGGACACCTTTTTCCACCACGTCGTCGACATCGCGTCGGCGGTCGACATCGTCGTGAGCGCCTCGGAAGCCCTCCGGCTGCTCACGGCATCCGGAGCGCAGCTGCCCGCCTGGGCTTTCTCCTTCGCCCTGGGCATGACCGGCGCCTGGGCGTATGTGGCAATCACCAGGAGTCCGGATTCCGCGGAGCGCCGGAAGCGCGTTGCCGCGCTGCTCGGAGTTTCCGCCACCGCCCTGATGGTCCTGGCTTTCGTGCTCGGTGGCTACTTCAGCGATGTCCCCGGACCGCTGCCGCTCTCGATGGCCTTCTCGCTGGCCCTGGCGACAACGATGCTTCTGATCGCACTCGCGCCGAATCAGATTCAATGGCCGTTTGCCAACGAACGAATCCGCGCACTCGGTGACATCAGCTACGGGATCTATCTGATCCACCTGGTGCTGGTCATCTTCCTCGGCCAGAAGCTCTCGCTCCCGCGGGACGGGACTTTCGGCGACTTGCTCATCTGGATGGCGGTGGTCATGCCGCTGTCGATCCTCTACGGCTATCTCTCGGCCCGCTTCCTGGAACAGCCGATCCGGCGATGGGCCCGCAAGTTCGGTCGGCGCGCAGCTCCGCTCCCGGCACCCGAGACCGTCCCCTCCGACAAGCCCTCCAGTACCTAGACTGCGCGACGGATGGAGGAGGAACGAACCCACAGCGGGTCCATACACCACCTGAGTGACCCCGGCAAGGAAGCCCGGGCGAAGTCTGGCGTTCCCGTCGTCCCCGTATTTGACGGCTACCGCGCCCTGGCGATCCTCGGGATCGTCATGCTCCACATGCTCGGTTACTCCGGCATCCTCGAAGGCGGGGACACCCAGTGGTACGCCTACCTGACCTGGGCCACGATCGGCCACGCGGTCGACATCCTCTTCATCGTCAGCGGCTTCGTCGTCTTCCTCCCGACCGTCGCCCGGAACGGTGAGTTCGGCAGTGTCGGCGCCTACGCCATACGGCGGATCGCGCGGCTCTATCCGGCCTACTGGCTGGTCCTCCTGATATCGATGGTTCTGCTCGCGACCATCACCGTGTCGCCCGATCTGGCTTTTCCCGGGTTGCGCGACCTGACCTTCCACACCGTCGGGTTCCAGGGAGTCTCCGGCATGTTTTTCCCCACCGGTGGCGGGCCGATCGGCTTCGGGATCAACCCTCCCCTCTGGACCCTGTCGGTCGAAGTCACCTTCTACATCGTGCTCCCCCTGGTCGCCTCGCTGTACTTCCGCCGGCCATTCGTGGGGCTGTTCCTCGCGGCACTGGTCACGGTCGGCTGGAACTGGAGCTTCGAACACATCGGCCAGGTCACCGAGTTCGTCGGGACCGAAACCACGGGGTTGACCAACCTCCGGCTGCTGGTCCAGTCGACGCTCCAGTTCCCGTCGTGGGCCTTCTCGTTCGCCTGCGGCATGACCGGCGCCTGGATCTTCGCGCGCGTCTCCCGGGACCCACGGCTCCCGGAGTGGCGGACGCGAATTCGAATCGCGCAGGTCATCTCGCTCGTCGGCTTCATCGTGCTCGCCTGTCTCGCGGGCCGGTACACGGCGCGGGCGCCCCTCCAACTGGTTGCGGAATACTCGCGGCTCGATCCCGAGATCGCCCTCGGATACTCCGGATTCCTCGCGGCCCTGATGGTGACGACCGCTCTCGGTCCCGCCTGGGCCCGCGTACCTTTCTCCAACAACCCGATCCGCCGCCTCGGCGACATCAGCTACGGCATCTTCCTCAGCCACATGATCATCGCCTTCTACATCGGGAGTGCCCTGCTCTCCCTGCCCGAGAACGGATCCCTCGGCAATCTCCTGCTCTGGTGCGTCGTGGTGGTGCCACCCGCGGTCCTCTACGGCTACGTCTCGGCCCGCTTCCTCGAACAACCGATCCGCAGGTGGGCGCGGCAGTTCGGACGGCGGGCTCAGCCGGGTTCCAAATAGACTGCCCCGTCCATGCGCGAGAAGAGCCCCGAGACCCACGAAGAAAAGCTCGAATACCTGCGAGACCTCCGTGAGCAGGCGATGAATTCTGCCTCGGAAGAGGCGGTCGAAAAGCATCACGCCAAAGGCAAGCTGACCGCCCGGGAACGCATCGGGGTGCTGCTCGACCCCGGCTCCTTCGAAGAACTTGACACTTTCATCCGTCACCGGACCACCGACTTCGACATGGCCAAGCGCCGGCCCTGGGGCGACGCGGTGGTCACCGGCCACGGCACCATAGATGGCCGCAAGGTCTTCGTCTTCTCCCAGGACTTCACCGTCTTCGGCGGCTCGCTCGGCGAAGTGATGGCCGAGAAGATGTGCAAGGTGATGGACCTCGCCGCCAAGGTCGGCGCTCCGGTCATCGGCCTGAACGACTCGGGCGGCGCCCGAATCCAGGAGGGCGTCGTTTCGCTCGGTGCTTACGGTGACGTCTTCGCGCGGAACGTCTCGAGCTCGGGAGTGATCCCGCAGATCAGCGTGATCATGGGTCCCTGTGCCGGCGGCGCCGTCTACTCGCCGGCGATGACCGACTTCATCTTCATGGTCAAGGAGACCTCCCACATGTTCATCACCGGTCCCGAGGTGATCAAGACCGTCACCGGCGAGGAAGTCGAGTTCGAAGAGTTGGGTGGAGCAATGACCCACAACTCGAAGTCGGGCGTGGCCCACTTCGCTGCCGACGACGAAGAGAGCTGCCTCGAAGACGTGCGGTACCTGATGAGCTTCCTGCCGCTCAACAACCTCGAGCAGCCGCCGGTCACGGACATGGGGGACGACCCCGACCGCGAGGACCCGGACCTCGACACCTTCGTGCCGGACGACCCGAACAAGCCCTACGACATGCGGAAAGTCGTCGCCAAGGTGGTCGACGACGAAGACTTCTTCGAAGTCCATGAGCACTTCGCCAAGAACATCATCTGTGGGTTCTCACGCCTCGACGGCCATCCGGTCGGCATCGTCGGCAACCAGCCCGCCTTCAAGGCCGGGGTGCTTGACATCGAGTCCTCGGAGAAGGCCGCCCGCTTCGTTCGCACCTGTGACGCCTTCAACATTCCGATCATCACCTTCACCGACGTGCCCGGCTTCATGCCCGGCACCGATCAGGAGTGGAACGGGATCATCCGCCACGGCGCGAAGCTGCTCTACGCCTACACCGAGGCGACCGTGCCGAAGCTGACCGTCGTCACCCGCAAGGCCTACGGCGGCGCCTACGACGTCATGGCGTCCAAGCACATGCTGGCCGACTTCAACTTCGCCTGGCCGACCGCCGAGATCGCGGTGATGGGTCCGGAGGGCGCGGTCAACATCATCTACCGGCGTGACATCGCCACATCGCCCACTCCGGAAGACCGCAAGGCGAAACTGATCGCCGATTACAAGGCGCATTTCGCCAACCCCTACGCGGCGGCCGAGCGCGGTTACATCGATGATGTCATTGAGCCTCGCCAGACCCGCCCGAAGCTGATCAAGGCGCTGCGGACCCTGCAGACCAAACGGGTCGCACAGCCGAAGCGCAAGCACGGCAACATTCCGCTCTGAGCGGGCTCAGCCGACGGCGGCGGGATCGAGCCGGATCACCCTGACGCCGGGCTCGGCAAAGACCGTCTCCCCCATGCGCGAAAGCGCCTCGACGTCAGCTGGGTCACCGTTGATCTCGTCGATCAGCAGGTACTCGACGCCGTAGTCGTCTTTCAGGCGGGCGACGGCACCGGGGTCGCCCGCAAAAGCCTCGTCATTCAGTTTTTTCCGGGCGGCAAACGGATTGAACCCGCCGATAACCCGGTCGAGCCCGACGTCGCGGACCTTCTGCACAGTACGCCCAGCCAGCGAGAAAAGCACGCCTCTCCGAGAACGCCGCGTAGTCGTACGCCTCGGGTCGCTCGACGATCGCTTTTGCGTACTGGTTGTTGACGGCGAACACGGAGTCCTCAGGAGTTTCGTTGCGCAGCCAGCGAAGTGCCCGGTACATGGAGGGGTCATCCGATAGCCCGTGGTGGCCTCCCGGACCGGGTTCGAGAGTCCGGCGCGGAGGTCGGTCGCCGGCAGGTCGACCGCTCCAGCGAGCAGGATGACGAAGGTGACCGCAAGCGCCGCGGCCCGGGGTACCCCCGGCAGCAGCAAGCGTGCCGCAAGCCAGAGCAGCGCCGCGGCCGCGATCGCGATCGAGTACACCGCGACCGTCTGGCTGAGTGAGCCGATGTCCAGGAGGTCCGGGTCGGCCAGAAGGAGTGCCAGCAGCAAGACCCATCCCGCCGCCAGCACGACGATCGCGGTCAATCTGCCCGAGGCTTCGGGCCTGAGGTCCCAGGCGCGGCGCAATCCGGCCGCCGAAAGGAGCACTCCGGCCATGAATCCGTAGAAGACCGCGTAGAGCTGATTGCCGGAAGCCGGTGAGGAGATGAAGAACAGCATCAGCAGGGCCGCGGCGAACACAGAGCTCAGCCAGACGATCGCGGGGGATGAACGGAGGGTCCCCCTCCGGTAGAGCCAGAACAGTCCGACCATCGGCGCGAGCAGCATGCCCGCCAGCCCGAAGAAGACACCGGCCACCGACAGGAAATCAGCGAACCAGTTCCACGGGATCCACTCCGTCAGCTGGTTGGTGAAGGAGGTGACCACCCAGAGGTGATTCAGGAATTCCGAAGCCTTCAGATCGGGTTCGAGGCCGCTCGAATGCCCACGGTAGAGAGTCAGATAGTAAACGGCCTGCGCCGCCGCGAGGATGAACCCGATCGCCACGAGCTCCCGGTCGAGCCGGCGGTCGGCCAGGAGCCTCCAGGCAACCGCCAGTCCGGTCGCGAGCAGCATCAGCGGCAGGATCGAGACCTTCGCTCCGCCCGCACCCACCGCGAGAAGGGCGATCAGGGCGAGCACTCCGAAGGACCGGGCAGTGCGGGCGGTCATCCGCTCACCGATCAGCGTGACCAGCGCCAGAACGAACGGCAGTCCGAAAAGGAAGCTCGGGCTGTAGATGAGGAACGAAAAGCCGAACCAGCCAAAGGTCACGCTGGCAGCGGCGAACGTCACCAGTTGAAGCTCTCCGACGAAGAAGAAGAGGACCGCCGCGAGCAGTCCAACGCACGTGCTCCGGAAAAGGCTGCGACCCGCCTCCGCGAATAGGAGAATTGTCAGTGCGATCACGGGCAACGACCAGAGCCGCAAGAAGATCGTCGGCAGGTCGATCCCGGTGATCTGGCTAACCGAAGCGATATGGAGGATCGAGAAGTAGTGGTACGGCATCGGCTCGCCCGATACGCTGGGATCGGTCAGCGGCCAGTGGTGGAGCGCGTCGGCGGCCAGAGAAATCGTCCATGAGAAATCCTGGAAGTACGAGACTGACCGGGTCCCCGGCAACGGCGTGCCCGCGAACTGGACGATCGCGAAGACAGCCATGGCGGCCACGCACACGATTGCGATCGCCACCGGAACGGCCGGAAGGGTGCGGCCGGCTTCCGCCACCTCCGGCACCGCCTCGTCTCCGGCCCGTCCGCTCCGGTACTTCCGGAAGGCGAACGGGCCGAATATGGCCGCGACAAGCAGTGGATATGCGTAGAGCAGCGGGCGTGTGCCGGTTGCCGCGGTGGCCATGAACGCGAGGACTTCCAGGGTGTAGCCCACCACCCAGCCGAATGCCACCCCGCGCAGGATCCCGAGGGAATCAGGCGAGAGCGTGAAAAAGACGAGCCACCCGGGAAGGATCACGAAGCAGGCCAGGTACGCCAGGTAGAGCAGGGCCGAACCGAGTGGCGCACCGTAGAGCAATACGAGCAGCAGTCCGGCGAGCATCACGAGGACCGCGGGCCAGACCCGACCGATACCGCCAAGACTCGAACTCTTTGGGATCAAACTGTCTCCGAACCTATGGCCCACCGCGCCCGAGCGCCGAGAACCTAGAATAGACAGATGGCGGCAGTACCCCGGAGGCCACGATTCAGTCGAACCTCAGCACCGCGACGCCGGTTTCCTGGTAGACGACCGTGCCGAAGGGCTTGAGCTTCGCGAGGTCGTCAGGGTCGCCATTGATGCCGTCGACCACGGCATATTCGACGCCGTATTCCGACTTGAGCTTCTCGATCGCCGCCTCGTCGCCGGCGAAGGCCCTGTCGTTCAGTGCCTGGCGGTCGGCGAACGGGTTGAATCCAGCGAGGACGCGGTCGTAGCCGGCATCGCGGGTGGCAAGTGAGTAGCCCCATCCGGCCAGGAAGTAGTGGCGTTCGGAGAAGGCGGCGTAGTCGTAGGCGTTCGTATACCCGGTGGCGGACTCGCCCCGCTGATTGTTGACGATGACCGCCGTGTCCTCCGGGGTGTTGTTCTTCAGCCATCGGAGGCCTCCGTAGAGATCCGGCGTCATGCGGTAACCCTCGGTCGGTTCGGACCTGCTGCTGAGGGACGGATCGAGGAAGGCCCTCGGCATGTCGATCATCCCGACCATGATGAAGGCCAGGGCCAGCACTACAGCGACGCCGCCGCCGACACCTCTGAGAAAGTGGCGCGCGGCCAGCCAGAGCAGGACCATGCCACCGACCAGGATGCCGTAACCCACGAGAAGGCCGCGGGCAAGATTCCCCGGTTCGATCTCCCCCGGGAGCACGATGTAGCCGGCGATCGCCACTGCCCACAACCCGAGCAGGATCAGGATCGTCCGTTGGTGCTCGAGGATCGGCTGGCCCTCTGAAAAAGCCTCTCTCAGCCCCACCCCCGACATCAGTATTCCGGCCAGGACCCCGTAGTAGAGAAAGTAGAGCTGGTTCCCGGTACCGACTGCCTGAACGAAAGCGAGAAAGAACAGCCCGACGCCGAGCAGCGCGCAGAACCACACCGCAATCGGAGAAAGGGGGCGATTGCGCCGGCCCAGAAACCAGTAGAGCCCGACGAGAGGTGCGCCAATCAGGGCGAACAGGGCTATGGCAATCGCGAACACCGTGAGGATTCCGTCGAGCAGGGGCAGGCCGGGGAGCAGGTCGAGGATCTCGTCCTTGACCAGATCCAGGTAGGACTGCCCTCTCAGAAAGTCGATGCCGGAGTTGAGCCTGATTGAGAGACCGGTGGTGTGGCCGCGGTAGAGCAGGAAGTAATAGGCGAGCTGAGCCGCTGAGAGGATCAGGCCGATTCCGAGAACGGCCCAGGGGAACCGGCGTGCCTTAAACCATGAGATCAAGCCGAAGATCGCCAGTGACCCGATCAGCAGCGGCAGGATCGTCACCTTGGCTCCGCCCGCCGCGGCAGCGAACAGGGCCAGCAGGACCCACTCACCGGGTGATGCGCTCAGGGAGCCGAGGCGAAGCCGCCAGCCGATCAGGATGAACAACGGAATCAGAACCAGCAGTCCGAACAAGAAGGACGGGCTGTAAAAGAGGAACGAAAAGAGAGTCCCGCCGGAAGCCAGTCCCCAGTCACCGACGAGGTAGGTCAGGGCGGCAGCGATCAGGCCACCGGTCGCGGAGCCGAAGAGGCTGCGCCCGGCAGCGACCAGTTGAACCACCGTGAGCGCAACGATCGGCAGAATCGAGAGACGGAAGAAGATCAAGGGGGCATCGATGCCGGTGATCTGGCTGGCTGAAGCCATGCTGAGGTGGACAAAGTTGTGGTACGGCACGGGTTCGCCGACCTCACTCGGCTCGGTGAGCGGCCAGTGGTGAAGCGCCTCGACGACCAGCGAGATCGCCCACGAGAAGTCCTGGGAGTAGTTGGTCACCCGGGTGCCCGGAAGGGGAGTCACCGCGAAGAATGCGATCGCAATCGAGGCCATGGCGAGGATGCAGACGGCGGCGATCCCCCAGATCAGCCGCGAAGGTGCCGCCGGTTCCGGCTTTGGAAGTCCGCCGCGGTAACGAAACAGAAGGATCAGCAGCGCGGGGATCCCGATGATCAGGGGATAGAAGTCGAGCAGGGTCCTAAAATCGATCGCCGCCGTGAACATGAAAGCGAAGACACCGAGGATGTAACCGAGACCGGCGCCGATCGCGAACTGCCGGATCCCACTGCCGGGCTCGTCGGCGAGCACCCGGTAGACCAGCCACCCGGGGAGGTAGACCCAGCCGCAGAGATAGCCGAAGTAGAGCAGGGAGTCACCGACGTCGGTGCCGTAGATCGTCAGGAGGATCAGCGCAGCGACGAGCACTGCCAGGCAGGCGGGCACGGCGTGCCTGAACCTGGCCGAGGGTCTGGAAACTGTCCCTGGTCTCATGCGCGCTGACAATAACCGGGCGGCCGGGGCCGGACAGACGCCGGGACAGTAATCTTGCCCGATATGTCTTCACAGATCACCTTGAACGGCGAGACCGTCACCGACGCCGCCTCACCGGCCGAAGCCGCGGCGATCAGCGCGGCGATCAGCCGGTTCCAGGCCGACACCGCGGTTGCACCACCGCCCGCATCCGGGGGCATGGATCCCTGGTTGAAGGCGGCGCTGGACGAGGGTGTCGGCGCGAAATCGCTCTTTGGGCCCGGCGGCACCGACCAACCCTTTTAGCGGAAAAGTGACAACGCTTGACCGGGGCGTAACAATGAGGGCAACCGCTACAAACAGGAGGAGTCCATGGCCGTAGTAAAGATCATCGAGTTGGTCGGAAGTTCGAGAGTTTCGACCGACGACGCCGCTCAGCAGGCACTCAAGCAGGCTCAGGATTCGCTACGGAACATCCGGGCTGTGGACATCGTCTCCACCGGAATTCGCGGCGAGCATCTCGACGAGTACCGCGCCCACGTCCGGGTCGCATTCCTCATCGAAGGCGCCGACGTAACCTGATTCCGCCGGGAACGGGCCGGAGGTGACCGGCCGGCAAATCCTCACCTGGGTCCTCGCCGCCCTGCTGGTCATCGCGGGCGGTGAGGTGGTCGCGGGAGCACTCGCGTCCGGCGTGACGATCGACGAACCGATCCACCTGCTGCGGGCGCAGGGGTGGATCGACTTCGGCTGGTTTTCCCCGGCCGCGTTCCTGATCAATGGCGAACCGCCCCCGGCCACGGCGAGCAGTGCTTCGGTCGCCTCTCCTTACGTATACGGGCCGGTCTTTGCGGCGATCGCCCACGCGGCCAACGTCGTGGCCGGGATCGAGCCGTCCGGCACCATCAACGACACGGCCGGGTCCTGGGACGTACGACACCTGGTCTCCGCACTGATCGGCTTCGCAGCCGCGGTCGCTGCCGGATGCGCGGTCCGGGCGATGACCTCGTCCTGGCGGTTCGGCCTCTGGACCGCCGTCTGCCTGCTTGCGATCCCGCTCTGGAGCGGGATGAGCTTCTTCAATCCGAAGGACCTGCCGGCCGCCGCCGGGTACACCCTCGTAACCGCCGGCCTGGTGATCGCGCTCGCACCCCGATCCACCGCCGGGGCCCGGCGATGGGTCCGGCCGGTCGGGATCGCGGCCCTGGTCGGTGCCGGCATCTTCCTGGGCGCCGGCACGAGGATCGCCTTCTGGCTGCCGGTCCTGGCTTCGCTCTTCACCTACGCGGTGCTGATCTGGACCAGCGATCGCAGTCGCCGGGACACCGTGGCCGTCGCGGCCGGCGTGGTGATAGGGATCGTCGCCCTGGTCGCTGTCTACCCGGTGCTGATCGAACACCCCCGGGCGTTCCTCACCGACTCGATTCGTGATTCGTCGGGCTTCCCGTTTACCGGCCGGACCCTGACCGCCGGGCAACTCCTGTCGGGTGACCCGCCGGCCTGGTATCTGCCGGCCTGGGTCTTTGCATCGATCCCGCTGCTGATCGGCCTGCTCGCCCTGACCGGGGCGGCGCTCGGCCTCCGGGGCTGGATCCGCGAACTGGCCGGGGCCGGTTCCGGCCGGTTGAAGGTCCTGGCGGCGCGCCGCGACATCGGCCTGATCCTCGTCCTTCAGCAACTGCTGCTGCTGTCGCTCGGCAGCATCATTCTCGGCTCGAGCATGTATTCCGGGCTGCGCCAGCACCTGTACATCCTGCCGGCCGTGGTGATGCTCGCCGGGTTCGGGGCCTTCCGTGCCTGGCGCCGGTTCGGCGACCGGCCCGGGGGATCCGGCGGAGCACGGGCTGCGGTGGTCGTCGTGCTGTCCTTGGCCCTGCTGGTGCCAATGGCCGAAGGCGCACTGCTATTCCCCTACAACTACACCTATGTGAACCCCGTCGCCGGAATCGGCGGGATCAACGGCAACTGGGAGAGCGACTACTGGTGGTCGAGCCAGCGCGAAGCCCGGGAAGAGATCCCCGATGCGGTCGTCCCGAAGTGCAGTACCGCCCTGACCCAGCCGGGCTCACTCGACGCTGAGATCACGGCTTTCCCCTGCCTCAACTACCGGGTGACGGATCCACCGGTCGGCAACGAACCTGCCGATGCCGACGTCTGGGTGATCGGGCGGAAGCGGGCGGGCAACGCGGTGCCGGATTACTGCTCGGTCGAAGGCGAGGTCACGAGATGGGTCCGGGGTGAAGACGTCGTCATGTCGTACGTCCTCCGCTGCGACCGGGACCACGTCCAGGTCGTGGATTGACGCGGACGCGTTCAACGTTGCTAGCTTTTCGAATCCATGGAAGCTGACGCAGCAACACCGGACCACCAGAAGAGCCCCGCCGAGATCGAGGGACTGATCAAGGACGGCGTCCGGCTGATCGATGTGCGGCAGGACTACGAATTCGACGCCGCCCACATCGCCGGTGCCGAACGGATCGGCCTCGAGACCCTGGCCGAGCAACGGGACCAATTCGACCCCGCGGTACCGGTGATCTTCTACTGCCGCGTGGGCAACCGTTCGGACATGGCCGCCGACGCCTTCGTTTCCGGCGGCTACGACGTCAGCACCCTCCAGGGCGGGATCGCCGCCCGGGTCGCCGAAGGCAAAGGGATCGAGCCGGCCGACGGCTACGTTTCAGAGCCAGGCCAGGCAGCAGCAATTCTCGAAGCAAAAGCCCGTACTTCGTAAATACCCTATTTCGGGTCAGGTATTAGTGTTTTGCTACGATCAGCCGTAGCCTAAGATGCCGATCCGCTTCGTAAATACCGATAACGACTGAAAGTCCCAGCAGGAGGACCCTCGATGGAGCCCAGTACGGCCCCCGCCAAACCGAAACCGAAGCCGCTCGCCAAGCCTGGCGACAAAGGCGTCGAGCAGGAGCCCGGCAAGGTCCAGACGGGCAAAGGCAAGCTCGGATCGCTGACCAACCCGGAGACGTACGACAACGTCCCCGGCCACGTCATCCCGATCCTCGAGCACGAGTTCGATGACTTCGAAGGTGAAGCCGACGAGTTCCTCGCCGGTCAGACGGAGGAGGTCGACTTCATCGGTTTCCGGCTCAAGCAGGGCGTGTATGGACAGCGCCAGCCCGGCGTCCAGATGGTCCGCGTCAAGCTTCCGTTCGGTGGCGTCACCCCCGAGCAGATGGATTCGTTCGCCGACGTGGTCGAGGACTACGCTCCGCTGAACAAGGGTCACATCACGACCCGCCAGAACATCCAGATCCACCACATTCCGCTCAAGCGGATGGTTCACATGCTGCGTGACATGGCCCCGAGCGGCCTGTCCTCCCGCGAGGGCTGCGGCAACACCGTCCGCAACGTGACCGGCGACCCCTGGGCGGGCGTCGCCGAAGACGAAATCTTCGACCCGACCACCTACGCGGGCGCCTACACCCGTTACTTCGTGCGCCACCCCACGACTCAGCTGATGCCGCGGAAGATCAAGACTGCCTTCTCGCCCTCCGACGCCGACCGCGCGATGACCGGCATCCACGACATTGCCTTCATCAGCCGGATGAATGACGGCGTCAAGGGTTTCGAAGTCAAGGTGGGCGGCGGTACATCGATCATGCCCCGGATCGCTCCGACGATCTACGACTTCGTCGAAGCCGACAACGGCGACTACCTCAAGGTGTCCGAAGCCATCCTTCGGGTCTACGACCGTCAGGCGTGGCTCCGGCCGAACCGCGCCCGCGCCCGGATCAAGGTGCTGGTCGACAAGGTTGGCATCGACGAAGTGCGTCGAATGGTGGACGAGGAACTCGAAGGCGACTGGGTCAACGACCGCGACTTTACGATCGATCACCTGCGCTTTGACATCGACGAAGAGTCACAACTCCCGGAACCGAAAGCTGTCACCAGCTCCCCAAACGGCGACCGGGCCGACTTCGACCGTTACCTCGAGGCCAACGTCCAGAAGCAGCGCCAGGACGGTTTCCACACTGTGGAGGTCAAAGTCGTGCGCGGAGACCTCACCCCGGAGCAGTTCCGTGGCCTCGCGCAGATCATGCGTGATTACACCGGGGGCTTCGCCCGGATGACCGTCCAGCAGAACATCGTGCTGCGGTGGGTTCGCGAAGAGGCCCTTTACGACGTGTGGAAACGGCTCGGTGATCTCGACCTCGACGACGTTGGTCCGCGACGGATCACGGACGTGGTCAGCTGCCCCGGAACCGACAGCTGCAAGATGGGGATCACCAGCTCGATGGGCCTCAACAAGGCGATCCAGACGCGGGTCGAAGAGATGAACATCACCGACCCGCTCACCCGTGAGATCCACATCAAGATGAGCGGTTGCCCCAACGGCTGCAGCCAGCACCACATCGCGAACATCGGCTTCTACGGCGCCTCGCTGAAGGTCGGGGGCCGCACCCTTCCCGCCTACATCCCGCACCTCGCCGGCAAGTACATCGACGGTCAGACGATCTACGGCGCCCGGCTCAAGTCACGCCTGCCCGCCAAGCGGGTCCCGGACGCGGTCGAACGCTGGATCCGGCTCTACGAGTCCGACCGGAAGGACGGCGAAGTCTTCAACGAGTTCGTCGAACGGGTCGGCACCGCCCGCATGGAAGAAGAGGTGAAGGCTCTGACCCTGCCGGTCGACTTCAACCTCGACACCATGCAGGAGTTCATCGACTGGGATCGTTCCGATCCATATGTGGTCGAGCGCGGCGAAGGCGAGTGCGCCGTTTAGCCGATCGGCTGACAGCGAAACGACCATGGAGCCCACCACAGCAATCAGCGCGGAAACGAACGCGGCCGAAAAGGCCCGCGCGCGCTTCGACGAGGAAGCGATGGCGTCGGAGCTCGAGCTGCTTTCGGCTTCCGAGGTTCTCGAGTGGGCCTTCGACAAGTTCGGCCAGGACATGTACATCGCCTGCTCGTTCCAGAAGACGAGCTCGGTGGTCATGCAGCTGGCGACCGAGATCAATCCGCAGGCCCGCTTCTTCTACCTCGACACCGACCTGCTCTTCCCCGAGACCTACGAAACCCGGGACCGGCTGGCCGAGCACTTCAACGTCGAATTCGAGCGCTGGCGGGGCATCACGCTCGAGGAGCAGGCCGCCGAGTTCGGCGACAGGCTCTGGAACAGCGACCCCGATGCCTGTTGCGGCCTGCGCAAGGTCGAGCCGATGCGCCGGGCGCTTTCATCAGTCGACGCCTGGGTCGCGGGAGTTCGCCGCGCCGACTCGGCCACTCGCGCCAAGACGAGGAAACTGGCCTGGGACAGCAAGTTCAGCCTGTGGAAGCTCAACCCGATCGCCGATTGGTCGGAGCGCGATGTCTGGAACCACCTGAACGAGCACAGCGTGCCTTACAACCCTCTCCATGACCAGGGCTATCCTTCGATCGGCTGCACCCACTGCACCCGTCCGGTGGCCCCTGGCCAGTCGGCCCGGGACGGACGCTGGTCCGGTTCCGGCAAGACTGAATGCGGGATTAATTAGTCATCTCCCGAAAGCAGGGGCCGGCCTTCTCGCCCCGGGGCGGTCCCTTTTTTGGTGAGAACGGTTACCCTCCCCGTCCAACTTTTTGTACTTTCCCTCTCAACAAACACTTCATACGGAAGCGTGAAAATGACCGAACTAGCTTTGACTCTCTCGGAGCGGCAGACTGCCGACTTCGAAATGATCGGAAACGGCGGCTTTGCCCCGTTGACCGGATTCCAGGGATCCGCGGACTGGAGCAGCGTCTGTTCCGACATGCGCACCGCCGCCGGTGACTACTGGCCGATCCCGATCACCCTCCCTACCGACCTCGACTGCTCAGTCGGCGACGTGATTGCCCTCTCGTCCGACGAAGGCAAGGCCCTCGGCTCGATCACCGTCGAAGAGATTTTCGAGCGTGACCTGGCCCGTGAGGCCAAAGAGGTCTACCGCACCGAAGACACCGAGCATCCCGGTGTCGCCGCGATCTACGAAGAAGGCACCCGCTGCATCGCCGGACCGATCCAGGTCGACGCATTGCCGGACCACGAAGAAGCTTTCATGCGCCGCTACAAGACCCCGGCCGAGACGAAGCAGGACTTCGCCGACCGTGGCTGGAAGAAGATCGTCGCCTTCCAGACCCGTAATCCGATTCACCGGGCCCACGAGTACCTGACCAAGGCTGCGCTCGAGACCTGTGACGGGCTGTTCATCCACCCGCTCATCGGCAAGACCAAGGCCGGCGACATTCCCGCCGACGTTCGCATGCGCTGCTACGAAGTCCTGATGGAGGACTACTACCCGAGTGACCGTGTTGTGCTCGGCGTCAAGCCGGCGAAGATGCACTACGCCGGTCCGCGTGAAGCCGTTCTCCACGCGATCGTCCGCCGCAACTACGGTGCGACCCACTTCATCGTCGGTCGTGACCACGCCGGAGCCGGTGACTACTACGGCACCTACGACGCGCAGAAGATCTTCGACGACATCGACATCGACGAACTCGGAATCGAGCCGCTGATGTTCGAGCACACTTTCTGGTGCCACGAGTGCGAGGGACTTGCTTCCGGCAAGACCTGTCCGCATGACGCCGAATCACACCTGTTCCTTTCCGGGACCAAGGTTCGCGAGATGCTGGGCAACGGCGAAGAGCCGCCCCACGAGTTCTCGCGCCCCGAAGTCGCCAAGATCCTGATCGACGCTTACAAGGAGGACAACTAAACAAATGTCAGACAAAGGATTCACTCTCTGGTTCACCGGCCTTTCGGGCGCCGGCAAGACCACCATTTCCGGGCTGCTCTCATCTGAGCTCACGGCCCGCGGTTCGAAGCTCGAGATCCTCGACGGCGACATCGTCCGCGAGAACCTCTCGAAGGGCCTCGGCTTTTCGAAGGAAGACCGCGACACCAACATTCGCCGCATCGCCTTCGTCGCCGACCTGCTTTCCCGCAACGGCACCCCGGTGATCACCGCCGCGATCTCCCCTTACAAGGCGATCCGCGACGAAGCCCGCGAGATGATGGGCGACCGGTTCATCGAGGTCTACATCGAGGCTTCGGTCGACGCCTGCGCCGCGCGCGACGTCAAGGGCCTGTACGCCAAGGCCTTCTCGGGCGAGATCAAGGAATTCACCGGAGTCTCCGACCCGTACGAAGCCCCGGAGAACCCCGAGGTCGTCATCCACACCGAATCCGAAGAGCCGGCTGAATCAGCTGCGAAGCTGATCACCTACCTCGAAGAGCGCGAGCTCATCCCGGCCGCGGTCGCTTCGTAGCAACAGGAATTCAGAAGTAAGGCGCATAGCGCCAAGCGAGGGCGGCCAGGTGCCGCCCTCCGCATTGCAGCAGCTCAAGCCCGAAAGACTGGGTGCGTTTTCTACGTCATAGGTATAGAAAACGCACCCAGTCTCGGCGGGTTGAACCTTCCTTCCGTCTTGCGAAAAACATTCGTCACCTTTGTTCCGACATCTGTTTCTCCCATTCGAGAAGTGTTAGGCGATGGAATCGCCCCAGAAGTCCAGTGCCGAGAAGTCAGGCAGGAAACCAGGCAGAAGCAGCCAGGTGACCGGGATCTCCCTCGACGTTGCTCGACGGCAGCACGGCCTGCTGACTCGACCGCAACTGATCGCTGCCGGAATCACGAGTATGAGCATCGCCCAGCGTGTCCGGGCGAGAAAGTTTCTGCCGGTCTGCACCGGTGTGTACGCGCTCGGGCGCCCGGTCACGTCGGAACTGGGCGCCTGCATGGCCGGAGTACTCGCGTCCGGAGACGGAGCTGTTCTGGCATGCCGGAGTGCAGCCTCACTCTGGAACTTTCTGGTCTGGTTCGGGGCCGTCGAAACAACACGCCCGCACAGCCGTCGCTCTACGGCCCGCAATCTCTCGCCGCCGGGCATCGCGGGGCGCCGGAGACTTCGCGCCTCACGAACGAGATACCTGCCGGTGGAACACGTGAAGCGAAAGCATGGCATTCCCCTGACTGCCCCAGCTCGCACTTTGCTCGACCTGGCCGCGGTTCTCCCACGGGATGGCCTTCGATCAGCGTTCAACGAAGCTGACCGCTTGGAACTCCTCAAGGAGAAGGACCTCCTCGACTGCATTCGCTGCGGTCCGGGCCGAAAAGGGTTTTCTACCTTCAGGGATATGGTTGGGATAAGGCATCCGGAAATCGCGATGAGCAGGTCAGACCTGGAGATTCTGTTCAACGAGGAATGTCTGAAAAGGGACTTTGCGAAACCGCTGATCAACTCTTATGTCTGCGGCGAGGAGGTGGACTTCTTCTGGCCGGACGCGAATCTCATAATCGAAGTGGATGGCTACGAGTTCCACCGGGGACGCATGACCCGGGACAAGGACATTCGCAAGGAGAACCTGCTGAAGCGAGCCGGCCACCAGGTGCATCGATTCTCACACTGGATGATCACCAGGGAGATAGAGGAAGTGATGGAACTCGTCAGCTTCTCATTCAAGACAAACGTTCAGCCCTAGGGGTGGGTGCGTTTTCTATATCCATTACGTAGAAAACGCACCCAGTCCTTTTGGGCGCTCTATTGCCGAGACTCAGGGCCTGGCGGGGACCTCTGGCTGGCCCAGATCGTAGGTCTGGTAGGCGCCGAAGCGGCTGAACGTCTTGTGGGTGGGGCCGTGGTAGTCGGATGAGGCCGTGGCGCTGATTCCAAGCTCTTTCGCCAGCTTCAGCAGGTGGTTCGTCTGCTTCTTCGTGTGGGAGGGGTAGAAGACCTCGATACCGCCGATGTCGAGGGAGCGAATCAGCATCTCGACCTGCTCGGGGTCCTTGACGTCCCAGTATGGGTGGGCGATCACGGCGACGCCGCCGGCCTCCTGGATGATCTCGCAGGCCTGCTGGGCAGTCGGCCATTTGCGGGAGACGAAGGCCTTGGCGCCGGGCACCAGGTACTCCTCGAAGAACGGACCCATGTTGTTGGCGGCACCGGCCGCGTGGGCGATGTGGGGACGGCCGATCGAATCGGCCGAGCCAGCCTCGCGGATCGCGTCGTCGATCGTGATGTCGAATCCGAAGCCGCGCAGGTTCTCAATGATCTCCTTCGCCCGGTCGAACCTCTCCTGCTGGGCCCGGTCGCAGGCCGGCTTGATCTTCTTGAGATCGATCCAGTAGCCGCAGATATGGAGGTCCTCGGCGAATTCGTGAACCGAGGACATCTCGATCGCCGGCACGATCTCCACACCGAGTCGCTCGCCCTTCTCCATCGCCTCCGGGACCCCGGCCACGCCGTCGTGGTCGGTCAGAGCCAGAATCTCGACACCCGCAGCGGCTGCCTGTTCAACCACCTCAGCCGGTTCGAGCTGGCCATCAGAGACAACGGAGTGCGACTGGAGTTCGATCATTGCGGAGAGGATAAGCGAATGTGAAGTGGAGTTGGAAGCGGCGCCCTGGGAGGGATGTTGGCGCCGAGATCCCTGAAACCGTGGACTATCCACGGTTTCGGGGATCTCGCGGCCGTCAGGCTCCGGGCACTTCCGATACGCCACGCAAGCCGGCGGTGCATGGGGACCTGCTCAGCCGCAACAGGCAGATGTGGGCCGCGGGGGCGCGTCCGGAGGGCTGGCGACCGAGGCGATAGCGCGATTAGCCCCGATCCGGGGAGCGTTGTCCCGGAGGAGGCGCCCCCGCGGTCCACACCCACCTCCGCCCTCGGGCCGCAAGATCAGCCAGGCGCGTCCAGGTCGTTCCCGGGCGCTGCCCGTCACCTCAGGCCAACAGCCGCGTTCCGTTCTGCCTAAATAGACTCCGGCCAATGTTCTCGAAGATCCTGATCGCCAATCGTGGCGAGATCGCTATCCGCGTTGCCCGCGCCTGCAAAGAGATGGACATCCCTTCCGTTGCCGTCTACTCGGAGATCGACCGGGATGCTCCGCACGTCCACGCCTGTGACGAGGCTTTCCTGATTGGTCCGGCGACTCCGGCCGAGAGCTACCTTTCGATCGAGAAGATCGTCGGCGCATGCAGGGATTCCGGTGCCGACGCGGTTCACCCCGGCTACGGCTGCCTCGCCGAGAACGCCGATTTCGCCCGTGCCCTCGACGAGGCCGGCATCACTTTCATCGGCCCGCCCGCATCGGCGATCGACGCGATGGGGTCGAAGACGCAGGCCCGCGAGATCATGGAGAAGGCCGGTGTACCGATTGTCCCCGGCGCCACCGTGCCCGCGAAGGATCTGGCCGAAGCCCGGGCCCAGGCCGACGCAGCCGGCTACCCGGTCGCCTGCAAGGCGGTCGGTGGTGGTGGTGGCAAGGGATTCCGCGTCGCCCTGACCCCGGATGACCTCGAAGAGGCTTTTGAAGGCTCCGGGCGCGAAGGCATGAAGTTCTTCAGCGACGACCGGGTCTACGTCGAGCGGTACCTCGAAGATCCGCGCCATGTCGAAGTCCAGGTGCTGGCTGACAAGCAGGGCAACGTGATCCACCTCGGCGAACGCGACTGCTCGATCCAGCGCCGTCACCAGAAAGTCATCGAAGAGGCCCCCGGTCCGCACGTCGACGAAGAGATGCGCGAGCGGATTGGCAAGATCGCAACCGACGCCGCCAGGGCCGTCGGCTACTTCTCCGCCGGCACGATCGAAGGCATGCAGCACGGCGACGAGTACTTCTTCCTCGAGATGAACACCCGGGTTCAGGTCGAGCACTGCGTGACCGAGATGATCACCGGCGTCGACATCGTGCGCGAACAGATCAAGATCGCCGCCGGTGAGGAACTCTCACTGAAGCAGGAAGACGTCAGGATCGACGGCTGGGCGATCGAATGCCGGATCAACGCCGAGAAGGCCGACAAGAACTTCTCCCCCGCCCCCGGCAAGATCACCAGCTACAAGGAGCCGTCCGGTCCGGGGGTCCGCATCGACACCGGCGTCGTCAACGGCTCCGAAGTGACCCCGATGTATGACCCGATGATCGGCAAGCTGATCGTCTGGGACAACGACCGTGAAGCCGCGACGAAACGTATGTTGCGTGCGCTCGAGGAATACGAGATCGGTGGCCTTTCCACCCTGATTCCCTTCCACAAAGCCATTCTCCGGACCGAGCAGTGGGAAAAGGGCGAGACCTGTCGCGACCTGATGGAAGACCGGAAGTGGCTGAAGACCACCGCCCCGCCCAAGGTCGAAGCACCGGTGGCTGAGGAGGGTGAGGCCGAGAAGGTCGCCCGTGACTACCTGGTCGAAGTCTCCGGCAAGCGGTTCGACGTCAAGGTGATCGGCGAGGCAACCGGCGTCGCCGCTGCCGCCGCGCCCGGTGCCAAGCCGAAGAAGCGCGAGAAGAAGGCCGGTGGCGGTGGCGGGTCTTCATCCGAAGTACTCGAGTCACCGCTCCAGGGATCGATCTTCAAACTCAACGTCGAAGAAGGCAGCGAGGTCGAAGAAGGCGACTTGATCTGCGTGATCGAAGCGATGAAGATGGAGAACGAAATCACCGCTCACCGCAAGGGGAAAGTCACCGTTCTGCCGATCAAAGTCGGCGACGCGGTCGCCAGCGGCGACCCCCTGGCCACCATCAAGTAACCCCGAACCTCCGTATCCGGTAGGATCTCGCGGTCTACCGTCGCCCCAGGGGCGGCTTCAGAGAGGAACTCGTAACCATTATGGAACTACTTGCATACTTGGATCCGGGCAGTGCTTCGGCTCTGCTTGCTGCTGTACTCGCCGGAATCGCCGGCGCTGGAGCAGCAATCCGGACCTACGGAAAGAAAATGAAGGACGCGCTCATGTTCTGGAAGAAGACTGAGCCCGCAGCCGATGGCCCAACCGCCACCTCGGCCAGCTCCGAAGCAGGTGCCGCAACCGCGACCACCACGCCGGCCGACCCGGCCGACGACAAGCCAGCCGAGCAGTAAACACGTGGCAAATGCAGAACCTGGTTCCTTCCGGGACCGAGACAGCCGTGTCGTGATTACCGATGACGCCATCCTCCGGGCCCTCAGCCCGGAAGGTGCCGGCGACTGGGATGCCCTTGCGGCGAGTCCGCTGCTGGAGACCCTGGTCAACAAAGGTGAGCTGATTCCGACCAAGGAAGTTGATGTCTCGGTCCTGAACGGGTCCACCGACCTGCTGCCGACCGGCGTCGAGAGGGTTCTGGAGCACGAGCGTGTGCCTTTCGTCTCGTACCCCTATGAGTGGACCTTCACCCAGCTGCAGGACGCAGCCCTGCTTCAGCTCGAACTCGGCATCGCCGCGGTCGACGAGGGTCTCATGCTCAAGGACGCGACGCCTTACAACGTCCAGTTCCGGGGATCGAGCCCCGTCTTCATCGACGTCGGTTCGTTCGAGAAGATCCCGGAAGGCCTGCCCTGGGTCGGCTACCGCCAGTTCTGCATGCTTTACCTCTACCCGCTGCTCTTCCAGGCCCACAAGGACATCCCGTTCCACCCCTGGATGCGTGGTTCGATCGACGGAATCCAGCCGATCGACGCAATCAAGGTGTTCTCACTGAGGGACCGTTTGCGCAAGGGAGTCTTCCTGCACACCTCGCTGCACGCACGCCTCGACCGCCGGGCGAACAAGTCCGGGCCGGGAAGCGCCGAAGCGAACAAGAACAAGCGGACCGTCAAGCCCGAAGCTGTAAAGGCCCACATGGACAGCATGCGCCGCCTGGTTGCCAAGCTGAAGTGGAAGGCCGGAGAAACCTCGTGGAGCGGTTACCGCGCCTCGAACACCTACAGCGATGACGACGACAGGCGCAAGCAGGAGTTCGTCGCCGAAGTGGCCGCCGAAAAGAGCCCGACCCTGACCTGGGACATGGGCTGCAACGACGGTGCCTACTCGCGCATTGCCGCAGAGAGCTCCGAGCGGGTTGTCGCGTTCGACTTCGACCACGCCACCGTCGACGCCCTCTACCGCTCACTGAAGGTTGAGGGCAACACCAAGATCCTGCCGCTCGTCGGCAACCTGGCCGACCCGTCACCGGGCCTCGGCTGGCGTGGCCTCGAGCGTCGCACGCTTTCCGATCGTGGCGCGCCGGACCTGATGCTGGCCCTCGCCCTGATCCATCACGTGTCGATCTCGGCGAACATTCCGATCGCCGAGTTCTTCGAGTGGGTCAAGGACCTGGGTTCGACACTCCTGATCGAGTTCCCGAAGCGCACCGACCCGATGGTCCGCGCGCTCCTGGCGAACAAGCAGGAGGGTGCCAACCTCGACTACGACCTCGACAATTTCGAGGCCGAGATGAAGAAACGCTTCCAGATAGAAAAGCGTGAAGAATTGCCCTCCGGCGACCGGGTCCTCTACCTCGCTTCGCCTCTGCGATGAACTTCGAATGGACGAAAGAGCCGCCGACCCGGCGTCAATGGCTTTTTGGCGGTGGCCATCTGGCTGCCCTTTGGGCCATCACTTTTGTCCAGCCTCTGCTCGACCTGCTGGGTAAGAATCCGGACTTCTTCGTTGCCCGGGACAACAGCCCTGGCGATGTATTGATCCTCGCGATCGGTTTCACCCTGGTCCCGCCCCTGATCCTGCTGGCAGTCGAATGGGTTGCAAAACTGATCAGCCCACAGGTGTATTACGCGGTCCACTTCCTCTTCTTCTGGGGAATCGCGACCTTCCTTTTCGTCGGAATCGAAAGCAACTTCTTCGAGGGCCCGACGATCCTGATGGTCCTGCTGGCCCTGGGTCTCGGCGCGTTGTTCGCATACGCGGTTTTCCGGGTGGTCTTCCTGAAGAACCTGATGGACATCCTGATCGTCGCTCCCGTGGTGATTCTTCTGCTCTTTGTCTTCACCAGCAAGAGCTCCGACGTGATCTTCCCGAAGAGCGATTCGGTCAGCATCAGCTTCGACAACATCCACCACGCCGGTTGTCTGGGTCATCTTCGATGAGCTCGCCACTGGCGGCCTGATGACGAAGGATCATCAAGTCGATGGCTCCCGCTTCCCGAACTTCAAGAAGCTCGAGGGCGAGAGCACCTGGTATCCGAACCAGACCACGACTTCATACTTCACCCCCACGGCCGTCCCCGGACTGCTGACCGGCAGCGTGCCCGACGAAGACGCTCTGGCAACCGCGGCGGACCAGCCCGACAGCGTGTTCTCGATGCTCTCGGATTCGTACAGCTACCACGTGGTGGAGCCAGTCACCCAGATCTGCTCGGTTCAGCTGTGTCCTGACGAAGCGGCAAGCGTTCGCCAGACCAGCCGTCTGAAGTCCCTCTTCACCGACCTCAAGTACGTCGAGGGCCGGCTCGTGCTGCCTCCGGGGATTGCCGACACGCTGCCGGATGTCGGTACTGACTTCGCCAACTTCGGCGGAGGCGACAGTAGCGTGGGCGACGGAGGCGGTGGCAACGTCGTCGATGACGCTTTCGTCAAGGGCCACGGCGGCGGCAAGACCCCTTCGGAGTACACGACCTTCATCAACCGGATCCCGGCCAAGGATTCGTCGCTGACGTTGATGCACATCAAGCAGCCGCACCAGCCGTGGAAGTACAGCGCCAAGGGCCAGCTCTACAACAACTCGCCGATCCGCTCCGTCTCGAACAGTACGAACCAGTGGCTGGTCGATGACAACGGTGTGGCTACCGCCCAGCAACGCCAGCTCGTCCAGACCGGCTTCGCCGACACCCTGCTCGGTCAGATCGTCAACAAGGTCAAGTCAAACGGCAACTGGGACAAAGCGATGGTCATCATTACCGCCGACCACGGCGTCAGCTTCAAGGGCAAGCCGGTGCCCCAGCGTGTCACCGACACCCGCAGCATGGGCGAAGTTGCCAACCCGCCGCTCTTCATCAAGTACCCGGGACAGACGAAGCCGAAGGTTGACCCGATCCACAGCATGACCCTCGACGTCGTGCCGACGATCGCCAAGGAACTCGACGTCAAAGGCATGTACGACACCGAAGGCGTTCCTCTGCAGGGCGACGATGTCCCGGACCGTGAAGTCACAGTCAAGGACGTCAAGAACGAAACCTTCACCGTCTCGATCGCGGATGTCAAGAAGCAGCGTGATGCCGCAATCGCCCAGCGGGACGAGCGTTTCGGCACCGGCACGCTCTACACGCTCGGCCCGGTTCCGCAACTGATCGATACGAAGGCTCCCGCGATCACCGCTGATCCCGGAGAAGTCACATTCGACGACCCTCAGAAATACCTGAACTACCAGCCGGGTAAGACCCCGGAGCTCCCGATGTGGGTCACCGGCGAACTCAACGGTCCGAAGACCGGTGCGACGATCGCAGTCGGAGTCAACGGCAAGATCGGCGGCACCACCAAATCGTTCGACTACAAGGGCGCGCAGCGCTTTGGCACGATTGTCAATCCCGACTCAATCAAGGCCGGCAACAACAAGATCACGGTCTACGAAGTCGACTCGAGCGGAAAGCTGTTCCCGCTCGGTACCAACCTGCCGGCCGGCTGAGCGTCAGCGGCCCGGAGGTCGCGGCCACTTCTTCGCCGAAGCCCGGCAGGAGGCACCCTTGCATGCCCGCAGCTTGGTCAGCTCTCTATCCAGATATTTCTGGACCCGCTTGTAACGGCGTTTGCCGAACCGGTTGTGGAGCTCCGCCGGATCCTTCGGGATGACGTAAAGTTCGCCGTCACCGACTTCGTACTCGACGTACTTGTAAGGACCGACCCGGATGCCGACGTAATTCTGGTTGGCGGCCTTGACCGAAGTCTGGGCGCCCTTGGTGGCGTCAGGAGTGACCACGGGTGGTTCGTCCGGGTAATCGCCCGGGATGAACCGGGTCGCCTGCTGATAGCTCGAAAGCAGGATGGGCCGGCGTGAGCGCTTTTTCGTGTTCCGCCAGTACCGGATCATCGAGCGTCCGTCAATCTTGCTGCGCGCCTTGGCTCCGGTCAGCTTGAGGATCGTCGGAGCGATGTCCTGGTTGGCCACGGTCTCCTTGCTCTTCGAGCCCGCCTTGATCCCGGGGCCACGCATCACGAATGGAACGCGCAGTGCCGGTTCGTACGGCAGCAGTTTGCCCCGGTTGATCCGGTGTTCGCCGAAGAAGAACCCGTTATCCGAGGTGAAGACGATGTAGGTGTTTTTCAGCTTGCCAGTCTCCCTGAGCGCGTCGACGATGCCTTTCACGCCATCGTCGACCGACTGAAGCGCCTCGATCGACTTCTGGTACTCGATTTTCATCTGGAAGATCTCACCGGCGGACAACCGTGGGTTGCTTCGGATGAAAGAGGGCTTGTCGGAGATGCCAGGCTCGTTGTATCCGGGGGGTTTCGGACTTTCCGTGCGCAACGCGGTGTCATAGTCACGATTCGCGGGCTCCGGACCGCTCGGTGGGCGGGAATCACCGTGGGGAGTGTGGTAATCGATCTGGAGGTAAAACGGCTGGCTGCCGGCCCCCCGGATCTCGGATTCTGCCTGAATGTTCATCGAGTCCGTGTGGTAGTTGCAGAGCGTCTGGCCGAGGTCGGGGCAGCCGACCGGATCCTTGCCCCCGGCCATGTCGTAGTACGGGTAGCCCAGCCGGTCCGTGATCAAACCGTCGATGTTCTGCTGGTAGCCGTAGAACTCGCGGGTCGAATTGTCCGTGGCGTCGGAGACCCAGCGGTCCCAGCCGGGCGGGACTGTGGTCTCCGCCGGGAAATCGGGCCCACCGTAGTTATTCATGAACTTGCCGAAATGCATCGTGCGGTACCCGGAGCGCTGGAGCCAGACCGGCAGGTTCTCCTGGTCGATGCGATTGTCCCGGTAGGCATCCCAGCCACCACGTGGACCGCCGATCCGGATCACACCATGGTTCTGTGCGTACTGGCCGCTGAGCAGCGATGCCCGCGACGGGGCACAGACCGGAAAGGGAGTTATGTACTTGCTGAACTCGATTCCCTTGTTGCGGATCAGGGACATCGTGTTCGGCATGATCCGGCGCTGATTGTCGTAAAGGTCGCGCCAGCGGGCGTTAAATTCGGCCAGCGGCTGGTCGTCGGTCTGGATGACAACCACGTTCGGCCGGACGGCCGCCCTGGCCACCTCCACCGAATGGAAAGCCACGATTGCGCACGCTGCTGCAAGGCAGCCGGAAAGCGCCTTCATAGCCCTCTTCAGATCCTTCACGGTCCCGGAGCCGGACGGGTACCTCGTTTTCAGTTTGCTGATCAGCACAGACTTCTATCTAGACAACCACAGAGTGCCACGATAGGTGCGGACCCGGATCCATTTAATTGCGATCCGGCGCTTCGGACCGCAGTTCGAGGCAGCTCCAGAAGAATAGGATCACCGCCGGTGCCTGAACTGAAGGAGACAGCCAAGCCCCCGGAAGGTACCCTCGATCAAAATGGGAGGTGCTCATCTGGGCGCACTCTGGGCGCTGGCGGTGATCCAGCCTCTGCTCAGCCTGCTGGGAAGCAACCCCGAGTTCTTCGTCGCCCGCGACAACACCGGCGGCCAGATCGTCATCTTTGCCGTGTTGATCACTTTCGCGCCGCCGCTGGTTGCGACGGGCATCGAGGCCCTGCTCAACCTGATCAGCACCAAGGCCCGCTGGTTCTTTCACCTGGCGCTCATGGCCCTCCTCTTCGCCCTGCTGGTGATCCAGGTGTTCAAGCAGATCGCGGACGGACCAGCCGTCCCAATGCTCATCGTCGCCGGGCTGGCCGGGCTCTGCCTGGCCTGGTTCTACGGTTACGGGAAGTTCCTGCGGTCGCTCACCGACATCCTGATTCCGGCGCCGGCCGTGATCCTGATCGTCTTCCTCTTCTTCAGCCAGTCTTTCGAGCTGGTCACCGGATCCGGCAACGCCGAGCCCCTCGACGTTCAGGTGGGCAATCCGGCACCGGTCGTCATGGTGATCTTCGACGAATTCCCGGCCGGTTCCCTGATGACTCCCGACGACCAGGTCAACAAGAAACGTTTCCCCAATTTCGCCGAGCTCGCGGAGCAGTCCGACTGGTACAGGGACACGACGACCGGTGGCTCCTACACGACGATTGCGGTCCCTTCGATCCTCAGCGGCCTCGAACCCGAACGCGACAAGCTTCCCACCGCCCACGATCATCCGAACTCGATCTTCACCCTGCTTGGCAAGACCTACGACGTCGACGCTCTCGAACCGATCACCCAGGTCTGTCCCGAAAGTCTCTGCCCACCCTCGGGCGGGCCGAGAGAAAGCTTTGCCGGCGCGCTCGAATCGCTGGTCACCGACAGCAAGGTGGTCGAACAGCACCTGCTGCTTCCGGAGGACATGGGGGTGAACTTCCCTGACATCTCCCAGACCTTCGGTGGCTTCGCCGACCCGGGAATCACCGTGGAAGGAGAGGACGCGGACCGCACCCGGGCACGCGAGTTCGTCGCCGGACAGCATCTGGCGAAAGGAGGGGCGATGGATGCAGGCGACGAAACCAGTCAGCTGCTCGATTTCATCGGCCCTTCGAAAGACGGCAGGCCCGCCTTCGACTACGGCCACATCGAGAAGCCGCACTACCCGTGGAACCACTACCCGGACGGCACCGTTTACGGGGTCATGAGCAAGGACTTCCGCGGCTTCATCCCGGACGAAGTGACCTGGACCGGCAACCGCTACGTGACCGACCGGGCCACCCAGGCCCACTTGCTCGAAGTCGGCTACGTCGACCACCTGATGGGAATGATCATCAAGCGTCTGAAAGAGCAGGGGGTCTGGGACGAGAGCCTGGTCGTGGTCACCGCCGATCACGGTGGCGCCCTGCTGACCGGCGAGCCTCGCCGCGAAGCAGACGTAGCCACCATGGGCGAAGTCGCATCGGTGCCGCTCTTCATAAAGTCGCCCGGCCAGATCAGCGGGAGGCTGATCACCAGGCCGACCTGCACGGTGGAGATCCTCCCGATAATCGCGAAGGAGCTCGAGACCGAGATGCCGTGGGAGCCCTCCCCCTGCAACCGGTCCGACGTCACAGTCGACAACGGAACCGGGCCGCTGGTTTCCTTGCCCACCTCAACGGTTCTCGAGCAGCGCCAGACCTACGTCGACCGGGTGGCCAGCCTGTTTGGCCCTGGCACCGGATGGTCGAACGTGCTCAAGGTCGGACCGAACCAGGACCTCATCGGTTCCCCCCTCAAATCGCTGAACGTCGCATCCGGTGAACCAAAGGGAGCGGTCCTGCCCGACTTCGACGAGGCCGGTCAGTCGAACTATGTACCGGGCGCCGCACTCAACTCGGTACTGCGCCAGCGCGGCAAGATCAGCGGGGTCGAAGACGGCGAACCCCTGGCGATCGCGGTGAATGGCAAGGTCCGCGCAGTCGGGCGCGCCTACCTCGACGCGGGCCAGATGACCTACTCGATCCTCCTGCCACAGAACTCAGTTCGGGCCGGCCCCAACGACATCAGGGTCTTCACGGTCGGCCGGTCAGCCGGAGAACCCCTCCTGTCACCCCTTGGGGGACCGGGAGAGGGATAAACTCACCCCTTCGTGAGCAAGGAATCGAAGGCTGTCGTTCGACCGCCGCGGCCTTCCCTATTGCTGGGAGCCGCGCATCTTGCCGCGCTGTGGGCCATCGCGATTCTCCAGCCGATGCTGTCCCTGCTCGGCGACAATCCCGACTTCTTCGTCGCCCGGGACAACACCGGCACCGAGATCGTCATATTCGCGCTTGCGCTGGCCTTCGTGCCCCCGCTGATCGCGCTGGCGATCGAGGCCCTTGCCCAGCTGATCGACCGCAACCTGCGCTGGTGGATCCACCTGTCATTCGTCGGCCTTCTCGCGGCGGTCATCGTCCTGCGAATCCTCAAGGGATTCGCTGACGGCCCCGCCAGTCTGATGATCCTGGCGGCCCTGGCCGGTGGTGCGGCCCTGGCCTGGGCCTATGGCCACAAGAGCTTCGTTCGGTCAGTCAGCGATTTCCTCACCCCCGCGCCGGTGATCATCCTGGTCATCTTCATCTTCTTCAGCAGCTCTGCGGATGTGATCCGGCCGGCAGACGACTCCGGAGCGCTCGATGTGACTGTGCCGAACCCGCACCCGGTCGTGATGGTCATCTTCGACGAATTCCCGGTGGGCTCTCTCATGACTTCGAAAGGCAAGGTCAACTCGAAGCGGTTCCCACATTTCGCCGAACTCGAGAAGAGCTCCAACTGGTACCGGAACACGGTCACCGGCGCCTCATTCACCAGCGCCGCGGTGCCTTCGATCATGACCGGGAAAGAAGCCGACGGGAGCCTGCTCGCAACCTCGGCCGACCAGCCCGAATCGATCTTCACGCTGCTCGGTGGTTCCTACCGGGTGCATGCAACCGAAACCGTGACCAACCTCTGCCCGCCCGAGGTCTGCACCGAAAACCAGGACCGGCCCGGCACCTTCGCTGCCCTGAGTGATCTGGCCGGCGACCTCAAGTACGTCCAGGCGCACCTGATCCTGCCCGAGTCAATGTCCTCGAGGCTGCCGGATGTCTCGCAGAGTTTCGAGGACTTCGGTGGCTCCGCGCAGACGACTGACCCCGCTGCCGCGAAAGCAGAGGCCCTCGCGAAGTTCAAGAGCCAGTTCAAGAGTGTCTTCGAAGCCCAGACCGACACCGACAAGGCCCTTGCCGACTTCCTGGACGAGCTGGACCCGGCCCCCGAGAAGACCCTGGACCTCCTTCACATCGAGAAGCCCCACTACCCGTGGACCCACTACCCGAGCGGGCTGAGCTACACGGAGGACCAGAACGAATTCCGCTTCCTCTTCAACCTGAGCCAGTGGCTGGATGACGGCTACCCGACTGAACGGGCCCGTCAGGCCCATCTGCTCGAGGTCGGCTTCACCGATTACATCCTCGGTCGCATCATGGACCAGGTCAAAGCCGGTGGCTACTGGGACGACACCGAGTTCGTGGTCGTAGCCGACCACGGTGGCGCGATGAACAAAGGCTTCAACCGTCGAGAGGCGAGACCGGAAACGATGGGCGAGATCGCGATGGTGCCGCTCTTCATCAAGGCACCGGGACAAACGGATGGGCGGATCGTCAACCGCCCGACCTGCACGACGGAGATAGTCCCGATCGTCGCCGGCCACCTCGGCGTCGACCTGCCCTGGAAGTCACCGGCATGTGATCGAAAGAAGGCTTCGATCATCAACGTGGCCGGCCCGGCGGTGTCCAGTCCAATGGGCACCGTGATCCGGCAGCGCGACGAGTACGTCGGCACGCTGGCCTCGCTGTTCGGTGGCGACACCGGCTGGGCCTCCGTCTTCAGGCTTGGCCCGAACCAGGACCTGATTGGACGGACGACGGACGCGGTCGGGGTCAGCCCTTCGCCGGACGGCGCTTCCGCTTCCCCCGAAGAGTCCGGTGCCGCTGTCACGGACTTCGAGCCCAACGTACCTCTCAATCCGGTGCTGCGCCAGCGTGGGACCCTCGAAGGAGTTCGCGAAGGGACACCGCTCGCGGTTTCGGTCAACGGAAGGATCGCCGCCGTCGGCCAGAGCTTCGACGACCACGGCCGTCGCCTCTACTCGATTTTGCTGCCGCAGGACTCGCTCAAATCAGGCGAAAACGAAGTTGCTGTCTACCGCGTCAGCAGAGACTCCGGAAAGCCCGGTCTGACCGAACTTTGGTCCAGTGCCGATCAATAGACTCGCAGTCCCGTGAGTGAAGCAACCAAGGCTGCCGAGGGACCGTCGCGACCTTCCCTTCTTCTGGGAGCCGCGCATCTCGCTGCGCTCTGGGCCCTCGCGTTCCTCCAGCCGATGCTTTCGTTGCTCGGCAAGAACCCCGAATTCTTCGTGGCCCGGGGCAACGATGCCGGCCAGATCATCATCTACACCCTTGCTCTTGCTTTCGTTCCGCCACTGATCGGACTCGGCCTCGAAGCGATCGCCCAACTGATCAACAGGAACCTGCGGTGGGGCCTCCATCTGTTTCTCATGACCCTGGTTGGCGCCTGCTTCCTGCTCCAAGTGCTCAAGGACAGGTTCGACTGGGCGGCCGGGGTACTCATCGCAGTGTCCGTCCTGCTCGCGGCTATCGGGGTCTTTGCCTACAGCCGCTGGCGCTTCCCCGGTCCTTCATGGACATCCTGACCGTCGCCCCGGTGGTCATCCTGATCATCTTTTTCTTCTTCACCAGCACCTCGCGGCTGGTCCTGCCGCGCGAGCAGCCGGACCCGGTCGACATCACCGTGGCCAATCCGGCGCCGGTGGTCATGGTGATCCTTGACGAGTTCCCGATCGCCTCGCTGATGAACGACGAGGAAAAGATCGACGGCACGCGCTTCCCGAACTTCGCCAGCCTCGCTTCCGATTCAACCTGGTACAAGAACGCGACCGCCGCGGCCGCGTATACGCCGCTCGCCGTACCTTCGATCCTCGGCGGCGAGTCGCCCGACAGGACAAGCTGCCGATCGCCTCGGACTACCCCCACAGTGTTTTCACGCTGCTCGGCAAGTCGTACAAGCTGAGAGTCATGGAGGCCGCGACCCGGGTCTGCCCGGACGACCTATGCCCGGAGTCGGCGACCTATACCGACGCCAAGCTCGGTGACCTCTTCTCCGACCTGAATGTCGTCTCCCAGCACCTGCTGCTGCCGGACTCGATGCGCCGCAACCTGCCGGACATCTCGGCCAGCTTCTCCGGCTTCACCAAGGAATCGGCAGACCCCGAGGATTCCGGCCTGGGAACCGGCGTGACCGGGACAACCGGCATCACGGGCCCGACCGGGACAACCGGCATCACGGGCGCGACCGGCTCGACCGGCATCACGGGCCCGACCGGCTCGACCGGCATCACGGGCCCGACCGGCACAACCGGCATCACGGGCGCGACCGGGCGCACCGGCCAGGGCGCGGCGCGCAAACTCGGAAGGCTCTTTGCGGCAAGCTCCAGCGGGGAAGAGTCCGAGCGTATCGATGACTTCGTCGCCAACTTGAAGCCGGGGCAGAAAGAGACGCTCGACATGATCCACGTCGAGAAGCCGCACTACCCCTGGCGCCACCTGCCGAGCGGGCAGCGGTACAGCAACCTGACCAGCGAGTGGGGCGGGTTGCTGCCGAATGACGGTCCCTGGATGGCCCCGCCGAAGATCGTCGACATCGCCCTCCAGCGCCACCTGCTCGATGTCGGTTTCACCGATACGCTGCTTGGCCGCATCACCAGCGCACTGAAAGCCAAAGGGCTCTGGGACGAGTCAATGGTCGTGGTCACAGCTGATCATGGTGGAGCCTTCAAGTCGCGTGTTCCTCGCCGCGCGGCGGTCAGGGAGAACATGGGCGAAATTGCCTCGGTGCCGCTGTTCGTCAAGGCTCCGGGCCAGGCCAGCGGGGACGTGATTACCGATCACACCTGCGCGACCGACATCCTGCCCGAGATCGCGAAGCAGCTGAAGATCGACTACCCATGGGACGTGCCCGACTGCCCCGCGAAGCAGGTCACGGTTGTCAACTCACCGATCGGCTCGTCGACGATCGGCTTCGACGCGATGCTGAAGCAGCGCCGGAACCAGGTCAACCGAATCCAGCGGGTCTTCGGCACCGGCGTCGGCTGGGGACCGACTTACCGCTTCGGCCCGAAGAAGGACCTGATCGGCACGAAGGTATCGAAACTGAAAGTGATGCCCATGCAGCACGGTACCCGGGCCAGACCTCTGCGGCGAAATTTTGTCAAGAAGTACAACCCGGCCAGGCCCTCCCTTCGTGGGCTGCTTCAGTATGGACGGCTCTCGAATATCCCCGAGAACCGGGTCCTCGCTGTGGCCGTGGACGACGTCATCCAGGCGGTCGGCTGGACCTTCAAGGACGGCCTTGGCCTGGGCATCGGCTTCTCGATCCTCATGCCACCCGATTCGCTCAAACGCGGGTTCAACAAGCTCGACATCTATCTGGTCAAGGGCGGCAAGAAGATCCAGCTCGTCTACGACGGCTCGACGCCGCTGAAGCCGGAATAGTGGGACCGGAGACACCACTTCGCATTGCCGGTCCAACCGACCAGACGGCCGTGACCGGCCTGGTCGCCAGCTTCCGTGATTTTCTCAAATCGGACGGCCCGAACAACGCTGGGCTCGAGATCACCATCGCCCGGCTGCTCGCCGATCGCATGACCGAATTCCTGCTGATCGACGAGCCGCCGGTTGGCTTCATCCAGTTGCGCTTCCGCCTTTCGGTCTGGACCGGCGCGGAGGACGCCTGGCTCGAAGACGCCTTCGTGGAAGAAACGTCCCGGGGCAAAGGTCATGGCCGGAACCTGGTCAGCGCTGCGATCAACCGGGCCCGGTCACGCGGATGCCAGAGGATCCAGCTCGACGTCAACCAGGACAACGGCCCGGCGATCAAGCTGTACGAATCACTCGGCTTCGCTCCGGTCCACAACCAGGAGAAGTTCGGCGACTCCCCCGACTACATGTTCACTCTGAATCTTTGAGAGGTTCCCGGCCGCACTTTGGCTTCCTCACATAGACGGCGGCCCGCCCGACTTGCTGCTTGTCGAAGCAGGAGTCGCGGACCTGCTGGGTGTAGTCGTCGAAGGGCGGGCCGAAGGCGTTGGTCGCCAGCACAGTTATCCAGGGGTTGCCACTGATCGCGCCGGCCTCGAATTCGTCTCCCCTGACCAGCCAGATGTCTTCGCCTTCGATCACCCGTTCCTTGATCCGGATGCCGAGATCTTTCGAAACGATCGCGACCTCCCTGGGCCGAAGTTCCTTGTTGATGATCTCGCCCGAGCGGATGAAATCGGCGGTGTCGATCCCGGGGAAGAGCGGTGAGACATTCGCCCGGTAGCTCTTGACGCTCTGGACCAGGAAGAGAGCCGCCAGCAGGGTGAGGATCGCCGCCGGGGCGTAGCGGCGCATTCGTGGAAGACAACCGAGGACCAGTAGCCCTACTGCGCTGGCGATGAAGATCCAGACCCTCCCGGACGAATCCATCCGGATGAACCCCTGCCGCGTGATCAGATCCGGCATGAAGGCGACCGCCAGCAGTGTCGCCAGGATTGTCAGACCGGTCAAAGCGGCGATCGGCCAGAGCTTTGTTGCCGGTTCCTTTCCGGTCGACTCCTCGCCAGGCGGCCGGTTTACCCCCAGCAGCATCGCCGTGACCGAGAAGACGATCATCGGCAGCGCCGGCAGCGCGTACTTGCTTTCGTAGATCGAACCGTTGGGGACAATCGCCGCGTACATCACGAAGATCGCTGCCCCGGACAACCAGATCAGGTCGGTCATGGTGACCCGCCGTTCGCTGATCCATCGCCACAAGGCGGTCCAGCCGTAGACAGCGGTCATCAGCAGCAGGGCCGGGATGAACCAGGATGCCTGGAGCTTCAACGAAAACTCGAGCGGCTTGGTGCTGGCCTGCTTCCAGACGACCAGCCCGTTGGTCTTGCCGAAAGTGAAGTTGAAGGTGTACCAGAACGGCTGGTCTGTGACCAGGACGTAGAGGCCGTAGGTGGCAAAGAAGATCAAAGCTCCGCTGCCGATCACGAGTAGAGCGTGCGGCAGTCCCCGCCGGACGCCGGCGCGTATCACCCAGAACAGCAAGAGAATCGGCAGCAGGATGAGAACCGTGGTCAACTTGCACCAGAGCACCAGGGCCAGCGCCGCCCCCAGAACCAGACCCGCCCTGACCGAATATTCCTCCCGGCGCTCGAACCGGGCCACCTGCCAGAAAAAGAAGAGGAAGGCCGCCGGATAGATGCTGGTGTCGATGTCGAGGAACAGGCTGCCCTGGACCGCGTAGGGGTGGATCAGGAGGAGAAACGAAGCGACCGCCCCGAGGCGGAAGGCATTGCGGCCGGGGGTGACCTCCCTGGCGATGAGGAATAGCAGGACACAACACGCCAGAAGCCCGAACGCACCGATCAGTCTGAGGGAGGTCGTCGCGTCGTCCCCGGCGACGACCATGAAGGCGGCCATCGTGTGCATGTAGAGCGGCGGGTGCCAAAGGCCGATGTAGTCCTCCTGCTCGACCGTTCCGTCCGGATTGAACTTGATCCGGTGGTCATCGCCGGCCTTGATCAGGGGCTTGCCGTTGTCGTAGGTCCCCTTGGCCATCGCCGGCCACTCGTTCTCTTCGATGCGCAGCGGCTGTTCCACATAGTGGGCGACGTTGCCGAGGTAGAACCCTGCCCCGGCCAGAACGAGGAGGACCAGCAGTGACCGCTCGTGACGCGCCACCCAATCGAAAAGACTCATCGTTCTTCCATCCCCGCCATCCTCGTAGTTCTAACCAAGTGGGAGCAGGTGAGTCAGTTCGGTTGCCGAGATCTGGGTATTGCCAGTGAGCAGCCGGACCCGCTCGGCTGCGGAGGGGTCGGAAAGCATTCCGTGAAGCTCGTCCCATCCCACGGCCGGCCGGGTGTCCGTTCGCTGCCTGATCCGGTTGACGTGGTTCTCGGCCAGAAATTCCATGCCATCCGGGACCAGTGCCGTCCTCAGTTCCCCGCGACCGACCGATCCGACCACCCGGTTGACCAGCAGGGCCGGTCCCCGGTCCGGATCGACTCCGGCCACGTATTGCGGCTTGTCGGTCCGGGGCGAGAGTTCAATCGAGCCATCCCGCAGGTTGTGTGACCAGATCAGGGGGGCCGCTCCGTCCGCATCCGTTTCCCGAAGGTTTGCCCGGCGCTGGTTCCAGACGACGGTCCCCGTTACCGCTTCGTATCCGAGGTCCCAGAGGGTTCGCCTGCCTTCGAACTGGGCGGCAAGCACCTCCGGTTCAGCACTGAAAACCACCCGGCGGAAGCCGGACTCGCTGCACTCACGTTCGAACTGGAACGGCCCCGGAGTGCCTCCCTTCCGCAGGGTGAGCAGCTGGACAGCGGTATTCGCCCCGGAGAAGTGGTCGGTGCCATCGAGCACGATCAGGTTCTCGATCGATGCCCGGCCACCGATGTGCTCCCGGAGTGCCTCGAAGTAGGCCCCGCTGTTCAAAGACGGAGGCACGATGAAGGCGAGCAGGCCATCCGGTTTCAGCGCATCAAGTCCGGCCTTGAAGAAGCAGGAGAAGATGTTTGCCCGGCCCGAGATAACGTCGCCGAAACGGGACTTCTCGGCGGGCGTGGGCACGAACTGGAAGTACGGCGGGTTGCCGATGACGAGGTCAAACGACTGTCCCTCCCAGGGATCGAGTGCCGAACGCACTTCAAGGTCAGCCGACGGGACCAGTTCCGAGGCCGCCCTCAGTGCCGCGGGGTCGACGTCCCAGCCGAACAGCTCGAGATCGTCCTGCCGACGGGTGGCGGCCGCGAGCAGCTCTCCTGTACCGACTCCGGGATCAAGGACCTTCATGCCGGGCTTCAGGCGAACGAGGGCGAGCAGGGCGTCGGCCACCGACCCGGGGGTCAGGTACTGGCCGAGAACCTTCCGGTCCTTGAGCGTGGTGGCATCCAGCCATTCCCGGCTGACCGGGGAAAGCTCTCCTTCGTCTTCGGACTTCGGCCGCGCCACGATCGACGCGGTGCTCAGCCGCCTGCGCCCAGCTTCTTGACGGCGTCGCGGAAGGACTTGACCTCGAGCGAAGGCTTCTTGCGGCCGGCAAGCTTCTCGCCGTGACGGTTGACCCAGATGACCGGGACCTTCATCTTCAAGAGCGGTGCCACATCGTTGTCGTAGTTGCAGCCGATGTGGAGCCAGCCCTTCTTGCCACCGATGCGGCGGGCGCATTCCTTGAAGTGGACCGGGTCGGGCTTGTAGCTCCGGACCTGCTGGGCGGTTACGACGAGGTCGAGGTCGGTCCGCAGGTGACGGCGCGAGATGCCGAGCATCTTGTCATCGATGTTGGAGATGATGCCGATGTCGAACTTCTTGCCGAGCCTGTCCATCGCGGCATTGGATTCCCTGAACGGGAGCCAGTAGGCGACGCTGTCGGGCAAGAACTGCGCCCGGGACGGTTCGACTTCCCAGCCGATCTCGCCGGCTACCTTGATGATCGTGCGCCTCAGGACCTCGGCGTACAGCTCGTAGGAGCCGGACATGATCTCGGCCTGGACTTCGAAGAATCGGGCCAGGAAGGGTTCGGTGTCGAAACTGAACCCGTCCTTTTCGGCTTCCTTGGCACATGCCTCGGATATCCCCTTCTCCCAGTCGATCAGGGTGCCGTAGCAGTCTGTAGTTACCCACGTGATGTTTTTTAGGCTTGGTAGCGGCATGCGCGACGGCCATTATGTCGGATAGTGTCCGCACCCGCGCTCACCGTCTCTCCACCGATCTGAAAAGTCATGGACCTCCTCGAATATCAGGGAAAAGAACTCTTCGCCCGTCACGGCCTTCCAGTGCCGGAAGGCAGTCATGCGACCACCGCTGATGAAGCCCGTACGGCTTCCGAAGAGCTCGGCTACCCGGTGGCGGTCAAGGCACAGGTCCTGATCGGCGGCCGCGGCAAGGCCGGCGGCATCAAGATCGCCGCCGATGGCATCCAGGCACATGAACATGCCGGGGACATCATCGGCATGGACATCTTCGGACCGCACGGAGAAGGACCCTTCAAGGTCCATGAACTCTGGGTCGAAGCCGGCTCCGACATCGTCTCCGAGTTCTATGCCTCGGTCATCCTCGACCGCTCGGCCAAGAAGCTGCTGCTGATCCTCTCCCGCATGGGCGGCATGGACGTCGAGGCGATCGCCGACTCCGACCCCGGGGCCCTCGTCAAGGAGCACGTTGACCCGCTAGCCGAGTTCGACTCGGCCGCCGCGCAGGCGATCGTCGCCAAATCGGGGATCCCCGAGAAGGACGCCGGTCAGGTTGCCGAGATCCTGGTGAAGATGGTTGAGATCGCGATCGAGGAAGACGCAGTCCTGATCGAGATCAATCCGCTGATCGTCAACGCGGAGGGCGAAGTGGTCGCCCTCGATTCGAAGACGACGATCGACGGCAATGCCCTTTATCGCCATCCGGAATACGAAGAACTCGCCGACTCGATCGAGGATCCGCAGGAAGCCATGGCCAAAGAGAAGGGCCTGACCTACGTCAAGCTCGAAGGTGACATCGGCATCCTCGGCAACGGCGCCGGACTCTGCATGTCGACCCTCGACGTGGTCGCCCAGGCCGGTGGTTCGCCCGCCAACTTCCTCGACGCCGGCGGAGGCTCCAAGGCCGACGCGATCTATCGACGCGCTCGAAGTGATCACCTCGGACACCAAGGTCAAAGCGGTCCTCTTCAACATCTTCGGCGGCATCACCCGCTGCGACGAAGTCGCCAAGGGCATCATCGAAGCCACCTCGAAGATGAATCTCGAGTTGCCGCTGGTCGTGCGCCTCGACGGCACCAACTCCGAAGAGGGCCTGCGCCTGCTGGCCGAAGCTGGCCTCAGCAACCTCCACAACGAAGCCACCATGCTCGGCGCCGCGAAGCGGGTCGTCGAACTGGCCAAGGAACAGGGACCAGCTTGAGCATCATCATCGATGAGAACACCCGCCTGGTCGTCTCCGGGTTGACCGGCCGCGAAGGAACCTTCCACGGGCTGCGTAACCGGGACTACGGCACCAAGCTTGTTGCCGGCGTCACCCCCGGCAAGGGTGGCCACGACGTCGAAGGCGTGCCGGTCTTCGACTCGATCAGTGAAAGCGTAGAGATTGAAGGTGCCAACACCTCGATGGTCTTCGTGCCGGCCCGCTTCGCCGCGGCCGCGATCAACGAAGCGATCGACTCCGGGGTGGAAACGGTGATCGCGATCACCGAAGGCATCCCGGTCATGGACATGCTTCCGACCTACTGGCGGGCCAAGGAGAAGGGCGTGACCCTGATCGGCCCCAACTGCCCCGGCATCCTCTCGCCCGGCAAGGCCAACGTCGGCATCATCCCGGCCCAGTTCTTCGACCCCGGCAAGATCGGCGTCGTCTCCAAGTCGGGCACGCTGACCTACCAGATCGGTAACGAGCTGAAGCAGGCCGGGGAAGGCAACTCCTCGATCGTCGGCATCGGCGGCGACCCGATCGTCGGTTCCGACTTCATCGACATCCTCACCCTCTTCGAAGCCGACGACGAAACCGAGCTGATCGTCATGGTCGGCGAGATCGGCGGCGATGCCGAAGAACGGGCCGCGGACTTCATCGCGGAAAGCATCACCAAGCCGGTTGTCGCGTACATCGCCGGCTTCACCGCACCGCCCGGCAAACAGATGGGCCACGCCGGTGCGATCATTTCCGGCTCTTCCGGGACCGCGCAGGCCAAACAGGAAGCTCTTGAAGCAAAAGGCGTACGGGTCGGCGAGAGTCCGACGGAAGCTGCCCGTATCGCGGTGGAAACCCTGCGCGGCAGTTGACCCCCGGCCCCTCAAGGCCCGCTCCGGCGAGGTCGTGGGCCGAACTGACGGGCGCCTGGGCCCTCGCCATAGCCTGCCGGCCGATTTTCCAGGGAGTATCGAGTGGCTCCGACGCTTTCACGATGATGCGGGCCGACCGCGTCGACATCCTCATCTTCACCGGCCTGATGATCCTGATCGGTCCAACCCTGATCTGGCTGGCCGAAATGCTGGTCCGGAAGCTCTTCGAACCGGCTGGCCGCCCCTTCCACGCCGCCTGTCTGGGGCTACTTTTCGGTCTGGTCATCTGGCAGGGACTTTTCGACACGATGGACCGGAAGACCGGCCTGGTCCTCCTAATCGTGGTGAGCGCCCTGATCGCCGTCGCCTACCTCAGGGTGCAGATGGCCGAGACCATGGCGGGGCTCCTCTCCCTGGCCGCTCCGATCGCCGTGGTCGGCTTCTGGATTGCGGGCCCGACGGCCTCTGTGATCCTGCCGCACGGCTCGCCTGAACCCGCAGGCCAGGGCAACGGGACCCCGGTGGTGGTGGTTGTGCTCGACGAGTTCCCGGTCTCTTCGATCGAGTCTTCACCGGGAACCATCGACGCCCGGAACTTCCCGAACTTCTCGAAGCTATCGAAGGAGTCCAACTGGTACCGGCACGTACGCACCGTCGCCGACGTCACCACCGGCGCCGTTCCCGCCCTGCTCGCCGGACGGCGGCGGCCAACCGAATCGACGCCGCCGGACTCACGCCAGTATCCCGAGAACCTCTTCTCGCTGATGGACGGAGCGGGCTACGAAGTGAAAGGCGAGGAGTCGATCACCGACCTCTGCCCGCACGACGTCTGCACCGATCGCAGCAGCCTCAAGAACCGCCTTTCCCTGATGATCGTCAACGGCGCCAAGAACGGTCACCCCCTGCCCGAAGACGGTGCCGAGGATCTGGCCCGGCCCCTCGACGCCGGAGTGGCCGAACTGGAGCCGAGTCCGAAGCTGCGGGCCGACACCTTCATCCGGACCCTGCCAGCCGGGGACAGCCAGGTTTCGTTCGTCCACCTGCTGCTCCCCCACCTGCCCTGGATCTACCTGCCGGACGGCCAGGATTACCTGGCGCCGATCGCCCCGGGGCTGTTCGAGGACCCGGGCCCGAACAACGATGAAGCCTGGCTGGGGTCCCCGGGCGAAGTCAATTCATCGTTCCAACGGATGCAGCTCCAGACCGCATTCCTCGACCGTGAAATCGGCCGGCTGGTCCGGAAGATGAAGAGGCTCAGCATCTGGGACAAGGCGCTTTTCGCGGTGGTCGCCGACCACGGCGAGAGCCTCCAGGTCGGCCAGTTCCGCCGATACCTCGACCGCGACAACTCGGGCTGGATCCTGCCGGTACCGCTGTTCGTCAAGTACCCCGGCGAAACAGGGGGCAAGCCGGTCGACCGCCCGGTCAACTCGCTCGACCTGTTGCCGACGATCCTCAGCGAGACAGGGGTCGAGCCGCCCGGGGACCTCGAAGGAGTGCCGCTGAACCAGTCTGGACCATCCCCGGCAACGATCGAGAGCCACAGTTCCTCCGAAGGAGGAGTGAAGCTCGCCGAGTCCGAGGTTCGGGCGAGGCAGGACGCGGCTGTCCGTTACCGCAACCACGTATTTGCCGGGGGATCGCTCTACGCGCTGGCAGGACTGGCCGGCCAGATCGGGCGGCCGGTGGAAAAGGCCGGCAACCTCACGCCGCTCGAAGCGACTTTCGACCCCCCCTGGCCGGAGGCCGTCGTCGACCCGGCGGCAGACCGCCTGCCGGCTTTCGTCTCCGGCGCCACCATGGCCGAGCTGAGCGACGACACCCCGCTGGCGCTCAGCCTGAACGGCCGGATCGCCGGCACCTTCAATTCCTTCCCCGGCCCCGTGCCCGGCCAGCACCGGTTCAACTTCACCCTGCCACCACGCCTCTTGCGGAACGGCACCAACGTGGTCCGGTTGTTCCACATAGCCGAATGATTCCCGCGCTAAGATCGCTTTCCAGTTCCAAACTCGAAGAAGGCCGTTGAAATGCCCGAAACCATCAGTTTTGCCCGCGGTGCTCCCAGCCCCGACCTGATCCCCGTCGACGCCGTGCGTGCGGCGACAACCAAGGCGCTCGAAACCGACTGGCAAAGGGCGCTCTCATACGGCGTTGGCATCGGACACCCCGGCCTCTGTGCCTGGATCGCCGACCGCCACGGCCTGCCCGACGCCAGTCAGGTGATGGTGACAAACGGGTCGCTGGAGGCCGGCGCGATGCTCTTCCGGCACCTGCTGGAGCCCGGTGACCGGGTAATCGTCGAGCAGCCCTCATACGACCGCACACTGCTGCTGCTGGAGCAGCTCGGGGTCGAGTTCGTCCCCACCGCGCTGGAAGCGGACGGAATCGACGTGGATGCGGTCGAAGCGGCCCTCGCCGAAGGTCCGGTCAAGCTGGTCCACCTGATCCCGAACTTCCACAACCCGGCGGGCTGCACGCTGTCGGAGGCAAAACGGGTCCGCCTGGTCGAACTGGCAGCCGTTCACGGCTTCACGATCTTCGAAGACGACCCCTACCGCGAACTGCCTTTCGGCGACCCGCCACCGCCGACGATGCTCTCGATGGACAAGGCCGACCGGGTCATCCACGCTTCTTCGTTCTCGAAGACCGTGAGCCCCGGCGTCCGGACCGGTTATCTCGCAGGACCCGCCGACCGGATCAAGGAAATGGCAAAGATGGCCAACGAGACCTATATCTCGCCAAACATGCTCTCCGGATCGCTCGTCCACGAACTCTGCGAGTCAGGCGCGCTGGATAAGAACATCGAAGTCTGCAAGGTGGCCCTCAGGGAGCGGCGTGACGCCCTGATCGAGGCCCTCGGAAAGCACCTGCCTTCCGCCGAATTCGTCGTGCCCGGCGGCGGTTACTTCCTCTGGGCTGACCTCGGCGAGGGCTTCGACACGGTCGACCTCGCCGCGAAGGCCAAGGCAGCCGGAGCGCCGTTCGTCCCGGGAAGCGACTTCATGCTCGAAGGGGGAGACACCAGCCTGCGCTTCTCCTTTGCCAGCGTCCCGCCCGAGTTCATCGATGAAGGAGTCGCCCGTATTGCAGCCGTCGCCTGACGGTCCCGCCCTGAAGGTTCGCCGGTTCCTGAGTTCCCGCGAGTCGCTGCGCGTCTGGCTCGAACTCGCCGGATGCTGGTCGCTGGCAGTTGCCTGGCCAATCTTCCAGCGCCTCGACGCCGGACCGGAGATCCTCACCGTCAACGAAGTTCGAGGCCTGGACCTCCTGCTCTTCACCGTCCTGGTGACCTTCGTGGCACCCACGGTGATCTTCGGGATCGAAACTCTGGTCTCCCGGATCTTTTCCAGCCATTTCGCCCGGGTCATCCACGCCGGGGTACTTGGCGTCCTGCTGGGACTGGTCTTCTGGCAGGTGATCCAGGCTCATCCGACACTTGCGGTCCTCGCGCTGATCGCGGTGGCGGTGGGTTTCGCCGCCCTGTACCTGAAGCTCGAGTTCATGCGTTCGTTCGCTTTGCTGCTCGGCATTGCGACCCCGGTCGTCCTGGCGCTCTTCCTGACCTCTTACCCGATCCGGGCGGAGGTCCTACCCGGCAAGAAAGCCCTCGCCCCTCAATCGACCGAATCGAAGACGCCCGTCGTCATGATCGTCCTCGACGAACTGCCGTTGCCGCTGCTGCTCGATCGCGACGGCAATCTTGACGAGAAACTGATTCCCGAACTGAAGCCCCTCAAGCGCGAAACGACCTGGTACCCCGACATGCTTACTGTCGGGGACCAGACGCTCACCGCCCTGCCCGTGATCATGACTGGTGAAGATCCCACCTCCGGCGAGACCCGCCCGCCGCCGGGCCTCTCGGGTTACCCGGACAACCTCTGCTCGATCACCGCGAAAGCCGGGTACCGCGTCCGTGCTCAGGAGGAGCTGACCGACCTCTGTCCACGGATCTCGGGCAGGCTCGACCGGCTCTCCGCCCTGCTCCGGATGGGCACCGTGGCCACCCGCAAGAATGGTTCCAGCAACCCCGACCGGATAACTCCGGGAGGAAAGGTGGAAAGTACGATCAAGAAGTTCACCGATCGCCACCCCGCCCCGCCATCGGTCTTCGGCTTCTACCGTGCCAACTACGCGAGAAACTTCGCCGCCAGCCTCGATACCTCGAAGCGATCCTTCGATTTCCTCCACATCGTCCTCCCGCACGCTCCGTTCCAGTACACCGAGACGGGTCAGGGTTATCCCAGCTTGGTCTTCGGTGACACCGGAACCCAGAAGGCCCTCGAGGACCCCGAGTCTGAGGCCGAATCCGACAAGCACATGCAGCAGAACATCAGTCAGACCGCCTTCGCGCTGCGCCTGGTCGGCGAGGTCATCAAAAGGATGAAGGCACTCGGGACCTGGGACGAGAGCCTGTTCGTGGTCACCGCCGACCACGGTGCTTCCTTCAAGGTCGGCAGCTCCCGCCGCACGATCCGGGAGCCGAATTCCGGTTGGCTGCTACCCGTCCCCCTCTTCATCAAGTACCCGGGCCAGAGCCACGGAAAGGTCGACCGCCGCCCGGTGTCCAGCCGTGACATTGCGCCGACGGTCCTCGACACGCTCGGGCTGAAGCCATCCCCCCGGGCGACCGGCCAGAGCCTGCTCGGGGACCCGGCAGACAAGAAGGCTTTGGAAATGCTGGATGTCACCTCCACTGATGAGGTCGACCTGGACCTCGACGTAAAGCGGGTCGAAGCCCGAAAGCAGGCTGCTGTCGCGATGAAAGCCCGGGCTTTCGGATCCGGCACCCTCTACGCCCCCGGAGGCCGGGCAGACCTGCTCGGCAAGTCCGTCAAGGGGAAGGGCAGGTGGGAGCCGCTCGATGTGGATTTCCTGACCGATGGCCCCCAACTCGAGGTCGACCCTGACGGCCCGTTCATACCGATCTACACCCAGGTGAACCTGCCGGGCGTGAAATCGAATCCGGGCACGATCGCGATCGCGGTCAACGGCAAGGTCGCGGGCACGACCCGGGCCTGGGAGCGCGACGGAGTCTGGATGACCGGGATGAACCTGCCGATCGGCGCCTTCCGCAAGGGAGAAAACACCATCGGGTACTACCTACCGGGCTAGATCCGGTGACGGGGGCGAACCCGGGCAACCAGCCAGGGTGTGGACCGGGCGACGGTGACCACGTCGACCTGTTCCGCGAGGAACTCACGCAGGCTGCGCGGATTCCAGTGGTTGATGTGCTCGGGGTGATTGCCCCAGTCTTCGAGGTACTTGCCACGGGCGAGGCTGCCCAGACGGAACCAGGGCTCTGAAGGAACCGAGATGACGATGTCGCCGCGGCAGACGCGGGCGAGTTCGGCCACCGCGGCCCACGGCTCGGGGATGTGCTCGAGCACCTCGAGGCAGAAGACCAGGTCGAAGCTGTCATCAGGGAACGGCAGGTCCAGGATGTCAGCCACCTGGAAATCCCCCTCAGGAATGCGTTTCCGGGTGAACTCCACGGACTCCGGATTGAGGTCGACGCCGCTCACCTGATCGGGCAGGTACCGGGCCAGTCGCTCCAGCGATTCGCCTTCCCCACAGCCGGCGTCGAGCACGGCGGTCGGCGCGAGACCGGAGATCTCGTGGCTGATGCGATGGTAGAAACGGTCGATCAGCCGCCGGACAACGGGGTTGCCTGTCTGGAACTTCTCGTAGTTGCTCGTTTCCACTTGGGTTGGGTTGGCTCAGCGGCCGTAGCGGTCAGGTGAGATGACCAGTTGGTCCGGCAGTGCCGCCCTCGGAGGCGGCGCCGGATCAGCCCGGACCGTCACCGTCTCGGCGACCGTGCGGGTGACTTCGTGGTCACCGTCTTCCGCCGTAACCACGACGATGTCAGTTTCACTCGAAGTCACCTTGCCGGTCAGACCGGGCTCGAGGCCGATGTCCTTCAGGTAGTGAAGCAGGCCTTCGGCTTCGTTTTCGAAGCGGAGGATCATGACCTCGGCACCGACATCGACGTCGGCCAGCGGGGCCCCCTGTTCGCGGACGCCGTCGATCGGATGACCGTGGGGACAAGTCTTGGCGTCACCGATCGCGGCACGCATGCGCTCTTCGAGCACCGGGGACATCGCGTGTTCGAGGCGCTCTGCCTCTTCGTGGACTTCGTCCCAGGGAATGCCGAGGACGTCGGTCAGGAACCGCTCGATCATGCGGTGGCGACGGGTGATCTGCTCGGCTTCGGCGCGGCCTTCGTCGGTCAGGTGGAGGATCTTGTCGGCGCTGCGGGTGACGTATCCGTCCCGTTCGAGTCGCTTGATCATCTCGTGGACGGTTGGTGGGGACAGCTGCATCGCCCGGGCGATATTGGCTCCGGTGATCGGCAATCCGGCTTCCATGAGCCAGAAAATGGTCTGGAGGTATTCCTCTTCAGCGATCGTTGCTGTGTCCTGCGACAAGTTCTCCTCTGGCGGGTTTGGGTACCGGTTGGTCAGTCATCATATCCCGCTTCCGCGATGGGCCTGCTGATAGGTTCAAGCCGTGACCGACCTGGGCATCCTCGCGACGGTGCTCTTCCTCTATAGCCTGGTGTCCAGGCGCCTCGACCGGGCCGCGATCACCGCCCCGATGGTCTTCGTTACCGCCGGCATCCTGCTTGGCCCCGACGTCCTCAACCTGACCCAGCTCGAGCTGACCGCCGATACCGGCCTGCTGATTGCCGAAGCCGCCCTGGTCATCGTCCTCTTCAGCGATGCGGCCCGGATCAACCTCCGTGCCCTCCGGAACAACGGAGAACTCCCAACCCGGTTGCTCGGCATCGGAATGCCGCTGACAATTGCTCTGGGGGTGCTTTGTGCGGCCCTGCTGCTGGACCGGATCGAGTTCTGGGAAGCGGCGATCATCGCCGCGGTGCTCGCACCGACCGATGCGGCGCTCGGGCAGGTCGTCGTATCCAGTAAGGCAGTGCCGCAACGCATCCGTCAGGCACTCAACGTCGAGAGCGGGCTGAACGACGGACTCTCGATCCCGTTCTTTTTCCTTTTCGTCGGTCTGGCGGTGGCCGAAACCGAAGTCACCGCGACGGGATGGCTGTCGTTCGCAGTCCAGCAGATCGGCCTCGGTGCCGCGGTCGGGATCGGCCTCGGTGCCGTCGGCGGCTGGCTCTACGAGCGTTCGGTGGAGCGCAAGTGGATCAGCGGGATCTTTGCCCAGCTGGCGGTGATCGCGCTGGCGATCGTCGCCTGGGCTCTTGCGGAGGAGTTGGGCGGCAACGGCTTCATCGCCGCCTTCGTCGCCGGTCTGGTCACCGGTCGCATCACCCCGGTCTGCGGCGAGAAGATCCTCGACTTCACGGAGGACGAAGGACAGCTGCTCAACCTCGCGGTCTTCTTCATCTTCGGTGCCAGTGCGATCTCTTTTCTCGGCGCCGCGAACTGGCATGTAGTCGTCTTCGGCCTGCTCAGCCTGACCCTGATCCGCATGCTTCCGGTGGCGGTGTCAATGCTGGGGACAGGCCTCCGGACCGGCTCAATCGCCTTTCTGGGCTGGTTCGGTCCCCGGGGACTCGCCTCGATCATTCTCGCCCTGGTGGTCGTCGAAGAAGAGCCGGAATTGCCCGGCCTCGGTGTCGTCCTCGCGGCAATGACGGTCACCGTGCTGGCGAGCGTCTTCGCACATGGGTTCACCGCCCGGCCGCTTTCGCGAAAGTACGGGCGGAGCCTCGAGGGCGGCCCGGGAGACATACCGGAGCACGAATCGGCCCCCGAGTTGCCGACTCGTGGCGGCGGCACCGACTCGGAATGGTTCAGGACATGAGTGTGGCCACGACCGCTTCGTAGAAGCCGTCGCCACTACGTCCTTCGGTGACTGTCACGTTGTCGAAATCAGCCATCGCCGACTTGACGCCTGGATCCCGCTCGGGACCGTTGGCGACGACGAAGAACTTTCCTACAGACGGTGCCACTTCGAGGTCTTCGACCGAGTCGCCGACCGCGATCGTCTCTTCTTTTTCGTAACCCCGTGCCTTTGCGTGTGCGGCCACGGCCCGGGCCTTGGAAACTCCGCGCGGAACCAGGTGGTAACAGTGGGCCGTTTCGATGCCGTCCATCCGCCGGTGGATCGCACCGTTGTCCAGCAGGCGCAAGTCACTGTGACCCGCCTCCTCCAGCAACGAGTTGGCGTCCTTGGTGTCGACCTCCCCCCGGAAGAGGTGCGACATCTCCCTGCCCTCATGCCAGGGCTCGTGGAACTCGAGCTTCCCGGGATAAGCGTCGAACAGCATCTCGGGCACCCCGCGACCCGACATCTGCTCGACCACATTCAGCCCGGGATCGAGTTCGAAGTCACCGGTCATCATGGTCAGGTCGCGATCGATCTCGAAGGCCGAACCGGCCTCGAAGATGAAGGAAGTCTGGCCGATGATGCGGGCGTCCTCGTGGACCTGCACCCGGCGGCGGCCGGACATGATCACGACTTCCACCCCGGCCCGGGAGCAAGCTTCCAGCGCCCGCGCCTGCATCATGGAGAAGTTGCCTTCGTGGTCGGTGAAAAGCGAGGCACCGTGGCCGAGCAGGGTGCCGTCAAGGTCGGTGTAAACGCACCGGAGGTCCATTCCGTCAGACGCTACCGTCACCCGAGCCGAGGCGCGGCGCCGGCTTCCGGGCTGGTCTTACGGTCAGGGCTCCGCTGACGCCGTCAGCCGGGGCAATCGATCCGAGTCCATCCTGGTCCAGAGTGGCCAGGGTCGAAGCGAGGGCTTCGATCACTTCGTTGGCCATGCCCCCGAGCGAGTCCAGCGACTGGTGCGCGTTGCGTTTGGTCCCGAGGCCGACCTGGGCCATTCCTTCGAGACCGATCTGCGCCCAGACCTCGACCAGCATCGCGATCTCGACCCCGTACCCGGTGAAGAAAGGAATCGATTCGAGCAGGTCACGCCGGGCCGCGACTTCACCGGCGAGGGGCTGGTCGAACCAGGCGAGTTCGGGCACCGTCCTCGCCAGCAGAGGCCGGACGGTGAGCTCGGTTACTCGTCCACCACCGGCGGGTTGTTCGCTTTCCTGCTGGCGGAAGGGGCGACGGTACGAACCTTTTACGAACTGCTTGGAGTCGTTCTCGCAAAGCGGCCCGAGCAGCCCGGTCACGTAGTGGCGGCCGAAGTCGGCGATGTCGCCATCGACGAAGACGACGACGTCGCCAGTCGCGGCCACAAGCGATCGCCACATCGCGTCGCCTTTGCCACAGACTGGACCGGCCTCGGGCGTGAGATCGTTCTCAGAGACGACTTCCGCCCCGGCGTCCCGGGCGGTGACCGCGGTGCCATCGGGGGAATCGGCGTCGACGACCAGAATCTGGCTGACCACGCCGAGGTCGGCAAGGATCAAAAGTTCAGCCACCGTGTGGGCGATCGTGCCGGCCGTGTTCCGGGTAGGCACGACCACGGAAACCGGGCCAGGCAGCCGGGCCGCCAGATCGGCAACGGCGAAGTCCGTGTGGTCGTAGGTGTCTAGCATCGTCGGTGTGACTGAAGAGATCTCAAGACTGCGTGGCGCTGCGGGCGAGATTAACGTAGTGCGACCGATCGTGGTCGGTGTCGTCAACGCCACCCCCGACTCTTTCTCCGACCGCGGCGACCGTTCCACCGCGGCTTCAGTGGCCCAGGTCCACGAGCATCTCGAGGCCGGCGCTGACGTGATCGAGGTCGGCGGCGAGTCGAACGTGACCAACCGCCCCGCCGTAACCGCAAGGGAAGAGATCGACCGGGTCCTGCCGGTGGTCGAGGCTGCGGTGTCCGCTGGTGCCATCGTCTCGATCGACACCTACAAGCCCGAGGTCGCCACCGCCGCGCTTGACGCAGGTGTCTCCATCGTCAACGACATCAGCGGCAGTGGGAGCGTGGAGATGCTCGAAGTCTGCGCTGCCCGCGGCGCAGCGATGGTCGTAATGCATACGGAGGTTCCGCCGAAGACCCAGAAGTGGGACGAGTCGCTGTACCCCGACGGCGTGGTGGACCGCCAGGTCGAGTTCTTCGAGTCACGGCTGGCGAGCCTGGCCGCGGCCGGTATTGAGCGGGACCAGGTCGTGATCGACCCCGGTCCCGACTTCGCAAAGACTCCCGCTCAGACCGTGGAGTCGCTTCAGGGCCTCGATCGCCTGAACGAACTCGGCTGTCCGGTCATGCTGGCGATATCCCGCAAGGACTTCATCGGCGCATTGACCGACCGGTCTCCCGGTGAGCGCGCGGCGGGAACCTTCGCCGCCCTGGCCTTTGGGCTCGAGCACGGGGCGAAGCTGCTGCGGGTCCACGACGTGCGCGGCACCGTCGACTTCCTCAAGGTCTGGCACGCCCTTCAGGGTGAGGATCCTGTCCCGGCCGGCCTGCGCATCGCCGAGGAGATCCGCCGGAACCCGACGGCGGGGAACGGGCTTGGCTGAATCGCTGCTCAGTTCCCGGTGGGCGGTGGCGATCGACCCCGCCCGCCGCGACGGCCGGATCCTCAAGACCCGCACTGAACCCGCGGCCGCTGCCGAGACCAGCCCCCTGCCGGCCGGCCTCGAGCCGGCGGTCGGCCGGGCGCTCGCGGCCCAGGGAATCGAATCGCTTTACGGACACCAGACCGAGGTCTGGAATGCCAGTCGTGAAGGCAGTGTGATCGTCACCACCGCCACCGCCTCGGGCAAGTCGCTCGCTTTCAACCTGCCGGTGCTCGACTCGATCGCAAGGGCACCCAAAGCGCGGGCGCTTTACCTCTACCCGACCAAAGCGCTCGCCCAGGACCAGGCGCGCTCACTGGCCCGGCTCGGCGCACCGAACCTGCGTCCGGCGATCTACGACGGCGACACTCCGAAGGACGAGCGGCCCGCAGTGCGGCGCAGCAGCAACCTCGTCCTGACCAACCCCGACATGCTGCACGTCGGCATCCTGCCCCACCACCGGAGCTGGGGTGACTTCCTCCAGAACCTCGAGTGGGTGGTGATCGACGAAGCACACACCTACCGCGGGGTCTTCGGATCGAACGTGGCCAACGTGATCCGCCGCCTGCGGCGCCTCGCCCGGGCCTATGGCGCCGAACCGAAGTTCATCCTCGCCTCGGCCACGATCGCCAACCCGGGAGAACTCGCCGGCCGCCTGGTCGGGGATGAATTCGCCCTGGTCGACCGGGACACCGCCCCAAGGGCAAAGCGGGAGATCAATGTCTGGAACCCGCCGCTGATCAACCCGGCGATCGGGGCGCGTCGCTCATCGCTGGCCGAAGCTGCCGATCTTCTGGCCGAGCTGGTCACTCACGACGTACGAACGATCTGCTTCCTGAAAAGCCGCCGCGGCATCGAGCTGATTCGCAAGTTCGCGGCCGAAAACCTCGAGCGCCGGGGCCGGCCGGAGCTCGCCGAAAAGATCGCGCCGTACCGCGCCGGATACACCCGGCGCAGCGGCGCGGCATCGAGAAGGACCATGGTCGAAGGTCGCCTGCTCGGGGTCGTGGCGACCAATGCGCTCGAACTCGGCATCGACATCGGCGAACTTGACGCCGCGATCTGCGTGACTTTCCCCGGCACGGTCGCGGGCCTCCGCCAGATGTGGGGACGCGCCGGCCGGCGGCGGCCCGGGCTCGCCGTATACATCGCCGGTCAGGACGGTCTCGACCAGTACTTCTGCCGCCACCCCGAAGAGTTCCTCGAACGTCCGGTTGAAGCGGCGATCCTCGACCACCAGTCACCGGAGATCGCCGCGCAGCACCTGGTCGCCGCCGCCTACGAGCTGCCGCTGACTCCCGAGGACAGCGAATGGTTCGGCCCGGACCTGCCCGAGGCGACAGAATCACTCTTGCGACGCGGTGAACTGCGCCAGGCGGGAGGAGGGCTGGTTCCCCGGAAGCCCGGTTTCGTCGCCTCGTCGGTTTCGCTGCGTTCGTCCTCCGCCGAGAACGTGGCCGTGGTCGACGGCAGTTCGGGCGAGGTGATCGGCACGGTTGAGTTCGGACGGGCCTTCACGACGATCCACCCCGGCGCCGTCTATATGCATTTCGGCAACTCCTATGAAGTCGAACAACTCGACCTCGCAGGCGCCCAGGCCGTGGTCCGGCCGTTCGACGACGAGTGGTACACCCGGCCGAAACAGGAGACCGACATCTTCATCGACAAGGTGCTCGCGAAGAAGACGGTCGCCGGAGTCGATCTCCACTTCGGCGAGATCTCGGTGACCGATCACGTCATCGCCTACCAGCGCGTCCTCACCGCCAACCAGGAGGCGATCGACCTGGTCGACCTCGACCTGCCCGAACAGGAGTTCCGCACCAAAGGGCTCTGGTACACGGTGCCGGAAGAGATGACCCCGGAGTTGCCCCTGAACGGCCTGCTGGGGGCCCTTCACGCCACCGAGCACAGTCAGATCGCCGTGCTGCCGCTGATCGCCATGTGCGACCGCTGGGACATCGGCGGGCTCTCAACCAACATCCATGCCCAGACCGGCCGGCCGACGATCTTCATTTACGACGGCCACCCGGGCGGCATCGGCATTGCCCGGCGTGGTTACGACTGTTTCGATCGGCTGGTCGGTGATGCCTTCGGCCTGGTCAACGAGTGCCCCTGCGGCGAAGGCTGTCCTTCCTGCGTCCAGAGTCCGAAGTGCGGCAACCTCAACGAGCCGCTGTTCAAGGCCGGCGCGATCGGCCTGATGGAGGCCATGCAGGGAGCCCTTCGGCGCGAAGCCCCTGCGCCGCCCCAGTAGATAGCCTGTCACGGCTTGGCGAGGTAGCTCAGTTGGTAGAGCACACGACTGAAAATCGTGGTGTCGCCGGTTCGATCCCGGCCCTCGCCATTGCGGTTACGCTTTGTTGGTGAAGCGTGACCACATCCTCGTCGTCTTCGACGACTCGTCGGCTGGTCGGCGTGCGCTTGAGGAGGCAACGGCGATCGCCGACGAACGCCAGGCGGAGCTTTCTGTCGTGGCGATGGTCGATTACGACACACGCCAGATCGGCTGCTGTGTTCCGGCCGGATACTGGAATGGTGTGCTCAAAGACCTTGCGCGCGATGAGCTCGACACGGCCCGCGAACTGGTCGGGGAGCGCCGGGGCACGACCAGTTTCGACATCGCTGCCGGCACCGGAACGAAAGGGATCGAACAGGCCACCTCGCGGCTTGGTTGCGACCTCGTCGTGGTGCCCCGGCACGGAGCCTTCGGCCGTCTCGCGCTGCGTCGCATGAGGCGGCACGTCCACGCCGATGTGATCGGCGTTCCCGCCTGAGGCGGACGGGCGAACCGGATACCTGCAACGAAAAGGACCCCGGCCGAAGCCGGGGTCCAATGTCACAGGCGTTACTGCTCGTGCCTGTCTACTTCTTTTTCTTGGCCTTCTTGATCTTGAACTTGGCCTTGCCCGACTTGCCGTCGGCCTTGGCGGTGATCTTCGCCTTGCCCTTGGCCTTCTTCGAGACCTTGAGCTTGATCGTCTTGGTGACGGTGGCACCGGCGGCGACGTTGATCTTCACCGACTTCGGAGCCTTGACCTTCTTGTTGCTCGACTTGATCGTGACCTTCGAGCTGCCGTCGGTTTCACCGGAGTTCGTGACCTTGATCTTGAGCTTCACCTTCTTGCCGGCCTTGAGCTTTCCCTTGGACGGCGAGAGCTTGATCTTGCTGACCTTGTAAGGAGTCTTCTCGACGATCGGCACACAGTCCGGGTAAGTGCCGGTGGTTCCTTCACCACACTCCGGAGGCGGAATCGGCTTGCAGTCCTCGGGCGGAGTGCCCGGGGTGCCGGTGGTTCCCGCGGGACAGGGGGCTGCCTCCAGCTTCGGCGCCGTCGGAGCCGGCATCTCGGTGATCGGAGCTCCGGCCGTGATGTTGGCCAGGTACAGACCGCCAACCGGCTCGAGCAGATTGCCGATAACGGTGCAGAGACCGGCGTTTTCGGTGCTCAGAGACTTGACCTTGGGCTTGGTGTCCCAGCCTCCGGCAATAGCTCCGTCCTGCAGAAGCGCCGTGTTCGCGAACACCGCGCCTGGAGCCGGCCAGTTGACTGGGTTGGTCGAGAGCTTGGCGTTCAGCGGAGCGAATTGACACTTGAGCGGTCCTTCACCCTGAATCGGCAGCCCTTCGATGTTCTCGAGGTGATCCGTGCCGAGGATGAGCGAAATCTTCGGATTGAGAGTCATCGCGCCGGTGCTGTCGTTGTAATTGCCCTTGGCGTCTTCGGTCAGGCCGATCTCGGCCTCAATTTGAGCTCCCGAGATGTCGATCCCGAGCTTCGGGAAGTCGAAGCCGGTTTCCTTCGGCAGCGTGAAGTTGCCGTTGGCATCGTCGTAAGTGCCCGACATCATCAGAGGCGGCAGGAAGTTCGGCGGGTCGTTCGGGTTCTCCGTTGTCGGAGTCAGCAGGAGCTGATCGAGTTCATTCCCAAGCGCCGTGACGTTGATGCCGACGTAGTTGAAGTCGGTCGCGATCGGACCACCCGGCGTCGAAGCAGCCTGGGCGCTGGTGGTGCCAACTACGGCGACCGCAAAGATTGCGGCCAAAGCGCCGGCAGCAGCCATTAGTCTGGTTGAAATTCGGCGCTGACGGCCGTTTGTCTCCCTCATTGTGTGTAACTCCCTAAGTCGTGGCCACTACGGCCGGGTTTTGTATCCACGGCCGGCCCCCATGTGAGGGCCGGCCTGCCTTTTCTCCCTGTTGCTGTGTATCTCCCTGCCTTTTCCAACTACTTCTTTTTCTTGGCCTTCTTGATCTTGAACTTGGCCTTGCCCGACTTGCCGCCGGCCTTGGCGGTGATCTTCGCCTTGCCCTTGGCCTTCTTCGGGCACCTAGGCTTGATCGTCTTGGTGACGGTGGCACCGGCGGCGACGCTGATCGTTACCGACTTCGGAGCCTTGACCTTCTTGTTGCTCGACTTGATCGTGACCTTCGAGCTGCCGTCGGTTTCACCGGAGTTCGTGACCTTGATCTTGAGCTTCACCTTCTTGCCGGCCTTGAGCTTTCCCTTGGAAGGCGAGAGCTTGATCTTGCTGACCGCGTAAGGGGTCTTGTTGTCGATCGGCACACAGTCCGGGTAGGTGCCGGTGGTTCCCTCGGGGCAGGTCGGATCAACCGTCGTGCTCACCTTGGAGGTACCGCCGAGCCAGATCGAACCGTCGAAGCTGGTGTCTTCTCCGCCGGCAAGGCTGGCGATGAGGGTCTTGCAGTCGTCGGTCATCGTCGCTTCATCCTTGCTGTACGCGGCGATGCCGAACACGGCGTTGGCGGCGGTGACGTTGGTCCAGGAGCCGTTGACCGCACCCGCATTGGACGGAGCGGCAAAGGGCGCGCCGGCCTTGGGGTTCGGCGGGTCGGCATCGGCGGCGAAGTTGATCGGGGCGCCGGATGAGCTCAGCGGAATGGTCAGCGGGCGGAGCTCACACTTCACTGCGAAGCTCGGGGCATCGACGGTCAGTTTGAGCGGCAGCGTGACAGTGAAGGCGCCGGTCGACTTGTTGTAGTTGCCGGTGAAATCGTTGAGGGCGTTGATCGACAGGGTGATGTTGCTGCCCGGGCTGACTTCGAAGACCTGCTCCGGGAACGTGAAGTCCGCGGCCTTCGAAGCGAAGGCTCCGGTGGCCGGATCCAGGGTGCCGCCCATGGCGACGGTGAGATTCTTTCCATCTGAGGGATCGAGCGCGTGGACCGGTTTGAGGCCCAGCGGCTCCAGTGCCGGCAGCTTGATCCAGGAATCGTTGAAAGTCATGTCGAGCCGCTCGCCGGCCTGGGCGCTCGTGGCGCTGGCAGCTCCGAAAGCAAAGATTGCGAGCAAGGCCACGGCCGCAGCCTTGAGCTTGGTTGAAACACGGCGCTGACGGCCGGTCGTCTCCCTCATTGTGTCTATCTCCCTAAGTCGTGGCCCCTACGGCCATTTAGTTCCCTGTACGAACCCGCGGATTCCCACGAAGGGCAGCCCGACGGTTCTACTGCTCCGGGAGCATACAGACCGGACACCAATTTCGCAAACAATCGGTTTATGAGGGTCGCGTCGTCCGGGCGATGCCATGAGGCACCACCTGCGCGGCTCAATCTATACTTCCCCGACCGGTGGTCCCGAAAGGCGCCGCCGTATGGGCCGTTAGCTCAGTTGGTAGAGCAGGAGACTCTTAATCTCAAGGTCGAAGGTTCGAATCCTTCACGGCCCATATCTACGGCGTGGTCTGAGGAGTCGTCAGTGCGCTTGACGAACCGAGGCTGCCGGCCGGCTGTTCGAGAGACTTGCCACCGTCCTTCTTGGCCTGCTTCTTGGCCTTGGCCAGGATCTTGCCTATCCGGGCCGCGTCCTTCTCGACCGAAGCGAGCTGAGTCTTGATCTGCTTCTGTTCGGCCTTGTCCGGAGTTGCCGCGAGCGCACGCTTGGTGGTGGCCTGGGCTTCCGCGGTCTGCTGGGCGTAGAACTGGTAGGTCGCCAGCGTGGCCAGAGTGGGGGCCGCGTTCGGACCGCCCTTCTTCGCGGCTGCCTGCACATCCCCGGCAACAAAGGCCTGAGCCTTGGCCGCGTCACGGATGTTGGTCTCGAACTGGGCGACGGTCGAGTCCTGGGACAAGGTGAAGAGAGTGTTGGCGATCACCTGCGCAACGGACTGTTCGGGCTGATTCTTGGTTGCCTTGAGGTAGTACTCCCAGGCCTGTGCGGCAAGGTCGTACTGGGTCGAGGCCGCCTCGGTGACGGTCTGCGCTCCGGTGTCCTGGTCGATCGAGATCAGGTTGTTGCCGGCGGCAATCCGGGCACGAATCAGCTCTTCCTGGGCGTTGGTGTTGTTCGGCTCGGCGACGAGCTTCTTCTGGATCTTCTCGGCCCGGGCGATGCTGCTGTCGGCGAGGTCCTGAGAGACGGCCCCGTTGCCGCTGCTGAACGGGTTTACGCCGCCGGGGAGACCGATGACCACGAGGCTCGCGCCCATGATGATGGCGAGCATGACGTAGATAACCTGGATCACTCGCTTGCGCTTCCCGCGCAAGTCAAACAGCATTCGTTTTTCAGGTTCTTCAGCCACTGCTAATACTCCTCGATAGTCGGCTCATCCTCGTCAACGGGTCTGGGTTGCCGTCCCATACCCCGAGCGAGGAAGATACTCAACTCGTAGAGCAAAAGGAGCGGAACCATCTCGATGAGCGCCAGGATAATTATCGGCACCTGAAATACGAACCCGCCGGCGAGCAGGGTGGTCGAGAAGAACGAGTAGTACTCGCGGGCCCGCAGCTGGGTGTTGAAGTTGTTGCCGCCGAAGTTCAGGAGGAAGGTGATCGCCGCCGGCAGGATGATGAAGTAGGCGAAGACGACGCCGCAGAGGAATAGCAGCGGGATCGCGATCAGCAGTGGCATGATGGCGCTGCGCTCGCGCGGCGAAAAGGCGGGGAGGATATAGGCGAACAGCTGATAGCTGATCAGGGGCGCCGAGACGATGACCGCCGTGTAGGCACAGACCGTCACCGTGGTCATGAACGCTTCGGTCGGCGCAAGCACCAGCAGGTCCCGGTCCCCTTCCGGCAGCGGCGCCGAAGCGATGTCGAGAATCAGACTGCTTTGCCAGAAGCAGAGCGCGAAGATGAACGCGACCGCGACCAGGGTGAAGATGATGCGGGAGCGGAGCTCATCGAGGTGGTCGACGAGGCTCAGCTGCTCTTCGTGCCGGACCGGCTTCAGCTTTGCCACCCGGGGGACCTACTCTTTGCGCTCGGGAACTACCTCAGACTCAACGGGTTCAGCCTCGGCAGCGGCCTTCTGGTTCTCGTCCTTGATGATCTCCGTCACTTGAGGCTCGGCAGGCGGTGGCGTCAGCGCGGCTGTTTCCTTCTCGTCCGGTTCGTCGTCATCGTCATCATCATCGTCATCGTCATCGCTGACCTTGTTGAGGCCGTCCCGGAACTCGTTGATTCCCTTGCCGAGCGACTTGCCGAGTTCCGGCAGGCGCTTGGGCCCGAAGACGATCAGGGCAATGATCAGGACAATCGCAATCTCTAGTGGGCCGACGTTTGGGATCATGGTTGTCTAAAGGATATCCACGAGGTGCCGCCGGCCGCGGGTCAGTCCTTGAAATTCAGGTAATAACGCGAGGCGGTCGGTTCGTCCTGTCCCTGATACTTGGAGCCGTTTTCATCGCTTCCGTAAGGTGAATCGACTGCCTGATCCATGCGCATGAATGAGAGTTGCCCTATCGGCATTCCGTGATAGAGGGTGATCGGCAGGTTGGCGACATTGGAAAGTTCGAGCGTGAGGTTGCCGGAGAAACCGGCGTCGACGAAACCGGCCGTCGAGTGGATCAGCAGCCCGAGACGGCCGAGCGAGCTCTTGCCTTCGAGTCGGGCGACCAGGTCGTTCGGCAGGGTGACTTTCTCCAGAGTCTGGCCGAGGACGAACTCGCCGGGATGAAGGATGAATGCCTCATCTTCCCCGGGAGTGACCAGTTCGGTCAGGTCTTCCATCGGCTCCCGCACATCGATGAACGGGTAACGCGAATTGTTGAAGACCCGGTACTTCGAATCGACCCGGAGATCGACACTCGAAGGCTGAACCAGATCGGCCTCGAAGGGATCGATCTTGATGCGGCCTGCTTCGATCTCTTTGCGGATCGTTCCGTCACTGAGGACCATTGGCGGAGTATTCCAAAAACCCCGGTCCCGTCCCGCGCGCCTCGTTTGGCCGGCCCGGTCAGCTGTAGCGCAGGACGACGCCATCGGCGATCAGTTCAAGCAGCTGCCGCTGTTCGTCGTCGAGACCAGCCGGTCCGAGACCCGCCTTGGCTTCTTCGATCATGCCCACCGCACGGGCCCTCACCTGGTCAAGCGCACCGGTCCCGGCGATGCGGTCACAGACCTCGTCGGCGCTGCCTTCGTCGAGTGCGTGAAGGTCGACTTCGAGCAGTCCGGAATCGCTTTCGGCGGCGGCGATGAACGGCAGGGTCACCGTGCCGTCGAGCAGATCGGTGCCGCGGGCCTTGCCGGTGCGCTCGACTGGTCCGGATATGTCCAGCACGTCGTCGAGCATCTGGAAGGCCAGTCCGATCCGGTGGCCAAACTGGGAGATCACGTCCGACTGGCCCGGATTCACGGTCGAGCGGCCGAGCACACAGGCTGCCTCGAACAGACGTCCCGTCTTTAGGCCCGAACGCTCGAAGTACTCGCCCTCGGAAAGTTTGAGGTTGAAGGCGCCGCGGCGCTGCATCAGCTCACCGCGAGCCAGATCGACAGCAGTGCGGCTGATCTCGGTGATCGCCGCCTGGTCCCCTCCGTCGACGAGCACCCGGAAAGCCGTGGCGAAAAGCTGGTCCCCGACCGCGGTTGCCCGTCCGGGCCCGGCGCTGGCAAAAACCGTCGGTTCGCCCCGGCGGAGCGGTGCCCGGTCGAGCACGTCGTCGTGAACCAGACTCGCCATGTGAACCAGTTCGACCGAGATCCCGGCCCGCACCGCCGCGGCTCCGCCGTCGGGTCCGGCGCAGAGCAGGACCAGCATCGGTCGCATGCGCTTGCCCCCGGCCTTGAGGATGGAGATCGCATCTTCGGACAGTGCGCCACCCCGGTCGACCGCGATGGCGAGTCCGTCCTCGACGTCCTTCAACCCTTTGGTCAGCCAGGCGCCGGCAGTATCGGTGACGGCCGTGACCGGCTCGGGAGCTGAGCGCTCCGGGGTCACTTGACCGCGGAGTGGAGAGCGATAATGCCGCCGGCCATGATCGTCCAGCGAACGTGACGGAATCCGGCACCGTCCATCCTCGAGCCGAGCGTTGCGGCGTCAGGGAAACTTCGGACCGACTCCGGCAGGTACTCGTAAGCTGAGGAGTCACCGGCGACCTTGCCCAGCATAGGCACGATCCGGTCGAACCAGAGTCCGAAGAAAAGGGCCAGGGGCTGTCGGCTGGGCTGGGTGATCTCGAGGATCGCCAGGCGCCCGCCCGGCTTCAGGACCCGGTGCATCTCGGCGAGTCCGCGGTCGAGGTCGGCCAGGTTGCGGGCCCCGAAAGCGATCGTCACCGCGTCGAACTCTTCGTCACCATAAGGCAGCTCCAGGGCGTCCGCCCATTCGAACCCGACCTGGGTGACCCCGCGTGCGGTTGCCTTTTCTTCGGCGAGCGCGAGCATCGGACGGGAGAAGTCCGCTCCGGTCACTTCACCTTCGGGTCCTGTTCGCTCGGCCAGGGCAAAGCTCAGGTCACCGGTTCCGCAGCAGAGGTCGAGCGCCTTCTGGCCATCCTCCAGACGCACTCGGTCGGCCGCCCGTTCCCGCCAGGTCTGGTCGAGCCCGGCGGTCATCACCCGGTTCATCCGGTCGTAAACACCGCTGATCCGGTCGAACATCGAGTTGACCTCGCCGGCAAACTGCTCATCGCCCCGGCGGGGAGGCGTTTCATTCATGAAAGTTCCCCGATCTAGTTGAGCGAGGCCAGGTAATCAGCCACCGCATTCAGATCTTCTTCCCCGAGACCGCGGAAGGAGGGCATGATGCCAGGACCGATCTCAACCGACTGCTTGATCGCGGACCGCGGGATCTTCGATCCGATCTCGGTCAAGTCTGGTCCGAGGCCGCCGTGGGCCCCGTTCTCTCCGATCGCGTGGCAGGCGAGACAGCCCGACTCGGCGACGATCGCCTTGCCTTGCTCGTACTGGGGCTTGGTTGCCAGTTCGATCTCCGACGGCGAACCAGCCGATGCTCCGAGGAGCGTCAGTTTGGCCATGGCGATGATGATCAGGATGCCGGTGATCGTGGCGATCGGCCGCTTCCATGGGATGCGCTCGGCACCGCGGTCGTAGAAAGGCAAAGCCAGGAGCAGCACCATGCAGATTGTCGGGATGCCGACCGTCGCGATCGGCACCAGGGCCGGCGGCTTGAGCACGCGCAGCAACTCGAACAGGAAGAAGAAGTACCACTCGGGGCGGGGCGTGTAAGTGGTGGTGGTCGGATCGGCCTTCGGACCCATCTCGGCACCGAGGACCAGCGACATGGTGATCAGGACGGCGGCGACCACGAGGAACATCACCGAGTCCTTCATGATCGCGTAAGGGAAGAACGGCTTGCCCTTCTTCTTCAGTTGCTCGTACTCGCGGAGATATTCCTCTTTTTCGCGATTGTTCACGAGGTTGTCTCCTCGTCGTCGGCAGGGGCTTCAGGTTCTTCAGGTGCTTCCGGCTCTTCGGGTGCGCTCTCGGCCTCGGTGACTTCGGGCCCGGCAGCGGCTTCGGGTGCCTCGGTCTTCGACTTCGCCTGGTCGGCTTCCTCGGCAACGGCTTCAACCGATCCGTTGGCGACAACGCCGTTCGAGGACACGGAAACTTCGTCCGAATCAGCTACGGCGACGCCGGCGACCACTGCCTCGGAACGCTGCGCACCCTTCGGCCGGGCGGCGCGGACCCAGGGCGGGGCGGTCGTACCGAGCTTGACCACCAGGAACAGGTGGGCGCCGATCAGGCCTCCGATCAGGCCGGGCACAACCAGCATGTGGAGGGCGTAGAACCGGGAAAGCGTGGTCGCCGAGAAGTCGGGTCCGGCTCTCAGGAAGTCGGCCAGGTACGGACCGACAACGGGGCCGGAAGCGGTGATGTTGTTGGCCACGATCGTCGCCCAGAAGGACCTCTGGTCGAACGGCAGCAGGTAGCCGGTGAGGCCCATGACCATGGTCAGGATGAGCAGGACGACGCCGATGACCCAGTTGAGCTCCCGCGGGTACTTGTAGGCACCGAAGAAGAAGGTCCTCGCCATGTGCAGGAAGATCAGGATGATCATCAGGCTGGCGCCCCACTTGTGGAGGCCGCGCACGAACTCGCCGAGGAAGACGTCGTTGGTCAGGTGGGTGATCGAGGCGTAGGCCTGAGTGGCCGAAGGTGTGTAGTACATCGAGAGGATCACGCCGGTGATCGCCTGCATCGCGAAGATGAACATCGTCGCCGAGCCAAGTGTGTAGAACCAGTTGGTTCCCTTGGGCACGTGACGGGACATCATCGCGGTGAAGATCCCGGTCGCGTTGGTGCGGGAATCGACCCAGCCGGCTACATCCTTGCCGGCCTCGCCGCCGTGGTGGACAGCCAGATCCTTGTGGCCGGAGAGCTTCTCCTTGCGGGATGGCTTCGGCTCCTCGACGACCGCGCCGTTCTCGTCGGGCGCTGCGCCGTTTCCGGCCTGGTCGGCCTTCTTCGTGCGTGAGGGGAACGGTGACTTCATCGCTCAGTCCTCATCACGGGGGCGGGAAAGTGGATGGACGAGGGGGATACAGGTACTCCCAGATGCCGCCAGTGAATTCTCCGGGATCGCGGGTGCGGACGGCCTTGAGCTGGTTGGTCACGCTGTAGCGCGGGCCGAGCTCGATGTGGTTCTCGGTCACCCGGGTCTGGAAGCGGTCGAGTGGGCGGACCGGCGGGCCGCCGATGCGCTTGCCGATGAAGTCGTAGACGCCGCCGTGGCAGGGGCAGATGAAGTTCTCGGCGGCCTGGACGAAACGGACCGGGCAGCCGAGGTGGGCGCAACGACTCGAAATCGCGATGTACTCGGTCGGGTCTTCGCCGTACTTCTCCGAACCCTGCCTCACGTAGGCGGTGGTCTTGCCGACCTCGCCGATTCCGAGGGTCTCGGTGAATACGACCTGCTTGTACGTGTCCGGGACGAAGTCTTTGGTCGTGCCGACCGCCTCCCAGCGTTCCTTGCCACGTTCAAATACCGGAGCCAGGGCGAAGCCGATGGCGGGCAGCACAACTGCGGCGCCTGCGATCCCGCCGAGGGCCTGGCTGGCCACGACGAAAACCTTGCGTCGGGTCAGCGACTCACCCTCGAAGTAGCCGCGAGGCTCTGCTTCGGGCAGCTTCGTGCGGGGTCGATCCTCCGCGGAGAGGTTTTTTTCTTGCGAGTCGGGCACTGGGTTCTTGAACTTCTCAGAGGTTTGAGGCCCCGGAGTCTATTGCCTTGCGCGCAGCTAGGAAAGCCCGCCCGAGACCATGCTCCCCGGCGGACGCCGACGACCATTCGTTCAGAGCTTCCGTCGAGCCCGGTTCGCCCCGCCGGAGGGCCTTGATCAACTCCGGGAGTGCGGGGGTTATTCCGCACGACAGAGCCAAAAGCTGGGCGAGCCAGAGGGCCTCGGCCCGATCGGACTCCCCTGCGGCCCGGAACCCGGCCGAGATCCGGATCAAATCCGACAGAATTCCTACGGATTCGAGGTCGTCGAGGGCCGCAAGCCCGGAGATACCGATCGCGTAGAACAGGTCACCGGCGAGCAGCTCGAGGTCGGAGTCCGCGCCCTCGAGGACCCGGGGGGTCCCGTAGTGGCAGAGGTAGCCCTCCCGCACCGCCTCGACGACGAAGGCATATTCGGCGGGAGCGGCGGCGGTTCGGGGGCCGGAGGCAACCAGCTCACCAAGGACCGGGACTTCGGCCGGAGTGACAACGTGGGCCGACAACGGGTCGCCTTCAGAAGCGGCCCGCTCGCTCAGTGCGGTCAGTGCGGTCGCCGGGCTCAAAGGACCTCGTCCAGCGACTGCCGGGTGGCTTCGAGGGTCTCGTCGATGGTCCCTTCGTCGTGGGCGAGCGAGACGAACCAGGCCTCGAACTGGGCCGGCGGCAGGTAGATCCCCCGGTCCAGCATCAGCCGGCAGAAAGCCGCGTGGTTGTCGAGGTTCGTACTGGTTGCGTCGGCGAAGTCGTGAACCGGCGAATCGCGGAAGAACAAGGTGACCAGTCCCGGGGCAGCCGACACCTGGAGCGGCCTGCCTTCGGAAAGCTTCCTGAGTCCCGCCTCGAGGTAGTCCGTCAACTCAGCCAGCCGCCGGTAGGCAGCGTCATCGAGCTGCTCAAGGGTTGCGAGGCCGGCGGCCACCGCCAACGGGTTGCCCGAGAGCGTTCCCGCCTGGTAGACGTCGCCGACCGGAGCGACCCGCTCCATGTACTCACTCGGACCTCCGAAGGCGGCGGCCGGCAGGCCGCCGCCGACGATCTTGCCCATCACGGTCAGGTCCGGAGTGATTCCATAGAGCTCCTGGGCACCTCCCCGGGCAACCCGGAATCCAGTGATCACTTCGTCAAAGACCAGAAGCGCGCCGGTCTCGGAAGTCTTCTCCCTCAGGAGTTCGAGATAACCGTCGTCCGGAGGGACCAGTCCCATGTTGGCGGCAATCGGTTCGACCAGAGCGCGGCCACCTCGTGATTGTCGAGCGCGTCGATCGCTGCTTCACGGTCGTTCCACGGGATCACCACAGTTCCGGCTGCCTGCGCGGCCGGGATGCCCGGGCCGGAGGGAGCGGCCAGGGTCGCAACTCCGGATCCCGCTTCGGCCAGGAGGCCGTCGCTGTGGCCGTGGTAACCGCCGGCGAACTTGACCAGGACTTCGCGGCCAGTCACGGCCCGGGCCAGGCGTGCGGCGCTCATCGCAGCTTCGGTGCCGGAGCTGGTCATGCGGATCATTTCGAGTGAAGGAACCCGAGAGACGATCTCCTCGGCCAGTTCGACCTCGCCTTCCGTTGCAGCTCCAAAGGTGGTCCCGCGGGATGCCGCCTCGTTGACTGCCTCGATCACCGCGGGATTGGCGTGGCCGACGATCAGCGGACCCCAGGAGGAGATCCAGTCGATGTAGGTGTTGCCTTCTCGATCGGTTACCCGGCAGCCTTCACCGCTCTCGATGAAGATCGGGTCACGGCCGATCTGCTGCATCGCCCTTAGCGGCGAATTGACTCCGCCGGGTAGAACTCTGCGGGCACGCTGGAAGAGGTCAGTGGTTTCTGAGGAAGACCCCTCAGGCCCCATGAGCCTCTTCCCAGTGACGGTAGTCGTCGGTGAAGTAACGCAGGCGGATCTTCTTGTATTCGGTCGACGAATAAAGGGTGGCGCGGTCGTCCGGACCCATGCCGCAGTCCTCGGCGATCGCGTCGAGGATCGCGTCGCACTCAACCTTATTGCGGCCGTGGGCCATCGTGAAGACGCTGTACGGCCAGTCTTCGTAGGTCGGGCGCTGGTAGCAGTGGGAGATTCCGCGGAAGGAAGCCATGCGACGTCCGACCGTGTCGATGTCCGCCTCCGGAACCCGCCAGACACCCATGCCGTTGGCCGAGAACCCGGCCCGGCGGTGGAAGAGGATGGCGGCAACGCGGCGGAGCAGATGGCGCTCCTTCATGCCTTCGAGGTGCGCGAGGAAATCATCGACGCTCATGCCAACTTCTTCGGCGGCGGCGTCGAACGGGCGCGGGATTGCCGCCATCGGACCCTGAAGCGCCTTGATCACGGCGATGTCGGTGTCGTCGTACGGCTGGGCTTCGATTTCCCGCGGCGGCACCGCTTCGACCGTGGACGCGAGGGCATCGGTGCCGCCCTCCATCTCGAGGTTCATGTTGATCTTGAAGAGGGTGAGGGTCGGTAGCGAACGCATTGATTCGGCGCCCGCTTCTTCCATCAGCCGCTCGAGCGAGAGCTCCAGGCCCAGCTTCGAGTCGGGCGGCGTGGCGATCGTGAACCAGAGGTTGAAGTCGTGGTTCCGCAGGTAGTTGTGCGACACGCCGGGATGGGCGTTGACTACCGCGGCAGCTCGCTGGGGATTCTCCGAATCGACCTTGGCCGCAACCAGCATCGAGCTGTAGCCGAGGGCGCGGGTGTCGAAGATCGGGGTGATCTCGCGGATGATCCGGTTCTCGAGCAGGCGGTTGGTTCGCTCGAGTGCCTCGCTGAGCGAGATCCCGGCCTCGCCGGCCATTACGGCGTACGGTTCGCGAATCAGCGGGAAACCCGACTGAAGAACGTTCATCAGCTTCTTGTCGACATCATCCAGGGCAACCGCGGCGCCGCCTTCTCGGGCACGCACCTTCAGTTTTGGCGCCGATGGCGCGGATCTGCTCAGGCCAGCCACAGGGCTGCCTCCTTCGCGTAGTAGGTGACTATGAAATCTGCTCCGGCGCGCTTCATCGAGACCAGTGCTTCGGTCACGGAGCGCTGCTCGTCGAGCCAGCCGTTGCTGGCTGCCGCCTTCAGCATCGAATACTCGCCCGAAACCTGGTAGGCGGCGACCGGGGCTCCGGTGTCGTCCTTCACCCGTCGCACGATGTCGAGGTAGTGGCTAGCCGGCTTGATCATCAGGGCGTCGGCGCCCTCTTCGAGATCAAGCCTGGCTTCGCGGACCGCTTCGTCGCCGTTGGCCGGATCCATCTGGTAGCCGTGGCGGTCGCCTTCCTGCGGTGTCGAATCGGCGGCCTCGCGGAAGGGCCCGTAGAAAGCGGAGGAATACTTGGCGGCGTAGGAGATGATCGCCACGCCCGTGTGACCCTCTTCGTCCAGCTGGTACCGGATCGAGCCGACCCGGCCGTCCATCATGTCGCTCGGCGCGACGATGTCGGCCCCGGCCTCGGCGTGGGAGATCGCAGTCTTCGAAAGCAACTCGACGGTCACGTCGTTGTCGACCTCGCCGTCGCGGATGAAGCCGCACTGGCCGTGCGAGGTGTACTCGCAGAGGCAGACGTCGGTGATCACGGTCAGGTCGGGGTGGGCTTCCTTGATGGCTCGCACCGCCATCTGGATGATGCCTTCGTCGTCGTAGGCACCCGATCCGGCTTCGTCCTTGTCGGCGGGGATGCCGAAGAGCAGGACGGCGGCCACTCCGGCCTCGTGGATCTCCCCGGCCTCATCGACCGCCTCGGTGATCGAGAACCGGGAGATACCCGGCATCGCGGAGATCTCCTCCCGGACGCCGGCACCGGCGGTCACAAAGAGAGGCTGGATCAGGTCACTTGGCGAAAGGTGGGTTTCGCGGACGAGGCCACGCAGGGCAGGCGTCCGGCGAAGTCGCCGAAGGCGGGTCGCTGGAAAACTCATTACCGGTCCAGTTTAGAGGCGGATCGCCCCTGGGGGTTGTGATGGAGCGCTCAGAAGCGGAGGAGGGCAACAATCAAGCGGCGGGCACCATGAACGGCTCGATCGAATCGGCGAGGCCCGAGGCGTTGACTTCGATCGCCGCCCCCATGACCCAGACATCGTCGGTGGCGGAATCGAACCGGACCGGCATGTCGGTCCGCATACGTTCGATCGCCTGTTCCTTCTTGACCCCGAGCACACTGTCCCGGGCTCCGGTCATGCCGACATCGGAGATGAATGCGGTGCCACCGGGCAGCACCCGGCCGTCGGCGGTTGGGACGTGGGTGTGGGTCCCGCAGACCGCGGCGACCCGGCCGTCGAGGTACCACCCGAGCGCGACCTTTTCGCTGGTGACCTCTGCGTGGAAATCGACGAAGACCGCGTCGGCCTTTCCTTCCAGGTCGGCCAGAAGTGCGTCGGCCTCGTCGAAAGGCGAATGCGCCGCACGCAGTCCGACGGTGCCACTCAGGTTGATCACGGCAACGTTCATGCCACCGGCTTCGACGACCACATGACCTTTGCCAGGGTTGCCCTTGCGGTAGTTCGATGGGCGGATCACCCTTTCGGCCTCGTCGAGAAAGTCATAGGCATCGCGGTGCCGGTAGGTGTGGTTGCCGAGGGTGATCACGTCCGCACCGTTGTCAAAGATGTTGCGGGCCGTCTTTTCGGTGATGCCCATCCCCCCGGCCGCGTTCTCCCCATTGATGATGGTGAGGTCAGGCGAGTACTTCTCTTTGAGGTCAGGCATGGTCGCCGCCAGGCCCTTGCGCCCGGGAGAACCGACAACGTCACCAATGAAGAGGATGTTCACGGCCCGGACCTTAGCGAGGGCCCGGGTATCCCTCTACCGCGCCTGGCGAGTGCGGGGCGCGGGGGTGCGCCCGGAGGGCTGGCGACCGAGGCGATCTCACGTATCGACCCGATCAAGGGAGCGTTGCCCCGGAGAACGTGCCCCCGCGGTCCGCACCCCACTTGGGCCCCTCAGGCCACTAGAAGAAGTCGCGGATGATTGGCGCTACGTCCCGGAGCGCCCACTGCTCCCGCTCGTCCGCGGATTCGGGTCCGCAGTTCACGAAGAGCAGTGGGCCTTCTGAATCTTCCTTGCGGAGGGATCCGTGACTGCCACCGCCGACATGGGCGGTGCCTCCCCAGTCGAGGCACTCGTATCCGAGCGTTGCACTGACCAGCAGGTCACCGCCATGCGGAGCGTGAAGTGCCGAGTGCAGGCGGCCGAGTGCGTCCGGATACATGGGCGTCTCGATCCGACCGCCTTCGACCGACCCTTCCAGGGCATCGATGTCTCCGCTGATCGTCCAGCCGTTCCCACGACGGTCGGTGACAGGTTCAGCCAGGTCCACTCCGCCCTCGGCCGGCGTGAATCGCACTTGCTTGCCGTCCCGTTCGACCACCGCCACCAGCTTGCCTTGGCCTCCCAGTCCGGGACCGGTGCGGATCACTGGAGACCCGTCTTCATGCTCGAGCCAGGCGAGCAACTCCACTCCGTCGATGCTCGCCGCGTGTTCACGGACCCGGCGATGACGCACCGGATTGTCCTGTTCGTCAAGCAGGTAGATGTGCGCGGCGCGGGAGGTCGGGCTGACCGCAAGTTCGGCCGTCTCGGGTTGGTCCTCGGAGGGCTGGAGCACATGCCACTTCTCACCCATGCCTTCGATCAGGGCGAGTGGCTTCTCGACATCGGTGTGGGCGTGGTCGGCCAGGAGGATCAGTGCGTAGTCGGTGAGGAAGCCATCCAAACCTCCGGCCGCCCGGATCACTTCGGCCATGCAGAGGTCGGCCCGTTCGATCGAATTCACCGATGCCTTCGGGCCGTGGCGATGGGAGTAGTTGTCGTTGTCGGGGAACGAGAGCAGCATGAAGTCGAAGCGGTTCCGTGAAACGAGCTCGGCCGCGCAGCAGGCCGAATAGCCGTCGCGCCGGCCAGGAACCGAGCTCGGCTTGCAGGGAACCGGCATCGACGAATAGATGTCGCCGTAGAAGAGTTCTTTCGGTCCCCAGGTCCCGTAGTCCATCTTGATCAGGCCGGATTCGATCGCCTTGCCGGTCAGCCCCTGGAGGGTCACGTGGTGACGGTGCCTCCCGCGATAGATCAGGAACGGTGTCGCAGCCGTGCGCAGTTCCCGGTCGTCCAGGGTCTCGAAGATCGTCTCGATGCCCGGGTTGAGGTGGGCCATGTTCATGTTGTAAACCAGGTCGTGAAGCGACCGGAAGATGCCAAAGGCCCGCGAGGCCTCGAGCGAGGAGCCGTACTCGACGTACCGCTGCTCCACCCGGTGGTACCAGTTCATGCCGCTGATCCAGTGCTCGTCCGCGGCGACGCCGGTCACCATCTCGGCCGAAGCGACCGGGGTGACTGAAGGGAACGAGGAAACGCAGTCTTCGATCAGGACTCCGCGTTTGATCAGCCGGCCGAAAGTTGGCGCGCGGCCTTCGGAGATCGCCTGCTTGAGCATGTCGGTCCTGAGCGAATCGACGTAGGCCAGTACGAGCTTCTTATCCACGTCAGGGCCCTACCTGAGGACGCGCAAACCGGCGTGCTTGCGATCCGCGCGGCGGCGGCGTCCGATCGCCAGCCAGATCAGGCCGCCAGCAGGCAGAATCGCGAACGGCGGGAAAAAGGCCGAGATCACAGCGATCACAATGGCGCCGAAAAACGTCAGAAAGGCGAGCGCGGCGGTGCCGCCACGGCGGGTGGCTCCGGCGATCACGCCACTGACGACAGCACAGGCGAAGGCGGCGAAAAAGCCGGTTCCGATGGCGCCGATGATCGTGGTTCCGTCGAGGGCCGACGTCAGGAAGTACCCCAGGAGGAAGCCGATCCCGGCGGCCAGAACGGCCATGCGTCCCCGGGCCGAGCCCTCGAGTCCGGTCGTACCGGCGATCATCCCGATGGCAATGCCGATCCCGGCTGCGAAGCAAATTGTGATGAAAGGGCTGATACCGGGAGAATAGAACGATGGCGACTCCTCCACCTCCCCGCCGTTCCCAGACCAGGTCCCGCGACCTGGAAAGGTACGCCTCGCTCTTCGCGAAACGGACCCGGGTCATGCGTTCCTCGGCGATGCGCGACATGATGGCGATCACTGCCCGCCCCGAAGTGATCTCTCTGGCCGGCGGCCTGCCTGATACTTCGACCTTCCCGGCCGAAGTCTTCACCCGCGAGATGGACCACATTGCGAAGACTTCGCTTGCCGAGGCTCTTCAGTACGGGCCGACCGACGGTCTTGAAAGCGTCCGCGAGCAAATTTCGAAGGTGATGGCGGCCGAAGGTTCGATTGTCGATCCGGCTGACATCACCCCCACCACCGGCGGCCAGCAGGCGATCGACCTGATCACCAAGGTGCTGATCGATCCCGGCGACGTGCTGATCTGTGATGCACCCACATATCCCGGAGCGATCCCGACTTTCTGCTCGTACGAGGCCGAGATCATCCAGATCGAATGCGACCACGACGGGATGAAGATTGACCTGCTCGAAGAGGCCCTGGCCAGGCTCGATGAACAGGGCAAGCGACCGAAGTTCATCTACTCAATCCCGACGTTCCAGAATCCCGGCGGGTCGACACTTTCGCTCGAACGCCGGAAGCGCCTCGTCGAGATCGCGCGCCGGGAGGAGATCCTGGTCGTCGAAGACAACCCTTACGGCCTGTTGCGCTACGAAGGCGAACCGCTCCCGACCCTCTACAGCCTCGATGGTGGGGACTACGTCGTCTACATCGGCACCTTTTCCAAGATCCTCTCGGCCGGTCTTCGCATTGGCTGGCTGGTCTCCCCCACCCCGGTCCGCGAGAAGGTCATCCTCGGCAAAGGAGGGGCCGACCTCTGCACATCGACGCTTACCCAGGAGTTCGCCGCCCGCTATTTCGCGGAGAGCCGCTGGCAGGAATACATCGACGAATTGATCGGCATCTACCGGAACCGCCGCGATGCGATGATCGGCGCCATGTCCGAGTACTTCCCCCACGGGGCAACCTGGACCAAGCCTCGGGGTGGCCTTTTCATCTGGGCCACCATGCCGGAGGTGCTGAACACGGGAGACCTGCTGGCGAAGGCCCTCGGCCAGAACGTGGCTTTCGTGCCCGGTACTTCCGCCTACGTCGACGGTCGCGGCGAAAGTTCGATGCGATTGAACTTCTCGGGAGTCAAAGAGGACAAGATCATCGAAGGCATCCGCCGGATTGGCGCAGTCGCCCGCGAGCAGCTCCGCCTCTACGAAACCATGACCAGTACGAGTGAGATGAAGCTTCCGCCAGGGAAACCGACGAGCGGAAGGAAATGGCGCGCCGACCGGGGAGGAATCATGAAAGTCGCACTTCTACACGGCGGTCGCTCGCTCGAACGCGGTGTTTCGCTCCGCTCCGGCGCGCGGGTCGCCGAAGCTTTGCTCGACCTCGGGCATGTCGTCGAAGCCTTCGACCTCGGACCAGACCTCGTTTCACGGTTGTCGGAGACGAAGCCCGACGTGGCTTTCATCGCCCTCCACGGAACGGACGGCGAAGACGGCACCGTTCAGTCCCTGCTCGAACTTCTGGGAATTCCCTACACCGGCCCGGGCGTCGCGGCCTGTCAGCTCACCATGGACAAGAGCCAGGCGAAATACATTCTCCGCGAAAACGGCCTGCCAACCCCGGACTGGGTCACCTATTCGGAGTCGGCGATCCGGGACTTCGGCGCCGCAACGAGCTTCCAGCGTGCGGTTGAGGTAATCGGCATGCCGCTCGTCGCCAAGCCGGCATCGCAGGGCTCAGCGCTCGGAGTCAAGGTCGTGACCAGCCCGGAGGAGATACCCGCCGCGCTGATCACCGCGCTCAGTTATGACAGCCGGGCACTACTCGAAACCTGGGTCAGTGGCCGCGAGGTCGCGGTGTCGGTGCTCGGCGACGAGGTCCTGCCAATTGTCGAAGCAATCCCAACCGACAGCAACGCCTACGACTTCGAAGCCAGGTACGAGATCGGCGGTGCCGAGTTCGTCTGCCCGGCCGACCTGGAACCGGACGAGACCGAAGAAGTGAGCCGGGTGGCCCTGGCCGCGTACAACGCACTCGGATGCAAGGGCTTCTCCCGGGTCGATCTGATGCTCGGCGAGAACGGCCCTCAGATTCTGGAAGTCAACGCGATCCCCGGCCTGACCGAAACCTCGCTCCTACCCCAGGCGGCCGAAGCAGCCGGGATCGAATTCAACGAATTGGTCGCCCGGATACTGGAACTGGCCTAGGAACCCTGCAGGAAATCTTCGGGAGAAACATCGTCGAGGAAATCCTTGAACTTCTCGACTACCTGCTCGTTGTCTTCGACGCCCTGTTCGAATTCGATCGATGACTCGTCGATAACTTCTTCCGCTACGAAGATCGGGGCGGTCACCCGGACCGCGAGGGCGAGGGCGTCGGAAGGGCGTGAGTCGATCTCGACTTCGGTGCCGGCCACCGAGAGAGTGATCGTCGCGTAGAAGGTGTTGTCGCGGAGTTCGGTGATCGAGATGCGTTCGCACTTGGTCTCGACCTGATCAAGGATGTCGACCATCAGGTCGTGGGTCATCGGCCGAGGTGTGTCCGCTCCCTGGAGCTTCATCAGGATGGTGGCAGCCTCGGGATGACCAATCCAGATCGGCAGGAAGCGATTGTCGTCAGCTGTCTTCAGCAACACGATCGGCTGCTTGCCGACCATGTCGAAGCTGACTCCATAGATCTGCATCTCGCGCACAAGAGCGGATTATAGGTAGAGGATCACTGAGCTTCGGCTTCCTAGAACTGCGTTCGCTTCGGGGATTGGAACCAGCGGTTAGAGCGCGTCTCTGATCAGGAGAGGTCCTGGTTCGAATCCAACTGAGCTAATCGCCCGCATGGAGTCGGAAATTGGGAACCCGGCTGCGCGGAGTGTCGCCATCGGCAAAACCTCCTCGCCCGCGAAAGGGGCCATTCTGCGACGGTAGTTCTGCCTTCGGCAAAACCACCTCCTCGCCCCGCCTACTTCAGGCGTTTGGCGAGGGCCAGGGCCTGATCCAGGGTTTCGAGCTGGATCTCCACTGAAAGGCCATTGCCCTTTGGTTTGATTCGTACTTCGTGATCAAGCCTGGTCTCGAGCTTCTCGGTCACTTCCGCGATCGCTTCGAGTTCTTCGGCAGTCAGGTTGGCTTTGCGGGCCCTCTTCGACTTGCTTTCACCGGCAGCGCGGGCCTGGGCTTCAGTCTGGCGGACCGACCAGCCGTCTTTCAGTGCCCGCCTGGCGAGCTTGCGTCGCGCACCGTGATCGCTCACCTGAAGCAGGGCCCGGCCGTGACCTTCGCTCAGGTCACCCTGTTCGAGCATGGCCAGCACTTCATCCGGCAGGTCGAGCAGGCGGATCAGGTTCGAGATCTGTGGCCGGCTGCGACCGACCCGCTTGCCAAGGTCTTCTTTGCTGAGTCCCAGGTCTTCGACCAGCGCGGCACAGGCCTTGGCTTCTTCCACCGGATTCAGGTCTTCGCGGACCATGTTCTCGATCAGGGCGACTTCCAGCCGATCGGCTTCGTCGGAATCCCGGATGACCACGACCGGATCTTCTCGACTCCGGCAATCCGGGCCGCGCGCCAGCGTCGTTCACCGGCAATGATTTCGTAACTTCCGTTACTAAGTGGACGAACCAGCAGCGGCTGAACAACGCCGCTGGCCGAGATCGAATCGGCCAGGGACTGAAGGGCCTCTTCCTTGAATCTTGTCCGTGGTTGACCCGGATTTGGCTTTATGAGCTCAACTGGCAGCTCCCGCATGTCCGGGCCGTCAGCCGCCTCGGGCAGGATTGCTCCGATACCGCGACCCATTCCGCGGCGCTCAGCCACGTGCGACAACTTCGTCGGCGAGGGCCAGATAGGCACTGGATCCACGTGACGTGGGGGAGTAGTCGGTTACCGGAATGCCGTAGCTCGGCGCTTCGGCGACCCGGACCGTCCGGGGAATGACATTTCGAAAGACGGTCTCCGAGAAGTGGTCCCGAAGTTCACGCTCAACGTCCTGGGCGAGGCGGGTGCGTTCATCGTGCATCGTCACAACGACTCCGGCCAGTTCCAGCGTCGGATTCATCTCCCGTCGGACCGTGGAGAGTGTGTCGAGGAACTCGACCAGACCTTCGAGGGCCAAATACTCGGCCTGAACCGGAACAATCACTCGATCTGACGCGACAAGCGCATTGACCGTCACCGGCCCGAGGGCCGGTGGGCAATCGATCAGGATGGTGTCGAAGGTCTCGGTCACGTTGCCGAGCTGTTCCCGAAGCCGGTAGTTGGGCTCTTCGAGCCGGGGCAACTCGACCACGGCTCCGGCGAGATCGCGGCTGGCCGGTACGAGCCAGAGGTTGTCGGGCCCCGCCGGCTTCGCTGCCTGGTCAAGGGTGTTCATGCCGGACAGCACGTCGTAGCTCGACGGCCGCTCGTGCTTGTCTCCGCCGAGAGCGACTGTAGCGTTGCATTGCTGATCCAAATCGACGACTAGAACCTTTTTTCCCAACCTGGCGAAGCCCGCTCCGAGGTTCACCGCGGTGGTCGTCTTGCCGACCCCGCCTTTCTGGTTGGCGATCGAGTAGATGAGTCCCACGTGACTAGGTTGCTTTCCCGTTCGAAGTCATACGACGCGTGAGCTTAGTGGCTGGCGTCGCATCTGGGGTATCAGGCGCCTATTTTTGCGGAGTTAGCGGTCTTTTCCGGACCATTCCCGGACGCCGCGGCAGGTTCGAGGGCGTTTCCGCCGTCTTCTTGACCACGTAGATGTGTCGCTTGCGGCTGCCGCTGTAGGGCTTCACCGATACCACCCGGTCGAGGGACATCGCGAGCTTCGACTCCAACTTGTCCAGCATCACTTCGCTTTCGGGCTCGCGCTCGCCTTTCCAGGCAATCAGGGAACCGCCGGTTTCGAGCAGCGGTGAGGCCAACTCGGCCAGCGCCTCAAGGGGAGCCACAGCACGGGCAGTAACCACGTCTGAAACCCCGGCACCATCCCCTGCGGCCCAAACCTCGGACCGCTGATTGATGGCGATCGCGTTCGTGAGTTCGAGCCGCTCGATCACCTTTTGCATGAACCTGACCTTCTTGCCGACTGAATCGAGCAGGGTAAATTTGGCTTCGGGCCTGGCCATCGCCAGCGGAATTCCAGGAAAGCCCGCTCCAGCACCAATGTCAGTGATCCGGACCCCCAGGGTTAGTTCGTCCACCGCAAGCCCGGAGAGGCTGTCTGAGAGATGAACCCGGCGCGCTTCGTCGGGATTTGTAATCGAAGAGAGCGAAGCCGGGGCGGCCGCGAGCATTTCGAGCATCGGCTCCAGCCTCTTCTGCAGGTCCCCGGCGAGCCAGGGGCGCTCGTCCGGCGTCACTCGGAGACGAGCGGCGCGACGACAACGCGGCGCTGAGGCTCGTCCCCGGCGCTGAATGTCTCGACTTCGGTGCGTTCCTTCAGGTGCTCGTGGACGATACGGCGCTCGCGAGCGGTCATCGGGTCGAGTTCGATCTCATCGCCGGTGCTGATCGCCTTTTCGGCCGCGCGGTCAGCTCGCTCAGAAATGACTTCCTCACGCCGGGCCCGGTAACCGGCGGCATCGAGGACCACTCGCTTGCGTTCGCGGATGCCCTGAAAGGCAGCCTGGAAGCAGAGTAGCTGTAGCGCGTCGATCGTCTGGCCGCGCCGTCCGATCAGGAGTCCGAAGTCGTCTTCGCCTTCAACGGAGGCCGTGATGACTTCGTCGTCTTCGACTATTTCGACGGTACCTTCGAGTTCCAGTTGCTCGAGAACCCGCTCGACTACCAGCCGTATCCGCTCGGTCGGATCGTCCGGCCAGTCGGCTGATTCTTGCGCTTCAGGAGCCATGAAAGGTCCGGCTAACGCCGGCGTTTCTTCTTCTTCGGTGGCTGGGGAGGTGGCTTTGCCGCTGCCGCCATCTCAGGCGTGGGCACTACGGGAGCCGGGATGAACTTGTTCACCGCAGCCTGCTGACCGATCGTCCAGACGTTGGTCGTGATCCAGTAGACCACCAGACCGGCCGGGAAAGAGATGATGAAGGGGATGAAGATGAACGGCAGGACCATCATCAGGATCTTCTGGTTGCGATCGCCGGTGGTCGCGGTGATCATGCCCGAGATCAGCTGGGTTCCGACGTAGAGGATCATCAGCGTGATCAGGACGGCTCCGACGGCGTTGGCCGTGAGGTCGGGGATGAAGAAGAACTTTTCACCGAAGTTTGAGACGCCATCAGTCAGAGGCTTGATCGTGCTGAAATGGTGAAGCACGTTGTCGAACTGATTCGCGGTTACGTCGCCCGCGGCCACCAGCGCGCTTTTCTGCTTTTCGAAGTCGGCGGCCGTGGCGGAGTTCTGGACCGCACTGAACGGAACGTCACCGCAAGACATCGACTCCTGGCCACACATGTCTTCACGGAGCGGGCCTTTGAGCGTGTAGAAGAGGGTGATGAAGATCGGCAGCTGGGCCAGCAACGGAATGCAGGAGGCCAGCGGGTTGATCTTGTTCTCCTTGTAGAAGTTCATCATCTCCTGCGAGAGGCGCTGACGATCGTTCTTGTACTTCTCCTGGAGAGCCTTGATCTGGGGCTGGAAGGCCTGTAGGGCGCGCATGCCCTTGAGCTGCTTGTAGGTCAGGGGGATGAGCAGTGCCCTGGTGCAGATCGTGAGCAGCACGATCGCAAAGCCCCACTGGAGGCCGATGTTGAAGTGGAAGTAGGAGAGAACCGCGTTGGCGGCGTCTATCAGTGGCTGAAGTATGTGTGCTTCTAAGGGGATCAACGCGGTTTCGACTCTCCGTGGTAATCGGCCGGATCCATGGGCCCGACCTTCAAAGTGAATGTTTCCCGCACGGGGTCGAAGCCTCCGTGGCTAAAAGGATTGCAGCGCAGAATTCGCCAGCAGGCGAGAACTGTACCCCGTAAGACACCGAAACGTTCTACCGCCTGCACCGCATAGGTCGAACAACTGGGTTCGTACTTGCACCGTCGGGGCAGCATCGGGGAGAGCCAGCGGCGATAGGCGAAGACCGGCGCGAGCCAGATCCGTTTCACGTGGAACGCTTGTCCTGGCTCATTGCGAGGACCTCGTCGACACATTCGAGGGCTCCTTCGAGCCCACGCTCCTCAATCACCTCGCCCACACTGGGCCGGGCCACAAGGACGAAATCGTGCTCGGCCGTGGCACGATCCACCCGCGTCCAGAACGCTTCTTTCAAGACCCGCTTGATCCTGTTTCTGGTGACGGCATCCCCCAGCTTCTTCGAAACAGAGATGCCCAGACGGATCTCCTCGGGCCCACCCTCGGCCCGATCAAAGCGGTAAAGCACGAGGTGGCGGGTCGCCTTGGACGACCCCTCCTTGTAAACCCGTTTGAAGTCTCCGCTGCGGGAGAGCCTTCGGCGTCTGGGGGACCCAGCGCCGGAAGCCGACATCGTCAGACGGCGAGACGCTTGCGGCCCTTGCGCCGGCGGCGGCGGATGACATCGCGGCCACCCTTGGTGCTCATCCGGACGCGAAATCCGTGGGTCTTGGCTCGCTTACGCTTCTTTGGTTGGTAGGTACGCTTCATCGGATCGGGCAGTATACGGGTCTTTCAGTCAAGTGGAAGGCCGAAGATCTTTTCTCCGCGATTTGCGGGGGGCACTCCCCTCGCGGGATCGTCCGGAGGTATGGTCGCCACTAGCCGTCACCCGCCCCATCCGAAGCGGACATGAACTCCTTTCTGAAACCCCACAGACCAGACCACAAGCCATCTTCTGACGATCAGACCCGATCTCTCGAGTTGATCTGGTCCGAGGTTCGCCGTCAACTTTCCGCGAGCCTCCCGGAGCCCACCTACCGGATGTGGCTGGCTCCGGTCAAGCCCATCGGCCTGCGTGGAAGCACCCTCCACCTCGAAGCTCCGGACAACGTCACCACCTGGGTCGACCGTCGTTATTCGTCGATGATCCTGACCGCCATCGCCGACGCCGATCCATCGGTCACCGCGATCAGCTTCGAACCTCTTGCCGCTGAAACCAGATCCGGTCCGACTTCATCCGTCCAGGCCCCCGGCCCCAACCCGACCCACATCTTCGACCGTTTTGTGATCGGTCCCGGCAACCACCTCGCCCACGCCGCCGCCCTGGCCGTCGCCGAGGCTCCTTCCGAGGCCTATAACCCCCTCTTCCTCCACGGCCCTCCCGGCCTTGGCAAGACCCACCTGCTCGGTGCCATCGCCAACTACCTCGAGCAGAACGTCCCTGAACTCAGGGTCCTCTATACAAACGCCGAAGCGTTCACCGCAGAGTTCGTCGGATCACTCAAAGCCGATGGCATCACCGCCTTCAAGCGCCGCTACCGCGACATCGACGTGCTGCTCATCGACGACATCCAGTTCATCGCCGGCAAGCCGGCGACCGAGGAGGAGTTCTTCCACACCTTCAATGCCCTCCACGAGTCAGGGAGTCAGATCGTCCTGTCTGCCGATCGGACTCCCGGCGAGATATCAACCCTGGCCGACCGCCTCAGCGATCGCTTCGAGTGGGGTCTCACCGTTCCCCTCGACTCTCCAAACCTGGCGACCAGGCTCACCGTTCTCCGACATCTCGTCACTGAAGCCGGCCTCGAGATCACCGATCAGGAGGCCCTCACCATGCTTGCCCGCCGGGTTGAAACCAATCTGAGGCAGCTCCACGGAGCCCTGACCCGCACCATCGCTGAGGCTTCGCTCAGCTCCACACCACTCAGCTCCGAGCTGATTGGCCGCATATTCCCGTCGCGTGTAACTGACTCTGCTCCGGTAACCCCCGAGGGCATCCGCGAGATCACCGCTCGTCATTTCATGACTGACACCGAAACTCTGGTCTCCCGCAAACGGGACCAGCGAACCTCCAACGCCCGCCACATCGCGATCTACCTGACCAGGGAGATGACCAACCTCTCCTTACCCCAGATCGGTGAGCTCTACGGTGGACGCGACCACTCCACCGTCCTCAACTCGATCGACCGGATCGACGAACGCATCTCGGTTGATCCCGAGGTAACTACCGCTGTGGACACTTTGCGAGCAACTATCCACAGTCAGGCTGACCAGACCCGATGAGCCGCCGAGCCACTTGCGACAATCAAGGGCTACCAAACGTCTTTCCACAGCGCAAACCCGACCGCCATGCGGTTTGCCCCGCTTTCCCATACCTTCCACAGACCTACCTAATCAATAGAGGTAAGAACAATTGAAGTTCTCAATCAAGAACTCTGAGCTTTCCGCAAAGCTAGCTCTCGTTGCCAGAACCGTTGCCACCGGTGGAGGCACCCCTGCCCTCGGCGGAATTCTGGTCGAGAGCCAAGAAGGACGCCTTTCCTTCAGTTCGACCGACGGCAACCTCAGTTTGCGGGTTCCGGTTCACCTCGAAGGATCGATCGACGGCGACGGGAAGGTCCTTCTCCCTGGCCGTCTGTTTGCCGACATCTCGCGTCTACTCGGTTCCGGCCAGTCGGAGATCGAGTACCGCCAGACCGAGCGCGACGTCGCGATTACTTCCGGGAGCTCCAACTTCCACATCCGCACACTCGCCAGCGACGATTTTCCGCCGCTACCCCAGGCCGGCGACGCGACGATCTCTCTGGGTCGTGACTCCCTGCTGTCGACCATTGACCTGGTAGCCCGCGCCGCCTCACGCGACGACATGCGCCCGGTTCTGACCAGCGTCCAGGTGCTGGCGACGGGGGACGAGATGACCATGGTCGCCACGGACTCATACCGGCTGGCGGTCAAGCAGACCAAGCTGAAGGAGCCGGTCGCGGTCGACCTCGACAAGAACATTCCGGCTCAGGCGCTGAAAGAACTTTCACGACTCCTCTCGTCTTCCGAGGCCGAATCGATCAAGTTGACCGTCACCGACCGAGTGGTCATTTTCGTGGTCGACGGTGCCGTGCTTTCCACGACCACGGTCGACGGCCAGTTCCCGAAATACCAGCAGCTCTTTCCCGAGACCTACGAGCACGACGTCCGCTTGCCGCGGGCCGAACTGCTGGAATCAGTCAAGCGGGTCAGCCAGATGGCTCAGAAGAACCGGCCGCTGAAGGTGACCCTGTCACCGGGAGAAATCACCATCTCAGCCGACACGCCTGACCTCGGTGACGCCGAAGAGAAGCTGCCGGCCAACTTCGATGGCGAGGAGCTGAGCATTGGTTTCAACCATGAGTTCTTCCGCGACGGGATTGAGGCGATCCAGGGCGACGAGGTTCTGCTGCGACTCATTTCGCCGCTGCGGCCAGGGCTGCTCCAGCCGGTCGAAGGTGACGACTACCGTTACCTCGTCATGCCGATCCGGCTGAACGAGTAAGCACATGCGCGTGGCTTCGGTCGCCGCCGACAGCCTGCGGTCGCTGGAGAAAGCCGAACTTACACTCGACCCGCACCTGACCGCGATCGTCGGGCCGAACGGTGCCGGCAAGACCAACCTGGTCGAGGCGATTTACTTCGGATTGACCGGCCGTTCCTTCCGGACCGCCGACCGGCGCGATCTGATCCCCTTCGGATCGACTTACGCCCGGTGCCGGATCTCGGTCAGTGACGACCGGGGGATCGAGCACGAATTCATGTCGTCGACGAGCCGGTCGGAGGGGTCGAGGTTCACGATGGACGGAGCCGCGATCGAACGGGCTGACGCAGCCGGGTTCCGGCCGATGGTCACGGTTTTCTCCCCGGACCGGCTCGAACTGGTCAAGGGCCCACCGGCACTTCGCCGGGCGCACCTTGACTCCTACATCGCCGCCCGCTGGCCGTCACGTGGTGAACTTCGAAAAAAGTTCGGTCGGGCACTGGCCCAGCGCAATGCTTTGATCAGCCGGATTCAGACCGGCGCGGCCGGCCGCGACCAGGTACCGGCATGGGACCAGCAGGTGGCAGAGTCGGGCGCCGAGCTGAGCACGGTCCGATCCGAGGCGGTTGAGGAACTGGCCGGGGTTTTCCCCGGCCTCGCCGGCGAATTGGGCCTGGTGGGGGAGAGCTCGATCGAGTACCGGGCGGGATCTTCGACTGATGCCGCGGAGATCCGCGCCGGGCTGGAGGAACGCATCGAGAACGACATTCGGCTTGGCCGGACTTCCTGGGGCCCCCACCACGACGAGGTCAGACTCGACTTCAATGGCCGGCAACTTCGCCGCTTCGGTTCCCAGGGGCAACAGCGCCTTGGGTTGCTGACACTTCTTTTTTCCGAACGGAACGCCCTGCTGGCCGGCGGTGCCCCGGCCCCACTGATGTTGCTCGATGACGTCATGTCCGAACTCGACGGCGAGCGCCGCAACAGGCTGGTGTCCCGGCTGCTCGAGGGTGGACAAAGCGTGATCACCGCAGCCGAGGCCGAATTGATTCCATCGCGGGACGATCTGCACAAGATCGAGTTCTCAGAGATTGCCGGCAGGCCCGGGTCAGCTCCGGAAGACGCCGAGGCCGCAGACGAAGCGGAGACCAAAAGCTCACCCTTGGAAGTACCGGCAGAGGAGCCGGTGGACCCTTGAGGGACGAACGCCGTCGAAGTGCGCGGCCGAAGCGCATCGGCGACACCCTGGACCGCGCCCTCGGCCCGGTCACACCGATGACCCCGCTGGCCGAGCTTCAGCGGATCTGGCCTTCGGTTGCCGGCCCGGAGATCGCAGCCGTGACTTCAGTGTCAGATGAGCGTGACGGAACAGTGACAATCGAGTGCGAGAGCGCCGTCTGGGCGGCCGAATTGGAGATGATGGGAGCCCAGTTCCGGGAAAAGCTCCGCCCCCTCATGGGCGAGCACACGCCCGAAAAACTGCGTTTTCGGGCCTGACGCGGCCCGGATCCAGCAAGCGGGTTTCCGTAACTACACAAAATATGCGTTTTTGCAGGACTTTTTAAGATCGGGGAGGCGGGTTAATCCGGCGGTGACTGGTATAATTAGTACTTGATTCGCGGCATCACCCCGGCTCGCAATTTAAGTCGCTGAGCCGAGCCGCACGGTGGCCGCAGAGCAGATTTCCTGAAAGGTAGTAATTGGCTGATAACAAGAGCAGGTCAGACGCCTCGTATGGCGCCGAGGACATCACGGTCCTGGAAGGCCTCGAGGCCGTGCGTAAACGTCCCGGTATGTACATCGGCTCGACCGGCCCTCGCGGGCTGCACCACCTCGTCTACGAAGTGGTGGACAACTCGGTCGACGAAGCCCTGGCCGGACATTGCGATGAGGTCACCGCAGTCATTCATCCGGACAACCGGGTCAGTGTTGACGACAACGGTCGCGGCATTCCGGTAGGCATAATGGAGAAGGAGCAGCGCCCCGCGGCCGAGGTTGTCCTGACCGTGCTCCACGCCGGCGGCAAGTTCGGTGACGGCGGTGGCTACAAGGTCTCCGGTGGACTCCACGGAGTCGGCGTCTCGGTGGTCAACGCGCTCTCCGAAGAACTTCACCTGAAGATCAAGACCGACGGATTCGTCTGGGAACAGGATTACGTGCGGGGTAACCCCAGGGCGACCTCGCCAAGGGGGAGGCGACCAAGGAACACGGCACCGAGATCTCCTTCCTCGCCGACAACGAGATCTTCGAAGAGGTCGACTACGACTTCACGACACTCGCCGACCGCCTCCGCGAGACAGCCTTCCTGACCCGCGGCCTGAAGATCGAACTGGATGACCAGCGCGCCGACGGCCAGAGCGTCACTTTCAAATACGACGGCGGCATCGAAGACTTCGTGCGTTACCTCAACGAGAACAAGGAGGCGATGCACGAAAAGGTCGTCTACTTCGAGGGCGACGAAGAGGAAGGCTCGGTCGAGGTTGCGATGCAGTGGAACGGCTCCTACCAGGAGTCGATCTTCAGCTTCGCCAACAACATCAACACCCACGAGGGTGGCACCCACATGTCCGGGTTCCGTTCGGCCCTGACCAGAACCCTCAACGCTTACGCTCGCGGCAAGGGGATCCTCAAGGAGAAAGACGCCAATCTGGCAGGCGAGGACGTTCGGGAGGGACTGACGGCGGTCATCTCGGTCAAGCTCCACGATCCGCAGTTCGAAGGCCAGACCAAGACCAAGCTCGGCAACCAGGAGATCCGGGGCCTGGTTGAAGAGACGGTCAACCGCAAGCTGGCTGAATTCCTCGAGGAGAATCCGGGTGAGGCGCGACGGATCATCACCAAGGCCGTCGAAGCTTCCCGCGCCCGGATGGCGGCCCGCAAGGCCCGCGACCTCACCCGTCGCAAGTCCGCCCTCGAGAACTCGACCCTGCCGGGCAAGCTGGCCGACTGCACCGTGCGAGACCCCCAGCACGCCGAGATGTTCGTGGTCGAGGGCGACTCGGCCGGCGGTTCGGCCAAGCAGGCGCGCGATCGTTCGACCCAGGCCGTCCTGCCGCTTCGCGGGAAGATCCTGAACGTCGAGAAGAGCCGGATCGACAAGGTCTTGGCCAACAATGAGATCCAGGCGCTGATCACGGCGATCGGGACCGGTATCCACGACGAGTTCAATCTCGAGGAGGCCCGCTACCACAAGATAATTATGGCGACCGACGCTGACGTCGACGGCGCCCACATCCGCACGCTGATCCTCACCTTCCTCTACCGCCAGATGCAGCCGCTGATCGATGCCGGCTTCGTCTACATCGCCAAGCCGCCGCTCTACAAGGTGAAACGTGGCAACCAGGAGACTTACCTCGACAAGGAGTCAGAACTCGAGGAACTGCTGCTCCGGGACCGCCTCGAAGATTTCGAGGTAATTGACTCGGAAGGCAAGACCCTGAAACTGACCAAGGACCGCTGGCAGCGGTACACCCGTCAGTCGAAGGAGTACGAAGGCTGGTCGACGGCGCTCCAGGCAGAATTTGGCAACGACGTGATTCGATTCGTAGCCGAGTCGAAACTGCTCGACGAAGCGGTCATCTCGATCGATCAGGTCCGCAAGGTCCTCGAAGCACCGGACACCGATCACGACATCTTCACGACCGAGATCCTCTCGAAGGGCGGCGAAGACACGGTGGTCAAGGCGGTCCACCAGGAGTCAGGACTGGCCCGAAACCACACCCTGCCGGCTCACCTGTTCGAGGGCAACGAGTACCGGCGGTTCGCCGACATCCACGCCCAGTTGCTGAAGAGTTTCGGCCGGCCGCCGTTCCGTATCTCTCTCAAGGACCGGACCGAAGAGGCCCACGGGTTCGCCGACGTCCACCGGGCGGTGCTCGACCTGGCCAAGCATGGAGTCCAGCTGACCCGATTCAAGGGCCTCGGTGAGATGAACGCGGACCAGCTTCGTGAAACGACCATGGATCCCGCGAGCCGCACGCTTCAACGGGTGACGCTCGAAGACGCGACCGCCGCGGATCAGATTTTCTCGATGCTGATGGGTGACCAGGTATCGCCGCGACGCGACTTCATCGAGACGTACGCCAAGGAGGCGAGCAACATTGATGTCTGATTCACCTGAATTGATGAACCCGCCCGCCGGGAACGAGGCCTGATGGCGCTCGAAGCCCTGACCGGCCACATCGAGGAGCGCGAACTCGAACTCGAGATGCGTTCGTCCTACATCGACTACGCGATGAGCGTGATCGTCGGACGGGCCCTGCCTGATGTTCGCGACGGGCTGAAGCCCGTCCACCGCCGTGTGCTTTTCGGCATGCACGACCTCGGCCTCCAGCCGAACCGTCCGTACCGGAAGAGCGCCACGATCGTCGGTGAAGTCATGGGCAAGTACCACCCTCATGGTGACGCTTCGATCTACGACACCCTGGTCCGGATGTCGCAGGAGTTCTCGCTCCGGTACCCGCTGGTCGACGGCCAGGGCAACTTCGGTTCGATCGACGACGACTCGGCCGCCGCCATGCGGTACACCGAGGCCCGGCTCACCCGTCTGGCGACGGAGATGCTGCGAGACATCGATTCGGACACGGTCGAGTTCGGCCCGAATTACGACGAGTCCCAGCGCGAGCCACTGGTCCTTCCGGCGCGCTTCCCGAACCTGCTGGTCAACGGAGCCTCTGGCATCGCAGTTGGTATGGCGACCAACATCCCGCCGCACAACCTGCCTGAAGTGGCCGGCGCCGTAGCCGCTTACATCGACGATCCGGAGATCAATCTTGAAGGGCTGATGGAGCACGTCAAGGGCCCCGACTTCCCAGGCGGCGGCATCATGGACCCGAGCAACATCCGTGAGGCCTACGCCACCGGCCGCGGCAGCGTCCGGGTTCGCGGCAAGGTCCACTCGGAGCCGCTCAAGGGCGGCAAGGACGCGCTGATCGTCACTGAACTTCCGTACACCGTCAAGAAGGGCGGCGACGCAGGCTTCATCGTCAAGATCGCCACCCTGGTCCGGGACAAGAAGCTCGAAGGGATCTCCGACCTGCGCGACGAGACCGACCGCACCGGTATGCGCGTGGTGATCGAACTCAAGCGCGGAGCGATGCCGAGCGTGGTGCTCGACAACCTCTACAAGAAGACCCAGCTACAGACTTCGTTCGGCATGAACATGGTCTCGCTGGTCGAAGGCGTGCCGAGGACCCTTGGTCTGAAGGACATGATCAAGTACTACGTCGAGCACCAGCGCGAAGTAGTCACCCGCCGGACCCAGTTCAAGCTGCGACGGGCTGAAGCCAGGGCCCACATCCTCGAAGGCCTGCTGATCGCGCTCGACAACCTCGATGCAGTCATCGCCCTGATCCGCGGTTCATCCGACCCGGACATCGCCCGCGAGGGTCTGATCGAACAGTTCGAACTAAGCCGCGAGCAGGCCCAGGCCATCCTCGACATGCGCCTCCAGCGCCTGACCGCTCTCGAGTCGGACAAGATCCGGGCCGAGCACGCCGAGCTGATGGAACTGATCGGTGAACTTCGGGCGATCCTCGGCGACGAGAACCGCATTTACGCGATTGTCAAGGAAGAGCTGCTGGAGATCACCGAAAAGTACGGCGACGAGCGCCGCACGGACATTCAGCCGTTCGGTGGCGACATCAGCATCGAAGACACGATCGCCGAGCAGCAGATGGTCGTTTCGCTGACCAACTCCGGATACGTCAAGCGGATTTCGCCAGACTCCTACCGCCAGCAGCATCGCGGCGGGGTGGGGGTCACCGGGATGAACCTCAAGGAAGGCGACTACATCGAGCATCTGCGCATCTGCTCGACCCACGACTACCTGCTGTTCTTCAGCAACTTCGGCAAGGTCTACCGCAAGAAGGTCTACGAACTTCCGGAAGGCGCCCGTACGGCCCGTGGCAGCGCTCTGGTCAACCTCCTGCCGCTGCGCGAAGGCGAGCGGATTATGGACGTGATCCCGACCCGCGACTTCAAGGAGAACAGGTACCTCGTCTTCGCGACGGCCGCAGGTCAGATCAAGAAGACCGAATTCATCGATTACAACACGCGGATCGAAGCCGACGGCATCATCGCCATCAAGATCCGCGAAGACGACGAACTGGTCGGAGTGCAGCTGACATCCGGTGAAGATGACCTCTTGATGGTCTCGAAGTCGGGGCATGCCTCACGCTTCAACGAGGACCAGACCCGGCCGATGGGCCGTGGCACCAGCGGTGTGCGTGGCATGAACGTCAGCCAGAAGGGCAACCGTGTGCTGGCGCTTGCGGTCGCCCGCGATGACGCCGAGTTGCTGGTCGTCACCGAGAACGGCTTCGGAAAACGGACCGACATCTCCGAATACCCGGTCAAGAACCGTGGTACCAAGGGCGTGCTGACCGCGAAACTGACCGAAGCCAAGGGTGGCCTCGCCGGAGCGCTCATCGTGCGTGAGCATCAGGAACTGCTCTTCATCACCCAGAACGGCATGGTCCAGCGGACCACCGTCTCCGGAATCCGGAAGACGGGCCGGGCGACCCAGGGGGTCAAGGCGATGAACGTTCGTGAAGCCGATCACATCAGCGCCGTCGCCCTGGTCGTCGAATCTGACACCTCGACCCCCGGCGAAGAGGAAATGGAGCAGGACGAGCTCAGCCCGACCGAGCCCGGTGACGAAAGCTCAGCTGAGGTCGCGGCCGAAGCCACTTCCGAAGAGGCCGGCGCCGAAGCAGGCCAGGCCGAGCCGGCCGGCGAATCCGAGTCCGAAGAAGGTTGAGTTCAGGCGGAGTTGGTGGGTGATCCCGGGTAGGACCCGAGGATCGTCACCGACTCGGCTTTGCTTTTCAGGCCGTTGATCGCGGCCGCCACACCGGAGTCGGTGTCCTGGCCTTCGACGTCGATGAAGAAGAGGTAGCTGCCGAGACGGCGGCGGCGAGGGCGAGACTCGATTCGGACCAGGTTGATGTTCCGGCCCGAAAACTCGAGCAGGGCTTCCACGAGGCCCCCGGGATGGTCCGTCCCGAGCTCGGAGAAGACCAGGGTGGTTTTCCAGACCGTTCCTTCGTGGGAAACCGGCTGGTCATCGCGACTCCCGAGCCAGACGAAACGGGTCACGTTGCCCGGCTCGTCTTCGATGCCCTCGCGGAGGATCCGGCAGTCGTAAAGCGCGGCGGCGGAAGCCGGGGCGAGAGCGGCGATCGGTTCGTTGCTCCCGCTGACCATCAGGACGGCTGAACTGGTGCTGTCGGCAACGTCCAGCTTTGCATTCGGAAGGTCGTCGCGAAGAAACCGGGCGCACTGGGCCAGGGGCTGGGGATGCGAGATAACGGATGCGATCTGGTCGAGGTTCAGATCGGTCCGGGCGATCAGCGCCGAGCGGATCTGATGGTCGTACTCGCCGAGGATGGCAACGTTGTCGGCCTGATCGAAGAGGCCGTCGAGCGTTCCGCGGATCGAACCTTCGATCGAATTCTCAATCGGCGAAAGCGCGCGGTCGGCCTTTCCGGCACCGATCGCTTCGACGACGTCGCGGATCGTGTCGCAGGGCACAGGTTCAAAACCATCAGGGGCGAACCTGCTCTGGCGGAGCGCATCTTCACTGAAGGTGCCGGCCGGCCCGAGGTAGGCGATTCGCAAGGGGTTACCCGAAGTTGACGGTGAAAGAAGCTTCGTTGTTCTCGGTGACCTTTTCACCGGGAACCGGCTCGACCGTGACGTCGAGGGTCACCTCACCCTTGGGAACCGGCGTCAGCTGGATGGTCGCGGTTCCGGACTCACCGATGCCGAGTGTGGAGATCGAGCCGGTGATCGGAGAACCGCCGTCAACCGAAATGGTGACTCCGACGTCCGACTCTTCGCTATCGCCCTGGTTCAGCACCGCGACGTCGACCGCTGCGTCGGTTCCCGCCGGGATCGTGTTCGAGACGGAAGCGTCGAGTGTGGTCCCGCCGATCGTGGCCGATTCGAGTTGTGTTCCGTGGACGCCGCTGACATTGGCGTCGGCCGTCGCGCCGTTCACGCTGCCGAGCGCCGATCCCACAGTGCCCACATCGACCCAGCTGGAGTCAGGAACGAAGGTACTCTTCGGCATGTCGGGCGCGTTGGCGCCGTTGTTTGCGATCGTATAGTCGATCTGGTGGCGGGTCACCTGGTTGTAGAGCACGTCCGCCGCCGAGAGAACTTCCATCTGGCCGGCGATCAGCCTGATCGCCTTCTCCTTGCCTTCGTTTCCGAGCGCGGTGCTCATGTTGTCCGCGATCTTGTTCATAGCGCTCGCTCGCAGCTGGTAAACCAGCAGCAGGGTGGACTGGGCGGATTTCATGTCACCGGGCGTGCTCAGCTTCTCGACCCGGCTCAGGAACCCGTCCATGGCGCTGCGGTCAGACTCGATCTCGCTGACGAAGTCGGGCACTCCCAGGTCCTTGGGGTCATCAAGCCGGCCATAGAAGGCCTTGCTCAGAGAGTTCGTCTCGTCGACGACCTGAGTCACGTTGCCGGCGTAGTCCTCGAGCGAACGGTTCTTGCGGGCGTCAAGACAGCCCTTGGCGCCGAGTACAAGCAGGATCAGCACGACCAAACCCACGCCCAGAGCAGCGGCACGGCGGGCCATCAGTTGCTGACGGGGACCTCCGCCTCCGGATCCGCCGGAACGGGAGCCGCCAGATCCGCGGGAGCCTCCGGAACGTCGCGGCCGGGAACGGGGGCCGTCTTCCCGCTCGAGTGGCGGCAGGGGTTGCTCGGGATCTGTGTTTGGGTCAGGAAAATCCATAAATACGTATGCCGAACACCTTTCGGCAGGGTCAATCTATTCCCTTCCCCTGCAATTCAGGGGTTTCGGCAGAGGTGGTGCCATTTATCGCCCAGGCGAAGGGCAGTAGCGGTTGGTGCCGAACGCAAAGGGGCAGATGATCGGTTCCACCGTACTACAGCGCTTCGAAATCAATGATCGCCTCGGAGCGGGTGGCTTCGGCACGGTCTATCGCGCCTGGGACAATCGCCTCGAGCGCGACGTTGCGGTGAAGGTGATCGAGACCGGTCCAGATTCCGGTCCACGGATCCAGCGCGAGGCTCAGGCCGCGGCCCGCCTCAACCATCCCGGCATCGTCACCCTCTTTGAATTCGCGCATCACGAGTTCGGAAGGGAGGGAGGCCGTGCCTTCCTCATCTCGGAGCTGATCGAAGGAGAAACCGTGCGTGAGCTGATTGACGGCGACCTGCTCAGCGACCGTGAAGTCGGCGAAATTGGCGCCGACGTCTGCGAGGCACTCGACCACGCGCACTCCCGCGGCGTGGTCCACCGGGACCTGAAGCCGGCCAACCTGATTTCCCCCTATCGCGACGGGGGAGCCAAGCTGATGGATTTCGGGGTAGCCAGGCTGACCGACGGTGACGACCTGACCAATACCGGCGACGTGCTCGGCACGCTCTCCTACATGGCTCCGGAACAGGCCGAAGGCGAGCAGGTTGGCCCGCCTGGTGATGTCTACTCTCTCGCCTTGACCCTCTATGAGGCCTGGACCGGGGAGAACCCCCGGAGGAAACCCACTCCCGGAGCCACCTTGAGAGCGCTCGACCAGGACCTGCCGCCGCTCGCCGAGCGCCGGCCGGACCTGCCAGTTCCGCTGACCGATCTGCTCGACGCCTGCCTCGACCGTGAACCGGGATACCGGCCGGACATCGAGACCCTCGGGGTCCAGCTCGAAGATTCGCTTGACCTGCTCGATGACACGGTCCGCGGGGAAGAGCCGAAACGCGCTTCGGCCTTTGATTTCGCCGACACCGAATTCGACCTTCCCCGGGTCGCCGCGGCGGCTGCGGTCGGCGGACTGGTCGCGACCGGAATGATCGTTTCCGGTGCAGCCGACTTCGGTTCGGTCAGCCTGATCAGTCTTGTCTCGGCCCTCCTGGCCCTGGTCAATTCCCGTCTCGGTTTCCTGGTCGGCGCCGCCGGTCTTGCCGTCTGGCTGGCCGCGATTGCCGGCATGGCCGGCGCGGCTTTGGTTGTCACACTGATCGGAGTGCTTCCGGCGGTCTTCGTGCGTGGCACAGGCCGGCCGCTGGTCTTCGGACCGGCCGGACCTCTACTCGGCACCCTCGGCCTGGCCCCTTTCATGCCGGTACTTGCAGCGCTCGCCGATGACTGGCGCGATCGCGCGATCGTGGCAGGCATGGGGGTCGCGTTCACCGGACTTGCCGAGTCCATCACGGGCCGCCGGCTCCTCTTCGGAAAGATGCCGGCGGCGGCCGATGGTTGGCAGGATTCGGTCACATCAGCGGTCTCCGGGCTGTTGATTCCGGCACTCGGCAACCCGACCTTCCTCGTTTCGTTGGCCGTCTGGGTACTGACGGCGGTCTTTCTTGGAGCGATCGTCAAGCATGCAAGGCTGCGGCGCGAGTCCCGCAGAGGCGGAGTCCTGAGCTTTTCTCCCGTAGGATCAAGCCGTGTCCCAAACACCCACTGATGCGACTGGCGCGACCCGGAGAGTCCTGCCGTGAGCGTCTTTCGAAACCTTGAAGCAAGAATCGAAGGCCTCGTCGAAGGGGTGTTCAGCCGTGCCTTCAGTTCCGAGGTCCAGCCGGTCGAGCTCGCACGCAAGCTGGCAAAGGAAATGGACTCGCACAAGACCGCATCCGTGTCACGCGTTTATGTGCCGAACGAGTACACGGTTCACCTCTCCGAATCGGATCGCGAAAAGCTCGAAGGGTACGAACGCTCACTCGAACAGGAGCTCTCCGGCTACCTGCTGGAACACGCGCGCCGCCGCGGCTACGACTTGCTGACCCGCCCCGAGGTCAAGTTCAACACCGACGACCGCCTGCGTCTCGGCGAGTTCGGGATCCAGGCCCGTCTGGTCAAGGCGCAGAGCCAGGGCTCCGAGCAGCCAGCCCCGGCCGAAGAAGGACGCACCATGGTCTACAAGGCGGCACCTCCTCCGGAACGGCCCGCCGAGCCGACAGCGCGTCCGGCACCTGTCCTGTCCCGTGCCGTGGTCGAATCGCAAGGTACCCGCCAGGTGCTCAACGGTCCGCGGGCAACGATCGGCCGCTCTGACGAAGCCGATTGTGTCCTGCGCGACCCGAACATCTCCCGCATCCACGCCGAGCTCCACCAGAGTCTGGCTGGCGACTGGGAGATCGTCGACCTGAACTCGACCAATGGGATCAAAGTCAACGGCCGGCGTGTCACTTCGGCCCGGCTCCGGGACGGCGACCAGGTCACGGCCGGAACCACCACTTTCCGTTTCAGTGCGGAACGGTAAGGCGTCACCGGACCGTGGATTACGAACCGATTTCAGTTGCGCTCAAGTTTGCCTTCCTCGCAATCCTCTACCTGTTCCTGATCTGGGTCGTGAGCAGTGCCCGCAAGGACCTCAAGCGGAATCGCGGCGATGCCGAATCCGGCCGGACGGGGAGTCAGATCGGCGCCGGGGGCGGCGGGACCCAGGACGCGTGGCTGGTCGTCGAGCGCAGCGACAGCCTTGCGGCCGACACCCGGTTCGATCTCTTCGGCGGTGCCACCCTTGGCCGGTCCGCCCAGTCCGACATCAGTTTTGAGGACCGCTATGCGTCGGGTCTTCACGCGAGGGTCTACGCTCGCGGTGACCGATACTTCGTGGAAGACATGAATTCGACCAACGGCACCCTGCTGAATGGCGCTTCTCTGGTCGGGGAAAACGAACTGGCGGACGGATATACGATCTCGATCGGCGACACGACTTTCCGCTTCGAGATGGACGGATACCAATGATCGAAGAGCCGACAAACATCTAGATGCTCCAGGTATCCCAACACTCAGAGCGAACCGACACCGGGCGGCAGCGGCAGGCGAACGAGGATTCCATGCTCGTGCGTGAGCCGCTGTTTGTGGTCGCCGACGGCATGGGAGGCGCTCAGGCCGGTGAGGTTGCGTCGATGACCGCGGTTCAGGCATTTGAAGGCGGGCTGCCGCCGGGTGACCCCGAAGAGGCTCTCCGGGATGCGATCGGACTGGCCAACCGTACGATCCACAACCAGGCCCACGCCGACGCGTCGCTGGCCGGCATGGGCACCACGATCACCGCGGCTGCGGTCAATCAGGAGGCCGAGGCGATCGTCATCGGTCACGTCGGCGATTCCCGTGCTTATCGTCTTCGCGACGGAATCCTCCAGCGGCTGACCCGCGACCACTCGCTGGTTGAGGAGATGCGCCGCCGCGGCCAGATCACCGAAGCCCAGGCCGAGGACCACCCCCAGCGCTCGATCATCACCCGCGCCCTCGGCCCCGAGCCGGAGGTCGAAGCCGATATCCAGAGCGTGCCTTCGGCACCAGGCGACCTCTTCATGCTCTGCTCCGACGGTTTGACGACCATGCTCGGAGACGAGCGCATCAAGGAACTCCTGACGGGTGCGACCTCGCTCGAAGCAGCGACCAACGCCTTGGTGGACGAAGCGAACCGGGCCGGTGGCCGGGACAACATCACCGTCGTGCTGTTCCTCGTCGAAGACCCGGCAAATCCGCTGGCGGCACCGGGCGAACAACCCACCCTGATCGCTCCGCCTCGCCGGGGACCGGTCGAGGACGGCGCCGTCACCGGCGTCCCGCACAAGCGCCGCACCGGGGCGATTGCCTTTCGCATCGCGCTCGGCCTCGCGGTCCTCGCGGTCGTGGCCGGTGGACTCTTCTACGCTTCCCGCCAGGTCTGGTTCCTCGGCACTGATTCAGCCGGAAGGGTCGCGCTCTACCAGGGCTTGCCCTACGAACTGCCTTTCGGGATCTCGATGTACACGGAGAAGTATTCGACCGCCGTCCAGACCGGCAAGCTCTCGACCCAACGGCAGGATTCGGTCACGGGTCACTCCCTCCGGTCGAAAAACGACGCGACCTCTCTGATCGAGGACATCGAGACCCGCGAGGGAATCTAGGTGGGCGCGCGCCTCTCGAAGTACTCGGCCAGGAACCGGGAACTGCTCGCGCTGGTTCCGATCGCCCTGCTGCTGACGATCGGATTCGCCGCCGTCTTCGGTCAGAACGGCAACGAACTCGGGGACCTGAGCCTCTCCTACGGCCTGTACTTCCTCGCGGTCTGCCTCGCGACCCACATCTTCATCCGGATCCGCCTGCCCGACGCGGACCCGTTTCTCTTCCCCCTGATGGCATTGCTGACCGCGATCGGTCTGGTGATGATCTACCGGCTCGACGCCGAATTCGGCAACGAGCTTGCCCGCGACCAGGCGAACTGGTTCGTGATCGGCCTGATCCTCTTTGCCACGGTCGTCACCTTCCTCAAGGACTATTCAGTGCTCGAGCGCTACCGGTACACGATTGCTGCCGTCGGAATCGGACTTCTGCTGGCGCCCCGGTTGCCCCTGATCGGAGAACAGGTCAACGGGGCCTACCTCGGGGTGAGGATCGGCCCGCTCGGATTCCAGCCGGCCGAGCTCGCCAAGATCTGCATCGTCGTGTTCCTCGCGAGTTACCTCCGCGAACACCGCGAGCTGCTGGTCGTCGGGGCGAGACGAATCATGGGGATCACCTTTCCACCGCTCAAGCACCTCGGGCCGCTGCTGGTCGTCTGGGGTGCGTCGATGTTCATGCTGATCTTCATCCGCGACCTCGGCAGCTCGCTGATGTTCTTCGCCGCGTTCCTGTCGCTGCTTTACGTTGCGACCGGCCGGGTCTCTTTTGTCTTCATCGGCATGGCCATGTTCCTGGTCGGCGCCTACTTCATCTACAACACGGTGCCGCACGTCACCGACCGGGTCGATATCTGGATAGATCCCTATTCCGGACGCGCCAGGTGCCGGGTACCAGATCCTCCAGTCGATGTTCGCCCAGGCGGACGGCGGGCTGTTCGGGGAGGGCTTTGCCGAATCGATGGTCGCGATCCCGGGCAGCACCGATCCCCTGCTCCCGGCCGCCCACACCGACCTGATCTATTCGCTGATCGTCTCCGAGCTCGGACTGTTCGGCGGCTGCGCGGTGATCGCGATCTACCTGCTCTTCGCAGCCCGCGGGTTCAAGGTCGCCCTGCTCGCCAACGACGGTTTCTCGAAACTCCTGGCCACAGGACTTACGGCGGTTTTCGCCTTTCAGGCCTTCGTGATCATCGGTGGGGTCACCAGAGTGATCCCTCTGACCGGCGTCACCCTGCCACTGATCTCCTACGGTGGCAGTTCGATCCTCGCGAACTTCATTCTGCTCGCACTCTTGCTGCTGGTCTCGGACAAGGCCCGGCGTGAAGCGCGCGAAGGCATCAACTCGGGTGGGGACTGGTGAGATGAACGCCCAGATCATCAAGCTCTTCGTCTTCATCACGGTCTGCTTTGCAGCGCTGGTCGGTTTCACGTCCTACTGGTCGGTATTTGACGCCCAGAACCTGAAGGAGCAGTCGGTCAACAAGCGGCCGTTCTTCGAGACTCAGCAGATCAGGCGCGGCAAGATCCTGGCCGCCGACGGCTCGGTGATCGCGCAGTCGAAACCGGTCGGCAGGGGCGCTTCCCGGCAGTTCGTCCGCAACTACCCGAATGGTCTGTTGTGGGGTCACCCGATCGGTTACAACTTCGCCAAGTACGGCAATGCCGAGTTCGAAAAGTCTCACAACTCGGAGCTGGTCGGGGAGAACTCGGAGTTCACCACGATCCTCGACGAGATCCGTGGTCGAAAGCAGGTCGGCCACGATGTCACGACCAGCCTCGATCCGGCAGCGCAGCAGACGGCGGTAGGCCTGCTCGCCGGAAGGCCGGGAGCCGTGGTCGCGATCGAGCCTTCGACCGGAGCGGTCAAGGCGATGGTCAGCCATCCGCCGTATGACCCGAACCTGATCCCCGAGGACTTCAAACAGATCAACACCGATCCCGGATCACCGATCGTCAATCGTGCCGTCCAGGGGCAGTATCCGCCGGGGTCCACCTTCAAGCTGGTGACAGCCGCGGCTGCGCTCGACAGTGGTGCGATCAACGGCGACACGGTGATCGACGCTCCATCGAGCCTCAAGGTGCAGGGTTCGCCGCTCTCGAACGACTTCCAGCAGGACTTCGGAGAGATCAACGTCACGACCGCTTTGACCAATTCGGTCAACACCTTCTTCGCCAAGCTGGGAAGGAAGGTCGGCGAGGACACGCTCTACGAGTACATGGACAAGTTCGGCTTCAACTCGAAGCCGCAGATCGACCTGCCGGAAAGCCAGGTTGCGATCAGCGGGGTCTTCGGCCCGAACGGACTGCTCGAACCCGGAGAGGGCGTCGACATCTCGCGCATCGCAATTGGCCAGGAGCGGCTGCTGGCGACGCCGATCCAGATGGCCGAGGTTGCGTCGACGATCGCCAACGGTGGCAAGCTGATGAAACCCCGGATCTGGCAGGAAGTCCGGGACATCGATGGCCGCACCCTGGACACGATGAAGCCAGACGAGCAATCCAACGTGATGTCTGAAGAAAGCGCCGCAACCCTGACCGAAGCGATGAAAGCTGTCGTCAACGAAGGCACCGGCACCGCCGCCGCCCTCAGCGGCATCGCTGTCGCCCGCAATACGGGAACGGCCGAGGTTCCCGATCAGAAGCGATGCAACGGCTCGCCGAACCAGGCCTGGTTCGTCGGCTTCGCACCCGCCGATGATCCTCAGATTGCGGTGGCCGCCACGGTTGAGTGCACCGACGGTCAGGGCGGTACGGTGGCTGCTCCGATCGCGGCCGGTGTGATGCAGAGCCTGATCGGCAACCAATGACCGAATCTGCAGCGAACAAATAAATGAGTCGTCATCGCGAAGGTGATCTGATTGACGGCCGGTACCGGATCGAAGCGCTGATCGGGTCCGGCGGCATGGCCGACGTCTGGCTCGCGGAAGACGAGCACCTGCCGCGCCGCGTGGCGTTGAAGATCCTGCACGACCATTTCGCACGGGACCCGCAATTCATCGAGCGCTTTCGGCGCGAAGCCGAATCGGCTGCCGCGCTTCAGCACGTCAACATCGTCTCGATCCTCGACCGCGGCCAGGTCGGCGACACCTATTACATCGCCATGGCTTACCTGGACGGGCGAACGCTGCGCGACCTGATCCTCCTCGGGCTGACCCCGCCGGAGTCGGTCGCGATCGTTCGCCAGATTCTCGAAGCCGCCGGTTTCGCCCATCGGCACGGTGTGATCCACCGCGATCTCAAACCGCTCAACGTGATCGTCGACCAGACCGGCCTGGCCACGGTGACCGACTTCGGCATTGCGCGTGCCGGAGTCTCTGACATGACCGAGACCGGATCGGTCATGGGAACCGCCCACTACCTCTCTCCGGAACAGGCCCAGGGCCTCGAAGTCGAACCCCAGTCGGACCTCTATTCGGTTGGTGTCGTCCTCTACGAATGTCTCGCGGGCCGGGTCCCGTTCGAAGGCGAGAGTGCGGTTGCCGTCGCGCTTCGGCAGATGCAGGAGGAGCCGGTGCCACCAAGCGCCTGGAACCCGTCGGTAACGCCGGCGCTTGACGCCGTGGTCATGCGCGCGCTGAGCAAGGAACCCTACGAGCGGTTCCCCGACGCCGAGACTTTCATCGAAGCGCTTGACGCCGCCGAAGCGGACCCGATGTCCGGATACGTCGAGCCCGAAATGGGGTCGAAGAAATGGATGTGGTTTGCAGCTGCCGCGGTGCTGATCGGCCTGTTCATCGCATTCGTTGCGACCCGCGACGACTCGGTCCGGGTGCCGGACGTAACCGGCCAGAGTCTCGACCAGGCAGTATCCAAGCTGAACGGCGAAGGCTTCTCGGTCGGCGAAGTGAAGCGAAAGTCCGAGCCCGGCCCGTCCAATCTCGTCCTCAGCCAGGACCCGTCAGGAAAGGCGGACCGGGACTGCACGCTCTGGGTTTTCTCCTGCTCCGACCCCGACGTGAACCTCGTGGTCAGTTCCGGTCCCGGCCAGGTTGAAGTCCCAGACGTCAGCGGGCAGAGCCAGAGCGATGCCGAGGCGGCGCTGGAGGATGCCGGCTTTACCACCACGGCCGAAGACAAGCCTTCGAGCGACTTTGATGCCGGTGACGCGGTAGAGACCGATCCGGCCGCGGGGGAATCGGCCAAGCGCGGCTCTGAAGTCACCATCTTCATCTCGAGCGGACCCTCAAAGGTCGGAGTGCCGGCGCTGGTCGGCATCACGTTCGAAGCGGCCAAACAGAAGCTCTCGGCCAGGGGCCTCGAGTTCAATTCATCCGGGGTTGAAAGCGACCGCCCTTCGGGCGAAGTCCTGACCCAGGACCCGGACGCCGGATCGAAGGTCGACCCGGGCAGCACGGTCGAGCTGACCGTCTCGACCGGGCCGGCAGATACAGACACCAACGTGCCCAACGTCGTCGGCTTGACCGAGGCCGAGGCCAAATCCGATTTGACGTCGGCCGGCTTCACCGTGTCGACCCAGCAGCAGAGCACCAGCATCGAACAGCAGGATGGACGCGTGATTGATCAGAATCCCTCTGGCGGAAGCACTGCCTCGGGCGGAACCCGGATCGTGATCATGGTCGGGAACTATTCCCCCAACGCGCCCCAAAACCCCGGCGACGGCTCCGGCGGAATCGGAATCGACTGATGAAGGTCGTGGTCCTGAGTGGTGGGCGGTCGAGCGAACATGAGATCTCGCTGGCTTCCGGCCAGGCTGTCGCTGCCGGACTGGTCGAAGGGGGACAAGAAGTCGTCGAAGTAAAGATTGCGAAGGACGGCACCTGGACCAGTGGCGGTGAGCCGGTGGAGGTCGTGCCGGGGGCCGGACTGCTCGAAGCTGACGTCGCCTTTCCGGTGCTGCACGGTCCGTTCGGCGAGGACGGTGTCACCCAGGGCGCTCTCGATACTGCGGGCATCGCCTACGTCGGCTCCGACGTGCTCGGCTCCTCGGTCTGTATGGACAAGCTGACCCTGAAGCGCCTTTGCGGATTCGCCGGCATGCCCCAGGTCGATTTTGTCCAGGCATTCACACCCGGTTGGCAGGCTGCAGCCGCTGACCTCGAGCACCCCCTCTGGGTCAAGCCTTCCCGGCTTGGCTCCAGCGTCGGGATCGTCAAAGTCGAGGAATTCGAACAGCTTGAAGCGGCTGTGGAAGAAGCGGCATCACATGACCCGCGGGTGATCATCGAAGCCAACTCTTCCGGACGTGAGGTTGAGTGCTCGGTGCTCGGCAACGAGGACCCGGAGACGTCAATGCCGGGAGAGATCCTCAGTGACTCCGACTGGTACGACTACGAAGCCAAGTACACGGAAGGTCGAATGAACCTGGCGGTACCGGCCGAGATCGGAGAGCAAACGACCGCGAAACTGCGGCGGCTCGCGGCCGAAGTATTCACTCTGGCCGGATGCGCCGGACTGGCCCGCTGCGACTTCTTCGTCGAGGAAAACGGATCGATTCTGCTGAACGAGGTCAACACGATCCCGGGTTTCACCCAGACTTCGGTCTACGCAAAGCTATGGGAAGCCTCAGGACTCAACTATCCGGAGTTACTGAACCGCCTCATAGAGCTGGCCATAGAGCGCCACGCGTCTGAATCAACGCACTCTTTCTAGTCGTACAACCGGATGTCTGAAATTGCTACCCCGAACCCGTCGTCGATTTCGGCTGGCACCGTTACCCATAAGAGGTAGTACTGGTATGTCTCGTCGGCGGTGACCAGATCGACCTGCTGGCGTTCGGACACGTCATCGACAGCGGCCAGACGGGTCCAGCCATCGACCTCGGTCGGGACCGGATCGTTCGCGCCGTAGACCTCAAGTGACCAGCCCGGCGTGGGGGAGATGATTTCCAGCGACGATGCTTCGACCGGTTTGCCGGTGTCGACGTAGATGCCGACGCCATCCTTGTCGCTGAGTGTCGCGGCCTGGTAGGTCTCCGTGGTCCAGGCAGAGGCGTTCCGGTCTTCATCGACCGCAAATCCCACTTCGTCGGGATGCTCGTCGGAGTCGCCCTGGGGGTCAAAGTCAGTCGCCGAAACGATTGAGATCTCGGAGGAACTCGAGCCCCTCCGCCTCGCACCCCGCCGCCACCACCACCGGTGTCGCCGCGGGAGATGACGTATGCGGTTCCGGCAGCGATGACCAGAGCAATAACGAGCAAGACGACGGCCGGCCACGGGGAGCTTCTGGTACTGGGCAGCTGGCGGCGCGGGGCTGGAAGGGCATCAAGGACGGACGTGGCTTCCCCGGTAGTGCCGCCGGCCCGGATCGCCTCGACTTCGAGGGCGGCCTGGAGGTCTTCGGCCATGTCCTCGATCGTGGTGTAGCGGTCGTCGGGGTCCTTGGCCGTCGACTTGTCGACCACCCGCCCCGAGGCGGCCGAGATGTCGGGGCGCAGCACCTGGACGTCCGGGATCGGCTCGTTGACGTGCTTCATCGCCACGCCGATCTGGTTGTCGGCCTCGAACGGCACGTCGCCGGTCAGCATCTCGAAGAGCACGATCCCCAGCGAGTAGATGTCGGAGCGGGTGTCGATGTCCTTTCCCATCGCTTGCTCGGGAGCGACGTAGTCGGTGGTACCGATCACACGTCCGGTGGCGGTGACTCCTTCGTCGTTCAGCTGTCGGGAGATACCGAAGTCGGTGAGCTTGGCGCGGCCGGTGGAATCGATCAGGACGTTCTGCGGCTTGACGTCGCGGTGGACCATGTCGGCTTCGTGGGCGACGCCCAGCCCCTGGGCGACCTCGAGCGCGTAGGCCAGCGCCTCGGTCGCGTCGAGGGCACCGACCCGGCTGATTCGCTGCTTGAGCGTCTCGCCCTGGACGTACTCGAGCACGATGTAAGGGCGCCCACCGTCTTCACCCGCGTCGATCACGGCGACGACATTCGGGTTCGAGCTTGGCGACGGCTCGAGCTTCCTGGTTGAAACGTTCGAGCTGTTCCGGCTGCTCGGTCATTTCCCGGTGCATCAGCTTGACCGCGACCGGGCGGTCGAGCACTTCATCCCGGGCAAGGTAGACGGTTGACATGCCACCACTGCCGAGCTTGGCTTCGAGGCGGTAGCGGTCCGAGAGAACCGTGCCGATCATCTGGGCGCTGGAGGGGGGAGTGGTCATGGGCACAGCGAAGTTCTCGACCGGGAATTTCTGTCGAGTTGCACTATTTCACCGATCCAGACCGCGAAAACCATGGACAACCGAGCCTACCTTGAGTCGGTCCCCACGGTAGCTGGGGCGCCGCTTTCGGGAAAAATTGGTCATGTCCGTGGCTCCGGGCGATTCCTTCAATTTACCCGCCTGACAGGCCGTCAAAAGGACAGAAGCGGTGAAGCTCTGGCAAAGAGCAACGGAATGGAGCCAGAGCGGCCGCTAGCTGCCGCGCGTGACCGAATGGGCCTTCGGCGACTGGCCGATCCGCCGGACTTCGGGTAATTCGTGCGGAAGAAGGCAGAGCTATCTCTCTTCGCCGGAGGCCGGAACGACGCAACAAAAGCCGCAACCCATGTTGAAAACTTCGTACATTTCTTCCTCGGAAACCCCGGCCCGTTCAGCGATCAGCCCGAAGATCGGCTGGGGCTCGAGGGGGTCGGTGATTTCGTAGGTGACCTCGGACTTGAGTCGCAACAGGTTGTCGAGGCCGCCCGAGGTGATGTGGGCGAGGCCGTGGACGACGGCGCTTGAGCTGAGCAGGTCCATGATCGCCTTGACGTAGATCTCGGTCGGCTCGATCAGGATTTCGCCGAGGGGCTTGCCGAGACGGTCGTCGGCCATGCTGAGTCCTTCGAGGGCGCGACGGGCGAGGGTGTAGCCGTTCGAGTGAATGCCGGATGAAGGCAGGCCAATGACAACATCGCCCGGAGCCACCGCCGAACCGTCGATGATCGAATCGAGCTTCACGGTGCCGAAGCAGGCTCCGGCGATGTCGAAGCCGCGCACCATGTCACCCATCTGTGCGAGTTCACCACCGGGAATCTCAATCCCGGCCAGCTCTGCCCCGCGGGCGAGCCCGGTGCCGATCTGCTCGCATTGTTCGGGATCGGCCTTCTCCACGGCCAGGTAATCGAGCATCGCGATCGGCTCGGCGCCGACGCAGATGATGTCGTTGACGTTCATGGCGATGCAGTCAATGCCGATCGTGTCGAATCGCCCCAGTTCTTCGGCGATCAACAGCTTTGTGCCAACCCCATCGGTTGAGAGCGCGATGCCGTTCGTGTCATCGAGCTTCATCACGGCGGCGTAGTGCCCGCTGAGGTCCACTTGGCGTGACGGACGGTCGAGCTTCGCCTTGCCGAGCGCGGATACGAGCCGGCTGACGGCCTGGTCGGCGTCGCTCTGGCTCACTCCCGCCTGGGCGTATGCGTCCGGTTCACTCATTGGTCTGAGGCAGGGCCATGGTCATCACCAGAGGATTCAACACCAGACGCAGGTCGACCCGTCAGCACGGCAAGAATCGTCAGGCCGAAAGCGATCCGGTAGACCGAGTAGGGCAGGAGCGCACGGTCCCGTTCGACGAATTCGATCAGCCGGTTCGAGGTCAGGGTGGAAACGAATGAAGTCGCTACACCGATCCCGAGCCAGCGCCGTTGTTCCCGCGAGATGCCGCGCTTGACCAGGCGGGTGCCTTTGAGCGCGACCGCGCCGAGGATCACGGGCAGGGCGACCGTACGTGAAAGCAGGTTGGCCTGGTCCCGCGAGAAGCGGCGCAGGCGGGCGGCAGTCAGGGTGGCGCCGTTCCGGGAGACGCCCGGCATCAGGGCAGCGGCCTGGGCGATGCCCAGCGCGAGCCCGTCGGCCGGATGGGCTTCGCCCCGGCCCCGAACCTGAGGACGGCGATCGGCGAGGGCCATCAGGATCCCGCCGCCGATCAGACCTGCGGCAGTCGATCGCGGTCCGCCGAGCTTCGCTTCGATCGTGCGCTCGAAGCGGTAGCCGATAGCGGCGGCAGGGAGGAAAGAGAGGGCGAGAACGAGGGCACGGCGGAGGTCGAAAGCCGCCGCCTCCTCGGCGATCTCATGCCGTCGTGTCAGCAGCAGGGCCATCGCCGCACCCGCATGGAGAGCCACTTCGAAGCTCTTTTGAAGCTCGGGGTCGACGCTCTCCCAGTCCCATCCGGCCAGCCGCGGCACCATCGCCAAGTGGGCGGAACTCGACACCGGCAGCAGCTCGGTCGGGCCCTGCACCAGTCCGAGGATTATTGCCCGCTGGGTGTCACTGGTTCCGGAATTCAGGCACCGAGCTTATTCCCGACTAGACTTTGGTGGTTCCATGCGACGCCCCGACTTCCATTTGCGCCGGTACCAGCTGTGGCAGATGGCCGGAGACGGCCTGCTCATTGCCCTTGCATATTTCCTTGCCTTCCAGCTGAGGTTCCTCGACGACCCCGGAACGATCCCTGGCCGCTACATCGATCTCTTCCTCGGTTCGGTCGGATTCGTGATCGTCGGCAAGGTTTTCATCTTCTATCTGTTCGGGCTCTACCAGAAGTGGTGGCGTTTCGTGGGCGGCCGGGACATCGCGCGCATCGTCCAGGCGGTCACGATTTCGAGCCTGCTGCTGATCGTGGTGTTCACCGTGGTCCAGCCTTTCAACGTGCCGCTTCCGCGGTCGGTCGCGATGACCGACTTCCTGCTGACGATGATGCTGATCGCGGGCGCGCGGCTTGGCACAAGGCTCTTCAAGGAGCGTCCGGACAGGGGTGCCCGCATCGCCCGCGGTCGCGAGGTGCTGGTGGTCGGCGCAGGATCCGGCGGCCAGATGGTCGTCCGCGAACTGCGTCTCAACCCGCACCTCGGCGAACACGCGATCGGCTTCGTCGACGACAACACCGGCATGCGCGGTATGAGGATTCAGGGCATCACCGTGCTCGGTACCACCGACGAGATCGAGACGATCCTCGACGAGACAGAACCGGACGAAGTCGTGATCGCGATCCCGTCGGCGCCGGGCACCTTGCGTGGCAAGGTCGTTGCGGCCTGTCGCTCGCGCGAGATTCGTGTCAAGACACTGCCCACCGTCTTCGAGCTGCTGCGCGGCGGCGTCCAACTCAGCCAGCAGCTGCGTGACGTCCAGGTCGAAGACGTGCTCGGCCGGGAGCCGGTCGTGGTCGAACTGGCCCGGGTCGGCGCTTACCTCGAAGACCAGGTCGTCCTGGTCACCGGTGCGGGTGGTTCGATTGGCTCCGGAACTCTGTCGCCAGATCGCACGGGTCAATCCGCGTCTGCTGGTCATGCTCGACCACGCCGAGGACAACCTCTTCCAGATCGAGCGGGAGATGGTCGCCGAGCGGCACTTCAACCGGGTTGAAGCAGTGCTGGCCGACTGCAAGGAAACCGAGCGCATGTTCGAAGTGATGCAGCGCTTCAAGCCCAACGTCGTTTTCCACGCCGCCGCCTACAAACACGTGCCGCTGATGGAATCGAACCCGCTGGAAGCGATCCGGAACAATGCGATCGCCACCAGGATTACCGCCGAGACAGCGGCCGCGGCCAAGGCCGAGCGCTTCGTCCTGATCTCGACCGACAAGGCCGTCACGCCCCAGACCGTGATGGGTGCGTCAAAGGCACTGGCTGAATGGGCAGTGAGCGCCGCCGGCGAGATGCACGCCGAGACCCGTTTCGTGAGCGTCCGTTTCGGCAATGTGCTCGGCTCGTCGGGCAGTGTCGTGCCGATCTTCCGCCGTCAGATCGAGCAGGGCGGACCGGTGACCGTGACCCATCCTGAGATGACCCGGTTCTTCATGACCATCCCCGAGGCAGTCCAGCTGGTGATCCGGGCAGCCGACACAGGTAACAACCCGGGGCGATGTCTTCGTCCTCGACATGGGCGACCCGATCAAGATCGTCGACCTCGCCGAGAACATGATCAAGCTGGCCGGCCTCGAACCGGAGAAGGACATCGCGATCGAGTTCACCGGCCCGCGTCCGGGAGAGAAGCTCCACGAAGAGCTCTTCGGAGACGACGAGAAACCCGCAACCAACCGCTTCGAAGCGGATCATGCGGGCGGTGCGTGACGAGCGGATCGAAGCGGACTGGGTGGAAGCAGACGCTCGACCGCCTGGAGCTGGTCGTCAGACCGGAGACGAGTCGAACCTGGCCGAAATGCTCGTCCGGATCGTCAACCCCGGTGAGAACATTCCGGTCGGACCCGAGAAAGCTGTGATCTTTCCGCGGCCGGGTCAGGCGCTCTAACATGCTGCCGTCTAGTCCCCGGGGACCGCCTCGATTCGTCGTGTTCATGCGAGCTTAGGATCAGACCTTGAAAAACGTAATTGAAACCGTAGGTGGTTACGCCGGGATCGTTTCCCTGTTCGGCCTCGTCGTGCTCAGGATGCTCTGCTTTTCGATGGCCCGCGACATCCGGCGGCTGCGCGAATGGGCCGGCGGTGCTCCGGAGCGGGACGCCGAAATCCGGGAAGTCAGCGAGATCGTGGCCGAAGAGCGGGTCCGCAGAACTGAAGGTCCTGGCCGAGCGCGAAGAACGCCGGCATGGAGCGCTGGGGCCTTGTCACGAGATCGTTCTGGGAAAGACTCGGCCGCACCGGCCGCATCCTGGCGATCCTCGCCGCAGTCGTGATCCTCGGGGCCGGCGCCGCGTATGCCAGCACGACCCTGCTCGGCGGAGACGATGGACCGGCAAGCCAGCCAGGAAGCGCCAGAACAACAGAAGGCACCGGCAGCAGCCAACAAGCCCGGCCAGATCAAGGTCGCCGTGCTGAACGGCACCGGGGAGTGCCGAGGTGGGGCTTGCCGCGGATTACGCGGCGCCTCGAGAAACCAACGGTTTCCGGACCGGCACCGTACCGATGCAAGCGAAACCTTCGCCGAGAGCGTCGTCATGTACACGCAGGGCAACGAAGTCGGCCGCGAAAATGGTCGGCAGAGTCGGTCGACATCGGATTTCCGAGCCGATCATCTCTGAAGTCGCGGACCTTTCGCCGGAGATGGCGTCACGGCGGTGATCGGTACCGATCACTCGCCACTGCCTGGTGGGTAGTCCGGGTCGCCCCGCGGGGCTGCGCTGGGTGGCACCGGTTGCGATCGGGCTGCTCTTCATCGCCACGGTGGTCGCCTTTCTCTGGTCGCAGCGGCTGAAGCGCGAACCCCTGATCATCGACCGGGTCTGCTTCATCGCGACCGGCACGACCGCCAGCCGACGGTGTTCACGCCGAACGGCGACTGTCGCCGGGACCAGATGGCGATCAACTTCCGCACGACCCAGGAGCGACAACGCATCGGTCGAGATAATCGGCCGAACGGCGGCACGATACGACTGCTCGAGGAAAACAGGTTCTTCAAGCGTTACCGGGAGCACACTCTCGTCTGGGACGGAAAGAAGGACAACGGGCACATTCCGAAGACCGAGCGCTACCGGGTCCGGGTCACGATGAAGGGACTAGACCGGGTGCTGTACCTGCCCGGCCGGATCCATTTACGGAACGTCCCGGCCGAGAAGTCAGACTGTGTGAAGCTTGAGCTTGGGGAGAAGTCCAACGCCGAGAAGCCAAAGGCCGGTGGATCGTGATCGAGTCTGTCTTCGGACTGGTCGCGGCCGGTTGCGCCGCAGTCGCGATTGCCAGCCGGCCTTCGCGGCTCCGGGGGCGTGCTGATGGTCGCTGCGGTGATCCTGGCCCCGGCCTTGATCGCCGGTGACCAGTGGCACGCAACGCAGGTCGAGGAGCTGCGGAATTCGCCCGCCCTGCTCTGGCGGCCCTGGTGGTGGGCGGGTTGATGGCCGCCGCCCATGGCGGCGCTGTTCGTCCGCTGGCCCTTGCTGCTGCCGGTACTGGTCATCGTCGCGATCCCCTTCCGGGTGCCGATCCAGGTTGGCGGGGAGGAGGCCAACCTCCTGATGCCGCTCTACCTCGTGATGGCCGGTGGCGTGGCGGCTTCCGGCTGGCGCCAGTGGTTCACGCCGGAAGACCGGCTATCGGCCCGGCCCGAACCGGTTTCGCCAGCCGGCATCGCGGCCTGGCTGAAGCCGCTACTGGCGGCGACGGTGTTGCTCTTCGCAATCGGGCTGTTCTGGTCGGATGACCGTTCGACCGGGCTGCAGAACCTCTGTTTCTTCCTGGTCCCGTTCGCCGTGATCTTCGCGCTGATGGTCGATTTCGAATGGACGCCGCGCCGGCTGCGCATCGTTCTGATCACGGTTGTGGCGGTGGCCCTGGTCTGCGCCCTGGTCGGATTCGTCGAGCACTTCACCCGCGAACTGCTCTGGAACGAGGCAGTGATCCGGACCAACGACTTCCACGTCTACTTCCGGGTCAACTCCCTCTTCTGGGATCCGAACGTCTATGGCCGGTACCTCGCCCTGGCGATCACGATCATCGCGGCGGCCCTGATCTGGTCCCGTGACCGAAAAGAGACGATCATCCTCTGCGCGGTCACGGCAATCCTGTGGCTGGCCCTGGTCACCACCTTCTCGCAGTCGAGCTTCGTCGCCCTGCTGGCCGGGCTGGCCACGCTCGCCGCACTCCGCTGGAGCTTCAAATGGGTCGGGGTCGGATTGATCGTTCTCGCGGCCGGGACCCTGCTCTTCGGTACCGTCGCCGGAGGCCTCGTGAAACTCGACCTCAGCCGCTTGAACGCCCAGACGGCCGGGCGGCCAACCTGTTTCCAGGTGGGATCAAACTGTTCGAGAACAGGCCGATTTTCGGTTACGGACCGGGCGCCTTCTCGCGGCCTTCCAGGAAGAGATCGTGGGGCCGAATGCGCCCGTAACCGAGTCCCACACCGAGCCGATCACGATCGGTGCGGAGCAGGGAATCGTCGGCCTGGCCGTCTACGTCGCCCTGATCGTCGCCGCGATTGCGGCACTCGGCGCCGGCATGCGCCGGTGATGCCGGGCCTGAGCGGGAAGGTCCAGGACTCCCTCAGCGAGCGTGGCCCACCAGCGGCAAGGGCCGCAGTCATCGCCGCATTCATCGCCGTTCTGGTCCACACCATCACCTACGCCGGGTTCCTCGACGACCCGATCACCTGGGTCCTGATCGCAATCGGCTATAGCCTCGCTTTTCCATGTCGGGCTACCTCCGCCGCCTAGCGAGCACAGGCGCCGCCTACACGGCGGCCAGCATCATCTCGAAGCTCATCGCGGTCGCGCTGTTGCCGATCTACACGCGGTACCTCTCGCCGTCCGACTACGGCGCGGCCGAGGTCCTGTTCGCCGCGGTGGTGGCGGCCAGCATCGTGATCCGGCTCGGCGTGGTCGAAGCCCTGCTGCGCTTCTATTACAAGACGGATGAAGATCCCGACCAGACGGTGGCCACTTCGTTCTCCGCGCTCTTCTGGGCGGGCACGATCTCGGCGCTGGTCCTGCTGCCGTTCGCCGCCCCGATCTCCGACCTGCTGCTCGGCCAGACCGACACCGAGCTGACCCGGATTGCGATTGGCGGACTCTGGGTCCTGACCCTTTCCGAGTACCTGCTGACGATTTTCCGCCTGGACGAGCGGGCGAAGGCATTTTTCGCAGTCACCATGGCGTCCGTACTGCTCACGATCCCGGTCACCCTGGTACTGGTCGTTTTCTACGACCTCGGGGCCGAAGGCCTGCTGCTCGGCTCGTACGGAACCGGCATCGCGGTGGTGCTGTTCCTGATCGCCTACCACCACAAACGGCTTTCGCTGATCCCCGACGTGCCGCTGCTGAAGCGCATGATGCGTTTCGGGCTGCCGACCATGCCGGCTGAGCTCTCGCTCTATTCGCTCAGCTTCGTCGACCGGATCATCATCGCCCGCAGCCTCGGTCTGGCCGAGGCCGGTCTCTATTCGCTCGCGGTCAAGGTCTCGCAGTCGGTCAATGTCCTGGTCCGCGGTTTCCAACTCGCCTTTCCGCCGCTCGCGTATTCGATCGTCGACGACGACGAAGCCCGTCGCGCCTACTCGGCGGTGGTGACCTGGTTCGTGGTGCTGATGGCGATGGTGATCACGGCGATCTGGCTGACCGCCCCGTGGCTCATCCGGATCTTCGCCGCCCCCGAGTACTTCGGTGCCGTCGATGCGGTCGGCCCGGTCGCCGCCGGCACCGCCCTCTACGCGATCTACATGGTGCTGCTGGTCGTGCTCGGCCGGACCGGCCGGACCGAGTTCAACTTCCCGGCCACCCTCGCCGGAGTGACCGCCAACATCGGCCTCAACCTGATCCTGGTCCCGGTCTGGGGGATAGTCGGCGCGGCGGTCTCGCTGGTCATCTCCTACTCGGTCGTCCTGATCCTGATGTACATCTTCACCCAGAGACTCTTCCCGGTCCCATACGAATGGCTGCGCCTGCTGAAGGTGGTCGGGTCGAGCGCCGTCCTGATCGCGATCGGAGAGGTCTTCGTCCCGAACGATGGAATCGCCTTCCTGGCAATCCGCCTCCTCCTGATCGCCGCCCTGCCGGCCCTGATGATCCTGACCGGCTTCTTCACCCCTTCGGAGAAGAAGTACCTCGCCCTGCTCAAGGACCCGGCCGAGCTGATGGAGAGGATCAAGGCAGCGAGGGAGCAGGAGGCCGAATCAGAGGAGTCAAAGGACCAGGGCCTCTCGGAGATCTACGAAGTGGAGCAAATGAACGAAGACCTGAGGAACTAGAAACCAAACCTCGCCTTTTCGTCGACTACGGATGAAAAGGCGAGGTTCTGTTTGGCTGACAATGGATCAGCCCGCGACCGAGACGACAGTCTTCGGCAATAACGTTCGCGCCCACGCCCGTCTCGACTGGCGAATCACCGACACGAAGGCGAGATTTGATGGTGCAGGCTCGACCGGGCGAAGCGGTCCCACTTTCAGAGTCGTAGTCAATGTCCAGGATTGAGGTAACGCAACAGGCGCGTAATGCATTGCGAGACCTGAGCGCGACCCGTGATCTACCGGTCGACGCGCCGGAACGCGCTCCCAGTCGCTTCGGATACTTGACGAATTCCCTCGGGCGGACCACCGGCTCAGCAGTGTGTGGCGGGATTGCCGGTTACTGATCGGTCCCTGACGATGGCTGATCGTCGTCTACGTGTACCTCGAAGCCGAGGACCGCGTCGTAGTTGTCGCTTTCCACGACGCCCGGACATCAAAAGCGGCAACGGACCGTCTTTAAGACAGAAGTCCAACCGGACCGTCACAGGATCAAAGCGGGTCCCCGCTATGTCCCTCGGGACGACACTCAGACCTCCTCTCGCCAGGGGGTTTTGTGTTAGGGAACGGACTTACTCCCAGCGGATCTTGACCGGGACCTTCTCAAGTTCAGCGAACGTCTTGCGTTCGAGTCTGTAGGAGGCACCCTTGATGAACCGGCCCGCCGGACCCCAGAGCGCGACCCAGGCGACGACGACGAAGGTCTGGGCGAACAGCGTCTCAGGGCTGCCTCCATCGCTGCCGTTGCTGACATGACCGAGATCACCATCGCGACGAGGAAGATCAGGAAGCCGACTCGTGTTTCCCTTGCCTCGAGGCTTCGGCGGATCCAGTGATGGCGTGCATCAAGGCACGTCTGCTCCATGTCGTAGCCGAAAGCGGCAATGATCGATTCCTCCAGCCCTTCCTCCCGGGCACGGGAAGGATCAGCAAGAGTTGATCCGGCGGCTTCCCGTCGCTCTTGCCTTCGTCCCAGGCGTCAAGGATCCGCTCCCTTGCTCCGCCGTTGAGAAAGCGCTTTTCAAGCGGCGCGGAACTCCACTCATCGAACAGCCTCTCGACTGAGGGACCCTGATCGCGACCTCATTCATGGCATCAATCTACCCCGATCGGTGAGATGACTCACGGGGATCGGGTGAACGAAAGCGTGGCCGTGAAAGTTGCCCACTCAGGAAGTAGGGCTGGGTGGCCGTTCAGCGACCGAGCGTCGCCACCAGGATCGCCTTGATCGTGTGAAGTCTGTTTTCGGCCTGGTCGAAAACGATGCTTGCAATGGACTCGAAGACCTCGTCGGTCACTTCGAGACCACCTTCCATGCCGGTCCGCTCGATCACCTGCCGACCGACGGTCGTCTCGGAGTTGTGGAATGCAGGCAGGCAGTGCATGAAACGCGCGCTGGGGTTCCCGGTCTTTTCCAGGGCCGCCGCGTTGACCTGGTAGGGCTTGAGCAGGTCAACACGGCGATCCCATTCCCCATCTGGTTCGCCCATCGAGACCCAGACATCCGTGTGGACGAACTCGGACCCCGGCAGGGCTTCTGCGGGGTCATCGGTAACGAGAATTTCGGCCCCGCTCTGGCCGGCGCGCTGCCTCGCGATCTCCTGAACCTCGTCGGGAGGCTGCAGCTCGGCCGGAGCGCATATCCGCACGTCGCTACCCATGATCGCTCCCATGACCAGCAGCGACCGGCCCATGTTGCTTCGAGCGTCCCCGATGTAGCAGTAGGCGATGCGGTCGGCCGGTTTGCCCGCCGATTCAGTCATGGTCAGGAAGTCGGCAAGCATCTGGGTCGGATGCCAGTCGTCGGTCAGGCCGTTGTAGACGGGCACTCCCGCGAATCTGGCCAGATCCTCGACAGCCTGGTGCGCCGCCCCGCGGAACTCGATTCCGTCGAACATGCGGCCGAGTACCCTGGCCGTGTCGGTCACCGACTCTTTGTGTCCCATCTGAGACCCCGACGGATCAAGGTAGGTGACGTTTGCCCCCTGGTCGTAACAGGCAACTTCAAATGCTGCGCGGGTCCGGGTCGAGCTCTTCTCGAAGATGAGGGCGATTTCCTTCCCCTCGAGGTGGGGCACTTCGGTGCCTGAGTATTTCGCCAGCTTGAGGGACCGTGAAAGCTCGAGCAGGTGGTTCAGCTCGCCGGTGCTGAAATCGGTTTCCTTGAGAAAGCTGCGGTTGCGGAGGTTGTACAAGGGGTCCTCTTGGTCGTGTATCTGTCGGGATCTCAGTAAGCGGGGTCGCGCTCGATCGGACACGTCATGCAATGCGAACCGCCGCGTCCCCGCCCCAGTTCAAAGCCTTCGATCGTGATCACCTCGATGCCCTCTTTGCGCATCCGGGTGTTCGTATCGACATTGCGCTCATAGGCGATCACTACGCCGGGTTCGACGCAGACGACGTTGTTGCCGTCGTCCCACTGTTCCCGCTGGGACTCGAAGGAGTCGCCTCCGGTGGGGATCACTTTCAGGTCGTCGATGTCCAGCGCCGACGCGATCGCCTCGACCACGCCGCCATCGAACTCTTCGGTGACCGGAAGCTCGGCGTCGTCGCCGGGCAGCAGGGTCCAGACCCGGGCACCGTCGACGACGTCCGGGAAGAGTGTCACCACGTCACGGTCGATCATGGTGAGCACGGTGTCGAGGTGCATGTACGACCTCGACTGGGGAAGCATCACCGCGAGCACCGAAGTTGCTGCACCCGCCTTGAACAGCTCCCGGGCGATCATCGCTACCGCCTGAGGGCTGGTGCGCTCGCCCATTCCGATCATCGCCACGCCCTTGCCGAGCGGCATCACGTCGCCGCCTTCGACCGTCGCGGGGCCCCAGTCCTCGTCGGCACCGCCGTACCAGATGTGGAAGTCCTCCTCGGCAAAGACGGGATGGTGGCGATAGATCGCTTCCATGAATACCGTTTCCGGCCGTCGCGCCGCCTTCGCCATCGGGTTCAGCGTGACTCCATTGAAGATCCAGGACGAGGGGTCGCGCTGGAAGATGAAGTTCGGCAGCGGCGGCAGCATCATCTCGCCGCCGACGCTCGCGTCGTACTTGAGTCCGGCGCCTCCCTCCAGGTCTTCCTTGACGATGCCGCCGATCAGGAAGTCGGCGACTTCGGCAGGCGAGGCGTTTTCCGCCCACTCGGCTCGGGAGCGCGCGAGATTGAGCCCGATATGGCGCTCGGAGAGGACTTTTCCGATGATCCAGTCGCGAGCTTCCGGGATGGCGAGCACTTCGGTCAGCATTTCCTCGGCGTAGAAGACCTCGACCTCACGTTCGCGAAGCGTCTCGACGAAGGCGTCGTGTTCACGCTTGGCCTGCTTGACCCAGATGACGTCGTCGAACAGCAGGTCCGATGCGTTCTCCGGGGTGAGCCTCGTGTGCTCGAGCCCCGGACGGTGGACCAGCACCCGGCGCAGCTTGCCGACTTCGGATGCGGCGTTAAGGGTCATGTTGAATACCTTTCGTTCGGGTTTTCGGGATCGGACTCACGCGAATGCCTGGCCGATCGCCAGGAACGCACAGACGACCACGAACACTGCGCCGAAGAACGGCAGCAGGAAACGCAGATAGTGGTCGTATCTCACCTTCGCCAGGACCAGACCACCCATCACGATGGCCGAGGTCGGTGTGATGTAGTTGACGAGTCCCGAAGCCGCCTGGTAAGCGGTCACGGAGATTGACTTGTCGACGCCGGCGAGGTCGGCCAGCGGGGCGAGGATCGGCATGATCAGCGCGGCGTGTCCCGAGGACGATGGCACGAGGAAAGCAATCGGCAGGTTCACCAGGAAGGCCAGCGGTCCGAACAGGGCGCCCGACGTTCCGCTGACCGCGTTTTCGGTCCAGCTTATGATCGTGTCTGTGATCGACGCGTTCTTCATGATCACCGTCACTCCGCGGGCAAGGACGATGATCAGCGCGGCCCCGAGGAAGTCCCCGGCACCGCTCACGATTGCGTCGACGGTCTTCTTCTCGCCCAGCCGTCCGATCAGGCCGATGACCACGGCGGCGACTATGAACAGCATCGACGCTTCGGCGAAGTAGAAGGTGTCGAAAGTCGGCAGAGGCCAGCCGGTGCCGAAGATCGTGTCCATCACGTCCGCCCAGGGCACGAAGCCGTAGATCATGATCACGAAGGCTGTTGCGAAGACCCCGAGGATCACTTTCTGGCGGGTCGTCAGCTCGTCGACGTCCTGGACCAGGCGACGCGATTCCTCCGCGTCCTCGTCGGATATTCCTACGATCGACTTCGACGGGTCGGCAGCGATCTTTCGGCAGTAGAGCAGCACGTAACCGATCGCCATCCCGACCAGGACGATGAACATCGCGACTCTGAGCACGATGCCATCGCCAACTTCAATGCCCGCGGCGTCGGACGCGACTCCGGTGGCGAACGGGTTGACCGTCGAAGCGAGAACCCCTGTGCCGGCGCCCAGAAAGATGATCGAAGCACCGACCAGGCGGTCGCAATTCACCGCCAGCGCAAGGGGGACCACGAGCGCGAAGAAACCCAGGGTTTCTTCCCACATACCGTAGGTCGTACCGCCCAACGCGAAGACGCTCATCAGCGCGATCACGAGCAGGGAACCGGTATGTCTGAAGCGGATAGCCAGTCGCCCGATGCCGGTCTGGATCGCCCCTGTTTTCATGGTCACCGTGATGAAGGCGCCGACGGCGAGGACGAACAGGAAGATCATTGCCGATCCGTATAGGAAGCCGGTGTTGTCCGGGTCAACGTTGCCGCGCGCGTTCTCGATGCCGTATAGCCCGTTGGGGGTCGCGGTCCACAACTCGCTGAACTGCTTGTCGAGGGACTTGTCGACACAGGCCCCCTCACCCTTCGCACCGGAGCAGGAGGGAAGCTCCTGATAACTCCCCGGCACCGGTCCACCCGACTTGGGGTCGATCTCATAAGAGCCTGAAGGGATGACGAATGAAGCGACCCATACCCCCAGCATGACCAGCGCGAGGACCGTGAATGCGGTCGGAAAACGCATCTGCTTTCGTTCGGTCGCTTCCTCCTGGTCGGGTGCAGGCGGGTCGGGTGACTGCGTTTCTCCGGTGTCCTGCGGGTCGGGCTTGCTGTCGTTCATCACGATCCATCCCTCTGTTTGGCGCTGGTCTCGGTGGTCTTCAGAATCTGAGTCCCACGGGTGCCTTCGACCATCTCGCCGAGCTCGTCGAGCGAACCGATCGCGGCCCTGCCGCCGGTCATTTCGACCATCCGGCAGGCAGCTTCGACTTTCGGGCCCATCGAGCCCGCCGCGAAGCCCTGTGATCTCAGCTTTTCAGGGGTGGTTCGCCCGATCGCCCGCTGCTCGGGGCTGCCCCAGTTGAGGAAGACGGCTTCGACGTCGGTCGCGAGAACGAGCAGATCGGCGTCCAGGTCAGCCGCGAGGCGCGCCGAGCAGAGGTCCTTGTCGATGACCGCCTCGACTCCGCGGTGGCCATCTCCGACTTCGACCACCGGTATCCCACCGCCACCGGCGCAGACCACCAGAAAGCCCAACTCGACGAGTTCGCGGATCGCCGACAGCTGAATGATGCTCTGCGGCTCGGGCGATGGCACCACGCGCCGCCAACTCTCGCCGTCGGGCGCTATCGACCACCCTCGGTCCCGAGCCAGTTCACGAGCCTCGGCCTCCGAATAGACGGAGCCGATGAACTTGGTGGGCGCGTCGAAGGCCGGGTCATCTTCATCGACCAGCACGCGGGTTATCAGGGCAACCGTGTCGCAGGCGTTCGTGGCGTTGTCGATCTCCATCTCGATCACATAGCCGAGCTGGCCTTCACTCTCGGCGTCGAGCACGTCGAGGGGGTACGAATCGACCTCGCTAAAGGCGTCGTTCATCAGTGCCAGCAGGCCGACCTGGGGGCCGTTTCCATGGGTCACGATAAGACGGTGGCTATCGACCACCAGGGCCAGCTTCTTCGCGGCTTCGCGGGCGGCTCGGAGTTGGAACCGCGCTTCGGGAGCTTCGCCGCGAGGCAGAAGTGCGTTACCTCCGAGCGCCACGACCGCCGTCGGCAGTCGGTTGCCGTTGCGAGGCCCTTCCGGTACTTCCATACTGCGGCTTCCCGAATCTTCGGAGCGTCTGTCCCACAGGTATAACACGGACCCCGGATTCAAGCCGCCAAGCACTCCATTATCCGGGCGTCCCCCTGAGAAACGAAGCGGGTCCCCGCTATGTCCCTCGGACGGCAATCAGACCTCCTATCACCAGGAGGTCTTCGTGTTTGAAGGTCTTGGCGACCGCTTCGGAGACAGTGGAGGAGAACTGAAACTCTCTTCACCTACAACCACGATTCTTCTTCATCGAGCCGCGATACGATGCCCTTGAGAGATTCCGATCCTCTTGCAAGCCTGCGGAATCGTCAGGCCTTCGGCCTGAAGCTTCTCGTGTTGGCGGAGCTTCACAACTATCTGCTCCGGCGTGTAACGCTTCCTTCCGGCCATGGTCCACCTCCATTCATAGTCTCATTAGATTCAACTACGACATAAGAACTGGACCGACTGAAGGGGGGCCGGACAAACAGAACTTCACCCTAAGACGCATTCGCCGCGTTCAGATTCGAATGTTCACGGCTTCAGGTTTCGGTCCGCCAGCCCCTCGCCCCGGTACGGGAACAACGCTTGCCTTGTGTGTGCCGCGTAGATGTTGGTAGGCGCCTGTGGCAACACCAGGCTCGCGACGGTCCTCAGCCCGTAGGTCCAAGCGGTGAGCAACCTCACCGCGAATGCCTCCGCCTTCGAGTGGTGCTTCTTCATGTAGAGGTCGCGGTTTCGGTGGAACTCGACTATTCGGGGGAGGCCTGAAGAGAGGTCGTTCGAGAGCTGGTTGTGGTGGATCGCTTCTGCCGAGGGCACGTAGAGGGTGTGCCAGCCGGCGTCGTCGAGGCGTTTCGCGAAGTCGCATTCGTCGTAGTAGACGAAGAACCGGGGATCGAGATAGCCGACTTCTTCGGCAGCTTCGCGGCGGACCATGAGGGCGCTCGACTGGGCCCAGTCGACTTTGCGGGTCAGTTCGCCCCGACTCTCGACCGTGAAGTGGCCGTGGAGGAACCTCGCCCCGATCAGCGCGGTCTCGACTCCGGGAAAGCGCCAGGCACAGGCGTACGGGTTGCCCTCGCCGTCGAAGAGCTGTGCTCCGGCCGCTGCGGCCCGCGGGTCGTCTTCCAGTGCCGCATAGAGCGCTCCGGCGGCCCCGGGCTTCAGCTCGGAATCTTCGTTCAGTAGCAGGCAGTAGCGTCCCCTCGCCGCCTTCATCAAGGTGGTGTCGTTCTCGGCTTTTCCGACCTTGGTGGCCAGCTCGATCAGTTGCACATCCGGGTACCTCTCGCGCACCGCAGCGACCGAACCATCGGTGGAAGCGTTGTCGAGGACGATGGTCTCGGTGGTCAGTCCAGCAGCTCCATTTCGCTCGATCGCCGCCAGGCAGTCGAGCAGGTAATCACGGCCGTCGTTGTTGACCACGCAGTAGGAAAGATCCGGTTCCACAGGCACAGACGATAATCAGGGTGTGCGCATTCAGCTGATCGACCCCTCGGCGTTCACGCCGCCGTACGACCGGGCCCTCGCCCGGGCGCTGGCCGCTGCCGGCGAAGACGTCGAGCTGATCACCTCGCGCTTCCTCTACGGACCGGTTCCCGAGCCGGACGGATACCGGGTCAACGAGAGCCTCTATCGCCGGAGCGCCAACCGTGGACTCGAGGCGAAAGGGCGCCGGATATTCAAAGCCGTCGAGCACCTGGCCGACATGCGGCGCCTGCGGGGAATGATCGACGCCGACGTCGTCCACTATCAATGGCTGACCATGCCGAACCTCGACCGTCATCTGCTCCCACCCGACCGGCCCCGGGTACTCACTGCGCACTACATCCTGCCGCCCGAGCCGACGAACCGGCAGGCGAACGCCGCCACAAAGGTCTTCGGGTCGATGGATGCAGTCATCGCCCATTCGGAATCCGGGGCAGTCCGGTTGCACTCCGAAGCCGGCCTGCCGGAGGAGAAGGTCCACGTGATCCCGCACGGCTCGTTCGACTACCTGACCGAGCTCCCGGACGAGGCCCCGCTCCCAGTGGAGCTCGAAGGAGCGGAGGGGCCGGTCATCCTGTTCTTCGGCCTGATCCGTCCTTATAAAGGAGTCGACGTCCTGCTCGATGCTTTCGAGGGGGTGGAGGGTGCCGAGCTCTGGATCGTCGGCAACCCGCGGATGGACATCACCGAACTCGAAGCGAAGGCGGCAAAGGCCGGCGGCAGGGTCCGCTGGCTGCCACGCTTCATCACCGACCGCGAGATCCCGGCGATCATGCGGGCAGCTGACCTGCTGGTGTTGCCCTACACGGATGGCGAGCAGTCCGGGGTGCTCTACACCGGCCTGGCCTTCGAGAAGCCGATGGTGATCTCTAACGTCGGCGGACTCGGTGAGGTGGCGCGGGAGCACGACGCCGCCCGGCTGGTCGAACCGGGTGACGTTGAAGGACTCACCGCCGCCCTGACCGAGCTGGTCGACGACGAAGGCGCTCGTGAGCAGCTGGCATCAAAGGCCCGGACCGCCGCCCGCGGTCCTTTCGCCTGGGATTCGATCGCCGCCAAGACGATCGACCTTTACCGGGAGCTGGTCGAAAGATGATGCTCGCAATCGCCATCATCTTCTGGCTGTCCTCCGGCCTGATCGTCTACACGCATTTTGGCTATCCGGTCGCCCTCTGGATCCTCGAGGCATTCGGCCTCGGTTCGGGCGCCGGGCACCTGCGTGGCCGGCGGGTCGGCAGCTTTCCGTCGCTGGTCAAGGACACCGACACCGACGAAAGCAAACTTCCGATCGTGTCCCTGATCATCGCCGCCTACAACGAAGAGGCCGTGATCGAAGCGAAGGTGAAAAACGCCATTGCATTGGACTATCCACGCGAATTGCTCGAGATCATCGTTGCCTCCGACGGGTCGACCGACGCCACCGTGGAGATCGCGAAGGAAGCCGGGGCCGACCTGGTGATGGACCTGCCGAGGAGCGGCAAGGTCGCGGTCCAGAACGCCGCGGCAGCCGCGGCCAAAGGCGTGATCCTCGCGTTCTCCGACGCCAACTCGGAGTGGAAGCCGGACGCGCTCGCCCAGCTGCTCGAGCCTTTCCGTGACAGCCGGGTGGGATACGTCTGCGGGCAGGTTCGATTCACCGGTCCCGACGGCGGCAACCTGGAAGGTGCCTACTGGCGATTCGAGATGAAGGTGCGGGAGCTCGAGTCGGAACTGGCCGGGGTCACCGCCGGCAACGGAGGGATTTACGCGGTGCGTGCTTCGGAGTACCTGCCGCTCGACCCTTCCGGCAGCCATGACCTCTCGTTCCCGTTCGCCCTCGCCAAGCGTGGGTTCGCATCCCTGTACCGACCGCGCGCAGAAGCCACCGAGAAGATGGTGCCGAGCCTCGATGGCGAACTTTCCCGCAAGCGCCGCATGATGATCGGCCTCTACGACATCGTCGCCGGCGAAGGAATGATCGACCCGCGCGGCTACTCGCCGATCTACTACTTCGAGATCTTCTCCCACCGCCTGCTGCGTTACGCGACGCCGTTCCTTCACGTGATCGTGCTGGCCACCAACCTTGCGCTGCTCGGAAGTGGCTTGGTCTATCGCTGGACACTCGCTTTCCAGCTGCTGCTCATACTGGCGGCTGTACTCGGGCGCTGGGTGCCGCTCCTGCCGTTCCGGGTCGCGCGTTACTACGTGATGGTCACCGCGTCGATCGCCCTCGGACTCTGGGACCGCTGGCGCCACGGGGCTCCCGGACACTGGGAGAAAGCGGAAGGCACCCGTTGAACCGCCCCCTGGAGAACGTCCTCGCCCTGTTCGCCCTGGCTCTGAGCGCGCCCGTGGTCCTAGTTGCTTCGTTCATGGTCCGCCTGGAGGGTGGTGGCTCGGCGGTCTATCGCCAGCGCCGGGTCGGGAAGGACGGGGTCGAGTTCGAGATGCTCAAGCTGCGAACGATGAAGCCGGGTTCGGATCCGGTCGGAGTCGGGACGATCGTCGGCCGCGACGACCCCCGGGTCACCCGAGTCGGGCGCTGGCTTCGCCGGACCTCGCTGGACGAACTGCCGAACCTGATCAACGTGCTGCGTGGGGAGATGGCCCTGGTCGGCCCGCGCCCGACGATCCCCGCCCAGGTCGCCGACTACACCGAGTTCCAGCACCGGCGACACGAAGTCCGGCCCGGAATCACCGGCTGGGCCCAGGTCCAGGGGCGCGCCGGTATCCCCTGGGACGAGAGAATCGAGCTCGACGTCGAGTATGTCGACCGGCGATCCCTCCGGCTCGATCTCGACATCCTGCGCAAGACGATCTGGCTCGCGGCAACCGGAAAAGGCCTCGCTCCGGACTGAAAAGTCCCCGTCCTTTACTCTTTCCGGATGCGCATCGGCGAAATCATCAGCAGCAGCAAGCCCGTCTTCTCGGTCGAATTCTTCCCCCGAAGACCAGACGAGGGCCGCGTCCAGTTGCTCGAAACCGCCAAGTCTCTGTCTCAGCTGGATCTCGATTTCGTCTCGGTCACCTACGGCGCCGGCGGATCGACCCGCGACGGCACGGTTGACATAACCACGGCTCTCAAGGAAGAAGTCGGGCTCGAAGTGATGGCCCACCTGAGTTGCGTCGGTGAAAGCAAAGAAGGCCTGACCGAGACCCTCGACCGCCTGCGGGACGTTGGCATCGACAACATCTTCGCCCTGCGTGGAGATCCTCCGCGCGGAGAAACCGACTTCGTCCAGCCGGAAGGTGGCCTCGGCAGCGCGGCCGACCTTTCGGCCTTCATCGCCGGGAACTATGATTTCGCGGTCGGCGGGGCCTGTTTCCCCGAAGTCCACCCGGAAGCACCGGATCTCGACACCGACCTGAACTACTTGAAGACCAAGGTTGATTCCGGCGCCGAGTTCCTGATCACCCAGCTCTTCTTCGACAACCGGGCCTACTTCGACTTCGTTGACGCGGCCCGTCAGAAGGGGATAAACGTGCCGATCCTTGCCGGAATCATCCCGGTCACCGGTTACGCCCACACCAAAAGGATTTGCGACCTCTGCGAGTCTACCATCCCGAGCGATCTCGAAGCAGCCATGCTTGCTGTCGAGGGTGACGCGGAAGCCGAGTTCAATTTGGGTGTCGCTTATGCCGCCCAGCAGAGCGCCGAGCTGCTCGCGGCGGGCGTCCCCGGCATCCACTTCTACGCGTTGAACAAGGCTCCCGCGACCCGGGCGATCCTTGGAGCGCTGCGTGCCGCCCAGCCCTGGCGCGGTGCTCGCGGCCAGTCGATCGGGGCATGACGCCGGAGACCGGCGGCCCCGAAAAGGCCGGCGGTTCACCGACCAGGGCCGGCTACGTGATCGGCGCGGTCATGGCCGTGCTGATCGTGGCTGGCATCTACTTCGCATTGACCGCCGGCGGAAACGCCGAACCCGGCAATGCCCATCTGGCCACACCTTCGTCGGGAAGTTCCAATGGCGTCCAGCCCGACGAGCGGGTTGGCACACGGGTGGCCACGGGGAGCTTCGACCTGAAGAGCACCTCGCAAGCAGCCGGCTGTGTGGTCAAGCTCGACCTGCCCAACGAAGGCAGCGACCACCTGAATCGTGACGATCCCGTTCCGGACTACAAAACCTCACCGCCGACTTCGGGCGATCACATCGGCCCGCCGCTTCAGCAGGCGGACGGTGCCTACAGCGAGACGCCGCGTCCCCAGGATGTGGTGCACTCACTCGAGCACGGGCGGATCGCGATTCAGTACGACCCGGACCTGCCGGAGAAGGACCAGCTCGAACTCAAAGGGCTCTACGACTCGGCCTACAGCGGGGCGCTTCTTTACCCGAACCCGGACATGCCGTATGCGGTTGCCGCCACGGCCTGGACCAGTCTGATCGGATGCCCGGAGTGGCAGGGGGCGAAGACGATCGACGCGATCAGGGCCTTCGGGATCGCGAATCAAGGCAAAGCTCCCGAGTCGATTGACATCTTCCCGCCACTCGAAGGCCCGAAGTTCATGAACCTCCGGAAGCCCTGAATCCACGGAAGCCCTGATCCCACGAGGCTGGGTGCGTTTTCTCCACCTATGACGTAGAGAACGCACCCACCCTCGTGGTTTGGACAACCGACCCTTCCTGTCTCGGCTTGCCTGGGTGCGTTTTCTCCACCTATGACGTAGAGAACGCACCCACCCCCGTGCCTGGGGTCAGGCGCGGTACGCGGGGAAGAATCCTTCGGGCGCTTCGGCCGGGCTCAGTTCTTCGTAGGTCGCCGGGTCGCAGACCAGTTCGGAGGTGAACCACTGCTCTTCGCGGTTGGCGAAGCCGCGTTTGAATTCTTCGAGCGGGTCACCCGGGGAGATGCCGCCGCCGAGGTTGAGTGGCAACCCCTTCCCGGCCGCGAACTCGATCATCGCTTCAATCACGTTCTTCATTGGCGAGTCACGAAGGTGCGAATCGGCCGTGCCGGACAGGTAGTAGTGCATCAGGCCGTCGCTCACGGCAGCAATCGAGGCGGCAGCGATGGTGCCTTCCGTGTCCCGGGCCAGGGCAAGCCAGGTCTTTTCGGAGGAAAGGATCAGTTCGAAGTACTCCTCCGAGAAGAAGTACCGCTCGGCGGCGTCGGTCCGGACCATGGTGTCGGTGTAGGCCCGGAAGAAGCCTCCGCGAGCCTCCGGGTCAGTTTCGGGACCGGCGACGAAATCAACTTCGTATCCAAGCTCCAGGTTCCTGCGGATCTGCCGGCGATCGCTCGGCCGGCTTTTTCGCGGCGCCGCCGGATCGGACAGCAGGCAGAGGTTGCGCGCGGTGGCGCCGGTAAGCGGGACCTCGCCACCGAGTGAGTGACGCAGGAAGGCCGAGACGAGCCCGGTCGCGGAGAAGTCGATCACGGACGGGGCCATCGGCGGCCCGGCCTCGCCTTCGTACCGTAAACCGGGATAGCCATAGGGCGAGATCGCGTCGATGTGCCCGGTCCCCTCGATCTGACGGACCACTATTGGTGCCGTGAGCGTGCTGCCATCAAGCGTGATCCGCAGCGAGTGGGTCGTGCCTTCGGCCTCGAGGAACTGGGGCGAGCGGAAGAACTCGGCGTCGGAGGCTGCCGCACCCCGGTCCTCGATCAGCTCGGCTAAAGGTTCCACTTGATCCCGGCGGGGCGTGGGCTGGTCACCACTTGGCCACCGCGGCAAAGAACTGCTCCGGGCTGACGCCCCAGACATCGCAGTCGAGAACGGTGCCGTCGGGCCGCTTGATGTGGCCGGGCATGGTGCCTTCGTGCTGCCAGCCCTGGGCAGTGACGACGCGCTTGGCGGCGGTGTTGAAAGTGGGGATGCGGCCGTAGACCCGGTGCGCACCGAACTCTTCGAAAGCCTTGGTCACCGTGAGGCGCTCTGCCCAGCGGCCGACCCCTTTGCCGCGAACTTCGTCCCCGATCAGCGCACCCAGTTCGGGGGCGGTCTGGCGGAAGAGCCCGTAGAGCGCGGTGAAGCCGATCGGCTGCTCGATCCCGGGCACCTCGATCGCGTACTTCCGGTCCTCGCCTTCCTGCTTCGCGGCGTGTTCGGTCCAGCCGATCGCGTTCTCCATCTCGAAGGTCTCCCGCTGTTCCATCAGCGTCTTGGTCGCCTCGCGGTTGTTGAACCAGCGGTGGACGGCTTCGGCGTCGTCGGGCCGGAAGTCCCGGATCGAGCATGAAGGAGTTTGTGACATGCCCGCGATTGTATGGCCGGAAACCCGGCGGTAGTCGCCGGGCCGTTACTTCTCGGCGCGACGCTGGAAGATCGATTCGATCTGTTCCAGTGAGCGACCCTTGGTCTCCGGCACGAATCGCCAGCAGAACCAGAGGGTGACCAGGCCAACCGCCCCGTAGAGCCAGAAGGTCCCGGTCTGCCCGGCCAGGTCGATCAGCGGCAGGAAGGTGAGCGAGACAGCGAAGTTGAAGAACCAGTTGGTCATCGTGCCGAGCGAGGCGGCGCGGCTGCGGACCGACAGCGGGTAGATCTCGGCGTTCAGCAGCCAGAAGATCGGGCCGAGGCTGATCGCGAAGGAGGAGACGAAGAGCATCAGGCTGCCAACCGCGATGACTGTGGTGATCGTGCCGGTCTCGCCGATGAAGGCGACGCCGAGCATGAACAGCGACAACGACATGCCGGCCACACCGATGAAGAGCATCTCGCGGCGGCCACGCTTGTCGAGCAGGCGTAGTGCAACGACGGTCATGATCACGTTGATGATGCCGACACCGAGCGAGGCCCAGGATCGCCGAGGAGTCGGAGTCGATCCCGGTGTCCTGGATGATCGTCGGGGCGTAGTAGATGACCGTGTTGATGCCGGTGATCTGCTGGAGGACCGCGAGGCCGATGCCGACCAGGAGCGCCGCCTTGATCGCCGGGCGCCTCAGGTCCTTCCAGCTGCTGGCTCCGACACCCCGCTCGTTTTCCATCGAAACCTTGATCTCTTCGAGCTCGCTGTTGATCACATCTGCACCGCCGGTTCTGACTGTGCGCAAAGCTTCGACGGCATCGTCGTGCCGGCCCTTCATGATCAGCCAGCGCGGGCTCGACGGCAGTCGCAGCACCCCGAAGAAGAGGAAGGCGGCGGGGACGGATCCCAGACCAAGCATCCAGCGCCATCCTTCGTCCACGTTCGAGAAAGCGAGGCCGACCAGGTAGGCGACCAGAATGCCAATCGTGACCGCGAGCTGGAAGAACGTGACGAGCCGGCCCCGAATCTCGGCCGGGGCGATCTCGGAAATGTAAACCGGAGCCACGGCTGAAGCCACACCGATGCCGAAGCCGATCACCACACGCGAGACGATCAGCACAGCAGTTTCCTGCGCAAGAGCGGAGACGATCGCACCGATGATGAAGATGGCAGCCGAGGCGAGGATGAGCTTGCGGCGCCCGTACCTGTCGGCGCCACGACTGGCGAACCAGGCTCCAAAGACCGCGCCGATCGGAACCGCGCCGACAACCATGCCGGACTGCAGGCTGGTGAGATTGAAATCCGGGGTGATCGTGAGCAATGCGCCGGCGATGATGCCGGTGTCGTATCCGAACAGCAAGCCGGCAAGGCCCGCTATCGCGGCGGTCATTGTTACGTTCCGCTTGGCCTGAGCCGCGGTTACCTCGCTCCCCTTCACAAACCCATCCTTCCATGAATGACGGACGGTTGCCAGTCATGATGTGCCCGTGGCCGCGACCAATCCGAAAAGGCTGAGCCAGGCCCAGGCTCGACGCATCGCCCTTGCCGCCCAGGGCTTTGCCAGGCCCCGCCCATCCGGGACGGTCACGATGCGGCAGGTCCAGGGCGTGATCGACCAGATCGGCCTGATCCAGATTGACTCCGTAAACGTGCTGGCCCGGGCTCACCTGTTGCCGCTCTTCTCCCGGCTCGGTCCTTACGACACCAGCCTCTTGAAACGAGCCTCGGAGAAGCCACCCCGCCGGCTGGTCGAATACTGGGCGCACGAGGCATCGCTTGTCCCGCCCGAGACGCATCGCCTCCTGCGCTGGCGAATGGAACGAGCCGATCGCGAGGCCTGGCGAAATGTCCGGGCCGCGTCCGGCAACCCCGAACTGCTCGGCGCCGTGCTCGCTGAAATCGAGCGATCCGGTCCGATTACCGCCGCCGAACTGGGGGAGCAGGTCGATCCCGACCACGTACCTACCAAGAAAAACTGGGGCTGGAACTGGCCACCGGTCAAGAGTGCCACCGAGTACCTCTTCTGGTCTGGACGCATCACTTCGGCCGGACGCACCAGCCAGTTTGCCCGGCGCTACGACCTGACCGAACGGGTCCTGCCGGGGGGAGTTCACGCGGCCGAGACCCCCGGGGAGGAGGAAGCGATGGTCGAGCTGATCGAGATCTCGGCCCGGGCCCACGGTGTTGGCACCGCCCGTTGCCTCCGTGACTACTTCCGGCTCGGAGCCAAGGAAGCAGCGGCCGCGATTGACACCCTGGTCGAAGCCGGGAAGCTGCTGCCGGTCGAAGTCGAAGGCTTCGCCGGAGTCGGATACCTCCACACGGAAGCGAAGCGGCCCCGGAAGATCGCGACGCGAGCATTGCTCGCACCTTTCGACCCACTCGTCTTTGAACGAGCCCGCCTCGAGGAGCTCTTTGGCGTTCACTTCCGGATCGAGATCTACACCCCGAAAGCGAAGCGCAAGTTCGGCTATTACGTGCTGCCCTTCCTGCTGAACGAAAGCATCGTCGGCCGGGTCGACCTGAAGGCAGATCGTGATGCTTCGGCTCTCCTGGTCAAAGGGGCCTTCGCCGAAGAAGGTGCTCCGCCGGAGTCGGCAACCGAGCTTGCTGCCGAACTCGAACTGATGGCCGGCTGGCTCGAACTCGACCGGGTCGTGGTCGAGCCGAACGGAGATCTGGCAGATGAGCTGAGCGGAGCGGTCGGATGAAACCGGACACTCCTTCAGTCACCGCCACAGGCACCGGCCCCGGGCGTTATGCGCCGAGTCCGACCGGTGAGCTCCATCTCGGCAACCTGCGGACAGCGCTGATTGCCTGGCTTGCCGCCCGTTCAAGAGGGGCGGAGTTCCTGATGCGAATCGAAGACCTCGACCGGGGCCGCTCCAGGGAGGAGTGGATCAGCACCCAGCTGAAAGAACTCGAGACCCTGGGCATCGACTGGGACGGCGAGCTGGTCCGTCAGAGCGAGCGTGACGGGCTTTATGCCGACGCGGTCCGTCAACTCGAAGCAGCCGGTCTCACCTACGAATGCTTCTGCACCAGAGCGGAGATCCGCGAGGCTTCCTCGGCCCCACACGGCGACCTGCCAGAAGGCGCCTACCCTGGGATTTGTCAGAGCCTGACTGAAGCGGAAATTGCGGAGCGGCGGGCGTCGGGCCGGCCACCGGCACTTCGGGTTCGCGCCGATGCGGCTTCAATCACCTTTCAGGACCTGGTTTGCGGTGAAACGACCGGGATCGTCGATGACTTCGTGATCCGGCGAAACGACGGGGACCACGCTTACAACCTCGCGGTCACGGTCGATGATTCGGAACAGGGGATTGACGAAGTGGTGCGAGGCGCCGACCTGCTCGATTCGACCCCGCGACAGCTCTGGCTATACGACCGACTCGATCTGCGGTCGCCGAGGGTCTGGGCCCACGTTCCGTTGATGCTCGGCGGTGACGGCGCGCGTCTCGCCAAACGCCATGGAGCCGTGACCCTCGAAGAACGTCTGGTCACCGGGGACTCGGTCGAAGTGGTCACGGGCGAACTGGCGGCTACCGCGGGTCTGGTCGAACCGGGCCGGAAGATCGCAGCGCACGACCTGATTTCGGGATTCGACTGGTCGAAGCTGTGATAAAAGTCCCTCAGGGATAAGAGGGCGCAAGCCTGCCCGTTATAGGAGAGAGATCTGATGAGCCCGGGACTTCTGGCTGGAAATGCTGTGCACCGCAACCTCGCGTTCGTGGTCGCAGTAGCCATCGCACTGCTCGCAGGCATGCTTTTCGGGGGCAACTCCGCCGACGCAAAAGGCAAGCACAAGCGGCATAAGACCAGGGTTTCAATCTTAGTCGTCACCAAGAACCAGGCCGATCTGCTCAAGACCAAGAAGGTCAAGGTCAAGATCCGGGTCAACCGCAAGACAAGTGTTGTGGCGCTCCTGAAGGGGCGGGCGGCGGCCAACTTCGTCCCGGTTTCCCGGAAAAAGAAGGTCCGCTTCAAGCGCAAGGGTGTTCGCAAAGTCAGCCTTCGGTTGAAATCTTCCGGGATCAAGCGCCTGGGGACCTGTGGCAACCAAAAAGTGCGCGCCGAGGTGAAGTACCGCCGCGGAAAGAAGAAGGCGAAAGCCAAGGCCGGCCGCAAACTGGCCCGCCAGGAGTCCCTTTGCGAGACGGTTGAACCGCCGGTGCTCCCCAACCCGGAAACCAAGGCGAACTGCGACCCGGTCGATCCGGCCGCCTGCCTCGCGCCGTTCCCGAACGATTACTTCACCAAGCCTGACTCGAGCACTGACACGAACCTCCGGCTCGACTTCAAGTCGGCGAACCTGCCAGTGAACACTGACGGCAAGTCGAGCTTCGACCCTGCTTTCAATCGCAACGACGGCTTTTCGCCGAACAGCGTGATTGTCACCCGGATCCCGGGATTCGACACACCGGCGACCTTCCGCGAGAACGAGCTGGTCCCACAGATGAACATCGGTGCCTATGACAAGCCCGACCAGCGGGTCGTCCTGATCGACACCACGACCAACCAGCGGGTTCCGATCTGGTCCGAACTCGACATGGTCCCCGGCACCCCGAACCCGCACGCGAACGGACTCGTCCAGGGCACGGCCAAGGACCGGGCCATCCTCATTCACCCGGCCCAGTCGCTTGAATACGGTCGCCGTTACGTGGTCGCCCTTCGTGGCCTGACTTCAGGCGGCGCGGCGCTACCGGTCAACGATGTCTTCAAGTACCTGCGGGATGACGTCAAAACGGCGAACCCCCAGGTCGAGACGCGGCGCACCCAGATGAAGCCGGTCTTCGCGACGACCGATGCTGCCGGCATCGACCGCTCCAGCCTCAACGTTGCCTGGGACTTCACGGTCGCCTCGGAGCGCAACTTGACTGAGCGAGTGCTTTCGATGGGCCAGGACGCCTTCGAGCAGCTCGGTGACAACAATCTCGCCGACGGAAAGATCGAAGGCACTCCGCCGGCGATCAACGACGTCGTGGAGACGCCCTACAACCAGTGTCCCGCCGACGTCACCATGAAATGCGGCAACGGCCAGAGCCGTTATGCGTTCAAGAAGATCACCGGCACGATCACCGTGCCCTGTTACATGAACGCTCCGGGGGCGGCTTACACATTCGGCAATGCAACCACACCCTGTGCTTCTGGTTCGCGCCTGAACTATGCGCCGAATTCGGACTTGCCGGAGCAGAAGACAGATGGCAACGGCGACCCGGTCACCTGGGAGGCACCGTTCACCTGCATCGTTCCGCGCACATCGAAGAACGCAACCACCCAGCAGACCAGCGGACTCAAGGCGATCGTCTTCGGGCACGGGCTGATGCAGGACAACCACACCACCGAGCAGCTCGGCTTCTACCCGGCGGCGCTCGAAGGGGTGGCTTGTGGCACCGACTGGATCGGACTGTCGAGTTCGGACCTGCAGGCCCACCTGCTGAAGATGATCAACATCCTGTTCGGCGGCAGCGACCTCTCACTCTTCCCGGCGCTGCCGGACCGGACCCAGCAGGGCTACATCAACACGCTCTATCTGGCACGGGCGCTCGCCCACGAAGACGGATTCGCCAGCTTGCCCGAGTTCCAGGACAACGGCGGCAACCCGATCTTCTCGATCAACCAGAACGACACCGGAGATGACCTCGGCTACTACGGCGTCTCGCTCGGCGGCATCAATGGCGGCGCGACCACCGCGCTCGCCCCGGACTGGGAAAGGGCCACTCTGGCTGTGCCCGGGATGGGCTTCAGCACCCTGCTCACGCGCTCGACCCAGTTCAACCAGTTCCTGCCGACGGTTTATGCCGCCTACACGAATCCGATCGAGCGGTCGATCGGCATCGCGATGCTGCAGACCCTGTGGGACCGAGGTGAGCCAAGCGCCTACTCGAAGTCGATCCTCAACGGTGGGCTCGGAACGCCTCCGCACAAGGTGCTCATCCAGGAATCCTTCGGTGATCACCAGGTCGCCAACACCCAGACCCAGACGCTTGCCCGCACCCTCGGAGCGACCGCCAAGGGACCGATCCTCACACCGGGCCGAATCCTTGACGTCGGAACCAACGCCGATCCGGGCGGCAAGTACCTGTTCACCCCGACCGCCGACGTGGATCCCTACTGGAACATCCCCGTTGCCCCGTCGAGCCAGTTCAACCAGGCGGGAGGCCTGCCCGGCGAGAACGCGGTGATGATGACCACCGACACCGGACCGGTACGCCACAACGAGGACGGAAACGCGGTCCTCGGAACGAAGGCAAATCCGGATTGGAACATCGCCCCTGTCTCCGGCAACGGGACTGTTGACAACGCCGGTTACGACCCCCACCAGCCAGGTGCGACGAGTCCGGCGACCCAGCAGATGTTGATGCCTTTCCTGACCGGCCAGGGCTATTTCGACCCCTGTGGAGACGGCGCTCCCGATATTGACGGTCAGCCGCCATTTGCAACGCCGCTGACATCACCGAACCCGGTGCCATGCCCGGCTCCGGCAATCGACTACATCGGCAACGGGAAATGATCTGAAATAGATTCTCCCCATGGCCTACGACCCATAGCGCCTGGCTGAAGCATTCAGGGCGGAGCATCCAGGGACTCTGACTAGAGGCGCTTCAGCACGGCCTTCGCGGCGTCTTCGCCTGACCGCAGTGCGCCGTCCATGTAGCCGTTCCAGATCGTCGCGTGCTCGGCGCCTGCCCAGTGGATGCGGCCGCAGCGCTTACGGATCGCGGGCCCGTAATCGGTGAGGACGCCGGGCGGCAGGAAGCCGCCGTAACAGCCGCGGGTCCACTCCTCGGTTGCCCAGTTCTTCTCGACGTACTGCTTCGGCCTGCCGGCCTGGGTGCCGATCGTCCGCTTGAAGCATTCGAGCACTGCGGCCTTCCGGGCGGCCGGCGACATCTTGCCGGCGCGGCGAGCCTCCTGGCCCTCGATGAATCCGAGCAACACGCCTTTGGATCCGTCGGGCGGGGAGTTGTCGTACATCAACTTGACCGGGCCGATGTCGGAGTTGACGTAACCGGAGAGGCCTTCCTCACGCCAGAAAGGCTTGTCGTAAACGGCCTGGACCTTGATCGCGCTGCCCTGGGGAAAACGCTGGATCAGCTGGGCGCGATCGAAGGGGAGAATCGGGTCGTAGGTGATCGCGGCACTCACCGCAGGCGGCACGGCGACGATGACCTGCTTTGCCTTGAAGGTGCCCTTGTCGCTGATCACGTGGCAGGTGTGGCCGTGCTGCTCGATCCGTCGCACCGGCGCACGCAGGATGACCCGCCTGCCGAGGCGCTTGGCCATCCGGATCGAGATCTCCTGCGAGCCGCCGACGAACCGTGACTCCTGGGCGCCATCGGTGGTCGAGGTCAGGCGGAGGAAGCTTCCGGGGGTCGTTTCGTTGCCGGCCGACGAGATGTAGAAGAGCGTGTGGAGCAGCGAGATGTCCCTCGGCTCACAGGCCCAGACCGCATTGGTGGCGAGGTCGGTCAGGAAGCGCCCGCCGTCGGTGGTTGCGTTGGCGAGCTTGAAAGTCTCCAGCGTCTGGCCGTCGTACTCGAGTGCGTTCGGAGAATTCCAGGGTTCGGTACGGGAAATGGTCTTACCGAGTTCGTCGAGCTTGAAGACCATGTTGATCGCGTCGCCGGCATCCGGGTCCGGCGGGATCGGGGAAGTCACGTCGTAGAGCTTGCGTTCGCCGTTCCGGTAATAGACACCTTCGCCCGTCCAGTAGCTCTTGAAGGTCTTGACCTTGAGGTCCTCGGCCAGTTTCGCCAGTTTGTCCTGGGTCGGGCCGATCCACTGTCCGCCGACCTCGATCACGTCGCCGCCACCGATGTCATGGTTCAGAGTCCGTCCGCCAACCCGGCCGCGAGCCTCGAGCACCCGGACTTTCTTGCCGTGAGCGGCGAGTTTGCGGGCGGCCATCAGGCCTGACAGCCCGGCTCCGACGACGACCACGTCGTACTTCTTGGAATGACGGCGGCGACGCTTCTTCTTCGCAAGGGAGTCGGTCGCGGGAAGCACGGCACCGGCCGCCGCCACCGCACCGGCACCGATCAGGCTGCGGCGTGAAAGTTTCTCGGACATTGGTTACCCCTCCTGCTTCAAGTGTTCAAGGCGAAAGCCCCTCGGGTCATCTTCTCAGACAGGCGCGTGGTTGGAAACCCCTCAGTCCCAGGATTCGTCGAGCAGGCGGTCGATCGCGAGCTGGACCACATCGGACCGGGTCCGGTCGCCGTGGCGGGCAGAGATGAAGTAACTGCCGACCATCAACGAGTAGGCGAGCAGGCTGCGGGCTTCGACATCTCTTTCATCGGCGCAGAAATCCGCGAACTGGGAGCGCAGGAACGTCATGCGCCGGTCGTCGACCCGGTGCATGAGTCTGGCGATGTTCTTGTCGCGGCGGGCCCAGTCCCGGAGCGCCAGGTCGACCTCGAACATGTCCTCGGCCGAAGGGGCCATGGCGAAGAGCCGCCGCAGCTTTTCCCGCCCGTCAATCGGTTCGTGCTCGAGGACACCGATTACATCCTCGGTCCCACCCTTCTCCCAGAATTCGAGAGCTTCGTCGAGCAATGCCTGGCGGTTCTTGAAGTGCCAGTAGAAGCCGCCCTTGGTAACCCCCAGGGTCGCGGCGAGGGGCTCTATCCGGACTGCCTCGGGACCGCCATTGGCCAGGGCTTTCAGGGCAGCGGCGATCCAGTCTTCGCGGGGTGTCTGGACCTTGGCCACCCTCGTATCTATACGGCACCGTATTGACAAATGCAAACCGCCCTGCTACTAATCCATACGACACCGTATGGAAACGAGGAAATAAAAATGAAGCTGCCAAACGCCGCACACGACACCAAGCGCTGGCGCATCGACTCGATCGCACCCGACTTCAAGCTGCTCGACGTCTGGGCACTGCCGGCGGAGGGTTCTGCCGACGAATTCCCCGAGTTGCTCGAAGTCATGACTTCGATCGACCCGGCGGGGGACTCGGTTCCGGCCAAGGCGCTCTGGAGGCTCCGCGATGAGATGGGCAAATGGCTGGGGCTCGGACGAACTTCGAAGTCGACCGACCACACCGAACATGAGGCTGAACTGCCGATCCCGGGCGCCGAAGAGTTCACCCTGGCGGACCGGCTGCCGGAGGACCTCGAAGGATCGGTCCCGCCCGAGCGGCTACGACCGGACAGTCCGTTCAGCCCGCTCTACCTGACCGAGGACGAGTCAGCAGCCGAGATCTCGAACAGGACGGTGCACGGCGTGATGCACATCGCCTGGGTCGATCAGGGCGACGGCCGGTACCAGGGCCTGCTGTCCGTCTACGTCAAACCGCGTGGACGGTTCGGCGACGGATACATGGCCCTGATCGAACCGTTCCGAAACCGGATCGTCTACCCGGCACTGATGAGACAGATCGAGAAGGCCTGGGACTCCCGCGACCTCAAGAAGCCATTGGCAGTCTGACGGCACCGCCGGGTTAGGCGGGGCCGCGAGTCCCGCCGGACTCTGACTGTGCGGGAGCGGCGTGCTCGGAATAGGGTCGTCGAATGACTGACCGCGAGTATGACCTGATCGTCTTTGGTGCTTCGAGCTTCGTGGGGAAACTCACCGCCGCCTATCTGGCCGGGAACTCGCCGGCTGATCTGAAAGTGGCGCTCGCGGGCAGGTCCCGGGAAAAGTTGGAGAAGGTTCGGGACGGACTCCCCGGTGCAGCGGCCAAGTGGCCGATCATTCTGGCCGACAGCGGCGACCGGGCATCGCTCGACGCGATGGCGAAGGCGGCGCGGGTGATCGTCACCACGGTCGGTCCTTACGCCCGGTATGGCCTGCCGCTGGTGCTGGCCTGCGCCGAGGCCGGGACTGACTATGCGGATCTCACGGGGGAGCCCCTCTTCATGCGCCGCTCGATCGACGAAGCCGATGAAGTCGCGAAGAATAGCGGCGCCCGGATAGTCCACACCTGTGGCTTCGATTCGATCCCATCGGACCTCGGAGTGCTGGCTCTGAACGATGCAGCCGATGAGGCCGGTGCCGGTGACCTGCTGGAGACGACCTTGGTGGTCAAGAGCATGAGCGGCGGAGCGAGCGGGGGAACGATCGACTCGATGCGAGGCCAGGTCATCGAAGCCAGAGAGAATCACGAATCGAGGCGAATCGGGGCGGATCCTTATGCCCTGTCGCCCGACCGGGCCGCGGAGCCGGACGCAAGATCGGAGTCCGATCCGAAGAGCGTCAGCCGTGATCCGGACAGCGGCGAGTTCCTCGCACCGTTCGTAATGGGCATGGTCAACACCCGGGTGGTGCGACGAAGCAATGCACTCAAAGGCTGGCCATACGGCAAGGGCTTTCGGTACCAGGAGCTGATGAGTGGGAGGCACCGGCCCGATTGGCGCGGCCAGGGCCGCGAGCATTCTCGCCGGTCTTGCGGGTCTTGCCGGGGGCCTGGCGTTCGGTCCGACCAGGGCCGTGCTCGACCGGTTCCTGCCTTCTCCGGGCGAAGGGCCGAGCGAGGAGAAACGTGAGAAGGGCTTCTTCAACTTCGAAATCAGGACGACCACCGAATCGGGCAGGAAGTTTCGCTGCCGGATCAAGGCATCAGGTGATCCCGGCTACAAGGCCACCGCGGTGATGCTCGGCGAGGCCGGTCTCTGCCTCGCGCTCGACGGCGAAAAGACTCCCGAAGCGAGCGGGGTTCTCACCCCGGCTACTGCCATGGGAGAAGTCCTTACCGACCGCCTCCGCGCCGCCGGTCACACCTACGACGTCACCGAGCTCGGTGATTGACGCGGGCACCCGAAGCTCATAGGGTCGAGTGGATCCATCGAGATCGAGGGCCGCTTGGCCCTGAAGCCCCTGTGGTCTTGACAAATAGTGAAAAGGAGATTCGAGATGTCATATCTACTGGTTCACTTCTGGCCGGGCGGCACCGAAGAGCAGTACCGAATCTCGTCGGCCGTGGTTCATCCTGACGGTGGAACCGGCCTGCCCGAAGGCCAGATCCACCACTTCGCGGGTCCGACCGACGGCGGCTTCCTGGTCGCCGCGCTTTGGGATTCCAAGGAAAGCTCCGATCGCTTCGTCGAAGAGACGTTGCTGCCGGCCATGCCGCTCGAGGGCGGCTTCGAAGGCCAGCCCGAGGAGCGCTCCGCGGAGGTGTCAAACCAGCAATCCGCTTGACGAAGATTCACCAGGTCGCGGTCAGTGAGACTGGCCGGAGTCGAACCGTCGATCTCTTGCGTTGGCCGTCAAGTCACTGCGAGACTCTGACCGCCTTCTGCCGGGGCTGCTTGGATAGCAGCCCCTCGCGATCCAAGCTGCGCTTGGGCCACACCCTAGAGGCCGATCGACCCGGTGATTCTCGAAACCGGTTCGCCCGAACCCTGCCGGGGCCGTCCGAATCGATGATGGGGCAGTTTGCAGTCCATCCTTCTGGCTTCGGAACCTACTTTGCGGTGGGTCCGCAGTGTGCGTAAGACCAGCATGTAATTGCACATCGCCCAAATCCAATGTGATGTGCTTTTCGCAAAGCTAGTCGCAGAGCCAGAAACAAGGCGCCATTCTGGCCCAAGCCTTTCTGAACTGACCCGCCGAAGGTGCCGTTTCTCACTTACCGCCTGTACTGGTGACAGTCTGGATTCATGGAAAGCACCACCATTCAGCCGGCGTACGAGGAGTCGCTTCGAACCACTGACCTCCTGGCCCGAGAGATATTCAATGCGCTCAGGGTCCGCTCGATTCATGAGCGGAGGTTTGTTCTTCGAGCTTTGCAGGCTGCCGGCAGATCCGATGAAATCTCCGGCCCCAAGGAACAGGCCGTCTTCGTTTCACTCGCGACCTATAGATCCGAAACGGAACTAACTCCTTCCTTCGCAAAATATGAGGCGTGGCGAAAGAGCAAGGACGACCCAAGCCTCTATTCGGCGACCCGGATCCAAAGGCAGTACTCGACCTGGAGCAACGCTCTCGATGCACTTGGTTTCGAACCGAAGCCGGATCCAACTGCGCTGAGGCTATTGTCGCGAGGCCAGGGGATCTCTGCTGAGGACGCACTGCTGGCTTTGAGGGACTGCGCCGCCGCACTCAAGACCGACAACTTTTCGATCGCCGAGTACGAGGCCTGGGCGAAAGCTGAACTGCTCTCCCGAGGCAAGTCAGGTCAGCCGATCCCGATCAGCAAATCGATCATGACGAGGAGGTTCGGCTCATTTCGAAAAGCCAAGATGGAGGCTGGCCTTGACCCGAACGTCGCCTATCACCAGGTCGGTTCCTACACAGAAGAAGAACTGCTCGATGCCCTGCGATTGGCGAGGCAAGGGATCGAAGGAAGACTCAGCACGGCCCGCTACTCGAAATGGAGAAAGGCCAAGCAGGCCGAAGCGACCGCCAAGGGAGAAGTGATTGAGATCCCGTGTTCTTTCACTTTGGATCAGCGGTTCGGAGGTTGGTTGAAAGCAGTTTCACTCGTCGAGGATTTGCCGGTCAAGGCCCACGATCATCGAGGCCCGCCGATCTTCCAGGCCGACTGGATCGCGGAACACCTGGTTGCGGCCTACGAAGAGATCGGGGAGCCGTTCTATGTCCCGACCTACCGCCGGTGGGTGAAAGAAAAGCGGGAGAAAGAGCCCGGCTTCCCGCCGGCGGACTACTACACCATCAGGCGTCGCGCGAATGGCTGGAATGAAGTGCGCGATTTAGTCCGAGAAGCTCACAAGACCGGCGATATGATCGATCTGATCGCGGCCCTCGAATACAACGGCCCCTATGACAGTTGACTATGGAGCCGGTGTCACGGAAGTCGGCGAGTTTCTCGTAAGTCTTTCATCAGCCCTTCCCAAGAAGACCCGGAATGAGCTAGTCCGGATGCTCGGCCACTCGGTTGCACTGCCAACCGCCGCGGAGCTGCGTGAGGCCAGGTTGGGCCTTCTGGTCACGATGATGGGTGGCGGACGAATCCCAACATCGACCGAGTACAACCTCGAGCGCAGCGCGCGCGCCGAACTCAGTGAGAAGTGGCCGTCGCACGCGAACCTAGTGCTCCATTTCGGCACCTGGGCCAGAGCCGCACAAGCGGCCCTCGATCTCCACTTCAGCATCACTAAGCGCCGTGACAAGGCACGTCCGCCGCAGGCCTGGCCCGCGAAGCCCTACAAGCGACCCGAAATCCTCGGCGCGCTCGAGACGTCTTCTGAGAAAGTTGGCCGGCTGATCACCCAATGGGAATACGCGGAACTACGACGAGTCGAACGCCATCTAGCGTTCCACCGAGGACTCCGGGACCCACGACTGCCTAGTCTCAACGTGATCAAGCGCAACCTGGGCGGTTGGGATCAAGCAATCACCAAAGTGAACTGGAGATGACCATGGCGAACCAGCGACAACGTTTCGACGAAGTGACAAGCGAGCTTGGACTTGAACTCGACCAAAGGGCTTCGCTTCTAGTACTTCACGAAGACCCCTACCGGAACTCCCCCGTTTCGCATGACTCAGTGATCTTCCCCCGAAGTTGTCGTCGAAAGCGAGGGAGATTCATATTCCGGATACGGCCGTGTTGGTCCCTTGACTCATCGAAGAAGCTGATTCCTAAAAGATCCTAAAAGGCCACAATCTACGTGATCTTCCCCCGGAAAAGTGAACCCGCGTTTCTGGAATCAGGTGGCAGTTGTGTCAGATTTACAGCGTTAATGTCGACCACCACTTCAACTGGCCCCGACCAAAGTTAGAAGGTTTGCTCGTGAATCCATCTCCTGAGGAGTTCCTAGCCCTGGACTTCGAGACCGCATGCGGCTCTCGTGCCAGCGCATGCTCGGTTGGCTATGCCCGCTTTGAGCAGGGCAAACTCGCTGAGGTGGGAGAAACCTTAATCGACCCCGGCTTGGCCGCCGAGCAATGGGATTGGTTCAATATCTCGATACATGGCATCGAACCCGAAGACGTAGCGGGTGCTCCGTCATTCATCGAAGCTTGGTCTCAGATCCAGAATACGTTCGACGGACTGCCCATCGTCGCGCACAATGCTGGATTCGATATGAGCGTTGTTCGGGCGGAATTGTGTCGGGCCAACGTAAGACTCCAAAGCCCGATCAGGTACGCCTGCTCGGCAACGTTGTCGCGCGCCGCGTGGCCCGACCTTCTTTCCGTTTCGCTTGGCGTTGTGACCGACGAACTCGGAATTGAATTAAACCACCACGAGGCCAAATCAGACGCGATTGCCAGCGGCAAAGTCATGGTCGAAGCTTCGCGGGTACTCGGGTCTTCAACAGTTACTGACGCTCTGGCGAAAGCGGGCAGAACTTGGGGTCAAATCAATGACGATTTATCGTGGAACACTGGATACAAGTCATCTGATTTGAACGCAAAAGACTTCGCGCCCGAGGAGGGAGGCAAGTTCGATGTTAGGCACCCGTTCTTTGGCAAGACCGTCGTGTTCACCGGCACCCTCGAATCAATGACCCGTAGAGAAGCTTTCGGGACTTTGGCGGAGGTCGGAAGCATCCCGGGCAATTCCGTCACTACGAAGACCAATCTCCTAGTTGTCGGTGAACAGGATCTAGAAAAGCTCGCAGCCGGTGAGACCATGAGTAGCAAGATGAAAAAGGCCGCAAAACTCAGGGCTGAAGGTCAGGACATTGAGCTCATCGGCGAGGCCGAATTCCGGTCGCGTATTTAGGTGCGAGGTCCGGCCCGATCCGGAAAACGGAGGCATCACTCGGAGCTGAAGGCTGCTTTTTAGGGACAGTGGCCATCAACTTGAAGCTGTCGGCAATCGTCGCTTGGAGTTCGAATCAGCTTCCGAATTCCGCTGGACGACCTCGCCTAAACTCGGGAATGCCTGACCGACGCGGCGGATAGTGTGGCCCTTCACGTCCAGCAAGTATTCGCAGGAAGCGAGATCTGTCCAGTCCATGTCTGACGTAGAAGCAACTCTGCCTGCTCGATGGTCCAAGCGATTGATCGTCGACGGCAACCAAGCGCGGCAGCTAAGAGTCCAAGCTGTTGACGCCACTATCAAGCACCTGAACGGCGGTTGGATTGCCGAGGTTGATCCTGGTGATCAGCATGAGCTGAGGGCGCGCGGAGATTACCGAGCCGGAGAGTCCGGGCTCGAAATTCCCCGGAGCAAGCTTGATGACCTCCCAGCTGAGGTCCAGGAAACCGACTTCTATTGGGCTGGAAGTCCAGAGCCGTCCGCGCCTGGAGAAGTACTCGAGTCTTTGGATGGCCAATTCTCGTTCAGAGAGGAAGACCCCGACGCTAACGTCACCGGCCTCCGCGTCCCCCAAGCTGGAGCACTGCATGCCATCATTGCACATTGGTCGACAGGATCCACCGAGCCAGCCACCGTCGTACTTCCGACTGGTACGGGCAAGACCGAAACGATGATCGCTTCCTTCGCTCACGACGGATCGATGCGAGTACTGGTCCTGGTACCTACGACGGCTCTTCGCATCCAAATCGCCGAAGCTTTTGAGAAGTATGGTGTCCTCGCGAATACAGGGGTTGTAGGCGAGGGGGCCGAGTTTCCTGTGGTCGGTCGGATTGAACACGCGTTCTCGAACGTCAATTCGATGAAGGACTTCGTTTCTAGGTGCAACGTAGTGGTAGCGACTTCCGAAGCGATCATTGCTTCATCAAACGCCGTCGTAAGGGCCCTCAACCGTGAGTTCAGTCACCTGTTTGTCGATGAGGCGCACCACCTGGGTTCACCGAGTTGGGCGCATATCCGGGACTCTTTTGCCCCAAAACCCATCCTTCAGTTCACGGCGACTCCGTATCGAACGGACGGTGTTCCAATTGGCGGACGGCTCATCTATTCGTTTCCGCTTCGTAAGGCACAGGAGTTGGGCTACTTCCAACAGATCAACTACATCGCTGCTACAACCATGGTTGATCAGGATCTACTCGTAGCTAGGACAGCAATTGAAAAGTTGCACGAAGACCGGGCAGCAGGTTACGACCACCTCGTAATGGCCCGTGTCCAGTTCATCAACCGAGCCCAGGATGAGGTATTTCCGATCTACGAGGAACTCGCTGCCGAGTTTCACCCGAAATTAATTCACAGCCGCATGTCTTCCGCCGACCGCAACAGTGTGCTCGAGGCGATCAATCGTAGGGAGAGTCGAATCGTGGTTTGCGTTGACATGCTTGGCGAGGGCTTCGACCTTCCTGAGCTGAAGATCGCCGCACTTCATGATCCACATCGAACCCTTGGGGTTTCGCTTCAGTTCATCGGACGGTTCTCACGGGGAAGCACCCAATTAGGGCCGGCCACGGCGATTGTTCCGAAACCAGAGCCGGGTTTTGACCCGAGGCTTAACGGCCTTTTTGCGGAAGATCCGGATTGGAACGAAGTCCTGCACGTCCTGGCTACTGGCGCAGTTGAAGTCGTCGAAGAGAACGACCAGTTCGATGCGGGTTTCACAGATGCCGATGAGACCATTTCCCGACATTCATTACGACCAAAGATGAGCGCTGCGGTCTATCGGGTGCCGACTACGGATTGGAATCCGGAACGGATCAGTGAGCCGTTCCCGCCGGACGACATCGTTTCGCCCCCGTCGGTAAATCATGAACGCAAAGTTGTATGGCTCGTGGTCGAGAAGCGATCGCCTATTCACTGGGGCTCCTTGAAGACCATCGAAAACACCGAGTTCCACCTTCATCTGGCTCACTTTGACTCGGATCAGAACCTTCTCTACATCTACACGTCAGACCTCAAGAGCCTTCAAAAAGACATTGCGGAGGCGATCTGTGGCGAAGACGCAGAGGTCGTATCAGACACGCCGATCTTCAGGGCTCTTTCACAAATCAAGAGGCCACTGCCAACGACGATTGGCTTGCTCGATCTTCGGCACCGAGCACGGAGATTCTCGATGTTCGTGGGCTCGGACGTATATGAGGGATTCGCAACTGCCGATCAACAATCCAAGTCCCATACAAACCTGAATGTTGTCGGGTATGAAGACGGCGAGCGAGTCTCGCTGGGGGTAGCTCGAAAAGGACGGGTCTGGAATCATCAAGCGGCTCAGTCGATTCAGCAGTGGGTCAGCTGGTGCCAGCACCTGAGTCCAAAGCTGAACGATGAATCCGCCGACCTTGAAGCGATTTTCCGAAACTTCGTTCGTCCCCAACCGCTCGAGGAGCGTCCCGAATTGTCGCCTTTGGCGATCGATTGGCCGTGGATCGCGTTCGCGGAGATGTCGGTTGCGGTTCAGGTGGTGGTTGGCGACGAATCACACCCTCTCATTGACGCAGAATTCAGGTTGACCAGCCACGAGACTGATGGCCCAATCCAGTTCAATGCTTGTTCGGGGCCAGCCGAGGTGCCATATGAAGCGACGGTCGACGACGGAAAGCTACGATTTTCGGCTGTAGGAGATGAGGTGCATGTCAAGCGGATGAGATCTGACCCTGAGGTCCTGTCTGACTACCTGAACCGAGAAGGCGCCATGATCTGGTTCGAGAACGAAACCTTTGTCGAGGGCTCGACGATTTTTGAATTGGACCGGGCGGCAACTCCGATTGATCAGACCAAGCTAGTGCCGATCAATTGGGGTGGCGTGAACATTCGACGTGAGTCTCAGGGTCAAGATAGGGACCCCTCTACAGTTCAAGCGCGAGCCGCGCAACATCTTGCCACTCTTGATGCTTGGGACGTAGTGGTTGACGACGACACTTCGGGGGAAATCGCCGATCTCGTGGCGATGAGGGTCGAAGGGGAGTCGTTAATTATTCAGTTGGTCCACTGCAAGTTTTCGTCGCAAGATGACCCAGGCGCCAGGGTGAAAGACCTTTACGAGGTGTGTGGCCAAACCCATCGAAGTGCTCACTATCGACAAGACGTTGCCGCAATGGTCGCAAACCTGGTGAGGCGTGAGCGTAGGCGACAAGAGATTGGCCGTGACGGCATGTTGCTGGGCACGCCGGATGAGTTGCTTGAGTTTCAGGACCTCGTGAGAACAAAGCGCGCGGTCTTTCGGATTTCCATTGCGCAGCCAGGCTTGAGCAAAGCGGCGGCTGGACCAAATCAACTCAATCTTCTTGGAGCTGCTGACCTCTACGTCTCAGACATCGCAGTAGGCGTTTTCGACGTTTGGTGCAGTGCTTGACCTGCCTGCTTCCTGAATGGTTGGATCATTTCGCGTAGGGTCCAACCCGTGGGAACGATTCCTGAGGGAGAGATGTATGACGAGTGGCAGTCTGCCCGACTGCTTCCGACCGTTGGTCTGAGAAATCAGGAAGAGAAAGAGCAGCGAGCAACGTCCTCTCTCCTTGCGGTGATGTTTGCGGTTCCAGATTTCGCCCGCGAATTGACTAAGGATCTCAAGGCCCCGAAGGGCGCGGTTCTCACGTTCACCGAGATTCAACTTCGTGACCGTGAGAAAAAACGGTGCATCCCAGACGGCGCGATCGTGGTCAAGGGTCGTGGTTCAACTTGGCAATGCCTCGTCGAAGTGAAAACCGGGAGCGCGTCACTGGAAACCGACCAGGTCTCGCGATATCTGGATTGGGCGAGAGACAACGAATTTGACGCAGTTTTGACGATCTCTAATGAGATCACTTCGTCGCCTGAGATCAGTCCCGTGGTGGTGGACAAGAGGAAGCTGCGCAAAGTAAATCTGTTCCACCTTTCTTGGTGGCGAATTCTCACCGAAGCGATTGTTCAGCATCGACACCGCGGTGTTGATGACCCTGACCAGGCATGGCTGCTTGGTGAGTTGATCGCCTACCTCGACCATGACAAATCTGGCGCAAGCGGTTTTCAGGGTATGGGCGAACACTGGGTTTCAATTCGAAAGTCCGCCGCCAACGAAACTCTTCGTAAGAACGACGACGGAATCCGGGATGTGGCGGAGCGCTGGATCCAGTTCGTTGACTACCTGGCACTGGGTCTGGGGCAGGATTTAGGACGAGATATTGTTCCTGTCCGACCTCGCAGCTCTACGCCGAGTGCCCTGCTTGATACGACCGTCAAGGAATTTGTCGACAACGGTCAGCTTCAGACGGGACTGAAGATCCCCGACGCGATTGGAAACCTCGGGGTCATCGCCGACTTGCGAATGAGAAAAGTGACAACGAGCGTCGAGATCAAGGCCCCACGTGAAGGGCGGCCCCTTACCAGAATCAATTGGCTGCTCCGGCAACTCAAGAACGCTTCGGGTGAGATTCGAATCGATGTCAAGTTCGTCAGCACGAAAGAGACATCGTCGCTGCTTCTCAGCGAGGCCCGCGAATCAGCCGAAGGTCTGCTTTCGTCCACGGACAAGAAGCGTGAGCCGAGATCATTAATCGTGAGCCTCGCCCGTCCCATGGGAACCAAGAACGGCAAAGATGCTGGCTCGTTCGTCCGCGAAACTCGTCGCCAGGGAATCGATTTCTACGGCAACGTGGTTCAGGATCTTCGCGAGTGGCAGGCGCCTGCTCCGAAACTATCCAAGGATGAGCCAGCCGGTGAACGGGAAGTCCCTGTTCAATCAGCGTTAGTGGATGGGAATCCTTCGAAGCCTGACTAGAGATTCGTGTCCACCCCTTCAGGGCAAGATCACCCGTGACCGGACTAACGGGTTGGTTCCAGTCGTCGCAACACCTTGATCTAGGAGGTGTGTATGGCTATCGGTCGTCCACCAGGTTGGATAAAAGGTCCGTTCGACCTTGCTCGAGAAGAACGAGCAACTCGTCACGGCGGCCCTCACGCGCCTTTTGGACATCATCAACGCGGTGTGAAGATCGCCATCTGCGCAACTAGTCCAGATCACCGGGCCGTCGTCTTGAAGAGAGTCGACGGCCCGGCTGCTTGCAGCACCTATTCCGCAATTGGGTTCCCGAGGACATCTATGATTGATACTGATGGCGAAAACCATGAATAGAGGCAGAGTTCGCGCTTCTGTAGCGATGGGCTGCATACTCTTCGTGGGTTGCGCAGTTGGCGTGTCCGGATGCTCGGACGCGTTTGAGGAGGGAGGAGAGCGAGAAGAAGCAGCGACTGCCGAACTCCTCGATGGACGCACGTATGTCGCTCCTGACTCCTACGTGTCAGGACGGGATCTACTACCTGGCACGGAAGTCACCATCAGCTTCTCAGGGTCGACTCTGACGGCCACGTCGGGGTGTCGGACGTTTCGTGCGGATTTCGACTTGGACGATGCAAAATTGACATCTAGGGACGTGGTGATTTCGGGCGAGCCGTGCTCGAAAGAGGGCTCCGATCAGGAGGCATGGTTGATCCAGACTCTCAAGGGACCTAGCCAAGCGTACTTGGCTTCGGCTGAGGCCAAGGTCTTGAGCCTAGGGCATAAGAAGGTGGGTCTAACGCTCGTCTCGCGGGACTCTTCGACGGCCAGCAGCGGCAGACTTGAGGAGTGGGAATGGAAACTCGGCGGAATCTCCCGAACGTCAGCTGGCGGATCGAGTTCCTTTCGCAATCTTCGAGAAGAGGCGTCTTATGACAAGAGGTATCCGAATGCGGATTCCTTGCCTAATCTTTCGATGTCCGCCAACGGACGCTTTTCCTTCTCCAACGGATGCTCTGCCTCCAACGGCAAGTTCAAGTCCAGCGAGCAGGAAATCGAGTTTCAAAGCGATGCCGGATCCGTGCGCGGATGCGGGCTCTATTTCGCCAGAGCTGCTTCTCTCTTGGACGGCGACGTTCGTTACCACTTCGACGGGTCCGACCTAGTCATTTCTGACGGAGATGTCTCCCTCAGGTTCTTTCCTGGATAGCTAGGTGGGTTGGTCCGTTCAGCAGGGGGCTTGGGACCTGGAAGGTTGGTGCCGCAGTTCCTGGAACACCGGCACCACCTGATCCGCCTTGGTTCGACGGAGGCTGAAAGCTGTGACCGCGTGGTCGAAACCCTCGATCACTACCAGGGCGACGGCGATGGAGACTCCGAGCAGGGCAATGGCAATGAATCGTGAGCCGCTGCTGGGGTCGCCTGGTGTTTCTTCGTTGTTGGAGGGGGCTGGTGCCTCCGCCGAGTCCTCCACTCGTTTTCCGAACGCGCTTTCGACCGCTGACGAGATCATCGACCATCGTCTCTCAAGGTGCGAGACACTGACTTACCGTACATTTCGACCCCTTCCCTTTGGCTTCCTGCCTGTTACCAACCTACGGGAGTCCGACTGAACGGTCAATAACGGATGGGGCTGTGGCTCCGTTAGCCCGGCTCCCAGGACAGAACCACGAGTCGACCGGGGCCGAGCAGAGTCACCGCGATCGATTGCAGAAAGTCTTGACCTAGCCAGAGGCCGCCGACTGCGGTGGTTGTGTCGATCTCGCCGTCGAGCGCCGCGTTGGAGAGATGGGCCGAGATCAGACGCATGAGCCGGGTCGACGGTTTCTCGCAAAGAGAGATCAGCAAGAAGACCGGGCTCCACCGAAACACGATCAAGAGAGCACTCGATTCGAAGACTCCACCAAGCTATGCAGCGAGGTCGAAGTCGCCTTCGAAGCTCGATCCCTTCCTTGAGGAGATCGAAGGACTGCTTGCCGAAAACCCGAGGCTCTCCGGAGTTCGAATCCTCGAGGAGGAGATCAGGGCCGAAGGCTTCACCGGCGGCAAGACAATCCTTGACGATCTGCTGCATGAGCTGAGACCACGCTTTGCCCCGCCACAAAGAACGTTTCAGCGAACCACATATCGCCCTGGCGAGATCATCCAGTTCGACCTGATGGAGCTGCGAAGTGAAGTTCCGGTTGGTTGGGGTCAGACTCGCCGGGGTTATCTTCTGACCGGCGAGCTGCCTTTCTCGAAAATGCTTTGCGCCTCACTGATCTTTTCGAAGCGTTTCGAAGACATCGCCTGGGGCATGAGTCGTTGCCTGACCCAGCTCGGCACCCTGCCCGAAAAGGTGGTGATCGACCGCGAGGGCGCCCTCCACAAAGGAGGAGGCCGCCCAACCGACAACTTCGCCGCCTACCTCGGCCAGCTGAACCTCGGCTGGATCATCCTCGCTCCCCGAGACGCCGAGGCCAAGGGAGCACTCGAGCGAAGCCACCGTTTCATCCACGGGAACTTCGAGGCCGGCCGAAGCTTCGCCAATCCGCTCGATTTCGAAGACCAGCTCGACAGATGGCTAAACAAAGCAAACACCCGAAAGCACCGCAGCACCAAAGAAGTGATCAAAGATCACTTCGAGCAGGAGAAGGCCTCGATTAGGTCCTTGCCGAAAGCTCTCCCCGGCACCGATCACCGCCAGGTAATCAGGGTCCCGGCCCAGCCGTATCTCCGTTTCGATTCAAACGACTACTCCCTAGATCCCCGCCTGGTTGGCCGAAGAGTTGAGCTTCGGGCAAGCCAGGATCAGGTCCTCGCAGTTGAGCTTGACACCGGCCAGGTCGCCTGCCAACACACCCGGATCTTCGCCAAAGGCCTGACCTTCACCGACCCGGCCCACCAGAACCTGCTTGATGGGATGAGAGCCGAGCGGCTCGGTTACCGGCCAACACCCAAAGACACCGAAGTCGAGATCAGGCCGCTGGCTGCCTACGACGAGTTGATCTCAGCATGAGTGAGCAAGCCGAACTGACTCATCTCTTCCGGCAGATGAAGGCTCCGGCCGCGGCAGAAGCGATGCCTGATCTTGCCGAGCGGGCCCGCGAGGAGGAGTGGTCTTTTGAGCGCTTCGCCGAAGCACTGCTTTCAACCGAAGTTTCGGCCAGGGAATCCCACGGCGGCGAAGCAAGGATCCGCTCTGCCCGTTTCCCGGCGAGGAAGTCCTTGGAAGAGTTCGACTTCAAGTTTCAGACTTCAATCAAACGCCAGGTCGCCGAGCACCTCGGCCAGCTCGACTTCCTCGCGGCACAAGAGAACGTGATCCTGCTCGGGCCTCCCGGCACCGGCAAGACCCACATCGCAACCGCGATCGGAATCAGGGCCTGCCTGGCCGCCCACCGGACGATCTTTGCCTCAGCGACCGAGTGGGTGGCAAGGCTCCTTGAGGCCAAGCGGGAGGACAGGCTCGAGGACGAGATCACGAAACTCGGCCGGGTTCCGCTTTTGATCATCGACGAGGTTGGCTACATCCCGTTTGACCCCGAGGCCGCCAACTTGATGTTCTCCTTGATCTCGGCCCGCTACGAGCAAGCCTCGGTGATCATCACCTCGAACAAGGCGTTCTCTTCCTGGGGTGAGATCTTCGGTGATGAAGTGGTTGCCGCGGCGATGATTGACCGGCTGGTTCACCACGCCGAGATCCTGAGCCTGAAGGGCGACTCCTACCGCCTCAAAGACCGGGACCTCGGCCGGGCGAAGCCCAGCCCCGCCTGAAGCACCTCGCCTACGGCTCGCTGCTTCAGGCGGGGCTCATAAACATTGCGTGGTGCACTTTTCAACCGGCGCTTAAAGCCGCTGGGTGGTACACATTTCAACCGGCAGGAATGGCACACTTTTCGACCGGCCTTGACACGCCATCGGAAGTGAGATGAAAAACCACAGTTGGTCGAGGTCCAGCGTTTCGCCGCTGGTCTGAGGGGGCGGACCTACATCGAATAGTGCCGCAAGGAGAATCGGTATGACGAGTAAGAGAATTGAAAGCCAAAATCCCGCGCAAGTCCCAAGAGCCAGATAGCCAGCACCAGCGAGGCAGAGCATCGCCCATGCCACGTACGAATCTTAGAAGTGTTCTCCAAACAAGCCGAACAGGACTGGTTCATACGCCACAGGAAGGGCGCCAACGATAAGGAATCGGCCAGGAATCGGCCCAGCCGAAACCGTCGCTGACTCCGTTCGGTTCGTTCTTGATGCTCGGCAGCATTCATCTCTACGGCCTCTCTTCAGGGGTCGGGTCGAATCACACCTCACGAAACTCGACCCGGAAAAGCAGGAGCTCCTCAGACCACAGGCCGGCAAACCGATCGGCGGTCTCGCTGAAGCCGTGGGGCCGACCAAACTTGACCCAACCGACCTCAGACTCCTGTTCCTTTCGTGTCCCAACCCACCGCATGCATGGTTATCGGGCGGGCGATCGCGACCTCAAACGGGATGACCGGCCAACAGAACCTCATTCAATTTGACGCTTTGATCGGACTCGACCACACCACCAAGCAATTTCGGGAGACAACCACAGATTGCTACCGCCAGCACCGCCGAGAGTTGATAGAAAGAATCAGAAGTACCCGTAGAATTCTTTGGTCAGCGGCCGACTGACGGTCTGCCGAGATGCCGCATTTCCTTTGGATTGCCACGACTACCCCAGAACTCCGTTTGTGCGCGCCGAAAAGAGGAATCGTTGCCTTCACCCAGCAATCTCTGCTTCCCGCGCCAAGAGGCTCTAGCTGATTTCTTCCAGCGCGAACTTAGGGGTCGTTGTGGTTACCAGGGGACCGGGCACTAAGCCAAGGTTCTGCCGGACTCGAACGTGATTCGCACGACCATTCAACATTCGAAGAGGGTCGAAGAGGTGAAACCCGGTTTGACTCCAGCCAGAATCAGCATCCTCGATGTCCCAAACGGGGATGATCAGGTTTGCGGGGGCCGGTATGGTAGTCACGAGGCTCGCATTTGGTGCCCAACCGCTGATGTGGAGCCAGCAATGCTCGGTCCCGAGGTACTCAAACAGGCTAGCATGCGATTTTGGCCCGGATGTGCCTTTGGGCTGAATTCCTATCCCCAAGATGCACTTATTTACGATTGCGTGACGAATGTGAGTTTGGGATGAATGGCAAACAATACCCGTATAAACTCCGATAACCGTGAGGTGATCGGCATAGACGCTCTTCGAGTTTCCAGTATCTGGCAGACGAATGCCGAAGGCGTAGGCCGCAGTAGGTTGAATATTCGGGTTGGACTCATTGATGAATACGTCGGATATCCTGCAGCTAGTGAAAGTAGATAGGTCTACGCCGCTTAGACTAGGGTTGTCCGGCAAGGCAAAGTGAAGATTTGTGATCACGATATTCCATCCTGATGGCAATCCAGACCCGATCGTCTCCATGGTCGCACCACCTAAGATCGAGGGGCAGCCGTAGCTAGACGAATAGCCGAGACCTGTCTTCGTGGTCTTGAGCGCCGAGCGGATGGACTGCGCAGCTGAAACCCCCTTTAGCCGAATTGTACCTTGCGCGTTAGGGTCGTAGGGGATTGAGAGCAGTGAGTTACCGTTACGATCGTGTCGTGGACCATTGCCAGATGGCCCGTTAACCAAGTAGACCCTTCTGTCAAATTGTATTGTCCCGCCGCCCGACGATACTGCCGCATCGATACACCTCTGGATAGAGTCGGTATCGTCCACGTCTCCAGAGGCAGTGTAATCCTCTGGATAGAAGGTTTTAGTGTTCGGTGGGGTAGCTGATGACGCAGAGGCATTGGCCGACTCTAGCTCCGAGTAGATGCCGATCGTAGCAGTGGCTAGTGCTGCGGTGGCAAGTACCTCCCGTCGCGTACGCCTGGCGGGATTGTTCGTATTCGAGGCTCTGTCTGTCTTGTGTTTCACGCCATATCTACTGCGTTGGCGATATTCTTGAGAGAGAGGTTATTTCCTCCGATAACGGTGGCAGTAAGATCGTTGCCGGCCGTTGCAGCGCTGTTGACCCAGACGTAGTTTAGGCGTCCATACAGTTTGTTATCCCCGTCGGCTAAATGCAGAATCGTTGATCCCCAGCTAGGGGTTGACGAGGGCAACCTGTCCTGAATGTTCCAGACTTGAAGTACCAAGTAGAAGGTTCCCACAACGGTGAAGCCCGCCGGGGACCAACCTCCGATGTGAAACAAACAGGACTCAGTGTTTAGCATCCCGACAGAGGCAGAGAATGGCTCGTTTTCGTATGAGGGAAGCAGGTCGGATCTGTCCATCGCGAGACCAACAAAGCAATTCGTTGTTCGAAGATGGAGAACTTTCAGGTGGGCCGACGAAACAACAACGCCGGCAAAGAATCCTGAGACCGTAAGGTGATCAACAACGACTTGACCAAAGTTGAGTCCCTGCGGCATCCGCACCCCGAATGAGTAAACCCTGGAAGGAGCGTTAGAAGTCAGTTCAGCTCGAACGAAAACTCGCTCGATCGTGGCGCGCCGGTGCCGGCTGAGGTCAATCCCACAGAGTTCGGGATTGGATGGGAGGACAATCTCCAGGTCGGCCATTGTCACGGTCCACATCGAGAAGGTATTTCTGGCGGCAGGTTCGTCCGTAGGAAAGCCCAACTTTGCCTGCTCCGGCGTAGGGCCTCCTATGAGCGACGGGCACCCGAATGATGCCGAGTACGAAGCTCCAGTGAAGTTCGTCTCGACGACCGTCGATCCCTCCACTCCTCGAAGCTGCAACTCGAACTGCTCGTCCACGCTTGTGGAATAAGGTAAGCAAAGCATCGAATTGCCATGAGCTAGGTGATTGGGTCCACCGTCGGATCCCCCATTGACCAAGTAGGTGTTCGGACCGAACTGAATCGTTCCACCCTTGGCGAGCTGGAGAGCATCGATGCAGGCTTGAATCGCGTCCGTGTCGTCTGTCACCCCATCTCCCTCAGCCCCGTAGTTCTCGGGATAGAAAACAGCGGTGTTCGGCGGCGCTATTAGCGGTGGTGGATCCGCTTGTGCGTGGGAAGGCAGACCGGGTGAAAACGCCTCTGCGGCAGCGGCAAGTGTGACGATCCCCGCCGCGATCGCTGTTCGGCGACCGACATCGTAGGATGCTCCAACACTTGAGGCATCTCCCGCTCCAGGTTGGGAGTCGTGAGAATCGGTGCTTGATGTGGCACCAACAGGGGCTGACTCTTCACACTTCTCGTGGCATAAGGGTTCACCGCGAGATATCCTGAGAGTCATCAAAAGCCACCTGGCAATGCGATGTTGCGTTTTGTGACGGAAGCACCTCCAAGAGTAGCCAGAAGGCCTCCGACAGTGCCTGAGCCGCTGATGCGCTGATAATTGAGCTTTCCGAATATTCGGTTTCTAGGATCGTGAAGGTGTAGAACCGTGGGAAACGTGCCACCTGAAGAGTCCCGAATATTCCAACTGTGGATAACAACGTAGAAACCACCCGTCAATTCAGTGAGACCCGTTGGCTTCCAGCCGCCAATATGCAAGTAACAGTATTCCGTGGAGAGCATGTCAATCGCCGCGCCATGAGAGTCGTTTGCATAGTCGGGCGGGTCGTTAGCTCCTTCTAGTCCCTAGGCCAATGACGCACTTGGCGATTCGCGCTTGGGATATCTGAAGGTGAGCTGTGAAACCCACCAGGCCAACATAAAACCCGGTGGCGGTGACTTGGTCAAGAGTGTTGCGTCCTGAGTTGAGGCCTTGTGGCATTCTAATTCCAAAGGCATTTGGTTTGTAGGGGATTGCATCAGGAAGCGTCGTCGATACATTCACGCGTTCAGCTGAAGCCCGCCGATGGCGACTCAAGTCGATAGCTGACAAGGAAGGGTTTGAGGGGAGGACGACGTTGATATCGGCGATGGCGATACCGAAGGCTGAGAAGTCGTTTCGAGCGGCTTGAGAAATTTGGGCAGATGTAGCACCCGGCATGCTGCTCGCGGCGTCAGCGAGCGCTTGCTCCGGAGTGCGACCACCAATCACGGAAGGACAGCCGTATGTTGCCGAAAAAGGATCGCCTGCGAATCCACTGTAGGTGGACTTAATGATGGTTTGTCTCGGCACTCCTTGCAACCGAACGTTGTGTTGGGCGTTGCTATTGGTGCTGTAGGGGAGCCGCAACATGCTGTACCCGCCGCCTGCGGGTGTCGGACCCCGCGAAGGCTTCGGAACACCGTTGACGAAAGAAGGTCCGTTCACCAAGTAGGTCTTTGGTCCGAACTGGACTATTCCCCCATTCGTTCCGGCCGTAGGACGTGAAACATCGGCCATGGCGTCGATGCAACTCTGTATGGCGTCTGTATCGTCGGTGACCCCGTCCCCGACGGCACCGTAGTCCTCGGGATATAACGTCGCCTCGTTTCTTGGAGCTCCAACCGCCAAATCTGCGTAAGCTAACGAAGGTCCGCGGGGTGAGGCTCCCGCGGAGAGTGCGAGGGCGGCAAGGCCAGCAGTAGTTACGGCAGAACGTCTGCTGGAGCGAAGGGGATTTGGCTCTCCATGGTCGTTAACATCCTTGTCTGTCACTTCGGTTCGCCTCTCGCGGGTCTGTGGACGAGTCTCTGAGCTAGGCCACCTGACGCTATCCGCACGAGTCTGGGGAGAGAGGGTTGCCAGCGCAAGGGATCCCGTCCTAGAGCTAAATAGTGCGGCTGAATGAACTGTGTTGTCTGTAGACAACTTTTCGTACGTCACTCCAACGATGGACCAGAGGCCAGATCCGTACCGCCCCCTCCAAGGACCGATATGGCCCATCAACATGGACTTCGTCAGCGCTTCACGCGAGGGTGCCGCAGCATCTTGATTTGCTCAAGGCTGAAAGTTTGCTTGCCATAAGATTGGGGAGAGTGAAGTCGACCGCTGAAACCCGTGCTGTCAAACTAAGGTCCCCAGGCAGATCACACCTCGCAAGAGTTGTCTCGTGATTTGGGGAAGGAACCTGTGAGTTGGTCAGGTTTGAAAAGCTTGGCCCGAAGCGACCGAGCTAGCCTGGTACTTGGGTCAATAGTCGCAATAACCTTGTGCGGTGCGGTGGCCCAGGCTCTCGTCGGAGCACTATCGGTAGGTATATCGACCGACGAAGCGATTCAGGTACTTCGTACCAGTACTTGGATCAACGATGGTTGGTTCCTGCCGAACAACTATCTCTCAGATGGAGACCCAATTCCGGATGTCGGCTCCATTACGTACGTATATGGACCGGCATTCTCAGCGATCTCCCATGCAATTAACGTGATGGTGGGTAATGAGTCTCTGAGTTCCGTATCGATTACCAAGAGTGCGTGGTCCGTGCGGCACATGACTGTCGCGATGACGGGTCTCGCGACGTCGGGTGTGGTGGGGCTAGGGGTTTGGTCTCTCACCCGCTCACGACTCTTCGCGTTATGGTCGGTCGCGGCGCTATTGGCAATTCCATTGTGGACAGGTATGAGTTTCTTCAATCCCAAAGATGTTCCGGTCGGTGCCGGCTACACCTGTCTCACTGTGGGCCTCATTTTGGCTTTGGACGACAAATGGTTGTTGAAGAGCTTCCGTATTCGTTCCTTCCTCACAGGAGGTCTTATTGCCGTGGGTTTATTCCTCGCCGTTGGAACACGACTCGCGATGTGGATTCCGCTTACTTTCTCGCTGATTGGTTTTGGTGTCTTGTTGCCCATAATGGCTCCGCAGTTTGAAGGCACGCTGGGCAGTCGTGCGCGTTTGGGGATGGTCCTGATTGGGAGTGCGGCGGGCACGGCAGCATTAATAGCTGTGTACCCGACGGTGTTCTTAGATCCGTTGAGTTTCCTTTCTCGGTCCGTGTCTGCGTCTTCGAACTACCCTCACCCTACGGTTACCTTCACGGCGGGTCACACCCTGACGCAGAATCCACCTTGGTGGTACTTGCCAGTGTGGGGTTTCGCGGCAACACCGATCTTGATCGGCATCGCGTTCTGCTTAGGATTTGTAACAACGATTCATAAACTGTTTCGTGGCTGGAAAGACGGCTTGACAAGCTGGAAACAAGAGGTTCGACAACGGCGAGAGTTGCCCACTCTCTTGGCGATCGGGCAAGTTTGCGTCCTTCCACTGGCAAGCATAATTGTCGGAGCGAGTATGTACAGTGGGTTTCGACAACACCTCTACGTTATGCCCGCGTTGGCCATACTGGCCGGGGTCGGTTCATTTCGCGCCTGGACTATCCTTCGTGAGGATCATCGAGGCAAGGGGGGGCTGAATGCGCTCACGATCCTGCTGTCCCTAGCGTTACTCGTTCCAATGGTGGAGGGGGCGATGCTCTCGCCTTACAACTACACATACATCAATCCAATAGCTGGATTGAAAGGCATTAACTCAAAGTGGGAGACCGATTTCTGGTGGACGAGCTCGCGGGAGGCGCTGTCGAAGATTCCACCGAATATTGCGCCCCTCTGTACTTCTGAGCTTATTCCACGTCGAAACATTTTCGCTCAGATATACGTCTTCGATTGCCGAAATCAACCTCAGTTTGGGCCTTACCTAGATGAGGACTCCCGTGAAAGCGACCCTCCCGGAAACCCGACTCGGAAGAGCTGGGTGATTGCGAGAGCACGCGGCGGCGACACGGTCCCAGGGTTCTGTACGGAAAAGTCAGAGGTGAGTAGATGGCTTCGCGGGGAAAGAGTTTTGATGGCCCGAATTCTTCTTTGTGACACTAAGTATCTGAAATTCCTTCAGGGGGTACTAGACCCCAATCGTCAAAACGTCCATGCGAGCGATGGCACACAGTTCTCCACGTTTGAGAGGGGTGGCCGATAGTAGTAACCAGAGCTCGGCTGTGCTCTATTCAACCGAGTACCTATGGTCGGAAGTCGGTTTCCGACAAGACTTGCCTGCGGAGGTGGATTGCCGACCTATTCGACCATCTACAGCCTCGAACGGATTGAACTCTGCGTGACATCGCGGAATGCATGCTGGAAGAGGCCTCAGGCTCGGTGTGCGTGAGGGCCACTCCGATCGATCGGACAATCACCTCAGGCCTTAGGCTACTCGCTAGTAGAGCAGAAACGAAACGTGTTGTCTGTAGAGGTTTTGTCTGCATATAGGCACTATCTAGGGAATGAATGTTCAAGATAAGTTCGCCAATGCACTGCGCGCGCGGCGGAAAGAGCTCAAGCTTTCCCAAGAGGAACTTGGCGATCTATGCGGCATTCATCGAACCGAAATCTCGCTCCTAGAACGGTCGGGTAGGGATCCCCGCCTGACAACGATCGTCAAGATTTCCCGAGCCCTCGAGATAGAACCTTCTAGGCTCATCGAGGGCATTGATCTTCCCCCGAAGGGTTGACACGCTGATCGAGCCAGGGAACGCCTGGTAGAGAGCTCCCAATGTTCGTTTCTCCCCAGGGCTGGGGAGGAAGTGGAACTAACCCGCTGATCCGGTCACGGGTTGTCTTTCAGGGTGAAGCTATCGCGTAGGTCTTTTTGAGGGGGAGGAATTCCTCCCCCTCAAACTCGGCGGGTGAGATCCAGCCGAGCCGGGAGTGTCGTCGTTTGCGGTTATAGAACGTTTCGATGTAGTCGAACACCTCGGTTTTCAGTTCCTGTCGCTCGGGCCATCTTCGCTGGTAGATCAGCTCCTTCTTGAGCGTCGCGAAGAACGTCTCTGCGACCGAGTTGTCGCAAGCGGTCCCGACTTTGCCCCTCGATCTGGCGATCCCGTTGTCCCGGGCTTTCTGTCCAAACGCCAAACTGACGTATTGCTTGGGTTCAAGGGGTCGTCGCTTGATCGCCATCTTGAGGGCATCGGTCACGAGCTCGGCTCTCATGTGATCGGCCATTGACCAGCCAACGATCCGGCGGGAGTAGAGGTCCTGAACGGCGGCCAAGTAGACCCAGCCCTGCCAGGACTTCAGGTAGGTGATGTCGGCGACCCCCTTTCGTGTTCGGCTCGGTCGCGGTGAAATCGCGAACCAGCAGGTCATCGGCGACCCGAAAGCGGAGAACCTGAATCGTGGCCTTACCGCGCTTTTTCTTGACCAGGCCAGAGATCTCGGCCTAGCGCATCAGCCGGGCAACTCTCTTCTTGCCTACCTTGACCCCATGAACCATCCGGAGTTCCGCATGGATTCTCGGGGCGCCGTAGACGCGCCGGTTGTCCTGGTGGATCTCTTTGATCTTCTCGGTAATCCAGACGTCCTCGAGCTCGCGTTGGCAAGGAACTCTTCGTTCCCAGTCGTAAAAGCCGGGGCGGGAAACCCCGAGCAGCTCGCAGCTCACCTTCACCGGGGTCTTTTTGGCCTTCTCCGCTTCAACCAGCCGGAACTTGTCGCTCACTGGTCGGCCGCGAAGAAGGCCGCGGCTCGTTTGAGCAGGTCCCTCTCCTGCTTGAGTCTCACATTCTCTCTTCGGAGCTTCCGCAGCTCCTCACGCTCCTCGGTGTTCAGGCCGTCCTTGCGGATTCCCTGATCACGCTCGAACCGGCGCACCCAGTTCGTGACCGACTGCGGCGAGCAGCCAAGGGCTTGCGCAACATGGCCGGCCGATCGGCCGGCACGGACCATCTGAACTGCCTCCTGCTTGAACTCATCGGGGTATGCGGAGTGGGTTCTTGGCATCTTCGGAACCTGTCCTTCTGGGCTTTCCGCGGAAAGCCTTCAGGTGCCCGAATTAGCGGGTTAGTTCCACGCCTTAGAAATTGGCGAATGGAATCAAGACGGGATCGAAACCGCAGGCTAGCCTCTAACTGGGCGGGCCTACTGGCCTGGACTTACGCTGCAAGGGAGATAAGGTCACCACTCTCGGCGACTTCGTCGAGAACTTTCGCGGCTCTCGCGAGTCTTTCCCCAACTTTCGAGAGGGTGTAGTGGGTGGCGATTGGCGGCCCCGTATCGACCGTTCTTTGGACGATTCCAATCTCTCTAAGTTCAACGAGACGTCCGCCTAGAGTTTTCCTTGCGATAGTCGGGAATCGTCGGTCGATTTCATTGAAGCGGGCCGATCCCTGCCGATCCAGGAGCAGAAGGATCTGGATAGTTCCCCGGCGCTGGAAAATGCGCCAGACGAGGGGCTCATCGAATCTCCGTTCTCGCTTCAACTCTTCTCCATTCATCCTCAGGATACGCCCCTGCCGCCGGGGTTCCCCCAGGCCGACCGAGTGGAATAGTGGGAACTTCCAGCTAACGCGAGAAGACTACAAGCCGCTAGGGCGGCAATTACAACTAGGCGGGTTGGCCGGCTCCGGGAATGAAATCGCTACGGGCCACTTTGTCGAGTTGCACCGCAGCCAAGGCGAGCTCGCCCCCAAGCGGGCTGAGGTAATAGTTAGTTGCTATCGGCGGTCCCTCCTCGACCTGTCTGACGATCAAAGTTAGTTCCCGAAGCTCAGTCAAGCGTTCAGCGATGACAGTTCGGTGGATCGTAGGCAGGCTTTCGACGATTGCCGTAAATCGAAGGCCCGTGGTCTCATTCAGAAGAAGCAGTATCGGAATGGTTCCTCGTCGTTGAAACACCTGCCAGACAACCGGCTCGTCAGCGCGCTTCGTTTGTCGGTGGATCGTGGGGATCGTGAGCCTATTTCGAGTTCAGAGACACAGCCAGCAAATTGAGCCGCCCACCGTCACTCAGGTCTCCCTGAAGGCGCGTGAACAGGTGTCAATCGGACCCACTGTACAGAACGCGGTTGTGAACGACAAGTTGCGCGCCTGTCTGGCCTCAAAGGCGATCATTTGCGACGCCGCCGCAGAAAGCTGGGTTGGTCACCGAACAAGCGGCGTCCCGTTTCTGAGTTGGCAATGCTGTCGTGTTAGCCGTGGAACATCTACCGCGGCGTTGACGCCCAGGACGCGTTTGGCGTCTTCACGTGGATGTACTGTCAGTGATAGTGATAGCTACGAAGCTACTAGGTAGTGTCAAACCGACTCTAGATACTTTCTTCCGACCGCCCGGCCTTTTGCTGTCGAGCGAAAGAACTTTCGGCGTTTGTCACTGGGATCGACAGCCTTCGTTATTAGCCCCTTCAACTCAAGTGCGGCCATGGCCTTGCTCGCTGAAGATGTCTCGAGGCGAAGGTGGACTGAAATGGCCTCAAGGGACGTTCTTTCGGTGGTTGCTGAAGCCAAAAGGACTTGAACCTCGGTTGCATCCAAACCTTGGAAGCCCCCATAGGGGAACAGTTCACGAGAACCGGCGGCATTTTCGAGGATCTCCTGGATTACCCACCGACCGCTCCCGGATCGTTGATTCGGCTGAATGAAATCTTGTGACATTAGTGGGAACTTCCCACTACTTTGGAGGAGAACTGGTCAAACCAATCGCTGGACGCCGGAGGGCCGTTATTGAAACCACGCCGCACCGACCAAGCCAACCCAATCTGGGCGTGCCAGGTCGTTTCGCATTTCGAGGACCCAAGAAACCTGTTGCCAACAAAGGAGAACTCATGTCCAAGCACGACGAAGAATCGAACCATCGGACGCTGGACGAGCAGCGTCGAAAGGAAACGCTCGACCACTACATAGAGGAGGTGATGAAGGAAAACACTTCGCGCTCCTTCTCGGCGGCCAAGAAGCTGGCAAAGAAGCGCCTTGCCAAAGATTCCAAGAGCAATCCCCACTACGAGAAAGTCTTCCTTCGTACCGCACCGAGCTCTAGAGCAATACCGCGAAAGGGCATCAGCGAAATCGCTGAGATTAGGGCGATGATGGCCTTGCCCGAGGTAGCGTGGATCAAAGAGCATCTTGAGAGCAGCGGTTCCAGCCGAAACGGAGAGTGGGGACTCCCTGCGTCGGTTCTTCTCAAAATGACCTATTTCGGTCGGCCGGACTTCAGCAACACCAGGAGACATTTCATTCCCGGCAGTGCCGTGGATTGGGCTTACGGTCACGTCAAGGGTCCGGCGACTCAAGCGGGGGAGTACTTCGCGCTCCAAACGATCCTCAACCGGCATAAGCCAGGATCGGCGATCCACGTCAACCTGAGATTGCTCAAGCGTTTCGTAGATGCGAAAGTCCCGGGAACGGACCGGCCCGCTTACCCAAACGCGTTCAAACGATGTTCTGTAGACGGAACGCTCATTCAAGCGAACATCTCTCAAACCCCTACTTATGCCCCGACGAAGCGTCAGCGGAAACGTCTTGAACGCCAAGCGGCGGGTCCCCGACGTCCGATGGTGCAGGGCGTCTGGCACGCCAAAGGTACCGGGGCGGAACCGTCTGACGATCCGATCAATGTGTCGGGTACGAGAAAAAGTTGCGTCGGCTACAACCTCGTCGTCATTACCTGCATGGACACCGGAGATCCAGTCATTTGGCAACTGATGCCCGCGACAGGTAACGAGAGAACTGCTGTGGTGGAAATGCTGGAAGCCCTCTACATTCTCTGGCCAGATTTCCCCATGGAATACCTGGTTGGCGACTCTCTGTACGGAAACAGCAGAGACTTCATCGCCCACCTGTACCAGAGGTACGGTGTCCACGCCGTATTTCCAGTTCATGGCAACATGAGTAAACGAACGTCGGATTCCGTCGATGGCGTTCCACTTTGTCAGCACGGCCCAATGAATCTCGTGAAAACGGGCGAGGTCTGGGACTCGGTGAAACGACGGAAAGAGGGCGTCAAACCGGGCCACTTGCCGCCCAATGGCAAAGGCTCTCGACCACGACTCAGATGGGAGTGTCCCGAGGACATCTGCGCCGGACCCAAGACGTACTGTACAAGGAGTGACACCTCAACACCTTTCTCCCTCACGGAGGAAATAGTGAAAAGGCAGCCCTTCGGGCGGCTCTGCTCGCACGTCGAAACCACTCCGAATCGTTGTTTTCGCAGATGAAAAACGCGGGAATCGGTTCGAACTGGCCGGGTCGAGCGAGATGGGCCGATGACAACGGAATGAGGTGGGGGCTGTCCCTTGCTCTCATGCAATTTAGTGCTCGTCGAGTCGCTCATCTCAGCGGGGCGTACTACCGAGCCCTGGTTGACACCGCCGAGCGCAACTACCTCACGACTGTTGAGAAGCGGAACCTTCGCCTTCAGGGTCCTCCGCCCGACCGATGGGCGATCGAGATCATGGGTGAAGGAACGGCGGTCCCCCCTTCGACAATAGGAATCGAAGCGGATCTCCCAATCGACCGGGAGTATCTCCTCCCATCGCTGATGGAGTTCAGCGATCGACCTGACCGTCCGAAGGCAAGCCGGGAAGACGAACCGCCGGCTGCGGGTATGGCGAAAGCCGCCTAGCCGCTCGCCAACAAGTCGAGAACTACAGCGTGCTTCAAACGGAGCGTGGCGATGACTCGCCGCGCTCCGTCTCGTTAGACCACATCGTCCAGCCCAGCTTCCTATTTGGCTCCATTCCGGGCCATTCAGAGAAACGGATTTTGGGCAAAGACGAGTCAAATTCCGAGAATTTCACTTGAGTGAAACTTTTGACCGGCGCAAAGTCAGTCATCATGGGAAATCCAGAGCGGTAGTTTCGCTTGAGTCCCGAAACGACCGCTTCATGATGGAGCTAGCCGGAGTCGAACCGGCGACCTCTTGGGTGCGATCCAAGCGCTCTGCCAACTGAGCTATAGCCCCGCGGCGGCAAAGGATACGGAGATTCGATGTGCAAAGAGAGTGAGTCATGCCAAATGTCCGACAAAACCACATAAGCTTTATTCCAAGCGTCAGCTACTGAGGCGATATGGGAATCCTCGACGAAGCAATCAGAGAACATCTGGAACTGAAACGATCGCACGGCGCGGATGAATCCGAGCTGGACGGACTCCAGGCGGAAGCGTTCGGACCGGCCGATCGTCCCGACGCGGTCGAAGCCCAGACCGAAGTCATCAGCCCCGGTTCCGACCTGACCACGCCGGCGGGTGAAGGCGACCAGTTGGACAAAGTCTTCGAAGCCACACGCGTGGCGGAAGAGTCCGGGGAGACCGAGCCGCCTTCGGGCGATGCCACCGATGCGAGCGAGGCCAAGGACGCGGCCGAAGCCACCGAGAGCCCGAAGGCCTCGGAGAACCCGGAGGCCACCGATGAAGACGCGACGGTTGCCGAGCACAGGGTCATTCCGTCACCGTCGGCCGAGACGACTGCCACGGAACTTCCCAAAGACGATGCGATCCACGAGGCCGATACGGCAGAGGCCGGGCCACCCGAGCCGGCGCCCGGCGCCCCGGCGGCCGAAAAGAACTTTGATGAAGTCGAAGGTGGCGATGCCGGAGACGCACTCCAGCGCGAACGGATGACCCTCTCGGGACACCCCACCGAGCATTACGACGTCGACGCAGCGATCGCCGAAGAAAACGAAATCGACATCCTCAGCGAAAGCTCGCTGTCGGATGAACTGGACCGCGCGCTCGACGGCCCGGACGAAGCCGCGGCGCCAGCCGAACCGGAAGCCGAACCGGAAGCGCCGGAACCCGAGCCCGAAGTCGAATTTGAACCCGAAGCGACCGGGTCCGAGGAAGTCACGGAACCCGTCGAGGAGGACGCCGACTTCTTCGACCAGGACGATCCGCTCGAAGCTACGCCGGACTTCCTCGAAGAGACACCCGAGCATGACCGGCTCTGGTTCGAGCAGAAGCCACCGAAGGATTTCGAGTTCGGCGACTGATTCAGGGCACCAAAGTGGTGTCGTTGCGATTCAATCCTTACAATCCCGAGAGGGGTTGAACCCCACGCGGGGCCTTAGCTCAGTTGGCAGAGCACCTGCTTTGCAAGCAGGATGTCGCCGGTTCGATTCCGGCAGGCTCCATCGTCACCCCGTCACCACCTCTTGATTCTGATCCACCTTTTCAGGGTCTTGCCGTCGGCGTTGCTCGAAGCTACCTGAAATTTGACCCTTATTTTGCCAAGGCGCTTCGGCCGGAACGCGACTTTCACTTTGCGGGTCTTTCCGGCACCGATCTTTCCGACTCGCTTGTTCGAGCGGATGCCTTTGCCCCTCACCTTCAATCGGACACCGGTGGCCGGGGTGTTGCCCTTCACCAGGATCCTCACGCGGTAGGTTGCCCTCCGGCTCTTGCTGACCTTCTTCGGGCCGCAGACCTTGACTCTTCGGATCTTGGCCTTACGGGTCGGGGAGGTGTTCAACAGGACTGACACTTTGTCGCTTCCAAAGTCTCCTGTCGCGAGATCGGTTTTGGAGTCCCCATTGGTCTCCGGCCGCAACGGAACGGGGCTCAATCCCGGTGGTGTAGCTCGTCGGCGACCCGAAAGTACCGGTGCCATCCCCGGGCAGGACCGAGGTGTTGCCGGAAGCCGAATCCCCGACGGCAAGGTCGGGGTGGTCATCGCCGTTCAGCTGGCTGATCACGACCGAAGCAGCCCCCTTGCCGGCAGGGTAACTGCTTGCCGCACCGAACCCGCCAGCGCCGTTTCCGAGGAGGATCGAGACGTCGTTCGAATCCCGGTTGGCGATCGCGAGATCAGACACCCCGTTCCCGTTGACGTCACCGACGGCCACGGACATCGGCCTCTTTCCCCCAGCGAAGCGGGTTTCGGGCGCGAAGGATCCGGTGCCATCACCCAGCAGGACCGAGATGTCGTCGCCGCTGAAGTTGGCGGTCACGGTCGCCATCGTCATTACCGTCCAGCTTGGCGATCGCGATCGACCAGGGCGCGCCACCCACAACGAAATCGGTGGCCGTTCCAAAGGTGCCGTCTCCGTTCCCGAGCAGCACTGAAGCAGTGGCGTCGTCGGCGTTGGCGGTAGCGAGATCGACCTTGCCGTCTCCGTTCAGCTCTCCCGCCGCGACCGAGATCGGCAGCAGGCCGGTGAAGAACCCCTTCGCGGCGCCAAAGGTGCCGTCTCCGTTCCCGAGCAGAACGTAGACCTGGACGCGCCGGCACCGGCCACCGCCAGGTCCGGGTGTGCATCGCCGTTCAACTTCGCGATCACGACCGACGATGGCGCACTGCCAACGGGGAAACTGGTCGCCGGGCCGAAGGAACCAGTGCCATCGCCGAGCAGCACGGAAACGTCGTCGGAACCGAAGTTTGCGACGGCGAGGTCGTGGGTGCCGTCGCCGTTCAGATCGCCAACCGCGACCGAGGTGGGCCGGTCACCGGCGCTATATGCGGCCGGCGGGCCGAACGAGCCGAGTGCCTGGCCGAGAAACTGAACGCAGCCAGCGCCAGGAGGACTATCAGCCCCACCAGGGCAGGCTTCCGAAATTCCGACTTCGAACCCATGCGCGTCACCTCTCGCCCTTCGTGGATCAACAGGGCGTGGTGCAAGCATAGTCTCCGCGGCTCACTTGGCCGCCGGGCAGGATACGACCGGAGCCAGTCAGGTAGCGGTCAGGGAATAGACCGCGCCTTCGGCCAGCAGGTTGTGGGCCCGGGTTGTGAAAGCCGGGGCTTTCCTACCGTCGGCATCGAGCAGCACCCGTGCCTCGATCCGTAACCCGACCTTGGCGGTCAGTGCCTCGAAGTCGGTCAGGGTGCAGAGGTGGATGTTCGGAGTGTCGTACCACTCGTAGGGCAGGATCGGTGACACAGGCATCCGGCCGAGCAGCGCCAGAGTGCCGCGCAGCTTCCAGTGGGCGAAGTTGGGCAGGGAGACGATCTGACACGAAGCGACCCGGCTCATCTCTTCGAGTACCCGTTCCGGGTGGCGGGTTGCCTGGAGGGTGAGCGACAGCACCGCCACGTCGAGGGAGGAGGCCGCGGTATCGGCAAGCTCCTCTTCAAGGTCGCCTTTGGTGACCGGTACGCCCCGATCGATGCAGGCCAGGAACTTGTCGAGGTCGCGTTCGACTCCGAACCCCTGGCACCTCTGCTCTTCGATCAGGGATTCGAGCAGAGTCCCGTCCCCGCAGCCGAGGTCGAGGACGGATTTCCCCTCGCCAACCATCCCGGCGACGATGTCGAGATCGGCGCGCATCAGCCCTTCGCCGCCGCGAGCCGGTCGATGTAGCCGGCGACGGTCCGGTGGTAGTCCGATGTGTCGAAAAGGAAGGAGTCATGGCCGTGTGGCGATGAGATCTCCTGGAAGGTCACGGGAGCCCCGGCCGCCCTCAGCTCGGTTGTCATGTCGCGGGCGTGAGAGGTGGAGAAGCGCCAGTCGGAGTCGAAGGAGAGCACGAGGAAGCCCGTGTCTCCCTGGGCGAGCTGGGTTCGCAGACGCACCGGGTCGCCGAAGGGATCGAAGTAGTCCATGACCCGGCCGAGGTAGAGATAGGTGTTGGCGTCGAACCGTTCGACAAACGACTGCCCCTGGTAGTGGAGGTAGCTCTCGACCTGGAAGTCGACGTCGAAGCCAAAGCGCGGCACCTCTGCGTCCTGGATCCTTCGGCCGAACTTCTCTCGCATCGACTCCTCGGACAGGTAAGTGATGTGGCCGATCATGCGGGCCAGGGCGAGCCCGCGGTCGGGCTGCTTGCCGGTTTCGTAGTAGTTGCCGTCGTTGAAGTCGGGGTCGCGCATGATCGCTTCCCGGGCGACGGCCGAGAAGGCGATGTTCTGGGCGGAGAGCCGGGCCGAAGCGGCCACGATCACCGCTCCGTCGATCTCTCCGGGATGGTCGATCGACCACTGGAGTGCCTGCATACCCCCGAGGGATCCGCCGACCGCGGCGAGGAGTTTCGGGATACCCAGGTTTGCCAGAAGGGCCCGGTGGACCGTGACCAGGTCGCGAACCTGGATCAGGGGAAAACGCAGGCCGTAAGGCTTCCCGGTGTCGGGGTCGATCGAAGAAGGACCGGTCGTCCCCCGGCAGCCTCCGAGCACGTTCGGGCAGATGACGAAGAACCGGTCAGTGTCGAGCGGCCGGCCCGGCCCGATGATGTTGTCCCACCAGCCGGGTCGGTTTGGATCGTCACCCTCGTGGTAACCAGCGGCATGGGCATCGCCGGAGAGGGCGTGACAGATGAAGATCGCGTTGGACGCATCTTCGTTCAGTTCGCCGTAGGTTTCGTAGGCGACTTCGACTTCCTTGATCTGCGCTCCGGAGGCGAGCGTCAGCGGATGATCGTCGTCGAAGACGACCATCCGCTGAGTTTCGACCAGTCCGATGCCCGAAGGCAAATCTTTCCTGACTACTTCGACTTGGCGAGGGCCTGGTCGATGTCGGCGAGGATGTCATCGATGTTCTCGATGCCGACCGAGAGGCGGACCAGGTCGTCGCTGACGCCGGCGTCGGCGAGTTCGCCTTCGTCGAGCTGGGAGTGGGTGGTCGTCGCCGGGTGGATCGCCAGGGACTTGGCGTCACCGATGTTCGCGAGGTGCGAGAAGAGCTCCAGCGAGTCGATGAACTTCCGTCCGGCATCGCGTCCGCCTTCGACACCGAAGGCGACCAGAGCGCCGGCGCCGCCCGGCAGGATCCGCTGGGCGACTTCGTAGTAGTCCGAGCTCTCGAGTCCCGGATACGAGACCCAGGTGACCCCGTCTTTGGCCTCGAGGTGCTTCGCGACCGCGAGCGCGTTCTCGACGTGCCTTTCCATGCGGAGGGGCAGGGTCTCGATGCCCTGGAGCAGCATGAAGGCGTTGAACGGAGAAAGCGCGGCGCCGGTGTTCCGGAGCAGCACTGTCCTCACCCGGCCGACGTAGGCGGCGGGTCCCATCGCATCGGCCCAGACCACCCCGTGGTACGAAGGATCGGGCTCGGTCAGACCGGGGAAACGTTCCTTGTTGGCGACCCAGTCGAAGTTGCCCGAGTCGACGATCACTCCGCCGATCGAGGTACCGTGACCACCGATGAACTTGGTCGCCGAGTGGACGGCGATGTCGGCGCCGAGCTCGAAGACATTGGTCAGGACCGGGGTTCCGACGGTGTTGTCGATGATCAGGGGCAGGCCCTTGGCGTGGGCAGCGTCAGCCCAGGCTTCGATGTCGACCACGTTGAGCTTGGGGTTGCCGATCGTCTCGCCGAACACCAGACGGGTCTTGTCGTCGACGTTCGCATCGAGAGCAGAGACGTCGTCGGGATCGACGAACCGCACCTCGATGCCGTACTGCGGCAGGGTGTGGGCGAACAGGTTGTAGGTGCCCCCGTAGAGGGTAGAGAGCGCCACGATGTTGTCGCCGGAGCGGGCGATGTTCATCACCGAGTAGGTGACGGCCGCCTGGCCGGAAGCGACCGCGAGCGCCGCGACTCCGCCTTCGAGGGCGGTCATGCGTTGCTCGAGCACGTCCCAGGTGGGGTTCATGATCCGGGTGTAGATGTTGCCCGGCTCGGCCAGCGCGAACAGGTCCTGCGCGTGCTGCGCGTCGTTGAACGAGAACGAAACGGTCTGGTAGATCGGCACCGCTCGGGCGTTGGTCGTCGGATCCGGTTCCTGCCCGGCGTGGAGGGCGAGGGTCTCGGCGCTGAAGTTCGTTTCTTCGCTCATATTTCTCCTGGTTCAGTCATGTGGGAGGGTTTTCAAGTTTTGCCTGATCAATACCCTAGTAAACTGATCAGGATTAGGAGTCTGGATTACGCATCCTGGGCCGGTCCGAGCAGGTCCACATGGATCTTGCCGTTGCCGTCCGTCAGAGTGATCTTGACTTCGCGCTTCGAGCCGTCGGCCATCGTTCCGACGCAGTCGATCGTGTTGCCCTTCTCCATCACGGTTCCACCGGGACATTCGATCGAGTCGACCGCCCGGCCGATGCCCTGAAGGGCATCCAGCGCAGTGCTGGTGAATGTCGTGGGCCCGGCCGTCGCCTTGACGACGTTCCAGTCGAAGCCCACTTTGTCGGTGTTTTCGTCGACCGAGGTCACGGTTGCTTCGATGTCGAGGCTCAGGTCGGCCTCGTTCTTTCCGTCGCAGGAGAACTTGGCACCGACGTCGGGGTCCCCGGAATCGCAACTGATGTCGGTCATCTCGAGTCCGACCTGTTTGGCGTATTCAGTCTGGATCGTCTGTGCCGCTTCATCGGCGTTGATGTCGCTGCCGCCGATTTCAACTGATCCGCCGCAGCCGGCAACCAGCGCGGCCGCGGAGACGACGACAAAGGGCAGGACGAGGCGACGCAGGATGAGTTTTGTCATTCGCCCACTCTATTCAGCTAGATTGGGCTCATGGTCGAACCAGAGTTTGAGGGATTCAAAAAGGGACAGGAAATCTGGGTCCACAATGCGGACGGTTCAACCCGTCCCGGGATCTACGTGGGGGAGGGGGAGAACGCGACTTTCTTCGGCGGTCCACCGCTTTGTTACGTGGTGATGGAAGACACCAAGGAAGGCGGAGAAGTAGAGCTGGACCGGATCACCGCCCGAACCTGATCAGGCCGGGATCGCATGGGTCATCCCACAAGCCAAAAGGCTGGAGCCGTCCGCGACCCCGGGCACATAGGATTCGTTCCCGTGTCGTCCAAATGCCTGACAAGAGAATCTGATCGAACCAGTGATTCCCGTGCCTGATTTCTGGCGATCAACGATCGGCAAGAAGGTGATCGTCGCCCTCAGCGGCTCGATCCTTCTGATTTACGTGTTTCTCCATATGGCCGGAAATCTCAATTCGCTTTGGGGTCCCGGTGGTGGCGAAGAAGCCAGGGTCAACTGGTACGCCGAGTGGCTGCGTGACTTCGGTGAGCCCCTCCTGCCGCACTCGTCGGTGGTCTGGGCCCTTCGCGGGCTGTTGCTGCTGGCGCTGATCATCCACGTCACCGGCGTCGTCCAGCTGACCAAACGGAACCGTGAAGCCCGGCCGCCGCAGTATCCGGCCAGGCGGATCAAGCGATCGCTCTCGTCGCAGACGATGATGGTGACCGGCCTGCTGCTACTCGCTTTCATCTTCTTCCACATCCTCCAGTTCACCACGCTGACGATCGACGTCACCCCGCTCAAGGAAGGTGACGTCTACGCCAACCTCTACTACGCCTTCCACGAGTGGTACTTCGTTGCGATCTACGTCGCCGCGGTGACCTTCCTCGGTTTCCATCTGAGGCATGCGATCTGGAGCCTCGTTCAGACACTCGGGCTGGACTCGCCGGGCCGGAACAAACAGATCCGCTTCGCGGCGACCGGCCTGTCGATCCCTGCTCGTCATCGGTTTCGCTTCAGTGCCGATCCTCTTCTCGACCGATGTCCTCGGCGCTCCAGAGAAGACGACGGCGGTGCTCGCTCCGCTCGGAGGTTTTGCATGACCCTCGTCGCCCGGATCCCCGATGGCGCGATCGAGACCAAGTGGCAGACCTGGCTTGACGCGCGCAAGCTGGTCGGACCGCGGAATCGTCCCGACAAGAGTGTGATCGTGATCGGAACCGGCCTCGCCGGCGGATCTTGCGCCGCGACCCTCGGGGCCCACGGCTTCAAGGTCAAGAGCTTCTGCTTCCAGGACTCGCCCCGCCGCGCCCACAGCATCGCCGCCCAGGGCGGCATCAACGCGACCAAGGATTACGCCAACGAAGGCGATTCGACCCGCCGCCTTTTCGTCGACACGATGAAAGGCGGCGACTTCCGGTCCCGCGAAGCCAACACCTGGCGGCTGGCTGAACTTTCGGTGAACATCATCGACCAGGCCGTCGCCCAGGGCGTGCCTTTCAACCGCGAGTACGGCGGACAGCTCGCGACCCGTTCCTTTGGTGGCGTGCTGGTCCAGCGGACCTTCTACTCGCGCGGCCAGACCGGTCAGCAGCTACTGCTCGGTGCCTACAGCGCGCTTGAGCACCAGATCGCGAACGGCAACTGCGAGGTTTTCAACCGGCACGAGATGCTTGACATCGTGATCATCGATGGCGAGGCCCGTGGCGTAATCGTGCGGAACCTCGTCACCGGCGAGATCGAGCGCCACGCCGCCGACGCGGTGGTGCTGGCATCGGGCGGCTACACCAACGTCTACTACCTCTCGACCAATGCGATGGGCTCGAATGTGACCGCCACCTGGCGCGCCCATAAACACGGCGCCCTCATGGCCAACCCCTGTTACACGCAGATCCACCCGACCTGCATCCCGCAGTCCGGCGAGTACCAGTCGAAGTTGACGCTGATGAGCGAGTCGCTCAGAAATGACGGCCGGGTCTGGGTCCCGCGCAAGTCCAAGGACGAACGCCGTCCGGCCGATATCCCCGAGAACGAGCGTTACTACTTCCTCGAAGAGCGTTACCCCGCCTTTGGCAACCTCGCTCCGCGCGACATCGCCTCGCGTGCGGCCAAGGTGGTCTGCGATGACGGCCTGGGTGTCGGTGGCACCGGCCGCGGCGTATACCTCGACTTCCGTGACGTGATCAACGAGCACGGCAAGGACTACGTCGAGGGCAGGTATCAGAACCTTTTCGAGATGTACGAACGGATCACCGGTGAGAATCCGTACGAAACGCCGATGATGATCTATCCCGCACCGCACTACGCGATGGGTGGGCTCTGGGTCGACTACGAACTACAGACGACGATCCCCGGCCTGTTCGCGATCGGTGAAGCGAACTTCTCCGACCACGGCGCCAACCGCCTCGGCGCCAGCGCGCTGATGCAGGCCCTGGCCGACGGGTACTTCATCGCGCCGCACACGGTCACCCACCACATGACCAAAAAGCGTGATGAATCGGTCGGCACTTCCGACCCGGCCTTCGAGGCGGCGCAGGACGAAGTCGAGAACCACATCGCCGCCCTGGTCGATGTCGGCGGCACCCGTTCTGCTCAGGAATTCCACCGCGAAATGGGCAACGTGATGCTCGACAAGTGCGGCATGGCCCGCAATGCAGAAGGTCTGGTCGAAGCGCTCGCTGACGTCCGGAAGATCAAAGACGAGTTCTGGCGGGACCTGCGGGTCGACCCGGGAGTCGAGGAGCTGAACCAGAGCCTCGAGTATGCGAACCGGGTCTCCGATTTCCTCGAGATGGGCGAGTTGATGTGCCACGACGCTTTGCGCCGCGAGGAGTCCTGCGGTGGCCACTTTCGCGAGGAGTACGAGACCGAGGACGGCGAAGCACTCCGCGACGACGAGAACTTCGCGAAGGTCACCGCCTGGGAGTATCAGGGCGAGAAGGGTGACCCGGTCCCGCACGACGAACAACTGACCTTCGAGAACGTGAAACTGGCAACGAGGAGCTACAAGTGAATTTCAAGCTCGAAATCTGGAGGCAGTTCGAATCCGGCGAGGATGGTACCTTCGAGTCGTTCGAAGTCACCGACATCGACCCGGAGGCATCGTTCCTCGAGATGCTCGACCAGCTCAACGAGCGGCTGAGCCATGAGAAGAAGCGCACCGTCGCTTTCGACAGCGACTGCCGCGAGGGTATCTGCGGCTCCTGCTCGCTGGTGATCGACGGCAACCCGCACGGCCCCCGTCAGGTCACTTCCTGCCAGACCTACATGCGCGACTTCATCGACGGCGCGACGATCAAGGTCGAACCCTTCCGCAGCAACACCCTGCCGGTCATCCGCGACCTGGTGACCGACCGCAGCGCTCTAGATCGCGTGATCCAGGCCGGCGGCTACATCAGCACGACAACCGGCCCACAGCCCGAGCCGAACTCGATGCTGGTCGCCCCCGAAGTTCAGGAGGAGGCGATGGACGCCGCGATCTGCATCGGCTGCGGCGCCTGCGTTGCCGCCTGTCCGAACGGTGCGGCGATGCTCTTCACCGGCGCCAAGGTGACTCACTTCAGTCTCCTGCCGCAAGGCCAGCCTGAACGGGAAAGCCGGGCGATCAACATGGTCGACCAGATGGATGAAGAAGGCTTCGGCGGCTGTACCAACTTCGGTGAGTGCGCCCGGGTCTGTCCCCAGGACATCTCACTCGACGTGATCGGGACCCTGAACCGCGAGTACCGCAAGGCCTCGCTCAGCAAAAAGCCGAAGCACACACCAACGGTCTTCGCTCAGTAGTCAGAGCATCGTTCTGGTCCATGTCCGTCGACAGATGCCCGGGCGGATGTCTGGCAGCAGTGGTGACTCTGTCGGGCACGGAGCGGTTTGCCCGCCGGCCGTTGTCCTCAGGCCCGGTTGGCGCTAGACTTCGAGCATGTTTACACAGGGGATGTGGGGAAAATTGCTGGCGGGAATGCTGTGTGCGGTCTTTGCCGTGCTTGGTATTGCCGGAACTGCCACCGCCAAGGTGGTGAAGGTCGATCTCGACGCGCGGATAACCAACGTCGAGGTTGCTCCCGGGGTCAAGATGAGGGCCTGGACCTTCAACGGCTCGGTCCCGGCACCAGTGGTTCGAGCGACCGTCGGCGACACGGTCGAAGTGACCCTCACCAACAGCGACATGGGTTCCAAGATCAAGTGTCCGAAGTCGCTGAGCAAGAAACAGAATAAGAAGAAGAGCAAGAAGCAGGTCAGGAAGTACAACAAGAAGCGTAAAAACTGCCGGGCAAAGAAGCGCGCACACATGGGCATGGCGCATTCGGTCGATTTCCACGCAGCCAAGATCGCCCCGGACAAGGCGTTCCGGAGCGTTCTGCCTGGTGAATCGATCACTTTCTCGTTCGAGGCGAAGAAGGCCGGAGTCTTCATGTACCACTGCGGCACCGGTCCGATGCTCGAGCACATCGGCATGGGCATGTACGGCATGATCGTTGTCGATCCGGTCGTGCCCCGGCCGGCCGCCAAGGAGATCTTTATCGTCCAGAGCGAGTTCTACGGGAAGGTGAAGAATGGCTGGCTCAAGTCGAGCTACGAGGCGATGCAGACCGAGCCGCCCAAGTACGTGACCTTCAACGGAACGGCCATGAAGTACGCCAACGACCCGATCGAGGTCGGTGTCGGGGAGCCTGTCCGGCTCTATTTCGTCGATGCCGGACCATCCATATTCAGTTCCTTCCACGTGGTCGGTTCCTGGTTCGACGAATACCAGCACGACGGCAACATCGACGAACCGCTTCACGATGTCTCGACCCAGGTGATCGGCCCGGGCGGTGGAGGAGTGTTCGAGTTCACCCTGCCGGAAGCGGGGCGCTATCCGTTCGTAACCCATTCGATACTCGACATGGACAAGGGAGCCGTCGGCTTCTTCCAGGCCGGCTAGTCCACTAACCGTCGGTCAACGCGGCGACATCTTCCAGTCCAGCTCGCGGCCGCGCGCGAGCTTCATCCGGATCAGGTCTTCAAGGCCGACTACCGGCACTTCAAGCTCGCCCAGCCTGACTCTTAGGACGTCGTCGGCCAGATCCGGATACTCGCGTCCACCCGGCACCTCATGCATGACGTCGACCCCACCCTCCCGGGTGGTGAACTGCCAGACCGTCGAGCGGGGCAGCATTGCACCGGTTATCTCTTCGTCCTCATGGCCCGGATTGAGTACCCGCGCATCCAGTGATTTCAGTGCTCCGGCAAGTCGTTCGAGATTGCCGGGATTCGGTGCGGGGATCAGGTCGGCGTCGTTGGTCATCCGCACGTGACCGTGAGTCTGGACCGCGATCCCGCCAATCAGCACATACTCGACTCCGAAATTGTCCAGAGCGAGGAAAATATTCTCCGCGTTCAGAATCGGCTGCGGGAGGTTCTCAGCCATCGGCCCGACTCCCGCCAGCACGAGCGGTCCTGCCGGCCTCGGCGAATCTGCCCGCGGTGCGGTTCCAGGAGATCGCGAGCGCGAGACGTTCATCGGCGGGCCGCGCTTTCATCGCTCTCAGATGAAGAGGGTCATATGCCCGCTCGACCGGCTTCGAACCGATTTCAAAGCTCTCGCCCATGGCGCGAAGCAGGGTCCCCATTGTTTCGACGCTTGGTGAGACTTCGTCTCTCTCAAGCCGGCTTACGGCTGACTGGCGAGTACCGGCCCTGAAAGCAAGCTTTTCCTGGCTGATTCCGTGGCGTCGTCTGGCATCACGAATAATTTCGCCGGGGGTCATCCACTGATTATATCGAATAAGTGATGGTCCTTCTATGAGTCTGAAGAACGATGCGCGATCAGTGATGAAATTCATCACCAGATGCACACCATTGCTTGATTAGACGCCGAGTGAGCGGCCGATGATCTCTTTCATGATCTCGGTCGTTCCTCCGTAAATGCGGGTGACGCGGTTGTCGGCCCAGGCTCGGGCAATCGGGTACTCGTTCATGTAGCCGTATCCGCCGTGGAGCTGGACGCACTCGTCGACCACCCGGCCGCACATCTCGGTGCTCCACCACTTGACTTTGGCCCCGTCTTCGACCGAGAGCTTGCCTTCGTTCAGTGCCATCACACAACGGTCGAGGTACACCGTGCCGATGTCGATCTCGGTTTTCATCTCGGCCAGCTTGAAGCGGGAATTCTGGAAGGAACCGATCGGCTTGCCGAACGCGGTCCGTTCCTTCACGTACTCGAGGGTCCAGTCCAACGCGGCCTGGGCGGACGCGATCGCCGCGACGGCGATCGAGAGGCGCTCCTGGGCGAGGTTGAAGATCAGGTACTTGAACCCCATGCCTTCGTCACCGAGCATGTTCTCGACCGGGACCGGCACCTCGTTGAAGAAGAGTTCGGCGGTGTCCTGCGAGTGCATGCCGACCTTGTCGAGGTTGCGGCCCCGCTCGAAACCGTCCATGCCTCGCTCGATGATCATCAGCGACATTCCCTTGTGCTTCTCTTTCGGGTCCGTCTTGACCGCGGTGATGATCAGGTCGGCGTTGATGCCGTTGGTGATGAAGGTCTTCGAATCGTCAACGACGTAGTGGTCACCGTCCTTGATCGCTTTGGTGCTCATCGAAGCGAGGTCGGATCCGATGCCGGGTTCAGTCATGGCGACCGCGGTGATCAGGCTGCCGTCGACGATGCCGGGGATCCAGCGCTCCTGCTGCTCCGGGGTGCAGTACTCCATGAAGTACGGGAAGCAGACGTCGTTGTGGAGGGTGAGGCCGAGCATGGCCCCGGTCGCCCCTGCGTACTGGCCTTCCTCGGCGATCACCTGGTTGAAGCGGAAGTCGTCGATGCCGAGACCGCCGAATTCCTCGGGAGCATTCATCGCCAGCATGTTCTTCTCGCCGGCTTTCTTGAACACCTCACGCGGCGTCATTCCCTCTTCTTCCCACTGCTCGAAGTTGGGGGAAATCTCGTCGGCCACGAAGCGTCGTACGCTTTCGCGGAAGTCTTTGTGATCAGCTTCGAAAATCTCTCTTTCCATTCAGCGAACTCTACGTCAACAGGAGCTACCAGGAAATGAAGTCTCAAAATGCAATCGTCTTCGGCGGAGCCTCCGGTCTCGGTGAGGCATCAGCCCGCAAGCTGGCCGCGGCCGGCCACAACGTCACCGTTGCCGATCTGAACGAAGAGAAGGGCAGCATCGTCGCGCAGGAGACCGGCGGGACCTTCGTCCAGGCCGACGTCACCGACGAGGATTCGGTCAAGGCGGCGGTTGCCTCGGCGGCCGAAGGCGGAGGCGGGCTCCGGATCTGCGTCAACTGCGCCGGAGTCGGTGCGGCGGGCCGAATCGTCCAGAAGGACGGCGCGGCACCAATGGCCGGATACGACTGGGCGATCGGCATCAACCTGATGGGAACGATCAACGTGCTGCGACTCGCCGCCGAAGTGATGGTCGGCAATGAACCCGGGGACGACGGCCAGCGCGGCGTCTGCATCAACACCGCTTCGATCGCTGCCTATGACGGCCAGATCGGCCAGACTGCCTACGCGGCCGGCAAGGCCGGTGTCGTCGGACTCACCCTGCCCGCGGCACGCGATCTGGCACGCCACGGCGTCCGGGTCATGACGATCGCCCCGGGGCTGTTCGACACGCCCCTCCTTGCACTGCTGCCGGAACCTGCCCGCAAGGCGCTTGGCGACAACGTGCCTTTCCCGCAGCGCCTCGGTCAGCCCGACGAGTTCGGCGACCTGGCGGTTCACATCGTCGAAAACGTGATGCTGAACGGCGAGGTCATCCGCCTCGACGGCGCATTGAGGATGGCCCCGAAGTAAGAATTCCGGGTGGGTCAAACCCCGGGGTGGGTGCGTTTTCTACGTCTATGGCGTAGAAAATGCACCCAGTCCGCTATTCCAGTCGAACTTGCAGCGGGGCTCAGAGGTTGAGCTCGTAGTAGAGGGCTCGGGCCTTATCTTCGCCTTCGATCTCGTTCTCGAAGCCGACCTTCTCGTAAAGCGCCCGAGCCTCGAGGTCGTCCTCGCCGGTGCAGACCTCCACGCTGCCGCACTCACGACTGCGGGCCTCGTCGAGGATCGCTTTCATGATCGCCAGTCCGGTGCCGTGACCCCGGCGATCCGGCTTCACGTATAGCTCCTCGATGTATCCGACCGGATCGTCGTCCCAGACAGTCGGGCGGAAGGAGATCTGGGCGAAGCCGTCGGGGCCCGGTCCACCGAGCAGGTAGGTCATGCGCCGGTCCTCGATGAAAGCGCCGACCCGCATCTCGAGCACTTCCGGACCCGGCGAGGGTTCACCGAATTCGAGTTGGAAATCGTGGAGCATGCGGGCGATCAGGCCGGCGTCGGCGTGCTCGGCAAATCTGGCTGCAGGAAGGGTGTTCATTCGCTATTCAGATTACAAGCAGTAGCCTGAGCCGCGGTGGACCTTCTTCAGAGCATCATTCTCGGCTTCCTCCAGGGGTTGACCGAGTTCCTGCCGATCTCCTCGAGTGGGCATTTGCTGATCTTTCCGGCCATGTTCGGCTGGGACGATCCCGGTGCGGCCTTCACCGCGGTGATCCAGCTCGGCACTGAAGCTGCCGTGCTCATCTACTTCCGTCAGGACCTCTGGAATATCTCCACGACCTGGCTGCGCTCGCTGCGGGACCCTTCGCTCAGGGACGATCCGAACGCCCGCATGGGCTGGTACCTGGTCGCCGCGACCATCCCGATCGCAATCCTTGGCCTCGCGTTCTCCGATCAGATCGAAACCGCTGCCCGCAATCTCTGGCTGGTCGGCACGACCCTGATCGTCTTTGGCATCGTGCTCGGAATCGCCGACAACATCGGGTCACGGAAGCGCCAAATCGAGGAGCTGTCGATGCGGGATGGCGTGCTGATCGGGTTCGCCCAGAGCCTCGCCCTGATCCCCGGAGTGTCGCGGTCGGGAGCGACTATCAGCGCGGGGCTGTTCCTCGGCCTCAACCGCGCTGCCGCGGCCCGGTTCTCGTTCCTCCTGGCCGTTCCCGCAGTCGTCATCAGTGGGTTCTACGAATTGTCCAAGATCATCAAGGGGGACGAAGCGGTCGGCGTGCCGTTCCTCAACATCGCGGTGGCCACCCTGGTTGCGTTCGCCGTCGGCTTCGCGGTGATCCACTGGTTCCTGCGTTACCTCTCGAACAACTCGTTCGCGATCTTCGTCGGCTACCGATTGATCCTCGGGACCGGCACACTCATCCTCGTAGCCGCCGGCCTGATCTCGACCTAGCGCCCCGGTTCGGCCCGGGGCGCTTCAGTCGCCGGGGTCTTCGGCGGCCCAAGAGAAAAGCGACAGGCACAGGAAGCCCGAAATGACCGCGAGAATCAGCGTCACGGCAGCGATCACGAGGTAGTTGGCTGGAGAATCGTCATAGAAACCGACGATCACGTTGAGGACTGACATCCCGGCGGCCCCGAGACAGATTGCCCCGAATATTCCGAGGAGAAACGCGAGAACGCGGGTTGCGGCTTTCAGTTCGGCGTGCATCGGGATCCAACCCTATCCTTCAACTCCGCGTCCCGCCGCCGGTCGTATCTCAGACTCTGGTCAAAAGCACGGCACGCGCGGCGAGTTTCCACGTGAGCCAGAGCGCTGTCAGTCCAGGCAGCAGATACAGAGCGGCCACCGTCCGGATCACCCAGGCAGGAGCCTGGTAGTACCAGATCCCCTGGTCGTAGTACTCGACCGGGGTCAGGGCGGCACTCACGCCAATTGTGATCATGAGAGCCGCGAACAGAAGCGACAGGACTGCCAAGGTCACCAGTATTGGCCGATCCTTGATGGGGCGACCACCAAGAAGTGACTTGACCCCGAAGAAAAGTCCCACGACCAAGGGAGCGGCCAGTGCGAAAAATATGCCGCCGATAATCAGGAATCCCTCAGGGTCCATGAGTGCTTCGCCACCTGACTGGTCACCGCCGGACCAGACTGCCCCGGCGAACAGGACATAGGCAAAGAACATGACCGCGGCGGCGACTACCGCGAGAAGAACCGTGCTTGCGATGCCAAGTTCCCGTGAAGCGGCGCCCCGGCTAGAGTTCGCTGCCGGGCCGGTACTTCGGGTTGTTACTGATCAGCGGCCGGCCGAGGACGAACGTGATCGCGGCAAATGGTCCGGCCAGCACGAGATAGAACAGGCCCGTGAGCACGTAGCCGAAATTGCCGAATCCATCGCGACCGTCTACGTGAACGAACGCGGCGAAGCAATTGAAAGCTACGAAGAAGAGCGCGATCGCAATCAAGCCCGATGCGAAAGTGACAACCGCTTTGAAAATTCGCGCTGCGTTCATGGTCAAATCCTATTCTCAAAGGCGGAAGGCGGCGAACTTCAATAGCGGGCCCGCGGGCAGGTCAGGTGCCGACCTGGGTCAGACCGGTGATCAGCACTTCGGCGGCCGCCCAGATGATCAGCATGGCAACGGTCGGGATCTCGTAGAAAGCCATTGCGAAGGGGATCGGCACCAGCGTGACGATCTTTGAACTCGGTGCGATTGCGAGGTGGATCGTCCCGAGGGTAAGGACCGGGAGAAAGATGCTGACTGCGAAAGTCCCCGAGTGCGAATCGACCGCACCGACCAGGAACCCGGTGGAAACGGCAAGCGCCAGGTAGATCGCGAGGAAGGGGAGAGTGCCCAGGCGGCGTTCGGCGTAGGCACAGAAAAGCCAGATGCCGAGCATCAACACCAGGACCTGCCAGATGTTGAGGTGGGGGATGTCACCGGCCAGAAACAGGCCGAAGTTGATGACGATCAGCGCCAGCGTTCCCCAGACGTGCCCCTTGATCTCCTGATTGTCACGAAGCGGGATCAAGCAGCTTTTCGGCCGGTGGCGGCTTCCCTGGCGCTTTCGTCGGCGTGGTACGAACTGCGCACGAGCGGCCCGGCAGCCACTGACTCGAAGCCCATTCCCCGGGCGGCTTTCTCCAGCGCCTCGAATTCTTCCGGGTGCCAGTAGCGGACAACAGGCAGGTGGTTCTCGGTCGGCCGCAGGTACTGGCCGACCGTGAGGATCTGGACGCCGTGCTCCCGCAAGATCCCGAAGGTCTCGACCATCTCGTTGAATTCCTCGCCGAGGCCGACCATCAGGCCCGATTTCGTGATCACGTCGCCGTCGCCCATCTCGCCGGCCATCTTGAGGACCCTGGCCGATCGCAGGAATTCCGAACCGCGCCTTGCTTTGGGGTAGAGCCTCGGCACGGTCTCGACGTTGTGGTTGAAGACGTCGGGGCGCTCGTAGACAACGCGGGCCAATGGCATCTCCTGTCCACGGAAGTCGGGAGTCAGGATCTCCACTTTGCAGTCCGGGGCCATTGACCGGATTGCACGGATCACGCTGACGAAAGCGCTGGCCCCCAGGTCAGGCAGGTCGTCGCGGTCGACCGAGGTGATCACCGCGTGCCTCAGGCCGAGCTTCTTGACCTGAGCAGCGACTTTCATTCCTTCGAGCGGGTCGTTGAAGGTGGGCTTCCCGGTCTGCACGTTGCAGAAGCCGCAGCGGCGGGTGCAGACGTCACCGAGGATCATGAAGGTGGCGGTGCCACGCTCCCAGCACTCGCCGATGTTCGGGCAGGCGGCCTCCTCGCAGACGGTGCTCAGGCCTTCACTGCCGATCGCCGATTTCAGCTTGCGGTAGGTCGGTCCGCCGGGCGGCGGGACCTTGAGCCAGGCAGGCTTGCGGGAGCGGAACGGGACGGATCCTTCGACGTCCACGCTGGCCCCGCCCGGATTGGCCCGGGAGCGGGTTACGTGGATGCGTTCGGCGGTGTTCGGAGGGGGGGTAGTCATGCCTGGGCCAAAGGCTACGCGGTTGCCGAAGCGGCGGTTTCGAGACCGATATCGACCGGTTCGAGCGGCACCAGGTCGAGGCCGAGCCGGTTCGCGAGGTGGGATCCGACCTCCGACCCGACCTCGCTGACCGGCGGAGCGGAACCGGTCTCGGATTCGATCGAACTCACCCGGCAGTGCTCGATTCCGCAGGAGGTAATGCCCTCAAAAGGCTGGAGATCGCAGGAGACGTTCAGGGAAAGCCCGTGGCTTGAGATCCCGCGGCTGATCCGCAGTCCGATCGAGCCGATCTTCACGACCTTTCCGGCCGCGACCTCCCCGCCCATCGAGGCGGCGGTCGCATCGGCGGGTATCGGGGCCCCATGTGACACCCAGAGGCCGGTCAAGCCATCGATCGCGGCCGAGTCGATGTTGTAGCCGGCAAGCGCGGCTGACATCGCGGTTTCCAGGGAGGCGACGAAGCCGGCAACATCGATCCGGTCAACCTCTCCCGGCTGATCGCCGATACCGCGGAGGTCAATCAGCGGATACATCACGAGCTGCCCCGGGGCGTGGTAGGTCACCTTGCCGCCACGCGGCGTGTCGCAGACTTCGATGCCCCGCTCGGCGAGTTCCTCAGGCCCGTACAGCAGGTCACCCGGGTCACTGCGGCGGCCGCGGGTGTAGGTCGCCGGATGTTCGAGGATGAGCAACAGGTCGCCGGTTTGCCCACTTCTTCGTGATTCGACCAGACGCTCCTGGAGTGCCGTCATCTCGGGGTACGGGCGCAGGCCGAGGTCGACGATGCCGATCTGCCCGTCGTTCAGCGCCGCCAAAGTTTCCAGATGCGGCGCTTGTTGGTCTGCCCGACCTGTCCGACCGCTCCGCGCAGGCCGACGCAACCGACACAGCCGATGCAGTCGACGCAGTCCGTACAGCCAACGCAGGCGATGCAGCGTCGGCAGCGGAAGCAGCCGATCGTGAAGAGGCACATGTTGATCAGGGTCGAGAAGATCGTGAAGCCGCTCATCGTGACCGCGCTACTGAATGCCGTCGCGGCGCTGGCCGCAACCGCGGCACTGAAGGCAGTTCCTGCCGACGCGGCGACTGCCGCGCTGTGGGTCGTCCGGGCCGATGCGGCGACGGCCGCGCTCTTCCGGGTCGAAGTGCTGGCGGCGACGGCCGCGCCCGGGTCGTCGATCCTCATGCCAGCAGCCCCGGTTCTTCGAGGTTGCTCTTGATCTCCGCCAGGAACTCTGCGCCATCGGCGCCGTAGAGGATGCGATGGTCGCAGGAGAGGCTCACCTCCATCAGGTGGGCGGAAACGATCTTCCCGTCCCTAACCGCGGGACGCTCGGCGATCTCGCCGACCGCGAGGATGCCGGCCTGGCCGGGGTTGATCACGGCGTCGAAGCCACGCACACCAAACATACCGAGGTTGGAAATCGAGAAGGTTCCACCAGCCAGTTCTGGTGGGGTGATCTCGCCGGAACGAACTCTCTCGGCGAGCCGCCGGGACTCGGACGCGATCTCACGCAGGTCTTTGTGGTCGGCATCGCCGATCGTCGGCACCACCAGTGAATCGTTCGCAGCAACGGCAAATCCGACGTTGATTCTCGAAAACAGCTCGACCTGGCCATTACGGTAATTGCCGTTGGCGCGGGGGTGATTGCGAAGAGCGAGCGCGGTCGCCTTCACGACCATGTCGTTAAAGGACGGAACGGCCTCGCCTTCTTCGGCGGCCTCCTTGAAGGCGGTCCTCACCTCGACCGCTCGGGACATGTCGATCTCGGTCCGAAGGTAGAAGTGCGGAGCCGTCGCCTTCGATTCCGACATGCGGCGGGAGATCAACTGCTGAAGGCGGGTCAGCTCGACCGTTTCAACGCCGCCCTTCTTGGCCTCGGTTGACTTCGATCCCGTACCGGGTGCTCTCGTTTCGGCGACAGGAGCGGATCTCGGTCTGGATTTCGTGGCGGCTTCGGTCACGTCGGCCTTGACGATACGACCATTCGGCCCGGAACCCGCAACCGACCCGAGATCAATGCCTTTGTCCTCGGCGACCCGCTTGGCCAGGGGAGAAGCCATGATCCGGTGATCACGATCAGCCGCGAGTTCGTCGACGGCCAAGTCCGAGTGGGTATCGGCTAGGGCGTCCCGCCCGGAATCGTCGTCCCGGAGAGGACGGGATGCCCCATTCGAGGACTCTTCCGGGCTCGATCCTTCAACCGTGCCTTCCATCGAAGCGTCACCAACGGTCGCAATCGTCTCGCCAATCGGCCGGGTCTCATCCTCGGCAACCAGGATCTTCAGCACGCCTTCGGAGTCGGACTCATAGACCATGCTCGCTTTGTCGGTCTCGATCTCGACCAGCTCGTCGCCGACCGCGACGGAGTCGCCGTCCTGCTTCAGCCAGGCGAGGATCGTGCCTTCTTCCATCGAGTCGGTCAACCGCGGCATCACGATGTCCATCAGCGGGATCCTTCGGTGGCGGCCAGGACGGCCTGGATCACGTTCTCTTCGTGCGGCATCGCCGCCTGTTCCATCCGGCGGGAGTACGGCATGTGGACGTCGGCTCCGGTCACCCGCTGGACCGGTGCGTCGAGATAGTCAAAGGCCTGTTCGGTGATCAGGGTCGAAAGGTTGGCGCCGACGCCGCCGTGCGGCCAGCCCTCTTCGACGATTACCGCCCGGTTCGTCTTCTTCACCGACTCGAGGATCGTGTCCAGGTCGAGCGGACGCAGGGTGCGCGGGTCGATCACTTCAGCCTCGATCCCGTGTTTCCCGGAGAGTTCCTCCGCCGCCTTCGCGGCGACGTGCGCCATCTTGAGGATGCCGACGATCGTCACGTCGCTTCCCTCCCGGCGGATCGCCGCCTCGCCGAACCGCTGGATTCGGTCACCTTCCGGGACCTCGCCCTTGAGCCCGTAGAGGCTTTCGTGCTCGATGAAGATCACCGGGTTGTCGTCGCGGATCGCCGCCTTGAGCAACGCTTTGCCATCGGCCGGGGTGGTCGGGCAGGCGACCAGCAGACCGGGGATCTGAAGGTAGAGCGCTTCGAAGCTGTGGGAGTGGGTCGGACCGAGCTGGTGGCCGCCACCGCCCGGCATGCGGATCACCATCGGCACCCGCACGTTGCCGTTGAACATGTACGGGATCGCCGCTGCATGGTTGACGATCTGGTCAAGGGCGAGAAGCGAGAAGTTCACGGTCATCAGCTCGACCACCGGCCGCAGCCCGGCCATCGCTGCGCCCACTCCGGCTCCGACGAAGGTGTTCTCCGAGATCGGCGTATCGCGGACCCGCCGCTCACCGAATCTGTCGAGCAGGCCCTCACTAACTTTGAATGCACCCTGGAACACACCGACGTCTTCGCCCATCAGGAAGACGTCTTCGTCCCGTTCCATTTCTTCGGCCAGAGCGTCACGGAGCGCTTCACGCATCCGCAGCACCGGAACCTCCACTTTGGTGTCGGGTGCTTCCGGGGTCGCTTCGGTTTCAGCGGGAGTCAATTTCGTACCCCCGGCCTCGATCGCTCTTCGTCCGGCTCGATGTGTTCGGCGCCCGACTCGGCGAGCTCTTTAGCCAGGTCCGGCGCATCTTCGCCGTACTCACCGCGGTGCGGCTCGGGCTAACGTTCGTCGACGGCGTACCAGCCCATCGTCTCGCCGACAACATAGAGCTCGTCGTAGAGTGTCCGAGCGCGGGCTCCGGTGACTGGTCGGCAAACTCGACCGCCTTCTTTACGGTCTCGTCAGCCTCTTCCCGGATCTGCGAGACATCGCCTTCGTCGAGTACCTCGCCACATTCTCGAATGAAAGCTTCGATCGGGTCCTTCTCCAGCCACTCCTCGACCTCTTTCTTGTCGCGGTAAATCTCGGGGTCGGCTGCGGAATGGCCACGGTAGCGGTAGGTGGAGGCTTCGACCAGGGTCGGCCTGCCTTCATCGCGCGCAATCTCGATGTGGGCGGCGACCCGATCGCGCACGGCGAGCACATCCATGCCGTCGATCCGCTCGCCCTTGATGCCGTAACCCTCGGCCTTCTTCGAGAGGTCAGTCACCGCAGAGTGCCGGTCGATCGACGTGCCCATTCCGTAGAAGTTGTTCTCGACCAGGAAGACGACCGGCAGGCTCCAGAGTGCGGCCAGATTCATCGTCTCGCCGAAGTTGCCCGTGTTCGAAGCCCCGTCGCCGAACATGCAGACCGTGACTGAATCTTCCTCCCGGTACTGCGATGCGAGGGCGAACCCGGCGGCCAGCGGCAGGTTGCCTCCAACGATTCCGTAGCCGCCCATGAACCGGCGTTCACCGTCGAAGATGTGCATCGAACCGCCACGGCCACCGCTGGTGCCATCCACCTTTCCGAAGAGCTCGGCCATGACCGACTTGGCCGGGGTCCCGCGACTGATCGCGTGGCCGTGGGTGCGGTAGGTCCCGACCAGGTAGTCGTCGTCCCGCATGACGGAGGTCGTGCCGACGATGGTTGCCTCTTCGCCGATCGCCAGATGAAGGAAGCCACCCGCCTTGGCCCGCTGGTACTGGCGCCCGGCTTCCTCTTCGAAGCGCCGGATGAGGCACATCCGGCTGAGCAGGTCCACACAGGTTTCACGGTCCGGCAACTTGGCCATGCTTTCACCCTAGCGCCCTCGCGCTTTCGGCTTTTCGTCAGGCGTGGGTCGCCCAGCCGTCGACTGCCCGGGCGCTTTCAAGTACCGCCTCCGAGATGGTCGGGTGGGGGTGCATGATGAAGGAGAGTTCCTGGTTTCCGCCTTCGAGGGCCATTGTTGCGACCAGCTCGGCGATCATGTCGCAGGCGCGGTTGCCGACAATGTGGGCGCCGACGATCTCGCCGTACTTCTTGTCGACGACCAGCTTGACCATGCCGTCGCGGTCCTCGTAGACCGATCCGGCACCGACTCCGCCCAGCTTGAACTTGCCGACCTTGACGTCGTGGCCGGCTTCCTTGGCCTGGGCCTCGGTCAGTCCGACGCTGGCAACCTGCGGATGGCAGAAGGTGGGGCCGGGAACGAGGTCGATGTTCACCGGGTGGGTGTCCTTGCCGGCGGCATGCTCGGCGGCCACGATCCCCTCCTCCATCGCCTTGTGAGCGAGGGCGGGGCCGCGGGTGATGTCACCGATCGCGTAGATCTTTTCGTTTGAGGTGCGCTGGAACTCATCGATGCCGATCCGCTTGTCTTCGAGCTTGACTCCGGCACCATCGAGATTCAGCACCTCGACGTCCGGCACGCGGCCGCCGGCGATCATCAGGTAGTCGACCTCGGCAGAGTTGTCGCCGTAGGTGAACTTGACCGAGTTCTTGCCGGCTTCGACGTTCTCGACGGCGGTACCGGTCGAAACTTCGATGCCCTGCTTCTTGAAAGTGCGTTCAACGACACGAACCACATCCTTGTCCTCGGCAGGAAGGATCTGGTCGAGCATCTCGATCAGCTTGACTTCGGTGCCGAAACGGATGTAGGCCGAGGCGATCTCGGCACCCGAGGCACCCGCCCCGACCACAGCGATTGATTTCGGCTGCTCGGGCAGTGACCAGGCGCCCCAGGTATCGAGCACACGGTCACCGAATTCGACTCCGGGGATCGCCTGCGCGACTGACCCGGTGGCGACGATGACTTTGCCGGCCTCGTAAGTGGTGTCGCCGACCTTGACGTTGCCGTCGTCAGTCAGGCTCGCTTCGCCTTCGATGAACTCGATCTTGTTCTTTTTGAAGAGTCCGGCAACGCCGCCTTCGAGTCCGGACGAGACCTCGGTCCGGCGCTTGCCCAGTGCGTCCCAGTCGAGTTCGGCCCCGGTCACTTTGACGCCGAGGTGCTCGCTCTCCTTGGCTTCGACGAAGACTTCCGCCGTATGGAGCATGGTCTTGGCGGGGATGCACGCGTAGTTCAGGCAGCGACCGCCAGCCTTGTCCTTCTCGACCACAGCGGTGGTCTTGCCCAGTTGGGCGGCCCTGATTGCGGCAACGTAACCGCCCGGTCCACCCCCGATCACGATTACATCAAAAGAGTTCTCAGCCATTCACCGAGACTACCAACGACTTACTCTTCGTCGGGGCGGTACGGGCTCTGGTACTTGAAGCCTCGTTCGAAGAAGCCGTACTCGAGGTCAGTGGGCTGGTCTCCGAACATCGCGATGATCCTGTAGCCGCGCCGCTTGACGATCTCGGCGCGCTCGGAATTCTTGACGGTCGCCGTGTCATCGGTCAGGCCTGGCTTCAGGTAGACGCCGGTCAGGGCGCGGTAGCCGATGTCGGTCAGGTTCTTTTCGGTCGTTTCCCGGAGGAACTCAGGGCGGGCGGTAATGATGAACGCCGCCATTCCGCGCCTTTTGGCGAGCCTGTAGAGCTTGAGCATCGGCTTGATGGCGGTCTGGATACCAGCAACCAGGCTGGCTCCGGCCGAGGCGTTGTCGTAGACCGGTGAGTCAGACCCGTAGAGGAAGCTCGAGGCGGAGGTTTCGTCCATGTCCATGGCGATCGCGAGCTTCGGCATGTGCTTACAGCGCCTCTTGGAGATCCGCTTCGCCTTGTATGGCTTCGGGTACCGGATGCGTGGCTTCCGAGGATGGGTCACGGGGCCGACACCAGGCTTGGGGGCTTCGACGATCTTGTCCGGCAGCCGCTTCTTCGGCACGGTGGCGGGAACGGTGTAGTCGGCCGCAGGATCGGGTCCCGGGTCGGCCTTTCCGAGCGCGAAACCCTTCGACTTGCATGCACGGACGATCTTGATCGTCCGGTGGGTGCGCTGGATGATGAACTTGCGCGCGCGGGCTGCGACGAATCCGAGGTCCTGGTCGTACTTGCCGGAATCGAAGTACTCCTTGCGCTGCTCGGGCGTGTAATCAGCCGCAGCAGCGGAGCCGGCGAGGCCGAGCATCGCGGCAAAGGTGACCAGGGCTACGGTCAGGATCGCGATCGGGTTGAACGCGCGGGTTCGGTTGCTACGTGGAGAGTTCATGTACAGAAGAAACTACCCGGAAGCCGAATAGTTGCGTTCCGGAGGTTCAGCGCCGGCCGGGGCTCTCCGGCATCTGGATGCGGGCCATCGCCTTGACCATGAAAAAGAAGAGCAAGGCAAAGCCGATCAGCAGGATCGTGGTGCTGACGATCTGGAGCAGCGTCGCGGCCACGACGAGGCCGGCGATCGCAGCCAACATCAGCAGCACCAGCAACATCTGGAAGCCGAGGACCGCCCAGTAACGGGCGCGCCACATGCCCCAGCCCATGCCACCAAAGATCGCTGTGAGAAAGACCCACTGGGGGATATTCACGCCTTCCCCGTTCACCTTGGTCCCGGTGGCCAGGGCGAAGATCGCGGAACCCCCGAGGATCAGCGCGACGACAAAGGCAAAGACAGCCCCGACCGTGACCACGGTCGGTCGTTCACCGTCCTTCAGCGGCTCGAGCGATTCCCGCACCTTCTCGTTCTTGTCCTCGGCCTTGGCGTAACCGGCGCTCATCGAGTCGGCTCCGACCCGGGGCCGGGTGCCGTTCTCTCCCGGCCGGGACTTCCGGCGGTTCGACTTCTTCGAAGGCTCAGCCACCGGGCAACACTTCTCCACCGACCGCCGCAAAAGCCCGGCGGAGTGCTTCGGCAACGCCGGTCGGGTCCTGGGCGTCGCGGATCGCTCGCACCACACATACCCGCCGGGCGCCGGCATCCAGCACTTCACTGACGTTCCCGGTGTCGATTCCACCGATCGCAAAGAAAGGAATGGTCGTGGTCTTGGCCGCGTGCCTGACCAGGTCGAGGCCGACTGCCGGTCGCCCGGCTTTGGTCGGTGTCTCCCAGACCGGGCCGACGCTGATGTGGTCGACTCCGGAAGCCGCTGCGATCTGTTCGGCAGAATGGGTGGAGAGGCCGATCAGTGCGTCATTGCCAACGATCCGGCGGGCTTCTTCGACGGACATGTCGTCCTGACCGATGTGGACTCCGTCTGCCCGGCAGGACACCGCGAACTCGGCGTCGTCGTTGACGATGAACGGAACTCCATAGTTGTCGGCAAGACGCCGGAAGGTCTGGGCCGAGCGGTCGATCAGTCGTATGTCGCCGCTCTTGTCGCGCAACTGGATGATGTCAACGCCGCCGTCGAGGGCGGCCTTGAGCAGCGGCTCGGGATCCTCTCCGCCGGGGCGGGCTTCGCAGACGAAATAGAGCCGCGCGGTTCGCAGCCTCTCGCGACGCAGTGCACCGGCGCCCTCGGAGGGAGAAAAACTCATGGACGCAGTATCCCAATTGGATAAGCGCGGTAGGATCGACGCGACCTGCGGGAGTCCGGAACAATCGGGGCTGAGAGGGTGGCACCAGGCCACCGACCGTCTGAACCTGATCCGGACAATTCCGGCGCGAGGGAGTGGACGGTCCGGGTTCCATTTCAGTCAACATGAACTCGATCGATTCGGACCGGACAAGCGATAACACCTACGACGCCATCGTGGCGGGCGCGGGTGTGATCGGCCTCGCGATCGCCTGGGAACTCAACTCACAGGGTGCTTCGGTCCTGGTGGTCGACCGCGACCGCCCCGGCGCCGGGACAACCAGCGTCGCTGCCGGCATGCTCGCGCCGACCGGCGAACTCGATTTCGGTGAGCCGGCCCTGCTCGAAATGAACACGATCTCTGCCGGCATGTATCCCGAGTTCGTGGCCTCGGTCGAGCGGGTCTGCGGGGGGATGCTCGGCTATCAGCGGGTGGGCGGCCTCCACGTGGCGCTCGATCGCGACGAGGCTGCCGAACTGCGAAGGGTCCACGACCTCCAGATCGAATCGGGCCTGCGGGCGGACTGGCTCGGCCCCGGTGCTGCCCGGGAACTCGAGCAAGGGGTCTCGCCAACCCTGACCGGTGCGGTGCTGATCGAGGACGATGGCGCGATCGATCCCCGCGTGCTCACCGCGGGACTGCTGGAAGCCCTCGAAAAGGAATCGGTCGAGGTTCGAGTCGGCACCGAAGTTACCGCCGTACGACACCGACACGGACAGGTCGATGCAGTCGAGTTCAAGAATGGCGACCGGATCAATACACGCGCGTTCGTGGCTGCCGTCGGGGCCGAGTCCGGCAGGGCCGAGTGGATTCCGGACGAAGCGCGACCGCCGGTACGCCCGGTCAAAGGCCAGATCATCGAGCTGAAGGGCAATCCGGCCGAACCGATCTGCCAGAGGATCCTCGCCTCCGAGCGGGTCTACCTCGTGCCACGCCGTGACGGGAGACTGATCGTCGGTGCGACCGTGGAGGAGCGCGGCTTCGATTCCGAGGTCACCGCGGGTGGCCTCCACGAACTTCTCCGGGAGGCTTATCGCCTGCTGCCTGACGTTTCGGAACTGGCATTCCTGAACGCGGTTGCCGGTTTGCGACCGGGTACCCCCGACAACCTGCCGGTGGTTGGCCCGACCTCGATCGACGGATTCTTCCTGGCAACCGGCCATTACCGGAACGGCATCCTGCTGGCCCCGATCACCGCCCGCGCGATTGCCGACGTCGTCAGCGGTGGTGAGATCTGCGGTCCGATGTCCGCCGCGAGTCCAGCCCGTTTTGACCCGGCAAGGACTGGAGCAAGCCGATGAAGATCGAGCTGAACGGCGAGAAGCGACAGGTCGAGGATGGCGCGACCGTGGATCGCATCGTCGAGCTGTCCGGAGCAGACCCCGCGAGCCGTGGCCTGGCAGTAGCGGTCGCCGGCGAGGTGGTCCCGCGCTCGCTCTGGCCGAAGACGGTCCTTCGGGACGAAGACGAAGTCGAGGTGGTCACGGCGATCCAGGGCGGGGCCGGGGAGTGGCAGCTCGGCGATCGCCAGTGGAACTCCAGGCTGATCGCCGGCAGCGGAGGCTTTCGTTCTCTCGGCGCAATGTCGGAGGCGCTCGAAGCCTCCGGCACCGAGATCATCACGGTTGCCCTCAGAAGGCTCGACCCGGCAGCCCAGGGATCGGTCATGGAAGTCGTCGAACGGCTCGGCCTGTTCGTCCTGCCGAATACCGCCGGCTGTTACACGGCCCGCGACGCGGTCAAAACCGCGCGGCTCGCCCGCGAGGCCTTCGGAACCGACTGGGTGAAACTCGAAGTCATCGGTGACGACCGCACCCTCCTGCCCGACGCGGTCGAGCTGCTGCGGGCCGCTGAAGAGCTCGTCGGCGACGGCTTCACCGTCCTGCCGTACACGAACGACGATCCGATCCTGGCCGCACGCCTCGAGGCCACCGGTTGCGTCGCGGTCATGCCGCTGGGCTCACCGATCGGCTCGGGCGCCGGAATTCGCAACCCGTACAACATCAGCATCATCGTCGAAAAGGCCGAGGTCCCGATCATTCTCGACGCCGGTATCGGAACCGCCTCTGACGCTGCACTCGCGATGGAACTCGGCTGCGACGGGGTGCTGCTCGCCTCGGCAATCTCGCGGGCGAAGAACCCGGCGCTCATGGCCCAGGCCATGAAGTCAGCAGTCGAAGCCGGACGCGGCGCCTTCGAAGCCGGACGAATACCGAAAAAGCTGTACGCAGAGGCTTCGACTCCGGACGACGGACTCCCGAGTCTGGGCTGAGTCTTCGGCGCGCAGGTAGACCGCCTGCTTAGCCGTTTCTTGGGAAGATGCCCGGGCCCCCTTAGCTCAGGTGGTTAGAGCTGCAGGCTTTTAACCTGTGAGTCCTCGGTTCGAATCCGAGAGGGGGCATTCTCAGTGCCGGAAGTGCCGGTGCTTGGTAAAGACCATTGCGGTCTCTGATTCGTCGCAGGCCTCGATCACTTCGCCGTCGCGCTTTGACCCGCCTGGCTGGATGACCGAAGTCGCTCCGGCTTCGATTGCGGCAGCGGGGCCGTCGGCGAAGGGGAAGAACGCATCGGAGGCCATGGCGCATCCGGTCAGCAGGTCGGCTGCTTCATCACCGTGGGCGTCACGGCACTTTTCGATCGCGAGCCGGGTCGAGTCGACACGACTCATCTGACCGGCGCCGATCCCGAGGGTGACACCGCCCTTGGCGAGGATGATCGCGTTTGAACGCACGTGGCGACAGACGGTCCAGGCGAAGAGCATGTCGTTCCAGGCTTCCTCGGAAGGTTGGGTCTTGGTCACCACTTCCATCATCTCGCGCTGTTCCGGTTCGCCGTCCCGGTCCTGGACCAGGATTCCGCCACGGACCCGCTTGAAGTCCTTCTCGCGGGAATCGGGGAACGGCGAAGCCTGGTCGGTGAAGATCCGGATCGCTTCCTTCTGCTGGAGGACCTCGAGCGCGCCTTCCTCATACGAGGGCGCGACCAAAACCTCGACGAAGTTCTTGTGGAGGGACTCGGCGAGCGCCACACTTATCGGCTGGTTGATCGCGATCACGCCGCCATAGGCGGAGATCGGGTCGCAGTCACGGGCCCGCTCGTAGGCATCGAGTCCGTTGTCGCCGAGGGCGACGCCGCAGGGATTGTTGTGCTTGACGATCACGCAGGCAGGTCCGTCGAGATCCGCAAGCAAGCGCCGGGCCGAGTCGAGATCGAGCACGTTGTTGAACGACAGGGCGCGGCCGTGGAGCTTGGCCAGGTCGGTCAGCACGTTGCTGTCGAGGCCAACCTCCGAATAGAAGGCTGCCCGCTGGTGCGGGTTCTCCCCGTAGGAGAGGTCGAGCTGCTTCTCGAAGGCGAGCACCCGGTGTTCCGGGAAGGACTCGTAGGACTCGGAGAACCACTGGGAGATCGCCGCGTCATAGCGGGCGACCTGGGCGAAAGCTTCGTTTGCCAGCCAGTGGCGGGTCGAAGCGGAGACCTCGCCGTCGGTCTCGTCCATCTCGGCGAGGATCGCGTCGTAGCACTCGGGCTTGACGGCGACAACCACGTCTTCGTGGTTCTTGGCAGCGGCGCGGAGCATCGTCGGCCCGCCGATGTCGATGTTCTCGATGGCATCGCGGGGGGAGACATCTTCTTTGGCGATCGTCTCTTCGAAGGGGTAAAGGTTGACGCAGACCAGGTCGATCGGCGGGATGCCCTCTGTCTCGAGCACTTCGACGTGTGACGGGTCCGAGCGGCGAGCGAGGAGCCCGGCGTAGATCTTCGGATGAAGGGTCTTGACCCGGCCGTCCATGATCTCTTTCTGGCCGGTGTATTCGGAAACATCGATCACGTCGAGGCCGGTGTCGCGCAGAGCTTTCGCGGTGCCTCCGGTAGAGAGGATCTCGACTCCGCAGCGGGCGAGGCCGGCGGCGAATTCAGTCACTCCGGTCTTGTCCGAGACCGAAATAAGTGCACGCCGGACCTTGATCGGTCCGTTGGTCGGGTCAATGTTGTCCATCTCCACCTTTACTGGTCGACGATTACCTGACGAGGGTTGTCCGCGCCGATCCTAACCTCGCCCCGGGCAATCATGCCTATCGCCTCGGGGTAGATTTCGTGCTCGACCTCGTGGACGGCTTTTTCGAGCTCTTCGCGTCCCCAATTTGCGGGAACTTCGACCGCCCGCTGAAGGATGACCGGGCCGGTGTCGGTGCCCTCGTCGACGTAGTGAACGGTCACGCCGGTCACCCGGACACCGTGGTCGAGCGCCTGCCCGATCGCGTCAAGGCCCGGGAAAGATGGCAGAAGTGCCGGGTGGACGTTGACGATCCGCCCCGGAAAGCGCTGAACGAATTCCGGGGAGAGCAGCTGCATGTAGCCGGCGAGCACGACCAGATCGGCCGATCTCGATTCGATCCAGTCGGCGAGCACAAGGTCGCGTTTGAGCCGGTTGCCGTGGCGTTCCCGGGTGAAGATCCCGGTCTCGATGTTTCACCCCTTCAGCCCGCTCGAGTGCAAAAGCTCCGGGCTTGTCGGAGGCAACTCCGGCAACGACGACTCCGCCTTTGCCGTGAAGCTCATCGATAATCGCCTGCAGGTTGGTGCCGCCCCCCGAGGCCAGGACAACGATGCGAAAAGTCGGATCGGACGAACTCACAACGTCATCCTGCCGCATTCGGTACAGGTCGGGTTCAGCGGGCGACGGGCAGGACGGCGACCTGTTCGAGATCGAACTTGCCGTCGGCTTCGTCCGGGTCATCGCCTAGCGGGTAACTGCCGGTGAAACAGGCATCGCAATGGACTTCTGCCGGGGTGCCGACCGCTTCGTAGACGCCTTTCATCGAGAGGTAGGCCAGGGAGTCGGCGCCGATCTCGGTAGCGATCTCAGGGATCGTTCTTTCGTGCGCGACCATCTCGTTGCGAGCCGACATGTCGACGCCGTAGTTGCATCCGTAGCGAATCGGCGGGGCCGATATGCGCAGGTGGACTTCCTTGGCGCCGGCGTCCCGCAGCATCTTCACGATCTGCCGGGTGGTGTTGCCGCGGACGATTGAATCGTCGACCACGACCACTCGCTGGCCGGAGATGATCTCGGGAAGCGGGTTGAACTTCATGCGCAGGCCGTGCTTCCGGAGTTCCTGGCCGGGCTGGATGAAGGTTCGGGCGACATAACGGTTCTTGATCAGGCCGTCGTCCTGTGGCAGGCCGGAAGCACGGGCGAATCCGCGGGCGGCCGGGGTGCCGGAGTCGGGAACCGAAATCACGAGGTCAGCCTCGACCGGCGCTTCCTTCCAGAGGATCTCGCCCATCTTGCCGCGAACCTGCTGGAGGCGCTTGCCTTCGAGGATCGTGTCGGGGCGCGAGAAGTAGATGTGTTCGAAGACGCAGTGGGCGGTCCGGGTCGACTCGATCACCTGACGGGACTCGAGGCCCTTTTCGCTGATGGAGACCATCTCGCCAGGGCTGATCTCACGGACCAGCTCAGCACCGATGATGTCGAAGGCGCAGCTCTCTGAGGCGATCACGTAGTTGCCATCGAGCTTGCCGAGCGAAAGCGGCCGGATGCCGAAGGGATCGCGGAAGGCGACGATCGCGTGCTTGGTCATGACCACCGTCGAATAGGCACCTTCGAGCTGGGGCATCACGTTGGCGACCGCATCTTCGACGTGGCGCCCGTAGTCGCAGGAGATCATCGCCGCGATGATCTCCGAGTCGGTGGTGCCGCGGAAGCTGAGGCCCTTGCGTTTGAGGCGGTTGTAGATATCGACCGCATTGGTCAGGTTGCCGTTGTGGGCGAGAGCGAGTTCGCGGCCGTCATCGCGCCAGATTGGCTGCGCGTTCTCCCACGAACCGCCGCCGGTAGTCGAATAGCGGACGTGGCCAATCCCCATGTCACCGTTCAGCGCTCGCAGCTTGTCTTCGTCGAAGACCTGGGAAACGAGGCCGCCATCACGCATGGTGGTGATATGCCCGCCTTCGCAGGTGGCGATACCGGCCGATTCCTGGCCACGATGTTGAAGCGCGTAGAGACTGAAGTAGGCGAGGCGGGCTACGTCGTGTCCCGGCGCGTAAACACCGAACACTCCACACTCGTCACGCGGTCCTTCGCGATCCAGATAAGTCTGTTCGCTCAAGGTCTAGGGCCACCTGTTGCTCGATTGACGAAGACGCGTAGGCGGTCTACCTACATAGGCAGAGTAGCAGCGGCGGCCGCCGGACTCGATGGAATTGCGGATCTCTCCCGCAAAAAGCCTGGTTCGTCGCGTTTACCTGAACTTCTTGCGGGCCTTCTTGATGCACTTGTTGCGCTTCCCTGTGTTCTTCAGCTTCTTGCACTTGATGATCGCGGCCTTCTTCCGGGCGCGCTTGACGCATGCTCTTCGCTTCTTCTTCGACTTGATCTTCTTACACTTCTTGATCGTCTGTTTCAGGCTGAACTTCTTGGTGGGCTTCGGATTGATGATCACTGGCGGCGCGATGGTCGGACCCTTCGAGGAAAGGGTGAAGTCGGATTCAAAATCACGATTTACCGTTGCGACGGCGATCAGGTAGGTCTGGCCTCTTACGGGTGCGACCGCGAGTCGGCCGCCGAAGGTCCCTGCCGGGCAGCCCTCGTCGGCCGAGGCGAGCTTGCGCAGGTCGGTGTATCCCGTACCCGAGTAGACCGCGAGCCTGTTCGGCTCCGTGGTCGAGCAGGCCGACAAGATGATCGCTTCATCGGTCGGCGACGTCCAGCGGAACCAGACCGAAGGCGACTGGTCGCTTCCGTAGTCGAGTGCGTGTGATTGCTCGCTGTCTTCCTTCGAGGCATCGATCGTGCTGCCGGTGAGGGACGCGGGAAGGGCGGCGCTGAGGGTCTGCGCATCTGCAAGGTCATCGTTGGCCGGGACATTGAGAACGTGAATATCAAGCTTGAAAGCACCGGAAGTGTCGTCCTGGGGACCCCCGGCTGCGGCTATCGAGTAGGTGGTACCCGCGACTGCGTTGAGAATCATGCTGCAGTAGGGACCGTAACTCGGCCGCTCGCCGACCGCAGTCAGCGCGTTGACTGCCGCTCCCGTGTAAACGCCGACCCGAGCTTCAAATTTCCTGCCGCAGGTCTTGATCCTCACTCGGGCGCTCTGAGTCGGGGTCCACTTGTACCAGGCAGAATGCTGGGCCGCTCCGAAATCATTGTGCTCCGGTTCCCCGGTCTCGGCCGTTGCGAATTCGTTCTCGCCATTCAGGGTTACCGGCAGGGCCGGACCGACTACCGTTGCGTTGGCGAAGTTGTCATTGGCGGGAGGGGGTGCGTTTTTCAGCCTCAGCACGAAGTTGAACTCCCCGAGGACCGACCCACTGACGGCGATCCTGTGCGGGACTCCGGCAGTCGTGGAAAAGTCGATCTGGCAGTTGGTGGTGGCGGTGGTAATCGGAACCAGGGTGCCGAGTGTGTTGCCGGTATATACACCGATGGACTTGTTCTGGGCACTCGAGTACTGGGTGCTGTCACAGATGTCGATCCTTGCGCGACCGGTAGCCGCCGGGGTCCACGTGTACCAGACCGATCGGGAACTGCCAGACCCGCCGAGAATTGCGGGCTCGCCGGCTTCCCAGGTCGAATCGATATTGGTCGTGTTCAGGCCGACCGGCAGTGCCGGGCCGATAACCGTCGACGTGGCGAAATTGTCGTTCGCCGGTGGAACCAAATTGCGCAGGCGGAAGGTGAAATTCCCCTGGTCGTTCCTGTAGTCGACCTGGATCTTGTACTGGATCCCAATGGTCGCGTCAAAGCGGAGATTACATTCGCCGGTGCGTTCGGCTTTCAGTACGGTCGTGCCTACTGTTGCACCAGTCCGAACGGCCATGGCCTGGAACGGATAGGTGCTACCCGTGAACCCGGCACCGCAGAGGTCGACGACCATCATGGCAGTGGCCGGGGCAGTCCATTTGAACCAGACCGTGGAGGTCGCGGCATTGCCGCCGATCGCGGGTTCGCCCACCTCGGCGGTGGCCCCGATGTTGCTGGCCGGCACGGAGATCGGAACTGCCGGGCCGATTGTCTGAGCATCCACGAAGTTGTCGTTGGCCGGGGCCGCCGAAGCGCTCGGGGCCATGGCCAGGAAACAGACTGCAATCACTGCCACAAACGCCGACGACACCTTCAAACGTCTCGTGCTCATTTCGCCCCAGTTCCCCGCGTAGTTATTCCCGGCTTGTCACCCGGCCTTCAATTCCTAACACAATTGGCTTCGGCCCACACGATTTTTCGGCCGAAAGCATCAGTCCATCGGAACGTCGGAATGGGACGCGCGTAGTTCGTCGGCAAGGGACTTGGCGTCGTAGGGTCCGACGTGCCGGGTGCCGCTGATGAAAAATGTCGGTGTGCCGTGGGCGCCGCTGGCGTCGGCGCTGGCCACGTCCTGCTGGATCCGCTTGGCGTTCTGGCCCTGCTCGACCTCCCTGACGAACCGGTCAACGTCGAGTTCAAGGTTCCCCGCATAGCCGATCAGGTCTTCGATGTCGAGGTCCCCCTGGTGGGCGAAGAGGATGTCGTGCATCTCCCAGAATTTGTCCTGGTTGCCGGCCGCCTCCGCAGCCTCGGCTGCGAGTTCGGCGTGCGGATGAACGTCGATCAGGGTGAGGTGGCGGAACACGTAGTTGAGGTCGTCACCGAGCTCGGCTCTCAGATCGTTGATCATGCCGGTCGCGCGCCCGCAGAACTCACATTCGAAGTCGCCGTATTCGACGAGTGTCATCGGGGCGTCCGGGTTCCCCCGAATATGGTCGCGGTCCGGGTCGATTGGCAGTGAAAGCTTGCGTGGAAGCGTCGCGCTGGTCTGGCCGAAGACCACTGCGGCGAACTTGAACATGATCCAGCTGAGTCCGACCGCTAGCACCGCTGCGATCAGAACGCCGACCTTCGCCTCGCTCTGCAGCTGCTGGTCGTCGAAGGCGAGCTGGGCGATCAGCAGTGAAACGGTGAAGCCGATGCCGGAGAGCGCCGCGCCACCCACGACCTGGCTTCGGCCGACACCCTGAGGCAGCACTCCCAGCTTGAGTTTGAGCGAGCCGAGCGCACCGACGCTGATCCCGATCGTCTTACCGACCACGAGGCCGAGCACGATGCCCCAGGTGAGTGGTGATCGCATTGCTTCACCGAGGACGCCGTCCCCAAGGTCCACTCCGGCGTTTGCGAGCGCGAACAGCGGGACGATCAGATAGCTGGTGATCGGGTGAAGCGCGGTCTGGAGGCGTTCGTTGGGTGACACCGCCTGGTCGACGCTGCGCTGCGCCGACCGCGCGACCTCGGGTAACGGTGACTGTCGGAAAGCCCGGGCGCTGACTGCGGCTTCTTCGACCTTCTCGCGGCTTGGCTGGTAGGCGATCACCAGGAGACCGGCCAGCATTCCGGCGAGTGTGGGGTGCAGCCCTGATTCGTAGGCCGCGACCCAGAGGGCGAAGCCGAGCAGAGCGTAAGCCCACCCCTGGTAGATCCTGAGGCGGGGCAGGAGCGGGAACATCGCGAGGCAAACTACGGCTATGCCAAGCGCGACGAAGTTCAGCGAGTCGGAATAGAAGATGCCGATCACCGAGATCGCGACGATGTCATCGACGATCGCCAGGGTCAGCAGAAAGATCCGCAGCTGCGTGGAAAGGTGCGGGCCGACGATCGCGAGTGCGCCCAGCAGGAAGGCGGTGTCCGTGGCGATAACGATTCCCCAGCCTCCACCAGCTTCGGTGCCGTGGTTGAGCAGCACGTAGAGCAGAACCGGCAGGAGCATTCCACCGATGCCGGCGATCACCGGGATCGTCACCCGACGGCGGTCGGTCAATTCACCAACCGACAGTTCCCGCCGGACTTCGAGTCCGATCACGAAGAAGAACAGCGCCATCAATCCTTCGTCGATCCAGTGACCGAGGTCGAGCGAGATCGATCTCGGGCTGAGGTTGATCGAGAGGACCGTGTCCCAGAGCGACGTGTACGAGTCGGAGAAAGGTGAGTTCACCCAGATCATGGCGATGATCGCCGCCGCCAGCAGCAGCCCGGCCGATCCCGTTTCGGTCGCGAGGTAATTGCGAAGTGGCCGCGCCGCCTGTGCCGCCAGATCACGGCGGGTCTCGGTGGTGTCTGCGTCGCGCTTCGGGTTTTTCATGCCGGGGGAGCTACTGGGTGATGCCGGGCTGGTCCACATCGATGCGGTGGGCGAGCGATTCGAACGAGGCTTTTGCCTCAGCCACGAGAATGTCGACTGATGATTCGCCGGCCTGGACCTTGATCTCGTTGCCTTCGGCCCGACCGAGCATTTCGATCTGGACACCCTTGCCGCCGAGCATTTCGATCGACGCAGCCGTACCGGCGAGGATGAAGCCACCTGACCCTTCGCCGAAGAGGGCGTCCTCCTCAGAGCATTCACTCTGGACGATGACCGGGTCGAGCGTGACGTCGCAGCCGATGCCGGCGGTGAGTGCGAGTTCTGAAAGCACTGTGGCGATGCCGCCGTCGGAGACATCAGTAACCGTACGGATGGTGCCGTCGCGAACGCCGTCGCGGACCAGCTCGATCGCGGCGCGAGCCGGTTCGATCTCGGCGTCGGGCAGCCCCTTGCCGAGTTGGCCTCTCGCCTTCTCGAGTTCGGAGCCGGCCAGTGAAGGATTGAAAGGCCCCGCCAGGGCGATCCAGTCGCCATCCCGCCAGGGCTCCCCGGCGCAGGTTTCGGGGTTGGGCAGTTCGCCGACCATGCCGATCACGGGCGTCGGGTAGATCGGCCCGGTCGGGGTCTCGTTGTAGAGCGAGACGTTTCCGCCGACCACCGGCAGGTCGAGCGCCCGGCAGACCTCGCCAAGGCCGTCGATCGACTGGCTGAGCTGCCAGGCAACCGTCGGCTTTTCCGGGTTGCCGAAGTTGAGGCAGTTGGTCACACCGAGCGGTTCGGCCCCGACGCAGGCGAGGTTCGCGGCGCATTCGAGGGCCGCTTCGATGGTGCCCAGCCGGGGGGAGCAAGCGACGCGGCGGCCGTTGCCGTCGATCGCGATCGCGATCGCCCGGTTGGACTCGGGGATGTTCAGCACGGCGGCGTCGGCGGCACCGGCGCGGTGGACCGTGCGTGAGCCGACCACCGAGTCGTACTGGTCATAGGCCCAGCGCTTCGATGCGATCGAGGGGGAGCCGAGCAGGGACAGCGTGATCTCACTGGCATCGGCACCTTCGCGCAGGGTGACCTGGTTCGGGTAGATCCATTCGGCCGGCTCGCCCGGTTCGAGGTCGTAGAGCGGGCAGCCGTCGACCAGGTCGTGAACTTTGATGTCGCCGACGACTTCGCCGTCCTTGAGGATCCGGAAGGCACCTGTGTCGGTCACCTCACCGATCACGGCGGAGTCGGTCTGCCACTTGGTGCAGAGCGCCAGGACCCCTTCGACTTTCCCTGGCTCGACCACCGCGAGCATGCGCTCCTGTGATTCGGAGACCATGATCTCGAAGGGCTCCATGTCGGCCTCGCGAAGCGGAACGCTGGCGACATCGATGTCGATCCCGGTATCGCCGGCCGAGGCCATCTCGCCGGCGGATGAAGTGAGCCCGGCGGCCCCGAGGTCCTGAAGCGACACGAGCAGTTCGGCGGCGAGCAGTTCCTGGCAGCACTCGAGCACCTTGGATTCTTCGAAAGGGTCGCCGATCTGGACGGTCGGCCGTTTGCCTTCGTCGTCTTCACCGAATTCGGCCGAAGCGAGGACGGAAGCTCCGCCGATCCCGTCGCGACCGGTCTTCGAACCGAAGAGGACCACCATGTTGCCGGTGCCCTGCGCGGCGGCGCGAACCATCTCGTCGGTGCGGGCGATGCCGACGCACATCGCGTTGACCAGGCAGTTCAATTCGTAGGGAGGCTCGAAGTAGATCTCGCCGCCGACCGTCGGGATGCCCATCGAGTTCCCGTAATGGCCAATCCCGCGGACGACACCGTCGACCAGATACCGGGTGCGCTCGGAATCTAGTTCGCCGAAACGCAGCGAGTCGAGGATGGCGATCGGCCGGGCGCCAAGTGCGATCACGTCGCGCAGGATGCCGCCGACTCCGGTGGCCGCCCCCTGAAAAGGTTCAACCGCGCTCGGGTGGTTGTGCGACTCGACCTTGAAGGCGATCGACCAGCCGTTGCCGATGTCGACCGCGCCGGCGTTCTCGCCCGGACCCATGACCACCCGCGGGCCTTCGGTCGGAAGCTTGCCGAGCAGCTTCTTCGAGTGCTTGTAGGCGCAGTGCTCGGACCAGAGCAGCGAGAACATCGCCAGCTCGACGTCGTTCGGCTCGCGTCCGTGCTTCTCGAGGATCAGCTCGTACTCGTCGTCGGTCAGGCCGAGCTCGCGATGTTTCGACACTCAGGCCTCCACTCGGGCGGGACCGCGGAACAGCTTGAGGCCGTCGGTGGAATCGGTCAGCGGATCGACCGCATGTTCGGGGTGGGGCATCAGGCCCATCACGTTGCCGGCTTCGTTGACCACACCGGCGATGTCGTTCAGCGAGCCGTTCGGGTTCTGTCCTTCGGCGTAGCGGAAAGCGACCTGGTTGTTGGCCTCGATCCGTTCGAGCATTTCCGGCGGCGCGAAGTAACGGCCCGTCTGGTGCTTGAAGGGGATCGAAATCACTTCACCGGGCGACATCTCCGAAAGGAAGGGCGATTCGGCTTCAGCGACCACGAGGTCGCCCTGGCGTGAGATGAAGCGGGTGCCTTCGTTGGTCAGGAGTGCGCCGGGCAGCAGGCCGCTCTCACAGAGGACCTGAAAGCCGTTGCAGATGCCGAGCACTGGTCCGCCTTTCGCGGCGAACTCGGCAACAGCGCCCATGGCGGGAGCGAACTGCGCGATCGCGCCGACCCGGAGGTAGTCGCCGTAGGAGAAGCCACCGGGCACGATGATGCCGTCGATACCACTCAGGTCGGTTTCGTCCTGCCAGATCAGACGGGTTTCCGCACCCGCCCGCTCGCAGGCGTTCTGGGCGTCACGCTCGTCGCAGGATCCGGGGAACTGAAGCACACCCCAGATCACAGGACCTCGATTTCGTAGTCCTCGATCAGCGGGTTGGCGAGCAGCTTCTCGCAGAGTTCATCGAGCCGGTCGGCGCTCTCTGCGTTCAGTTCGACGATCCGCCCCACCCGCACGTGCTCGATACCGCCGAATCCGAGGGCCGGCAAGGCACTTTCAACGGCCTTGCCCTGGGCGTCGAGGATGCCTTCTTTCGGCCTGATCAGGACCCGGGCAGAGATCAAAGTGTCTTACCGGTGATGATTTCGTAGGCCTCGCGGTACTTCTCTTGCGTCTGGGCGACGACGTCGTCCGGAAGTTCCGGAGCCGGCGGGGAGTGATCCCATCCGGCAGCGTTGGCCCAGTCGCGCACGAACTGCTTGTCGAAGGAAGGCTGGGTCTTGCCGGGTTCGTATTCGTCGGCCGGCCAGTAGCGCGAGGAGTCGGGTGTCAGCACTTCGTCGCCGAGGACGATCTCCGCGCCGGCGTGACTGCCGAATTCGAACTTGGTGTCAGCGAGGATGATTCCCCGCTCGGCGGCGTGGTTCGCGCCGAATTCGTAGATCTCGATCGCGACCCGGCGCAACTCTTCCATCAGGGCCCGGTCGCCGATGATCTCGGCGGCCCGTTCGAAGTCGATGTTCTCGTCGTGGTCGCCCAATTCAGCTTTGGTGGCCGGAGTGAAGATCGGTCGTGGCAGCTTGTCCGTGTCCTGGAGGCGTTCCGGTAGCCCGACTGCTCTGACGGCGCCGGTCGCCTGGTACTCCTTCCAGCCGGAGCCGGAGAGGTAGCCACGGACTACGCACTCGATCGGGTACATCTCGAGCTTCCGCACCCTGACCGCACGGCCTTCCACTTCTTCCGGAACGTCGTTCGAGAGGAAGTGGTTCGGCACGATCCCGGTCGTGTTCTCGAACCAGAAGTTGGACATCTGGGTCAGGACCTTGCCCTTGTCCGGGATCCTGGTCGGCATGATCACGTCGTAGATCGAGATGCGATCGGAGGCGACCAGAAGCAGGTCGTCCTCGATCTCATAGATCTCGCGGACCTTGCCGGATGAATGAAGTTTCAGATCTTCGAGAGATTTCGACATTGGTTGCACTTTACCTGTGGGCTGAGGAGGCGCGCCTCGGGAGCCTCTGTGGGGAAGTGATCGGGATCGTGGCACGCTCATTGCCCTGATCCTGATCACTTCGGAGACCGAAGGGATCAGGTGCTTGGGGCGGGATTTGCCTTTGCCCACTTGGCGATCGCCGAAGAATCGGAAATCACTTCGCCGTCGTCGAGCACGAGGATCGGAACCTCTTTGGTTCCGCTGAGTTCCTCGACCTCTTTGCGGCCCGCGTTCCGGGCCTTCCAGGTCCAGGGCATCATTCGGTAGCCCTCCACCGTCTTGATCTCGTACTGGTAGCCGGCTTCGTCCAGCGCGTTGCCCGCCCTGGCGCAGGGATGCAAGGCTCCGGGCCCCGTGGTCTTGGTGCCGCATGTGTAGAGGATCATGCGGCCAAGGGTAGCGGTCAACTAGGGCAAGAAGTAACCTTGCCTCTTATGGGTCGATCTCTGGTCACATTCATTGCGGTTTCCTTTTCGGCGTTTGCGTTCTTTGCGGCGTCTTCAGCCGCCGAAGTACCGAAGTGCACCGGGACCTATTCTCAGAAAACAATCTTCACGGGTCAGAACCGGCTCGAAGCAGCGATCATCGGCGGTGGTGGAACGCTTTACACCTCCGGCACTGACGGGAGTGAGACGGGTGAGTCTGTTCTGAACGCCTACTACCGGGGATCCAGGCGTCCTTCGAGCCCGGACTTGATTGCGACCGGGCCGACCGGACCCGGCGGACTGGCCTGGAATGGCAGGAAGCTCCTCTGGGGCTACGGCAACACCGCGGGCGGCGGTGCCACCGGTGACCTGAACCCGGTGGCCGGTCTCAACAGTGTGAGGATCGGCAGCGGGAGGAAGAAGCTGATCTCCGATCATCTCGGTATGGCCAACGGAATCACCCGGGCAAAGGACGGCACGATCTACGCCTCCAACGACCTCGGCGTCAAGCTCGACCGGATCTCAGACGGGGTGACCGAGAACGGCTGGGCCACCCTCAATTCGGGCAACGGCATGGTCGTGGGCAGGAACCAGAAGTATCTCTTCGTCAACCAGACGTTTGAGACACCGTCGACGATCGCCAAGATCAACGTCAACGACCCGGCAAAGGTCCACACCTTCTACAAGTCACCCGAGCCCGACAACGTCATCTTCGACGGCCTCACCCGCGACCGGAAAACACCTTTACGCGACTTCCTTCCGGCGAGGCGAAATCTGGAAGATCAGCCGGCACAAGCAGGCATGCATCCTCGCCAGCGGACTCTCCCAGACCTCAGGAGTGGCTGTCAGCTCGGCGAAGAAGGGTTTCAAGAGGGGAACTCTGATCGCAGTCGGGTTCGACGGAACGATCACCCAGGTGAAGCGCGCCACGAGCGCCGGTTTCCCCTAGGGAGAATGAGCCGCTGCCTAACTGATGGCTTCGAGGCGCTCGAAGACTTCCGGCAGGTGCGTGAGGTAGGCGTCGTAGTCGAAGATCACATCGAGGTCGAGTTGCGGTGCCGCGGTGCCGATCAGATCCCGGAAAGGCACGCCGTTGTCGAAGGCCTCGTGCGCAGCAGCCTGAACCGTGCGGTAGGCATCGTCGCGGGACATGCCGCTGTCGACAAGGGCGGTCAGCGCACGTTGGCTGAAGAGGGCGCCGTGAGTCAGCTCGAGGTTGGAGCGCAGCCGGTCGACGTGGACCACGAGGCCGGAGGTGACCTGGTTGACGACATGGTGCATGTAGTCGAGCGTGATCGTCGCGTCCGGCAGGATCACCCGCTCGGCACCGGAGTGCGAGATGTCGCGCTCGTGCCATAGGGCCACGTTCTCGAGGCCGGTCTGGGCGTATCCACGGAGCAACCGGGCCAGCCCGGTGAGCCGCTCGGTTCGGATCGGGTTGCGCTTGTGCGGCATTGCCGACGAGCCCTTCTGCTCGCCGCTGGCGAAGGGCTCTTCGGCCTCGCGGACCTCGGTCCGCTGCAGATGGCGGATCTCGGTGGCGAATCGTTCGATGCCGGCACCGGCCAGCGCAATCACGCTCAGGAATTCGGCATGACGATCCCGCGGGATCACCTGGGTAGCGATCTCCTCACGCTGGAGTCCGAGGGTCTCCATGACCCGGCGTTCGATCGTCGGTGGCACCGAGGCATAGGTGCCGACCGCGCCGGAGAGCTTGCCCAAGGCGACCTGTTCCGCGGCGGCTTTCAGGCGGGCCAGGTTCCGGTCGGCCTCGAAGGCGAAGCCGGCCATGCGCAGCCCGAAGGTCGTCGGTTCGGCGTGGACGCCGTGGGTCCGCCCGACGCAGAGGGTGTCGCGGTGTTCGAGAGCCAGCTTCACCAGATTGTCGCGGTACGCGGTGGCGCCTTCGACCAGGATCATCCCGGCGCGGGTCAACTGGGTGGCGAGTGCGGTGTCGAGCACGTCGGAGGAGGTCAGTCCGTAGTGGATCCAGCGGCCTTCTTCTCCGATCGAAGCGGCGACGACGTCGATGAAGGCGGCGACGTCGTGGTTGGTCGTCTCTTCACGCTCGTTGACGGCTTCGACGGTGAAAGCAGCTTTCTCACGGCAGAGCGCGGCGGCTTCTTTCGGGACGAGGCCCTCTTCGGCCCAGGCGTCAGTCGCGGCGAGTTCGACTGCCAGCCAGCCTTCCATCTTGGATTTCTGGGTCCAGACTTCGCCCATCGCGGGCCGGGTGTAACGCTCGATCAACTGTGCCTTTCTAGATGTTGATGATGCGGGCCGCGAGCACGCCGGCGTTCTTGGCGCCGTCGATTGCCACGCAGGCGACGGGGATGCCGGGCGGCATCTGTACCGCGGAGAGCAGTGCGTCGAGGCCACCGAGCGACTTGCCGAGGATTGGCACGCCGATGACGGGAAGGTCGGTGTGGGCGGCGGCAACCCCAGGGAGGGCGGCGGACATTCCGGCGCCGGCGATGATCACCTTGAGTCCGCGCATACGCGCGTTGGTGCAGTAGTCGGTGACCAGTTCGGGGTCGCGGTGGGCCGACATGACGCGCACTTCGTAGCTGATGCCGGCTTCTTCCAGCGCCGCTCCTGCAGGCTGCATCTTCGGTTTGTCGTTCTTCGAACCCATGATGATTCCGACGATGGGCTCGTCGACTTCGATCTCCTCGAACATCTGCTCGACCGAAGTCATGGTCGGGGACTCGGTCTGGGCGGGGTCGCTCGTTGTTTCGGTTGACTGGGTTGGATCACTCACTGGTTTGTCCCTTGTCTGTCGCGCTCGACCGCTCTGGTGGCGATATCGCTGCGCATCTGTTTGCCATCGAAGTTGATCGCTTCAGCCGCATCGTAAGCGCGTTGGCGTGCGGTTGCTGCATCGGGCCCAAGGCCCGTGAGATTGAGGACCCTGCCGCCGGCGGTAACGATCTGCCCGTCCCGCTCGGCGGTGCCCGCGTGGACGACCTCGGCCAGCTCCGCCGCCCGCTCCAGTCCTTCGATCAAATCGCCCTTCGAAGACGACTCGGGGTACCCGGCGGAGGCGAGCACCACGGTGACCGCCCAGTCCTCGGAAAACTCGACCTTGAAGTTGTCCAGCCCGCCAGGCTCGCAGGCCGCTTCGAAGATTTCGACGAGATCCGAGTCGAGGCGAGGCAACACGGCCTGGGTCTCGGGATCACCGAAACGGGTGTTGTACTCGAGGACCTTCGGACCGTTGGCAGTCATCATCAGACCCGCGTAGAGCACGCCGTGGAAGGGATGGCCGCGCTCGGCCATCAGATCAACGATCGGCTGGTGGACCTGCGCGCTGAGTTCGGCAAGCACTTCGGAGCCCACATCGGGCACCGGTGAGTAGCTGCCCATGCCGCCGGTGTTCGGCCCGGTGTCGCCATCGCCGATCCGTTTGTAGTCCTGGGCCGGGGTGAGCGGAATCGCCCTTATCCCGTCGCAGATCGCGAGCAGAGAAAGCTCCTCGCCGACGAGGAACTCCTCGAGCACGACTTCGGTCTGTCCGAAGCGCTGCTCGGTGAAGAAAACTTCGATCGCCTCGCGGGCGTCCGATTCGGTCTCGCAGATCAACACACCCTTGCCGGCGGCGAGGCCGTCGGCCTTGAGCACGGTCGGAAACGAAGCGCTTGCCAGTTCGGAGAGAGCCTCGTCCCGGGTCCGCAGCAGGGCGTATCCCGCGGTCGGGATGCCGGCTTCCTTCATTGCCTGCTTCGCATAAGCCTTCGACCCTTCCAGCCGCGCGGCTTCCTTGACCGGGCCGAAAGCCTTGACGCCGGCCTCGGTCAGAGCGTCGACCACTCCGGCCACGAGCGGCACCTCCGGCCCGATCGCAACCAGGTTGATCTCGTGTTCACGGGCCGCATGGACCACGGCCGTGATGTCACCGGGGTCGAGGTCGGGCAGACAGGTCGCATCAGACGCAATGCCCGGGTTACCGGGCGCACAGAAAAGTTCCGGCTGCCGGGGCGACCGGGCGAGGGCCTTGACGATCGCGTGCTCGCGCCCGCCGCCACCCAGGATCAGGATGCGCAACTCGTGGACCGCTCTAGAGGAGTTCGGCGAGCCGCTGCGCGGAAAGCGCCGTCAGCGTCTGGCTGGTCATGGTGCCGCGTGAGCCCATCTCGATCGAGACCTTGGCCATCGTCTCTTCGTCCGGTGCTTCGATGACGGTGACGAAGTCGTACTGACCGAGGGTTGTGTACTGGGCGAGCACTTTGGCCCCAGGGCTTCGACTTCACTATTGACTTCGGCCACCCGTGACGGGTTGTTCTTCAGGGTCTTGACACCCTCGGAAGTCAGGTTGGTCAACATCACGTAGGTCGGCACGAGAGTCCTCTCGTCGTTTTCAGGGACGTCTCAAGCATAAGGCAGCCGCCTTCAGCCGGGAACGCCGGATCGGCGCCCGGCGAGGATCTTCAGCGCCCGCCGGCACCGGGATCGATTCCCTCTTCGAAGGAGAGACCGGCCAGCAGCGCCAGGTAGCTACCCGGGCGAGGCTCCGACGCCAGGTAGTCGCCCTCGGAGAGGTTGCCGAGCAGGGTCACCTGAAGCCCCCGATAGAGGTCGAGCTTGGCTTCGCACTGTTCGAGGCGCTCCTTGATGGCCGCCTCCACGGCATCGGCGTTGCTTTCGTCGAGGGCGACCACTTTGACCAGAAGGTCATCCCGGACGGCCGTCGGCCGGGCGGTGACTCGGACGAATTCCGCCAGCTCATCGTGCCCTTTGGAAGTCACACTGAAGAGTCGTTTGTTCGGCCGGCTCGACTGTTCGACCAGCCTCCCGTCGAGCATCCCGTCCGATTCGAGGCGGTCCAGCTCCCGGTAGATCTGCTGGGGGCTGGCGGGCCAGAAGTTCGCGACCGAGACGTCGAAGCGCTTCGAGAGTTCGTAACCGGTGGCCTCACCGTCCTGGAGGGCCGCGAGGATCGCGTGCTTCAGCGCCATCGGTTCCGGGCCCTCTCGGTTTGCAATTTATAGTCAACTAATTGTATAGTCACTTCTATGAGTATAGATGCAGGAGCAGACACAAGCCGGGCCGAAGCCATGAACCGGACCGGGCCATGGGACGCGATCGTGGTCGGCTCCGGCCTGAGCGGCCTCACGTCGGCCGCCTACCTCGCCGCCAACGGCAAGAAGGTCCTCGTGCTCGAGCAGTACGACGTCGCCGGCGGCTGCAGCCAGACCTTCCGGCGCAAGAACGAGTGGCAGTTCGACGTCGGCCTCCACTACATCGGCGGCGTCAAGACCGGCGACATCAGCCGGGTGCTCAAGGGTCTCGGGCTCCACGACCGGATCGATTTCGTCGAAATGGATCCCGACGGCTTCGACACTTTCGTCTTCCCCGATTTCGAGTTCCGGGTGCCAAAAGGCTGGGACAACTATCTGGACCGCCTGGTCGAAACTTTTCCGGATGAAGAAGAAGGCCTGCGGCAATGCGTGGGGACTTTCCGTGATGTTGTCGGCGATCTGGCCGGATCGGGAATCCCCGGCGTGGACACCGACCTCGCCGATTTTGTCGCCCGGGCCCCGAACCTCGTGGCCTGGGGAATGCGCTCGATCACCGAACTCTTTGATGAATGCGGTCTTGGCGAGCGTTCCCGCGCGGTCCTGACCGGCCATGCGGGCGACTACGCAACGCCGCCTTCACGGACTCCGGTCGTGCTTCACGCCTCCCTGGTCGATCACTACATGCAGGAAGGCGCCTTCTACGTAAGAGGTGGCGGCCAGGTCCTGCCCGGACATCTGATCGACGTGATCCACAGCAATGGTGGCCGGGTGAGGACCCACGCCGAAGTCGCTTCGATCAACGTGGTCGACGGCACCGCGACCGGCGTGACCCTGAGTGGGGACGAAACGATCGAGGCACCCATCGTGATCTCGACCGCCGACATCAAGCGCACCTTCCTCGATCTGCTTGACCCGGAAGTCCTGCCCGACGGACTGGCCGAGATCGTCGACGGCTATCGCATGGCCACGCCGCTCGTCTGTGTCTACCTCGGTCTCGATTTCGACCTCGCCGAGCGCATGCCGAACACGAACTACTGGCGCCACTCCCGGTACGACAGCGAGGAGTACTACGACTTCGTGGCCGCCGAGAAGTTCGATCCGGACCCACCGGTCTACATCACCTCGGCGAGCGCCAAGGACCCCGGCTCGACCGGACATGCCCCTGAGGGTTGCTCGACCGTCGAGCTGATGACCTGGGCGACACCCTCGCTGGAGGCGTGGGGGGTCGAATCTGAAGAGGCCGCCGGCAAGTACAGCAAGCAGGAGGGGTACCTCGCGGCCAAGGACAAGATCGTCGAACAGCTGATCGACTCCGCGGAAGAAATCCTGGGCGAACTGCGTCCACACATCCTCTGGAAAGAAGCCGCGACCCCGATGACCCAGACCCGTTACACGCAGTCAACCGACGGATCGAGCTACGGCATCGAACTGGCAACCGACCAGTTCGGTCCCCTCCGGCCCGATTTCAAGACCGCGATCGACGGGCTCTTCCTGGCCGGTGTGAGCACTCGCCGCGGCCACGGCATCGTCGGCGCGATGAACGGCGGAGTCGAGTCGGCCTCGGCGGTCCTCGGTCGCAACCTTCGCCACGAGATCCAGGGCGGAGCCGTATTCGGAGATATCTCCCGCCTCACCGCGGGTGGCGAAGGCTGGGACGCCCTCGAGGCCTGCCGCAAGCTACAGGACAAATCGGCCCGAAGGATCGCCGCCGCAGCCGTCTGATTGTCCGATCCGGGCTTCATCCTTCCCTCGGTGAACCCGACCGAAACGGATCCGACCACAGAACGCCGCATCCGGGCCGTGGTCCTGATGCTGGCGGCTGTCGGCGGCTGGCTGGACGGCCTGACCTTCCTTACTCTTGGCGGGGTCTTCGTTTCGGCGATGACCGGGAACTTCGTGCAGTTTGGATCCTCTCTCGGCAACGGCGAGTGGGCGCAGTTCGCCTGTCTCATGACCGCAGTCACCACCGCCTTCCTCGGTGGCGCGGTCGCCGTATTCATGGTCCGGCGCACGGGCCAGGCTGCCTGGCCGGGCCCCGTCCGAAGGCCGTTGACCCTGCAGTTCGGGGTCCTAGTGGCATTGGTGATTGCCTGGTTTCTGTTTGACTCCCCCGACGCGTTCACCTTCGGCGCCTTCGTCGTGGTCGCTATCGCCGGGTTTGCCGCCGGTCTTCAAGGGGCCTCGATCCTCGGCCTGAAGATCAAGGGGGCGGGGGTAAATGCCATCACTGCGGTTCTGTTTCTTGTGAGTGCCGACTTCGTCGAGAGGGCGACCAAGGTTGAAGGACCCAAGGCGGCACTGCCACCAGCGATCCTGGTCGGACTCCTTCTGGCCTATGCCTCGGGCGGGCTGATCGTCACGCTGGCCTACGACGATTTCCCAAGGGCGATCGTCCTCGGGCCGCTCGTCATTTCGGGCCTGGTCCTCGCCATCCTGAGGACGGAGAACGTCCGCAGTCAGCAAGAGGAAAGCAAAGACCTCACCACCTAGACTTCGCAGACCGCGACCGACGGGGCATCCCGTCGGGCCTTTTCGGTGGCGGTCTTGAGCTCGCCGAGCTGGTCATAGGTGAGTGCGTCCGGGTCGAGATCCAGAGCGGCTGCGTCCTCGGGCTCCAGTCGTTCGATCAGGTCCTTCGACGCAAGCGCCCGGCCTCCGCCGGCGCAGGCTTCGATCCGGGCGGCTTCATTGACCTCGTCGCCAAGCGCAGTTACTTCGGATCGTCCGCCGGTGGAGATGTTGCCGACGTAGAGGTTCGATCCCCGGTGAAGCCCGAAGCGAAGGACCACATCCTCCGGATCGAGATCGCTCCGCGCGGCGACGTCGGCGACCGCGCCGCGGAGCGCGTGAGCCGCGGCGATGCACTCCCGCGCGGCAGCCGACTCCGATCCGGAGATCTCAGCCAGGAAGAACGCGACGACCCCGTCGCCGACATGACGACCGACCAGTCCTCCCGCATCGATTACACATTGATCGGCGGCGACCACCAGCCGGCGTCCCAGCTTGAAGTAGCTCGCGGTTGACAACCGGCGCGAAAGCGGCGATGAAGCCTCGAGATCGGCGAACAGGATCGCCGCAGGCCGCCGCCCGGCCCGCCCGACCTGCTGCATCCGCTTGAGGTGCCGCAGATCCCCCATCGAAGTTGCGTCGCTGAGCGTATGCATGCCCGGCGCCGGCTTTGAGATCAACGCGGTGCCGGCGAGCCGGCCGTCCGGATCGCGAATTCGCCACATGACTACTGGAACCTCGTTCGTTGCCCCGAACAGCGCTTCGCCGATGGAAACAAAAGACAGGGCTGCAGGGTCGACCGGCGAAGCTTCGTCGACCAGATCACGGAGCGAGGAGTCGACGGTTTCCCGCAACTCGTCGTGACCGCCCGGGGTGTCGTTGAGCACCATCCCACGGACCTCAGCGAATGTCACCCGATTGATTTCGTCGCTGTTGGCACCGAACCTGAACTTGCGGCTCGCCCCCGCTGTCTCGGGCCCGAACATGTGGCTTCCGACTGCGAACTCCGAAAGTTCGCCGGCGCCGAAAGTCAATCGCAGTTCGTCGGTCACAAAGACCAGGTTCCAGCGCTCGTCCACCACCCAGCCCCAGTGCCCCGTGTCCTGCAAAGCCTGCGACACCTCGGCCAGCGAAGGATCATCAGGAAGGGGATAAGTCCCTTTGCTTTCGCCGCCCACGACCAGAGCCTACTCCGTGCTCATGGCAGCGGCCTGACTTCAGCCGGTCGGTTTGGCCGGCGGGGTCACGTCGATCTGGCAGGATACGCCGGAGCAGTCGGCCAGCCTGGATTCCACCTGTCTGGCCCATCCGGCCACGGATGAGTACTCCGGCAGCCCGACCAGGTTGCGGAGTTCTCCGTGGTCGCGGGATACGTCGTACAGCTCCTCGTCGCCGTAGGCGTATTTCACGTACTTCCACGGCCCCGCGACGAAGCCGGTGTAGTTGAGGACGACCGCCTGGTTCGGAGCGAGACGGCCGCCACCATTGAGGAACTGTTCCGGCTCGTCAGGGCCGCGCCCGTTGAAGCCTTCGAGCAGGACCGGTACGTCCGAGGTTGATTTCGGGTTCCGCAGGTTGCGCAGCATCGACCGGCCGTCCCGGGGGACGGCTCCGGGGCTGCCGCTCATCCTGAGCACGGTTGAAGCAATGCTCAGGTTCGACCCGAGCGCCTTGCTCTTTCGCCCCTTGGGAATCCGTGGTCCGCGGACGAGAAAAGGTTGACGGGCGGAGGGTTCCTGGGGCAGGTACTTGCCGTAATTGATCCGGTGCTCGCCGTGGAAGAACCCGTTGTCCGAGGTGAAGATCACGTAGGTGTTATTGAGGAGCCCCTTTCTCCGCAGGCTCTTGATAACCCGGCCGACACCTTCGTCGACTCCGCGGAGCGCGGCGACTTCGTTTCCGTAGCGGGTGCGGATTTCGCTCTTCATGGCTGCAGTGAGGGGGGCGTTACGCCGGATGAAGAACGGCGAACTGGCACTGGGCTGGTCGTTCAGGCGGAAGTTCTGCCGGACCCGGTGGGCCAGGCCTTTCAGACGCGCCGGCACGGCGGGGCCGGCGGGCGGGCGGCCGTCGTCGTGGGGGGCGTTGTAATCGAGCTGCATGTAGAAAGGCCGGCGGGATCTGGCGTTGGTCGCAACCTCCTTCAATGCGAAGCTCGTGAGGACATCGGTCGAGTACTGGCAGGCGCGGGGCCGGGTAAAGAAGGCCGGCTTGCAGCGGCGCCGATCACGGTGACGCCAGCTACCGATCGGCATCGTCATCTGGCCGTCGATATTGAAGGACGTGCCGTAGTAACCCGCGCCGCCGTCTCGTACCGTTGTTGCCCAGCGTTCCCATCCGGGCGGGACCTCGGTTTCGGGGTCGTTCCCGTAGCCGTTGATGTACTTGCCGAAGTGGGCGGTGCGATAGCCGTTCCGCCCGAGCCAGACCGGCAGGTTCTCGGTGAAGCTCGATCCGTTCTGCCAGGCGGTATAGCCGAACTCGCCGGCGTTGATACGCATGCCGTGGTTGTGGGTCGCGAGTCCGCTGAGCAAGGACGCCCGGGAAGGTCCGCAGATCGGGTCGCTCGTGTAGTACCGCCTCATCTCGACGCCCTTGCCACCGATCCGGCTGAGCACGTTGGGCATTGCCGGCACCCAGTGGCCACGCTCTCTGACCTGAGCCCGAAGCTGGGCCTTCGCCATGTCGTCAACCTGGATCAGGACCACATTCGGCCGGGAAGCAGCAACCGCCCGACCCCCGACCAGCCAGAAGAACGCAACGACAAGGGCAAAGAAAAAGAAGACGAAGCGAATATCTTGGCTCCTAATCTTCATAGGTTGCTGTTTGAAGCAAGAGTGCTTCTCCGGGGCCTCCAGGGCGCGGCTGACAAGGAGTAAAGGTCGGGAATGTCCGCGATCGTACCCACGTACTTGAGCTGACATTCCCGGCCGTCGACGCAGTCAGGCGTGGTCTGGTGGCTCCGGAGGAGTACTCACTAGAGCCCGAAGCCGGCGTGTATGTGATTCCGGTGGTCGGCCAAAGCGAAGGCGGGGCCTCCGGGACCGTCGAGGTCCCAGCCGTAGATCAGCTCGGTCGGCCTGACACCGTCCGGCAGTGAGGCGAGGAAAAGCCCGACTTCGGTGCAGGGACTGTCGGCCGACTGGTCGGTGCAGGGGACGCCGTTGACCGACGCGATGTCGAAGGCCCGACCGCCCGCGTGGTTAGAGATGTTGCCGCTGGCGGTCATCAGGCTGTGGTCGGACTTGAGTGCCGAGACCGCGATCGTGTACTTCTGGGTCAGCATGGCCAGCAGGTTGATCACCCGGGAATCGATCTGGCCGGAGGCGATGTCGTTCTGCGCGGCGGGGTTCAGGATCGTCAGGTTGTCCCAGTTGATGTTGGTCGCGTTCGTGGTCGGCGCCGGGAACTGGATGTTCCAGGTGGTCTTCACCGTGTCGCACTCGCCGGCGATCTGCGCGGCTTCCCGCATGGCAGCTTCGACGTACCAGGAAGCATGGTTGTGCTCGAACAGTCCTTCTTCGATGCTGGGCTTGGACCAGAGCATCCGGGCGAAAGTGGATACGGCATCCCAGGGCTCGTCTCGCTGGACGTAACCGTCGTCGTTGCCGTCGACGCCGAACTTCTGCCATTCCGCACGGCTGAGTCCCATGGCGCCGGTATCGCGCATTTGCCTCCGGGTCATGCCGCGGCCGTAGTCGGATTCGAGACGGGCGACGGCCGCGAGGGCCCAGACTCCGCGCTGGCCGAGTTCGTAGCGGGAAGATGCGGCTTCGAAGGCGCGCATGTAATAGCTGGGCACCTCGAGCGTCCGGGCAATGTCGGGCTTGCAGACGAAGACCTTGAGGTTGTCATCGACTTCCACGGTGTCGACCAGGTCGCCGTAACAGGCGGCCTTGTCGAGGACGTCCCGGACGTACCAGTCGGCGTGGTTGTAAGCCCAGACCGCGTCGTACCAGTCGTTCGGGGCGCCGGCCGCGGCCAGGTATCGGGCAGCCGAGGTGATCGCGTCCTTGGGGTCGTAGGGATCAGCCTTGCCGTCGCCGTTTCCGTCGGTGCCGTAGGTGTCCCAGGTGGCCGGCATGAACTGCATCCAGCCCTGGGCCCCCGCGTAGGAAGTCACCTTGTTCAGGCGGCCAAAGTCGGTCTCGACCTTGTTGATCGCGGCCAGGATCTGCGGGCCCCGCTCACCGAGGTTGTACTTGCCGGCGGCCTTGATGTAAATCGGGATCAGGTTCTTGGGGGGACCGGTGCTGCCGTCGCAGGCGGCGACCGGTGTTGCGTCACCGGAAAGTCCGGAGCCGGGTTTCATCGTGATTGTCGGCGAGCTGTTCGGAGCGAGCTCGTCAGCCGACTGCGGCCGGTCCCTTCCCGGGTTGATCTCTTCGACCTTGGGATCGGCGGTCTGCGGCTTCTTTACTTTCTTTCCGCCACCGCTCGATTTCTTGGACTTGTCCGGCTTGTTGGGCTTCTTCGACTTGTCCGGCTTGTTGGTGGCTCCCGGCTTCAAAGGAGTGAGTGGCGTCGTCGAACCGCCGGTGTTCGGCTGCGGGGCGGTGGTGTTCGGCTCGTCCGTTATCGGTTGCGCACCGTCTGCGGTAGCCGCCTGTCCTGTTGCCAGGAGGGCGCCCACCGAAATCGTCGCCAAAGCTGTTCTGAATCTCCCCATGGCCTCCGTTTACCCCCGGACCTCTGAGACGAGCCACTTCTTGCTCTTCTGCTGCTCGAGCGCGAGCCGCAGTTCGCTGGCCGCCCCCGAGCGCATCAGCGAGACGCTGACCTCGAGGGTCTCGCCGCTCTTGTCGCCTTTGACGACATTCATCACGGCGGCCTTTGGAATGTCGCCGTTGGACGGCTGGCGCGGCGGGTCCTTCTTCAGTTCCTTCGAAAGCTTGGGCGTTGCAGTCTTGGCGAAGTCGCGGGCGGCGCCTTTCTTGCCGACTTCATAGTCGACGAAATTCAGCGCGAACTTGTGAGCGACCTTGAGCGGCGGTGAATCCGGCGCCTTGGAAGGCTTGACCACGGTCGCGTACGGATCTTTGGCGGATTTACCGGCAACCCCACCTTTGGACTTGGCGGCCGAACCCTTGGACTTGGAAGAGGTCTTGTTGAAATCCGGAACGACGCCCTTGAGGGTGTCCTCCGGTTTGGCCTTGGAGGAGGGGGTGACCGGGGTGACCGGGGCCGGGGTGGTCGGCGCGACGATGGTGTCGGCCGGTGTCTGGGCGACGATCGGCGAAGTCTCACCGTTCTTGGCCTCGTTGTGGAAGTAAACGGCGGCACCAACGGCGGCGGCAGTCAGAGTCAGCAACATCGTCGCCCCGATGTACGCAAACGGGCTGCGATACCGGAAGGATCCTGTGAACCGCTTGAAGGAATCGCTGATCGGCCAGAGAATCCGTTTCTCGATAGCCCAGAAAAAGCGGCGAATCGGCCAGGTCAGGCCACCCGGTGTCCGACCCTTCGAATCAGGGTAATCTGGCTCTTCGAGCCGTTCTTCCGCCTGCCAGAGGCGTTCTGGATCCTCGTTCATTTGATCTTTTTGCTCTCCCAGCCGCACTGCGCGGGTCTTGAAGGGTAGTACGGAAACCCGTAAGACGTCCTAAAGAGGCGGTCTTACGGGCGAGAATCTGCAACCTTTTCAGGCTTTGTTGAAGGTGAGTTCACCTTCGGCCGCGTCGACCAGCACACGATCGCCTTCGCCGAACTCGCCTTCGAGCATTTTCAGGGCTAGTGCGTCGACCAGCCGCTTCTGGATTACCCGCTTCAGGGGCCTTGCGCCGTAGGTCGGGTCGTAGCCGAGGTTGCCCAGCAGGGCTCGGGCACCGGCGGTCAGTTCGATCTCGACGTCACGCTCGGCCACCCGGCGGATCAGACCCTCGATCTGGAGGTCGACGATCCGGCCGATGTCTTCCTTCGAGAGCCGGTGGAAGATCACGGTGTCGTCGATCCGGTTGAGGAATTCCGGCTTGAAAGTGGTGGCGAGAACTTCTTCGACCCGCTCACGGATCCGCTCGTCGACCGTTTCGCCGGCGATCTCCTGGCTGCCGACGTTCGAGGTCATGATCAGCACGGTGTTGGTGAAGCTGACAGTGCGGCCCTGCCCGTCGGTCAGGCGACCATCGTCCATCAGCTGGAGCAGCGTGTTGAAGACATCCGGGTGGGCCTTCTCGATTTCGTCGAGCAGCACGACCGCGTAGGGCCGGCGGCGGACCGCTTCGGTGAGCTGCCCGCCTTCTTCGTATCCGACGTAACCGGGCGGTGCGCCGATCAGCCGCGACACGGTGTGCTTCTCCATGTATTCGGACATGTCGAGCCGGACGATCGCCTGCTCGGAATCGAACATGAATTCGGCGAGTGCCTTGGCCAGCTCGGTCTTGCCGATGCCGGTCGGTCCGAGGAAGAGGAAGGAGCCGATCGGCCGGTCCGGGTCGGAGAGGCCGGCTCGTGAGCGGCGCAGCGCGTTGGCGACGGCGGACACGGCTTCGTCCTGGCCGACCACCCGTTCGTGCAGGCGGCCTTCCATGTGGATCAGCTTTTCGACTTCGCCTTCCATCAGACGGGTCACCGGGATGCCGGTCCACTTGGCGACGACTTCGGCGACGTCCTTCTCGGTGACCTCCTCGGTCAGCATCGTGCCGCCTTCGGCGTGCATCTCGCCCATCTTTGCCTCGGCGTCGGCGACGGTCTTCTCGAGTTCGGGAATCTCGCTGTAACGCAGCTTGGCGGCGCGCTCGAGGTCGGCGTCGCGCTCGGCCCGCTCGGCTTCACGATTTGCTTCTTCGAGCTGGGCCTTGGCGTCCTTGATCGCCTCGATCAGCGCCTTCTCGGATTGCCAGCGGGCCTTCATCTCACTCGAGGTCTCGTTGAGCTCGGCGAGTTCGGATTCGAGGGCGTCGGCTCGGCCCTGCGACGCGGCGTCGGTTTCGGCCTTCAGTGCCTCGCGTTCGATCTCGAGCTGCTGGATCCGCCGCTCGACTTCGTCGATTTCGGTCGGCATCGAGTCGATCTCGATCTTCAACCGTGAGGCGGATTCGTCGATCAGGTCGATTGCCTTGTCCGGCAGGAAGCGGTCGGCGATGTAGCGCTCGGAAAGGGTGGCGGCGGCGATGATCGCGGAGTCGGCGATGCGCACGCCGTGGTGGACTTCGTACCTACCTTTTAGGCCGCGCAGGATGGCGATCGTGTCGGGCACGTCAGGCTCGCCGACCAGCACCGGCTGGAAACGGCGTTCAAGGGCAGCATCCTTTTCGATGTGCTTGCGGTACTCGTCGAGTGTTGTCGCGCCGAGCGCACGAAGTTCGCCGCGGGCCAGCATCGGCTTGAGCAGATTGGCCGCGTCGACCGCGCCTTCGGCAGCGCCAGCACCGACGATGGTGTGGAGCTCGTCAAGGAAGAGGACGATCTGGCCGTCCGCATCCTGGACCTCGGAGAGGACGGCCTTCAAGCGCTCTTCGAATTCACCGCGGTATTTCGAACCGGCGAGGAGTGCTCCAATGTCAAGGGCGATCACCCGGCGGTCACGCAGACTCTCCGGCACGTCGCCGGAGACGATGCGCTGGGCGAGGCCTTCGACGATTGCGGTCTTGCCGACCCCGGGTTCACCGATCAGCACCGGATTGTTCTTTGTCCGGCGGGAGAGCACCTGGATCACCCGGCGCACCTCTTCGTCACGCCCGATGACCGGGTCGAGCTTGCCGGTCTCGGCATCGACGGTCAGGTCACGGCCGTACTTCTCCAGTGCCTGGACCTGGTCCTCCGGATTGGGGGAGTCGACCTTGTGCGGGCCGCGCACTTCACCGATCGCCTTGGCCAGTGATTCACGGTCGGGCAGGATGTCCTTGAGGCTTGAACCTTTGTCGGCGAGGGCGAGCAGGATGTGTTCGGTCGAGACGTACTCGTCGCCGAGGCCGGCCATCTCGCCTTCGGCGCGGCGCAGCACTTCGACGAAGCCGGCCGAAGGGCGGGGATCACCGGAGGTCTCGCCGCTGGCGGTGGGCAAATCACCCATTGCGTCGCGGGCGCGCTGACGGATCCCGGACAGGTCGGAATCGAGTTTCCCGAGCACGGCCGGGACGAGGCCCTGGTCCTGTTCGAGCAGCGCCACGAGCAGGTGCGGCGGTGCCACTTCGGTGTTTCTACCGGCGGCAGCAAGCCGCTGGGCGGAAGCGATCGCCTCCTGGGATTTGACTGTGAATCGATCTGGTTGCATCTTGTTCTCCTGAAAATTCTGTTTGGTAGCCCCTACCGGGGCCGGTTCACCTGGATCCGGACCGGCCCGTCGGGGGCGGGGGGAACCGGAGCGTCGTAGGCGCCGTAAGGGACGATCTCGGTGTTCAGCTTGTCGCGGACCCTTTCGACCTCTTCGTCGAGCTTCTGTTCGAGCTCGGTGGTGCGGGCGCGCATCGCTTCGAGTTCGGCCCGCATCGCGGAAACTTTCTGCTCCATCTCCAGGACGGTCTCGACCCCGGCCAGGTTGAGTCCTTCTTCGTTCGTCATCTGGGGGATGCGGCGGAGGCGTTCGACGTCCGCCTGCGAGTAGAGGCGGGTGTTCTTGGGCGACCGCTTCGGGTTGATCAGACCCTTCGATTCGTAAATGCGGAGGGTCTGGGGGTGCATCTCGGCCAGCTCGGCGGCGACCGAGATCATGAAGACTCCGCGTTCTTCGTCGACCGTGACTTCAACCCGCGTGACCCGCCGTTCCTCAGTCATCGCTGCCCTTCGGTGATCGGGCACGGGCGCTTCTCAGCAACTCGGCCCTGGGATCGTCTCCGTTCGTCGCTTCGGCCAATGCGTCGACCGCGCGGCGCTGCTCGTCATTCAGTTCCTTCGGGATGACCACGCTGAGGCGGTAGCGGATGTCTCCGCGCTTCTTGGTGCCGGCTCGCGGCGGACCCTCGCCGCGCAGGCGCTGGATCGCGCCGTGCTGGGTGCCGGCCCCGACGCGGATGCGCTTGGTCCCGGAGAGGGTCGGGACTTCAACCGTACCGCCGCGCAGGGCTTCGGTGATCGTGATCGGCACATCGACCTCGAGGTTGCCGTCGTCGAGCCGTTTGAAGATCGGTGAAGGCGCGACCTGGATCGTCACGAAAAGGTCGCCCGCCGGCGCACCGCGCATACCGGCCTCGCCTTTGCCAGCAACCCGGATCCGTGTGCCGTCCTTGACGCCTGCCGGGATGTTGACCTTGTAACGCTTGGTCTGGTGGGTCACGCCGGAACCGCCACAGGTGTGGCAGGGGCTGGGGATGATCTGGCCGGAACCGCCGCACTGCGGGCAGGGCTGGCTGATCGAGAAGAACCCCTGGCCCTGGGCCTCCACTCCTGAGCCGCTGCAGCGCGGGCAGGTCTGTGGGCTGGTGCCCGGCTCGGCGCCGCTGCCGGAACAGGTCGGGCAGCGTTCGTCCTTCGGGATGGTGACAGTCAGCTGGCTGCCGGCCATCGCGTCGTCGAACGAGATCCGGGCGTCGGTCTCGAGGTCGCGGCCGCGCATCGGCTCGGGTCCGCCACCGCCGCTGCGGTTGAAGATCGTCGAGAAGATGTCGCCGAAACCCTGCGGGGCTCCCTGGCCGCCGAACGGATTGCCGCCGGGTGCGCCGCCTCCGCCACCGAACAGGCCGCCACCACTGTCGTAGGTCTTCCGCTTTTCGGGATCGGACAGGGTGTCGTACGCCGCCTGGACCTCTTTGAACTTCTCTTCGGCGTTCTTGTCGTCGGGATTGCGGTCGGGGTGGTACTTCCCGACCAGCTTGCGGTGGGCTTTCTTGATCTCGTCCTGGGAGGCCTTCTTCGAGACTCCGAGGGTTTCGTAAAAGTCTTTTGCCATGTCTGATCCGACTTTCGGTTACTGGCTGACGACCACTCGCGCCGGGCGAATTACTGCGTCGCCGGAGCGGTAACCGCGCTGCATCATTTCGAGCACGATGCCCGGTTCGACGCCTTCGGCCGGCACGGCCTGGAGTGCCTCGTGGAAGGTCGGGTCGAAGGCTTCGCCGGAGGGGTCGAATCCCTCGACTCCGGCCTTCCTCAGGGTGTTGTTCAGGTCGCGGTAGACCACGATGATGCCCTGGAGGCTGACCGGCGCGTCGGCCGGGAGCGATCCCGCATTGGCGGTCTCCAGGTCAATTTCTTCTGCCGCGAGCACTCGTTCGAGGTTGTCGACGGTCTCGATCAGGCCGGCCGCGACATCGAGCTTTCCTTTGCCGCGAGCGGCCGTCGTCTCGGCGGCCATGCGCTTGCGGTAGTTGTCGAAGTCGGCCTTGGTCCGCTGGGCCAGGTCGAGGTACTCGTCACGTTCGTTGCGGGCCTGCTCGACCAGCGAGTTCAGGTCCTGCTCGACGCTGGCTTCGGCGGCTTCGCCTTCATCGACGACCTCCGCATCGACCACCGGCTCGTCGGAGACAGCATCAACCCCCGGCGCCGGTTCGGCGCCGGGGGTGTTGGCCACGAGGAACTCCTCGTCAATCTGTTCGTCGTGGTCGTGGCTCACTTGTTCTCGTCCTCGTCAACCACCTCGGCGTCGATCACTTCCTCTTCTTCAGATGAAGCGTCGCCGCCTTCGCCTTCGGCACCGGCCGCGGCCTGTTCCGCCTGGGCGGCTTCGTACATCTGCTCGGACACCTTGTGGAAGGCGGTCTGGAGGGTTTCCGTCTTTGCCTTGATCTCCTCGGCGTTTTCGGACTCGAGCGAATCACGCACGTCCTTGACTGCGGCTTCGATCTCGGTCTTGCTCGCCTCGTCGACCTTGTCGCCCAGGTCAGTCAGCTGCTTCTCCGACTGGTAGGCGGCGTTCTCGGCGATGTTCCGGGCCTCGGCCAGGTCACGCTGCTTGCGGTCGTCGTCGGCGTGCGACTCGGCGTCCGAGACCATGTTCTGGATCTCTTCGTCGGACAGGCCCGAACCGGACTTGATCTCGATCTTCTGTTCCTTGCCGGTGCCGAGGTCCTTGGCGCCGACCGAGAGGATGCCGTTCGCGTCGATGTCGAAAGTGACTTCGATCTGGGGCATGCCTCGGGGGGCCGGCGGGATGCCGGTCAGCTGGAACTTGCCGAGACTCTTGTTGTAGTTGGCCATCTCGCGCTCGCCCTGGAGGACGTGGATCTCGACCGAGGGCTGGTTGTCCTCGGCGGTCGAGAACGTTTCCGACTTCTTCGAAGGAATCGTCGTGTTGCGCTCGATGAGCTTGGTCATGACGCCGCCCTTGGTCTCGATGCCGAGGGTCAGCGGCGTGACGTCGAGCAGCAGGACGTCCTTGACGTCGCCGCTGAGGACGCCGGCCTGGACTGCGGCGCCGATCGCCACGGCCTCATCCGGATTGACGCCCTGGTGGGGCTCCTTGCCGGTGAGCTCGGTGACCTTCTCGCGGACGGCGGGCATACGGGTCATGCCACCGACCAGGACGACGTGGTCAACCGTGGCGTCGCCGGCGTCAGCCAGAGCCTGCTTGACCGGCTTGACGACACGGTCGAGCAGGTCGCCGGTCAGTTCCGCCAGCTTCGAACGGGTCAGCTTGACGTCGAGGTGCTTCGGCTGGCCTTCGACCGCGGTGATGAACGGGATGTTGATCTGCGTCTCCTGGGCGGAGGACAGTTCGATCTTGGCCTTTTCGGCCTGTTCGTAGAGGCGCTGCAGCGAGTTCTTGTCAGCGGCCAGGTCGACTCCCTGGTCCTTCTTGAACTCGGCGACCAGCCAGTCGACGATCGCCTTGTCGAAGTTGTCGCCGCCGAGGTGGTTGTCACCCGCGGTCGACTTGACCTCGAAGGTGCCGTCTTCGATCTCGAGCACGGAGACGTCGAAAGTGCCGCCGCCGAGGTCGAATACGAGGATGGTCTGTTCCTTGGTGTCTTTGTCGAGTCCGTACGCGAGAGCTGCCGCGGTCGGCTCGTTGATGATGCGCTTGACGTCGAGTCCGGCGATCTTGCCGGCGTCCTTGGTCGCCTGGCGCTGGTCGTCGTTGAAGTACGCCGGGACCGTGATCACGGCCGAGTCGACGGTTTCACCGAGCTTCGATTCTGCGTCGGACTTCAGCTTCTGGAGGATCATGGCGCTGATCTCGGGCGGCGAGTACTGCTTGTCGCGCGCGTCGACACGGACGTCACCGTTGGGGCCGGATTCGACCTTGTACGGGATCATCGTCTCCTCTTCTTTGACTTCGGCCTCTTTGCGGCCCATGAAGCGCTTGATCGAGAAGATCGTGTTTTCGGGGTTCATCACGGCCTGGCGCTTGGCCACCGTGCCGACAAGACGTTCGTCCTTGTCGTTGAACGCGACGACGGACGGCGTGGTGCGACCGCCTTCCGAGTTTTCGAGAACCGTCGGTTCTCCACCTTCGAGAACGGCCACACAAGAGTTGGTCGTACCGAGGTCAATTCCAATTGTTTTACCCATGAAAATTTCTCCTAGTTAAATGGCAAGTTGGTGAAAATCTAAGTCGCAGCATATTAGATTTCATACAAACTGTCAAAACAGGTAAAGAGCAGGACTTTTCGTGGGCACCGGGACCCGGAAAGTGAGCGCTATATGACCGCTTCCCGGTTCTCGGCGCCTCAATCCGCGTCGTCTCCATCCTTCCGAGCTTTAAGCCCTCGGCCCTACCAGGGTTCCCACAAGTGGTGCACGGTTCCCGGGCGCCGCTTAACTAGCCGCGGCCGGCGGTTTCGGCTACGAACTCAGCGATCTCGTCGGCGACGGGGCCCGCCACGATTCCTGCGGGCATGCGGCCCGGCACGGTTGGATCGTCGGCGCCCTCTTGGAGCGTGTTCAGTACCGAAGTTTTGGTTCCTTCGATCTGGCTTGCCGCGTCGGGCCCTTCCGGGGTTCCTGCGGGGGCCAGCTTCTGGTCGAGGTCGGGTCCGTAGTCGCCTTTGGTGCCGGCCGCGTAGAGCTTGTGGCAGTTACCGCAGTTGTCCTGGAAACCGGTCTGGCCGGCCTTCAGGTTCTCCGGAACTTCCATGCGCCCGCGCGCAGGGTCACCCGCGGACCTGAAGGCCCACAGGGGGATCAGCACGGCCAATAGGACGAGGACGAGACCGAATACGACAAAAGGCTTCTTACTCACGGCTGCGAATATTACCTGTCAGGCCGGGAGGGACGTTCCCGGACCGGCTCTCCAGAAATCACAGCCCGGCCGAAAGGACACATCCGGTTGAGCCCGCAGGCGTTGCAGTCCGGCCTCGGGCGGCAGAGCTCCCGGCCGTGGCGGATCAGGTTCATGTGGAATTCGTACGAATCACCGGGGTCGACCAGGCGGAGCAGCTCGTCGTGCGCTTCGTCAAAGTTGGCGTTGGGGCGAAAAAGCCCGAGGCGTCCGCCGATCCGGTAGACGTGGACGTCCACCGGGATCTCCGGCCGGTCCCAGGTGAAGACCTGCACGCAGGCCGCGGTCTTCCGGCCGACCCCGGGCAGGCCCGTCAGGAAGTCCATCGCTTCGTCCCGCGGGGCCGACTCGAGCCAGTCGAGGTCGAGGTTCTCACCGGCTCCGGCAAGTGCCGACTGGATCCGCGGTGCCTTCTGTCGGGAAAGGCCTCCCCGGGCGAATTGCCTCTTCGACCTCCTCGACTGGAGCGTCACGTACTGCCTGCCAGTCTTCGAAACGTTCGGTCAGACGGTTGAACGCCCGGTCACGGTTCAGGTCGCTGGTCGCCTGGGAGAGGATCGTCCGCACCAGTTCGTCCACGGGCCGGCGATGGGGCAGATTGAGGGGCCGTCCGTAGATTTCACGAAGCCGGTCGCGAATCCGCCTGACCCTGGCGCGGCTCGGACGTTTCCATTCCGCACGGCTGACCTTCGCCAAGGCCGGGAGGCTCAACCCTGTGCTCCCCAGTGGCTGCAGGCGGCGCTCCCGGCAGCCGCAGCCGAAGGTAGCACCTCGGCGACCCGGCCAAAGTCCCAGTCCAGTCCGGCGAGCCCGGCGGCGAGGGCGCCCATGAAGGCGTCGCCCGCGCCGAGCGGACTGACCACTCCGGCGTCCGGCGGGGTGAACTCAACCTCGGCCGCGCCGGCCGTCCGGACCACCCCCTGCCCGTCAGTCACAACGGCCAGGCGTGGCCCGAGGCTTGCGAGCACCCGGGCGGCGTCGAGTGGCTCCTCTTCTCCGGTGATCATGGTCGCTTCAAGCCGGTTGCACTTGATCACCGCCGAGTTGCCCGTGAGTTCCCGGCTGAATTCGGCGGCCAGAGCTTCCTCGTCCCAGCGGTTCGGCCGGAAGTTGGGGTCGAGCAGCACCGGAATCCCCCGCTCGTGGGCTGCCTCGATGGCCTGACGGGTCACTTCACGCTCGACCGGGCCGACCATCGTGTTCGAGCCGACCACCACCGCTCCGGCTGCGTTGATCGCCGGTTCGAGAAAAGTCCGGGAGGCGAAGGTGGTCGGGGCGATGTGCTCACCGTAGATCTGGAATTCGGGTTCGCCCGTGGAGTCAAAGAGCACGATTCCAAGCGGGGTGTCGGCGCCGGCCACTTCGGCGATCCACCCGGTCTGCACGCCGGCGGCATCCAGCTCAGTCGTCAACCAGCCGCCCCAGCGGTCGTCCCCGACACCGCCGAGCAGGGCCGCCGGAGAGCCGCTCCGGCTGATCGCGACGGCGACATTGGCGAGTGCCCCACCGGGATGAGGCACGAAGCTCCGGGGAGTTTCACCGGGAGAAAGGTTGCGCTCGCAGACCAGGTCGACGATGGCCTCTCCCATACAAACGATCGGCTGTTGTGAACCCGCCATTCAAAGGGAGACTAGAGATAGTTCACGTCCCGATTACAATGTGGAACCTGTGTTCTCGATCATTTCCCGGATCGGGGGTTGGCTTCCCCGAGGTTGGGGCGATCTGTTCCTGCAGCTGGCCCTCTACATGCTTGCCAATACCGCCTACGAAATTGCGCGGGGGCTCGCTGACGGGCGCGCGGTTCAGGCTTTCGCCAACGGCGAGCGGATCATCGACCTCGAGCGGAACACCGGGTCCTTCTTCGAGCCGGCGCTTCAATCCTTCTTCCTCCCGGGGAGTTGGTTGATCGATATTGCCAACACGATCTACCTGAACGCCCAGTTCACGGTGCTGCTGGGCTTTCTGATCTGGTTGTACTTCTTCCGGAATGACACCTACTACTTCTTCCGCAACATGTTCTTCGTCTCGATGGGGCTGGCCCTGGTCGGCTACATCGGCTTCCCGACCGCGCCGCCGCGTATGTATCCCGAGTACGGCTTCATCGACACGGTCAACGCGCAGTCGAGCATCAACCATGATTCGGAGTTTGCAAAGTTGCTGATCAATCCATTCGCCGCGGTGCCTTCGATGCATTGCGCGGTCGCACTGATGATCGGTGGTACCGCATTCATGGTCACCAAGAACAAGTTCATCCGTGGCTTCTGGCTCTGCTGGCCGTTGCTCGTCGCCTGGGTAACCGTGGTCACCGCGAACCACTACTGGGCCGATGCCGTCCTCGGCTGGATGGTTGCCGGCCTCTCCTTCCTGATCGCGACGCGGGTCATAGCCCAGATCAAGCCCGAGACCTGGGCCTGGAGCCGCGGCGCGGACGAGCAGCGCTCCGGCGCCTGAGGCTGACGATGGCGCCGCGCGACAACCCCTGGCGCTTCGTTGCCGCTCCGCTCGCGCTGGCCGGCATCCTCTGCGTCGTCTACCTGGTGATGGCGCCACTCAGCGCTGACCACGCAGCGCAGACCTTCCGGACCGAGCTCTTTGAGCTGTCCGGGCCGACGGTCTGGAACAACTACTGGTTCGGCGGCCACTTCCTGCCGGGCTACAGCGTGCTTGCTCCGCCACTCGGTGCCTGGTTCGGGTTCAGGGTCATGGGCGTTGCCGCCGTCCTCGGCACAGTTGCCCTGTTCGCCCTGATCGTCCGCAACGAGTGGGGCGATCGTGCCCAGGCTGGCGCAATCTGGTTCGCCATTGCGGCGACGACCAGCCTCTTCTCGGGCCGCCTGACCTTCGCTCTCGGGGCGCTTCTGGCGGTCGCAGCTGTCTACGTGGCCCAGCGCGGCTGGAGGATCCCTTCGCTCGTCCTGGCCGCCGTCGTCGGCCTGGCCAGTCCGGTGGCGGCCCTCTTCCTCGCCTGCTGCGGCTTCGCCCACTGGCTCGCCCGCCGGCCCGATCGCCTGGGACTGGAGATCGCCGCGATCACCTTCCTCGTGGCGGCGTTGGTCGCTCTGCTCTTCCCGGGAGGAGGCGATGAGCCGGATGGCTGGACCAGCTTCCTGCCGGCGATCGCTTTGACCCTGCTCGCCGCCGTACTCGTTCCGGCCGAACGGAAACTCGTGCGGACGGGATTCTTTGTCTACGCCGCAGCGCTCGTCGCGAGCTTTCTGATCGACACCCCGATGGGTGGCAACGTAAACCGGCTCGGCGTCCTCTGGTGGGACCCCTCTTCCTCTGCGCCGTCTGGCCCCGGCGCGCCTGGGCGATCGCCGTGGTCGTGCCGCTTATCGCTGTCTGGCAGATCTATCCCGTCGTCCGTGATCTCGAACTGGTCAAGGACGAACCCGCCGTAGCCGCCGAGTTCTACGACCCGGTCGGCGAGGCCCTCAGGCCGAGGCTCGCCGTCAGCCCGGCGAGGGTCGAAGTAGTCCCTGTGGCCAGCCACTGGGAGTCGGCCCGGGTGGCTCCCCAGTTCCCGCTGGCCCGCGGTTGGGAACGCCAGACCGACCGCAAGTTCAACCCCTTGTTCTACGAAGACCAGCTCGATCCGGACCGGTATTACCGCTGGCTGAAGCGGCTCGCGGTTGGATACGTCGCGGTTCCCCCGACCGATCTCGACTACGCCGGCGAGACCGAAGCCGAATTGATCGAGACGAACCCGCCCTTCCTCAAAGAGATTCCGGCCACCGGGGGCTGGCGGATCTACAAGGTGGTCGACCCGACTTCGATGGTCGAACGGCCGGCCGCGCTGACTGGCTTCTCGACTGACGGATTCACTGTCACATCACCCCGGGCGGGGACCTTCAGGGTACGTATCCGTTCAAACCCGTACTGGAAGGTCAAGGCCGGAGTCGGGTGTGTGAACTCGACCGAAGCGGGCTGGACCAGGGTCACCCTGAAGCGCCCGGGCTCCCTCGAGGTGGAGGCTGATTTCAGCCCCGGTGCGAGATTCGGTGACCGCAATTGCCTGCGTTCACCGCCTGATTGACGAATCTGATCTAAGCTCCCGTGATGGAGTCGTCTTCGACGCCGCCGTCAGGTGGCGCCCCCAATGGTCAGCGCGGAGGTCCGGCTCAGGAGTTCAGAAGCCAGGCCCGCGACAAGCTCATCCAGTCCCGCCTGACGCCGAACGCGATTTCGATGGTCGGACTCGTCGGCAATTTGATCGCCGCGGTACTGATCACCCAGGAGATGTTCGTCCTCGGTGGCGTCGCGTTCATCCTCGGTTCGATCATGGACACGCTCGACGGGCGCTACTCGCGCATGTCCGGCAAAGGCACGCTCTTCGGGGCCTTCCTCGACTCCACTCTCGACCGGATCGAAGAAGGAATCGTCATCACGGCGATTGCCTGGTACTTCGCCGAACAGGGGAACTCCCTGGCGGCAGCGGCCTGCGTATATGTAGTGCTCGGCTCGCTCATGGTGTCTTACACCCGCGCCCGCGCGGAGGCACTTGGAGTCGAATGCAAGGTCGGTCTGGCCACACGGCCGGTCCGTGTGGTGATACTTTCGATTGGCGTCCTGTTCGCGAATGGCCTAGGTATCGGTGATTTTTCACTGTTGGCCGCTTCCATCTATGTGATGGCGGCGCTGACCACCGTGACCGTCATTCAGCGTGTCTGGCACGTACGTGGGGAACTCAAAACGGAGCCCTGATTCAAAAACTTATGTTGAAGCGGTGTAACCAGAGGCCCGGTCCAGTGTCATTGGCCTTCGCACCTTAAACAGGAGGAATTTCAGACTTATGAGCAAGACAAACGGATCGAATGGAAGCGGCAATGGAGCCGACCGTCGTGACGAAAAAGTACGTGTAGCGATCGTCGGAGTCGGCAACTGCGCCAACTCCCTGATCCAGGGCGTCGAGTACTACAAGGACGCCGACCCGAAAGAGTCCATCCCCGGACTCATGCACGTCGACCTCGGCGGCTACCACGTCAATGACATCGAGTTCGTGGCAGCCTTCGACATCGACAAGGAGAAGGTCGGCAAGGATCTCTCCGACGCGATCTGGTCCGGTCAGAACGACACCTACAAGTTCGCGGAAGTCCCGAACATGGGCGTCAAGGTCGAACGCGGCATGACCCTCGACGGTCTCGGCAAGTACCTCAAGCAGAAGATCACGAAGGCCCCCGGCCCGACCGCCGACATCGTCCAGATCCTCAAGGACACCAAGACCGACGTCCTGGTCTGCTACCTGCCGGTCGGTTCCGAAGACGCAGTCAAGTGGTACGTCGAACAGGCGATCGCTGCCGGTGTCGGCTTCGTCAACTGCCTGCCGGTCTTCATCGCCAGCGAGGACTACTGGGACGGCCGCTTCAAGGAAGCCGGTCTGCCGATCATCGGTGACGACATCAAGTCACAGGTCGGTGCGACCATCGTCCACCGCCAGCTCGCCCGCCTCTTCCACGAGCGTGGGGTCGTGCTCCAGCATACGTCGCAGCTCAACGTCGGCGGCAATATGGATTTCTTCAACATGCTCGAGCGCGAGCGCCTCGACTCGAAGAAGATCTCGAAGACCAACGCCGTGACCTCGGTCATGGGCCTGGAGCTGGATCCCAAGTACGTCCACGTCGGACCTTCGGCCTACGTGCCGTGGCTGACCGACCGCAAGTGGGCCCACATCCGTCTCGAAGGCAAGTCCTTCGGCGATGTCCCGCTGAACGTCGAGCTCAAGCTCGAGGTCTGGGACTCGCCGAACTCGGCCGGTGTCGTGATCGACGCCGTCCGCATGATCAAGCTGGCCCTTAACAACGGCATTGCCGGTCAGCTGGACGGCCCTTCGTCCTACCTGATGAAGTCGCCGCACAACCAGCGCCCGGACGCCGACGCCCGCGAGGACACCGAGTCCTTCATCGAGGCGAACAAGCTTGGCAAGGCTGCGATCGGCGGCACCAAGCCGGTAGCCGAAGTCACCGAGGACAGCAAGTCCGAGGCCTGATCCCAGGCTGAGGAGCGGTAAAGCTTGGACAGACGCCCGCCTTCCGGCGGGCGTCTTTTCTTTGAGGACCACTTGAAACCACTATCGATAATTCAGTTCACCCCCTTCCCCCTGGAACGGGCGGGAGGGGTCAACGGCTACGTCGATCGCATCAGTGAAGGGCTAGCCGAGCGCGGACATTCCGTCCTGATCGCTGCCCCTGGCGGCGGGAGGGATGCCGTCCAGCAGACCAGGCGTGAGATCGGCCGGCTTGCCGATGAACCGCAGTCACTGCTCCAGCCCGGCGAGGCGCCCAAGGTCCTTTCGCTGGGCGGGGTGTCGTTGCCGCGTGGTTCCCGCAAGCGCCAGGCGCCGGCATCGGTCGACGTCGGCAACCGGGTCGAAGCCCTGCTCGGCCAGGCCGACCTCGATCTGGTCCACGTTCACGACCCCTTTCTCCCGAACTTTTCTTCGACAGCGCTGCGCCACTCTTTCTCGCTCAACGTTGGCACCTTCCATGAGACTGCCGAGCGGCCCTTCGCGACCCAGGTCGCCCGCCCCCTGCTCGAGATTTTCTTCGGCCGGCTCGATGCCCGCACCGCCTCGTCGCGGGCTTCGGCCAAGTTGCTCAACCGCTACTTCCCCGGGGCGTACGACCTGACGCCCCCCGGAGTTGATCCGGTGAAGCCGTCTCAGGAGAAAGGTGATCCGCTCCGGATTGCGTTCTCGGACGAAGAAGAAAAGGGCGCCCTCCGGCTGTTCCTCCGGGCGCTGCGCCGTTTGCCCAAAGATCTCGACTGGACCGCGACCATCTACTCGGACAACCCGGGCGAAGTGGTCGTCCGGATCTCGAAATCCATCAGTGACCGGATCAAGGTCATCGGCCCGGATCAGGCCAGCCTGGCGGACCTGCTCTCCTCCAGCCATGTTTTCTGCGCCGCTTCCGGCGGTCCCAGCCCGGACCCGGCCGCGGTCCGCCAGGCACTGGCTTCCGGCGCCGTGCCTGTCGCTTCGACCATCGGCCGTTACACGGAGCTGATCGGCGACGGCCAGCGCGGCCTGCTCTTCCCGGTGGGCGACCCGGTCACGTTGGCCGGCCAGATCGCGCGTCTCGGCGAGAACCGCAGCCTGATGGCCAGCCTCAAAGCCGCTGCGGGATCAGGCCGGGCAATCGAGACCTGGTCCGAGGTCGTCGAAGGATTCGAAGAGCTCTACGGCCGGCTCGCTGCCCGGCGCCACGACCCGACTGGCGATCCGGCGCTTCGAAAGATCTTGAAAGACCGCCCCCTGATCGACGTCGACCTTCACATGCATACTGACCATTCGTCCGACTGTGCGACCCCGGTCGAGGTCCTGATCGAAACCGCGCGGGACCGCGGGTTCGGTGCGATTGCGATCACCGACCACAACGAAGTCTCGGGCGCGCACGCTGCCGCTGAAGTGGCGAAGTCGATGGACGACTTCAAGGTCATCATCGCCGAGGAAGTCATGACCGGGGATGCCGGCGAAGTGATCGGTCTTTTCATCAAGGAGAAGATCGAGAAGGGCATGACCATGGCCGAGACGATCAAGGAGATAAAGCGCCAGGGTGGACTCGTCTACGTGCCGCACCCCTTCGACCGCATGCACTCGGTTCCCGATTACGAAAACCTCCTGAACATGGTCGAAGACATCGACCTGATGGAAGTCTTCAATCCACGGGTTGCGATCTCTTCCTTCAACGAAGAAGCCGAGCGTTTCGCGCGGAAGTACAACATCATTCCGGCTGCCGGTTCCGACAACCACGTTGCCCAGGGGCTCGGCTCGGTTCGGGTGCGCCTCCATGATTTCGACGGCCCGGAGGAGTTCCTCGAATCGATGCGTGACGCTGAGATCACCAGGCGCCACAAGAACCTCGTCTACGTCCAGGCACTCAAGTTCCTGCAGACCACCGGCCGGCCCAAAGCGGCAAAGCGCTCGGTGTCGGACGCCCGGGCGGTCAAGGGTGGCAAGCAGCGCCAGCGCGGAGCGAAACGGACTTCAAGCAAGGGCTGATTCATGGTTGCGATCGATAGAGGAAGGTCGCATGATCTGTCAAAGGAAGAAGCAGCGATGCCTTCAACCGATAACGAGATCAGAGAGAAGTACCTGGAGAAGGCGATCCGGGAACTCAACCAGCTGAGCCGCGACCTTCAGGACTGCGAAGCATGCACCCGGACCAAGGTCATGCCGGTGCTCGGCTCGGGCCACCCCCAGGCCGACATCTTCCTGCTCAAGTACGCGCCGACCGTCTCCGAGATCGAGGAGGGAGTCGCGTTCTACGGCCGTCCGGGCAATGCCCTGATGAAGAGCTTCAAGCGGCTGAACATCGATCCGACCGTCGTCTACGGCACGGTCTGTGCCAAGTGCCCGGTCGAAGACCCCGCCGACGCCGACGCCGAATGTGTCGCCCGGGTTGCCGACGAGTTCAACATCGTCGAGCCGAAGATCATCGTGATCATGGGCGAGGACGCGCTCGGCATCCTCAACGGCCTCGACATTCCCCTTTCCCGCACGGTCGAAGCCCGCTACGGCGAGATTCAGGCCTTCACTCCGGCCTGCGACGCCCTGGTCGTGCCCGAACTCGACGAGGCCCTCGACGAAGAAGGCGCGAAGCGCCGCTTCTGGCGTGCCTTCCGCACGCTCGGCCGCTGGCACGACGACTTGCCGCCTTACTGATCCAGCCACCGATGTAAGGTCTGCATCAACCCAAGGGAGATGCGGATGGTCAGGCAAGAGGAAGCTGCCGGTCGGAGTCAGGCGCGATCATTGGTTGTGCCGGCAATGCTTGCGCTGGCTTGGGTTCTCGCGCCCGTTCCGGTCGCTTCCGGATCAACCGGGGCCGGGTCTGCCGCTGACGAGCCAACCGAAGGAACTGCACCGCAAACCCGGATTCTCGACTCGCCGCACGGCACGACCGAAACGATGCTCAAAAGGGCGCGAATTCGGTTCAGGTTCGGAGCGAATGCGAAGCGCGTGAAGTACAAGTGCCGGGTCGACGGGCGGCGCTGGAATCGTTGCAAGTCGCCGGTGCGAATCGCGACCGGTCCGGGCAACCACCGGTTCGCGGTCCGGGCCGAGGACCGTCAAGGCAACGTCGATCGCAGCCCCGCATCGAGGCGGTGGCGGATCAAGCGCTGGGAACCCCACGTCAAGGCGGCGCGCCGCTACGCCCGCAGCCGGGGCGGCCCGGTGTCGTTCGCGGTCGACGTCGGTTGGCGGACCTTTGGATACCGCGTTCATCTGCGAGCGCCGGTCGCGAGCACGGTCAAGGTGATGCTGATGACCGCGTACCTCCGCCGCCGCCGGGTTCGGCACCGGCAGCTGGAGGCCGGTGAGAGGGAAATGCTCGGCCGGATGATCCGGTACTCAGACAACGGAGCGGCAACCAGCGTGCGAAACATCGTCGGTGCGCGTGGGGTCACGCGGCTGGCTCGTCAGGCGCGGCTCAGGGAATTCCAGTACAGCCCGATCTGGGGCATCTGCCGGACCAGCGCCCGCGATCAGGCGTCGCTGATGCGGAACCTCGACCGCTACATTCCACGCCGTCACCGGGGATTCGCCCATCGGGTCCTCGGCCATATCTCCCGGCCTCAGAGCTGGGGGATCGGCACGATCGGCCACCGGGGTTGGAGTCTCCGGTTCAAGGGTGGTTGGGGGATCAGCGACCACGGCCATGGCGGCATCGTCAACCACCAGATCGCGATGCTTCAGCGCGGCCGCCGGAGGGTGGGGATCGCCATCCTCACCCAGGGCAACCATTCCGCCGGCCATGGCCAGACGACCCTGAGGAAGGTCAGCCGCCTCCTCCTGCACGGCCTGCCGCACTGACCAAGTCGCCACGAAACGACGTTCCCGGCAGGACTGGTAGACGGGCTAGATGATCGAGCTGCGGTTGACGATGGCGCAGGCCCAGCCCGCGAGCAGCACCGCAACGAGGATGTAGACCGCCAGGTTGTCGCGTCGTGACCAGAACCCCTTGAGTGAAAAGCGGGTGAAGATCACGGTGAGGCCGAGTCCTGCGAGACCGGCTGCCGCAAATACCCAGAAGGCGTTGTAGTCGAGGAAGGACAGATCGCCCGACGTCACGAAGGCGAAAGCGCGGGTCGAGCCGCAGAAGGGGCAAGGCATTCCGGTGGCCGCGAGCAACGGGCAGGTCGCCGAAAACCATCCGGCTCCACCGGCGGTCGAAAAGGCCACGCCGAAGACGAACGGCAGGCATCCCGCGAGGATGAGCAGCACTCCGGTTCTGGCGTCACCCAGCCCGTCGGCCGGCGATCGTCGATCAAGCGCCGGATTTCGCGGGGCAGGCATGCGACAATGCTACGCATGAACGACGAAACCACGCCGCCGCCCGAGCCGTCATCCGAACCGCCGCAACGGCCCGCCCAGCCGCCGCCCGCGCAGCCGCAGGGCGCACCGCCGCCCCTCCCGCCGAGCGCGACCGCCCCGCAGGCAGGAGCTACACCGGGTCAGGTCGCCCCTCCGGCGAACAAGTCGGGCAAAGCTGTCGCTTCGATGGTGCTCGGCATCGTCGGTCTGGTTTCGCTCTTCTGTGCCCGGATCTTTTTCAGGTGCCGGCTCTCGTGCTCGGCATTCTGGCGATCGTGTTCGGTCACCTCTCCAAACAGGAGATTGCCGCGAATCCCGGCATGGAAGGCGAAGGCCAGGCCAAGGCCGGTTTCATCATGGGCATCATCTGTACCGCGCTGGCCGGAATCGGCTTCGTGATTATGGTCATCGCGGCCGCTTCCTGAACTGACCTGATCAGTCACCGGGGAGGTACGGTTTGGAGAGGTGCCTCCCCATGACTGAACCATCCCCGACCCAGTACGTCCCGCCCGAAGAGCCGCCACGCCCGGATCCTGAATCCACCGGGGTGCAGCCCGCCACGGGTCAGCCGGTGGCAGATGACGGAATCCAGACCAGCGGCATGGCGATTGCCGCCATGGTGATGGGCATTTGCGGTCTGGTTATCTGCCCGCTCATCCTCAGTATCCCGGCGATCGTCTTCGGTGCCCTCGCCATGAAGGAAGTCGATCGGGAACCGGGACTCGACGGGAAGGGCATGGCGATTGCCGGCCTCGTCACCGGCATCGTCGGCACGACCCTTGGACTCCTTCTGATCATCCTTCTGATCGCGGTCGGCGTATCGGTAGACAACGACACCAACAACAACCATCGCCACTGGAAACCAGCCCCAGGGCAGGAATACAACCTCGACTGAGGCGGGGCGGCCCTCACCGTCGATCGGTCAGTCGGTCCACCAGTCCGGGACCATCTCCATGTCATCGTCGAAGTGCTGGCTGAAGACGATGAACTCGAGGCCGTCGGGTCCCGCTTCGAAAGCGCGGACCACCTCAGGGGCGACCTTCAACACGTCGCCCTTCTTCAGCTCGACGATGTCGTCTTCCAGCTTGCCCCGGCCAGTCCCGTCGAGGACCATGTGAACTTCTTCGCCTTCTTTGTGGTGGTGCCCGAAAGGCTGACGGACATTCGGCTTCACCAGGAAATGGCTGAAACCGGTCTGGGTAAGTCCGAGCGGCTTCGTCGCAAACCGCGCCTCGTGGACCTCGCCCAGCTCAAACTGCGGGGCCATGTCCGTGACCTCGTCGATGTTCAGCAGGAGATACTTACTTTCGTCAGGCATGGGTTCCTTTCATTCTCGGCATCTTGTGAGTTGATCGAACTAACCAGGCCCGGTAACAATCCATCGGGCAGACCGTCCCGAGCCATCGGACTTGATCCGGCCTTCGTCTCGAAGGATGTTCAGAACGAGGCGAATCGTTGCGGTGCTGATACCGGGGAAGGCTTTCTCCACTTCCTTCCGACTGAAGTCTGGTGCTGAGAACTGCAGGATGTACTCGCGAATCTGGTCCTGTTTGCTCCCAGTCGGGTTCCCGGTAGCTGCAGCCCGCTCTTCGAAGGTGTCGTATGAACTCGCGAGGACCGAAAGCAGGTACGAAATGAAGGGCCAAACCGTGTGCTCGTCTTCGTGCCACCTCTGTTGCGATTCACGCAGACTCGAGTAATACGCAGTCTTGGTTTCGGATATCCGCTGTTCGACGCTCACGTAACGAGCCACGCCGTAGCCCTTCGCCAGCAACTCGTGCGTGGTGATCAGCCGGGCCAGCCTTCCGTTCCCGTCCGCGACCGGATGGATGGCGAGGAAATCGACGATGAAGCCTCCGAGGAGGATCAGGGGGTGGGCGGCCCGCTCCTCCTGGGCGCCGTTGTAGTGATCGACCAGCTCTGAAAGAAGGAATGGTGTGTCTTCGGGCGAGGGCGGTTCGAACAAGATCTCGCTGACTCCCGAGGCTCGCGACGTGATGATGTTCGGGTCACTTTTCAGGTAGCCGCCACGACCACCTGAATACTGAAAGATACGTCGATGCAGGTGAAGGATGAATGGGATGGTCAAGGGCTCTGGTTGCGTGGCCCGCGTGAGTTCGTCAAGAGCATCCCGGTAGCCCGCGAATTCCTTCTCGCTCCGGTTCCGGAACCTCAGCTTGTTGTCAGCGAGCTTCTCGGCCCGGTCAGCGTCAACGAGGATTCCTTCAATCTCGTTCGATGCCGTGATCGACTCGATCCGCGCGTCGTCAGCCAGGACTTTAAGCAGCTCGGGTGACTGGTCGACAAAGAGCTGTTCTTTGCCCCGACCACCATCAATACGGGCCAGCTGAGGTCCAATCTCACGAGGCTGTGAAGAGAAAGACTTGTCCAGGTTCGTGAAGCTACTAATCGTGTCAATCCTCGCCTAAACTGTATAAACAAGGCGATATTAGCATGATTAGGGCGAAGTTATCACGAATACACCCACCAAATTGAATGCATGATTCTTCAGGCGGGAGCGGCCGCGCGGGCCAGTTCGGTCATCGGCTCGACCCTTGCCGAGGCGAGGCCGCGGACGACGATCGTGTCGAGTGCGTCGTAGTTGGCCAGCTTTATCTGAGCTTCGTCGCGGTCGGCAGCTGCCACACCAACCGTGCCTTCCGGCTCGGCAAGGCGGTCGAAATGGTCACGATAGCCCTTGTGGAGATCTCGGTAGAAGGACTCTTCCTTGGCCAGGCGGGCGGCAGCGTCTTCGCCGACAGCCGTCCGGACGTATCCGAAGACCGGCGGGGTGTCGACCCCTGCTTCCGCAGCGCCGGACTCGACGTTCTCCCGGGCATCGGCGGCGAACTCGGGGGTCATCCAGTTGAAGAAGGCCCCGTCGAAAGACGATCCGGCGAAGCTGCACATCTTCGGGCCCATCGCGGCCATCACGATCCGGATGCCGGGGAGGTTTTCGCGGAGGACCGAAAGGTTCTCCTTCATCGCGGTAAGTGGCTTCTTGCTGAAACCGGCGCCGACTCCGATCCAGAGCCTCGAAGGGTCGAGTCCGAGCCGGTCGATGTCGGCGGCGATCACGTCGGGCGTCTGGCGGTCGATCGCGATCACGGCGACGCCGAGGTCGATCGAGTCGGCGGCCTTTGCGAACTCGGCCAGGGTCTCGAGGCCCTTGGCCCCGGGATGGTCGTTCGCCCAGATCGAGCTGTAGCCGGCTTCTTCGCAGGTCACGGCCAGCGGGCCGCAGACATCCACCGGGAATCCGGCGGCGACACCGAATGCTCGCTTCTGTCGCGGCCTACTCACGGATGTTCCCGTCGCGGTCGCGCTTGACCAGCGGGCCGACCAGGTCGAACTGGGCGACGCATTCGATGTGCGGGGTCTGGGGGAACATGTCGACTGGTCTCACGCGATTCAGTTTATAACCGGCCTCAACCAGCTGAGCCGCATTCGGGGCGAGTGTGGTCGGGTTGCAGGAGATGTAGACGATCCGCCGGGCCTCACACTCGATCAGGCGGCGGACGATCTTGGCCGACAGACCGGCGCGGGGCGGGTCGATCGTGATCACGTCGGGCTTGCCGGCTTCTTCGAGCAGGGGGCCGAGTCCGGTGCGCGCGTTAGCGGCGACGAACTTGGCGTTGGTGATGTTGTTCTGGATCGCGTTCCGCTTGGCGTTCTTGATCGCGTCCTGGGACGATTTCGAGCCCATAGACGTGTTTCGCCTGTGAAGCCATGCTCAGTCCGATCGTGCCGACTCCGCAGTAGAGGTCGAACAGCGTCTCGGCACCACTCAGGCCCGCGAACTCGGCGGCGACTCCGTAAAGCTTCTCGGCCATCAGCGTGTTCGTCTGGAAGAACGAGTCATGCGAGAGCTGGATGTTGAGGTCGAAGATCTTCTCGCGCAGGAACTCTTCGCCGAGCACGCCGGTCGGGCCTGTGGTGCCGCCCGAAGGTCCGTCGATCGTTGTGTGGAGGTCGACCGGGGGCTTCGGAAAGTTCGCGACCGAGGTGACCAGACGGGTCTGGACCTGCCCGGTGCGCATGCCCTCGCGGACAATCAGATTGCGGAGGACACCGCGGTGATCGCGCGGGTCGTAGGCGGTTAGCCCTTCGCCCTTGGCCCAGTCGAGCACGTCGTTCTTCGCTTTGTTCGTTGCCTCGGAAGAGAGGTGGCAGTCTTCGATGTCGAGCACCTGGTCCCAGCGGCCACGGGGGTGGAAGCCGATCACAAGCTGGCCTTCCTGCTCGCCGAAGGAGTACTCGACCTTGTTGCGGTAGCGCCACTGCTCCTCGGCGGGCACGATCGGGTCGAGCGAAAAACCTTCAAGGTGGCCGATGCGGGAAAGCGCGCTGGTGATCTGCCCTTCCTTGAACTCGAGTTGCTTCTCGTAGGGCAGTGCCTGCCACGGCGCGCCGGGGCAGGCTTCGTCCTGATGCACGTCGGTGTCGGGCAGCCGCTCGGGGCTGGGGGTGACCATCTCGATCGTGTTCGCCTCGGCGTAGCCCTTCTTCGACTTGGTGACAACGGCGCGGACCTTGTCGCCGGGCAGTCCGCCGTTGATGAACACGACGTAGCCGTCGCGGCGCGCGATGCCGCGGCCGCCGTAAGCGAGCGTCTCGATCTCGGCTTCGAATTCTTCGCCGCGCCTGACCCTGCCGCCCTTTGGAGCGGTCGTTTCGGCGGAATCTCCTGCTGTATCTGTTGCAGACATTGAAGCTCCACTATCTCAGGCAAAGCGCGGGGCTAGTATCCCGCCCTTGTCTGATCAGGCCCTACGGCACTACATAACGGGAGACGAGATCTCCGGAGGCCGCCTGGTGGGGCTGCTCGACCGCGCCCTCGCGCTTCAGGCCGGACGACCCACCGAAGGCGCCGATTCACTGACCGGCAAATCGGTCGCCCTGATCTTCGAGCAGCCTTCGACCCGGACCAGGATCTCCTTTGAGGTTGGCGTGGGTGAACTCGGAGCGACCCCGATCGTCCTGCGGGGGGACGAGATGCAGCTTTCCCGCGGCGAGTCGGTCGAAGACACCGCCCGGGTGATGTCGAGGTTCGTCGACGCGATCGTCATCCGCAGCGGCTCGCACGAGAACGTAGTCAAGCTCGGCGAGAACGCAACTGTTCCGGTGGTCAACGCGCTGACCCCGATGTACCACCCCTGCCAGGCCCTGGCTGACCTGATGACCCTCAAGGCCAGGTTCGGGGAGCTGGATGGCCTGAAGATCGCCTACGTCGGCGACGGCAACAACGTCGCGCGGTCACTGGCTGTGGCCGGTCACCTGACCGGGGTCGAAGTCGTGGTCGCGGCACCCGAGGGCTACCAGCTCGAATCCGGCGGTCCGGCGATCCTCACCGATGATCCGCTCAAAGCAGTCCGTGGGGCCGACGCGATCTACGGAGACGTCTGGGTCAGCATGGGTGACGAAGGAACCGCCGATCAGCGGCGAAGCGACCTCGGCCCCTACATCATCGACCAGAATCTCTTGAATGCGGCGAATTCATCGGCGATCGTCATGCACTGCCTGCCCGCCCATCCCGGCGAAGAAATCACCGCGGAAGTTCTCTACGGAGAGAGGTCCGCGGTCTGGGATCAGGCCGAGAACCGACTCCACGCCCAGAAGGCGCTCCTCGAGTACCTGATGACCTGAACGGCGGTCCCGTCGGGTTCCTGAAAGAATTGCCCGCCCAAGGCCCCATTGTGTATCGGTTAGCACGCCAGGTTTTCAACCTGGAAGGGCGGGTTCGACTCCCGCTGGGGCTACTCCCGCGCCTGAAGCACCTGCCTGAGTAGGGTTTTAAGCATGTATCCGGAGATCAACCTAGGCCCCCTCACCTTTCAGACCTTCGGGCTGATGTTCGCCATCGCCTTCATCGTCGGTGGCACGATCCTCTACAAGCGCCTCGAGGAGATCGGGCAACCGGGCGACTGGGCATACGAAGCGGCCTTCGCTGCGCTGGCCGGCGGACTGATCGGCTCCCGCCTCTACTTCGTCATCGACAACAGCGCCGGCATCGACGGAATCGGTGACCTCGTCTCCGGCTCGGGACTCACCTGGTACGGCGGCCTCGCCGGCGGGGCGATCGCCGTCCTGATCTGGGCCAGGTGGCGCGGATTCCTCAACCTCCAACTCGCCGACGCGGCGGCTCCCGCCCTCCTGGCCGGACAGGCGATAGGCCGGATCGGCTGTCAGCTCTCCGGCGACGGCGATTACGGCAAGCCCTGGAACGGACCATGGGCGATGGGCTATCCAGACGGCACGGTGCCGACTCCGCCGGGCGTCACCGTCCACCCGACCCCGATCTACGAGACCATCCTCCTCGGCATCGGTGCCTACGTCCTTTGGCGCCTGCGTGACCGCTTCCGCACCGGCATCCTCTTCGCCTTCTTCATGCTCTGGATCGGCACCGAGCGTCTGTTGATCGAGTTTCTACGGACCAACGACCACATACTTCTCGGCCTGACTGCCGCCCAGCTGACCAGCATCGGGCTGATTATCGCCGGCCTCGTCTGGATCGTCGTGGTCAGGAACCGTTATGGCTCGCTGGCCCCGGCCGATTCACCGGACGGCACCGCGGCGGGCGTCACTCCCAAGTAGTCCGCTGGGGCGTCCACCCGGACCTGAGATGATCCTAGGGTGAACCCGGGAGATCAGGCGATACGCCAGATAGCGTTTCAGAGCTTGCTCGAGATGGAGCGGACCTACCGGGATTCGATTCCAGCCCAGGTTCTGAACCAGGGATTCGAAGTGAACGGCCAGAAGGTCCTGTTCAAGAGCCAGCCCGGGATCTTCAAGCCCGCGGTGCTCCAGGACCAGGCCGCCCTTTCCATCACTACGCTTCCGACGTCTCCGTACAACGACCAGGAACGTGAGGACGAGTGGCTTTACTCGTACCGGTCGGGAAGCATCGACCAGCACGACAACCGGCTTCTTCGAGGAGCGATGCAGCTCCAGGTTCCGATCATCTTCTTCCACTGGGTGAGTGATAACCCCCGAACATACGAAGCGATCTGGCCCTGTTGGATCGTCGAGGACCGGCCTCAAGAGCGCTGCGTTCGAGTACAGGCCGGCAGGCATTTCGTACCCGAACTATCGGGTGGAGAGGTCGACCTGGACGATGAAATCGAGCGCCGATACGCAACGCGTGAGGTCAAGGTCCGAGTCCACCAGCGACGCTTCCGGAAGGCAGTGCTCCGTGCCTACAGCGAGCATTGCCTGATCTGTCGACTGCGCGAACCCGGGTTGCTTGATGCCTCGCATATCGTCGGGGACGCGGACGCGAAGGGAGTACCGGCGGTTTCGAACGGGATGGCACTTTGCGCCATTCACCATCGTGCGTTCGATGGGATGCTTCTCACGATCGACCCGGACTACAAGGTCCGGGTTAGCGCGCGCCTACTCGACGACGAAGACGGTCCCATGCTCGAGCATGGAATCAAGGATTTTCATGGCAAGGACGCGATGTATCTCCCGCGCCGTACATCTGATCGTCCCGACCGGGATGCCCCGGAAGAGCGGCTGTCCCGATTCGAATAGTTGGTGCTGCCACAGCGCCGTCCGGCCCAGTCAGGTCATAATCCCCGCTTCGGGCGGTTAGCTCAGTTGGAAGAGCACCTGCTTTACACGCAGGGGGTCACTGGTTCGAGCCCAGTACCGCCCACTGACAGGAAGGCTTTGCTTATGGGAAATCTCTTTGTTGCAGGGTATGAAGAGGGCTGAGGTCGAGTAGCTTGGAACGCGCCTTCTGCCTTTTACTGCCTTTTTGATCGAGCTTCGGCACGGACTGGTTAGCGTGCCAGCTGTCGCCCGCAAAAGTCACGTTTGGGAGTCCAGCATGCTTAGTCGCTATCTTTCACGTATGTCATATCGCTCTGACAGCAAACACTTGAGGGCCTATCTCAGGCAATCAAATCTGCATCAAGAGACGCTGTCCAAGGCAGTCCAGGCCAACCCTTTCCGCTTGGGAGCAGCTAGCGCGTTCCGGTTTGTGCCCCCCAGGGTCAATTTCTATAAGCCGCCCCCCTCTATCGGAGCGGCAATGAAGGCTGATTGGGGAACAGTCGGCGGCGATTTGCGGCGAGCCCTCAAGCAGACAGGTGCAGTGGATATATCTAAGGCATCTGGCAGCGACGATTTGCGGCGAGCCCTCAAGCAGATTGGCGCAGTGGATAGCAATCTAGTTTCTAAGGCGTCGAACGCCAGACTGTCCGACGCTACGCGTCGAAAAAGTTGAACGATCCTGAATCCCCTCAAGATGAGGTCGGAGAAGATTCTCCGGAACCATCCGAAATAGTTGAGGATGCGCCCGAAGAAGTCGAGGGCGAAGAAGTAACTAACCTTGATGACCCGGAGGTCCAAGAGCGGATCATCAGAATCGTTGAATCCCATACTGGGCCGATCCCCCATCCCAGCATTGCCAAGGGCTATGAAGAGCTCATGCCTGGGGCGACCGATCGGTTGTTCTCGATGGTTGAAGTCGAGGGCGAACGCCGACACGCCTACGCTATGGAAGACCTGAAGCAGGGCCACAAATCTGTTCGCTTCGGCATCGGACTTACGACGGTTGCCGTGACGCTGATTGCGGTTGCGGCCCTTGTAGCTGCTGTGATCTTCGTCAAGGACGGGGCGAATCCTTACGTAGTCGCCTTGATACTAATCGCGGTTAGCTATCTCGGGCTGAAGCCAGCATTCGGAGCGATTAGGTCGGTTCAAAACGAACCAGAGCCTTCGTCGGAAGTAGCAGAAGCCGACTCGGACGAACCACAACCCTCTCCCGCCGAGTAGACCGCTTTCCCGCCAGCGAACTTCTAACCCTCAGGGAGACGACTCCACCGTGTTTCGTTTTGTTGCCAGCATGGAAGCAGATGCCCTGCTGGGCCAGCTCATCCGTATATCTGGCTAACCGCTGCCCAATTGATCGCGTCGTCAAAGGCGATTTGGGTGTTTCCCATCAGGCGATTCCTACGTTTCGTTGACTTCGCATAGACGCTCATGGTGAAGTGAGCGCTGACATGGCCGAGCTGCTGAGCCACGTAGACCGGATCGTCTCCAGCTGCAATCCGAAGACTCGCGTAAGTCCGGCGCATCCCGTGGAGAGTGGTTGCCGCGATGGTCTCTATGCCTTCGGCAACGAGCATCTCATTTGCAGCCACGATCGCGGGTATGAGAATTCTGCTCCGCACGCGGTGGCGGTCCAGTTTGGTCGGACGGCTTTGATCCCGCCGCCCATGATGAAGGGACGCGAAAACGGGAGCTGATGCTGCTCCCCTGCCCGGAGTCGCCTTGAGGGCACCCAGGTCTTCTGCCAGTGCTGGGGTTAGGTCAACTTCGCGGATACCCGCGTTCGGTCTTCGACTCTCTAACCCTGACGGTCCTCGCCCCGAGACTGATGTCACGCCATTCGAGATCAAGAGCTTCACCGATGCGGAGACCTGCTCCAGCCAAGGTGGCAAGGATTGGGCGGGCAACGGGCTGGTAGGTCCCAGCTAGCCGTTCTGCAGCCGTCAGGAGTGTCATCAGTTGTTCGGGTTCGACATGCGTCCTGGAGGGCTTAGATCCCTTGAGACGACGACGCTTGCCCGCAGCGGGGTTCGATGTGATCAGGTCGTACTCCACGGCTGTCTCGAGGATCTGGCCGAGGCGGGTCAACGTCTTGTTGATCGAGTTGTTCGAGAGGCGACCGCACCGAACTGCCGTCGCCTTATAGCGGTCAACTTCCTGAATCGTAATCTCGTGAAGAGCGTGCTTGGCGAAGAAGGGCAGCAGGTAATGACATAAGGCCCATCTGTAGTCATCCACGGTTCGTTCTGCGAGTTCTGGTTCACGGTCGAGCAGCCAGCGCGACGCAAACTCATGGAAGGACGGAGTATCGGGGCCAAATGCATCAGCTGGCGCGGTGGCCCTCGCTGGCGGGCTCCAATGACCGCGTTTGACGCGGTCAAGGGTGTACCTGAGCTCCTCAGCGGCCTTCTCTCTGGTCCAGCCTTCAGCCGGAGTCCCGAGCGTCACAAACCGCCGCTTTCCGTAGGCCGTAAACCGCAGCGCGAAGGATTTCTGCTTGCCGTTCGGTTCAACTATCTGGCCTGTGGCTCTACGGGGCATCTGGTGAGCCTTTCGCCGAGGATCGTGAGAGTTCTGTCGACATGCGACCAACGTGCCCTAACGGCGCTTTCTGAGCAGGCTGATCTACTGAAGTCGTCGGCGTGATTGCGGCCCGAGCGCTAAGAGCCTTCATGATGCCCTCGTATCGGCAGCAAAGGGAGTTCGGCTACGGGCATCTGTTGCTTTCGAGTTGGTCGCACCCCTGACTCGTTTCCTTCCTGCCAGTAGTCGTCGACGGCAGAAGGGTTGAAGCGCAGACGAGGCTTTCGACCGGTCTTCGACGGCAGTTGAACGACTCCAAGTTCGTCTGCGTGGGCGTAGACCCAGTTCCTCCCGACACCCAGACGATCAGCGACCTCCTGGGCTGTGAGTAAATGCTGGGGAGGGCGGTCTTCCAAGGCCATTCGAATGGCTTTCAGCTCATGCAGGATCGCGTCAGCGAGCTCGTCCGTCATGGCTTCGTCCTTCGGTCAGATTCCGACCCAGTAGGTCCCGAGATGTCTGCCGGCACCCCTATTTGGTCTTTATGAGGAACCTGGGGAACTTTGGCTCTGTCCTGCGGAACTTCTGGTTCCACCTGGACTTGAAGCTCCGCAGGTTCCTTGCCCAAACTGGCGGGGGTGGGAAGCCACCTCGACCAGGCTTCGCTGAGGTCATCCCGATGGTAACCCCGGACCTTCTGGCCGTCGCTGATGTGAACCTTTTTCGCTCTGACTCCATAGGGCTTCAGTAACCGAGCTAGACCCCGGGCGTCAATGCCTTCACCGTCGCGCCAAGCGCCGAATGGAAGCTCCTCCCGGTGATTGACACGGAGCAGGACGTCCTTGGTAGCGATGGTCAGTTTGGAACCCATCAGATCCCTAATGGCCGCAAGAAGCAGCCCACCGTGGGTCTGACCCTCTTCTCCCGTATTGCTGGAGAGCGCCTTGGCGGCATCCCGGGCCTTACTGCCCCAGGCCACCCCAGCAAGGTCGGCGATCGCGAGCAGCGGCTCCCAGGCTTCAGCGGCTCGATCATCGAGTTCTGCTGGCAGATCGGGCTCGGCACTGGAAAGCATTTCGACGTTCCGGCTGGCCCAGCCTTCGAGGTCCCCTCGTAGGTTCTCAAGTAGAGGGTGCACCTTGCGCAGCAGCAACCTCCTGACGGGTTCATCCGAGGTCTTTCTGACCATCTGAATCGTCACGCTTCGATCGCGAATCGTGTCGGGGAGCCTTTCGCCCTTGTCGATCCCGGCGAGCAGCTTCGGACTGAAGACATTGAAGTCCACGACCTTCATGTCGTCCCCCGCACATCTAGCGACCGATCCGCCCTCCGGGTTCCCGGCATTAATGGTTGCGCGAAGAGGCGCGGTGCGTTCCGTAGCACTCGAAAAGATCGCATCGATCTCATCGATTAGGCAAGTCGGGCGATCCTGGGCGATCTTCCTGAAAAGGGCAGCCTCAGATACATCGACCGTCGCCCATGGTCTACGGACTAGCGCCGTCAAAATCTCCAACAGCCTCGTCTTGCCGGAGCGTTTCTCGGCGCTGATGACCAACATGTACGGCGTTGCGTGGGCGGCTTCGAACGCCCAAGTGTGGACCGTCCACAGTGCCAAGGCGGCTCCGGCCTCTGGACTGGGAAGTACGACAAACGTGGAGATCGCCTGTTCGACCTCATCGAGTATCTCCGGCAGACTCCGCGACGGCTCGGGGACTTCTTCCGCGGGCACTTCGGAACCCCGAGTCTCTTCGGCCTTTTCAGGGTCAGTGTTTTCGGCCCAGTTGAGAAGGGTCAGGCCGACTTGTTCGAGCAGAGCTTCTACATCTTCGTCTGGTTCCGCTTCTGACACCGCTCGTGCGGCGTAGTCACCTAGGTCGAAACCCTTGATTCCGTCCGTATTCTCGGTACCGAGATCAAGAACGCGAACCTCAGTCCCCGCCTCGGTGAGGTCAGCGACCACCTTCTCGGCCAACTTCTTGCCGGGCGGATCGTCATCAAAACAGACAACAACGCGCCGACCTTCGAGCTCCTCAACGTAGGACTTTCTCCAACTGTTAGCGCCTGGGACCGCGATCGCACAGAGCCCCAGCGAGATCGCCGTAATCGCGTCTGGCTCGCCTTCCACAAGAAACAGAAGCCGCCCCTCTGGCACCGTCTCAACTTCTGGAAATAGACACCTACCATGGCCATTGCTGTAGGGCAGCATCTTCGGCCCCGTTTCCGTAATCGGGCGCTCTGCCCGGTATCGCATGACGTTTGCGACTTGCTCCCACTCCAGGTAGGGGATGGTCACCCGCTGGCCGTCGAACCCGATCTCCAGGGCCGTTAGCGCCTTGGCGCTCCAGCCCTTGAGTACCAGGAGCCGACGGAGCAAAACGTCATCGGACATCAGGTCCATGTGCCACTTGTGGGTCTGATCCCGAGTCGGCAACTGACCACTCGTCGTCGGTGCCGCACTCATTTTACCGCTCCTGAAGGGCTAGTTCCCGTCAGCGGGTCTAGGAGACGGGTCCCCTCTCGGTGGGCTGAGCCGGGTGGATCAGGTTCACCGCCAGGAGGATCAGAGGATTTGCTGGAGGTCGTGCGAGAACTCGCACAAGATGGACTTCTCTTTTCCCGGCTCCTAGGGGCCCGACAGTTGTTTGCTGATGTGCGCGGAGGTACCCTTCGCTTCGAGCATGACGCCCTACGCGATTTCCGATCCGCGCGGTCGAGCATCGCGAAGGCTCGGTTTATCCGCCGCTGGGCAGCATTGACGGCTCGCTTTTCATCGGGAGACGGTACAGCCGGCTTCTCGTCCTCGGAGGGCATCTGCACGAGCCAGTCGAAGGCACTAGAGGTGCCGGGGTTCCGGTTCACGTCGGGGTTGGAATTCACGTCAGGTTCCGTTCCTATGGTTGGGCGACTGCCCAGTTGTTGGATTTGCATTCACCACGTCAGGCGAACTGGTTGCGCCTCCGGTTTCCTAGCCGGTCCCCGGAGGCGCTCCAGGGGACCCTGACGTGGGGTACGTAAATCATCACCCCCGTTGACTCCCACGGGCGGTTTCGACCTTGCCATCGCTGAATCGCCTTGGGAAGGCCGATTGCGGGACGCGGTTGTGACCTTGAACTGGGAGAGCGGCTAGACGGCGTGCAAGCGACCCACTTCTTTGATCACCAATTCGCCTTCGTCGCCGACGCTGATAGAGAAGGCCGAGCTTCGGATGGCTGCCGGGGGACAATCGAGACGGTCAGCGATCACCTCGTATAGATACTCAAGGAACGCCACAGGCCCCTCTTCCTCGAAATCTCTTAGGACTTCGACCGGCAACTCGCAAGCAGTTGCCAATTCCGATTGGGACAGGCCGCGAGCGATCCGTAGAAGCGACACAGGGGAAGGAACGTCAGTTTGTTCGCACATGCAAATCCTCCGAAAGAGTTGTTGATTTCTTATGGGAGGCGTTGGTCATGTGCGCTGCATCCTCGTGTGCCGAGGATTTCGTACCGACGCTTCGTGGTGAACATAACATAAGTTTCAGGCAGTTTCTAAATCGAACTGTTGAGGCTGCGACACTTGATAGCTATACCTTGATGGGGTTCGGCAACTCGACGTTCACTCGCTTTTTGGTCTTTCTAGGTGGACCAACCGCCGACTGGAGGCTGGACGGTCTCCAAGCGGACCCGCCCCGAAGCGTGGGAATGCTCTGCGCGTTCAACGCATCAGCGATCTTCTGGAAAGTCAGGCCTTTGTCGCGCATGGTTTGAATCTTTTGAACTAGCTGTGGGTTGTCCGCCAAGGCGGGACGACTAATCGGCCGCCCTGCGGCCCTCGCTGCCATTAGCCCTTCCTTCGTCCTCAAGGCGATCACCTCCCGTTCCCATTCAGCAACCGACGCGAAAACGTTGGCGACCAACCGCCCGCCCGGCGTCGAAGTATCGATGCCAAGGTCGAGGGCAACCATGGTCCTTTCTGCGTCCACGAACCAAGCGAGCAGGGCGGCGAAATCTGCCACCGAACGACTGAGGCGATCCAGCTTCGACACGGCTAATCCTGCGGCTTCCCCGGAGGCGACAGCTTTCAGGGCTTCGTGGAGGGCCGGTCGGTCGAGTGACTTTCCGGACCCAACATCACTGAAAGTCGCCTTGAGCAGCCACCCCCGACGATCGCATTCGTTTGTGATCGCAGCCTGTTGGGCCATTAGGCCGTATCCATCGTCTGCTTGGTCGGCCGAGCTGACCCGGACGTAGCCGACGATTGGCATCCCATTTTCCGTCAATAGAGCCTCCTAGTTGTAGTTGCGGCGACCCCAACCGGTCGGCTGCGTAAACAACAGACCACATATCGCCGGACAAAGCGAGCGAATACCGAGCGAATGTCTGTCAACGCTTGGCGTTCAAGATCGACCTGGGCGACCTACAGCACCGTGCCGGGGCTGAGTGCTGGCTATAGACTCGCTCCATGGGAGACATCCATGAAGGATGAGGAAGAATTGAAGGATTTGTCGGAAGGACAGAAGCCGGAACCTTCGGGTGGTCAAAGCGTTCCCGGTACGCCCGCGCGTCGAGGTTTCTCCCGTCCCGTGGCCCTGGCTCTGATCTGTGCTGTCCTGTTGGTCGCACTAGCAGCCGGCGTGGGCGGCTACTTCTACGGTCGAACAACCGGCGAAGACCTCGTCGCAGCAAAGGCAGCAGGTTTGACTGCCGGTAAGAAGCAAGGTGCGAAGAGGGGCGCGGCCAAGGGGTTGGCAATTGGTCTCCGGGAAGGACGTCGGAAGGGGTTCTCGCGTGCTTACGGGCCGGCATTCAGGCAGGAGTATGCGGCTGCCTTTGGGGATGCCGGATTGTCCGTGCCCGACTCCAAAGACATAAAGGTGCCCAGACAATGACGTCGCGCAATCTCATAGTTGGTCTCATTGCCGCAATCGTGATTGTGGCCGTCGGCGCGACTGCTGGGTTCCTGATCGGTTCCGGTGAGGCTCCCACGCAGACCGAATCGCGTAGCGAGGCCAAGGTCGGGTTCAAAGCGGGCTACTCCGCTTCTTACGACCGCGCCTTCCGTCGCACCCGGGTGAAGGCAACTTCGGTCGGAATCAAGCGGGGCACCCGCGAGGGCCTGCGTAGTGGCCAGAAGCTCGGTGCCCAACGTGGTGGAGACGAAGTGGAGTCGCAGCTTGCAGCTATCGCAGCGCAGCAGGCCGAAGAGGCCCGATTGGCAGCAGAAGCAGAAGCGGCAGAGAGGCAGGCCAATTGTGGAGCCCCCCTTTTCGTTGGGGGATACTGCCCCACGGACGCCGAGGTCGAGCAGGAAAACGCAGCGGAAAGCATGTGTGGCAACGGTCAGTCACCTGAGGCAACCGCGGCCGGGGTTGAGTGCTAGGTGTTCTGACAATGGTCCCTCGGACCTCAAAGCGTCTGGACCTGCATGGCCAAGGTGATGTCCATTTACTTGAAGTCGCGACATTCCAGAGCTAAAACACCACGCGTGCTGGCTAACTTCAAAATCCCGAGATTGTTCCGACGGCAACGCTGCGCTCGAACTGCGATCAGTTCGCGGTGTGGCTGCCCGTTCCCGGATGAGATCCTCACCACCGCGGAGCGGCATAGGTGGGACATGGCCGAGCAGGCGGCAAGGCACGTCGCCCAAGAGATCGGCGGCGATGAGCTGACTGTCATGCTTGCCACTAAGGCCCTGTTCCTCTCAGACATTCCGACCGACGCCTAGGCCGTCTGTCAGGACGAAACGGTGCGGATATGCGCCCGCGTGGACATTCGCGGGGTAGAAGCGTTTCCCATGAGAAGTCTCTCCGACACAATGAACATGCATAGTTGCCTGCCACAGCAACTACAGTCATTTACGTTTCCTCAGATAGTCTCGCGGGCTCCGCTATCTCGCACCACTAGCGGCTTGGCGCGTCTGTTCAACGCATAGTGGTGTGCCGCGGCAAGAGGTCTTTGGAGTCCGGCAGGAGGGAGCCCAGCGATTCGCTGGTGGAGCGGAGGATGTGGGCTCTCCGATGCATAACTGCCTGGTACATGTAGCCCCTGTTTGAGCCCTTCAAGTTGGGTCCTTTTGGAATCTCTAGGTCAGGCTCGCACGCATAACAATGTGCCGCGGTTAGGCTGGAGCCGGCTAAGCTGGTTCTAGGTAGCGGCACGGGTACTTTGATGGCGACAAGGATCAGTTCCTTCTCCTATTCCCGCTTGGCTTCTCGGGCACAACCATCGAGTTGCTTTAGCGCCCGGTCAAAGGCCTAAAGTGCCTTGCATGAAGCACCTAGCGCTACTCGACCGGGCTGATCCAAGCGACATCAACGGAAAGAGCCTCCAGCAAAGGGCTGCAGGCCGCTTTTACACGCATGAGCTGGTGGGACGACGGCTAGCGAGAATTGCGGTTGACTCCGCCGCTACAGCCGATGGAATTCGAGTTATTGATCCCTTTGCGGGTGACGGCAGGCTTGTCGCCTGGACAATCGAAGAGTTGGCGAAGGATGGGATACGCGAAGTGCTCGTCACTTGCTGGGATCAAGATGCGTCTGGCTTGGAGCAAGCCAAGATCAGGATCGACCTTCTCGCGGTGGACCTTGGAATCCAGATCAACCTGGAGACTTGGGTCGGCGACACGTTCGACCGGGCGGCGGGCTCGCCTGAGCGATGGGACATCGTCATAACGAATCCACCGTGGGAGCTTCTCAAGCCAGATAGTAGGGAGCTACTGAGACTTACTGAAGCGCTACACGCAGAATACAAGGCCGAACTCAAAACACTGGATCGACGGCTTTCAGCCGAATTTCCGATCTCGCAGCCAAGTCGAAAATTCGCTGGTTGGGGGACCAATCTGTCCCGAGTCGGAACCGAGGTTGCAGTTCGTATGACCTCAGTTGGGGGAACGGTAGCGGTTGTCTGTCCGACTTCGTTGTTGGCCGACACCACCTCAACTGATCTGAGGAGGTGGATGTTTCGTGAATGCTCTGTCGAAAGCATTTCTCACCACCCAGCGGAAGCCCGACTGTTCGATTCGGTTGACATTCCTTTCTGCACTTTTGTAGGACAGCGTGGGGCAGCGCAAGGAGCGGTCGAGCTGGCTCGAATGAAGTCAGACAGATCGTGGTGCGAGAGTGAAAGCATCACATTCTCTCCGTCTTGGCTCGAGAGTCGCGGGTATTCAATCCCTGTCGAATTTGGTGCCGACGGAATCCAATTATTGGAGAAATTCGGCAACCTGGGGTCTTGGGCCGATTTAGAGTCAGGAGGACCCTCTGGCTTGTGGGCGGGTCGCGAACTTGACGAAACCCGGCGAGCAGGGTTTACCGTTCCGTCGGGCGAGCATCCATTTGTTCGATCGATACACCTTGCCCGCTTGGACGCCGCAAAACTTCCGGATGACGAGTTTCTTGACATCCGAAAACGAGATACTCCGAGCTCATCAAACGTTGAGCGGTTGGCATGGAGAGATATATCCCGTCCTTCACAGGCCCGTCGGATTCACGCGACTTTGTTACCCGCAGGTGCCGTGACTGGGAACAGTGTCAGCGTGGCTTATTTTCGAGATCTTTCCCGCCCTCGCCTGCTCGCACTATTGGGGATAGTTTCTTCGCTTCCCTTCGAGTTTCAGATCAGATCGTTGTTGATGACTAACCACGTATCTTTGAGCGTGATGCGATTGGCAAGAATCCCTCATCTCTCAGATGCATTCGTTGAGGAGCTGGCACGGATAACTAGTGAATGTTTGGCAGAGGGTCCTGGGGGCCCTGGTGAAGCCGCTCTTGAAGTGTCGGTGGCCCGCGCCTACGGGCTCGATCATGATGAGTGGACGCGTATGGCGAATCATTTCAACCTGTCGCCTCAATTGCCCCTCGAAGTCAGTCGACACTGGGACACATCTTGATCTCTAATCACTACAGCGCGTCGCTCTCAGAGCTGGATATGGCGATTGTGAGGTCGATTCCTGAGGGGGGCAATTGGAAAGACGTGCCGGCGTCGATCGTCTGTCGCCGCATCGAAACGATCCGGGCCTCGTACGAGCGGGGCGAAGGCTCCCGATCTACCTACTACGGCCGATTGAGGTCTGATGCTCCGAGCTATACGATCAACACCTATTTTTCGCGACCAGGCAACGGGTGCCATGTCCATTACGCCCAAGACCGCGTTATTTCCCATCGCGAAGCAGCTCGCTTTCAGTCGTTTCCCGACGCGTTTGAGTTTCGAGGATCTAAGGCGGCGGTTGGTAATCAAATCGGGAACGCGGTGCCACCTCTGATGGCCTATCAGGTTGCTCTCCAGCAGGGAGAGCCTGGATGTTTTGTCGACTTGTTCGCCGGCGCTGGTGGGCTATCTCTTGGATTTAGATGGGCAGGTTGGAAGCCGCTCGTTGCTAACGACTTTGACAAGTACTCATTAGATACTTACTCGGCAAATATCCATGATTCTGTGGTGCTCGGAGACATTCGAGACGATGCCGTGAGAGAAGAAGTCATCCAGAAGGCACGAGAAGCCCGAAGGCTCACCCCCGACCTTCCATTGTTGATTTTGGGAGGCCCTCCGTGCCAAGGTTTCTCGACGGCAGGCAAGAAGCGGTCCATGGAGGACGAGCGAAATCACCTGTTTCGCGAATATCGCTCAGTCGTTGATGCCCTCGATCCTGACGGATTCGTATTCGAGAACGTTCTCGGGCTGCTCAGCATGAAAAAAGGGAAAGTGTTTCAACAAGTTTGCGATGTACTAGGGGAACCCATGGCTGATATCCGAGCCGATGTTTTGAAGAGCGATCAGTTCGGAGTTCCGCAGCGGCGTTCACGAGTCTTCGTTGTGGCTCGTAGAGAAGGGCAAAGCCCGGAACCGCCAAGCCCCGTAACCGCGTTTCCTGCTCTCGAAGCAGCAAAGCGTGGGGTCGGCGTTACTCCAGGCGCAGAGGCTGCGATTGGAGATTTGCCAGCGATCGGACCGAGCGAAGATGGCTGTCAGATGGCCCTTGCCGACCCGAGCTCGAATTTCCAGAGGCTCTCTCGTGGGTTGATTGCACCAGACGAGTACTTAGACGTTTTGAAATCTCAGATTTCAGTCGCTACAGAGAAGCAACTAAGCCTCATCGGATAGAGCAGGCTCGTCGCCAAGATTTAGCTCCCATTCCTTAATCGCCGCGTCGTCGTGAAATCGTTGAGCCAAGATTTCACCAATACGGTCCATGTAGGCCGTGAACGCGTCTCTTAAGTATCCGAAGTCATTCGGCGGTAGATAAGCCATTGGTGCTATCAGCCCTTGGATCTGGTTCTCTCGCACATTTGTCCGCATCGTTCGGTCTAATGCTGAAACCAGAGGTTCCCTCCACGATGAGGTTTCTTCTTTTGCTCTCCCTATAGCAGCGTCCACGGTCGCGTTAGCCTCCTCGAGCAGGCTCTGGGGTACCGCCTGGACGTTTCGGACTTCCTTTTCGGAATATTCGTCTAGTGAATCGAAGGCGATCCTTATTAGGCGGGAAGCCTTGCCAAGAGCGTAGGTTTCCTGCCGCTGGGTTTCTTCGATCCGATCGAATTTCAGGGTTGTTTCGTCAACATTCACAAACGTAACCCGAGATTCGGCGTATTCAGGGGAAAGGAACTGAAGCAGAGCGTCAGGAACCCCAGCTGTGCGAGCTCGAAGTAGCAGCCTCAGGAACTCATGCTGGTTCACGTTCATTAATTTCGAGAGGCGAAGGGCATCCGCATCACTCTTCACCTGGGACAAACTCTGCTCCATACGCTTCGCGCTTGCCAACTTACGACGCTCTCGTTGCGCTCCTCAATCGCCCTTAGGGCGGTGATGTCACGAAACCGCATGCGGTTGTTCTTGCCGCTGTTGCAACCAACGCAAATAGCTTCAAAATAGACTGAATGTTGGAAACCTAGAGAGATAGGTCCGATGTGATCGGCGCTCAGCTTGCTGAACTCGCCACACAAAGGGCACTCTCCGGGCCCGGCTTGATTCATTAAGACGTTGGCGGCTTCCCAGTTGCCCTCGGACCAATGCTCAAAGGCCCTGCGATCCACGCCGTAGGTCCTAAGGTTTTCGACCGTCCGACCAGTGTCTTGCGTGCTTCGACAGCAAAGGTTGTAGGTGTGGAATCCGTCTAGACGGTCGGGCGGGTTGCTCATTGCACCAGGAGACAGGCGACCCCTAAGTTGGGGTTTAACAACCTTCGCTTCTAGCTCTCCCTTGACCTCATCTACGCTCAGGCTAGCGAGTGGAACGAGCTCCGGGAATGCGGATTCAAGCTGCCTTCTAGCTGGAGCCGGATCTGATGAGCTGAAGAGGTGATCCGCAATCTCGTAGATATCAAGGAAGTCAGAAAGCTCGAGTAGGTCCTCCTCGTCTAGCCCCTCGTTGAGCCGAGCGATGGTTCGAGCGGTCGGGTAGGAGTAAGACAGTCGCATCCACCTGCCGCATGTTTGGCAGGGCTTCCAACCCCAAGGGTGTAGCTCCCTGGCAACCCTGCTGATCCAGTGCCCATCCTCACGAATACCTAGATCAGCAGCCTTTTCTCTCCACCAATCCTTCCTTCGCTGGTTGCCGTCCCAATTTTTTGAGCCCCTGGCACGACCGGTGGGGATTGTCCAGTCGACCTTGCCGTCCTCGTCGGTCGTGCAGGGCATGTCTCTGTATTCGTCGCTCGCCACCAGCGCGTATGCGTAGCTGACGAATTCTGGACTCCACGCACGCCGGCTGTCGCCGTGATTGTGTCTGGCATCGGGTCGCGGAAGAACGGGAGGCTGGGAGTCTGCTTCCACATAAGAACCCTAACCCTTCGACTTTCCGCCGGTCGAATGGACCCCAGAGGTGCAGCCCCCTGGACGCAGTTCAGACTTTGCGTCGTGAAGGCGATCGAGACCTTCCCGATGATCCAACGCAGCAGTGGTGCATGGCGCGGTTGCTCTATAACTTTCTCCGAGCCTTGCGGCACGAGTTGAGAGTAAAGATGGGCCAGAAGGCTCGGTAGAGCTCCTCCCGAACAACGCCGCCTAGATTTTGTTCAGGTGCGTTACGAGGGCGTAGATGCCCATTAAATGGGGTCCCGCAACCTCCTTGTCGCGCTTCGAACGAACTAGGCGACCACAATGCCCCAGGGAAATCTGCTGCCATGCGACCGCCTCAACGGGTCGCAAAAAGTTTCGCGCAAAAAGACAACTTCCGTCTACTGCCCGTCATGAGAGATCTGCTCGTCCAGACGAGAAGTTCTGGAGGGTTCCGTCGCCATACCGATTGGCAGAATCGACATCTTTCTGCCTTTATCCACGGCAATCCAACCTAATCCACGGGTATCCCGCGGCAGGAGCAAAGGCACTACTTTCGGCATCAGCAGTGGTGAAAACCAGCCACAGAGCCATCTAACGAATTCGACTCAATTGGCTTTACACGCAGGGGGTCACTGGTTCGAGCCCAGTACCGCCCATCCCTCGCCACGTTCCACCGTGGCGGGGGGGCTTACTTCCTGACCTTGATCTTCTTCTTCCCGGTCTTGCCACCGGCGTTGTCAGAGGTCACCTTGAAGGCGACCTTGATCTTGCCCGGCTTCTTCGGCTTCAGCTTGACCTTGACCGTTTTGGTGTTGCCGGGACCGATCTTTCCAACCGACTTCTTCGCCTTGACTCCTTTGCCGGCGACCTTCAGCTTCACCCCGGCCGCATCCGCATTGCCCGAGTTGGAGATCTTGACGTTGTAGGTGGCCTTCTTGCCCTTCTTGACCTTCTTTGGACCACTTACCTTCACTTTGTTGAAGCCGGCCACTCCGGTGGAGCCTGCCTGGCCTGTGGCCCCAGTGGACCCGGTTGGACCAATCGGACCAACGGCACCGGTATTTCCGGTGGGGCCGGTCGGGCCTATCGGCAATTCGCCCCCGGTTCCCGTCAGAGGCAAAACCAACGGTGAGGAAGCTCCGTTGTAAGCGAGCTCCAGACTGGCGCTTCTGGAACCAACGGCCGATGGTGCGAAACGCACGCCGACTTCACAGCTGCCCGCGGACGGGACGCTTTGGTCGGTGCAGTCGTCGACAGCCACAATGAAGTCAGCCCGGTCGCTCCCGGTCGTTCTCACCCGGTCCACGAGAAGCGGATAGCCGGGCGTTGAGTTAGTAACAGTCACTGTCTGGGCCAGGCTCAGGGTGCCGAGTGCCTGGGTGACAAAGCCCGAGCTGGTCGGGGCTGCTACTGGTTCAGGGTCACCGTCCCCCAACAGGACCGAGACGGTGTTGGATCCACCATTGGCTACCGAAAGGTCCGGTTTGCTGTCGCCGTTGAAGTCATCGCTGGTCACCAGGTTGGGCCCCGATCCGGTGGTGAAGTCAATCTTGGTAGCGAAGCCGCCGCTGCCGTCGCCGAGCATGATTGAGATGGTGTTGGAGAAGATGCTCGCTACCGCCAGGTCGGGTTTGCCGTCGCCGTTGAAGTCGTCGCTGGTCACCGATCGGGGGGATGAGCCGGTGGCGAAGTCAGTTTTTGCTCCGAAACCACCGCTGCCATCACCAAGTAGGACCGAGACGGTGTCAGAGCTACCGTTGGCTACTGCCACGTCGAGTTTGCCGTCGCCGTTGAAGTCGTCGCTGGTCACCGCATATGGAAACGAGCCGGTGGGAAAAGCCGTTGGGGAGGCGAAGCTCCCTGCGCCATCACCGAGCAGGATCGCGACGGTGTTTGAGCCGTTGATGGCTACTGCCAGGTCCAGCTTCAGATCGCCGTTGAAGTCGTCGCTGGTCACTGAATAGGGGCCTGAGCCGGCGCCGAAGTCGGTTTTGGCAGCGAAGCTGCCAGCGCCCGTGCCAAGCAGAATGGAGACCGAGCTGGATCCGCTGTTGGCCACGGCCAGGTCCTGTTTGCCATCACGGTTGAAATCGCCGCTGGTCACAGATTGGGGGAAAGAGCCGGCGGCGAAGTCGGTCTTTGCTCCGAAGCTGCCGCTTCCTGTGCCAAGCAGGACCGAGACGGTTGTGGTTCCACCATTGGCAACCGCCAGGTCGGGTTTGCCGTCGCCGTTGAAGTCATCACTGGTCACCGATCGGGGGAACGAGCCAGTGGCGAAGTCTGTTTTTGCCCCGAAGCTGCCGGTGCCGGTTCCGAGCAGGATCGAGACAGAGTTTGAGCTGCCGTTGGTAACTGCCAAGTCGAGTTTGCCGTCGCCGTTGAAGTCAGCGCTGGTCACCGCATAGGGAATCGAGCTAGTTCCGAAGTCGCTCCGGGCGTTGAAAAGTGGTGCTGCGGAGGCTGTCTGGGCAGCAACAGAGAACGCGAACAGAAGTGCGATCAGACAGGAGCAGAGCAAACCGGCGAGAGATGTAGGACGAAACGCATTGCTGAACATGGCAGACCCCCTCTTTGGGTACTTGCTTCGGCTTTTCTGTCGCTGAGGACAGATCGGGAGGACGCCAGAGACACTTGCCAGAGACGGCCGCGCGAGATATTCAGCAGCGGCGGACTGAATTCAGCCTATCCGCAGCGGTTCGCCGGATCAAGAGTATGCTCCCCGGTTTGGGTGACCTGAGAAAGAACATTGCCAAAAAGGGCTGGCGCGTCTGGGCCGGCTGGTTTCTGGTGTTGCCCTTCTTTTGCTGGGTCGTCTTCCGGGGGATTGGACTGGAACGGGGCTTTCCTTTGATCCAGATCGTTGCTTTCACTCCTTATGTGTTTGTGCTCGGCTTCCTGAGCTTCCTGAGCTTCCTGATCGTTGTGCTGCTTCGGCAATGGCCCGCAGCCCTGGTTGCTTTGATGGCCAGCGTGGGGCTTGGACTTGCCGTGATTCCGCGCGCTCTTGGCGGGCCTGACCAAGTTGATGGGGCCGGGAGGACGCCGGGAGCACTCGGCTCGAAACGGCCGCGCGAGATATTCAGCAGTGGCGAACCGGACCGAGGCTTCACGAGTCGACTCAGGGTCAGGGCCGCAAAGGCGATGCGGTCGAATCGGAACGGATGGTTACCGTGAACCGGGCACCGCCGGACTCGCTCTCGCCGACGATGACGTCGCCGCCGTGGAGCTTTGCCTGCTGCCTGACCAGCGAGAGGCCGAGGCCGGAACCTTCTGCCCCTGAGGCGTCGCCTCGTTCGAAGCGTTCGAAAATGCGATCTCGATGTTCGGGTGGGATGCCTGGACCGTCGTCGTCGACCGTGATCGTGACTGAACCGCCTTTATCCGCGAGGGTGAGGGTGACTTTCCCCTCCGGCTTTCCGTGACGGGCGGCGTTCTCCAGGAGGTTGTCGACCATTGCCCGGAGTCCGTCCGGCCATCCCCGGGCTTCGACTTCACCCGATGGGACCTCTACCTTCCAGGTGATCGCCGGGTGGCGGCGCCGGGCCGATTCAATTGCGCCTCCGGCCAATGCGGCCATTTCGACGGATTCCCTGGGCAAGGCAGCGGCGGAATCTCCCCGGGCCAGGGTCTGGAGGGTGCCGAGCATCCGCATCATCCGGTCCGCGTCCCTTTCCATCCCTTCGAGTACCGCCGTCCGCTCTTCCGGCTTCAGGTCGGGGTTGCGGCGGATCGCGCCGAGGTTGGCCTGCAGCGCGGTCATCGGCGTTCGCAGTTCGTGACCGGCGTCACCGGCGAAGCGGCGGGTGGCTGACAGCGCCTCCTCGGTAGCCCCGGCCGAGGTTTCGAGGCGGGCCAGCATCGCGTTGATGCTCGCGGTCAGTTCCTCGATCTCGACCGGACTGGCGCCGGGGTCGACCCGGTTCGACAGGTCATCGGTCGAGCTGACTTCCCCGGCCGCATCGCGCAATCGCGCCAGCGGGCGGAGTGCCAGCCCTGACAGCCACCAGCTGAGTGCGGCCACCAGGAGAACTCCGGCCAGCCCGATCAGGAGCAGGCGGTTGCGGAGCTCGGCGATCCGCGCCTCGGATTCAGCCAGGTCGACTCCGACTTCAACCAGCGTGCCGGGGCCGACCTCCCGGGTCAGCGTCCGAAACTTCGACCCATCCGTCTTCACGGTCCGGAGCCCGGGTTTATCAGTGAGCGTCAGGCCTTTGGGGACGTTGACCCCGCTGGCAGCCTGACCGTCCACGATCAGCCGGACGAATTCACCTTGCGGACGGAGTGCCGGTGGACCGAAAGGTTGGTCCGGGCCGCCGCCCGCACCGGACGATCCACGGTCGCCGGGAGGACTTCCGGGTCCGGCGGGGCCACCAAGGGCCCTCGCTACGTCCGGTGCCGGTCGGTCCATCAGCCCTTGATCGATCCGGTCGCTTTCGCGCGCGGAGAAGGAGGCCAGGGTCACGGCCCCGACCAGGAGCAGCACCAGGGCGACGGTCAGGGTCGCAACCAGGGCGACCCGGCCACGCAGGCTTCCGAGGGCGGCTCTCATGGTCTCAACACGAATCCCACCCCGCGGACCGTGTGGATCAGCCGCGGTTCACCGCTTTCCTCGGTCTTTCGCCGAAGATAGGAGATGAACTGGTCGACGACGTTGCCGTCGACCTCGAAGGTGTATCCCCAGACCTGTTCTAACAGCTGGGTCCGTGAAAGCACGATCCCGGGATGGCGGGCCAGGACCTCGAGCAGCTCGAATTCACGTGCGGTCAGATCGAGCGTCCGGTCGTCAAGGAGCACCTCGCGGCGGGCCGGGTCGATCCGCAGGGAGCCGACCTGGAGCGGGGCGCTCACCTCCTCCGGCCGGCGCCGGAGGAGGGCATGAAGCCGGGCGACCAGTTCCTCGAGTTCGAACGGCTTGACCACGTAGTCGTCGGCGCCTGCCTTCAAGCCTTCGACCCGGTCGGCAATCTCATCGCGCGCGGATAGCACGCAGATCGGGAGGTCGTGCCCGTCGGCCCGCAGCCGGTGAATCACCTCGATCCCCGAGATCCCGGGCAGGCCGAGATCGAGCACCATCACGTGGGGCCGGTCGCGCTCGACCGCGGCGACCGCGTCCTCGCCGTCCTCCGATGTGGACACGGCGAAGCCCTCGAGCCGCAGGGCGCGGTCGAGGGCTTCGCGTATCCCGGGGTCGTCATCGACGACCAGCACGGTTGGAGTCGGCATCATCACCGGATACTCTCACCCGGAAGCCGGGAAATGTCGGGTTGCCGGATTAGAGGCCCGGTCCGCCAGGTCCGGGGCCATCGGTAGCGCCGGGGCCACCCGGGCCTCCAGGTCCACCGGGACCGCCATGCCCGCCCGGTCCGCCAGAGGGCTTCTTGCCACTCTTGATGTCCTTACGGACCTGATCGGCCTGCTTCTCGGTCAGCTTGCCGTCTTCGACTGCCTGATCGAGCCTTGCGGTCGCTTCGGCCTGGTGGGCCTTTTTGAGTTCGTCAGCGCTCACGCCGAGTTCGTCGGCCAAGATCTGGTCGACCTCTTTCGGATCCGGCCGCTCGCCGTTCTGCTGGTCCGACTTCAGCTGCGTATCGACCTTTTCCAGCGCTGCAGTGGCTTGCTCGACACTCACGCCGTCGAGCTGATCGGCGAGATTCTTGGCCCGCTCCGCCTGCATCTCGGCCTCGTGCTGGGCACGGACCTTTTCGAGGCCCTGTTCGACCTGGTTGGCGTTGACACCGTCGAGCTGCTGGGCGAGGTCGCCGGCGAACTCCGCCTGGCGTTCGTCCTGGCTGCCTCCGAGGATCGAGCCGCCTGGTGCTGCGACCGCGGTCCCGGCCGCTCCGATGGCGAGTACCGCTGCTGCGATTGCTATTGGTTTCTTCATGCTTGCCTTTCGTGGTTCGTCTCCGGCTTCTCACCGGTCTGGAAACGATCCTGCCGGGCAACCTTGTGAATTCCCTGAGAGACCTCTTCGGGCTTTCTGAAAGTGCCGCGCCCCCGCTGCGACTGGCGCGGGCCGTTCGTGTTGCGTAAGCGCCAGTCATCCTTTGAGTGTTCAGCCGCTGCCTGATCAATCAATACCGAACCGTCAAAGGAGCTCCCCAATACGGAAAGATCCGGCGAAAGGTAGTTGAGAAAGGTGGCAGAAGGTAGTCTAAAAACTTGGCAGAAGGTAGTCTAGGAACTCGGCATGGTGTATGGTAAGGACATGAAGACCTACCGTTCTCGCGTAATAGACAGCGAGTTGGATGAGCTCGCCGAGTTGCCAGCGTTGGCAATCGAGGGCCCGAAAGGAACGGGCAAGACTGAGACGGCCAGGAGACGAGCGGTGACATTGGTGCGCCTCGACGAGCCCGAGCAGCAGGAAATCGCCGCCGCTGACCCCAAACGGGTTCTAGTCGGTGACGGACCTGTCCTGCTCGACGAATGGCAGCGGGTCCCCTCACTCTGGGACACGGTTCGAAGGGCTGTTGATGACGGTGTCCCGCCTGGCCCGTTCCTTCTAACTGGATCTGCTGCTCCGGGCGACGATTCCGACGGACCACAGAGACATTCTGGCGCAGCACGGATTGACATCGTCCGCATGAGGCCCATGACTCTGATTGAACGCGTTGACATGTCTCCCACGGTCAGTCTTCGTGACCTATTCGACGAGAGCGAAACGATGATTGCTGGCGAGGCGACGTTCTGTCTGGAGGACTACACCGAAGAAATCACTCGTTCAGGTTTCCCGGGCATCCGAGTCTACGAAGGTCGAGCGCTTCGAGCGAGGCTCGACGGATACGTCAGCCGGATAATCGATCGGGACTTTGAAGATGAGCTTGGCAAGACGGTACGGCGTCCGGAAGCCTTGCGTCGATGGATGGCCGCATACGCAGCTGCCACCGCTACGACGACTACGCTGGAGAAAATACGGGATGCTGCGACTTCTGGCCAGGGCACTCCGGCCAAGACAACGGTCCTCTCATATCGCGATGCACTGACAAGACTTTTCATTCTCGACCCCGTGGAAGGCTGGACCCCAAGCAACAGTCATCTCAAGCGCTTGACCCAGACTCCCAAGCATCATCTGACGGATCCAGCCCTGGCCGTCAGCCTTCTGGGTCTTACGAAGGAAAAGCTGTTGAAGGGTCGAGGTGGGACGGAGTTGATTCCACGCGATGGAGTATTCCTCGGAGACTTGTTCGAATCCCTTGTCACGCAAGCGGTCCGAGTGTTCGCGCAATCAATTGAGGCACGCGTCTTCCACATGCGTACTCGAAACGGGGAACATGAGATTGACCTCATTGTCGAGGATGCATCAGGAGAAGTCGTGGCTTTCGAGGTCAAGCTTTCAGGTACCGTCGATAACCGTGACTGTAGACATCTCAACTGGCTTCATTCTCAGATTGGTGACCGTCTCAAAGAGAGAGTCGTGGTTACAACCGGGAGCCGGGCCTACCGCCGGCCAGACGGGATCTGTGTCGTACCTTTCGCACTGTTAGGGCCATAGTTCGACCCGCGTGTGCCGGCATCAACCTCTTCACCTCTTGTCTTTGACCTTCTTTTTCACGGGTTGGCGCGGGCAGTTCACTGAAGCTGACGGGGGCCGTTCGTGTCGATGAAGACCACCGGACCAGTTGTCGGAGTCTCGCCATCGAATGCGAGCAGGCCGGCCATCGCCTTGGCCGTATAGACCGGATCGAGGTCGAGGCCCGCCTTCTCGGCGGCGAGGTCGTGAGCCTGCTTTGCGGCCTCCGTCGGGTGGCCGTAGCCGGTGCCGAGCTGGTCCTCGACCACGATCAGATTGTCGCCGAGGTTCAGCACCGGCAGTTCAGCACCACGCTCGCGGAGAAGGTCCGCGCACTTCCGGGCCAGTCCGGTGAGGGCCTTCCGGTCCAGGCGCAGCGAGTCGTTGACCACCACGGCCAGGACCTTGGTACTGAGACCCGCGAGTTCCAGGCCGAGCATCAGGCCGGCGGCGGTTCCACCCGACCCGACCGCGCAGACCACATGGGAAGGCTCCTCGATCTCGCTCGCCCGGACCTGCTCCGCGAGTTCGAGTGCGACTTCGACGTAGGCGACGGCGCCAACCGCGTTGGAGCCACCGGCCGGCAGGAAGTAGGGGCGGTGGCGGGCCATCAGCCAGATCACCTCGGCAACCGTGCGGGCCTTGGTGTGGGTGAAGTGGATCTCGGCGCCCGACTCCTTCAACCGCTCCATCTGCTCTCGCACGTGATCGTCCACCGGCTGATCGACCAGGGCGAGGATCGTTTCGATTCCATGGTCCCGGCCGTAGAGCGTGCAGGCGAGACCCCAATTCGTTCCAATTCCGCCGACGGTGAGGATCTTCGACTTGCCTCGCCGCTTTGCTTCGGGGATCAGCCACTCGAGCTTTCGCACTTTGTTGCCACCCCAGCCACCGTCACCGAAGGCGCCTTCGTCCTTCAGCCAGACTTCGGCGGGGCCGTCGGTCAGACCGGGCAGGGGGCGCAGTGGCGTTGGCGCGGTTCCGAGTTGGATCCTCGGCAGGGAGTCCCGCAACCTAGGGAAGAGCTCATGAAGGATGGTCATAAATATGGCATCCAAGTCACTTCGCTCAGCAGAATGAAATGTCGGGTTCGCTGTGCGACTTGGATGGTGGTGTCCTGATTCTTAACCGCGCCATGTGCGCTCGAACGGCAGGCGCCACTTGTTCGGCTTGATCAGTTCCTGGATTTCCTTCGGTCCGTACGAGCCGCGGTCGTAGAGTTGGACATCAGGCGGGTTCTCGAGCATCGGGGCGGAGGCTGCCCAGAGCGTCTCGATGCCGGTTGCTGTGGTGAAGAGGGTGTGGTCGCCGCCCATCGCGTCACGGATCAGGCGCTCGTAGGCCTCGAGTGTGTCGGCGCCGCTATCGACCTCGTTCAGCGAGAACTGGAGGCTCGCTTTGTCGAGCATCATTCCCGGACCCGGCCTCTTGCCGTAGAACGAGAGTGAGATCCGCGAGGATTCCTCGAGGTCGAAGGTGAGGTGGTCCGGCCCGTACTTGCCGACGCCCGAGCCGGCCGGAAACATGCTCTTCGGCGGCGAGCGGAAGGCGATGGAGATAATTCTCGACCCTTCGCCCATCGCCTTTCCGGTCCGCAGGTAGAACGGGACGCCCGACCAGCGCCAGTTGTCGATCGAAGCCTTGAGGGCGATCAAGGTCTCGGTCTTCGAGTCCGGATCGACGCCTTCTTCGTCGCGGTAGCCCTCGTACCGGCCGCGCACCACGTCTTCGGGCTGGATCGGCTTCAGCGAGCGAAAGACCTTGTTCTTCTCTTCGGTGATCGAATCCGGCTCGAGTTCGACCGGTGCTTCCATCGCGACGAAGGCGAGGATCTGGAGCAGATGGGTGACCACCATGTCCCGATATGCACCCGTTTCGTCGTAGAATTCGCCGCGGCCCTCGACGGTGATTGTCTCGGGCACGTCGATCTGGATGTGGTCGATGTGGTTGCGGTTCCAGATCGGTTCGAACAGACCGTTGGCGAAGCGAAGCGCCAGGATGTTCTGCGCCGGTTCCTTGCCGAGGAAGTGGTCGATGCGGAAGATCTGACTTTCGTCGAAGGTCTCGTGCAGTTTCGCGTTGAGTTCCTTCGCCGATGCGAGGTCGGTGCCGAACGGTTTTTCCATGACGATGCGGGAGCGCTCGACCAGATTCGCCTCAGCCAGCATCTGGACGACCGAGGTCGCCGCGGCCGGCGTCACGCTCAGGTAGTGGAGGCGACGGGTCGGTTCCCCGATCGATGCTTCGGCTTCGGCCACCGCCTGAGCCAGACCCTCCGGACCGGTCGTGCGGCTTACGTAAGTCAGGCGCCGGGCAAAGTGGTGCCAGTCGTCCTCATCCACCACCCCGCGGCCGAAGGACTCACAGGCCTCGCGCGCATATTGCTGGAATTCGAGGTCGGTCATGGGGGCGCGCGCGACGCCGACGATCCGGCAGTCGGAGAGGTGTCCGGCCCGGTCCAGGTGGTAGAGGCCGGGCAGCAGTTTGCGTCTCGCCAGATCGCCCGAAGCCCCGAAGAGGGTGACTACATGCGGATCCGGGGGAGTGATTGCAGAAGGGTCAGCATCCTGTGGGTCGTGTCCGGTAGCCATTTATCCAATCTATTCGCGTTTCAAGGGCACGGTCGTTATTAGCGGGCGGGGGCAGGCTTCGCCCGGTAGGCGCACCAGACAGCGAAGAATGCGGTGGCCAGCAGGGCACCGAGCCAGTGGACCCCAAGAAAAACGGCGATCACGCTCGGCACTCCGGCGAGGATCGCACCGAGGACCACCGTTCCCCGTGGAAGCTTGAGCACGGTCGCCGTAAATAGGGCGCAGAGGATCCAGGCGGTCGGTCCGCTGACCCATCCCCAGTCCTCAAAAAAGGACTTCGGGAGCAGGATCGCCAGAACTATCGAGACGGCGGCAACAGCCAGCAGTTGGACCAGCGCGGACTTCCAGAGGATCTCCCGGTTCATCACGCCATTTATAGTGGTTTACGACTGATGTTCAATCCAGGGAGGCAACAACTGCGGGAAGATCACGGCCACCGGTTGGCAATTGCCGGATTTGCCGGGCTGCTCGCGTTCGTGACCGCGTTCGCCTCGAGCCCGGCCATCGGCGCCGGAAATGCGCCGGCCAGCGGGGCGAAGCTGTCGCAATCCGGCAAGAGCCTGGTCGTTCAGATATCCACCAGTCGCCAGATCGCGTTGACGGGCCTGTCGCGACAGCCGGATCTCAACCAGCCGAAGTCGAAGTATCTCTGCCTCGAGATGACCAGGCGCGGAAAGCAGGTCATCTCCCGGATCTGCATCGGAGGCAGGAAAAACTCTCGCCACCGGGTGGGAGTCACCCGGACCAACAAGGCGAACAGAGTCTTCTCGAAGAACACGATTGCGGCATCGGTCAAGCGGCCATCGAAACGCGAGTTCGTGATTAAGCTCGATCCGGCCGCTGCCCGCCTGCCTCACGGCCAGTATTCGTGGAGGATCGTGCGCTCGGATGGCGACTGCAAGAACGACTCGACCGATTGCCGCAGCAGCTTTCCGGCCCGGCATCTTGCCCGCTACCGGATGCGGGTGATCGAGGCGGTCGGCTGTACCGGTGGCAACGGCGAGTTCGTTACGCACGGTCCGCGCGGACGCAAGCAGATTGCCCTGACCTTCGATGACGGTCCGAGCGCATACACCCCTCAGGTACTCCACATCCTCAAGGCCCACAAGGTGAAGTCAACATTCTTCGAGGTCGGCCAGGAGATCCAGAGGTATCCGGCCACCTCCCGCCGCATTCTGGCGCAAGGGCATGAACTCGCCAATCACACGATGCATCACGGCTTGTACCCCGGGGCAGCCGACATCCGCCAGACAAATCACGTCATCAAAAAAGCGACCGGATTCAGGCCCTGTCTCTTCCGGCCGCCCGGTGGTGCGGTCAATTCCGGAGTGCTCAGCGCTGCCCGGGCCAACAAGTTGAAGACCGTGAACTGGGATCGCGATACGAACGACTGGAAGCTCCCCGGTTCCGGATCGATCCTCAACACGATCTCCAGTGCGCGCTCCGGCTCGATCGTCCTCATGCATGACGGCGGCGGACCAAGGAGCCAGACGGTTGGCGCCCTCGCGGCCGGCATCGAGCGGCTCCAGAGCCGCGGCTACAAGCTGGTCACGGTCTCGCGGCTACTGGGCAACAAGACGATCTACCGGCCACGGTAGGCGGGAACAAAAAACGCCCCGCTTTCGCGGGGCGCCTTTCATTCAGCTTTCGACTTCTTGATCAGTGGGGGGGAATGACGGCGTTGAAGTCACCATCCCAGCCGCTGCCGATACATGCTTCGCCACCGCACAGGTCATTGATGTACCCGTTGGGGTCGAAGAACGTGTTGATCATCTCGACCGGTCCTGCGGCTCCGCGCGGCGCGCCGTGCGGATCCTCCCAGAGGGACGTCGGTGCCAGGTTCGGGATCGGCGGTGTGCCGGTTCCGATGTTGTCACCACCCAGGTCGGCCGGGTTCGTCCGGAACGGGCCCGTGTCGTAGTAGGCGATGGTGGAGCCGGTGTACGGGTAATCACCCGGCTTCAGTCGCGGCACGTTCCACAGGTCGTCGTAGTTCGGCCAGCGCTGGTCGTTGATTCCACCGGCATTGGTGACGAATCCGGCGGTCCGGGCCTCGATGTCACTGGTGAAATTCGAGACCTGATGGTCGCCGACCGCCACGATCAGATTGACCCGGTGCTTGGGGGTGTTCGGCGGCGGGTTGTCCGTCATCCGGTGCGCGTAACCATTCGGCTCCCCGCGGTCCCAGAGCATCTGGATCAGATTGAGCGCTAGCGGCTGTGACAGCTCGTCCGGGTAGGACCCCTCGAACAGGACGCCATAGGCCGGCCAGTCGGTCGACCGGTTCAGCAGGTTCGAGTAGTTCATGCCGCCGACGACCAGTGCCGACTGGGTGAAGTCGGGCGAGAGCGCGGTCAGAGGACCACCCATGATCGCGCCCTGGCTGGCGCCCAGGTAGTAGACGTGGTCGGTGCGGATTACCGAATCTCCCATGTACTGGAAGTTCGTATCGGTTCCGAGCCCGTCGGGGTGGTACATCAGCCGGGCGAGGAACAGCTCATTGACCAGGCCCTGCTGGAGCCGGTCCGGCACGACCGCGAAATTGGACAGGTCGGTCAGTGCCCCGGCCACACTGGGCAGGTCCTCGCTCGCCATTCCGATCTCGTCGGTGGCGCAGGAGATCATCGAGTGATCCTGGGCGAGGTTCGGGCCGATGCTTCCGGTGACCTGGCCGGCGGTACCGAGGAGACCGTGCCCGAAGACCATCGGACGCAGCTTCGGCGGATTCGGCCCGGTCACGCCGACGGGCGGCACGATGCATTCGAACTTGGCCTGGTAATCGCCATTGCGCGTCGGCTTGCCGTTCGCGTCGAGGTCGAACACTCCACCCGGCTGACAGCCGTTGGTCAGGAAGCAGGGCACCGTGTACGTGCCCTTGATGTGACGGGCAATGTTCCCGTTCAGGCCACCGGCGGTTGGATTGGTGATGGTGAAGGCGGGGGCGTCGCCCTGGACGACCTTGTCGCCCATGGTCGTGGCACCGATGTCCGCGAAGGCATCGTCACGCATGCTGAGCGCACGCTCGTAGTTGTTCTCGTCGCTGGCGACCGTGAAGTCCCAGGTGAGGTACAGCTCGGAGCGCTTTACCCCGGCGCCCTTGAGAGTGTCGAAGAGGCCTTCGTAGTGATCACGACGTGCATTGACCTCGGCCTGGTCCGACGGCAGGTCATCCCTGTAGTAACGGAAGGCCGACGGCGGAGTGAGAGCCCCGCCGGAGCCGTTGGTCAGGTTGCGCAGGGCGACGATGTAGTGGCCCTTCGGCTTGAAGTTCTGCGACGGGCTGATCATCAATGCCGCCTTGTTCTGATCGCCCGCGTTCGAGTCGATCTGGGCCCAGATCGGCCAGCGCTTCCCGGTGTCGGCGTCGATCACGATGACCCGCTGATCGGCCTCTTCGTAACGGCCGAGGTGATCGAGCGGCACCATGTCGTTCGCCGCTACGTCTGCGGCGGTGTCGATGCCCGGAACCTTGAGGAGGATCCCCTGTCCCTGACTGAAACCGTCCGAGGTCTTGAAACCTGCGGGACTGATCGGTGTGCCACCCACGTTCTTCGGCATGCCGCCGGAGGTGAAGTTGATGCGCTTCCCGGTTGGGCTCGAGGCGTCGGCCTTGGTGTAGTAGTCGTTCGGGAAAGGCAGCATGCAGAGCCCTTCCTTCGGCTGCGCGATGAAGTCACACTCGGGCTTGCTCAGGTTGACCGGGGGCAGCGCGCAGGCCGGGAGGGTCCGCTCCATGTCGGCCGAGCTGGTCGACACATTCCCCTTGGTCTTGCCGGTGGCGGCAATCGTGCGGGAAGCACAGGTGGATGCGGCCGTCTTTGCCGCGTCGGTCAGTGGCATCGTGACAACCCGCTTCTTCTTCCTGTTGAACCTCACGACCTTCCGGGCCGAAATCGTCGTCTCGCCTTCGTCAAAGGAGGTCGACTTGACCTTGACCTTGACTCTCATCTTCTTGTTCGCGGCAACCCGGACCTTGACGCCCTCGCCCGTGAGCGCGGACTGGTCGGCGCTGAGAATTACAACCTTTGGCCTGGGCTTCTTGCGGCGTTCGGCCCGGCGCTTTGCGTGGCGCTTGGCGGCCTTCCGGCGTTTTTTCGCGCGCTTCTTGGCAGCCTTCTTCCTTGCCGCCTTCTTCGCCCTCTTTCTCTTGGCCTTTTTCTTCTTGGCTTTCTTTGAGATCGAAATCGACGCGTCGCCGCCCGAGGCGGACTGGCCAGCGGCTGCTCCGCCCGCAGCTAGCGAAAGAGCAAGGGCCAGACTGATGATCCAGGCGGTGATTGAACGCAACGTGATTCGTCTCAAGGTTTCCTCCCACGGAAAAATTCAACAAGTTTGGTACTTCTCCCTGACTCAAGGCTAACACGGCAGGGACCTTCCGTGTCTGGGGTCACAAAGCCCGGTAGCCGGATCGCAAGTGAACGAAACCTTGCTTTTGGTGGCTTTCGTGGGGTGCCGACGTACCGGCCCTGCGATGGTGTGGGGACTGGAGACAGGCGGTGCCGAGCGCCCCGCGCCGGAATCCGTCCGCACCGAACCCGACCCAGCCGTGTTCCAGACTTAGATGACTATCAAGGCCAGCCGGCGATTTCCGGCATCAGCATTGACTTTGGCGCTGCTTTTGATGGCGGCGCTGCTCTTCACCCCTGCTCCGAAGGCGGCCGCTTCGCCGTTCGACCGGCACGGAATGTGGATCTGGTACATCAGCAGTTCTGAAGGCGGCGATCTCACAAAGATCATCAAGCGGGCCAGGCAGACCGGAATCAGGACGCTGTACGTCAAGTCGGGTGACGGCACAGGCACCTGGAGCCAGTTCAACAAGACCACCATTCGGCGTTTTCACCGGGCCGGTCTCAAGGTCTGTGGCTGGCAGTACGTGTACGGCAAGAAGCCAGGGCGCGAAGCCAGGGTCTCCGCCGCAGCCAAGCGGCGCGGTGCCGACTGTTTCGTGATCGACGCCGAAAGCGAGTACGAAGGCAACTATTCCGGCGCCGACCGCTACATCCGCAAGCTGCGTGGTGCCGTCGGCAAGCGCTTTCCCATCGCGCTGAGCACCTTCCCTTACGGGCACTACCACCCGGCCTTCCCCTATTCAGTGTTCCTCGGACCGGGCGCCGCTTCGGCCAACATGCCCCAGGTCTACTGGGACGCGATCGGCGACACCGTCCGCGAGGCCATTGGCATCACCTGGCTCGACAACGATCTTTACGAGCGTCAGATCTACCCGGTGGGGCAGACGTACCAGAACCCCCGAGCCAAGGAACTGATTGCTTTCCGGCGCTATGCCGAGAGCTACGGCACGGCGCCGAGCTGGTGGTCGTGGCAGGAAACCAACAAACGCGAGTGGAAAACGCTCGGCCGGTCCCTGCCCGGACCGTACAAGCGCTACCAGCGCGTCCGGGACAAGCCGACGATGAAGAGCGGCAGTCGTGGCGACATGGTGGTCTGGCTGCAGCAGCATCTGAATGGCGCCGGCATCAAGGTGCCAGTCACCGGAATCTACGATCGAAAGACGATCCGCGGAGTCAAGAAGTTCCAGGGCCGGCGTGGTCTTGGGGCAGACGGCGTTTCCGGAACCCAGACCTGGAACCGCCTGCTCAAGGTGAAGCCGGTGCGAGTGCGCTGGTCCGGCAGTCGCTCAAAGAGGCGCGGGGCCGGCATCTCCGCCACGACTTCATCCGCTCCACTCTCGGCCAATCTGCCGATGAAGCGGAACGAACTGGCCGGAGCCGAAAACGGCGCCGGCGCTCCGTCCAGGTGACCCTTCGCCTAACGGGCGATCCTGGTGTGAAGCTGGCCCAGCTGGGGTGAGGCTACGGTGACGTCGTCGCCGTCCTCGAGCCAGACCCAGGGCTTGCGGGCCATGCCGACTCCCGAGGGGGTACCGGTCGAGATGATGTCGCCGGCCTCAAGGGTCATCCAGGCGGAGATCCGGCTGATCAGTTCGGGGATCGAAAAGATCAGGTCGTCGGTGCTCGAGTTCTGCATTTCCTCGCCGTTCAGGATGAGGGAAATGCCGATCTGGTCGTGCGGCCCGGCTTCGTCGGGGGTGATCAGCGCCGGGCCGCAGGGGGCCGAGCCGTCGAAGACCTTGCCGGCCATCCACTGGGAGGTGAGGCCCTGGAGGTCGCGGGCCGAGAGGTCGTTCAAGAGGGTGTAGCCGGCGACGTGGTCGAGTGCGTCCTCGACCGGTACTTCTTTCGCTTTGCGCCCGATCACCACGGCGACTTCGGCTTCGTAGTCGACCTTGGTGCTCGCGGCCGGCAGGTTGACCGTGCTGCCATCGCCGACCAGCGCGTTCCGGTACTTGCCGAAGATGATCGGGGCGTTCGGCAGGTCCTGGCCCGTCTCCTCGGCGTGCTTCTTGTAGTTCAGGCCGATGCAGATGATCTTGTCCGGGTCGGGGACCGGAGTGAGGATCGTGACCGAAGCGGGATCGACCGGCTCAACTGACGTCCCGGCTTTGATTCGCTGGCCAACCTCGGCGATCCGGTCTTCGTGGATCAGTTCACGCAGGCTGGAACGGGTCGGGTGGTCGATCGTTTCCCAGGCGTCGTAGATGCCGTCAGGGGTGAGTACGCCGGCCCGCGGCCCGTTGTCTGATTCAAAAGTGACGAGTTGCATGGGGCCAGCTTATGGATTCAGGGCACTGTCCTGACAGGAAACGCAGCTACTTGCGATAATCCCGACTCGCCGGTTTGACCCGGCTGCTCCACGGGGGCGTAGCTCAGTTGGTTAGAGCGCTGGCCTGTCACGCCAGAGGCCGCGGGTTCAAGTCCCGTCGCTCCCGCTTCAGTCCCAGGTGGCCGGGTGGTCCGCTACGGCCACCTGCGGCCCGTCGAGACCGACCAGGCCCAGGCGGTCGCTTACGGGATCAGCGCCGTCCCGACGTTCGTAGTCAACGGCAAATACGGAGTCTCCGGAGCCCAGGCGCCAGAGACCTTCGTTGACGTGTTCAGGAAAGTCACGGAGGAGGGCGCCGAAGCGCCCTCCTGATTACTTCCTGAAAAACGGGGGGGGGAGAGAGTTTTCGCTCCCCGGCCCTTACCGCAATAGGCGACGGATTTCGTCCGCTTGTTCTATGTCGAGGAGGGAACTTGATGTCTGGCGTTGGTGATGGTCGGAAAGTCTGTCTCGAAGTCACTGACTTCCCTCGGGGTGACCGCTCCTGGCTCTTAGAGAAGGCGCAGGTAATCGAGGACGCCATGAGTGAGCGGCTGGATGAGGCACTCCTCTGGCATAAGGTCGTCGCGGAACCGGAGTTCGACGGGTTCCGGGTGCTCTTCGAGTTCGATCCGGGCAATGGTGAGTTGGATCCGTCGGTGCCGGAGACCCTCGTCGGGATCATCCGCGACGTGACTGGCGACCTTGCTTAGCCAATATGAGACCAGAAGCCGACTTGAGCATGTATCACGGGTGATACACTGGCTCTATGGAACGAGTCAGCGTGAGGGACATCCGGAATCGCGGCGGCAGAGTGCTTGATCGGGTTCAGCGCGGCGAGCGGGTGATCGTCACTCGCGACGGTGAGGACGTGGCCGAACTCAGGCCCGTCCGGGGTGGCCTTTCGGCCGAGGCGCTGACCTCACGTTGGCGAAACCTTCCTCCGGTTGATTTCGAATCAATGCGCCGGGATACCGATGAAGTGTTCGACCCGGACCTCCAGAACACCCGATGACCCGGGACGAGGAAGGCATTCTCGACACCTCTGCGGTAATTCTGCTTGGGAAGATCGATCCTGCCCTGCTCCCGGAATTGCCTCGGATAACCACGCTTACGCTGGCTGAGCTGGCGGTAGGCCCACCGGTCGCAAAGGACGAGACAGAACGTCTTGCCCGCCAGGCTCGCCTTCTTCAGGCCGAGGCTGATTTCGATCCGATTCCCTTCGACGACCTTGCTGCCCGTACCTTCGGGTCGGTCGCGGCGAACCTTCGTCAAATGGGTAGAAAGACCTCCGCGAGAACATTCGACTCCTTGATTGCCGCCGTGGCCGTTTCGAGGGGTCTTCCTCTATATACGGCAAACCTTCGCGACTTCGACGGGATCGAATCTCTCGCCCTTCGACAGGTCTGAACCCTGCCTCCACTAGCGAGGGTCGCTACCACTCGGAGACTTTGTAGTCCTTGAGGAATACCCCTTGGATGTCTTCTCCTTTTTCTCCTTGGATGACCGGGTCGTAGACGCGGGCGGCTCCGTCGACCAGGTCGAGCGGGGCGTGGAAGCCGTCTTCAGCGAGGCGCTTCTTCATCGTGTGGGGGCGTTCGTCGGTGATCCAGCCGGTGTCGACCGCGGTCATCAGGATGCCGTCGGTCTCGAGCATCTCCTGGGCGCTGGTCCGCGTCAGCATGTTGAGGGCGGCCTTCGCCATGTTGGTATGGGGGTGGCCCGGCCCTTTGTAACCGCGGGAGAACTGGCCTTCCATCGCCGAGACGTTGACCACGTAGGTGCGGCGGGCTTCGGACGCCGCCATCGATTTACGCAGCCGGCTGATCAGGATGAAGGGAGCGGTCATGTTGCAGAGCTGGACCTCGAGCAGCTCGACCGGATCGACCTCGTCGACCGGCTGGATCCAGCTGTTGGTGTCGACCTGATCGGGAACCAGGCCACCGGCGTCGATTGCCCGCTCTTCTTCGACCAGGTCGAAGTTGGCGGATCCCGCCGTGAGCGACATCGCGGTCAGGGCATGAGGGGTCGGTGCCCAATGGTCGCTCGTTCCCGAGGTGAGGTGATGGTGTCCTTCTTTGTCGGGCCGGGTGAAGGTCTCGATCTGGGGCAGCTTGCCGGTTGGCAATTCACCGCCCTCGGCCGCGACCAGCGGTCCGTAGGCCTCGGCCGTGCGGCGAACGGTCTGGCAGGCGTTGTTGATCAGGATGTCGAGGGATCCGCGACTGGCGACGTGGTCGGCGAGGTCGATCACCTGGCCGGGGTCACGCAGGTCGATGCCGACGATGTCGAGCCGGTCGATCCAGTCGTCGCTGTCGGGCATCGCCTTGAAACGGCGGACGGCGTCATTCGGGAAGCGGGTCGTGATCGTGGTATGGGCCCCGTCGCGCAGCAGCCGGAGGGCGATGTACATGCCGATCTTCGCCCGGCCGCCGGTTAGCAGCGCCCGCTTGCCTGACAGGTCCGTGGTCGCGTCACGCCGGGCGTGGTTGGAGGCGGCGCAGTCCGGGCAGAGCTGGTGGTAGAAGGCGTCGACCCGCGTATAAGGCTGCTTGCAGATGTAACAGGCGCGCGGTTCGATCAGGATCCCGGCGATCGCGCCTTCGGCCTCGGACACCAGCGGCAGGCCTTCCGTCTCGTCGTCAATGCGCCCCGGGGCGGCGGTGGCGGTGAGGGCAGTGATGGCGGCATCGTGCTCGAGTTGTTCACGCCGCTTCTCGAGCCGACGCCTCTGCTTCACGGATTTGTAGAGCCCGGCCGTTGCCTGCTGGACGGTCAGGGAGTCCGGGTGCTCAACCGGCAGACGGTCGAGCTTCTCAAAAACCCGCAGGGCGGCCTCGAGCTCATCGGGCTCGATCCTGGTGTCGTCGTCTGGCCGGGAGCGTTGATCTGGCACGGTCTCCATCGATTAAAGAGAAAAAGCCCCGGGCCTGGTTGGCACCGGGGCTTTTTCCAATTCGGGATGGAACTATTTCCTGTTCTTCTTGCGCTTGCCGGCTTTGGCCTTCACGGTCACCTTGCCCTTGGCCTTCTTGACCTCCGAAGCGGTCACTTCGATCTTGACCTTCGTCTTCTTGGGGGCCTTTCTGGTCAGTTTGAGCTTGATTTTGACCGTCTTCTTCTTGCCGGCCTTGATCGAGCCAGGCTTCTTGCAGGCAGGCTTGGCCTTGACACCCTTGCGGGCCTTCTTCGGCACCTTGCTGCAGACCTTGACCTTGCTCGCGGTCGCGTCGCCTGTGTTCTTGATGACCACGGCGAACTTGGCCGACTTGCCCTTCTTGACCTTCTTCGCCTTGGGCTTGATCTTCACGATCTTGAGCTTGGCGGCGGTCACGACCGGCTCCGGAGGCGCCGCTTCGATGGCCACGGTGGCAGTGGCGGTGTTACCCGCACCATCAGCAGCGGTCACTGTCGCGTTGCCCGCTTCCAGGCTCGAGCAGGTGGCGGTCGCGCCGTTCACCTTCTCGCCGTCCTGACAGGTCCAGACGGCTCCGACGAGCTTGCCCGATCCTCCGGCAGTGGTCACGTTGACCACCGCACCGTCGCGGGTCCGTGACTGGACGGTCGCGGCTGCGGTCAGGGGCGGGTCGATCGTGATCGAGTCGGTCCATGTGCGGACCTTGGTGTTGCTGCCGGTGACGGTCGCAGTTACTTCGTAGGTTCCCGGTCCGGGGAAGGTGTGCTTGAACCGGACGCCGTTGTCGGTGGTGTCGGTGGTGCTGTCACCGAAGTCCCAGTCGATCGTCGCCGGAGCGTTGACCGTCTCGTCCTGGGACTTCTGAGCGCCCGCGTAGATGTTGACCTCGGGATCGCTCGACTCGACGTGGTTCGAGTACCACTGCAGACCCACCTTGTCGGCCACCGTCGAATCGAATGGTTCGTGGACGGTGGGCGTGGGAATCGTGCTGAATCCGAGCGTGGTCGCGTTGGCCGTGGCCAGGTCAGCGTTGTCCTGGGGCATGTCCGGTCCGACGTTGTACTTCTCGAAATCGCTCGAACCGAACTGCTCGTCCGTGTAGTCAGCCCGCTCGTAGTAGTAACCGAGCATGTCGTTCGACATGCCGACCACGGTGGTGTGGCGGTCGTTGGTGACCGAGTTCCGGATTGCGTCGTTGACCTCCGGGAAGGCTTCACCCGGGTTTGACGTGTACATCAGATCACCGATGCGGACCGACGGAATGTAGGTGCCGATCAACTTGTCGGGTGTGCCGTCGACCAGGTAGGGCGGCTCGATCGAGCGCGGGATCGTGCAGATGCTGTAGAGATCGATACAGACACCCTCGGGCGGCGCGTACAGGTCCATGCCGAGGATCAGTTCGTTGTTGTCGGCCGGGGTCTGCATGTAGGCCTCGGTGCCGGCGATCGTGTCGCTGGTCAACGGGGTGGCGTTGGCCATGGTCCGTTGGATCTGGTTGACCACGTACTCACCCTGGGCTTCGACTTCGTCGTAGGTCTTGATGCTTCCCGGCGGCTCCTGGCGTCCGAGCGTTCCGGCTGCGACCACACTGGTGCCACCGTTCAACTTGTCGAGCGCGCGGCGTGTGTAGCCGGGCCAGTCGGCCGAGAATGCCATGTTGTCCTTGCCGTTGAACTGATCCGGGTGGTTCGGCACGTTCGCGTAGAGCGCGTTCGTGGCACCGGTTTCGGGGTCGCGGGCCCACATGATCGGCAGCTCTTCGTCGACTGCGAAGCCGTCGGGATGATTGGTCCCCTGGCCGTTCTGCCAGACGAATGAACGGATGTTGCCGACTCCGGACCAGATCTCGGATGGCTTGGCCGCGGTTGCGGCATCGGCTGCGGCCTGGACAGCACCGTCGCCGACCTTCTTCAGATAGGCAGCGTCGGGGGTGCCCCAGATGCCGACCACCGAAGGCGCGGCGTGGGTGTGGGTGCTGGAGATGATCACCGACTTGCGATCGATGTTGTAGCCCTGCGCGTTGAGGGCCGTAGCGATGCGTTCGCGGGTCCGGTCGATGCCGTAGGGCTCGAGATTGGCACCGTTGTAAGCGGCAAACCAGCCGACCAGGTCCGCGCTCACGAAGACGGCGGCGTTCTCGCCCTTGCCGACCACGAAGGCTCGCACTTCGAGATCGTCGTTCGTGGTGGTGAACGGATCGACTTTGTAGCCGTAACCCCCCGGGTACTGGGGGGTGTCGGGATTGATGTTGGCCGAAGCGGCGCCGACGTCGAAGACGGCGGGGTCGACCGGGTTACCGGCACGGGCGTTGCCGGCCGTGAAGGCAGCGCAGCAGAGGGTCGCGGCAAGCGCGACCAGGACCAGCCACATGGGCTGAGTAGGACTAAGTCTCTTGGACATCATGCTCTCCTCCAAGCGGGAAGGTTTCGTCCCGCTCTCACGTTTTTTCGGGCACCGGCTCCCTGCCGAACAGCCCGCTCCTCAACGAAAGGATAGCAGGGATTATGAAACGTTCCGTACTTAGATGGCTTTACAGAGCCAAGTTAAGCGATTATCCACTGTCCAGGCGGATTCAGCCGCCGGCCACCGGGGGAGCGGTCGGGTCGCTGCCCTCTTCGCCCATTCCTTCCCGGGCGATGTACTCCTCGGCCAGCAGGAGATTGTCCTTGGAGCGCTCAACCACGTTCAGCAGGTCGCCCATCAGCGCCACCTCTTCGACCTGCTCGGTGACGAACCACTGCAGGAAGTGCTCGGCCCGGTAGTCCTTGAGCTCCCGGGCCAGTTCGAACAGGCCATAGATTTCTTTCGAGACCTGCTCTTCCTGGGCGAGGGCGGCCTTGACCGGGCTGATCGGGTCATCGAACTGGGTGGCCTGGGCCTTGACGTCGGGGATGTCGACGGCTTCGTCGACGTCGAGCAGGTACTGGACCATCATCATCGCGTGCTCACGCTCTTCGAGCGCCTGGCGGTAGAAGAACGCAGCGAGGCGAGGCAGGGTGCTCGCGTCGTAGTAGACGGCCATCGCCACGTACTGCTGCGACGCCGCGAACTCGTTCGAGATCTGGTCGTTGAGTGCTTTACCGAAATTCTTCTTCTTAGCCATTGGAGCTCCGCTTGTTCGAGGATTTCTCTTACCGTAGCGCAGGTCGCGGCTTCGGTCAGCCGTCCAGAGGGTTAGCTGCCGCTAAGCCTCAATTAGGGATTCCGAAGCCGATTGAAGGGACTTCCATCGGGCTGACCGGAAGCCCTGGCTCAGGATTGGCAGCGTTGTAGCCACGCGGAGCCGTGTCGTTCGGGGCGTCGGGGTGGATCAGTGCCGCCAAGTACTGGATTTGGTCCCTGCCGACTCCGAGTTCCCACTGCCCGCCACCATAGGCGGTGATGCCTTCAGTTTCGCAGTAGTCGTAGGAATCGAGCAGCGACTGGAGTCCGCCCATCCTCGAAGGCTTGATGTTGATCACCTTCGGCTTGTACTCGAGCGCCTGGATGTCTTCGACCGAATGGATCGGCGCGTCCCAGGTCACGCGGTCCATGACCGGCCCGAGGACTTCGCGGGTCTCGTCGGTCAGGTCCGGATCCTCGAACCAGGCATCGGGGAAGGCGTCGACCAGTCGCTGGTAGAGCGCCGGGTCGGTGTCGATGTCGACCGGTGTGCCTTTGTACTGGCCCTTGAGGTCGAGGGTGTTGACCGCGTTGGTGGAAACCAGCTGGTCGATCAGGTCCTGGTCCCAGTCGAGCGCCGGGTCGAGCTTGAACTTGAGGTCCGGGTAACGCTCGAGCTTTGCCCTGAGCCGTCCGACGTCGGACGAGTCGCCACCCGGGCCACCGCCGAGACCCATCGACGCGACGAAAGTTAAAGACGAGAGTTCCTTGCCGAGTACGGACGCGAGGTCGGTGTCGGCCTGTTTGCAGGCGAGGTCGAGCGCGGCCGACTCGAAGGCCCAGCGGCGGTAGTTCCGGGAGACCTCTCGCTCGGGTGGTACCGGGAAGAGGTCGGTACTGCCCATCAGTTCGCAGAACTCACCGATCGTCTGCGGCCCCGTCAGGTCGAGATAGCTGCCGGCGTCGGCCAGCGCGATCGCGTCGAGACCTTCGTAGGTGACGTCTTCTCCGTTGCCGGTCAACCCGTCGTGACTGATCTGGATCACGGTGGTCAGGCGTTCGAACTCCGGGTTCGGCGAGAAGCGCAGCGTCTCCAGCGCGTAGGAATCGATCTTGACCGGAAGCTCGCTGACTGCGTCGAAAGTGCTCATTCCTCCAGCCTAGCGGGGGCGTCGAATATGCTCTCCAGAGAGTCGCAGCCAGCGGCCGGGAGAACTACCCTGGGGAGACCAATCATGATGATGCGTCGTATCGTTCGTTTGTTGATTGCCGCCGCTGCCTGTCTGGCCGTACTTGCACCGGCAACGGCTTCGGCCGACCCTTACATCTCGATGGGGGACTCGTCCTCCACGACGGGCACGTATGTCACCAGCCTCTATAACGGCTTCGGCGATTCTTTCATGGGTTACGACGAAGAGCTGGGTGCGACCGAGCACGTTTCGCTCGCTCAGGCCGGGGCGGGCCTATTCGGTTTCGTCCAGGGTCAGGTGCCTGCCGCGCTTGCGCGGATCGGCGATCCGGACGACACCAAAGCGTTGACGGTAGGCATCGGTGGGAACGATGCCCTTGGCGGGTGCTTCACACCGACCAGTGAATGCGGCCCGTTTCGGCAGAACCTGACCAACTCGCTTTCCCAGCTCAAGTCGGCACTCGCTGACGATCCGGGCGAAGAGCCATTCATCATTCTTGCCTTCTTCAACCCGAAGAACGAGACCGTCGACGAGGCGGATTTCGATCAGCGGCTACTCGGACCCAACCTGATCGCCGACCAATGCCCCGGCACCACAACTGCGGGGCTGAACGACGTGATCTTCCAGGTGGGCTCGGATCTGGGGATCTCGGTCGGGGATGCCTATCCGGCGTTCAAGGCCAACGGCGCTGCCTACATCGGAGGCGATGGCATCCACCCGAACGCCGCCGGAAACCTCGCCATCGCCGAAGCGTTCCTGGCCCCCGTCGCCCCCACCGACTGTCCCGATCCGCCCGACCCGACCTGTGAGACCGACCAGACACTTTGTCCCCCCGGCCCCACCTGCGAGACCGACCAGAGCCTCTGTCCGCCGGACCCGACCTGCGAGACCGATGCTTCGCTGTGTCCGCCGCCGAAGGACACCAAACGACCACGAACCAAATTCACCAAGGTCAAGATCGGCAGGCGGTCGGTGAAGTTCAGGTTCGAGTCTTCGGAGAAGGGCTCCACCTTCAAGTGCGCGCTCGACGGCAGGAGATTCAGGCGCTGCAAGTCACCGAAGAAGCTGAAGGGCTTGAAGAAGGGCAAACACATCTTCCGGGTGCGGGCGATTGATGCCTCCGGCAACGTCGACAAGTCACCGGCGAAGCGCAAGTTCCGCATCAGGCGCTGAGTCCAGCGGCACGAGTTTCGATCCGGACCCGGCCGGATAAGGTCAGGGCATGAGTGAATTGATCCACACCTGTTACCGGATTCTCGAAATCGAACGCTCGGTCGCGTTCTACGAGAAGCTCGGCCTGGTCGAGATGCGGCGCCTGCCGATTGGCGACGAAGCCATCAACGTCTTCATGGGGTTCGAGGACGACGGGCCAAGGCTGGAGCTCACCTACAATTTTGATCAGAAGGAGCCGTACGAGATCGGCACCGGTTACGGCCACATCGCGATCACGGTCGGCGACATGGATGCCACGCTCGCCCGGCTCGCCGATGAAGGCATAACGCCGGAGCGCCCGCCCTACACGGTCCGCAGGGGCGGCTCGAAGCTCTGCTTCGTACGCGACCCCGACGGCTACCGGATCGAACTGATCGAACGCGACCCTGGCCGTGGGTAAGGGAGCCTAGCCGGAGGCGAGCACCGACTCGCAGGATTCGAGGAAAGCCGCGACCTCTTCGGCCTTGCGGTCTCTCGGGCCCCCGTCGAGGGTCGAGAAGATCAGCCCGCGGCCGTCGGCGTTCACCTTGACCAGGCCGCGTTCGGCCGAGACTCCGCTTGGCAGAACGCCCCGGCCGAGCATCGGCGAACGGCCGGCGGCAACCAGGATGGTCCAGCCCATCGTGTCGAACTCCTCGTTGTCGGTGAATACGAGAAAAGTGTCCTGCCAGATGCCGCCTTCAGGACCTGCGGCAGCGTGCGCGATCTCGCCTGGCAGAAAAGTCTCGATGTGTGAAGCCCGGTACGCACTCGTCGCAATCGGGGTGAAGCCGACTGCTTTCGCCTGCTCCCGGAAGAACGCTTCGGCTCCCAGCTTCCAGCCTTCGTCGCCGATGGCCATGCCCTTCTTGAAGGCTTTGGCCGCCTTCTTCACACTCTCCGGAGGCCGGTCGAATTTCACCTCGGCGAGCCGTGTCTCGATCTTGCCCCCTCGGCTGTCCGGGTCGATCTGTGTTCCCGTTCGGCCTTCGCCGATCCGGGTGACTTCCTTGAAGACCCTTGCGGAAGCGACACAGAGTCCGTCGAGTTCGGCCGCCTCTTTCAGCTTCCCCGGCACAAAGCAGCAAAGGGCGCCGTCCTGGAGCTCGAACGAGAAATCGGTCGGAGCCTGGTGGGTCAGCCAGTCGATCAAGGTGGGGGCGAAAAGGCGCCAGACCGAGTTCTCATCCTGGTCGCTGTCGGTGAAGAGGGCGTAACGCTCGAGGAACTGCTCGCTCTCCAGGGTCACCGACCGGTCGGGAGCCTTCATCACCTGGCGATCGGAGTCGGGGTTGCTCATGTCGAGCTTGCTCAGGTCGTGGTCGTGAAGGAGAACCCGCTGTGCGAATCCGAGACTCTCCGGTGCCTGAATCAGCACCAGGGGTGAATGGGCTGCGCTTGAGGTCGTTGACACCGGTGTAGACATACGAGACGTGGGCCAGCCAGGAGTCGCTCAGGTCGCCAGGCAGATCGCCGCGGACGAATCCGGTGACCTCCTTCATGAACCCGTGACGCAGGAGTTGGGTCGCCTCCGGCAGCGCGAAGCTGGTTTCGCGGAAGTAAAGGTTGTGGGCGGAGGCCCAGGCTGCGAGTTCCGCGCGGCCCTCCGGGGCTTCCGCCGATTCGCTCACCGGGTCACCATCGTTCAAGCGACGACTCGCAGCGTGGTCAGCTCGCGGTCGGCGGCGCCGCGTACGTAGCCGCCGTGGTCAATCGAGTCGGTGATGAAGTCGAGCGTCTCCCGGGTCAGGATCTCGCCGGGCAGCACGTTCGGGATGCCCGGAGGGTAGGTGGCCAGTGGTTCGGCGGAAATGCGTCCTTCGGCCTCGGAGAAAGAGACGACCTCCTGTTGGCCGAGGAAAGCCTCCCGCGGGGTCATGGCCGGCTCGCCCCAGGGCGGCGGCGGTGCGAACTCGGGCTTGGTCGCCGGGGGCTCCGCTTCGAGGTGTTCGACTGCGGCGGCGATGCCGTCGATCAGGCGGCGTGCCCGGGCCGGGGTGCCGGTGCCCATCCCGAAAACAGCCACAGCCACGGTGTCGGAGGCGAGCTCGAGGTTGACGTTCGCCAGATCCCGGGCGAGCGCCGCGACACGATATCCGCTGGCCCCGGTGCCACGGACGTCGATGGTCAGGCGCAGCGGGTCCCAGCCACTGACGCTCTCGCGGTCGAGCAGTCGCTCGTCGAGCACGTCAAGGCCGGGGATCGCCTTGATCTTTTCCCGGGTATGGGCGAGTACCCGGATCGTTTCGGTCAGCATCGCCTCCCCGTAGATCGCCGCCTGCCGGCGGGCCGCGTCGAGCGATCCGCAGAGCAGGGAATTGGGACTGGTCGACTCGGTCATGCTGATGCAGCGGTCGACGATTGCTCCGTCGAAACGGTCGGAACCGAGGTGAATCATGGCCGACTGGGTCAGGCTGCCGACGATCTTGTGGGTCGAGGAGATGACCAGGTCGGCACCGGCGTCGAGCGCGGCCTGGGGAAGCGAGGGATGGAAATGGAGGTGAGCTCCCCAGGCTTCGTCGGCGACCAGCGGGATGCCACGCGCGTGGGCGACTTCGGCGAGTGCTGCGACGTTCGCACTGGCCCCGAAGTAGGTCGGTGAGACGATCATCGCCGCGGCCGCATCCGGGCAGCGGTCAAGGGCGTCGTTCAGGGCATCGGGCGTCAGGCAGTGCGCCACACCGAGATCGGGATCGATCTCGGGGGCGGCGAAGGTCGGCTTCAGCCCGGCCATGATCATGCCGTCGATGACCGACGAGTGGACGTTCCGCTGGACCACGATCTCGCCGCCCATATGGGCAACGGTCATGCACATCGCCTGGTTTCCCTGAGAGGCGCCGTTCATCAGGAACCAGGTGCGTTTTGCACCCCAGGCTTCGGCGGCGAGCACCTGGGCCTCCTGGAAAGGGTTGGGCTCGCCGACGTCGATGCCTTCGATCAGGGCCGGGATATCGTCAAGCAATCCGGTCTGGCCGACCAGAAGCTGGAGGGACTCGTCGGCCCCGGTCCCACCCTGGTGGCCGGGCACGTTGAAGCGGCCGGGGTCACTCTGCGTGAATTCGAGGAGGGCATCTACATACGGCGTCTGATCCTGGTCTCTCATGGGTCGAGTCTAGTCCGGGTCTGGAGTGCAGGAAGGCTTCATTGCCAAGGACGACCTGAGGGACTACCGCCCGGACCTCAGCCGTACGGGTACCACCAGTCCTTTGCCTCGATCACCGAGTCCATGTGGACGTGCTTGGCCTCGCGGAAAGCGTCGAGCCCCTCGGTGCCGAGCTCGCGGCCGATCCCGGAGTTCTTGAAGCCGCCGAACGGACCGGCGTCGTTGTCGGTCAGGGGGTCGTTGATCCAGACCGAACCCGCCCGCACCTGCTTCAGACAGGTGATCGCGGTGTTCAGGTCCCGGGTGTAGATATTTGCGCCGAGGCCGAAATCGAGACTGTTGGCCTTGGTGATCGCTTCTTCGAGGGTCTTGACCGGGACAATCGGCGCGACGGGGCCGAAGGTCTCCTCGGTCATCAGGTCACTGTCCTCCGGCACTCCGGTCAGGACGCAGGGCTCGAGGTAGTGACCCTTCGGCCGCCCGGCGTTTCCACCACCGGTGAGCAGTTCCGCGCCGGCCGCGACCGCGGCTTCGACCTGAGCCACCGCCTTGCCACGCTGCACGGCTGAGACCATCGGACCGATGTCGGTCTTCGGATCGAGCGGGTCGCCGATCACCAGCGACTTCGTGAAGTCGACGAAAGCTGCGACGTAGTCGTCATAGACGTCTTCCATCACGTAGAAGCGCTCGGATGAGGTGCATACCTGGCCGGCGTTCAGGTACGCGGCCCAGGCGCCACCTTTCGCGGCGATCTGGACTCCTTCGTCACCGATGTCGGAACAGACGATGAACGGATCCTTGCCCCCCATCTCGAGGTTCGCTCGCGCGTTCCGTGCCGCGCAGGCGATGCCGACTTTGTGGCCAGTCGCGACCGATCCCGTGAACGCCACGCAGTCGATGCCGGGGTGGGCGCTGATGGCGGAGCCGATCTCACCGGCACCGGCAACGAGGTTGACCGTGCCGTCGGGCAGGTCGTCGAAGACATCGGCGAGCGCCAGGGTGGAAAGCGGGGTGACCTCGGAAGGCTTGCAGACGACCGTGTTGCCGGCGGCGAGAGCCGGGGCGATCTTCCAGCAGAGGAGGAGGAGCGGGAAGTTCCAGGGAACGATGCAGCCGACGACCCCGTGAGGCTCCTTGACGACCACCGCGAACTGGCTCGCTTCGATGGGCGGGATGACCCGGCCGATCTCGGAGCGGGCAACCTCGGCGTAGTACTCGAAACAGGCGGCGCTCCACTCGACCTCATCCCGCGACTCGAGCAGGGGTCGGCCGATCTCGGTAGTCATCAGGCCGGCGAGTTCTTCGGTCTTCGCCCTCAGCCGGTCCGCGATGTTGCGCAGCAGGGGAGCCCGGTCGACCGCCGGCATGGAAGCCCAATCCGGGATCGCGGCTCTTGCGGCGGCGACCGCCTGGTCGAGCTGTGCGACCGAGGCCGAAGCAACGGTGACGACGGTCTCTTCGGTCGCCGGGTTCTCGACCTCGATCCCGGCCCCGTCACCCTCAACCAGCTTGCCACCGATAAGCAACTTCGTCTGGAATTCCATAACCGGAAGCTACTTGACGACAGAGCCTACGCGGGGAGGCTCGCGACGGAACTGGTGGCCTCTTCTTCCCGCTTCTCGGCCATCTTTTCGGCCCGGCGCTGCTGGATGATTACCGCCAGCATTGCGATGATCGTGACCGTGAAGAGCATCGTCGCGATCACGTTCACCTCCACGGGGATTCCGCGCTGGTTGGCACCGAAGATGTAGAGCGGGAAAGTGACTTCCGAGCCCGCGTTGAAGTTCGAGATCACGAAATCGTCGATCGAAAGCGCGAACGAAAGCATGGCCGCCGAGGCCACGCCGGGGGCGATCAACGGCAGGGTGATTGTGCGGAAGGTGGTAAACGCCGAGGCTCCGAGGTCAGCTGATGCCTCCTCGAGCCTTCGGTCGAATCCGATCAGCCGGGACCTGACCACGACCACGACGAAGCTGATCGAGAACATGATGTGGGCGATCAGGAGCGTTCCGAATCCGAGCTTGGCACCGTAGACCAGGAACATCGAAAGAAGCGAAGCGCCGATCACGACTTCCGGCGTCGCCATCGGAATGACGATCAGGAGATTGGCCGCCCGGCGACCCAAGAACTGGTACCTGACCAGGGCGATGGCGATCAGGGTGCCGAGGATGGTGGCACCGATCGCGGTCATGAAGGCGAGCCGGATGCTGACCAGGAGCGAGTCGGTCAGTTCCGTGACCGCGAAGGGGTGTTGCCAGTACTGGGTGGTGAATCCCGCCCACTCGAAGTTGAACCGGCCAACCGGGTCGTTGAAAGAGAAGAGCGCGATGATCGCGATCGGCGCCAGCATGTAGAAGATCACCAGGATTCCGGTGAACAGGACGGCATGTTCGCGGAGCCATGTCCAGGCCTTCATGCGGGTTCCTCGTCTTCGCCCATCAGGGCTTCCGTGCCGGCGAACTTGATGTAGAGCATCAGGGCGGCGAGGATGATCACCAGCAGGGTGAAGGACAGGGCGGCAGCTGTCGGATAGTCGTTGATGACCAGGTATTTCGACTGGATCACGTTGCCGATCATCGCCTGGCTGGTTCCGCCGAGGAAGGTTGAGTTGACGTAGTCACCGGCGGCCGGAATGAAGGTAAGCAGGATGCCGGCGATGATGCCGGGCATGGTCAGTGGCACGGTCACCTTGAAGAATGTGGTTCGGGTGGATGCGTAGAGGTCCTTGCTGGCCTCGAGCAGCCGCACGTCGAGCCGTTCGAGCGACGCGTAGAGCGGCAGGACCATGAACGGCAGGAAGTTGTAGGTCAGGCCGGCGATCACGGCGCCGCTGGTGGCCAGCACCCTTCCGTCCTGCGGGATGAGGTGGACGAACTTGAGGAAGCCGACGACCGGGCTGCTGTCCTGGAGGATCGTCTTCCAGGCGATCGTCCGGATCAGGTAGGTGGTGAAGAAGGGTGCGACCACCGCGAACAGCATCAGGTTCTTCCAGCGCCCCGCCTTGAAGGCGATCGCGTAGGCGAGCGGGTAGCCGATGAGCAGGCAGATGATCGTTGCGGTCCCGGCGTAATAGAAGGCGCGGACGAACTGGGTGCTGTACTGCGATATTGCGTCTGTGTAGTTCTGCGTTGCCCAGGTCAGCTGGTAGCCGTCAGCCAGCGACCCGGTCTTCAGCGAGAGCTCGCCCATGAAATACATGGGCAGCACGAAGAAGAGGGCGAGCCAGACCAGGCCGGGGCCCAGCAGCCAGTAGGGAACCATGCGCTGACGGAGTGTCTTCATCGGTGTGGTCTCACTCGTTGATTGCTCCGTCAGCGCCTGGTCCGTTGAACTAGCCGGTCACCACGTTCTGGAAGGCCTCTTCGACCTTGGTCACCTCAGCCGGGTCACCGGGTGGTGAAACCTGGTTGAAGCAGTTTGCCGTGAACTCTTCCGAGGGGAAGATCAACTCGTTGTTGGCCAGTTCCGGATCCGTCTTGAGCAGAACTTCCTTGGTCCCTTTGACGGGGCTCACATAGTTCACGTACTTCTCGATCTGAGCCTGATTCTCGGGCTCATAGACGTAGTTCATGAACTCGTAGGCGGCCTCTGGGTTCGGAGCACCGACCGGGATCAGCATGTTGTCCGACCAGATCGAGCAACCTTCAGCCGGCTGCCTGTACTCGATGTTCTTGTTGTCGGCTTGTGCCTGGACCGCGTCTCCGGACCAGCCGATCGTGGCGACAACGTCGCCCTTGGCTAGATCCTGGACGTAGTTGTTGCCGGTGAACTGACGAATCTGACCGTCGTTGACAGCTCCCTGGAGCTTGTCGATCGCATCGAGCCAGTCCTGAGTCGTGGCCGTGGTCGGGTCGACTCCATCGGCTGCCATTACCAGCGGTACCGTGTCACGCATCTCGGAGAGCATGGTGACCTTGCCCTTGTACTTCGGGTCGAAGAGGTCGTTGATCGACTTGACGTCGGGGGCGAGGTCCGTGCGGACGACCAGCCCGGTCATGCCCGACTGCCACGGCACACTGAAAGTCCGTTCCGGGTCGAATTCCGGGCTCTGCAGGCTGGGTATCAAGTTGTCGAACACGGTGGTCAGCTTGTCGTGGTCGATCTGCTGGATGAACCCGAGGTCGTACATCTTCTTGGCCATCCAGTCAGTGACGACGACGATGCTGCGGCCGCCGGCCTGACCCTGGCTGAGCAGCGGCTGGACCTTGCCGAAGAACTCGTTGTTGTCGTTGACGTCTTCGGTGTACTTGGTCTTGGTCCCGGTCGCCTTGTCGAAGTCGGAGATCGTCTTGCCATCGATGTAGAGCGGCCAGTTGGAGATGTTGAGGTTGCCCGTGGGGTTGCCACCTTCGGCTACTCCAATGTCGTCGTTGTTTGATGCTTCGTCGATGCCACCACCCCCGCAGGCGACCAGGGCCATGGATGCCACCAGTGCCAGTGATGCGAGCAGTAGAAGTTTGATGTTTCTTGTCTTTAACGCGGTGGTCACTTTGTGACTCCTTCGGTGTTGTTATCGGTGGGATCGATCGGGTCGGCGCCGGCTGCTTCTTCGGGCGACTCACGAACCAGGTGCATGTTTTCGGCGGTCCAGCTGAGTTTGACCCGGGAGCCGCCTCCGGGAAGATCCTGTCTCTCGGCCTCGGATGCATTGGGGATCAGCACCTTCATCTTGACGTCGTTGCCGACGTCGACCGTCATCTGGGTCGAGTTGCCGAGGTAGAGCGAAGTCTCGACGACACCATCGATGCTGGGCCGGTCGGAGGGTGCAACGCCTGAGGTCGTCGCTGTGAGTTTCTCGGGACGGACAACGGCGTAACACCGGTCGCCCGAACTGAAACGGGATGCATCGCCGGTCGGGATCGTCTCGCCACTATCCAGTTTGACCTCGTTGGGCCCTGTGGCAACGGCCGGCAGCAGGTTCGAGACGCCGATGAAGCCGGCGACGAATGTCGTCTCGGGGCGCTCGTAGACATCCTCGGGTCCGGCGCACTGTTCGATCCGGCCGGCGTTCATGACCGCGATCCGGTCGGACATGGTCAGCGCTTCTTCCTGATCGTGGGTGACGTAGACGAAGGTGATGCCGACGTCGCGCTGGATCGTCTTGAGCTGAACCTGGAGACCCTTGCGGAGCTTGAGGTCGAGTGCGCCGAGCGGCTCGTCGAGCAGCAGCACCTTGGGCAGGTTGACCAGGGCCCGGGCGAGTGCCACGCGCTGCTGCTGCCCGCCTGAAAGCTGGGCGGGCTTGCGCTTCGCGTCCCGCGAAAGACCGACCCGCTCGAGTTCGTCGGCAACCCGCTTCTTGATCTCGGCCTTGCCGACCTTCTTGCGCTTGAGGCCGAACCCGACGTTCTCTTCGAGGTTCATGTGGGGGAAGAGCGCGTAGCTCTGGAAGACGGTGTTGGTCGGGCGCTTGTACGCGGGCTGCCCGGCGACGTTGTCGCCGTCGATCAGGACCTTGCCTTCGGTCGGCTGCTCGAAGCCCGCGATCATCCGGAGCGTCGTCGTCTTGCCGCAGCCACTGGGGCCGAGCATCGTGAAGAACTCTCCGTCGGCGATCTCGAGGTCCATGTCCTTGACCGCTTCGAAGGTGCCGAACCGTTTGGTCACACCCTCCAGTCGCACGCCTGCAGTACCGGCACCGACGGAAGTGCCTTCTTCTCCATCGACGGGCGGGGCGTCTACCGAGCTTTCCATCGAACCTCTCTCCTCCAGGGTGTACAGGCTGGACATCACAGTGTGCTGATTCTCACACCTGTTTTTGAAACCTATGGCATTTCGGTTGCATCAGGCAACCCCGGTCTGTCCAAAGTTTCTCTGGAAGCGTTACAAACTGCCCTATCAATTGGGCAGAAGTGGATCTGCAACTTCACGGCCGCGCTTGAAGAATGGCTCCATCTGGCGTGCTCGCAAGGTGAAGAGCAAGACATCCCCGAGCAGCAGGAAGCCGATCCCGACGAAGAGTCGCTCTGTTAGTGCGGACGGAGAAGTGACAAAGCGGATGGGGCAGAAGTTCGATTGAACGTTTTGTCAGCTTGCTTTCGGGTAGTGCCCCTTCTAATCTCCAAGGAGTACCACCAGTTTCCGCCAAGAGCGGATCGAAGAAGGAGGAGTGCCATGTCTACCGCGATTCCCACCGAGGCTGCCGCCAAGCTCGATCTGCAGGCCGAAGCACGCAAGCATCTGTGGATGCACTTTTCCCGCATGGGATCGTACAGCGAGACCAACGAGATTCCGATCATCACTCGGGGCGAAGGCCCTTACATCTACGACGACAAGGGAAAGCGGTATCTGGACGGTCTCTCCGGCCTCTTCTGTTCCAACGTCGGTCACGGCCGGGCTGAACTGGGCGAAGCCGCGGCGCGCCAGATGGAAGAACTCGGATTTTTCATGATCTGGAGCTACGCCCACCCGCGAGCGATCGAACTCGCGTCGAAACTTGCGTCGCTTGCGCCTGGCGACATCAACCGGGTCTTTTTCACCGACGGTGGCAGCGAGTCGGTCGAGTCGGCTGTCAAGCTGGCCCGGAACTACCACCGCATGCGTGGCAACGGCCAGAAGATGAAGCACATTGCCCGCGAAGTCGCTTACCACGGCACCACGCTGGGTGCGCTTTCGGCTACCGGAATCACCAGCCTGCGCTCGCAGTTCGAACCGCTCACGCCCGGTGGCTGCCACGTTCCGAACACCAACCTCTACCGCTGGCCGGAAGATCGCGAATCGACCTGGGCTGCTGACGCGATCGAGGAACGCATCCTGTTCGAAGGCCCGGAGACGGTCGCAGCGGTCATCCTCGAACCTGTCCAGAATGCCGGCGGCTGCTTCGTTCCGCCGGATGGCTACTTCCAGCATGTCCGCGAAATCTGTGACAAGTACGACGTTCTGCTGGTTGCAGACGAAGTGATCTGTGCCTTCGGCCGGATCGGCCACATGTTTGGCAGCGACCGTTTTGGCATGGAGCCCGACCTCATCACCATCGCCAAGGGCCTGACCTCGGCGTACCAGCCGACGCGGGCGTTGATCGCATCCGATCGTGTTGCCGAGCCGTTCCTTGAAGGAGACGCATCCTTCTCGCACGGCTTCACCTTCGGAGGCCATCCGGTGGCAGCTGCGGTGGCGTTGGCCAACATCGACATCCTCGAGCGTGAGGATCTGCCCGGCCACGTGCTGAGAAAGGAAGACGAGTTCCGCGGCATGCTGGAAGGCCTTCGCGACATCCCGATCGTCGGCGACGTCCGTGGAGCGGGCTTCTTCCAGGCGATTGAACTGGTCAAGGACCAGGGGACCAAGGAGAGCTTCAACGAAGAGGAGTCGGAGAAGTTGCTCCGTGGTTACCTCTCCGGCGAACTCTACAAACGCGGTCTGATCTGCCGTGCCGATGACCGTGGCGATCCCGTGATCCAACTCTCGCCGACCCTCGTCTGCGACACGGAGCAGTTCGAGGAGATTCACGACGTGCTGCGGCCGGTTCTGACCGAAGCCGCGAAGCGGATGAGGGGGTAGCGCCACAACGGATCAGTCACGGGAATCCGGACGGCAGTTACCGCATCTAGCAAGAAAGAGGCTCGATCCGAATGAAGATTGGAGTTCCGAAGGAGATCAAGCAGGACGAATACCGGGTGGCAATCACACCGGCCGGCGTGCGTGAACTGACCGAGCACGGGCACGAAGTCTTCATCGAAGCGACCGCAGGCGAAGGCAGCGCGATCACCGACACGGCCTTCGAGGCCCAGGGCGCACGAATCGTCCCCGACGCGGCGGCCGTGTTCGAAGCCGCGGAGATGATCCTTCACGTCAAGGAACTCCAGGCCTCGGAGATCAAGATGCTGAGGCCCGAGCACCTGCTGTTCACCTACCTCCACCTTGCGCCGGATCCCGAGCAGACCAAGGGTCTCCAGGAATCAGGAGCGACCTGCGTCGCTTACGAAACGGTTGAAGACTCGAAAGGCCGCTTGCCACTGCTTGCGCCGATGAGTGAGATCGCCGGCAAGATCGCAACCCAGGCCGGAGCGTTCATGCTCGAGAAGCCGCTCGGCGGTCGGGGCATCCTGCTCGGCGGGGTGCCCGGAGTCGCCGCGGCGACGGTGGTCGTCATCGGCGGCGGTGTGGTCGGAGCCAACGCCGCTTTCATCGCGATGGGCATGGCCGCCGACGTCTTCATCCTCGACCGTTCCATCGACCGCCTGCGCGAACTCGACGTCGACTACGGCCGTGAAGCCTCTACCGTCTACTCGACCACGCTTGCAGTTGAAGAACTGCTGCCGCGAGCCGACCTCGTGATCGGAGCCGTCCTCGTTCACGGAGCCCGGGCGCCGTTCGTGGTCAGCCGCGACCAGCTGAGCTTGATGAAGCCCGGTGCCGTGCTGGTCGACGTGGCCATCGACCAGGGTGGCTGCTTCGAGACCTCCCGACCGACCACACACCGCGACCCGGTCTTCGAAGTCGACGGAATAATTCACTACTGCGTCGCCAACATGCCTGGCGCGGTGCCGATCACGGCAACTCACGCGCTGACCAACGCGACGCTCCCCTACGCGATTTCGCTGGCCAACAACGGCCTGCAGTTGGCGGTGAAAAGAGATCCGGGGCTCCTGCCGGGAATCAACGTGGCCGCCGGCAAAATCACGCATGGGCCCGTGGCAGAAGGCGTAGGCGGCGAGTACGTGCCTGTGGACGAGGCCCTCGGCTGGCGTTAGGCATGAGGTGGCGAGCGGCACCCGCTTTCGTGAAACGGAAAGGCCGAGTCTCATAAGCCTTCTGGCTCCGAGACCACGAAAGTCAGTGATTATCGCTGACTTTCGTGGTCTCGCCGTCCTGCGGGCTCCAAGCGGTCGGCCTTTCCTAGCGCAGCTTCCTAAGTAACCATCTCTTCCGGGAGTTTTCTCGCGAACCAGATTCCTGCAAACCCGAACAACGAGGCGAAGAATAGGGCCTTCTTCAGGGCGTCGATCTGGGCGTCTCCGTAGGAGTTCGAGACCGCTGCCACCTGGTCGGGCGGAAGGCCGAGATCCTTGGTCGCTGTTTCCAGTTCGGGGATCGAGACCATCGCGATGCCGCCCTCTGTCTTCGCGGCAGCCTGCTGCTTGACGGCGGGAGTGATGTTCGGGTCGGCCGCGACGTTTTCCTGGAAACCGGTGGCGAGGCCGCTGAGGAGTACTGCACCGATCAGCGCGGTGCCCAGTGAAGAGCCGAGGTTGAGAGCGGCTCCCTGCACTCCTCCCGCTTCGGAGCTTCGCGATTCACCCACCGAAGACATGACCACGTTGCCGAGCTGCGACATCACCAGCCCCGTGCCGATACCGAAGAAAGCCAGCGATACCCCGAAGCCGATCCCGGTGAGTTCGGGTGAAACAGTCGACATGATTCCGAGGATTGCACAGCCGAGGATTCCGAGGCCAACCTGTACAACCAGCTTCGGCGAATACCGTTCCGAGAGTTTCGGGCCGAGCATCGCGGCGGCCATCATGGTCAGCGAGATCGGCAGCAGCTTGACCCCGGTTTCGAAGGCGTTCTTGCCGACCACGACCTGGAGGTAGAGCGGCAGTACGAAGAAGGTGCCGGCGATGATCAGGTTCTGCGTCACCTGCATGAACAGGCCGGCGCGCATCTGGGGAATCTTCAGCAGATCGGGCGAAAGCAGCACTGGCTTTCCGAGGCGCTGCCGCCGTTCCTCCCAGACCGTGAAGAACCCGAGCAGGACGACGCCGATCCCGATGATGAATGGCACTGCGGAGAAGCCGAGCGGCGTGATCTCGGTCCCGCCGATCGTCAGGGCTCCCGCTGGCAGCACGAAACCCCACTCACCACCCTTGAGGATCCCGAATACGACGAAGCCGAGTCCAAGCACTGACAGGAGCGCTCCGACGCCATCGAGCCGCGACTTGTCGGTCGCCGGGCTGTCAGCGATGCCTCTCGAAGCGGCGAGGATGCCGAGCACCATCACGGTCTCCCCCGCGAAGACCACCCTCCAGCTGAGCTCGGTGGTGACCCAACCGCCGATCAGAGGTCCGGCGGCTGCGCCGGCCCCGGCGATACCGCCGAGGATGCCGTAGGCGAGGGCGCGTTCCTTGCCTTCATACGTCGCTGCGGTCAGTGCGGCAATCGCGGGGATCACCAGGACGGCACCGATGCCCTCGACGCCCGACCACCCGAACAGCAGAGCGACGAGATTCGGGCTGAGAGCGGTGATCAGGGATCCGAGCCCATAGACGGCGAGGCCGATACGGAAGACCTTCCGGCGTCCGATCTTGTCACCGAGCTTGGCCCCGATCAGCATGCAGGAACCCATGACCAGCGCGTAGGCCGTGATAGCCAGCTGGACGTCGGCGATCGTCGTGTCGAGATCGGAAACGACCTCGGAGATCGACACATTCATGACAGTCGTGTCCAGGACCATCAAGAACTGCGCCATCCCCAGGAGGATGATGGTCTGAGGCTTCTTCACCCGACCAAGTTATCTGAGGGGCGCGCAGCGCAGGTTCCTACCGGTCCCGCAGGGAGAGCATTCCTCCGATTACTCCGATGTAGGCGGTGCCGTCCGGGCCGAGGCCCATTCCCGAGTAGTTGTTGTTGTAGTTGAAACCGGATCCGGCGTACTTCGTCCAGGCGGTCTTGCCATTCCGGTACTTGATCGCTGCCCAGTAGTACCCCTGCGAACCGCTTGGATCCGGCGGTCTTGTATAGGTGTAGATCAGGCCGGTCTTCGTCGAGAGTTTGGACACGGCAGAGGGTGTGCGGATTTCGGTGTTCGTCCAGACCCTCCTGCAGCCGCGGCCGTTCTTCTTGATGTCGATCCGGGTGAATCCGGGCTCGGTGACAATCGATGGACCGTCGGAGGCAAAGGGGTTTGTATACCCGTAGTTGCTCTCGACGATCAGCGAGCGGCCGGTGCCGATCAGCGAATTCTCGGTGGCGCTGGTTCCTTTGTTGAAGACCGGCACCTGGCAGACACGCCGCCGCTTCCCGTGCAGCTTGCGACCGGTGCGATAGACCACTACGTTCATCCGATCGGCGTTGTCAGTGATCGCGACGTAGCCTCCCTTGAGGACGGTCGGAGTGGTGCCGGTGCCGGCGTCGGCCTGGCCCGGTTTGACGATGCCGCTGTTCTTGTACCTGACCTTCCAGACAACCTTCGGGAAGCCCCTCTTAGAAGTCCCGAAGCGGTACATGCGTTTGTTCGAAGCGATGTAGATCCCCTTGCGACCGACGGTGAACGAATTCTGGATGCCTTCGTTCAGCTCTATCGCTTTGATCTTGCCGGTCTTCCGGTTGAGGATGCCGATCCGACCGGTCTGTTTGGCGACGATCCAGACCCGACCCTTGAAGTCCGGCAGTGCTGAAGTGATGCGCTCCGCGGCGGGGTCGAACTTGGAAGTCAGGTCGTGATCCTTGAGGAGTTTGAATTCCTGACCGTCATCGGTGAAACCGAGCACATAGAGGTGATTGGTCTTGGTTGCAACCCAGATCCGGTCCCGGTTGTCGAGGTAGAAATAGCCACCGCCCGCAAAGTTCTGGTACTGGACGGTGCCGGGCAGGTCGGTTGCGTTCGGCAGGTCGTAGGTGTCGATCACCTCGAGCGAATCGGGGTCGATGATCCTGGCCTGCGGTGTGAAGACGGCGGCCGGGCAGATCGAGATGATGCGACCGCGGCGGTCGAAGGTTATCGACGAGCAGACTCCTACGCGCGCGGACTCCGAATCGCTGACCAGGCCGCGCCCCAGGGGACCACGGACGGGATAGGTGTCGCTCATCCACGTGTCGTTGTGGATGTTGCTGAACGGGTCCTTGGCAAGGAAAGGATTCTGCGGAGCGCGGCTGCGTCCCGGCACCGGTCTCGGCTTGGCCGCAGCTCCGGTCGATGAAGGCAGTGAAGGCGGAGGCGTGCTGGAAACAATCGGAGCCGCAACCGATGGACTCGCCATGAACAGGAACGAGGCCACGAGGCCTAGCAATATGGGGACCAGGAATCTATTCATAGGTCGACAATAACCCCCCGGCGTGGTCCAGTCGGGGTTCGGCCGAAGCTCAGGAAACTCCGCAGACCGATGCGTATTTGTCGTAGGCGACATTGGCCTTTCTCCGGAGGACACGGAACTTCCGTTTCGCTTTTTGCTGACGCCTCTTGGCGGCTCTGAACTTCCGCGCCGAGCGGAATCTCGCGCGCTTGACCGCCCGATTCGCCCGCTTCATCTTTTTCTGCGCCTTGAGCGCCTTTTTGATGCGCTTCGAGGCGGCGCTCGTCGCTGCGTTGCAACTCGCAGTCGTTGCGCCTCCACCGACCACCTTGAACCTTGTGGTGAGGCCCACCTCGTCTTCAATCAGCACGGCGAAATTCGCAATATCGCTGCTGATCGCGGGGTTGCCGACTCGCGTGTAGATCCCGGGGCGATTCGGACGGGCGCAGCCGACTCCGAAGCTGACTATGCCGACCTGCCGGTATCCGCCCGACTCGAGCGGTGCCTGAAGCGGCCCGCCACTGTCGCCCTGACAGGAGTCCTGCCCACCTTGCAGGTAGCCGGCGCAGAGCATCGAATCCGGATGATAAGAACCCCCGTAGACGCTGGCGGATCCGCAGGTCGAATCCTTGATGATGGGAACCGTGAGTTCCTTGAGGACCTGACTTCCGGCATCCACACCGTCCGGAGCTTCGAAGGTATCGCCATACCCGGTGACCACGGCATTCCTTCCCGCCGCCCAGTTGCTGGTCTCGTCGGCACCAGCGAGAAGAATCCTCGCGCCCGGGGCCGGGGATGAGAGGGTGATGAATCCGTAGTCGTTCTGCTGCGTCGAAGGGACGTAATTGCTACTCACCCAGAAGTCGGAGATGCTCAGTTCGGTGCCGCCGGCGGAGGTCTGAGTGCGTCCGGTGAAGGCACTGAAGGTCACGTTGTAGAAACTGGGGTCGGAAAAGAAGTCACCGTCCTCGTCGACGATGCAGTGCCCGGCAGTGAGGATGATCATCGGGTGGATCAGGGATCCGCCGCAGGCCTCGGCGCCGTTGCCGTCGATCTGAACCTGCCATGGGTATTTTGCGGCGGACGTGGAGTTCCCCCCGACGATCTGGGGGATGCGGGCCGGGTCGTTCAGCGCTTTGTTCACTTGCGCAGGCGGGACGGAAACGGCTCCGGGGTTGGCGAAGTGGCGGAAGCCGGGGACCGGCGAGGCCGCCTGGGACGGAGCCGCCGGGGCTGAAGCCGCGGTGAGCAGGGCAAGCCCGCACACCGCGACAATCAGCTTCGCCGCCAGCTTTGGCACTCAGCTACAAGCTGCCTGCGCGGCTGCTCCCACAGTTGCGGCGACCGAATTGGCATTCGTCAGGGCGGCGGCGGTCGACTTGACCTTCTTCTTCTTGGCCTTCAGCTTCTTCGCGGCCTTCGCCTTCTTTTTCTTCGCCTTCTTCTTCGCCTTCTTCGACTTCCGGGCCTTCTTTACGGCTTTCTTGGCTTTCTTTAGCGTCTTCTTGGCTTTCTTGTAAGCCTTCTTCGCTTTCGCTGCCGTCGTTCCCGCGGCAGCGGCGAGATTTGACGCATTTCCGGCGGCACCCTGGGCTGCGGCGCAGCCAAAGGGCTTCGCCCCGGACCCGAGTACCGACACGCCGCTGTCAGTTCCCGGGAAATTCTCCTGCTGCTCGATGTATTTCACCAAATCGGCGATGCCTGCTCCGTATGTCGGATCGGCAACCCGCGTGAAGACGGTCGGCTTGTTGGGCTTGGCACAGCCGTCGGCGAAGCTGGTGACGCCGACCAGTCGGTAGCCGGTGTCACTCCGCGCCAGCAAGGGGCCCCCGCTGTCACCCTGGCAGGTGCTCTTTCCTCCGGCGAGATCCGGCGCACATCATGACCTGCTGCTGGAAGGCCGTGAAGTAGGCGTTGGGACCGCCGCAGATGCTGTCGGCGATGAAGGGCATGGAGACTTCCCTGAGGACAGGGCTTCCGGGGCCGCCCTGGGCGATGTCTCCGTAGCCGGTGGCAACACCGACCCGTCCGGCCTTCCAGAGAGCGGTCTCGCCAGGCCCGGCAATTTTCATCTGGGTCCTGGAGGAAGCGCTCGACAGTGAAATGAAAGCGAAGTCGTTTCCGAGCGCCGGCGGCTGGTAGCTATTCGGCACCCAGAGGTCACTGATGTTGAGTTGCTCACCACCGTTCCCGGTGATAGTGCGTCCGGTGAAGGCCTCGATGCCGGTGTAGAAGTTTCCGGTCCCGTCGAGAAGGCAGTGGCCGGCGGTGATCACGAGCCGCGGATGGATCAAGGTGCCGCCACAGTGGGGCTGGCCCAAGCGGGTGATCTGGACCTGCCACGGATACTTTTCGAAGGTGGTCCCGGTGCCGCCGACGATTCTCGGCTTGATCACGGAGCCGGACGAACTGCTCTGGGTCTTGATGCCCGATGCGCTGCCATCCCCCTGGGAGGCCTGTCCCGAGTAGTTAGCGGACCGGACGCCAGGTGCCGCTGCATTCCCGGCAGCCGGGGCACCGATCAGAAAGGCCACAACCGTCGCACAGACAAGTCCGGCAAGCGACCTTGAAAAATTCATCATGAATACCATCTCCCTGGGATTGTTTTCCGACGCACTCCTTGGCCCCATCGTTACACACTCGGCTCAATTTCTCCAGTATTTAACGGTGTTCAGGAGGAAGGACTCAGAGCCCGAGGTTCTTGCCGATGATTTCCCGCATGATCTCGTCGGTGCCACCGCCGATTGGTCCGAGGCGAGCGTCCCGGAGGGCCCGCTCGACTTCGTACTCACGCATGTAGCCGTAACCACCGAAGATCTGAAGGGTGTCGTCGGCAACCTCGACCAGCGATCGCTGGGTCAGCAGCTTGGTCATCGAGACTTCGTTGATCACGGTTTCGCCTTCGTGGAAGCGACGCAGGGTGTCGTAGGTCAAGGTGCGCGAGGCCGCCGCCTTGGTCGCCATGTCGGCGATCTTGTGGCGGATCGCCTGGAAGTTCCCGATCGGACGGCCGAAGGCTTCGCGCTCCTTCGCGTATTCGATCGCGACTTCGATCAGCCGGTCCATCCCGCCGACCGCGCCGATCGCCATCAGCAGCCGCTCCCAGGCGAAGTTGGCCATGATCAGCTGGAAGCCACGATTTTCCTCACCGAGCAGATGGGTGTCCGGGACTTCGACGTCGGTAAAGGCCAGCTCACCGGTGTCGGATGAGTGCCAGCCGAGCTTTTCCAGCTTGGCGGTCACTTCGTAGCCGGGCATGTCGCTCTCGAGCACCAGGAACGAGATGCCACCGTGCCCGCCCTCCTCGGTCGTCCTGCAGGCGCAGACCAGGAAGTCGGCCCGCACCCCGTTGGTGATGAAGGTCTTGCTGCCGTTGACGACCCAGCCGCCTTCGGTCTTTTCGGCGGTGGTTCGGATCGACGCGACGTCGGAACCGGCGCCGGGCTCGGTGATGCCGAGGGCCCCGATCTTCTCGCCCCTGATCCCGGGCACGACCCAGCGCTGCTTCTGCCACTCGTCGCCGAACTTGAAGATCGGCGGCATGGCGATCGAGCAGTGTGCGTTGAGCCCCGCAGCAACGCCGCCGGAGGCGCCGCGGCGGGAGAGTTCTTCGACCCAGATCGCATCGTGGAGGTGGGTGCCGCCCTGGCCTCCGTACTCCTCGGGGAACTTCAGGCCGAGCAGCCCGAGTTTGCCGCAGCGGCGGTAGAGTTCCCGCGGGAATTCGCGCTCTTCTTCCCACTCCGCGACGTTCGGAGCGATTTCCTTGACGACGAAACGCCGGACCGTCTCCCGCAGTTCTTCGTGCTCGGCGGTGAACGGCGGAGGGGGCTTGGGCCCGCCAAGGCTTTCTTCCATTGCGTAACCCTACCTGCGTGACTGAACCGACCCCCTGCAAGAGGAACGCCCCGGAATTCCGGGGCGTTTCAACAACTGGATGTAGCTGTGCCGGCTAGTAACCCTTGGGGTGACGCGCCTTGAACCTGCCGGCGGTCGAACGCATGCTGGAGCTCCAGCCGGGCCCGTCACCATCGGTCATTGAAGTGTCGAAGCGCAGTCCGGCTACCACCATATACATGTGTCCCGGATTCGAATAAACCGTGATCCAGGCGCCGGCGCCTTTCTTCTTCCACTTCATGTAGCCGGTGGAAGGCATCGGGCTCTTGATGAACCGCCCCCCGTGAAGGGCGTAGCTGACGGACCCTGAGCAGTCGTAGCCCTTGGACTTGAAGCTGGCGTGGCCACCACCGTAGATGTACGGCTTGTCGTCAATCTTGTTGGCGGCTGCGATGACTCGCTTGACACGAAGGGGCGCGCTGGACGGTGCGACGGCGTGGCCATCGACGATCTTGGCCTTCTTGACCGGGACGGCTTCGGAGCCGCCCATGCTGAGTCCGCCGCCGGAAGTCGACGCGGCAGAGGCGCCGGCGGGGGCGAAAGTAAGGATGAGGGCGAATGCGAGGCCGATGAGGGCGGCGGCTACTACAGACGGTTTGAGCTGAATTGTGCGAAACGAGTTGATACCGATCTCCTTTGTCGGCCTACGGGGTTAGCTGTCGGGCTAGCGCTCTATAAGGAGCCTGCGCTTCCACCGCGGTGGTGGATTCGCCCCAAAAACTTGGTTCCCCCGCTTCCCGGCCCTTTTGAAAGGCCCGGAACTCGGCGTCTCGGTTTACGAACTTGCGGAATCATAGAGCATATGCACGTCATTCGCTAACACTTGCGCGAATCCCTGCTGCGAGCAGGGCTTTTCGGGTTCTGCACCCGGACTCGCAAAGCCGTTCAAGCCAATTCGTGGTGCTAGGTTTGGCCCATGGAGATCCCCGGCAAGAAGATTCTGCTGACGGGTGCGACCGGTGGTCTTGGTCGCACAATGGCGACCACCCTGGCCGGTTCGGGTGCCGAGATGATTCTCTCGGGGAGAAACGAAGAGGCGCTTCAGGCCCTCGCTGACGAGCTGCCCGGATCCGGGCATTCGGTGCTGGCGGCTGATCTCGGTCAACCGGGCGCAGCGATCGAACTCGCCGAACGGGCCGGGGCGATCGACGGACTGGTGGCGAACGCGGCCCTGCCCAGCACCGGCCGGCTGACCGAGTTGTCTGACGAGCAGGTGAGCCGCATGCTGCGCATCAACCTCGAATCACCGATCCTGCTGACCCAGGCCCTGCTGCCGATGATGGTCGAGCGCGGCAGTGGCAAGCTGGTCCTGATCGGCTCGCTGGCCGGCAAGGCGGCCAGCCCCCGCTCCTCGATCTACAACGCGACCAAGTTCGGCATCCGGGGCTTTTCGTTCGCCCTCAAGTCGGACCTGATCGGAACCGGGGTCGGGATCACCCTGGTCGCCCCCGGGTTCGTCCGCGAGGCGGGCATGTTCGCCGACTCCGGCAGGGAGGCACCCGCGGGAATGGGCACCACGACTCCCGCTGACGTCTCTGCCGCGGTGGTCGAGGCTTTTCGGGAGGACAAGCTCGAAATCACCGTCGCACCGCGGGTCCAGAAGACGATGGCCCACCTCGGTCTGGCCATCCCGACGTTCTCCCACAAGGTCCAGTCGGGGAAGACCGGCCAGACCGCTGCCGAAGACCTGGCCAAGCACCAGGCAGACAAGCGATAATCGATCCGACCACTTTGAAACAAGCCAAGCGAGAGAAGAAGCCATGAGCAGCGATTCATTCGGAGCACGCGACACCCTCGACGTCGGCCGCAAGAGTTACGAGATCCACCGACTCGACGCCCTGCAGGCGAAGTACGACGTCGCCCGGCTTCCATATTCGATGAAAGTGCTGCTCGAGAACGTGCTGCGTCTGGAGGATGGCGTCTCGGTGTCCGCCGCCGATGTCGAAGCAATCGCCTCCTGGGACGCTGCCGCTGAGCCGTCGGTCGAGATTCCCTTCCAGCCCGCCCGCGTCCTGATGCAGGATTTCACCGGCGTGCCCGCGGTGGTCGACCTCGCTGCGATGCGTGACGCGATGGAAGACATCGGCGGTGATTCGACGGCGATCAACCCGCTGGTCGACGTCGATCTGGTCATCGACCACTCGGTCCAGGTGGATGCCTTCGGCAACGGGATGGCCTTCCAGACCAACGCCGAGCGCGAATTCGAGCGGAATCAGGAGCGCTACGAGTTCCTCAAGTGGGGCCAGGAGTCGTTCGACAACTTTCGGGTGGTCCCACCGGCCACCGGCATCTGCCACCAAGTCAACCTCGAGTACCTCGCCCAGGTCGTTTACAGCCGCGAGCACGACGGCGTGACGGCGGCCTATCCGGACACACTGGTCGGGACCGACTCACACACGACAATGGTCAACGGCCTCGGTGTGCTCGGCTGGGGCGTCGGCGGAATCGAAGCCGAAGCCGCGATGCTCGGCCAGCCGATCTCGATGCTGCTGCCCCAGGTGGTCGGCTTCAAGCTGCACGGCAAGCTGCCCGACGGTGCCACCGCAACCGACCTCGTGCTGACCGTCACCGAGATGCTGCGCGAGCGCGGTGTCGTTTCCAAATTCGTCGAGTTCTACGGGCCGGGCCTTTCCAAGCTGCCCCTGGTCGACCGCGCGACGCTGGGCAACATGTCGCCCGAGTTCGGTTCGACCTGCGCGATCTTCCCGCCCGACGCCGAGACGCTTCGGTACCTCGAGCTGACCGGCCGCCCGACCGAGACGATCGAACTGGTCGATGCCTACGCACGCGAGCAGGGCATGTTCCACTCGGAGGACTCCGAGGATCCGGCATTCAGTGACAAGCTCGAGCTCGAGCTCGATTCGGTTGTACCCTCGATCGCCGGGCCGAAGCGGCCGCAGGACCGGGTATCCCTCGTTGACGCGAAGCCGTCCTTCCTCGAAGCCCTGGTCGAGTTCGATGCCGACGCCGCGCAGGAACTGAGTCCCTACGACGAGGCGATTGAAGAATCCTTCCCGGCCTCCGACCCGCCGGCCGAAGACCGGACCAACAGCTGTCGGCAAGCCCTGGGCCCGCCGTCCGGGGAACCGGGTCACGGCAGTCGCAGATCGCACCTCCAGCGACTCGATCCCGGTCACCCTCGAAGACGGGACCTCCTTCGACCTTGACCACGGCCGGGTTGTGATCGCGGCGATCACCTCCTGCACCAATACCTCGAACCCGTACGTGATGGTCTCGGCCGGGCTGCTTGCCAGGAACGCCCTGGCGAAGGGCTTGAAGCGCAAGCCCTGGGTCAAGACGTCACTGGCGCCGGGTTCGACGGTGGTCACCGACTACCTCGACAACGCCGGCCTCACCCAGTACCTGGACGGGCTCCAGTTCAACCTGGTCGGTTACGGCTGCACCACCTGCATCGGCAACTCCGGCCCGCTCGACCCGGCGATTTCGGCCGCGATCGACGAGAAGGATCTCGTCGTCTGCTCGGTCCTCTCGGGCAACCGGAACTTCGAGGGTCGCATCAGCCAGGACGTCAAGGCGAACTACCTCGCCTCGCCACCGCTGGTCGTTGCCTACGCTCTGGCCGGCCGCATGGACATCGACATCACGGTCGATTCGCTCGGCGAGGACAACGACGGCAACCCGGTCTACCTGAGCGACATCTGGCCGAGCACGGAGGAGATCGCCGAAGTCGTCGGCAAGTCGATCCGCCGCGAGATGTTCACCAAGAACTACGGCGAGGTCTTCAAGGGGAATGAGGACTGGCAGGATGTCTCGGTGCCGGAAGGCGACCGTTACACCTGGCCCGATTCGACCTATGTCCGCCGCCCCGCCTTCTTCGAAGGAATGCCGGCCGACCCGCCCGGAATCGCACCGATCGACTCGGCCCGGGTGCTGGCTGTTCTCGGTGATTCGATCACCACGGACCACATCTCACCCGCCGGCGCGATCAAGAAGTCGAGCCCGGCCGGTGAATGGCTGATTGACCAAGGCGTCGGGCCCGGAGACTTCAACTCGTACGGCTCCCGCCGGGGCAACTACGAGGTGATGGTCCGCGGCACCTTCGCCAACATCCGGCTGCGAAACCTCCTGGTCGAGAAGACCGGTGGCTTCACGAAGCACTTCCCGGACGGCGAAGAGACCAGCATCTACGAGGCCGCCATGACCTACGCCGGGGACGGCATCCCGCTGGTCGTTCTGGCCGGCAAGGAATACGGGTCTGGTTCCTCGCGTGACTGGGCCGCCAAGGGCACCATGCTGCTCGGCGTCCGCGCCGTGATCGCCGAGAGCTACGAGCGAATCCACCGGTCGAACCTGATCGGCATGGGTGTGGTCCCGCTCCAGTTTCCGGATGGCGAAAACGTCGAGTCGCTCGGACTGACCGGCGAAGAGACGATCACGGTCGGCGACCTCCAGAACGGCGACGCGCAGACCGTCGCCGTGACCGCGGAGCGAGAGGGTGCTGACACGGTCACCTTCGAAGCCACCGTCCGGCTCGATACCCCGAACGAGATCCGCTACATCCAGAACGGCGGAATCCTCCAGACGGTACTCCGAGACCTGAACGCCGAGTAACCGGAGTGCCGAAGAAGGCCGAAGCCGATTCGGAATCGAGCGACTTCAAGGAGCGGATCTCGCCTTCCGCGATCGCCGGGCTTGCTCGTATCTTCGAGATCGCCTGGCCGGATTTCCCCAGGTTGCGGTTCGAAAAGCGGGCGAATCGGGGGCTGACCGGACTCGAGATGAAAGGCCGGGTCGTTCATGTGGCCGATGCCCTGGCCGACTCGTTGCCAGACGACTTTCCTGAAGCGGCAACGGTGATCGGCAAGGCGCTCGACCTACCGCAGCTCGACGGCTGGATCGTCTACTGCATCGATGACTACGTCGCGCGGTACGGGATCTACCAGCCGGAAGTCGCCCTGCCACTGATGGCTCGCCTCACCCCCCGGTGGACTTGCGAGTACGCGATCCGCCCGTTCATCGAGACCCACCCGGAGATCACTTTCGAGTATTTCGACGAATGGATCGAGAGCGAGAACGAACACCTGCGGCGACTGGTTTCCGAAGGCTCGAGGCCGCGGCTTCCCTGGGGTGGATACCTGAAAGGTTTCGTGGCGGACCCCACCCCGACGATCAGTCTGCTCGACCGCCTGGTTGACGACCCCTCGCCCTACGTGCGGAAGTCAGTCGCGAACCACCTCAACGACATCACCAAGGACCACCCCGATCTGGCAATCGGGACCGCGCAGCGGTGGCTGGACGAAGGCGGGGAAGCCGAGCGCCGCGCCTGGATCGTCAACCACGGCATGCGCAGCCTGATCAAGAAGGGCGACCCCGCCGCGCTGGCACTGGCTGGGTACGACCACGGCGCGGAGGTCGCGATCACCCGGTTCAGGGTCTCACCGGGCGAAATTGCGATCGGAGAATCGGTGGCGATCGAGTTTGCCCTCACCGCCCCGGAGCCGACACCGGTGATGGTCGACTACGCAATCCACCACGCGGGTTCGTCGGGCATGCGCAGCGCCAAGGTCTTCAAGCTGAAGCGGCTGGAATTAGAACCAGGGGTCGAGACAGCTTTCGTCCGCGAGCACCGCATCCGCGAAGTTTCCGTCCGCAGAATCCACCCGGGCCCCCACCTCATCGAAATACAAGTGAACGGCCGCATCCTTGCTGCCGCCACGGTCGAAGTACAAAATTAGACGCGAGAGGGCCGCGGGAGGCAGGGGGTCCGCGCGACCCTCATCGCGCCTGCGCGCCGGTAGCCAGGGAGGGATGCCGACGCGAACGCTTCCGGGGGTTAGACCGCCGGAAGCGGGCTTTGGAAATCAATAAAAAAGGTGGGGCCACAAGGGGCCGCCGCGTCCGATCCTGCTCCTTCCCATTTCTCCCTTGAACTGCAAACGGACTGCAACCTGATCTTATACACCTCTAAGGGTGTTGCGTCAAACCCCTTGATGCAGGATGGTCAATATTACCGCCGGGGACCTCAGGAAACGAGTGTCAGAGCCGTGAGCACGATGCGTTCCTGCTCACGGACGTGGGCGACCGAATAGCCCTCGCCGGGGCTCGCCCGTTCCGGCCTGCCGATGTAGTCCAGCTCGAGGTGGTCCGGCATGATGTCGGGGAGGCGGCGGCGCATGACGCTCCAGGCACCCATGTTCATCGGCTCTTCCTGAACCCAGACGACTTCTTTGAGGTTCGGGTAGGACCCGATCAGCGTCTTGAGCTGGCTTCGGGCGAAGGGGTAAAGCAGCTCGACCCGGGCCACGGCCACGTTCTCGGCGGTCTCGCGGCTGTCGGCGGCGTCGATGTCGTAGTAGATGCGGCCTGAGCAGAGCACCAGCCGTTCGATCTTCTCGCGCCGCTCGGTGGCCTTCGGGTCATCGAGGATGAAGTGGAAATGTTCATTGGTGAACTGGTCCAGGGTCGACGCGGCCGCGGCGGCGCGAAGCATGCCCTTGGGCGTGAAGACGATCAGCGGGCGAGCCTTCTTGATCATGGCCTGGCGCCGCAGTAGATGGAAGTACTGGGCCGGGGTCGAAGGGTTCGCGATCCGCATGTTGCCTTCAGCTGCCAGCGAGAGGAACCGCTCCATCCGGGCACTCGAATGCTCGGGGCCGGCTCCTTCGTGGCCGTGGGGCAGCAGCAGGGTCATGCGCGATGTCAGGCCCCATTTCGACTCGCCCGAAGCGAGGAAGCTGTCAATGATGACCTGGCCGGAGTTGGCGAAGTCGCCGAACTGGGCCTCCCAGATGACCAGCGATTCCGGCTTCGACGAGGCGTAGCCGTATTCGAAACCCAGGCAAGCAGTCTCGGACAGTGGGCTGTTGTGGAGTTCGAGCGGAGCCTTGGCGTTGTCCAGGTGCTGGATCGGGGCGTACTTGAGTCCGGTCTTCTCGTCGTGGAGAACCAGGTGGCGCTGCGAGAAGGTGCCACGCTCCGTGTCCTGGCCGGTCATACGGACATGGACGCCATCGGTAAGCAGCGATCCCAGAGCCAGTGCCTCGGCGTGGGCGTACTCGATGCCGCCGGCATCCATTACGTCAATGCGCTTTGCCAGCGGCTTGCGCAGCTTGCGGTGGATCGTGAAGCTGGCCGGAACATCGATCAGCTCCTGGTTCAGCTTGCGCAACTCCTCTTCGCCGACCGCAGTCTGGACCGGGGGGCTGGCGCTGCGGTCGAGTTCGCCGGTGGCGGCACTGGTGACGGTTGGATCTTCGTAGACCCCGGTGTCCATCTTTTCGCGCAGGGCGTCCAGCGTCTTCTTCAGGTAACTGCGCCGTGCGTCGGCGAACTCCTCGACTTCTTCCGCCGTCACGACCTTCTGCTCGACAAGTTTTTCGGTGTAGATCTGCGAAGCAGGCTTGTGACTCTTGATCGCGGCCGCCATCAGAGGCTGCGTGTAAGCGGGTTCGTCGGTTTCGTTGTGGCCGTATCGGCGGTAACCGACCACGTCGATGACGATGTCCCGGCCCCAGCTCTCGCGATAGGCCATGGCGAGGCGCATCGCCTGCGAACAGGCCTCGACGTCATCGGCATTGACGTGGATGATCGGCACGTTGAAACCCTTGGCCATATCGGCCGCGTACGGAGTGGAGCGACCGTCGGTCGGGTCGGTGGTGAAGCCGACCTGGTTGTTCTCGATGATGTGGATCGTGCCGCCAACCGAGTAGCCGTCGAGGCTCTGGAGGTTGAAGGTCTCGGCAACCACTCCCTGTCCGGGGAAGGCGGCGTCGCCGTGGAGTACCACTGGCACGGCCTTCTTGAAGTCGTGGGTGATCTTCTTGCCTTCGATCTCGCTTTGTGAGAAACGAGTGGCACCGGTTACGACCGGGTCGACGAACTCGAGGTGGCTCGGATTCGGGTAGAGGTGGACGTCGATCTCGCTACCTTCGACGTCTTTGTAGATGCCCTGGTGTCCGTAGTGGTACTTGACGTCACCGGTGCCGCCGTGCGGGATCGCGGCAACTGCCTTGACGTCTTCGATTCGCTTGCCGCCTTCGAACTCGGCGAAGATCGATTCCGGCGGGCGACCGACGTTGTGGGCGAGGACCGACAGGCGTCCGCGGTGAGCCATGCCGAGCACGACTTCCCCGGCGCCGCCACGGATGGCGAGCGTGGAGAGTTCGTCGAGCATGGTGACGATCGAGTCGAGTCCCTCGATCGAGAACATCTTCTGGCCGAGGTAGGCCTTCTCGAGGAAGCGTTCGAACTCGAAAACGTCGATCAGTCGGTCGAGCAGGCGCTTCTGCTCGGCATCGGTCAAAGGCTTGCGGTGGGCGCCGGTCTCGATCATTTCGCGCATCCAGACTCGCTGCTGGTGCGAGGAGATGTGCTCGAACTGGTAGCCGATCGACCCGGTGTAAGCGGCGCGCATCCGCGGCAGCGCCTCGAGCAGGGTCTCGCCCGGGACTCCGATCCGGAGGATCGACGCCGGGATCTTCGCCATCAGTTCCGGGGTCAGCGCGACCGTCTCCGGGTCGAGTGCCGGATCGCCCTTGGGCTTGGCCCCGAGCGGGTCGAGGTGCGCGGCCAGGTGGCCGTGGGTGCGGAAAGCCTTGAGCAGGGACGTCGCTGCCTGAACCGCCTGGAGCAATTCGGGTGTCGGCTCGGGCGCGATCGCGCTGCCGGCGTGCGACTCGGCGGACAGCGGCGGGGCCAGCGAAGCCTTGGCTGCCGAAGCGGCGAGGACCGCAGCTTCAAGGCCGAGGTCGGTCGCGACTTTCTCGTAGAAATCGTTGCCGCCACCGATCAGACCATCGAGCGCTTTCAGGAAGTTGCCGGACTCGGCACCCTGAATGATGCGGTGGTCATAGGTGGATGTCAGGGTCATCACTTTGGAAACGCCGAGCTGGGCGATCCGGGCGGGGTCGGCGTGGGTCCATTCGGGCGGGTAGGCGATCGAACCGGCCGCGACGATCGTGCCCTGACCGGTCATCAGCCGCGGCACTGAAGCGACCGTGCCGATGCCTCCGGGGTTGGTCAGAGTGATGTTCGTGCCGGCGAAGTCGTCCGGGGTGAGCCGGTTCTCGCGGGTCTTGGTGATCAGTTCCTCGTAGCTCGCGTGGAACTCGGGGAAGGTCATCGTGTCAGCGCCCTTGATCGCGGGCACCATCAGGGCCCGGGAGCCGTCCTTCTTCTCGACATCGACCGCGATGCCGAGGTTGACCTGACCGTCGTTGATCACGTAGGCCTTGCCATCGCGCTCGATGTAGTGACGGGCCATCGCCGGCCATTCCTTCGCTGCGAGGACGATCGCCCAGGCGACCAGGTGGGTGAAGGAGACCTTCATGCCGCGCTCGGCGAGCGCACCGTTCAGACCTTTGCGCTTGGCGTCGAGTGTGTCGACCGCAATCGTGCGGAAGGAAGTCGCGGTCGGAGTCTTGAGACTCTCGTTCATCGCCTTGGCCAGCATGCCGGCTGGTCCGCGGAGGGCCTTCTCTTCACCGGCGGAGGCCGGGGCGGAGCCGCCGCCGGACGCGGCGAGCACGTCTTCTTTGGTCACCTTGCCGTCGGGGCCGGTGCCCGTGATGCTGGCGAGCTTGATGCCTTCAGCTTCGGCAATGCGCCTTGCGATCGGGGTGGCGCGTCCGCCACCGATGTCGACCGTGCCGTTTGAGGCCGGCGCGGCTTCGTCGGTCTCGGAGGCGGCGGGGGCTTCCGGGCTACCGCCGGCACCGGGAACCATCTCGACCAGAGCGGCGCCGATCGGAATTTCCTGATCGGGTTCAACCAGAAGCTTGGTGATCTTCCCCGCGCTGGGCGAAGGCACTTCAGCGTCGACCTTGTCGGTTGATACTTCGATCAGGGTCTGGCCTTCTTCCACCGTGTCGCCGACCGCGACGTGCCACTCGAGCACGGTTCCTTCAGTCACCGACTCGCCCATCTCGGGCATGGTCACTTCGATCGGCTCGCCCGCCTCGGCGGGGACAGCGCCATTGTCCGAATCACCCTTGGGGGTGTCGGATGCACGCGGCGTTTCGTTCTCACCGAGGTCGGCATCGCCTTCCCCGGTCGGGGTGGCTTCGGCTTTTTCGGCCTCGGAGGCATCGCCACTGCCGGCGTCACCGCCGGAGGAATCGAGCTCGGCGAGGACCGCTCCGACAGCCACTTCGTCATCGGGCTCGGCGAGGAGTTTCGTGATTTTCCCATCCGCGGGCGAAGGCACTTCGGCGTCGACCTTGTCGGTCGAGATCTCGACAATCGTCTGGCCTTCTTCGACGGTGTCGCCGACCGCGACGTGCCACTCGAGCACTGTTCCCTCGGTGACGGATTCGCCCATCTCGGGCATTGTGATCTCGGTGATTGTCGACTCGGCCATCGTGAGGAGTGTATGCAAACTGCGTGACTGGGTTGATTCCCTGAATAGACACCTGCAAAACCGCTCTCGCCACAGGGGTTGTAGTGTCCTGAAAAGTCCGGCACGCAATGCATTAGGTCTGGTGTTTTGAAGCTCGGAGGAGGAGCTATGGATTACTTCGTAACCGGTGGTACAGGATTTATCGGGCGCTATCTGGTCGAGAGACTCTTGAAGCGCGAGGGAACCGTTTACGTGCTGGTTCGCGAGGGGTCCCGTGGGCGCCTCGAGGAACTGATCACTGGCTGGGGAGCCGATACGGATCGTGTCGTTCCCGTCGTCGGCGATCTTTCGCAGCCCTTCCTCGGTCTTGCAGACGAACAGATCTCGGAACTGACCGGCAAGATCGGCCACTTCTACCACCTCGCCGCGATTTACGACATGGAAGCTTCCGAGGAATCGATGCGCTCCGCCAACATCGATGGAACCGTGCACGCCGTCGAGCTTGCGAACAAGCTGGAAGTCGGCTGTTTCGAGCTGGCAAGCTCGATTGCCGTCGCCGGTCTCTACAAAGGCACTTGGCGCGAGGAGCAGTTCGACGAGGCAGAAAACCTCGACACGAATGCCTACTTCCGGACCAAGCACGAGTCCGAGCGGGTCGTCCGCGACCAGTCGACCACGCCCTGGCGGGCATACCGCCCCGGCATCGTCGTCGGCAGTTCCGAGACCGGACAGATGGACAAGGTCGATGGCCCGTACTACTTCTTCAAGCTGATCAAACGCCTTCGTGCAGTTCTGCCGCCCTGGGTTCCGACCGTCGGTGTCGAAGGCAAGGAGATCAACGTGGTGCCGGTCGATTTCGTCGCCGACGCGATCGATCACATCAGCCATGTCAAGGATCTCGACGAGCAGGTCTTCCACCTGACTGACCCGAATCCGCTGACCGCCGGCCAGCTTCTCAACCTCTTCGCAAGGTCGGCCACCGCGCCGCAGATGTCATTGCGCATCGATCCGGAAATGCTCAACATCATTCCCCCGGCCGTCCGCGGCGGACTGATGATGCTGCCGCCGGTCAAGCGCATCTCCGACAACGTGCTGAACGACGTCGGTATCCCGCGCGAAGTGCTGATCCACGTCAACTACCCGACTACCTTTGACTGCAAGAACACGCTGGCCGCGCTCGAGGGCTCCGACATTGCGGTTCCACCCCTGCCGACCTACGCCGACAAGCTCTGGGACTACTGGGAGCGCGAGCTCGATCCCGACCTCTTCAAAGACCGTTCACTAGGCGGCGCCATCGGCGGCAAGATCGTGATGATCACCGGCGCTTCGTCCGGCATCGGGCAGGCGACAGCCGAAAAGGCCGCAGCAGCCGGAGCCAAGGTGCTGCTGGTGGCCCGCAGTGTGGACAAGCTCGAGGTTGTCAAGGAAGCGATCGAGGAGCTCGGCGGAGAAGCCGCCATCCACGCCTGCGACCTGGCTGACATCGACGACATCGAGCGCATGGGCAAGGAAGTCCTGGCCGAGCACGGCCACGTCGACATCCTGGTCAACAACGCCGGCCGGTCGATCCGCCGCTCGGTTGCGCTGTCCTACGACCGCTTCCACGACTACGAGCGCACCATGCAGCTCAACTACTTCGGCTCGCTGAAGCTGATCCTGACCCTGCTGCCGCGGATGCGCGAACGCAAGAGCGGGCACATCATCAACATCAGCTCGATCGGCGTCCAGACCAATACCCCGCGGTTCTCGGCTTACGTCGCCTCCAAGGCGGCGCTTGACGCTTTCAGCCGGACGATCGCTTCGGAGATCGTCGATGACCGGGTTGACATCACCTCGATCTACATGCCGTTGGTGAGAACGCCGATGATCGCGCCGACCAAGATGTACGACGCTTTCCCGACGATGACCCCGGACGAAGCTGCCGAAATGATCACCGGCGCGATGATCAACAAGCCGAAAAAGGTCGCGACCAAACTCGGCAACTTCGGTGAGCTGCTCTATTCAATCTCCCCGAAGGCCAGCGACGCCGTTCTCAACCAGGGGTACAAGCTGTTCCCCGAGTCGAAAGCGGCCAAGGGCGAGGTCCAGGGCAAAGGCGAGCCGGACAAGGCGGTCTCGACCGAAGCTGTTGCCTTCGAGCACCTGCTGCGCGGCGTCCACTGGTAGGTAGCCGTGGCAGAGCCACCCCGGTCGTCAAGCCGCCGGCTGAAGCACTGGGGCTGGGGATACGAAGATCAGCAGCGTCCCGCGCACGAAATTGACGAGGCCGCCGCCGGGATTCGGGCCATGCTCGGATTCGGCGGCGAAGTTCAGGCGGCGAAGCCACTGGACGAAGTTGAACTGAGGACTCCGAGGCTGGAAGCTCCGGCAGATGAAGGCGGGCTTTTCTCCAGTGACCGTCACGACCGGGCGGTGCACGCGCTGGGTAAGGCCTACCGCGACATCGTGCGTGGCCACCGTGGCGAATATGCGAACCCGCCAGATCTCGTTGCCCGTCCGACGGATGAAGACGATGTGGCTGAAGTCCTCGAGCGGGCTTCGGACTGGGGTGCCGCCGTCATTCCCTTCGGCGGCGGGACCAGTGTCTGCGGTGGCATCGAGCCACGACTAGCCAACGAAGACAGGCCCAGCGTATCCCTTGACCTGACCCGTCTCGACCGGGTGCTGGAGATCGACCACACCTCGCTCGCCGCGCGGATCCGGGCGGGGTGCGCGGACCGAACCTGGAAGATCAGCTTCGCGAACACGACCTGACCCTCCGTCACTACCCGCAGTCCTTCGAGTACGCGACGCTCGGTGGCTGGATCGCGACCCGCGCCGGCGGCCACTTCGCCACCGGCGAGACCCACATCGACGACCTGGTCGAATCGGTATCGGCAATCACGCCGGCGGGCCAGTGGCAGAGCCGCCGGTTGCCCGGTTCCGGGGCCGGCCCTTCGCCCGACCGCATGCTTCTCGGCTCCGAAGGAATACTCGGAGTGATCACCGAGGCCTGGATGAAAGTCAGGCCGAGGCCGGTATTCAAGGCGACCGCCGTGGTCGAGTTCGACGACTTCGCGACTGCGGCCACCGGTGCCGTCCGATTGATCGTGCAGTCGCGGCTCGGGCCCAGCAACTGCCGGCTGATCGATCCGCTGGAAGCCGGCACCATGGGGGCGGGCGACGGCAGCGCGACTCTCTTGCTGCTCGGCTTCGAGTCGGCCGACGTGCCGGTCGGTGGGCTCCTGGACCAGGCAATCGCCATTGCCGCCGACCAAGGCGGAAGGGTCACCAGCCAGTCGGTGAAGGGTCCCGATTCCGAAGGTGGGGAGGAGGCGGCAGCTCCGACAAATGGAAGGACGCATTTCTCCTCGCCCCGTACATCCGCGACACCTTCGTCTCCTGCGGCGTGCTTTCCGAGACTTTCGAGACGGCGATCACCTGGGACCGGTTCGAGGAGTTCCACCGGGCGGTGAAGGATGCGGCGACCGTGGCGGTGGCCGAAGTCTGCGGTGTTCCGGCCGAAGGAGAAGGGCGCCCCACGAATCAGCTGCCGGCTGACCCACGTCTATCCAGATGGAGCCGCGCCGTACTTCACGGTGATCGCCCCGGCAATACGGGGAGGAGAGGTTGAGCAGTGGGACGAAATCAAGGCAGCGGCCTCTCAGGCGATTATCGACAACGGGGGGACGATCACCCACCACCACGCGGTGGGTAGAGATCACAGACCGTGGTACGACCAGCAGAGGCCCGATCTCTTCGCCGGAGCGCTGGGAGCCGCGAAGACAGCTGTGGATCCCGAAGGGCTGCTGAACCCGGGCGTGCTGATCGGCTGAGGGGTGAGCTTCTTGAGTTACCTCCGCGCCGTGCCCCACGGAGAGCTTGTTTTCGTGCAATGAATCGCCTACCCGTCGCCGCGGCAGGGTCGGCTTTGGTGAATCGCGGTAGCCTTCTCCGACTTTGGAAGCCGCGACCTCTGAACACACGCTGACTGAGCGCGGACCCCTTCGGGCCGCCTTGAAGACCGCTCGTCCCCACGAGTGGGTGAAGAACACGCTGGTCTTTGCCGGGCTGCTTTTCTCCGGCCAGGTCGACGATCCGTGGGCCATCGGCCAGGCACTCATCACTTTCGCTGCCTTTTGCGCGATCTCGAGCGCCGGTTACTTCATCAACGACCTCAATGACGTCGAACTCGACCGCCAGCATCCGAAGAAGCGATTCCGGCCGATCGCCGCCGGCCAGCTCTCGATTCCCACCGCCTGGGCGGTCGCCTCGGGCCTCGCGGTCGGCGCGATCGCGGTCGCATTCTTTGCGGTCAACTGGAAGGTGGGGCTGTTCGTCACCGGCTACGGAGCGATTCAGGTCGCCTACAGCTTCGGCCTGAAGCAGATCGTGATCATCGACGTGATGACCCTGGCCACGCTTTTCATCCTGCGGGTGATGGCCGGTGCGGAGGCGGTTGACACCGTCGCGTCCGAATGGTTGATTCTTTGCACGGGCATGCTCGCCTTGTTCCTGGGTTTCACCAAGCGCCGCCAGGAGGCGGTCTCCGAACTCCACGAAGGCACCAGCAGCCGTCCGGTACTGGAGCATTACTCGCTGCCTTTTCTTGACCAGATGGTCGCCATGGTCACCACGGGCACTGTGATCAGCTACTCGATTTATGCCGTCTACTCACCGTTCGTGGGCAGTCAGATGATGCTCACGATCCCGCCTGTGGTCTACGGAATCTTTCGTTACCTCTACCTGATCTACGACCGGTCCGATGATCGTTCAACGGCCGCAATCGTGGCCGAGGATCGCGGGGTCATCCTGGCCGGTGCGGTCTTCGCGATCACGGCGTTTCTTCTTCTTTACGTGTTCAACTGATCCGAATCCTCGGGTAATCCGTATTTAGAACGGGCAGCCCTCCATAAATACGAGTGTGCCCGACTTGAACGGCGATGTTCGTTGGTACTTGACAGGATTGATGAAGTTGTTATCCTGTTCGGAGAACATGGGAGACGGGTGAGAGCGCTCTGAGACCCGACTAAGAAGTCGGTAAGCGTTCTGATCAACACTCTGATGTCTGCGAATTCTCGAAAATCAGTGCAGATATCCGGGCCGTTTTCAGGCTTTCCCGCCGTTCACAAGACAATTAACAGTTGCCTAAGAGTCCACAATGATTCGGTGCTTGTGAGAACACGGAGAAAAATTGAAGCCTGTAACCCGTTTTGTTGCGCTGTGTGCCGTTTTCGGCATCGGCCTGTTCACTGTGTCCACCGCCCAGGCGGCCGGCACCCCGGACCTCGCGCTCAGCGCCAACGCCAGTAGTCCCCTTTACGGCGAGACCGGCACCGTCTCCATGACTGCTTCGCTCCCGGCCGGTGAGCCGAAGGGTTACAACCTCAGCTTCCGTGTCGTACTGCCGGCGGGAATCAGCTACGCCGGCGGCGCCGCTTTCGCGCCGCAGGTCATCAACAACGCGCCGACCTCGGGCAAGACGACCCTGATCTTCTCGAACATCTCCGACCTCGTGGCCAACTCCAAGCAGGGAGTCGACTTCAACGTCACCCATGCCCCGGCGAACTACGAAGTCGGTCAGACCTACGGCATCTCCTACGAAGCCTTCGTCAACACCGATCCCCGAATCGTTCCGGCTTTCGATGGTTCCGGCGTCGCTACGCCCGCCTCTTCCACCGGAAACGCCAGTGCGTCGACCACGTCGACCATCAAGGCGATCAAGATCACCAAGTCGAGCCCAGCCGTGAAGGCGAGATCCTCCGTGGTGTCCACAACAACCAGACGATCTACACGCTGAAGCTCAGGAACAACCTGATCAACCCGACCCTGCTTTCGACGATCGACGACTACCTGCCCGCCGGCCTCGAGTTCCTCGGCTGCGCAGGCGACGCCGACAACACGACTGACGCGCCGACCAACTCCGGCAGCACCGACGAATACCCCGGCTCCGGCCCGATCGTCGTCAAGCCGGTCACCGACTGCCACAAGCCGCAGCTCGTTGAGACGGTCAAGGTCGACCCCGACGGTGCCGGCCCGCTTCCCCTGGCCGTCTACACGCACGTCCGCTGGGCGACCGGCACCCTGACCCCCGGCCAGGAGATCACTTACAGCTACCGCGCTGCGGTGCCCCTGACCAACAACACGCTCACTGGAGCGGTGCCACCCCGGACAAGTTCAGCGGCGCGCAGGGCTTGAACCTCGACAACAACGCGGCCACGTCGAACAATGAGGTCCAGGACGAGCAGAAGCTGACCAACTACGCGGAAGGCGCCGGCGCCTACCAGAAGACTGCCGGTGGTTCGCTCAGCGTCACCGACAACACTTCGATCACCCGTACGGCCGAGGATCTGGTCGTCTACAAGACCAACCTCACTTCCGACACCATCGCGCAGGGTGCCACCAACAGCTGAGAGCTCCGCTTCCGCACCGGTGAGTACCGCTACAGCGAAGGCATCGAAGTCACCGACACGCTCCCGAGCGGCTATTGCCCGCTCGGCCCGGTCAACTACACGACCGGCAACAGCGCATCCGACTCCGAATGTGACCCGACCGGTGCCAACCCCTCCGCTCCGTACAAGAGTGTGACCGAGAACGCGGATGGCACCTTCACGATCAAGTGGGATCCGTCGACACTGGCCAAGCTGGCCCATACGACGACTGACGACGAGTTCGTCATCACCTTCCCGACCAAAACCCGCAAGAGCTACCAGCAGAACTTCCAGGACTCGACCCCGGTCCTCGCCAAGGACAGTTCCGAAAACAAGGTCGACCTGACCGGCAGCGCCTTCTCGCGCTGCACGGCCCTCGGCACCCCCGACTGCTCCGTCACCGGACCGAAGATCTGGAGCGACGGCCAGCAGCCCGAGCCCGTGGTCGACGCCTCGTCCGCCGGCCAGAGCGCGCCCGGAGTCACCCTCCACAAGGAAGTCGCCGCCTCAGGTACTAACTGCCAGACCGCGACCTACGTCGACACGATTCCGAAGTACCACCCCGGTGACACCGTCTGCTGGCGTCTCAGCGTCGACTTCCCGGCGAACGTCGACACCAAGCAGATGAAAGTCACCGACTTCCTGCCGCGGAACTCCAAGTACGTCCCCGGCAGCTACCAGGACTTCTCTCCCGGCAATACGACGATTAACACGATCGATACGAGCCTCGCCTCCGATGGCATCCTCAACTGGGACATCAACGGCTCCTACGTGCCGGTCGGTGCCCGCAAGTTCCAGGTCGTCTTCAAGGCCACGATCGAACCGACGGGCATCCTGCCGCCGGTCGACATCGAAGGCAACCTTCAGAAGTTCGCGATCGGCAACACACCCGGCGAGACCTTCCCGCTCCGCGACCAGCAGGACTTCGAGTCCGACGCGCCGACCCTGGACCTGAAGAAGGGCGTCAGCAAGATCGACGCCAGCTCGTTCTCACCGCCCGCCGACGGCAAGACCGTCCGTGGCGGCAATGACGTCACCTACCAGATCGACGTCAAGTCGACCGGGGACACCAAAGACGTCCAGGTCTGGGACAAGCTCCCGGCCGCCTACACCTGCGCCATGGTTTCGAGCATCTCGGACGGTGGCACCTGCGTCAATGACTCCGGAGTCAACCGGATCAAGTGGCCCGCCATCCCGGCGATCAACGACGGCGCCACCAAGTCGCTCACCTACCACGTGCTCATCCCCGGTTCCTTTGGGCCGGAGAACACTTACACCAACACCGCCGGCGTTCGCCAGTACGAAGGCGACACCAACACCGGCGGCCGCTACATCTACACGCCGCAGAACAACATCGACCCGAACAACCCGCGCACCCCGAACATCGCGCGGGTCGATGATCCGAGCAACGTCGTGACCCCTCAGGTCGGCGTGGTCAAGGATCGCACCACTTCGATCAACGAGACCAGCAACTCGGCCACCACTCAGGCGACGATCGGTGAGTTCATCGACTACACGGTCGACGTCACCCTGCCGAAGGGCACGACTTTCGGCACCAACGCGAAGGTCACTGACACACCGAACGCCGCTGGAACCCAGCCGATCGTCGGAACCCCGACGGCTACACTGAACGGCGGACCGCTGCCGGCCAACTTCACCATCAACACGGTCGGTCAGACGATCACCGTCAACATTCCGGACAACTACGTCGTACCGATCGGTACCGACTCGGTGATCCGCATCGTCGCGAAGACTCAGGTGATTGATGTCGCCGCCAACCTGCGCAATCAGAACCGCACCAACCAGGCCAGTGTGAACTGGACCGACAGCACGCCCCGCGTGCACAATTCGAACACGGTCACGACGACCATCGTCGAGCCGCTGATCAGCCAGACCAAGACGAACAGCGTCGGCTCGGGCACGACCGTTCCGGGTGCCCTCGTCACCTACACGCTTACTACTTCCAACTCGAACGCGACCAACGTCAGCATCGCGCACGACACGGTCATCGTCGACACCGTGCCGGTCGGCATCACGCCGGTCGACGCCGGTGGAGTCCCGGTGCCGGACGGCGGAGTCGTCCCCGGTACGACCGGAAACGCCAAGTGGAACGCTGCGGCCCGGACGATCACGTCCGATCCGATCGACATCGCGAAGGGCGCCAGCGTCGTCTGGAGCTACAAGGGCAAGGTCGACAGTCCCGCCGTCGGCGCTTCGCAGAAGACCAATACGGCTGTTGCGAAGACCACCTCGATCAGTGGCAACAACCCGGACGAACGCACCTCGGCCAGTCCGACCAACGCCGGCTACATCGCCAACTCGACCAGCACGGTGAAGCTCACCGGTTCGTCGATCACGAAGTCGGTTACTCCGGCCTGGGCCACGATCGGCACGCCGGTCAACTACACGGCCAAGCTGACCATCCCGAAGAACCTCGAGTTCTTCAACCTGACCGCGGCCGACCTGCTGCCGGATTCGCTCGACTTCGACGGATACGTCGGTTCGAGCTGCTTCTCCGGTTGCTCCGGCACCAGTCCGGCCCCGACGGTCCAGACCTACAACGCCATCGTCTCCGGCGGCCTGACCAGCATCGGCTGGGACCTCGGCCACGTCATCGCCGGTGACACGGATCGTGTCATCGAGTTCACTTACAAGGTCCACGTCCGGGACACGCACCGAAACGGTGGCGCCCCGGTCGTGAATGGTCAGACCGTGGTCAACACGATCAACTCCGAATCGAACCTGACCAACAAATACACCTTCGATCCGGCTGTTTCGGCCAGGACGCGTACATACGACGACGTTTCGCCGAACGCCCAGACGACGACCCCCATCCGGGAGCCGAACGTCAACATCGACAAAAAGGTCAAGATCGCCGGCGGTTCGTTCGTCGACGGCCCGGCCGAGGCGCAGGCCAGCGACAACCTGACCTACAGCATTGCCGTCAAGAACAACGGCACCAGCCCGGCCTACGACGTCGTCGTCACCGACAAGCCCGACGACGAGATCATCAACGTCGTGAACGCCGCCGGTGCCGGTTTCAGCACCAAGGCCTGGAGCGCGGGTGACCACAACATGGCCTGGAAGATCCCCGGCCCGATCGCCCCTGGCGACACCGTCACGCTGACATACACGGCCAGTGCCGTCTCGTCGGCGACGCTCCACACCGGACAGACCGCGGTCAACACGGCCAAGGCGCCCAAGTACTTCGGTATCCCGGAAGCGGATCGCACGAACCCCTGGATTTACCGCGAGTACGCCAGTAACAACGACTCGGTGATCCTCAAGTTCGAGTTCCCCGAGATATCGGTGAACAAGACGACCACGGCCCCCGGCTTCCCGGACATCGCTGACGCCAACGTCGAGCAGTCCTTCGGCTGGCGCATCGTCGTCAAGAACAACGCCGACGTGGCCAAGGCCTTCGACACGGTCGTCAACGACGTCCTGCCGCCGGCCTGGACCTACGATGCCGGATCGACCTCGATCACCGGTGCGACCACGGCTGAGCCGTCTGTCGCTACCAACCCGGCCGGAGACAAGCTGACCTGGAACTTCTCCGGTCAGACGATCCAGCCCGGCTCATCAGTCGTGATCACCTTCACGGCCACGCCGCAGCTCGCGGCCCGCGCCAACCCGCCGGTCCAGACCAACGACTCGGACGCCAACTCGAAGGACTCGAGTGGCAACCCCGGTAACGCCGATGGTCCGTACACCGACGAAGACGACGCCAAGGCGACGCTGAAGTTCCCGATCGCCGATCTGGTCCTGACCAAGACGGCTCCGGCCATGGTCGAGTCGAACGAAGTGTTCGACTACGGCATCACGGTCAAGAACAAGGGCCCGAACACGGCCACAGACGTCGTGATCAACGACCCGCTGCCCGCCGGCCTGACCTTCGTGTCCTCGGCTGACTGCAGCTCTGCGGCCGTCTGCAACCTCGGAACGATCGCCTCCGGCGCGTCGAAGTCCGTGACCATCAAGGTCAAGGCGACCTACGCCGTTGCCGGCACCACGGTGGTCAACACCGCGACGGCCACTCAGAAGGAATGGGAGCCGACGCCGGAAGACAACACCGACACCGTTGAGACCATCGTCAAGGGCGAAGCGAACGTCGAGATCACCAAGACCGCCGCCCCGACCAACCCGCGTCCGGGTGACATCGTCACCTATTCGCTGAAGGCCAAGAACATCGGCACAGCAATCGCGCAGGATGTCAAGATCACGGACTCACTGCCGGTCGGCGTCACCTTCGTCTCGGCCGACGCACCTTGTGTCGAAACCGCCGGAACCGTGAACTGCGCAATCGGTTCGCTCAACCCGGGCGAGGAGCACACCTACCAGGTGAAGGTGAAGATCGATCCGATCGGAACCTTCAACTCGGCCAATGACCACCTGCTTGACGTCCAGAAGGTCGAAACCCAGATCGACCTCGAAGCTGGCGAACAGAAGACCGTCACCGCCACCTGCCCGAGCGGCTACTTCGTCTCGGACGGTTCGGTCCGGATCGACCACATCGATCAGGGCACCGGCGACTGGACGGCACCGCAGGTGCTCGAGTCCTACGCCAGCTCGCTCGACACCTGGAAGGGCGTCGTCAAGAACACGGCGACCGGCCGGGCGCAGGCCAAGATCTTCGCGGTCTGCATCGAGAAGAAGACGGTTGATGGTGACCACAGCCACGATCTCATCGTCACCAATCCGATTACGGTCAGTGACGCGGTGCTCGCCGGCAAGAAGACCGCGACCCTCCAGTGTGGCCCCGGCCAGATCGCGATCGATCCGGGATTCCAGTCGAGCAAGCCCGCTGACCTCGTCTACAGCGAGCCGGAAGGCAATGGATGGAAGTTCGTCCTCGATGTCTCTGAGCCGGCCAATGTCACGTTCTCGATCCGCTGCCTGACCCGTCAGGTCAGCATCACGAACGGACACACCCATGACCTGAAGTTCCAGCACATCGTAACCGAGGTCACGATCCAGCCCGGGACGGTCAACGAGACTCAGCTGACCTGCGCCGACGGCAGCAAGGGCATCGTCGCTGACATGGACCTCGACGACGGTCTGAAGTCACTCGGTAACGATCCGCGTCCGGTCACCAGGGCGTTCAAGATCTACAACCCGACCGACCATGTACTCAAGGCAAGACTGAGCCTGCTCTGCCTGGGCCTGAGAACCGGTGGGGAACACGCACCGCCTGTGACGCTGATCAACACCGCGATGATCTCGACGATCTCGTTCGAGTCCCAGACCGGAAACAACACCTCATCGGCAACGGTCATCGCCGAGGACACCGACAACAACACTCCGGTGACCCCGACGCCGCCGGTCAAGCCGGTTCCGAACAACCCGGTCGCCCAGACCAGGATCGGTGGCTCCGCCTTCCTCAAGAAGAACACCGTGAAGGGAAAGATCACCTGCACCGGTGCCTGCTCGGGCAAGGCGAAGCTGCTGTCGCTGAAGAAGGTGAAGATCAAGGGCAAGAAGTTCCGCAAGGGAACCGTGCTCGCCGTCGCTCGTTACAAGCTGAACGCCGCCGGCACCAGCAAGCTCAAGCTCAAGGTGAAGGGCAAGAAGGCCAAGAGGGTCATCCGCAAGACCAAGCGCGCGCAGATCAAGCTGTCGAACGGAACGAAGCGCAAGGTTCGTATCAAGTAGACATCGATGTAATCAGCACCAAGTCCAGTGAGTCGGAAAGGCCCCGCCGAGCGGGGTCTTTCTGGTTAACGGGAGTAATGCTCAGTGCTCGATTGGCAGATCGGACGCCAACTCGGTCTTGCCGTCCCGCTGGAACTGGATGTCGACCGTTTCGTTCTTCGAATAGAAGCCGACGACTCCAAGGAGCATGATCAGCTTGCGCCGGCCACTCTTCTGTTCCTTGATGATGTCGCGGTTGAAAAGGATCTCGTCTTCGCGCCGGGTGTAGTCCTTGCCTTCGATCTGGTCCACACCGTTGACGTAGACGACAATCCGCAGTTCGGCACCCCTGGGCAGCAATACGCGCCGACCGGCCGCGAAGGAGCCTTTGGGGACGTCTGCGGACGGACTGGATTCGCTCAAGATGAAAGGGCTTCCCTGATTCCGGCGAAGATCTGCTTCCGGTCGTCGGCGACGATCGGCTTGCGTTTGACGCCGCCCGTGAATCCGAGCATGCCGCCGTCCCCCTGGATGTCGATTCCGGCGGTGGGGGCCGAGAACAGGCCTTTGCCGCTGATTTCGATCCTGGCCTTGACCAGCTGATCGGGCTCGTACTCCTTGAAGGCGCTGACCGAGCTCATCGGGCCGTCGGCGAGAACCTTCTCAGTCATCGCCTCCGCCTCGGCAATCGCCTCGTCGAGGTCGTCGAAACTCACCCGGGTCACGTCCGAGCCGTAACGAACGGTCATCTTCCAGTTGGACAAGGTTTGGTCCTGTGGTCAGCGCTGGCCCAGCCGGGGACTCAGGAGAGCGGACGAGTGGCCGGTGGGCCGGTTATGAGATCGTCACCGCCGCGCTCGCCGAGCGGGATGTAGTCGGCTTCACGGGCGCCGGTGTAGATCTGGCGTGGACGGGAGATCTTCTTGTCGGGGTCGCCGGTCATCTCCAGCCACTGCGCGATCCAGCCGGCCGTCCGGGGAATCGCGAAGATCACGGTGAACATGCCCGGCGGGATCTTCAGGGCTTCATAGATGATGCCGGAGTAGAAGTCGACGTTCGGGAAGAGCTTGCGCGACACGAAATACTCGTCTTCGAGCGCGTGCCGCTCGAGTTCAGTGGCAATCTCGATCAGCGGGTTGTATTCGGTGGCCTCGAACACTTCGTCAGCGTGGCTCTTGATGATCCTGGCGCGCGGGTCGTAGTTCTTGTAGACCCGGTGGCCGAAGCCCATCAGCTTTTCTTCGCGCTGCTTGACCTTTTCGAGGAAGTCCGGAACATTCTCGACCTTCTCGATGTGGCGCAACATCTGAAGCACCGCTTCGTTGGCCCCGCCGTGGAGACGTCCGTAAAGGGCCGCGATGCCGGCAGCCACCGCCGAGTAGGGATCCACATCCGAGGAGCCGACACTGCGCACGGCGCTGGTCGAGCAGTTCTGCTCGTGGTCCGCGTGGCAGGATGAAAAGCACATCGAGAGCCTTGGCGAGACGCGGATCCGGGTCGTACTTCTGCTCGGTCATCTTGAACAGCATCGAAAGGAAGTTCTCGGAATAGGACAGGTCGTTGTCCGGGTACGCGTACGGCAGGCCCATGTTGTGCCGGTAGGAGAACGCGGCGAGGGTTGGCATCTTGGCGATCAGCCTGATCGTGGCGAGGTAGCGTTCGACCGGGTCGTTGATCTGGTTCGAATCCGGGTAGAAAGTCGAAAGTGCTCCGGTGGAGGCGAGCAGCATGCCCATCGGATGGGCGTCATAGCGGAACCCGGTCAGGAACTTCTTGATGTCCTCGTGAACGAAGGTGTGGTGAGTGACGTCGTGTACCCAGGCCTCGAGTTGATGCCGCGTCGGTAGTTCGCCGAAGACCAGGAGGTACGCCACCTCGAGATAGGTCGACTTTTCGCAAAGCTGTTCGATCGGGATCCCGCGGTGCTGGAGGATGCCGGCTTCGCCGTCGATGTAAGTTATCGAGGAACGGCAGGAAGCGGTATTGGTGAAGGCCGGGTCGAAGGCCATCATGCCGAAATCGTCTTCGTGGACCTTGATCTGGCGTAGATCCATGGCCTTGATCGTGTCGTCCTCGATCGGCAACTCGTAGCAGCGGCCCGTGCGATTATCGGTCACGGTCAGGGAATCGTTGCTGGCGGCTACGTCGCTTACGTCACCTGCCGCCGCATCTTCAGTCTTTTCTTCGGTCCCCATTGATTTGCTCCTTGGCCAGTCGCATCAAACAAGATTTGTTATCTCGGCCAGTATCGCAGTTTGGGCTGCTCGTCAGGTCCTAGTGCCAAATCTGGCAATCGCCGTCTCGGAGTCGGCAGTTTTCCGGCGGCGACGCTCGATCCAGCCCGTTGTCCAGTCGATCGCGGGACGGCCCACAAATCTGCGCGAGAGCCAGGCGTAGACGGCGGCTGGCGACAGGAGCAGGAGGCACCACACGGAGAACGCCCACAGCGATCCGTTCTGCGGGGGGACGATCAGCTGGCTGATGTAGAAGGCGATCGGCAGATGGATCAGATAGATGCCGTAGGACTGGTCGGCAATCCACTTGACCGGGCGACCGGTGAAGGGGCGCTGGAGCCAGAGTGGGCCGAGGATCACGCCCAGGATCAGCATCGTCCGCACGGTCGAAGCGCCCATGTTGTCGAATACGAGACCCCGCCCCCGGCTGCTGCCGTCGAAACCGGTCGTTGTCTGAAGGGCAGCATCGGTGTAGGGCAGCGAGAGCAGGAAATAGGCTGGGATGCCGATTACAAAGGCCAGGATCACGCCGCGGGCGATCCATGGACTGTCCGGGTTGTTGCGTGCCCAGAAGTAGATCCGGGCGGCCGCCAGGCCGAGGGTGAATGAGAAAAGATAGGCCGGGCTCTGGTCGAGAGCGATGATTCTCAGGTTCTCGTCAGTGGTCACGTGGCCCGAAATCGACTCGTAGAGCCCCGGGAAGTGGACGGGAGCCAGTTTCCAGGCGACGGTTACGGCGGCAGCGAGCAGAAGGGTCAACCAGGGGAGCTTGAGAAACAGCCTGGCCAGCAGCGGGAAGACGAGGTAGAGGCCGACGATCACTGGTACAAGCCAAAGTGCCCCGTCGATCCAGAAACCGACTTGGCTTTCGGGGCTGAACATCCGCGCTGCGGTTTGAAGGTCGAAGACGTGGAGCAGGAAATAGCCGAAAGTCGGCATCGCCGGTTCGAAACCGACCGGAATCAAGCCGATCATCAACACCACGACGACCAGACAGAGCCAGTATTCGGGCTGGATCCGGCTGAGCCGCTTGAGGTAGAAGTCGCCGAGACGGTCCATCTTGCCGGCCTTGGCCAGAATCGGCAAGAACAGAACGAACCCGCTGAGGATGAAGAAGATGTCCAGCGTATTGCCGAAGATCGTCCAGATCAGCCGCTCGTGAAGCGAGTCACCACCGGTGGTCAGTACTCCGGAGATGCCGAACAGGTGGAAGACGACGACTCCGCCCAGTGCAAGTGCGCGCAGACCATCGAGTGGGGCGATCCGTTCCCGAGTTCGCTCCCCCGTCACCCGGGAATTATCCCCCGTCGAATGCAGTCATCGAACGCAGGGCTTCCAGCCGGGAGTCGATTTCGTCCCTGGTGAGGCGCGCGACTCGTTCGGTGCCGAATTCTTCGACGTTGTAAGAAGCGAGCACGGTTCCGTAACCCATCGCCATCCGCAGTGCGTTCTCATCGATTCGATCGCATTCGCCGTCGAGGTAGCCGAGGAAACCTCCGGCGAAGCTGTCGCCCGCACCGGTCGGGTCCCGCACGTCCTCCAGGGGGAATCCCGGGAGGGCAAAGAACCCGCCGGGGGTAAAGAGCGCCGCGCCGTACTCACCCTGCTTGGCGATCACGGCTGAGGGGCCGAGCTCCATCACGGCTTTGGCCGCGCGGGCGAGGTTCGATTCCCCGGTGAGCTGCCGGATCTCGGCGTCGTTGATCAGGACGCAGTCGACCTCGGACATGGCTGCGAGGAGGGAGTCCTTGGCGATGTCGATCCAGAGGTTCATCGTGTCGAGGCCGGCGAAGGAGATGTCTCCGCACTGGGCACGGACCTGGCGCTGGAGGTCGGGCTGGATGTTGGCCAGGAAAAGCATGTCGGAGGACTTCGACTGCTCGGAGAGCTTCGGCTCGAAGTCGCCGAACACGTTCAGCTGGGTGTCATCCGTGTGAGCCGTGTTGAGGTCGAACTCGTAGTGGCCTTTCCAGAAAAAGGTCTGGGCGCCGGCTACCCGCTCGATGTCATCGGTGATGATGCCGCGGTTCTCGAGCACGTCGAATTCGGTCTGGGCAAAATCGTCACCGACCGGGCCGACCACGCGGACTTCGGTGAAAAAGCTGGAGGCGAGCGAAAAGTGGACGGCTGAGCCGCCGAGCATTTTCTCTCGTTCGCCGAAAGGCGTATGAACGGCGTCGAATGCGATCGAGCCGACAACGGTCAGCGACAAGGTGAACCCTTTCGTTTCAGGTGAACTAAAAGACCGGTCCGCGACCGGAATGGACAAAATCGGACAACGGGAAGAATCCTAGAGCGAAGGCGACGATTTAACCGTGAGGTGAGAAGATCTGGCGGTGAAAGCCATTCAGATTGAGGAATTCGGCGGACCCGAGGTCATGAACCTGGTCGACCTCCCGGAGCCCGAACCGGGCCCCGGTGAGAAGCTCGTCCGGATCTCGCGCACCGGGATCAATTTTGCCGATACGCATACGACCAGTAACGATTACCTGGCGAAACAGGAACTGCCGTTCATTCCGGGGCAGGAACTGGTCGGAATCACCGAGAATGGAACCCGGGTTGCTGCGGTCGTGCCGAGCGGTGCTTACGCCGAAGTGGCGGCGGTGCCCGAGGACAGGCTCGTGATGGTCCCCGACGGGGTCGATGACGATCAGGCCGCCGGGCTCCTGATCCAGGGCCTTACCGCGGACGCGATCCTCCGGATCTCGGCGAACATGCAGCCGGGGGAATCGGTCGTGGTCAACGCTGCGGCCGGTGGAACGGGCAGCCTCGCGGTTCAGGTCGCACGCTCAATGGGGGCGGGAAACATCATCGCGATGGCTTCGACCGAAGAGAAGCGGGAGCTGACGCTGGAACTCGGGGCCGACGTGGCCGTCGATTCCCGAAGCGATGACCTCCGGGCGGAGATTCTCGCCGCCAACGGAGGCAAGCCGGTGGATGTTGTGCTCGAAATGGCCGGTGGCAAGGCTTTTGAGGACCTGCTGCAGTCGCTGGCACCTTTCGGCCGCCTGGTGACCTTCGGCATCGCTTCTCGCGAGCAGAATTTGGTCAAGACTGGCAGTCTGATGCGGAATAGCCGAGCAGTGATCGGTTTCTGGATGGTTCATCTGCTGGCCCGGCCGGAGCTCGCGAAGGCCTGCATCGGGCGGGTTCTGGATGCGGCCGCGAAGGGCGAGCTGAAGACGGTCCTCGGCGGCACTTTCGGATTCGGGGACGTTGCCAGGGTCCATGAGGATCTGGCCGCACGACGCACATACGGCAAAATCCTGTTGGATCCCTCTTTGTGACTTCTTTCAAGGACCTCGGTCTTTCCCCAGACATTCAGCTTGCGATCGACGAACTCGGTTTCTCCGATCCGACTCCGATTCAGGAGGAGGGCATCCCCGCGCTGCTCTCCGGCCATGACGTGATCGGTCAGGCGCAGACCGGTACCGGCAAGACGGCGGCCTTCGGGTTGCCGCTGCTCCAGTACCTCGACCCGGACAACGACGAGGTCCAGGCGATCGTCCTGACCCCGACTCGCGAACTCTGCATCCAGGTCACCCAGGCGATCCGCACGTACGCCGAGCACCTGGACATCGAGATCGTTGCCGTCTTCGGTGGCGCGCCGATCAAGAGCCAGCAGGCCCAGCTCCGTTCCGGCGCCCACGTGGTCGTGGCCACGGTCGGCCGGATGAAGGACCTGATCTCCCGCCGTTCCCTGGTCCTGACCGCGGCGAGGTTCGTCGTCCTCGACGAAGCCGACGAGATGCTCGACCTCGGTTTCCTCGAAGACGTGGAGAAGATCCTCCGTATGTGCCCGAGTGGACGCCAGACGGCGCTCTTCTCCGCGACCATGCCGCCGCCGATCCAGAAGCTGGCCGACGCCTTCATGTACGACCCGATCGTCATCAGCATCACCCCGGAGACGCTGACCGTCGACAAGATCTCGCAGGCCTACGTCGAAGTTTCGAATCGCGACAAGACCGAAAAGCTGATCGAGGTACTCAAACAGGAGGAACCGGAGCAGGCGATCCTCTTCTGCCGTACGAAGATCGGAGCCACCCGGCTCGAGCGGGACCTCAAGAACCGCGGCCTGGACGTCAAGGCGCTCCACGGTGACCTGAGTCAGGGCATCCGTGACGGCGTGATGATCGCTTTCAAGGGCCACCGGGTGAAGCTGCTCGTCGCGACCGACATCGCCGCCCGTGGACTCGACGTCGACCACGTCACCCACATCATCAATTACGACCTGCCGAACAGCTCGGAGATCTACGTCCACCGAATCGGCCGCACCGGCCGCGCCGGTCGGACCGGACGGGCGATCACCTTCGTGACCCCCGACCAGCGTAGGGATCTGGAACAGATCAAGAAGGACGTCAAGACTTCGATCTCCGCCTGGGAAACCCCGGAGGAGCGGCTTGAGCACGCGCCCGAGCCGCGTCGCCGGCGCCGGCGCGGCGAGAAGCCGCGGAAGCTCGACAAGGCCGATGACCAGGTCGAGGAAGAAGAGGAGATCACCGGTCTGCCGGAGGAAGAAGAAATCACCGGTCTGCCGGAAGACGAGCCCGAACTGGACTCGGCTTCCGACGATCCGGAGTCCGATGACTCCGTTGATTCCGACGACGACGGTTCCGATGAAGACGTTTCTGACGGTGACAACGGCGTGCCGGAACTCGGCGAAGGCCAGGTCAAGCTCTTTATCAACCGCGGCAAGCGCAGCGGCATCGAAGAAGAGGATCTGCGCTGGGCACTCAAGGAAGGCGCTGTTCTCGAGGACAGCTCGATCAGTGACGTGCGGGTACTCGACCGGTTCTCGTTCGTGGAAATCGACGCCGACCGGGCCGAGAAGACGGTCGAGTTCCTCGACGGTACGAAGCTCAAGGGCTCCGAGATCAGGGTCGAAGTAGCCCGGAAGTAGGCCGCTGGACACGACCCCACTCTCTGTGGGTCGCCCCGCGACGCTGTCGCGCCACTGACGCATAAGCTAACCGCAATGATCGCCGATACCGATGGAATCTCACGGGAGCCGCTCGAGGACTGGTTCCGGGAAAGGGTCGCCGGGCTCGAGCCCCCTCTTGACTACGACAAGATTCAAGGGGGGCTTTCAAACCTGACGTTCCTGGTTACCGATCAGGGTGCGGGCCGCTGGGTTCTGCGTCGTCCACCGCTCGGCACCCGCCTCGGCTCGGCCCACGACATGGGACGCGAGGTCCGCGTCGTGAGCGCCCTGGCCGAAACGCAAGTCCCGGTGCCGCCGATCGTCGGCTACTGCGAAGACGATTCCGTGACCGGCGCTCCGTTCTACGTGATGAAGTTCGTCGAGGGCCCGGTGATTCGGGCGCCGGAGCAGGCCGCACTCTTCCCGGATCCCGCCCAGCGGAAACGCCTAGGTGAAGGCCTGATCGAGACAATGGCCGAGATCCACGCGGTCAGTCCTGGCGCGGTCGGGCTCGGAGACCTCGGGCGCCATGACGGCTACGTCGAGCGGCAGCTCAAGCGCTGGGCAGGGCAATGGGAAAAGTCGAAGACCCGCGAACTGCCGGTTGTCGAATCAGTCCACCAGAGCCTGCTTGAAATGATTCCGGAGCAGACCGAGACCACGATCGTCCACGGTGACTACCGCCTCGACAACGTGATCTACAGCCCCCTCGGCGAAGTCGCCGCGGTTGTCGATTGGGAGCTCTGCACCCTGGGCGATCCGCTGGCCGATCTCGGCCTGCTGATGGTCTATTGGCGGGAGGCCGGTGACGAGACGATGCCGATCTTCCGGCCGGCCACGACGGAACCGGGCTTCTCGACCCGGGACGAGCTTGCCGCCCACTACGCGAAGGTTTCCGGCCGCGACATCTCGAATCTCGACTACTTCGTCGCACTCGGCTACTGGAAACTCGCGATCATCCTCGAAGGCGTTCTGGCCCGCTTCCAGAAGGGCCAGTACGGCAAGGACACCAGCGACGACACGTTCCCAAAGGGAGTCGAAGCCCTGGTGGACTCAGCCGCCGCGGCAGTAGAGCGAATCAGCAGGTAAGCGAGGACTGGGTGCGTTAACTACGCCATAGGTGTAGTTAACGCACCCAGTCCTCGCTCGCCACTGCTTATGAGGTGGCGTCCCGCTTCTTCACCTGCCGGCCGACCTCCCGGCGGGCGATCACCATCTTGTGGACCTCGTCGGGTCCGTCGGCCAGACGGAGCATGCGGCTGAACCGCCACATCATCGCGAGGGGAGTGTCGTCGGTCATGCCGAGCGAGCCGTGGACCTGGATCGCCCGGTCGAGCACATCCATGACCATGTTCGCGGCGACCACCTTGATCATCGAGATTTCCTGTCTTGCGGCACGTTTGCCGACGGTGTCCATCTTCCAGGCGGCGTGGAGAGTGAGCAGGCGGGCCTGGTCGATCTCCATGCGTGATTTGGCGATGAAGTCCTGGACGAACTGCTTGTCGGCGAGCGGTCCACCGAAAGCCTCGCGTTCGGCGGCGTAGACACACATCATTTCCAGCGCCCTTTCGGCGGTGCCGATCGCACGCATGCAGTGGTGGATGCGGCCGGGGCCCAAGCGGTCCTGGGCGATCAGGAATCCGGCGCCACGGGCACCGAGCAGGTTCGACTCCGGTACACGGCAGTCGGTGTAGCTGACTTCGCAATGGCCGGGGCCGGTGGAGTGACCCATGACCGACAGCGATCGCTCCATCTTGTAGCCGGGGGCATCGGTCGGCACGAGGATCATCGAAGCGCGGGCGTACGGGTTGCCCTCGGGCTCGGTGATCACCATGGCAATCGCCAGGCCGGCACCGACGGCGCCGCTGGTGAACCACTTGAGGCCGTTGATCACCCATTCGTCTCCGTCGAGCACGGCGGTCGCGGCGAGGTTGGTCGGGTCCGAGCCGGAGGTCGCGGGCTCGGTCATCGAGAAGCAGCTGCGGATCTTGCCTTCGAGCAACGGGAAGCCCCACTGGTCCTTCTGGGCGTCGGTGCCGTGCTCGAGGATGATCTCCATGTTGCCGGTGTCGGGCGCCGAACAGTTGAATGCCATCGGGGCGATCGCGGGGCTGCGACCCATCTCCTCACAGAGGATCGCGTAGTCAAGGTTGCTGAGCCCGGGGCCGTATTCCTCGTCGGGGAGAAACATGTTCCAGAGACCTTCGGCCTTCGCCTTTGCACGAATCTCGATCAGGTCGTCCGGATACGGGACTCCTTCCTTCACCTCGCGGTCAAGCGACCCGAGTAGCTCGCCCTCACGGGGATATACATGTTCTTCCTGGAAGGCACGGACGCGGTCAAGCAGGGCAGAAATCTCGGAACCGAATTCGAAATCCATGTGCTCAGGCTATCGGCGTCGCCGGTAACGGGCGAAGAGCTCCCCTTCGGCTTCTGCCAGATTGACCAGATCGAGGTGTTCGGGCTCGGCCAGTGGTCCCTCAAGGATCCGGGGTGCGTCGCGTTCACCGGTGAGGGTCGCGGAGATCGTGAGGAAGAGTTCGTCGAGCGCCCCGGCCGCGGTCAGTTGCCCGAGAACGTGCGGACCGCCTTCGCAGAGGAGTGCCCGGACATCTCTTTCCTGACGAAGATGGCGAAGGACTTCGGTGATCCGGATCGGCCCTTCGACCCTGACCAGTTCGACCGGGGTGTTCGTCTCGGGGGCGGGATTCTCGTCGTTGGTGAAGATCAGGACCCGGCCACCACCGTCGGTGAAGAGCTTCGCGTCGAATGGCAGGTCGAGCCGGCCGCTGATGATCACAGCGAGCGGATCCGGAGCCAGGCCGGCCGTCTCGCGGTGTGCCCGGCCCTCGGGGTCCGAGATGATTCGCCCATAGCGTTCAGCGCGCATGGTCCCGGCGCCGATCATCACTGCGTCGAACCGGGTCCGCAGCTTCAGGAGCAGCTCGATGTCGTGTTTCTTGCCGAGTTCGACCGTTCGCCCGTTCAGGCTGGCGCGGCCGTCGAGGGTCGTGACCATGTTGACCGCGACGAACGGCCGGTCCTCCTGCGGCTCTTCGAACGGCTTGTAACCGGCCAGTTCGTCATCGATGCTGGTCGGCCCCGGATCTGGCAGGAGGCGTCGCATCGGTGGACCGTTCGGCTGTGCCGGAGTTTCGGAGATGGGTTCAGCTTTCCCGGGTTGGCGGGACCGCAAACCGCCGGAGGTCAGCTCGCGGTGTAATCGTGCCAGCCGTCGAACTTGTGGCCGGCGTGGGCCTCGAGGCTGGCCACGTCCTCGCGGAACCGGCTCTTCAGGGTGGCCATGAGGTCGTCCGGAATCACAGGCTTGGGGGCCGGCGGCTTGTCCGGGTTGTGAACGGCCTTCTCGACCATCCAGCGCATCGATTCCGGCAGACGGTCGAAATTTCGGTCGAACGATCGGAATCCGGGGAGCTTGATCAGCTTCTCCATGAACTGGTACTTGCTGTCCTCCTTGGCACTCGACTTCTCCCACTGACGGTCCCACTGCTCCGAAGTGAAGTTCTCGTCGACCCCGAGGAAGGAGAAGGCCTTCTTCATTGCGCTGTCGCGGTCGCCGCCGAGCTCTTCCTGGGTGATCAATTCGATCTGCGATGGATCGAAGTGTTCGAGATAGGGCTGGAGCTGCATCCAGTACATCGAGCGATGGATATACGACGTGTCCGGCTTGTTGAGCGTCTCGACGAACTCGCGGGTCTCGTATCCGGCCCCGGTCGCGTGGACCCAGTGGGAAAGGATGCGCTTGATTGGATCACGCACCATGTAGATGAGCCGGGCGTCGGGGCAGTACTCGTGGATCCGCTCGGCGACCCCGTTGAAGCGGGGGCGGTTGGTGTAATGCGGTGACGATTCGCCGTTGATCTTGAAACGGTTGTCGAACCGGCCCTTGTACCAGTCGAACCCGAGGTCCCAGTTCTGCTCGGCGGCGAAGAAGTTGAGCTCCTTCGGCTTCGACATGTGGATGTCGGGGTGACAGCCGAGGTAATGATGGATCGAAGTGGTGCCGCACTTGAGGCCGCCGATGATTATGAAGTTCGGCATCGTGTCGGTCTTCGACTTGCGACGGGGCAGGCGGCGGTTGCGATCGGCGGCGAAACGTTCCTTCGCGCGCGAGCACATCGCGTCGTCGGCCGGATCGTAGGCGGCGGTCAGGTCAGGGTCATTTGTCTTCGCGGTCTCAGGCACAGCGGAGTAGTGTAGCCGGAGATGGCCGGATTGATACAGGCAGTGAGACCCGGGACTGGTCAAAGCGGCGATCTGCCCTGGCGGGGACCGGGCGAGGGCCGCCCCGATCTGCACCTGCCGCCGGGTCCGATGCCCCTGTTCCGCCACGGGGTTATGCGCAAGAAATGGCGCTACGTCGCCTTTTTCGGTGACGAAGTGATGCTTTGTGCGGGCCAGGCTCTGATCGGCCCGTTCAAACAGTATTTCTGGTCGCTCTGGGACCGGGCGAACGGTGAGGTGATCGAGCACACGAAGCTCAAGCCGGGTCGCCCCGAAGTTCAGATGGAAGGCAACTACGTCGAGATCTCGGCTGACGGTTTCAAGGCTTCACTCGTTCTCGGCCACGCCGAGCCGATCGAGTCGGTCTGTCCGAGTGGCCGCGGCTGGGGCTGGACCCGGAAGCGCGCCGGGGTGCCGATGGCCGGCAGGGTCGAGGCCGACGGGCGAACCTGGCAGATCGACGGACTCGGGTTCGATGACGAATCAGCGGGCTACCAGTCCCGCCACACCACCTGGAGCTGGTCGGCCGGGATCGGCGTGGCCAAGGACGGTCGCGACCTCGGCTGGAACCTGGTCGCCGGCATCAACGACCCGCTGGTCAAGTCCGAGCGGGCGATCTGGGTCGACGGTGTCCCGATCGAGCTGGAGCCGGTGGTCTTCCGCGGACTCGACGCCGTCGGCTTCAACGACGGAAGCCAGCTCGAATTCAACTTCGGAGGAGCCGAAAGGAAGAGGCACGACAACTTCGGACTGATTCGCTCCGACTACATCCACCGCTTCGGAACGTTCTCCGGGACCCTCGACGGGATAGAGCTGGAACGAGGAGCCGGAGTAATGGAAGAGCACGCAGCAGTCTGGTAGCCCGCGTGCCCCTTCCTTGCCGCGCAATGCGCATACAGGGATAAAACGCGGCGCGGAACTCGTTTGGCTTGAGCCTCGGGTTCAATCAAGACCGGGGTCATGCTGAGCGTCCGTTGTGACTTGGCGCCACTCGCCACCTCCAGGGTGGTTCGTCTCCTGGGGGCAGCTCGTAGTGGTTTCGTCCGGGGAGGATTTCCAGGGGTACCAGCCTTGGGTTGTCCGTCAACCTTTCGCGCACTCCTGACGCCGCCTCGATGTCGGCGGCCCCGGCCGTTCGCCTCAGTTCTTCCCAGCCCTGGCCGGGCCGGTACAGCCAGTAGACGAGTTCGATGGTTCCGTCGTGCCTACGGTGGTCGTTGACGACCGTGAAGGCGGTCGCCCGGCGGTTCGCTGTGGTCAGGCTGCCGTCACCCCTGCCGGGGACCGCGCAGCCCGGTTGCTGGCAATAGCGGAAGTCGACGGGAACCAGGCTGATGCCGTCAGGTCCCGGCCGGGCCAGTGGTGGCGGGGCGAAGAATCGAAGCAGCCGGGCCAGCGGCCAGCCGTAGGCACTGACTGTCGCCGGTTGCCGGCAGGTGCCCGGAGCCCTCGGACCGCAGGCGATCCGGTTGGCGACCCGTTGCCCCAGCTCGCGGCCTGGGGGATCACCGGAGCCGAGTGTCAGGAAGCCGGTCAGGCCGGCGAGGGCCAGGGCGAGCAGCAGGATGATTCCGGTCTGTTCGACTGTTGCCGAACCGGTCATCGATTTCAGCCAACTCACCCGCGAGCCGATTTCGACCTGTGGCGATTCCGGGTTCCTCGATTCGCGCCGACTCATCACGGACCCAGTTTCGACCGGTTCCGGTCGCGGATTTTGCTGCCGGAGAAACGAAACAGTTACATTTCAGGCATGGAAGGTTCTCCATTCGACATGTTCGGTGACCCCGACGAGCTTCGGGCCCGAATGAAGGACATGGCTGATCAGATGCAGTCCTCGCAAGAGGTCGCCTGGGCCGACAACGCAATCAAGCTCGCTGTCGAAATGACCGTCGCTTCGATCAACCGGCTCAATCTTCAAGGCAACAGCGACGAACAGGCGATGCAGGTTCGCGACGCGATCCGGGTCGTCTTCCCCGAGGCCGTGACCCTGGTGCGGGAAGCCCGCCAGGGCCTGCGCTGACCGACCTCGCTTTCACCGATCGCGGCGAGGGGCCGGCGGTCCTGCTGGTTCATGCCACCGGAACCAACTCCGGGTGGTTCGATCCGGTCGTCGGTGCCCTTTCCGGCCAACTCAGGCTGATCACCTTCGATCGTCGCGGATGGGGTCGTTCAGAGCCCGTCGAGGATTACCTTCGCACTTCGATAGGCGAGCAGTCGATCGAGGCGGCCGGGCTTCTCAAGGAACTCGACGTGGAGGGCGTCACCGTTCTCGGAGTCGGGTTCGGTGCCGTCGTTGCCCTCGAACTCGCTCTGGCCGAGCCGGGCGTGGTCAATCGCGCGATCCTCGTGGAGCCGCCGCTCTTCGCGCTGATCACGGCGGCCACCGAGGGCATGTCGGCCGATGTAGAAGAGATCAGAAACGCCGCCGAAGAAGGAGGCGAACAAGCCGCTTACGACTTGTATCTCGAGGGAGAGCTACCGACTCTCGGCTCCGGCGCCGACCGCCTCGCCGGCCGGGCCGATCGCGGACCGAACGCCGCTCACAGCTTCCTGGTCGAACTGCCGGCGGTACCTGCCTGGCCAATGGACCCGACGAGGATCGCCGCGGTCGAGGCTGAAGTCCAGATTGCAACGACCCCTTCGGCAAGTCCCCTCCTGCTCGAAGCCGCCAACGCGGTCGCCCCTCGTTTCCCCGGGGCGGAGCGTGTCTTCACCGAGCGTGACGACACCGAAGCGATCATCGAACTCCTGAAGCCGTAAAGGGTCCCCGGTCAAGGGCGGGCGATTAGTCGAGGGCAGCGGGGTTCAGAGCACTTCGAGTTTCACCCTGTATTTGCCGCCCCGGCGAAATAGCGCCCCGGCGAGTTCCGCGGGTACTGCGATCAGGATTGCCGGGAGGGCGAGGACGACCGAAATGAAGCCATCCAGGGCACGTTGCCAGCCTCGGCGGGCCGGGACCTTGACGGCGCGGCCGAACGCGCTGAGCGCCACGTTGTGGCCGAAGGTGAACATGTTGATGCCGCTCTGCCACATCGTGGCGATTCCGGCTCCCGGCATCCAGCGTGAGCCGGCCACGATCTGATCGCGGTTTGACACGAGCCGACGCAGGGACTCAGGCGTGAACCGGTAGGCCCGGTCGGTGCCGAGGCCGCTCCAGGCGCCGCCGGTGATCATCGCCTGCAGCGAGGCTCGGTTGCTGTAAGTGATGCGGCCGTCATCGCCGCGCTCCCGATCGAGGTCCGCCAGGGCATCGGCGGTTACGCCGGTTCGGCTGAGAGCCCCGAGTCCACAGGCCTCGCAGCGGTGGACCATTCCGGTACCGACGGGCAGCCCGACCCAGGGGAAGAGTGGTTCGCCACAGGCCGGACACGGCGGATTGTCCGGGCTGGCGCCGGCTTCGAGGGGGACTCGTGGGAGATCGGGAGATGGCACGGTCGCTGTAGCGTAATGAGCGATGACCCTTTTTGATTTCAGCGGACAGGTGCCGGCATGAAGGAACTCGAGCCCGGGCAGCAGGCCACCCGCAGCCATATCGAAAGGTGCAATTTCGGCCGTCTCACCGCTGCTCGACCTGGTCCTTGCGGCCGGCGAGCGCCTGTCCCGTATCACCGAGCCCACCGATTACGAGTACTACCCGATTCGCGATGAGGAGAAGGACGAGCAATGAACGACAAAGCGGAGATTCTCGAACGGGAGCGCCGCTGGGGGCTGCCGGCCGGGATTGCGTCCGTCGCTGCGGTAGCAATCTATTTCGTGGGTCAGCTCTACGGGAATTCGGCGCTGTCATCCGGCGGACCCGCCGACACACTGGTTTCGCTGGAGGGTCATGAAACCGTGGCAGTCATCGGTGCCGTGGTCCAGGGAATCGGAATCGCACTCCTCGCAGTTCCGCTTTATTACCTCTTCAAGGCTGCGGCTGCCCGATCTTCACGGATGAGGTCCGGGCTTGTCGGGCTGGTCATTGCCGCTCCGGTCTTCCTCGGAATCGGGGGGATTATCTCGATCGGAACCCTGGTGCAGGCCTCCGACAAATTTGATGAATCGTCACCCGCGATCACAAAATGCTTCGACGGCAAGGTGGCGGATTCGAATTCGGAACTCACGCAGGAGAAACGCGACGATTTCCGCGACGACTGCCGTGACACTGAAGCACAGGATCTCCGAACTGACACCCCTCTCGCCAGCACGGCTCTCGGGCTGGCTCTCGCCGGTGGTTTCGGGTTCATCTTCGCCATGGTCTACACGACGCTGAATGCAATGCGGGTTGGCCTCGTGTCCCGGTTCTGGGGATCTCTCGGCATGGCTCTCGGCGTCGTGGCGATTCTTCCGCAGCTCTTCATTTTCACACTTGTCTGGTTCATCTACGCGGGCATTCTTTTTGCCGGCTGGATACCTGGTGGCCGGCCACCGACCTGGGAAACCGGGGTAGCTACCGCGTGGCCACCTCCGCGCACCGCCCCCGGTGATGACGATGCCGACGTGATCGAAGGCACCGCCGAAGAACTCGCCGGCGACCTGCCGGAACCCGACCCGGACGCGCCGCAACTCGAGCGTCGCAAGCGCAAGAGACGCAGTCCGTAAGGTTTCAGCGTGCGGTCGTAACGATCTGTAACGATTCAGGTCCATGAGCGACGGGCCCCTCACAGTTTCCGACTTCATCGAGCTGCCGATCATTCAGGCGACTCTGCCTGATCTGGTTGCCGGTTCGGCCGGGCTCGGGTCCGAAGTCAGATGGGTCCACAGCCTTGACGTTCCGGATGTCTCCAACCTGCTCCGGGGCGGGGAAATGATCCTCACGACCGGGGTTTCGATCGGTTCCGACGCAACCGCGCAGCGGCGGTTCGTGCGGGACCTCGTCGCCGAAGGGGCGGTCGGGATCGTGGTCGAGCTCGGCTTTGCCTGGCACCGTGAGCTGCCGGCCCCGCTGGTTCAGGAGGCCGAGCGGCGCGGAATTCCGTTGGTCGCCCTGAGGCGGGCCATCCGGTTCGTCGAAGTCTCGGAGGCCGTCAACGGCAGCCTTCTGACCACCGGTCACGCTCTGGCCCGGCGCGGCGAGGAGCTCCACAGGAACCTCGACGCAATCGTGCTCGAAGGCGCGGGGGCGGAAGTGGTCCTGGCCGAAGTCAGCCGGCTGATCGGCAATCCCGTCGTACTCGAGGATGCCCGCCGCGAGCTGGTCGCCTACAGTTCGACCGACCAGACCGAGGCGGACGTGGTCGACTCCTGGTCCGGCCTGAAGTGGTCGGGGCAGGAGGCAGGGGAGGCCGACGGCGCCGTGGCGATGCCGGTGACCGTGCGTAGCCGGACCTGGGGACGAGTGATCGCGATCCAGGCCGACAACGAGTTCGACCGGTTCACCCCGATCGCAATGGAGCGCGCCGCTGTCGCGGTCGGGCTCGGACTGATGCGGGGCGGCGAGGAAGACGAACTCCGGGCACGTTCCCGCGGCAACCTGCTCTTCGAGTTCGCGGCCGGGCTGGTCGATCCGCTGGCGGCCGCCCGCAGGGCTTCGACGCTCGGCTTCCCTCGGCGCCACGGCCAGCTGGTCGCCGTCGCCGCGGTCTGGAGGTTCGACGCCCTGGACGAAGGAATCAGCTTCGAAGAAGCCTGGACTCCCCTGATGGTGCCGATCCGCGGAGCACTGTCAGAACCTGACCGACCGGCCCTGATCGGCTCCCGCGGTAACTGCATGCTGGGCCTGCTCGACCGCGGGACCAAGGGGTCCGAACCGGATGACATCGCTTCACGTGAACGGCTCGCCGGGCGGTTTCGGGCGGCACTTGTCCGCCATGAGATCGATCCGGCGCGCGTGGCCTTTGCGATCAGCGGCGCCCGTGATTCCTGGGACGACATGGCCGAAGCCCTCGTTCGCTCCCGGCTGGCGGCCGAGGCCGGGGCGGCTGGCCCGGCCCGCGACTGGCACGATTCAAGCCGGACCGAGGTCGGCCAGCTCCTGCTCTCGATGCGAGGCACACCCGAGCTCCTCTCCTTCAGCCAGGAACGGCTGGGCCCGCTGCTCGAAGTCGGTGGAGACCGTGGCCGGGACCTGCTCGAAACCCTGGAATCCTTCCTTCACTGTGGCGGCCGGAAGACCGAAGCCGCCGCAGTGCTGGGGATCGAACGGCAATCGCTCTACCACCGGCTCAGCCGGATCGAATCGATCCTCGACGTCAACCTGAAGGACGGCGACTCAGCCCTGGCGCTTCACCTCGCCGTGATGATCAGGCGCCTTCTGGCCTGGCCGGGCTGACCTGGATCAGTCCGGGTCGTCGATCGATTGCATCCCCCCGGTGTCGAGGTCCCTGTGGTTCCGGCCGTGGGTCAGCCAGGTGATCAGGTAGAGGATCGCCCCGATGATCAGCAGCACACCGGCGCGGACGAAAGAAGCGGAGTCCTTGGTTGTCAGCAGGGCGAGCGAGACGACAAAGCCGATGACCGGCATGATCGTGGGAGCCGTGAAGTAATCGCCCTCGATCTTGTCCTTGCGCAGGATCAGCACACAGACGTTGACCACGGCGAACACGATCAACAGCAGCAGGACGGTGGTGTCGGCGAGTTGCTCGAGCTCACCGGTGATCAGAAGGCCGGCGGCCAGCAGCGAGGTGAAGGCGATCGCCACCCACGGAGTCTGCCGCCCCGGGAGTACCTTGGCGAAGACCTTCGGCAGGATTCCTTCGCGGGCCATGCCGTAGAGCAACCTTGACGCCATGATCATGTTGATCAGGGCGCCGTTCGCCAGCGCGAACAGGGCGATCACCGAGAAGACTTTGTCGTTCACGGCGAGGGGGCCTTCGGAGGTCACTTCGAGCAACGGACCGTCGGAACCGGCGAGGGTGCCGGTCGGCACGGCCATTGAAGCGATCACCGTGACCAGCAGGTAGATGACGCCGGTGACCAGCAAGCCGCCAAAGAGCGCCCACGGATAGTCGATCCGCGGCTTCTTCGCTTCTTCGGCCAGGTTGACCGAGTCCTCAAAACCGATCAGGGCGAAGAAGGCGAGTCCGGCACCGGCGAGGATCGCCGAGAAGACCGAAGTGTCGGCCTTGAAGTCGAGTGCCCGGCCGGGGTCACCGCCGCCGTCGGTCAGGAAAGCGATGCCGATGATCATCACCAGGACCAGGCCCGATACTTCGATCAGCGTCAGGACGAAGTTGAACCGCATGCTTTCCTTGATGCCACGCATGTTGATCAGGCCGATGACCGTCAGGAATCCCAGCCCGACCAGGACCGCGTCCCAGCTGACGAAGGCCGACAGGTAGTCACCGCCGAATGCCCGGGAGAGCGTCGCGGCGGAAGCGAGCCCGGAACACATCACTGCGAACGCCACCATGAAGGTGACGAACGGCATCTTGAAAGCCTTGTTCACATAAAGCGCAGCGCCGGCTGCCTTGGGGTACTTGGTGACCAGCTCCGCGTAGGAAAACGCAGTGAAGATGGCCAGGGCGAGAGCGAAAAGGAAGGCGGCCCAGATCGCGCCGCCGACCTTGCCGCCGACCTCACCGACCAGTGCGTAGATGCCGGCACCAAGTACATCGCCGATGACGAAGAACGTCAGCATCCGCCGTGAAATGGTCTGACTCAGCGGCGTATCCGAGGTTGATTCGTATTCGACTGCTTCTTCTGTCTCTGCCATGGACGAGCCCTGCGGCCTGGTATTCAGACTTTCTTTGACGCTTCGACCTGCGCGGTCAGATCGTCGACCACCGACGGGTCGCGCAGGGTGCTCACGTCACCGAGGTCCTTGCTGTCGGCGATGTCCCTCAGCAGCCGGCGCATGATCTTTCCTGACCTCGTCTTCGGCAGGTCGTCGGCGTAGAAGAACCGTTTCGGCCGGGCCAGCTTGCCGATCCTTTCGGCAACGTGTTCGCGGAGCGCGGTCGTGAATTCTTCGCCCGGGGCGGCGTCTCCCTGGGGGGTCACGAAAGCGACGATCGCCTGCCCGGTGTCCTCGTCAGGTACCCCGATCACGGCCGCCTCGGCGACTCCCGGGTCGGCCACCAATGCCGATTCGATCTCCATGGTTGAAAGCCGGTGCCCCGAGACGTTGATCACATCGTCGATCCGGCCGACGATCCAGAAGTAGCTGTCTTCGTCGAGGTGCGCGGCATCGCCGACCAGGTAGGTCTCCGGTCCGTAGCGCTCCCAGTAGGTCTTGATGAAGCGGTCGGGCTCGTTGTAAAGCGTGCGGGCCATCGCCGGCCAGGGCTTGCTGAGGACGAGCGTTCCGCCACCTTCCTCGACCGCCTCACCTTCGCTGTCGAGGATCTTCGCTTCGATGCCTGGGAGCGGGACTGTCGCCGAGCCCGGCTTGGTCGTCGTCAGGCCCGGCAGGGGGCTGATCATGATCGCGCCGGTCTCGGTCTGCCACCAGGTGTCGACGATCGGACAGCGGCCACCACCGATCACCTCGTGGTACCAGAGCCAGGCGCGGGGGTTGATCGGTTCGCCGACCGACCCCAGCAGGCGGAGCTTTGAAAGGTCGTGCTTTAGGACGAGTTCCTCGCCCCACTTCATGAAGGATCGGATCACGGTCGGGGCGGTGTAGAGGATCGTGGCTCCGTAACGCTCGGCGATCTCCCACCAGCGATCCTTCGCCGGGTAATCGGGCGCGCCTTCGTACATGATCGAAGTGGCGCCGTTGGCCAGCGGCCCGTAGACGATGTAGGAGTGACCGGTGACCCAGCCGATGTCGGCGGCGCACCAGTAGACATCGTTCTCCTTGAGATCGAAGACCATCTTGTGGGTGGCTGCCACCTGGGTGAGGTACCCGCCGGTGGTGTGGACGATGCCCTTCGGCTTGGCGGTCGAACCGGAGGTGTAGAGGAGGTAGAGCGGGTCTTCGGCGTCCATTGGTTCCGGTTCGCAGACCGGATCGGCGGCCTCGACCGACTCGGCCCAGAAGTGGTCCCGTCCTTCAGTCATCGACGGATTGGTGCCGCAGCGGTCGATTACGACCACGCTCTTCATGTCGGGCAATTCGCCGAAGATCTCTTCGATCGAGGTCTTCATCGGCATCGGCGCGCCCCGGCGGAGGGTCGCGTCCGCCGTGACCAGCAACTTCGCGCCAGAGACTTCCATGCGTTCCCTGAGCGACTCGGCCGAAAACCCACCGAAGACCACGTTGTGGACGGCACCGATCCGGGTGCAGGCGAGCATCGCCACCGCGGCCTCGGGCACCATCGGCATGTAGATGCCGACCACGTCGCCCTTGCCGACGCCGAGCCCTTTCATGACGTTGGCGAAACGCTGGGTCTGGTCGAGCAGCCAGTCGTACGTGATCCCGAGGCGCCCGGCTTCGCCAGTCTCGCCGGCGTCTTCCGCCTCCCAGTGGAAAGCGACCTTGTCGCCGTTCCCGGCCGCAACGTGGCGATCGAGGCAGTTGACCGACACGTTCAGCTTGCCGCCGACGAACCATTTGGCCCGGGGCGGATCGCTCCAGTCGAGAACTTGCTGCCAGGGTTCGATCCATTCGAGTTGCCCGGCCCAGTCGGCCCACCAGGCCTCGGGGTCGGCTGCTGCCCGCTCGTAGACGGCGGGGTCCCGGAACGAAGCTTCGGCCGCAAAGTCAGGCGGAGGCGGAAAGGTCTGCTCGGTCTTCAGCAGTACATCGAGTTCGGGTTCAGTGGCCATGTTGCCTTTCGGGGGCTTGGGTTCTCACCATGCTAGTACCGCCGAAGGGGCCACCCGAAACTGCGTGAACCGCTCAGTTGCGGCGGCCGAAATGCTGGACCCAGATTCGGGCACCTTTGGCATTGAGCAGCTTGCCGTGGGTGAGACCGACGCCGAGGTTGACGTAGCCCCGGCTGAGGATCGCCGCCCGGTGGCCCGGCGACTTGAGCCAGGCACGGAAGATGGCCCGGCTGGAGCCGAGGCGGCCACTACCCCAGGCGATGTTTTCCCCGGCGGACCAGCCTGGCTTTTTGGTGTAGCCGTACTTGCGAAACCAGAAAACGAACTTATGGCCGCAGGCTGTGTGGGAGAAGTCGTTGCATCTGCGGATGTCGGTTGCCTTGGCCCTTGCCGAGCGGTTCAGACGCGGGTTACCCTTGTAGCGCTTGAGCCCCTTCTTGCGCCGGGCATAGTTGGTCAGGCAGACCATCGACTTGCGGGCCACGGCCTTGTGGTGGAAACCGGACGCGTTGGCGCACTTTGCCTTCGGTGCGATCAACCCCCGGGCGGGGGCGGCCGGAACCATCACGACGCAGATCAGCACGAAAACGGCGAGCGCGCTGACGCACCCAGCTAAAATCGTCTGAGACCGCAAATGGGAATCTTCAGAAAAAGAGGCCATATGAGTGAACAACCCGAAATCGTCATGCCTGATGCGGAGCTGAGAGAGAAACTCTCCCCGGAAGCCTACGAAGTGACGCAGAAGGCCCACACCGAGCGGCCCTTCACTTCGACCCTCAACGAGAACAAGGCGACGGGAGCGTACAACTGTGTGGTCTGTGGAACCGAGCTCTTCAGTTCAGAAGCAAAGTTCGACTCCGGAACCGGCTGGCCGAGCTTCACCGAACCCGCCAACCTGGAGCACGTCGATCTCCACACCGATCGGACCCTCGGCATGAAACGGACCGAAGTCGTCTGCAAGAACTGCCACGCCCACCTCGGCCACGTCTTCCCGGACGGCCCCGGCACCTCAGACCGTTACTGCATCAACGGCTGCGCCCTGGAGTTCAAAGAAAAGTAGCCCACCAAACCTGGCCGGCGATCAGTTGATGGTTTCAGGTGCTCCGAAAGCACGCAGGACATCCGGCAGGACGATCGAGCCGTCTTCCTGCTGGTGGTTCTCCATGATCGCAATCAGGGTCCGGCCGACGGCGACCGCGGTGCCGTTCAAGGTGTTTACGAACTCGGTTCCTCCGCCACCTTCCGGGCGGTACCGGCAAGCGAGTCGCCGCGCCTGGAAGTCAGTCGTGTTCGAGCATGAAGTCAGCTCCCGGTAACGGTTCTGGCTCGGGATCCAGGCTTCGCAGTCGAACTTCTTCGCGGCCGATGAACCGAGGTCGCCGACCGCGACATCGACCACGCCGTAAGGCAGGCCAAGCTCGGTCAGGATCCGCTCTTCAATGCCAAGAATGCGTTCGTGCTCTTCGCCGGCCATCGAAGGCTCGACGAACGAGAACATCTCGACCTTGTCGAATTGGTGGACCCGGAAGATGCCGCGGGTGTCGCGGCCGGCGGCTCCCGCTTCCCGGCGGAAGCAGGTGGAGAAGCCGGCGTAACGGACCGGCAGGTCCTTCTCTTCGAAGATGTCGTCCAGATGAAGTGCTGCCAGCGGCACTTCTGCGGTGCCGACCAGATACAGCTCGTCCTTGGGCAGTTCGTAGATCTGGTCGCTGTCGCCGGGCAGGAAGCCGGTGCCGACCAGGGCTTCCTCGCGGACGAGGACCGGGGGGATCACGGGCTCGTGGCCTTCCTCGCGCAGCACACTCATCGCGTACTGGACCAGCGAGAACTCGAGCATGGCAAGGTCACCCTTGAGATAAGCGAAACGGGTGCCGGAAGTCCTGGCCGCGGCTTCCATGTCGATCATGCCGCCGGCTTCTGCGAGTTCGAGGTGGTCTCGGGCCTCGAACGGGAACTCTGGCGGGACGCCGACTTCGCGGATGGTCACCGCGTCTTCGTCGGTGAAACCGTCTGGACTTGAATCGGCCGGGATGTTGGGCAGCGTCACCGCGATCCGGTCCCTCTTTACTTCGACTTCGGCCAGCTCGCTTTCGAGGGTGTCGAGCCGTCCTTTCAGATCCTTGACTGCCGCGATCGCTTCCGAGGCGTCAACGCCCGCCTTCTTCGCCTTGCCGATCGCATCCGAGGCGGAGCGGCGCTCGCCGCGAGCGGCTTCGATCTCTGGAAGGAGGGTGCGCCGCCTTGCGTCGAGCTCGAGCAGCTCGTCGATCTGTTCGGCGGCACCACGCCGGGCGAGTGCAGCCTTGATCCGATCGGGCTCGGACCGGATCAGTTTCAGGTCAAGCACGGCCGGTGCCGGTAACTATTCGTCGCCGGCGTCTTTGCCGGCGTACTTGGCAACGAAGCGGGCGACCTCTTCAGCTTCGTCGCCGACAACGATGTTCTGCGGCATGATCGCGCCGGAGTAGCCGCCGTTCCTGATCACGAACAGGGCGGAGGAATGAGTCTCGGTGCGCTGGTCCAGATTCGGTCCCTGGACCCGGGTTCCGCGGTTTCCGGTGCCTTCGGTGCCGGCGGGGGTCAGCGTGTGGCAGCCCGCACAGTTGGCGGCGAAGAGCTCGGCCCCCTGATAATCAGGGTCGCTTTTGGAAACGGTGACGCCGCTCTCGCCAAAACCACAGGCAGAGAGCCCGCAGGCGGCGGCGATGGCGAGGGTTGTAATCAGGACGGCACGCACGGCGAGGGCATCATATTGTCTGCGGCGAACTGATGGCCGCCCCCGATCCACAAGAGTTCCGCCAAGTGGTTGGCCTGCTGCCCACCGGAGTGACCGTCGTGACCGCTTTCACCCCCGATGGACCGGCTGGCGCAACGGCTTCTGCGGTCTGTTCCCTGTCGCTCTCACCGATGATGATGCTGGTCTGTCTCGACCGGGGATCACGCACTCTGGAGGCGGTGGAGAGCGCTGACCGCTTCGGCATCAACGTGCTCGGACTCGACCAGCGGGCCGCCGCCGAGGTCTTCGCAACCAAGTTGCCGCTCGCCGAAAAATGGAAGGCGGTCGATTGGCAGAGCCACCTCGATGTGCCGGTGATCAGCGGTTGCCCCGCTCACATCGTCTGCGGCCTGCATGAGGTGATCGATGGTGGCGACCACGTGATCCTGACCGGCGATGTGATCGAAGTCGAAGCCGAACCGGGCGAGCCGCTGGTCTACCACGGCGGCCTTTTCCGGCGGCTGGATCCGCAGGAATCATGAACCGGGTCGTCGGCCGCCCACTTTTTTGGCTCGACGTATTCACCGATACACCGCTGCTTGGCAACGGACTTGCGGTGGTTCTTGACGCCGACGAGGTCTCCGAAGACACAATGCTCGCCTTCGCCCGCGAAGTGAATCTCTCGGAGACGACTTTCGTCCAGACCGCCACCGAGGACGGGGCCGACTACCGCAACCGGATCTGGACAGTCAGCGACGAACTGCCTTTCGCCGGACACCCTTCGCTCGGAACCGCAGTGGCTGTCGCCATCGAGCGCGGCCTCGACTCGGCGACCTTCACGCAACAGACACAGGCCGGTCTCCAGGAAATCGAGGTCTCGCTCGAAGGCGGCCTCTGGCACGCGGCAGTCCATCAGGGCGCTGCCGAGTTCGGGACTTTCGTTCCGGCGAAGAGGATTGCTCCCGGTCTCGGCCTGACGCCGGAGCAGATGGACCCGGAGTTGAGCGGCCAGATTGTTTCGACCGGTCTGCCGGCCATGCTTGCCCCGGTTCGCGACCTCGAGGCCCTCGCTGCCTGCACCCCCGACTTCTCCGGGCTCAGGAAGATCGACGACCGGCCCGCGCTGAACACCTACGCCTTCGTCTACGAACGCGGATCCCGCACGGTCCGGGCCCGGTGCTTCGGCGCCGACCTGGCCGGCATCGAAGATCCCGCAACCGGCTCGGCCGCCGGGCCGCTGCTCGCCTACCTCCAGGACTGCCTCGACATCTCGGAGATCGTGATCGAGCAGGGCGTGGAAATGGGTAGGGCATCCCGGCTGGAAGCGAAAATGGCCGACGGCCGGCCAAAGGTGGGAGGGAACGTCACCTTGCTCAGCCGGGGAGAGGTCCACCTACCTTGAGGGTAAGGTTGAAACCATGCACGTACTCATTGCCGGTGGCCATGGCCAAATTGCGCTTTTCCTGACCGACCTCCTCCATGAGCGTGGCGATCAGGATCGTCCGCTCATCCGGAACATCGACCACGCAAACGACGTTCAGTGGGCCGGCGGGGCTCCGGTCGTTGTGGACCTCGAGGCGACCACCAACGAGGAACTCGACCTCGTACTGACTGACATCGATGCGATCGTGTTCGCCGCTGGTGCCGGTCCCGGCAGCAGCGCCGAGCGCAAGGAAACCGTCGACCATCAGGGTTCCACTCTTTTGGTCGAGGCCGCGAAGCGGGTCGGAACGAAGCGCTACGTGATCGTCAGCTCGACCGGGGCCGACCCCGACCACGAAGGCGACGAACTCTTCGATGCCTACCTGCGGGCCAAGGGCAGGGCCGACCGGGATCTGGCAGGTAGCGGACTCGACTTCACGATCATCCGCCCGGTCCGCCTGACCGACGCCGAGGGTTCCCGCTACGTCAGCCTCGGCGGCGAGGTCGACAGTGGCGAGATCTCCCGAGGCGACGTTGCCGGAATCATCAATGAGGTCCTCCGCTCGGACAACACAATCGGCAAGACCTTCCTCGCAAGCTCCGGCTCAACCCCAATCGAAAATGCGGTCCAGGCTCTATAGGCCCGGTAAATCGCAATCCAAGTCGCACAGCGAAACCATTCTTGACTTCCAATGAGCGAAGTGACTTGGATTCCTTATTCAGAACAAGCCCGCGTCTGTTGTCACTGCTCTCCAGACCAGGAAGGCGATCACGAAGCAGGCCACTGTCATCACTCCGGTCTCGCGGCGGACGATCAGCGTTGCCACTTCCTGCTGCTGCTCTTCGGAGAGGGTCTTGAAGTCGACCTCGCCAAGTTCCTGACTCGCTGAAGCGCCACGCATTCCTTCGGCGAGGAGTGAAGCGATGACCGGCAGGAGCACGTAGAGGTAGTGGAGCCCGTCGTCCGCGCGGTGTCCGCCGATGTAGAGAACCGTCTCGAAAAGGACGAAAACGAGGGTTCCGGCCTGGGCGGCACGCAGCAGGTACCAAAAGGCGATCGCGAGGCGGTGTCGCAGCCAGGCGACCGCGCCGGTGGCTCCCGCGATCAGGTTCAGAGCGATTACGGCGAGGCCCAGTGCCAAGTAAGTGGAGTGCATCGTCAATCCCGCCTAAAGGAGTCGGATTTGGGCTTGTATATGCGGAAAATCACTATGTAGCAAGTTGATACAAAGTAGGTGAGAGTACGTGTATAAACCAAGCTTCAAGGGAACAATCCCAGTTCCTACGTAAGGACCGTCCGCTTGCTTCATCAGTACCTCCCAGTTCTTGTATTCGCATCTCTCGGCATTCTTGTCGGAGGAGCTTTCGCGACCCTCAACCTCATCCTCGGTCCCAAGCCGCTGAAAGACCCGACGACCTCGGCCGGCATCCGCCAGTCCGACCCTTACGAATGCGGGCTGCCTTCCGAGATCTCAAAGACCTTCCGTTTCGGGGTCAGCTTCTACCTCATAGCGATGCTCTTCATCCTCTTCGACATCGAGGTCGTGTTCCTCTATCCGGTGGGCGCAATCCTGAATCAGGCCGATTCTGTCTTCGTGTTGATCGAGGTGATCCTGTTCGTCGCGCTGCTCTTCGTCGCGCTGGTCTATGTGTGGCGTAAGGGGGCACTGGATTGGAGATAGAACGCCAGAAGCTGCGGGTTCACTCGTCGCTGGAACAGCCGAAGACACCGGAGGACCTGCGGGCAAGGCAGCTGCGTGCCCGCGACCTGCTCCGAGGTGATCTCGAGGGCGCCGACCTCGACGCCTACGTCGAAGAGCGGGTCGCCACATCGACCCTGGAAAAGGTGCTGAACACCGCCCGCGCCAATTCGATCTTCCCGGCGACCTTCGGTCTTGCCTGCTGCGCGATCGAAATGATGTCGACCGTTTCGCCGCGATACGACATCGCCCGGTTCGGGGCCGAGGCATTCCGGGCCTCGCCGCGCCAGGCCGACCTGCTGATCCTGTCCGGCAGGGTCTCGATCAAGATGGCCCCCGTCGTCCGTCGGATCTACGACCAGATGCTCGAGCCGAAGTGGGCGATATCGATGGGCGCCTGCTCCTCGAGCGGTGGCATGTTCTCGAACTACGCGGTTGTCCAGGGTGCCGACAAGTTCATGCCGGTCGACGTCCATGTGCCCGGCTGCCCCCCGCGGCCGGAAGCCCTGCTCTACGGCTTCAACAAGCTTCAGGAAAAGATCCGCGGCAACCCGACGCCGGGCTGGCGTTCGCGCTACAACGCGCACGGCACCGAGGAATGGGCCCGCGGCGGACCGGCATCGAAGCCGTCCGAAGAGGCACTCGAGGCCTATGAGAAAGCCCGGGAGGTCCTCGGTGCCTGACGCACCCGGCCTCGAACTGATCCTCGCCGAGATCAACAGGACCGAATCAGGCGCCGTCATCGACACCAGCTTCGACCGGGAGCAGGCGTCTTTGGTCGTCGACGCCACGAAGGTCATTTCGGTTCTCACCTGGCTCAAGGAGACACCGGGCCAGGAGTACACCTTCCTTTCCTCCGTTCATGGCGTGGACTACTACCCGAACACCCCGAGGTTCGCCGTCCATTACGAACTACTGAATCGCGAAAGGTACGAACGCCTGCGGGTGAAAGCTCTACTCGCTGATCCTGCGGCACAAGGAGCGGGGGAGGCGGATATCGCACCCGTAGCCGCCGTCCCGGCGGAGGATGTGATGTCCGGCTCACCCGCCCACGACCAGCTGCCTCATCTCGCGTCCTGCGTAGACCTTTTCCCCACAGCTGAATTCCAGGAGCGTGAGGTATACGATTTTTTCGGGGTATTTTTCGATGGTCATCCCGACATGCGCCGGATTCTGATGCCGGACGATTACGTCGGATGGCCGCAGAGGAGGGACTTCCCCGTTGGTGGAGAACCGGTGATCTTTACGAAGGACGAGATTGCCAGCCCGGGGTGGTGGCAGTGAGCGACCTGGAACCCGCACTCCGCGACGAAGGCCTTACCGCCACCGCGCTGAAGGAAGAACTCGCGGAACGCATGCCCGGTGCGACGATCGAGCTTGAAGCGGAGCAGGAAATGATGACCGTCAACATGGGTCCTCATCACCCGGCGACCCACGGCGTGCTCAGGCTGATCGTCGACCTCGAGGGCGAAGTCGTCAAGGATCTGAAGCCGGTCGTCGGTTACGTCCACACCGGCATCGAGAAGTCCTGCGAGACGATGAATTACTGGAAGGTCATTCCGTTCGTCGAACGCATGGACTACCTCGGCTACTTCTCCAACATGGAGTCGTATTGCGGCGCGGTCGAGAAGCTGATCGACCTGGAGATCCCGCGTCGGGCACAGTACCTGCGCGTGCTTCACCTCGAACTCAACCGCCTCCATTCGCACCTCGTCTGGCTCGGTACGAGCGCGCTCGACCTCGGCGCGATGGGCGTCTACTTCTATTGCTTCCGTGACCGTGACCGGGTGCTCGACATCTTCGAGATGTCGACCGGTCAGCGTATGCACACGAGGTACTTCCAGATCGGCGGGGTCGCCGAAGACATCCCCACCGGCTTCGAGCAGAAGGTCCGGGAAATGATCGTCACCCTGAACACCGGAATCGACCAGTACGAGGCGCTGCTCGACCGCAACGAAATCTTCCTCATGAGGACAAAGGACATCGGCGTAGTCTCCCGTGAGCGGTTGCTCGAACTCGGCGTGACCGGCCCGCTGCTCCGCGCTTCCGGCGAGGCCTGGGACCTGCGGAAGGAGGAGGACTACCTCACCTACGACGAGATGGACTTCGACGTTCCGGTCGGCACGGTCGGCGACGGCTACGACCGGTACCGCGTCCGCCTCACCGAGATGCGCGAGTCGCTGAAGATCATCGAACAGTGCCTCGACGGCATGCCGGAAGGCCCCTGGATCTCGGACGACCGCAAGTACGTGCTGCCGCCGCGGGCCGAGCTCTCGACCTCGATGGAATCGCTGATCCATCACTTCAAGCTGGTCACCGAAGGCTTCCGCGTGGCCCCGGGCGAGATCTACAATCCGGTCGAGTCACCACGCGGCGAGCTTGGCTGCTTCATCCTCGCCGACGGCTCCTCGAAGCCGGCAAGGGTCCACTTCCGCGAGCCCTCCTTCGTCAACCTGCAGGCGCTTCGGGACATGACGATTGGCGAATACGTCGCCGACCTGATCCAGACGCTGGCCATGCTCGATCCGATCCTCGGGGGGATCGACCGCTAGCCATGGACAGGTACACACCACTCGAAGACTTCGTCGGTCTGGACCTGCCGGTCGACCAGGCGAATACCACCGGACGCGACCAGCTTGGTGAGCCGGAGCAGATCCCCGAGCTCTCCGACGTCAACTGCCCCGATGAACTGCGTCAGCTGATCGAGGCCCTGATGGACCGTTACCCGGACAAGGACTCGAGGGAAGGCCACAAGTCGGCTTCGATCCCCGCGCTCTGGGCTGTCCAGCGCCAGTACGGCTGGTGTACCCCGGAGGGCATCCGCCAGGCCGCAGCCGTGATGAAGGTGACGCCGGCCTACCTCGAATCGGTCGCCTCCTTCTACGACCTCCTCCGACTCGAGCCCTCGGGCAAGAGCCAGGTGCTCGTCTGCACCAACATCTCCTGCTGGATGCGCGGCGGCGACGAGTTGCTCGACGCTTTCTGCGAAGCATCCGGTGCCGACCGGGGCAAAGCCGGACACGGCGGCGCGCTGTCAGCCGACGGCGAAGTCATGGTCTCCGGATTTGAATGCCTCGGCGCCTGTGACCTGGCGCCGATGGTTTCGGTAAACGAGCGTTACTTCGGCCCGTTGGAAGCGGCTGATGCGAAAACGGTGATCGACCAGCTGCGCGAAGGTGCCGACGTGCTGCCCGGCAAGTCGCTCGCGAAACGGCCGCTGCCCGGAGGCGAGGACGTTCCTGCGGATGACCGGACCGATTCACTGAAAGGACCAAACCAGTGAGCCCCGAGACCATGGCACCGAAGGAGCCCGGCATCAAGGAGACGAGGATCCTGCTGCGCCACGCCGGCGTCCCGGACCTCCACAAGCTCGCGACCTACGAATCCTACGGCGGTTACGCGACCCAGAAGCGGGCCTACACGGAACTCGAAATCGACTGGATGGTTGATCAGCTCGAGGAGTCCGGTCTGCGCGGACGCGGCGGCGCCGGTTTCCCGATGGGCAAGAAAGTCTCCTTCCTGCCGCACGGTGACGAAGCGAAATACCTCTGCTGCAACGCGGACGAATCCGAGCCCGGCGCTTTCAAGGACCGCGAGCTGATGCAGCGTAATCCCCACCAGCTGATCGAAGGCATCGCGATTGCCAGCCTCGCCGGTGACATCGGCCACGCCTTCATCTTCATCCGGGGCGAATACGACAAGCAGGGCGACATCCTCGACGAGGCCGTGGCCGAGGCTTACGCCGCCGGCTACCTCGGCAAGAACATCCTCGGATCGGGGCACGACCTTGAACTGGTCGTCCATCGCGGCGCCGGCGCTTACATCTGTGGCGAAGAGACCGCGCTGCTTGACGCACTTGAAGGCAAGCGCGGCAACCCGCGCCTCAAGCCGCCGTTCCCGGCGGTCCAGGGCCTCTATGGCGGTCCGACCCTGATCAACAACGTGGAGACACTTTCCAACGTCCCGCACGTGATCGCCAACGGCGCCGACTGGTTCAAGAGCTTCGGCACCGAGCAATCGCCCGGCACCAAGGTCGTCTCGATCTCGGGCTGCGTCAAGCGTCCGGGCAACTACGAAGTAGAGCTTGGCGTCAAGCTCCGCGACCTGATCTTCGGACTCGCCGGCGGGCCGCTCGACGGGCACGAGATCAAGGCGTTCTACCCTGGCGGTTCGTCTTCGCCGGTGCTGGAACCGAAGGACCTCGACCTGCCTTACAGCTTCGAATCGATGGCCGAAGCCGGCTCGATGCTCGGCTCCGGTTCGATTATCGTCGCCGACGACTCGGTCTCGATCCCGCACCTGGCCCTCCGCACCGCCCGCTTCTACCACCACGAATCCTGCGGCAAGTGCACCCCCTGCCGCGAGGGGACCAACTGGACCGTGAAGATGCTGGAACGGGTGGTCCGCGGTGAAGCGACTCCGATGGACCTCGACATCATCTCCTCGGTCCAGAAGAACATCATCGGCCACTGCCTCTGCGTCCTCGGCGACTCGATGGCGATGCCGGTCAGCGCGATGGTCAACAAGTTCCGTAAAGAATTCGAAGAAGTGATCGCAGCCGCCGCAGTCTCCGAGTTCCCGACCCTCGTTGGAAGGCCGATACCCGTCGGCACCCAGGAAGCGGCCGGGCACTGATGGCCAAGACGAAGCCGAACCCGATCACCCTGACCATCGACGGCCGCGAGATCGCGGCAAACGAAGGCATGATGCTGGTCGACGCAGCCAAGCACGGTGACATCGAGATCCCGGTCTTCTGTTACGAACCGAAACTCGGCCAGCCGGTCGGTGCCTGTCGCATGTGTCTGGTCGAAATCGAAGGCATCCCGAAACTGCAGACGGCCTGTTCGACCCCGGTCCGCGACGGCATGGTCGTTCACACCCAGACCGAGCAGGTCAAAGACGCCCAGAACGCGATCGTCGAGTTCCTGCTGGTCAACCACCCGCTCGACTGCCCCGTCTGTGACAAGGGCGGCGAGTGCCCCCTCCAGGACATCTCGATGGGGTGGGGTAAAGACCGCAGTCGTGTGGTCGACGAAAAGCGTCACTTCGAAAAGCCGGTCCAGCTTTCGCCGCTGATCGCGATCGACCGCGAGCGCTGCATCATGTGTTACCGCTGCGTGCGTTTCAGCCAGGAAGTCCCCGAAGACGGCCAGCTCCAGATTCTCGAACGCGGAGACCGCAGCTTCATCGGCACCTTCAACGACCAGCCGTACATTGCTCCGTTTACGGGCAACATCACCGAACTCTGCCCGGTCGGCGCCCTTACCTCTTACACATACCGCTTCCAGGCCCGGCCCTGGGACATCGAGCAGGGCGGTTCCGTCTGCACGCTCTGCCCCGGCCAGTGCAACGTCAGCTTCACGGTGCGTGACGAGCAGGTCAAGCGGGTGCTCGCCCGCGACAACGAAGCGGTCGATGACGGCTGGCTCTGCGACCGCGGCCGTTACGGCTTCCAGATGATGTACTCGAAGGACCGTGTCCTGAACCCGGTCACGTACGTCGACGGCCACCCGGTCCCGGCCTCCTGGCCCGAGGCGATCGAGATCGCTGCCCGAGGGCTCGCCGTCGCGGGCAGCTCGGTCGCCGCGCTGGTTGGAGATGCCTCGAACGAAGAAGGCTTCATCCTGCAGAGCCTGATCCGCGAAGGACTCGGCTCGAACGACATCGACAGTCGCCAGGCCCCGAACGCCGGCCGCGCGGCCCGGGTCAAGCTGGCCGACCCGGCGACCCAGGCCACCGTGGTCGACATCGACACCGCCGACGTCGTGCTCGTGCTCGGCACCGACCCGATCCACTCGGCCCCGACCTTCGACCTCCGGGTCCGCAAGGCGGTTCGCCGGAACGGTACGGCGCTAGGCGTTGCCACCGACCGGCCGAGCGCCCTCGATGGCGGAGCCACGGAAGTTGACCGCTACGCCCCGGGCGATGCCGCCGGCTACATCAGTCAGCTGACCGCCGACCTGAAGTCCGGAGCCGACAACGAAATGGCCAGCCTCCTGAAAGGTGCCGATCACGCAGTGATCGTCTGGGGAGAGCGAATCGGCCGGGGAGCCAACGGACCCGCCGCCGTCGACAGCCTGATCGAACTGACCGAAGCCCTCGACCTCGCAGGCAAAGAGGATTCAGGCCTGATCGAAATCCCGGACATCTCGAACGCAAGGGGCCTTCGAGAAGTCGGATGCCTCCCGGACTCAGGACCAGGCCTCACCGAGGTCACGAACGGACGTGACGTCGAAGAAATCAGAGCCGCCCTCGAATCAGGAGAACTGAAGTCCCTGGTCCTCTTCGGAGTGGACCCAATCCGAGACTTACCAGACACAGAAGGCTGGCGCCGGGCCCTTGAGGCAGCCGACCACGTGGTCTGCTTCTCAATGACCGCAATGGATTCGAGCGAGTACGCCGACGTGATCTTCCCAACGGAGTCACACGCCGAAAAAGACGGAACAGTCACGCACACCGAGGGTCGTCTGCAGCGCGTACGTCCATCAGCAGAACGTCCAGGAGACATCCGCCCCGGATGGCTGGTCCTCGCCGAACTGTCAGCAACCCTGGGCCACGAGACCGATATCCACTCCGGCCCCCAGGCTCTCGAAGCCATCACCAAAGCGGTCCCGTTCTACGGAGGTCTGACCGACAAGGAAATAGGAGGCCGAGGAATCCGATGGCAGGAGAGGCCGCAGGCCGAGACCTTTGTGGGGGCGGCCGACACGGGCATCACAGTCTCCGCCGGGACGGCGGCTACGAGTGCGATACCCGCATCGACCGCCACCGAGGACTCTCTGAAGGATGGAAAACTGACCCTGGGGACCTATCGCGACCTGTGGGCCAGTCCCGTGACAGACCTCAGTCCCGCGTTGAACTACTTGATCCCCGCCCAGCGGTTGGAGATTTCCGTGGCCGACGCCAAGCGGTTGGGACTTAGCCGCGGCGATGTTGTCGGAGTCAAGTCCGGTGACACAGACGTGAACGCGCACGTAGCGATTCGGGGAGCGATGCCGGAAGGAACGGTGTTCCTGATGGAAGGAACGCTCGAAGGCAATGCCAACGTATTCGCCAACGGAAAGCCGAGGCAGGTCGAGATCGGCGAGCCCACGGTTCCGCTCGAAGTCGTGATGGCCGGTAACGAAGAGTGACCGCGCTTCTGGCCGATACAACCTTCGTCGAGGCGACCTGGATCCTGGTCGTCAAGTCGATCCTGATCTTCATCGTGATCCTCTCGGTCGTCCCGGTCGTGCTGCTGGTGGAACGCAAGCTGCTCGGCCGCATGCAGCAGCGCTACGGCCCGAACCGGGTCGGCCCCTACGGATCGATCCAGCCGCTGGCCGACGTCGGCAAGCTGCTTTCCAAGCAGAGCTTCCGGCCGAAAGCGGCGATCCCGTTCCTTTACGAAATCGCGCCGGCGCTCACCATCTTCTCGGCGGTGATCACGCTCGCGATCCTGCCGTTCGGAGACGTCCAGGGTGGCTGGGGGCTCTATGGGATCGACGTGCCGATCGGCATCCTCTACTTCTTCGCTTTCAGCTCGATCGCCTTCTACGGCCTGCTGCTCGGTGGCTGGGCCTCGGGCTCGAAGTACAGCTTCCTCGGCGCGATGCGATCGGCCGCGCAGCTGATCTCCTACGAAATCGCGATGGGCCTCTCACTGCTCGGCGTGGTGATGATGGCCGGCTCGCTCTCGCTCGTCGACATCGTCAAGGCCCAGGGTGAGATCTGGTACGTCGTGCCCCAGATCGTCGCCTTCCTGATCTTCATGGTCGCCGGCTTCGCCGAGACCAACCGGGTCCCGTTCGACCTGCCCGAGGCCGACGCCGAACTGGTCGCCGGCTACCAGACCGAATACGGCGGCATGCGCTTCGGCTCCTACATGTTCGCCGAGTACATGGAGGTGTTGATCGTCTCCGGAATCGCCGCGACCATGTTCCTCGGTGGCTGGATGGGTCCGGGCCCGTCGTGGCTCGATCCGATCTGGATGCTTGCGAAGATGCTCCTCCTGACCGGATTCTTCATCTGGATCCGGGCGACCCTTCCCCGTTTCCGCTACGACCAGCTGATGAGTTTCGGCTGGAAGATCCTGATTCCCATTGCAACTCTCAACGTGCTGGTAACGGCAGTCCTGGTGGTAGCCACATGAGCATTCGCCCCGAAGAAATCAAGGTCGTGCCGCGTGGTCCCGAGCCCGGGGGATGGGGCGGAGCCTACCGCGCCTTCGGCGAAACCCTGCGCGGTCTGCGCACGACCATGGCCCGGGTCTTCGACACTCCGGTGACGATCCAGTACCCGGAAGAGAAGACCCCGGTCTACCCGCGCTTCCGCGGTCGCCACAAGCTCCACAAGTTTGAAGACTCCGATCTCGAGAAGTGCGTCGGCTGCTCGCTCTGCGCCGCCGCCTGCCCGGCCGAGTGCATCCGGGTCGTCGCCGCCGAGAACATCCCCGGGGAGCGTGTCTCCGCCGGTGAGCGTTACGCCGCGGTCTACGAGATCAACCTTTCCCGCTGCATCTTCTGCGGCTACTGCGAGATGGCCTGCCCGTTCGACGCGATCACCATGGGTCACGACTATGAGATGGCCGACTACAACCGCGGCGACCTGATCTTCACCAAGGAGATGCTGCTGGCCGAGCCGATCGAGCGCACACCACTGAGGGGAGAGGGCGAGTAGTGACTGAAGTCGCCTTCTTTGTCGGAGCGATCGGAGCGATCGGCGGCGCAATCGCCGTGGTCGCCATGCGCAACCCGTTCTACAGCGTGCTCGCGCTGGTGGTTCACCTTGTCTTTTTGGCCGGAATCTTCCTGCTGCTCCGGGCCCAGTTCATCGCCGCTGCCCAGATCGTCGTCTACGCCGGCGCGGTCATGGTCATCTACGTCTTCGTCGCCGCGTATGTCGGAGGGATAGAAGAACCGATGTTCGATTCCTCGCCGATGCTGAGGATCGTCGGGCCGATCCTGGCCGTGGCGCTCTTCGTCGAGATTTCAATCGCTGTGCTCGGCTCTTCCCTGACCGCGCTCGGCACCGACGGCAGCGACAAGATCCAGGGCGGTTTCGGAACTCCGGAAGCGATCGGCAAGCTGATGCTCGAGGACTTCCTCATCGCCTTTGAGGCGGCTTCACTCCTGCTGCTGGTCGCTGCCGTGGCCGCGATCATCCTTGCCGGGCGCAAGAAGGCCCAGAAGGAAGCTGCCTGATGGATATCGAGTGGTACCTCGTCCTTTCCGCCCTGCTTTTCACGATCGGCTTCACCGGCGTTCTGATCCGCCGCAACCCGGTGGTCATCCTGCTCTGCCTCGAACTGATGCTCAGTGCCGGAGCGCTGGCCATGCTGGCCTTCAGCCGGATGCTCGGCGACCAGGACGGCCAGGTAATGGTCCTGATCGTGCTCGTCGTCGCCGCCTGCGAGGTCGTCGTCGGACTGGGAATCGTCGTCGCGATGTTCCGCCGGCGCCTGCCGCTCGACGTCGATGACATGAAGGAGCTCAAAGGATGAGCGCGGCAACCTGGGGGTGGCTCGTCCTCCTCTTCCCGCTGCTCGGCTCGCTGCTGATCGGCTTCAGCTTCAGGAAGATCCCGCCGAAGGTTGCGGGAGCGGTCGGCATCGGCGCGATCTTCCTCGCCTTCCTCTGCGGCATCGGCGCGCTGATCGCGGTCCAGGGCGAGCCGTCGGAATCACGACACGTCGCATCGAGCCTCTGGGAGTACGCGTCGGTCGGCGGCTTCACGATCGACCTCGGCATTTACGTCGATCCGCTTTCGGTCTTCATGGTGCTCGTCATCACCGGTGTCTCGACCCTGATCCACGTCTACTCGTATTCGTACATGCAGTCGGACGAGGGTTATCACCGCTTCTTCAGCTACCTGAACTTCTTCGTCTTCTCGATGCTGCTGCTCGTGCTCGCGGGCAACTTCGCGCTGCTGATCGTCGGCTGGGCTTTCGTCGGCTTTGCTTCATACGCGCTGATCAGCTACTGGTACCGCCGCGAGACTGCGACCAAGGCCGGCATGAAGGCCTTCGTGATCAACGTGATCGGCGACATCGGCCTCGTTTTGGCAGCAATCCTCATCTTCCGCGAACTCGGTGTCGTCGATTACGCCGCCGTCTTTGAAAAGGCCCCGGAGGTCTTTTCGACAAACCAGTGGGAGGTCGTCGCGATCTGCCTTCTGCTGCTGGTCGGCGCCTTCGCCAAGTCGGCACAGATGCCATTCCACACCTGGCTCGCCGATGCGATGGAAGGCCCGACCCCGGTCTCCGCACTGATCCACGCCGCGACCATGGTCACCGCCGGTGTCTACCTGGTCGCCCGGGCCCATCCGCTCTTCGAACTCGCACCCACCGCCGCCGACCTGGCCGCCTGGGTCGGAGTGGGGACGCTGCTGGTCGCCGGAACGATCGCGATCGTCGTCACCGACCTAAAACGGATAATCGCTTTCTCGACGATGAGCCAGATCGGCTACATGTTCGTCGCCGTCGGCATCGGTGCCTACTCGGCCGGCATGTTCCACCTGATGACCCACGCCTTCTTCAAGGCGCTTCTCTTCATGGCAGCCGGTTCGATCATCTCGGCGATGGCCAACCGCCAGAACATCGATCACATGAAGGGCTTCGGCAAAGCAATGCCCTTCACCGCGGTGATGCTGATCATCGGCGCGCTCGCCCTGTCCGGTTTCCCCGGCACCTCCGGCTGGTTCTCGAAGGACGAGATAATCGACTTCGCGTCGTTCCGGGGCGGCATGTACGAAGTAATGGCGGTAGGCATGCTGATCGGCGCCTTCCTGACCGCGATCTACTCGTTCCGCATCATCTTCCGGATCCTCCCGGGCAAGCCCTGCGACGAGGCCCAGTACCTGATCGACAACGGTCACGTGGTCCACGGCGAGCCGGGGAACCCGGCGACAGGTGAGCTCGAAGACACCGAAGTCGGCTATCCCGGCGAGGAGCACCACATCGCCGAGCAGGCTCCCGGCATGAAGATCGGCATGGCCGTGCTCGGGTTCCTCGCCCTGGTCGGTGGCCTGCTTCAGATACCTGGCGTGGATGAAGTGATCACCAAATTCCTCGAACCGAGCTTCGAAGACTCGATTTTCGTCAATTCGCACCCGACCGTCGCCGAAGCCTGGACCGGCCTCGGCAGCGGAGCGCTCATCTCGATCGTCGGGATCTTCACGGCCTGGCTCCTCTACGTGAAGAAACCGGGCATCCCGTCCAGGCTCGAGCAGCGGCTGCAGCCGGTACACAGCCTTCTGGTCAACAAGTGGTATTTCGATGAAATCATCGACTTCCTGATCGTCAACCCGGTCAAGGCATTCGGGCGCTTCAGCAACGAGATCTTTGAGCGTTACGTGATCAACGGCCTGACCAGCGGTACGGTCGGCGTGATCCGCTCGGCCGGCGGCGCGGTCCGTGACCTGCAGTCCGGCATGCTCCGTGGTTATGCGGTGCTGATGCTGTTCGGCGTGGTCGGCCTCCTCCTCTACTTCCTGATCCGGAGCATCTGATGCTGAGCCTGATCATCTGGATCCCGCTGGTGGCCGGCCTCATCGCCGCGATGGCGCCGCAGCGTTTCGCCGCCTGGATCGCGGGCTCCGGCGCCGTGGCAACTCTGGCGCTGGTGGTCGTGGTCCTGATCGGATTCGATCCCGGCGGCGGCATGCAGTACGTCACCGACGTCACCTGGATTCCCGGACTCGGGGTCGATTACAACCTCGGCATCGACGGCCTCTCGATCTTCCTGGTCCTGCTGACGGCTGTTGCCTGGGTCCCCGCGATCGCCTTCACGGCGAGTCGCGGCACCGAACGGCCCGGGCTCTACTTCCTGATGCTGCTGGCCGGCGAGACGGCGACCCTCGGCGCCTTCCTTTCCCAGGACCTGCTGCTTTTCGTCCTCTTCTTCGACCTGATGATCGTGCCGTTCTACTTCCTGTTCGGGATCTTCGGCAACGATCGTGAAGGGGTCACGGCTTCGTCGGCGACGCTGAAGATGATCGTCTTCACGCTGATCGGATCGCTGCTGATGCTGGTCGGTGCGATCGCGCTCGCCGTGATCTCGGCCGACGGCGGAGCACTGACCTTCAACATGGCCGAGTTGACCGCGAGGGGCCTGCCGAGCGGTTCACAGAACTGGATTTTCTGGCTCTTCGCCGCGGCCTTCCTGGTCAAGATGCCGGCCTTCCCGCTCCACGGCTGGATGCCCGATGCCTACCGCGCGGCACCGCTGCCGGCGCTGGCGGTCTTTTCGGCGGTCCTCTCCAAGGTCGGCGCCTACGGCTTCCTGCGGGTGGTGCTGCCGATGATGCCCGACGCCACGGAGCTCTTCCAGACGACGATGCTGATCCTGGGGCTGGCTTCAATCATCTACGGCTCGGTCATGGCCTTTACGAAGACCGACCTGCGGTTGATCCTCGGCTTCTCTTCGATCGCCCAGCTCGGTTTCATCACCGCCGGCATCTTCGCGCTCAACACCTCGGGCGGAGAAGGCGCGCTCCTGCAGATGATCAACCACGGTGTGATCGTCGTTCCCGCCTTCCTGATCGTCGCCCTGATCGCCGAGCGTTTCGGCAGCGAAGACATTCAGGGGATGGGCGGGCTGGCCAAGAAGGCCCCGGTCTTTGCCGTGGTCTTCCTGATCGTGACGATGGCGACTCTGGCGATTCCCGGATCACCGAACTTCATCGGCGAGTTCTTCATCGTCAACGGCCTGTTTCAGACCAATGTGGCGATCGCGATCATTGCCACCAGCGGCATGGCGTTCTCGGCCTTCTACGCGCTTCGTATGTACCAGCGGACGATGCACAACCCGCTGCCTGACGGCGCCGACTCGCGTGAAATCTCAGTGCGTGACGGACTGGTGATCGTGCCCATGGTGCTGATCACCGTGGTCCTCGCCTTCTGCCCGCAACTGATCATCCACGGTTCCGAACCGGCGGTCGACACAGTCGTCGCTCTCAGCAACGTGGAGGCGGCCAAGTGACCTTCGACTCTCCGTCAATTGATTACGCGGCGCTCTCACCGATCATCGCGCTGACCGCGGGACTGGTCGTGCTCGTCCTGGTCGCCGTCTTCGATTCGATCAAGCGGTTCGGATCTCCGATTGCGCTGCTGACGCTCGCCGTGACCGCGGGCTGCCTGATCTGGCAGTGGGACACCAACACTGATCTGGTTGCCGGATCGCTCCATTTCGATGGCATCACGGTCACGCTGTCGCTGCTCTGCGTGGTTTCGGCGGCAGTGGCCGTCTTGCTCTCGATCGGCGATCCCGCCGAGAAGCAGACCGGCCGCAGCGACTACCTCGCGCTGTTGATGGGCTCCGTGCTCGGCATGGTGATGCTGACCCAGGCGAACAACATCATCACCTTCTTCGTCGCCCTCGAACTGCTCTCGATACCGCTTTACGCGCTTTGTGCGACCAACCTGCGGAAGCGGGACTCGCTCGAATCCGGGCTCAAGTACCTGATCATCGGCTCCGTCGGTTCGGCCACGCTGCTTTATGGCCTGGCCCTGATCTACGGCACTTCCGGGGCGATGGAGTTTCCCCAGATCGCGGCCGGCTACCTCGGTGACGGCACCCCGGATTCGATCAACAAGCTGGTCGGCGATCCGCTGACCCTGGTTGGCATCGGCATGGTTACCGTGGGCCTCGCCTTCAAGGTTTCGATCGCTCCGTTCCACCAGTGGACCCCCGACGTCTACCAGGGCGCGCCGACCCCGATCACCGCCTTCATGGCCGTTGCGACCAAGGCCGCGGTCTTTGCGATCTTCATCCGGTTCTTCCTGGTCGCATTGATCGGGATGGTCGACGGGTGGGACGTGATGCTGGCGGCGCTTGCAGCGTTCTCGATGGTCGTCGGCAACGTCGGCGCCCTAGCGCAGACGTCGCTCAAGCGCATGCTCGGTTACTCGGGCATCGCCCAGGCCGGTTACATGCTGTGCGGGGTCATCGTGGCCACCCAGGACGGGATCTCGGCACTGGTCTTCTACCTCGCCGCCTACGTGGCGATGAACCTCGCCGCCTTCGCCGTGCTCGTGGCCCACGAGCGCCGGACCGGATTCAGCGACGACATCTCCTCGCTGCGCGGCCTCGGTCGCAGCAAGCCGCTGCTCGCCTGGCCGCTGACGATCGCAATGCTGGCCCTGGCCGGATTGCCGCCGACCGCCGGCTTCATCGGCAAGCTCTACCTGATCGAAGCCCTGGTCGACGCCGACTGGACCTGGCTCGGTGTAATGATCGCCATCGGCACGATGATCTCGCTGGTCTACTACCTGCGGGTGGTCGCCGCGGTCTGGATGAGCCCCGAAGCCGAGGCCTCACCTACGGATGAGATCGACACTTCCGGACTGCCGCCTGCCGTCGCCGGGGGCTCGGCCGGCGACTTCACCGATGGACAGGCGCATCGCCGCTGGTACCTGGTCCTGCCGGCCGTAATCGGCGCCGCGGCCACGATCTTCTTCGGCGTAGTTCCGCAGCCGCTGGTCGAGTTCGCCCAGCAGGCCGGTAATGCTCTGTCCGCCTACATCTCCTGATTCGCCCCCCCAGACGGTAGGCTGACTGGGGAAATGAAGGTCTTCGATCGCACGTCACTCGCTCTGCTGCTGGAGGTATTGCGGCGGCGTGGCTTCGAGGTGATCGGGCCCACCGTGCGGGACGGCGCGATCAGCTACGAGGCGCTTTCCTCGGCGGACGAGTTGCCGGTCGGGGTCACCGACGAGCAGGAGGGCGGCACCTACCGGCTGCACGAGCGCGACGACGATGCCGTGTTCGGCTTCAACAACGGGGCCAATTCGTGGAAGAACCACCTCTTCCCACCGGAGGTGACCCTCTGGAAAGGCCGGCGGGACGAGAGCGGGGAGATGCGATTCACCGAGGACGGGGATGAGCGGCCCCCGTTCGCCTTCGTCGGCGTGCGGTCCTGTGATCTCGCGGCGATCTCGATTCAGGATCGCGTCTTCATCGGGGACGCGAACGTCAACGCCGACTACGAGTCCCGCCGCCGCGACAACTTCATCGTTGCGGTCAACTGCGCCGAAGCCGGCAATACCTGTTTCTGTGCCTCGATGGACACAGGTCCGAAGGCGAAGAGCGGCTTCGACCTGGCGCTGACCGAGTTGCTCGAAGACGAACATCGCTTCCTGGTCGAGTCCGGCAGCGAAATCGGGGAGGAGATCCTGGCCGAGGTCGGGTCGCGGCCGGCGACAGACCGCGACACCGCCGCCGCCGAGGCGGTCTCCGAACGCTGCGCCTCGCAGATGGGACGGGAGCTCGAGACCGAAGGCATCAAGGAACTGATCTACCGCAACGCGGAACACCCGCGCTGGGACGAGGTTTCGAGCGCTGTCTCAGTTGCGGCAACTGCACGCTGGTCTGCCCGACCTGTTTCTGTCACAGCGTGGACGACGCCGCCGACCTGGCCGGGGTCGAAACGGAGCGGGTTCGCCGCTGGGATTCCTGCTTCGGGGAGGAGCACTCCTATGTACATGGTGGCAGCGTGCGCACGTCGGTGAAATCCCGCTACCGGCAGTGGATGTCGCACAAGCTGGCCAGCTGGATCGACCAGTTTGGCACTTCGGGCTGCGTCGGCTGCGGCCGCTGCATCACCTGGTGCCCGGTGGCGATCGACATCACCGAAGAGGCCGCGGTCATCCGCGCAACGGACCAGGCAGAGGCAACCGGAATCATGGAGGTGACGCATGTCGATGCGCACGATTGACGAACTACTGACCGAATGTCCGGCCTTCGGCGGCATGGAATCCGGACACCTGGAGCTGATCGCCGGCTGCGGTCGCAACCAGGTCTTCGAAGCCGGCGAACACCTGCTGCGCGAGGGTAACCCTGCGGAAGTCTTCTACGTGCTGCGCACCGGACGGGTCGCGCTCGAGGCCTACCTTCCGGCCCGCGGCGCGCTGATGATCGAAACGATCGAAGCCGGCGACCTGCTCGGTTGGTCCTGGCTGTTCCCGCCCTACCGGGTGGCCTTCGATGCGACGGCGATGGACACCGTGCGCGTGATCGCCTTCGATGGCGCCTGCCTGCGCGGGAAAACCGAAGAAGACCCGGCGCTCGGGTTCGAGCTGATGAAACGAATCGTGCCGGTGATCCTCGAGCGGCTGCAGGCGACCCGGGTGCGTCTGCTCGACGTCTACGGCGACGCGGAAACCGCCTGAGCCGGTGACGGCCATCCGCACCGAGAGCAGGGTCGCCGAGCCGGTCACGCCGACGGCCTATCGCGTCGCGGCCAAGCGCCGGGAGACTTCAGACAGCTGGACTCTCGATCTCGAGCCCGCCGCGGGCGACGGTCTGCCCGCCTTCCTCCCGGGCCAGTTCAGCATGCTCTATGTGTTCGGTTCGGGGGAAGTCCCGATCTCGGTCAGCGGGCTGACCGGCGGGCGCGGCAAACTGATTCACACGGTTCGCGCCGTAGGCGCGGTCACCCGGGCGATCTGCGACTCCGAGCCCGGCGACCAGCTCGGTGTGCGCGGCCCCTTCGGCAATTCCTGGCCGCTGGCCGAAGCCGAAGGCGGCGACGTGGTGGTGGTGACCGGTGGTATCGGGCTGGCGCCTCTGCGACCCCTGATCGAGCGGCTGGTCGCCGACCGTGACCGCTACGGTGCGGTCTGCCTTCTGTACGGTGCCCGCTCGCCCGCCGACATGCTCTACCCCTCCGAACTGCGCACTGGCGAGAGGCCGGGATCGAGGTGGAGACCACGGTCGATTCCGCACCCACGGCCTGGAGCGGCCGGGTCGGCCTTGTCACCAAGCTCATTCCATCGGCTTCGTTCGAGGGCGAACGGACGACCGCGTTCGTCTGCGGTCCCGAAGTCATGATGCGATTCGTCGCCCACGGCCTCGGGGACCGGGGAGTCCCGCCCAGCCGCATTCACGTTTCACTGGAGCGCAACGTGCAGTGCGCGGTGGGCCACTGCGGCCACTGCCAGTTGGCCCCGCTCTTCATCTGCCGGGACGGGCCGGTGTTCACCTGGGAACGCGTCAGGACGCTCCTCGGGGTGCGTGAACTGTGAACTCCGAGGCGACCCCGCCCAAGCTCGCAGTCTGGAAGTTCGCCTCCTGCGACGGCTGTCAGCTCAGCCTGCTCGACTTCGAGCAGGAGCTGATCTCGCTGCCCGAACAGATCGAGGTGGCCTACTTCCTCGAGGCGACCAAGGGCACGGCCGAGGGACCCTACGACCTCTCCCTGGTCGAGGGCTCGATCACCACACCCGCCGACCGGGAGCGGATCCGGGAGGTGCGCCGCCAGTCGCGCCACCTGGTCACGATCGGTGCCTGCGCCACGTCGGGGGGGATCCAGGCGCTGCGCAACTTCGCCGACGTCGACGATTTCATATCACTCGTCTACGCCGAGCCCGGTTACATCTCGACCCTCGAGGACTCGACCGCGATTTCCGACAACGTCCCGGTCGATTTCGAGCTGCAGGGCTGCCCGGTCGACCGCCATCAGCTGTTCGAGGTGATCAGCGCCTTCCTCAACCGGCGCCGGCCGGCGATCGCCCGTCACAGCGTCTGCGTCGAGTGCAAGCGGGCCGGCAACGTCTGCGTCATGGTCGCCCACGGGACACCCTGCCTGGGGCCGGTCACACAGGCCGGTTGTGGTGCGCTCTGTCCCTCCTGCGACCGCGGCTGCTACGGCTGCTTCGGGCCGATGGAGTCGCCCAACGCGCCCGCGCTCAGCCGCCGGCTCGCGGACCTCGGCGTCGAGGACACCGACATCGTCCGGGTCTATCGCACCTTCCACGCCGACCGCGAACCCTTCAAATCGGAAAGCATCAAACATGAGCACTGACCCCGAAGGCCGGACCCGCACGATCAAGACCGACTACCTGGCCCGGGTCGAGGGCGAGGGGGCGATGACCGTACGGATCCGGGACGGCGCGGTCGAGAACGTCGGTCTCGAAATCTTCGAGCCGCCGCGGTTCTTCGAGGCCTTCCTTCGGGGCCGGGACTTCCGCGAGGTGCCCGACATCACGGCGCGAATCTGCGGCATCTGCCCGATGGCGTACATGACCAGTGCCTTCAACGCGATCGAGGACGCGCTCGGAACGGAGGTCTCGCCCGGGATCAAGGAGCTGCGCCGGCTGATCTACTGCGGTGAGTGGATCGAGAGCCACGCCCTGCACGTGTTCATGCTGCACGCCCCCGACTTCCTCGGCTATGAGAGCGCCTGGACCATGGCCCGCGACCATCGCGAGATGGTCGAGGCGGGGCTGAAGATCAAGAAGGCGGGCAACGACATCCTCCGGGTGGTCGGCGGGCGCGCGATCCATCCGGTCAACGTCCGGGTCGGCGGCTTTTTCCGCGCGCCGGATCGCGAGCAGCTGAGTGCGCTGGTCGCTCAACTGGAGACCGCCCGCGACCTCGCCGGCGAGGCGGTCGCCTGGGTCGCCGGCCTGCCCTTCCCCGAGTTCGAGCAGGACTACGATTTCGTCGCCCTGCACGATCTCGATCGCTACGCGATCGAGGACGGGCGGCTGATCTCCAGCAGCGGCCTCGACATCGGACCGGAGTCCTACGAGCAGCACTTCAGCGAGCACCACGTCGAGCATTCGACGGCGCTGCATTCCTTGATGGACGGCGATCGCACCTATTTCCTCGGTCCGATGGCCCGCTACGCCCTGAACCACGAGCAGCTCTCGCCGCTCGCTGCGGAGGCCGCCGCCGCGGCGGGGCTGGGTCCGGAATGCCGGAATCCCTTCAAGAGCATCATCGTGCGGGCGGTCGAGATCCTCTACGTCCTCGACGAAGCGCTGCGGCTGATCTCCTCCTACGATCTGCCGCAGCCGGCCGCGGTCGAATCCGAGCCGCGGGCTTCAACCGGCTACGGCTGGAGTGAAGCACCCCGTGGGATGCTCTGGCACCGCTACCGGCTGACCGGCGACGGCTCGATCGCCGAGGCCCGCATCGTGCCGCCGACCTCGCAGAATCAGGCGAGGATCGAGCAGGACCTGCGTGCCTTCGTCGAACCGCGGGTCGACCTCGACGACGAGCGGCTCCAGTGGGAATGCGAACAGGCGATCCGCAACTACGATCCCTGCATCTCCTGCTCGACCCACTTCCTCGACCTCACGGTTGACCGCAAGTGACCCGCCCCGCCAAACCGGAACTGGTGATCGGCGTCGGCAACCGCTGGCGCCGCGACGACGGCGCCGGCCTCGAAGTCGCGCGCCGCCTCCAGGCGGCAGAACCTTCGCAGATCGTGGCCGTCGAGCGGGCGGGGGAACCGGCGGCGCTGCTTCATGCCTGGGAGGACGCCGGACGCGTGCTGGTCGTGGACGCGGTCAGATCCGGGGCGAAGCCGGGGGCACTGCATTGCTTCGATCCGGTCGACGGCCCCTTGCCGGCGCAGCTCTTTCGCTCTTCAACGCACGCCCTCGGGGTGGCCGAGGCGATCGAGCTGGCCCGGGAGCTCGGCCGCCTGCCCGCCGGGCTCGCCGTCTGCGGGATCGAGGGGGAGGACTTCGGTCCCGGCGAGGGGCTCACGGCGGGCGTGCGCGAGGCAGTGGAGCGGCTGGTCGGCGAGCTGTGCGGCGAGCCGGAGGAAGGCGGGCCCGGCGGTGGGCACGCTGCGGCGAAGGCCCGGGCCTGAGATGCACGAACTCGCCGTTGCCCGGGAGATCGTCGGCGTGGCCGAACGCCACGCCGGAGGGCTCGCCGTGAGCGTCGTCAGGGTGAAGGTCGGCTGCCTGCGCCAGGTCGTGCCCGAGTACCTCGGCTTCTACTTCGATGTCTGTGCCCGGGACACGTGCTGCGGCGGCGCGGAGCTGGAGTGGGAGCGGACCCCCTCTTTGCTCCGCTGCAGCGCCTGCGGCGCCGAATGGGATCCGGCGCCTCCGCCCGCCCACGCCGACCACGAACTGCTGGTCGACTTCCGCTGCCCCGGCTGCCGGGGCGGAAACCATTCCGTGATCAGCGGCGACGAACTGGTGGTCGAATCGATCGAGGTCGAGGAGCCGGCTGCCGATCCGGGCCGCGAAACCGCGGCCGCAAACGAACCGGGAGGGGGCTGAGATGCACCAGACCAGGGTCACCGTCGCCGAGGGTGTACTGGACGCGAACCAGACGATCGCCGCGGCCAACCGGGCCGACTTCGACCGCGCCGGCGTCAAGGTGGTCAACCTGATGAGCGCACCGGGAGCGGGCAAGACCAGCCTGCTCGAGCGTGCGCTCGCGGAAACCGGCGAAGTGCGGGTCGGAGTGCTGGAAGGGGACGTGCGCGGCAGCCTCGACGCCGATCGTCTTTCGCAGCTTCATATTCCGGTGGTGCAGATCAACACGGATCCGGCGTTCGGCGGTGAATGCCACCTCGACGCCAACATGGTTCGCTCCGCGATTCCCCAGATCCCGCTCGAAGAGATCGATCTGCTCGTGATCGAGAACGTCGGCAACCTGGTCTGTCCGGCCGAGTTCCGGGTGGGTGAAGACCGCCGCTGGATGATCTCGTCGGTGACCGAGGGGGAAGACAAGCCGCTCAAGTACCCGCTCATGTTCCGCAGCTGCGAGCTGGTGGTGCTCAACAAGATCGACCTCCTGCCCCATACGGATTTCTCCGAGGAGCTCTTCCTGGCCAACCTCGAGAAGGTGAACCCGGGGGCCGAGACCTTCCGGACCAGCGCCCGGACCGGCGAGGGCATCGACGCCTGGCGCCGGCGGCTGCTTGACCTCGCCCCGGCGGCCGGCCGGGACTGACCGCCTTCAGCAGATCCGCGGCAGCGGGTCGCCGGCGAGCATGTCGACCACGCGGCTGCCGCCCAGGGCGGTTTCGAGGATCACCAGGCCAGGCGGCTCGGCGACGACCTCAGCGATCACCGCGGCCTCACGACCGAGGGGATCGGCTCGCAGCGCCGCGAGCGCGGTGTCGGCGGACGCGGCTGCGACCACGGCCACCAGCCTGCCCTCGTTCGCCACGTAGATCGGATCGATCCCGAGGATCTCGCAGGCACCGTTCACCCCGGGGCGGATCGGCAGGGCGGACTCCTGGAGCGTTACGCCGACCCCGGCCGCAAGCGACAGTTCGGCGAGTACCGTGGCAAGGCCGCCGCGGGTGGGGTCGCGCAGGCAGCGCACGTCGGCTCCGCTCGCCAGCAGGGCCGACACCAGCCCGTTGAGCGGGGCGGTGTCACTCTCCAGGTCGAGCTCGAGCTCGAGATCGCCCCGGGCGATCATCACCGCCATGCCGTGGTCGCCGATCGGCCCGGAGATCAATACGAGATCACCGGCCCGGATCGCCCCGGGACCGAGCGCCAGGTCGTGCTCGATCACCCCGACCCCCGCGGTGTTGATGTAGAGGCCATCGGCATTGCCGCGCTCGACCACCTTGGTGTCGCCGGTGGCGACCGGGACCCCGGCGGCCCGGGAGGCGGCCGCCATCGAGGCGACGATGCGTTCGAGTTCGGCGACCGGCAGGCCCTCTTCGATGATGAAGCCGGACGAGACCGCCACCGGCCGGGCCCCCCGCCATGGCCAGGTCGTTGACGGTGCCGTTCACCGCCAGCTCGCCGATGTCGCCGCCGCGGAAGAACAGCGGGCGGACCACGAAGGAATCGGTGGTGAAGGCGAGTTGGCCGGATCCGGTCTCCAGCAGGGCACAGTCGCCGAGCGGCTCGAGCAGAGGGTTGGCGAACTCGCGCAGGAAGATACCTTCGACCAGATCGTGGCTCGATTTGCCGCCGGCGCCGTGGGCGAGGGTTATGCGCTCGTCGAGGATCTTGCGGCGCGGCCGTCGCCGCCGCGCCTCGATCGCGTCGAGAACCTGCTCTTCGCTGCGTGAGGCGTTCCCGGGGTCCTTCGCCATCACTGCCCGTCCCCGGCGGGGACCGAAGGGACCGGCCCGGCGGCGCGACGCCGGCCGGCGTGGCGGCCGTAGTTGTAATAGGCGGCGCAGGCTCCTTCACTGGAGACCATGCAGGTGCCGATCGGGCGTTCGGGGGTGCATGCGGTGCCGAAGACCTTGCATTCCCAGGGCCGGATCACGCCCTTCAGCACCTCGCCGCACTGACAGGCCTTGGGGTCGGCCACCCGGATGCCCGGGACGCGGAAGCGCACCTCGGCGTCCAGGTCGGCGTATTCGGCACGCAGCTTGAGGGCACTGTTCGAGATGAAGCCGAGCCCGCGCCACTCAAAGGTGTTCCGCACTTCCATTGTCTCGGCGATCGCCGCGAGCGCGAGCGGGTTTCCCTCCTCGCGGACCACCCGCAGGTACTGGTTCTCGACGACGCTGCGACCTTCGGCGAGCTGGCGCAGGATCATCTGCGTGCCCTGAAGGACATCGAGTGGCTCGAAGCCGGAGACGACGACCGGCTTGCCGTGGTCGCGGGCGATGAAACCGTAGGGCCGCAGACCGATCACGGTGGAGACATGGCCCGGGCCGATGAAGCCGTCCAGCCTCAGGTCCGGCGAATCGAGGATCGCCTTGATCGCGGGGATGATCGTGACGTGGTTGCAGAACACCGAGAAGTTCCCGATGTTTTCGCTCCGGGCGCGCTTCAGGGTGAGCGCTGTGGACGGAGCGGTGGTCTCGAACCCGATCGCGAAGAAGACGACCTCGCGCTTCGGGTTTTCGCGGGCGATCCTGAGCGCATCCAGCGGCGAATAGACGATGCGCACATCGGCGCCGCGCGCCTTGGCGTCGAGCAGCGAGCCGTTCGAAGAGGGAACCCGCATCATGTCGCCGAAGGTCGTGAAGATCACCTCCGGGCGCTCGGCGATCGCGATCGCGTCATCCTGCCGGCCCATCGGGATCACGCATACCGGGCAGCCGGGGCCGTGGACCAGCTCGACTTCGGCGGGGAGCAGGCTTTCGACCCCGTGCTTGTAGATCGCGTGCGTGTGGCCGCCGCAGACCTCCATCAGCTTGTAGCGGCGCCCGGGCTCGGCCAGCTCTTCGATCTCGGTCGCGAGCCGGCGCGCCAGAGCCGGATCGCGGTATTCGTCGACGAAACGGATCCCGTTCATCGGGTCCCCTCGAGCAGCAGGTGGCAGATCGTCGCCTGGACCTCCTGGATCCTCGGGATGTGGTCGTCGGGGACCACGAACAGGTGGTCGAGGCCCGCGACTCCGGCCAGTCGTCCGCCGTCGTGGCCGGCGATGGCGACGGTCAGGATGCCGGACCCGGATGCCTCTTCCATGGCGGCGATCAGATTGGCCGAGCCACCGCTGGTCGAGATCGCCACCGCGATGTCCCCGGGCCGGGCCAGCGCGGCCAGCTGCCGGGCGAAAACCTGCTCGAAACCGACGTCGTTGGCCACGGCGGTGACCGTGGCGGGGTCGTTGCCGAGGGCGATCGCCGGCCATCCGCGGGCCAGGGCGTCGGCGGCGAGGTCCTGGGCGTCGGTGGCGGAGCCGCCGTTGCCGAAGGCGATCAGCCGGCCGCCGGCATCGAGCCGTTCGCGGATCGCGGCGCCACATCTGGCGACGGCTTCGAGATCGATCCGCGACCGCAGCCCGATCACCTGCTCGGCTTTTTGCAAAGTGGACGATTCGACCTCGGCGAGCAGGTCGTCGAGGTCGGTCTTCGTACCGCTGAGAAAGGGGTAGAGGAAGCCGGTCGGTTCGGGGTCGACCTTCTCGAGGGCCACGCCGGCGTGACAGAGCAGGTTGTCGCCTACCCGCACGTCCTCCACCAGTTCGGTCGCCACCTGCTCGCGGGTCCCGTCTTTCTCGATCACCGCACTCGTTCCCCGGGCCTCGATCACTTCCGCCGTGACCGCCACGTCGCCGCAGGTGATGCAGGCGTCAGTCGCGTCCTCTTCAGCCAGTCCGGGCTGGTCGAAAAAGACATGGACCAGCTCCCAGAGGACGTGGTAGGCGGTCTCCTGCACCTCCTGGACCACAGCCGGGTCGTCATTTGCGACGAGGAACAGGTGGTCGGCCTCCGCTGCTTCCGTCCCCTGACCGGCATCGACCGGGCCGCCGGCCGGGGCCGCCGTGAAGCCGATGGTCAGCAGGCCGAGCGCCCGCGCCTGGTCGAGGAACCCGGAAAAGGCCGGATCGCCTGGGTGGTGGGCGAGGGCCAGTGCGATGTCGCCCGGCCGGGCCAGCCGCGCGAGGGTCGAGTGCGAAGTGGGGTCGTTGCCCGGGGCGATGGCGGGGAGGGCCCGCTTGCCGACGATCACCGGATGCATGAACTCGACCACGGCATGGGCCGCGTCGGTGGCGGCGGCGCCCGCCCCGAACGGGATCAGGGTGCCACCGCGGGTGAAGGCCTTTGCCATCGCCAGGCAGGCTTGTGCCAGCGCGCCGCTTTCCTTTTCGAAGAAGCTCCGCACGGCGGTTTCCCGCTCGGTGATCCGGTCAATCAATGGCGCTGGATCTGAGATCTTGAAGCTCCTCCTCGTATGGCGCGCCCAGGGCACGCAGGGCGCGCAGCATCTGATCAGCCTCGGTTTCGTCGATCCGCGAGATCGCGAAGCCGACGTGGATCAGGACCCAGTCCCCGACCGTGACCGCGTCGTCGGCCTCCCAGAGCAGGCCGACATCGACGTTGCGCCGGACGCCGGAGACCTCGATCTTGGCGGTCCGGTTTTCAGGATCGACGATCTCGACGATCTGCCCCGGGATCCCTAGGCACATGCGTCGGCCCTCGCTGCCGCGACCGCGGCCTGGCCGAAACTGATGCCGCCGTCGTTCGGCGGCACCCGGCGGTGCCGGAGCACCCGGAACCCGAGTCCTTCGAGACGGCGGCTGACACTCGCCAGCAGGCGTCCGTTCTGGAAGCTGCCGCCGGAGAGCGCCACCGTCCGCGGCTCGGCCGCCTCCGCGCAGGCGGCAGCGGCGGCCGCGGCCACCCCTTCGTGGAAGGCGGCGGCAATCCGGGCCCGTGGGCGCCCCGAGGCCAGATCGTCATGGGCGGCGGCGATCAGATCGGAGCCGTGCATCAGTCCGCTACCCACCCGGCAGGGGTAGGGGTCGGCCTCGACGCCCGCCGCCAGGGCTTCGAGCTCGATCGCTGCCTGTCCTTCATAGGTCACTTCCGTACGGATCCCGAGCAGCGCGGCTGCCGCATCGAAGAGGCGCCCCATGCCGGAAGAGGCCGGTGCGTTCGCCTTGAGGCTCTCGCGGACCACTTCCCAGCGGTCGAACGGCACCGGCCGGCTAGCGCGCTCCAGGTACGCGGCCGCCATGCGCCACGGCTCCCGGATCGCCCGCTCACCGCCCGGCAGCGGGACCGGTTCGAGATTGGCCACCCGCTCGAAGCCGGCCAGATCGCATCGCAGGAGCTCGCCGCCCCAGAGCGTGCCGTCGGGGCCGAAGCCGGTGCCGTCGAAGACGAGAGCCAGCGCCGGGCCATACTCCCGGTGCTCGGCCAGGCAGGCTGCGGCGTGGGCGTGGTGGTGCTGGACCGCGACGGTTTCCACAGGCTGCTCCAGCGCCCAGCGGGTCGAGAGGTAATCGGGGTGCAGGTCGTGGGCGATAAACCGGGGTTGGACCGCGAGCATCTCGAGATAGAGGTCGAGGTCGGATCGGAAGGCGGCGAGGGCGAGTGGTGAGTCGAGGTCACCGAGGTGCGGCGAGAGGAACGCCCGCTCGCCGCGGACGACACAGAAGGTGCTCTTCAGTTCGGCCCCGGCGGCGACGATCGGCGCGCTCCCGGTCCTGGTCAGGGGCAGGGCCTCGGGGGCGAAGCCCCGCGAGCGGCGGACCGGGAAGGTGGATCTGACCACGGAATCCTCGCAGCGGCGGTGGATCACCCGGTCGTGGGCCAGGAACGCGTCGGCGATGCCGCCGAGCCGCTCGCGTGCCTCGCGGTCGTCGATCGCGACCGGTTCGTCGGAGCGGTTGCCGCTGGTCATCACGAGCGGCCGCCCGAAGTCGGTGCAGAGGAGGTGATGGAGCGGCGTGTAGGGCAGCATCAGTCCCAGCCAGGGGGTTCCGGGGGCGACCGACCCGGCGAGCGGGGATCCGGGCGCGCGGCGGGCGAGCACGATCGGACGCTCGCGGCCGCCCAGAAGGTGCCGCTCGTCTTCGTCCAGCTCGGCCAGGTGTCCGGGCTCGGTGGCCATCACCGCGAATGGCTTCTGCTCTCGGCCCTTGCGGCGCCGCAGCCGGGCGACGGCCGCCTCATTGGTCGCGTCGCAGGCCAGGTGATAGCCGCCGAGACCCTTGACCGCGACGATCGATCCGGCGTCGAGCAGCCGGACCGCCTCGGCCAGCGCCGCCTCGCCGACGGCGCCGTCGAGGGAAAGCCGGGGGCCGCAGGCGGGGCAGGCGATCGGTTCGGCGTGGAAGCGCCGGTCGTCCGGGTCCTCGTACTCGGCCCGGCAGTCCCCGCACATGTCGAAGCCCGCCATGGTCGTATTCGCCCGGTCGTAAGGCGAGCCGAGCACGATCGTGAACCGCGGGCCGCATCGCGTGCAGTTGATGAAGGGGTACCGGAAGCGCCGGTCGAGAGGATCACGCATCTCTTCCAGGCAGGAGTCGCAGGTGGCCGCATCGGGCGGCACGAGCGCCGCCCGCCGCCGGCGACACTGGGGACGATGCGGAAGCCGTCCTCCCCGCGCGCCGGCACGGTCTCGACCCCGACCGCCTCGACCTTCGCCAGGGAGGGGGCTTCGCCGGACAGGGCGGAGCCGAACGAATCGAGCGCCCCGGGTTCGCCCTCAACCTCGATCAGAACGCCATCGCCGCGGTTGAGCGCGAATCCCCCGAGCCCGTGCCGGGAGGCGAGACGGTGGACGAATGGCCGGGGGGGGGGGGGGGGGGGGGGGGGGGGGGGGGGGGGGGGGGGGGGGGGGGGGGGGGGGGGGGGGGGGGGGGGGGGGGGGGTGGGGGGGGGGGGGGGGGGGGGGGGGGGGGGGGGGGGGGGGGGGGGGGGGCGGGGGGGGGGGGGGGGGGGGGGGGGGGGGGGGGGGGGGGGGGGGGGGGGGGGGGGGGGGGGGGGGGGGGGGGGGGGGGGGGGGGGGGGGGGGGGGGGGGGGTGGGGGGGGGGGGGGGGGGGGGGGGGGGGGGGGGGGGGGGGGGGGGGGGGGGGGGGGTGGGGGGGGGGGTGGGGTGGGGGGGGGGGGGGGGGGGGGGGGGGGGGGGGGGGGGGGGGGGGGGGGGGTGGGGGGGGGGGGGGGGGGGGGGGGGGGGGGGGGGGGGGGGGGGGTGGGTTGGGGGGGGGGGGGGGGGGGTTGGGGGGGGGGGGGGGGGGGGGGGGGGGGGGGGGGGGGGGGGGGGGGGGGGGGGGGTTGGGTGTTGTTGGGGGGGGGGGGGGGGGGGGGGGTGGGGTGGTTCGGGGGGGGGGGGGGGGGGGGGGGGGGGGGGGGGGGGGGGGGGGGGTTGGGGGTGGGGGGGGGGGGTTTTTGGGTGGGGGGGGGGGGGGGGGGGGGGGGGGTGAGGGGGGGGGGGGGTGGGTTGGGGGGTTCCCCCCCGGCGGGGGGGGCTTTTGCGGGGGTTGCCGGGGGGGGGGGTTCCTCCTGCTTTCCTTTTTCCGGGGCCCGGGCCGGGGGCCGGCGCGCCTTTGGATCCGACGACGAATCCGGGAGGTACTGGAAGGCCCGCCGCGGTCATCTCACCGAGGTTGGCCCCCTTTCCTCCGGCGGAGTCGACATCAGTGCGGGCCAGGTCCTCAATGCTTCGCACAAAGCCGACGGTTGGCATGATCGGTGGCGCTCCTTCCAATTTCGCTTCTCCGGGATTGCGAACGAGCCTAACGCAGAGAGGCGGGCCGCTCGACCTCTCATGCTAACTTGGGGGCATCGGGCGAAACGCGTTTTCCTCCAAGGAGTGAGAGTTGTTTCAAGTACGAATTCACGGCAGGGGCGGCCAGGGAGTGGTCACCGCTTCCGAACTGCTTTCCGTGGCTGCGTTCGACGAAGGCCGCCACGCTCAGGCGTTCCCGACCTTCGGCTCCGAGCGGACCGGCGCCCCGGTCGTTTCCTTCTGCCGGATCGACGAAAAGCCGATCCGCAGCCGGGAGCCGATCTCGGAACCCGATGCCGTGCTGATTCAGGATCCGACCCTGCTCCATCAGGTCGACCTCTTCGGCGGACTCGGCCACGACGGCTACATCCTGCTGAACAGCGAGCGCGATTTCACCGAGCTGGGGATGGACGACTTCACCGCGGACTTCCGCCCGGAGCGGGTACGGACGATGCCGGCGACCGCGATCGCCCGCGAGCACCTCGGCCGGCCGCTGCCCAACAGCGTGCTGCTGGGCGGCTTCGCCGGGCTCTGTGACCAGGTCGGGCTCGACGCGGTGACCCAGGCCCTGCGTGACCGCTTCCCCGGAAAGCTGGGGGACATGAACACCGCCGCGGCTACCGCGGCCTGCGAATACGTCCGGGCCTCGCTTGCCGGAGGCGTCCATGCTTGAGCAACTCGAAGGTTCGCAGGCGGTCGACCGCGGGATCGGGATGTGCCGGCCCGAGGTGATCGCCGCCTACCCGATCTCCCCCCAGACCCACATCGTCGAAGCGCTCTCCGACATGGTCCGGACCGGAGACATCGACCCCTGCGAGTACCTCATGGTCGAATCGGAGTTCGGCGCGATGTCGGCCTGCATCGGAGCCTCTGCGGCCGGCGCCCGCACCTACACGGCGACCGCCAGCCAGGGCCTGCTCTTCATGGCCGAGGCGCTCTACAACGCCTCCGGACTCGGCCTGCCGGTCGTGATGACCCTGGCCAACCGGGCGATCGGCGCCCCGATCAACATCTGGAACGACCACTCCGACTCGATGTCGCAGCGCGACTCCGGCTGGATCCAGCTCTTCGCCGAGACCAACCAGGAGGCGGTCGACCTCCACATCCAGGCTTTCCGGCTGGCCGAGCGGCTCTCGCTGCCGGTGATGGTCTGCATGGACGGCTTCATCCTCACCCACGCCTTCGAGCAGGTCGACGTTCCTGACCAGGAGCGGGTCGACTCCTTTCTGCCTGCGTTCGAGCCGCAACAGATGCTCGACCCGGCCGACCCGATGACGATCGGCGCGATGGTCGGCCCCGAGGCCTTCACCGAGGTCAAGTACCTGATGCACGCCAAGCAGCTCCAGGCTCTCGACGAGATCCCGCCGATCGCCGCCGAGTTCAATGAGACCTTCGGCCGCGAGTCTGGCGGGCTGGTCCGCAGCTACCGGGCCGAGGACGCCGAGACGATCGTGGTCGCGCTCGGCTCTGTGCTCGGCACGATCGAGGACGTGATCGACGAGCTGCGGGAGCAGGGGGTGAAGATCGGCGCCCTGGCGATCAAGTGCTTCCGGCCGTGGCCGATCGACGAGGTCCGCGAAGCGCTCAAGGGAGCCGAACGTGTGGTCGTCATCGAGAAGGCTTTCGCGGTCGGTGCCGGCGGGATCGTCGGCCAGAACGTAAGGCTGGCCCGCGACGTCGGCACCGTCGCCTCGGACCCGCACTGAGGGGGAAGGCGATGGCCGAACAACAGATAAAGGGTTACCAGACCGGAACCTTCGTGGTCGGAAACCGGCTGCTCGACCCCGACAAGCGCTCGACCCAGGCCCGGACCGAGCGTTCGAACACACTGACCTCCGGCCACCGCGCCTGCCAGGGCTGCGGCGAGGCACTCGGCGCGCGCTACGTGCTGGACGCGGCGATGCGGGCCACTGAGGGAAACCTGGTCGCGGCAAACGCCACCGGCTGCCTCGAGGTCTTCTCGACCCCGTACCCGGAGTCTTCGTGGCAGCTGCCGTGGGTCCACTCGCTTTTCGGCAACGCCCCGGCGGTTGCGGCCGGCGTGGCAGCGGCGCTCAAGGCGAAAGGCCGCGAGGACGTCCGGGTGGTCGGCCAGGCCGGCGATGGCGGGACCGTCGACATCGGCTTCGCCTGCCTCTCCGGCATGTTCGAGCGAAACGACGACGTGCTGTTCGTCTGTTACGACAACGAGGGCTACATGAATACCGGCGTGCAGCGCTCCGGGGCGACGCCTCCGGCCGCGCGCACCGCGAATACGAAGCCGGTCGGCCCCGAGCCCGGCAACGTCTTTGGCCAGGGCAAGAGCGTGCCGATGATCGCGATGGCTCACGAGATCCCGTACGTGGCGACTGCCACGGTGGCCGAGCCCCGCGATCTCGAACGGAAGGTCGAGCGCGCGATGGAGCTCCGCGGCGCCCGCTACATCCACGTCTTCGTTCCCTGCCCGCTCGGATGGGGAGCTGCCTCAAAGGACACGATCCGGCTCGCCCGGCTGGTCAAGGAGACCGGCATCTTCCCGGTTTTTGCCGCCGAGGACGGGGAGATCACCGAGGTCTCGAAGATTCGCCGGCACCTGCCGGTGACCGAGTACCTCAAACTGCAGCGCCGCTACGCGCACCTGTTCAAGCCGGAGGTGAACACCGAGGTGATCGAGCGGCTTCAGGCCGGCGCCGACCGCAACATCCGGCGTTTCGACCTGCTCGCCAGTGACGAAGGCGCCGAGTTTCCCGGCGAGGCGACCGCCCAGGCAGGCGAACCCGACCAACAGCCGGGAGTGCCACCGACCCCGGACGCCGACAGCAACACGACCATGCTGCTCAAGGAAACCCATGGAAACCCGCGCTGACCGTCCGCGCCAACCCGCACCGGTAGAGGTCCGCTGATGGAAAAGCCGTTTGCGATCACGCTTGACATCGGCTCCAGTCTCGCCAACAAGACCGGCAGCTGGCGCACCGAGCGGGCCGTCTACACCGACCGCCTGCCGCCCTGTAACCACGGCTGCCCGGCCGGGGAGAACATCCAGCAGTGGCTCTATGACGCCGAAGAAGGAGGGGAGGGTTACGAGCGCGCCTGGCGCCAGATCATGCTCGACAACCCGTTCCCGGCGATCATGGGGAGGGTCTGTTACCACCCCTGCGAGACCGCCTGCAACCGGGCCCAGCTCGACGAAGCGGTCGGCATCAACTCGGTCGAACGCTTCCTCGGTGATGAAGGCATCAAGCAGGGCTGGAGCGTCGAGCCCCCGCCGGGCAGTCCGGCAAGAGGGTCCTGGTCGTCGGCGCCGGTCCTTCGGGCCTTTCGGCGGCCTACTTCCTCGCCCGCATGGGCCACGCGGTGACGATCCGCGAGGCCGGCCCGATGGCCGGGGGCATGATGCGCTTCGGCATCCCCAAGTACCGGCTGCCGCGCGACGTACTCGACGCCGAGGTCCAGCGCATCCTCGACCTCGGGGTCGAGCTCGAACTGGACAGCAAGGTCGAAGACGTGGCCGCCGCCGCGGACGGAGGGTTCGATGCGACCTTCCTCGCGGTCGGCGCCCAGATCGGCAAACGCGCTTACGTACCGGCCGGCTCGGCCGAGCACGTGCTCGACGCGGTCTCGATGCTGCATGACATGGAGACGGGGGAGAAGCCGCTGCTCGGCCGCCGGGTCGCGATCTACGGTGGCGGCAACACGGCGATGGACGCCGCCCGGACCGCCAAACGACTCGGCGCCGAAGAGGCGGTCGTGGTCTATCGCCGGACCCGCGAGCAAATGCCTGCCCACGAGGTCGAGGTCGAGGAGGCCGAAGAAGAGGGCGTGATGATGCGCTGGCTCTCGACCATCAAGCAGGCCGACCAGGGCAAGCTGGTGCTGGAGCGCATGGAACTCGACGAAACCGGCTTCCCCCAGCCGACCGGCGAGTTCGACGAACTCGAGTCCGACGCTCTGGTGCTGGCCCTCGGCCAGGAATGCGACCTTTCACTGGTCGAGGCCGCCGACGACATCGAGGTCGAAGACGGCGTGGTCGCGGTGGGACCCGATCTGATGACCGGCCGCCGCGGCATTTTCGCTGGCGGCGACATGATCCCCGCCGAGCGCTCGGTCACGATCGCGATCGGCCACGGCAAGCAGGCTGCCCGCAACATCGACGCCTTCCTGAACGGCGAGACCTTCGTCCACCCGCCGACCCCCGGGATTGCCACCTTCGAGACGCTCAACACCTGGTATTACGCCGACGCCCCGCGCACCCACCGGACCAAGCTCGACGAGGTCCGCCGGCAGGACTCCTTCGACGAGGTGGTCGAAGGCTTCGACGAGACCAACGCCCTGCTCGAGGCCCGCCGCTGCATGTCCTGTGGCAACTGCTTCTCCTGCGACAACTGCTTCGGGGTCTGCCCCGACAACGCGGTGATCAAGCTCGACGATCCGGACGAGCTCTACCGGATCGACCTCGACTTCTGCAAAGGCTGCGGTGATCCGACGCTCTACCGTGAGGCCGGCAACTTCGGCGTGAGCCTCGATGGTCTTCGGGGAGACCCAGTGAGGGTCTCCCACCAGCTCGCCGATTACCAGCCGTCCACCGGGACGGATCACCCGCGCCAGTTCAGAGACCGCGGTCGCCTGGTCCGGGATCTCTCCCAGGGTGGTCACCAGAAAGGCGCTGTCGAAGGACTCGCCGGGGTAGGGCAGGTCCCTTGCGTCGCCGCAGGTCGGCCGGAGGTTGGTCAGACCCTGCCCGGAGGCCCGCTGCATGGTGTGGTCGAGCATCTCCTGCTGGATGTCGAAGATGTCGAGGGTTCCGTCGGGACCGATCCACTCGGCGGCGTCAAGTGAGTAGTAGCCGGTGCCCGGTCCGATCTCGAGCACCCGGTCTCCAGGCGCAGGATCGAGCGCGTCTCTCAGCCGGTCGCGGGTGATCAGCGGATGCGGCGCCTCGACCCAGAAGCGCTGTCCGTACGGGCAGGCGGAAGGGTTCTTCCGCCACCAGAGTGCCGCCGCCATCACGATCCCGGTCGCTACCAGGATGATCGTCCGGATCTTCATGGCCGAAGTCTAAGCGGACGGGCGACGCCGGGCGGTCGGCACAACCTAGGGTGGGGCGGTGATCTGGATCCTCATCACCATCGTGGTGGCGACCGCGACCGGTATCTATGCCGAGCGCCGCTGGCCCGAGGGAGCGGGGCTCGGCTCCCGCCGCGGTCTGCTGCTGATCCTCTATTTCGTTCTGCCGCCGATCGTCTTCTTCAACCTGGTCCACCTCGAGGTCGACTTCGCCGCGGGTGCCGGCATCGGCCTCGGTCTGGTCGCCGCGGCACTGCTGGGGTTGCTCGCCTGGGCGATCGCGGTGCCCCTGATGAAGCTGCCGGCGCCAACCGCAGGCGCCGTCATCTGCTGTGCGATCCTCGCCAATACCTCCTACCTCGGCTACCCGATGGTCTACGCGCTGATGGGCGGGGACGCGTTGACCGAAGCGGTCCTTTTCGACGTCGTGGTCAGCTACCTGACCCTGATGCTCGGCGCCTTTGCGGTCGGGGCGGCCTTCGGTACGAAAGCGGGCGAAGGCTTTCGTGAACGGCTCAAGTCGTTCTTCCTGCGCAACCCACTGATCTACGCCGCGATCCTCGGCCTGCTGGCGCCATCCTGGATGGCACCCGATCTGGCGGTCGAGATCTCGAGGGTCCTGGTCCTGCTCCCGCTGGTGGTCGGCTTCTTCGCGGTCGGCGCGATCCTGACCGAGGAGCAGCGTGCCGGCTTGATCAAGCTGCCGCCGAGGCTGCACCGGCCGGTCGCCGCGGTTGTCGTCCTGCGGCTCCTGGTTGCGCCTTCGTTGCTCTTCGTGCTCACGCTGCCACTGACCGGGGTGCCACCTTCGTACTTCCTGCTGGCGGCGATGCCAACCGGACTCAACTCGATGATCGTCGGCCACGCCTACGGTTTGGAACTGAGGATCATGGCCGAGTCGATCGTCTATACGACGACGATCGTCGTGCTCGGCGCCGCCGGCTGGGCGATCCTGTCCTGACCTACCAGTTCGACTGGGCAGCCGCATACGGGTTCAAGGTGAGAGCATGAAGGAATGCTCCACCACGTTGCTTTGGAAATCAGCCCTGATCACGTTGCCGAGGACAGCCGGTTCTGGTCACTGGCGGGGTTCGAGGAAGTCGCGGTGCCGGAAGCGCTCGGCGACGGATTCACCTGGTTCGAGAAGGGTGGCACCCAGATCCATCTCATGGAAGTGGACGAACCCTCAATCCCTTCGCGTGGCCACGTCGCGATCGTCGCCCGCGATTTCAAGGAGACCCTCGAGCGGCTCGCCGAAGCGGGCTTCGAGGGCGAGGAGCGGGCTGAACTCTGGGGTCACCGGAGGGTCAAACTGACCTGCCCGAGCGGTCACGTGGTGGAAATAATGGCGATGGCCCCGTCGAGGAGCGCCAAGTCGGTCTGAACCAGAACTTGCTCCACTGCTCGGCGACACCGACAGGCGAGCTTCGGCGGATACCGCGAAGAAGCTGAAAGTTTTCACCCACTTCTATTTCAGGCTTTCGTGAGCCAAAAGTCGCGGAGATTCCGGCTTCTTCACACATCGGTGTCCAGACCTATCCCTAGCATGAGAGTTCATGCCACTGAGTCCGGAACAGGCCCTCGATGAATCGACTCACCGCAAGGTGGAAGGCGCCTTCGACGAGCTTCAGCGGGCTGCCCGAAATATAGAGCGTGAAGCTCTTGCGATCGAAGACGAGGGGGGCGAACAGCGCCTCGCCGATCTCCTCAGGTCAGTCTCTGTGGAACTCCGCGTGAAGCTCAAGGAGACGATGGCAACGGCGTACTATCGACCGCTCAGCGAAGCGGACAGGATCGCCCAGAGGCACGGATTATGGTGCCGGGAGCCAAACCAGAAGAGGGTACGGAAGAGGAGCAGGTCACCCTCTTCGACGAATCCGGAGAAGACGCTCGCGCCGCATAAGCCAGGATGGCTTTTTCAACAGAAGAGATCAAGGCAAACCTGACCGAGTTTGCGGGCCGGTGGAAGGTACGCAAGGGCTACGAAAAGGGTGAAGCCCAGACCTTCCTGAACGAATTTTTTGCCTGCTTTGGTCCTGAGGTTGCCGACCAGGCTGTCTTCGAACAGCACGAAGCGGGTGGAGGCTTCATCGACTGCATCATTCCCGGTGTGGCGATCATCGAGATGAAGTCGGCCAAAGAGGCGGCCAAGCTGGCGAAACACCGCAAACAGGCCCTCGACTACTGGGAGCGTTCCGCTGACCAGGAGAGCGGGACGGCGGCTCCCCCATACGTTCTCCTCTGCGCCTTCACGAAGTTCGAACTCTGGGAACCGGGCAAGTTTCCCGGTGCACCGGTCATGGAGATTGAACTCGACGAGCTGGCAGCGCATTTTGCCGCCTTCAGTTTTCTCCTAGGCAAGGCGCCGATGTATCACGCCAACGACGAGGAAGTGACGATCGAGGCGGTCGAGGAGCTGGCCCGATTGCTGACCAGCCTGGAAAAGAGGGACGAAGGCAGCGCCGGTCAACGGCGCAGCTTTCTGCTCCAGAGCGTCTGGTGCATGTTCGCGGAAGACACCGGGCAGATCAACGATCTCGGGTTCACCCGGATTCTTCAGGGGTTGGTTGACAACCCTGACCGATCCAGTGCCGATGACGTCGGCGGGCTCTTTGAACAGCTCAACAATTCGGCGGCTGAGCGTCCGAAACACGGTATGTACGCCAACGTCCCGTACGTGAACGGCTCGCTCTTCGCCGCTCCGACCCATCTGCACCTCGAGCCCGAGGAACTGAAGCTGACGAGGCGAATGGCGGAGTTCGACTGGTCGCTGATCAAGCCGGCCGTATTCGGGTCGCTCATGCAGACCGTCTTCGGCCCGGACCGGCAGCACCAACTTGGCGCCCACTACACACCGGAGGCCGAGATTCAGCTTGTGGTTGAACCAACCATTCTTCGGCCCTGGAGAGAACGCATTGACGCCCTTGAGACATTCGAGGAGGCGGACCAAGCCCTCGAAGATCTACACGCGTATCGCGTGCTGGACCCGGCTTGTGGCTGCGGCAACTTCCTTTCGGTGGCCTATCGCGAAATCCGCCGGGTGGAGCGGCTGCTGCTCGATCGAACGGATGAATTGGCCAAGTCAGAAGGTCGGGCGGAGTCCAAAGCGGAGCGGGATTCGTACTTCCCCCTCTCGAACATGCTGGGTATCGAGATCGAGTCGTTCGCGGTCGACCTGGCGCGCCTTTCCCTTTGGATGGCCCAGTGGTTGGCTGGCAAAGAGCTGAATCTTCGGGAGAAGACACTGCCGTTGGCGGATCTCGATGGGGTGGTGCGCGGTGACGCCCTGCAGATCAAGTGGCCCGAGGCCGAAGCGATAGTCAGCAACCCGCCCTACCACGGATCCCAAAACCTTCGGGGAGTCTTGACAGAAGATCAAATCGAATTCATCGAGAACAGGTTCGATGTGGGCCTGAAGGACCTTTGCGTCTACTGGTTTCGCAAGGCCGCCGACGCGATGCGCCCCGGCGATCGCGCCGGCATGGTGGGAACCAATTCGATCAGCCAGAACCGGGCCCGCAGCGCCAGCCTGAACTATGTGGTCCAGGCTGGTGGGGTCGTAACGGATGCGGTGTCCAGGCACAAGTGGCCCGGCGAAGCCGTCGTCAACGTGAGCATCGTGAACTGGGTCCAGAAACCAGGCCCTGCACCTAAGCCGCTGATGCTGGACGGCGAGGTTGTAACCGGCATCAACACCCGGCTACAGGAATCGGTTGTTCCCGTCGAAGAGTACGAAGTATTGGATGCGAATCTATTGAAGTCGTTTCAGGGGCCGATACCCGTCGGTCCTTTCGATCTGTCGATCGAAGAAGGCCATGCACTCAGGAAGTCAGACGGAATCGAATACTCGGAAGTTGTTCGACCGTACCTAGTGGGGACGACATTGTGAAGGATCCGGGTCAGCATCCCCGGCGTTTCATCATCGACTTCAACGTTCTGCCGTTGGAGAAAGCAGAAGAGTTCCCCGCTGCCATCGAAATCGTACGCAAGCGGGTCAAGCCGTTGCGCGACCAGAATGCCGATGCCCGTTTCCGAAAATTCTGGTGGCAGTTCGGCAGACCTCGGGGGAGAAATGCGCGAGGCAATCAGTTCGCTCGACCGCTTTGTGACCGTGCCTCGAGTAGGAAAGCGCTTCCTTTTCTGCTGGACTAGCCGTGACACGTGTCCCGGGGACGCCGTCGTGGTCTTCGCGTTCGACGACGACTATTCGATGGGCATTCTCACGTCATCGACTCACGGCGCGTGGGCCCTGAGCGAGGGATCGACTTTGGAAGACCGCCCACGCTACACCCCGACCTCGTGCTTCGAGACCTTTCCGTGGCCGACGCCCACACCAAAGTCGAAAGCTTCAATTGGCGACCTATCGGCAAGTCTGCTCAAGCGTAGAAGCGAGATCTGTTTCGAAAAGCAGATTGGTCTTACAACGCTCTACAACCAAGTTGACGATGAGGCGTGGCAGGATCTCGCCAAGGCTCACCGCAAACTTGACGAAGCGGTCGCCAAGGCTTACGGATGGCCGGCCAAGGTCGCGCATGATCCCCTGGAGATAAAGGCGAGGCTCGCCAGGAAGCATGCCGAGATCATGAAGGACCCGGACAGCTACTCGCCATTCTGAGTCGACATAACTCACAACCGACGGGCCTGTTAGTTTCAGTTGGTGCGCTATCCAGTCGAGTCTTTCACCCCTGCCGAACAGCAACTCCTGGCGCCGCATTTCACCAACGTCGACCGGCCAGTTTTTGCGCTGACCAATCTCCCCGAGACGGTCAAGGGTGCACTTTTTGCTCGCTACTCCCGCTACCCGGGCACTCTGCGCCGCCTCTACCTCGAGGAGTTCGCTTCCGAGATGCCGGACGGCGCCCGTCCTTTCGACGGAGACGAAGGGGAGCGTGCGGCTGATCTCTACGAACGCATCTTCGTCGGCTATGGCGATGACTCGATCGCCCAGGTCGGTGGCGCCCACATCGCCTGCGAGTGGGTTTCGAACATCCTGACCAAGGTTCTGCAGCGTGGACGCCTCGCCGCCTACCTTGAGCAGTCGACCCGCTACATCGCCTACGACCAGGAAATTCCGGGCGGTGGCTACCGCTATTTCCGGGACGATGTGCTCGGGTCGCAGTTCAGCGGATCGATGGACCAGATCTTCACGATCTACTCCGAGGCTCTCGTCAAAACCGAGGCCTGGGCGGCGGAGAAGTGGCCCCGTGGCGACGGCGAGCCGGAGGGACCCTGGCGCCGTTCGATCAAAGCCAAGGCGCTCGATCTGTTGCGCGGCCTGTTGCCGGCATCGACCCTCAGCCACGTCGGCATCTTCGCTTCGGGCCAGGCCTACGAGCAGCTGCTTTTCCGGCTGATGTCTTCACCCCTGCCGGAAGCCCGGCAGTTCGGCGGCATGATCCTCGACGAGCTGAATCAGGTGATGCCTTCTTTCGTCTCGCGGGTCAGCCGTCCGGATCGTGGTGGTGAATGGATCTCTTTCCTCGAGGAACGCCGTTCGTCGACCGAAAAGTGGGTGGACCGGCTGGGCCTCGGAGTTCGCGAGTCCGAGGCCTCCGGCCCGACCGTCGAACTGCTCCATGTCCACGGCACCGAAGAAGACCTTCTGGCCGGCTGCCTCTTCGAGCAGGCGGATGTTTCCGAGACCGAAATCCGCTCCCGGCTGGAGACGATGAGTACGGACGAGCGGGCTGAACTGATGGCGGCGATGGTCGGCGACCGGAAGAACCGCCGCCACCGTCCGGGCCGTGGGTTCGAATCGGTCAGTTACCGCTTCGAGATCGTCTCCGACTACGGCGCGTTCCGCGACCTGCAGCGCCACCGCATGCTGACCTGCCAGTGGCAGACCCTCACCCCGGATCTCGGTGCCGGTGTACCCGGCGAAGTCCGTGAAGCCGGTGTTGGCGACGAATACGAGCGCGCGCTTGCGATCTCCAGCACGGAGTACGAACGGCTTCGCGAGGACGGCCACCCCGAACTCGCGCCATATGCACTCTGCCTCGGCTACCGGATCCGCTACATCCTCGACTTGAATGCCCGCGAGGCGATGCAGCTGATCGAGCTTCGCTCGGGCAGGGAAGGCCACCCGACCTACCGCGCGGTTGCTCACGCAATGCACGATTCGATCGAAGGCATCCATCCGGCAGTGGCCGGTGCGATGAAACACATCGACACTTCGGCCGAGCCGCGCCTCGAGCGCATGCTCTCGGAGATCCGGACCCACAAGAAGCGCATTGCGGCCGCCGCTACTTCGAAGGCACCGCCCGGTTTCTCCGAGCTCGGCTGATCGATCCGCGTGAACATGTTTAGGCCCAAGACATCTTCCGGGCTTAGATTTGCGGAGATGCATACGAATCGATTCCTGCCCCAAGTCGCGGTGGCCTCACTTCTGCTCGCCGCATTGCTACTGATCGTCGGTTGCTCCGGCGACTCCACGATCAGCGCCGAAGCCTCGATCTGGAAACCCAAGCCGACCACCGCCGCCTGGCAGTTCCAGCTCCAGGGCAAGATCGACACCTCGATCGATGCCGACGTCTATGAGGTCGACGGTTTTGACGTTGACCGGAAGACGGTCAAGAAGCTCCATTCCCAGGGCCGCAAGGTCATCTGTTACATCGATGTCGGCAGCTGGGAGCGGTACCGGTCAGATCGCAGCCAGTTCCCGAAGTCGGTGATCGGCAAGAAGTACGACGGCTACCCCAACGAGCGCTGGCTCGATATCCGCAAGTTCCGCAAGTTCGCGAAACCATTGAAGGCGCGAGTGGCGATGTGCGCCCGCAAGGGTTTCGACGGCGTCGAACCCGACAACATCGCCGGCTGGGAGAACGACACCGGCTTCCCGATCAAGGCGAAGCACCAGATCCGTTTCAACCGCTGGATCGCCCGGCAGGCGCACCGCCGCGGACTCTCGATCGCCCTCAAGAACGACGGTCGCCAGGCGAAGAAGCTGGTCAGGAACTTCGACTTCGCGGTGGTCGAGCAGTGTTTCCAGTACAACGAATGCGGTCAGTTCCGCCCGTTCGTCCGAGCCGGCAAGGCAGTCTTCTCGGTCGAGTACGAAACGAAGAAATCAAAGTTCTGCGGCCGGGCGAAGAAGATCAGGTTCGCGGCGATCGGCAAGGAATACGACCTTTACGCACGGCCGTTCCGGCCTTGCGTCAAGTAAGCAAGTCACCGAGCGAATCAATCCTGTGATCGGGCACGGTGTTGTTCGTGCTCGGGTCGCGGGAGGCTCCCCCCGCTGACGTGACCAGGATCCCGTCGAGTCCGATTGCCTGGGCGCCGGCGATATCGGTGTCCGGGCGGTCGCCGATCATCGCGACCCTTTCGGGGCGGCCGAGCACGTCGAGGCCCGCCTCGTAGAGCGCTGGAGCCGGTTTGCCGGTCGTGGTCGCTTTCTTGCCGGAAGCGACCTCGATCGCGGCGAGGATTGCTCCGGAACCGGGCCAGAGGCCATCCGGCATCGGCATGGTCGGGTCGGCACTCGTCGCGATCAGATCGGCGCCCCCTCTGACCAGCATCGAAGCGAGTTTCAGCTCCTGGTAGTCGAACCCGAGGTGGCCCGAGAGCAGCACCGCCTTCGCCGACCCCGGGTCGTCATGCGGGAGAACTTCGAAGCCTCCGTTGGCCAGTTGATTCTTGAAGGATGAAGTGCCGATGGCCAGAACCGGTGCGCCTTGACCATGCCGCTCGGTCGCCAGGCGGATCAGGGTCGACGCCGCAGTGACCACCTGGCGGTCGTCGATGTCGATTCCACCTTCTTGGAGCAGCTTTGCCTGGTCGGCCGGCGCGAGCCGAGGATTGTTGGTTACGAAACAGAAGCCCTTGCCTGCGGCCGTGAGATCACTGATGGTCTCGACCACGCCCGGCAGGAAGTCATGGCCAAGCCAGACGACCCCGTCAAGGTCACAGAGGAAGGCGTCGTAGGAGTCAGCCAGGGCCATGGGCAAGGGTCTTACAAGGATCGAGTCCTGACGTCTGCCTCCGCGCTGACGCGCGGAGCACAGGCGGCGAGACTCTAGCCGGCTGCTTCGATCGCCTTGATCAATTCGGCCTTGCTCATCTTCGAGCGGCCTTTGACGCCCAGGTCCTGGGCGATCTCGTAGAGCTCGGCTTTCGAGGACTTGGCCGACGGCGCCTTGGCGGGAGAATCTGCCTTCTTCGCCGGCTCGGCCGGCATCCCGGGTGTCACCGAAAACGGATCCGTGGAGATTTCGTCGTGGTCGGTCATCTGCTGGACCAGCCGCCAGCCGGCGATGAGGACGGCCGACGCACCTGCGATGCCGATGGCCACTTGTTTCTTCATCGGGCGAGTCTCGGGAGATTCGGGTTCGATTTCGTGTTCACAGGTCTGACCCTATCTCACTGGTCGCGCCGCGAGATCATCAGGTCGACGCTGCCTGAATGAAGCGTGACGCCACCGTCGGGATGAATCATGCCGCCGCTGTACAGCTCGGGGGGCCAGCGTACCGCGTGTTCGCTGCCGGGCCCGCCGGTTTAACGTTCGGTCACCGCGGCCAGCAGCGCGTCGGCGACCGTGACAGCAAGGTCGGGGAGTTCATCGAGCCGGTCTTCAACGATTGCCGACAGTACGAGCTCGTTGGCTCCGCCGACGATAAGCAGCGCGGCGGATTCGGTCAGCGTGCGAAAGTTTTCGCCACGGTATTCGTCAACCAGCTCCCGCAAGACCTCGGCGAACCGGCGGTTGACGGCGTGGCGCATGGCCAGGGCATCAGGCCCGGCTGCCAACACTTCGAGGATGAAGGTCCGGGTGGTTGCCCGGTCCTCGGCGGCCCGGTCGAGGTACGCGCGGGTCGCGGCAAGAACCCTTTCTTCTTCGGGCAGGTCGCGGGCAGCCGCCTCGACGATCAGGCCCAGCACGGCGTCCGACGCCAGCTCGTATGCGGCGAGGTAGCAGTCATCTTTGCCTTTGAAATGGGCGTAGAAGGTGGATTTCGACACATGCGCTTGGTTGACGATGTCGTTGATCGTCGTCGCGGCGTAGCCGCGCTCCGCGACCGCGACGACGAGGCCCGCCATGATGGAGGCCCTGACTTCTTCTTCCGGGTTTGGTTTCGGCGGCATTGGGTACTGTTTGGTACTGTATCAGTAATTAGTAGTACTCAAACGAACCCAAGCGAGAAATCATCGTGAACGACACCCCTTCAACCCATAGCCGGATCGCCATCGTCGGCACCGGCTTCTCCGGCATCGCAGCCGCGGTCAAGCTGATCGACGAAGGCGAGAACGACTTCGTCCTCTACGAACGATCGGGAGAGGTCGGCGGCACCTGGCGCGACAACACCTATCCGGGCTGCGGCTGCGACATCCCCTCGCACCTCTATTCGTTCTCTTTCGCCCAGAACCCGGGCTGGAGCCGTACCTTCTCCGGGCAGCCGGAGATTCAGACGTACCTGAAGCGAGTTTCGGACGAGTACGGCGTCACCCCGAGGGTCCGGTTCCACCACAATCTGAACGAGGCAAACTGGGACGACGAAGCCGGTCTCTGGCGGCTCGAAACCAGCCAGGGCCAACGCACCGCCGACATCTTCATCAGCGCCGTCGGAGGACTCAGCGAGCCGTCGACGCCCCGCTTTCCCGGTCTCGAGACTTTCGAAGGACCGGCCTTTCATTCGGCGGCCTGGGACCACGACATCGACCTCGCCGGCAAACGGGTGGCGGTGATCGGAACTGGCGCCTCGGCGATCCAGTTCGTACCGGAGATCCAGCCCGAGGTGGCCCGGCTCGACCTTTTCCAGCGCACGCCTCCGTGGGTCATGCCGAGGCGGGACAGGCGTGTCTCGACCCTGGAGCGGCGTTTCTTCAAGGCGATCCCGGCCGCACAGAAGCTCATCCGTACCGCGATCTACTGGGGACGGGAATTGTTCGTCCTGCAGATGCGCCGCCCCCGGGTGGCTCGCCGGACCCAGGCGATCGCCCTTCGCCACATGCACCAGCAGGTCAAGGACGTCGCCCTCCGCGAAACCCTTACTCCCGATTACTCCATGGGCTGCAAGCGGATCCTCCAGTCGAACGACTACTACCCGGCCGTGGCAAGCGAGAACGTCGACGTGGTAACTACCGGCATCAGCGAAGTCCGTCCCGACGGTGTCGTTACTGCCGACGGGGAGCAACGTCCAGCCGACGTGATCATCTTCGGCACCGGATTCAAGGTCACCGACATGCCGATCGGCCACCGGATCCGGGGGAGGGACGGAAAGTCCCTCCACGAAAGTTGGCAGAGCAGTCCGAACGCTCACAACGGAACGACGATTGCCGGTTTCCCCAACCTGTTCATGCTGATGGGACCCGGGACGGGCCTTGGCCACACGTCGGTGACGATCATGATCGAGGCCCAGGTCGGTTACGTCACCCAGGCCCTGCGTCTCATCAGCGGGAAAGCGACAGTCGAACCGACCGAGGAGGCGATGAACGACTGGCGGGACGAGATCGACCGACTCAGCCACAACACCGTCTGGACCTCCGGCGGTTGCGACAGTTGGTACCTCGATGAAACCGGGCGTAACTCGACCCTGTGGCCGACCTTCGCCCACTCGTACCGCCGGCGGCTGTCGAAGTTCAAGCCGGCTGAACACAGGTTTGGATTCACGACCGCCGAGCCGGTCACCGAGCCGATAGTAGAGCCGGTCACCAACGCGGAGAAGCAGACAGCCTGATGGTCCGCCGGCGTTTTCCGATGGACGGCAAGGTCGCGATCATCACCGGCGCAGGTTCGGGGATTGGCCGTGCGCTTGCGGTGCGGATGTCCGAGCAGGGCAGCCCGGTCGCGATCGCCGACTTCGATGCTGACGGTCTGGCCGAGACCGAAGCGATGGTCACGGGTCCGGTGCTCGCGCGAACGCTCGATGTGCGAGAGCGAAGCGCGATGATGGCCTTTGCCGCTTCGGTCGATGAGTGGGCCCCCGGGCCGATCGGTTTCGCGATCAACAACGCCGGCGTCACGACCTCGCAGTCCTTTGCCGATTCGTCCCCAGAAGACGACGAATGGGTGATGGACGTCAACTTCGGTGGTGTGATCAACGGTAGCCACGCCTTTCTGCCGTTGCTCTTGAAGCAGGGCGAAGGCACCCTGGTCAACGTCTCGAGCCTTTTCGGCCTGATTGGCTTCCCGTACCAGAGCGCGTACTGCGCCTCGAAGCATGCGGTCCGCGGGTTCACCGAGTCGCTTCGCCATGAGATGCGCGGTACCGGTGTTCGGGTCGCCGCGGTCCACCCCGGTGGTGTCAAGACCAACATCGTGGTGAATGCCCGTTTTCACGCCGATGACGCCGGCCACAGCGATGCAAGCGAGGCGGCGGAAGGGTTCGCGACTCTCGCCCGGGCAACACCGGAGAAGGCGGCGAAGATCATCCAGTCCGGGATCGAGGCGGGCAAGCCGCGGATCCGGGTCGGTGCCGATGCCGTGGCGATGGACGTGATCTCCCGGATCGCACCCGTGCGGTACTACGGCCTCATCGACAAGCTGAAAGTGCACCTGGGACGCTAGGCGCCTCCCGGTCTCAGGCCTTCAGCGACACCTCGGTCGCGGCCAGCTCGTCACTCAGCCGGGCGAGTACGGGCTTCAGCGCTTCGTCGGCTTCCGGTGACCAGTCGTCGACCAGCCCCTCGAGCACTTCGAGCCGGGCTTCGCCGAGCCGGATGAGTTCGCGCTGGCCCGCTTCGGTCAACTCCTCGCTCTCGTCACTGACGGTGACCAGTCCCTTCGCGATCAGGCCTTCGCGGGCGGTCGTCAGCCGTGCGGGGTCAATCGAATGCTTCTGAGCCAGCGTTTCGGGATCGAGCGACTCGCCCCGCCTCATCCGGCCCATCAGCCAGGTTTCGCCGACGCTCAGGCCGAGGCCAGAGCGATCGGCCACCTGCTGGATCAAGTCGCGGGTCTTCTCCCGTCCGATCAAGACGGTCAGCTCGCGTACCGCTTCGTCGAGTGAACTGGAAGGCCTGGGGGAGGCAAAGGCCTCGCCGATCCCTTGCGTCTCGACGGTCTTTCGAAGTGGTTTCTCCGGGATCAGCCAGGCGAGGATGAACGCGAACGCGACCACGGCCGATGCCGCGAGGAAGACGGTGGTCAACGAGGACGTGAAGGCATCGATGTACCCGGCGCGCACCAGGTCCGGCAAGGCCTGGATCTGGGCGGGGTCGATGTGGCCCGAGCCGGCGCTCGGCGGTGAACCGGCCGGCAGCTTGGCCGCGAGTTCGGTCGCCAGCCGGTTCGCAAAGATCGCGCCGAGGATCGCCGTGCCCATCGAACCGCCGATCGAGCGGAAAAGGGTGGCGCCGGAGGTTGCCACGCCAAGCTCGCTGTAGCTGACCGCATTCTGGACCGCGAGAACCAGTACCTGCATCACGAGACCGAGCCCGAAACCGAGAATCGCCATGTAGAGGGCCATGGTGCCCGCACCGATATCGCTGTCGATACCGGAAAGGAGATACAGCCCGATACAGGCGATCGCGGTCCCGAGTATCGGGAAGATCCGGTACCGGCCGATCCGGCTGATGATCTGCCCCGACCCGATCGAAGCGATCAGCAGGCCACCCATGAGCGGCAGCATCTGGAGGCCGGACTCGGTCGGATCGAGGCCGCGCACGACCTGCTGGAATAGCGGCAGGTAGGTGAGTGAGCCGAACAGCGCGAAGCCGACCACGAAGCCGAGTGCGCTGGTCACGACGAAGACTTTGTTGCGGAACAGGTGCGGCGGGAGGATCGGTTCGTCCGCGCGTTGTTCGACCCGGGCGAAAAGGACCAGGGCGAGGACGCCGATAACACCCAGCCCGATGATCTGAATCGAGCCCCAGTCGTAGGTGGTGCCGCCGAGGGTGGTCAGCAGCACGATTGAACTGAGCCCGACCGCGAGCAGAGCGGTGCCGGCGTAGTCGATCGCCCGTTTCGCCTGAAGCTTCGCTTTGGGGAAGGTGAGGCTCAGCACCACCAGCGCCGCCAGCCCGCGCGGCACGTTGACGTAGAAGATCCAGCGCCAGGAGAGGTGGGTCGTCAGGCAGCCGCCAATCAACGGACCGCCGATGCTGGCGATCCCGAAGACAGCGCCGAAGAGGCCCATGAATCGGCCGCGCTCGCGGGGCGAGACGACGTCGCCGATGCCGGCCTGGGCGCTGACCATCAATCCACCACCACCGATTCCCTGGATCGCGCGGAAGGCGATCAGCTCCGTCATGCCGTTGGCAAGGCCACAGAGCATCGAGCCGATCAGGAAGATCACGAGGGCGCCCTGGATCACGCGGCGCCGCCCGTACATGTCGCCGAGTTTTCCGTAGAGCGGGGTTCCGATCGTCACCGCCAGCAGGTACGAAGTCACGACCCAGGAAAGGTGATTGAGGCCACCTAGCTCGCCGACGATGGTCGGCAGGGCGGTCGAAACGATCGTCTGATCAAGTGCCGCGAGCAGCATGACCAGCATCAGACCGGCGATCACGAACATGCGGCGCGGGGCTGGTTCCTGGTCTGTCTCGGTCTCGGTCGCCAAAAGTTCAACCGGGACGGTACTCCCGTTAGGCTCCGCTGATGAATTCGTTCTTGCGGTGGCCCCTTTGCTCCGGCGCGCTACTGATCACCGTCGTCGTCCTTTCCCTCACCTCGGCTCGCGCCGAGAGTTCCGCAGTTTCAGCTTCGAAGCCAGAGTTCAGCGGATCGGTCGAGAAGATCGATGGTGACCTGCGCCGCCGAATCAAGGGCAATTCGTGGCACCGCGGATGCCCGGTGCCGATTCGGGGACTCCGATTACTCAGGGTCCGCCGCTGGAACTTCCACCACGAGGTCCGCCGTGGGTACCTGATGGTCAACTCCGACTACGCCCGGCCGATGCTTCGGGTAATGCGACGGCTTTTCGCAATCCGGTATCCGATCCGGCGAATGCGCCTCGTCGATGCCTATGGATCGGATGACCATCGATCGATGAGGGCCGATAACACCTCGGCTTTCAACTGCCGTGAAGTCTCGGGCCGGCCCGGAGTCTGGTCCCAGCATGCCTATGGCCTGGCGATCGACATCAACACGGTCGAGAACCCCTACGTCACCACTGGCGGGCACGTGTCTCCACCGAACGGCAGACCCTTCGCCAAGAGGAGACCTCGACGCAAGGGCATGATCACCCCGGGTGGCAAGGTCGTCCGCGCGTTTGCGAAGATCGGCTGGGAGTGGGGCGGAAACTGGCGAGGAACCAAGGACTTCCAGCACTTCTCAGCCACCGGAACGTAAGCCCAGCCACCTGACCAAGCAGCCCGGGCAAGAGAACCCTCGATCTTCTGGCAACGATTTCACCGACTGGGTATAGGAAATCGTTGCCAGAACCTCAGGTCCCGCGCGGACCCATTCTTCCGGCAACGATTTCAGGGACTGGGTATAGGAAATCGTCGCCAGAACCTCAGGTTCTACTTCGTGTTTTCGAGCTATGTCCGAAGGATCCGGAGCAGAAGGCGATTGTGCGACGGTTCACGCATGAACCAGCTCTTCGAACCGGAACCAGGCGGGTGCGACCCGACCGAAATCGCCCCCGGAGCCGTCCTCGTTCCCGGCTGGTTGAGTCTGGAGGAGCAAAGGCGGCTGGTGGAGAGCTGCCGGGAGTGGGCCGGGGGGCCGGTGCCCATGCGCCATCCGAAGGTTGGCCGCGGGGGTCAGATGTCGGTCAAGATGGTCAGCCTCGGCTGGCACTGGCTGCCGTACCGGTACTCGCGCACGGCGGACGACCTCGACGGCCAGCCGGTCCCTCCGTTCCCGGAAGAACTGTCGGTCCTGGCCAAGCGGGGAGTGGCCGAGGCCTACGGCGACCAGACGGCCGCGGATGAATATGAGCCGGATGCCGTACTGATCAATTTCTACGACGAGGCGGCAAAGATGGTCTCCATCAGGACAAGGACGAAGAGTCCGATGCCCCGGTTGTCTCGATCAGCCTCGGCGACACCTGCGTCTTCCGTTTTGGCAACACCGAGAACCGCAACAGGCCCTGGACCGACGTCGAGTTGAAGTCAGGCGATCTCTTCGTCTTCGGAGGCAAGTCCCGCTATGCGTTCCACGGCGTCACCAAACTGAGGCCGGGGACGGCACCTATGGGCTCAGGCCTCACCGAAGGCCGCCTGAATCTCACGATCAGGCAAACCGGCCTCAGCTAGTCGCGCGCTCGAACGTATTCACCGTCAGATTCGCCAGGGTCATCGCCCGGGCGACCGCCTCGACTGCGGCTATTTCGCGAGGCGTCAGTGCTTCCTCCGCCACGGCGGCATCGGCGGAAGGAGTCTCCTGGAATTCGACCTCGGCCCGGGCGGTGGCATAAGCGACTGCGGCGCGGCCACGCGCACCGAGGCCGCTCAGGTCGCCGATCTCCAGGTCCCGCAGCTCTTCCGGCGTCGCGCCGGCCCGCAGGGCCCAGCGCTCGTGAACGTAGGTGCATCCCTGGCAGGCGTTGACCCGGCTTACGGCGACCATGATGTGCTCACGTTCGCGCGGGGTCAGCCGGCCACGGAGGTAGACGTCACCAAGCGCGCGGCCGTTCCGAAGTACACCGACTACTTCCCGTGCGGCGTCGGCTGGTGAAGAAAAGGACCTTGAGCTCACGCGGCGGCCAGCGTCTGCTTGTTCCCGCCGATTTCGATTCGCTCGTCGAAGACGAAGTCTCCCTCCAGCGCCCGGCGCACGGGGCAGGTGTCGGCGACCCGGCGAAGGCGGTCCATCTGAACCTCGGTCAACCCTTCCGGAAAATTCAGGGTGACGTCGAAGCTCCGCGGTTCCGCCTCGTTGTCGTAGGTGACGTCGACGCTCAGGCCCTTCAGTTCCCAGTCTTTCCGCTGTGCGTACAGGGCGATCATGGTCGAGATGCAGGAAGCGAGGGTCGCCGGCAGCAGTTCGTGAGGGGCCGGCCCGGCGTCGGTGCCGCCGAGCCCCTCGGGTTCGTCGGTGATGATCGTGTGGCGCCCGTTCACGTCGACTTCATGTTTGAGGGTGTTGTCAATTGGTTTGGCGGTAGCGGTGAAGCTCATGGTGTTCTCCGTTCGGAGGGGGTGAGAAGAGGGGGTTGATTCAGGCTTGATTCGAGTGCTGGTAAGACGCGGTTTTCAGCGTCGGTGCGTACGTCCGAACATCAGCCGTGCCCGAATTTCACGTCGGGGAGGATGCGCCGCAGCCACTTCGGAAGCCACCAGGCCCTGACGCCGAGCAGGCGCAGGAGCACGGGGAGCAGGAGCAATCGGACCAGGAATGCGTCCAGCAGGACCGCGATGCCGAGGATGACGCCCATCTCCTTGGGCGGCAGCGGTCCGGAAAGGGCGAAGGTGAAGAACACCGCGACCATCACGGCTGCTGCCGCAAAGATGACCCGGCCACTGTGGGCGAGGCCACCGACCATGGCTTCCTTCGCATCGTTGTTCCTGTCCCAGTGTTCCTTGGCGCTGGACAGCAGGAACACGGTGTAGTCCATCGAGATGGCAAATATCATCGCGAAGAAGAAGACCGGCCCCCAGGGCGTCGAGGAACCCCTGGATTCGAAACCGAGGATTCCGCTGCCGTGACCTTCCTGGAAGATCAGGCGGGCGACCCCGAATGCCGCTGCGGTGCCGAGCAGGCTCGTGAGCACGCCGACCGCGGCGAGCACCGGGGCCTGGAGTGCGACCAGCAGCAGGAGGAAGCCGAGGACCAGCACCACGCCGATCACCAGCGGCGTCTTGTCTTTCAGGAGCGTTTCGAGATCGTGGTTCTCGGCCACGGCACCACCCACCAGGACCTCAGGGGAAAGGCCGGAGCGCAGGCGATCGATCGTCGCACCGGTCGCCGGGTCGGACGGATCGCTTGCGGGAATCACCTGGATCAGCACGTTGCCGTCCGCGCCGGTCATCGGGGGCATGACCCTTGCGATGCCGGGGTCAGCCTTGGCGACGGTCAGTACCGAAGCGGCCTCGGATCCGGGGCTCACGATCTGAAGTGCGCCGGGCGCGCCGTCGCCGAAAGCCTCCTGCACCTGTTCGTAGCCGACCCGGGAACTGTCCCCGGTAGGCACCACCTTGATCGATGGCATGCCGGTGTCGAGTCCGAGTACCGGGAATGCAAGTGCGAGCAGAGCAATCAGTGAGATGGCACCGTAGGCGAAGGGACGACGCCAGAGCCGCTCGGCCCATGCGGCGAATCTGGCCGAGCGATGCTCACCGGAGTGGACCCATGGCAGTGAAAGCTTGTCCACCCTTGGCCCGAGCTTGCCGAGAACAGCGGGGAGCAGGGTGAGTGTTGCGGCCAGGATGAAGACGACGGAGATCATGATCCCGAGTGCCATCGACCGGAAGGCCGGGGAGGGCACGAGCATCACCGCGGTCAGCGAGATCAGCACCGTGATCCCACTGAAGAGCACTGCCTTGCCGGCAGTGTCCGTCGTTTCGGCAACCGCTTCTTCGACTGATTCTTCCGACCCGAAGAGCGCTCCGCGGTACCGGTAGACGATGAACAGGGCGTAGTCGATTCCCAGCGCGAGGGCGAACATGAGCGCGAAGTTCATCGCCCAGATCGAGATGTCCAGCACCTGGGTTCCGAGGTAGAGGGTTCCGGCGGAAGCGACCAGACCGAGGATCGTGAGCATCAGCGGCAGGCCGGCGGCGACCAGCGAGCCGAAAGCGAGGACCAGGATGAGCAGGGTCACCGGCCAGGAGATCAGCTCCGACTTCATCATCGCTTCGCGATTTGCGGTGTTGAAGTCCGACCACATTCCGCTGGCTCCGGTGAGGGACACTTCTACGCCGGCGGAATCGAGATCCCTCAATTCCACCTTGAGGTCATCGGCGGCCCTCACCATCGTGTTCGGGTCGGCGTTGGCGCCGGCCTGGACGATCGCGGTATGACGGTCGGCCGAGATCGAGGTGCCCGGGCGGGGCAGGACCACGTCGCTGATCCTTTGGTCGGCTTTCAGGACTGATTCGGCTTCGGTGATCGTCTGCTGGAAGGCGGGGTCATCGACCGTCTTGGCGGACGAATGCACCACGACCATGAGTGCGCTTGAGGATTGTCCGCCGAAGTTGTCATCGACGAGTTGGCGCGCTGCAAGGGACTCCGAACCGGTCGCTTCCCATCCAGCCCCGAGAGTGCGGGCTCGACCCGCGGCGCGAAGAAGCCGAGGCCGATCGCGATCACGAGCCAGGCGAAGACGACAACCCGGAAATGCGTGGCGGTGTATCGCCCGAGACGTCCGATCGGACCGACGGAGTTCACTGTGCGCCCTCGGCGCTTTCGATGCTGCCGGAAAGCCCGGAGCGGAGGCCGAAGATGCGGCTGAGCACCAGCGATGCCGGGCAGGCGCCGAAGGCGACGAACAGCCACTGGTTGATGCCGACGAAGGCCGTGAGGATCAGGAACCACGGTGAGACCATGGCGATCAGCAGAACACTGACCAAGGTCACCGTTCCGGCCATCGCAAAGAGGACCCTTTCGAGCGGCCAGCCGCGCTTGCCGGTCTCACATGCGGGGGCAATCATGAAACGACCGCCGGGTCGAGCACTTGATCCAGCTCAGCGGCCTGCTCGCGAAGTCCGCTGCAGACGAGCTCACACATGGCGAACATCGTTTCGTCGCCGATGCTGTAGCGGACGAAGTTCCCGTCCTTCTGGCGGGCGACGATGCCCGCCTGATGAAGCACGCCGAGATGTTTGGAGACGTTCTGCTGGTTGGCGCCCGTCGCTTCGACGAGTTCCGAAACGGTCATTTCACCGTCACGCAGCCGGTCCATGATCTTGATTCTCATCGGTTCGCCGATCACGCGGAAGCGCTGCGCGATCATCTCGATGAGCGGGTCGGGGAGTGGTCTTGGAAGGTCCATGTGACAACTATACCACTAAGCAGCTGTGTAGTGGTACAACTCGGAAGATCGGGCACTACGCATGGACTCCAGGAACCAGGCCGGCGCAGTAGAGGCCCTGCAACAGGAACGCCGGCCCGAAGGCCGGCGTTCGAGAAAACGATCGAGTCAGGTCTACGTCATCCACAACCGGTGTTGTTGCCGCATGACGAGCACGTATAGCAGGCGCCGGTGCGCTGCATCATGCCTCCGCACTGGTCACAGGCCGGGCCGAGTTCCGCGGCGCCCTTCGTGATGTGGAGTTTGGCCGGGGTCACCGGAACGTCCTCGGTGAGGGCCGCTGCTGCCGGAACCGAAGTGCCTCCGGTGTCGGCGACCGGTTCGGCGTGGTCGCCGTTGCCGTTTCCGCCGTTCCCATTGCCACCGTTGCCCGATCCGTTCTCCAGGTTGAGGCCGGTGTTCTCGGCTTCTTTCCGGTTACGGACCTCCTGGGTCATGATGCCCTGCTCCTCGAGGAAGTCGGGGTCATCGATGAACTGAGAGGCGAGCCAGCGCATGATGTAGTCCGGCATCGACTTGGCGAACGGGATCTCCGGGTTGCCGGTGATGCCTTCCGGGTCGAACCGCATGTAGCTGAACTTGTTGACGAATACCTCGAGCGGCACTCCGTACTGGAGGCCCAGGGAGATCGCCGTGGCGAAGGCATTCATCATGCCCCGCATCGTCGAGCCTTCCTTGCCGATATCGGTCAGGAAGATCTCCCCGACCGAATCGTCGCTGTACTTGCCGGCCGTGATGTAGCCCTCGTGTCCACCGACCGAGAACTTGTGGGTAACCGACTGGCGGGTCTTCGGCATGCGGTGACGCGCCGGGACTTCGGGGGCACCGGAGGTCTCGCCCTTCGGAGCTTCTTTCTCGTCCTGGGCATCGGTGCGCAGCGCCTGGGCGGTCTTCGAGCCGTCACGGTAGATCGCCAGGGCCTTGAGGCCACCTTCCCAGCCGCGGGTGTAGGCCTCGGCGATGTCGTCGACCGTCGCCGAGTTCGGCATGTTGACCGTCTTCGAGATCGCTCCCGAGAGGAACGGCTGGGTCGCCGACATCATGTCGATGTGGCCCATGTGCGAGATCGCCCGCTCACCGACCGCGACGTCGAAGATCTCGAGGTGCTCCTGCTTCAGGCCTGGAGCTCCGACGATCGAATTGGTCTCGTTGATGTGGGCTTCGATCTGACTGATCTCGGCTTCCGAGTAGTCGAGGTTGCGGAGGGCCATCGGTACCGACTTGTTGACGATGGTCATGCTGCCGCCGCCGACCAGTTCCTTGAACTTGACCAGCGAGAAGTCCGGCTCGATGCCGGTCGTGTCGCAGTCCATCAGGAAACTGATCGTTCCGGTCGGAGCGAGAACCGTCGCCTGGGCGTTCCGGTATCCGTGCTCTTCGCCGGTGGCGACCGCGACATCCCATTCGACCTGGGCCGCGTTCATGAGTTCGTCGTGGACACCCTCCGAGCCGATCTCGTACGACGCGTCACGATGCATGCGCATCACGTTGTTGTGCGGCTCACGGTTGAGTCCGTAGTGCTCGTACGGACCCATCGCGGCCGAGATCTCGGCCGAGCGCCGATAGGCACGGCCGGTCATCAGGGCGGTGATCGCGGCGGCGACGTTCCGGCCAGCGTCTGAGTCGTAGGGCATGCCGTTCGACATCAGCAGGGCGCCGAGGTTGGCGTAGCCGAGTCCGAGCTGGCGGAAGGCATTGGCGTTGACGCCGATCTCTTCCGTCGGGTAGCTCGAGAAGCCGACCGCGATCTCCTGGGCGAGGAACACCGTGTCGACGACGGCACTGAACCCATCGGTGTCGAAGCTGCCGTCGTCACGACGGAACTTCATCAGGTTGATCGAGGCCAGGTTGCAGGCCGAGTTGTCGACGTGCATGTACTCCGAGCAGTTGGCCACGATGAAGCCATCGACCAGGTAGGAATGATGGAGCGGTTCGGAGAGGTTGTAGACCACCTCCTGGCCGTCGTCCTCGCGATTGATGAGCTTGACCGCGGACTTGGTCTGGTACCGGCCGGTCTCTTCGAGCAGCGCCGAAAGGGCGGCCTGCTTGCGCGGCGTCGAGAAACCGATCCGCTCGGCGAACCGGTCCAGATCGGTTCCGGTGATGCGCAGGTCGAAGCCTTCGCGCGAGCTGTACTCGACTTCGGTTCCGTCCTTCCTGGTGTAAGAGAAGGACGGCCGGTCCGACTCGGACACCCGGTAGATCCGGCTCCGGATACCGAAGCTGTTGAGCAGGCTCTGTGCGTCCTTGAGCAGCGCCTTGCTGCGGCTGCCGAGCCCGGCGTAGCGGTTGGCCTTTCCGCCGCCCTCGACCCCGGAGACGCAGCCATCGGCCCCGAACAGGCCGGCGAGGAACTTCGCCTGGACCTCGGGAGGTGCGGTCAGCACCGAGACGGGGATCCGCTTTTCGTGGGCACGGGCTGAACTGACGCCGAGGCCCTTGAACAGCTCGCGGACCGCGGAGCTGCCGATCCTCAACTGGACCGTGCCGTTGTCCATCTCCTGCCGGGAGACGCCGCCGAAAAGGCCGTTCAGGGCCTCGGCGTGGGCGTCGACCATGCCGTCCGCGATGTCGTCGCCGCCGTATGTCCAGTTGGTCTGGATGCCGGTCAGGCAGCCGTCACCAATCAAGTGACCGGTGAGCTCGGCCAGCGAGGGGCTCCAGTGGGTCGGCAGCGGCGCGTGGACGACCGAGCCGCCGCGACTGAACGACTTGGCGAGGGCCTCGACCTTCACCGGCAGCTCGGCCGGCGCTTCGGTCGCGGGGGTGAGACTGTCGTTCAGTAGCACCTCGTCCTCGGTGGTCAGCTCTTCTGCGGGCACGTATCCGCGAGAAGTCCAGAGCCGGTGGTTGGGGGTGCAGCGAATAGTCGCCCCGTTCGAAAACTCGAGGTTGACGATTGGCTTGACTCCGGTCTGCTCGACCCTCAGGGGGGTCGAGGCGATCACGCCTTCGCCCTTGACGCGGGGTTCGGCGCCGTTCTCTCCGGCGGTCGAGCGATGGCTGTAGACGTCGATGGTTTCCCCGGCGAGCCGGGCCGCGTAGAGTTCGGCGATCGGTACCAGGCCGCGGGTCGTATGGACACGGGCGTCGCCGGGGAAGCACGGATTCGAGGCGTTGATCCGTCCCGATTCCGGCGAAGTGTGCCAGCGGTTGATGATCGTGTCGTACTGCATGCCCGGATCGGCGCAATCCCAGGCGGCTTTCGCGATCTTGTTCATCAGCTCGCGGGCCGGCAGGGTCTTGGTCGGCTCGCCGGTGGTGCGGGCGAGCAGGTTCCATTCGGCGTCATCGCGGCAGGCCTCCATGAAATCGTCCGAGACCCGGACCGAGTTGTTGGCGTTCTGGTACTGGATCGAAGTGAAGCCTTCGCCGTCGATCGACATGTCGAAGCCGGCGTCGCGCAGGGCGCCCGCCTTCTTCTCTTCGTCGGCCTTGCAGGTGATGAAGTGCTCGATATCCGGATGATCAACATCCAGCACGACCATCTTCGCCGCACGACGGGTCTTGCCGCCGGACTTGATGGTGCCGGCCCAGGAATCGGCGCCACGCATGAAGCTGACCGGACCGGAAGCGGTGCCGCCCTTTTTCAGGGGCTCCATCGAACCGCGGATGTTCGAGAGGTTGATGCCGGAGCCGGAACCGCCACGGAAGATGTTGCCTTCCTTGGTGTTCCAACCGAGGATCGATTCCATTGTGTCTTCGACGCTGAGGATGAAGCAGGCCGAACACTGCGGCTTCTCTTCGAAGCCGACGTTGAACCAGACCGGCGAGTTGAAGGCAGCTTCCTGGTGGAGCAGGATCGCGGTGAGCTCGGCCTCGAAGGCGTCGCCGTCAGCGTCGGAGGCGAAATATCCACCCTCCCTGCCCCAGCCGGCGATCGTGCCGGCCACGCGGCCGATCATCTGCTTGACGGAGTTCTCGCGCTGATCGGAGCCGATCTGACCGCGGAAGTACTTCTGGGCGACGATGTTGGTCGCATTCTGCGACCAGGACCGCGGGAATTCGACCCCGCGCTGCTCGAAAGCAGGCTTCGCGGGATCTCCGATGATGGCGTCGCGCAGTTCCCATTCGACATCGTCGAAGGGGTGGACGCCTTCGCGGGTGAGCCGTCGCTCGACGACGACGCCCTTCGTGTTAACGCGCGGTGACTCGGATACGGACTGGCTCATTCTCTCGCTCTCTCCTTGGTGCTTGAACTGTTACGTGTGATTCGGGTGTCGCGGTGCTGCTGTGACTGGTTACTGCTTAGATCCTCTGCTTCAAGTCCTGGTTACTTCTGGTGGTGAAAGGCGGTCGAGTTCCGCCTGTACGTCTTCTACGTCGAGCTGCCGGTAGACGGCAGCGAACTGCAGGTATGCGACCTGGTCGATCTGCCGCAGGCCGGTGAGACACATCTCGCCGATCCGGGCCGCGCTGATCTCTCCGCCCGAATGAACGGCCGCCGATTCGATCCGGCTGACCAGGTCGCCGATCGCTTCGATCGGGACCGGGCGCTTGTGCGAAGCACGCTCAAGCCCACCGCGCAGCTTGGCGCGGTCGAACGGCTGGCGCGCGCCGTCCCGTTTGCGGACGAAGAGGGCCTGAAGCTCATATCTTTCGTAAGTGGTGAAGCGGTGGTCGCAACTTGAGCACTGGCGCCGACGGCGCACGGCAGCACCGTCTTCTGAGCCTCGGGACTCGAGAACCCGGCAACCTTTATGTCCGCATTTGGGGCAAAGCACATAGGGAATTATACTAGGAATGGCGTCGGACACCTTCTTGACACACCACATATAGCGTTTTCCCCGAAAATAGTTTGCGGGTTTTGCGACATATGGTGGCCGGGTCCCGCCCCCTGTACTCTTGAAGGGTGGACCAGGAACAGGAATCAGGCGGCAGGGACGACGGCAAGAAGGTCACCCCCGGTGCCAGGCGTGATGCCGCGATCGACCGGGCGGCCGCCGCCCGCGACAACGCGCGCGAGAAAGCGACTCTCGCCCGTGAGAACGCGGTGGAAATGGCGACCACTGCCCGCGACGCCACCGTCGAGAGGGCCGGAATCGCTCGCGACGCCACGGTTGAGAAGGCTTCGGCAATCAAGGACTCCGCCGCCGAGAAGTTCAACGCAGTCAAGCCCAGGTTCCGCGGCGTTTCCCACGAGTGGGCATTTTTCCTCTCCCTCGGGCTCGGAATTTCGATGCTGGTCATCGCCGACACCCCGCGCAAGCTGCTCGCGGTCGGCATCTACACACTCTCGCTCTGCGCCCTCTTCGGCACCAGCGCCCTCTATCACCGGGTCAACTGGAAAACGATGAAGGCCCGCATGCTGATGCGCCGCCTCGACCATTCGATGATCTTCCTGCTGATCGCGGGAACGATCACCCCGTTCTGCCTGCTCACGATGTCCGGGAGCTGGGCGACGGCCATCCTGATCGCAGTCTGGTCGGCAGCTGCAATCGGCATCGTGATCGAACTTGTCTGGACCGGTTCGCCGAAATGGGTCAGCGCCGCGATCTACGTCGCGGTCGGCTGGATCGGCGCCCTCGCCTTCCCTTCGATCGTCGGCACCGCCGGCGTCGCTGCCGGCCTCCTGATCGCAACGGGTGGACTGCTCTACACCGCCGGTGCGGTGGTCTATGCCACCGGGCGTCCGAATCCGAACCCGACCTACTTCGGCTACCACGAGGTCTTTCACGTCTTCGTGATCGGTGCGGCCGCGACCCATTTCGCTGCGATTGCTTTCTTCGCCCTCTAGCTCGATGATCGGATCCCTGGACACTTGAGCACGAAGGTCCAGCCTGATTTCGATTCGATCACCGTTGGACCGGTCACTACCCGGCTGCTCCAGGCGGGCCCCAACCAGGCCTCTGAGGCAGTCGTCTTCATCCACGGCAATCCCGGCTCGGCCGGCGACTTCGCCGAACTCGTCCAGGAGGTGGGCGAGCACCGCCGCGCGATCGCTTTCGACCTTCCCGATTTCGGCCAGACGGTTGGTGCCCCGGACTTTGGCCACACCGTCGTCGAGTACGCCGAGTTTGTCGGCGAGCTCCTCAATACGCTCGGAATCTCCCACGTCCATCTCGTCCTGCATGACTTCGGTGGCCCGATCGGGCTGACCTGGGCGGCGGACCACCTCGGTGCGAATACAAGCATCACCCTGATCAACACGGGTCTGTTGCTCGACTACAAGTGGCACCGCACCGCGCGGGCCTGGCAGACCAGGGGCGTGGGCGAGTTGCTCCAGGCGATCACCACCCGGTCAATGTTTCGCCGGGTCGCCGGCAACACTGAACCCCGCGGCCTGCCACGCGCGTTCCTCGACGAGATGTACGACAACTACGACCGCCGCACCCGGGCTGCGGTCCTCGACCTCTACCGCGACTCGAAGAAGATCAGGGACGATCACGCAAAGCTGGTGCCGCTCTTCGCCGCGGCCGACATCCCGGCGCTGGTCATCTGGGGGGCGGGCGACCGATACCTCGGGGTCGAGATGGCCGAGCGCCAGAAGGAAGGCTTCCCGTCGGCCGAGGTCCACATCCTCCCCGACAGCGGCCATTGGCCTTACATCGACGACCCGCCGGCGGTCAGCCGGCTGCTGCTCGATTTCCTCGACCTCCAGGCCTGACGAACCGGCTCAGGCGAAGGGGTCGTTCTCCCAGTCCTTCGCGACGGCATCAAGGGGGTCGAGCAATGAGCGCACCGTGTCGTAGAGGTCGCGCAGCCGCTCGTCCGTGTCGGCTTCGATCACGATCACGAGGGCCGGCAGGTTGCTCGAGGCGCGGACCAGGAACCAGCCGTCTTCCCACTCGGCTCGGACGCCGTTGACGTCGATGATGTTTGGTTCTCCGGGCAGCTCAGCGGCCTGCTTGAGGACCGTGTCGACGACGTCGTACTTCTCCTCGTCGCCTGAGTGGACATGCATCGTCGGGGTCGATACGTACTGCGGCATCTCGCTGACGATCCCGGCCACGGACTTGTCGCCCTTGCTCAGGATCTGGGCGAAACGCAGGCCGGTGTAGACCGCGTCGTCGAACCCGTAGTAGTCGCCGGCATCGAAGAAGTGGCCGCTGCGCTCACCGCTGAAGGGCGCCTTCAGCTCGCGGGCCTTCGTCTTGATGTGCGAATGCCCGGTCTTCCACATGACCGGCACGCCGCCCTTGGCAGTGACCACGTCGGCCACGGCGCGGGAACACTTGACGTCGTAGACGATCGATCCACCGGGATGGCGCTCGAGCGAGTCGGCGGCGAAGATCGTGAGGACGATGTCGGACCAGACGATTCCGCCGTTCTCGTCGGTCACGCCGAGGCGGTCACCGTCGCCATCGATCGAAAGGCCGACGTCGGCGCCGTGCTCCTTGACCGCGTCGCCGATCTGCTTGCGGGCCTCGACCGACTCGGGGTCGGGCTCGTGATTCGGGAAAGTCCAGTCGAGTTCGAGGTTGATCGGTACGGTCTCGTAGCCGGCGGCCTCGAGGGCCTGGTTCAGCACCGGGCCCGAAATGCTGTTGCCGCCGTCGACCACGATCTTCAAGGGACGGTCGCCCCTGGGGACACGCTCAGTCAGCTCCGCCACGTATTCGGGAATGATGATCCGCTCGGTGTAGGTGCCCTGGCCAGTGGCGAATTCACGGCTCTCGGCGATCTCATGGAGCTCGATAATCCCCTCCGGGCCGAGCGTGATCGAAGACTCGTCGCCGAGCTTGAACCCGGCCCAGCCGTTCGGGTTGTGGCTGGCGGTCACCTGGACCCCGGCGAAACCGCCGAGGTGGTGCTGGGCGAAGTAGACGGTGGGGGTGGTCGCGAGTCCGATGAAGACGACGTTCCGGCCGGTGGAGAGCAGGCCGAGAGTGAAGGCCGTCGCCAGCTTCTCCGAATAGCTGCGTGAGTCGTGGCCGATCACGACGTCGGTCTTGTCACGGCGGTCAAGGAAGGTGCCGAAGCTGCGGCCGAGGCGGTTGGCCACGAATTCGTTGAGCGGTTCCTCGCGGGTGGGGGCGTGGGGATCGAGGGTGCCCCGCACGTCGTATTCCCGGAACAGGGTGTTCTCGAGGTGGTCGACGGCGAACGAGATCGGGTCGTTGCCGCTCCGCGGAAGTTCGAGGGGCCAGGCCGGGGAGTCGTTGTCAGGCAATTTCGTTCCGATCAGGTTTGTTTTGAAGAGCGATGGGTGGACCCGAATCTACCGGAGGTGCGCTGTAGGATCCGCCCAGTGGTTCTCGGAGTAGATCTCGGTGGCACCAACCTCAAGGCAGCGGTCGTCGAGCCTGATGGTCGCATCGTGGCGACGACTTCCGAGCCCTCGCTCGTCGCCGAGGGTCCGGAGGCAGCGGTTGCCCGGATGACGGCGCTCGTCGAAAGATTGAGCCTCGAGCATGACTTCGACGCGGTTGGCGCGGCCGTCTGCGCACCGATCGAAAAAGAAACCGGCCGGATCGCCAAGTCGGCATCGCTGCCCGGGTGGGTCGATGTCCCGGTAGGGGACATGCTCGAAAAAAGCATGTCGATGCCGGTCACCCTCGAGAACGACGCGGCGAGCGCCATCCTCGCTGAGTGGTGGCTGGGTGCCGGAAACCAGGAGCCGGTTGTCGCCGGGCTGACCCTCGGCACCGGAGTCGGCGGCGGACTGGTGGTCGACGGAAAAATCTTCAGTGGCGCCCGCGGCCTGGCCGGCGAGTTCGGCCATATCTCCCTCGCGGACGAACCCGAATGCACCTGCGGCTTCTCTGGCTGCCTCGGCAGGCTGGCCGGAGGCACCGCCACCGGAGCACGCTACGAGCGTCTCAGTGGTAAGGAACTGGTGCGGACTGACGAGATCATCCGGCGGGCCGAGAACGGCGACACGGCGGCGCAGGAAGCCCTGGAGACCACCGTGGACTACTTGGTCCGTGGCGTGAGGACGATCGTGAACCTGCTCAACCCGGACGTGTTCGTCCTGTGCGGCGGGCTGTCCACCGGCTGGGGCGAACCGCTGGCCGAAGCGATCGGGGCCGGCCTCAAGGACACGACCTTCCCGGGACTCGACGAGACACCGATCAGGATCTCGAAGCTCGGAACCTTCGCCGGAGCGATCGGTGCAGCCCGCCTGGCCTTGGACAACCGCTAGTCAGGCCGGGGGCAGGTCGCCGGCCTTGACTGCCGCGGTTACCGCGCAGCCGGGTTCGGTCTCGTGGCCGCAGTCGCGGAATTTGCAGTGCTCGGCCAGCTTCTCGATCTCTTCGGCACGGCGGTCTTCGGTTTCGTCCGCGGCACCGGGTGCTCGCAGGCCGGGGGTGTCGATCATCAACGCGCCGCCGGGGAGGGTGAAGAGTTCCCGGCTGGTCGTCGCGTGGCGGCCGCGGTCGTCGCGGTCGCGGATCTCGGAAGTCTTCTGCCGGTCGTGGCCGAGCAGCGTGTTCGCCAGGGTTGACTTGCCGACGCCGGAGCTGCCGAGCAGGACGACGGTCTCCGGTCGGTTTGAGGAAGCCCTTGATCTGGTCGAGGTTCTCGCCCGACTTCGAACTGAAGGCGAGCACCTTCGAGGCCGGAAACCGGGCCGCGGCCTCATCGACATCCGGGGCCGGGTCTTCGACCAGGTCGGACTTCGACAGGGCGACGATCGTGCGGGCGCCGGAGGACTCGCCGAGGGCGACCATACGCTCGAGCCGGTCGAGGTCGTGGTCCTTGTTGAGCGAGCTGACCACGATCACGACGTCGACGTTGGCGGCGAGGACCTGGATCCGGTCGCGGTCAGCCGCCGAGCGGCGCGACAGGGTGGTCCGGCGTTCGAGGATCTGGTGAACCGTGCCTTCGTGGTCGGCCGCCACCCAGTCACCGACGGCCGGCATCGCCACGGCCGAAGTCGGGCCCTTCAGGAGCTTGCCGGCCGGCTTGCCCTGCATCTGCCCTTTCGGGGTCAGCAGGTCGACCACGTGGTTCCGGTGAAGGCCGATCACCCGGGCGGGGATCAGGTCCTTGCGTTTCACCTGGTCCCAGGCGGCGAAGTCCGTGGACTGCCACCCGATGGTTCTGAGCCCTGCGGCGTCTGAGGTGGGGGTCAGCGGCTGAGTGCTGCGGTCGCGGAAGTCTTGGCTGCCTCGATCAGGTCGAGCAGCTCCGGTTCCCGGTCCTCCCTGATCAGGTCGATCGGGTCGGGGTCTCCGTTGACGATGCCTTCGAAGAATCCCTTGCGGTCCTGGTAGGTGGGCAGCGTGCCTTTGGCCCAGCCGCGCACGTCGTTGAGGATCACCGCGAGGCGGGCGTAGTCCTCGCCGAAGGTCTCGCTGATCTCACGCTTCATCCGCTTGGCCAGGGCGGGTGATGCCCCGGCGGTGGAAATCGCGATTGCGAGGGGTCCGGTGCGGACGATCGCTGGCAGGATGAAGTTGCAGAGCGGCGGCACGTCGACCACGTTGGCCAGCATCGCCCGCTTCTCGCCGTCGTAATAGATCCCGATGTTGACTTCGGAATCGTTGGTGGCGGCGATCACCATGAACTTGCCTTCGAGATCGGCGGGTCCGGCGTACTCGCGTCGGATCCAGTCGATCGAGCCTTCGGAGGCGTACTCCTGCACAGCATCGCAGGCCTCGGGGGCGATCAGAACGATCTCGGCGTCGCAGGCCAGCAGGCCATCGATCTTCTCGAGGCCGATCTCGCCGCCGCCGACCACGAGGCACTTGCGGCCGGTCAGTTTGAGGCAGGCGATATAGAACGGCGTGTACAGCATGTCCTTGACGCAAGTCTGGTCGCAGATCTTTTTACGGTACTGGCAGACACACTTTTTCCCGGCATAGGCTTGAGCAGGCATATGACTAAAGGTTAGGGGATCGCGCAATTTTGGCCGTGACAATGGTCCGGCCGGGCACGCCTCACCGAAACCTAGATTGAATCGACGGTCTTTTTCAGACCGTCTTCGAGGCTGGTCGCGGGGCTCCACCCGAGGTCGGCCGCGGCGCGCGAGGGGTCGATCGAGTTGCGCTGGACATCGCCCTTCCGGGCCGTGTCGAAGGAAGGTTTGAAGGTGTTGCCGTTCTCTCCGAGTCCGCCGATCGTCGAGATCAGCTCGAGCAGGGGGACCTCCACGCCAGAGCCGACGTTGATCGTTCCTTCTACATCTGTGCGTGAGGCGGTGAGCATCGCGTCGATCACGTCGCCCACGTAGACGAAATCCCGGGTCTGGGTGCCGTCGCCGAACACGGTCGGTTTCTCGCCGTTCTTCAGCTGACCGGCGAAGATCGCGACGGCGCCGGCCTCGCCTTTCGGGTTCTGCCGGGGCCCATAGACGTTGGCGAGCCGTAGAGCCACCGAGTTGAACATATAAAGGCGGCGGTAGAGCTCGAGGTATTTCTCGACCACGAACTTGCTGAGTCCGTACTGGCACATCGGTTCGGGCACGGTCGTCTCGACCGCGGGCAGGTCGATCAGTTCACCCTCGCCGTAGACGGCACCACCGGTCGAAGCGAAGACGAAACGGTCGAGGCCGATTTTCTGGCTCGCTTCGATCAGGTTGACGCTGCCGACCACATTGACGGTGGCATCGAAGGTGGGCTCTTCGATCGACTTGCGAACCTCACTCTGCGCGGCGAGATGGAAAATCGTGCCGGGCCGTTCCGCCTCCAGTGTCCGGGTGACGAAACCGGCATCGCGGATATCGCCTTCGATCAGGCGGGTGCCGTTGGCCATCGCCGAGGCAATGTTCTCCAGCTTGCCGGAACTCAGATTGTCGAGCACGACGGCCTCGTCGCCGCGGGCCGTCAATGCGTCGACCAGATGTGATCCGATGAATCCGGCGCCGCCGGTTACCAAAGTCTTCATGGGAGAGATATTAGGTTCAATCCAAAGGATTGGCTGTGTGACAGCTGAGCATTTCCCCAACGTCGTTGCCCGTCCCTGCTACTGTCGCCCACCGATGCGTCTGATCATTACCGAGAAAAACAACTCTGCCCAGAAGATCGCCGAGATCCTTTCCGGGGGAAGCGCGACGGAAAACAAGTCCTTCACGGTCCCCGTGTTTAAATGGAGCGATTCCGACGGCGACCACTCCGTGCTCGGAACCGGTGGGCATTTCGTCCAGCGCCAGTTTCCCGAGGAAAAGGTTTACAAGCAGTGGAAGCTCGACCTGATCCACGGCCTGGTCGACGCCCAACTCGAAACCGGGCCGATCGACGGCAAGAAGAACGTGATCAAGGCCGTCCAGAAGGAAGCCAAGGCCGCGGACAGCCTGATCATCGGAACCGACTTCGACCGCGAAGGCGAGCTGATCGGCCTCGAAGCGCTGGAAGTTTCCCTGCAGGTCAACGCCGATCTCGAGCCGACCATGAAGCGGGCCCGCTACTCGGCCCTGACCAAGGAAGAGATCGAGGGCGCTTTCAGCGACCTCACCGAACTCTCCTACCCGCTGGCCAACGCGGCCGGCGCAAGACAGGACATCGACCTGATCTGGGGTGCCGCCTTCACCCGCGCCGTCTCGCTGATCGCCAAGGCCTACGGCGCCAATTTCCTCTCGGTCGGCCGCGTTCAGAGCCCGACGCTCGGCTTGATCGTCGAGCGCGAACTCGAGCGCCGTGCCCACGTCTTCAAGCCCTACTGGGAGCTGTTCGCCAAGTTCGAGCACCCCAGCGGCAGCAGCTTCGAGACCCATAACGCCACCGACAAGTTCTGGGACAAGACCGAGGCCGACAGCGCCCTGGCCGCGACCGCGAACCCGGGTGTCGTCCAGTCGGTCACCAGCCGCAAGAACACCAGCAAGCCGCCGACGCCGTACAACACGAACTCCTTCCAGGTCGACGCTTCGAGCCGCCTCGGCATCACGCCGAAGCAGGCGATGAACTACGCCCAGGACCTCTACGACGACGGCTTCATCTCGTATCCGCGTACCGACAACACGATCTACCCGGACTCGCTGCCGCTCGAGAAGACGATTTCCGCATTGGTCAAGATCAAGGACTTTGCCGCCGCCGCGCCGCTGCTCGATGCACCGCTCAAGCCCACGCAGGGCAAGAAGTTCGACGCGGCCCACCCGCCGATCTACCCGACCCACGCCCTCTACCCGAGCGCACTCGACGGACCCAAGGCCCGGGTCTACGAGCTGATCGTGCGTCGCTTCCTGGCTACTTTCTCCCCGCCGATGATCACCGAGTCGACCCGCGCCGACATCGAAGCGGGCGGCGAGACGTACTTCGTCCGCGGCAAGGTCGTGCTCGACCCCGGTTACGCCGGCATCTACACCTACGCCCGTTCTTCCGATGAAGAAATCCCGGCGCTTGAAGAAGGCCAGGAGCTGTCCCTCGAAGGCAAGCCCTGGCTGGTCGACAAGGAGACGCAGCCACCGGCCCGCCTTTCCGAAGCGAAGCTGGTCCAGATCATGGACGAGCAGGGCCTCGGCACCAAGGCGACACGCCCCGACATCATCCAGAAGCTCTACAGCCGCAAGTACGTGCGCAACCACCCGCCGGAGCCGACCGCCACCGGCATGGCGATGTACGAAGCCTTCAAGGAGTACGTACCGGAGATGGCAACCGCGGAGATGACCGCCAGCCTCGAGGCCGAGATGGATCAGGTGGCCGAGTCGGAGCTGACCAAGGAGAGCGTCGTCGAAGACAGCCGCAAGCTTGTCCACACGACCTTCGACGAACTGCGTGGCGGCGAAGAAGAACTTTCGAAGATCATCTGGGCCGGCATGGACAAGGACCGCATCCTCGGTCCCTGCATCGTCTGCAAGGAAGCCGGACGGGTGAAGGAAGACGGTTCGCCGCACCAGTTGCGCATCATCCGCGCCAAGAAGTCCGGCAAGTCGTTCGTCGGCTGCTCGGGCTGGGTCGCGGACGATCCCGAATCCTGCGACCAGACCTTCCCGATGCCGCAACCGAACTTCTACGAAGTGACGCCGCTCGAAGAGAGCTGCTCGATCTGCCACCGCACCCCGCGGGTCAGCGTCAAGACCCGGGGCCGCGCCGGCCGTCCCTGGAAACTCTGCTTCAACGATGACTGCCCGACCATGATCGAGATGCGCGAGAAGAAGGCCGAGCGCCTTGCCGCGAAAGAGGCCAAGGAGAAGATGGACGAGGCCGCCGGGAAGACCAAGAAGAAGCCTGCGGCCAAGGGCAAGAAGACTGCGAAGAAGAAGTCGCCGGCCAAGAAGAAGACGACCACCGTCGCGGCCTCGAAGCGATCCTCCGGTGAGCCCGATCTCGGCACCCGCCGGGTGAAGCGCGCCGGCAGCCGCAACGGCCCCGGCGCTGGCAAAAAGTAGAGGCCGGGCGTGTTCATCACGCTCGAGGGGGTCGATGGCTCCGGCAAGACGACCCAGGCCGAGTTGCTGGTCGCGGCCCTCGGACGAAACACGGTCCGGCTGCGTGAACCCGGAGGCACGCCTGCTGCCGAAGAGATCCGCAGCCTGCTCGCTGACCCGGAGACACCGCTCGACCCGATCGCCGAGCTGCTGCTCTTCTGTGCGGCCCGCGCCGATCTGATCGGCCGGGTGATCAAGCCCGCGCTCGAGACCGGACAGACGGTGGTCTGTGACCGCTTCGTCGATTCGACCATCGCCTACCAGGGGGTCGCCCGTGGCCTAGGCATCGTCCGGGTCCGCGAAATCAACGACGCCGCCACCGGTGGGCTCGACCCCGACCTGACCCTGCTGATCCGGATTGACCCCGCCAAAGGACTCAGGCGGGCCCAGAGTGATGACCGCTTCGAAGCCGAAGGACTGCGCTTCCAGGAGAGGGTTGCCGAGGCTTATGACGACATCAGCCGGCGTGAGCCGCACCGGGTCACGGTGATCGACGGGGAAGGCACCCCGGAAGAGGTCCACGCGCGGATCATGGCCGTGGTTGAAGCGAAGCTCGCCCGGTGAGTGATTCAACCGCCCTTGCCGACGCAACCGTCCATCAGTCCCGCGCCGGTTCGGCGCTGGCCGCAGCCCTCCGGGATGGCCCTTCGCATGCCTACCTGTTCCAGGGACCGACCGGATCCGGCAAGAAACGAATCGCCCGTGCCTTCGCCGCCGAGATCCTGGTCAAGGAAAGCCCGGATCCCGAGGAGACCCGCCGCCGGGCGCTGCTCGATCCGTCACCACACCCCGACCTGATCTGGCTGAAGCCGGTCGGCATGAGCCACGCCGTCGCCGAAGTCCGGGAGGAGATCATCCACCGGGCGCCGCTCAGCCCTTTCGAGGGTGGTCACCGGGTCTTCGTGATCGAAGCGGCCGATCACCTGAACGAAGAGAGCCAGAACGCAATGCTGAAGACGCTCGAAGAGCCGCCGCCGCATGCCCACCTGATCCTGCTTTCGTCAGAGGCCGAAGCCGTGCTGCCGACCGTCGCCTCGCGTTGCCAGACGATCGAGCTCGAAGCGCTGCCGCAGGCGGTCATCGAAGCCGAGCTTGGTGACATCGCCACACCCGAGCGAACCCGCGCCGCCGCCCGGCTCTCGCGCGGCGACCTCGGCACTGCCCGGCTCCTGGCCCGCGACCGCGGCCAGCGGATCCGGGAGAACGTCGAGTTGATGATGGCCGGAGTGATCGACGACCGGCTCGAGACCTCTCCCTGGCTGGCGGTGCTGAATCTCGCCAAGGAGACGGGCGATCAGGCCGGCGAGCGGGTCACAACCGAGCTTGGCGGTGAAGTCAAAGAAGGCATCAAACACACCAAGACCGAGATCGAAGAAGCGACAAGGCGTGCCCAGCGCCGGGCGCGGACCGGAGTCCTCGACCTCTCGCTTTCACTGGCGGCTTCATGGGCGCGGGACCTCGCAGCGATCAAGACCGGTGCCCCCGAACTCGTCTTCAATACCGACCGGGTCGAAGTGCTCGAGGAGCAGGCTGAAGACATTCGGCTGGGCGCGGCACGCAGCGCGGTTGAGCTGATCGCCGACACCCGGCGGCGTTTCGACCTGAACGTGTCCGAAGAGCTCGCCCTGGAAGCGCTCTGCTTCCGCCTCGCTGCCGGTTTCGGCCGGGCCTAGTCGTCTTCCGGCGGGTCTTCGATCGTTTCGATCGCACTCTGCTGGGCCAGCCGCGTGATCTGCTTCGACTGGCGCGAGGCGATCACGCTGAAGTTGAGTGAGAGCGCAAGCAGGATCATCAGGACGATCGAGAAAAGGGCGATCGTGACGTCACGGACACCGATCAGCTTCGCGATCAGTTCGAGGAGGCCGGGGAAAGCGGCGCCGGCGAGCATCGCCAGCCCCATCACGAACCAGACGATGCTGTACCGCTCGAGCAGCCGGTCGCGACGGATCAGGTCGAGGATCAGGAGCATGAAGAGCACCGCCAGGATCGCCGCGACGATGCGCGCCTGGGGGGTCAGCCGGACCACGGGTTCGGTTGCCGCCAGGAGCCAGGTCATTGGTCACCTTCGTATGGCAGCTTGGTCCGCGGCCGCATCTGTCCGACCAGCAGCACGGTCAGCGTCTTGAAGAGGTAGAAGGCCGACTTCAGCGGGGTAATGAACGAGGTGCCCTGTTCGCGCGGCAGCATGTCGACGTGGATTTCCTTGACCGTGAGGCCGGCGCGGACTGCCTGCTGGAGCGATTCGACTTCGGCGAATTCGGACGAATAGCGGGTGGCGAACAGGGACATCGCCCGCCGGTTGAGTGCCCTCATGCCGCTGGTCGTGTCGGTCAGGGTCTGCCGGGTCGCGGTCGAAACGATCCAGCTGAACAGGCGCTGGCCGGTCCGGCGGGCCCAGGGCGCGTTGTAAGTCGTGTCTCCGGCAAATCGTGAGCCGACCACGAGGTCGGCCCGCCCGGACTCGACTTCAGCCAGGAGGCGGGCGAGCTCAGCCGCCGGATGCTGGCCGTCGCCGTCGATCTGTCCGCAGAGTTCATAGCCGTTGGCCATCGCGTAGATATACCCGGTCTGGTGGGCGGCACCGACGCCCTGGTTGAACGGCAACGTGGCCACCTGGGCCCCGGCCTGGCGCGCCCGGGCTGCGGTGTTGTCCCCGGAACCGTCGTCGATCACCAGCACCTGGGCACCGGGCACATGTTGCCGGGCGTCCTCGATTACGGACCCGATCGAGTCCGCTTCGTTCCACGCCGGGATGAAAACGAGGATCTTCACGCTTCGATTCTTCCCGATTGGGATATTTTCGGCTGTGCGATCGGTATCGGCGTTCTGCTCTAGGCTGCTTCCGGTATGAGAACCCGGCCCCCACGCCGTCAGCATCGCCACATCGGAATGCGGCTCTGGCTGGCCGCAGGTTTTGCCGCGGTCGGTTTCATCACGGCCTCGATCATGTTCGTCTTCGTCATCAATTCAACCCGCGAGGTGCTGTCGGAGCGATCGGCCGAACTCGCGATCGGCCGGACCTACCGGCTTGCCGACCGGGTGGGGGAACCCGACAGCGACATCAAGACCGAAGTTGCGGCTTCGAACGGCGAGGGCTTCACGGCCTGGTACTTCGACCCCTCCGGCAACTTGACCCGTCCAGCGACTTCGTCCCGGCTGTTTGAGAAAGAGGATGCCTACGCCGAAGTGCTCACCCAGGCACTGAACGGGATCAGGACCTCGGACGAGATCAAGGGTGGCAAGGTGACCCTGGTCGGGGTGCCGATCAGCGCCGAAAACGGCGCGCCGGGTGGGGCGATAGTCGGCCGCTACTCGCGCCCGGAAGTCCTGCGAAGCGCGCTCGACACCCTGCGCTCCGAAAGTCTGCGGGCGGCCCTGATCGCGGTGCTGGTCGGCAGCCTGCTCGGAGTTGCGATCGCCTCGGCGATCGCCGTCCGGATCAAGCGCCTGGCCTCCAAAGCTGATGACCTCGCTTCCGGAGACTTCGACGTCAGCCTGCCCACTGGCGGCCGCGACGAGATCGGCGACCTTGCCCGCTCACTCGAATCGATGCGGCTCTCGCTGAAAGAGAACTTCGGAGTGCTGACCGCTGATCGCGACAAGCTGACCGCGATCTTTGACGGCCTGAACGACGCCGTGATGGTCGTCGACGACGAAGGCCCGGTCCGTTTCTACAACTCGGCCGCGACCGTTCTGCTCGACCAGGGAGGTCTGCCTCCCGAAGCGATGCTGCCACAGATCAAGCGCGCTTCCGTCGAAGGCTTCTCCGCCCACCCGGCGCTCCGGATCGGCGACCGCGCCTACGCGATGCAGGCCCGGTCCCTGCCGGACGAGAAGGCGGTGCTGGTGGTCGTGCGTGACCGGACCGAGGAAATGCGCAAGGAGTTCGCCGAGCGGGACTTCGTCAGCAATGCCGCCCACGAACTGCGGAATCCTCTGGCCGGGATCTCCGGTGCGATCGAGGTCCTCCAGTCGGGCGCCAAAGACGATCCGCCGGCCCGCGACCACTTCCTCAACCGGCTTTCGGCAGACGCCGAGCGGATGAGCCGCCTCACCCAGTCGCTGCTGACCCTGGCCCGGGTCGAGGCGCTCGGGGCCGGGGAGGTCGAGGTGGTCGATGTAACCGCCGCCGCCCGTGACGTCGAAGCCGCGGTCGAAGTTCCTGCCGGACTGGATCTGATCCTCGATGTCGAGCGGGATCTGGCGGCCAAAGGCGACCCGACCCTGTTGCGGCAGGTGCTGATCGGCCTGGTCACGAATGCCTGCAAGAACACGCCACCGCCCGGCACCGTTACCGTTCGCGGCAGGCGCATCGGTGATGCGGAAATGCTGCTGGAAGTGATCGATACTGGAACCGGAATCCCACAGGCCGAAGTTGACCGCGTATTCGAACGCTTCTATCGCCGGTCCGAATCGCGTCGTCAGGAAGGGTTCGGTCTCGGTCTCGCGATCGCCCGCCGGATGGCCGATGTGATGGGTGGAGAGATGGGAGCACATTCCGTTGAGGGCGAGGGCAGTACATTCTGGGTCCGCCTCCCGCTGATCGAACAGTCAGAGACCCCGATTGCCTGAGAACCTGAACAACGCCGGACGAATCCTTATTGCTGACGACGAGCCCTCGGTCAGGGACTCGGTCGGCTACGCCCTGGCTCAGGAAGGATTTGAAGTCACGCCCGCGATCGACGGCACCGAAGCCGCAGAGAAGCTGGTCGGCGATTTCGAGTTCGACCTGCTGATACTCGACATCATGATGCCCGGCCGCAGTGGCCTCGACATCTGCCGCGAGGTGCGCTCACGCTCGGCGGTGCCGATCATCATCCTGACCGCGAAGGACGCCGAGGTCGACAAGATTCGTCGGGCTGGAGGCCGGCGCCGATGACTACGTAACCAAGCCGTTTTCGGTCCGCGAGCTGCTCGGCCGCGTCCGCGCCCAGCTCCGCCGCCGCGAGCTCGACCGCTCGCCAGTCCCGGAGGTCTCCCGCATCAACTCGGGTCCGGTGACGATCGACCTCGCCCGCCACGTGGTCACGGTTCGCGGCCGCACGATCAGCCTGACCCGTTCCGAGTTCCAGTTGCTGCGCCTCCTGGCCGCCCGGCCGGGCGAAGTCTTCAAGCGCTCCCAGATCATGGAGGAGCTCTGGCAGACTGAGTTCGACGGGGACGAACGGGCCTGCGACGTGCACATCTCCAACCTGCGGCAGAAGGTTGAGTCAGACCCCCAGCGCCCCGAGCTGGTGCTCACCGTGCGAGGCATCGGCTACAAGTTCGCGGATTCCTAGAACAAAGCATCGAAGTCGCTTCGCTCATGAGGGACAAAGGATGGTTTCGCTGTGCGACTTCGATGTCTTGACCCGGAGCTAGTCTCTTAGCGTGACCGCCGTCGCAGACCTCACGCTGCCGAAGCTGGACATGACGGACCCGGGTCTCAAGGGCGAGCTGTGGCACGCCGAGATGAAGTCGATGCTCGAGAGCGGCGAGTGGCTGGCGGAATCGCCGATGGCGACCGTGGTCCTCGGGCGCGAGGCCGGCGAGTTCTTCCTCCGGACCAGGTCGGCGGTATTTCCGGGCCTGCTGATCGCCCGGATCTTCGGCATCGACGACGGCCCCCTCTTCGAGCAGATCAAGCACAACATCATCAACGTCAACGGCGACGCCCACCGGCGGCTTCGTGGTCTGGTCAACCCGTCCCTGACCCCGCGGGCGGCCAACAACTACCGGCCGGCGATGCGCGACATCCTCGGGAAGCTCTGGGACGACCTCGAAGGTACGGTCGAATTCGATTTCATCGACGCCTTCGCCCGGCCCTATCCGGCCCTGACCATCTCACGGGTGATGGGCGCGCCTCCCGAGGATGCTCCGCTGCTTCACGACTGGTCGATGTGGATCCAGCGCCAGTTCGACCCCATCGCCCTTTCCGATCCGGAAATGATCGAGACGATCCAGACCAAGGTCGGCGAGTTCTACGACTGGGTGAGGCCGTTGATCGAAACGAGGCGCGATTCACCCTCGGACGACCTGATCTCGTCACTTATCGCGACCGAAGAAGAGGGCGAGAAGCTCTCGGGCGTAGAGCTCGAGAACCTCGTCCTCAACATCCTGGTTGGCGGGGTCGACACCACCCAGAACCAGCTTGCCCACGCGATCCGGCTACTGGCCGAGAGGCCTGAACAGTGGTTGGCACTCCGAAGCGACACCGAAACGCTGGCGCCTCTGGCCACAATGGAGGCACTTCGTTTCGAGCCGATCACTCCCTTCACTGCCCGTCAGCTGCTCGAAGACGTCGAGTACGACGGCATCACCTTCCCGGCCGGCACGGTCATTGCGGTCTGCTCGTTCACCGGCAACCGCGACCCGGAAGCCTTCTCCGAGCCGATGGACTTCGACATCACCGCCGATCGCGGCAAGACCCGCAACCTGACCTTCGGCGCCGGCTTCCACTACTGCGTGGGCGCGAACATCGCCAAGGCCGAACTCGAAGAAGGACTCACCTTCCTCGCCGAAAAGATCGAAACTCTCGAGCTGGCCGGACCGGTTGAACTCCAGACGGTCAGCGGGATCTACGGCATCGATTCCCTGCAGTTACGCGTTGAAGCTGCCTGAGGCCCAGGCCTTCGCTTCGTCGAGTTCCTCGAGCTTGAAGGTCTTGAGTTCTCCGGGTGACATCCAGCCGAACATCGAGGTTATTTTCCGAATCTTCCGTACGTCCGTCACCACGGCGATGCACTCCCACGAGTTATGCCGTCCGATTCCCCATTCGGCTCCGGCCTTGACGTCTGCCCAGACCGCGCCTTTGTCGTAGCCCGTAAAGCCCGGTCCGATCTGGGTCAGGGCCCGGACCTTGGTGCCGCTCTCGATGGCTTTGCGGATCGGAGGCATCAGGACGTCGTCGTAGTCGGCCCGGGTGACTTCGCCCGTGATCCTGAATCCGAGCACGCCGTCCGGCATGTTTTCGAGCAGTTCGATCATGGATCGGAGTCTTCCACGAAAGCCGGCGGGTCCGGTTCGCTACTCTTTCTTCAGGACTAACTACAGAAACTGGACCTACCTCATGTCATACCTCATCGTTCCGCTTGATGAAGCAATCGTTTTCCCTTCGGTCAGCGCCAATCTCCAGATTGACGTCGGTGACGAAGACCAGGTCTTCCTGCTCACCCGCCGCGAGGGCGAGTTCGAGCGGGTCGGTGTCGTCGCCGAAGTGATCGAACGCGGCCACGGTCCCCAGGGCGAGCCGATCGCCACTGTCGTCGGCCTGCGCCGGGGCCTTGCCGGCATCGCCCAGGCCGACTCCGTCGACCCTGATGCCCTCCGCATGGAGGTCCAGGAGATCCACGACGGCCAGCCCGACGACGACCACACCAGGGAGCTCGCCCGTGAGTACCGGGCGATCGTCGAAGAGATCCTCGAACTGCGTGGAGCCGACGGCCGCATCGCTGCCTTCCTGCGTTCGGTCGAGGAGCCGGGCGCCCTGGCTGACACCACGGGTCTCAGTCCCGACGTCAGCGTCGACCAGAAGGTCCGCCTGCTCGACACGATCAACGTCACCGCCCGCCTCGAGCTCGCGGTCGAACTTCAGCGCGAGCGGCTGGCCGAGCTGCAGGTCCGCAGCCGCATCCGTGACGACGTCGAGTCCGGCGCCCAGGCCCAGCAGCGCGAGTACTTCCTGCGCAAGCAGATGGACTCGATCCGCAAGGAGCTCGGCGACGACGAAGCCAGCCTGATCGAGGAGTACGAGCAGAAGATCAGCGACGCCGGCATGCCTGAAGGCGTCGGGGAGCAGGCCGAGAAGGAGCTGCGCCGCCTCGAACGCCAAGGCGAGCAGTCCGGCGAGAGCTCGATGATTCGCAGCTACCTCGACTGGCTGATCAGCGTCCCGTGGTCCGAGCGATCAGACGGAAAGCTCGACCCGGCCTACACCCGTCAGGTGCTGGACAAAGACCACGCCGGCCTCGATGACGTCAAGAATCGCATCACCGAGTTCGTCGCCGTGCGGAAGCTCCGTGCCGAACGCGGGGTCGAGAAGGACAGCCGCGCCGACGGCGCGATCCTGACCCTGGTCGGACCTCCCGGCACCGGCAAGACTTCGATCGGCGAGTCGATCGCCAAGGCCCTCGACCGCGAGTTCGTCCGAATTTCCCTGGGCGGGCTCCACGACGAGGCCGAGATCCGCGGCCATCGCCGCACCTACATCGGTGCCCTGCCGGGCCGCATCGTGCGTGCCCTCAGGGATGCCAAGACGATGAATCCGGTAATCCTCCTGGACGAGGTCGACAAGGTCGGCAGCGACTGGCGCGGCGATCCTTCGGCCGCATTGCTCGAGGTGCTCGACCCGGCCCAGAACCACTCGTTCCGCGACCACTACCTCGACGTCGAGATCGACCTCTCCGAGGTCGTCTTCCTCGCTACGGCCAACCAGCTCGACCCGATCCCGGCGCCGCTGCTCGACCGCATGGAGACCATCGCTTTCGACGGCTACACCACCGCCGAAAAGCTGGCGATCGCCAAGGGATACCTGCTGCCGCGCCAGATCAAGCGGAACGGACTCGAAGCCGACGAAGTTATAGTCAGCGACGAGATCATCAACTCGCTGATCGCCGAGTACACCCGTGAAGCCGGTGTACGCCAGCTCGAGCGTGAGCTCGGCAAACTGCTGCGCGCCGCGGCCACCCGGATCGCCTCGGAAGATGCGGTTGAGAGTCCGCTGGTCCTCGATGAGGAGGCTCTGCGGAAGGCCCTCGGCCGCCAGAAGATCTTCCAGGAGTCGGTCGAGCGCACGGCGATCCCGGGCGTCTCAACCGGCCTCGCGGTCACCGGAACCGGTGGTGACGTTCTCTTCATCGAGGCGACCGCCATGGAAGGCGACAAGGGCCTGGTCCTGACCGGCCAGCTCGGCGACGTTATGAAGGAGTCGGCGCGGATCGCGCTCTCCTACGTGCGATCGCACAGCGAGCAACTCGGCATCGAGCCGGAAGCATTCCAGCGCGAGTTCCACATGCATGTGCCTGCGGGGGCGATCCCGAAGGACGGCCCCAGTGCCGGCACAGCGATGACAACCGCCCTCGTCTCGCTGCTGACCGGACGGCCGGTGAAGCACACCGTCGGCATGACCGGTGAAGTCACGCTTCAGGGACGGGTTCTGCCGATCGGCGGGCTCAAGCAGAAGGTGCTCGCCGCTCACGCCGCCGGACTGACCGACGTGTTCCTGCCCTACCGCAACAAGGCTGACCTCGATGAGGTCCCCGAAGAGGTGCGCGACACGATGACCTTTCATCCCGTGATGAGCGTGGAGGAAGTAATCGAACTGGCCCTCGAGCCGGTGGGACACGCAGTGAATGTCGCCTAGGTGCCGAAACTGCAATCCGGTTCCGCCGGAGATGCGCGAAGCAGCTGGGGTGCTCGAGCGCCGCTGGACCATGGCCACGATCTACGCCTGTTCCAGCGGTGCCTCGCGCTTCAACGAATTCCGCCAGTCCCTCCCCGGGGTCTCTCCGACGACGCTCTCCGAGCGCCTCGAACAGCTCGAGCAAGCCGGGCTGGTCGAGCGCCGCACGGTCGCCGGACGTCCACCACACACCGAGTACCTGCTGACTGATCGCGGCGAGCGTGTGGCCGTCGTTGTGGCGGGGCTGCTTCAGTCCTAGACTGCTGACACAACCACCGAGCAGGAGAGCAGAATGACTGAACTGAGTGAACTGAGTCCTGAGGCGCGTGCCGAGCTCGAACAGCAGGTCCGCGAGCAGCTGGAGCCCGAACTCCGCAAAGAACTGAAGATCGAGATTCGCCAGGAGATCGAGACGGAGTACCGCCTCTCGCAGGAGGCTTAGCCTGTTTCGCAGACTCGAACCGGGCTGCCGGATGCTTCGACTTTGATTTGCCAGGGGGGATCGGCCGCAGCGTCAGGAGTTCCGATCACGTAACGGCCGGACTGATCCGGCAGCGCCAGCAGCTGGAAGTCCGAGGCGTATCGTTTGACCGCGATGCCGGTCTCGGGCCACGAACCCAGAACCAGGATTTCGGAGATGCCGAGTTTGTCCCTGGTAAAGGTGTCACCGGGTGAGACCCGCCGGCAGACGAAGTTCCCACGAGCGATCAGTTTTCCGGCCGAGCCGGCTCCGGCCGGAGTGACCAGGCTTTCGGCCAGTGCAAGGAGGCGGTCCGCGTTTTGACGGGCCAGCTCCGGAGCCGCCATCAGCTCGGTTCTGTCGTAGGCGGGCGAGGATTCAAAACGGTCGACCGCCGTGAGGTAGTTGCTCGCGGGAATCGGGTACTCGTGGAGATCCATCGTCACGTCGAGCGGCACGAACTCACGGCTCAGCTCGATCGCACCCAGCTCCGCCCGGGTGATCACCGCGGATTCCTTCAAGTGATTCGAGCCGTCCACGAGTTGGCGCAAGTTGTGTGGCAGGACGATCGCGATCAGGACCGTCAGTCCCACTGGATACGCGATCTTCAGGTTGTCGCGCGGGGCAACCGCGACCAGGATCACGAGCAGCAGGAAGACCGTCGGGAACATGTATCGCAAGGCAAACGGGCTTCCCTCGGTGGTTCTGGCGAGCGCCGTCAGGGCCAGGTAGGTCAGCAGCACCGCGCTCGCCTGCCAGGCGATCGGAGAATCGCGCCCGACCTGGACCAGCCGGACCAGAATGAAAGCCGCGACTACGACGGTGGCTACTTCGGCGATCGTCCAGATAATCCGGTGAAGCCCGAGACGCCGTTGACGGCCAGGTCCCAGGCGAAGTGGGGCACCCCGCCAATCGTCGAACCGAAATCGACCGGCACGGTCCGGTAGAAGTGGCTCCAGAGCAGGTAGACGGCCCCGGGGATGACCACGATCCACAGGCGTTTCCAGCCTGGCCTCGGCAGCATGAGAAGGCCAAGCGCTCCGCCCACCAGGAAGGCCAGCGTCAGGCCGTTCATGCCAAGTGCTGTCATCAGCAGCAGGAACGCGGTCAGATCCCATTTCCAGTCGTCGCGCTCCATCGCCAGCAGGGCCGCCGTTGCGAGAAAGCAGACGGCGCCGAAAGCGAAGATTCCGAGTGGCCAGAGCAGGGTTTCCCACGCGGTCCCCAGCAGCAGGATGATCAGGGCGGGGGCGATCGCCCAGGCCCCCATCCGGCGAGAGCCGATGAAGTAGATGACAACCGGGCAGCCCAGCAACAACGGCAGGGTCAGCAGGCGGATCAGCCAGTATTGATCGAGGCCGATGCCCTTGAAGAAGCCGACGTAAAAGAGGAGAAAATTGGCGATCAGCTGGTCCTGGTGGCTCCCGAGGATGTTCGCCGCTGACCTCCCGTCCCGATAGGCGATTAAGCTCCACTCGTCCCGGAAGAAGGTGGTCGAATCGCCGAGCACGAACAGGTAGACCCCGATCCCGGCGAGCAACACGCCGAAAGCGATCCAGCCTCTACGGTCGTTTCGGCTCAAGGGATGATCGGGTCGGGGTCATAGTGCCGATCTTTATAGATATACAGGCTGATAGATGTAGGTGGCAGGCCGGACTTTCCGGGCTGGAATCAGTCAACCACCGGGAAGACATGAACGGACCGAGCAAGAAAGAACGCGCCGCTGAATATCTGACGGTCCTTGTCATCGGGGCTCTCTTCTTCGTGGGCGGAACCCTGCTCGGCCTGAGTGTCGGAGTCCTGCTGGTGATCCTCGCAATCACAGCCATCGCAACCGTTGCGGTGTTTGTACTCAGCTAGACCGGCCGGGACTTTCGCAATCTTGCAAACCTTGGATATCTAAGATATCCTCCTCGTATGGCGAAAGTACTCGTGAGCTTCGACGATGCTCTGCTCCGGCGCATTGATCGCGCCGCCCGCTCCGGGTCCAAGTCCCGGAGCGCCTATTTGTCTGACCTGGCCGAGGGCGACATAAGCCGGCATACAGGGCCAGGCAAGTCTCCGTCTTCGCGCGCGGCTCTTCGCAGAATCGACTCGCTGGGAGCAAATTCTCGTGGGGATTCCACCGAAGCTGTCCGTGCCGCACGGGATGCCCGTTGAGAGAAGTGGTGCTCGACGCATCGGTGGTTCTCAAGTGGTTCCATGATGAGGGCGAAAAAAACCTTGAGCCGGCGCTTGAGCTCCGGAGACAGTTCGAAGATGGGGAACTGCACGTGCTGGCTCCACCGCTCCTCTGGCTCGAGATCTTGAATGTCGCCGCGCGGAAGTGGCGCTGGGGCGAAGACAAGCTGGCTGAACTGGCCGCATCAATGCCTGACATCGGCTTTGAAATGGTCGAGCCCGAACTCGAGACAGTCGCGAGGTGGAGTGGCGGCGGCCTGACTGCCTATGACGCGGCCTACGTGACAGTCGCGGAGGGTGCCGGGGTTAGCCTTGTGACTGATGATTCCCAAATCATCAGAGATGCGCCCGGTGTCGCGCTGGCGCTGGCGAATTGAAGTGGGACTCGGGCCGCTGGCTCTGGCCACTTTTCCCGAAACTCAGTGGGCGGTTGCGAACTGGCCGCTCAAGTCCCTGTGCAGGCGTTCGCTCAGCTGGTTCAATCCGGTCAGTTCGAGGTCGATGTCGTGCCTCTCGTAGTGACCTGCGATCGCGTCGAGGGCGGCAACCGCCGACGTGTCCCAGAGGTGCGCCTGGGAGAAATCGATCAGGACCCGGGGGGGATCGTTGGGGTAGTCGAAGGCGTCGATCAGCTCCTGGTCTGAAGCGAAGAACAGCTCGCCGGAAACCCAGTACTTGGCCCTGGACCCGTCGGAATCGATTTTCCGCGTGACGTCGACCAGATGGGCGGCCCGGCGGGCGAACAGGGCCATCGAGGCGAGCACACCAACTCCGACGCCGATCGCCAGGTTGTTTGTCGCGACAGTTCCGGTGACCGTCAGGGCCATCACGACCGTTTCTCCGGCGGGCATCAGTTTCAGGGTCGAAGGTGTCACCGAATGCCAGTCGAAGGTCGAAACGGATACGAGGATCATCACGGCGACGAGGGCGGCCATCGGGATCACGGCAACCACTGCTCCAAGTCCTACGACCAGGGAGATCAGAAACACGCCGGCGGCAAGAGTCGAAAGCCGGGTCCGGGCACCGCTGACCCGCACGTTGATCATCGTCTGGCCGATCATGGCGCAGCCCGCCATGCCTCCGAAGAAACCGGTCACCACGTTCGCGATGCCCTGTCCTCGCGCCTCGCGGTCCTTGTCCGAGCCGGTCTCGGTGATGTCGTCGACCAGCTTCGCCGTCATCAGTGACTCCAGAAGGCCAGACGATCGACAACGTGAATGTATACGGAGCAATGATCTTCAGCGTTTCGAGATTGAACGGAACGCTGGGAATTCCGAGGAAGGGCAGGACGCTCGGCAGCTCGCCTTCGTCGCCGACATTTGGAACGCCGACGTGAGCGACCAGCACGAAAACGGTCAAGAGGACGATCGCAACGAGCGGTGCCGGAATCGCCGTGGTCATTTTCGGGATGAGGTAGATCACGGCCAGGCCCGCCGCGACCAGCACCAGGCCGGCAGCCCCTCCATCGACGAGGTGCGGAACTGGGCAGGAAGATCAGGATCGCGAGTGCGTTCACGAATCCGGTCATCACTGAACGCGGGACGAACCTCATCAGCTTCGCCACACCGGCCCCCAAGCAGCACCTGAAAGATTCCCGCGAGAACGGTCGCGGCCAGCAGATATTCGACGCCGTGGTCCTTGACGAGGGACACCACAACCAGAGCCATCGCGCCGGTAGCCGCAGAAATCATCGCGGGCCGGCCACCGGTGAAGGCGATCGCGACCGCCATCGTGAAGGAGGCGTAGAGGCCGACCTTCGGGTCGACTCCGGCAATGATCGAGAAGGAGATCGCTTCCGGGATCAGGGCCAGGGCAACTACGAGACCGGCCAGGAGTTCGACCCGAAGGATTCCCCGGGAGGGAATCGACGGCAGGCTCATAGGAGGGATTGAGGCAAGGAAGCGGTTCAAATCTACTTTCGTGGGCGCGCCGGTCCTCCGGCGAAGGACAAATCAAGGCTGAGGTCGAATGAAGCTCGGCCAGATCACCCGTGGTGTCCGCTCACGACAGCAACTGCTTCTCAACATCGGTCATCGCGTACGTCGCGATGAGCAAGGCAAGAGACCATACCCGAACATCAGGGAAGGGTTCAACAAAAGCCTCTGTGAGATCGGCACGGCGGTACTCCTTGGGTACGTACGAAACCGACGAGTCAGATGAATTGAAATCAAGTCTGGGCTATCGAGGGTTGGTCGGAGGGTTGATTCCCAATTGAGAGCAGATCGCCCGGACCAAGCCGGGTCCAATTTCACGGTGTCGGGGGACTGCCGAGACCTGATCGTCCGGCCCTCGCCACTTGGCGTGCTTTGAGCCACCAATCTCGCGGCATCCGTTTGCTCTCAGGTGCTTTTCCAGTTCGCGGAGCTTCACGCAGCCGTGAAGCGAAGGTGCTCGCGGCTATCCGCTGATGCCTTGCCTTCAAGATCCTCGTCTGGCGTGAGGACAGTCTGAAGCGCGTCGACTACGTTCTCCCGGGCCTCTTCGCGGGTGTTGCCCTGGCTTACCGCCCCGGGTACCTCGAGCACACGGGCGACAATCCATCCATCTTCGTCAGGTGGATCGAATGCGATTGTGAAATCAAGTGAAGCAGCCATAGGGGAACAGTAGCGCTTGTGGATTCTACGATCATGAAACGGCCAAGGCTAGGCTGGCAACGATTCTCTCAGCCGTTGGAAACACCCGAGAAGTACTTGCCTTCGTCCATATCTCTCTTTGTCCGCTGCCGCCACCCGGGGCTACGGGCGGGCGATGATTCCGGCGACTTTCTGGCGGATACTTGCGATACGATCGGCTTCGCCTTGGAAGCCAACCGACCGAGGAGGCGATTTTCGTCAGCCACCCAGCGTCACGCCACGAGCGAAGTGAATCCGCCCCGATCCGCTTGATCGAGCAGGCGGTGAAGGCGCCGTCTTCCCACAACACCCAGCCGTGGATCTTCGAGCCGAGCGAAGGCGAAATTCTATTGAGACCCGATCGGAACCGGGCCTTGCCAGTCAACGACGCCGACGACCGCGAGTTGACGATCAGCTGCGGAGCGGCTCTGTTCAACCTTCGCGCGGCCGCCGCCGCGGCCGGCACCGGCACGAGCGTCGAACTGCTGGCTACAGGAACGAGCTCTGACCCGCTCGCCCGGGTTCGGATCGAGCCTGGCCCGGGCGGCGAGGATGGTTCGCTGGCCGGATTCATCGGGAAGCGCCGGACCGTTCGCAAGCCCTTTCAGGAACGCGCGGTCGAGCAGGCTCTGGTTTCCGGGCTGGGTGGCGCGGTCGAGGCCGAGGGTGCCTGGCTCTGCGAGGTCGAAGATGATCGACGCGCCGATATTGCCGGGCTGGTCGCTGAGGGCGACCGGATCCAGTTCTCGGACCCGGAATGGCGCCGCGAGCTTTCCGGCTGGATGCGGTCATCGCGCAAGGGCGATGGCATGTCCCTTTTCGGTCTTGTCACTCCTTTCGTAAGGCCCGTGGTGAGGGCTTTCGATCTTGGCAAGAGCACAGCCGAGAAGGACCGGAAGCTGGCCGGGGAGGCACCGCTCCTGGTGGTTCTCGGGACAGATGGCGACTCGCCGGAGGACTGGCTCCGGGCCGGGCAGGCCGTTCAACGTGCCTTGCTGGTTGCCGCCGGCGAAGGAGTACAGGCCGGCTACCTGAACCAGCCCTGCCAGGTGCCCGAGTTGAGGCCGCGTCTCGGCCGGCTGCTCTCCAGGCCGGGCCACCCGCAACTGGTTCTCCGGCTGGGCTACCCGGACGAGGAGCTCCGCCCGGTGGTCCGGCGTCCGGTTCAGGACATGCTCCGTATCTGATGCCGGGAAGGCGCGAGATGGACCCCGGTCGCGAATGAGGCCTGGACGAGTCTGCAACTCGATCGCGGCAGTGGCTTTGGCGTTGGTGGCGCTGTCGCTGCTGCCGGGGGCATCGCCGGCCTTCGGCTCGATCCCGAAATCGACGATCGACCGGATCGACAGCTACGTCGACAACGAACTTCAGAGCAACGGGGTGCCGGGGGCGTCGCTGGCGATCGTCGATCGCGACCGCACAGTGCACGTTCGCGCGTTTGGCGAGACAGGGAGGGGTGATCAACCGGTCGAAGCCCGGACTCCGTTCATCACCTGCTCGGTATCGAAATCGTTCACCGCTCTGGCGGTGATGCAGCTCGTCGAAGGCGGAAAGGTCGATCTCGATGCTCCGGTCGGCCGCTACCTCGGCGGTTTCGAGCTGGCGCCGGCGAGCCGGTCGGATCAGGTCACAGTCCGGACGCTTTTGAACCAGACCAGCGGCCTTGCCACCACGGCCGGAGGGGCCGAGATGCGGTATCTGGATCAGAAATCGATTCGGGACACGGCCATGACGTTGAATGGGGAAGAACTTCAGGGCCCACCGGGCACCGAGTTCCGGTACTCGAACGCAAACTACGTTCTGCTCGGGGCGGTGATCGAAGAGGTTTCCGGCGAGAGCTATCAGGACTACGTCCGCCGGAACATCTTCGCCCACTACGGATGAAACACAGCTACGTCGATCTGGCCCGGGCCGAAAGTGCTGGCCTCGCCGAGGGCCACCGCTACTGGTTTGGCTGGGTGTTCCCCCACACCTCGTATACGACCGGACTGATCCCCGCGGGCGGAGTGATCTCGACCGCACCCGACATGGCTCGTTACCTGCGGATGATGCTGAACGGCGGCGAACTCGATGGCCACCGGGTGCTTTCGCGACAGGGCGTTGCCACGCTGACCAGCCCCGTCGCAGCAACGACGGTTGGCCCCTGGGCTAAGGACCCCGACGTCTCCTACGGGATGGGCTGGTACGTCGGCGGGGGTCCGTTCGGTCCCGAGCCGGCCGTCTTCCATCCCGGTGGGTCGCCCGACTTCGGGTCGATGGCGGTTCTTCTGCCGGCGCAGGAGCAGGGTCTCGTCCTGCTCTACAACGTGACCCCGGAGGTTGAACTGCCCGGTGCCGCGGGGATGTCGACCGGATCCCGGCCGGTGCGGTCAGCATCCTCATGGGGACGGACCCGGCCGGCGGCTGGACGATGCACACCTACTACATCTTCTTCGACCTGCTGGCGGCGCTTCTGATTGGCGCCGCTGTCTGGACCCTGACTCGGGCGGTCAGGCGCCCGTTGACGCCAGCCGGGTCAGCGGTCCGCGCGGCCCTCAGGGTGGCCCGGTCCGTCCTGGCCCTCGCCGCGGGACTGCTGCTGCTTTTCTTTCCCGTTCTCACCGGAACCGGGTGGCGGGTGATCTTACTTTCGGTGCCGGATTTCGCGTTGGTACTGCTCGTGCTCGGACTGCTGCTCCTGGCCAACGGGGCCTACGGGCTGGGCCGCCAGGCCCAAATCAGGCGGGTATCGAGAACCCGGGCCGCATGATGAAAGAAGAGACTGGCAGAACGGATCCGCCTGACTCGAAGGAAAGCTCCGGACCGTCCGGGAGCCGCCGCCGGATCGTTCTCGGCGGATCGCTTCTGATCCTTGCCGGAGTCGGGATCCTGATGGGCATCATTACGGCGGAGGCACTCTTCACCTACCCGTACAGCACAGCGGGCAACACGATCAGCGATCTGGGCTCAACGTGGCAGCCGGGTGACCATGTCCGCGAACCATCGGCCACGATCTTCAACACGACCATGATTGTCACGGGACTGATGATTGCCGCCGGTGCGGTGGCCATCCGCAAGGCCACCGACAGCAGGGCGCTGACCGTCGCAACGACCCTCCTTGGCATCTTCGTCTTCCTGGTGGGCATCTTTCCAGGGAACGAGATCAACGGCAGCCCCGATACCTCGGGAGTTCATCCCGTAGTCGCCTCGCTCACTTTCCTCATCGGGGGAGTCGCGGCGATCCTTGCCGGACGGGCCGCCCGGCCGCCCTTCCGCTATCTCTCGATTTGCCTGGGTGCAATCGCACTCCTCGCCCTGGTCCTCTCCGGCTGGCTCGGCGACACCAGGCTCGGCGAAGGAGGCATCGAGCGCTGGGTCGCCTATCCGATCGTGCTCTGGCTGGTGGCCTTCGGCGCATACTTGCTCGGCGAATCCAAGTGATGTGAGTTGACCCAGACCAAGCCTCTACCATTGCGCTTCTCATGACCGGGTCAAGCGTTGACAGTTGAGATCCTCTTTCTGGCGATCGCCAGCACGATCAGACCAACGAGTCTGGCGGCTGTCTACGCCATGCTCTCCACTGAGCGTGCCCGGCGATTCCTGATCGTCTACATCGCCTCCGGGCTGGCCTTCACGGTCGGCTTCGGCATGCTGGCGGTCTGGGCATTCCACGGGGCTACCCTCGGCCCCGGCAGTGACAATGCCGAAGACCTGGCGGAGATAATCGGCGGCGTCGTGCTGCTTGCTTTTGCCGGCGCCATGCTGCTCGGCCTGATCGGCGGCGACCATACCGAGGACGCGCCGAGGCCAGGAGAGAGTTGGGGCAGGAGGCTGGAACAGGGGCTGACCGTCAAGACCGCCGCCATCGCAGGACCGGCGACCCATATTCCTGGCCTGTTCTATCTGGTCGCGATCAACGTGGTCGTCGGCAACAGGACGGGCATCTTCCTCAGCCTGTTCGAGATCCTGCTTTACAACCTGATCTGGTTTGCGATTCCGTTCGCCGCTCTGGCGGTCTGCATGGTGGCGCCGGAAGTGGCGCGCGAGAGAGTGGGATTGGTCAACGACTGGGCTCGGACCAACAGCCGCTCGATCGTGATCACGGTCTCGATCGTCATGGGCAGCGTTTTTGTAGTCCTGGGAGCGCTGTCGATCTGAGTCAAAGACTGTCGGAAGGGTCAGCCGAAGCTTCGTCGGGCATCTCCCTCTCGCGATTCGCCGCGGTAATCATGTAGGCCCCGTAGAAGGCTGCCACCAGGGCAAGGGCCGCAACCAGCACATGCCAGGCGGGACGGGTCAGCCTTTCCTGAAAGAGCAGAACGCCGAGTAGCACGCTGATCGCCGGATTGGAAACGGCGACCGCTGCCATCGCCGGAGCAAACTGTCCGGTTGAAAGAGAAAGCTGCTGGATTCCGAAAGCAGCCAGGCCGAAACCAACCAGCATGTATCCCTCCGGATGCGACAGAACGTCCTCGAGTCCGTTTGGCAACTGATCGATTGTTGCCTTCGCAAAAGAGGCCGAGAGGCCGAAGAGCAGACCTGCCGCCACGCCAAAAATAGCCGCCTTGTTCGCCGGCTTCGCCCTCGTTCCGTAGATGATCAGCAGAACCGAGGGAACGCCGACGAGCACGATTGCGAACAGGTATTTCAGATAGGCAGCGGAGTTGACGCCGCTGTCAGGATTACCGACCGGGGTGAACAGGACCTGGCGCCTGACCACGAACTGTTTGGTTATCCAGTACCCGAAGGGCAGCGCGAAGACGATCGTCATCACCAGCAGCGGCTGGACGACGACCAGCCTGCCCTCACCGAGGGCGATGCCCTGAGTTCCGTAACCGACCAGCAGGACAACGCTTCCCAGCAACCAGACCGGCACCGTGATCATGCGAAAGAGGCTTTTCACGCCAGTCACACGGCGTCCCTCTTCAGCGAGCCGGAACTGGCCCTTCTGCTGAAGGGCAGCCGCCAGGGCAAAGCAGAACGCGGCTATCAGGGCAAAGATCGCGGCCAATTCAGAATCAGGCTACAGGGCACGTCCCCGTAAAATGACGCCTGCCAGAACCGACATGGAGCCAACAAGCTCATCTAGACTGCGATCGGGTTCTCCCGCGACGGCATCGACGGCCGGTCCTTCGTCGCCGGGTCGCCTGAACCCTCCCGCAACCCTGCTGAGAACCGCGACCGACAGTAGTAGAAAGAAGTCAACATGACGAAGTATGTTTACGATTTCACCGAGGGTTCCCGCGACATGCGTGACCTTCTGGGCGGCAAGGGAGCAAACATCGCGGAGATGACACGCCTGCTCGGTGCCGAAAGGGTGCCCGGTGGCTTCACCATTTCTACCGAGGCGTGTGTTGCATACCTCGAAGCCGGTCAAGCTGAACCGGAAGAGCTTGCGGGCCAGGTCGACGAAGGGCTCGACCGCCTCGAGAAGCAGGTCGGAAAGCTCCTCGGAGATGAAGAGGACCCCTTGCTCGTCTCGGTTCGCTCCGGTGCCCGGGATTCGATGCCGGGAATGCTGGATACGATCCTCAACCTCGGACTGAACGACCGTTCGGTAGCCGGGCTTGCGGCACGCACGGACAATCAGCGCTTCGCCTGGGACGCATACCGCCGATTCGCGCAGATGTTCGGAAACGTGACCCGCGGCATCGGTGGCGACCGCTACGAAGCCGCGATCAGGGAACAAAAGAATCAAGCCGGGGTCAGCGGGGACATGGATCTCACGGCGGACGACCTGAAGCAGCTGGTAGCCCGATTCAAGGCCCTCTACAGCGAGGAAACGGGTGAGGAGTTTCCCGAGGAACCCCGGGAGCAGCTTGATCTGGCGATCAAGGCAGTGTTCGGCTCCTGGTCAGGAAATCGGGCGGTCGAGTATCGACGGATCAACCGAATCCCTGACGACTGGGGTACGGCTGTAAACGTCCAGCAGATGGTTTTCGGCAACAGGGGCGCTAACTCTGGATCGGGGGTGGTCTTCTCCCGGGATGAGATGACTGGCGGGCCCGATCCCTCCGGAGACTTCCTGCCAAACGCGCAGGGCGAAGACGTGGTGGCCGGCGTTCGAAACCCTCGTGACATCTCGGAGATGCCCGAACTGATGCCCCAGGCCTACGGTGAGCTGATCGAAATTCTCGGCGTGCTCGAGAATCACTACGGCGATATGCAGGACACCGAATTCACGGTCGAGGAAGGCCGCCTCTACATGCTGCAGACACGAAGCGCCAAACGGCCCGCCCAGGCGGCGGTCCGTTTCGCGGTCGACGCAGTTTCTGAAGGACTGCTCAGCCGGGAGCAGGCCTTGATGACAATCGATGCCACCAGGCTCGAGGCCCTGCTTCATCCGACCCTGGACCCGGACACCTCCTACGAAGTGCTGGCCGAGGGCATCAGCGCCTCACCGGGCGCGGCAAAGGGAGAGATAGTTTTTACGGCCAAAGATGCGGTCGCGGCCGATTCTGCCGGTCGCGATGTGATTCTGGTCAGAGCCTTCACCGAGGCCGATGATGTGGCTGGCTTCTTCGCGGCGCGCGGCATCTTGACCTCCGAAGGGGGTAAGGCCAGCCACGCCGCATTGGTCGCCCGTGGCATGGGTCGTCCCTGTGTCGCTGGCGCCTCGGCGCTCGAGGTTGATGAAGAAAATCATGAGCTCAGGGTCGGCGACAGGACTCTTCACGAGGGCGACCTGATCGCGATCGACGGAACCTCCGGTGTGGCGACAACAGACGATGTTCCGCTGGTAGAACCGAAGGTCGATTCGAACTTCGAGACGGTCCTCGGGTGGGCCGACGGGATCAGGCGCCTGGGCGTCCGGGCCAACGCTGACTCACCGGTAGACGCCGCTAAATCCAGGGAGTTCGGTGCTGAAGGAATCGGGCTCTGCCGGACAGAGCATATGTTCATGGCCGCCGACCGCCAGCCCCGGATGCAGGCGATGATCATGGCTTCTGAGGAAAGCGAGCGCCGGCGAGCACTGGGGGAGCTGCTTCCTCTTCAGCAGTCGGACTTCGAGCAGCTCTTCGAAGTGATGAGCGGCTTTCCGGTGACGATCCGGCTGCTTGACCCGCCGCTCCATGAGTTCTTGCCCGCCATAGAGGATCTGGTCCAGAAAGTCGAGCGAGGCCGGGCCGGTGACGGAGAGAACCTCCGGGATCTGGAGAAGACTCTGGACCGGGTCCATGAGTTGGTCGAAATCAACCCGATGCTCGGTACCCGCGGCGTCCGATTGGGGATCCTCCACGCCGAGATCTACGAAATGCAGGTCAGAGCGATCGTGCGGGCGGCCTTGGCGGTGGAGGACCGTTCGGGAGAGGGTCCAGACCTGGAGATCATGATCCCGCTGGTCGCCTACGAAAAGGAACTCCAGCTCGCCCGGGATCTGGTCGAGCGCGTCTTGGGTGAAGAGGGCGGAGACCGGCTGCGGTTGAGCGTGGGAACGATGATTGAGCTGCCTCGGGCCTGCATTGTGGCCGACCGGATCGGGCGAGTCGCCGACTTTTTCTCCTTCGGGACCAACGATCTGACTCAGACCACCATCGGGCTCTCGCGGGACGACATCGAGGGAAAGATTCTGGCCAGGTACATCGAGCGGGACATAGTTGACCGAAGCCCATTCGAGACGCTCGACAGTCCCGGTGTCGGCTGGTTGGTCCGCCTGGCCGCATGGACCGGTCGCGAAGCCAACGCGAACCTCGGGCTCGGGGTCTGTGGCGAACATGGCGGCGACCCGGAATCGATCGCTTTCTTCGACGCTGCCAACCTTGATTACGTCAGCTGCTCGCCGTTTCGGGTACCGATAGCTCGGGTGGCCGCGGCTCAATCTGCGATCGGTCTTCGAAAAGAGGGTGCCAAGTAGCGGGCGACGCAGCTACGCAGTCCACTTGCTCGCGGACTTTGGAACCTCAGCGCCAAGCCGACGAGCGGAATCGAACCGCTGACCCCTTCATTACGAGTGAAGTGCTCTACCAACTGAGCTACGTCGGCGCTCGGCGGCATTGTAGGTGGTGGCGGGTTGTCTGGATCGTCCGGTGCCGCTGTGACAATCGGTCGATGGTTGAGCCCCGCGAAAAGGACCTCTCCTCGCTCGAACGGGGCAAGGACCTTTCGCGCATCTTCGCTTTCACCGACGGCGTCTACGCGATTGCGATCACGCTGCTCGTCCTGCAGATCGAAGTGCCGGCCGGGGTTACCGGCGACGCCTCCCTCTGGTCTGGCATCAAGGACCAAGGTCCCGATCTTCTGGCGTTTGCGATCAGCTTCGTCGTGATCGGCATGAACTGGGTGGGAGCCCACCGTTTCATGAGGACCGTGAACGAATATGACCGCGGGTTGATGCTGCTGACCCTGTTCTCCCTTTTCTGGATCGTGCTGATCCCCTTCACCAGTCAGCTCATGGGCGAATACGGCGGCGACGCACCGCTCTCGATCGTCTTCTACATCCTGAACATGGCCGCCGTGGTGATCGCCTCGGCCCTGATGCAGCGGCACGTGCTGAAGGCCCGGCTGGGCTTGGCCGAATACGAGGAGGACACCGAACTCTCCTTTCGGTCGAGCCTGTTCACGGCCTGCGTTTTCATCCTGACCATCCCGCTGGCGTTTGTCGTCGGGACCTTCGTCTTCTTCCTCTGGTTCGGTCTCCGGTGGGACCCCTACCAGCGGCGTCGCGACGCGCTCGCTGCTACTTCTTGAACTTGACCGGCGACAGGCAGTTGACGATGCCGCGCCAGCCGAGCGAACCGCCCTGGCCGTCGAAGTCGGCGTTGACCACTGTGACCCACCAGGTGCGCGGGGTGTAGGCACCGTTAATCGGGTTGTTCGGACTGGAAGCCGAGATCACCAGGTTGACGTATTTGGTCAGCACCCCGCCGGAGACCGCGGCCGCACCATGCGGGCAGGCCAGCTTGACGTAGGTGCCCTTGCCGTGCTCGGTAAGGATCGGCGATTCGGAATCGGTGATGCGTGACTGGAAGGTGATCGGCTTGACCTTGCGCCGCTTCTTCTTGCTCTTCTTCTTCGAGGCGGAGATCGCAGCGCTGTTGACCGCGATGTTGCCAGCGGCGACCTGAGCTTTGGTCGCGGGGACCGTGTCGACGTTCGGAGCGCGCGCGAGGTCCGGTTGCTGGGGGAGTCCGTCGCCGACCGTGGGGGCGACCCCGACGACCAGTCCCAGCGCGAGCAGGCCCGCGACAACGCCAAAGCGTCTCCTGAGCTTGCGGTGATCCGTTCCCTGTTCTTCCCTGCCTGCACCCTCCATGACTCCATTCTTACATGCCGGGGCCAGGAACCGGGACATCTGGCCATAGACTAGGCCCCAATGCCAATTGGCCTGCTCCCAAATATCGGACCGCTTGAACTCGGCATCCTTCTGGTGCTGGTGATCATCATCTTCGGGCCCAAGCGCATCCCGCAGACCGCCCGGGCGATCGGCGAGGGATTCCGCAATTTCAAGGGGTCAGTCAAGGGTCCGGATGAAGACAAGCCGGACGAGCTGACGAAGGCCGAGGCAACTGACCAGGCTTCGACGAAGCCGCCCGAGAAGAGCAGGACAGAGAGCTGATACTGCCCGGCGGCGGTGTTTCAGAGGACCCGACTTGGTACCACTGAATATTCCGAATTCGCTGACGCTCCTGCGGATCCTCGCGGTGCCGGTAGTTGTCGTGGCGCTGCTCGACGGCACACCCAACGGCGACACCCTGGCTGCAATCGTCTTCGCCCTGGCCGCGATGACCGACGGCCTCGACGGCTACATCGCCCGCTCGCGCGACTCGGTCACCACCTTCGGCAAGCTGATGGACCCGCTGGCCGACAAGCTGCTGATCACGGCGGCCCTGGTCTCACTGGTCTCGCTGAACCGCCTCCAGGCCTGGGTGGCGATGGTCATCATCGCTCGCGAGTTCGCGGTCACCGGCCTGCGCTCGATCGCCGCCGACCGCGGCGTGATCATCTCGGCCAGCTGGATGGGCAAGGTCAAGACGGTGCTCCAGATCGGCGCCGTGTTCGCCCTGATCACCTTCAACCCGGCCCCGGTCTGGGTCGACGTGCTCGTCTATCTCGCCGTAGCCGCCACCGTGATCAGCGGGCTCGACTATTTCTTCGGCCTGCGCAAAGGGATCGACGAACAACGGCGAAGAAGACGACAGGCCGGAAGAAGACGGCGGGGGCGAGCCCCAGCCACTCACTCATCGAGAGGTGCCGTGGTGGCGGTCGCTGCCGCCCATCTCCTCGATCAGCTCGGACAGCAGCCCGTACCGCTCGGCGACGACGTTGTGGCGGTGGATCGTCTCGAGGTTCTCCTGCTTGGCCATCACGAACGCGTCGGTCGGCAGGTTCGGGAAGGTCTCGCTGACCTGGCGGATCATCTCGCGCACGCAGTCCTCGACGAAACGGGGCTGTGAATGGGCCTTCTCGACCACGGCCAGCTCGTCCGGCCGCTTCATCAGCTCGTAGATCTCCGAGCTCATCGAGCCTTCGACCAGCCTCAGCGGGTCACGGGCGTCGATGTCTACATGGCTGCCGTCGGCGCTGCCGATCCACAGCGTCCCGACGCCACGCTGGTTGTGCGTCGCGATCGGAACGAGGCTGATGATTTCCTCGATCTGCTCGGCCGTGTAGTCGTGCTCGGCGAGGCGTCCGCGGGCGAGGTCGGCGACCATCGCCCTGGGCGCAGGGGCAGGCGGTCATGCCCTGGGCCTGGACGCCGGTGACGGTTCGGGTGCCGCTCTCCGAAGAGACGGCGGTGCCGAGCAGCGTGTAGATCTGCTGGTTGGCGATGCCGGAGACGGGGGCGGGCACGGTCTCGGCGTAGTTCGCCGTGATCGAGACTTCAGCCCGGATTCCATGCTGGCGCTCGCGGACGAGTTCGGCGATCCGGGCGGCAAGCTGCTCGGCCCGCATCGACTCGGTCGCGATGATTTCTTCGATCGCTTCGGCGACGTTCTCTTCGAAGCGCGACATGTGGACGCCGGCCTGATCCGGCCCGAGATCGACAAAACACTCAAGTTCGGCGTGGTAATGACCGGCCTCGCCGAGGCTGATCACCTTTTCGACGCCGGTCACACCGACCCGGGAGAGGCTCACTCGGGTCGCTGGCTGTGAGGCCTGCACATCGATACCGCTGGGAGGAAGCGCGATTTCTGGGTTCATCTCGTTCTTTTCGAAAGGGGGGACTTCGACACAGAGTAAACGGCGGAAGGCTTCACCGGCCCCGCCTGGGGCGTTGGATCAGACGGCAGCCGGCATGTCCTATAATCGGGGTCTGGGTCGTTCGTTGATGTCGGCCACCGAAAACCCCAGGGGCGAGTGGGGCTGAATGGAGTTGGATAACGAAGAGCTGCGATTCTGATCGCATCGGGACGGGACACGGGCTATCTGACCATCGACTCAGTCGCCAAGGCGGTTTCGGAACTCGACGCCAACCACGACCAGGTCAAGGAGCTCCACGGCCACCTGACCGAACACGGCATCGAACTGATCAGCAAGGAAGACGCCTCCGCCGCGCAGCCTGGGTGGCGAGGAGTTGCCGCGCCTCCGCCTCCGGTGGCCGACGCCGGGACCGAGACGAACCTCGACTCCCTGCGCCTCTACCTGCGCTCGATCGGCCAGGTCGACCTGCTGAACGCCGCTCAGGAAGTCGAGCTCGCCAAGCGCATCGAGCGCGGCGACATGGAGGCCAAGCGCCAGATGGTCGAGGCCAACCTGCGCCTGGTCGTCTCGATCGCCAAGGGCTACCTCGGCCGCGGGCTCACCTTCCTCGACCTGATCCAGGAAGGCTCGCTCGGCCTGATCCGCGCGGTCGAGAAGTTCGACTACCGCCGCGGCTACAAATTTTCGACCTATGCCACCTGGTGGATCCGCCAGGCGGTGACTCGTGCGGTCGCCGACAAGTCGCGTTCGATCCGGATCCCGGTCCACATGGTCGAGAAGCTCAACCGGGTCCACTTCGTTGAGCGTCAGCTGGTCCAGGACCTTGGCCGTGAGCCGGAGCCATTCGAGATCGCAGACGAACTCGGCTGGACTGTGCAGGAAGTGCGCGATGTCTGGCGTGTGTCCCAGACGCCGATCTCCCTGGAGAAGCCGGTCGGTGACGGGGAGGAGACCGAACTGGTCGACCTCGTCCGCGACGAGAACGCGATGGAGCCCTTCGACGAAGCCTCACTCAACATGCGAAGCGAAGGTGTCAGGAAGGTGCTCGACGGCCTCACCGAACGCGAACGGCAGGTGATCGAGATGCGTTACGGGCTCGGCGGCTTCGACCCGCGCACCCTCGAACAGTGCGGCGAGGCCTTCGGAGTCACCCGCGAGCGGGTCCGCCAGATCGAGACCAGCACCCTGCGGAAGATCAAGAGCCTGCCCGAAGCCCAGGGACTGCGCGAAGGCAGCTGACCGGCGTTCAGTCTTTCGCGGCCAGGTCGAGGCGGAGGTTTCTCAAGATGTCCTTGCGCTGGGCCTGGTTGACCCCGGCCTCTTCGGCGTAGGCCGGCCACTTTGAAACCACTTCGGTCACCTCGGCCACGATCTCTTTCGCCCGGCCACGGGGGAGCGTGGCGACTCTTCCGGCCTGAACGAAATCGTCGGGAACGAACCCCGTGGTCTTGCCGCCGAGGGTCATCTGATGGCCGCCGGTCCACTTGCTCTCAGGATTGAAGGAATAGGTCACGTCGAAGGCCGGCGACAGGCTCCAGATCCCGGCCCGGTCCATCAGGAAGGCGATGTTCTTGACGTGGTCGTCCTGGTTCCATGCGACGATGTTGAAAGTCATGCGGCGAAACAGTTGCTCGCGGGCGCCCGGTCCGAGGTCGAGATTGCGGGTCACCATCAAAGCCTGCTCGTAGGAGTACGCGCCGGGCTGGTTGAAATCGAAGTGTGCGATCGAGCCGAGCGACTGCATGTGGATCTTTCGATTGTGCTCGTCCCGGTCAAAACGTCTCGTCATGAAATGGCTCCGGCCGTTCTCTTCGAGAAGGCGGCAGGCTGTCATCTCGATGCCGGCATCCCTTGCCATCGCCGAGTAGGCGAACTCGATCAGCCCATAGCCCTTGGGGTCGGCGGGCGTCTTTGTCCCGGTTGTTTTCGATCCCGTCGAACTTCAAAGAGCCAGGGTTCGAAGCCGGGTCCGTTGTCGACCTGTCCCGCCCGGACCTGGTTGGTCTCCGGATTCCAGGCGATCACCGCCTTCGCCCTTGCTCCACCGGCCGAGGTTCCGACGCTCAGGATCTCCCGCAGCGCACCTTCACGCTCACCCCTGGTCAGCGACGCTTCGAGTTCCGTACGGTGATTCAGTACCTCGGAGGCGAGTTCGACCAGCGCCCCGATCTGGATGTCGCCGCCGCCGGCCGGGTCCGGGCCCTCTGAAGGCTCGAACTCGAGGGCGCCCATTCCCCGGGTTCCCACGTAACAAAGGCGCTCGACCGCGCTGAAGTCTCCGGGCTCCCGGCCCTGCTGCGCGAGCCAGACGTTGATCAACGCGGTCCCGTATCGGTCCGGCAACGATTCCGCCAGCAGACCGGGTAGTCCGTGGAAGGTCTCCCGGTTGAGTCCCGGAAAGCTGTACGGATGCCGGGCCAGGGGCATCTCCAGGGGGGAGACCTGAATCCCGCTGCGAGAAAACGCGGCCGTGTATTCGAAGGCCGCGACGTCGCTTCCCTCTTCCAGGAAGACCGCACCGATCGGACTTCCCCAGAGCATCACGGTGGCTCCGTTCTTCATTGCCCCTCCTCCCGGTCATCGCCCCAGACCCAGGGTTCGTCCGGCGATTCATCGGCCTTCCGGCTCCGCGCCCGCTGGCGCCGGCGTCCGTCGTTACTCAGTCGCTCTATCGGGCTCGGCACCGGCTCGGGCAGAAGCCGGTCGAGCGATTCGCTCATCTCCAGGGCCCGGAGGACCGGATGAAGCTGGGGAGTTGAACCGACTCCCCGTCTTCGAGCCGCTGGATGGTCCGGCGGGCCAGCCCGGCCTGCTCCGCGAATTCGGCCTGCGACAGGTTGCGTTCCAGGCGCCATCGGGCGAGCCGGTTGCCGATTTCGGCCAGGACTGCTTCGTCGGTGAGTTGATCAGTGACTCGCATAAAGCGCCTCCTCGGACGCTTTATAGCCGCCATTGGCAATTAAGCGTCGTCTATTGCGCTTTAAGCGTAGCAGGTTAATTCCACTAAAGCGTCATTTATGGCGCATTGCGGTCATTTAACCAAATAAAGCGCCAGAACTGGCGCTTTACTAAGGAGACCCTAATGGCGGAGGTAGGATTCGAACCTACGTAGGCTGAGCCAACCGGTTTACAGCCGGTCTCCTTTAACCACTCGGACACTCCGCCAGCTTGGGGCGCAGTTTATTGAAAGGAATGCCGAAAGGGCTCCGGCCGTGGATGGCCGAATACTCTGGTGCGATGACCCCTTCGCGCGGATTCGTTTCAGACAACTCCTCAGGAGCCCATCCGGCGATCCTCGAGGCGATCGCCGCGGCCAACGCAGGACACGTCACTTCGTATGGGGGAGATCCGGAGACGGCCCGCCTCGAAGAGGCCTCACGAGCCGAATTCGGCGAAACCTCTGTGATCTTCCCGATGATGAACGGGACCGGCGCGAACGTCGCCGCCCTGCGGGCGATGGCCCGGCCGCACCAGGCCGTGATCTGCGCCGAGACCGCCCACCTGTCGATCGACGAGACCGCGGCACCGGAGGCGATCGCCGGGCTCAAGCTGCTGGGCGTGCCGACCCCTGACGGAAAACTCATCCCGGAAATCGCCGCGACGAAGCTGGTCGACCCGGCCGACGTGCCCCACGCCCCTTGGCCGGCCGTCATCTCGATCACCCAGGCGACCGAGCTCGGCACCGTCTACACGCCTCAGGAGGTCGGGGTGCTGGCAGACTTCGCCCACGAGAACGGGATGTTGCTCCATATGGACGGCTCCCGGCTGGCGAATGCGGCCGCCTCACTCGATCTCGGCCTCGGCGAAATCAGCCTCGATTGCGGGGTCGACGTGCTCTGCTTCGGGGCCAACAAGAACGGCGCGCTTTTTGGCGAAGCCGTGGTGTTCCGCGAACCGGAGCTGGCCGAAGGCTTTGAAGTGCTGCGCAAGGGTTCGCTCCAGTTGGCTTCGAAGATGCGTTTCGTCTCGGCCCAGCTCAATGCCCTGCTGGAGGGCGGGCTCTGGCGCGAGCTCGCCGGTAACGCCAACCGCATGGCGGCCGCGCTGTCGGAGGCTGCCGCCTGGATCGAAGGCGTCGAAATCGCGCAGGAGACGCAGGCCAACGTCGTTTTTCTCGCGATGGAACTCGAAAAGGCCCGGGCTTTCGCGCGCCGCTGTGAGCCACACCGGCCGCTGGTCTTCGAGTTGGGCGGCGTCGGCCTGATCCGGCTGGTCGCCTCCTGGGACACGCAGATCGAAGACGTGGACAAGCTGGTCACCGAACTGACCACAGCCGCCCACGACCATTGATCCGAAGTGACCGCGATCGAGGCGTCGTAGCCGCCCCGATCCGGGTCACTCCCAAACGGGTTTGTCAGTCGATCAGGTCGCGCTCCGCTGCCCAGCGGCTCAGTTCGTGCCGGGTTGAGAGCTGGAGCTTTCGGAGGACCGAGCTGGCGTGGGCCTCGACCGTCTTGATCGAGATGCCGAGCCGCCGGGCGATCTCTTTATATAGATAGCCGCGGGCGATCAGGCGGAGGACTTCCTGCTCGCGCGGGGTAAGCTGGTCCAGCTCGGCGTCCGCCAGCGCCTGCTCATCGTTGCCAGTGAAGGCGTCAAGCACGAAGCCGGCGAGCTGGGGGGAGAAGACGGCGTCGCCCTGGCTGACCCGGGTGATCGCGTCAATCAGCTCGGGACCGGAGATCGACTTGGTGACGTACCCACGGGCGCCGGTCCGGACGATCGCGACCACGTCCTCGGGCGCGTCGCTCACCGACAGGGCGAGGAATCTGGTCCCTCCGACTTCCGGCAGCGACTGGCGGATCACTTCCTGGCCACCGCCGTCGGGCATGTGAACGTCGAGCAGGGCTACATCCGGCTTCTCTCTGGCGATCAGGTTGACGGCCTCGCGCACGGTCGAGGCTTCCCCGACGACCTCGACGCCCTGCTCGAGCTCGGACTTGACCCCGGCCCGGAAGATCGCATGGTCATCGACGATCACGACTCTGATGGCATTCATTTCGTCTCCATTTTCAGTTCGATCTCGGTTCCTTCGCCCTCATTCGAATGCACCCGGGCCGAGCCGCCATTCAGTTTCATCCGGCCGAGGATCGAGTCTCTCACCCCACGCCGGTCGTCGGGGACCGAATCGAGATCGAAACCGGGGCCGCGGGCACGGATGAAGACCGGGGTCTCGACCGGCGTGATCTCCGCGTAGAGCCGGACGGTCCCGGCGTCACCGGCATACTTGACCGCGTTGGTCATCGCTTCCCGGCTGGCGGCGACGAGCGCTGCGCCACGTTCGTCGAGTTCGCGGTCACCGACAGTGACCGCGTCGATCGGCAGGCCGTGGAGCTCTTCGACTTCGGCGGCCGCCGCCTCGAGTGCGCTGGCCAGCGAGGTATCGCGTTCGTCTCCGGTCTTGCCAGACAGCCAGTCGCGGAGTTCCCGCTCCTGCTTGCGAGCCAGGGTGGAGACTTGGCGTGGGTCATCGGACTTCTTCTGCATCAGAGCGAGTGTCTGCAGAACGGAGTCATGGAGGTGGGCAGCCACTTCGGCCCGTTCCTGGGAGCGAACGCGTTCCGAGCGCTCGCGGCCGAGGTTGCGGGCGAGGCGGACCCAGACCGGGGCGAGCACGAGCGCCAGCACCACGACCACGGTCACGCCGGCAAGGGCCGCGTCACCGGCAGCGTCGAAGGCTCCGTTTATGTAGAGGAAGAGCACCGCGCCACCGACCACCAGCGCAATGCCAAATATGCCGCGATAGGACCCAAATCGCGAGCGCGAACCCGGTCTGGCGTGCATCTCCGGCTCCTGAGGCCGGGGATGCTTGCCAGACCTCGGTTTTTCGCCTGCTTCCGTGACTTCGGACTCGGCTTCGGCCGGGCCCGAGAACTGCGCGCCACAACAGGGCTGCTCCCGCCGTGGCGAGAACGATCGGCCAGACGAGCGCGTCGCTCCACCAGAGTCCGACCTCGCGGAAGATGAAGAGCGTGGCGAGGGTGATGAGGCCGACCCCCGCTCCGATCAGCCAGGAGTTCCGCCCTGTCCCACGACCCGGAAGGCGTGCCTCCTTCCCTGACTTCGGAGCCACTGGCAGCACGACCCAGAGGAGTCCGTAGGCGACGACCGCGAGCCCGCCGGTCGCGATGGTCAAGACGACGGCCGCGATCCGGACGAGGGCCGGGTCGATGTCGAGCCGACGGGCAACGCCCGCACAGATGCCGGCGACGAAGGCGCCGTCAGCTGACCGCTTCAGCTTCCTTTGCGCCTTCGTCATTTATCCGCCGGCTCGATCATCCGGTTCGGGCCGGGGTCTTTGCCGGTGGGTTGGAGGCGACACCCGGTTTCGAGGCGACTCCGGGCTTTTCGGGGGTCGAGGAGGGGGCGTCCGGCTTGCCGGGAGACGCGGGCGTTGACCCGTTCCGGTTGACCCCGTCGCAGGCCTTCAACGCGCGATTCTGCGCTTCGTCCTGGAGTCGCGGGTTCTCGATGGTGCCGCCCCATTCGTCGTTTCGATTGGCCTGCCCGCCACCTTCCCTGTAGGTCGTCTCATCGATGACCAGGAACAGCCCGACCTTCATTTCCGGAATCAATGCTCAGCACCGGCGACCGGCTGAGGTCGTTGCCGAACTTGCGATCGAAGCCGATCCCGGTCGACTGCAGTCCGCGGACTTCCGCGACACCCACCTTGCCGTCGACCGAACCGCTGACGCAGACGTCGTCGGGCACGATCACCCGGGTGGCACCGAGGCCGCTTTCAATCGGCAGGTCGACCGTCTGCCCCGCACGGAACGGGTAGTCCCTCATGTCAACGGTCATCGCACCGGCAGCGAGCTGATAGCCATCACCAGGAATACTGTCGGCAACCACAGGCCTCTCTCGCACTTCACCGTAGTCACCGTCAATCCGCAGGTCGGCAATCGAGACGATCGCCATCGGGATCGCAATCGCGATCGCGGCGCCGAGGGTCCACAGAGCGAGCTGGTGGCGGTTGTTCAGCGCGGCGACAACAAGGCCGATTCCGAGGAGGATCACGACGCTTGCCATGGGAATCGCTCCGAGCACGGTCGTGGACAGGAGTGAAATGGAGGCCAGCACAAGGGCGGTGAACCCGGCCGCCAGGACGATCGCGATGATCGTCATGACCTTGCCGAACGTTGAAGGTGCGTCGGAACGCGGGATCGTTGCCTCTCCCATCACTTCTGTGTCTGCCGTGCGCGGACTCTCTGTCGTCGGAGCATCAGCCGCCAACGCCTGCGTCGGCGCCTCATCCGCCACAGCCGCACCGGCCGCCAACGGAGCGGCCACGGGAGTGGGAGCGTTCTGGGTCGGGGAAGGGGCGATTGTGGTCGACGAGGTCGACGCCGGGTCCGGCGCCTTTGCGGCGGCCTGATCCCCCTGGGCTTCGATGCCCTCCGGATCCCTGGCTTCCCGAAGCAGCCAATACACGGCACCGATCGCGAGGGCCCAGATCAGCGTGCCGAACCAGAACCCCTGGGCGAAGCCGAACATCCAGCCGCCGAAGCCGTCGCCGGTGACGCCGATCGAAACGAGGGCGAGGATGCCGAGCGCTGCGGTGCCGCCGATCACCCAGAGGCGCTTGGAACCGTCGGGCGACGGTGCGGGCTCTGCCGGGTCGCCCTCGATCGGGACTGCCGCGAGAAGGATGAGGTAAGCGAGGACGCCGATGCCGCCGAAGATGATGCTGATCACGAAACCGATCCGGACGATGGCTGGATCGATGTTCAGGTGGTTGGCGATACCGGCCGCGACGCCGCCGATGAAGCGGTCGTCGCGGGACCGGGTGAGCCTTTTGTTTTCAGTAGTTGAGTTCATGGGGCAAGCCTCAGGCTTCGGGTGGTTCCTGTCTATTGGGAATGACCCTTACCGGACCCCGGGGGTCAGCCCTTACGATCATTTCACCGATGTCCCAGACGAACACAGAACCCCAGGCCGGAGCCGAGGTCGAACCCGAGGCCGGATTGACCGGCATCACGATCGAGGATCTCGCCCAGCGGACCGGCATGACCGTGCGAAACATCCGCGCGCACCAGTCGCGTGGTCTGCTCGATCCGCCCGAAGTCGTCGGCCGCACCGGCTTCTACAACGAAGAACACATCGGCCGGATCGCCCTGATCCGCGAACTCCAGGAAGAAGGCTTCAACCTCGAGGCGATCCGCCGCATCATCGATTCCGCCCGCGGCTCCTCCGGCGACCTGCTCGACTTCACCCGCACTGCCCGGGCACCATTCGAGAGCGAACAGCCCGAGATCATCGAAGCGGCCGAACTCGCCGCCCCCTGGGGGGAAGGAACCCTCGACCGCGAGCAGATGAAACGGGTCGAAGAGCTCGGTCTGATGCGTCCGATCGGCGGTGGCCGATACGAAATTCTGAGTCCGACGCTCTATGCAGCCGGCGTCGAGATGGTTGAATTCGGCGTGCAGTCGGCGGACGCGCTCGAAACGATGGAGCGGCTGAAGGTCCGCTCGGACGCGGTCGCCAACGTCTTCATCGAGCTCTTTGTCGAACAGATCTGGAAGCCGTTCGACCAGGCCGGGCGGCCCCGGGAAGAGTGGCCGCGCATCCAGGAAGCACTGACCAGGCTGCGTCCACTCGCCTCCGACGCATTCCTCGCCGCCTTCCAGATCGCGATGGAAGAAGGCTCCGAGCGGGCGATCAGTGAAGGCATCCGCCGCGATATACGCAAGGCCGAAACCGAACGGCTTCGGTAATCTGCCCTCCTTCGCCCGGATAGCTCAGTTGGTAGAGCACTTCCATGGTAAGGAAGGGGTCAGCGGTTCGAATCCGCTTCCGGGCTCTGCTGTGCCTTGAGGTTCCCTAAAGAAAGCAAAAGTAGAGTCTTTTGTTCACTGCCGTGACTGGAACCGATTCGACACTAGCTCCCAGTGATCCCAATCTCGGTCCCGGCCCCAGGGTCCTGATCGTAGTTGGCGTCGCTCTCCTCGCCGGAATTTCCGTCTGGTTCCTGACTGGGTGCAATCGCGACGCGGGCGGTGAAGTGATGATTGGTGCAGCCAACGGCGCCCAAATCGTTTCGGCCGATGACCTCGAGGGCATCCCCGATGAAGTCGGGCACAGTGTCTACTGGGCCGGCGAACAGCCGAACACCGAGATCGAATTCAGCGACGACGAATCCGGCAACGTCCACCTGCGGTACCTGACCGGCGGCGCCGAAGCCGGAACCGCCGACCAGTTCCTGAACGTCGGGTCGTACCCGTTCGAAGGCGCCTTCGCGGCGACCAAGGCGCTGGCGAACCAGTCCCCCCGGATACCTGTGCCGATCGACGGCGGCGTCGGTTTCTACGACCCGAAGAATCCCTTCAGCATCATCATGGCGTTCCCGGACGAGCCCAATCTCCAAATCGAGGTTTACCACCCGGAGAAGAACGCAGCGCTCGATGTCGTCCGCAGTGGCGATATCGTCCCCTTGCCCTGATTCTCGCCTGGTTAATCTTCCCGCTCGTCCTCGTCGCTCTGAGCGTCGGCTTCGGCTTGCTGCTCGAGCGGATCATGGGCCGCCGCATGCCTGGCCCGCTGCTGCCCGCGGCCGGCTTCGCCGCAATCATCGCGGCAGGAGGGCTGATCACCTGTTTCAGCGGCCTCGCCCACTTCACGACCTCGGCGATCGCGGCCCTGGCAGTTGCCGGTTTCGTCACGAACTGGCCCTTCAAGAACGGCCGGTCGATCTCGATCTGGCCGGTGATCGGCGCCGCTCTGGTCTTCTTCGTCTACGGGGCGCCGGTCATCTTCTCCGGGGACGCGACCTTCGCCGGTTACGTGAAGCTCGACGACACCTCCACCTGGCTCGCCTTCACTGACCACGTGCTCACCTACGGCCACTCGACTGCCGGCATCCCACCGTCGAGTTACGAAGCCACGGTCCAGATCAACCTCTCGGCCGGATATCCACTCGGCTCCTTCATCCCCCTGGCGGTCGGTCACGAGACGACCGGCCAGGACTCCGCCTGGCTCTTCCAGCCGTACCTGGCGCTGATGGCGGCGATGATGTCGCTGGTCTTCTTCGAGCTGGTCAAGCCGATAGTCAACGACGTCCGGATCCGTTCAGCCGCTGTCTTCATCGCCGCCCAGCCGGCACTCTTGGTCGGCTACTCGCTCTGGGGCGGGATCAAGGAAGTAGCGACTGCTTTGATCGTCTCGGTCCTGGCCGCGACCGCCATCTGGCTGATTGGTCCGGGTGGCTGGCGTTCCATCCGCTCGACAACTCCCGGAGTAATCGTGTCGGGAGCTGCTCTGATCGGCGTAATGGGCGCCGGTGGAGCCCCCTGGCTCGTGGCCGTGGTCCTTGGTGTCGTGCTGCTGATGGCGGCCCGGCTTCTCTGGCAATGGCGGAGCCCGGACAGCGTCGATCGGGACCTGATCAAGACTTATCTGGCGCGGGCCGCCGTGGTCATCGGCGGTGTCGTGCTGATCGGCCTGCCGACGGTTCTTGCCGCGGGGCAACTCTTTTCACCGAACCAGGGCCCGCTCACCAATACGACCGAGATGGGCAACCTGATCAAGGTGCTCAGCGTGGCCCAGTTCGCCGGTCCCTGGCCAGTCGGTGATTTCCGGATCGATCCCGATTCGGGATACCTCACCTTCGTTCTGATCGCGACCACGGTCATCGCCTGGATCTTCGGAATCTGGGCCTCGGTGAAGAGCCGCGCCTGGGGGCTGCTGCTATTCGCGTTCGGCTGCGGACTGGGCTCGTTTCTCGTCTGGTACATCGGTTCGCCGTGGATTCAGGGCAAGGCGCTTGCCACCGGCACGGCGTCCTTCCTGGTCATCGCGATGGCCGGCATCGTGGCGCTCGTGACCCCGCGTGACTGGATTCAACGGGGCGGATCGGAGACGGCGAAATGGATCGCGTGGCCGTTCACGCTGGTCCTCGGCTGCCTCCTCCTAGTCGTGCCGGTCGGGGTGCTCGCTTCGAACGCGCTGCAGTACCACGAGGCTTACCTCGCGCCGCGTGGCCAGCTCGCCGAGCTCTCTGACATCGGAGGGGATTTCGCCGGACAGGGACCGACCCTGATGACCGAGTACCAGGCTTACGGCGTGCGGCATTTCCTGCGGCTGATGGACGCCGAAGGTGCATCCGAGCTGCGCCGCCGACAGATCCCGCGGCGGGACGGGACCGAGGTCGAAAAGGGCGCCTGGTCGGATACGGATGAACTCGAGCTGAGCCCGGATCTGGAAGGCCTCCTGACCTACCGCACCCTGGTCCTTCGCCGGTCCCCGGGGCAGAGCCGGCCGCCCTCTCCCTACGAACTGGTCAAAGAAGGCGACTACTACGAAGTCTGGCAGCGACCGGAGGATTTCGATCCCGCTGAGATCATCGCCCACGTGCCCCTGGGCAACGCGCTTGATCCGGCGGCAGTCCCCACCTGTAACAAGGTCAGGTCGGTGGCGGCCAAGGCCGGGCCTGGCGGCAGGGTGGCCGCGGTGACCCGGGCTCCGAACGGAGTCGGCAAGATCACCACTTACCCGGACGGGTGGATCCCCGACCCGGCCAACGGAACGGTCACGCCGACTTCAGACGGGACCGCATCGGCCACCATCGATGTTCCGTCGAGTGGCGAGTACGACGTCTTCGTTGGCGGTTCGGCCCGCGGCAAGGTGACCCTGGGAATCGGTGGAATCCCGATGGGCTCGATCCGCAATCGCCTGAACAACAACGCCCAGTACATCGAGTTCGGCAAGTTCGACCTCGGCACGGGTCCGCAGGAGGCGGTCCTCAAGTACGAGCAGGGGGGAGCGCTGCGCCCGGCGACCGGCGGATACCCGTTCGGTCTCGGCCCGGTCGTCGTCTCGCCGGTCCGGAACGGCACCAAGGTGACTTCCCTCCCGGCCAGTCAGGCGGGTCGGCTTTGCGGGCAGCGCCTCGACTGGATCGAAGCCCTGCGCTGAGCGGATCTTCTTCGGCGCATGAGCAGGACCCCTGACGATGCCGTCGAAGTATGTCCTTGTGGATCGTTGCCATTTGGCTTTCCGGCAGCGCTTCTGAGATCTGACGATCTGACAGACATCGCGTCGGTCATCATGTCATTTCGCCTGATTCGACAGTTGGCGCGGACTCGCGGAGACAACCAGGGGGGTGGAGTCCGTACGACCGTGGTCCCAACGGCGCAACCCATGGACACAAACAGTCGGGTAGCTCAATGACACGAACTCCGATTTGTGTGATATACATCCCGCCAGCTATTCAGGGAGAGATCGGCTAAGGGGCCGATCGATATTGGAGCCGTCGGGAGACGGCCAAGGAGAGTCACCAGAGTTGTCCAATCAAGTTGCCTTTGGGAGAAGCGGTTCGTTCGGCCTTTGCGGGCTGGATCAACGGCCTACGCCTGAGCAACTGACGTCAGACGGGGAGAAAATTCGTATGTCAGGGAGCACATTGTCTAGAGGAGGAGTAACGGTGAACACCACCACCCATCGGCCTGCCCACCTTCGTCGCATCGGTCTGGCCGCGCTCTGCATTGTGCTTGCTTACATCGGATTTGCCTCGGCCGCCAAGAGCGCCGGCGCAGCCACGCCCGTAATCGTCAACAACGGTTCAGTCTCCGACCGGGCCGTCCAGAAGAACTGGGTCAGCTCCACCATCGTCGGCGGCGACAGCAGCAACGGAGCGAACAAGACGCGGATCAGTCTCTTCGTCCAGCACGACCCCGGCCGCAAAGTGACCGGGCTCCGGATCGACGAGGACTACAACGCCACCGACTCGTCCTCGACCGCCACGCTCCGGCCGGTCAGCGCCGAGCAGCCGGTCACGATCAACGGCTACAGCTACTCGAAGGTCGACTTCGAGTACACGAACAGCACATCGGGCATCAGCTTCAGCTGCTCCTTCTTCAGCCAGTCCTGGTCCGCCAACAGGAACATCTACCTCCGGGCCCAGCTCGACAACGGCGACCAGACCGCCTCGTCGGTCAGCGACCTGCGTTTCCACCGGGCCAGCGGTTGTGGCAATCCGGTCACCGGTGGCTTCCAGGCTTACACCTTCAATCAGACCCAGTCGGCCCAGTCCGTCGCACCGGTGGGTCGGTGAACTTCAGCTTCCAGATGACCAACGCCGCGACCGCTTTCCTGAGCACCGCGCCGTCGGGAGTCCGCTGGCGCATGCGTAACTCGATGACCGGTGCCGTCACCGGGACCACCGAAAATGGCATGAGCTTCTCGGTCACCTTCCCGGACCGCGGTCACTGGGTGATCGAAGGAAGGCCGTGGGGCTCGCCGCTCCTGGGCGGAGACGCTCAGCGCAACGAGTGGATGTACGTCGGTGAAGTCGACGTGAACGGTCCGCCGACCGCGACGCTCGCTGCGACGCGCCCGGTCGTGGACGGCACCACCAGCATCGACGCCACAGACGTCACTGATCCGGACTCCGGCCAAGGCGGCCTGATCCAGGACGTGATGTGGGACCTCGACTTCAACGCCACCAACGGCGTCGGGGCTTCGAGGACGAAACGCTCGGCACATATAACGGAGGGCCCGCCGGACCCGGCCTCTACAGCAAGACCATCGACACCACCGGGTTCACGCCCGGTTGGTACCCGGTCCGCATGAAGCTTCGTGACAACGGTGCCTACTCCGGCGCCGACGACGCGCGCGGCGAGCCGATCTTCTCCGACGAGTTCCTCGTCGACAGCATCCCGGTCGCCGACGACAAGTTCGATACGCACCTCGAATCCGATGAGACCACGGGCATCACGCTTCCGGCCTCTGACGCCGACGTGTATCCGCTCAAGAACATCAATGACGACCAGGACATGACGATCACGATCACCGACCCGCCCGATCACGGCAGCGTGACCGTGCCGGATTCGAACAAGGCCGTCACTTATGATCCCGACAACACCTTCTCGGGATGGGACTACTTCACCTACCAGGCCGATGATGGTTATGGCGGAATCGATACCGGTGTGGTCGGTGTGCGCGTCGATCCGGCCACCGACTGGGAGTCAGTCCCGAGTACTACCACCGACATCGATGCTCGAAGCGTCGCGCCGGAGTTCAGCTCGCCGACCGAAGGCTTCACTCTGACCAAGTTCGAGTGCTCACTCGATTTCACCGTTTGGTACGACTGCGTATCCGGCGATGCGATCAACGACCTGGAAGACGGCTCTCACAACTTCCGGGTCCGCGCCAACGGCGGAGACAGCACGATCGATCCGACCCCGGTCGAAACCGACTTCGTGATCGACGCCACGCCCACCGTCAGCTTCACCAGCACCCCGAACCAGGACAGTGGTGACGCGTCACCCAGCTTCGAGTTCGATGTGAACGAGCCGGGCAACACCGCGCCGATCGACACCCGCTGCAAGGTGGATGGCCCCGATCAGAGCGGCGAGTTCAGCCCCTGTACCTCACCGTTCAACCTGACCGACCTCAACGACGGCATCTACACGCTGACCGTCAAGGTCACCGACCAGTACGGCAAGACCTCCTCATCTTCGTTCGAGTGGGAGCTCGCGATCGGTGGAGTCCATACCTTCTTCACCCAGAAGCCGCCGGCTTTCTCGAGCAATGCCGATGTTGACTTCGGCTTCGAGAGCGACGACCCGGCCAACACCTTCGAATGCGACCTCGACGGTGGCGGCTGGGCCCCGTGCGTGTCATCGGTACAGCTGCTGAATCTCGGGGACGGCCAGCACACCTTCCTGGTGCGCGCGGTCACGACCACCGACCCGACGGTCGCCGATCCCACCCCGGCCTCCTGGCAGTTCACCATCGATACGGCAACCCCGACCACGACGGTCAACGGCACGGTGCCCGTACGGACCAATCAGCCAGTTGCCCTGACCTTCAGCTCGAATGAGAACGAAGCGACCTTTGAGTGTTCGATCGACGGAGCGGCTTTTGCAGCCTGCGCCACGCCGTACACATCGCCGGTGCTCGCCGACGGTCCGCACACCCTCGAGGTCCGGGCGGTCGATCGTGCCGGCAACGAAGATCCGGCCCCGGTCAGCCGTTCCTGGATCGTCGACACTGTCGCCCCGACCACGGCGATCACCGCCGGTCCCGCGGCCAGCAGCCTGCTGACCACCACCGCCGCGAACTTCGAGTTCGCCGCTTCCGAGACATCGACACTCCACGTAAAGATGGACGGCCAGAGCTGGCGCGACTGCGACAGCTCGACCGCTCAGGCGTATCAGGGCCTCGCTGACGGTGGGCACACCTTCATGGTGCGAGCAACCGATGAAGCCGGCAACGTCGAGACTTCCCCGCCGAGCCGGACCTGGTCGATCGATGCCACCGCCCCGGTGGTCGGTATCGACGACGGTCCTGCCGGCACGGTCAAGACCAAGGGCGCGACCTTCAAGTTCAGCTCGAACGAGTCCAACGTCACTTTCGAGTGCCGCCTCGACAACGGAAGCTTCAGCGCCTGCACCTCACCCAACGCGGTGACTGCGGCCGATGGTGACCACACCTTCTGGGTGCGGGCAACGGACGCCGCCGGCAACCAGAGCGAGCATCCGGCGACCCGCTCCTGGACTGTCGATACCACCGCGGTCAAGCCGCCGGACAAGCCGAATCCGCCGCCGGTCGTCAAGCCCTGCTCCTTCGGCAGCGACCAGGCCCGGTGTTCGGCACCGGTACTCCGTGCCAGCATGAAGAGGGTCGGCAAGGCGAAGACGAAGAAATCCAAGATCAAGGTGAAGGTCAAGACCGGCCTGACCGAGCTATCGGCGGCGACGCTGAAGTTGAGCCGCAAGTCCAGGCTGAGCCTGAGCCGTCTGGCCAGGGGCAAGCACTTCACCAGCGTGGTCCTCACCAAGAATGACGGGTCAAGACCGTATCCAAGCTGACCGTCCCGAAGAAGACCAAGCCGGGAGCCAGAGGCAGAGTCAAGCTTTCCGGTGCGGACGGATTCTTCGCATCGGTCAAACGAGGCAAGGCGGCCAGGATTTCACTCAGTGGCCTGCCCGAAGGCGTTACCGGCATCGCCTTGACCCTCAAGGGCAAGGGACTGAGCATCAAGAGCAAGAGTTGCGGAACGCAGAAAATCGTCTCCGCGCTGACCGACAGGGAAGGCAATGCGGCGACCGCTTCGGTATTCGTCGATCCGCCTTGCCCCAAGACTAAGTCGAAAGGGGCACGGTGAAAGTGGGAAATCAGGGAGATATGGGGACTAATTCAATGAAGAATTCAAATCACATCAAAGTCACTTTCGCCGCGGTACTGGCGATTCTCGTCGCGATGGTCGGTTCACTCGGCCTGGCAACGCAGGCCCAGGCCCAGAAGGTCGGCAACCCCGGCCCGACCAACATCGGGGCGGTTGGTGGCTCCTTCAAGTTCGGCGTCCTCGACCCGCTCAACCTCGACGTCGACCCCAACAATCCGGCTTCGACGATCACGCTCAACGGCACGATCGATCAGAACGGTGCCATCAACATCCCCCAGGCGAACACCGAATTTCCGACCTTCACCCTGGACGGCATCGCCGTGGTCGGCAGCGTCGACATCAAGGTCAACTCGGTCGGCGACATCAACGGCACGCTCAACCCGCTCACCGGAGCCACGTTTGTGCCCATCCGTCTCTGGATCAAGGTCAACAGCGGCTCAGCTTTGATCGGCAGTGGTTGCGCGCTCGGTAGCGCCGGCAACCCGTTGGTCATCGACCTCACTTCCGGCACCAGCACACCGGTGCCGGCCAGCGCCGGACCGGCACTGACAGGTGTTCCGTACGACCCCGATACCGGCTTGGTCACCGTGGTTAATGCGAAGGTGGCAGCCCCTGCCAGTTCCGGCTGTGGTCTGGCCGCTGGCACCCTCGACAGCATGATCGGCCTGCCGGCAGCATCCGGCAAGAATCAGATCGTCTTCGAGATGAAGCTGACCCCGATCGTCACCCGCGGTGTTGACGCCAAGATCACGTCGTCCTCGTTCAACACGATCAGCGGTGCCACTCGCAAGATGAGCGGCTCCACCAGTATCGCGCCCGCCGGCGTCCAGAGCTATCGCTGGGACTACGACAACGATGGCACCTGGGACACGGCGCCCAGCGCCACCCCGGACACCAGCACGGTCTATACGGGCCCCGTTGGTTCAACCCGCACCGCGCGCCTCCGCGTGGTCGACAACCAGGGCGATGCCCACGAAACGACCAAGACATTCACGATCGTCCAGCCCTCGGATGTGACGATTGCCAAGCAGACCGTCGGTGCTTTCGAGGTCGGTACAAATCCGAAGTACCGCCTTACGGTGACCAATAACTCGAACCGGGAAGAACCGAATGACGTGGTCGTCACCGACACGGTGCCCGCCGAGTTCCCCGTCCAGTCCGCTTCAGGATCCGGATGGCAGTGTTCGAATGCCGGTCAGGACGTAACCTGTACGCGGTCGAAGCTCAACGCAAACGAAACCGCTCCGCCGATCGACGTCACGGTTGGTGTTACTGGCGAGGCCCTGCCTTACAAGGACAACACCGCGACGGTCACTTCGCCTTCCGATCCCGACACGTCGAACAACTCGGCGACCGTCCGAAGCTTCGTCTTCGCGGTCGACCTCATCGTCAAGAAGTCGCACGATTACGAATTCCGCGCCGGAGCCGATCCGAAGAACGTCCACGTGATCGATGTGTCCAACCGCGGAACGGCCTCGACGGCCCTTCCGACCACGGTCACCGACACGCTGCCGGCCGGTCTCACACCGCTGACGGCCTCGGGCCCGGGCTGGAACTGCAACATTGTCGGCCAGGACGTCACCTGCACCAGTAGCGCGAGGATCGACCCCGATCAGCATGCGACTCCGATCGAGATCACCTCGAGTGCCGACATCGATGTCGCCGCAAACCAGGTCGGAGCCACGTCGGCTTTGGTCACAAACACGGCTACCGTCAACAACACCGGTGACGTGATCGCCAGCAACAACAGCGATGACGATCCGACCTACATCATCGACACGCCGGATCTGAAGATCAGCAAGTCGCACGTCGGCAACATGCGTGTAGGGGCCCAAGCCGACTACACGATCAAGGTCGCCAACCGCGGCCCGCAGGACACCACGACCACCACCACGGTCACTGACGTACTGCCGGACAACATGAGCTTCGTCGCTACCAACGCGCCCGACTGGGACTGTTCCGCAGTCGACCAGACGGTGACCTGTGACGAGGTCGACCCGATCGCTGCCGATACCTCGGCCGGCGACATCGTGATCTCGGTTCTCCCGAATGATCCCGGAGAAGTCGTCAACGTCGCCACGGTCGACAACACCGAAGATCCCCACGCGGAAGACAACACCGTCGAGGATCCGACTTCGGTCCGCCTGATCGACCTCTCGATTTCCGCCGCGCAGGAAGCACCGTTCAAGGTCAACCGCGATGGTCAGTACCGGATCTCGCTGGAGAACCTCGGCACTTCGGACACCGCTAGCGCGACCGTCATCACGTCCACTCTGCCGACCGGCGTCACTTACGCCGACTGGGAAGGAGAAGGCTGGACCTGTGCCGGTTCCTCCGGAAGCAACGTCAGCTGCTCCTACGCCGATCCGATCGCGCCGGGCACGCCGCCGAACGACCTCCTTCTCGGAGTGAGCTTCCTACCGGCCTCGGTCCCGACGACGTCGGTCGACTTCCACGTCGACACCGACGATGACTACGTCCCCGGCAACGACGACGTGACAGTCGAAGCCGACGTGTTCGCGATGGACAGCAGCATTGCCATCACCAACAACGGCAACTTCCGGGCCGGAATCAACCGCACCTACAACGTCGCCGTCGACAACGTAGGCACCGCCGATGCCGCCGCCGGTACCACTTCGGTGGTGCTTGATCTGGGCACCGGACTCACCTACAACAGCGAGACCGGCTCCGGCTGGAGTTGCGCCGCCGTTGCCCAGGAAGTCACCTGTGACTACGCCCCGGTAATTGGCGCCGAAGACAGCGCCAGCAGCCTGGGAATCCAGGTAGCGGTCGACGCTTCCGCGCGTCCGTCGGTCACCACGACCGGCACGGTCACAACGACCGGTGACCGGAATGCCGGAAACGACACTGCCGAGAGCGTGACCCCGGTCGCCTCACCGGACCTCGGTGTCACCTCGTCCCATGCGGGTAACTTCCGCGTCGGAACGGTCAACAGCTACTCGCTCGTTGCCAAGAATCACGGTGACGCCGCCACTGACGCGGCGACTCAGATCACCGACACGATCCCCGCCGGTCTGACTTACGTCAGCTCGACCGGATCCGGTTGGACCTGTGTCCCCGCTCTGCCGGACGTGAACTGCACCTACCCCGGTCAGATCACTGCAGGAGCTTCGGCTCCGGCGGTCAGCCTGAAGGTCATGCCGACCGTGGCTGCGGTACCCAGCGTCACCAACGAGGTCACAGTGAGCGGTTCACCTGACTTCAACGCCGCCAACGACAGCTCGTCCGACCCGACAACGGTCACTCAGATCGACGTTTCCTCGGCCCTTTCCGGACCGAGCGCGACGCAGAATGTGGGTGACGACATCACCTACACCGCGACCATCAGCAATGACGGGACCGCATCGACGATCTCGCCGATCACGGTCACCGGCACACTGCCTCCGGGCGTCGTGCCGAGCCAGGCATCCGGCTCCGGCTGGAATTGCCAGGTCAATGGACTGGACATCAGCTGTGTCCGGGGAAGCTCCCTCGGAGCCGGCCAGGACGCGCCCGATATCTCGATCCAGGCACTCATCAAGCCGAGTGCCTCGAGTCCGCTGGCCTTCGACGTAACGGCGACAACGATCGATGACGTCAATTCATCGAACGACACCAGCAACTCGGTCTCGACTCCGATCATCGCGGGTCCTGACGGCACTGTCTCGCTCGAAGCTGCGATCCCGCAGAACCTCGATCACCTCCGTGTTGGCAGCTCCGGCGTCTACCACGTCAAGGTGACCAATGAAGGCGGTCTGCCGACCTCCGTCGGCACAGATGTCGTCGTCAACATGCCGCAAGGTGTGAACCCGGGTCTCTCGGGCTCCGACGACTGGCCCTGCTACGTCATCGGACGGAAGATCACCTGCACCTACGTCCCGGCCATTCCGGCGAAGCAGTCCACGCCTTCCTTCCCGATCAACTTCACGGTTGATGACTCGGCCGCCGCGACGGTGACCACCGACGCGAAGGTGAACGTCACGGGCGATCTGGACAACGGCAATAACGAAGCCTCAGACACTCAGGACATCGATCGCACCGACGTCGGCGTGGCGCTCAGCCAGGTTGGTACCTGGACCAAGGGTGAAACCGGAGCCTTCAAGGTGACCGTCGATAACACCGGTTCCGGCAAGACGGTCGGTCCGATCAAGGTCAAGGCCGATCTGCCCGCCGGCACCACTTACAAGAGTGTTAGCGGCAGCGGCTGGGCATGCACCCCGTCCGGACTCAGTGTCAGCTGCCAGCGCAACGACATCCTGTCCGGAGGAGCTTCGGCCCCCGCGATCGAGATCGTGACCGATGTCGGTACGTCCGCCGCTGACAAGGCCCCGGCCAACGCCAGCGTGACGACCACCGAAGACATCGATTCCTCGAACGACACGGCTTCCACACCGATGACGATCAAGGACGCTCCGGTGACCCCGGAGGTCCGTGGCGCGGCCATCGTCGTTTCGAAGAAGTCCCGGATGAAGCGGAACGGGACCGTCTCGGTCAAGCTCAGCTGCCCGGCCGATTCGACCACCAAGTGTTCCGGCACCGCCAAGGTCAAGACCAAGGGCAAGGTCAAGATGAAGAAGGGCAAGAAGGGCAAGAGGAAGAAGCTGTCCTCGAGCACGGCCAGCTTCTCGATCGCCCCCGGCCAGACCTACCCGGTGACCGTGAAGTTCGCCCGCAATGCCAGGAAGGCGCTTCGTATCAAGCGCTCCGTCAAGACGACGGTCAAGGCCACACCAACGACGTCAGATCTTCTGCCCAGTTCGGGCAAGCTGACTCTGAAGACGCGATAAGCGGCTTTCCAGGGAGGAGAGACACGCAATGAACGAACACATGACATCGAAGAGTGGCAATGAAGCAGCGCAGTGTGCCAACGAGGAGAGAGGAAACCGTATGACCAGCAGTGAGAGCAAATCGCGAGGAATCGCGGCAACCGGCGTGAAAATGATCGCCGTAGCCGTGACCGCGCTGGTCATGGTCCTTCTCGGCACGTCCACTGCCGCCGCCACCTTCCCCGGCGGCAACGGCCCGATCGTCTTCAGTAGCGATCGTGTGGACGGCCAGGACATCTACAAGATGGACTCCAACGGGACCAACCTCGTTCAGCTCACCGCGGACAGCGGTCTCGGCGATTCCGGTACCAACACCGATCCCGTCTGGTCGCAGGACCGGACCAAGATCGCGTTCATCAGTGACCGCGACGGCAACCCCGAGATCTACACGATGGACGCCGACGGCAACGCGGAAACCCGGATCACGAATACCGCCGCCACCGAGAGCGACCTCTCCTTCAACCCGGCGGGCACCAAGCTCGTCTACTCCTCCAACGTGGATGGGGACCGGGAGCTCTACGTGATGGACCTGACCACCCTCGGTGACGTGGGCGGACCGACCATCACCAAACTGACCAACAACAACTTCGAGGATTACAACGCCGACTGGTCACCGGTCGGCGACGTCATCATCTATGAACGCCAGGCCGGCGGCATCTCACCGGGCCGTGGCTACCAGATCTTCTCGATCAGCCCTTCGGGCGGAACCCCGACCGACCTCTCGCAGACTTCATCGGTCATCGAGAACGGCAACCCGAGCTTCAACGGGAACGGCACGCGTATCGCTTTCCAGCGCCGCGCCACCGCCGCGTTGAACTGGGAGATCTACACGATGAATGCGGACGGCACGGTCCAGACCAAGCGGACCAATACGCCGACCTCGAACAACACCTCACCTGTGTTCTCGCCCTCAGGCACCAACGGTGCTCTGGATAATGGAACGGGCGAGAAGATCGCCTTCGTCTCCAACCGCACCGGTACCAACAAGATCTTCACGATGAACGTGAACGGCTCTTCGCAGACCAACATCTCGATCGGCACGGGCGTTGACACCGACCCCAATTGGCAGGCGCTTGACATCTTCCCGCCAGAGACCGACATCACCGTTGGTCCGGCTGAGGATGAAGTCCTGACTGTCGACAACGCTGACTTCGAGTTCGTTTCGAACGAAGACAACTCGACCTTCGAATGCCGTCTCGACGAGAACGGGAACCCCGGAAGCTGGGGCAACTGCAGCAGCCCGTTCAACACCGGAGCCCAGAACGATGGTGAGTACACGTTCAACGTGCGCGCCATCGATCCGTCCGGCAACGTCGATCCGACGCCTTCCACCCGGAACTTCGTGCTCGACACGACGGCCCCCGACGTCAACCTGACCGACGGACCCCGTGGCCCCTGGGACGGCGCCATCATCAACTTCACCGATCCGGTGATCGAATTCACGTCACCGGAGAACTCGCCGACGAACGTCATCACGTTCGGCTGCCGACTCGATCCGGTCGCCGACGATCCGCAGACCGCGGAGGACGAAGCAACGCCTTGGAGTGACTGCGACGACGGCAGCTTCGAGCTGACCGACCTTTCCGAAGGCGATCACACCATTCAGGTGCGCGGCACCGATCCGTACGGCAACACTTCGGTTCCGGTCGAAGCGACCTTCGAGGTCGACCTCACCCTGCCGACTTCGACCATCGATGTCGGCCCGGCTGACGGACTCTGGTCGAATAACAACACGCCGACCTACGAATTCTCGGCCAGCGAGCAGTCGACTTTCGACTGCCGTGTCACCGATTCCGGCCAGAGCGCCTGGAGCAGCTGCACCAGCCCGTTCACCGCGGACGCGCTGAATGACGGACCCCACACCTTCCAGGTGCGGGCCACCGATCAGGCAGAGAACGTCCAGTCGCCGGTCACCGAGCGAACCGTGAATATCGATACGACCAACCCGGTCACGACGATTACTTCCGGCCCCGACAACGAGACGATCGATGTCGACACGGCCACGTTCGACTTCGAGAGCGATCAGCCCGACGACGCCACGTTCGAGTGCTCGGTTGACAGTGGGGCTTTCGCAGACTGCTCGTCGCCGTTCACCACCGACACGCTCGACAACGACACTCACACGTTCGACGTCCGTTCGACCGACCGCGCCGACAATCTCGGCGCTGCGGCTCACCGTGACTTCACGGTCTACGCGCCGCCGCGCACGCTGATCACCAGCGGTCCGGCTGACGGGTCATACATCCCGACCGGCAACGTCTCGTTCGACTTCACGTCGGCGGGTGCCAATATTTCCGAAGACCCGCCCACTTTCGAGTGCCGCGTCGATTCCTCGGAGCCCGGCGACTGGGAGGCCTGCACCTCACCGCTCAACGTCAACGGTCTCAACAACGGCGCCCACAAGGTGGAAGTGCGTGCAATCGGCGAGGGCAACCGCCCCGATCTCACTCCGGCCGTCCGTAACTTCACGGTCGACAAGGTTCGCCCGGAGGACCACCATCATCTCCGGACCGGCCGAAGGTTCACTGACCAACGATCCGACCTTCGTATTCGGCTCGGACGAACCGGGAACCTTCGAATGCGAGATCAACGGTGGTTCCTGGGACGCCTGCGAAAGCAACGTTCCGCTCGCGGCGCCGGACGGAAACGTCCAGTTGCGCGTCCGCGCAGTCGACCTCGCCGGCAACATCGATCTCACGCCGGAGACCCGCAATTTCGTGCTCGACGCAACCCCGCCGGAGACAACGATTGATTCCGGACCGGGTTCGCGTACCAATGACACCGAGCCTGCCTTCGCCTTCAGTTCGTCGGAACCGACAAACGCCACCTTTGAGTGTGCGTTGGATGCCGGTGCCTGGGAAGCCTGCGACAGCGGTGCCTACACGGCTGCCGTTCTGGCCGACGGTGAGCACACCTTCAAGGTACGTGCCACCGACGAGGCCGGCAACGTCGATCCGACCCCGGCAAGCTCGACCTTCACGGTCGACACGGTGGCACCGGTTGCGACCATCACTGATGGCCCCGCGGCAGACGCCCGGATCAACAACACCCAGCCGGCTTTCGAGTTCGAATCGGACAAGGCTGCTTCGGTCTTCCAGTGCCGGTTCAACGAAGTAAACGAAGCCCCCGCGGCATGGGACACCTGCTCCACGGGCTTCCAGCCCGCATCCGCACTGGACGATGGTGACTACACCTTCGAGGTCCAGGCCATCGACGACGTCGGGAATGTCTCGACGGCGCCGGCAACGAGCAACTTCACGGTTGACACCGTTGCCCCGACCACGACGATCAACGTCGGGCCGGCTGAAGCATCGACCATCGATACCGACAGCACGTTCTTCGAGTTCGCCTCGAGTGAGGCAAACTCGACCTTCGACTGCAGCCTGGAGACCACCGGTGACCCCGATGACTTCCAGTCGTGTGACGTTCCGTTCGAAGCGAATGGCCTCGATGACGGCGACTACACCTTCAAGGTGAAGGCGACTGACGTTGCCGGCAACCAGGACAGCGTCGGCGACGTGCGCAACTTCTCGGTCGACTCGCCCCCGAACACCACGATCCTGCCGAGCAGCGACGTGGCCGACGGTGGCAAGACCAAGAACACCACGCCTAACTTCGAGTTCGAATCGAACGAGAACGACGCCACCTTCGAGTGCCGGGTCGACTCCGGCGACGAGAACGCATGGGCAGTCTGCACGAGTCCGTTTACGACTTCATTCCTGGCTGACGGCGAGCACACCTTCGAGGTGCGCGCTGTCGACCTGGCGGCCCGCCCGGATCTGACCCCGGCCAAGGCGACCTTCACGGTCGACACGGTCCTGCCGGAGACCTCCTTCACCGGTGGACCTGGCAACGGGGACTTGACCAACAACGCGAGCCCCGAATTCAGCTTCGAATCCAGCAAGCCGAATTCGACCTTCGTTTGTGACGTCGACGGTGGAGGCTTCAGTGCCTGCACCTCGCCGACCACGATCGGTCCGCTCAGCGATGGTGATCACACCTTCTCGATCAAGGCGATCGACGAAGTTACCAACGAGGAGACTCCGGCCAAGGAAGTCACCTTCACGGTTGACACAGTCGCCCCGGTCACCACGATCACGGTTCCGACCGAGGCCGAGGCGTTCACGACCAATCAGCCTGAACTCGAGTTCACCGCCAGCGAAGCTGTGACGTTCGCCTGTGTCATCGACGGTGGAGCCCCGGTCGCGTGTGAGTCTCCGTTCGAGACCGACGAACTCGACGATGGCGCCCACACGGTCACGATTACCGCGACCGACCTCGCCGGCAACGTCGAGGTGGCACCGCTGACCAGGAACTTCACCACCGAAGCGCCCCCGAGGGTGACGATCACCTCCGGCATCGCCGATGGCGGCCTGAGCAATCAGACCACTCAGGCGTTTGAGTGCGAGGCTTCTGAAGTAGACGCCACCTTCGAGTGCCGCGTCGATTCCAACCTCCCGGGCGACTGGGCGGTCTGCACCAGCGGGATCGAGCTGACCGGCCTGACGGAGGGCAGCCACACCTTCGAGGTGCGTGCCCTGGCCTTCGACCCGCCGAACGATCCTTCGCTGAAGCCGGCCAAGGTGACCTTCGAGATCGACCTGACCAAGCCGACCAGCAGCATAACTGCAGGCCCGGCCGGCGGATCGACCATCACCAGCAGCTCGACCAGTCTCAGTTTTGAGTCGACTGACGGCGGAACCAGCTTCGAATGCCGCGTCGATTCCGACGCCTTTGACGCCTGCGTGTCACCGAAGTCCCTGACCGGACTTGGCGATGGCAGCCACACCTTCCAGGTGCGGGCTACCGACGATGCCGGCAACGTCGAGGACCCGGTCACCAGCCGTACGTTCTCGGTCGACACGACGACACCGGTGACGACGATCACTTCGGGACCGGCTCCGGGTGCGACTATCGGCAACTCAACGCCGGACTTCGCATTCACCTCGAGCGAGAGCGGAACCTTCGACTGCAAGGTCGATGGAGGCAGCTTCAGCGCCTGCACCTCTCCGTTCACCCCGGCGGCACTCAGCGACGGAAGTCACACGGTGACCATCCGCTCGACGGATGACAACGGCCTGGTAGAAGCAGCACCGCCCAGCCGGACCTTCACGGTCGACACGGTGGCCCCGAACGTGAACATCACGTCAGGTCCGAACGGGCTGACCGGTGACAGCACGCCTTCCTTCGCCTTCACGGCTTCGGAAGCTGCCACGTTCGAATGTGCGACCGACGCGGGGGCATTCAGCGCCTGCACCTCGGCTTACACCACGGCGAGCCTGTCGGATGGTGACCATGCGGTCCACATCCGGGCAACCGACGGTGCCGGCAACGTCTCCGCTGTCGCCTCGCGCAGCTTCAAGGTTGACGCGACAGCACCGACGGTCACCATCACCAAGGCCCCGGCTCCGGCCGCGGGTGAGACCACGGCCTCGGCCGAGTTCAGCTCCTCGGAGAACGGCTCGACCTTCGCCTGTGCCCTCGACGGTGGTGCTTTCTCCGCCTGTACCTCACCGAAGTCCCTCACCGGACTCTCGGTCGGAAGCCACACCTTCCAGGTGAAGGCCACCGATAGCGCCGGCAACGAAAGCGCGCCCGTCTCGGCCGCATTCGAGGTCACCAGCGTCGTCGTTGAGCCGGGACCGGGCGTCCTCACCAATCCCAAGATCAAGGCCAAGAAGAAGGTCAGGCGTGGCAAGGCGCTGAAGATCAAGGTCGTGACCCGGAACGTCGGCGAGTCCGACCTGGACAACGTCAAGGTCTGCATCAAGACCCCGAGGCGACTGGTCAAGGGCAAGGGCAAGCGCTGCAAGTCGATCGGTCACATCAGCCCTGGCGGCGGAGCCGGCAAGGCCGTGTTCAAGGTCAAGGCCAAGAAGAGCAAGAGGCTGCGTGGCAAGAAGATCAAGGTCAAGGCCATCGTTACCGGAGACGGCAAGACCCGTCATCGCGGTCACGTCACTGTCCTGAAGTAAGCGAACCACCAAAGATTGATCGGGAATCCGGGGGCCTTGTGCCCCCGGAACTCGTTCAACGGACCCTCGCGAGAGCTCGGGCGAATTGCCCATTATCAAGACCTTCGGACGCTAGTATCGGTCCGTTGGCTCGAGTCTTGATCGCCAGTAGTCAAATGGCAAGCGATATCGGTAACCTATGCCGTCGCCCTGTGCCTCGGCCGGGGTTTATTTTTTTGACCCAAAACTGCAAGAAGTGATGAGGAAATATGGCCCGCGGAGATGTCCGCATTGCGGTGACACTTGCCTGTGAAAGCTGCAAGCGTCGCAACTATCAGACCAACAAGTCCAAGCGTAATACGCCGGACCGTATCGAGATGCGCAAATACTGCCGGTGGTGCGAAAAGCACCAGCCCCACAAGGAAACGCGCTAGTGGCCAAGTCCCGGGCACAGCGCAAGGCCGAGCGCCGGGCGCGTGAGGCTGAGGCACGGGCGAAGGGCGAGCAGGACGAAAGTCAGGCTCAGCACGACACCCAGGTGCCGAAGTCGGGGGATATCGCCGAGATCGAAGCGGTCGAGGCCGGCATGGCTGCGGGAGCATCCGAGAAGGATCTCGAGATGCCCGACACCAAGGGGCTCAGTTCAAAAGAAGAAAAGCGGAAGCAGAAGCAGGCCGATAAGAATCAGAAGGCCGAACAGAAGAAACGCGAAGAGCAGCAGCTCACGAAACGCAAGAAGCAGGCTACGGTTCAGCGAAAGCGCGGCGGGGTCATTGGATTCCTTTCGTCCTGCGTCGCCGAACTCAAGCGTGTGCAGTGGCCGGACCGGGACACCCTGCTCCAGGCCACGGCCGTAACGGTCGTCTTCGTTTTCGTCGCCGCCGTCTATCTCGGAGTGATCGACCTCATCGTCAACTGGGTCGTCCAGAGAATTCTCTAAGGAAAGCAATTTATGTATCGCTGGTACGTCATAAACACTTACTCGGGTCACGAGAACAAGGTCAAGCACAACCTCGAGCACCGGGTGGAAACCATGGGGCAGGGGCACCGCGTGCGCAGCGTGATTGTGCCGACCGAACAGGTTTCCGAGATCAAGGACGGCCAGAAGATCCAGGTCGAAAAACGCACCATGCCCGGCTACGTCCTGATCCAGATGGACCTGACCGACAACGCCTGGATGCTGGTCAAGGACACTCCCGGCGTCACTGGCTTCGTCGGCCCGCGGGACACCCCGGTGCCGCTGACCAAGTCCGAGATCGACCGCCTGCTCCACCGCGAGACCGCGGAGCGTCCGCGCACACAGGCCCAATTCGAAATTGGCGAGACCGTCAAGATCATCAGCGGTCCGCTTTCAGACTTTTCCGGCGAAATCGCCGAAATCAACGAGGATCAGTCCAAGCTCAAGGTTCTCGTATCCATCTTCGGCCGCGAGACCCCATCCGAGGTCGGCTATGAACAGGTCAAGAAGCTCTAACCCCCAAACTCTTTAAGGCATTCAGGCTCATGGCTAAAAAAGTAATGACACTCATCAAGCTGCAGATCCCCGCAGGCGCCGCCAACCCGGCTCCTCCGGTCGGCCCTGCGCTCGGTCAGCACGGCGTCAACATCATGGATTTCTGCAAGGCGTTCAACGCCGAGACGCAGAAGGATTCCGGCACGATCATCCCGGTCGAAATCACCGTCTTCGAGGACCGCAGCTTCACCTTCATCACCAAGACGCCGCCCGCGGCTGTCCTGATCAAGGAAGCGATCGGCCTCAAGAAGGGTTCCGGCGAACCGCACGTGGACAAGGTCGGCACCATCACCGAGGCCCAGATCCAGCAGATTGCCGAGCGCAAGATGCCCGACCTGAACGCCAACGACATCGATGCCGCCGCCAACATCATCAAGGGCACGGCCCGATCAATGGGCGTGGAGGTCAAATAAGCATGGCACACGGAAAGCGATACCGCCAGCAGCGCGAGAAGGTCCAAAGCGACCACGTCTACCCGCCGGCTGAAGCGATCAACCTGATCAAAGAGACCGCCTCGGCGAGCTTTGACGAGACCGTGGAGCTCCAGATCCGTCTTGGGGTCAACGTGCGTCACGCCGAGGAGCAGCTCCGTGGCACCCTGGCGCTGCCTCACGGCCTCGGCAAGGATGTGCGCGTTGCCGTCTTCGCCCAGGGCGACAAGGCCCGCGACGCCGAGTCTGCCGGAGCCGACATCGTCGGTGCGGACGACCTCGCCACGAAGATTGAAGAAGGCTTCGACGAGTTCGACGTGGTCATTGCCACCCCGGACATGATGCCTACGGTCGGCAAGCTCGGACGGGTCCTCGGCCCGTCGGGCAAGATGCCGAACCCGAAGGTCGGCACGGTCACTGACGACGTCGAAAAGGCCGTCTCCGAATCAAAGGCCGGCAAGGTTGAATACCGGACCGACCGCCAGGCGATCGTCCACCTCGCGATCGGCAAGGCTTCCTTTGACGCCGACAAGCTGCTTGACAACTACGCGGCCGTGATGGAAGAGATCTCGAAAGCAAAGCCCGCTTCGACCAAGGGCCGCTACATCATCTCGATCTCGATCTCGACCACTATGGGCCCGGGAATCACGGCCGATCCGGCCAAGGCGACCGAGAAGGACATCTTCCCGGACCGCGCCGAGTCGGTTCCCGCCTGAGGCTGTTTCGATGAAGTTCCGTCATCTGCTGGCAATCGGCGGAGTCGCCGCTCTGGTTCTCACCGGTTGCGGTGGTGGAGATGACAGCAGCAGCGGCGATGAGCCCACCGCGACGGTTTCCGCCCAGGACGAAGCGGCGATCACGCAGGTCAGCGCAGAGCTCGAAAGGGCCGCCAAGGCCAAGGATGGCGTGGCCTTCTGCGACCTGATCCAGCCGGCCTTGATCGATAGTGCCTTCGGGTCGAAGGCCCGTTGTGCCAAGGCGGCCCGAGGGGGACTCAGCGATCCCGCTCTCGCGGATCTCGAAATCGAGTCGATCACCGCCACCAGCACCGGCGCCAACGTCATTTACAAGAATGCCTCGGATCAGAACGCCACCTTCGTCAAGGTGGCTGGCAACTGGTACATCGATTTCCCGGGCTCGGTCGATTCCAGTTCAGCCCCGCCCGACGGCTGAGCCGGAATCACGCCAGGTGGCTGTCTCCGCTGTGCCGACACGACACTACATCGGGTGAATCGCTATCTTTCGTCGCCTGCCATAGACCGCTGGTCGGACGATAGTCCGTAAAGCCAGGGTAGGTGGAGCCGAAGAAGCCAGCTTCTTTCGCCCACCCGCGTGTGGGCTTTTTTATTGCCCGTACGGTCCGGAAACGATCAAGAAACTTTAGGCAAACATATGAACAGAGATGAAAAAGCTGCGCTGATCGACGAGATCAGCACCGAAATCAAGAATTCGGAATCGGTCTTTGCCGTTGACTACCGCGGCATCTCCGTGGTCCAGGCCGCCGAGCTCCGTGGGAAGCTGCGCGAAGCCGACGCTTCGTTCAAGGTCGTCAAGAACCGTCTGACCAAGCTTGCTGCCGCCAAGGCCGGCGTGAGTGGTCTCGACAACGTGCTCGAAGGCCCGACCGCCCTCACTTTCGTCAAGGGCGACACTGCCCAGGCGGCGAAGGCGATCACCACGTTCAACAAGGAACATGATGTTCTGACCTACAAGGGCGGCTACATGGGGGAGCTCGAGCTCGACCTGGAACGCTTCACGGCGATTTCCAAGCTGCCGAGCCGTGACGCCCTGAACGCCCAGCTGGCCGGGATCGTGGCCAGCCCGATCGTCGGACTGACCCGTGGCCTGGGATCGATGATTTCCGGCTTCGCCCAGCAACTCAAGCAGATCGCCGACCAGGGTCTGGTAACCGGCGAGGCACCCGCGCCCGCCGCAGAGCCTGCAGCCGAGGAGGCGCCAGCGGCTGAAGAGGCTCCGGCGAACGAAGAGGCTCCGGCGGAAGAAGCTGCCGCTGAAGAGGCACCAGCTGAAGAGGTTCCAGCCGAAGAAGACGCGCCGGCCGAGGAAGCTCCGACTGAAGAGGCTGCCGCCGAAGAGGCGCCGGCTGAAGAAGAGGCCGAGGCACCGGCTGAAGAAGAGGCTGCGGACGAGTAGACCGCGATACCGATTTTCTAAACGACAACACTTAGACACAGTAAGAAGAGGAGCATCAAGATGGCAACCAGCACCGAAGAATGGATTGAAGAACTCAAGGGAATTTCCGTACTCGAGCTTTCCGAGCGCATCAAGGCTCTGGAAGAGGAGTTCGGAGTTTCAGCGACTGCCGTAGCAGCAGCCGCACCGGCCGCCGGCGGCGGCGACGCGGGTGGAGGCGACGACGACGCCAGCTCGACCGTCGACGTCGTCCTGACCGAAGTCGGCGAGAAGAAGGTCCCGGTCATCAAGGTCGTGCGTGCCGCGACCGGACTGGGCCTGAAGGAAGCCAAGGCACTGGTCGACGAGGCCCCGAAGCCCGTCAAGGAAGGCATCGAGCGAGAAGAGGCCGACAAGCTGAAGGCCGACCTCGAAGAAGCCGGAGCAACAGTAGAACTGAAGTAAGCGTTCACAAGAACGCGATCGGACAAGGGCGCCCCAGGGCGCCCTTGTCCGTTAAACGAGATCCCCAAAACCGTGGACTATCCACGGTTTTGGGGATCTCGCGGCTTTTGTTGACTCCGTAGAGACAATGGTGATCGGATGCCGGGCACGCTGGATTCGTGAAAGACATCGGATCGACGAAACTCGACGAACTTCACCGCTTCATGGCCGGGCACCGCTGGGTGGCCAGTCGCTCGGAACTAAGTGCGCTCAGCTTTTCCACGCTCACGATTGAAAGTTGGTTGGCGTCCGGGCGTCTCATCCCGTTGTTCCACCACGTCTACGGCTTCGGTCGCGACGTCGAGACTGTCGATTCAGCATGGCGCGCTGGCGCGCTGGTAGCCGGTCCCGGTGGGATCTTGGCGGGCAGAAGTGCTTGTGAGCTTTGGCGAATCGTCAGATCTGATCGAATGATCCCGCTGCGCATCCAGGTTGCGTCGTCCACCAGAAAGCCGGCTCGATTCACGGGGCGTTCCGCCGCCCTTTCTCGTACTCATGTGGAAGTGGTCCGCCGCACTTTCGAAGATGGGGAGTGCCGCCGTCATGAAGGGTTCGAAGTGACCTCTGCGCCTCGATCGCTCATCGACTTTGCGGTCGACGCCAGCCCGTTGGAAGTCAGGTTCGCCTTCCTGGAGGCTTGCCGCCTTGGGCTTTTTACCCGGCGAGATGTTGCATATTGCTTCCGGCGGGTCAGCGGTCGGCGAGGTGCCAGAAAGCTCAGTCCTTTACTCGCCCTCTGGGTGCCGGAACTGGGGCGGATCCGGTCGGTGCTCGAGGGGATGTTCCTCCTGGCCTGGGTAGCGAAGGACCGGCGGCGCATGCCCCTCGTCAATCACAAGGTCTGCGGGTACGAAGTGGATTGTCACTGGCCAGATCAGGGCCTGGTCGTTGAACTCGACGGAGGTGCTTTTCACGGCGATCCACTGGCTCGGGCCCGGGATGCTGCGAAGGACCGGGTTCTTCGAGCAGCCGGATTACGCGTTTTCAGGTTTGACTACGATGCCGTGGCGGATACACCAGGTCTGGTGGTCGAACAGGTTTTCCACGCCCTCAATTCGTCCCGGTAGGCGCGAGATCCCGAAAGCCTTGGATTATCCACGGTTTCGGGGATCTCGGGGCTCTTGGTTGCTCCGTTATCAGCTTTGGGCGGCGGTGCTTGTGCCCGGGGCCTTTGAAGTGTTATTATCCGTCGTTGCGCGTCAAGTACGCCGTTTTCGCCACTGCCGCGCCCATTCACGTGAACCTCTGACCCCCTTGAGGAGTTGCCAACCTTGGCACGCCCGATCTCTGCCCCCGTTGTCCGCAGGAGTTTCTCCCGACTCGAAACCCCACTCGAAGCCCCACATCTGATCGACATTCAGCGTCGCTCGTTCGAGGATCTCACCGATCCGAAGACCGGCATGCTGCGTGAAACGATCGACGACATCTCCCCGATCGAGGATTACACGGGGAACCTCGCCATCGTATTTGGCGATTTCGAATTTGACCAGCCTGGCCACACTCTCGATGAGTGTCGCGAGCGCGATCTCACGTACTCACGTCCGCTGAACGTCACGGTTTCCTTCCAGAACCGCGAAACTGGAGAAATCCGCGAGCAGACCGTCTTCATGGGTGACTTCCCCTGGATGACCAGCCGCGGCACCTTCATCATCAACGGCACCGAGCGTGTCGTCGTGACCCAGCTCGTCCGTTCCCCCGGCGCCTACGTGATGGCCCCGAAGGACCCCGAGAAGCAGGTCTTTACGGCGAACCTGATGCCGGCGCGTGGGTCCTGGCTGGAACTGGAGATCGACAAGAAGGGCCGCGTCTACGTGCGGATCGACCGCAAGCGGAAGCTTCCGATCACGGTCCTCCTGCGTTCCATGGGCTACGTCAGCAACGAGCAGATCCTCGAGCTCTTCGACAACTCGGTCTACATGCAGCACACGATCGCCGCCGACACCGAAGCGACCAGCACCGAAGAGGGTGCGCTCATCGAACTGTTCAAGAAGCAGCGTCCGGGCGAGCCGCCCTCGGTCGACGCCGCCCGCGGACTGCTCGAGCAGCTCTTCTTCGACACCAAGCGTTACGACCTGACCCGCGTCGGCCGTTACAAGCTGAACGCGCGCCTCGGTCTCGACATCGACCTCGATACTCGCGTGCTCACGCACGACGACATCATCTCCCTGATCAAGGAGCTGGTCAGCCTGCCGAAGATCCTCGGCATGCCGGAAGAGATCGACGAAGAGAACCCGATCAAGGACTACGCGGCGGAAGCACTGACCTACCCGCGCGAGGCCGTTTCCGATCACCTCGACGAGTACGAGCACTTCGGCAACCGCCGCCTGCGCACCGTCGGCGAGCTGATCCAGGAAGCCTTCCGGATCGGCCTCTACCGCATGGAGCGCGTCGTTCGCGAGCGCCTCACCACCGAGGACTCGGACGCGATCACCCCGCAGACGATCATCAACATCCGGCCCGTGGTCGCGGCGCTGAAGGAGTTCTTCGGATCTTCGCAGCTGTCGCAGTTCATGGACCAGAACAACTCACTGGCAGGACTCACCCATCGCCGCCGCCTCTCGGCTCTCGGCGCGGGTGGACTCACCCGTGAGCGCGCACCCATCGAGGTCCGCGACGTTCACCCCACCCATTACGGCCGTATGTGCCCGATCGAGACCCCGGAAGGCCCGAACATCGGCCTGATCGGCTCGCTCAGCTCCTACGCCCAGATCTCCGAGCACGGATTCGTCACGACCCCGTACCGCGTGGTCACCGACGGTGTGGTCACCGACGAGATCGTTCATCTCGACGCGACCCAGGAAGAGGACAAGATCATCGCCCAGGCGACGGTGGAGATGGAAGGCAACACCAAGAAGATCGCCGGCCCGACAGTGTTCTGCCGGGGCGGAGACGGCGAGTGGCTGAACGCCACGCCGGAAGAGATCGACCTGATGGACGTCTCGCCGACCCAGATCTGGTCGGTCGCCACCGCCCTGATCCCGTTCCTCGAGCACGACGACGCCAACCGCGCCCTGATGGGCTCGAACATGCAGCGTCAGGCGGTTCCGCTGATGCGGCCTGATCCGCCGCTGATCGGCACCGGCATGGAGCGCCGTGCCGCGGTCGACACCGGCGACGTCATCCTGGCCGAGCACGACGGCGAGATCACTTACGTCGACGCCGAGTTCATCGAGCTGAAGCACGGTTCGGACACGACCAAGTACCCGCTGTTCAAGTTCATGCGATCGAACCAGGGCACCCTGATCCACCAGCGGCCCATCGTGGCTACCGGTGACAAGGTCAAGCAGGGCGATGTCCTGGCCGACGGTTCTTCCACCGGTGGCGGCGAAGTCGCCCTCGGCAAGAACTGCATGGTCGCCTTCATGTCCTGGGAGGGTTACAACTTCGAGGACGCGATCATCCTGTCCGAGCGCCTGGTGAAGGAAGACGAACTCACCTCGATCCACATCGAGGAATACGAGATCGACGCCCGCAACACCAAGCTCGGCGACGAGGAGATCACCCGCGACATCCCGAACCGCTCCGAAGAAAGCCTGCGCAACCTCGACGAACGTGGAGTAATCCGCGTCGGCGCCGAAGTTGTCGCCGGCGACCTTCTGGTCGGCAAGGTCACGCCGAAGGGCGAGACCGAGCTGACCGCCGAAGAGAAGCTGATCCGCGCGATCTTCAAGGAGAAGGCGCGCGAAGTCCGCGACACCTCGCTCAAGGTCCCGCACGGCGAGGGTGGAGTCGTCATCGACGTGCTCACCTTCAGCCGCGACGACGGAGACGACCTGCCGCCCGGAGTCAACGATCTGGTCCGCGTCTACGTGGCGACCAAGCGCAAGATCTCCGAGGGCGACAAGCTCGCCGGACGCCACGGCAACAAGGGTGTCATCTCGAAGATCGTTCCGGAAGAGGACATGCCCCACCTCGCCGACGGCACCCCCGTCGACGTAATCCTCAACCCGCTCGGAGTTCCGTCGCGTATGAACATCGGCCAGATCCTGGAAACCCATCTCGGGTGGGTCGCCGGCAACGGCTGGTACGACGACGGCACCGAGTCCTACAAGAACCGGGCTGAAACCCGTGACCGCGTTTACGTTTCGACACCCGTCTTCGACGGTGCGTCGGTCGAAGACGTCGACACGGCCCTGGTCAAGTGGGCCGAGGAGCACGGAGAGGCCCGTGGAATCGACATGGGTGTCGACATGAACGAGATCCCCGGCGCCCGCGCCTCCGGAACCCAGCAGCTCTACAACGGCCGCACTGGCGAGCCGTACGAGGGCAAGGTGACCGTCGGTTACATGTACATCCTCAAGCTGCACCACCTGGTCGACGACAAGATCCACGCCCGTTCGACCGGTCCGTACAGCCTCGTCACCCAGCAGCCGCTCGGTGGTAAGGCCCAGTTCGGCGGTCAGCGCTTCGGCGAGATGGAAGTCTGGGCCCTCGAGGCCTACGGCGCCGCCTACACGCTGCAGGAGATGCTCACCGTCAAGTCGGATGACACCGTCGGCCGAGTCAAGGCCTACGAAGCGATCGTCAAGGGCGAGAACATCCCCGAGCCGTCGATTCCGGAGTCATTCAAGGTGCTGCTCAAGGAGATGCAGGCGCTCTCGCTCGATGCGAACGTCGTCTCCGAAGAGGGTGTCGGCGAACTCGCCGAGGAAGAGGACGACCTGCTGCAGGCCGCCCAGGACCTCGGCATGGACCTCACCGAGGTCCGCGCCGACGGCACAGAAGGAGCCGCCGATGAAAAGGTCGAAGCGGGGGCTGATGCCGCTGCCGATGCCCCTGGCGACACCAAGGAAGCAGGTGCAAAAGAATGAGTAACGTAATTGACATCAACAACTTCGACGCGATCGAGATCGGTCTCGCTTCGTCGAAGAAGGTCCGGTCCTGGAGCTGGGGCGAAGTCCTCAAGCCCGAGACCATCAACTACCGGACCCTGAAGCCGGAAAAAGACGGCCTCTTCTGCGAGCGTATCTTCGGTCCGACCAAGGACTGGGAGTGCTACTGCGGCAAGTACAAGCGTGTCCGTTACAAGGGCATCGTCTGTGAGCGCTGCGGCGTCGAGGTGACCCGCTCCAAGGTCCGTCGTGAGCGCATGGCTCATGTCGACCTGGCCGCGCCGGTTTCGCACATCTGGTTTTTCAAGGGTGTGCCGTCCCGCATCGGTTACCTGATCGACATGGCGCCGAAGGAGCTGGAGAAGGTTCTCTACTTTGCCGCTTCGATGGTGACCTGGGTCGACGACGAAGCCCGCGCCAAGGACATGCCTTCGCTCGAAAAGGAAGTCGAAAGCGTCCAGGCCGAGTACGAAGCCGAGCGCAACAAGAGCACTCATGAGCTGGACGAGTCGCTCAAGCGCCGCGTCAAGTACCTCGAGGACGGAACTCAGACCAAGTTCTCCGACGACGATCACCTCTGGGCAGATTCGCTCGGGATGACCGTCGCGCAGCTCAAGAAGCTGGCCGACGACGACCGGGCCAAGCAGATCAAGGAGCTGAAGAAGAACTTCGAAGCCGAGATCAACGACACCGAGGCTTACATCGATGAAGCGATCGATCGTCTCGACCGGGTTTGGAAGATCTTCACGACGATGAAGCCGAAGGACGTCATCAATGACGAGACGGACTTCCGTGAACTCAAGGACCGCTTCGGTTCCCCGTTCGGTTGGGGCGAGTACTTCCGGGGCGGCATGGGTGCCGAATCGGTGCGCGACCTACTCGAGCAGATCGACCTGCAGGCCACCTGTGACGAACTGGAAGACCAGATCAACACGGCCAAGGGCCAGAAGCAGGCCCGTGCGGTCAAGCGCCTCAAGGTCGCTTCGGCCTTCCTCAATTCGGAGAACGAGCCCGAGTGGATGGTCCTCGACTGCATCCCGGTGATTCCGCCGGAACTGCGGCCGATGGTCCAGCTCGACGGTGGCCGTTTCGCCACCTCCGACCTGAACGACCTCTACCGCCGCGTGATCAACCGGAACAACCGCCTCAAGCGCCTGCTTGACCTCGGTGCGCCGGAGATCATCGTCAACAACGAGAAGCGCATGCTCCAGGAATCGGTTGACGCCCTCTTCGACAACGGCCGTCGTGGCCGTCCCGTCACCGGGCCGGGCAACCGGGCGCTGAAGTCGCTCTCCGACATGCTCAAGGGCAAGCAGGGACGCTTCCGTCAGAACCTGCTCGGCAAGCGCGTCGATTACTCCGGACGTTCGGTCATCGTCGCCGGTCCGTCACTGAAGCTCCACCAGTGTGGTCTGCCGAAGCTGATGGCCCTCGAGCTGTTCAAGCCGTTCATCATGGCCCAGCTCGTCGAGCGCAAGGCCGTCCAGAACATCAAGGCCGCCAAGAAGATGGTCGAGTCGATGGTTCCCGAGGTCTGGGACGTTCTCGAAGAAGTGATCGAGGAACACCCGGTCCTGCTGAACCGCGCCCCGACGCTGCATCGTCTCGGCATCCAGGCCTTCGAGCCGATCCTGGTCGAAGGCAAGGCGATCCAGGTCCACCCGCTCGTCTGCTCGGCGTTCAACGCCGACTTCGACGGTGACCAGATGGCCGTCCACGTCCCGCTCTCGGCTGAAGCACAGGCCGAGGCCCGCGTGCTGATGCTCTCGGCCAACAACATCCTCTCGCCTGCCCACGGAGCGCCTCTGGCGACCCCGACGCAGGACATGGTGCTGGGTCTGTACTACCTGACCTATGCACCGGAAGATGTGGCCGAACTGGACACGACCAAGCTCGAGAAGCGCCCGCACCCGTTCCGTACCGCTCAGGAGGCCGAACTGGCCTACGAGAACGGTGTCGTAACGCTGCACGACTACGCCGAGTGGCGTGGTGAGTCCGGTGGGCACTTCCTGACCACGGTCGGTCGGATCATCTTCAACGACTCGATCCTCCGCGCCCTGGAAGTGGCGCTCGAAGACGAGTTCGATCCGAACCAGTACACCTTCATCAACCAGTCGCTCAAGAAGCGCGACATCAACGACATGGTCGGTTGGCTCGTGGAGTCCTACGGTGCCCCGGCGATCTCGCAGGTGCTCGACGCTTTCAAGGATCTCGGCTTCAAGTTCGCGTCCCGCGCCGGCATCACGGTCAGCAAGAACAACGTGGTCCCGCCGCCGGAGAAGGAAGAGATCCTGGAACGGTTCGACGCCGAGACGGCGCAGATCCAGCAGGAGTTCGATGACGGCTGGCACACCGCCGAAGAGCGTCACAAGCAGGTCACGGACAAGTGGAACCAGGCCACCGAGGAAGTCGGTCAGGCGATGGAGGACAACCTCCGTCAGCTGAACCCGATCTTCATGATGGCCAACTCCGGCGCCCGTGGTTCGTTCAAGCAGATTCGCCAGCTGGCCGGCATGCGAGGCCTGATGGCAAATCCGAAGGGCGAGATCATCGAACGTCCGATCAAGTCCAACTTCATCGAGGGCCTGTCGGTTGGTGAGTACTTCATCTCGACCCACGGCGCTCGTAAGGGACTTGCCGACACCGCGCTGCGTACCGCTGACTCCGGCTATCTCACCCGTCGCCTCGTTGACGTCGCTCAGGACGTAATCGTCCGGAACGAAGACTGCAAGACGAAGGATTTCATCGAGATGCCGGTCATCGACGCCGCCGGCGAGACCAACACCAACCTGTTGGGCCGCCTGGCTGCAAAGAAGTTCGCGACCAAGCGTGGCCGCGAGCTGCTCAAGCGCAACCAGCTGATCACCAAGGCCGAACTGGCCGAGATCGCGGAGGCCTACGACGGCGACGCGACCGTTCCGGTCCGTTCCGCCTTCAAGTGTGAGGCCGAGCGCGGCGTGTGCCGCTCCTGTTACGGCGTTTCACCCGCCACCGGTTCGCTGGTGGAGATCGGTGATTCGGTCGGAACCGTGGCTGCCCAGTCGATCGGTGAGCCGGGAACCCAGCTCACCATGCGTACCTTCCACACCGGTGGTGTCGCCGGACAGGACATCACTCAGGGTCTGCCCCGAGTGGTCGAGCTGTTCGAGGCCCGTAAGCCGAAGGGCCTCGCTCAGATGTCCGAGGTTGCCGGCAAGGTGCTCGCCGAACAGTCGGAGAAGTCCGCGACGGTCACGATCACCGAGGCCAACGGCGAGGAAAGTGCCTACACGTTCCCGCCGCGCACCCGCCTCAACGTCAAGACCGGTCAAAAGGTCGAAGTCGGTGCCCAGCTAAACGAAGGTTCGTTGTTCCCGGCCGACGTACTCGCGATCCGTGGTCGAACCGCGATCGAGCAATACCTCGTGGCCGAAGTCCAGCGGGTCTACACGGCTCAGGGCGTGGAGATCGACGACAAGCACATCGAGATCATCGTGCGCCAGATGATGAAGAAGGACGAAGTCGAAACCAAGGGTTCGACCGACCTGCTTCCCGGCCAGCTCGAGGATCGCCATGAGCTCAAGAAGATCAACAAGCAGGCCAAGGCCGACGGCGGCACCATCTGCCAAGGGCAAGGAGAAGATCCTCGGCATCACCAAGGCATCGCTGGCCACCAAGTCGTTCCTCTCGGCGGCCTCCTTCCAGGAGACCACCAAGGTCCTCACCGACGCCGCGCTCGAAGGCAAGCGCGACCGCCTGGTCGGACTCAAGGAGAACGTCATCATCGGCAAGCTGATCCCGGCCGCGACCGGGCTCAAGCGCTACCGCTCGCTCACGATCGAGCCGGCCGTGCCTTTCGCCCCGGCGGAAGAATCGGTCCTCCTCGAAGAGGACGAGCTGACCGTGACACGAACGGCGGCTCCAACGGAGCCGAGGCCTTCGGAGAGTCATTCGCCGGAGAGCTGGAAGAGATCAACCAGGAAATCGACGCCACGGCCGACACCAAGACCGAGTAAGTCTTGCTGCCACGCAGTTGAGTGTTACGTCGAAAGGGCGGCCCGGAAGGGCCTCCCTTTCTCGTTGAGGCCTGAGGTGGCGGGCAGTACCCGGGAACGACCTGGACGCGCCTGGACTTCGTCGACGCTCGCACGGCTTGCTCATTGACAGAAGTCAAATCGCTTCACCGGCTCGCTTCTCCTCGCCAGCCACGCCCAGGACGTCCCCGTGCACCACCCGCTTGCATGGCATATGGGGAGGTGATGGCGTTATTGGTGCAAATGCTGCAGTTATCGCAGTCACCCGGGGTAATGCTGGGGTTTCGTGTGCCTCAGCGGGCTTCGATATCCCGGATTGCCAACTTTGGCGCTTATACTTCGATTGTGGACCGGCCCGCTGGGGGACGGCCTTTTTGGGGAGAGCGTTTTGAGTTTTCGACATTCCGCTTGTCTGGCTTCGCTTCTGGTGTTCGTTCTGGGCCTCTTGGGATTCGCGGTGGCCAGCGCCGGAGCGGCACCGAACCCGGTGATGGTTTCTCCTCCCGGCATCGAGGACCCTTACGCATTCGAGGAGTCGGTCGATGAAAACTACGTCTACTTCAACGATGCCACCGGCCTCCTGCGGGTCACCAACGCGGGGGCCGTCGAACGGATCACTCCCGGTCGTGCCATATATCTAGCCGATTCCGCACAGGGTGTCGTGGTCCGAAGCTGGGAGTCGCTGGATCCGGCCGATCAGGGCGGTAACGACCTCTACCTGATTCGCCCGAATGGTGAATCGGTCCTGCTCACCGATGGCTCAGGCACCGAAGACATTGTCAACCTGCCCTGGTCCGAATTCGTCGGTCTCACCCCGGACCGCAGAGGCATCCTCATTTGGGCACCGAAGGGTCCGCCCGACAACGACCTGAGATTCGGCTGCACGATCCAGGGATCGGGCCGCTGTGACCTGCTCGCGTGGCGCGACGGCACTTTTACGGTGCTCGACTATGGGGTGCCCTTCTTTGATTACAACGGGAATTTCTACCGTCGCTGGACCGGATACTCGGCCGCCGCCAGCAACGACCTTTCGACGGTCATGGCCGGTGGTGAAATGGTCAACGAAAATGACTTGTCCGACGGAGATCCGGCCGCGGCAAAGATCTTTCCCACCGGGAAGTCCGACGATGTTCTTCTCGAGCAACATGCAGTTGTCCAGGCGTCACTGGACGGGGAGCGGGCGATCGTAACGAACGTGACCTACGGGGACGAATACGAATCGCCATCGCTCTATGAGTGGAACGGGGCAAGCCTGAAGCCGATCAGCTCCGTAGGCAAGGTCGCTGATTTCCTCGGGGCTTCACCTGATTTGAGCCGGGTCTGGTACCTGATGGAGGCCGGGCAGGCCGGCTACTCTCTCCATTTCTCAGAAAACGGAAAGGACAGAGTCGTAGCCCCCGATGTCGGCACCGGCATCTTGCCCGATGGCTATGTGGACGACGACTACGCCAAGGTTTCCGACGATGGCAAATCCATCGGGTTCGTCTCCGAGAAGCGGCTGACCGCCGACGACAAGGAAACGCGCCTTGACGCCTACGTGGCGACCGGTGACGGAGTCCGGCTCGCGTCTCCCGGCACCAAGCAGGATGTGGAGGGATGGCATTCGCAAACGGAAGCTTTTCCCAAGAGTGGTGAACGGATCACCTGCGATGACGTCGATGGGGCGAAGGACATTTGCGTCGATGATGGTGGCCGGCCGGCGCTCGCGACCGCAGGAAGCGACGATTCTTCAGATGCGGACCTCGTCCGGCTGAGACAAAGTGGCGAAGTCGTGTTCTTTACCTAGAAGGCTTGACAAGAGGGCTGACCCTGAACTCGGTGCCGTCTATCGGGCCAGGGTGACTGGATCTCCTGACTGTCGCCTGGCACGGAAGGATGTGAAGGTTTCGTTCAAGGGCAAGGCCAGGGTCGCGCGCAGATCCCGGCGACCCAAACGCGGCTTCTTCAAGGTTTCAAGTCCAACTCCGGCGACCTTTCGTATCCAGTCGGTCAAGCGGAAATCGAAGAAGAAGAAGTTGTTGAAGCGCCGGATCGGTGCCGGCAAGAGCCGGGTGCTGATGCCTTACCTCTCGGCGAAGAAGTTTCGTCCGCGCAAGAAGTACAAGTTCCTGGTGACCCTGACTGGCAAATACGGGGGAAGTTACAAACGGGGCTTTCGGATCAAAGTTTTTCGCTGACGGCTCGGCATTCCGCGTGCAAGGTTGGCTTTGGTTGATACTTGCTCTGTAGCGTTTCGGGAGACTGTGCTGTTCGAAAGGGAGATTTGGGGATTCGTGGGAGATTTGGCGTAGGGCTTGGGCTGGCTGCCGTTGGGATCGGACTTTTCGTTCCTGCCGGATCATCTGCGGTTGAGATCCACGCTCATCGTGGTGGATCCAACATTGAAGGCCAGGCCGCTTTCGGCGAGAATTCGATGTCTGCCTTCCGGCACTCGGCGGAGGCCGGTTTCGTGATCGAACTGGACCTCGGTCAGACCTCGGACGGGGTAGCGGTCGTGATGCATGACGACGACCTCGACCGAACCACCAATTGCGAAGGAGAGGTTGCCGAGCACATCTGGGCCGATCTCGTTCCGTGTCGGATCGACCGAATCGGCGCGGGTGATGTTCGCGAGTACCTCGAGCCGGGCGATCCCCGTCTCGAGCCGATCCCGACCCTGGCCCAGGTAATCGACCTGCTCAAGGAGACCGGATCCCGGGCCAACATCGAAGTCAAGAACTTCGGCCCGACCGGACTTGAGTTTCCCCGGGCGGTCTACAGCCAGCTCGCCGCCTCAGGCCTCCCTTCCAGCCAGGTGATCGTGCAGAACTTCGGCGCGTCCAATCTCAAGGAGGCTCCAGCGCTCTACCCAGGGGTCGAGATCTCGAAACTCAGCGTTCACGTGACCGATGAGTTCGACCTCTTCGCGGTCGACACCGCGACCGACCTGGGGGCCGAATGGACCTCGCCCCAGTGGCCGATCACGGCAGACTTCGTTACCCGTGCCCATGAAGCACGCCTCAAGATCGTCCCTTGGACGATCGACGACCCGGCGGACTTGACCGCCGCTGCCGGGCTTGGGGTGGACGCGGTGATTACCGACGATCCCACGCTCGCCGACCGTCTGATCGGGCCCAAACCGTCACTCAAGCTTAAGTTGGTGAAAGGACCCAAGCGGAAGCGCCCGGGCGGGACGATCCGGCCAGGCGCTTTCGTTTTCAACTCGGGCGAAGGCCAGTCGGATCCCGGAGCGCGAGTCAAGATCAAGTTCAGTCGCAAATCGCTGAAGCCCGTCGGTCGGGTCAGCAAGGTGTTGCCGGCACTAAAGCTGGATGAGGAATACGACACGAACTTTCGGGTGAAGGTTCGGCGAAGGGCGAAGAAGTTCGGGAAGTTCCCGGTTACATTCCGATTCACCCAGGCGGGCAAGCCGACCATCAAGAAGGTTTTCAAAGTGAAGGTGCTTCGCCCCAGGAAATGAGCGGGGCTTCCTTGCCAGGTCTTTAAGTCAACTGACCTGAAATCACTAGACTGGCGATCATGAGTTCGAATGGAGCAAAGGTCTGTGTGATCGGGGCGGGGTCTTCTGGCATAACTGCTTGCCAGAAACTGTTGGAGAAGGGCATCGATTTCGACTGCTTTGAGAAGGGCTCGACGATCGGTGGCAACTGGCGCTACGAGAACGACAACGGCATGTCGGCCGCCTATAAGTCCCTGCACATCAACACTTCCCGGCAGATGATGTCTTACGCGGCCTATCCGATGCCGGACGATTACCCGGACTATCCGGACCACTTCCAGATCGCGGAGTACTTCGACCACTACGCCGACCACTTCGGGCTGCGCGAGCGGATCGACTTCAACACCGAGGTGACCAGCGTCGACCCGGTCGAAGGTGGCGGCTGGCAGGTCACTTTCGAAGGCAAGAAGGGCAAGAGCAAGACGCGGGACTACTCCGACGTGCTCGTCTGCAACGGCCATCATTGGGACGCACGCTGGCCGGAGCCGGCCTTCCCCGGGTCGGACACTTTCGAAGGAACCCAGATGCACGCCCACGACTACCGGACCCCGGAGATCTTCGACGGCAAACGGACCGTGGTGCTCGGCATCGGCAACTCGGCGACCGACATCGCCGTCGAGGCCTCCCGAACCGCCAAGGAAACCTTCCTCGCGATGCGCCGCGGCGCCTGGATCGTGCCCAAGTACCGGGGAATTCCCAGCGACAAGGCGACCACCGGACTGATGACCAAGGCGCCGTTGGCCGTTCAGAGCGCCTTCCTGCGCCTGGCCCTGCGGCTGTCAGTCGGTAAGCTCGAGGACTACGGACTGCCGAAGCCCGACCACCAGCCGCTGCATGCCCATCCGACAGTATCCGGTGACCTGATCGGCCGACTCGGCCACGGTGACATCACCGTCAAGCCGAACATCGAGCGGTTCGACGGCGACTCGGTCGTCTTCACCGACGGCACTCGCGAAAAGGCCGACCTGGTCATCTACTGCACCGGTTACCGCATCACCTTCCCGTTCTTCGACAACGAAGTGATCAGCACCCAGGACAACCAGGTGAACCTCTATCACCGGGTCGCTTCGATCGACCATCCCGGCCTCTACTTCATCGGCCTGATCCAGCCGCTCGGCGCAATCATGCCGCTGGCCGAGGCCCAGTCCGATTGGGTCACCGACCTGATCTCCGGCGACTGCGTCTTGCCGGACCGTGCCACCATGGCCCGCGAGGTCGCCCGGGAACAGTCAGCGATGAAGCGGCGCTACGTCACTTCGAAGCGCCACACGATTCAGGTCGACTTCGATCCTTACTTGCGCACAATGTCGCGCGAGCGTGAGCGGTCGAGAGTGCGCGCCGGTTCCGGCTGACGAACCCGTCCTTCATGCGGGGAGTCGGCGAGCGGATTGGCCCCGCCACCATGCGGATTGCGGCGCGGCCCTCTCGGAAATCCTGGCATCGGCCGCCGCCGGCCGGGGCCGTCATTGCCGCCATCGTCTTCGGCAGTTTCGACCTCAGGCTCCTGGGCAGCCCAATAGAGCAGCCAGATCATCCCGATGACCGGAATCTTCAGAACGATGAGCATGAATAGAATCGGCCAGAGGCTCTCCACGGTTCAAGTGTACCCGGCGCCAATCGTCGCAACCCACATTTCCATGGCCTCGACCTGAGCTTCCTCGAGGCCAATTTGTGGTTCGGTCGGGACCAGCAGGGTGGGGTGGCCGAGGGACTCCCGCTCCCGGGCCCACTCGAGGCAGCTCTCGTCGAAGGAGTCGTCGATCCAGGCGATTGCGCGATTTTCGGCATAGGCATCCAGCGGTGCCAGCTTCCAATGGGCTGAGCCGAAGCGCTCCGGAACGGGGCCGCTCCGGTCGAATTCGATCACCGGCAGCGGGCCGATTCCGGTGATGGTCGGCAGGTGGTCGTTGGCCCGGTCCTGCCAGCCAGTCGCCCAGACCAGTTCGAAGGTTGTCGAGAGCCGGTCGAGCCGCGGACCAGCCTCGACCGAGATCACATGCGGAGTGCCGTCAATCAATTCGAACCGGTAACCGGGTCCGGAAGGAGTCTCATCAAAACCAAAGAGACTGATCACACCGTCAACATCCACGGCAAGGAGGGGTTTGTCCTGCATAGAGCCATGATCCCAGTTCGGCAAAGTAAGCTCTGGCTGGCAAGGAGTAAAGCCGGGAATATCCGCGATCGTACCCACGTACCTGAGCTGATATTCCCGGCCGTCGACGAAGCCAGGCGAGCTCAGGACGTCCCCGGGCGCCGCTTCCTCAAGGTTTCTGTAACATGCGTCGCCGTGCCTAATACCAATCAACTTGTACGCAAGGGTCGCAAAAGGCCCAAGAAGAAGGTCACTACCCCTGGTCTCAAGTCAGGGCAGGGTAACGGGAAGAAAGTCTCCGCTCCTCAGAGGCGCGGCGTCTGTACCCGTGTTGCGACCGTCACTCCGAAGAAGCCGAACTCGGCCCTGCGGAAGATTGCGCGTGTTCGCTTGGCCCACGGCATGGAAGTAACGGCTTATATCCCCGGAGAAGGACACAATCTCCAGGAGCATTCCGTCGTCCTGATCAGGGGCGGTCGAGTCAAGGATCTTCCCGGCGTTCGTTACAAGGTTGTACGTGGCACGCTCGACGCGGCTGGAGTTTCCGACCGCAAGCAGGCTCGCTCGCGCTACGGAGTGAAGGCAAGCTAGTGGCACGCCGTTCCGCAGCAACGATTCGGCCGGTTGAGGCCGATACCAAGTACCGCAGCCGTCTGGTCCAGCAGATGATCAACAAGGTCATGCTCCACGGCAAGAAGTCGACCGCCGAGCGCATCACCTATGACGCCCTCGCAATCGTCGCCGAGCGCTCCGGTGAAGACGCCGTCGAGACCCTCGAGGAAGCGATCAAGCAGCTCACCCCCGCACTTGAAGTCCGGTCCCGCCGAGTCGGCGGCGCCACCTACCAGGTGCCGGTCGAAGTACCGGCCCGCCGCGCGAAGACGCTCGCCGTCCGCTGGCTCGTCGACTTCGCCCGCAACCGCAACGAGTACGCGATGTCGGAAAGACTCGCCAACGAGATCCTCGACGCAACCAAGCAGCAGGGTTCGGCCTGGAAGCGCAAGGACGACATCTTCCGCATGGCCCAGGCCAACAAGGCCTTCGCCCACTACCGCTGGTAGGGCTGAGGAGGCGGGCAGCGCCCGGGAACGACCTGGGCGCGCCTGGACTTCGTCGACGCTCGCACGGTTCGCTCATTGACGAAAGTCAAATCGCTTCGCCGGCTCGCTTACTTCTTGCCAGCACGCCCAGAGTCCCGGGTGCCCGCCACCAGGTCACTGCACGGAAAGGCGAGTCTCCGGAGGTCGGAGGGCCGCGATCCGGGCCACCTGTCCCTCAGCGCTTCGGCGCTGACCCTCCTGGGCTCCCGTGGCTTGGTGGGCCGGGGGCTGCCTGCGAGCGGGCTCTCGGCAGAGAAGCCCAGGAATATCCGCGATCGATACCTCCGGCACTTGAGCTGATATTCCCAGGCGCCCACTGTCCAGGCGCCGCTTACTCGGGCGGGAGTTCTTTCACCAGCTTGAAGCCGCCCTGTCCGTCCATTTGGACGATCCAGATCGGTTGGACTACGTCGTGGTCCTTGGTGAAGCTGAAGTCGCCGAGCGGGGTTTCTTCGTGTACCCCTTCGAGTGCTCCCTTCAGGAGCTTGCGGTCGGATGCGACATCCTGTTCGCCGAGTACGAGGCCGGCTTCTTTGGCCGCTTCAGCCAGCAGCTCGACTCCGGTGTAGGCCTGGGCCGCGAACTGGTCGGGGTCCATGCCGTACTCGTCCTTGTATTTCTCGATGAAGTCCTTGTTCTCGGCCGAATCGTTGCCGGCGTACCAGGCTGCGGCGCTCTGCGAGCCGCTGCCGAGATTGCCGGCGGCCGCTGAGGTCGAGAGGGAGTTGAAGGCGTTACCTCCGAGGATCTGGCCGGCGAATCCATTGCTCCGCAGGTCCTTGATGATTTCGACGACCACTTCACCGGAAGAGGCAGCGACCATGACCGCGTCCGGGTTCTGCTTGATCACTTCTTTCATGCCGACCGGATACGTCGTGTCTGCGACCACCTCGACGTCGTGCGTCTTGAATGCCTGCTTTGCGGTGTCGGCCGAGCTGGCTCCGAACGGATCTTCGGCGGGGTGGAGGATCGCTGCGGTCTTCGGCACTCGCTGCGTCCGGCGTATTCACCGATGTTTGCCGGGATGGCCTCGGCCTCACCGAGTGAGTTCCGAAAGATGTAGTCACAGGGATAGGGACAGTCGCCGACGATCCCAGGGCCGGTGTTCGAAACGGCAAGCACCGGGGTCTTCGCGGTGTTGGCCACCGGGTCGGCCTCGGCTGCCGCGTTGGAGAAAGTCGGGCCGAGTACGGCAAGCATGTCGTCCTTCACCAGGGTCTTCATGTTCCCGGCGGACTTGGCCGGATCAGCCTTGTCGTCCATCTGGGTCAACTCGATCCGGGCGCCATCGATTCCTTCGTCGCCGTTGATCTCCTTGATCGCGAGCTTGGCGCCGTTGACCTGTTGAGGACCGAACGCCGCTCCGGCGCCGGTCTTCGAGAAGATCGAGCCGATCTTGACGGTCTTGCCGGAAGAGGCGGAGTCGTCGGACGAATCGTCGCTTCCACAGCCGGTCATGACCAGGGCGCTGGTTGCCAGTAGGGCGGCGAGGACGGGAAAGGGCCGAACCAGCTTCATGATCGGTCACTTCTTGCCGGGCCGATCGCCCGAAGTTGGGTCGCGCTCAAGGTGCTCAGTGCGATTCCGGACAGGATCAGAATCACCCCGCCGGTCAGCTCCAGCCAGAGGCCGGCTGCAGCTTTGCCGATGGCATCGAGGTTGCCGGAGCCGGGCGAGTTGTACAGGCCGGTGTTGCCGATGTCGGGAACGTCGACGATCAGGAAGACGAGGACGACCGCGGCGCCGAGACCGATGATCACGATCGCGGCGGCCCGGGAGCCGGTGGCGATGGCGAAGACCAGGGCGAGGGCGGCGGCGAGGCCGAAGAGGGCGGTGACGATGCCGTGCTTGTCGAGCAGGTTGACCGTGGCGATGACGTTGCCGAACGGATCCTCGAGCGCGTAAGCGGTGACCAGCTGGGAGATGATCACGATCAGTGCACCGATCAGGGCGGTGATCGCGGTCAGACGGGCCATACCCGCGGAAGCCTGGTTCATGTCCGGGCCTGGTTCATGCGCGGGATCCGCTCGCGGGGCTGTTCACGGTTTGGCGCTGCCGCGAATCTTGCCGTTGGGGGGCAGGTGCGTCGAGGGCCAGAGCGGCACCGGAGACGAGCAGGACAGCGCCGGCTCCGAGCTCGAGCCAGAACCCGGAGAGCAGAACTCCCTTGACACCGGCGAAAGCGAGTTCGGCATCAGTCGTGTCGAGTCCGGCAGGCAGGTCGACCAGCAGAGCGATGGCAAGGGCCACGGCTCCGGCGAGGACCAGGAGGAGACCGGTGAGACGTTTCCGGGTGAACGCGGTTGCCAACGCCGCGGGGACGGCAAGCGCACCGGCCACGACCAGCAACATCGAATGATTGTCCAGCGGCGTCTCGGCCTCGAGACGAGGGGCCTGCGCAATTTCCTGAATGTCGACGTAACCGGGCTGCCCGACTTCGATTGCCCGGAAGTCGAGGAACTGCGAAACGATCAGCAGGGCGCCGGCAGCAAGAGCGATCACGATCAGGCCACGCCGCGTGGTGACCACGCGGTCCAGGGCGAGCAGGATCCGGCCGAGTGCCCTGAATGAGGTGCCGACGAGGGCAGCGACCGTGGCCGCACCGCGTCTGATGAACCGAAGCAGTCCGGCCAGGGCGGTGACGATGACCCCGCCGAGCGGCTTGATCCGGTCGAGCCCGCTGAGGATGCTGCGTCCGAGAAAGAGGAAGGTCCGCTGGAATTCGTTGCTCGTCGCCCGTAGTCCCGCGCGAGAGATGCGTTCCCGGTGACCGGACTCGGCGCTTTTCCTTCGTCCGCCTGGCGCTGGCGGGCTTCGATCCGCTGCTTTTCGGTCAGGACCGGCTTGCCGGCCTGTGGCTTCTCACCGGCGCGCTTTTGCTCCTGAGGCGGTGCGGAGGCCTGGCCGGGCTCCGGTTCCATCGGCCTCGGCCTTCGTAGTCAGGGCCTCGACGCGGTCCGCGGCGGGGGTTTCTCCTTATCCGCTTTCGGGTCTGGTTTTCGCGGTTCTGGTTTCCAATTTCAACTCCACCCTAGGGGCTTCCACAGGCAGCTGGGCCTACGACTGTTTCCGCTCCCGGCGCAGACGGCGCGAAACCCATGTGACCCGGAGGTTATCCGTTGTTCTTGCTGAAACCGAGGGCTCTCGCTCTGGTATAGTCGTCCGTCGCTCGGGCAGGCCTCGCACGCTGCGGGGCTTTTTTTTGGCCTGGAGCCGATTTCGGCTCTTCTGAACTTCTAAAGAAACTTCGAGAAACAAGAGAAATCATGCCGCGCGACTTTGCACTTGAAAAGACCCGAAACATCGGGATTATGGCTCACATCGACGCCGGCAAGACGACGACGACCGAGCGCATCCTCTACTACACCGGCAGGACCCACAAAATCGGTGAAGTCCACGAGGGTGCTGCCACCATGGACTGGATGGAGCAGGAGCAGGAGCGTGGAATCACCATCACCTCCGCTGCCACCGCCTGCGAGTGGCTCGATCACCGGATCAACATCATCGACACCCCCGGCCACGTCGACTTCACCGTCGAAGTCGAGCGTTCGCTCCGGGTCCTCGACGGCGCCGTCGCCGTCTTCGACTCCGTCGCCGGCGTCGAGCCGCAGTCCGAGACCGTCTGGCGCCAGGCCGACAAGTACTCGGTCCCGCGAATCGCCTACATCAACAAGATGGACCGCACCGGCGCTGACTTCTACATGTCGGTCCGCACCATCAAGGACCGCCTCGGCGCCAACGCCGTACCGATTCAGCTGCCGATCGGCGCCGAAGGCGACTTCCTCGGCATCATCGACCTGATCACGATGAAGGCCACCGTCTACAAGGACGACCTGGGCGAAGAGATCGACATCATCGACGTCCCGGCCGACATGCTGGAACAGGCCGAGGAGTACCGCGCGGCCCTGGTCGAAGCCTGTGCCGATCACGACGACAAGCTGATGGAGATGTATCTCGCCGAAGAGGAGATCTCCGAAGAACTGCTGATGCAGGCACTCAAGGAAGCGACCCTGGCGATCACCGTCACCCCGGTCCTCTGTGGCTCCTCCTTCAAGAACAAGGGCGTGCAGCCGCTGCTCGACACGATCGTCGCCCTGCTGCCTTCCCCGCTCGAGGTTCCGCCGGTCGAAGGCCTGCTGCCCCTCAAGAAGGGTGAAGAGGAGCGCGAACCGGGCGATCGTCCCGCTGACGACTCCGGCCCGTTCGCCGCCCTGGCCTTCAAGGTCATGTCCGACCCCTACGTCGGCAAGCTCACTTACTTCCGCGTCTACTCGGGAACCCTCGAGGCCGGCGGCCGGGTGCTCAACGTCACCACCGGCAAGACCGAACGCATCGGTCGCCTGCTGATGATGCACGCCAACTCTCGTCAGGAGATCGAAAAGGTCTACTCCGGTGACATCTGTGCCGGCGTCGGCCTCAAGAACACCGGCACGGGCGACACGCTCTCCGCTCCGGATGAGCCGATCGAGCTCGAGTCGATGACTTTCCCGGACACGGTGATCGCCGTTGCGATCGAGCCGAAGACCAAGTCGGACCAGGAGAAGATGGGCACCGCCCTCCAGCGCCTGTCCGAAGAGGACCCGACCTTCAAGATCGAATCCGACGAAGAGACCGGCCAGACCCTGATCCACGGCATGGGCGAGCTGCACCTCGAGGTGCTGGTCGACCGCATGATCCGCGAGTTCAACGTCGCCGCCAACGTCGGCAAGCCGCAGGTGGCTTATCGCGAGACGATCCGCAAGCGCGTCGAGAAGGTCAACGCCAAGTTCGCCCGCCAGACCGGTGGTCGCGGCCAGTACGGCCACGCCGTCATCAACATCGAGCCGGCCCCGGGTGAAGGCTTCATTTTCGAAAGCAAGATCAAGGGCGGAGTCATTCCGACCGAATACATCCCGGCCGTCCGCCAGGGCATCACCGAGGCGCTCGAAAACGGGGTCAAGGCCGGCTATCCGCTGGTCGACCTCAAGGTCGAGTTGATCGATGGTTCCTACCACGACGTCGACTCCTCGGAAATGGCTTTCAAGATCGCCGGTTCAATGGCGCTCCAGGAAGGCGCGCGCAAGGCCAACCCGGCCCTGCTCGAGCCGGTGATGGCCGTCGAAGTCACGACTCCCGAGGACTATCTAGGCGACGTGATCGGCGATCTTTCCCGCCGCCGCGGCAAGGTCCAGGGCCAGGAGCAGCGCGGGACCGGGCTGATCGTCGATGCCTACGTTCCGCTCAGCGAGATGTTCGGATATTCGACCGATCTGCGCTCGGCCACTCAGGGCCGCGCCAGCTACTCGATGCAGTTTGAACGGTACGAAGAGGTACCCGGAAGTATCGCCGAAGAGATCTCCGCCAGCCGTTCCGGCGAAGGTTCGGGGTCCGGCTCGTAGGGCGGGCAACCCCGAGCAGCCCAAAGGGCTATATTTCCCAAGTTCGCCCGGAGCCGGACCAATCCCCGGTGCGAACCAACAAGCTTTAGCATTTGATTCAGACGTAAAAAAGAAACTTCAGAAAAAGATTCGAAGAAAGGTTCAGGAAAGCGATGTCCAAGGAGAAGTTCGAACGCGACAAGCCGCATGTGAACGTCGGAACCATTGGTCACGTCGACCATGGCAAGACAACCCTTACGGCTGCGATCACCACAACGCTTTCCGGCGAGGGCGACACCGAGGCGAAGAGTTTCGCCGAGATCGACAACGCTCCTGAAGAGAAGGAGCGTGGAATCACGATCGCGACCTCTCACGTCGAGTACGAGACTGGCGCGCGCCATTACGCCCACGTCGACTGCCCCGGCCACGCTGATTACGTCAAGAACATGATCACCGGTGCCGCGCAGATGGACGGCGCGATCCTCGTGGTCTCCGCCGCCGATGGCGTCATGCCTCAGACCCGTGAGCACATCCTGCTCGCCCGTCAGGTCAACGTGCCGCACGTCGTGGTCTTCCTCAACAAGGTCGACCAGGTCGACGACGACGAGCTCATCGAGCTGGTCGAAGAAGAAGTTCGCGACCTGCTGAACGAGTACGACTTCGATGGCGACAACACGCCGATCATCAAGGGTTCCGCAACGATGGCCCTCGAAGGCGACGAAGACATGAAGGCCCGGATCGTCGAGCTCGGTGAAGCGCTCGACAGCTACATCCCCGAGCCCGTCCGCGAACTCGACAAGCCCTTCCTCATGCCGGTCGAAGATATTTTCTCGATCACCGGTCGTGGCACCGTCGCCACCGGCCGCATCGAGCAGGGCATCGTCAACACCGGCGACACCATCGAGATCGTCGGCATCCACGAGAAGACCGAGACGACGACCGTCACTGGCGTCGAGATGTTCCGCAAGATCCTCGACGAGGGTCGTGCCGGAGACAACGTCGGTTGCCTGCTTCGTGGCACCAAGCGTGAAGACATCGAGCGCGGCCAGGTTCTCTGCAAGCCAGGTTCGATCACGCCTCACACCAAGTTCAAGGCCGAGGTTTACTGCCTGAAGAAGGAAGAGGGCGGACGTCACACCCCGTTCTTCTCCGGCTACCGGCCGCAGTTCTACTTCCGCACCACCGATGTGACCGGCGTTGCCAACCTGCCCGAGGGCACGGAAATGGTCATGCCCGGCGACAACATCGAAATGACGATTGAGCTGATTCAGCCGATCGCCATGGACCCGGGTCTCCGGTTCGCCATCCGCGAGGGTGGACGTACCGTCGGATCAGGAGTGGTGGCCGAAGTCATCGAGTAGCGACAGATTTCCCGGGGGCGGGTCATAACGACCCGCCCCTTTTTCTCGCCCTTTTTCGGCGAGCAGCAGTACCAGATAACAGATACGACCTTTGAAGTACCCCAAGTAGTCGGACCACGTTTCAGCCCCCCGGAAATTTCGGGAATACGGGAAAAACGCAGGCGGCGGGGCACCTTGACATCAGCGGGACGCTGGCGGTAAAGCCGGGTCACGCCCACAGAACGAAGAAAGTAAGTAGAGAAGCCGAAGTGGCCGCAATCGCTGCACAAAAAATTAGGATCAGGCTCAAGGCCTATGATCACGACGCCATCGACCGCGCAGCCCGCGAGATCGTTGATACGGCCGAGCGCACAGGCGCCACCGTGTCCGGTCCCGTGCCCCTGCCGACGGAACGCAACATCTACTGCGTGATCCGTTCACCCTTCAAGGACAAGGACTCTCGCGAGCATTTCGAGATCCGTACCCACAAGCGGCTGATCGACATCAAGCAGCCGACCCCGAAGACCGTTGACTCGCTGCAGCGCCTGGATTCGCTCCCGGCCGGCGTCGACATCGAGATCCGGCTCTAGGCAGACATGTCGGCGATCCTCGGTAAGAAGCTCGGTATGACCCAGATCTTCAGGGAAGACGGCGAAGTCGTCCCCGTGACTGTTGTCGAAGCCGGACCTTGTCCCGTGACCGGTATCCGGAACGAAGAGCGCGACGGCTATGACGCGATCCAGCTCGCCTTCGACGAAGTCAAGAAGGGCAAGCTGTCGAAGGCTGAAGAAGGCCACCTCGCGAAGGTCGATGCGGCCCCGATGCGGGTCGTGGTCGAATTCCGCGACACATCGATTGACAACCAGGAAGAGGAAGTCACCCTCGGCCAGGAAGTCACCGTCAATAACTTCGAGACTGGCCAGAAAGTCAAAGTCGCCGGCATCACGATCGGCAAGGGCTTCCAGGGCACCGTCAAGCGTCACAACTTCAGCCGTGGACCCGTGTCGCACGGCTCGCACAACGTGCGTGCCCCGGGCTCAATCGGCGCCAGCGCCTGGCCCGCCCGCGTCTTCAAGGGAATGCGCCTGCCCGGCCAGATGGGCAACAAGCGTGCCACCCAGAAGGGTCTCGAGATCGCTGATATCGACGCCGAGCGCAACCTGCTCCTGATCAAGGGCTCGATTCCCGGACACAGGAATTCAATCGTGGAGATCCGTACCGATGGCTGAAACAAAGACCCCCAAAGTAGGCAAGGTTCCGATCCTCGGCAAGACCACCAAGGCTGACCTGCCGGCGGACCTCTTCACCGAGGACTTCCACCAGTCGCTGGTCCACGAGACAGCCCGGGCCGACGCCAACGCGCGTCGCCGCGGCACCGCTTCCACCCTGACCCGCGGTGAGGTCTCGATGACCACCGCCAAGGCCTGGCGCCAGAAGGGCACCGGCCGTGCCCGCGTCGGCGCTCTGAGCGTCGGTAGTCGCTACGGCGGTGCCGCCACTTTCGGTCCCAAGCCGCGTCACTACACGGTCAAGGTCAACCGCAAGGCGCGCCGCAAGGCGATGCGCTCGGCACTCTCGGTCCATTCCGAGCGTGGCAGCGTCGCCGTGGTCAAGGCTTCCGACTTCGAAATCCCTTCGACCAAGGCCGCTTCCGAGGCCCTGACCAAGTGGGGCGCCAAGCGCTCGACGCTGCTGGTAATCCTCGGCGAAGAGACCGGCCTGCTCAGGTCCTTCCGCAACATCCCCCGGATCGACGTCATGGAAGTCGGCGCGATCGGCGTCGTCGACGTAATCGGCGCTGCCTCGATCGTGATCTCTGAAGGTGCCCTCGAGGTTCTCGAGAAGCGTGCCGGAACCGACACCCAGGGTGCCGGACCCACTGACACGACAACTGAGAAGGACGGCGAATAATGGATCCCCGCAGCGTCATCATCCGTCCCGTCATCTCGGAGAAGACCTACGCCCTGATCGCCGCCGGCAAGTACACCTTCCGGGTCGACGACCGGGCACACAAGTTCGAAATCAAGGACGCCGTCCAGAAGGCTTTCGACGTTGAAGTGGTGAAGGTCCGGACCTCGAAGGTCCGTGCCAAGCCGAAGCGCCGTGGCCTCAGTGTCGGCAAGAGCCGCTCCTGGAAGAAGGCAATCGTTGAACTCGCCCCCGGCGAGACGATCGACCTCTTCGAAGGCGCAGCGGTAGAGGGTTAAGAAAGAGACTTATGGCAATACGCAAAACAAAACCGACCAGCCCGGGACGCCGCTTTGCGACGTACTCGCTGCGCGAACAGGTCACCACCGGCAACGAGCCCGAGCGCACCTTGGTCGAAGGCATCAAGAAGTCCGGCGGACGAAACAACAACGGCCGGATTACCAGCCGCCATCGCGGAGGCGGTGCCAAGCGCCGTTACCGCCAGATCGACTTCAAGCGGCTCAAGGACGGCATCCCGGCCAAGGTCGCGACCGTCGAGTACGACCCGAACCGCTCGGCCTACATCGCTCTGCTTCATTACGCAGACGGCGCCAAGAGCTACATCCTGGCCCCGTCGACGATCAGCGTCGGCGACACGGTCTCGTCCGGGCCCGGCTCGGACATTCGTCCCGGCAACTGCCTGGCGCTCAAGGACATGCCGGTCGGCACGATCGTCCACAACGTCGAGCTGCGCGCCGGCGAGGGAGGCAAGCTCGGGCGTTCCGCCGGAACTTCCATCCAGCTCGCCGCGAAGGAAGGCGACTTGGTCACGCTGCGTCTGCCTTCTTCCGAAATGCGCCTGGTCCGGGCTGAATGCCGCGCGACCATCGGAACTCTTTCGAACACAGACCACCAGAACATCACGATCGGCAAGGCGGGACGCAACCGGCACAAGGGCAAGCGCCCCCAGAGCCGTGGTATCGCCATGAACCCGGTCGACCATCCGCACGGCGGAGGCGAGGCTCACAAGACCCCGGGTGGCCATCCGGTCACCCCTTGGGGCAAGCCGACCCTCGGGTATCGCACCCGTAAAAAGGGCAAGCCGTCAGACCGCTACATCGTGCGCGGCCGTCGTCGCGGGAAGAAGAAGGGCAGATAGACCATGGGTAGATCAACCAAAAAGGGCCCGTTCGTCGAAGAACGCCTGATGAGCCGCATCAACAACATGAACGATGCCGGCGACAAGCAGATGGTCAAGACCTGGTCACGCCGCTCCACCGTCTTCCCCGAGATGGTCGGTCACACGATCGCCGTCCACGACGGTCGCAAGCACGTGCCGGTATTCATCTCCGAGTCGATGGTCGGCCACAAGCTGGGCGAGTTCGCTCCGACCCGCACCTTCCGTTCGCACACGGGCGGCAAGGACTGATCATGGCCGTCAAGTTGAAGGGCAAGAACAAGAATGGCGACACGACTGAGCGCGAGCTGGTCTACGCCACGGCAAAGTACGTGCGGGTCTCCCCGCGCAAGGTCCGCCTGATCGCCGACCAGGTTCGCGGCAAGCACATCGACGACGCCCGTTCGCTGCTCCAGTTTTCACCCCGGCACGCCGCCGAGGATGTTTCGAAAGTGATCGAATCCGCGGCCGCCAACGCCGAGGCGAACCACGACCTGATCGGTGACGAGATGGTCGTCCATTCGATCCGCGTCGACGAAGGCCCGACCCTGAAGCGGTTCCGCCCCCGCGCGATGGGCCGTGCGACACCGATCCACAAAAGAACGAGCCACATCACCGTGGCGTTGACACCGGAAGACGAGGACTAGAAACACCTATGGGACAGAAGATCCATCCCGAAGGCTTCCGAGTCGGCTACATCCATGATTGGAAGTCGAACTGGTTCGCCGAAAAAGAGTTTGCGGACCTGCTGATGCAGGACCTGGCCATCCGCGACCACATCGAGACGAAGCTGGCCCACGCCGGCCTGTCCGACATCACGATCCAGCGCCGCGGCGAAGTCGCCGTGGACATCCACACCGCCCGCCCCGGCATCGTCATCGGCAAGTCCGGTAGCGAAGTTGACGCGCTGCGCAAGGATCTCCACAAGATCACCGGCCAGCCGGTCAAGGTGAACATCCGCGAGGTCAAGCGCCCCGAGCTCGACGCGAAGCTGGTCGCCCAGTCGATCGCCGAGCAGCTCCAGAACCGCGTTGCTTTCCGCCGCGCGATGAAGCGCGCCCTGACTTCCGCCATGCGCTCCGGCGCCAAAGGCGTGAAGGTCCAGATCTCCGGACGCCTGGGTGGTGCCGAAATGGCCCGCACCGAGGGTTACTCCGATGGCCGCGTCCCGCTTCACACGCTGCGCGCCGACATCGATTACGGATTTGTCGAAGCCAAGACCGGCACCGGACGCATCGGCGTCAAGTGCTGGATCAACAAGGGTGAAGTCATGCCCGAAGGCTTCGAGTCGGCCCGGCTTACCGAGCCCGAACCGCAGCCGGACAACCGCGGACGCGGTGGCGGACGCGACAACCGCGGTGGCGGCCAGGGCCAGGGAGGTCGTCGCTAAATGTTGATGCCGAAGCGGGTCAAGCACCGCAAAGTCATGAGGGGACGCCGCAAGGGCAACGCCAAGGGCGGGACCCAGGTTACGTTCGGCGAATACGGCCTCAAGTCGCTCGATCGCGGCTGGGTGACCAACCGCCAGATCGAAGCAGCCCGTGTCGCGATGACCCGCCACATCAAGCGCGGCGGCAAGGTCTGGATCAACATCTTCCCCGACAAGCCCGTCACCAAGAAGCCGGCCGAAACCCGCATGGGTTCAGGCAAGGGCAATCCGGAAGCATGGGTTGCCGTGGTCAAGCCCGGACGGGTCATGTTCGAGCTATCCGGTGTTTCGGAGGATCTCGCCCGCGAAGCGATGCGGGTTGCAGGTCACAAACTTCCGCTCAGAACCAAATTTGTCCATCGTGAAGGAGCAGGCGAGTGAAGTCATCAGAGATTCACGCACTGCACGACATCGAGCTCGTCGAGAAGCTCAAGGAGGCCCGCCAGGAAGCGTTCAATCTGCGCCTGCGCCACGCCACCGGTGAGCTCGAGAACTCGGCCGGACTCAGTCGTGCCAAGAAGGATGTGGCCCGCCTGCTGACCATCGCGAGTCAGCGAAACATCGACCTCGAGCGCGAACAAAGCTCAAGCACCAAATAGTCAGGCAGAACTTGATGTCAGAAGAAGAAAACAAAGAAGAAGAAACAGTGGACGCTCCGGAGGAGACGCCCGAAGCCGAAGTTGAAGCTCCGGCCGAAGAGGCCCCCGCCGAAGAAGCTCCGGCCGAAGCGGCACCTGCCGCCGAAGAAGAGCCGGCCGAGCCGGACCCCCTTGACGAACTTCCCTGGAAGGAACGCCGCCGCGTTCTGAAGTCACGCGAATCCGGTGAAGCCGGACCGCAGCTGACCGGTGAGGAGCGCGACGCGCGCCGCATCGAAGAGCGGAAGCTAAAGGCAAAGCAGCGCCGCAAGCGCCGCGCGGACACCAAGGCAGACGCGCCGAAGGGTTCCGGAGTCGGCACCCCCGTTCCGGAGAAGACCCGCACCGGTAAGCCCAAGGAGCGTCAGGGCCTGGTCACTTCCGACAAGTCGGACAAGACGATCACGGTCCAGATCGACAGCGCGCGGCGTCACCCGGTTTACGAGAAGATCGTTCGCCAGCGTCACAAGATCCACGTTCACGATCCCCAGAACGAAGCCCAGACGGGCGACCTCGTGCGTGTGATCGAGACCCGCAAGCTTTCCAAGACCAAGCACTGGCGCCTCATCGAAGTGATCGAGAAGGCCAGGTAGACCATGATTCAGCAGGAATCCAGACTGCGTGTTGCCGACAACTCCGGCGCCCGCGAAATCCTCTGCATCCGGGTCAAGGGTGGCTCGCACCGCAAGTACGGCTCGATCGGTGACGTGATTACCGCGACCGTCAAGCAGGCCAGCCCCCAGGGCGCCGTCCGCAAGGGCGAAGTCGTTCAGGCCGTGATCGTGCGCACCAAGAAGGAACTTGGCCGCGCCGATGGCACCTACATCCAGTTCGATGAGAACGCAGCCGTCCTGATCGACGACGCGAACAACCCCCGGGGCACCAGAATCTTCGGCCCGGTGGCCCGCGAACTGCGTGACCGCAATTTCATGAAGATCATCTCGCTCGCCCCGGAGGTGCTGTAACCATGAGGATCCGCAAGGACGACAACGTCCAGATCATGGCCGGCAAAGACGCCGGCAAGCAGGGCCTGGTCGTAAGGACTGACCCCAAAAAGCAAACCGTGTACGTTGATCAGCTCAACCTGATCAAGCGTCACCAGCGCGCTCAGCCGTCACCTTCCGGACAGGGACCCGGCGTCGACGGCGGGATCATTGAGAAGGAAGGGCCGATTCACGTGTCCAACGTGATGCTGCTCGACCCCAAAGACAACAAGCCCACCCGGGTAGGCATCAAGAAGACCGATGACGGCAAGCGTCAGCGGTTCGCGAAGCGCTCGGGCGAAGCGATTTAGGAAACACCATGGAAGCCGCAACAAGCACAGAACAAGCAATTCCGCCGCCGCGCCTGCGCGACACGTACAACGACGTGGTCCTGCCCGAACTGATCAAGAAGTTCGGCTACTCGACACCGATGCGTGCTCCGCGCCTCCAGAAGATCACCCTGAACATGGGTCTCGGCTCGCACATGGACACCAAGACGCGCGAGAAGGCGACCGGTGAGTTGGCAATCATTTCCGGCCAGGCGCCGAACGTCCGTATCGCCAGGAAGTCGATCGCTTCGTTCAAAGTCCGCGAAGGCATGCCTGTCGGCTGCTCCGTGACTTTGCGAAACGCTCGCATGTGGGAATTCCTCGACCGGCTGACGTCGATCGCGATCCCGCGTATCCGTGACTTCCGTGGCCTCAAGGCCACTTCCTTCGACGGCCGGGGCAACTACTCCATGGGCGTCCGGGAACAGCTGATTTTTCCCGAGATCGACTACGACACGGTTGAAGAGAACCACGGTCTCGACATCACCATCACCACGTCCGCACCGACGGACTACGAGGCCTTCGAGCTTTTGCTCGGCCTGGGAATGCCTTTCTCGAAGGAAGGCCGTCCCACCGCAGATGGTGCCGAAGCAGCCAACGACGAAGAGCAGGAGGACTGAGGCTCTTATGGCCAAGACATCCCAGAAGGTGCGCCAGCAGCGCCCCGCGAAGTACAAGACCCGTGCATACAACCGGTGCCGCCGATGTGGACGCCCCCGCGCTTATTACCGCAAGTTCGGCATCTGCCGGATCTGCCTGCGCGAAGCGGCCCACGAGGGTTACATCCCCGGCATGACGAAGTCGAGCTGGTAGACCCATGCTTACTGACCCCATCGCCGATTACCTGACCCGCGTACGCAACGGACTGAGCTCCGGCCTGGCGACGATCGAGGTTCCGAGTTCCAAGCTGAAGCTGGAGATCTCCCGCATCCTGACCGAACAGGGCTACATCGCCGGGTTCGAAAAGGAAGCCGCCGAAGTCGGGGAGAAGATTTCCGTCCGCCTCAAGTACACCAAGGACCACCAGCCGGTCATCACCGGCATCGAGCGTGTCTCGCGTCCCGGCCGCCGCCGTTACGTGCGTCACACCTCGGTCCCGAGGGTCTACGGAGGAACCGGTACCGCGATCGTCTCGACGTCACACGGCGTCATGACCGGTCACGAAGCAAAGAAGGAAGGCGTCGGCGGAGAAGTCGTCGCCTACGTCTGGTGAGAAAGATTTATGAGTCGAATCGGTAAACAGCCAATTTCAATTCCCGACAACGTCGAAGTCGACGTCAAGCCGGGCGTGGTCACTGTCAAGGGACCCAAGGGCGAACTCGTCCAGCCGGTCTCGACGGAGATGACGGTCAAGACTGCTGACGGCAAGGTCATCGTCGAGCGTCCGACCGATCGTGGACCGCACCGGGCCCTGCACGGGCTCACGCGGAGCCTGATCGCCAACCAGATCGAAGGCGTGACCAACGGTTTCGAGAAACGCCTCGACATCCAGGGCGTCGGTTACCGCGCGGCGGCGAAAGGCAAGGGCCTCGAGCTTGCGCTCGGTTATTCGCACCCGGTGACGATCGAAGCCACCGAGGGCATCGAATTTGAAGTTCCCCAGCCGACGGAAGTCATCGTCCGTGGGATCGACAAGCAGAAGGTCGGCCAGGTCGCGGCCAATATCCGCGAGAGCCGTCCGCCCGAGCCGTACAAGGGCAAGGGAGTCCGTTACCGCGACGAACACGTTGCCAGGAAGGTCGGTAAGCGCGTATGACCGTCACCACCAATCGTCAGCGGCGCCAGCGCCGGCGCAACCGCGTGCGAGCGAAGGTCTCCGGTACCGCCGAGCGGCCCCGGCTCTCGGTCTACCGCTCGAACAAAGGAATTTTCGCCCAGCTCATCGACGACGTCGATGGCAAGACTCTCGCTGCCGCGAACTGGACCGAAGCCGAGCTCAGGAAGCTCGGCCGGACCGAACAGGCGAAGAAGGCCGGCGAGTTGCTGGCTGAACGTGCAAAGAAGGCTGGGGTCGAGACGTGCGTCTTCGACCGCAGCGGTTACCGCTACCACGGCCGGGTCAAAGCCCTCGCCGAGGGAGCAAGAGAAGGCGGGCTTGAGTTTTGATTTTCGTGAATTTCGCTACGGTGAGCAGCTGATATGAAGGGCATGGATACAGCTCGCGTCGACATGGTCAGTCCCAAGGGGCTCGACCTTCAGGAACGTGTGATCGAAATCAACCGTGTGGCCAAGGTGGTCAAGGGTGGACGCCGGTTCTCGTTTACTGCGCTGGTCGCTGTCGGAGATGAAGAGTCGGTCGTCGGAATCGGTTACGGAAAGGCCCGCGAAGTCCCGCTGGCCATCCAGAAGGCTGTCGAGAACGCCCGTAAGAACCTGGTTCGCATCCCGAAGTACAACGACACGATCACCCACAAGATCATCGGACGCTTCGGAGCGGGACATGTCGTCCTGCGCCCGGCCAGCGCCGGTACCGGCGTAATCGCCGGTGGCGGAGTTCGCGCGGTGCTCGAGCTCGGGGGTGTCAAGGACATCCTCACCAAGAGCATCGGAACCCAGAACCCGATCAACCTGGTCAAGGCGACCATGGACGGCATCGTCCGTCTGCGCCGGCCGGAAGAGGTCGCCGAGCTGCGTGGCCTGACGATCGCGGAAGTCCTCGGACTCGAGCCGAAGGAGAAGGAAGGCGAGCTCGAAGGAGACGCCACCGATGGCGAGACTCCGGCCGAAGCCACTGAAGCCACTGAAGCAGCCGCACCGGCTGCTGAAGTTCCGGCTGACATCGCCGGACTCGAAGCCAAGGCCGAGGCGGATGTAGCCGCCGGTGAAGGCGCCGTCGCGGAGGACCCGTCGACCGTCGCTTCATCCGAAGTCGAAGCCGAAGTTGCCGCCGAAGAGCAGCTCGACGCCGGCACTGTTGAAGCTGCCGAAGATGTCCAGGCTGAAGAGGAAGTAGCTGAAGACGCTGAGAAGGCCGAAGCAGCCGACGCCAAGGCAGACAAGGAATAGCCATGGCGAAACTCACGATCACCCAGACTCGTTCCAACATTCACAACAACCCGCACCAGAAGGGCACCCTCCAGGCGCTCGGGCTCGGGAAGATCGGCCGGAAGGTCCAGCGCGAGGATTCTCCTCAGCTGCAGGGCCAGCTCAAGGTCGTGACCCATCTGGTTGAAGTCGAAGGATCCAAATGAGTAAAGAAGAGCAGGAAAGCCGCGCCGACGAGATCGGCCTGCACAATTTGAGCCCGAAGCCGGGATCACGCCGTCCGCGCAAGCGGATCGGTCGTGGCCAGGGTTCTGGCACCGGCAAGACTTCCGGCCGCGGACATGGCGGCCAGGGACAGCGCGCGGGCAACAAGAGGAACGCCGCGCACGAAGGCGGTCAGAACCCGATTCACATCCGGATGCGCAAGCTGCGCGGTCCGAATATGAAGAAGTCGATGCCGTTCGAGAACTTCCGCACGGCGACCCAGCCGGTCAACCTGAGCGACCTTGAAGAGCGCTTCGAGGCGGGAGCCGAAGTCACCCCGGAAACTTTGAAGAATGCCGGTCTGGCAACCCGTTCGCACCCGGTCAAGATTCTCGCCAAAGGCGAGATCTCCAAGGGCCTCACGGTCCGCGCCCATGGCTTCAGTGCCAAGGCCAAGGAGAAGATCGAGGCTGCCGGCGGAAGCTGTGAGCTGATCGAGGGCTGATGCTCGCAACGATGGCGAAAGCCTTTTCTGTACCGGAGATTCGGAAGAAGCTCCTGTTTGTCGCCGGAATTCTGGCGCTCTACCGTCTCGGTGCCTACATCCCCGCACCGGGAATCGACATCGACGCGGTCAAGGCCCTCGAGGATCAGCTTTCGGGCTCGAACATCCTCGGGTTCCTGAACCTCTTCTCCGGCGGCAGCCTTTCCCGGCTCTCGCTCTTCGCGCTGGGCATCATGCCCTACATCACCGCCTCGATCATCCTGCAGCTGATGACCGTAGTGGTGCCGTCGCTCGAACGCCTCCAAAAGGAAGGCGAAGTCGGCCAGCAGAAGATCACGCAGTACACCCGTTACCTCACCGTCGGCCTGGCTGCGATGCAGTCCTTCGCCTACGTATTCCTCTTCAATTCGCTGACTCCGGCCGGTTCGGCCAGCGTCGTCGGCGACCTGGCCCCGGCCAATGTCTTCCTGATCGTCATCTGTCTGACGGCCGGCACCACGCTCCTCATGTGGATGGGCGAGCTGATCACCCAGCGCGGCATCGGTAACGGCATCTCGCTGTTGATCTTCGCGTCGATCGTCTCCGGAGTCCTGCCGGGCATCCAGACCTGGTGGAACAATCCTGATCAGGTCTTCGTCGTTCTGCTGCCCTTCATCTGCCTTGGCGTCGTACTCGCGATCGTCTTCGTCCAGGAAGGACAGAGGCGGATCCCTGTGCAGTACGCAAAACGCGTGGTCGGCCGCAAGATGACCTCCGGCGGATCGACCTACCTGCCACTGCGGGTCAACATGGCGGGCGTCATCCCGGTCATCTTCGCTGCGTCGATCATGGCGATGCCGCCGACGATCGCCCAGCTGATCAACACCCCAGCGGCGCTCGACTTCGCCGCCTTCCTGGCGCCGGACCAGTGGGCCTATGTGGTTGGCGAGGTGTTCTTCATCATCGTCTTCACCTACTTCTACACAGCCGTCACCTTCAACCCGGTCGATCAGGCCGACAACCTGAAAAAGTACGGCGGATTCATCCCGGGCGTTCGTCCGGGCCGGCCCACGGCTGAATACCTCGACCGCGTACTTTCCCGCCTGACGTTCCCGGGCGCCCTTTACCTCGGCGCCGTGGCCGCGTTCCCGACAATCCTGTTCAACCAGGTGGGCGGAGGGTTCTTCTTCGGAGGCACCTCGATCCTGATCGTCGTCGGTGTCGCACTCGATACGGTCAAGCAGCTCGAGGCACAGCTGATGATGCGGAATTACGAAGGCTTCCTCAAGTAGATATTCGGACCGGTTTCGTTTCGTCCAGGCGTGTTTTGTTACCTTGCGTTCGATAATTTTGTCGGCGCAGTAGGGAGAGAGAGCGAAGTTGGGAGAGATTCGGAGAGGTTTCGCCGTGGCCGCAAGCGTTGCGCTGGCACTGTCTCTGTTCATGCTCCTCCGCGGAACGAGTGAGGCCGAGGCCAGAAAAGGCAACGCCAGAAAGGCTCGCCCGGATGTCGTTCTGATCCAGACCGACGACCAGACCAAGGCCGCCCTGCGCGCGATGCGACGGATCCCGGGAGGAAAGCCGCGACGAGTCATGCCGAACACGATGCGACTGATGGCCGGGCAGGGTGCCGAGTTCACCAACTACTACGTGTCGAACCCGACATGCACCCCGTCGAGAGCCTCGCTCCTGAGCGGTCGGTACAGCCACAACACCCGGCTCACCCATAACAGCGGCGAACGGGGCGGCTGGCCCGGATACCGAGCCCTGCCCATCAGGAAGCGCAATCTGGCAACCGTTCTTCAGGACTCCGGATACCGGACGGTTCACCTCGGAAAGTTCCTGAACTACTACGGCTCGACCGAGATCCCTCCCGGCTGGAGTGGCTGGCTCTCTGATTTCCTGGACTTTTCGACGCGCAGCTACTACGGATACGAACTGAACGACGGCGGCCGGATTCGCGGTCCTTTGGGGTCGAAGAAATACCACCCCAAACGAAACAAGGATCACGGAAACTGCCGTACCCCCAGGTCACATTGCCTGTACCACACCGATCTGATCACCCGTGCGGCGTTGAAGGTGCTGCCGCGGAAGAAGCGGCGCCCGCTCTACATGCAGATCGACTTTCACGCTCCTCACGTCGACGAGATCGATCCGGCCGGGCCGGAGCCTGCAGCCCGCCACTACGGATCGGCCAGAGGCACAGCGTTGCCGCGGCCACCCAACTTCAATGAAAGCGCGGTTGGAGACAAGCCGAAAATCGTGAGGCGGGTCATGCGCCGTGCCGGCCGGTCCGAAATGAAGACACTTCGCATCGCGTACCAGAAGACGCTTGAGTCCCTGCGGTCAGTCGACGAGTCCGTGGGACGGATAATTCGAGGATTGAGACGAAGCGGCCGGCTCCGAAACACGTACATCTTCTTCGTATCCGACAACGGGTTCTTCAACGGAGAGCACCGCATACCGAAGTCGAAGTTTCTGCCCTACGAAGAGTCAACATCCGTTCCCCTGCTGGTCCGGGGGCCTGGTGTCCGCAAGGGCATACGGATCGGCGAGCCTGCGGCCAACATCGACCTGGCTCCCACCATCCTCAAGATCACCGGAAATAACGGCGGGATGAAGGTTGACGGCCGGTCGTTCAGCGGCTACTGGAAGCGGAAGCGGAAAGCCAGCCGTCGGCCGATCCTGCTCGAGTCGGCCGCCGGAATAACCCTGCGGCGGCAAAGCAAGGGAAGAAACCTCAACGCCAGACTCTCGGGGATGCCTTGGACTGGCCTCAGGGTCGGTCCCTGGAAGTACGTGAGATACGGCCGGGGACTCAAACTGAGCTCTACAACCTGCGCAAGGATCCCTACGAACTCCGGAACCTGGGCACCCGGCGCGGTCACCGCAAGCTGAAACGGTATATGGCCAGGTCGCTCCGGAAGCTCGAAGAATGCACAGGATCTCGGTGCCGGCGGCCGCTCCCAAGGTGGCCCGGAAGCCGATGATGCCTCCGAAATCGCCAGAAATCGCACTCATATAGGCTGTCTCCCCGTCCGCGACGTAGTTTCGTCGCCTGTGGAAACCCTCATGGCCAACCTCAATCTAATCCTGCTCGGACCGCCCGGAAGCGGAAAAGGAACCCAAGGCGAACGCCTCCAGGAGGATCTCGATCTGCCGTATTACGCGACCGGGGACATTCTGCGCGCGGCGGTCAAGGAAAAGACCGACGTCGGTCTCAAGGCTCAGGAGTTCATGGACCGCGGCGATCTGGTTCCGGACGAGGTCCTGATCGGAATCATCGCCGACCGGTTGGAGAGCGGGGAGGCAGACCACGGCTTCATCCTCGACGGATTCCCGCGCACCGTGCCCCAGGCCGAAGCGCTCGACAGCAAACTTCACGAGCTCGGTCGTTCCCTCACCGGAGTGATCCTGATCGATTCGTCCGACGAAGAGATCGTCCGCAGGCTTTCCGGCCGCCGGGTCAGCGTCAAGGACGGTCACGTCTACCACGTCGAGTTCAATCCGCCGAAGGTCGACGGGATCTGCGACATCGACGGTTCCGAGTTGATCACCCGGGACGACGACAAGCCTGAGGTGGTTCGCCATCGCCTCGTGCAGTATCACGAGAAGACGGCGCCGCTGGTCGACTTCTACAAGCAGCAGGGCCTGCTCAACCGGATTGAAGGCGGCGAGCCCCCGGAAAAGGTCGAGGAGTCGATCCGCAAGTTGATTTCAACGCTGAGCCTCGAAGAGGGCTCGTAGTTCTTAGGTAGCGCGCTTCTTGATCACCCGGAAAACGGACGAGCAGATCGAGTTGATGGCCGCGGCCGGAAAGGTCCATGCCCGCTGCATGCAGCTGGTCCGCAAAAAGTGCCGCGCGGGCGTGACTACCGCCGAGCTCGATGAAGCCGCCGAAAAATTCATCCGGTCCCAGGGTGGGGTGCCCACTTTCAAAGGATTTCGCGGTTTCCCCGGATCGATCTGCGCATCTCCGAACGCGATGGTCGTCCATGGCATCCCGGGGCCGTACACCCTCGAGAAGGGCGACATCCTCTCGGTCGACATCGGAGTAACCCTGAACGGATGGGTGGCCGACGGCGCGAGTACGATCGCGATCGGCGAAATTGACGAAACGACCCGGCGCCTGCTCGACGTGACCAAAGAATCGCTCGACCTCGCCGCCGCGCAGATGGTTCCCGGCAACCGGGTGAGTGACCTCTCGAACGCCGTCCAGACGCATGTCGAGGCGGCCGGCTTCTCGGTGATCAAGACCCTGGTCGGCCACGGAATCGGGCAGGAAATGCACGAGGCACCACAGATCCCGAACTACGGCCCTCCGGGCAAAGGACCGGAGATCGAAGAAGGAATGGTCTTTGCGATCGAGCCGATGGTCAACGTCGGAGTAGCCGGGATCTTCATGGATGACGACGGCTGGTCGGTCTATTCCGAGGACGGCTCGATGGCTGCACACTTCGAATACACGGTGGCCGCAACGGCAGACGGACCCCGGATCCTGACCCCCTGGGACGAGGGGTGAAAGTTCTTGCTATTGTTCGCTTTCGGCCTTATGGGCCGTTTTTTGACGCCCGTAGCCCGTTTACTGGGGCCACCGGGACACCTCTTCCAGAAGGAAATATAGGACGATGAAAGTCCGAGCCTCGGTAAAACCGATGTGTGAGAAGTGCAAGATTATTCGCCGGCGCGGACGCGTCATGGTGATCTGTGAGAACCCGCGACACAAACAGAGGCAGGGTTAGTAAATGGCGCGTATCGCCGGGGTAAACATCCCCTGAACAAGAGGGCCGAAATCGGCCTTACTTATGTCTTCGGAATTGGTCAGTCGACCGCCCAGAACCTGCTTGACCAGGTGGGTATCGACCGTGACACGCAGGTCAAGGATCTGACCGAAGACGAGATCATCAAGCTGCGTGAAGCGATCGAGAATCTCGACGTCGAAGGTGACCTTCGCCGCGAGCGTTCGCAGAACGTCAAGCGCCTGATGGAAATCGGTGCCTACCGTGGCATGCGTCACCGTCGTGGCCTGCCGGTCCGCGGACAGCGCACCAAGACCAACGCCCGAGGCCGCAAGGGTCCCCGTCGCATGAGCGTCGCCGGAAAGCGAAAGGTTTAGAGCATGGCAGCCAAGAAACCAGCCAAGTCCCGCACACGGCGCAAGGTTCGCAAGAACGTTCCGGTCGGACAGGCGCACATCAAGACTTCTTTCAACAACACCATCGTCACCCTGACCGACCTCGAGGGCAACGTCATTGCCTGGGAGTCGGCCGGTAGCGCCGGGTTCAAGGGATCACGCAAGTCGACGCCGTTCGCCGCCCAGGTGACCGCCGACGCCGCCGCCAAGAAAGGCATCGAGAACGGCCTGCAGAAGGTCGAAGTCTTCGCCAAGGGCGCCGGGTCGGGCAAGGACACCGCGGTTCGTTCACTTCAGGCCGCAGGGCTCGACGTGACCAGCGTCAAAGACGTGACCCCCCAGGCACACAACGGCTGCCGTCCGCGTAAGCGCCGTCGCGTCTAGGCCTCCGGTTTTCGGCCCAGTCCTCTCCCTCCACGAATAACCAAGGAACTTTATGAGCACAGACTTTCAGGTACCCAGCATCAGCTCCGAGCAGGTCAACGAGAACAAGGGCGTCTTCACGATCGAGCCCCTCGACAAGGGGTTCGGATACACCTTTGGCTCCAGTCTCCGGCGCGTACTGCTTTCTTCACTGAGTGGCGCGGCGATCACGTCGGTCCGCATCGAAGACGTTTCCCATGAGTTTTCCAACATCGCCGGTGTCAAGGAAGACGTCACCGACATCGTCCTCAACCTCAAGGACCTCGTCGTGCGCATGCACACCGAGGCCGACGCAATTGAAGCTCCGATCGTCGTGACCGGCCCCGGTGACGTCACCGCCGCCGACATCGACCTGCCGGCCGGCGTCGAGATCCTCAACCCCGAGGCTCCGATCGCCACGCTCGAAAAGAAGACCCGCCTCGAGATGTACGTGACCATCGGCCGCGGCCGTGGTTACCGCCCCGCCGAGGAGAACAAGGACGACGAGCAGCCGATCGGCGTCATTCCGATCGACTCGATCTTCTCGCCGATCCGCCGTTGCTCCTACGTCGTCGAAGCTGCCCGTGTCGGCCAGCGCACCGACTTCGACAAGCTCACCCTGGAGCTCGAGACCGACGGTTCGATCGAGCCGAACACGGCCCTTCGTGAAGCGTCGGAGATCCTGATCAAGAGCCTCGCGATCTTCAGCGACCCGGACCGGGTTGAAGAACTCACGGCCCGTGAGCCGGTTGTTGCCGAAGTGGCTGCCGTCGATTCCAACGGTGCCGGTGCCGGACCCGACAACGACATCCTGATCGACGAGCTCGAACTCAGCGTGCGTTCATTCAATTGCCTGAAGCGTGCCGGAGTCGAGACCATCGGCCAGCTGCTCCAGAAGTCCGAGTCCGAACTTGGGGCCATCCCGAACTTTGGCCAGAAGTCGATTGAAGAAGTAATCGAGAACCTTCAGAATCGCGGGTACGACCTCCGCCAGGACTGACCCCGGTCAGGTAATTAGGAGAAAACGATGCGCCACGCCAAGAAAAGAAACAAGCTCGGTCGCGATTCCGCCCACCGCAAGGCGCTGATGGCGAACCTTTCCAAGGAACTGATCGACCACGAGCGCATCAAGACGAGCCAGGCCAAGGCCAAGGCGGCCAAGCCCGAGATCGAAAAACTGATCACGCTGGCAAAGCGCGGAGACCTCCACGCCCGCCGGCAGGCCCTCTCGACGCTGAGGAACGACAAGTTCGCGGTCCACAAGCTCTTCGAAGAGATCGCACCTCGTTACGCGGAGCGCCCCGGTGGATATACCAGGATCATCAAGATCGGCCCGCGCAGGTCGGACTCCACAGAAATGGTGTTCTTGGAGCTGGTCTAGGACCGCTGGGAATTGTTGCTTCGAAAGGGCGGCCTACGGGCCGCCCTTTCTCGTTGCAGCCTGAGGTGGCGGGCAGCACCCGGGAACGACCTGGGCGCGCCTGGACTTCGTCGACGCTCGCACGGCTTGCTCATTGACAGAAGTCAAATCGCTTCACCGGCTCGCTTACTCCTCGCCAGCCACGCCCAGGACGTCCCCGTGCACCACCCGCTTCCGCGACACGAAAAGCCCGAGTCTCGGGAGCCGAGCCGAGCCCTGGTGGCTTCGAGATCGCGAAAGTCAGCGATAATCACTGACTTTCGCGATCTCGCCGGCCCCCGAGATGTCCGAAACCGTGGATTATCCACGGTTTCGGGGATCTCGCGGCTCCTGTGTGGTGCTTAGAGCTTGTTGCAGATCTTCTTGGCGTTCGTCTTCGTCACGTCGCCGAGCCGTTCGGGTTCTGTGAAATTTGAGGACCCGATTCCTGACTGCCACTTGCCCTTCTTCTTGGCGAGCGATCCAGCCCTGGTACTGATCTGGGTCTTGGTTTGTGAGTCCAGCGCCTCGTAGACGGCGGTGAAGTTCTTGCCCCTGAATTTGGCTCCGGTGATCCGCCAACCCTTCTTGTACACCTCTCCGGACCCGGTGCCGTAATCGTCGGCGAACCGGCCGTTGGCGCAAAGGATGATGTCGACCGGCAGACCGTCAGAACGGAATCCGACGAAACGGGAGTTCTTAATCTGGTTGTAGGCCTTTCGGTTGGCCTTGCACTCCTTGAGCTTGTACTTTAACCGCAGCTTCTTGTTGCCCTTTGCCTTTTTCAGTTTCTTCTTGAACTTGGCGCAGCCGGCCTGCTTGAACTTGGCTTCGGCGCTCGTGCTCCCGATCGCCAACATGCCAGTCAAAGCGATGATCGGCCCGATTCCGGTGATCAGAACCGCGCGAAGCGGTGACCACCCCGATGTTTGCATTCCCTTTGCAGTCTAGCTGGATCCTCCCGGTTGAAAGTTGGTTCGGCACGCACTGTTCCCGAAACCCGCATCGAGGAGGAGGGTAGCGGTCTTGGGGACCAGGCGGGACTGGAACGATCACCGGGGAAGGCATCTCCGCACCTTTCTGACGGAAGTCGTGTTTTCACGATGACAGGCGGCATGTCTGCTACCGTCGTACGTGGAATTTCGAACTCCAGGGAGCACCTTTTGAAGTTTGCTTTCACCCGTAGTCGAGTGGTTCTGAAGGCGTTCGGCGTAGCTGCCGTGACTTCGCTTTGCATGATGCTGGTCGCTACCTCCGCGCATGCCGCCTGGCCGAAGGCGGTCACAGGACCATCACAGCTGGCCACTGATGCCGATGGGAAGGTCTTCGTCGCGGCCACCGGTCAGGACAAAATCTTCGAGTACAGCCCGGCCGGAACCCAGCTTCTGGGGGTCGGCAGCAACGGAACTTCAGGTGGCCAGTTCAAGGTTCCGAAGGGTGTCTCGGTGGAAACCGGAGGCGCGATTTTCGTGGCCGACACCGGCAACCACAGAATCCAGCGTCTCTTCCCGAACGGCAGCTTCCAGACCGAGTGGGGATCGAACGGTTCAGCGCTCGGCAACTTCAAGAATCCCGCGGCTCTCACGATCGACAACGGGGGCAACCTCTTCGTCGCTGACACCGGAAACGACCGGGTCGTCAAGTGCAACGCCTGGGGCTGGTGCGGATCGCAGTTCACCTACGCGGGTGCCGGCGGCATCGAAAGTCCGCAAGGCATCGCAGTCGACAGTGCCGGCAACGTCTACGTTTCCGATACGGGCAACTCGCGGATCATCAAGAGCAGTCCGACCGGCAGCCTCCTCGCGATCTGGAGTGGCCCCGGCGCCGCCGACGGACTCCTGAGCGGTCCCACCGGACTTGACGTCGATGCGGCCGGAGCCACATACGTCGCCGACACCGGCAACAACCGCATTCAGAAGCTGAATACCACCGGTAACTTCGTCCAGAAGTGGACCGGACCGGGCGTCGGCACTTTCGCCGGTCCGACCGGCGTTGCCGTTGACACTTCGGGATCGCTCTTCATCTCCGATACCGGCCACAACAAAGGTCGAGCGGATCGGTGGCGCAGTCATTCCCGACGGCCCCACTGGCGGCGGTGGCACCGTTGGACCCACCGGCCCGACCGGACCCGCCGGTCCGACCGGCCCCGCCGGTGGCGGCAGCAGTGACAACGGCGGCAGCAATACGAATGGCGACTGCACCACCAAATGCGCCATCCCGGACAAGAAGCCGAAAATCAGCAAGGTCAAGATCATCGGTGCCAACTGGATCTACGCCGACGGCTACCTGAACATGCAGGTCGCCGTGACCAACCGCGGCAAGGCGCCCGCCCGGGTCGTCGAAGTCAATCTGAGCTCCAGCCGGAAGAAGCGCATCAAGCCGAAGCCCTACAAGTTCTTCATCAAGCGCATCAAGCCGGGTTGGACCGTGACCAAGAGTTTCAAGGTGACCGCCAGGCGCGGTTCCCGGGGCAAGGCTGTAATCAAGGCCTATGCCGGCGGCAAGAAGGACAAGGCACGCCTCAAGATTTTCAAGCCCTACTGGTAAATCGCGGCGCCGGTCACGCGCTGGACGGCGCCTGACGGCACCTGTCGGTTCGCCAGTGCCGAGCACAGGCTCAGCGCCAGGCACCGCCAGCCACCGTCCATCACGCAACCTGCGCTCGCGATCTAGGGTTATTGCTTGGCTACTTACCGGCTTGACATCGAATATGACGGCACTGCCTTCAGTGGCTGGGGCCGTCAGGAGGGCACTCACACCGTTCAGGGATGCATCGAGCGGGCCCTGCGGATCACGCTGCGCTCACCGGAAATCGAGGTCATCACTGCCGGCCGGACCGATGCCGGCGTTCACGCACTCGGGCAGGTGGCGAACTTCTCCTATGACGGCGAGATGCCGGCTTCGATCATCCGCAGCCTCAACGGCCTGACCCCGGTCGAGCTGGCGATCCGGGCGGTCACGCGGGTCGAGGAATCCTTCGACGCTCGTCGCGATGCCGTGTCGCGGACCTACTGTTACCGGATCCTCAATCGCAAACCGGGAAGCCCGTTTGCCCCGGGACGGGCCTGGTGGATCTCCCGGCCGCTCGATCGTGAAGCTCTTGACCGATGCGCCGAGGCGATCCGGGGAAAACATGACTTCACCGCGTTCACACCGACCGAGACCTACCACACACGATTCACCCGTCTGGTTCATTCGGCCTGCTGGGTTGACGAGCCCGGACTCGAAGATCCCGCTGCGGGGGAACCGCTCAGGACCGACACATTCCAGTTCTGGATCACGGGGGAGTCGTTCCTCCGGAGCATGGTGCGGGTTCTGGTCGGGACGATGGTCGACGTCGCCGACGGAAGCTTGCCTTTTGAGGGGTTTCTGCGGCTGCTCGAGGGTGCCGAACGGCCCGCCGCGGGAATGACCGCACCAGCGGAGGGCCTCACCCTGGTCCGGGTGGACTACCCGGAACCGCCGCCCCGCCAGCTGATCCGCTGAGCCCCGTCTGGTCACCTATTCTTGGCAAGTGCGCATTCTGCTGACCAACGATGACGGGATCGGTGCCCAGGGCCTTCAGACCATTCGCCGCCACCTTCGTGAGATCGAAGGAGTCACGCTCGACGTGATCGCACCTGACTCGAACCGTAGTGCCTCTGCCCGCAGCATCACAACCCGCTCGCCGTTGTCGGTCGAGCAGATCGAGTTCCAGGATGGCGACATCGGCCACGCGACGGATGGCACCCCGGTCGACTGTGTCCGGTTCGCGGACGTGGGTCTGGTCGGGGACCGGCCCGACTTGATCGTCTCCGGCATCAACCACGGACTGAATCTCGGCGACGACGTCACTTATTCGGGCACCGTCGCCGCGGCCCTCGAGGGCATCCTGCTCGGCATGCCCGGGATCGCGGTTTCGCAGCAGTCCGAAAACGGACACATGGGGTATTCACCGCAGCGTCATTACGACTTCGAGCTCGCGGCGAAATTCACGGCGGACACGGTTCGTGAACTCATGGATTCCCCGCTGCCGGGCGGGACCCTGCTCAACATCAACGTGCCCGGCGCAGCGCCGGTGGGGGTAGACGTGACCAAGCTCGGCAAGCGCCTCTACCGTGACGAACTCCGGGAGGTCGAGCACGACGAGGAGACCGGTCGCAAGAGTTACCGGATCTATGGTTTCGAACCGGGGCTGCACGACGAAGAAGGAACCGACATCGGCTCGATCGCGCGCGACCGGATTTCGGGTGACGCCGCTGAACCTCGACTGGACCCACCACGGAGAACTCGAGGGACTCAGGCAGCGCGACTTCGAACGGGTTCTGGGCGCCGCGAAAGGGTAAGGACCCGAAGTTGGCCGTCACTCCCGAAAAGAAGATCGCGAACCTCCGCGAGGAGTTGAACCACCACATCCTCCGGTACCACCAGGAGGATGACCCGGAGATCTCCGACGAGGAGTACGACAGCCTCTACGCCGAACTCGAGAAGCTCGAAGCGGAGCACCCGAACTGATCACCGGCGATTCGCCGACTCAGCGGGTAGGAGCCTCACCATCCTCCGGCTTTACCGGTCGAGCACGCGATCCCGATGCTTTCGCTGGCCACCGCGCGCACGGAGGAGGAGCTGGTCGCCTGGGAGAAGCGGATCCGCAACCATCTCGCCAAGCGGGACATCGATGCGTCCGGTCTCACCTATGTGACCGAGCCGAAGATCGATGGCCTGGCAATTTCGCTGACCTACGAAAACGGGGTGTTCGTGAGGGGTGCGACTCGCGGCGACGGAAAGGTGGGCGAAGACGTCACCCACAACATCCAGACGATCGAAGAACTTCCAAAGGAGATCAAGGACGCACCGGCTCTGGTCGAGGTGCGGGGTGAGGTCTACATGCCACTCGCCGCATTCGCCGAGCTCAACCAGCGCCGGGTCGACGCCGACCTTCCCGCCTTTGCCAATCCGCGCAACTCGGCCGCCGGCTCGATCCGGCAGGTCGACCCCAGGGCGACGGCGGAGCGTCCGCTCTCGGTCTGGTCATACGCGCTCGGAACAACTGACGGAATCCGCCGGCTGAACACCCACTTCGACGAAGTCCAGTGGCTGGCCGAGCACGGCTTCAAGACCAATCCCGACACGGCCCAGCACCAGTCGATCGAAGAGGTGCTCGAACGTTGTCACTGGTGGCTCGACAACCGCGACAAGCTCGACTTCGAAATCGACGGTGTCGTGATCAAAGTCGACCAGCTCAACCTCTGGAAGGAACTCGGATCGGCCGGTCGTGAACCGCGCTGGGCGATCGCCTGGAAGTTCCCGCCGACCACGGCCACCACGAAGCTGCTCGAAATCGAATGGAACGTCGGCCGGACCGGCCACATGGTTCCCTGGGCCAAGCTCGACCCGGTCCGGGTGGGCGGGGTCACCGTGTCGAACGCCACCCTCCACAACGAGGAGGACCTCGAGCGGAAGGACGTCCGGGCCGGGGACACGGTCGTGGTCCTGCGGGCAGGCGACGTGATTCCGCAGGTGGTTTCGGCCCTGCCCCAGAAGCGCCCCAAGGACGCAGCGAAGCCATTGCCACCAACTCACTGCCCGGCCTGCGATACCGAAGTGGTCAAGCCCGAAGACTCGGTGTTTTCGATCTGCCCGAACCGCTCCGGATGCCCCGGCCAGATCTTCCAGCACATCAAGCACTTCGTCTCGCGTGGCGCGATGGACATCGAGGGGCTGGGGGAAAAGCAGGTCCACCGCTTCCTCGAAGAGGGCCTGATCAGTGATGTGGCGGACATCTACAACCTGAAGCAGGAACAGCTCGAAGCCCTCGACCGGATGGGCGAAACCTCTTTCCGCCAACCTCATCGGCGAGATCGACAAGTCCCGGGAGCAGCCGTTCTCGAGAGTGCTCTACGCGATCGGCCTGCCCGGGGTGGGATCGGTCACGGCGGAGGCGCTGGCACTCGAGTTCGGCACGATCGACGCGATCCACGACGCCGACCCCGAGCGGATCGAAGGGACCGAAGGCATCGGCCCGATCATGGCCCGCCAGGTAAGTGAGTCACTGGGTGAGGAGCGGACCTGGCAGATCGTCGAGCGGCTGCGCGAGGCCGGACTGAAGGTGGAACTGGCCGAATCCGAGCGGCGGCAGGAAGGTGGGCCGCTGGAAGGCAAGACCGTCGTCCTGACCGGAACGCTGGAAGGGATGACCCGGACGAAGCCGGGGAGATGGTGAAGAAGGCCGGCGGCAAGGTGACCGGCTCGGTCTCGAAGAAGACCGACTACGTGGTCGCCGGCGAAAGCGCCGGATCAAAGCTGGAGAAAGCCGAAAAGTTCGAAATCCCTGTGCTCGACAAGGAGAGCTTTCTCGACCTCATAGCTTCGCTATGAGGTCCGCGATCTTGTCCTGGCCGCGATGGGCCGCATTCAAGTCACGGACGCCGTTCATCAGGATTGAGAAGGCGTACTTGCGTTTGCCGTTGAGGCAGTAGCCCGAGAGGGCGCTCACTCCGCTGATCGTGCCGGTCTTCGCGTGGCAATTGCCCTGGGCGGCGGAACCTCGCATGCGGTTCCTTAGCGTGCCGTCCCGCCCGGCGACCGGCAGTGACTTGACGAAAGGACCCGTTCGCACCCGGGCAAGCATCTTGACCGTGTCAGCGGCGCTCGCCCGGTTGGTGGAGGTCAGGCCGGACCCGTCGACCTGGTGGATGCTGGAACCGAGGCTGCGTGCGTAACGCTCGGTGACGATGGTCCCTGCCCTGGTGGATCCGGAGTTGCGGATCTTCGCCCCGAGGTTCTTCAGCAGCATTTCGGCGTAGAAGTTGTTCGAATCCTTGTTGGTCATGCGGGCCATCCAGGCCATGTTGGGTGAAGCCAGACGGGCGACGAGACCGTGCTTCATCGCCTTTTTCGGTGTCTTCTTCAGGGAGATGCTCCTGCGGACGTTGATCCCGCGCTTCCGGAGTTCGCGGGCCATGACCTGGCTTGCGAGCCTGGCCGGATTCGAACTGAAGCTGTTGAACGAGGTGCCGGTATACCCGGCGTTGAATGAAAGCCCCGACAGTGGACCCACATACGGGCTTGTTGCGTATCCCGAATCGGGGACACCTCGGCGGGAGTCGAAGACGGTTTCGTCGCCGATAACCCGGCCCGTTATTCGCTTGATGCCGGCTTTCCGAACCTTGTATGCCAACTTCTCGACCGAAGCCCCCTCGCCGCCCGAGTAGGCGTTGAGGAAACGGCGCTGCCCGAAGCTCGGGTCGCCGCCGCCTTTCAGGTAGAGGTTGCCCCTGAGCACGCCTTTGCGGCTCAGCCGGCCGCTGGCGAAGACGCGGGTGCGGTACCGGTGGTTGGGGCCAAGACGACCCAGAGTGGTCGAGGTGGTGAAGATCTTCGTATTCGAGGCGAGCACTCTTTTCGAGCGCGAGTGGAGGCTGCAGATGGTCTTGCCGCTGGTCAGGTTCTTGACCCTCAAACCGGGAGCACTGTTACCGAAGCCGGCCAGCCGCTTCATGGCCGGACAGACATTGCTTGAACTGACCGCAGCTCCTTGAGCCATCCGGGGCGTGACTGCGGGACGGTCGGGATTCGGCAATGGCTTTGGGGTTGCGGCCAGTGAGGAGCCGACAGGCAGGGTCCCCAGGAGCATCGCGGCTAGAAAAACGGTCTTGAGATTCATTGTCTGTTGCAACAAGCGGCAGGAGCAGGGTAGCGGTGCGACCAGAAGTCCGCGGGGGCATGGTGCCTTACTTCGCTCTATCATTACCAGTATGGGGAAAGTCGTAAATATCGAGGACTCCTCGAAACGACGTAAAGCCGGAAACCGAAAACGACCGCGACCGTCCAAGACGGCGCTAGTGCTCGGTGGCGGTGGCTTCAGTGGTGGCACCTGGGAGATCGGGGCGCTTCGGGCACTCGACCTGCTCGCTGTCAACAGCACGGTCAACGATTTCGACATGTACGTCGGCACCAGTGCCGGGTCCTTCGTCGGCGCGATGCTCGCCGCCGGAGTTACTCCGGAAGAGATGATGCGGGTCCTGACCGATGATGACTCTGCGCCAATCGAGCGGATCAGCCAGGACGTCATGCTGCGTCCGAACTTCGCCGAGTACGCCCGTAAAGCGGTGAGCCTGCCGTGGCATGCTGTCGGCCTGGCCAAAAGCCTTCTGCCGCGAATCAAGGACGTCTCGATGATTGACATCGGTTACGGTCTCGCCGAGAACCTGCCCAAGGGCCTTTACAACAACGCCGGCATCGGCCGTTACGTACGCGAGGCCCTGGCGACCAAAGGCATCAACGACTCTTTCGACGCGATTCAGCGCGAGCTCTATCTGACCGCGACCGACCTCGACAGCGGCGAGCGCATCGTTCTCGGCGACCCCGACAATGGGTGGCCGAACGTTCCTGTCTCGAAAGCAGTCGAGTGTTCGACCGCCCTGCCACTTGTCTACGAACCGGTCGAGCTGAACGGACGGACCCTGATCGACGGTGGCATCTACTCGACCACCAACGTCGACGTTGCGGTCGAACGCGGAGCGAAGTTCATCGTTGTGATCAACCCGATGGTGCCGTACCAGAACGACCGGATCAGCGGCCTGTCGAAGGTTTCCGGCGGCAACGTGCGGCGGATCGCCGACATGGGCGTGCCGGCGATCGCCAACCAGGCATTCCGCCTGCTGCTACACAACCGGCTCAACCTCGCGGTCGAGACCTGGAAGGAGCGTTTCCCCGACGTCGACATCGTCCTGATCGAGCCCGAGCCCGATGACGATCTGATGTTCGGCACTTCGATCATGGATTACTCACGCCGCCTCGACGTCGCGACCCACGGGTTCGAGTCAGTCACCGAGAAGCTGGCAACCGACTACACCACCTTCAAGGAATCTGCCGAGAAGCACGGCATCGAGATCTCCGCGACCCGCCTGCGCAAGGTCATGCGCAAGGTGAAGGAGCAGGAAGACAGCGACGACTCAGTCTGGCGCCGGATCTTCGACCAGACCACGAGCACCCTGCTACGCCAAACCGGCGCTTAACTCGCGTAAAGCTCGTCGATCTCTTCGGCGTACTTTGATGCCACAACCGGGCGCTTTATCTTCATGGTTGGCGTCAACTCTCCGCCTTCCTGGCTGAGGTCGGCAGGCAGGATCTGGAACCGCTTGACCTGTTCGACGCGGGCGAAGTGCGTGTTGACTTCTTCGATGTGTTTCTCGAGCTCGGCGCGGACGATCGGGCTGTTGGTCATCGAGCCGGATTCGTCGAGCGTTCCCTGCTCGGCGGCGAATCGCGTCAGCGCTTCCTGATCGAGCGTAATCAGCGCAACCAGATACGGACGGCGGTCGCCGACGACCACGCATTGCGAGACCAGCGGGTGCCGCTTGACCAGGGCTTCGATGTTTACCGGGGTGATGTTCTTGCCGCCCGAGGTGATGATGATCTCTTTCTTGCGGCCGGTGATGCTGACGTAGCCGTCGTCATCGATCGTGGCGATGTCACCGGTGTGGAGCCACCCGTCGATGACCGTCTCGGCCGTCGCTTCAGGGTTGTTGAAATAGCCCTGGAAGATGTTGGGGCCCTTGGCCAGCAATTCGCCGTCGTCGGAGATCTTCAGTTCGACCCCCGGCAGTGCCTTGCCGACGGTGCCGACCTTCATCGCACCGGGCAGGTTCGCGGTGCCGCCGGTGGAGGTTTCGGTCATGCCCCAGGCTTCGTAGATAGGAACGCCGGCGGCGTGGAAGAAACGGATGATTTCGGGATCGATCGGTGCGGCGCCGGTCAGGGCGAGCTTCAGGTTGCCGCCGAAAATGGCGCGGATCTTCTCGAAGACCAGCTTGTCGGCAAGCTTGTGCTTTCGAGCAAGGAGGAAACCAGGCTCTTTGCCTTTTGCCTTGACCTCGTTCACCTTCTTGCCGACCTTGATCGCCCACTTGAAGATCGCCGCCTTGGCACCTCCATCGGCGGTCGCCTGGGCGATCGCGGTGTCGTGGACCTTCTCGAAGATCCTCGGCACCGAAGGGAAGTTCTCGGGCTTGATTTCCGAGAGGCTGGGGACGATCTTGAGCTGGTCGCGCTCCCAGAAGGCGATGCGACCGCCAACGTCGAGCACGCCGTACTGGATCAGCAGCGCGAAGACGTGTGCGAGGGGGAGGAAGAGGAAGGTGGTTTCGCCACCACCGAGGATGGCGGCCTCCTGGGACATGTTGAGCATCGACCGATAGTTGCCGTGCGAAATGACACAGCCCTTGGGGGGTCCAGTCGTGCCCGAGGTGTAGACGATCTTGCAGATGTCATCGGGGCTGACGCTCTGGTACCTCGCCGTGAAGTCGGCGGAGTTGCCCCTGGCACCGCGATCCTTGACTTCGGCCATTGAAATCGCGTCGTCGGCTTCGCCAACCATCATGATCACCTGCTCCAGCTTCGGCAGGTTGCCGCGGACCTCACGGACCTTCGCGAGCTGGGATTCGTCTTCGACGATCACGACTTGGGCCCCACTGTGCTCGAGGACGTACTCGCATTCCCCGGCGGAATTCGTCTGGTAGATGGGGACCACGGTGGCACCGGCGGTCAGTGCCGCGAAATCGAAGAGCGTCCACTCCGGACGGGTATTGCCGAGGATCGAAACCACGTCTCCGGGGGTGATTCCGAGGTCGATCAGTCCGAGCGAGAGGTTCTCGACCTGGGCCAGGACCTGACTGAAAGTCGAGGTCTCCCAGACGTCATCGTCGTTCTTGAAGAGAAAGGCGCCGTCATTCGGGTACGACTCTGCGGCGATTGGAAGCAGGTCGGCCAAAGTCTTGGAACGGCTGGACGTAACACTCTCAGGCAACGATGATCCTCTCGGGTGTGCTGCGTGGACTCAGATGAAAAACCTCTTACATCAAATCGGATTGGGCACGTCGATGAATTCGTGCCTGATTCCGAATCGGGCAGCCAGGTCGTCTCCCAGCCTTTTCACACCAACGGTCTCGGTCGCGTAGTGGCCTGCCGCGATGAAATGGATTCGGCCTTCCTGAGTGTCGGCCATGACGTGCTCGGAGGGCTCACCAGTCAGAAAAGCGTCAAGACCAAGCTCGATTGCCGTATGAATATCGGAGGCGCCGGCGCCGGTGACGACGCCGATCGAATGGATCTTCGCGGGCCCTTCGGCGAAGACGAGCGGTTCACGGCCGAGTTCGCGCTCGACCCGGCTGACGAGCTCGACGGCCTCGATCCCTGCCTCTGACCGGGCGACTACGCCGATGTGCCGGCCCTTGGCCTCACCAATCAGGCCGGGGCCCGGCTCGAACCCGAGGAGCCTCGCGATCAGGGCGTTGTTGCCGATCTCGGGATGGCCGTCGAGCGGCAGATGGTACCCGGCGACGGAAAGGTCGTGGTCGAGGGCAGCCTTCAGGCGAGTCGCCATCGGCCGGCTCAGGCTGCGGGGGTGGAAGTCCCAGAAGACGCCGTGGTGGGTGATCAGCAGGTCGGACCCAAGTTCATTCGAAGCTTCGATCGAGGCCAGGTGGGCCGAAACGGCTGTAGTCACCAGCTCTACTTCGGGATTTCCGGGGATCTGGAGCCCATTCGGGCCGTAGTCACCGAAGGAGTCGATCTCGAGCAGGTCATCGCACCAGGCGATGACTTCTTCAAGGCTGGCCATCTCTCCAGAATAAGGAAAAACTGCCCGCCCCATAAACTGTCGTTCGTGGCTGAATCCGATCCTTCCCCTCAAGTGCCGATCACTGACGATTCGTTCATCGAGTCGCTGATGGATACCGACCTCTATTCCATGGGGGCCTACTTCTCCGATACCAATCCTGAACTGGTTGACGAAGTGATCCGACGCAGCGTCGCGATCGAAGAGCGCGGTCTGCGCCGTTTCTCCGACGAAGAGGACCTCGACATCGAAGAGACCTTCCGGACACTCTGGACCGGCCTGGCAGTCCGGTATTACAAATCCGTGGCTGGATGAGCGACGGCACTCACGAAGTGAGACCGGGCACCAAGCGGCCCGGTCGGATCTGGATCGTGCTGGCCTTGACCCTGGCCGTGGTCGGGTTGATGGTCGGGCTCACCGGACTCTCCACCCAGGAGCCCGGAGGCGATTTCGAGAATGTGATCGGAGCGGGAGACAGCCAGCGCATCTTCGGCGGCGTTCGCCAGCTCGAAGACCGCCTCGGATCCGAAGACGCGCCAGTTGAAATCCAGTATTTCGTCGACGTCCAGAGTTCGACCTACAAAGACCAGTTCCTCGAGACGATCCCGCCCACCGTTAATACCGACGTCCGCAGCGGGGTTGTCCAGTTCCTCCTCCGCAACCGGTCACTCACCCAGAATGCGACGGAGCTGAGCTTCTACGGAGTCGAGGCCGCCGTCAAGCAGGGCTACGGTTGGCAGTTTGCCTACCTGATGGTGCGAAACCAGGAGGAGGCCAGGAAACATCGCCTCAACGAAGACTTTCTCGAGACTCTCGCCGGCGCGATTCCCCACCTCGACCTGCCCCAGTGGAAAGAAGACTTCGACGAAGGAGTCAAGCCGGACAGCGACATGACCGCCGACCTCCAGGCCCAGGACGAACTGGCAATCAACGCCAAGATCCGGGACGAACCGGCCTTCATCGTCGCCGGACCGAACGGCACCCGGATCCTTCAGGATGCTCCTGGCCTCGACCGCCTGCAGCTTGCAATCGATGAGGTTCGGTAGGCTCGTTTTTCTCGGGGCGTGGCGCAGCCTGGTAGCGCGCACCGTTCGGGTCGGTGAGGCCCCCGGTTCGAATCCGGGCGCCCCGATGTAGATGCCGCCTTGCGGCTGAAGGAGTTACGTCGAAAAGGCGCCCCAATGGGCGCCTTTTCTTTTGCAGACTCGGTTGGCGGGTGGTTTCGCGGTGGCCTCTCCCCCCTGGCTTCGTCGACGCCGGGAATGTCAGCTCAAGTACCCGGGTACGATCGCGGACATTCCCGGCTTTACTCCTCGCCAGCCGCACCTAGGAGGCCACCGGACTCCACCCTCATTCGTTGACCTTTTCGCTTCGCTCCCGCGCTTTGCGCGGGTTGGCGGTTTACACTGTTTGACTAGGGAAGTCCGAAAGGGAAATTGTTTATGGGGAAGTTGTCCACTCGTTTCAGGGGTTCATTGCTCGCTATTGCTGCGGCCGTTGGCCTGACGCTGTTCGTCGGATCTCCGGCTTCCGCTACTGAACCCGTGTCGCAAAAGGCGGAGATCGTCTTCAGCAATGGTGGCCGGATCGTCTCGATGAAGGCTGATGGCTCCGACCGTCATGTCCTGGTCTCCCGTTTCAAGCGCATCAAGAACACTGACCTCGGTTACCAGGACCCGGTCGTTTCGCCCGACGGGGGACGAATCGCCTTCGTGAACCGCCTTTCCGGCGATCGTTACTCCGGTTATGTGATTGACGTCATGGTCGCGAACAGCGACGGATCCGGCGCAACCACGGTCTTGAAGGGCACTGGGCGGAAGGTCTACTCGTCTCCGAGCTGGTCGCCAGACGGTGAGCGTCTGATTGCCGCCCTCTACACGGAGCGCAGGTCCGGGCCCTACGGGAGCGTCGTCTCGGTCCGCCCGGACGGGAGCGACCGGAAGGTCATCTTCAAGGTCAAGCCCCGAGTGGTCAAGAAACGGTTCCACCTCGCCGGAGCCGTGGCCAGTCCCGAACTGTCGCCCGATGGCAAGAAACTTCTGTTCGTTCACCTGGACGACTACTGGTTGGGCGGTGACGGTCCGCTCGAAACCGTCGATCTCGCGACCGGCAAGACTCGGGCCGTCGCCCGTCGTGCCCTCGGCGGGACCTGGTCGCCGGATGGGTCTCGCATCGCCTACAGCCGCCGGAACACCGGCGATGACGAAGTCTGTGGTTTCGAGGACTGCGAGAACGTCGGCGAACTCATGATCGTGAACTCCGACGGCACCGGCCAGCGGAATCTCATTCCGGGTCAGGGCCACGAGATTGATCCGGACTGGTCGGATGACGGATCCCGGATCGTCTTTGCCGGCAACCGGAACATGCCCGACTCGGCTGATGCCTACGAGGTCTATTCGGTCGAACCGGACGGAGGTTGCCTGAGCTGGCTGACCAACGGAACCCCTTCCAGCAACGCGCCGGCCTGGTCCGGACCGATCGGTTCCGATACCTCTCCCGGCGGATGCGGCGACCGGGGCCTCAAGCCGCTTCAGGAAGTGACCGCCCCCCGGAACGCCGGTCAGCGCCGGGCCAGATTCTGGATGGGTGACGAATTCAAAGGCCTCCTGTTCGGCGGGTCAGTGGGGCCGCGCCACGGAGAAGGTTTCTCGACCCTCAGCTATCGGGACTGTCGTTACTTCAAACCGCGCCGCTGCGGTGACGGATTCGTGACCCTTGAGTTTTCCATCTGCCTCGCCCGGAATTCGCTTTCAGCACTCGTCGGCGAGCCGTGGAGGAAGGCCCGTGGGGTTCCGGCTTACTACGGCGAAGGGGATGGAACCTCCGAAGTGGGAGTCGTGTCGGGCGACAGCTTTTTTCTAGTCATGCGCGAGACCAACAACTCGCACTTCTCGAGAAAGGGACTAATCAGCGGCATCCGGCCATTCACTTCCCCGGACAACCCGGCAAAGCTCCCCCCACCGGTGTGGCCGGCCAAGGCCATCCGGCTGATGAAGAAGGTGAAGCGGATCCAGATGCGGACGAAATCAGTGAAACGCACGGCCAGGATTCTCGGCATCAATAAGACGAAGGTACGAAAGAACCTGAAACTCCGGCGAGTGCTGCGCCGGTTCGGTCCGATCAAGACGACCAACTGCTCACGGTGAGGTTCAAGCGTCGTTCTGCGGTACCTGGTTCAGCCAAAATCCGCTGATCAGCCGGCGGCACGCTGAACGTGCTCCAGGCTCAGCGCACCCGGTACCAGGGAGACTGGTTGCCGATCTCGTCGCTGACCCGTACCCAGCGGATCTTCTTCTTGCCCTTGATCACAATCTTCGGTTTCCAGCCCCGGACCTTGACCTTCTTCGGCACGGCCGACGCGCTCGGCTTGCGTGCGGAAACGGAGAACTCGAGGCTCTTCGGTTGACCCTTCGAGGCGTCGAACTTTGAACGGAGATTCGTCTTTCGCTTCTTCTTCTTCCCGTTCACTTTGGTCAGGGCCGGAGCAAGGGTGTCAACGGCCCAAGTGACGCTGCCGATGGGACTGACGTTTCCGGCGGCGTCGGTCTGACGGGCTTCGGCCTGTTGTGAACCCTGCCCGAGGCCGGTCAGTTCCCAGGGCGAGAGACACGGCGACCAGCTGCCACCGTTCAGGCGGCACTGGACCGTTGTCGGGGCCGCTTCCCCTTGCACCGAAAGCGTCGCCGAGTTCGACCGGACCGTGCCGACCGGGGCCCCGGAAAGAGAAGGTGCGGCCGGAGCCACTGTGTCGATCCGCCAGGTGGCTGTTCCGGGTGGTCCGACGTTGCCAGCGGCATCGGTCTGGCGGACATCGAGTGTGTGGGTGCCGTCGGAGGTGAAGTTCGCGGCGGCCGGTGAGACACAGGCGCCCCAGGCTCCGCCGTCCTTGCGGCATTCGAATGATCCACCGGCTTCACCCGTGAAGATGAGGGAGTGGTTGCGGACGGGGTGGACGATGTTCTTCGGCGCGGTGACCGTAGGTGCAGCCGGAGCAGTTGAATCCCTGGTCCAGGCCACGGTTGACGGTGAGCTGGTGTTGCCGGCCAGGTCTGTCTGGCGCACCTTGACCTTGTGCTCGCCGTCGGCGAGGCCAGTCAGCTCAAGCGGGCTCGAGCAGGGTGCGAAGGCGCCGTCATCCAGTGAGCAGCTGAAGCTGGCCCCCGGCTTTCCGGTGAAGCTGATCGAAGCCGATCCTGACTGGGTGAGAGCGGGCGGAACGTTGGTAAGTGCCGGCGGCGCTGCGTCGGAGTCAACTTCCCACGAAGCCGTCGAAGCAGGGCCGACGTTGTCGACCTGGTCCCGCTGACGAACCGAGAAGTGGTGAGGACCATCGCTGAGCGCGGTCAGGCTCTTCGGGCTCGTGCAATCGGCCCAGGCGCCCGAATCGAGCCGGCATTCGAAGGTGCCACCCGCTTCACCCGTGAAAGCGATCGATTCGGCAGTTGAAGAAGTCAGGCCGGAAGGGGCCCCCGAAATCTGCGGGGCGCCAGGGGCGGTCGTGTCAACGGTCCAGACCGGGCTGGATCTCACGGTACTCACGTTCCCGGCACGGTCGGACTGCTTGACCTTCAGATTGTGAGTTCCGTCGGCCAGGCCGGTGCGTGTATACGGCGACGAGCAGTCCTCGTAAGCAGCATTGTCGAAACGAACACTTGAGTTGTGCGAAGGCGTCTTCCGGCGTGAGTGTGAATGTTGCTTCAGTGGAACTGGTTCGCTCGGGCGGCGTTCCGCTGAGCCCGGCTGCGCCGGCGCGCTCGTGTCCACGTTCCAGATAACCGTCCGTGCGGGACTCACGTTGGTTGCCGCATCCACCTGCTTGACCGCGAAAGAATGCAGACCGTCGCCCGTCACGGTGAACGACTTCGGACTGGTGCAGGAAGTGAATGCCGCTCCGTCGACCGAACACAGGAACGCCCCGCCGCTCTCCCCGGCGAAAGCGATCGACGTCGATTTCGAATTGAGCCATTCAACGGGTGGGGAGGGGACGGTCGGGGTTGCCGGAGCGAGCGAGTCGATCTGCCAGGTTGCGCTCACTGCGCCTCCATGGACCGTGCCACTGGTCAGGCGGACCGACCAGGTGTGAGCGCCCTGCCCGAGGCCCGTCAGCGATACCGGACTCGTGCAGGCCGCAAACGAGCCGTTGTCGAGGCTGCATTCGAAGGTCAGCCCGGCGACTCCGCCGTCGAACGTGATGTTCGCCGAAGTTACATTCTTCAGCCCCGAAGGGGCCCGGTGATCTCCGGTGCCGGGATCGCATTCGGGTCGTAGTTCACTTCGGTCATCGAGGACGCGGTCAGGTTGCCGTTCCTGTCCTGAGCGCGGGTTTCGACCCAGGAGACACCGAGGGAATTGACCGGGACCGACACCGAATTCGACATCAATGTTTGCCACGAACCGGCAGCGGCACCGGTGCGCAGCCGGTACTCGATGCCTTTGATCCCCGCCGCATCCGAATAGCCGACTGTGACCGTCGGGGCCGTGAGGCTGGCTCCGTTTGCCAACTGGGGGACCACCGTCTGCGTGCTGACCGTCGGTGCGGTCGAGTCGGAGTACTGGAACCCGGACTCCCAGGCCTTTTGTGCGACCTTCGTCTGGCCGCTCAGTGAGGGGTGGAAGTGATCGATGGTGCTGATGTCGTCGTCCACGAACTGCCACTGTTCGCGCGGCAGGTACGGACCATTCGAGAGCGGGTCGACCCGGTTCGAGCTGAAGTTGAAGAGGGCGTTGTCGTCGAAGCGGCAGCGCAGCCGAAGCGCACACTCCTCAGCGAGGATCTGGTTGAAGGCGATGTCGCGTTCCCTGACGGCCTCGCGCCGGGCGACGGCGGCGGCCGACATGTCGGTCGGGTCGGCGACGAGAGACTGGCAGGGAATCACCGACAGCGTGTCCCAGAAGAAACGGGCTGTGCCGGCCCTGCTGCTCGGTTGCGAGTTCGGGGGGTTGGGCGCACCACGAAGGAACCAGAGGTTGAAGATGTCGGGAATGCTCGATACCGAGATCAGCGCGTTCGGCGACCTCGCCGCGATCGCGTTCAGACCGGCGACGAACTGGCTGCGGTAGTCGGTCAGCGAGGTCATGGCGGCGACTGAGTCCTTGCAGAGGTCGTTGCCACCCATCTCGACCAGCACCAGTTCGGTGGTGGCCGGCATCGAAGTTGCCTGTCCGGCCATGTCGGTCATCTTCTTGCCGTTCGCGGCCATTGGATACCGGTTGCCACTGATCGCGGGGTTGATCGCCAGCAGTCGGGTGTAGACGCTCTGGACGGCTCCGTTGGTGCCGGTGCCCCAGGAGTTCGCGGGCTGCTCCGCGCTCGGCAGGCCTGAGGTACCGGTTCCGGCGGAGATCGAATCACCCGAGCAGGGCAACCGAGTTCGGCGGTCCGGTATCGGCCGCGGTGGTGGCCGGTGGAGCAGCTGAGGCTGTCTCGATATTTGCTGAAAAGGCCACGAACCCAGCCAGCGCCAGAACAAGCGCTGCGCAGCGAGCTCCGATTCCCGAGCGCATCAGTTTTCCTCCCTCAGACTCGATTGCTCCCCCCGGCAATTGACTGTCTCCACCATATCTGCTTGCGGCGGCCGAATCCAGTGGTTCCGGCGTATTGCCCGGTTCACCCGGACCGTTAGGCTAGGTACAGAGAACCAGTCAATAAACAAGGAGTGCCAAATGGCTTACGCAGTACCTGATCTTCCTTACGCTTACGACGCCCTCGAGCCCCACATCGACGAAGCGACGATGAAGATTCATCACGACAAACACCACCAGGCTTACGTCGACAAGACCAACGCTGCCCTAGAAGGAACCGAGTGGGCCGACAAGGACATTGCCGATGTCGTTGCCAACCTCGATTCCCTGCCGGCTGACAAGCAGGGTCCCGTCCGCAACAACGGTGGCGGTCACCTGAACCACTCGCTCTTCTGGGAGATGCTCAGCCCTGACGGCGGCGGTGCCCCCAGCGGTGATCTCGCTGCGGCGATTGACTCGGCCTTCGGTTCCTTCGACGAGTTCAAGGAGAAGTTCAAGGCCGGCGGTATCGGCCAGTTCGGCTCCGGCTGGGTCTGGCTGGTCAAGGACGGCGACGGCGTCGCGATCGTCTCGACCCCGAACCAGGACTCCCCCCTGACCGACGGCAAGACCCCTCTGCTGGGCGCCGACGTCTGGGAGCACGCTTATTACCTCAAGTACCAGAACAAGCGTCCGGACTACCTTGACGCTTTCTGGAACGTCGTCAACTGGAATTACGTGGCGGAGCGTTACGCCGCCTAGGGTCAGTCAACGCATTCAGCAGTTCTGTCAAGCGGGGCGGCCTTCGGGCCGTCCCGTTGCTTTTCGCCGGCCGTTGAGGTTTTGTGAATCCTGCTCCGGTAGCCTGACCGTTTCATGAATACCTTCCGCAGGATGCCCTTGCTCGCACTCGCCGTTGCCGGCCTTCTGGCGCTGGGCCTCTCGGCCTGCGGTGGTGGAAACAATGGCGACGAGACTGCCCGTTCGGCTCCTTCCGCCGCGGACTTCCCGTCGGCCGAAGGGAAGACGATCGAAGAGGTGCTGAATTCCGTCGCCCCCTCCGAGCTGGTCGCGGCACCCGCAGCTTCGGTCTTCGAAGTCGGCAACAACCGTTTTCCCTTCGGTGTCTTTGACGTCGGTGGGAAGCAGATCGACGACGCCAAAGCCGCCCTCTACTTCGCCAAGAGTCCGCAGTCAGAGGTTGAAGGACCGCTGCCGGCAAAGGTCGAGTCGCTGGAGACGAAGCCCGCCTTCCGGGCAAAGGGCAGCGTCGGTGCCGGTGAAGCCACGAATTTCTATCTGGTCGATGACGTGAAGTTTGACCGCAGCGGCCCCTGGCTGGCGATGGCGATGATCGACGGTGACAACGGGATGGAGGCAACGCGGCTGACCAGCAGCCCGGCCGTCGGCCAGTTCCCCGACATCGCGAATGTCGGCGACAAGGCGCCTGTCGTCAGCACTCCCACCGCGGAGAGCGTCGGTGGCGACCTCTCGAAGATCGATACCCGCCAGCCGCCGGACGACATGCATGAAGTTGACTTCAAGGATGTCGTCGGCAAAAAGCCGGTGGCGCTCCAGTTTGCCACGCCGGCGCTTTGCCAGACCCGGATCTGCGGACCGGTTGTCGACATCGCCGAACAGGTCAAGACCGAATCCGGCGAAGGCGTCGAGTTCATCCACCAGGAGATCTACAAAGACAACGATCCGAACAAGGGCCTCAGGCCTCAGCTCGGTCCTTACGGGCTCGAGACCGAGCCGTGGATGTTCCTGATCGGCTCCGACGGGAAGATCAAGAAGCGGATCGAAGGACCGTTCAGCGTTGAAGAGCTGACGGCCGACATCGAAAAGCTCAAGTCGGAGTAGTCCAGGTCTCGGCCGGCTCCGAGGCGGCCGGTGGACCGGCCGCTGAGGTGTTCGCCGCGACCCGGGCCGCACGGGCTTCGTCGGGCAGGTGCTTTTGTTCCGCCCCAGGAGCCAGTGGAATCTTGCTCATCGCCCGCTCGGTCATGGCGGTGATCGAGAGGCTCGGGTTGACCCCGGGGTTGGCGGGAACCGCCGAGCCGTCGCAGACCATGAGGTTCTCGTAGCCGAAGACGTGGTTGTCGGCGTCAATCACCCCGGATTCCGGATCCGCGCCGACCACCGCGCCGCCGAGGATGTGGGCGGTCGTCGGGATGTTCAGCGTGGACTCGGCGATCGAGCTCTGCGGGATGCCGCCCGTCTTCTTCGCAAACCACTTGGCGACGTCTTCGGCGGCCTGGATGAAGGTCGGGTTGGGGCGATCCGGATCCTGTTCGGTCTGGAGGCGGACACCCTTGCCGAAGCGTTTCTTGATCGGCTTGAGCGGCATCGCCGAATCGACCGACTGCATCACCAGGAGGATCACCGTGCGCTGCGACCAGTACTTCGGATTGAGCAGCGACAGGGTCTGTAGGGGGTGTCTGGCCATCGCTGCGATCCACTTGAAGGGCCGGGTGCGACGGGTTCCGTTCGCGGTCATGATCGTGTAGAGGCGGCTCATCGAATCACCGGCCTTGCCGTAGGTCACGACTTCGATGTGGGTGTCGGGGTCGGGATAGATGCTCGAGGTGATCGCGACCGAGTGGCTGAAATCGCGGGTGTCGTCCGGCGCGGTGACCGCCTGGATCGATTCCGAGTTGGTCCGGACCACGTGCCCGAGGCGGTCGGACAGACGGGGAAGTGAACCGGATGCCTTGCAGTTCGCAAGCAGGTTGTTCGTTCCGAGCGCCCCGGCCGACACGATCACGCCTCGCGCCGTGAGTTCCTTCCGGGAATGCCTGAAGACGGCCCCCGAGCGGTCGGTCATCAGCCTGTAGCCCTCGCTGCCATCACCTTCGGGGCCGATCGGCTGAATGTCGGTCACTTGGCGGCCGGGCATGACTTCCACCCCGAGCTTCTCGGCGAAGTAGAGGTAATTCTTGACCAGGGTGTTCTTGGCGCCGTAGCGGCAGCCGACCATGCAGGCGCCACACTTGATGCAGCCGGTCCGGTCCGGCCCCTCGCCGCCGAAGTAAGGGTCGGAGACGGTCTTGCCGGACTCGCCGAAATGGACTCCCACCTGGGTGTTGGCGTAGGTGTTGTCGGCTCCCGTCTCTTCGGCGTACTCGCGCAGCAGCTCGTCCGCAGGTCCGGTGTCGCGGTAGTGGGTGACTCCGAGGATGCGCTCGGCGGTGACGTAGTGGGGGCCGAGCTCGACCTCCCAGTCGGCCAGGCCGTCCCACTGCTTGTCCTTGTAGAAGGCGGGGCGGGGCCGGTAGAGGGTGTTCGCGTAACCGAGGCTGCCACCGCCGACGCCGCTGCCCGAGACGATGAAGATGTCCTTGAAGGCGGTCATCCGCATGATGCCGCGCAGGCCGAGCTTCGGCATCCAGAAATACCGGCGCAGGTTCCAGGTGGTCTCGGCGAAGTCCTTGTCCTCGAAGCGTCGGCCGACCTCGACCACCGCGACGCTGTAGCCCTTTTCGGCGAGCCTCAGCGCTGAAACACTGCCGCCGAAACCGGACCCGATGATGATCCAGTCGTAGTCGTAATCCCTGACCATTCGCTGAAGTCTAGAGAGTTCAATACACGTGACTGGTAACCGTATCCGCGTAAACGATTTACCGGCTTAAAGAGCCCGACCGCAACCTTTACCTGTTGTTTGGTTTAGAGTCACTGAAGCAGTCTGGCTCACGTAGGCCCGCGTTCGGGCGTATCAAACTTCAAGGAGAGAAATGCAACGGTTGGGAGTAGTACTGGCGATGGTTGCCGCTTTTGCGGTGGCAGCTATTGGATTTGCAGGTCCGGCATCGGCCGCGCAGACAAGCGCGACGAAGCTTGAGAAGAGCACCAAGAAGGCCAAGAAGAAGTACAAGAAGACCTGCAAGAAGGCCAAGAAGGTCAACCGTAAGAAGAACGCGAGCAAGAAATCAAAGCGCAAGGCGAAGAGGGCCTGCAAGAGCAAGAAGAAGAAGTACAAGCGCCTGAAGAAGAAGCTCAAGTACACGAACGCCGCCTACTTCGACGTGTGCAAGCACGGCTGCAAGTACAAGACGGTCCAGGACGGCGTCAACGCAGCCGGCATCTGGCAGTACAAGAACAAGAAGCGCAAGGCGACGGTTCGCGTCCAGCCCGGTACCTACGTCGAAGGCGTTCTGCTGCGCGGCAAGATCGAAAAGCGCAGGTTCGACGACCTGACGATCATGGGTGTCAAGAAGAACAAGGCGCCCGCAGCCACCCGTTCCGATGCCGAGAAGGTCATCCTCGAAGGCACCAACGCCAAGACGATCCTCAAGGGCAACTCGCCTACATGGCAGCCCGGAGACGCACCGACCCAGCCCGCCAACAACGCTATTGACTCGGAAGACATCGACGGACTGGTCCTGAAGAACATGTGGGGGCGTCACTACCTCAACAACACATTCTTCATCTGGGCGTCCAACGTCGCAGAAGACAACTCGCACTGCTCCGATTTCGTCATGGACAACCTGGTTTCGTCAGACACAAGGTCCTACGGCCTGTTCTCGCGTAACTGCTTCGGTGGCAAGTTCTTGAACTCCGAAGGCTGGAACCACGGCGACTCCGCCCTCTACATCGGCGAGACCCCCTGTGATTCCCCAGAATGGAACAACCGCGGCGACGGCACGGTCCCCTGCCAGAAGGATCCTGACTGGACTCTTGTCAAGAACTTCAAGAGCCACCAGAACACCCTCGGCTACTCGGGTACGAACTCCAAGTACGTGAAGATCACGGATTCGGCGTTCTACAACAACGGTGCCGGCATCGTTCCGAATACGTTGGACTCGGAGAAGTTCGGCCCCAGCGGCTGGATGATCCTCGAAAACAACGACATTTTCTGGAACAACTACAACTACTACCAGGGCAAGGAGAACGGATCCGAATTCGAGACCGTCTCCAATGGCCTCGGTGAGATCGTTCCCGGAGTCAACGTCAACTACCCGATCGGTATCGGCGTGGTGCTCTACGGAACCGACGGCATCATCACCCGGAACAACAACATTTTCGGCAACGAAAAGTGGGGTGCGATGGCGTTCTCGGGTCCGCTCGGCGCCAATAAGTACGACGATGCCAAGAACCTGAACAACCAGTTCGTCGACAACAACCTCGGCCGCAACGGAACCGACCTGAACGCCGTCGATTTCCTCGACGACCAGACCGGCGGCGGCAGCTGCTACCAGAACAACGGTCCTAATCCGACCTACGTCATGGGCGTGTCGGGCAAGCCCCTGAACGAGCTCTACCCGCAGACCTGCCCCCAGCCGGTGGCATTGAACAAGGACACGTTGAGCCTGAACGTCGCTGATGGCATTCAGGCCGATCCCGCCCTCCAGGGTGACGATCCGAACACGGTCCTCGGCTACGCCGCGGCCACCCCGCCGAACACCATGGAGTGCTCATGGTTGAAGACGCCTCACCCGGCATACACCGACGCCAATGGCTACACCTACACCGAGAAGCGGGCCAACCCGATCAATCCGATGGACTGCCCGGCTCCGTAATCAGAAAGAAAGAGAACTAGGAACCAAATGAATTCACTGCTCAAAATGAAGCGGTTGCCGGGGATCCTGGCGCTGGCACTCGTAGCTCTGGCCGTGGGGGCGGCCGGAGTTCCGGCCAGCGCTTCCACTGGAACTGACAGCGGCGCTCAGGTGAGCGGCCTCAGCAAGAAACAGAAGAAGTCCAAGAAGAAGGCACTGAAGAAGTGCAAGAAGAAGCGCTCGGCCAAGAAGAAGAAGTCGTGCAAGAAGCAGGTCAAGAAGAAGTACAAGAAGCTCGCGAAGTCGGCGCCTGCCATCGGGAAGACCGTGAAGGTCAGCCTGGGAGACAACTTCTTCTCTCCGGCCGCCGTCAACCTGAAGCTCAACGACGCAGTTGAATGGAGCTGGGCAAACATTGGTGGCCGCGAGCCACACAACGTGACCCTGACCACATTCCCCAGCGGCGTGAACCGCAATGCCTACATCTCGGAACTGACTGCCGAGAAGAGCACTCGTTTCAAGCGGCAGTTCACGAAGGTTGGCGAGTACGACTTCGTGTGCTCCATCCATTTCGAAATGACCATGAAGGTCAACGTCTCGAAGTAAGAGCCAGTTGACCAGATGCGAAAATACGGACTGACATTTGCGGTTGTGGCTGCGCTGAGCGTGGGAGCGCTCAGCGCGGGCACTGCTGCGGCGTCCGTCCTCGCCGCATCTCACACAGCTTCATCGGGTGCCGGTTCTGTCGGGACCTCATCTTCGGCACGCAGCACGAAGAAGAAAGCAGCAAAGAAAAGGGCAGCAAAGAAGAAGGCCTTGCGCAAGTGTAATAAGAAGCGTCAGACGAAACGACGCAAGGCCTGCAGGCGCACCGTCTCACGCAGATTCAGCCCGAAGCGGGTAATAGAGCCGGATCGCCCGGTCAAACCCACAGCACCGGTCGCGACGATCGACGTCCTGGACGACTACTACAGCCCGAACGTTGTAACGATCAAGAGTGGCGAATCGATCCTCTGGGTCTGGAGCGACCTGAACCACGATCCGCATGAAGTCAACCTCATCGACGGACCGGCCGGCGTCAAGCGGGACGAATTCCGTACCGCCAGCGCTCCAGCTGCGCAGTTCACATTCACCCGCACTTTCACAGTTCCAGGCACCTACCACTTTGCCTGTTCGCTCCACGTCAACATGAGGATGACGGTGGAAGTCGAATGATTCAGGCACAGACCCCGAAGGGAAATGACGATTATGGACTTTGAACCGATGGACCGCCGCAATTTCCTCGGGATAGCCGGAGGCGCACTGGTCTGCACGATCGGTGGCCAGAAGTTCCGGATTGACAGCAAGGCCGACCTCAAGAAGGCCAACGCCGCCTACCCGGTGCCGCCCAAGGTGGCTGCCGCGAGGAACAACACCCCGATTTCAAAGGCCGCCATCCAGGGATCCAGGCGTGAGTACTGGATCAAGGCCGAGCAACGCCGCTGGAACGTCGTCCCCAGTAAGACCGACGAGATGATGAACCAGAGAATCAAGAAGAGGGTGACGGGCAGCACCGGCACCGATGTGTTCGCGTACCGCCTTTACTCGAAGGACTTCGCCCAGCCGCTCGGTCCCGCGACCGTGCCTGGTCCGCTGCTCGAGGCCAATGTCGGAGAGACGCTGGTCGTCCACTTCCAGAACGAATGCCCGCTCCCCGTCACGATGCATCCTCACGGCGCCTTCTATTCGAACGAGATGGACGGCGCCTACAAAGGCAAGTTCACCGATCCCGGCGGCTTCGTCCAGCGGGGCCGCACCGTCACCTACATCTGGGAGTGCCCGGAAGGGACCCAGGGAAGCTGGCTTTACCACGACCACGGACCGTTCGATCCGATCCCCATATCCAAAGGCCTCTTCGGCCCGCTGGTCATCCGCGACCCCGACGAGCCATTGCCGGATCGCGAGTTCTTCCTCGGCTTCCATTCCTTCCTCCCCGGGTCGAACAACCCGAACCTCAGGCAGGCCCTCTACGCGATCAACGGCAAGGCTTACACGGGTAACACACCGACGTTGACCGCCAAAGTCGGAGACGACGTGGCGTTCCACGTTTATGCAATCGACAACGATTTCCACACCTTCCACATGCATGGTCACCGCTGGAAGGAAAACGGGGTAAATATCGACAACAAGACCTTTGGCCCCGGCGACTCTTTCCGGGTGAGGTTCATCGAGGACAACCCCGGGCGCTGGCTCTATCACTGCCACGTCTTCTCTCACCTCCATCAGGGCATGAGCGGCTGGTACAACGTCACATGAGGCGCCGGGTCTCCATAGCGCTGGCCCTGGTTTCGGCCGCCTTTCTCTGCGTCGCTTTCGCCGCGCCGTCACAGGCGAAGAACACCCGGGTCTCGATCACCGACTTCCAGTGGTCGAACGGCACGCCGGTCATCGATCGCGGCGAGTCAGTCACCTGGGACTGGCTTGGTCCCGACCTCCAGCATTCAGTGACCGGACAGGACCCGAACGCGACCCAGTGGGACTCGGACGCCGGCAACAGCAACCCGTTCCACCCGCTCGGTGACTCGTTCAAGGTCACTTTCGACCAACCCGGCATCTACACCTTCCAGTGCAAGCTCCACAGTTCCGTGCGAGGCTCGGTCGTCGTCTCGAACACGCTCGGCGACCCGAACTCCGATCCAGGCCCTCAGGGGGCGATCAACTTCGACATGGAAGCGCCGTACGTCGATGGCATTTCGCTTTCCAAGACCCTGATCGGACGCAAGGGCAAGGGGGCAGACTTCTCCTTCTCGGTCAACGAACCTGGTGTGGCCAACGTCGACTACTACCGGTACGTCAAGCGCGGAAAGAAAACCGTAAAGCGGTTTGCGGGTTACTCCGAGTGGACGACCTATCTTGGTATCAACACCGTCCGGTTCGCCAAAAAAGGAAGCGGCTTCAAGGCGAAGTCGGGCAAGTACAAAGCCCTCTTCCAGGTGACAGACCAGCACAGCAACAGCACGGGCACCTACCCGATCCAGTTTGAGATCAAGGCCAAGAAGCAAAAGAAGAAGAAGCACAAGAAGAAGAACAAGAAGAACCGCCGCTGATTCTTGTTGCGGGGGCGGATAGGCTTGCGAAGTGCCGAATTCACTTGAGCGACGCCACAACCGCCGCCGTCGGCATGAGCGGACTCGCCAGGAGCTGATCCAGGCCGCGATGGACCAGGCTGTCGCCGGATCCTTCAAGGACCTCACGGTTGAAGGCATCACCCGTGAGGCCGGTGTCTCTCGAAGCGCGTTCTACGTCTACTTCGGTGACAAGGAAGAGCTTCTGCTGGGTGCGCTGGAAGACCTGGTCAGTAGTCACCAGAGCCGGCTTGGTAATTGCTGGACATCGGGTGGCGACCCTCGCCGCGGGGTGGAGAAGGCGATCTACGACATCAGCCGGGTGTACGCAGACAATTCCGAACTGCTTGGTCTTGCTTTCGAGACGGCGACCTACGATGAAGAGGTGCGTGAAATCTGGTCGGTGCTGCTCGAGACGATCACCGAGGGCACTGTGACCGAGATCAAGACCCGCCAGCGCGAGGGCGCGATCGACGGGTCGCTCGATGCGCAAGCCCTCGCCGGCGGGCTGGTGCTGATGACCGAACGCAGCTTCCAGGTGCATCTGGGCCAGGATGATCGCAGCGCCGAATCGGTTGCGGCCGAAGTCACCAAGGTCTGGTGGGCGGCCCTCTTCGGAGCGACGCCCCAGCCGACTGAGTCGACCGGGGCACCTGATCCGGAATCTGAAATGGGTGAGAGCTAGAAGCTGACGTTCGGAGTCTCTCGCTCCGCGGCGTCGGTGATCTCGAAGAATACCTTGGCCTCGAAGTTGCCCTGACCGGCAACTATGGAAGCGGGGAACTGCTGAATCTTCGTGTTGAAGCTCTGAACGTTCGAGTTGTAGATCCGGCGGGAAGCCTGGATCTCGTCTTCGAGTTCGGACAGGTTGCGAGACAGCTGCTGGAAGTTCTCCGTGGCCTTCAGGTCCGGGTAGTTCTCAGCGACGGCTCGCAGGTCGGCCATGGCCCGGGTCAGCGCACCTTCCGCCTGGGCAGTGTCTTCGACTCCGGTGGTGGCCATCGCTTCGGCCCTTGCCTTCGTCACATTTTCGAATACCTGCTGCTCGTGTGTTGCGTAACCCTTGACCGTCTCGACGAGGTTCGGGACGAGGTCATGACGACGCTTCAGCTGAACGTCGATCCCGCTCCAGGATTCTTCGACACGGTTCCTCGATGCGATGATCCCGTTGCGCGTGGAGATGTACCACAGAACGACAATCAGGATTATCACCACGACGACTATCACGGCGATTAAGGCGCCCATATATTTTCCCTTCAAGCTTACGAAGACCGGAATTGATCACGGGCGTAATCCTACCCCGCCCGGAAGGATAGGGTGACGGCTGTGCCATCCGAAGCCGAAGAATGGGCCGCAACGGTCGCGGGTTACAAGGGAGCCGGTGAAGTCACCTACGAGCCGGTTGGAGGGATTTATCCCGCCAACGGTCCGGTCGCGCTCTGCGTCGGTGGCAGCAACCGCCTGACCGGTGAACTTGCCCCTGATTTCTGGGGGGCCTGCTGTGATGCCGATGAAACCGAGGTCGGCAAGGTGTTTCGCAAGTCAGTGGTTCCGCAGGCCCTGCTCACCAAGGCCCATATGCCCGATCTCGCCAAGGTGATTGCCGCCTTCAACGTCGAATCGATTGAAGGCACCCCCGACGAATACATCAAGCACCGCACCTCGCGGCGCAAGGTCGAGTTCGAATCACTCGATTTCAACAAGAACTTCCTCGCAACCGTCCCCGAGGAATACGACCCGACCGCGCTGCGCGAACTCTTTTCGCCCGCGTTCCTCGACTGGTGCACGACGATCGACCGCGAGATCGACTTTGGCATCAACGACCGGCAGTTCTGGTTCCTGTGGCATTTCAAGGAGCGGACGGCCGATGAACTGAAGATGGCGCTCGCCAACGCGGGCGAGCTGTTCAAGCGAATCCGCGGCGAGATGGCGGAAGAGGGGATCCACCACTTCAAGTCCGGACCCTGGTACGCAGGGCTCGCACCTTTTCCGTCTGAGTAGCCGGCGGCCAGGGCCGGCGCCGATCAGTCGACGGGGTAGTCGTCTTCGTGCGGCAGCACCACGCGGTGATGCCTTTCGTCGCCGATCACCTTCGGCAGCACCTTGCGGGATGAGTTGGGGTCAGCCTCGGCTGCGGCCATCGCGGCCTTGCTATCCGGGCTAAGGACCAGCGCTTCGAGCTGCTTGACGGTCGGGAAAACGATCGCGAACTCTCCGGTTTCGTACTCGGCGAGGGCCTGGGCCGGAGAGACCCAGCGGTCAGCGGTCATCTCGGAGCCGTCCGGAGTGATCTCGATCCCGGCCGGGGATTCGGCGAGGAAGAACCAGGTGTCAAAGCGGGTCTTGATCACTTCGGGGGTGACCCAGCGGGCCAGCGGCACCAGGCGAGTCGAGGGATCGAGCTCGACGCCCGCTTCTTCGTGGAGCTCGCGGATCGCGCAGGTTTTCAGCCCGTCAAGGCCGTCGCCGTCCTCGGGATCGAGCGCGCCACCGGGGAAGACCCAGACGTTGGGCATGAAACGGGCGTTCTCCGATCGCCGGAGCAGCAGCACCTCGAGGGTGCCATCGGTCTCGTTGTCGCGGAGCAGGATGACCGTCGCCGCGGCACGTGGTTCGGTCGGGTCACCCAGGTTGATTCGTTCCGAAGGACCCGGCTCTGGAAGTTGCGCCACGGCGTAACCGTATCGCGGATGTGAGGGACGTCACGGAAGGCCCCACTGCTCCGTTTCGCCCGTTAGGCTCCCGGCCATGACAACAGCGACCACCAGCCTCTGGATCTGCGTGTCCTGTGGCTGGATCTACGACCCGGCCGAAGGCGATCCCGACGGGGGAATCCCGCCGGGCACCGAGTTCAAGGACATCCCCGAAGACTGGTTCTGCCCGGTCTGCGGCGCCCGCCCCAGCGATTTCGAGCCTTACGAGGCCTGATCCGTCTCAGACGGGGGGTGGGTGCGTTTCCTACGCCAATGGCATAGAAAACGCACCCGGTCTCAGCTTTCGCACCAGTCTCAGTTTTGTTCGAGGGCGCGGCGGCGGGAGTGCCGGACCCAGGCGCGGTTTAGCGAGAGGGCGATCAGGACGATCAGGCCGATCGGGACCGCGATCGCGAAAGCGATCAGGGCCACGCCCGCTGACAGGCCGAGCATCCGGCCGGCGTCGTCGATCGCATCGTCGACTCCCCAAGACGAATTGTCATCGCTCGAGCTGCTGCCGCCGGTCTCGACCTTCACGCTCACCGGGGTCAGGCTGGCCCGGCGTTCGAGCCTGTTCAGCTTCGTATTGAGGCGGGAAGCCCGGCGGCGTTCAGTCGCGAGCTCACCTTCGATTCGGGAGCGGTCCTCGTCACTTGTTGCTTCCGAGAGTTCCTTGACCAGACCGTCTACCTTCGCGCGGGTGTCCCGCAGGGAGTCCTTGGTGGTCAGGGTGGGAGCCGTGATGTCTTCGGTCTCCTGGCTGCGGGACCGCAGGTCGGCGATACCCGAGAGGTCGCTGACGGCCGACTCGAGCTGAGCGCTCGGGATCATCAGGCGGAAACGTGCCCCTGCCTGGCCGGCGGGACCGTCCTTGACCGAAGAATCGAGCACGATGCCGTTGTGATCATCGACCACGTCGACGATCTCGTTGCTCACGTCCTGAACGCTCTCGGGTTTGGTGCCGAGGGTTATGTCAGTCTCGTACGCCACCTTGCGGGTCTTGGCACCGGCGGCGTAGGCACCGGGCGACTTGTCGAGGAATCGGCCCGCACCTTCACCACTGGCGTTGGGGATCACAGAGATGGAATCTGCAGACGGGCTTGAGGGCGACGGGGCGGACTCGGTCGATGTCGCCGGGTCTTCCGACAATGACAGGGAGTCGGTGGTCTCGCCCCGCCCGTTCAGGTTGCCACCGACCACGATCGCGACGACCAGAAGTCCGGCGAAACCTGCAGTAGCCGGCAGCATGAACTTGCGGACGCCACCAAATCGACCGGTCAGGCGCGAGAAGAAACCCGCTGCCGGCTCGCTGGTCAGGCCGGTCGACCATTCCGGGGGGAAGTGGTCGGCGACGGCCGTATCGAGCTTCTCGGCGAAACTGGCTTCGGGCTCGGGGCGGTTCTCGCGAAGGGCTACGGCCAGTGCCTCCAGTTCGGGATCGTTCAGGTCGTTGATTTCAAAGGGGGTGTTTTCAGATGCCATTTTCGGACTCCTTCTGGCAGGCGTTGCGAAGCTTGGTCATGGCCCGGTGGATCCGGGTGCCGACGTTCGATGGGGAGATCTCCGTGGTTTCGGCGATCTCGTTGTTGGTGAGGCCGGCGTAGAACTTGAGGGAGATCAGTTCGCGATCGGCGGCAGGCAAGGTGGCGAGAGCGCGGGTCACCGTGGCCTGGCGCTCGGCGTCCTCTCCGTTGTCGGCCACCGACTCGGCCGCCACCGGGTCGTGGGTGAGCGGGGCCTCGCGTTTCCTCTTCCTCAGTTCGTCAAGGGCGGCGTTCCGGGCGATCCCGAAAAGCCATCCCCGGGCGGTCCCGCGTTCGGGATTGAACTTCTCCCACTTGCGGTAGGCCCGTTCGAAGGCGAGCGCGGTGACGTCTTCGGCTGCGACCCGGTCTTTGAGGAGGCCGGCCACGTAGGAATAGAGGTCATCGCGGCTCTGCCGGTACAGGTCCTCGAAATTCCGGACCTGGGAATCGATTGTCCGCGGGGCGGCTTCGAGCATCACGTTCATATCTCTACTACGAACCGAACGGTGATCCGTCACAAGAGATTCAGAATTCGCCGGGAATCGCCCCAAACCAGCTGTTCCGGCAACGAAATTACCTCACCTGTAGGCAATTTCGTTGCCAGTTGCGTTGAGCGGCTGCGTGATATGTGTCACTTAGGCAACGATTGCACTAGCCAAATAGTTGCGAATATGGAACTATCTCGGAATGTCTTCCACTGAAACGACGATTGCCGCCGAACACTTGACCGCAAGTGGCGTCAGCCCGGAGGTCCGTGAGACCGCATTACGAACGGGCGTACTCTTCCGTCACCTGATGTCATATGGCGACGGCGGCCAGTCCCTGCGAGAGATCGACGAGCACGGCCTTTCGTTCGTCCAGTTCAAGGCGATGATGGAGCTTGCTTCGTGCGGACCGGAAGCTTCGCCCTACCTTCAGGAACTCGCGGAGAGCCTGGGGGCCTCGATGCCGTCGCTCAGCCGGGCTGTCGATGGTTTGGTCCGTAAGGGCCTCGTCACCCGCTCGGAGGATCCGGACGACCGCCGCCGCCGCCGGGTTGCCCTGAGCGACCGTGGCCGGGAGATCACCGACCGTTTCTTCCACAGCCGGGCGGCAGGCGTCATCGAATTTGTTTCGGGCCTCACCGAAGCGCAGCGCGAGAGCCTCGATTCCGCGATCGGCCTGCTGCTGATGCGCGAAGACATCGCACCGATATACAAGAAATTTGAAGGAGTAGTCATCAAATGAGCCGCTACCAGCATCTGATCACCGACGACAACCGCAAGTGGTGGACCCTGGGCGCGATGTGCCTGGCGCTGTTCATGGTGATGCTCGACAACACCGTCGTCAACGTCGCACTGCCTTCGATCCAGCGCGACCTGAACACATCGATCTCCGGGCTCGAATGGATCGTCAACGGCTACACGCTCTCGCTGGCGGTCCTGCTCGTGGTCGGCGGGCGCATGGGCGACATCTTCGGTCGCCGCAAGATGTTCGTCTTCGGCGTGACGCTCTTCACCTTCGCTTCGATGACCGCCGGCTTCGCTCCGACCAACTCCGCGGTGGTCGCCAGCCGAGTGGTCCAGGGTGTCGGTGCCGCTTTCATGATGCCGGGAACACTCTCGATCATCACCGACGCTTTCCCTCCCGCCCAGCGGGGCAAAGCGATCGGCACCTGGGCCGGCGTTTCGGCCCTCGCGCTCGCCGTCGGACCGGTCCTCGGCGGCTTCCTGACCGAGTACGTCTCCTGGCGGGCGATCTTCTTCATCAACCTGCCGGTCGGCATCCTCGCGGTGCTCGCGGCACTCTTCATCGTCAAGGAGTCGCGTGATTCCACGGTCGGTCGCCAGATCGACGTGCTCGGAGTGGCAGCCCTCACGGCCAGCCTCACTGCATTGGTGCTTGCCCTGATTGAAGGCAACACCTGGGGCTGGGAATCACCGGCGGTCCTCGGCCTGGTCGCCGGTTCCGTGCTGATGATGGGCGCCTTCATCCTGATCGAAACGAAGGTCAAGGCGCCGATCGTGCAGTTCGACCTCTTCAAGAGCCGCAACTTCATCGGTGCGGTGACAGTCGCCTTCATCATCTCCTTCGCGATGATGGGCGTCTTCTTCTTCCTCGCGCTCTACATGCAGAACATCCTCGGCTACTCGGCACTCGAGGCCGGGATCAGGTTCCTGCCGACGACGCTGATCATCATGGTCACCGCCCCGCTGGCCGGTCGCCTTTCTGACCGGATCGGTCCGCGCTGGCCGATCGTTGTCGGCATGTCGGCGATCGCGCTGTCCCTCTACATGTTCTCCGGCATCGAAGTAGGAACGACTTTCTCCGGCCTCTGGGTCGGCTTCATGGTCCTCGGTTTCGGCATCGGACTCACCATGTCGCCGATGTCTACCGCGGCGATGAATGCGGTCGCGACTACCAAAGCCGGGGTTGCATCCGGCGTCCTGTCGATGTTCCGGATGATCGGCGGCACTTTCGGCGTGGCCGCACTTGGCGCTCTCTTCCAGAATCAGGCCCAGGTGAAGCTCGGCGAGTCCCTTTCGAGCACGGCGGGCCTGACCGTCTCCGAGCAAGCCGATTTCGCCCATCAGCTGACCGGAGGTACGCCCCATCTCGACGGGGTGTCCCAGGCCCAGGCGGCGAAGTTGACCGTGGCCGGCCACGAGGCTTTCATCTATGGCCTGAGTCACGCGATGGTCCTGTCCGTCGGACTTGCCATCGTCGGTGTGTTCGTAGCTCTGGTGCTGATTCGTGGACATGGCGCCTCGGTCGACGCCGAGCCCGCGGCCGCCCGTCAGGAAGCGGATCGAGTCCCCGAACCGGCAGCATCCGTCGCATAAACGTTTGGCCTTGTTGACCGCTGTCCGATACGGCTATCCTGTGTGGCCGCCCTCATTCGCGGGCCACTCATTCAAGGAGAATTCCGTGCGTACCACCACCATCAGTTCGACCCCTGGTTTCAGTCGCAGACTCGTCCCCGCCATCGCCGTTCTCGTCGGCGTCTTCGCCTTTTCGGCCGAAGTTGGATTCGCGTCCGCCGATGGTGGAGCAACCGTACCGGCTGCCAAGTCGAAGGTCACCATCAAGCCGTACGGTCTGAAACACGGCAAAGCCAAGATCATGGACAAAGTCTCCGTTGGCGGAACCGTCGTGCCGTACAAGAACGGGCAGCATGTCCGGGTCTACTACTACAACGACGGTCACAAGGTCAAGAGCAAGAGCGTGAAGATCAAGTCCACGAACGGCCAGAAGGGCACGTTCCGCAGCAAGATCCGCGTCGACCGTGGAGGCAAGTGGACGGCCCAGGCCAAGTACTCCGGACTTACGGGGAAATTCCCGATCAGCCGCAGCAGCACGAAGCGCAAGGGCTGGGGGTGCGTTACACCGCCATCCGCCACGGATCGTGCAGCAGGCTCGTCGGGGGATTCCGCAAGGCCCTGAACCGCCTTCACCTGGTGCCAGCCCGGGGCCGATGCTTCAACGGCCAGATGGATCGCGCCGTGCTGGCTTACCGCAAGCTGAATGACTACGCCAGGAACTCCCAGGCTTCGAAGGGCATCGTCAAGCGCATTTTCAACAAGAAGGGCGGGTACCGAGTGCGCCGGCCAGGGCTCGGCAACCAGGGTATCCACGTCGAGGCGCCGCTCGCGAAGCAGGTTCTCGTTTTCGCCAAGAAGGGTAAGCCGACCGCGATCTTCCCGATCGCCAGCGGCAAGTCCTCAACGCGGACGGTCCTCGGCACCTATTCCTTCTACCGCAAGGACGCCGGCTACAACTCGCACGGCATGTACTACTCGTCGTACTTCATCCGCGGTTATGCAACCCATGGCTACGCCGAGGTTCCGAATTACCCGGCCAGCCACGGCTGCCTGCGTACATTCATCGCCGACCAGCCCCGGATCTACGGTATGACGAAGATCGGCATGCCGATCTATGTCTACGGCAACGCGTTCCGCTCGGCCTCCCCGTTCAGCCGGACAGTGCCTGGCGGAGGCGGTGGCGGCGACCTCGGACCGACCGGCGGACTCGACCCCGCTGCTCCCCACAGCGCGGACTGATTCCGGTGTAAACCGAAAAAGCCGGCCCGGGAAACCAGGCCGGCTTTTTTTGTGGTCCGGGGCACTTCCCGACTTCAGTACTCTCGGTAGAAGTACGGCGGTTTGACCGGTCATTTCGTCCCCTCTTTTATCTATAATGGGCCCATGAGAGTGTCCCGCCCATGAGCATCGCAATGACTTCCCTCGAACTCGCCCGCTGGCAGTTCGGGATCGTCACGCTCTACCACTTCATCTTCGTTCCGCTGACTATCGGCCTGGCTTTCTTCACGGCGTGGTTCCAGACTCGTTGGTACCGCACCGGCGACGAAAAGTGGTTGCGGGCAACACGCTTCTGGGGCAAGCTGATGCTGGTCTCATTTGCGCTCGGAGTCGCTACGGGAATCGTTCAGGAGTTTCAGTTCGGGATGAACTGGTCGGACTACTCCCGCTTTGTCGGAGACATCTTCGGCGCGCCCCTGGCGATGGAGGGTCTCGCGGCTTTCTTCGTCGAGTCAACCTTCCTCGGACTCTGGATATTTGGCTGGGGCCGCCTTTCGAAAAAGATCCACCTGCTCACGATCTGGGCGGTCTCGCTTTCGACTGTCCTATCTGCCTATTTCATCCTTGCCGCAAACTCCTGGATGCAGCATCCGGTCGGTTACAAGATGGTCGACGGAAAGGCTCAGCTCACGTCGATCTGGGCGGTGCTCGGCAACAACACCGCTCTCTACGCATTTACCCACACGATCCTGGCGGCGCTGCTGACCGGCGGCATGGTCATCGCCGCGATCTCCGCCTGGCATCTCCTGCGCAAGAACGAAGTCGCGGTCTTCAGCTCATCAATGAAAGTCGTGCTCCCCATGCTGGCGTGCTCGGCGATCCTGACAATCGGCGTCGGGCATTTCAACGGAGTCCTGATGACCGAACAGCAGCCGATGAAGATGGCGGCCGCCGACGCGGTCTTCGAGACTACTGACGGAGCGGGACTGTCCCTGTTCGCCACCGGGGACATGAAAGGCAATCCCGAAGGTCTCAACCGCAATGTCCAGGTGCCCAACCTGCTGTCGTTCATCATGACCGGCAAACCACTGTCCGAAGTGGAAGGCATCAACAACCTGAACGCCGAGTATCAGGAGAAGTTCGGGCCGGGTGAATACGCCCCGATCGTCTGGGTCGCTTACTGGTCGTGGCGGGTCATGATCGGCTGCGGCATGCTGCTGGCGCTGCTCGGCCTGGTCGGCTGGTGGCTGTCACGAAAGGGCAAGCTGGAGGATTCGACCAGATTTCTCAAGCTGGCCATGTTTGCTTCCGTCTTGCCGTTCGTGGCCAGCTCGGCCGGCTGGATCTTCACCGAGATGGGCCGTCAACCGTGGGTCGTTTTCGGACTGCTCAAGACCGAATTCGGTGTTTCTCCGAACGTACCCGCTTATGAGGTCTGGATCAGCCTGATCGGCTTCACCCTGCTCTACGGCGTGCTGGCCGTGATCGCGGGGAAGGTCTTCTTCAAGTACGCCGGCAAGGGTCCGGCGGCTGAAGGCGAAGACGATCCCGACAAACCACATCTTGGGATGGCCTACTGAGATGGAAGAATTCACGACACTCCAGGTCGTCTGGTTCGTCCTGATTTCGATCCTCTGGATCGGCTATTTCATCCTCGAAGGCTTCGATTTCGGAGTCGGCATCCTGATGAAGTTCCTCGGACGCAACGAGGCCGAGAAGCGGGCGATCCTTCACACGATCGGGCCGGTCTGGGACGGCAACGAAGTCTGGCTGATCGTTGCTGGCGGGGCTACCTTCGCGGCTTTCCCGGAATGGTATTCGACCCTCTTTTTCCGGTTTCTACCTCGCTCTGTTTGCCATTCTCACCGGTTTGATTGTGCGCAACGTCGGCTTCGAGCTCTGGGGCAAAGGAACCACCGGGAAATGGCGCAGCGGATGGGAGTGGTGCATCGCGATCGGCAGCATCGTTCCGGCTCTGCTCTGGGGCGTTGCCTGGGCCAACATCATCGGCGGTACTCCGATCGATGCCGACGCCGAGTACGTCGGCAATTTCCTGGACCTTCTGTCCCCGTACACGCTGCTCGCGGGGTTGGCCTCACTGGCAATTTTCTTCGCCCACGGGGCGTTGTTCCTCGAGCTTCGGACCGAGGGTGAACTGCGCACGCGGGCCCAGTCCGTGGCGGTCAAGGCAATGCCGGTCGCGACCGTCCTCGCGGCGGGCTTCCTGATCTGGACCCTGACCCGGCAGGACTCCCTCAACGTGATCAGTGCGATCACGGCCCTGCTGGCAATGGCGGGGCTGCTCGGAGCCTCGGTGCTCGCCCGGACCAGCCCGGCAAAGGCATTTGCCGGTACGGCGATCGCGATCGCCTTTTACTTCACCACCCAGTTCGTCGACCTGTTCCCGCACACGATGATCTCGAGCCTCAATTCCGCGTACGACATGACGCTCAACTTTTCGAGTTCATCGCACTACACCCTGGTTGTGATGACTGTCGTGGCGGTTTTGCTCCTGCCCGTCGTCCTGATCTACCAGGCCTGGACCTATTGGGTCTTCCGGCATCGGCTCTCGGCCGAAGACTTCGGCGACATCAAAACGCCGCTCGACCTGATCGATTCAGGGAAGAAGGAAGGCGACGATGACTCAGACGCAGAGCCGGGCGCCGGGCGCAGGCCGACGGGCGCGTGAAACCCAGCGCCGGCTGGCGCGATCGAGCCGGGCGGCCCGCAAGCACCTGATCACCACGGTCGGAATCGGCCTTTCGGCGACCGCGCTGATCATTGCGCAGGCGACCCTCCTGGCTCTCGTTATCAGTGGTGTCTTCATGGAGGGGAAGTCATTCGCCGATGTTGCCCCGCTGCTTCTCTGGCTCGGATTCGTGTCGATCGGCAGGGGACTCACCAGCGCCGGGTTCGAGACATCCGGCCGGTTGGGCGCAGCGAAGGTGATGGCCGAGCTTCGGACCCGCCTGGCTGAGCACCTGCTCTTGAAGAGGCCGGGCGCTCTTCAGGCCGAGCACTCGGGCGAGCTGGTCAACTCGGCGGTCGGTGGTGTGGGGGCGCTCGAGAACTATTTCGCCCGATACCTGCCGCAGGCAGTGCTTGCCGCGATCGTGCCGATTGCGATCCTCGTCTGGGTTTTCCCCTACGACTGGAAAGCGGCGGCGATCCTGGCGATAACTGCACCGCTGATCCCGATCTTCATGGTCCTGATCGGGCTGTTGACGGAGAGCCGCACCCGTGACCGCTGGCAGCAGCTTTCCCACCTGAGCGCCCACTTTCTTGACGTGGTGGGAGGACTGGAAACTCTGCGGGCGAACGGACGGGCCGAAGCCCAGACCGATTCGATCGGTCAAGTCGGAGATCTCTACCGGCGGGAAACCATGGGGGCGCTGCGGATCGGATTCGTCTCGGCGCTGGTATTGGAGCTGCTGGCGATGATCGGCGTGGCGATGGTCGCGACGGCGGTCGGCATCCAGCTGGCCGACGGGCGGATGGAGCTGACCGCCGGTCTGACGATCCTGCTCCTGGCGCCGGAGATGTACATGCCACTACGTCAGCTCGGCAACCAGTTTCACGCCAGCGCCGATGGTATGGCCGCAGCCGAGCGGATATTCGAAGTGCTCGACCAGCCGGCTTCGGTGACCGTGGCGCCCGAAGCAGTCGCAGCGCCCGATCCTGCTGAGGGTCCGATCAAGTTCAAAGGTGTTTCGTTCGAGTATCCGGACAGGGGGCCTGTTTTCGAAGATCTCGACTTGACGATCGCCGCCGGTGAAACCGTGGCACTGGTCGGGCCGAGTGGCGGTGGCAAGTCCACCATCGTTTCCCTGCTCCTCCGGCTCGCCGATCCGGACCAAGGGAGGATCACCTGTTCCGGAGTCGATCTGGCGAACATCAAGCCTGACGAATGGCGGCATCAGATCGCCTGGGTTCCCCAGCGCCCCACCATCTTCGCGGGAAGCCTCGAAGAGAATCTGAGGCTCTTCCAGCCGGACGCAGCGTCCGACCGGCTGGAAGAGGTCGTGGAGAAGGCGGGCCTGGCCAGTCTGGTGGGTGGCCAGAGTGAGGGCCTTTCGATGGTCATCGGGGAGGGAGGCCGGAGGCTTTCGGTCGGCCAGTCCCAGCGGGTGGCCCTGGGCCGCGCATTGCTCAGTTCTGCGCACCTGGTGGTCCTGGACGAGCCGACTGCCCACCTTGATCGTCAAACCGAAGAGCTTCTGGGCCTGGCCCTCGATGAATTGACTGCGTCGCCGTCGGCCCTGATCGTCTCCCACAGGGATCGCCCGCTGGTTTCGGCCGATCGGATTCTGAGACTCGGCAAAGGCCGCCTGACAGACGCTCCTGACCTCCGGGATTCGGTGCCGACGTGATCGCCGCCGCGCTTGGTCGCAGTGCGGTTGGCCGGGCCGCCCTCGCGACCCGCAGCCGGTGGCAGTTGTTCGCCCTCTCCGGGGCGCTCGGCACGGCCACCGTGCTGGCTGCCGTCGGGCTGCTGACCGCCTCCGGGTATCTGATCAGCCGGGCGGCAGAGAGGCCGGAAATCCTCTCGCTGACGGTGGCGATCGTCGCCGTCAGGTTCTTCGGCATCTCACGAGCGCTGCTCCGTTACGGCGAAAGGCTGAGTTCGCATGACCTTGCCTTCCGGACCCTCACGGACCTGCGTCGACTGTTCTTTGAGCGACTGGTTCCATTGGTCCCTGGAGGGCTTGAAGGAACGCGCCGCGCCGATCTGCTGAGCCGATTCGTGGGCGATGTCGATCGTCTCCAGGACCTCTACCTCAGGGGACTGGCCCCTCCGCTCACGGCGATCGCAACAAGCCTGATCTGCATCGGCATTGCCGCTCTGATCCTGCCGGTGGCCGGACTGGCGCTTGCCGTGATGCTGCTGCTCGGCGGGGTTGCCGCTCCCGCCCTGACCAGATGGGCGGCACGGTCAGCCGGCCGGCGGCAGTCGGCGGCACGCGCCGTCCTGATGGTCGACCTCCAGGAAATCGCCGCGGGCGGAGCCGAGATCGCGGTGGCCGGTCGTGAGGGCGATTGGCTTTCAAGAACCGCAGCTTCAGACCGGGAGGTGGCACGGCTTCAGCGTCGGGATGCATTCAACGGCGGACTCGCCGTGGGGTTGACCACTTTGCTCTCAGTGGGAGCGGCAGTGGTGGTGACGGCTGTTGCGATCCCGGCGGTTTCCGATGACAGCATGAGCGGCGTGATGCTGGCGGCTCTGACGTTGCTTGCGATGGCTTCCTTCGAAGCGATCCTGCCTCTCGGTCAGGCGGCTTCGAGCATCGATGCATGTGCCGATGCCGCGGAACGGCTGGAAGACATCACCATGCAGGAACCGCCGGTGACCGACAGGGCCAGTCCGGTCGAGTTGCCCCCAGGCGGGCCGTTCAAGTTCGAGGGGGTCACTTTTGCCTACGCTTCCGACGCCGGGCTGGTGCTTGACGAAGCCTCGCTTGAACTCCGGGAGGGAGAGGCAGTCGCCCTGACCGGTCGGAGCGGCATCGGGAAGAGCACTCTTGCCGAATTGATGGTCCGTTTCCGCGACCCGACCGGCGGCAGCATCACCCTCGGGGATACGGACATCACGCAGCTAGACAGTCACGCGCTGCGGGAGGCGGTCCGGCTCGCACCGCAGGATTCGTATCTTTTCGATTCGACCATCCGCGAGAACGTGGCGATCGGCTCCCCCGGAGCTGACACCGCCCGGATCACCGAAGCCTTGTCGGATGTTGGACTCGAGGACTGGATCAACGAGCTTGAACTCGGCATCGACACTTTCGTCGGGGAGGGGGGTGCAAGGGTTTCAGGAGGACAGCGGCAGAGGATCGCGGTGGCGAGGCTGTTCCTGAGCTCGGCCCGGTACCTGGTTTTCGACGAACCGATGACCCATCTCGACCCCGAGGGCGCAGCCGCCCTCGAGGAAAGGCTGGTTCGCCGCACGGAATCCGGGGCCGGTGTTCTTGTCATCACCCATCGGGTCGCCGACCGTCGCAATTTCGACCGGATAGTCGAGGTCATCGACGGAAAGCTCGTTCCGGTCTGAGTCTGCGAAGGCTCGCGGTTACGACGTTCTCGTCGGCAACTGAGGTCAGACCCGACGGTCGGGTAGGTTCCGGTTCGTGCTGATCCTTCTGCCGCCCTCGGAGGGCAAAAACCAGCCAACCGACGGACCGGTCCTGGAGCTGGAAGGACTGGCCTTTTCGCCCGGCCTCGATCGCCCGCGGGAGCGGCTGGTTCGCGCGCTGGAGAACCTCGGGGACAGGCCGGTCAAGAAGGCGATGAAAGTCATGGACATCTCGCCGGGGCTGGCCGGGGATATCGCGCTGAACGCGAAGATCCGCTCTACGCCGACTGCACCCACCCGCGAGGTCTATTCCGGGGTGCTCTACGAGCGTCTGGCTTTGGCCGGCCTGGGTAAGCGGGCATCGCAGCGGGCCGATCGTCATCTGCTGATCAGCAGCGCGCTCTGGGGCATGACGCGGGCTACGGACCTGATTCCCTACTACCGGCTCTCGATGAAACCGAAGCTGGCCCGGATCGGTGGGCTCGGAACGCTCTGGCGGGAACCGCTGGCCAAGGCGATGGCCGGCAGCGGCTTCGACGAGCCGGGGGAGATCGTGCTCGACATGCGCTCGGGCTCGTACAGCTCTCTTTGGCGTCCGCGGCATGCGCAGCAGGTTGCGGTGCGGGGTTTCACCGAGACCGATGGGCAACGCAAGGCGATTTCGCACATGGCGAAGTCGATCCGCGGTGATGTGGCCCGGGTGGTCCTCGAAGCGGCGAAGCTGCCGGTCGATGTGGACGAGGTTGCTGACCTGGTGAGCAAGGCCGGGATGCGGGTCGAGACGACTGACGGGACCCTCGATGTGATCGAGGCTGGATGAGGCCGTGGGATCCCGCGGACCTTATGATCGTTGTGCATGCCCCGTCCGAACCTCAACTCGCGTCTGAGCCTCACTCTGGGTGAGAAAGGCTCGCGTGTCCGGACCAACCGGATCAAGGCGCTGGCAGGCGGGGGAGTCCTGATCGTCGCTTCGATGTTCGCGGGTCTGATGGTCGGGTCGGCCTCGAATGCCGATCAGATTTCGCCCGAAGCGCAGGTTGCGTCTCAGGCTGCCGCTCAGGTCGACCGGCTGACCGATCACCAACTGGCCGGCCAGCGTGTGATTGCGACCTTCAATGGGACCTTGGTGCCACGCGGAATCAAGCGGGCGATCCGGCGCGGCCGGCTCGGCGGGGTCGTTCTCTTCGCCGGGAACGTTCCGACGCGCGCGGCGGCCCGCGCGGTGACTCGCCAGCTCCAGAGGATCAGACGGCCTTCAGGGCTCAGTCGATATCCGCTCCCGATCATGATTGACCGGGAAGGTGGGCTTGTGAAGCGGCTGGCGGGAGCCCCGACGGCATCGGCGAAGACGATGGGCCGCCGTGGCCCGGGCTTCTCCCGGACTCAGGGCAAGCGCACCGGAAAGAACCTGAAGAACGCTGGCGTCAACATCGATCTGGCACCGGTGCTCGACGTGGCCCGGCCTGGCGGCGAGATTGCCGATACGGATCGCGGATTCGGTCGTACGGCCCGGCGGGTTTCGGCTACGGCCATCCCATTCGCCAAGGGTCTTCAGGCCAAAGGAATTGCCGCCACCGCCAAACACTTCCCCGGGCTGGGAACGGTGTCCCTCAACACCGACGACGCGGTTCAGAAGGTGAAGAGTTCGAAGCGCGTCCTGAGGAGAGTGGACGAGGCCCCGTACAAACCATTCATCAGGGCGGACGGGCAACTAGTCATGGTCGGCACCGCGATTTACACCGTCTTCGGCAACAGGCCGGCCGCATTCAACCGCTCGATCGTGACCGGCGAGTTACGGAACCGTCTCGGCTTCGAAGGCGTGACGGTCACCGACGCGCTCGAAACCGTCGCCGGACGGGCCTTCGGCGACTCAAAGCGGGTCGCGGTCGCAGGGGCCGTGGCAGGCATGGACCTGCTCCTCTATACGCGGGTCAAGGAGTCGTCCAAGGCGGAAGGAGCCCTCGCGAAGCGCCTCCGCAGCGGCGGTTTGAAGCGGTCGGAGTTCGAATCTTCGGTCCAGCGGATCCTCACGATTCGCGCCGGCTTCCCCGGCTGAGCCTGGTCAGCGAGAGCAACGAGAGAGCTGGCAGGCGCGAGGTTCGCCTGCAGCCTCGGCTAGAAGTGCGAGGAGTTCGAGAGCAACGCAAACCTACGGAGCGGATTCAGCGTCCGGTCCAGTTCGGCTTGCGCTTTTCGGCGAAGGCCCGGATGCCTTCCTTGAAGTCTTCGGAGTGAAAACAGGATTCGCGTAGCTCGACCAACTCTTTTTCCTGAGCATCGCTCAGGACCGGGTTCTCGAGCAGTGTTCCGATCGCCTGCTTGTTGCCTTTCATCGAAAGCGGGGCGTTGGCCGCGATCAGGGCGGCGAGTTCGATCGAGTCGGCTTCAAGCTCTGCCTTTGCCGAGAGGCGGTTGACCAGGTTGATCTCCTCGGCCCGGTCGGCGGTCAGGTTCTGGCCGGTGAAGAACATCTCACGGGTGCGGGGGGCGCCGATCGTTTCGATGAAGCGCCGGAGGCCAGTATGGCCGTAGATCAGACCCAGCTTGGCCGGCGGCATGCCGAGCTTGGCGGCGTCCGAGCAGATGCGCAGATCACAGGTGATGGCAAGCTCGAGGGCGCCCCCGAGGCAATGCCCGTTGAGCGCTGCCAGCGTGGGCCAGGGGTAGGCGCCGAGGGTCTCGAGTGCCGCCGGGAACGGATGGGCGACCAGAGCTTCGGCATCTTCGGAGAAGCTCTCGTCGGGGATGCCACCGATGTCGTAGCCGGCAGAGAACATCGGGTCGGCGCCGGTGATGATCAGGCAGCGGATCTCAATTCCGCGGTCGAGTTTCGGCACGGTAGCCGTGATCGCGTCGAGAATCTCGTGGTCGAGCGCATTCCGCTTGGCCGGGTTGGAGATCGTCAGCCGGGCGACCGCCTCGGCCGGAAAGTCGAGTTTGAGCTTGTCGGTTCCGGTCTCGGCCTCGCCACCACTCATGGCTTGCTACTCGAGGACGATGAGGACGTCACCTTCGGTGACTGACTGGCCCTCTTCGCACTTGATTTCCTTGATGACGCCATCATCCTCGGACTCGACCGGAATCTCCATCTTCATCGATTCCAGAATCACGACTTCGTCGCCATCCTCGATCTCGTCCCCGACCTTGCAGGTGATTTTCCAGACGTTCCCGGTGATGTGAGCTTCAATGTTCGCCATAGAGCCGCAACCTTAGCCCAAGCCCAATCCGGACGGCGTCCGAGAGATGACCCCCGAGGTCTCCAATCTCGTCCTGGCAACGATCTCACCGATGGGGTGGTGGAAATCGTTTCCATAATGCGATTGGGAAATCGAGACATTTCTTTTGGCAACGATCTCCTTCAGCGTGTAGGTGAAATCGTTGCCAGAAACCTTGGTCGTGCCGAATGGCTGTTCTGGCCCTGTTTCGTTTGACATTCTTTTCGATAGGGCAATCACTCGGATGGCACTGGTGGACAACCTTGCTTTGTGATGAACCAGAGATCCAATCTGCCAGCGGACCCATCGATCGGTGGTCGCGAAGTGCGGCTCGCCGAGACGCGCATGATGCTTCGCATGGCCAGGGAACAGCACGGAGTCCTGTCACGGCAACAGTTGATCGAAGCGGGGATGAGCGCCGGCTTGATCGATCAGCGAGTACAGGAACAAAGGCTTGTCCCGGTTTTCTCCGGTGTTTACGCCCTGGGGCATGACGTGCTCAGCAACCGAGCCGGTGGCAAGCGGCTCTTCTCTCAGGCGGATCGGGTGCCTTCCTGTCGCACTCGAGCGCGGCGGCCTGTTGGGGTTTGATCGAGCCACGTAATCGGATAGAGATTCTCCGGAGCTTCAACCGGGGGCGGCCAGTTCCCTGGATTCGTTCCATCGCCGAATCGGAATCTGATGGTTGTTCACAGGAGCCGGGTCATGGTTGCCAGCGATTTCACGATGCACCGTGGATTTCCGGTTACGTCGGTTGCCCGGACGATCCTGAACCAGGCGGCCGCATCGACCGTGACCCAACTCGAATCTTTGGTCAGTGATGCCGACAAGTTGCAGATACTGGATTGGGCAAAATTGGAGGAAGTGACGAGCCGGGGTAAGGGCTGGCGGGGAGTCGGAAAGCTCAAGTCGATCGTCACAAACTGGGATCCGAGGCTAAGCGACGGTAAATCACCGATGGAAAGGAGATTCATCGCCCTTTGCAGACGTTTCTCGATCCCCCTTCCGTCCGTCAATGTCACCATCGGCGAATTCGAAGTCGATTGCCTTTGGCGGGAAGCAAAGCTCGTGGTCGAGCTCGACAGTCGCGGCTTTCATTCCAATCTCAAGAAATTTGAAAGTGACCGGCGACGGGATGTCGTTCTCGGCAATGCCGGGTTCGAAGTCAGGCGCGTTACGCACCGGCAGCTCGACGACACTGACTACATCGTCAACGAGGTTCTACGACGGGTTCGTCCATAGTCCAGACAGTTCCGAAAAGCTTTCTGCATTTTTCTGGCAACGATTTCACCCACCTGGTGGGTGAAATCGTTGCCAGAAAGTGGGCGGTGGTGACGAATCTCCTTTTGGCAACGATCTCTTAGGCCCTGTGGGTGAAATCGTTGCCAGAAAGGTTTGGACGGCGCTTCTTGTGGCCCGGGGAATCCTCATCGGTGGAGCTCGTAGATACAGTCCGTTGTCGATGAGCGGTGGCGTTGAAGATACGGCGGGATCGAGAGCTATAGCGGGATCGAACCCGAGTCCCGGTTCAGGCCTCGCGGTGCTTGTTGCGGCGCGCAATGAGGCTGATTCGATTTCGGTCTCGGTTGCTTCGCTTCGCGAGACTTTCCCCGGGGCCACCATCTGGGTGGCGGACGATGCTTCCGATGACGGCACGAATGATCTTGCCCTCGCGGCCGGCGCTCACGTGATCCGTCGCGGCAGGGTCCACGGCAAGGGTGGCAACATGACCGCCTGCGCCGAAGCGATGCTCTCGGCACCGGACCTGCCGGAAGCGGTCCTTCTCTGCGACGCCGACCTCGCAGTCTCGGCGGGCCAGCTCGGCCGCCTGGTCACTGCCATCAACGATGGGGAGTGCGACCTCGCGGTTGCCGCCTTCGCCCGGCGGGTCGGTGGTGGCTTCGGCGTCGCTCTCGGCTTCTCGCGCTGGGTGATCGAGAAGCGCTGTGGGTTCGTCGCCGATGCTCCGATCTCCGGCCAGCGGGCGATGAAGCTCGACGTGCTGCGTGCGGTCCTGCCTTTCGCTCCGAAATACGGGATGGAGACCGGCATGACGATCGACGCGGTGCGGGCCGGCTACCGGATCGGCGAGTACGAACTCCAGCTCGCCCACCGCGCCACCGGCAAGACGTTCGCCGGCTTCATCCACCGCTTCCGCCAGATGGTCGACTTCGCAAAGGTCTACGTATCGCGCAGATAGACAAAAGTCTGGTTCGATTCGTGTTCATCTCAATCGCGTTTCTTGTGTTCGAGGCCATGGCGATACTTACTATTGGCGAATACCTGGAAAATGGAAACGGCTCGGAGGTCATCTTCCTGCTGTTGCTCGCCGTCGCGGCCGCCGGGTATTTCGGCCTTGGCGCATTGTCCGGATCCTGGCTGTCGCTGTTCGTCATCGCGGTTCCGGTGCTGCTGGCCGGTCCCCTCGACCTCTACTACGTCGATGACGGGCGAGGGGAGATCTGGCCACTTCAGGCCATCTGGTTCATCCTCTCGGCGTTCTTCCTCATCCCGTGGGGCGTGGGGCGCCTGCTGGGCTGGCAAACGGAACTGGAACGGGAGAGCCGAACATGATCCTCGCGATCGACCAGGGGACTACCGGCTCGACCTGCCTAGTCTTCGATGGCGACGGCCACATTGCCGGGCGCGGCTATGCCGAGTTCGGCCAGCACTTTCCGAAGCCCGGCTGGGTCGAGCATGATGCGAATGAGATCTGGGAGGTGACTCGCACCGTTGCGATGCGGGCGCTGGCCGGGGCCGGCATCGACGGCCACCAGCTCGACGCGATCGGCATCACCAACCAGCGCGAGACCGTTGTCGGCTGGGACCCGAAGACGAGCAAGCCGATCCACAGTGCCCTGGTCTGGCAGGACCGTCGCGGCGCCGCCCGCTGCGACGAACTGCGCGATGCCGGACACGAGCCGTTGATCCGGGCCCGGACCGGGTTGGTGCTCGATCCGTACTTCTCTGCCACCAAGATCGAATGGCTGCTCCAGAATGTCGAGGGTGCTGACCGGGCCTGCTTTGGCACGGTGGACTCCTGGCTCGTCCACAAGCTCTGCGGCGAACACGCGACCGACTTCAGCAACGCGTCGCGGACGATGCTGTTCGACATCGCCAGGCGGCAGTGGGACCCAGAGCTCTGCGAACTGTTCGGCATCGATCCGGCGACCCTGCCCGAGGCGCGTCCCTCCGCGGGGATCTTCGGCACGACGACCGAGTTTGGGGGCGAGGTGCCGGTGACCGGGATCGCCGGCGACCAGCAGTCGGCCCTCTTCGGCCAGGCCTGCCACCAGCCGGGCATGGGCAAGAACACTTATGGCACCGGCAGTTTCGTACTGCTCAATTCCGGTCCCGAGACCCCGGCCCCCGGACCGGGACTGCTTGGCACGATCGCCTGGGGTATCGGCGACGAAGTCACCTACGCTCTAGAAGCATCGATTTTCGTGACTGGGGCAGCCATTCAGTGGCTGCGCGACGGCCTCGGCATCATCGAACAGGCCGACGAAACCGAGGCAATGGCTGCTTCGCTCGACAGCAACGACGGTGTCTATTTCGTGCCCGCGCTGACCGGACTCGGCTCTCCCTACTGGGACCCGTACGCCCGGGGAACGATGGTCGGTCTGACCCGCGGGACCGGCCGGGCTCACATCGCGAGGGCGGCGCTCGAAGCGATCGCCTACCAGACGGTCGATGCAGTCCGGGCGCAGGAGGAGTCGTCCGGTCGGCGACTCGAGGTGCTGAAGGCTGATGGTGGTGCCGTGTCCAACCGTTGGCTGATGCAGTTCCAGGCCGATCTGCTCGGTGCTCCGGTCGTTATCCCGGAGATTCCGGAAACGACGGCCCTCGGGGCCGCCTACCTGGCGGGAGTCGGTGCCGGAACCTGGGACCTCGCCGAGATCGCTTCGATGTGGCGTCCGAGCGATACATTCGAACCGCGCATGTCAACTGACGAGGCGAACTCGCTCCTGAAGGACTGGCACCGGGCGCTCGAGCGCTCCCGCGGCTGGGTGAGCAGAGACCCTCAGTAACCCCGGGCGACTTTCGGGTTAGGCTGATTCGACCCATGCACGATCTGCCACCCCAGAAATACAAGGACCCCCGCCCCGCCGAGTATTTCGACAAGTTTCACGAGCGTTCGCGCACCAAGGATCCGAACTGGGTCTACGAACTGGTGCGGGGAGCTCTGACTCCGGTAGCGGTTGGCCTGTACCGGACCCGGGCCATCGCCACCGAGAACGTCCCCGCCGAAGGTGCGGTGTTGATCGCGCCAAATCACTTCAGCCAGATGGACCACTTCTTTGCCGGCGTCTTCCTCCGGCGGAAGATGCGCTTCATGGCCAAGTCCCAGCTTTTCGGCCCGCCGATCCTGACGCCGATATTCAGCCACGGAGGCGTCTTTCCGGTGCGCCGGGGCTACAAAGATGATGCCGCCTTCAAGACCGCCTACGCGATTTTCGACCGCGGCGGTTCGGTACTCGTCTACGCCGAAGGCGGGCGCTCGCGCACCGGCGGGCTCGGTGAGCCGAAGGCGGGCATCGGCAGGCTCGCCCTCGAGTCCGGAGTGCCAGTGGTACCGGTCGCAATCTTTGCGACTCGATCGAAGCGCCCGTGGAGCAAGTTCACGTTCCCCAAGGTCACCGTCCAGTTCGGCGAACCCATCACTTTCACGCCGATCGAAGAACCGACCCGTGAGCAGCAGATGGAGGCCTCGTACAAGGTCTTCGAACAAGTCAGCCGGATGTACGACGGACTGATGGAGAAGGGGCGCCGCCAGGTGAAGCGGGAACTAGAGGACCGGGAGCAGAATCAGGAGCAGCTCGGAGTCGGCTCCAGCGAAGGTTGATCTTTACTCGAACTTTTCCGGGGCGTTCTTGTAGAACTCCGCGTCGTGGCCGGGAGTGATCACGGAGTTCGGGTACTGGCTGTGAAAGAGCCGCAACTCCTGAAGACTCCGCTTGAAGTTGTGGCGGTCGGTGGTCCTGCCGGGCAGGTCCGAGCCCGGCTCGAGCTGGTTCTCGAGGTAGATCGCGTCGCCACCGATCACCAGGTCGTTGTCCTTCAACCTGACGATGACCGACTGATGCCCCTCGGTGTGTCCCGGAGTGGAGGCGAGGCGGATCGAGCCGTCGCCGAAGAGGTCGATCGTACGACCGAAACTCGCGTATGAGTTGACGTTTTCGCCGTCGAAAGAAACGGTGCGGAAGTCAAAGGCGTAATCGAACTGCGGACGGTGGTACCCCTTCTTGAAGGGGAACAGTCCGGTGGTCGCGGCTTCCCATTCGTTGGCGGTGACGATGAAAGTCGCGTCCGGGAAGTCGGCGATCGCCGAGGCGTGATCGATGTGGAGGTGGGTCATGATCACGAGGCGGATCGAACCGGGATCGACGCCCTTGGTGCGAAGTTGCGAGGAGACGTCATCGCCGTGATCCATCCGGGGCTTGTAGAACCGGGTGCCGAACCGGCCCAGATTCTGAACCGGATCGCTGGCCATCGAGGGGTGAAGCCCGGTGTCGACCAGGATCGGTCCGGCCTTGGGGTGCCGGATCAGGAACGCGGGGATCGGTGACGGGTGGTTTTCACCGCGGGAGGCCCGCAGCACTTTGAGCGAACCGACCTCGCCGCCCGCGTTCGCGTGCAGGATGTCGGGTGAATGAAAATTGCCGGTGATCATCGGCTCGACAGTGACCGCAGAACCAGGCGCCCCGCCGGACAGCGGGGTCTTGAGAAGCCGGGGCTCAGCCTGGACCGACATTCTGCGACCCTATAGCGGCCGGGCTTGTGGACTGCGCTCGGCACAAATCATGGGCGAATCCTTACGATCACAAATTTTCCGCGATGACCTGCTCGATGGCCAGGTGGTCGTCATCTCCGGAGCCGGAACCGGCCTTGGCCGCGAGGCCACTCTGGAGATGATCAGGCTAGGCGCGACCGTGGTCGGTTGTGGCCGCCGGACCGAGCCGCTCGAAGAAACGGCGGCCCTCGCCGAAGGACTACCAGCAAGTTCGAGCACGCCCAGCTCGATATCCGTCACGAGGAGGACGTCGACCGTTTCTTCGACGACCTGCTCGAGCGCCACGGCCGGCTCGACACGCTGGTCAACAACGCCGGAGGCCAGTTTCTCAGCCCGGCTGAGGCGATCACTCCCAAGGGTTTCCGCACCGTAATCGAACTGAACATCACCGGCACCTGGCTGATGACCCACGCTGCTGCGACCAAGGCCTTCATCCCCCAGGAAGAGGGTGCCGTCCTCAGCATCACGCTCTCGCCGCACGGAGGAATGCCGGGAATGGTCCACTCTGGTGCTGCCCGGGCCGCCGTCGAGAACATGATGAAGACCCTGGCCACCGAGTGGTCGCGTTTTGGCATCCGCACCTGCGCGATCGCCGCCGGACAGTTCGCGACTGACACTTTCGTCAACAAGTACCCCAAGGAGATCGTCGAAGGCGTCCACCGGTCGATCCCGATGGGCCGGGTGGGCGAGTCCGAAGAGATGGCCTGGCTGTTGGCCTTCCTCGCCAGCGACGCCGGTGCATTCCACTCCGGGTCAGTGATCACACTTGACGGCGCCCGCGACAACTGGTTCGGCCCGTGGCCACCCGCGGCGATCGCCGGCGAGAGCGGCGAGCCCCCGTCGGAAGCCCGAAAATGAAAAGGGCCGTCGTCACAAAGACGCGGCCCTTCTCAGCCTGACCTCGACGTTTCACCACGGTCCATATGAGTACCGCGTGTTTACCGATACTCCCAACCGGGAATTAACCAAAGACGTCTCGTCGTCGTCCTATCGGTTGAGGGAGTCTCAGGTTGAAGAAATGGCTCATAGCCACGTGTTTCGTCATTGTGGGAATTTTCAGCGGCATCGCTGCCGCTTCGGCGCGGGATTTCGACGCGCCGGCGTCGAATGACTCCTCGCAGCAGTTTCCGTCGCTACTGAACGGTTTCGCAAACGTTCAGCGGGCCGACACTCCGAACGACCAGGGATACGACCCGGCCGAGCCCGACGATGAAGACGGTGGCACTGCCACCAATCTCTACGACGAGCGGTTCGACCTCTTCGGCTTCCCGGCTGCCCAGACCCGGACCACGACCCTCTACCGGCAGGGACCGAATGCCCTCAAGGGAATGGTCTCCGGCTTCAACGCTGCCGGCGCCTGGAAGGTCACCCGTGGCCGTTCCGACGTTGGCATCGCCGTGATGGACACCGGAATCAAGTGGGACAAGGAGAGCGTGCGGCTGCAGATTCGCCTGAACAAGCAGGAGCTGCCCAAGCCGAAGGATTCCGGCGGTGCCGACTGCGCCCAGTACGACTGCAACGCCGACGGCGCCTTCAACGCCGACGACTACGCCGATGACCCCCGGGTCAGCCATACCGCCGGCCCGCACGGCTCGGCCCAGATCGACGCCGAAGACCTGATCTTCACTTTCTCCGACAGCACCGACGGCGACAACAACGGCTACATCGACGACATCGCCGGCTGGGACTTTTTCGACAACGACAACAACCCGTATGACGCTTCGAGCTACTTCGCCGCTTCCGGCCATGGCAGCGGCCGGGCCGAGAATGCGGTCGAACGCGGCAACGACGGCGCCGGCGAGATCGGAACCTGCCCGGACTGCCAGGTCCTGCCGATCCGGACCTGGGACACCTTCGTCTCGGACGGCAACACGATTGGCATGGGCATGCTCTACGCGACCGACATCGGGGTCGACGTGATCATTGCCGCGAACGGTTCGATCTACCACTCTGCCTTCGCTGAAGCCGCTTCGCAGTACGCCTACGACCACGGTGTCGTCCAGACCTATTCCGGCGACGACCTCAATACGGCCAACCACAACTATCCGGCCAACTACGGGCACGCGATGCTGATCCAGGGTGTGGCCACTGACACCGAAGGCCTCGGCACCGAGGCGGATGACCTCCGGCCGGCGCTGTGCGCACCGCCTCTGTCGACACTCGGCGCCTGCTTCGGTTCGACTCTTCCTGTCGGCACCTACTTCCGTGGGGCCAACACGACCCAGTTCGGTGGCAAGAGTTCGATCGCCATGGAGGGTGCGACCGGCTCCGAGAACACCGGCAAGGCCGGAGGTGCGGCCGGCCTCGTCATCAGTGCTGCCAAGGACCACGGGGTTGACCTCTCTCCGGACGAAACGCGGGCGATCCTTGAACAGACGTCCGAGCGCGTTACCGGCTCGGCGACCGATCCTGCGAGCAACGTGGCCGGCCTCGGCGCGGCTGATCCCGGCGCCGACCCAGCGGCTCCGCCTGAGTCACAGTGGACCTCGCACTTCGGTTGGGGCCGGGCCAACCTCGGCGACGCGGTCAAGGTCGCGGCCGGCAACAAGGTGCCACCCGCCGCGGCGATCAATTCCCCCGACTGGTACTCGCCGCTGACCGGCGACTCACTCCCGGTCAAGGGGCTCGCCAAGGCGAGGTTCGCGACCGGGGGCAGCTTCCACTGGAAGCTCGAATGGGGTGCGGGCCAGGCTCCGGCGAGCTGGAACATGGTGGCGCAGGGCAACTCGACCGGCACCGTGACCGACTTCGGCACGATCAACCTGAACCAGGTAAGGGCGGCTCTCGCGAGCTACACGCCGTCGGTGGATCCGGGCGGCCCGGTCAATTCGCTCAGCGAAGGTGATCCGCTCAAACACGAATTCGCGGTCAGGCTGATCGTCGACGGTGCCGGCGTTCCGACTCCCGGCATCGATCGTCGTGTCTTCACTTCGGCCAAGGATCCCGATCTGCGCAACGGCTTCCCGAAGCGGCTCGGCACCGGAGGCGAAGCGCCGATCCGCTACGCCGACCTGAACGGCGACAGCACCCAGGAGCTGATCGTGCCGACCATGGCCGGCGAAGTCCACGCTTACGAGCCCGACGGCAGCGAGTTGCCCGGCTGGCCGGTGCGTACCAAGCTGATGCGGAACGGGGCGGGTCACGAGAACTCGAACGGATTCTCTGCCCTTGCCACGAACACTCCGCCGCGGGAGCCACCGCGCGGCCCGGTTGTCGCCGACCTCGATGACGACGGTGAAGTCGAGCTGATCACTGCCGCCGGCGTCAACATCTACGCCTGGGAGGCTGACGGATCGCTCCGACCCGGATTCCCGGTCAGCTCCGGCCTCAATCGCTGCGACCAGTCGCTCCAGAGCCAGCCCCTCTCACATCCGAAATGTGGCTTCATCGCCAGTCCGGCGGTCGCCCGCCTGCGCGGGAAGGACGCGCCGCTCGACATCGTCATTCCCGGTCTCGACGGCTACCTCTACGCCTTCAACGGCAAGGGCGAACCCGTCCCCGGTTACCCGGTGCGTCTGGTCGACCCTGGCGTGCCCGCGAACCAGCAGATGCTTGCCGAGTCGATCAACCCGCCGGCAATCGGTGACCTGAACGGCGACGGTCGTGATGATGTGGTCGTCTCGACAAACGAAACCTATGCCGCTCAGGCGCCGGACTTCACCAGCATCAGCCAGGGGTTCCTCGGCTCCGGACTGACCGACATCCTCGCCAATGCGGCCGGTGGATCGACCCGGGTCTACGCGGTCGATTCACGTGGCTCCGGATTCACCGGCAACGGCGGCAAGGCCTACCTGCCGAACTGGCCGATCAAGCTGAATGGCGCGATCCAGACGACCCTGCCTCTGATCGGGCCGGGCCAGGATCCTTCGATCGCGAAGGTCGATGGCGAGACCCGCGTCATCGCGTCGGCCACCGGCTCGGCGACGATCGGCGTCTACGGGGTGGACGGCACCCTCAAACGCGGGATCCAGCAGGGCGTCCCTGGTGCGGCTTCAGCTGCGGACGGCGCTCTGCCGGTCGGGTCGATCAACCTCTTCGAGTCGGCTTCGCTCGGCAAGCTGATCCCGGGAACGAATCCGAGCGTCGTCAAGTACGGCCTCGGGCTGCCCGGCGTTCTCAACTTGCTGCTGGTCGGCCAGAACATCCCCTATAACCACCTGATCGGTGCCTACGACCCTTCGACCGGCGTCTCGTTGCCGAGCTTCCCGCGGGTCACCGAGGACTTCCAATTCCTGTCTTCGTCGAACATCGCGAACGTCAACGGCAGCACGGCTTCGAACCAGGTCCTGGCCGGCACCGGACTCGGCCTGCTGAACGCCTACGACGGCCTCACCGGCCGGAACGTCGACGGGTTCCCCAAAGTCACCGGTGGCTGGCTCTTCGCCCCGGCGACGCTGTCGAGTGACGGGCGAATGGCGGCGGTCACGCGCGAAGGCCAACTTTTCGAGTGGTCGATGCCCGACATCCCCGAATGTCAGAGTGAGTGGCCGTCCTTCCGCCACGACCAGCAGCAGAGTGGCAATTACGACCGCGACGGAACGCCGCCCGGCCCGCTGAAGGGGCTGACCGCCTCTTCGAGCGGAAAACTCGCCTTCAAGGCGACCGGAGATGACGCCGAATGCGGCACCGCCGATCACTACGAGGTGGTCACATCTGACGAGCCGGTCACGTCGAAAAACTTCACCGGCGCTGCACCCCTGACCGGGTCGCCGGCACCGAAGAAGGCGGGCACGGAGGAGTCGTTCAGTGTCACATCGGCCAGGAAGTACGTTGCGGTGCGTGCGGTCGACGAGGTCGGCAACGTCGGGCTCCCCGCGAGCGCCGAGAAGCCGGCGAAAACTCCTCCTCCTCCGGCCGCCAAGCCGCCGAAGAAGGTCAAGCCGGGGTTTGCCTTCATCTACCGCGGCAAACTGTTCGTGCGGGTCAAGTGCTCGAAGCGGTTCGAGCCCGGCTGTCGCGTGAGAGCGGTCGCGCTGACGAAAAAAGGGAAGCGCGGCAAGCGGATGACCAGGCCGATCCGCCGGTACGTGCGCTCGAATCGCTACGGGCGCGCGGGACTCCGGATCAAGAAGAAGTACCGCAACCGGCTGGTGAAGCTTTCAACCGTGAAACGCAAGACGATCGTGCTCCGCCTGCGAATCAAGTCGAAGCGGGTGACTCACGGCAAGACTCCGGTGACGGTCTACCACCGCCTCCGGGTCCGAAGGCCGGCCGAGTCCTGAAACACGCGGCTGAGCCCTGAGGTAAAAAAAGAGCCCGCCGGATGGCGGGCTCTTTTTTGATTCGTTTGAATCGGCGAATCAGGTGTACATGCCGCCAAACTGCCCACCGGTCACGTTCAGCACCTGGCCGTGGACGTAGTCGGCGAGGTTCGAGGCGAGGAACATGACCGGTCCTGCTGCTTCTTCCGGTGTCGCCGGACGGCCGAGCGGGATGATCATTGAGGCCATCGCCCGCATCTGCTCGGGGATGCCGAGCTGGATGTCGGAACCGTCGGGAGCCTTGACCGTCTCGCCGCCTTCTTCCTTGGCGGCGGTCAGGCGGGTCTCGACGAAGCCGAAGGCGACCGCGTTGACATTGATCTTGAACTGGCCCCACTCCTTGGCAAGGGTCTTGGTCATGCCGACCACGGCAGACTTGCCGGCGCTGTAGTTGACCTGGCCGGCGTTGCCCATCGTTCCCGAGACCGAGGAGATGTTGATCAGCTTGCGGAAGACCTCCTGGCCTTCGGCGGCTTCGGCTTTGGCAGCTTCGCGCCAGTGGGGGGCGAGGGCGCGAGCGACCCGGAAGGGCACGATCGTGTGGATGTCGAGCATCGCCTGGAACTGCTCATCGGTCATCTTGTGAGCGACTCCGTCCCAGGTGTAACCGGCGTTGTTGACCACGATGTCGATCGAGCCGAACGCCTCGTTGGCGGTCGCGACGAGCTCATTGGCAGCCTCAGGCTTGGTCATGTCGCCGGCGTAGACGGCGGTCTTGCCGCCGATCTCCGAAGCTGCCTGCTCGGCGGCATCCTCGTCGAGGTCGTTGACCAGCACATTGGCGCCGTTGGCGGCGAAAAGTTCCGCGGTCGCTCGTCCGATTCCTCGCGCCGAACCGGTGACGATCGCGCTCTTGCCTTCCAGAAGTCCCATCAGATTTGTCTCCTTGTCAGATTGATACTTCGCACTATAGGTGGAATAAGAATCGTCCCCTGACGTCCCCTGACGTCCCCCAGGATCAGAATCTCGCCTTTTCGGCGACTACGGATGAAAAGGCGAGATTCTTTCGTCACGGAGTCTTTGCTCCGTTTACTCCCAGGTCAGTCAGGGTGCGGCAGCCTCGGTTTCATGACGCAGTCTTCCCACCGGACGATGATCGAACTCGGCCGGCCCCAGTTCGGAGTAGTGACCCGCAAGCAGCTACTGAAGACCGGGTTCACCGGAAGCCTGATCGATCACCATCTGAGGAACGGGCTTCTCTGGCCGGTCTTTCGCGGTGTCTATGTCATCGGGCGGCCGGCGGAACTCAGGAAGACGATCTGGATGGCGGCAACCCTCGCGGCAGGTCCCGGTTCGATGCTGGCCGGCCTGAGCGCCGCGGAATATTGGGGAATCGTCAAATATAGAAAAATGCTCACGGTCCATCGGCCGAGTGGTGAAAACCGGACGATGGTCGGGCGCTCACCCGCCCAGGCCCCGCTACGCCTGTACCTGCGTCAACGTCCCTCGATCGCTGAACTGACGGCATCTCCCGAAGGAATACCCGTGAAAACCGTCCCGGGAGCGCTGATCGATATCGCCGAAGTCCTTTCCGATCGTGCACTTGGGGCGGCGATATCCGAGGCCAGCCGGCTCGGTTATCTCCGGGCCGGCGGAGTTGAACGGATTCTCGAGTACGGCAGAGGGAGAAAAGGGGTCAATAAACTTCGGAACCACCTTCGGTTTTGGAGTCCGGAATCGATGAATGTCCTGTCCGTCCTCGAGACCCTTTTCCGGAAGCTCTGTCAGGTTCATTCGATCGAAATGCCCTTGTCCAATCGAATGGTCTGCGGCCTCAAAGTCGATTTCCTGTGGCCGAAGGAACGCGTCGTCGTTGAGACGGACGGCTTCTCGTTCCACGGAGACATCGTTTCCTTCAAACGCGACCACAACCGACTGTCAACGCTCACCAGGAACGGCTATCTGGTGCTGTCCTTTACCTACTGGCAGGTGACGGAAACGCCCGAAGAGGTAGCGGAAGCGGTCCTCGTCGGGCTGCGTACCTGGGGGAAATAGGAACAGGACCTCGCCTTTTCGGCGGCTACGGATGAAAAGGCGAGGTTCTGTTCCCTTGGCAACGGGTAAGGTCGGATCGTCGGCTCAACCCACCGGAGGTTTCCTTGAAGGTCCTGATCGGTTTCAAAGAATTCATCGCCAGAGGCAACGTCGTTGAGCTGGCAGTCGCCGTGGTCATCGGCGCCGCGTTCACGGCTCTGGTGACATCGATGGTCGAAGATCTGCTGACCCCGGTCATCGCGGCGATCTTCGGTGAGTCCGATTTCTCGGCTCTCTCCTTCACCGTCAATGGATCCGAGTTCGGGTACGGCAACTTCCTCAACGCCCTGGTCGCATTCCTGTCGGTGGCCGCCGCTGTCTACTTCTTCATCGTCGTTCCGATGAACGCCTACAAGGACCACATCGCCGAAGACGAAGAGGCAACCCACCGCGACTGCCCCGAGTGCCTTTCCGAAGTTCCGGTGGCCGCGACCCGGTGCGCGCACTGCACGACGCAGCTGGCACCGGCATGAGCGGCGGTGCCGGCATGAGACGCAGCCCGGCACCAGCTGGCCCCAGCGTCGGCCGAGGCGGTCTGGCGTGCATATCCGGCCCCTGAGGCCGGGGACGCTTGCCAGACCGGCGACCACTTCGGTCTGGCGTGCATTTCCGGTCTCCTGCGCCGGGAATGCTTGCCAGACTTCTTGAGGTTGGCTTACAGGCCGTAGGACCGGCCTATTACCTCGAGCATGATCTCGTCGGTTCCCGCTCCGATTCGATTGAGGCGCATGTCGCGGTAGTGGCGCTCGATCTCGTATTCCTTCATGTAGCCGTATCCGCCGTGGATCTGGATCGCCTCGTCGGCGACTTCGCAGGCGACCTGCGATGCCATCATCTTGGCCATCGAGATCTCCCGCACCGGGTACTCGCCCCGGTTGACGCGCCAGGCGACCGAGTAGGTGAACTGCTTCGAGGCTTCGATCTTGGTGGCCATCGCGGCGATCTTGTGACGGATCGTCTGAATTTGCCAATCGGCCGGCCGAAGGCCTGGCGGTCGAGGGCGTACTCGATGGTTGTTTCGAGTAGGCGCTCGGCACCAGCGTGGGAGCCGGCTGCGGCGACCAGCCGTTCGCCCTGGAGTTCCCAGCTGATGTGGTAGAAGCCCTTGCCGACTTCGCCGAGGACCGATTCAGCAGGCACCCGGAAGTCCTCGAAGGCGAGTTCGCCCGTGTCGGACGAAAGCATGCCCATCTTCTCGAGGTTCGAGGTGACCGAGAAACCCGGGAGGTCGTTGCCGTCTTCGTCCCTGATGTCGATCAGCAGGAGCGTGATGCCATCGTGAGCTTTGCTCGGATCGGTCTTGACCACCAGGACCATGAACTGGGCGCGAGCGGCATTCGTGATGAAGGTCTTGGCACCGTTGATCACGTACTCGTCGCCGTCGAGGATCGCTGTGGTACGGATGCCGGCGACGTCGGAACCGGCACCGGGCTCGGTGATTCCGAGCGCGCCGATCTTCGTACCGGCAATTCCCGGGACGAGGTACTTCTGCTTCTGCTCCTCGGTCCCGAGCAGGTGGACCGGGGGCAGGACCATGTCGGTCTGGACCGCAAAGCCCATCCCGAGCCCACCGTTGGCGGCGTAACTCAGGGCCTCGGCACGAACCAGCGAGTAGAAGTAGTCGCCGCCCTGTCCTCCGTACTCCTCGGGGAAGCAGAGGCCGAGGTAGCCGAGCTCACCGGCCCGCTCGATCGCCGAATCGGGCCACTTCGTCTCTTCCCACTCATTGCGATGGGGGTGAAGTTCCTTTTTGGCCCAGGCTTCCATCGACTCGCGCAGATCCTCGTGCTCCTGGGTGAAGATGAAGTGCTTCTGTGCGGCGTCGAAATCAGGCTTGATGACGGTGTCAGTCACGGTTCGTGGTTCCTTTTGTCGTCGGTGAGGAAGATCGTAAAGTAGAGAGTAACACTTCTCACTCCTTATTTACTGGTATCTTGCGAAGACCATGAGCGAATCCAGCCAGTCCTTTGAAAAGATCCGATACGAGGTCACGGGTCACGTGGCCACGATCACCCTCGACGACCCGGAGACACGCAATGCGCTGTCCGATCAGTTGCTGTCCGAGCTGCTCTCGGCGCTGGCGCTCGCCAAGGACGACTACGCCGTCCGCGTGGTCGTGCTCGCTTCATCTCACGAGAAGGTTTTCTCGGCCGGCGGCAACCTCGCCGGATTCGGGGGAGAGGCCGGCACCGTCGAGAAGTTCACCGGCGCCTCGCTCTTCACCGATGCGTTCAAAGCACTTGGTGAACTCGGCAAGCCATCGATCGTTGCCGCCGAGGGTCACGTGCTCGCCGGCTCGCTCGGCCTCGCCCTTGCCTGCGACCTGATCCTCGCCTCCGAAGACGCAACCTTCGGCACACCCGAGATCACGGTCGGACTCTTCCCTTTCATGATCATGGCGCTGATCTACCGCAACGTCGGCCGCAAGAAGACCAACGAGATGCTGCTGCTCGGTGAGCGGATCAGCGCCAAGGACGCGCAGGCGGCCGGAATGGTCAACAAGGTGGTCCGGCCGGAGCTCTTCGAAGCCAACCTCGAGGAATGGACGAAGCAGCTTGCTGCCAAGTCGCCGCTGATCATGCGCATGGGCAAAGACGCCATGTGGCGCCAGATGGACATGCCGCTGGTCGAAGCACTCGACTACCTGCGCTCCCAGCTTGCGATCGAACTCTCGACCGAGGACGCGATCGAAGGCGTCAAGGCCTTCTTCGAAAAACGCGAGCCGGAATGGAAGGGACGCTGATGTCCGAAGATGCGAAACAGGACGGCGCGCCGGAGAACAAACTGCCCGGAACTGCCACTCTTACCGAGCTGAACGAACAGCTCCACGAACGCCGGGCGAAGGCCCGCCTCGGCGGGGGCCTCAAGAAGATCGAGGCCCAGCACGAGCGCGGCAAGCTGACCGCCCGCGAGCGGATCGACCTGCTGGTTGATGAAGGCACCTTCAACGAGATCGGCATCCATGGCCGCCCTCACTTTTCCCAGGTTGCGCTCAAGGACAAGGAGGCTCCTGCCGACGGAGTCATTACCGGCTGGGGCGACGTCGACGGTCGCACCTGCGCAATCGTTGCCTACGACTTCACGGTCATGGCCGGTTCGATGGGCCTGACCGGTGAAACCAAGGTGACCCGGATCCGCGAGATCGCCCTGCAGAAGCGCATGCCGCTGATCTGGCTGCTCGACTCCGCCGGCGCCCGGATCCAGGAGGCGGCCGGCTCATTGTTCGCCGGCTCCGGTCACCTGTTCCGCGAAGAGGTCCAGATGTCGGGAGTCGTGCCGATGGTCGCCGCGATGATGGGTCCCTGCGCGGCAGGCACCGCCTACATCCCGGGCCTGTCGGACTTCGTGCCGATGGTCGTCGGTCAGGGCGCGATGGCGCTCGCCGGGCCACACCTGGTCAAGGCGGTCACTGGCGAGGAAATCGAAATGGAGGACCTTGGCGGCGCCAAGATTCATTGCCGCAAGTCCGGCGTCGGCGATCTCGAAGTCAAGGACGACCCGGAATGCATCGAGTCGATCAAGAAGTACCTCAGCTACTTCCCGTCGAACTGCGAAGCGGAAGTCCCGGTCATCGAATGCGACGACCCCGAGGACCGTGGTTCCGACCGCCTCCTCGAGATAATCCCCGAGTCCTCGCGCACCCCGTACGACATGTACGAAGTGATCAAGGAAATCGTCGACGACGGCGACTACTTCGACATCAAGCCGAAGTTCGCCAAGTCGTTGATCACCTGCTTCGCCCGGTTCGACGGGCAGCCCGTCGGCATCGTCGCCAATCAGCCGAAGCAGGTTGGTGGAATCCTCGACGTCGACTCGGCCGACAAGGCCGCGCGCTTCATCAATCTCTGCGACGCCTTCAGCATCCCGCTGCTCTTTTTGCAGGACGTGCCCGGCTTCATGGTCGGCTCGAAGGTCGAGCAGCAGGGCATCATCCGCCACGGCGCGAAGATGCTCTACGCCGTGTCGAGGGCGACCGTGCCGAAGATCACCGTTCTCGTGCGAAAGGCCTACGGCGCCGGCTACTACGTGATGTGCGGCCGGGCGTACGAGCCCGACCTGATCGTCGCCTGGCCCGGGGCCGAGATCTCGGTCATGGGGGCCGAAGGCGCGGTCAACATCATCGGCCGCAGCGCGATCGAAGCGTCAGACGATCCTGAAGCGACCCGGGAAGCGATGCTGAACGCGGTCCGCCAGCAGATCGATCCCTACATCGCAGCCGGCAACGCGATGATCGACGACATCATCGATCCGCGCGAGACCCGCCAGACGATCATCAACGGCCTGCGAATGTCGAAGAACAAAAAGGTCGAGAGGCCCTGGAAGAAGCATGGAGTGATGCCTGTATGAGTCGCTTTGAAGACCCCGTCATCATCAGCAACTCGATCTCCGGGGTGATCGCCAACCGCGATCAGTGCCCCGCGATCCCGTACACGCCCGAGGAGTACGCCTCCGAGGCCCGGCGGGTCGTCGACGAAGGTGCATCGCAGATCCACATCCATGCCCGCAAGCCCGACGGAACGCCGTCCTGGGATACCGAGGACTTTGCCGCGATCACCGAGGCGATCCGCTCCGAGGTCGGTGACGTGATCATCAACTATTCGACCGGGGCGATCGGCGTCCCGGTCGAGAAACGAATCGAATACCTGCGGGCCTTGAAGCCCGACGTGGCCGCCCTGAACATGAGTTCGATGAACTACGCCAAGTACTCGCGCCGCCGCAAGGAGTTCGTCTTCAAGGCGGTTTTCGAGAACAGCTTCGACGAGATCATCGAGTTCATCACCGCGATGAACGAACTTGGCATCCAGCCGGAACACGAATGCTTCGACGCCGGACACGTGGCCAACGTCGACCCGTTGATCGATATGGGCCTGCTCAGCGGCTCGCTACAGATCTCCCTGGTAATGGGCGTGACCGGCGGCATCCGCCCGATTCCCCGGAACGTCCAGGTGATGGCCGATCAGATTCCCGGCGGTTCCGAAAGCGAACACAACTGGCAGTGCATCGGCATCTCGCGCGACCAGTGGAAGCTGCTTGGCACCGCTGTCGTACTCGGCGGAAACATCCGGGCCGGAGTCGAGGACAACCTCTACCTGCCGGACGGTTCGATGTGCCGCTCGAACGGTGACCTGATCGCCAAGGCGCGGGAGATCGTCGAGAACTCCGGACGCAAGGTCGCAACGGTGACCGAGGCCCGAAAGATGCTCGGCCTGCGCGAAGGCACACCAGCCTGAGCCGATGACGGCATCACGAGACATGCCGCTCGAAGGCATTCGCATACTCGACCTGACCCGGCTGTTGCCGGGCGGGTTCGCCTCGCAGTGGTTGGCCGACTTCGGCGCCGAGGTGGTCAAGGTCGAAGACACCGGGGCGGGCGACTACATCCGTTTCGCCCCGCCGTACTACGAGGCTGCGCCCGGTGAAGACGAGGCGGAGATCGTGAGTACCCGCTCGGCGCTCTACCTTTCGCTCAACCACGGCAAGCGTTCGATCAGGATCGACCTCAAGTCGGAAGCCGGTCGCGAGGCGTTCCTGCGGCTGGTCGAATCGGCCGACGTGGTGCTCGAGGGGTTCCGCCCGGGCGTCATGGACCGTCTCGGCGTCGGCTACGAAACTCTCCGGGAGGTCAACCCGGGCCTGGTCTACTGCGCGATCACGGGCTACGGCCAGGACGGACCCAACCGGGACCGCGCCGGCCATGACATCAACTACCTCGGTTCGACCGGACTGCTCGGCCTCACCGGCCAGAAGGGCGGCCCGCCGATCCAGCCGGCCGCCCAGATCGGTGACATCGGTGGCGGCGCGATGACCGCGGCCTTCGGCGTGATGACCGCCCTTTTCGGCAAGCAGCGCACCGGCAAGGGCCAGATGGTCGACATCTCGATGACCGACGGTGCGATGTCCTGGCTGGCAATGCTCGCCGGTGCCTACTTCGCCGACGGCCAGGTGCCAGCGCGTGGCGAGATCATGCTTGGCGGCGGAATCGTCTGTTACATGCCCTACGAAGCCGCCGACGGCTGGATCTCCTGCGGCGCGCTTGAGCCCAAGTTCTTCAAAGCCTTCTGCAAACGGACCGGCAACCCCGACTTCGTGAAGCACCAATTCGATCCCCCGGGGAGTGAAGGATGGGTGAAGGTGGCCGCGATCTTCAAGTCGAAGACCCGGGCCGAATGGAGCGCTTTCAACGACGAGCACAACTGCTGCATCGAACCGATCCTTGAACTGGAGGAGGCGCTCGAATCCGACCTCGCCCGCGAGCGCGGCATGGTCGTCGAGATCGACCAGCCGGGTATCGGCAAGGTCCGCCAGGTCGGCAATCCGGTCAAGCTTTCCGAAACTCCGGCCGGCGATCCCCGGCCGGCACCGGTGGCCGGCGCCGACACCGCCGATGTCCTGGCCGAGGCCGGCCTCAGCCGGGAAAAGATTGCCACGCTGATCGAGTCCGGCGTCGTGGCCGGGCCGGGCGGGGGAACCTCGTCTGACGGAATCGGATTCCGCGCGTGAAACAGAGCATCCAAGTCGCTTCGCTCATGAGGGATAAATGTCGGTTTCGCTGTGCGACTTGGATGTCGGCTGCCCGGAGGTAAGGGATGGCGACCGTAGAAAATCTGCTCAAGATGTCCGAACTGGTCGAAGCCTCGGGCGTGCCCGGAGCGACGATCAAGCACTACCTGCGTGAAGGCCTGTTGCCGGAGCCGGTAAAGACGAGCCGCAACATGGCCTACTACCGTCCGGAAACGGTCGAGCGAATCGAGATGATCAAGCGCCTCCAGGAGGAGCGGTTCATGCCACTCAAGGCGATCCGCTCGGTGCTCGCCGAAGACCCTGAGCAGGCGCGGGCGTTGCTCGACGTCGAGGACCGGATCCTCGAACGGGCACTCGCCAAGGAACGGACCCGGACCAGCACCGCCGAAGTCCGCCGGACCTACGGCGTGCCCGAAGAAGCATTGGACCGCCTGGCCGAAATCGGGATTCTCGACCCGAACACCAAGGGCTACTCGCCTTCCGATGTGGCGATCATCGAAGCGATGTCCCGGTTCCGGGCGGGAGGGTACGACGAGAAGGTCGGGTTCACCGTCTACGACACCCTCCGCTACAAGCGGGCGCTGGAAACCCTCGTCAAGGAAGAAGTCGACGTGCTCATGGAGCGCCTTGAAGGTGACATGCCACCGGACAAAGCGGTCGAGCTGATCGAAGCCGGCGCCGAACCTCTGAAGGACTTCATCGCCGCCCTCCACACGAAGCTGATGGTCCAGGAAGTCGAACGCCGGCGTTGAACCTCCGGCGGATGCCGCGGGCTGCGCTAGATTTACGGGTATGGGGAATGGGAGAAGTTCGAGGGGTTCTGTCGTTGTGCGTGCGCTTGCGGTTCTCGGCGCGCTGATGCTTGCCGGCTTCACCGCCAGTCAAGCCACGGCCGCGCCGGCTGATCGTGCCGGCGACGCGGTGGTGCTGAAGGGCGACAAGACCGGAATGATCGGCACCATGCCCGGGGAGATTGTCGGCTTCAAGTGGGACGATGGCTGGGTCCAGGTACCCGTTCAGGTCGACGAGCGGCACACGATCAACGTCCGTCAGCTCTACCCCGATGACACGGGTACGAATCCTTATATCGGCGACGTTGAACTTGGTTTCGAGGTCGAGGTCTACGCGGACCCGAAGACCCGGAGCGGTGCCGACTCCGATCCGACGTTCGACGTCGACGACGAACTGACTTTCATGGCGGGGGACACCGGCACGGTCGCGCCCGCCGACGGTGACACCCCGCCTGCAGGGACCGACGATTCCATTCGCACCAAGGTCGACGTGAGCGATCCGGTTGGCGGAGGCGATGACGGAGTGCTCTACCTCTTCCAGAGCAGCTCGCTCGATCCGTCGGCCGGCAAGGACTACGTGGACTACGACTTCAAGCTGAACAACCTTACGGGCGGCCAGACGCTCCTCGACGACTACGGCTACATCCACTCGTCGAACCCCGAGGACTCGACGGTCACCACCGACAAATACGAGCTCCATTCGTTCGACCGCTGGCAGGAAGACGAGCTCAAGGTCAAAGCGGGGAACTCGACCGGCGCCGACATTCTCGACCGTGAGGTCGCCCAGGCGACCAAGGATGGTTGCTCCCGCTCGGAATACACTTTCTCGGGACGCTGGACTGAAGACAGCAAGAGTGGCAACGACGGGAACACGGACGACGAAGGCACGTACGTGAACGTCATCGACGGGCCGGTCCGCGCCATTCGCACCTACATGGGCGCCAACTCCGGGCCGTACGTGCAGCGTGAGCACATCTACTACGCCGATCATGAGGTCAACACGATCTACCTGCGGGTTCACGTCATGACCGACCTGTACGCGTGGACTGACTACGCGCCGTCAGCGATCGGCATGACCTACCGCGACATGAACAACCTGGCGGGCGTGCCGATCGACGGGGTGCCCGACACCGTCACACCGACGACCACTTCGGAAGTCGCCAACGGCGCCTACGCCTGGCAACAGGTTTCCGGCGCCCAGGGCACGCTCAGCACGGTGGTCGGGTCGACCACCGACATCCCGAACCCGACCTTCGGCAACTACTACCTCGACGATTCGACGCCGACCGCCGGCAATGAAGTCCAGTGCGGTGGTGACGGTCAGTCGATCGGTTCGAGCGGATTCGGCATCCTCGGCCCGATCACGCCGAACACTGATCCCCGGCTGGCCACGGATTCTTTCCCTGTGAACCACCTGACGGTGGACCGCGTGCGCTACTTCGGCCCGCCGAGTGACGGTGTCGAGCAGGCCGAGAACTATCGCGCGCGGGTAGAGAAGCCGCTCACGGGGGTGGCCGGAGCCGACCCGATCGCCGGAAAGGCGAAGTTCAAGCTGAAGCTGCCGAAAAAGACCCTCATGGTCAAGGCCAGCAAGAAGGCGAAGTTCAAGGTGCGGTTCAAGAACGTTGGTGGAACGAAATCCGCGAAGGCGAAAATCTGCCTGAAGGGTCCCGGAAGCAAGTCATGCAAGCGCGGCAGCAAGCTGGCTCCGGGCAAGGCGATGAAGCGCAAGGTCTCTTTCAAGGTCAAGCGCCGCTTCCGGAAGGGCAAGCGGATCAAGGTTCGTATCGCGGTCAAGGCGAAGGGTGCCAGGACGGCTCGCGGGGTCGTCAGGATCCGCGTCAAGTAGCCGTAGCCGGCTGACGCCTCAGGCGTGTCCGTGCGGCACGCTGGGCTCGGGATCGGACTTCGCCGTCTCGAACTCGAAGGTGCCGCGGGTGACCGCGAGGATCTGTTCGGCCAGTCGAGCGCCGTCAGCCGGATCGACCGGCGTCGCGTGGATCCTGAGGACAACCTCGTCCCGGTCGATTTCGTCGAGCCAGATCGAGGGCGGTCGCTGGGTCGGCACGGTAATCGCCTGGGCTAGCATCGCCTGGACGTCACCCGGACTGGTGTGGCTGTCGAAGCGGGCCTTGACGTCGATCCCCTCGGGCCCGCTGATCGGGACGACCAGACAGTTGAGGATGACGTTGTTGGGGACCATCATGCGGTCCTGCCCGTCCAGATCGAGGTGTAGAAGAGGCCGAGTGAACTGACCGTGCCTTCGACGTCGCCACCGAGCGGACCGCTGGACAGCCGGACCCGTTCGCCCACCCGGAACGGTCTGGTGCTCTGGATCACCACGCCGGCAAAGATGTTGCCGAGGGTCTGCTGGGCCGCGAGACCGAGGAGGACGGCGGTGAAAGCACCGCCGACCGCCAGGGTGGAGGTCTTGACGCCTGCGATGTGGAGGGCGACACCGGCAACGAAGATGATCGTGACCAGCCGGATCGCGAAACTGACCGTTCCGGCGGTGCCCGGATCCATCCGTTTGAGGATCGTCGGGGTGAGCGTGCGCCCGAGGGCGGAAGCAAAGCCCCAGCCGAACAGGAAAAGCAGGATCGCGGTGAGGATGCGCGACTCGGTTCCGTACCCGGGTGCGATGTCGTGACGGTGGTCGAACGCGATCAGCACGCCGAAGAAGAGCACGGCGAAGAGGATCAGGCGGGGCCAGGCCCGGCCTTGCTTCTCGGGAATCACTTCGTCGCCGAGGCCGGCCTCACGCCAGGCGTCGGTCCGCGTCTCGAACATCCAGCGGGGCATCTGCCCGCCGGGCTTCATCTTCGGCTTCTTGACTTTGTCCTTCATCGGCCTGACAGGCTAGTGGCACCCGTAAGGCCAACGTAAACGAACGGCCCCGAGCCATTATTTATCCCAGTCCCATATATGCTGGAACCGCTCCTTTTTGGCATCGAGGTGTTGAAAACGGGTACAGGGGGTGGCGTTGCCACCGCGACTCAAGGAGAGGAACACCGTTTTGAAGCTGATTCGACTGCTGGTAGCCGCTTTGGCCATGACTTTGATCATGGGAGCAGGTGCCGGCAACGCCGTTGCCAAGCCCAGCTTTGCCAAGCAGGCGAAGAAGAAGTGCAAGAACAGGAAGGGCAAGGCGCAGAAGCGGTGTGTCCGCAAGACGAAGAAGCGTCTGAAGGTCAAGGCCAAGCGCGATAAGCGGCGTGAGCGGAAGCGCCCCCGGGTTACGATCCGCACCACCGAGTACGGCATCCCCAGGATCGTCGCCGACTCCTACCGTGGTCTCGGCTACGGCTACGGCTACTCGCTGGCCAAGGAGAACATCTGCTCGATGGCCGACATCTACACCACCAACCGTGGTGAACGTTCCAAGTACTTTGGCCCTGACGGCGAGTGGCAGATGACGGGCAACGGCATCCTCTACAACAACCTCGACGCCGACTTTGCCCACAAGCGCGTGATCGTGGAAAAGTCGGTCGAGAAGCTGCTCAAGCTGAAGCCTCCGAATGGTCCGAAGCCGCAGGTACGTGAAGTCGTCCGTGGCTACGTCAAGGGCTACAACCGCTGGCTTTCGAAGACCGGCGTGAACAAGATCCAGGACGAGACCTGCAAGGGCCAGCCCTGGGTCAAGAAGATCAACACGCTGGACGTCTACCGCCGCTTCTACGAACTGGGCACCATGGCCAGCGCCGGGGCCGCGGTCGACGGAACCGCAACTGCCGCCCCGCCTATCGCGATGGCCTCGGCCGGCGATGCTCCCGCTTCGGATGATGCTGCGACCAAGGCTGACTTCGAGAAGCTCGCCGAAGAAATCGATCCCGAGATCGGTTCCAATGGTGTTTCGCTCGGTTCGGAAGCAACTTCGACCGGCAAAGGGATGCTGTTCGGCAATCCCCACTTCGCCTGGTCGGGCAGTGAGCGTTTCTTCCAGGCCCAGCTGACCATTCCGGGCAAGATCAACGTGAGCGGTGGCAGCCTCCTCGGTGCCCCGGTCGTGCTTATCGGTCATACGCGGAAGCTCGCCTGGAGCCACACGGTTTCGACCGCCCGCCGGTTCCTGACCTACCGCGAGACTCTGGTCCCGGGTGACCCGACTTCGTACATGGTCGACGGCAAGCCGGTCAAGATGGATTCGACCGACGTGACGGTCGCCGTCAAGCAGGAAGACGGAACCATCGAGAACCAGACCCGGACCCTCTACAAGTCCGAGCACGGTCCGATCACCACCGCGATCCAGAAGCAGAAGTTGTTCCCCTGGGATACGCACTACGCGTACGCGCTCCGGGACCCGAATTCGGACGGGCTGCGTTTCATGAACCATTTCTTCGATGCCAACCGTTCGCAGAGCGTTCATGCGCTGGTCAAGACGCTGAAGCGGGACCAGGGCGTGCCGTGGGTGAACACGATCGCGGCCGACTCGAAGGGCAACGCGATGTACGCCGATATCTCGGTCACCCCGGATGTCACGCCCGAGCGGTTCGCCGAATGCAACACGCCCGGATTGGGCGTCGTTGCCTGGGGCGCAGCCAAAGTTGCCGTCTTCGAAGGCAGCAATCCGTCCTGTGACCCGCAGCAGCAGCCGGGCGCAGTGGCCAAGGGCATTCTGTCGCCCAGCCAGATGCCGCTGCAGGTTCGCAAGGACTACGCATCGAATATGAACGACAGCTACTGGCTTTCGAATCCGAAGGCACCGCTCACCGGCTTCGCTCCGATCATTGGAGACGAAGGTGCGGCCCGGTCCCTCCGGACCCGGAACGGTCTCAACCAGATCGAGGAGCAGCTCGCCGGTGGCGGCAAGTTCGACCTCGCCAGGGTCCAGGAGTTCATCACCAACAACCGGAACTACAGCGGTGAGCTGCTGACCGATGACCTGGTGAACTACTGCAAGGCGAATCCGGTCATCAATGCCGTAAACGTCGCCGGTGCCTGTACGGTCCTCGCCAACTGGGACAAGACGGAGGGGCTGGATTCGCCCGGCTCCTATCTCTGGCGGGAGGTCATGTACAACCTGCCGGCTGATCGTTACGTGACACCGTTCAACGTCGCCGATCCGGTTCATACGCCGAAGGGGCTCAAGGTCTCGAACCCGGCCGTGCCCAAGGCGCTGTCCGACGCGGTTACCACTCTGAACGGCTACGGCATCCCGATGAACGCGAGCTGGCGGGACTACCAGTACGTCACCAAGAACGGGCTGAAGATCCCGATTCCAGGTGGAATCGGAGGCCAGGGCGTATTCAACGTCACCACCCCGATCTACAACGAAGACACCGGCGCATATGACCGGATACGCCATGGCTCGAGCTTCGTCCAGGCCGCTTCGGTCACCGGGGCGAAGTGCCCCCCGGTCAAGACGATCCTGACCTACTCGCAGGCCGCGACCAACGAGAAGTCGAAGCATTATGCGGACATGACCAAGCTGTACTCCGCCGGTGGCTGGGTCAAGGACCGGTTCTGTGTACGCCAGCAGAAGAGGTCGCCGGATCTCAAGGTGAAGAAGCTGAACGGCGGCGCCAAGGCCGTCAAGAGGGGCTTCTAGGCAATCGAAGTACCGCCCGGGCCGGCTTGACTCAGGCCCGGGCGGCAGCTTCATCCCGACGGATGGCGCTACCCGCATGAACGGCTGCGGGAGACTTATACTGGGCACCGATTGACACGTCAATCAACTTGCCATGAGAGCCGCTGTCGTCCAGATAAACACCACCGCCGATCGCGATCGCAACCTCGAGGTTGCCGAGCGCCTGGTTCGCGCTGCCGCAACCGACGGAGCCGAACTCGTGGTCCTGCCGGAAAAATGGCCCTGGCTCGCCGCCGGGGCTGAGCAGGCCGCCGGCAGCCAGCCACTCGACGGCCCGGCGATGAGTGCGGCCCGCTCCTGGGCCAAAGAGCTCGGGATCGACCTTCAGGCCGGCAGCTTCACCGCCGAAGACGGTAAAGGGAAGCCGAGCAATACCGCGGTCATGTTTTCGCCGGATGGCGAGGTGACCGCGACCTTCGAAAAGATCCACATGTTTGACGTCGACGTAGCCGGGGTCGAGTATCGCGAATCTGCCTACGAACGCGCCGGAGACCGGCTCACCACCGTGACCGCCGGAGAAGCCGAGGTCGGCATGACCATCTGTTACGACCTGCGTTATCCGGAACTCTTCCGTGCGCTCCTCGACCAGGGTGCCAACACGTTCACGGTGCCGGCCGCCTTCACCGCCACCACCGGCCGGGCCCACTGGGAGCCGCTGCTCCGGGCCCGGGCGATCGAGAACCAGTCTTTCGTGCTCGGTGCCGGCCAGGTCGGCCACGCCACGCCCGAACTCGAATCATGGGGCCATTCGATGATCGTCGATCCCTGGGGCGAGATCCTGGTCCGAGTCGACGAAGGAGAAGGGTTCGCGGCAGCCGACCTCGACTTCGACCGTCTCGTGGAGATTCGGGAAATGCTTCCGGCTGTTAGAAATCGCCGTCCAGAGCTCTTTTCGCCGAAGGAGAGGAAGGCCTGATGGCCCGCGAAGCAGCCACCGAGCGCCGCCGTCAGATCCTCGACGCCGCGGTCAAGGTCTTCGCCCGCCAGGGCTTCCATTCGACCCGGGTCGCCGACATTGCGGACGAAGCCGACGTCGCCTACGGCCTCGTCTACCACTATTTCTCGTCGAAGGAGAACGTGCTGAACGAGCTGTTCACGCAGCGCTGGAAGCTGCTGCTTGAAGCGATCGACGAGACCGACCGGACGGAATCGACCCCGCAGCAGAAGCTCGGCGTCGTTGCCGGCTTCATCATTGACTCCTACCGCTACGACCCCGATCTGATGAAGGTGATCATCGTCGAAGTCACGAGGGCCGCCAATTCGTTTGGCCGGACCCACCTCGACCAGATCAACGCTGCTTACAAGGGGATCGCGAAGATCGTTGCCGACGGCCAGAAGGACGGCACCTTCCGGAACGACATCGACGCCGACTTCGCGTCGATGACCTTTTACGGCGCGATTGAGCAGTTGCTCTCGGGCTGGATCTTTGGCCTGATCCCCGGCAGCGAGCGGGATTTTGACGAAGCCCAGGAGCTGCTGGTCAGGGCGATGTGCGAAGGACTTGACAAGCGGTGAGTGGCGTCTCGGGTTATGCCGCCCCGCATCGTGGGTATTGTGAGTTCAGCTATGGACAATGAACTCGTAAGACGACTGACCTGGAGCGGAATGCTCACGATCTCCGGAGCGCTGGCCACTCTGCTGGCCGCCCGCGTGGCCGCGATCGTCTATCGCCGAATCTTCAACGAGGACCCGCCCGAGTAACAATGGCTCCTCCGGATCCCAACAAGTCTCCGGCTGACAAGACTGTCGGCGAGCTCGTCTTCGAGGTCACCGAGCAGACCTCTGCCCTGATCCGCGAGGAGATCGAGCTTGCCAAGACCGAGGTCAGCGAGAAGGTCACTGTCCTGGCTCGTGGATCGGTGGTCGGCATTGCCGCCGGAGTCTTCGCCTTCCTCGCCCTGATCCTCCTGCTCCAGGCCTTCGCACTCGGCCTCAACGACCTCTTCTTCGAGAGTCATCCCTGGGCCGGCTACCTGATCGAGGCGATCCTCCTGCTCGTCATAGCCGCCGGAGCCGGCTATTTCGCCTACAACTCGTTCGAGAAGACCGGCGCCCCGGTTCCGACCGAGGCGATCGAAGAAGCGCAGAAGATCAAGGCCACGCTCAACCCGGGAGAAGATGTCTGATGGCTGACGAATCAGGGGACAAGGGCAAGCCGGACAAGGCCAAGCGGTCCGAAGTCGACAAGCCCTTTGAGCCGTAAGGCGCCGTACCCGACGGGCCGACCGAGGTCACGCCGAACCCGCGGGTTCCGGCCAGAGGCACGCCGGCACCGCCGGCCGGGCAGGTTGGTCAGGTCGGTTCGGCCTACACCCCGCCGCCGCCCAAGCGCACCTCGGAGCAGATTCGTGCGGACATCGAGGACCAGCGCAAGCAGCTCGGACAGAACGTGGACCATTTACGAGACCGCGTCACCGAGATCACCGACTGGCGAGGCCAGATCAAGAAGCACAAGAAGAAGATCGTCGTCGGCGCAGTCGCCACCGGCTTCGTAGTCGGAGGGCTGATGGCCCTCCGCCGTCGCTGACAAGCACTTCCCGGAACCACCAGACCGCGCCTGGACTTCGTCGAATCGTGGGCTCGACCGGCTCAGGTGCGTGGGTACAATCGCGGGCCGCGCCAGCGATTCGACTTGCCAGCCACGCTCTGGAGGCCCCGGGGAAGCGCTTGTCTGGTTAAGGTAATTTGACGTACTTCTTGCGGCTGCTCGGCAGTCCGCCTTTTGGGGCGAAGCGGATCCAGACCTTCACCCTGGCACCACGCCTCAGCTTGACGTTCGCCTTCGGCCTTATCGGCACCCGTACGATGCCGCCGGATCGGGCCGTCCGGGTCTTTCGAGCTACATGAGGTCCCCTGACGAAGATCTTCCCGGGGCCGAAGACACGTATCACCGCGAGAGATCGGCGCCGTTTGAATCGCAAGTACTTGAAGGGTGCGGCGCGGCCCCAGTCGAGGAGTGTGTTGATGTGATCGGATCCGGGGTTCGGAGTGATCCGGTGCTTCCCGGTGCCGTCCACGCCCATCATCCAGATGTCCTGGTTGAATCGTCCGTTCCCGGTGTACGGGTCAAATGAGGAAAACGCGATCCTCGTTCCGTCGGGAGCGTACGAGGCGTTTGTGGAAACGTTGTTGTCGGTCAGCTTCTTCTCGCCGGATCCGTTTGTCCGGATCGAATAGATATTGGTAGCCAAACCGAACATTTCAGTACGGGGATTCTCGTAGTTGGTGAAGAGGACGCGTTTGCCATCAGGGGAGTACGAAAGGTCGATAATCCTGGAGCCGTCATTCTTGACGAACTTCTTGGGGTTGGAGCCGTCCGCGTTCAGGGTGTAGCCGACATTTGCAGGACCTTCAGCTCCATCCGTGGAGACGACCGCGATCTTTTTCCCGTTGGGAGAAAAGATGGCCTCCTGCGGAAAGATGCCTTCCGGGATTTCAAGTCGCTTCGTTGAGGTGGCCTTCAGGTCGTAAACGTAGATGCCGTTCTTCGGATCCGGAGTCCAACTGGTGCAATCGTAGTCATCGCAATATCCCTCGAAGTGGGTGAGGAGGATCTCTCGGCCGTTCGGCGAGTACGAGATGGGTCCGTAGAACGTCAGACCGTAGTCGTAAATCGGCCAGATGAGCCGGGCTTCGGATTGGTCGCTTCCCAGTGGCAAGGAATAGATGCCGCGCCCCGATCCGTTCCCTTGGTCCTGATCGTTGGTGATCCAGTCGGCGTACGCGATCGACCGGCCATTTGGCGCGAAGATGGCGTTGCCCCCGAAGGTGCTGGAATCCAGCTGGAGCGCAAATCCGGTGCCACTGGGATTCGCGGTCGCGATCCCGGACTTGCCGGTGTCGTTTCCCTGATCGAGGACGTCGAAGATCAGTTTCCCGTTCTTCCCCGGGAGTGCGGCCGATGCGGTCGAGACCGCCGCAAAGCCGATGAAGCCGACCACGAAGAGGGGCATGAGCACCGTGAGTGCCCAGAGCGTCGCGAGACTCAATCGTGCACGGCGCGTCGTTCGCATGGATCGATTCCCTCGAATCACTCTTTGACTGGACCTGACTCAGAAACAACGAGTGTCATCGATAGTTGCGGACTACCCTGGATCTTCCCGGCGAAAGATGTCGTCTGTAGTCGAAGCGACCCGGTCGAGGAAGAGGATTCCGTCGAGGTGATCGATCTCATGGAGCACGCAGCGGGCTTCGAATCCGCTGACTTCGATCGATTCACCCCGGGTCTCCGCGGCCGCCTTGCGTGGCCTTCTCACGTTGGCGGTCAGGTCCGGCAGGCTGAGGCAGCCTTCGCGACTGACTTTGGTTCCTTCGGACTTACTGGTGACAACGGGGTTGACCAGTTCGATAAGCCCGTGGGAGCCGGCGCCGTGCGGGTGGTCCGAGATGTCGACCAGCGCCACTCGCAGGGGAATGCCGATCTGGGGCGCCGCGATGCCGACGCAGCGCTCATGGGCTCGCATCGTGTCGAGCAGGTCGATGAGGGCGGCCGCAGCTTCGTCCGGCGTGGCTTCACGCGCCACCTCCTTGAGGATCGGAGCCGGATAGACGAGAACGTCACGAACGGGCATGTCAAATGCGGTGGCGAAATTGATCAGAAAGATTCGGTTCCGGCAACGATTTCACCTGCCAGGTATAGGAAATCGCTGCCAGAACGGCGACCCGGGTTCGATCAAGTGGTTCCGGCAACGATTTCACCTGCCAGGTATAGGAAATCGTTGCCAAAAGTTCTTAGAGACTCTGGGCGTCGAGCTCGGTCAGGTTCACTTCTACGTCGTGATCTGCCCCGTAATTGTTGAGGGCGGTCGCGGTGTCGGCCCGGGCGCTTCCTTCGCCGGGGATGGCCAGCTCCATCATCAGGGTGTAGACCGGCTCGTTTTCGGTGCCGGTTCGCCTGGTTCGGAGGTCGGTGATGTTGACCTGTCGGGCGGCGAGATTCTCGGCCACACCGTGGACGATCCCGGGCTTGTCGGCGCCGTAGACGGTGAGCACGTGGGTGGCCTGCGGCCCGCGCTCGAGGCTTTCAATCGGGCTGACCGTGATCGCGGCCAGGCCGAATTCGCGTCCGGCCTCGTCGAGCCGCGCCGACAATTCGTCAGACGAGGCGTCATCGGGGACCGAGACGATCAGCATCACCGCGAACTGGCCGTGGAGGATCGACATCTGGGAGTCATCGACATTGCCGTCCATTTCGAGCAGCACGGCAGTGATGCCGGCGACGATGCCCGGCCGGTCGCGACCGATGGCCGTGACCGCGAGGTTCAAAACTTGGATCCGACCAGTTCCGTGGGGACGGTGCCGAGGCCGAGCATGCCCGGGCCGGCGTGGATGCCGAGTACGGCCGACATCTCGTCGAGGAAGGCGCCTTCACACTGGAAGACCTCGCGGCAGTGGGCTGCGAGTTCGTCGGCGAGTTCGGGGGCGGCGCTGTGCTGGACGGTCCAGGTCGTTTCGCCCCGTTCTGCAACTTCGGACGCGGTGTCCTTCAGCCGCTGGACCGCCCGGGCTTTGGTCCGGACCTTGTCGTAGGGCTTCACGTGTCCCTTCCAGGGTCACGATCGGCTTGATCTTCAGCGTGCCACCGAACCAGCCTCGGCGCTGCCGATGCGGCCGCCCTTGTGAAGGTACTCGAGGGTGTCGATCATGATCCAGGTCTGGACGGCCTCGCGGGCGGCCAGGGTCTGCTCGACGGTCTCGGCTACCGACTTGCCGGCGTTGATCGCATTCGCCGAAGCCAGCGCCGTCAGGGCGAGGCCGCCGGCGGTGGTGCGGGAATCGACCACCGTGATGCGTTCACCACCCCTGCCTTCGACTCTGTGCTCGGCAGCCTGCCGGGCCGCTTCGACAGTCCCGGAGATACCGGAAGAAATGTGGAGCGAGACGATTTCCTTGCCCGCCTCCAGCAACGGCTCGTAGACCTCCATGAAGTCACCGATCGAAGGCTGTGAGGTGGTCGTCAGCTGGGGGCTGTCGAGAACCGCCTTGTAGAACTCGGTGTAGTCGGTGATCTCGTTCTCGGGGCGCTGGTCCCCGTTCATGATCACGTAGAGGTTCACGATCTCGATCTGAAGGCGTTCGCGGTCCTCGGCGGTCAGCGAAGCGGTCGAATCGGTGACCAGTGCGATGGCTGGATCGTCGGACACCCAACGTTTCTATCAGAGAAGCGGCAGGCGGGCGGGTTTATCTAGAGTCCACCCAATGGACAAGCCCGTGCTCTTCCGCTGCCCGACCCCGACCGACAGCCTCTGCTCCTGCGGCAGCACGGCCAAGGCCCTCAAGAAGGCCGGCGTCGAGTTTGATTCAAGGAAGGTGCCGTACTCGAAGTCGAAGCGCCCGGAGATCCTCGAATTGACCGGTCAGAAGCGGGTTCCGGTGCTGATTGACGGCGACGATGTGATCCACGATTCCAAGCGGATCAAGGAGTACGTTGAGCGCAGGTGGGGCAAGAGATAGGGCCGCTTCCTGACGTCTTGGTCCACGCTGCGCGGGGACCAGGGCGGCGAGGCGCTAACCTTTGGTTATGTCCGATACGCCTGAAGCCGCAATCACCCTGACCGAAATCGCCGCCGAGAAGATCGCCGAGATGATCGGTGATCAGCCCGAAGGCGAAGAGCAGGCCCTGCGTGTGGCCGTGCGCGGCGGTGGCTGTTCCGGCTTCCAGTACGCACTTGCCTTCGATACCAAGACCGACGAAGACAACGTCTTCGAGCATCGCGGCGTCTCCGTGATCGTCGACAAGACGAGCATGCAGTTCGTGTTCGGCTCCGAAGTTGACTACGTTGAAGGACTCACCGGCGCCGGCTTCCAGGTCAACAATCCGAATGTGGTTGCCGCCTGTGGCTGTGGCTCTTCGTTCCAGGTGAAGGACGAAGAAGAAACTTCAGTCCCCGCTTGAGACGGGACTGAAATCGCTTGAATCCGAAAGGCGCCTGAGGCGCCTTTCTTCGTTCAGCTGCCTTCGATCTTGAGCGGCGGGCTCTGGGCCGGCAGCTCGGAGGCGCTCTCGGGCACTTCGGCGGTCTCCGGCTGCTCGACACCGAGTGCCGTTGCCAGCTCGCCTGATGCGGCCATCTCCTCGACGATGTCGGCACCGCCGAGCAGTTCGCCCTTGACGTAGAGCTGCGGGAAGGTTTCCCAGTCGGAGATCTCGGACGTGACCTCACGGAGGGGCTGAAGCGCCGGCAGCACGTCGATCGCGCCGTACTCGACGCCCATGGTGTCGAGCACCTGGACCGTGCGCATCGAAAAGCCACAGCGCGGTGCTTCGGGTGTGCCCTTCATGAAGAGCAGCACGGGGTTCTCGGAGATCAACTCCTGTACGCGGTCAGTCAGTTCCTGGTCGGCCATGAGATGGATGCTAGATGATCGGCCCGGCCGGTTCTGATCACTCGATGACTTTGATGGTCAGGGCGTGGATTGTTCCGTCGTCGAAGCGGCTTCTGACCGCGGCTTTGACCAGCCGGTGCTGGTTGATCCGGGTCAGACCTTCGAACTGCGGGGCCTTGACCTCGGCCCGCAGGTGGTCTCCGGTTCCGGTCTCGTCGATGACGGCGGCGGTCGAACCAGGCAGGGCGGCTTCGATCATTCCTTTGAGTTCCAACAGGTCAGCGGGCATCGGTCGAGCCTACTTCGTGGCCTTGTCGCTGGCGTGGTCGAGCATCTCATCGACCCGCACGAACTTCACCCGCGGGCGGCCGTGCGGCTCGCCGCGTCCGACTTCTTCGGCGTCGATCTTCTCCCAGCCGCTGAAGCTGACGTAATTGACGCCGCGCTCCTGGAGCAGGGCCTCGATCGCGTTGGGATCGGGGGTCGAAGGTTCCAGCAACTGATTGCCGGCGACGTCTTCGAGCAGGTGGGTCACCGTTTCCTGGGCATCCTTCTTGTTGGTGCCGATCACGCCGGAGGGCCCGCGTTTGATCCAGCCGGCGGTGTAGTGGCCGATGCGGTGCGAACCACCATGCTCTTCGAGCACCCGCCCGTGCTGGTTGAGGATGGTGCCGCGCTTTTCGTCGAAAGGAACGCCGGGGAGCGGGATGCCGGTGTAACCGACCGACCGCAGGACCAGGTCGCATTCGAGCTCTTCGCGAAAGCCTGTGTCCCGGGCACGCAGGGTGCCGTCATCGTCGACCAGTTCGTTCTGTCCGATCACGATGCTCTCGACGTGGGCGCCGCCGTTGATCTCGATCGGCGAGGCGAGGAATCGCAAGACGATCCGTTTCGGCTTGCCTGCGGGAGTCTTCAGGGCGAACTCGCGGACGATCTCGACGTTGACCCGGGTGGTCTTGTCGACTTCGTCCGAGTCGATCCAGGCCTGGCTGACCGGATCGAGTTCGGTTTCGGCCGGATCGACGATCACATCGGCCTCCTCGAGCTCGCCGAGCTCCTTGATTTCGGGGTTCGTGTACGCCGCCTGGACCGGACCGCGGCGGCCCAGCACGACGATCTCCTCGATCGCGCTCGAATCGAGGACGTCGATCGCGTGGTCGGCGATGTCGGTCTGCCTCAGTTCGGCGCCATCGAGTGCCAGCATGCGGCTGACGTCCATGGCGACGTTGCCGTTGCCGATGACCACGGCCCGCTTGGCCCGCTCGAGGTGGAAATCGCGGTCAGCGTAGTCGGGGTGGGCGTTGTACCAGCCGACGAAAGCAGTCGCCGCGTAGCTGCCGGGCAGGTCCTCGCCGGGGATGCCCAGTTCACGATCAGCCTCGGCGCCGAAGGTGTACATGATCGCGTGGTAGTGGTTCTCGAAATCGGCGACACCCAGGTCGCGGCCGACTTCGACGTTGCCGAAAAACCGGAAGCCTTCCTTGGCGGCGGTGCGCTCGTAAACGCGTGTGACCGACTTGATCTTCGGGTGGTCAGGCGCGACTCCGCCGCGGACCAGTCCGTAGGGGGTGGGAAGGCGGTCGAAGAGATCGACCTGGGCGTGGGTCTCGGGATCTTTGAGGATCTGGTCGGCGGCGTAGAAACCGGAGGGGCCGGCCCCGATGATCGCGACGCGGAGGGGATTGTCCTGGGTGCCTGGATTGCTCATTGACCTACAGGTTAAGGAACTGAAGACTTCAGGACTTGGCTACGCGGCGATTACCGCTGCGACGGAACGCGCGCGGCGTTCGCTTCGATCTCGGCCGCCCACTGCGGCCAGAGCTCTTGCGGCAGGTCATGACCCATGCCTTCGTAGATGCGTAATTTGGCTCCGGGTATGGCCCGGGCAGTCGTGCGGCCGCCACGAGGGAAGACGAGGTGATCCGCTGAACCGTGCAGGATGAGTGCCGGCAGGTCGAGCTTTCGGAGGTTCTTCGTCCGGTTCGGCTGGCAGTTGATCGCGTGGAGCTGTCGGGCGGTGCCTTCCCGGGTGATGCCCCGGTGCCAGGCCTCGGTCCCGATGCGGCGGAGCCGTTCGGGATCAGTCGGGTACGCGGGGGAGCCAATTGTCTTCGCCAGAAGTTCCAGGCGATCGAGGTAGCCCTCGAGATCGGTCGGAGTCACCTTCATCAATGCGATGAGCTCTTTGGCGCCGGGCAACGCGTCCTTGTAAGCGCCGGTGCGGGACATGATCGAACACATCGAAAGGACCCGTTCCGGGTGCTCGATCGCCATCGTCTGGACGATCATGCCGCCCATCGAACAGCCGGCGATGTGAGCTTTGTCAATGCCAAGGTGGTCAAGGACGCCGATCGGGTCGGCCGACATCTCGGACATCGTGTACTTGAGTCCCCGCGGGATGCCAAGCAACATCGGCACCACGCCAGGCGCCCCCTCGTCCTTCAGAACGGTGGAATGTCCGTTGTCGCGGTTGTCCATGCGGATCACCCGGAATCCGCGCTCCACCAGCATTTCGCAGAACCCGTCCTCCCAGAAGATCATCTGGGTTCCGAGGCCCTGAATGAGCAGGAGCACCGGATCGTCGGGATTGCCGCGGTCGTCGAAGGCGATCTCGATGCCGTCGCCGACCGGGGCGATCTGTTCGGGTGGAATCGTGACGGTCAAAACGTTTTCAGACCGTTCCCGCGACGACGGCGCTGACCGGGGTGCCGTCGAGCGCGTCGAGGGCCTTGGCGGTCGACATCGACACGCAGGTGAAGATCGGAGTTTCGGACTCGGTGTAGGAACTGGATTCCGTGTAACGGAGTTCCTGGACCAGGTCGAGGAACTCAAGCGGATCGTCGCCCTCGAATCCGACCACGAACTCCTGGTCATCGAGGCCGTAAGAATAGGTGGTGTTGATCGAGACGTCCGGATGACTCCGGCCAATCGCGATGTGTCCCTTCATGATGCGGCCGCGTTCCTCCCTTTCGAGTGCGTACCAGGACCTTTTCTTGACCATCGGATATACGAAGAGGTACTTGCGATCGGACATGCAGATCTCGGAGCGTGCGTTCTCTTCGGAATATGGCGAGATCCGTGTTGCACTGAGATAGGAGTGGGGGATGGTCGCCCATTTGGCCAGTCCTGACTGCCCGAGCACCACGTGAAGAGTGTGGATGTCGTCGAGATTCGGGCTCTGGCTGAGGACTACGAAGTCCGTGTCGCCCCGAGTGCCTATCGTTGAATATGTGCGAAGCGACCGATCCTCTGCGAAGTCGTCGCAGGCGGCAAGAAACTCACGCTTGTCCTCGGCCCGGTCGACCGGATCGCGGCGGCGCCACGCGGGGTCCATCTTGAAAAACGTGAACTTGGCGAAGGTGCGGTCAGCCATGCTGGTCATCAAGATAGCGATTGTTGCTTCGCTGCTGGTAATGACCGCTCCCGGCGGGGCGGTTGCCGCGCCCGGGGCAGCCCATGCGGCCCAGCCCCTCGTGACGATCGCAGTCGTGCCCGAAGGCACGTCCCCGGACGACCTGGGCAGCCTCAGGGGCTCCGCGGTCGGACTGCTGAATCCGGGTCTCGGCGACGTGCCAGCCGATCAGACCTGGCTCGACGTAAGCCAAGGCTCAAGGGCGTTTGACAGCTCGTATGACACACCGTTGAACGAATTGGCGATATCCGCGGAAAAGGCTATTCCATGGGAGAAAGTACGACAACGCGCGCGCCGGGCTTCGCCCGACCTCCGACCCGGCCTTCTTGCGACGACGCTGGCTGCCGCGGGCCTCGAAACAGTGATTGCGACGGGTACCGACGGCCCGGCCCTGATGGGCGTCAACCGGGCCGGCCGTTTGACCCCTCTCCAGGCCGGCTGCGCGCCGGAAATATGCCCCCGGGCGCTGGAAATCCGGAGTACGACGCTTTCCGGCGCCACGGAACTGGCCCGGAGTCGCCAGAAGGGCCAACTCCTGATCGTCATCGAGAGCCCGCCGGCCGGCTCCGGGGACCAACTGTCGCTGGCGATTGCCGGCCCCGGCTTCAACGGCATGCTCACTTCGGAGAGCACTCGCACTGTTGGTTATGTCCTGACCACCGACCTGGCGCCCACGATCTTGGACTATTTCGGGATTGACACGCCGAAGGTGATGACCGGTCTGCCGATCTCGTCTTCGGGCAGTGCGATCGACTACGAAGCACTGGACAAGCTCGAGGGCCGCTACCAGCAGGTCGGAAAACGCAGAGGGGCAGCACTCTTGTTGCCCATCCTGATCTGGGCCCTGCTCGCTGGCGCCGCCTCTGCCCTCAGCCGAGGCCGGCTCGCCCGGGTCGCGGTCGAGTTTCTTGCCCTTTCGGTGATCCTGCTGCCGGCGACGCTGCTCCTGACCGCCTCGTTCTCCCCGTCCCTGGGGGTCGAGCGGGCGTTGGCGACGCTGCTCCCTGCTGTCGTTGCCTGTGGATTGCTGCGGCTCCTACCCGGGTTCGCCCCGCTGGCGGTCGCCTGCGCGGTGACCGTCGGCCCCTACGCGATCGACATGCTCGCCGGCTCGGTCCTCACGCCGAAGGCCGTGGTCGGGCCGAACCCGGGCCTCGGCGCGCGTTTTTACGGAATCGGAAATGAACTCGAATCGACGCTGATGATCCTGACCTCGGCCGGGGTCGGCGCCGCGCTCACTGCGTGGGGTGGCGGGCTCGACCGCCGGCGCGCCGCTGCGGCCTTCCTCTTCGCCGGCCTGGCCGGCACGGTGATCTTCGCCGCCGGCCGGTTCGGAGCCGACGTCGGCGCGGCGATCATTTTTCCCGTTGCCGCCGTCATCGCCGCCACGTTTGTCCTTGAGCGGCCCCGCCTGGCCTGGTTCGGAGTGATTGCCGCGCTGGTCGCGCTGGTACTGGTCGCGGCCGGGGACGCGCTGCTTGGTGGCGAGTCACATTTTCTGCGTTCGATCTTCGACGGTTCCCCCGGCGACTCAACCGGTCAGGTGCTGGCACACCGTCTCGAAGAAACCGCGAGCAGTTTCACGCGGCTTTCGAGACTGCCGGTCACCCTGGTCGCGTTGGCCCTGATCTGGTTCGCCTGGGTCCGGCGGGACAGGATAGAAGAGTGGCTGAAACCCGCTCCAGCCCTCAGGGCAGGCCTGATTGCCGCAGCTGTCGGATCGGCGGTTGGAGCGCTCAGCAATGACTCCGGAGCACTCTTCATCCAGGTAGGTGTTCTCTATCTGGGGCTGCTGATCGGGTACGTCTGGGCTGCAGGTGGCCATTTGACCGATTCCTGAGCTACACTGTCTCTTCGTGCGAATTGCCCTTGTAACCCCGTATTCATGGACTTATCAGGGCTGTGTCAACAGGCATATCCAGTAGCTGGCCGAGGAATTCATAAGCCGAGGCCATTACGTCCGTGTCATTGCGCCGTTCGATCCCCCGGATCGCCTGTCAAGAGTCCTGCACCGTGCTCCAGCTGAAACGCTCGAAGCGCCCGATTACCTGATCCCGATCGGCCGCACGATGGGCATCGGATCAAACGGTTCGATTTCCAACGTCCCGATGTTCCCGAGCGCCGTCACCGCGACCCGCCGGGCGATCGAAGAGGGCGATTTCGATGTGGTACACCTCCACGAGCCGATCACCCCGCTCAACGGCTGGGATATCTCGACCGCCAGCGACACGCCGGTCGTTGGCACCTTCCACGCCTACTCAACCAGCCCGATGCCACACACGCTCGGCAAGTTCGCCGGGGCCCGCCGGGTGGTCAACCGCCTTTCCGCGCGGATCGCCGTTTCCGAAGCCGCTACCTGGACCGGTCGCCGCTGGTATGGCGGCAACTACACGATCGTCCCGAACGGCGTGAACATCGAGCATGCCCCGCAAGGGCCAAAGACGGCCAGTGGCGAGCTGCGGGTTCTGTTCATCGGCAGGGCCGAGGAACGCAAGGGGCTGCCCGTACTGCTGCGGGCCTTTGACGCCCTTAAGGACCAGGTGCCCGCCCGCCTCGGCATCATCGGCACCGACCGCTCAGAAGTGCGTCGCATGCTCTCCGACCCGGACCTCGAGGAACACATCGACTTCCACGGCCGGGCATCGAGCGAAGATCTGTGGCACCAGCTCCATCATGCCGATGTGCTGTGCGCGCCTTCACTTTCCGGTGAGAGCTTCGGCATGATCCTGACCGAGGCCTTCGCCGCCGGCACCCCCGTAATCGCTTCCGGCATCGCCGGCTACAGCGACGTCGTGACCGACGGCCACGACGGCGTCCTGGTCCCGCCGGGTGACCCACAGCGTCTGGCCGAAGAACTCCAGCGCGCCTATCTCGAGCCCGACCGCCTCCTTCGCATGGGAATGAACGCCCGCGCCAGTTCGAAGCGTTATGCCTGGGAGAACGTTGCCGAAGAAGTGCTCCAGGTGTACGAGCGGGCGATCGAAGTCGAACAGCCGGACACTTTGCCCGACCGGATGCGTCGTCGTGCCGGAATCATTCCGAGTGACGGTCTGGCCCAGGCGCTGCCCGAGAGGAAACTGGCCTCGCTCGATCCGCCGCCGACGATGGGCGAACACCGCAAACGTCACCTGCTGCGCAAGGGTGCCCTCGGCATCGCTGCGATCGTCGGCCTCGGCCTGGCGGCGATTGCCGCGCAGAAGATCGGCCTCGACCGGGTCGGCAACGCGATCGTTCGTTCCGACGTCTCGTGGGTGCTGATCGCCCTGGCGCTGATGGCCAGTTCGATGTTCTTCCGTGCCTACGCCTGGTACTTCATCGCCAAGGCCGCCATGCCGATCGCCAAATTGAGACGCCGGGACTTCGCTTCGGCGACCATGATCGGTGTCTTCATGTCGGCCACGCTGCCCGCCCGGCTCGGTGAGCCGGCGAGGGCGGTCGCGCTCTCCCGCCACACCGGACGGGCCCGGGAGAACCTTCCGGTGATCGTCGGCACGATCGTCTCGCAGACGATGTTGAACATCCTTGCCCTGGCGTTGCTCGGCGTGCTCGTCCTGACCAACATCGGTGGCATTTTTCACAACGGCACCAAGCAGGTTCTGGTCTTCAGTCTCATACCACTTGCCCTGCTTCTGGCCGTGGTGATCGCGCCGATCCTGCTGCGAAACCAGGGCGGCAAGGACGGCCGTCTAGCCCGCACAAGTGCCGCAATGCATTCAGTGATGCTCCAGGTGCGGCGCGGACTGAGCGTCTTCAAGAGGCCCAAGGCGGGGCTTCCGGCTGCCGGACTTCAGCTCGGCGCCTGGTTCATCCAGCTGCTTTCCTGCTGGGCGCTGATGTTCGCGCTCGGCCTCGAAGCGCAGGCCGGTTTCGCCGCGTCTGCCGCGGTCCTCTTCGCAGTCAACTTCACGGCCGCCGTGCCGGTGACACCGTCGAACATCGGTGTCTTCCAGCTTGCCGTCGTCGCGGTGCTGCACAACGGCTGGGGTGTCTCGACGGCCGATGCTTTCGCCTACGGCGTGATCCTTCAGGCCGTGGAAATGGCGACCGCCGCCACCCTGGGCGTTCCTGCCCTGGTCCGCGAAGGCCTGACCTGGGGCGACATGCGCTCCCAGGCGATCGCACAGGCCCCGGTCGAGCTCAGCTCGGAACCGCCAAGCCACCGCGAGAAGAGCCGCCAGTTCGACTCGATCTAGAAGTCTGATGCGGGTTATCCAGGAAGGACTCCTTGTTCGACGGGCCGCGATGATACCGCGATCGCGGCCATCGTCCTGGCAATCTAGGATCGAACCATGTCCGACGCCGCTTCCGTATTCAATTCCCACGCCGCCCACTACGAAGTTGCCCGCAACCGGTTGATCCCGCCCTTCGAGGACTTCTACGGAACCGCAGTCGAGGCGATCAACCTGGCCGGGCCCGATGTCAGCCGTGTCATCGATCTCGGCGGTGGCACGGGAATGCTGACTGCCATGGTCCGGGACGCATTCCCCAGGGCCCAGGTGACGCTTTTCGACGGGGCATCTTTGATGATCGAGAAGGCAAAGGAGATGTACGGTGAGGAGCGCATTACCTATGTCGAGGGTGACCTCTACGGCGATCTGCCGCCCGGACCCTGGGACGCTGTGGTCTCGGCACTCGCGATCCACCACCTGACCGACGACGGCAAGAAACATGTGTTCGAGTCGGCGTTCGAGTTCCTCCGGCCGGGCGGCATCTTCGTCAATGCCGAACACATCCTCGGGCCGACCGCCCAGATGGACCACGAGTACCGCCACTGGCACGAGAAGTGCGCGCGTCACAACGGCATCAATGACGAGGAATGGCATCAGGCCGAAGACCGAATGCTCGCCGACCACCTCAGTCCGTTGGCAATCCAACTCGAGTGGCTGACCGAGGCCGGATTCGAGGACGTTGACATTCTCTTCAAGGACCACGGTTTCGCCGTGCTTTTCGGACGAAAAGCAGACTGAGAGCAATGGCAGAAATGGCCCGGACCAGCCTGGTATCGCAGCGAGTTCACGAAACACTCCGACGGGACATCCTCGAGGGCAAGCTCGAAGCCGGTGCGACGCTCCCTTCGGAGCGAATCCTCGCCGAGGAGTTCGGGGTCAACCGGCACGCGGTTCGTGAAGCTTTGAAGAGGCTCGAACAGGCCGGTCTGATCCGCATCACCCACGGCGGCGCCACCCGGGTGCTCGACTGGCGGGACAGTGGTGGTCTCCAGGTCCTGCTCGACCTGCTCGGCGAGACCTTCGACCCGCCCCCCGAGATCGCCCGTTCGGTGGTCGAGATGCGTGCCTCGATCGGAGTCGATGCCGCCCGGCACTGCGCCAGCCGCGCTTCGGCAGATGACCGGGAAGAGATTCGGCGATTCGCCGATGCCGCCGCGGACCTGGTGGGGAAGGGGGACATTGAGCTCGACGTCGCCTTCGCCGTCATGTGGGGAGCGATCGTCGCAGGGTCCGGCAACATCGCCTACCGCCTCGCGCTCAACTCGCTGATGGAGGCGATGCTGGCCTACGGCGACATCGCCTCGCGGATCCGCCCGACCGACGCCGAGGGCATCCGAGCTCTGGGCAATGCGATCGCCGCCGGGGACGAAGCTGCCGCGGTGGCCGCCGCTCGCCCAATGCTCGAATCAGACATCGAGTCCTTCGGCTAAACCAGGACTGGGTGCGTTTTCTACGTCTATGGCGTAGAAAACGCACCCACGCCATGCTGGCTTGACGTGAACGGCTCCCAACTGGTATAACCAGTTGACCAAGACTGGTTGGACCACGAGCCCTGAGAGAAGCCTTGAACGACGAATACCTCATCATTTATGCGATCCCGTTCTTCCTGCTCTCGGTCGCGCTCGAGTTCGTCGCCCTGAGGCACGCCGCCCACGAGCACGAGACCGAGCCGAACGCCCCGGTCGGCTACGACGCCAAGGACAGCAGCACCAGCATGACCATGGGACTCGGCCATCTCTTCGTGGCCGGGGCCTGGAAGCTCGTCCTGCTGTTCGTCTACGCGGGCATCTACACGCTCAGTCCGCTTCAGCTTTCCGCGGGCAACTGGTGGACCTGGGTACTGCTTTTCTTTGCCGACGACCTGGCCTTCTACTGCTACCACCGCAGCCACCACCGGATCCGGGTCTTCTGGGCAACTCATGTGGTTCACCATTCGTCCGAGCATTTCAATTTTTCGACGGCTCTCCGCCAGGACTGGTCACCTTTCACCGGCTCGATGTTCTGGCTGCCGATGGCAATCTTCTTCCCGCCGTGGATGATCTTCGTGGCGATGTCCTGGAGTTTGATCTATCAGTTCACCCTGCACACCGAAGCGATCGACAAGTACCCGCGGCCAATCGAATGGTTCTGGAACACGCCGAGTCACCACCGCGTCCATCACGGATCCCAGGAGCAGTACCTCGACAAGAACTACGGGGGCATCCTGATCATCTGGGACCGTATGTTCGGCAGCTTCGAGCCGGAGGACGAGCGGGTCCGGTACGGACTCACGAAGAACATCGAGACCTACAACCCGGTCAAGGTCGCTTTCGGCGAGTTCGCCAACATCTGGCGTGACGTGAAGTCGGCCGACTGCTGGCGCCACCGTTTCTCGTTCGCCTTCAAGGGCCCGGGATGGAAGCCCGATGCCGGACTCGAGGCAAAGGAAGCTTCGTTGCCGGCACCTGTTTCGGCCGCCGGGACGAAGTCAGCCTCGTCGGGTGCGCTTGCTCACGACTAGGTGTCCTTGACACGCCGCCGTCACCGTGTATAAACTGAACTATATGGTTCAGTATTCGACCAACGCCGAGCGAACGTTTGCGGCTCTTTCAGATCCGACGCGACAGTCGATCCTCAATCGACTGAGCGAAGGAAGCGCCACAATCAGCGAGCTGGCAGCGCCCGCGGGCATGTCCCTGACCGGTCTGAAGAAACACGTGGCCGTTTTGGAGGAGGCCCGCCTGGTGACTACCGAAAAGATCGGCCGGACCCGGCATTGCCAACTCGACGCCGAGGGCTTCGACGAAGCCGCCTTCTGGATCGAGGAGTTCCGCCGCCGGTGGGCGGACAGCTACGAGCGGCTCGACGACATCCTGGAAAGAAAGAAGAAAGAAGGAAAGAAATGAGCGAAAAGACACGAAACCAAACCGTAGTGACCACTCCCAGTGATCTCGAGATCCAGATCGATCGCGAGTTCGACGCTCCCCGCGAGCTGGTCTGGGAGTGCTTCGAAGACCCCGAACTGCTGGTCGAGTGGCTCGGTCCGCGCCGGCTGAAGATGCGGATTGAGAAGTACGACTTCCGTGTAGGCGGTGAGTGGAGGTACATCCACTCGGACGAGGGGGGCAACGACTTCGTCTTCTTTGGCGAATTCCGCGAGATCACCAAGCCCGAACTGATGGAGCAGACCTTCACTTTCGTCATGGAGCCGCCAGTGCCGCCGCAGATCGACCGCTGCGAGTTCATCGAGCTCGACGGCGGTAAGCGGACCCTGCTGAGGACTGTCTCGACCTTCGAGGTGAAAGAGGCCCGCGACGGCATGCTCCAGTCCGGGATGGAAAGCGGCGTCAGCGAAGGAAACGAGCGGCTCGACGAACTGCTCGCCCGCAGGCTGGCAAGCGGCGAGTAGATCCCCCTAAAGTGCGATGACCTCAACCCGGCCGGAAGCAGCGTTCGCCAGCCTCCGGTCGGTTGTGAGCAGGCGAGCCCCTTCCACGGATTCGGCAAGCGCCACGTACAGGGCGTCGTCGATCGTGATCGAACTCTTCATCGTCCAGGCTCGCGGCAAGAGATCGCGGCACGGATACGTTCTGACTCCCAGCCCCAGCGCGTTGAGCGCCTGTCGATCGGCATTCTCCTCACTGATCAGGTTCGCGAGGGCAAACCTGCGAAGAGAGCGAGTCGTCTCGACCAGCATGTGGTCCGGTGCCACGAGCGGAATCGACTCGTCCGATAGGTGTTCAGATACACCCGGCGCGCGATCGTTCTCCAGCAGCACATCGAGAAGGGCACTTGCGTCGAGGACGATCAATAGGAGTCACGCATCCGACGCAATGCAACCGAGGGCATTTCTTCAAGTCCTGCCGACTCCTGGTTGCGGATCCGTTCGATGACTTCTGCCCTGGTGGGCGTGCCGGCAATGAGCGCAAGTTCTTCACGCAGCATGTCCGAAAGTGTCCGGCCTTCTCTCGCGGCGCGGGCCTTGAGTCGTTCGTGAACATCTTCCGGAACATCTCTGATCTGAAGCATCTTGCCCATGACTCAAGCCTAACATGCGTTACGCATGCTTAAAGCGAATGAAGAACCTGAAACATGTTCGTAACGGCTTCTGAGCTTTAAGCTCTGTGAATCCTCGGAAAAGTAAAAGTTCAGGTTGGAAGGTCCGGCGGGTTGGCGTCGCTGGTCTTTGTGGGTCTGGTCTTCTTCACGGCCTCTTCTGCCGTAGCATCGACACGTTTCCACTTCGTCGGCGAGTCGGTCAGGGGCCGGCCAATCCTCGCCAAGCGCCTTGGTGACCCCGAGGCTCCGTTCAAGGCCCTGGTCGTCGGTTCGATCCACGGCGATGAGGCTCAGGGCGTGCGGGTTGTCAGGCGCCTGAGGAAGTACGACCCGCGTGGTGCCAGGGGGGTCCAGTTCTGGACGATCAAGACAACCAACCCCGATGGACTCGCCCGGCGCACCCGAAAGAACGCCCGCGGGGTGGACCTCAACCGGAACTTCCCGCACCGCTTCGACCCGAAGCTGAATGGCGGCTACAACTCCGGACCCAGGGCCGCTTCCGAGCCGGAGACCCGGGCCGTGATGCGGCTCTCGAAACGGGTCGATTTCGATCTCGCGATCTGGTACCACCAGCCCTGGGGGCTCACCCTGGCTCCCTGCAACCGTGACCGCCGCTGGGCGAAAATCTACGCCCGACTTTCCGGGCTCGACACCGACCGCGGCTGCGACCGCGGCTACTACCCCGGAAGCGCGATCACCTGGCAGCACCATGAGTTCGGCACTACCGCCCTCGTGGTGGAGTTCGGAGCCGGCGTTCAATCGCGCGGAACGATCAGGCGTCACGCCAGGGCGGTAGTCCGCCTGGCAAAACGAATGCGCTGACCGGCCTGCGATCCTTCCATTATGGCGACCGCTGAACCGAAGACCGGGCTCGTATACGACCCGCGTTGCCTCGCACACGACAACGGCTCGATGGTCGTTGACGAGAAAGCCGGCGGCTGGATCGACGTGGCCCACGCCGAGAACGGGGATCGGATTCGGCGTTCATTCGAGGTGCTCGATGCTTCTGGCGTGACAACTCAACTAGTTCCGATCGAAAGCCGAATCGCCATCGGCCAGGAGCTCGATCTGGTTCACACCGATCCCCACACTGCTCGAATCAAAGAAGCCTGCGGCAAGGGCCAACTCCAGCGGGTCGGGCCCGAAGCGAGGGCGAACTCCCGCACCTGGGAGCCGGCGATGATCGCTGCCGGCTCGGCGCTCGCCTGCGTCGACTACAGCGTCGGGAACGGCGCACCCTCCTACTCGCTGACCCGCCCGCCCGGGCACCACGCATCGGCCGATCAGGCGATGGGCTTTTGCCTCTTCAACAATGCGGGGCTGGCCGCTCGCCATGCCCAGAGGAGCCACGGCCTCCGACGCGTCGCAATCCTCGACTGGGATGTCCACCACGGCAACGGCACCCAGGACATCTTCTACGAAGACCCGGAGGTGCTCTTCATCTCGATCCACCAGGACCGGTTGTATCCGGTGGACATGGGCTCGGCCGAAGAGAGAGGGGCAGGCGATGGGGTGGGAGCGACCGTCAATATCCCGATGCCGGCCGGCAGCGGCGATGCCGGATACATCGCTGCCATCAACGAAGTCGCGCTGCCGGCCCTCGAAGCGTTCGGACCCGACCTCCTGATCATCTCCAGCGGCCAGGACGCGGCGGCTTCGGACCCGCTCGGCCGGATGAGTGTGACCACCGAAGGATTTCGCGAGATGACCCGTCTCGTCTCGGACTTGGCAAGCCGGCTCTGTCACGGCCGGATCGTCGCCGTTCAGGAAGGCGGATACAGCCTCGACCACATGCCGTTCTGCGTGCTCGCGACGATCGAGGCTCTGGCCGGACTCGAGCCGAGCCTGGACCGTGACCCGATCGAGGTCGACGTTCCGCTGAAGATCCAGCCGGCCGAGATCAAGGCCATCCGGAACGCCCGGAAGCAATAGAAGACCGTCGTCGCTACTTCTCGCGATCGGCGGCGACGTCGCGGAAGATCTGGTTGGCGCCGCTTCGTTCCATGAGGATCGACGACAGACCGGGGGAAAGGGCGCCCATCGCCAAGATCGGCCGGAGCGGACGGTTGTTCGAGATCAGCAAAGGCTTGTCCCCGGTGATCGCTTTGACCACCTTCGCCGAAACGTCTTCGATCGTGCTGGTGCCGAGCATCGGGTTCGACTTGTGCCCCTCGGCCTCCATGCGGGTGTACATGCCGCCACCCTCAGTGAAACCGGGGCAAACGACCGAGAAGCCGACCGGATCCTTGTCGTAGGTCGCACGCAGCGACTCGTTGAACCGGACCAGGCCGCCCTTGGTGGCACTGTAGGGCTCGCTGCAGGCGACACTCGCGAGGCCGGCCACGGAAGCGATCTGGACGACGTGGCCCTTCCCCCGTTCGAGCATGCCGGGAATGACGGCGTGGGTCAGGAGCATCGGCGCCAGCAGGTTGAGGTCGACCATACGCTCGATGTCGGAGACTTCGAGCCGGTGGTAGGTGCCGCCAGTCTCGATGCCTGCATTGTTGACCAGCAGGTCGAGCGGACCCGCCTCGGCCTCGACCAGCGGGATCAGAGCCTTCGCCTCGTCCCGGCTTGAGAGGTCGGCCGTGATCACCAAGTGTACGGAGCCCGGCAGCGAATCCCGGAGTGCGTTGAGTGCGGCTTCGTCCCGGCCCGAGAGAACCAGGGCCACGCCCTGCCCGGCGAGACCGCGGGCCATTTCCTGACCAAGGCCACCGGCGGCACCCGTCAGAAGTCCTTTGATTCCTTGAAGCTGCATCTGGCAATCCCCGATCAGTTTGCGTTGGTCCAGCGGTCCACGACAAACCCTATTCCGCTTCGAGGTTGCCAGGGGGTTAGAGATCCCGACTCTCCGACAGGGTCGGTGACGGGTAGGATCGCCTTAGATGTCCTGGCGCACAAAATGGAAGATCAGGGAGGCCCTGCGGAACAGCATCTGGATCGTTCCCGCCGTCTTTGTGGCTCTTGCCATCGTGCTGGGGATTGCGCTACCCGACCTCGACAAGAACACCAACGACTCGATCGGCCTCGCGTTCGGTGCCGCCGCCGCCCAGGGGATGCTCGGCGCGATGGCCGGCGGCATGATCACTTTCACCGGCTTTGTCTTCTCGATCCTGCTGCTTGCCGTCCAGTTCGGATCGAGCCAGTTCTCTCCCAGGATGCTGCGGCGGTTCCTGCGAGACCCCACGACCAAGGTCTCGCTCGGCATGTTCATGGCCACCTTCATCTACGCCCTGTTTGTCCTCAGAGCGATCCAGCCAGCAAACAACGATCAGTTCATTCCGGACTTCTCGGTCATGATCTCGATCCTCTTGCTGCTGGCCAGCATGGTGATGTTCCTCCGGTTGATCAGCCGGACGACCCAGGGCCTCCGGGTTGCGTCCGTGCTTCAGGACCTCGGCCGCGACGGGGTGCGCGAGCTCGAGCGGTGCTACCCCGAGCTGTTTTCGGCGGACGGCGACGCGGTCCCGAGGGGGATCGACCAGTCCGGCCCAGTCACGGAGATCCTCTTTGGTGAAGCCGAAGAACCAGGGATCCTCCAGAGCGCCGATTTTGAGGGACTCGCCACCCTCGCCCGTGATGCGGAGGTGGTGCTCGAAATGGTCCCGCCGATCGGTGATCACCTGATTCCAGGCGACACGCTGTTCCGGATCCACGGCGAGGCGTCCGGGATCAGCGAGAAGATCCTCCACGAGTCGATCGCGATCGCCGACGAACGTACGATGAGTCAGGACCCGGCCTTCATCTTTCGCCTGCTGGCCGACATCTCTGGGAAGGCCCTTTCACCAAGGTCAACGATCCAACTACATCGGTCCAAGCTCTGGACCAGATCGAGCGCCTGTTGCGGCTGCTCGGCGCCCGAAACCTCAACCGGGGTTTCGTATTCGATGCCGATTCCCAGATTCGGGTGATCTTCCCGTCCCCGGCCTGGGAGGACTTCCTCAGCATCGCGCTCGACGAGACCCGCCTCTTCGGCGAAGGTTCGATCCAGATCTCACGCCGGTTGCGCTCCCTGCTCGACGACCTGCTCGAGAGGGTACCGGCCGAACGGCGGGCACCGGTCGAGGCCCAGCTGGCCCTGGTCGAGGCCAGCGTGAGGCGAACATCGAGCGAAGGCGCCGAGCAGGTCCTTGCCGGCACCGGCGATCGCCAGGGAGTCGGCACCCCCCGCCTTTCGCCTGACTGAAGGTCCCTCCGCTAATTTGGTGTAATGGAGTCACGCTCTTTCGGTAGGGAAAGAACCGCGGTGTTCGTCTTGTTGGGCGCGCTGACCGCGATCCTGATAGCGACAGGGTTGAGTGAACAGACCCGGGCAGCAGCCTCCGGACCGGCCCATCTCGATCTCAAGCGGTCCTTCAGCGAGCGGGCCGCCGACCTGGTGTCGAGGATGACCCTGACCGAGAAAGCTGCCCAGCTCTCAACTACCAACGCTCCGGCGATCAAGAGGCTCGGGATACAGTCCTACTCGTACTGGAACGAGTCGCAGCACGGCGTCTATTTTCTCGGGGTGATGACAACGTAACCGGTGAGCCGCGCTGGTTCCACCGTGCCGAAGCACCGAGTTTTCCGACCAATTTGTCGGCCAGCCTCACCTGGAACCCCCGGTTGATCCACCGCGAGGCGAGTGCCATCGGCGACGAGGTACGCGGCTTCAACGACCCGTCACGCTTCGGCACGGACGACAACAATCTCGGTGACTCAGCCACCAACTACGGCTCGCTGTTCCACTTCAATCCGACGGTCAACCTCCAGCGCGACCCGCGGTGGGGACGGACTGACGAGGCTTTCGGCGAAGACCCCTTCCTCGTCTCAAGCCTCGCTGGTGCGTACGTTCGCGGATTTCAAGGTTCAGCTGCGCGGCAAATCGCGGACCAGATATCTGAAGGCCGTTTCCACGCTCAAGCACTACGCGCTCAACAACGTCGAGAAGAACCGCACCTCGATCTCTTCGAACACCGACGAGGCCACGATCCGCGACTACTACACGGCGCAGTTCCGTCGGCTGATCGAACGTTTCGGCGCGACCGGATTGATGTCCGCCTACAACGCGGTAAACGGCACCCCGGCAGTCGCTGACTCGTTTCTGCTGAACAATCTGGCGCGGCGCTCGTGGGGTTTCAACGGTTACGTGACGTCAGATTGCGGAGCTGTCGCCACCACCTACCGACTGCCGGGGGAGGCCTTCGGCCCCGGGGGACCGGTCGAGCTCTCCGGCCACGACTGGGCGCCACCAGGCTGGAGCAGCGACCACGGTGGTGGCGCAGCGTCGACCTGGACCCGCAAGGCGGATGGTGCCGAGGTGAGCGGTCCGGCCGGTGGAGAGGCATTCTCGTTGCGGGCCGGAACCGCCCTGAATTGCTCGGGTGCCGGGATCGGCAATCAGGGCTTTCGCTCATGGTTCGGTCAGGAGAACGAAGCCGGTCTGATCGAAGAAGCAATCCGGGCCAGGATCCTCGGCCAGGGTGTGATCGACCGGGCGCTACAGAGGGTCTTCACCCTGCGCATGCGGACCGGCGAGTTCGATCCCCGTTCCCGGGTCGGCTTCTCGCGCATCCGCGGCCGGGTGATCGACAGCGGCGACCACCGCAGGCTGACCGGACAGGTCGCCCGGCGGTCGCTGGTCCTGTTGCGGAACAAACGGTTCGGCAGTCGAAAACGTCGGCTACTGCCGGTCGATCCGGCGGAGGTCAGGAAAATCGTTGTGCTGGGCGATCTCGCGGGACGCGTGGTGCTTGGCGGATATTCGGGCAAGCCGACCGAAGAAATCGATGTACGCGACGGTGAGTCGTATCTCGCTCGGACCAGCCCACAGGCGGAAGTCGTCTTCGACGATGCCGGAACTTCAACTACCGCAACCGGTCCCGCGGTGATCGGCGAAGGCACGCGATCCGCGATCCGTGAGGCCGACTTCGTGCTCATGATGGTCGGAACCGACGAGAAGTCAAGCAACGAAGGCAGCGACCGGGCAAGCCTCGCCATGCCGGGCAACTACAGCTCGATGATCCGTCAGGTAAACGACATCGGCAATCGGAACAGGGCGCTCTATGTCCAGAGCGCCGGGCCTGTATCGCTGGGGGCCGCGGGCGAGCGTGTGCCCGCTGTCCTGTTCAGCGGACCGAACGGTCAGCGACAGGGCAGTGCGCTTGCCTCCGTGCTATTCGGCGGTTCCGAACCCTCGGGACGTTTGAGTTTTACCTGGTACCGAAACGACTCCCAGCTGCCGCCGATCAGCGACTACGACCTGACCCCGGAGAAGACAAAAGGTCTCGGCCGGACCTATCAGTACTTCACCGGCAAGCCGCGCTTTCCCTTCGGACACGGGTTGAGTTACACAAAATTCCGCTATTCGAAGGCGAAGCTCCCGCGACGCGCTCGCGCCTCGGGCCGGATCCCGGCGGGAATCACTGTCACCAACACCGGACGGCGGGCCGGGTCCACCGTGCTCCAGATCTACGCTGCGATTCACGCGCGCCGCGGGGGACGGCGACTGCCGGTCCGGCGCCTGATCGGTTTCGCCCGGTCAGGTGTTCTCAAGCCGGGAAGGTCACGCCGCCTCAACTGGCGGATCCCGGTCGAGCGGCTGCGGCTTTTCGACCCCAAGTCGGACCGTGATGTGGTCTATCAGGGCCGGTACCGGTTGACGATCGGGACCTCTTCCGCGAGGACTGTGGCCGGACGACGCGTGAAGATTGCAGGCCGCCTGCCCCGGAAGATCGAGCACGTGACGGTGGAGGCGCCGCGGATGGTCCTCAACCGCGGCCAGAAACTGAACCTCAAAGGCCGAAACTTCTGGCTCTCTGGTCCCGGCCAGGGCCGGGGTCACGCGGCCAACCGGATCATCGCCGCCGCGCGCGACGATCAGTCCTTCGTCAACCTGCGTCGCAGGCGGGTCAACTATTCGAGCAATCGTCCCGGAGTTCTCCGAGTGGGGAGGGGCGGAGTCGTGACCGGGGTCAGGCGGGGAACAGGCACGATCACCGTGTCCGTCGGCGGAACCAAGGGCCGCGCTTCGTTCGTGGTTCGCTGAACTCAGCGGACCGCCATTGCGGAAATCGCGTCATTCGGCGAGACTCGGACAATGACTGACATCGCTTTCGACGATTCAATCCAGGGCCAGACAATTCTCACCTTTGATGGTCTGGTGGTCGAGCTGTTCACCGAGCGATTCGGCAGTGTGGCGCGTCTGATTGTCGGACTCCTCCGGGTGGAGGTCGGCAACGTGGACAGACGAGGCAACCAGAGCGTGACGATGGTTCCCGGGAACAAAGGCGGCGGTTTCACCCTCACCGTGCCGGCGGCGGCCTGGCCGCAGGTTCAGCCGGTCGTCGAAGAGATCAGGTCGGCGGCGGGCTGAGGGTCCGTGGACTGGTGCCCGGTCGAATTGCGAGGCCGGTTGAAGATCAGGCGGTAGCGGGCTCTTCGTCCGCCGACTCCGCGCCAATCTCGCCCACTTCGGGATCGGTGTCGGGATCTTCTTCCGGTGGGTTGGCGCTGCGGTCGCTGAGCTCTGATTACCTCGTCGGGCGCGGGACCGTCCTTGGGGATGAAGCCTGACTTCATTCCGAAATAGACCGCGTCCGGGTGGTGGGCAATGATCGCCACCGTGGACTGTTCGGGCATCACGGCGTAGCCGCCGGAGAGGTACATGCCGATCTGGTTGAGGTCGAGGAGTTCCCAGACCTTCTCGTGCTCGGACTGCTCCGGGCAGGCGGGGTAGCCCCATGAGTAACGGCGGCCCTGGGTGGCGCCGATCCCGAGGTCGGCCCGCACCTTCTGGTGTAGCCACTCGGCCAGTCCTTCAGCACTCTGGACTCCGATTCCGTGGGTGAAGAGCTGCTCGGCGAATTCGCCGTCCTCCTCCAGCTTGTCCATCACGTCGGTTACTTCGGAACCCATCGTCACGCCCTGGAGCGCGACGACATCACGGATGCCGTCGTCCCCGAGCGGCCGGTAGAAGTCGGCCAGGCAGATCCGGTCGTGGCGCGGCTGGCGCGGGAACACGAGGCGGTTGATCTCCTTGTCCTGATCCTCCGGGTCGAAGATGACCAGCTCGTTGCCTTCGGAGTTGCAGGGGAAGTAACCGAGGACGGCCTTCGGGTGGAGGTAGTCCTGCTCGGCCCACATGCGCTCGAGCCTCGGGCGGAAGTCTTCGCTGACCAACTTCTCCCACTCTTCGCCCTTGACGCCGCGCCCGCCCCAGTGGAGCTTGAACAGGACGTGCAGGTCGAGGTGGTTGAAGATGTCGTCGATCTCGATCGGCAGCTCCTGGACTCCCCAGAACGGCGGCTCCGGAATCGGCGCCTCCGGGTCGGCGGCCGAGCGCACCGAATCGTCCGTGACCGGCGGTCCGTCGTCGACCACGACCGGCTTGTTGCGGAAGGTCTCGGCTTCGTCCTTCATCTTCGTCATCAGGGCTCCCCGGGCTTCGGGATCGATCAGCGCGTCCATCGTGTCGAGGCCCTGGAAGGCGTCCTTGCAGTAGAAGACTCCGGGCTCGTAGATCTCGTCCGACTCGCGTCCGTTCGGGTAGAGCACCCGGCGTCCGAAGTCACGGTTGATCGCGGCGCCGCCGATCATCACCGGGTATTCGAGTCCACGTGAGTAGAGCTCCTGAATCGCGATCGGCATCTGCTTCGAGGTCGAGACGAGGAGGGCCGAGAGGCCGATGGCGTCGGCGTCGTGCTCCTGGGCGGCATCGAGGATGACGTCGACGGGGACCTGCTTGCCGAGGTCGACCACGGTGCCAGCCGTTGTTGGTGAGAATCGTGTTGACCAGCGACTTGCCGATGTCGTGGACATCGCCGAATACGGTCGCGATCACGACCTTGCCCTTGGTGTGGCCTTCCATGCGCTCGAGGTAGTTTTCGAGCTGGGTCACGGCCTTCTTCATGACCTCGGCCGACTGCAGCACGAACGGCAGGATCAGCTCGCCGGCTCCGAACTTGTCGCCGACTTCCTTCATCGCGGGGAGGAGGACCGTGTTCAGGGTGGGGACGGCACCGATCTTCTCGACCGACTTGTCGATCCAGTCTTCGACGCCTTCCTTGCGACGGCGCAGGATGTGGAAGTGGAGCGCCTCTTCCGGCTCCATGCCTTCGGTCGGGTTGGCGGCTTCCGCTTCTTCCTCGTCGCCCTTCGACTCGAAGTGCTCGATGAACTTCTCAAGCGCGTCTTCGGACTCGTTGAATACGAGCGCGTTGGTCAGCGCCTTCTCTTCTTCGGGGATCTCGCCGTAAGGCTTGATGTGGTTCGGGTTGACCATGGCGAGGTCGAGCCCGGCCTCCACGCAGTGGTGGAGGAAAACCGAGTTGAGCACCGCGCGAGCCGGCTGGCCCGACGCCAAAGCTGACGTTGGAGACACCGAGTGAAGTCTTGACGCCAGGGATCTCCGCCTTGATGCGGCGGATGCCCTCGATCGTCTCGACCGCGGATGGCCGCCATTCCTCGTCACCCGTGGTCAGGGTGAAAGTGAGGCAGTCGAAGACGAGCGCTTCCGGCTCGAGGCCATGCTCGTCGCAGATCAGTTCCTTCAACCGCTGGGCGATCTCCACCTTGCGGTCGGCGGTCTTCGCCATGCCGACTTCGTCGATCGTCAGGGCGATCAGCGCGGCGCCGTGGGAGAGCGTGAGTGGCACGACGGTGTCGAGCTTGTCGCGGCCGGCTTCGAGGTTGACCGGAGTTGACGATGGCGCGGCCCGGGATTTGCTCCGGGGCCATCTTGATCACCTTCGGTTCGGTCGAGTCGAGCCACGGATCCGGAGCGGGCTGGGTCAGCGAGATCCGCTTGACCACTTCCCGCATCTGCTCGTCTTCGTCGTCGCGCTCGACCAGGGCGACGCAGACGTCGAGCACGTGGGCTCCGCCTTCGACCTGGTCTTCGGCGACCTGGAGGATCGAGTCGTAATCGTCAGCGAGCAGCAGTTTCTTCGCCCGGCGCGAGCCCTGCGAGTTGACCCGCTCGCCGACCATGGTTGGAGCCGGCAGCTGGACCAGGGGGGTGGCCGTCATCATGCTCGACAGCAGGAGGTCTTCGCCCTTGCCGGGACGCGGAGAGGGCTTGAGATCCCGCACGCGGTCACTGATCGCCTGGATGTGTTCGGGCGTGGTGCCGCAGCAGCCGCCGACCACACCAACGCCGAACTTCTCGACGAACTCGCCGAGGCTGTTGGCCAGTGGTTCGGGCTTCTCCGGGAAAATCGTCTCGCCGTCGGGGCCCTGGAGGGGCAGGCCGGCGTTCGGGATGCAGTGGATCGGTACGGTCGCGTTCTCCCCGAGGTAGCGGATCGCGTCGCGCATGTCTTCGGGTCCGGTCGAGCAATTGAGCCCGACGACGTCGACCTTGAGCGCCTCGAGGGTGGTCAGCATCGCCGAGATGTCGGTGCCGAGCAGCATCTTGCCTCCGTTCGGCAGCAGTGAAACGGAAACCTGGATCGGCAGGATCTTTCCGGTTTCTTCGAACGCGGCGCGGGCGCCAAAAATCGCGGCCTTGGCCTCGAGGATGTCCTGGACAGTTTCGATGATGATCAGGTCGGCGCCACCGTTGACGAGGCCGGTGGCCTGCTCCGTGAAGACGGTGACCAGTTCCGGGAACCTGATCGAGCCGAGGGTCGGGTCGTCCGAGGCGGGCAGGTGGCCGGTCGGGCCGATCGAGCCGGCGACGAACCGGTCCGGGCCGGCGGCCTTCCTTGCGATCTCGGCGGCCTTGACGTTGATTTCCATCGTGTGTTCGTCGAGGCCCCACTCCTCGAGCTTGATCCGCGAGGCCTGGAAGGTGTCGGTCTCGAGGACCTCGGCTCCAACTTCGAGCATGGAACCGTGGACGTCTTCGATGACGTCGGGACGATGCAGGATCAGGGCCTCATGGCACTTTCCTTTGAGGCCTCCGTAGTCGGCCTCGGTGAGGTCAACCATCTCCAGGGTCGCGCCCATCCCGCCGTCAAAGACGACGATGTGGTCAGCGATGGCATCTAGGTAGTTGCGTTCGGGCATCCCGACAGGGTATCGAGAGCGCGAGAGCGGTTGTGTGAGCCTCGTGCGGGGTATGTTTTGCCGCATGGCTTCTTACGTTGCACTTCTGAGGGCGGTGAACGTCGGCGGGACCGGCAAGCTGCCGATGACCGAGCTTCGGGCGATGTGCGAGGAGGCGGGATTCGAGTCCGTATCGACCTACATCGCCAGCGGGAACGTGGTCTTCAAATCGAGCGACTCCGAAGACAGGGTCAAGTCGATCATCGAGCAGCGGCTCGAGGACTACGCCGGCAAAAAGGTCGACGTCTACGTGCGCACCGTCCGGGAGATGAAGGACCTGGTCGAAGTCAATCCCTACGCGGACGAGCCGGGCAACAAGACCGCCGTGATCTTCCTCGACCAGAAGCCGCCGACCGACCTCGATGTCATCGCTTCGGGCGTGAAGGACGAGAAGTTCCAGGGGGCCGACCGCGAGATCTTCGTCTCGTATCCGGACGGCCTCGGCACCACGAAACTCACCTTCGACACGAAGGTCATCCACGGCACGACCCGCAACATGAACACGGTCACGAAACTGGCCGAAATGGCCGCCGGGCTCTAGAAAACTCTTCGGCTACTTCCCTCGGGCCTTTTTCAGCTTCTTCCACTTGCTGAAGTTGCCGGCGTAGTCCCGGGCCCGGATGAACTCTTGTCCGAATGCGGCCGGTAATCTCTTTATCCATGGCGATTCGCGTCCTGCCTCTCTCGCGGTTTCAGGCCTAAAGCGCCCCGCGCGGTGCCGGGCAGGTTATGGTGGGTGTAGAGAACGGGGCTCAACGGGCATTCCCGAAGTTCGAACAGCGGAAACCCAACGCCTCACAATGAGAGGTTTCAAATGAATATCGTGGGTTTCAAGCGCCTGACGGGCCTATTGCTCGCTGCGCTGATTGCAGGTGCGTCCATCTGGGGCGTCACCGCGGCGATGAGCAACCATCACGGCAAGATCAAACCGGTTCTGCGATCGGACGGTGGCGCGAGGACTCTCGCCAAATCCGTATTCCAAGGACACCGCAAATACTTTGCCAACTCGAATTTCGTGACCACGCCACCCGGAAACCACCCGATGGCAGTTTCGACGGACCACATGGCAGGGTTTCCCACGCGCGGCAAATCGTTCGCGATCATGACCAACGGATGTCCAAGGCTGGCCAGTCGCCCGAACAATTCACGCAGCACCGGTTGCAGCGACTCGGGACTGAAGATTCGCGGTGCGCGGGATGTCAGCATCTGGAAGATCAAGTTCCGGGTACCAAAGGGCAGGACCTGTCTTTCCTTCAAGTTCAAGTTCCTTTCGGACGAGTTTCCGGAGTTCGTCGACTCGGACTACAACGACGCGTTCATCGCGGAGGCCACTCGGGCACCGCGCTGGGACGCCGGCTCGAAGACCGACCCGAAGCTCCTGGCTCGCCATAACTTTGCTTCGACGCGCAAAGGCAAGCTGATCAGCGTCAACGGGGCGGGACGCACCCGGATGTTCAAGAGGGCGGCTTATGGCACCACGTACGACGGTGCGACGAGGATGCTGCGGGCTTCGACTCGAGTCAAGCCGGGCAAGCGCCTGTTGTACCTGTCGATCTTCGATCAGGGTGACCGGCAGTACGATTCGGCGGTCTTCATCGACCAGATGAGGCTGAAGAAGACCAACAATTGCAAGTCGGGAGTCGCCAAGACCAAATAGTTCCTTTCGACTGAACGAACGGTAGACGGCGTCGCCCGATCGGGCGACGCCGTTCCCCGTAGAGAGCTGGCTCAGGCGTGCCGGGCGAGGGGGCAAGCCCGGCAGAGGCCCCCCCGGGGGCGCGATAAGCGAGACAGCAGGTGACCCGCAGGTGGTACTGCTCGCCGGTTTCGTCTTCGTCCCGCTCGACCGGAATCGACAGCGGCCCGTCCTTCGCCATCAGGTACCCGGTCAGTTTCAATGCGAACTCACGCTGGTCGAAAGCCCTGCCGGACCAGACCAGGGACTGCGCGATACGGTCGGCAGCGGCGAGCCAGAGGGTCTTCTCCGGGCGGAAGCCGTGGCGGTCGATCCAGACGATCACCGGGCCGAGCAGTTCAGTCATCCTCACGTACATCTGGTCCGCAAGCGCCTGCCAGTCCTCGAATGCCATCGCTCCACCCTTGACCGCCTTCTTGTCCGAATCGAGCACGCTCATTGCTCCCGACTTGACGGCAGTCGCCGCGGCCAGGCCTTTCTGCGAGGCGATCATCAGGTTGGCCGGGGCCAGGTCCGGCAGTCGCCGGTGGCAGACCATGAAAGAGCCGGCGAGGTCGCCGATCGCCCGGGCCCAGTTCTCCAGCATCCACTCGGCGCAGATGTGGTCGGCCGGCCTTTCGGTCAGACCGGAGACACGTGCGAACAACGCAGTCTTCAGGTCATCGGACTTGAGGAGTTCTTCGACGTCAATCCAGCCCGGCCGGGTCTCGTCCAGTCGCAGGACGTGGATCCCGTAACCGTCGGCGGTGGCTGAGTCGATACTGCTGAGCGTCGAGTCGATGGCGTCACTTCGCGGGGACAATGTCGCTTCAGACTGGTCGTTCAGTCCCGGAGTTCATTCAGGCCAGTGCGGTCACGGGTTTTTTCCGAAGCGGCGCTTCATGTCTCGCGCCGAGAGGAACCGCGTCAGCTTGTCGGCGAGGGCCCGGCGCGACGGCGTGTACGGGTACCAGAGCGGCTCGGTCTTTGCCTGCATCCGGGCGCTGACGATTCCTTCCGAGCGGCAGTACTTGCGGATGCCGTACTCGGCGTGGCGATAGCCGATGCCCGATTCCTTCCAGCCGCCCATCGGGACTCCGGGGGCGAAGTAGTTGTAGAGCACGTCATTGACGTTGACCGCGCCGCACTCGATCCGGCGGGCGACCTTCTCGGCCTTCCTGCCCGGACCGAAGACGGTGCCGGAGAGTCCGTATCGCGAGTCGTTGGAAAGCCTGATCGCTTCCTCGGAGTCCTTGACCTTCATCACTCCGACCACCGGGCCGAAGGTCTCGTCCTTCATGAACTTCATCGAGTGGTCAACATCAACGAGGACGGTCGGTTCGTAGAAGTCGCCGGGTCCGTCGACCCGCCTGCCGCCGGTCAGGACCTTCGCGCCGTTCTTGACGGCGTCCTGGACCTGGTCATCGACGTGTTTGATCTGATTTGGCGAAGTCATCGCGCCGACGTCGCTTCCGTACTCGGCACCGTCGGCGCCCTGGTTCAGCTCGTTGACCGAGTCGGTGAGCTTGGAGACGAACTCGTCGTAGGCCGGTTCTTCGACGTAGATTCGTTCGACCGACATGCAGAGCTGGCCGGAGTTGGTCATGCCGCCCCAGGTCGCGGCGTTGACGGCGCGGTCCATGTTGGCGCCTTCGAGCACGACCATCGGATCCTTGCCACCGAGTTCGAGGCTGACCGGAGTCAGCGTCTCGGCGGCACGGGCCATGACGAGCTTGCCGACGCGGTCGGAGCCGGTGAAGCCGATGAAGTCGGAACCGTCGATCAGGGCGTTCGCGGTGTCGGCGGTGCCAACCACGCAGTCGAGCACATCCGGGGCGCCAATCTCTTCCTTCCACGCCTTGACGACCTGCTGGACGCCGAGCGGGGTGAACTCGGAGGGCTTGAGTACGACCGCGGCGCCGGCCATCAGGGCGGGGATCGCGTCGCCGATCGAGAGGATCAGCGGGAAGTTCCACGGGCTGATCAGACCGACCACGGGGTGGGGGCGGTACTGCACCCTCATCTTGTGGGTGGCCGTCATCAGGGAGTACGGACGGACCTTCTGTTCACCGATGTACTTCTCGGCTTTGGATCCGTAGAAATTGACCATTTCGGTCAGATAGATGCCTTCATTCATCGCCTCGGCGCGAACCTTGCCCGTCTCGGCCTGCATCGTGTCGGCGACCTTGTCCGCGTTGTCGAACATCCAGTCGCGAAGCTTGTTCAGCCAATAGCGGCGACCCTTGAAGCCGAGTTCTTCCCAGGCGACCTGGTTGACGCGGACCCGACTGATCACGGCTTCGACCTCACTTGCGGGAGTTACCGGAACGTCGGCAATGGTTTCCCCGGTGGAGGGATTCATGACCGGAATCGAGTTCTCGACCGGTTCTTCGACAATTGACAGCGCTTCCATTACAACCCCCGGGTCTTGATGGTGGTCCTGTTTGATTTGGCCGGCTTCTTCGATGACTTCCTGCAGATCTTCTTAGATGCGTTCTTCTTCTTCGCGCAGCGCTTCTTGATCTTGGCCTTTTTCAGCTTAGCCCGATGCCTGCGTTTGAGCTTGACACAGATCCGTTTCTTTTTGTTCTTTTTCTTGGCGCACCAGATCTTGACCTCGGCCTTGGTCCGCTTAACCTTGATCCTGGTCTGGCCCAGTCTGTATATCCCGCCGAAGTTGCTGAAGGCATAAACGTGGTGGGCCTGGTCCTCGCCGAAGCCGTTCAGGGCCGGCTGGTGACCCTTGCCGGGCGGCATGTAGGTGCCAAGAAACTTGTCGTCGGTGATCCAGGCCGGGTTTGGCAGGGCCGTTCGTGTGCGATTGCTGCAGAAGTCGCCGTAGATGATGCGGTCCTTGATCAAGGGGAGCTTCGGATCCGTCACCACCGGACCTCCAATGATCGAGCAGCCGGAATCGTGCCCGTAGGTGAGCTGTGGCCACCTGAGGCCGGGCTTCGGGGTGACCGCGGTGGTCAGAAGGGATCCCGGACAGTCTGTCTGGCCGCAGTTGAAGGGGAGGGTTCCCTCGAAGTCGTGCCAGCCGAAGTTGCCCCCCCAGGCCAGCCTGGCCGGCAGGTAGTTGATTTCCTCCTGGCGTGACTGGCCGACGTCGGTGATCACCATCTGCGTTTCACCGCCGGTCGGCTTGTAGAAGTCGAAACTGTGCGGATTCCGGAGTCCGTAGGCGAAGATCTCATCCCGCCCGTCCTTGTTGACGAACGGATTCGTAGGGGGGGTCTGGTAGGTGCGACCGGTGGTTTCGTTCTGTTTGGGGTAGATCCGGAGGATCTTGCCGCGGAGACTGTTGACGTTCTGAGCGAGGTTCTTATAGTCGCCAGGATTGTTGCCATCGCCGACCGAGATGTAGAGCAGGTTGCCGTGGAATTCGAGCGGCCCGCCATTGTGGTTGCCACGATGCGCGACCGCCGGGATCCGCAGGACGTGCCGCCGGGTCTTGAGGATCGTCGAGGTTGGATGCTTGGGGTTCACCTGGTACTCGTCGATCTTGTTGTCACCGCCCTTCGCCGTGTACTGGACGTAGTACCGGCCGGTCTTCTTGAAGTCAGGCGGGAAAGCGAGCCCGAGCAGCCCCTGTTCGATCCATCCGGACTCGACCTGGCTCTTGATGTTGAGCAGAGGCCTGGGCAGTAGCTTGCCGTCCTTGATGATCCGGATCTTGCCGAGTCTTGATGTGGCGAAGACCAGCTTGCGGATTCCCGGGGCCGAAGTGACGACGGTCGGCTGGTTGATCTTGGCTATGAGATTGAAGGTGATCTTCGGCTTGATCCGGGCGGCGGCTGGCGAGAATGTCGCACTGAAGAGGGCGGCCGTCAGGACGGCCAGGGCGAAAAGGCGTTTGGACGATTTCATTGTCTTAGGCGATAAACCGAACCCGAGGTGGAAGTCGCGTAAACGGCTCCCCCACGGCTTTCTCCGAATGAAGATATCTGCGGAACAGTAAGGCCCGTGCGGCGCGATTTCGTGATTCTTCTGGCGCTGGGCTTGAACGTGCGCACCTGGCCCTTGCAGAAGTCGGTGAAGAGGAAGCGGCCGCGGAGCGACTTCAGGCTCTTGTCGCGAACGAGAATGCCACCGATGATCGAGCAGTTGCCGTCGTCGTGAGTCGTGACGAAGTCCGGCTTTGTGGTTCCCGTGCCACCGCCGTTGTACTCACTGAAGCCCTCGAACCTGTTCCAGCCGAAGTTGGTGCCGAGGGCCTTGGACAGCGGCAGGTAGTTCATTTCTTCGAACTTCCCCTCGCCGACGTCGGCGATCACCATGTGGACGCCCCGGCCGGTGACTTTGTCGAAGGACCAGCGGAAGGGGTTGCGCAGCCCGTAGGCGAAAATCTCGTCCCGGCCGCTACGGCCGACGAACGGATTCTTGGCCGGAATCGAGTAAGGCTTGCCGTTCGAGCGGCGCGGGTCGATCCGGATCATCTTGCCGAGCAGGACGTTCAGGTTCTGTGCGTTGCCGGGCTGGTCGCCTCCTCCGCCACCGTCGCCGGTGCCGAAGTAAAGATCGTTGCCGAGGAACTGCATTTGGCCACCGTTGTGGTTCGAGTTCTCCCGGTGGGGAATCGTGATCACGCTGCGGCGTGTTCTGCGCCTGGCGGTGACCGAAGTGTTTCGGTGGTACTCGTCGACCTTGATGTCGCCGGTGTTGTCGGTGTAGTAGACGTAGAAGCGTTTGCTTTTCCTGTAGTCGGGTGGGAAAGCGATGGAAAGCAGGCCGCGCTCGCCGCTGAAGTTCACCCGGTTGGCGATGTTGAGGAAAGGCCTGGACAGCTTCTTGCCGCGGCGGAGGACTCTGACCTTTCCCTTCTGCTCGACCACGAACATCAGATTCCTGTAGCCGGGGGCGGACTTGATTTCGACCGGGCCGCTGAATCTGGCGACGCGCGAGAGGCGCAGGCCGTGCTTGCGGCTGGTGGTCGCGCCGGTGGTCGCCTTGTCACTCCGGGGGGCGCCGGTTCCGGTGGTGCCGACCGGGGTCGAAGAGTCGCTGCCGGCACAGGCAGTGGTGGTGAAGCCCATCACGGCGGTGAAAACCAACGCCGCGAGAGGGATCGAATGCAGTCGGCGGATTCGGGATCCGCCCATAATCAGGACCCGTTCAGGGGACCGGGCCGCTTGGCCCGCGATGAACTGCGGTACTTCCTGACGGCCCTGACCCCGTCACTCTTGACTGCGGTCTTCAATTTTCAGCTTTCAGTTCCTGCGACTCCAGATGCAGTCGCTCCTGCTGGGTCAATGGTACGACCTTGCCGTTCTCGTCGATCTTGGTAAGGACTGGCCTCGCGGAAATGAAAGTCGGCAGGACACCCGTCGCCGGCTCGCCGGACGCATCCAGAGCTTCCGCGTTGCCACCGAGTCCGGCATTCACCCGATACGTGAGCCTGCGAGCTCCCGGCTTGACCGCGACGACCCGCCAGATCATCCTTGCCGTGTCGCCGGCTTCAACCGCACCAAAGTTGAAAGTGCGCCGATTGCTGGTCCCGGCACCGCCGCGGCCGATCGTTCCGGCCAGCTTGGGGTAGCCCTCCTCGAGCACCCAGACCGGACGCTGCGGCTGGGCCACGCCTACCTGATCGTCATGGTAAGCGAAGGCCAGGGTGGATCCTTCGCCGGGCAGATTTATGGTTACTGCCATGGCCGGGATTGTCTTGTCGCCGGAATTCCGCACGGCGATTTTGAGGTCGTAAGTCTTCGCGATCGTCTGACGGGGAGCAAAATCGGCGGATATGACCTCGACCGGATAATCCCCGGCGGGCTCGTTGGCGAACTGCGAACCGGGTTCTTCCCCGCCGCCGCAGCCAGCGAGAATCGCTGACGTGGCCAAGATCAAAATGGCCCCGCCCAAGATACGGTTGAGGTGTCGACTCGTCTCCCGCAAGGCGCGCTGAACATACCACGGGTGTGCCGACGGTCACAGACGCCGCGGATTCACATACACTCCGAGCCAAGGTACATCCTTGGCATTTGGGAACCCTGGCCTACCGGGGAGCCAGGCTGGGAGTGCTGATAGGAGAGGCGAGAAGTTGAGTCCGGCAGACGAAAACAAAGATCCTGACGGCACAGAGACTCCGATCAACGCGGGGTCGTCTGAACCCGTGGGCGTGATCGACCAGCCGCAGTCCTCGTCTGCCGCGGGCACAATCACCAAGCCGGACCAACCCGGAACCGCCCCGGCCGGGTCCGGCGCTCCGCCTCGCCGCAGAACCAAGGGCAATCCCGTAGCCGCCGCCGCGAACAGGGTCTTCGAGCCCGCCAAGACCATCTTCACCGAGATCGGCGAAATGATGATCCTCACCGGGCGCACGATGGCGTCCGCGGTCCGGGCGCCGTATCCCTACGGCAATGAATTCATTGGCCAGTTCCTCTTCGCACTTCAGCTCTGCTGGTTCCCGATGCTCATCTCCTGTGTCGCTTTCGGCTTCGGTGCTCCGGGTCTTCAGGCCGCCAACTTCCTTTCGCTCTTCGGAGCCCTCGACCGCCTCGGCGGTTTTTTCGTGCTCGCCTCAATTCGCGAGTTCGCGCCCTTCGTGACCGCCGTCGTCGTCGCCGGTGTGGCCGGCACCGCGATCACCGCGGACCTCGGCGCCCGCAAGATCCGCGAGGAACTGGACGCGCTCCAGGTGCTCGGCGTCGACCCGATCAAGAATCTCGTCGTGCCGCGCTTCCTGGCGCTGATGCTGATTACCGGACTGCTCGACATCTACGCGCTGCTCTTCGGCATCACCGGCGGCATCGGTGCCGAGCTGCTCTACGCGCAGCCCCTCGGCGGGTTCTTCGCCACGCTCTTCTCCAACGCGTCGACCACCGAGCTCGCCGCCTCGGTACTCAAATGCACCCTCTTCGGCGCGATCATCGCGATCGTCTGTTGCTACAAGGGGATGACTGCGACCGGTGGCGCTGCCGGCGTCGGTCGTGCAGTCAACGAAGCGGTCGTGACCGCCCTGCTCGGTGTTTTCGCCTTCAACTACGTCTTCACGCAGACCATGCTCGCGACCAACCCCGACCTCCAGACGATCAAGTAGATGGCAACCGGCTGGCTTTCAGTCCCACGAGCCTGGCTCGAGTCCCTCGGTGAGATCGCCCGTTTCAGCGGGATGGTGATCAGTCATGTTTTCACCGGACGGGTCTTCAAGTATTTCGGCGAGGCGCTGAACCAGGCCGGCATCCTGATCCTCGGTTCGACCACCGTCATCTGGGGACTGGTCTTCGTGCTCGGGCTGCAGTGCGGCATCGAGGGCGCCTACTTCAACCGGTCGGTCGGCGCGCCTGCCTACGCCGGTGTTTTCGCCGCCTGGTGCGACCTGCGTGAAGTCATCCCTTACGCCTTCGGCTACATGATGGCGGCCAAAGTCGGCACCGGTATCGTCGCCGAGCTCGGTGCCATGCGGATCTCGGACGAGATCGACGCACTCGAGGTAATGGGTGTACCGCCGGTCACCTTCCTTGCCGCGACCCGCCTGCTCGGCGCCTGGATGACGCTTCCCTTCATGTACATGGCGGCCATCGGCGTTGGCTTTATCGCCTCTTACATCGCCGTCGTCGAACAGATCGGCGACGTGTCGTCAGGCGGTTACCAACTTATTTTCTGGGCGTTCCAGAACCCACCCGACGTCCTGTTCTCCCTGATCAAAGCCATGACCATGGCCACGGTGATCGTGCTGGTCGGCTGTTATTACGGTTACACCGCATCCGGGGGACCGGTGGGCGTCGGCACGGCCACGGCCAAATCCATGGTGCTGAATATTGTCCTTGTGCACATCATCGGAATGTTGGGGACCCTGGTCTTCTGGGGAGCCAACCCGAGAGCACCCATAGGAGGGTGAGAGCTTGAACTTTGCAGACGAGAACGAAGAACCGATCAACGCCGAGACCGCCGGCGAATCCGCTTCGGGCGAATCGCCTGAAGTCGAACGCGCCGTTTCTGACGTCGGTGGATCTTCAGAGCTGGCAGGCGAAATGGAAAAAGCCGATGAGGCCAACGCCGACGACGATGTGTCCGTGGCTGCCGACGTCGAAGCCGCCGATTCTTCGTCCCCGGCAGTAGGACAGACCAACCAGCCGATCGAGAAGGGCACCGGGGTCATCAACGAGCCCGCTCCGGCCCAGTCGCACGGCGAGTACGTTGCCGACGACGGTCAGATCCTCGGCCGTGACTTCACCCTTCCCGGCGTCGCCCCCGGCGACAATGATCCGTATAAGTGGCACACCGGAAGCAAGATCGATCACGGTGGTGTCGATGCGATCGAGATCAATAATC
>JADJRQ010000002.1 GCA_016712175.1 Solirubrobacterales bacterium
CTTCGTGAGGTTGCTGTGGCAATCCCCACACGACGTGTTGAAGAGCTTCTCCGTCTCAGCTCCCTGAAACTTCGGCGACGCGGTGACAGGTGGATTGGCGTGATCGCGGCCGTAAGGAACCAGCTGAATCAAGAGAAACCCTGCGAAAAGAGCGCCCAGGAAGTACATCAAGCGCTTGCCCCAGGAAGCTTCTGTGATTCCCGTCGTGATTTTGCTCATGGCCTACCGTAGCACCATGTAACAAACGCTACTTTCTTCAACCAGCCAATCTCTCGAGTACCTCGTCGGGAATGTCGAAGTTTGCGTGAACGTCATTGACGTCGTCTTGGTCCTCTATTGCTTCGAGGAGCTTAATCAGAGTTCCGGCTTTCGGATTCTTCGACTTCTACCGTGCTGGTCGGCTCGACTGCCAGTCCAACCGATTCGATCTCGATCCCTTCGGCAGCAATCGCCTCTTTCACGGCGGTCAAATCGGTCGGTTCGGCCAGCACGCGCAGCTTGCCTTCATCTTCGATGACGTCGCTGGCACCGGCGTCGATCGCGATGATCAGGTCGTCCTCGCTGTATTTCTCGCCGTCAACGACGACTACGCCGTGGGTCTCGAACATCCAGGCGACCGATCCAGGCTCGCCGAGGTTGCCGCCGTGGCGGCTGAAGGCATGCCGGACTTCGGCCGAGGTGCGATTGCGGTTGTCGGTCAACGCTTCAACCAGAATTGCCGCGCCGCCCGGTCCGTAGCCCTCGAACTGGATGCGCTCGACAATGACGGCGTCGGCGCCCTCACCGGTACCGCGGTCGATCGCCCGTTCGATGTTCGCCTTGGGCATCGATTCGTCGCGGGCTTTCTGGATCGCTGTGGCCAGAGAGGGGTTCGCTTCGGGGTCACCCCCGCCCTCGCCCGCGGCCACCGAGATCGCCTTGGCGAGCTTCGTGAAGCGCTTCCCGCGTTTCGCGTCGGCGGCGCCCTTCTTGTGCTTGATCGAAGACCACTTTGAGTGACCAGACATACTCTGATTCTATGGTGGAACGATGACAACGCAGATCGAGCCAAAAAGACAGCACCGGATTGCCGCGGGTGGCGTCGCCGGAATCATGCTTCTTCTGGCCCTTTCGCTGTGGACGGTCATCCCGCTTGCCTGGCTCTGGATCGGCTCCCAGGTCGCCGCCACGCAGTTCCCGAGCATGGGTCCGTACGCGATCGTACTTTTCGGTGTAATCGTCTCGATCCTCGTCGTGGCCTGGATTCTCGGCCTCCTGAACGAGCTCTATATGAACCTCACCGGCACTCGGAGCGTCGCCCCGATCCGGATGGGCTGGATGAAAAGCCTTCGTGATTCGGAGAAAGCCCACCTGCCGCCGACGGTCCTCGAAATGACCATCGTCGGCTCGGTCATCATCGCGTTCTTCGCATTGCTGACCTGGTTCGCAACACTGGCCGGCTCACCCCTCCCGAGCGGGTAGGAAGCCGACTAACTACACGTTCGTACGAACCACCCGTGGATGCGATCATCGTCGGTCAGTTCGGGATGGAATGAGATGGCGGTGACCGTTCCTTCCCTGACCGCTACCGGATGATCCCGGACCGTAGCCAGCACCTCCACGCCTTCACCGGTTGACTCGACCCAAGGCGCCCGGATGAAGATTGCCCGGACGGGTCCATCGGCAACCTGATCGATCTCGATGTCGTCCTCGAAGCTCGAGAGCTGGCGTCCGAAGGCATTGCGCTTCGTCGTGATGTCGATCAGGCCGAGGTGATCGCGATCGGCGACGATCATCCCGGCGCAGGTTCGAGATCGGCACCCCTCTTCGCTGAAGATTCCGGCGATCGGCCCAGCGGGCCGGCCGCTTCGATGCCACAGTGATCGTGGTGCTCTCACCGCCCGGCAGGATCAGGCCGTCAGCCGTTCGAAATCTTCAGGTGTCCGCACTTCGACTACCTCCACACCGACCGAAGGCGTTGCTTCTCATCCTCTCGAATCCGCCCTGGACCGCCGGGACACCGATCTTCACCGGCGAGTCGCCGGGATCTCGGGAGAACCACCAGCCGCGGCTGGCAAGCCAACCGTCGTCGCCGAGCGTCGACATCTCGATGCCGGGCATCGCGTCGCCGAGGAGTTCGGACGCAGCCGCGACCCGCTCAGGATCGTTGAAGTGCGTCGTCGCTTCGACGATCGCCTTCGCCCGGCGTTCGGGGTCGTCGCTCTTGAAGATGCCGGAGCCGACGAAGTTGCCTTCGGCTCCCAGCTGCATCATCAGGGCGGCGTCAGCGGGGGTAGCGATGCCACCGGCGCAGAAGAGCGGGACCGGCAGCCAGCCCCTGGTCGCGATGTCGCGAACCAGTTCGAGCGGTGCCTGAAGGTTCTTGGCTGCCGTCGGCAACTCGATCGAGCTGAGCGTTCCGAGATGGCGGATGCCAGAGGTGATCTCACGCATGTGGCGAACCGCTTCGACGATGTTGCCGGTTCCGGCCTCACCCTTCGAGCGGATCATCGCGGCGCCTTCACCGATCCGGCGGAGCGCTTCACCGAGGTTGGTGGCACCACAGACGAAAGGAGCTTTGAATTCGAATTTGTCGACGTGGTTGAACTCGTCAGCCGGTGTCAGGACCTCGGACTCGTCGATGAAATCGATGTTGAGCGACTCGAGGACCTGGGCCTCGGCGATGTGGCCGATACGCACTTTGGCCATGACCGGAATTGAAACTGAAGCCTGGATGTCCTTGATCATTCGCGGGTTGGACATGCGGGCGACTCCGCCATCACGGCGGATATCGGAAGGAACGCGTTCCAGCGCCATTACGGCGCAGGCGCCGGCATCTTCTGCGATCTTCGCCTCTTCGGCATCGACCACGTCCATGATCACACCGCCCTTGAGCATCTCTGCCAGGCCGGTCTTGACTCGGAATGTCGCTTCTTCTGCCATCGCCCATCAGCATAAAGAGTCATGAAGGCCGGGGTTCTGGACGATGTGCCAAAAATCCCGAGGTAGGCCGGACGGAACGTGCCCGGCGGCCCTACTTCAGCTTGTAGGCGCGAATACGATCGCGGTGTGCGTCTTCGTCACGGGAATAGACCCCGTGGGCAAGCGCGTGGACCAGAGCCATCAAGGCAGTGTTTGAGCGCAGGAAAGACGGGCTGTTCGACGAGTAGTAGAGGCTCATGTCGGCTTTCTTCACGTCGTCAGACAGTGTTGCGTCGGCGATCGCGAGCGTGCGGGCCTCACGGTGCTCTGCGAGCTTCATGGCGCGGGCCAGCAAGGGGTGCGAGCGGCCGGCAGAAAGCGTGATGAGCAGCGTTTCGGGGTCGATGCGACCCAGGCGCTGAAGTGAAGGACCGGCAGTCGAAGTGACGATTTCGGCGCGAATATCGAGAAGGCTGAGCGTGTGTCGCAGGTAGCTGGCGAAAAAAGCCATCTGGTCAGTGCCAACGATGACGACCTGGTTCGCGGCGGCGAGTGCGGCCACGGCTCCGTCGATCTGCTCCTGGTCGAGCTTCCTCGCCGTTTCTTCAAGGTTGGCGTGGTCGGTGCCGAGCGAAGCCTCGAACTCGGAATGATCGAACGAGAAGAGCATCCGGCCACCGACCGACTCGTTGCCGCCGCCAACTGTGGCGCGGTATTCCTCGATCGCCGAGCTCTGGAGCTCGGGGTAGCCCTCGAAGCCGAGTGCCTGCGAGAACCGGACTACCGTCGATGACGATGTGCCGGCCCGGCGGGCCAGTTCTTCGGCGGTCAGGAATGCGGCTTCGTCGAGGTGGTCGACGATGTACCGGGCCACATCCTTCTGGGAACGGGAAAATTCGTCGATCCTGTCCTGGATGTAAGTTGACAGGGTCTTGGTATCGGCGGTCACTGTGCTCACGCCGTCCATTTCGCCCCCCCACCTCGTTTCCCTTCTAAGTGCAGGGTTTTATGAATTCCTTCTCCGGATTGCCAAATCGCCGCCAGAGCCTCACCGGTCACACCGAAGACGGTGACGAGATCTGGATCATCCGGTCGATTTCGCAGAAGTTCTACAGGTGCCAGGGGTGCTACGACTCGATCGAAGTAGGAGACGAACACGTCGTTGTCCAGTACATCGGCCGGATCGGCGGCACCGAACATTCGCACTGGCACCGGCGCTGCGCGGAGGAGATCCTCTTCAACCAGACCCGCGGCCTGAGAACCGTCCAGGCGAACGAGTCGAGCCGCGACAAGCTACAGGCCCGCGGCCGGCGCCCCTCGGGCAAGAGGCGCCGTCCCCGGAACTGAATTAGGGAACCGGCGGTAAAAGCGTCTGGCTCCCGAGAACCGGCACGAAATCGCCAGGCCCCGAGGATCGGCAGTGAAATTGCCCGGTTCCCGAGGGTTGGCCGGAAAAATCCCGCTCTTCCAGTTCTGGCAACGAAATTGCCTACCCGGTAGGCAATTTCGTTGCCGGTGTTGCGTTAATCAGTCCTTTGAGCTGCGCCCGAACCCAGTAGAGACCCCGCCGATAATGCCGATCGCGGCCAAAGGCGACCATCGCGATGATCCCCGTCGGCCAGTCCTTCGTCCTCATCGACGGAATCGGGTACGTCATTCGTTGCGGCCTGCTCGCCGTTCGTCTCGGAGGGCTGGCCATCGCCTGCGCCTGTGGACGAGGCGACAGGAACCTTGACGGTCGAAGTCAGCGTTACGACGGGAGCCGGAGTCTCGGGCTCGGGTGCGCCTTCCGGCACCACCTGGAGCCACGGGGTCGACTTTCCACCCTCACAACCCTGGATCAGCTTCAGCGGGATTCCGGAGTTCTTCTTTCCGTAGAACTTCGCGGTGAACGGCAATTTCTGGACCCGATGGTCCGGCAACGGACCCCCGGTCCACTTCATCCGGCCCGGGGTGCTCGTGGCCTTCCAGCCCCGGACTGACTTGGCAGCCGCGTCCCGGACCGAGTCCGGGACCTTCACGGTGATCGACGTAGTCGCTGCGCCGTCGCAGCCATGCGGGATCACGAAATTGAAGCTTGCCGTCTTGCCCGCGGGCGCGTCGGCCGGCTCGACTTCGATGTGGGCCGCGGCCACGCCGGGAAACGCAAGAGCCGAGATCACACCAAGTGCAATCGCTGATTTCAGTTTTATGATTCTCAATTTGTTCCTTTCGGATGGCCAAATCGGCCGATTTGATGGAAAACGCTTGCTCTAGTGCGACCGGACCGTGGCGGTCCCCCGCCGGCCGGCGGGGCGATGGCGATCAGGAAGGCGGTGGCAGTCATTTGACGGGCACCTCGAATTCAGCGATCTCGTCCTCGAAACGGGAGAATCGAACGGCTGCCTCTGCACGCCATTTGCCCTTTACTGCCAGTTCGGCCGCGGGGGCGACGTAGTGACCCGGACCGGACTTCCGAACGTCAGCTTCGATCGAAGCGATGTCCGAGTCCGGCAGTGAAAAAGAGAGGCCCAGGGAGCGGATGTTGACCGGCGCCCCCGTCTCGTTGTCGAAGAGATAGATGTGAACTTCGTTGTTGCCGACCTTCGCCGGATCGACTGTGTACTCGAGCAGATCCGCTCCGACTTCCATCGATCCACTGACCGGTCCTGCACCTTCCGTAGTCGGCGGCGGATAGCTCACCAGAGCCGCGGTCACAGCGAGCACGACGGTGACCAGCACGACCTCGATCCGCAGGTTGTTCCGGATCCGCACGCCGGGCCCGCCTGGTGCCTCCTTCCGGTCGCGGCGTTCGACCAGCGCCGGGATGATCCGTCGTCGGTTCTTCGCACCGAGACCAACCAGGGCCAGGAAGAGCACGATCTTGATCAGGACCGCCCGGCCGAACGCGGTGTCGAGGAATGCCGTCAGCGAATTCACTTCAACGATCGACTGGATGGTGCCGGTCGCGGCGATCACGATCACGCAGACCAGGGCGATGGTTGAGAACCGCAAGAGGAAGTCAGTGAGGGTCGAGGTGCGGTCCTCCCCGCTGGTCAATCCCCGGGTCGTGACCGGCAGCAGGAAGATCAGCGCGGCCAGCCCTCCGGCCCAGACCGACATCGCCGCCACGTGAAGCACGTCGGAAGGGAACAGGAGCCAGACGGGACTCTGGGTTGACGCGTGCCCGGCGAGGCCGGGCGAGATGATCAGGAAGGCCGCGGTGATGATCGAGAAAAGGATCGTCGGTGCGTAGCGACGGGCATCGGGCAAAGCCAGGCGGGTGGCCAGCACCACCAAGGGGATCAGGCAGACCCAGGAGAGGAGGCGCAAGACCATGACCATGCCGAATCTCGTGTCGACGACTTCGCGGAAGACATCCGGCTTGAAGGCGGACCAGAAATCCGTCCCGGCGGCGATCGCACCCTGAAACGGGATCGCAAAGATGGTTGCGAGGAAGCCCGCGGCCACGCTGATCCCGAGGACCAGCCGGAGCCGGCGACCGGTGTCGACAGCACGCGGACCAAGCGACTCCTCCCGACCGGACAGGATTGGCATCCAGAGCAGGACGAGGAAAGCGAGGGAACCGACCGCCAGGGCAATTGCCAGGAACCCGATCCAGCGGTCGAACCAGAACGCAACGCCGGTGACCGGCCCGCTGTCGCTTTCGGCGATCAACTCCGAGATCGTTTTGCCGGAAACCCCGCCGGCCTTGCCGACGGTGAAGACCAGGCCACCGGAGACCGGATGGGCGTCGGCGGAAACGGCCCGGTAGGTGGCGGTATAGGTACCGTCCGCCAGATCGCCCGGAAGGGCCACGCCGATCCCGTTGTCGCGGTCATCGGGCCGGAACACGTCGCCGGACTGGACCTGTTCCCCTTCGACGTCGAACACCCGGAGCGCGCCAAAACTGGCTTCGACTGGCTCGTTGAACTCGAAAGTGACCTTTGCCGGCGCGTGCTGGAGTACCTGGCCGCGGGTCGGGCTCGAGGACTCGAGTACGGCGTGGGCCGAAGCCGACCCAGGCAGGGCCAGGATCACGATCAAGGCCGCAATGAGCGGCAGGATAAATTGGAGGCGCGCCGGTTTCACCAGGCTTCGGCTGGCCCCTTGTCATCTTCGGGTCCTGCTTCTCCGGAATCGTTGCCATCTTCTTCATCCCGGCGACGCCGGATGATCGAGACCCCGATCAGGCCGATAACGATCAGAACCACGAGTGCGATTAGTGGTGCGATCGAGAATCCCGACTGGTCGCCCACCCAGGTCAGGGTGCCATTGATCTTGACCGGCTTGCCACCGACGGTCGCGGGGATCGAATAGTCAAAGATCTTCGTCTCGGCCGACTCGTCCTTGACCTGTGGAGGGGTGTTCAGTCCCATGTAGTGGGACCGGTGGTCGTGCCAGGAAAACAGACCCGTGTCGTCGACTTCTTTCCACTCAGGCGCCGCCTTCGCGTCGGCCTTTTTCGGCACCGTGACATTCGCGAAGCGATCTTCGTTGAGGTAGTACGCAGGTGAATTCAGGTTCACTTCGACCGTGCCGTCCGGGCTAGTTCGGACGTACGGCTCGCCGTCATAGCCCTTGATGACCACCTCCTTGCCGGTCCGGTTGACGATCTGGACGTTGTCGTCGAAGTTCTCGATCTGGACCTTGAGGCCGTCGCCGGCCGCCGCCGGAGTGATCGACGTTATTTCTGATCTGAAGTTGGGGTTGCCCTGATGGGCGATGGCGGACGACGGTACGACCACAAGTAGGACGAGCACGGTGATTGTGCCGATGAGACGCTTCATTGTTTGACTCCTGAATCCCGGGTGACGCGGACACGGACAACTTCACCGGCCAGACGCCCAAAGGCGATTCGACCGGTTCAGACAGCCGCAGCCGGCGGAGCCCGGCCGGCGAGATTCGAAGCGATCAAACGCGAACCGAGAATCGAATCCCGGGCAGTTTCAAACCGGGAGGGAAACGCCACGCTGCGTCCCCTTCTGCCCGGACGAACCGTTCGAGCCAGCCGAACCACTATCTCTTCGCCGATGTACCGGCCGAGTGCCAGTGGTGCGGCCAGAAGGAATACCGGTGCCGTGAAGAGCAGGACCTCGGGAGATCCGATCAACGCGAGGAAGAATGCCCAAGCAACGGCAACAAGGACCAGTCCCGCCGTGCGGCTGTTGAAAGTCGGATTCACAGGTGCAAGTGTAGCTGGCCCGGCCGGGTCGGCCTCTCACTATTCTGGTTGGTCCCTCTTTCAGTCAGGAGCCACCCGAATGAACCCAACCCCCTCGAGTCAAGCCCCGATCACCGCGAGGATCTTCACCGATCCCGCATGTCCCTACGGCTATTCCGCGAGTCCGTGGCTCCGGGCCGTCGAATGGCGCTACCGCGACCAGATCGAATGGCAGCTCGTGACGATCACTCTCTGGGAGCCGAACAAACCATCGAAGAACACGACGATCCGGTCCGCGGATCACTGGATCGACCTCCGCGAACGTTACGGCATGCCGTTCGTAGCCGAGCCGAAACTTCGTCCAATTACCACTGAGCGAGCCTGCCAGGCAATCGTCGCCTCCCGGCTGATTCAGCCCGGAAGCCAGTGGCGTGTGCTGCGCGCCCTCCAGCTGCTCTTCTTCAACACCCCCCTCCTGCTCGACGACGACGATCAGCTGCGCGCAGCCCTGAGCTCGGTCGAGGGCCTGGAAGCCGACCGCATGGTCGCGTCACTTGACTCTCCTGAGGTCCAGGCTGCATGGCGGGAAGACTGGAATGAGACCCGGACCGCTGAAAACGGTCCCACCCATTTTCAGGGAAAGTCTTCTGAGACATCCGACGGGATCCGATACTCAGCCCCCTCGATCATCTTTTCGTCTGGCGATGGCCGGTGCGAGGCCGGCGGGTTCCAGCCGGTAGAGGTCTACGACGCCGCCGTCGCCAACCTGAACCCGGGCCTCAAGCGCCACGCTCCCCCCGAATCGCCGCTGGAGGCGCTGGTCCTCTACCCCGGCGGACTCGCGACCCAGGAAATCGCCCAGATCATGACCGACGGCAACGACGCACCGGACCGTCTCGAAACCGAACACCAGCTGGTGCGTCTGCTCGGCGACCGGAAGGTCAGGCGCATCGCGATGGGCAACGACGCGATCTGGCTCGCCGCCTGAATCAGTCGTCTTCGCCGGCCTTGCCGGGTTCGCCCGCGGAAGACCCTTCACTTTCTTCTTCCCCGCTTTGGACGTTCGAAGGCGGGAAACTCGCAGGCGGCGCCGTCGTGTCCGGCGGAGAGGTGGTGGCCGGAGGGGTGGTCGACCCTCCGGCCGGTGCCGGGATACTGGTGGCCGGGATGCCGGTTGCTGTATCTGCCCCGCCCCGTTCACCGTCAGCCGAGGGCCTCTTCGAATCGGCGTTCCGTCCCGATCGATTTGATCTTGTCCGGGTGGCGGCGGCCGGATCGAGCGCACTGCCTGCCGAAACCGGCTCCCCCGAAAGCCCCACGGGCTGGCGGGCAAGGTTCCCTGCTGCGAGGGCGATGGCCAAAGCAAGGACGATGCCGCACACCCCGAGAATGAGCCACTGCCAGAGACCCCAATCCCCCGGGATACGTTCGTCCTGATTGTTCATGGCTATCAGCGTAGAAGGGCGCGGGTTAGGAGCAGGTAAAGTCCTTCAGTCACGGTCGGCTCCGTCACGCCGGGCCCTCGAGAAATCCACAGTCGCTTTCGTCCCGTTTCGTTCCCTGGATTCGATCGTCACGTCCGCCTTCCACGGACCGGCCAGCTCTCTGGCAATGGCGAGACCGAGGCCGGTTCCGCCCACCCCCTGCCGACCTGTGCGTCCCCGGGCGAATCGCTCGAATACCAGTTCCTCCTCGTCCGGCTCGACACCGGCACCCTCATCGATGATCCGAATGCCCGAAGGCAAGACCTCGATCTGGACCGAGCTGCCTTCGGGCGAGTAATTGATCGCGTTCTCGATCAGGGCATCGAGGATGCGATCAAGGTCTGCGCGAGCGCAGAACACGGTGTCGACGTCTCCTCGTTCCAGTCCCCTCACACGCAGGTCCCGGCCGCCGGAGGCCTTCTCCCATCGCCCCTGGGCTTCCCGAGCGATCTCCTTCAGGTCGAGGATCTCGCCGGGCACATCGACCTCGCCGGCTCGACTCCAGAACCAGCAGTTCATCAACCATTCTGGAAAGTCGGTCGATCTCCTGAAGCCCGGATGAGAGTTCCTGCCTGTCTGCCGGATCTTCGGAGTCGTCCCTCAGCCCTTCGATTCTCAGACGAAGACCGGTCAGGGGCGTGCGGAGCTGGTGGGAAGCGCTGGCCACGAAATCACCCTGGCTCTTGAGCAGCCGCTCCACCCGGGAGGTCATTTCGTTGAAGGACCGCGCCAGCGAACGCTGCTCCCGGCTTCCGGTCAACTCGGCTGGTTCATCGAGACCTCCGGTGGCAAAACGGCGAGCGGTCACTTCCAGCCGCCGGATCGGTCGCGAAATCTGATTCGCGATCACCGCGGCGATGATCAAGGCAAAGGCAAGTACCAGGAGTGCGAGCAGGCCGAGCCCGAGAAGAGATCGGTTGGTCGTGGCGTCCACAGCGTCGACGCTCTGGGTGATCCTCACGGCACCCGCCACACGGTCGCCGATGAAGATCGGATCGGCCGTGGCGAGGATTCTCGTGTCCAGGGTGTCACTTGACCGCTCACGCTGGTCGCTGTTCCCCTCCAGGGCCGCCGAGAGTTCCGGTCTGGAGCTGTAGTTGCGGCCCACCGTCTCCGGACCGCCGCTGTCGCTCAGCACGATCCCGGAGCCGTCGGCGATGAGAACGCGGCCACGGACCGTGTCTGACGCGCTACCCACCAGACGGTCCAACGCTTCGTCGTCCGGCGGCTCGACGAGGCTGCCGGCGCCAGTCGCGACGATTGCCGCCTGACTGTGGGCCTGGCTGCGCACTTCATCGTTCACCCGATCCTTGAGACTGAGTGCCAAAGGCAGACCGAGCGCGATCAGGGCCAGAACCAGGACGTATGCGACCGCGGCGAGGAGGAGAGTTCTAAGGCTTACGGTCGATCTCCTCCGGAGGGGCGAAACGGAAACCCACGCCCCGAACGGTCTGGATGAAGCGTGATTCCGTGGCGCTGTCACCGAGCTTCTTCCTCAGAGCCCGGATGTGGACGTCGAGCGTCTTGGTCGAGCCGAACCAGTTGACGTCCCAGACATTCGCCATGAGACCTTCCCGGGTGACAACCCGGCCGGCGTTCCGAACGAGCTCGGCAAGCAGGTCGAATTCTTTGCGCGAGAGCTTGATCTCTTTGCCCGCGACCTTCGCGGTCCGCCCCGGTATGTCCACGACCAGATCGTTGATCTCGATCGGGCTCATCCCCGGATCCGGGGTAGCCATCGAAGACCGCCTCAGGATGGCCCGGATCCTGGAGATCACCTCACGACCACTGAAGGGCTTGACCACGTAGTCGTCGGCCCCAAGCTCGAGTCCCACCACACGGTCGGTCTCGGTACCGCTTGCGGTGAGCATGAGGATCGGTACATCCGAGCGCCTTCTGATCTCGATGCAGACGTCGCGTCCGTCTCCGTCCGGAAGGCTGAGGTCGAGCAGGACGAAATCGGGGCTGAGCCTCTCGAAAAGGTCGAGTGCAGCTGCCGCAGTGCGGGCGTTCACCGGCTCGAATCCGGCTTTCTCCAGGGACCTGGTGAACGGCTCCGAGATCGATTCTTCGTCTTCCACGAAAAGGATCCGCGGTGTGGCACGTTCAGGCGATTCCATCGATCGATCCTACATCCAGGTTCCCGGGACGCCCGAAAGCTTTGCCAAGTGCTTACCCAAAGCTGGGCTGGCCCTTGAGGGTCGAACAGCAGACTCCCGGCCAACGAATTGGATTTCCCAATCAAGCAGAGGAGTTGGTCCTGATGGAAAACATGAAGCTGAAGGGTGTGGTGTCGGTGACGATGCTCGCGCTGGGCGGCCTGGCCGGCGTCGCGATCAGTTCGAGTGCCGAGAGATCCGACCCGGTGCCCACGGCGTCACTCAAGCCCAAGATCCGGACTGAAGTGGTGCGTCGCACGATCCACAAGACGAAGACGGCAAAGCCGGCCAGTGCGCACGTCCAGAGCGCTCCGGCGGCAGCGGCCCCGGTCGCAAGCACGTACGTCTCGGCCCCGGCCGCCGGCAGCAACGGACCGGCCGTGACCTCATCGAGCGGCTCCGGGGGAAGCGGCGGCTCTTCGGGTAGCGGCTCCACCGGTGGCGGCAGCTACGAGTCGGACGACGGCCAGGAATCAGAGGGCTACGAGGCTAAAAAAAGCTACGAACCAGAAGACAGCTACGAATCAAAAGACAACCATGAGGCCGAAGGCGGCCACGAAGGCGAAGATGACTGACCGCCCGAAGACCACCCGGCGGCGCAAGCCCTCCCCGGTCACGGTCTTCGCGGCTTCGGCCGCCATGTTCCTGGCGGCCCTCGGTTTCCCTTGGCTTCCAGTTGGCCCAGGGCCGAGACCCGGCATTCGGCACGAGCGTGAACGTGGCCGAGAAACCGCAACGGCCCGAACTCATCGTCCGGCGAATCATCAAGCGGCGAGTCGTGACGACGGTCGTGCCGACACCGGTGACGGCGGCGGCGGCGAGTCCGGTTTCAGGTGCTGCTCCGACCAGCAGCTACTCGGCGCCGGTGGCCGTTGCCGCCCCGGCTCCTGCTCCCGTCGTGTCGGCGAGTTCATGAACGACGCGGACGACATGGAAACCTACGACGAACAGTTCGACGCGATGGGTGCCCGGATCCGGATCATGATCGACCGGCCGTCCGGGAACGGAGTTCCGGAACCGGCGGAGGCGGGTCGCAGAGCCAGAGATTTCATCCTGGACTTCGACCGGCGACTGTCGAGATTTCGTCCCGACAGTGAATTGACCGCCTTCAATCAGGATCCGAGGACGGAAGTACCGGCCTCCAGTCTGCTGCGAACCGCGATTCGGGCGGGACTGTCGGCGGCCGAGCACACCGACGGCCTGGTCGACCCGACTCTGGTGGACCAGATCGAAGCGGCCGGCTATCGCCAGTCCAGGGCGGGCATGACGGGAGTGCCGATTCCCGAACTGCTCCTGGACGTGCCGGAGCGGCGGCCCGCCGAACCCGACCCGGGCTCGGGCTGGCTCGCCTTCGAAGTCGACGACGAGAACGGAGTTGTTCGGAGGCCTCCCGGACTCAGGTTCGACACGGGCGGCACCGGAAAAGGCCTGGCCGCGGACCTGGTGGCTGATTCACTCGCGGGTATTCCCGTTTCCTGATCAGCTGTGGTGGTGACATCCGAATCGGCGGATCGGAAGCATCGCGGTTTCCGTATGACGTCCTGGTGGAGCACCCGGCCAGCGGAAACAAGCCTCACCTGTTCAAGCTGGGCTCGGGAGGAATCGCCACTTCCGGGATCAACTCTCGTGCCTGGCACAAAGCAGATGGCAGTCCCGCCCACCACCTGCTCGACCCTTCTACCGGGGACCCATGCTGGTCGGGGCTCCTCGGCGCGACGGCCCTTGGCCCAACCTCCCTTGAAGCCGAGACTCTGGCCAAAGCAGCCTTGCTTTCGGGACCCGAAGGCGGCCGTCGGATCCTCTCCCGCTACGGCGGAATGATCGTCCACGAGAGCAATCGAGTGGAACTGGTGGGTCGAGCCACGATCAGATTGCGTCTTCCCGAAGTTTCCAACGAAGAAAGCACGGCCGCGGCATGAGGAACATCGATGAGGTAGTCGCAAGTCATGGTTGGTGGTTGGCCAGCCGGGCCTCGGGCTTGGTCGCCCTGGTTCTCGTGACGATTTCGGTCGCAATCGGTCTGATGATGGCCAGCAAGCTCGCCCGCCGGCCCGGGATGCCGAGAATCCTCACGGCCATCCACGAGCAGACCGCACTTGCGGGCCTCCTGGCGATCGCCGTCCACGGGATAACCCTGATTGGCGATCCCTGGCTCAACCCCGGTGTCAGCGGTGTCCTGGTGCCGTTCTCGATGGACTACAGGCCGATCTGGACCGGCCTGGGAACGATCGCCGGAATTCTGGCGATGCTGCTGGGACTCAGCTTTTACGCGAGAAAGAGTTTCGGGGCAAAGAGGTGGCGCAAAGCGCACCGGGCGACAATCATCGTCTACTTCCTCGCGATCGCTCATACCCTGGGTGCGGGCACGGACGCATCGGCGGTCTGGATGAAGTGGTGGCTGCTGCTGACCACGCCTCCGATCCTGGCGCTCTTCATCTACCGGGTCAGCGCTCCCTGGCTGCGCCGGCGCAATCGCCCTCGGCCGGGTACGGCGTTGTCCGCCGCCGGCGAGATCCCGGGTGGTGAAGGCAGGTGACCGGCGACGGCGTATTGATAGTCGGTGGCGGACTGGCCGGCCTGCGCTGCGCCCAGACCCTGAGGAAGAAAGGGTTCGAAGGCACCATCAGGATGGTCTGCCAGGAGCCCTGGGCACCTTACGATCGCCCACCGCTTTCGAAGGCTTACCTGACGGACCGCACCGACTCGATCGACGTGTCGCTCAAGCCCGATCACTGGTACATGGAAAACGAAATCGAGCTGATCCTGGGGCGCTCGGCGACCGAACTCCAGGTTGACTCGAAGCGGGTGGTCCTGGACGACTCAACCACTCTTTCCTTCGACCAGCTGTTGATTGCGAGCGGGTCCGCCGCACGATCCCTGCCGGCCCTCGAAGGCTTCGAAAATGTCCATTCGCTCCGAAACCTCGCCGATGCCCGACGTCTCGGGCAGGCGATCGGCGATGGTGGCCACCTGGCGGTGATCGGGTCCGGCTTCATCGGTCAGGAAGTCGCGGCATCGGCCCTGGGGCTCGGGGGTCAGGTCACGATCATCGAAGCGATGTCGACTCCCCTGGCACACATACTCGGGGGTGAAGTCGGCCAGCTGATCGGACAGCTTCACACCGAGCGCGGGATCAACCTGCTGACCGACGCCAAGGTGGAAAGCGCCCGGGGCAACGGTCGGGTCGAGGAGCTGAAGCTGGCTGACGGCAGACGGGTGGCCTGCGAAACCGTCGTAGTGGGAATCGGAGTGTTGCCGTCCACCGAATGGCTCCAGGGCAGTGGCCTCGAACTCGACGGGATCATCACCGACACGGGCGCCAGGACCCGGATCCCGGGAATCTTCGCGGCCGGCGACCTGACGCGCTCGTTCGATCCGAGGTCCAGCAACTTCAGACGATCGGAACACTGGGACTCGGCAGTCCGGCAGGGCCGGGCAGCCGCGCTATCGATGCTGAACGAGCCCGTGCCGCCCCCGGGGCTCCCGAGCTTCTGGAGTGATCAGCACGGATCACGGATCCAGTACGTCGGCCACGCCGAGCTCGCGGATCGCGCTGAGATTTCGACTGAAACTGATGAATCGGGGCTATCCGTCCGCTACCTGCATGCCGACCGGCTGGTTGCCGCACTGGCGATAGACGAACCCCGCGTGATCGCGGCCGCCGCCCGGGCGATCGAGCAAACCGATGGATCAAATACCGAAGAGGAAAGAAGTGACCATGAACTGCAAAGCAAGAGTTGACGAAAACAGCTGTAGCGGCCACGGAGACTGTGTCGACGTGGCCCCGACGAACTTCCTCCTGGACGATGATCTCGCGGAGGTCATTGCGGACGGACCGCTGGAGCTGCTGATCGAAGCGGCAGAAGCCTGTCCGGCCGCCGCCATATCGGTGATCGACCCGTCTTCGGGTGAGCAGCTCTACCCCTGAAGCAGGGCGACGCCGCTTCTCCTCGCGTCGAACGAAAAGAAGGTGCCGACCCCGCCCGGGTCGACACCTTCCTTTGGTCGAGAGTCGGACGAGCCGGCGATGAAGCCGGTGCCCGTGACGGCCTTGAGGACCTTCGCTGCCGTGAACGGCGTGTCGAAGGGTCCGTCGGGCGAAATGCCCTTCGGCGTCGCGTTCTTGAGCACACCGATGACCGAGGCATGACGCGCTTCGATCGTGAGGATCGACGCAGCGGCGGCGGCGACCTTCGGGTCCTTGATGTTCAGGACCTGGCCCAGGTAGGCGTGGACTCCCGTGTTCTCGAGCACGAACGCCGTGTCGATGAACTTCCTCCGGGACTTGGTCGTTCCCGTGAATTTCAGGCTCGGAACCCACGAACACCAAGACCCGCCTAGAGAGCGATCGGAGCCCGCGAAGCAGCCGGATCAATTCCCGGCCGAAAGTTCAGGGGCAGGGGCATGCGACCGTGTCGGAACGGACTCGAATCCATGCCAGGACCGGTTCCCCAGTGATCAGGAAACGTGGGTGGTCGCAGTTCTGGCTCCCCCACATCTGATGCCGCCTCCGGCCGACTTGGCGCCCACCTTGGCGTAGTAGTCGCCTCTTCGCGGTTTGCCGGTGGCAATGCCCCATTTGCCGTTGGCCGATGTGGTTGTCGAACCGATCGAAGGATCCGACCCCGGAGTCGAGCGGTAGACCGCCACTCTCCGGCCGCCCTTGCACTTGCGGCTGGATCGCAGTTTGCCCGCGAATGAACCCCCGGAAGCGCCCGAGTAACCCATCTTCAGTCCGGCTGGATAGTTGGTTCCGGCGAGGGCTACGTTGCCGGCGCCGATGGCCAGGAATGTCGCCAGTGTGCCCATCAGGGCCTTGCGTCTGTTCATGATCCTCCTAGTTTTCATCTGGTCCGACGAATCTAGGAGGAAGCCCGCAAGGGCAGGGCAAGGTGAAGGTAAGCATCAGGAAAAGCTTGATGCAGTGGGCCGGGAAGGACTCGAACCTTCGACCTACGGATTATGAGTCCGCTGCTCTAACCAACTGAGCTACCGGCCCGCGGCGCGATTGTATGGAGCGGACCGGTGCCGGGCGGGGGTCGGCGTGTGCCGCCGGTCTATCGCCTCAGTACCAGCTTCGGCCGGATGGTCGCTGTCTTTGCCCCGGTGGCGTCGGTCAGCACGGTCGTCGCCTTGAGCTTCAGCTTGCGGGACCTGACCTTCTTGCCGGCCCTGGTCAGCTTGACCTTGACCTTCCCGCTCTTGCCGGACTTCACCTTGCCGGAACCCTTGGCCAGGGTCTTCTTGCCCTTCTTTGCGGTGATCTTCACCTTGCAGGTGATGCCTTCAGCGGCCGGGCAGCTGACCTTGACCTTCGCCTTCTTCTTGCGGTTCAGCTTTGCGAATCCTGACTTGAGGATGGCGCCGGTCGAGGCTTGATCGCAGGTCACGGAGAAGTCGTCGAAGCTGTCGGCCAGCAGGGTGTCGTTCGAGGAGCCGCAGCTGACTTCGTCTGAATCGAAGTCGCGGCTCCTGATCTGGTCGCTGCCGCCGGCTCCGTCGAGGGTGTCGACTCCGGTGCCGCCGTCGATCTTGTCGTCGCCGGGGCCTCCGAAGAGGGCGTCGGGTCCGCCGAGGCCGTTGATCTGGTCGTTTCCGGCACCGCCTTCGATCTGGTTGGCGGCGTCGTTTCCGGTGAGGGCGTCGTCGGTCGGCTGGTTTTCGGATGCATTCAGGTTTTCGACATCGGCTCCGACGTTGTCGTTGGCCGGACCTTCGAGCGGGTCACGGTAACCGTCATCGGCGTTGCCGTCGAGGTCGATCTGCATCCCGAGGGCTGAACCGTCACGGTAGGAATCGAGGCCGTCGCCACCACTGATCTGGTCGGGGTCACCGTCACGGAACTCGAACCTGAACGAGTCGCTGCCACCTTCACCACTGAGCGAGTCGGCGCCATCATTGCCTTGGATCTGGTCATCGCCGGCCCCTCCGGTGATTGTGTCTGCGCGGTCACCGCCATTCAGATCGTCGGCGCCGCCGCCACCCGCGATCGTGTCTCCGCCGCCGTTGCCGTCGATTTCGTTGTCGGATCCGTTTCCGGCCAGAGTGTCGCCGCCCTTGCCTCCGTGGACATCCTCGACATCAGAACCGATGTTGTCTCCTTCGGCGAGTTCTCCGTCATCGGCCACTCCATCGAGCGTGACCCTCACGGAATTCACTCGCCCGCGGTAGTTGACCTCATCCGAGTCCGGCCCGCCCAGAAAAGTATCGGCGCCATTCGAGGTCGACCCCTCGTCGAGTTGGTCAAATCCCGGGCCACCATTGGCGACGTCGGTTCCTGGGCCGGGGGTCAGGTTGTCATTCCCCCCGTTGCCGACCATGACGTCATTGCCGTCGTTTCCGTCAAGATCGTCACGATTCGGGCCCCCGACCAGCGAGTCGTTGCCGCTGCCCCCGAACGCCCGCAGTCCGTAGGTGCTGAGACTGGTGATGCTGTCGTTGCCATCACCGCCCTGGATCAGTGCGGTGCTGGGTAATTCGGGAACCGAAGCCTCGATCAGCACCACGTCGTTCAGATCATTGAGGCTGATATCAAGCCGACCCACGACCGCTGCCGCGGGACAGGATGCACGGTTCGCGTTAACCGCCACGCATCCGAACATCGGTGTGATCGGTGCGCCGGTGTCATCGAGGACGAAGTTCGCCCCGTCGAGCGAGACGGTCAGATTGTTGGTCTCACCGGGGGCAGCAGCGAACCTCAGGTCCTCGAAAGATATCGAGGCGCTCCCGGCCCCGGCCACCGCCGGAACAAGCATCATGGCGGTGGCCGCCAGGACGGTGACAGAAGCGGAAATCTTCGCCCGGGCCCTCATCGCCTCAGTACCAGCTTCGGCCGGATGGTCGCTGTCTTTGCCCCGGTGGCGTCGGTCAGCACGGTCGTCGCCTTGAGCTTCAGCTTGCGGGACCTGACCTTCTTGCCGGCCCCGGGTCAGCTTGACCTTGACCTTCCCGCTCTTGCCGGACTTCACCTTGCCGGAACCCTTGGCGGGGTCTTCTTGCCCTTCTTTGCGGTGATCTTCACCTGCAGGTGATGCCTTCAGCGGCCGGGCAGCTGACCTTGACCTTCGCCTTCTTCTTGCGGTTCAGCTTTTGCGAATCCTGACTTGAGGATGGCGCCGGTCGAGGCTTGATCGCAGGTCACGGAGAAGTCGTCGAAGCTGTCGGCCAGCAGGGTGTCGTTCGAGGAGCCGCAGCTGACTTCGTCTGAATCGAAGTCGCGGCTCCTGATCTGGTCACTGCCGCCGGCACCGTCGATGGTGTCGATGCCTGTGCCGCCGTCGAGGTTGTCGTCGCCGGGGCCTCCGAAGAGGGCGTCGGGTCCGCCGAGGCCGTTGATCTGGTCGTTTCCGGCACCGCCTTCGATCTGGTTGGCGGCGTCGTTTCCGGTGAGGGTGTCGGCCTGCGGCCCACCGACCAGTCTTCGAGGTCGCTCCCGGCGTTGTCATTTTCGCCGGCGGCTCCATCATCGGCAACACCGTCGAGATCGATGGTCAGCGGTTCCGTCGTGAAGTAGGTGAGTCGATCGATTCCGGGACCGCCGAGAAACTGATCTGATCCACTACCTGCCTGATCGTTCCCGTCGGTGATGAAGTCATTTCCGTCGCCACCACTGACCGAATCGTCACCAGGCCCGCCCTCAAGCGAGTCGGATCCTGCCTCGCCGGCGATCACATCGTTGCCGTAGCCGCCGTACACCACGTCGTTGCCTCCGCCGGCCGAAACGGCATCGTTGCCGTCGCCGGAGTTGTAGCTCGCGCCCCGAGGGGAACCGCTGATGGTGTCGTCCCCATCCCCGGTTGTCAGGAACTCGAAGTCGCCACCCAGATTGTCGCCCTCTCCTGCGGCCCCGTCGTCAGCCAGACCGTTTTCGCTGAGCAATACGGGAGCCTCTCGAGCCCCGTACTGGAGCTGGTCCTGCCCCGGACCGGCGACCAGCAGGTCGGCGCCGTTGGCCTGCGACCCTTCTTCGACCGCGTCGTTGCCGTTGCCTCCATCGATGTCGTCGTCGCCGTCGCCACCCACCAGATAGTCGGAGCCGTCAACTCCTCTGAGGATGTCGGTGCCCCCGCCTCCGTAAAGTTGATCGTTCTCGTTGCCGCCAACCAGAGTGTCCGCGCCGGGCGAGTCGAAGAAGGGGTCGCCTCCGTCCAACTGGTTCTCCAGGTTCTGTCCTCCGAAGATGATGTCATCGCCGGCGTCTCCCTCGACCTCCGTCCGTTCGATGTCGGGAGAGTCCGCTACCGTCGATCCGATCGCGGCCCGGTCGTTGAGGTCCCCGAGTCTCAGGCTGACGACGCTGATTCCGCCCGACGTGCACTTGACCTGGTTGGCGTTGACCGCGACACAACCAGCCATCGGCGTGATTGCAGCTCCGGGATCGGTGATCACAAAGTCGGTGCCATCGAATTCCGCAGTCACCTCGTTGGTTTCGCCGACACTTGCGAAGAAGATCATTGAAGACCCCGAAATCAGGGCATTGGAAGCCCCCGCCACCGCCGGAACAAGAACCATGGCCGTGGCCACGAGGGTGATGGCAGAAGCGGCAATCTTCGCCCGGGCCCTCATCGCCTCAGCACCAGCTTCGGCCGGATGGTCGCTGTCTTTGCCCCGGTGGCGTCGGTCAGCACGGTCGTTGCCTTGAGCTTGAGCTTCTTCGGGCGCTGCTTCTTGCCGGCCCTGGTCAGCTTGACCTTGACCTTCCCGGTCTTGCCCGACCCGACCTTGCCGGATCCCTTGGCGAGGGTCTCCTTGCCCTTCTTGGCACTGATTTTCACCTTGCAGGTGATGCCTTCGGCAGCCGGGCAGCTGACCTTGAGCTTCGCCTTCTTTTTGCGGTTCAGCCTGGCGAAGCCCGATTTGAGGATGGCTCCGGTCGAAGCTTGATCACAGGTCACGGTGAAGTCGTCGAAGCGGTCGGCCAGCAGGGTGTCGTTCGAGGAGCCGCAGCTGACTTCGTCTGAATCGAAGTCGCGGCTCCTGATCTGGTCGCTGCCGCCGGCTCCGTCGAGGGTGTCGACTCCGGTGCCGCCGTCGATCTTGTCGTCGCCGGGGCCTCGAAAAGAGCGTCGGGTCCGCCGAGGCCGTTGATCTGGTCGTTTCCGGCACCGCCTTCGGATCTGGTTGGCGGCGTCGTTTCCGGTGAGGTAGTCGTCTGCCGCGACAATGCTGCCTCCGTCCTGGCCTTCCCCTGGTCCATCGATCGACAGGTTTTCGATGTCAGCCCCGGCATTGTCGGCCGGAACTCCGGCGACCGGTTCGGTCGGACCGTCATCGGCGATCCCGTCGAGATCAATAGACACCGCGCGCTGTAAATAGCTCCCGATGGAATCGATCGAATCGACGCCGGAGCCACCGGAATACACATCGGCACCTTCGTCGAAGAACTCTCCCCGGAACTGGTCGTCCCCGTCGCCGCCGATCAGCTGGTCACTGCCGTTGCCGCCGATGATCGAATCGCCGCCCGGGCCCCGTTCAGCTCGTCGTCACCATTGTTGCCATAGAGGTAATCCGGCCCCGGTCCACCATTCAGCACGTCGTCGCCATCGTTTGACAGGAAAGAATTCGGCTCGGGTCCACCGGTCAGAGTGTCATTGCCATCGCCACTGTCGATCCGCTCGATGCCGATCACGTTGTCAGCTTCCCCCGGTTCACCGTCGTCGGCGACTCCGTTCAGGCTGATGTTGAGCGGGCCGGTGCGATCTCGCAGATCGATCGAATCGCCGAGCCCGGCGCCCCCATCCAGGACATCCCCGGCGTCGGGGGCGGATTCCTCGCTGAATCGGTCGTCGCCCGGGCCGGCATTCACCGTGTCCGCGCCCAAACCGGCCCTGAGATAGTCATCGCCGCTCCCGGCAGTTACCACGTCAATCCCGTCCCCGGTGCGGATGTCGTCGTCACCGTCGCCGCCGGTGGCGACGTCGTTACCGTCGCGGCCTAGCAATTGGCCGTCGGTCGGCCCGGTCCCGGACAGGACGTCATTGCCGTCGCCACCATCCAGTCCCATCACGTCTATCGATCCCACCGAAGCGTCGTAGGAAGCGACATCGTTCATGTCGCCCAGTCCGGCGTCAATCCGGTCGATTCCCACCGCCGGACAGGAGGCGACGCTGGCGAGCAGGTTGACGCAAGGAGGCGTCGTGGCAATCGCAACCGGGCCCGACTCGGTGAACACGAAGTCGGTGCCGTTGCCCGTGATGGCCAGCTGGTTGGTCTCTCCGGCCACCGCGTCGTACTTGACGTTACTGCCAGTGATCTTCAGGGTGGAGGCCTCAGCCGGAACCGCCAGGCCCGCGAAGAAGGCCACAAGGACGATCAGCCACAGCGCACGCCGCCGCTTGGAACGTTTGGCCCCTGCCCCGCAATTTTCCATACCCCAGCCCTATCACACTGAGGAGCCCACGTCCATGCCTGCACCCCTGGCGACCGGGCTTCCTGGCACTCCCGCCTCCTTGACCGCTTAACCCGGGTTGCCCCCGGGCGGGTGGTTGTGAAGGAGGGCCTACATCGCGAACAGCTGCGACAGCGAACGGCCGACGTCTGGCGGTTCTTCTTCGCCCTTCCACGCGGCCTGGACGCCGGCGGCAAGCGCTTCGGCTGCCTCGGAGATCTGGCTGGCGCGGTTCGGGCGGATCTCTCCGGCCTCGGCGGCTTCGGAGAGATCGGACTCCATCAGGCCCGCCAGCTCGGCGAGGCGGCGAAGGCCCCGGGTCGAGGCGGTGGCGTGAAGGGCTTCGGCTTCCTGCCGGAGAGCTTCGAAGTCGGTCGTACCGGTATCGAGACCGGCCGCGATCATGTCGCAGCGCTGTCGGGCTTCCTTCGCGAAAGCCCCAAGTAGTTCACCGCCATCTGACTCTTCTTCGCTCATGCTCATTTCTCCCATCAAATTCTGTGATTCCGGACGGACAGAATGGATGCTCCATCACCATTGTTGCCGTTCAGCCATTGACTTGCATACTGGTGGGGCAAATTCTTTCGCGGGTGGCATAGGCTCCGGCCAGTCTTACTCAACCGAACGGAGAGATAGTGGCAAAACGAGCGGCATTGGTGACGGGTGGTTCAGGCGGCATCGGCCTGGCAATCGCGAGGCGGCTTGCCGAAAGTGGCTACGCCGTGACGATCTCCGGCCGGCAGGAAGGGAAACTTCTCGCAGCTGCCGAGTCTCTCGCTGACGACGACCTCAAGGTCGAAGCGGTTGTCGCCGACGTCACCTCTGAACAGGCCGTGGTCGACCTGGTCGCCGAGCACAAGCGCCAGTGGGGCCGGCTCGACTGCCTGGTCAACAACGCCGGCGTCGGCATCGGCCAGATGGTCGACGACATCCAGGTCAAGCACCTCGATCTCCAGGTCGCGGTCAACCTTCGGGCACTCATAGTCGCAACCCGTGAAGCAACCCCTCTGCTCAAGAAGGCGGGCGAGGAACACGGCAAGGCCCTCATCGTCAACCTCGCTTCGATCGCCGGCAAGCAGTACCCGGCCCTTCTTTCCGTATACGCAGCGACCAAGGCCGCAGTCATTTCCTTTTCGGGTTCCACCCAGAAGGAGCTTGGTTCATCGGGCGTTTGCGCGACCGCGCTCTGCCCCGGATTTGTTGACACCGACATGACCGAATTCGCCAAGGAGATGGTCCCGGCCGACCAGATGATGACGACTACGGACATCGCCGACGCAGTCTCATTCCTGCTCAAGGTTTCCCCGAACTGCGCGATCCCCGAGATCGTCATGAGCCGCCCGGCTCCTGGTCCCGACTCTGGCGGAATGTAATCCGGCCCGGCTGGCCATCACGAAAGAATCGAAGAAGCCCCTGCGCTGCCTGGTTGCCGCTTTCGGCGATCCCGGACACGTCTTTCCCGCGGTCAGCCTCGGGCGGTCACTCAAGGCAACCGGTCACGAGGTCCTGGTCGAAACCTGGCCGCAGTGGGAAGAAGCCGTCAGTGGCGCCGGCCTCAGGTTCGTGAGCGCGGACCAGTATCAGGTGTTCCCGCCACCGGCCTCCGGATCACCCGGTGGTGGCGACGCCGCGGTCGCGCTGATGCCTTTGCTCGAGGAGTTCGATCCGGACGTCGTCGTCAATGACATCCTCACGGTCGCCCCCGCCCTCGCCGCCGAGAAGCACGGCTGCCACTGGGCAACCCTGATCCCGCACATCTATCCGGTGCAGGGCGAAGGAATGCCGTTCTTTGCGATCGGTGCCCTCCCGCCCCGCTCGAAGGTCGGTCGCAAGCTCTGGGAGATGACCGACAGCCTGCTGGTGCGGGGGCTCGAGCGGGGACGAAGCGATCTGAACGCCCAGCGGGCAGTGGTCGGCCTCCCTCCGACCGAGCGCTTCCACGGAGGGATCAGCCCGGACCTGGCGATGGTGGCCACCTACCCGCAGCTCGAGTACCAGCGGGACTGGCCGGAGGCGGTGCACGTCACCGGGCCGATGCCTTTCGAGATGCCGCACGACGAGATCGACCTTCCTCCGGGCGACGACCCCCTGGTCCTGGTCGCCCCCAGCACATCTAAAGACCCGGACAACCACCTGGTCCGTTCAGCCCTCAAAGCCCTGACCGGTCAGCCGGTGCGGGTCGTCGCGACCACAAACAACGTGATCCCTTCGCATCCGATCGAGGTGCCGGAAAATGCAGTGCTCGTCAACTGGCTCAGCTATTCACAGGTAATGCCGAAGGCAGCCCTGGTCCTTTGCCACGGCGGCCACGGCACTGTCGCCCGTGCCCTCCACGAAGGCGTCCCCGTCCTGACCTGTCCCGCCGCGGGCGACATGAACGAAACCGCGGCGCGGATCACCTGGGCCGGTGTCGGGCTTTCGGTGCGCTGGAGCCTCACCGGGCCGAACACCCTCCGCTGGGCGGTGGCCGAAGTGCTGGGAGACCCCGCCTTCCGCTCGAGGGCGGAGAGAATCGCCGCCTGGAGCCGGGAGCATGACGGCGCTGCCAGGGGCGTCGAACTGGTCGAGGGCCTGGCGGCATAAGGATCGGGTCCTGGCGTCTTGATCCACGCGAGACCCTAAGCTCCGGGGGACGGACTCGAACCGTCAACCTACGAGTTAACAGCTCGTCGCTCTACCGATTGAGCTACCCCGGAATAGGTCGAGGCAGCCTACCGAAACAGGACGCCTGATCCCCTGCTCATACCTCGGCTTCGGCGCGGTTCACCTTTTCCACCAGCTCGGCGCGTTGCCGGTTCAGGCTTGCCCGCAACCGGGCATCTTCACCGGCCGAAGCGGCGGCGATCTCGTCTTCCAGCGCGGCCAACTCGAGCTCCATAAAATTTCGGCGGATTGATCCGGTTCCGACCTGCTCCGGACTTGCCCGGAGTACCAGTGCGGCGACCAGGCGGTGGAGATCCCTGTCTTCGGGGTCGAGTCCTTCCGCGGGATCGTCGAGGTGGAGCTTCAGCCATTCGACAGTCCGCATCATCAGTGGTGAAGTCATGTGTTTCGCTTCGAGCTTCTCGATGTAGGGACGGCCCTCGTCTGGTTTGGCCACACACATCGCCAGCAGGTGCCGCTCCTGGCGTTCCCGTTGCGACAGCAGTGAAGCCGCCTGAGCCGGAGGGGCCTCTTCGGAGTTCGACCTTGGACTCGCGGACCCGGTTCGGGTCGTTTCCGGCTGCGGCTTGGGAGCGGAAGTCACCCGCGCAACCACAACCGTGGGGTCAATCCCCAGTCGCTCGGCAGCCCTCCTGACCAACTCATCGCGGGTCGCACCGGCCGGGACTTCGGCCAGCACCGGTGCCGCTTCGGCCAGGCCGCGGTCACGGTCCTGGGGCGATGCAGGGTCGACCGTGGCCATGATCAGGTCGAGGTGGAATTCGGGCAGGTCGACCGCGCCCTCGACCAGGTCGCGGAAACGCTCCGCTCCGCCTTCGGCCACAACCAGCTCGGCCGGATCCTCACCGGACGGCATCGCCACGACCTTGATAGTCAGCTTGCGGCCGGCCGCGACCTGCTGGGCCCGCAACATGGCCTTCCGGCCGGCGGCGTCGGCGTCGAGGGCGAGCACGATGTTCTCGATCGTGCCCGAAAGCAGCGCCAGCTGCTGCTCGGTGATCGCCGTGCCCATCACGCCGACCGCTTCGGTCATGCCGGCCTGATGAAGCGCGATCACGTCGGTATAGCCCTCGACCACGATCGCCCTACCTGCTTTGGCCATCGGCCCCCGGGCCCGGTCGATCCCGTAGAGGATCTCGCTCTTGTGGAACACCTCGTTCTCGGCCGAGTTCAGGTACTTCGGCTTCTGCTCGGCTCGCATTGCCCTTGCCCCGAATCCGACCGCACGGCCGCGGGGATCGCGGATCGGAAAGGTGATGCGTTCACGGAAACGGTCGTACATGCCGCCGTTCCGGCCCTTCTGCGCAAGCCCGGTCTTCGCGAGCTCTGCCACAGAAAAGCCCGCTTGCTGACCGCGCATTATCAGCGCGTCCCAGGCGCTCGGTGAATAGCCAACCCCGAAGTCCCGCAGGATTTCCTCGCCGAGACCACGCCCCGCCAGATACTCCCGGGCCTTGCCGGCTTCGGGCGAATCGTGGAAATACGCCGAGTAGTAAACCGCGGCCCGCTCCAGCAGCTCAGTGAGCCGGGTTCTCGCCTGCCGCCGCTGTTCGGCCTGGGGATCTTCTTTCTCACGGGTAATCTCGACCCCGTACCGGTCGGCGAGGAGTTCCACCGCGTCCGGGAAGTCGATGTTCTCGGTCGCGATCACGAAGTCGAAGAGATCCCCACCCACCTGACAACCGAAGCAGTGGTAGAGCTTGTCCTCGGCGTGGATGCCGAAGGAGGGCGAACGTTCGTCATGGAAGGGGCAAAGACCGGTCCAGCGGCCACCCTGACGGCGCAACTCGGTGTGGGCGGAGACGATCTCCACCATGTCCGCGGCGGCGCGGACCCGGTCGATCGTGTCGGGAGTGAACTTGGACATTGACAGCTAGCTTACGCCGCCACGATCAATGCCCGGAGTACGGCTCTAGAAGCGGGATCCCTCGGGCACGTAGAGGTCGGTGAAATGGGCGATGCAGTACCTGTCGGTCATGCCGGCGAGCAGGTCGGTCACCCGCTGGAGATCGTCCGCGCTCGGGTCGATCACCGGGACCTCATCGAGTCGCTCCATGTAGTGATCGAAAAGAATGTGGAGGGCACGCGTGACCCTTTCGTGCTCCTTCCGCGCCGTTTCACCGAGGTAGACGTTCTGGAACATGAATTTCCGCAGCCGCAGCATGGCCGCGCCCATCGATTCACTCTGCTGGATCTCGTCGCCGGTCTGCGACTGCTCGACGATGTCGGTCACCAGGGAGTCGATCCGGCTGGACCCGGTCGGGCCGAGCATGGCTATTTCGTCTGTTGGCAGGTCATCCGGGCTGAGTATCCCGGCGCGAAGGGCGTCGTCGATGTCGTGGTTGATGTACGCGACCCGGTCGACCAGCCGTACGATCTGGCCTTCGAGCGAAGCGCTCTTCACTGGTCCTGTGTGATTGAGGATTCCCTGGCGCACCGGCTCGTTCAGGTTCAGTCCCCGCCCCTCTCGTTCGAGCACGTCGACCACCCTCAACGAGTGCTCGTTGTGCCGGAAGCCCGGTCCCCCACGAGCCTTGCTCGCTTCGTCGAGGGCCTGCTCGCCGATATGGCCGAATGGAGGATGGCCGAGGTCATGCGCCAGGCCAATCGCTTCGGTCAGGTCTTCGTTCAGGTCGAGCGCCCGGGCGACGGTACGGGCGATCCCGGTCGCTTCCAGTGTATGCGTCAGGCGGGTCCGGTAGTGGTCGCCCTCGGGTGCGATGAAGACCTGGGTCTTGTGCATGAGGCGGCGAAATGACTTGCTGTGGACAATCCGGTCGCGGTCTCGCTGGAACGGCGTGCGCAGATGGCTGTCTTCCTCCGGTACCGCCCTCGGTCGCCGGCCACGAGAGAACCGCGCGATCCGAAAGGGTCGCTCTTTCGCGTTCACTGACTTGTTCGGCAAACGGTGAGGTCATCAGGCTGCTGCGGTTTCTTCCGGTCTCGGCAGGCGGACGTGGGCGTGGTGTTCGAGAGTGTCGCCGATCGCACGGCCCGCCTGTTTCACCGCTGCGGAAGAACTCACGGTTCCGTCACTCATCGGTGACCCGAGTGCGGTGACCATGAACTCGTGGGCCTCTCCCGAGAACGGAAAAGAGTTGGCCTCACAGGTCGGGCAGACAACGCCGCCGGCGGCGCCGGAGAAGGCGGTGAGGTGGTCAGTCGCTCCACACCTGGAACAGCCGGAGAGCTCGGGGGCAAAGCCGGCTGCCAGAGCCAGCTTCAGGCGAAAGGTGACCATGCCGCCGAGGCCGGCGATATCGCCTTCCGGATCGGCATCAACCAGCGCCAGATAGCGGCAGAGGAGGTTGTAAGCGGGCTGATTTGGCTCGGCGCCGTCGAGCAACTTCAGCACCGCACCGCAGGCGTCTCCGGCAGCCCGGATCCCGCGCGCGGAGGAGCGGAGCGCGCCGTAGCCGTCAACGGTTTCAGCCGCCGTGACTGTGTGCAGGTCGCCGCGGCCACGATGCAGCACCAGGCTCAGCCGGAAGAAAGGCTCGAGCCGTCCGCCGAACCGGGACTTCGGCTTGCGCACCCCTTTTGCGATCCCGCCAAGCCGGCCGTACTCGCGTGAATACAGGTGGAGGATGCGGTCGGCCTCGCCATATCGGATCGAGCGAAGGACGACCGCTTCGGTTTTGAAAGTTCCGGCCATCGTTAAAGGTTGCCGGATCAGCCGGACGGGCCTTCAGGCGCGCCGTCGCCGCGGAGGCTTTCGCAGCTTGACCTGGCAATTCGGGCAGAAGTAGGTCGAGCGGCCCCCGACCACGATCCGGACGATCGTCTCGCCGCATTCGGGACAATCCTCGCCTTCGCGACGGTGGACCAGGAACTCGTTCTGCATCGAACCGGCCTCCCCCTTGGCGTCACGGTAGTCGTCGATCGAGGCGCCACCGAGGTCGAGGCCACGTTCGAGCGCTTCGACCACTCCATCGCGAAGAGCCTTGTGGTGCTCCGGCTTGAGCGATGCACCGGTCGTCAGCGGGTGGATCCGGGCCCGGAACAGCGCCTCGTCGGCGTAGATGTTGCCGACTCCGACGACCCCCTTCTGGTTGAGGAGGAACGACTTGAGCGGACCGGTCCGGTTGGCGGTCATCGCAGCCATCGATTCGACCGTGAACTCGGGCGAGAGCGGTTCGACCCCGAGCCGGGAATCAAAGTAGACCTCGAGCGCCTTGTCATCGGCGACGAAGCCGCGGCCGAAGCGCCGCGGGTCGGTGAAACGAAGCTCACCCCCGTCATCAAGGGAGAACCGGGCCTTGAGGTGCTTGACACCCTGATCCGCCTCATAGATCCGGGCGTCACCTGGATTCTCGACTCCGTCGGGGTCAACCAGAATCAGGCTGCCAGTCATGCGCAGGTGGATGACAACGGAGTTGCCATCGGCAAGTTCCAGTATCAGATACTTGCCACGCCGGCCAACATCAACGATTTCCCGGCCTTCAACCGCCTTCTCAAAGACATGAGGAAGTTCCGGCTTCGAAAAGTAAGAGTCGAGGACTTCTACAGCTTCAATTGTGCGCCCGACCAGATCGGGTTCCAGCTGGCGACGGATCGTCTCGACTTCAGGCAACTCTGGCACTCCCCAAGGATATGGACTAAGTCGTAACGGCCCTAGGGTGCGTCTTGAAATAGACGTCTTTCAGCTGCTCGCCTGACAAGTGGGTGTAAATCTGCGTCGTTGCGACATCGGCGTGACCGAGCATTTCCTGGACTGCCCGAAGGTCACAACCTCCGGCCAGCAGGTGGGTTGCGAATGAATGGCGCAGGGTGTGCGGGCTCATGCGATTTTCGAGTCCGGCCGTGCGGGCGTGACCCTGAACGATCTTGTAGAGCCCCTGCCGGGTCAGGGCCTTGCCGCGGAAGTTGAGGAACAGGGCCTTTTCCGAGCGTCCTTTGACCAGTTCGGGCCTGGCCGAGCGCTGGTACATCTCGATCGCGGCGATCGCCTGACGGCCGAGCGGCACGATGCGCTCCTTGCTGCCCTTGCCCCGGGCCTTGAGCATCCCGTGGTGGGTGTCGACGTCGGTGGTCTCGAGGCCGGTCAACTCGGAGGCACGCAGGCCGCAGGCATACATCACTTCAAGGATGGCGCGGTCGCGGTACGCCTGCGGCGATGAGCCCTTAGGCGAAGCAAGAAGTTTCGAGACTTCCGCCTGGTTCAGCACGTTCGGCAACTTCTTCGCCCGCCGCGGGGTGGTCAGGCCGACGGTTGGGTCGTCAATGATCAGGTCTTCACGGCGCAAGTGCTTGTAGAAGGACCGCAGCGCGGCGGTCTTGCGATGGACGGTGGAGGCAGCAAGAGGATGCTCGCCGTCGGCTGATGTCAAAGAACCGACAAATTCCGACATCTGCGCGGCGGTGATCTCGATCGGGTCGATACCCCGTTCGCGCAGGTACTCACCAAACTGGAGCAGATCGGTCCGGTAGGCATTCAGAGTGTTGCGAGAGAGTCCGCGTTCCAGCTCGAGGTAGGCCAGAAATTCGAGCAGCAGGTGCTCAAAGCGGGCGTTTTCGAGCTCGACATCCGGAGTGGCGACGGCAGGCGGCATGAGGACTCTTTCGTCCTGCTCGAAATCTTCCCTTGCCGCGCAACGAATCAGCCGGGGATGAGTGCCGCAAGCCTCGCGCCGGCCGCGAGCGGGCCGCTGAAGAACTCGGGGTCCTCTTCAAGGTCCCGTCCCATCGTCCGGCGAGGCAGACCGGACGACCCGTATCCGTCGAGGTCGACCGGTTCGAAGGTGACGTGGTGCCGTCCCCCGGCGATCCCCTCGACCACTTCGGCAATGTCATCGCGGCCTTCTGGAAGCGGGACGTCGACTCCGGACAACAGCAGCCTCAGGACCGACTGAGAATGATGGCTGAGCCCGCGGTGCCTGCCCCTCGGATCAGAGCCCGAGAGCCGGGGCGAAAGGACGACCGGAGCCTTCAGGGAAAGTCCGGCGTGGGCCACATCGAGCGCCACCATCCCACCATGACCAAAAACCGTGGCCGAGCCGAGGATGCCGGGACCCGGTCCGCAGATGACTCCACTCCATCCGAGAGAAGCGGCCGCATCGATCGCTCCGACCAGCGAAATGGCCTCACCCTGGCCACCATAGGCCGGTCCGGCGGTCACATGACCGGCGAGCAATCCACTCTTGAGAAGATTCGCCACATCATTCGAAAGACCCCCGGGCAGTGCTCCCCCGCCGGTCTGGATATAGCCGATCCGAGGCTCACTACCGGAAGCTGAGTTCGCAGCGGCCCAGACTGCCGGTGCGAGATGCCCGTGGAGCCCGATCGCGAGAACCGGAACAGCCGCTGCCCCTATCCCGGTCCCATCATCGACCGGTCGCTCGATCGTGCCCACCGGATGCTGGAGCGAGCTGTAGTTCAGCTTCATCACGTGCTCCTCGTCCGAGCCGGTGGCCTCCAGTCCACGAGTCAGGTTCACGTGGACGATGTCGAAGCCGCCGGATCCGAGGCCCAGGTCGAGAGCCTCGACGTTGACGACCACGTCATCTCCAACTTCACAGACCCCGACCATGGCTTCGTCGGCCCAGGCGCGCCGGCGCTCGCCATCGATCTCGGTCTCGAGGGGGACTGCCGAGACCACGACGGCCCGGCGCAATTTCAGCACCGGGCGGCCGACGCTTTCAGGATTTCTTCGCAGATCTCGAGCATCTCGACCAGATTGTCGCGTGGAACTGACTCTTCGTGCGTGTGGTTGTCGTAAGTGCCGTTGGCCAGCAGCAGGACGTCGATCCCAGCGGCCATGAAGACGTTGGCGTCGCTGCCGCCTCCGGTCGCCCTACGGACCGGCTCGTGACCGCGTGCTCGCAGGGCCTCTTCGGCGGCGATCAGGGCCGGAGAGTCGTCCGGCGTCAGGTATCCCCGGAAGATCTCCTCGGTGACGATGTCGACTTCGCAGCCATTCGCGGACGCAGCCCAGACCATGGCGTCGCTCATCTCGGCTATTCGATCGGTCACTTTGTCCGGATCGATCGAACGGACTTCACCCGAGACCAGGCAGCTGCCGGGAATTATGTTGCCCGACGAGCCGCCTTCGATCCGCCCGATGTTCGCCGTGGTCTCTTCGTCGACCCGTCCCAGCTTCATCTCGCCGATTGCCGCAGCGGCGGTGACGATCGCTGAACGCCCGGCCTCCGGGACAAGCCCCGCGTGGGCTTCCACTCCAGTGAACTCGGCAGTGATCCGGTGAAGGCTTGGGGAAGCGGTAATCACCTCTCCGATGTCGGTCGCGTGATCGAACACGAACCCTGTTTTCGATTCGAGTCGTGAGACATCGAAAGCCGCAGCGCCGCGCAGGCCCTGCTCTTCGGCCACCGTGAACAACAATTCGATCCCGATCGGTGGGGGTCTGGTCGAATACCGGCTCGCCAGTTCCATGAGCACCGCGACGGCGGCCTTGTTGTCGGCGCCGAGGATCGTGTCGCCCCCGCTCCGGTAGACGCCTTCGTCATCGAGTACGACCTCGATCGGACCGGAGTGCGGAACAGTGTCGATGTGCGCCGCGAACAACACGAATCCGGGCTTCTCGCCCTCAACCCTGACCAAGAGGTTGCCGGCACCCGCCCCGGCCGGGCCTGCAGCATCATCTTCCGACACCTCGAGCCCGAAGGATTCGAGCTCAGCCTTTACCGCAGCGGCGATCTCAGCTTCTTCACCGGTGGGACTGGAAATCTCGCAGAGCCGGACGAAGCGACTCAAGCGAAGGTCACTGACTGACCCGGTCCCCGTCCGTCTCGGCGGGAACTTCTCCGGCGCCTCCGGATCCTGCGCGCTCGGCGGCAGCCTTCATGAATTCCCGGAAGAGCGGCTCCGGGTGGTTGGGCCGGGAATTGAACTCGGGATGGAACTGCGCGGCAACGTAGAACGGGTGGTCCGGGACTTCGACCATCTCGACCAGGCGCTCGTCCGGTGAGGTGCCGCCGGCGACCAAGCCCTCGTCTTCGAGCCGGGTCCGAAGCAGGTTGTTGACTTCGTAACGGTGACGGTGGCGCTTGTAGATGACCGGTTCGCCATAGATCTCGACCGCACGAGTGCCCTCGTGGAGCTTCACCGGGTCGGCGCCGAGCCGCATCGTGCCGCCCATGTCGGAGACTTCTTTCTGTTCGGGCAGTAGGTCGATCACGGGGAACGGGGTCTCCGGGTCGAACTCGGCCGAATTGGCACCTTCCATACCGGCAATCGAACGTGCGAATTCGATCACCGCAATCTGCATGCCGAGGCAGATCCCGAGGTACGGAATGTCGTTCTCCCGGGCGTACTTGGCCGCCTCGACCTTGCCTTCGATCCCACGTTCACCGAAGCCACCGGGGATCAGCACCCCGTCGGCACCTTCAAGCTCACTGAGGTCAAAGTTTTCCGAATCGACCAGGTCACACTGGACCCTCACACCGTTGTGGATACCCCCATGTTCGAGGGCCTCCATCACCGACTTGTAGGAATCGGCGAGCTGGATGTACTTGCCGACCAGCGCAATCCGCACGGTTCCTTCGGCGCGATCCGCCATCCGTAGCATCTCTTCCCACTCGCTCAGGTCGGGAGCCGGAGCTTCCATGCGGAAATGTTCAACGATGAAATCATCGAGTCCCTCCGCCCGGTACATCAGCGGGATCTTGAAAACGTTGTCGACGTCCTGCCCGGAAATTACGGCTTCGATCGGAAGGCTGGCGAAGTGCGCGATCTTCTGCCGGATGTCCCGTTCGAGTCCGGTGACGGAGCGGCAAATCAACGCGTGAGGCTGGATACCGATGCGGCGCAACTCCTGAACCGAATGCTGGGTCGGCTTGGTCTTCATCTCGCCGGCGTGGCTGATGTACGGGACCAGGGTCAGGTGGATGAACATGGCCCGCTTTGGCGTCAGGTCGGTGTAAAGCTGCCGGATCGCCTCGAGGAACGGCAGCGATTCGATGTCGCCGACGGTGCCACCGATCTCGGTGATGACGAAATCGACCTGCTTCGTTTCGGCGACTATCAGGATGCGGTTCTTGATCTCATCGGTGATGTGAGGGATCACCTGGACGGTGCCACCGAGGTAGTCGCCGCGCCGTTCGCGCCGGATGACCGAGTTGTAGATCGAGCCGGCGGTCACGTTCGAGGCGCGCGAGGTGTTCTCGTCGGTGAAGCGCTCGTAGTGGCCGAGGTCGAGGTCGGTCTCGGCGCCGTCCTCGGTCACGAAGACTTCTCCGTGCTGGAACGGACTCATCGTGCCTGGATCGACGTTGAGGTAGGGGTCGAACTTCTGGATCTGGACCCGGAACCCGCGGGCCTTGAGCAGCCGGCCGATCGAAGCCGAAGCAATGCCCTTTCCGAGAGCAGAAAGCACGCCGCCAGTGACGAATATGAATCGCGTATCTCGTTCGGTGGGATTGCTCACTTAACTCTCCCGAGAGAGTCTATAAACCGCAGAGGCGGAAACCGGTCGATGATCCCGGAAATTGAGCGAAATTCTCCGAGAATCGTGATCAAAATGACTACGCCCAGGGCGATCAGGCTTCCGGTGTCCCCCAGTTCGGTCAATAGCCACACCCCGACCATGGCTCCGGCAAGGTTCGAACCGGTGTCACCGAGCATCGCCCGGTTCCTCAGCGTGAAGGCGAGGCCGACGATGAATGGCCCGACAAACAGGCCGAGTAGTTCAATCGGCTGGATCGTCCAGCCGATCAGGCAGATTGCGGCCAGCACGATCAGCATCACCTTCTCCACTCTTCCGCCGCGCAGATCGAGCAGGTTGAAGAGGTTGGTCACGAGGATCAGCAGCGCGATGTCGGCGATGTAGCCCAGCCATTCGTTGCCGGTTCCGGTCACGACATAGGCAGCAAGTGCCAGGGCACCGATCGCCTTGACCGCACCGGTCGAGAGTTCGCCGCCGGCCACCGCGCGGGCGTGGCCCCGCCAGCCGCGGGGAGTATCCGGGCTGGACCCCAGCCCGAGCGAATCGTCGAGAAGGCCGAGAAAAGCGACGCCGATCAAGTACACGATCCAGCGCCGCAGCTCCGGGTCGAGAAGGTCGAGGCCAGCCCTTTCATCCAGCACGGCGAGCGGCGCGAGCGCCACCAGAGCGGCAGTGACCAGCACCGCCCCGAGCGGGAAGGCGAGCACTTCGTCCCGGAAGTTCTTTCTCACGAGGCCCGAGCTGATCAAGCCACGACAGCCGGCCGGCACAACCAGTAGCGCCACTGCGATTGCGACGGGCAGTCCCAGCCAGGTGACGCGTCAGCCCTGCTTTCGCCGGCCGGCATTTTTCGGCGGCAGCGGCTGGAGCAGTTCCGGCAAGAGGCGGTCGGATCCTTCTTTGACCCCGAACGAGCCTTGGGCTCCTGCCAGGGCGTAGATCAAGCTGACCTTGCCCGCCGGCTGGTCGAGGTTGTCAACACTGGTGAGATCGTTGCTTTCGAAGTAAGAGACCGAGGAAGGGTCTGTGCCGGTTTCTTCGATTCCGACCACCGCGGCGCGTGTTGATTCAGCACCGGCAATCAGTCCAGCGTCCAGCGATTTCACCTGATCAGCCTCCGAGGGTTCGAGGTCACCCGGCTCCGTCCGGTAGATCAGCAACCCGTCCAGGTCACCGAAATCGCCGCTCGACTGCGACATGAGCTCGGACTTGGTCGCTTCGAGAAGGGGGCCGCCGACGATCAACTGCCGGCCGGTTGCCCGGCCGTAGCGCCCCAGCGCGTCACTGTTCCGCTTCAGGCCCGGGAATCTGAAGCCTCCGGGCAGGGCTCCGGCAATCGCTTCCGTGTCGGGTGGCTCACCGATCACGCCGACTGCCACGAGGTCAGCTCCGGTCGGTTCGATCGCCCGGTCCACCGACTCGGTGATCTCGCTCGGCAGCGATCCGAAACCGACCAGCCCGATGCGGTCCCCACGAATCTGGTTCTGGGTGAGCGGGGGCAGCACGCTGTTGCCGAATTCGTCCGCCCAGCCCGCCTCGGTTTCGAGCTCATCGATCTGGCCGCGTGCATCATCGAGATCTCCGGTCAGGCTCGACTCGAGGTCCTTGCGGGTGTTGTTGAGCACGTCACCACCGACCTGCGAGCCGATCAGGATTCCGATCGCCAGAGCGAGAAAGATGGCCGCGAGTGAGGCCGCGTGGTATCGAGCGCTGTAACCCATTCGGGAAGCCTCTCAGAAACCGAAAAGAATCTTGAGCTTGAGCCAGACGAGGTCGGCCAGATCCGCGAGCGCCGGCGAAGTAAGGATCACGACGAAGACCAGCACCAGGAACGCACCGAGGAAGTACAGAAGTGGCCCCGTCGCTAGCCCCGGACTGTAAAGACGGCTCACGCCCTTGGCGTCAACGAGCACCTCTCCGATCCGCAACCGGGTCAGGAATGTCGAAGACATGCCGGCCCGGTCTTTGTCGAGAAACTCGATGAGATTGAAGTGCGCGCCGACCGTGACGATCAGCGAGGCGCCTTTCTCGAAGGCCATCAGCATTGCTACGTCCTGGCTGGTGCCGACCGAGGGCAGGATGATCGGATCGAGGCCGAGGTCGAGCAGCCGCTGCTGTCCGGGGGCCTTGCCGTTCTTGTAGGCGTGGACGATCAGCTCGGCGCCGCACTCCAAAGTGCCATCGGTGGCCGAGTCCATGTCACCAAGGATCATGTCCGGCTTGTATCCGGCGTCGCGAATCGCGTCGGCGCCGCCGTCGCCTCCGACCAGCAGCGGCCGCACGTCGCCGATGTAAGCCCGCAGTGCCCGAAGGTCCCTTTTGTAGTTCGGTCCACGAACCACGATCAGCACGTGACGGTCACGGAAATCGGTGCGGGTGTCGGGCAGGTCGATGCTGCCGCTGAGCATCTCGCCCTCTTCCTGGATGTGCGTGACTGTGTTCTCGGCAAAGTCGGCCAGTGCAAGGTGGATCTGCTCCTGCTGCCGGTTGATCTGGAGGTCGAGATCGGGCTTCAGCTGCTCGTCGCCCATGGCGATTCGCTCGCCGTCCTTTTTCAGGTGTGGGCCGTCGAGCTCGATCAGGTCGCCGTCCTTGAGCAGTTCAAACAGGTCCGCCTCTGGAAAGTCGATCAGGCGCACACCGGCCTCGACAAGGATCAGTGGACCGCGGTTCGGATAGCGGTCATCCGACGAAGGATCGTTGTTCAGAACAACCTTGACCCCGCTTGCCGCCAGGTCCTCGGCGGCAATGCGATCGATGTTCCGGTGCCCGATAACCGCCACGTCACCCGGCATGAGGCCCTTGACCAGATCCTTGGTCTTGCGACTGGGCCGGGCGATGCCGCTGGTGACCACTGGCGGCCGTTCCGGGGGTGCGCCGCCGTTTTCGGCCCGGGATCGGAGCCGTTTGGTGATCGGGTTCACCCGTAGAGGGTAAAGCGTCAGGGGCTCGCCGTCTGTCTTCCGTGCGAAGCGCGGAAACAGACGCCAGGACCCGATCCTTATCTCGGAGTGTCTAGTGCTGGGAAGCGACGAGTTCGCGCGCGTGGCGGGTGGCCGCCTCGTCTCCGCTTTCGGCGCCCATCATCCGGCGGACCTCTTCGACCACTGCCTCGCCCTTGAGGCTGGTCACCGTGGCCGTAGCAGTATCGGATTCGACGCCCTTGGCAATCGTGAAATGTGTATCCGCCCGGGAGGCGACCTGTGGCAGGTGGGTGATCGCCAGCACCTGGCGATCAGTGGCCACCGTTCGCAGCCGTTCACCGACGGCGGTGGCGGTGTTGCCACCGATTCCGGCGTCGATCTCGTCGAAGATCAGGGCGCGATGGTCATCTCCGGCCCCAAGGCCGGCGAGCGCCAGCATGACCCGCGAAAGTTCGCCGCCCGAGGCGGAATCACGGAGAGGCTGCGCATCCATCCCGGGATTCGGGGCGAGCATGAACTCGACGGTCTCGGCGCCGGAGGGACCGGCACCATCCGGAACTCCAACCAGTTCGATCTCGAGGGTCGCGCCGTTCATCGCCAGTTCGTTCAGGTCCGTGGTCACCGCTTCCGACAGCTTGCGGGCCGCGTCCGACCGGCCTGCGGTGAGGTCGGCGGCGGCCTTGCCGAGGACCTCCTCGAGTACCGCCAGCTCTTGACGCAACTCCTGCTCGCGGCTCTCGCCACCCTCAAGCCGGTCAATCTCCGCGCGGCACCACTCGGCGTGTTCGAGGACCTTCTCGATCGAACCACCGTGCTTTCTTTCGAGCCGGTCGAGCTGGTCGAGTCGAACTTCGATCTCGGCGAGCCGCTGTGGGTCAGCGGCGATGCCTTCGAGATAGGAGCGCAGTTCGGCCCCGATGTCTTCGGCCTCGAGCACGAGGCTTTCGACCCGGCCCGCGAGTTTGTCGAGCTCGGGGTCCACCCCGGCGACAGAGCCGATTCCGGTTGAAGCAGCAGCGAGCTCGTTGGTCGCGCCTTCACCGCCCTCATCGCCCCGGAGCTCGGTTGCCAGCGTCGTCCGCGGCCAGCCGAAGTCCTTCGGCATGGCGCAGCCGGTCGCGCTCACTCTCAAGATCGTCCTTCTCGTCGACCCGCGGACCTGCCGATTCGATTTCCTCGAGTTCAAAGCGGTGGAGGTCGAGGTCCGCTCACGGGCCTGGTCGCGTCCGAGCAGCTCGTCGAGTTCGGTCCGCGCGTTGCGCTGCTTGTCCCAGGCATCGCGGTAGGCGGCGAGCCGCCGACCCTGTGCCTTGCCGCCGGCGCCGTCGACCATCGCCAGCTGGGCCGATGAGATCGTCAGGCGCCGATGTTCATGCTGGCCGTAGAAGGCGAGCAGGCGTTCAGTGAGGATCCGGAGGTCTGCCGCAGTGGCGGCGCGTCCCCCGACAAAAGCCGAAGTCCGGCCCCCGGCCGACACCCTTCGACCGAGCACCAGTTCTTCCGACCCGGCGGGCAGTCGTTCAAGGATCTCGTTCAGGCCGGGTTCGGTGAACCAGGCAGGCGGCAGATCGAACACGCCTTCGACCCAGGCTTCGTCAGCGCCCGGGCGCACGATGCCCCGTTTCGCCTTCCCGCCCATCAGCAGGTCGAGTGAATGGGCAAGCACGGTCTTGCCGGCACCGGTCTCGCCCGTGAGCACGTTCAAACCGGACCCGAGCTGGAGCTCGGCCCTTTCGATCAACAGAAGGTTTTCAATCCGCAATTCACGCAGCATGGACACCACTTGTAGCAGCGGTGCCGGACAAAAAGGGTCGCTAAACCGCTAGATGGCCGAACTTTTCTCTGATGCGATGGTAAAAGTTCGATCCGGGCAACTGTGCCAGCCTGGCAACGTCGCCCTGGTAGGTCACTTCAGCTTCAGCACCGGGGGCGAGTTCGCCAACCTGGACTCCGTCAACCGCGGCATCGACACTGTCGCGGCTGCGGTGATTGACCACGTGGAGCACATCGCCGGGAGCGACCACCAGGGCACGCGCCGTGAGAGTGTGCGGCGCGATGTAGCTCACCACATAACCGTCGACGCCCCAGGCGAGGATCGGCCCGTTGTTGGCGAGGTTGTAGCCGGTCGATCCGGTCGAGGTGGCAGCGACAAGGCCGTCGCAGCGCACGTGTCCGACTTCTTCATCGGCGATCCGGTAGCTGAGCTCGGCCACTCCACCGCGCGGCCGGCGGCTGAAACTGACGTCGTTCAGGCCGAGCGAAGTCTCGCCATCCATCTTCACGTTGAGCCCCGGCAGGTCGATCTGTTCGGTGTCGCCGGCGAAAGCCCGGTCAAGACCGAGTTCGATCTGGTCGGCTTCGACGGCGGCGAGAAAGCCCACCCGGCCAAAATTGATCCCGAATACGGGGGTCTTGGTAGCAGTGGTGGTGCGAAGTGCATTCAGCACCATGCCGTCGCCGCCGAGAACGATGCAGAGTTCGGGCTTCAGATCGGCGCGATCGGCGCTCCTGACCAGATTCCAGCCGTGGCGTTCGGCCGCCGCGCCGCAGACTTCGATCGCCCGATCGATCCCTTCGGCATGCTCATGCGTGAAAAGTAGTGCGACTGGGGCGCTCATAGCTCCACACCTTCGCAGAGAGCGGCACCGCTGGCAGCCCCTGCACCGGATCTGCCGAGATAGAGAAAGGTCTCGAGGTTGCCTTTCGGTCCCGGCAACCCGGTCGGCGCGACTCCGAGCAGCGACAAACCAAGGTCCCGAGCAAAATCTGCGATGCCAACCACAGCCTCCAGCCGGTCCTCCGGCTTCCGCACCACTCCCCCGCGTCCGACCCGCTTTCGGCCGAGTTCGAACTGCGGCTTGACCATGGCGAGGATCTTCGCGTCCGGTGCCGTGGCGTTGATGACCGGTTCGAGCACCTTGGTCAGCGAGATGAAAGAAACGTCAATCACCGCGAGATCCGGTTGGTAGTCCAGGTCCGGCGGGAGCAGATCACGGGCATTCAGGCGTTCGATCACCGTCACCTGTTCGTGCCGCCTCATCGAATCGTCGATCTGGCCGTAGGCGACATCGAGTGAAATCACGTGGGTGGCACCGCGCTGGAGCAGGCAGTCGGTGAATCCGCCGGTCGAAGCACCGACGTCAAGACAGTTCAAACCGGTCACGTCGAGTTCGAGCAGATCGAGCGCGTTTGCCAGCTTGATGCCGCCCCGGGAGACGAAACGGCGGGCCTCGAGAATCTCGATCTCCTGATCAGGCGCCACGTCCTGGCTGGGCCTCAGGGCCACCGCACCATCCTTGCCGAGCTTGACCTGTCCCGCCCGGATCGCGCGCGCCGCAACGGTCCGCGACTGGAAGTACCCACGGTCAGTAAGCAGCTTGTCAAGGCGTGTTCGCTTCCGAGCCATGCGGGGACGGTATAGGCCCGGCCCCTGTGATTTGTCGCACACGACTCGGTTCTGTGACTCCGGGCACACACGGAGTCGATTGCCAGGCGTAAGTTGCTCTCAGGAGTCCATGATGATCGAACGCACAATCCCCCTCGAAGCCCACGACGCACTCGTCCTCACGACAGCGCCGCTGTTGATGATCGGCCCTTACCTGCTGACCTTTGGCCCTGCGATCGGTCTCGTCTCGTTCTTCCTCGGAGTCCTCCTGATGGGCGTTGCCCTCAGTGGCTCCACCCGCTCCCTCCCCGTCACGACTCACGAGAGCTTCGACGTGATCCTCGGGGTCTCAATCTTCGCGATCGGCATCGCCGCAGGCATTTCCGGCGAACCCGCAGTCGCAGCAATCTTCCTGGTTGGATTCGGCGCCGCTCACTTGGCACTTACCGCGGTAACGCGGTATAGCGCCCGCAGCGCATGAAGAGTCCACCTACCTCCCAGTGATCAAAAACATATAAGAGACGAAAGTCTCTCTCCTCCCAAGAAACACCCGCAGCCCCGCCTTCCCAGCGGGGCTGCATCCTTTGTGGGCCGGACGGCGGGCAGCACTCAGGAACGACCTGGGCTCGATTGGCTGAACATCCGGGCAACGAAAGCTCGAAGGGAGCGAGAAAAGACACTCCTCGCGTCCTGTCTCATCTCTACATTGGGTAAGTGAATTCCTTTATTGACCAGGCTGGATTGCTTGTTTCGCGACTTGAAGTCGAGGCTGTATCCGGGACGCGCAATTCTTCGATCGACGGTGACCTGAGCGCCCTTCGGCGTAGCTGGACCCAGCTCGAGGCTCCCGACCGTGAATCCGTGGCTGAATCGACGGCCCGGATTGCCGCTTTGGTCTCGGCCCGGCCAGCCCCTGCGGCCCCGGCAGCCAGTGCAGCTCCTCCGGCCGCCGCCGCACCCGCGACTCCTGCGGCTCCAGCCGCCCCCGCCCCGAGCCTTCTCGACGACGAGACCGAAGCCACCCTGGCACTTCAGGGACTCGAAGGCATCGAACTCGATGAATACGTTCCGGTTCGACTTTATGACGGCCCACGGGAACCGGCCCGGCTGTTGACCCACATGGGTTACGACCACTTCCGGCCCGGTCAGGCCGAGGCGGTCCAGGCCGCACTCGACGGGCGTGACTCGCTGATCGTGATGCCGACCGGCGGCGGCAAGAGCCTCTGTTACCAGCTGCCCGGGCTGGCCGGGACCGATCTGACCCTGGTCGTCAGTCCGCTCATCGCCCTGATGGCCGATCAGGTCCGGCGCCTGATGAAGGAGGGCCACCCCGCGGTGATGTTCGCCTCCGGCCTCTCCGATGAGGTTTCTCGCGCTTCTTACGAAGGTGTGCGCGACGGATCGGCACGGATCGCCTACTGCTCCCCGGAGCGTTTCGGCTCGTCGTCTTTCCTCGATCTGATCGCAACCCGGAATGTGGACCTTCTGGCGATCGACGAGGCCCACTGTCTCTCCGAATGGGGCCACGACTTCCGCCCCGACTACCTGCGGCTTCCCAAGGTCGCAGAACGGCTCGGCCGGCCGCCGGTCATGGCCTGCACTGCGACCGCGACCCAGCAGGTGGCCGACGAGATCGCCGAACGGATGGGTATGAATGACCCCGAGCAGGTCCGCTCCGGATTCGATCGGCCAAACCTCAGCTTTGACACCGTGGCACTCGAAGGCACCGGTTCCAAGGCACGAAAGCAGGCGCTGCTCGAGCACTCCCTCAAGGATTCGGAAAACAGGCCGGCGATCGTCTACGCCGGAACGCGCAAGGACACCGAGGCACTCGGTGACGACCTGCGGGCCCTCGGCCTCGCCGCCGTCTCGTACCACGCCGGAATGCCCCCGGATGAACGGGCTTCGGCGCAGTACAGGTTCATGGAAGGCGACGCCGACGTAGTCGTCGCGACCAACGCATTCGGCATGGGCATCGACAAGGCCGACGTGCGCTCCGTCTGGCACTGGGCGATTCCTTCGAGCGTCGAGGCCTACTACCAGGAGGCCGGACGCGCCGGTCGTGATGGCCTACCCGCGAAGGCGGTGCTGCTGGCCATGCGTTCCGACCTTGGCCGGCTGGTCCGGTTCAATGAGCGTCGAAAGGTCAATCCTTCGGACGTGCTCGACTACATCGAATCTGTCCGCCGGTTGTGCGACTCGGACGGCAGCGTGGTCATGGACGCGCCGAGGAACGACGAGCAGAGGATCCGCCTGGCGGTTGCCGAACGTGCCGGGGTATTTCTGGTCGATCCGGCGCCCGGGTCCCGGCTTCTGGTCAAACTGAACCCGAACTTCGACCCGGGCGGCATCCCCGCCGCCTGCCGGGTTGCTGAAGACCGGGGCTGGAAGGCCTACCGGGCAGTTGAAGCCTTCAGCTTCTCCGATGCCTGCCGCCGGCGCCAGCTGCTCGACCACTTCGGCGACGACAGCCCCACCGCACCCACCGGGCGCTGCTGCGACGTTTGCGATCCCGAGAGCTGGATGCCGGACCCGGCGAGTCTCACCGTTCGCAAGTCAAGGGCGAACCCGAAGAAGGGGAAGACACCGCCCCCCGAACTCGCCCCGGAGGACGAGAAGATTTACGAGATCCTTCGCCAGTGGCGGCTCCAGGCCGCCGGTGACAGGCCGGCCTTCCACGTGGCCAGCAACCGGACGCTCACCGCAATCGCAACGGCGAAACCGACCGACGAAGACTCCCTTCAGGACATCTCAGGTGTCGGCCCGACTTTCATGGAGAATCACGGCGCAGAAGTCTTGAGACTGGTCGGAGATAATCGATAAAGAATCCAAGTCACTTCGCTCAGCGGGATGAAATGTCAGTTTCGCTGTGCGACTTGGATTGTGGCTGCCCAGCCGGCAGGTCAGGCAGGCACTAGGCAGGGTGGTTTGTAACGGCGGAGTTGCCAGGGCGGGAAAGCCTCGGTGACCGCATTGGCGATCGCCTGGGCGCGGATTTTGTAACCCTCGGAGGTGAAGTGGATGCCGTCTTCGATGAACCATTTGTCTTTGACCTTCGACCGCCAGTCGTACACACGCATGTTCGGATACGAATCGCAAGCCTTGAGCAGGGAGTCGTCCCATTCCTTCATGTTGGCGTCGGCGTAAGGGCCGGAAGGCACCTTCGACCTGACGTTGATCCATAGAACCGGCTCGTGCCCGATCACCGACATCATCCGCTCGATGCGGTCGGCTGAATCGATCGTCGATCCGACAGCCTGGTTGGCGGAGTCATTGGTGCCCATACCGAGAACCCAGCAGCCGTCGAAGCCGCCGTCCTTGATCGCCTGGGCTGCGTCTTGCGCGTTCGGCTCTCCGTCGACTCGTTCGTAAATCGACCGGGCGCCGGAAATGTCGAGGTGCTGGTCGGCCGCACCGATCGCGTCGAAACGCCTGCCGAGCCGGTCGGCCGGATCAGGCAGATAGTCCGATGAGATCAGCCCGACCGAAGTCGAATCGCCGATATACGCAATCGATGCGCATTTCGTGTCAGTCGGTTTGGTCGGCGTGGCGGGGCCGGTCTTCCTGGTGACAACTGGCGGGGCTTCGGTCAGTGCCTTGGGCGGATCGGCTGTGGTCGACTCGTAGGCGAGCGGCAACACCGGCTTCGACGGCGAGAGGCCGAAGAGTCCAGCAAGGGTGATCAGCAGGAAGAGTGCGACAAAGGCCCCGATCGTGGCCGGCCGGGATTTCCATTGAGGCCGCCAGCCGTCCTTCCACCGATTGAAGAAGTTGCCGATTGCTCCTTGCCTGACCGGGTTCTCGAGGAAGGTCCAGGAGAGGGCCGAGATGCCGAGGATCGCGACAACCTGGATCGTGCCGCGGACCGGACTGAAGCCGTCCTGGAGCGGTGGGGTGGTCAGGGCAATGACCGGCAGTTGCCAGAGATAGATTGCGTACGAACGGACTCCTATCCACCTGAGGGCGCGCAGCCAACGATCGGTCCGAGCCTCGATGCCGGATGGGCCAGCACGGCAACCAGGACGGCCGTCGCCAGCGAGAGCAATAGCAGTCCGCCGCGGTAGAGGAACGCCGAGTACTGGTCGGTCTGCCAGATCAGGATCACGAGAACGATCAGTGAGGCGACACCAATGGGGTCGAGCTTGTTCTTCAGCTTGCCCGGAATCCGGCCGTCGAGCCGGCGACTCGGCCAGACCATGGCAAGTGCCGCGCCCACCAGGAGTCCGAAGGCCCTGGTGTCCGTGCCTTCGTAGACCCGGGTCATGTCGAAGCCCGGTTTGTAGAGCACCGCCATGAGGATGACCGAGACCAGGGCCAGGCCGAGTGTCGCCACGGCGAGATGAGGCCTCAGGCGGGAACGCTCCGACCCGGCTGAACCGGCCCCCGGAGGTACGAACTTCAGGCCGAGCAGGAGGATGAACGGCCAGACGATGTAGAACTGCTCCTCGATCGCCAGCGACCAGAGGTGGCCGAGCGGTGACACCGGCCCGAACCGGTCGAAGTAGGAAACGTCCTGGAAGATCACCCACCAGTTGCTGGTGAAGAAGGTCGAAGACACGACCAGCCCCCGCAGGTTGTCCATCTGCCCGGGGTCGCCGATCCAGACCCAGGCCGTGACTATCACCAGCATCGAGATCAACGCGGGCAGCAGGCGCCGGGCGCGGGCCAGCCAGAACCTGCTCAGCTTGAGTCGCCGGCCGGTCCAGGCCTCGAGAAGGATGTCGGTGATCAGGTAGCCGCTGAGGGTGAAGAAGATGCCGACGCCGAGCAGGCCACCGGGGGCGAAGCCGACTTGCAGGTGGTAGAGGGTCACCGCAATTACTGCGATCGCCCTGAGGCCGTCGAGGCCGGGCATGTAACGCTGCCCGGTTCTCCCGACTGGTTCAGGCATGAACCGTCAGCGAGTCAATTCGGCCGAAGAATCGATCGCGCTGAGGACCCGGGCCGTCACCTCATCCGCTGTCAGACCAACTTCTTCAAGCAGGAGGTTTGGCTTGCCGTGCGTGACGTAACGATCGGGCAGTCCGATCCGAAGTACCCGCGCTCGACCTCCGGGGTTCGGGAAGTTGTCTTCGAGATGTTCGAGCACGGCCGATCCGAACCCGCCCTGGAGCACGCCTTCTTCGATCGTCACGATCAGGTCGTGACCAATGGCCAGCCGCTCGATCATCTCGGCATCAAGCGGCTTCACGAAGCGCGCGTCGGCAACGGTCGGCTTGATCCCCTGGCCTTCCAGCTGGTCGGCAGCATCGAGCGCGATACCGACCCCGCTTCCGTAACCGATCAACGCGATCCGCTCGCCATTCCTGAGGGTCTCGCCGGTGCCGACCGGGATCTTCTCCGGCTCGGCCGGAAGATCGACCCCGGCGGCAGCCCCTCTGGGGTAACGCAGTGCGGCCGGTCCGTCGTGGCTGATCGCCGTGTGCAGCATGTGGACCAGCATCGCTTCATCTCGTGGCGCCATCACGACCACATTCGGCAGCGGCCGGAAGTAGGCGATGTCGAAGACTCCGTGGTGAGTCGGGCCGTCGTCGCCGACCAGGCCGGCGCGGTCCATGGCGAAAGTCACGTCGAGGCTCTGGAGGCACACGTCGTGGACGATCTGGTCGTAGGCCCGCTGGAGGAAGGTCGAGTAGATCGCGCAGACGGGCTTGCCGCCCTGGAGCGCGATGCCGCTGGCCATGAGCACGGCGTTCTGCTCGGCGATGCCGACGTCGTAGTACTGATCGGGCCGCTCATCGGCGAGCTGCTGGAGCCCGGCACCACCCGCCATCGCCGCAGTGATCCCGATAACCCGGGAGTCGGCGGCCGCCTCCTTGACCATGGCGCCGGAGAAGACCTGGGTGTACTGCGGCGGGGCCGCCTTGGGCTCCGGCTTCTCGAGGATCTCGGGTGCGATCGAAGCCGGTGCATCAGACTCCTGGATCGGCACGAGCTTCGGTTTCTTGGCGGGGGCGCCGTCGACGATCGAGCCCGGCTTCGCCGCGTGCCAGGTCTCCATGCCGGAGAGCCCGCCTTCTTCGGCCGGGGCGAATCCGCGGCCCTTGACCGTGTGGACATGGACGACCACCGGGCGGTCAGCCGCGAAGGCTTCGTTCAGTGCCCGGCGCACGGCACCAACGTCGTGGCCGTCGATGATGCCCATGTAGGCGAGGTCCAGCTCTTCGAAAAGCAGTCCGGGGGCCCAGTAGGCCTTGATCGCCGACTTCAGCTCCGGGCCGAGTCGTTCGATTCGCTTGCCGAGTCCGAGCGGAAGCTTGGTCAGCCTGTCTTCGACTCCTTCACGCGCATGGAACAGGCCGGGCTTCAGTCGGGCCCTCTGGAAGTAGCTGGAGAGCGCCCCGACGTTGGGCGAGATCGACATGCCGTTGTCGTTGAGCAGGATCACCATCGGGGTGCCGAGCCCGCCGGCCGCGTGCATGGCTTCGTAGGCCACGCCGCCGGTCAGGGCGCCATCGCCGATCACCGCGACGACCCGTCCGTCCTCGCCGATGCCCTTGCGCATTGCTTCCTTGAGTCCGACCCCGTAGGAAATCGAAGTGGAAGCGTGGCCGGCGCCCATGATGTCGTGCTCGGATTCGGGGATCGAACAGAAAGGTGCGAGCCCTTCGTACTGACGGATCGTCGGCAGCTCGTCGCGACGGCCGGTGAGGATCTTGTGCGGATAGGACTGGTGGCCGACGTCCCAGAGAATCTTGTCGCGCGGTGAGTCGAGGACGCTGTGGAGGGCGACGGTGATCTCGCAGGTCCCGAGGTTGGCCCCGAAGTGCCCGCCGATCTCCCCGATCACGTCGATCACGTAGGTGCGTACCTCTTCGGCGACGCCCTGGAGTTCCTCGTCGGACAGCCCGTGCAGGTCAGCCGGGCTGTTGATGCCCGGCAGCAGCGAAGTCTTTGGTGTTTGGGGATCCTGAGTCATTGTTCTCTCATGTAGATGTAGTCGGCGATCCGTCTCAGGTAGTCGGTCTCACCATCGACGGAGGCCAGTGCCGAGAGGGCTTGACTGTGGGACTGACTCGCGAGGCTCTTCGCCTCCTGCAAACCATAAAGGCTGACGTAGGTCACCTTGCCGTGGCGTTCGTCACTCCCCTGCGGCTTCCCCAGTTCGACGTCGGTCCCGGTGACGTCAAGAATGTCGTCGACGATCTGGAAAAGGATTCCGAGCTCGGCCGCAAACTGCTGGTAGGGCCCGCGCTCGCTGGCAGCCACCCCGCCGTATGCAAGGGCAGTCTCGACGCTGACCCGGATCAACCGGCCGGTCTTCAGCGAGTGGAGATGCCGCAAGCGGTCGCGGTCGAGGCCGGTCGCGGTCACATCGACATACTGCCCGCCGACCATGCCTTCCACACCGGTTGCGCTGGCCAGAAGCTGAACCGCCTCGAGGACGCGGGCCGGATCACCCTCGGTAGCGGCCATCAGCCGGACCGCCTCGGCGAACAACCCGTCGCCGGCCAGGATCGCGACCGCCTCGCCGTACTTGATGTGGGAAGTGGGCTGACCCCGGCGGAGATCGTCGTCGTCCATCGCGGGCAGGTCGTCGTGCACCAGCGAATAGGTGTGGACCATCTCGAGCGATGCGGCCAGGTCGAGGTACGGCTCGATCTCGTCGCCGAGTGAGCGTGCGGTTGCGAGACAGAGCACCGGCCGGATGCGCTTGCCGCCGGCCAGAAGTGAGTAGCGCATTGATTCGTCGAGTCCCGCGGTGGCGGGGTCGCTCGAAAAGTGAATTGTCTCCAGGTGGTGGTCTACCGCTTCCCGAAGGTCGTCGGGGTAGCTCACCTGTCCTGCTCCAGGCGGTCGACCGCTTCGGCCGCCCCCCGGGCGGCTTCTGCCGTCAGCTCCGCCGCTTCGGCCGCGAGCCGGCCGGCGTCGGTGTCGGAGACTTCCGGGTCCTCGAGGCTCACCGTTATCTGGCGGAGCCGGTCGCGGATTTCCTCGAGCCGGCTCACGAGACGTCTGCCTTCATCGCTTTCGCGGCCGACCCGAGGATGCCGTTGACGAATCCCGGAGCCTCGGCACCGCTGTACTTCTTCGCGGTTTCGACCGCTTCGTCGATCGCCACTTCGAAAGGCACGTCATCGCGATAGTTCATTTCGTAGAGCGCGACCCGCATGATGTTCTTCTCGAGCGGAGCGATCCGGCTGATGTCCCAGCCCTTGGCGTATTCGGAGATCACTTCATCGATATCGGTCCGATGTGCCTCGACACCTTCGGCCAGTTCTTTGGTGAAAGGGCGGGAATCTGCCAGGAGGGTTGAGAGGGGCCGGTCGGTCACGTCCTGCTGATAACAGGCGAAGACCGCATCACGGCGCTGCTGGGAACGGCGCATCGGTCAAGGATAAAGATGCCCGAAGCCGAGGGGCTGTCCCCGTAAAAAAGTCTTCGTGTGTCTAGACTGGTCAGCGTGATTTCAACCAGTGAATTCCGCAATGGGTCGCACATCGAGGTCGACGGCAAGATCATGCGCATCATCGAGTTTCAGCATGTGAAGCCGGGCAAGGGTGGCGCTTTCGTGCGCACCAAGCTGCGCCGGATCGAGGACGGCTCGGTGATCGACAAGACTTTCCGGGCCGGCGAGAAGTTTCGTCCAGTTCGGACCGAGTCCCGAAAGATGCAGTACCTGTACGAATCCGGCGACACTGTCGTATTCATGGACAACCGTTCCTACGATCAGATCGAAATCGCATCCGAGCTGGCGGCCAATGCCCTTCGGTGGATCCAGCCGAACGATGAGGTCGAAATACTCTTCGTCGACGAACTTCCCTCGGAAGTCGCTGTCGCGAGCTCAATCGAGGCTAAGGTCGTAAAGACCGAGCCCGGGCTCAAGGGCGACACCGCTTCGGGTGGCGGCAGCAAGCCGGCGACGCTCGAATCCGGCGTGGAGGTCCAGGTCCCGCTCTTCATCAACGAAGGCGAAGTGATCAAGGTCAACACGGAGAACGCTGAATACATGTCGCGGGCCTGAACGACCATGAAGATGCTCCAGCGAGACTTCTCTCTGGAGCCACGGCCGCGGGGCTTTCACCTGATCAACAGCGAGATCCTCGCCGAGTTGCCCGAGATTTCGACCTATTCAGTCGGTCTGCTTCACATCCTGATCCGCCACACCTCAGCCTCGCTCACCCTGAACGAAAATGCGTCGCCCGACGTGAGGCGGGACTTCCGCACCTGGAGCGACAGCGTGGTTCCCGAGGACTTTCCCTGGACCCACACCCTTGAAGGACCAGACGACATGCCGGCTCACATCAAAGCCTCGGTGACCGGGTTCGACCTGACGCTGCCGGTGAGACACGGAGATCTCCACCTCGGCACCTGGCAGGGCGTGTATCTGTGCGAGCACCGCGACCGCGGGGGTCCTCGTTCGATCACCGCAACCCTCTGGGGAGAAACCTCGGCCTGACCTGCTGCTTCCCTGCCGTTTTCGCGTCCTATCTGCATTCAACGCGGCAAAGAACCGGCCGAGCGGCATAATCACTTCATGACGACTCCTCCGCTTCTCGACAAGCTCCTCAACACCCCCGGCCCCTCCGGCTACGAACTCGCCGCCGCCAAGGTCTGGCGCGAAGCCGCTGATTTCGCCGACGTCACCACTGACGGACTCGGTGGCAGCATCGCCACCATCGGCGACAACGCCGACGCACCCCTGGTTGCCGTGGTCGGACACACATCGACATCGGTGCGGAGGACCAGGAAGCAGCCGAAGCGATGGTCTCGGTCGGCGACCCGGTCGTGATTGACACCGAACCGGTGGAGGTCGCGGGCGGCCGCCTCGTTTCGCGCTCGATGGACAACCGCCTCGGCTCGTACATCGCGCTAGAGGCCCTGCGACGCGTCAACGAGAACAAGAAGAACCAGGCCCGGTTTGCGGCAGTCGCCGCGGTCCAGGAAGAGATCGGCCTCTTCGGTTCCCGCACCGCTGCGTTCACCGTCCGCCCCGACCTCGCGGTCGCGGTCGACGTGACCCATGCAACCGACGCTCCGGGCGTGAACGAGAAGGAGGTCGGCAGCCATCCGTTCGGCTCCGGTCCGGTGATCGGTCGCGGCTCAACCCTCTCGCCCAGGGTCTACGAACTGCTGCGAGGCGCGGCCGAGGCTGCAGACATCCCGTATTCGGTCGGCGCCAGCGGCAACTCGACCCACACCGACGCCGACTCCCTCCAGATCTCCCGGAGCGGCATTCCCGCCGGACTGGTTTCGATCCCGCTGCGTTACATGCACTCACCGGTCGAGATGGTCGATCTCGCCGACGTCGAGGCAACGGTCGAACTGATCGTCGCGTTCGTGGAATCGATCGAACCCGGAGTTGACCTCAGCCGCTGATTCGCAGGGCGCCAACAGCGCAAACCCTTTGGTGGCACCGCCGCAACTTTCGGATGTGATTCGGGCTATTATCTGTGAGTCGAGTCACACATGCTTTTGGTTGGCCCGCACCGGGTCGACCGAGCCAAACATTAGGGGGCTGTACAGCAAATGAATCACCACTCGGGACTTCTGAACGTCCGTCGCGTTGCGGTCATCGCGTTTGCCCTGATGATGGCCTTCGCTTTCACGACCGCCATCGCCGCGAACAATGCTGACGCGAAACGCCAGAAGAAGGCCAAGGTTACGGTCAAGATCAGGACCAAGAACCAGAAGGACCTTCTCACGGCAAAGAAGATCAAAGTCGCCGTCAAGTCGACCGCGAAGACGGCGATGCGGGTCATGGTGATCAGCGGCGGCAAGTCGAATCGATTTTCGAAACGAAACATCCGCTTCAACCGCGCCAGGACGAGGAAGTTCCCCATCTCGCTGACCCAAGCTGGCCGTAAGAACCTTTCGACCTGCGGCGCCAAGACGATCAAGGTCGTCGCCAAGTACAGCAAGTACCGGCGCGGCAAGAAAGTCAAGAAGTCGAGCAGGAAGAAGAAGCTCGCCAAGTCATCGGCAGCCTGTCCGGCACCGCCACAGCCGGTCAAGGTCGACGTCGGCCCCAATCCCGAGCGCTGCGACTGGTTCGACCTCACGGTCTGCCTGCAGCCCTTCGCCAACGACTACTACACGAAGTCGGCCCAGACAGATACCGGTGTCCAGCTCGACATCAATCCCGAGTCGACCCCGGTCAATACCGGCAACCCGAACCCGACGAACCTGTCGGTAACCGACATCAATCGAGGTGACGGCTTCAGCCCCGGCAACATGATCACCCTGAAGATCCCTGGGCTCGACAACCCGACCGCCGTTGCCAAGAGCGGTCTGGTTCCGCTCAACGACATCAGCGCCTACAAGGATGCCGATCAGGCGGTTATGGTCATCAATGCCGACACCGGCGAGCGTCAGCCGATCTGGGCCGAGCTCGATGCCAATCCGACCACGGTCGATCCGGTGGGAGACAACCCCGGCGGCATCAACCGGGACCCAAAGAACACCGAAGACGTCAACCTCCTGATCCGGCCGGCGAAGAACTTCGACTTCGGCCAGCGCTACATCGTCGCCTTCCGCAACCTCAAAGACGCGAAAGGCAACCCGATCGCAGCGCCGACCGCTTTCGAGGTCTACCGCGACAATGAGATCACCGACCAGCAGATCGTCGAGGACCGGCGTCCGCACATGGAGTCGGTGATCAACGACCTGACCAGCAAAGCCGGAGTCGATCGCTCGAGCCTGTACATGGCGTGGGACTTCACGGTCGCCTCCGAGCAGAGCGTGACCGGTCGTGCGGTCCAGATCCGCGACGAGGCCTACGCCCACTACGGGGACACCAACCTTGCCGACCGCAAGGTCCAGGCCGGGTCGACCTCACCGGATGTGGTGGTCAGCGCCTTCTGCGACTTCAGCAGTCCAGCGACGCCTGATTGCGGGAACAACTATCCGTTCGACGACAACTTCAACCCGGCAAACCCGATTCAGTCGCCGGTCCCGAACGGGACGACAACGCAGCGCACGGTCGTCGGCTATCTCGACAACGTGCCCTGCTACCTGAACCAGAACGGTTGCCCCTCGGGCTCCCAGTTCGACATCGGTCCGGACGGCAAGGTGGTCTCCAACCCGGCCTTTACCACCAAGGTTCCGTTCCGCTGCCTCATTCCGAAGTCGATCGTAAGTTCCGGAACTGTGGTTCCTGGAGGAACCGGGACCTACGGGCACGGACTGCTCGGATCGCTCAACCAGATCAATGCCACCGAGTCGGTTTCCAACCTGACCAACTCGACCTGGTGTGCAACCAACTGGGATGGGTTCTCCAGCGCCGACCTCGGGATTGTCATCTCGGCGCTGGGCGACATGTCCAATTTCCCCAAAATGGTCGACCGGATGCAGCAAGGCTTCGTGAACTTCATGATGCTGCAGCGGGCGTTGATCCATCCCGGTGGAATGGCAGCCCAGCCCGCCTTCACCATGGATCACAACGGTGTTACTCCGATCGCCCCTGGTCCGGCGATCGACTTGAGTGCTGGCGAAAACACCCGTGGCTACTACCAGGGCATCAGCCAGGGTGGCATCATGGGCGGGGCGCTCACCGCGCTCGATCCCGATGTCGACCGTGGTGTGCTCGGAGTGCCCGGCATCAACTACTCGACCCTGCTTCGCCGCAGCGTTGACTCGGATGAGTACTTCAAGCTGCCGGGCCTCGGGCTGTATGCCAACTACCCCGACCTCGCCTCACGGCCGCTGCTGCTTTCGCTGATACAGCTGCTCTGGGACCGCGGTGAGGGCAACGGCTTTGCCCACAACATGACCGACAACCCGCTGCCCGGGACCAACCCGCACGAAGTACTCCTGCGACTCGCCCTCGGCGATCACCAGGTCAGCAACTTCGCCGCGGAGGTCGAGGCGAGGACGATCGGCGCCCAGCGGTACTCGCCGACCCTGCTACCGGCCAGGACCTGGGATGACGACTACGAAGGCATCCCCCCGATCCCGGCGCTGCCGGCTCCGGCGGGCAACAGCTTCATGGTCTACTACGACGGCGGACCGCCCTGGTACCAGAACGGGAGCAAGTCCGGCAGCGGCCTGCCGCCGCTCCAGAATGTGCCGCCGCGGCCGCAGTGGGGCTACGGAGACGACCCTCACGGCTACCCGCGGGGCTCAGTCGATGGCAACGATCATGGCAAGACGTTCCTCCTGAACGGAACGATCGGGGCGTGCGCCGGTGTCGGCGGCTACTGCTACTCGAACAATTGGGACGGAAGTCACGCGCTGGAGCCGTAGGAGGCAAGCAAACTAAGCACCACAAGAAACGGCCGGGACAAGAGCCCGGTCGTTTCTCGTCCAGTACGGAATCGTGCGGAACCGGCGACGATCAGCAACCCCACCGCAACTTTGGGACTCGATCCGGGCTAGTACCTCCGAGTTGAATCACAGATTTTTCAGACGGGCCCCAGCGGGGCGATCGAACTAACCAGAGGGAGCTGTACAGGAGAATGAACCACCACTCGGAACTCTTGAACGTCCGCCGCATCGCGGTTGTGGCGTTCGCCATATTCATGGCACTTGCCTTCACCGCCTCGGTCGCCGCCAACAGCGCCGACGCGAAGAAGAAGCACAAGAAGGCCAAGGTTTCACTCGCCGTCAAGACCAAGAACCAGGCTTCGCTACTGAAGGGCAAGAAGCTCAAGGTCAAGGTCCGTTCGTCGGCGAAGACCAAGGTGAGGCTCAAGGTCGTCAGTGGTGGCAGGAGCAATCGCTTCAAGGTGAAGAAGGTCAAGTTCAGCCACAGGGGCAAGAAGACCGTCAAGGTTTCACTTTCCAAGAAGGGCAAGTCCGCCCTCGCCAAGTGTGGATCGCAGACCGTCAAGGTCGTCGGTAAGTACAAGAAGGGCAAGAAGAAGGCCAAGGCTTCCAAGAAGAAGAGGCTCGCCAAGCAGTCGAGCCGCTGTGTCGATCCGCTCCCGCCGATCGGACCGGGCACCAAGTCGACCTGTGATCCGCTCGACCCGACGGTCTGCATGCAGCCCTGGCCGAGCGACTTCTACACCAAGGCCGCTGACACCAAGACCGGCCGTCAGCTCGACATTCCAGTCGACGCGATGCCCAAGAACGCTTCGGGCAAGTCGATCACCCTTCCGGACACCAATCGCGCCGACGGCTTCAGCCCTGGCAACCTGGTCGTCGCCAAGGTTCCCGAGGTCGAGACACCGGCAGCATTCAACAACTCCGGAATCGTCTCGCTCGACGACGTTGCGAGCTATGAAGATGCGAACGCCCCGGTCATGGTTCTCGACGCCGACTCCGGCGTGCGCCAACCGATCTACGCCGAGCTCGACGCCAATCCGACCACCAAGTCAACGGTTGAACTGACCGTCGGTCAGCCTCCGGTCGAAATCACCGGCGGTCACCCGAATGACGACCCTCGAATACCGCGGACGTCAACCTGATCATCCGCCCCACCAAGAACTACACCCCGGGTCACCGGTACGTAGTCGTGCTGCGCAACCTGAAGAACGCGTCGAACGCCGCTGTTCCGGCCTCCGCTCCGTTCGAGGCCTGCAAGGGTGACCTCAGGGACATCACCGACCAGGCGCTGCTCTACCGGTGTAACCAGATCAACGACAACGTCTACCCGGCCCTCGACAAAGCAGGGGTTTCCAAGGACGGGCTCTACCTCGCCTGGGACTTCACCGTCGCCAGCCAGGAAAGCCTGACCGGCCGCATGACGACAATCCGCGACGATGCCTTCAAGCGTCTCGGTGACACGGACCTCGCCGACCGGAAGATCTCCGGTGATTCACCCGAGGTTCAGATCACTGCGTTCTGCGACAGCGACAGTCCCGCCACACCCGCCTGCGGTGATGGTGCGGGCAAGTCGCCCGTCCCGCCCCCCGGCGTGAAGCGCTACGTCGATGGCTTCATCAAGAACGTTCCGTGTTACCTCAACGAAGACGGCTGCGAGACCGGAGCCTCCTTCGACTTCGATGCCAAAGGTGACGTGACCTGGAACCCGGCCTTCAAGACCGACGTTCCGTTCCGCTGCCTGATTCCCGATTCGACGGTCGCCGATGGCACCGTCCACCCGGCACCGACCGGCATTTATGGTCACGGCCTGCTCGGGACTCTGAACCAGGTTCGTGGGCAGAACGAGCTGGCCAACCAGCAGAACTCGATCTGGTGCGCGACGCACTTTGACGGTTTCGCCGACAACGACCTCTCGACGGTCGCGAAGTCGCTTGGAGACCTGTCCAACTTCAGCAAGCTCACCGACCGCATGCAGCAGGGTTTCGTCAACTTCATGATGCTCGGCCGTGCCGCACTCCATCAGGACGGCCTGGCCTCTGAACCGGAGTTCATAATCGACCCGGATGGCGGCGGAGCAGAGCCGGCCAGTTCGGTAATCGACACCAGTGACGGCGTCAACCAGCGTGGTTTCTACCACGGAGTCAGCCAGGGCGGAATCATGGGTGGAGCCCTGACCGCCGTCGACCCGGACGTCGACCGAGGCGTCCTCAACGTGCCGGCAATCAACTACTCGACCCTGCTCCCGCGCAGCGTCGACTTCGACGAGTACGCCCACGGCATCATCGGCGGGATCTACCTGCCGGGCGTCGGTCTCTACGACACCTACCCGAACAAGGAGGAACTGCCGCTTGTATTCTCGATCATGCAGCTCCTCTGGGACCGCGGTGAAGGCAACGGATACGTCCAGGCGATGAACCCGGCGAATCCGAACCTGCCAAACACCAACCCGCACCGGGTCATCCTCCAGCTGGCCAACGGTGACCATCAGGTCGCCAATGCCGCGGCCGAGGTCGAAGCGCGCACGCTCGGCGCCAAGACCCTGACCCCGATGCTGAATGCAGGCCGTCACTGGGGCATCGACCCCCTCTTCGGTCTGAACGGCACAGCTGCCCCGATTGGCAGCGGTGACAACGTGATGGTCTACTACGACGGTGGCCCCGCATCATTCACCGGCATCAAACAGGGGTCCGAAGTCGCGCCGGTCGAGAACGTCCCGCCGCGACCCCAGTGGGGTTACGGAGGCGACCCGCACGGCTACCCGCGCGCCGCGCAGGACGGCAAGGACCAGGCGATCGACTTCCTCAACGAAAGTCCGGTCACCGCCTGCACCGATCCCGACGGCTACTGCTACTCAAACGGCTGGACCGGCCCCTGAGGCCAGGCAACATCGATTCGAAAAGGCCGGGCAAAAGCCCGGCCTTTTCATTGCAAGAGCCAGCGAGACCACGAAAGTCAGCGATTATCACTGACTTTCGTGGTCTCGGAGCCAGAAGGCTTGCGAGACTCGGCCTTTCGTCCCACGCAAGCGGGTGGTGCACGGGGACGTCCTGGGCGTGGCTGGCGAGGAGTAAGCGAGCCGGTGAAGCGATTTGACTTCTGTCAATGAGCAAGCCGTGCGAGCGTCGACGAAGTCCAGGCGCGTCCGGGTCGTTCCCGGGTGCTGCCCGCCCCCTCACGACTTAACGGAGAAAACCGGCCCCCTCAGGCCGGTTCTCTCGGTTCGCACCCTCTCTCCTCATACAACTCCCTCGCCTTTTGAGCGAAAGCTACGGATCTTCCCCTACCAACTGGCCCTGCGGCCAAAATCGGCATCCGTCTTCGTCACCTGTGTGACGGTGATCACAGTATTGCACAATTTCTGAATCTTTGTCGTAAAAGTCACGACCTCAGTCGATGTAAGTCAGGGCCTTGGAAACGGAGCTCAGGTTTCGGGCTATTCCTTCTTCTCCGACCACAACCAGATCTTCGATTCGGACTCCCGTGAATCCGGAGATGTAGATGCCGGGTTCGACCGTCACGACTTCCATAGTGGCAAGAACGTCCTTGGACCTGGCTCCGAGGCGCGGACCCTCATGGACCTCAAGGCCCACCCCGTGGCCGAGGCCGTGGCCGAAGTACTCGCCATAACCAGCGTCCTCGATCAGGTCACGGGCAGCAGCATCCACATCGGATGCCACGGCTCCCGGCTGGACAGCCTTCAGGCCCGCTTCGTTCGCAGCGAGGGTGACTTCGTAGCTCTCGTTGGCCATTGCTTCGAGCATTCCCGTGGCGAATGTGCGCGTACAGTCAGAGCAATAGCCATCGAGGGTTGCACCCATGTCAATCGTGACCAGCTCGCGCTTTCCAACGACCCGCGGGCCGGGCTCGGCATGCGGTGAGGCACCGTTCGGGCCCGAGGCGACGATCGGCGGGAATGAAGGCTCACCACCAACTTCCCGCATTCGGGCGACGACGAAAGCTCCGATCTCTGCTTCGGTCCGATCAGTCAGGCCACGCTCCATGACCTCGTGGTAGAGGGAATCGGTCAATTCGGCCGCGGTGGCGATCCGCTCGATCTCACCGGGTTCCTTGACCCTTCGCAGCGACTCGACCAGCCCACCGCTATGAATCAGCTCGGCGGATTCGGAGGCGGAGTCCTCAAGCTTCAAAGCGGTCCGCACGGTGAGGTGATCGTCTTCGAAACCGACTTTGCCTTCGAAGAACCCGGCAAGGCCGGCGAGCCAGTCACCGGAGACGATCTCGACTTCGAAACCTTCGACTTCCTCGGCAGCTCGCTCCGTGTACCGGAAGTCGGTGAAGAAGGTACGGGTGTCCGGTCCGATCAGGCAGGCACCGTTAGATCCCGCGAAGCCACTGATGTAGCGCAGGTTGGTGAGTTCAGCGACCAGCAGCGAATCGAGACCGGCTTCGGCGACAAGATCCGAAAGCCGGTCGGCGCGATCAGCCACCGGCAATACCGAGGAGGTTCACCATCTTCTCCAGCGCCACCTTGTAACCGTCGACCCCCTGGCCCGCAACCTTGTCCTGGACCAGGCCTTCGAAGACCGACACCTTCCGCCAGTCCTCGCGGCCATCGACGTCGGACAGGTGGACCTCGATCGCCGGAACCGGATCAACCGCGAAGGCATCACTGATTGCCCGGCTGTAATGCGTCCAGGCCCCGGCGTTGATCAGGGCACCGTCGGCACCTTCCCTGAGGCGGTGCAGATATCCACAGAACTCCGCTTCGGAGTTGGTCTGGAAGAAACTCGGCTCGAGCTCGAGCTCGGCGGCCCAACCAGTGATCCGGTGCTCGAGCTCGCCGAGGCTCACTCCGCCGTAGAGGTTGGGATCGCGGCGTTCAAGTACATCGAAATTGACTCCGTGCAGGATCGCCACACGGTTCTGGGAACGGCTCATTGGATCAACTCCTCAACGGCATAGCGGACTCGATCGTCCGGCACAAGGCGGTCGATCACGGGTTCTCCCGGTCTGGAGAGCAGCACGAAGCCGACTCCGCGGGAAGTTTTCTTCTTGTCGAACTGGATCACATCGATCACCTGATCGATATCAATGTTCGGATCAAGCTGAACCGGCAGGCCGTGGAGTTCGTTCCAATTCCTGACCGATTCGCGCAGCTTGGGGGCGTCGGAGAGGCGAAGGGCCGCGAGCAGGCCGAGGGCAACGGCTTCACCGTGCCGGTACCGCTTGTACCCGGTGGCCGATTCGATCGCATGACCGACGGTGTGGCCAAGGTTGAGCACGGCGCGAATTCCGGTGTCGCGCTCGTCAGCGGCAACGATGCGGCACTTGTAACGGGCGCAGGCGTAGATCAGGTCGCCGCGGGTAACGATCTGTCCTGGCTGCAGCTCCAGCACCTGCTTCCACAGGTCACCACCGGCGAGCAGGGCGGTCTTCATGACCTCCGCCATGCCTGCGGTGAGTTCCGCTTCGGACAGCGTTGCGAGCGTGTCAACGTCAGCGATGACCGCTGACGGCAGGTGGAAGGCCCCGACGTAGTTCTTGCCTTCGGGCAGGTCCACCCCGGTCTTTCCTCCATATGCGGAATCAACCTGGGCCACGAGAGTCGTCGGTACTTGCACCACTGGAATGCCCCGTTGATAGGTGTGGGCACAGAAACCGGCCAGGTCGCCGACAACCCCGCCACCGAGAGCGAGCATCCTGTCCTGACGGGTCACCCCGAGCACAGCCATGCCGCGCAGGGATTTCTCTGCCTGGGAGATGGTCTTGGCCGATTCGCCCGGCGGAATCGAGACCGAGGCTTTGACGCTGCCGAGTTGGTTGGCGTAGAGCGGGCCGACCACGTCATCGGTGAAGACGTAAGAGTCGCCCTTGCCGGGCATCACGTCGCCAGCTCCAGCGAAAAGCTGTGAGTCGAGCAGGCCGTTGCCGACGAAGACCGGGTATTCACCGTTGGCGCTGGCTGCCCAGATCATTCTGGTGCCCGCCGGCAACGCGGCGAGGGCGCGAACCGACCCGAGGGCGCGATCCCAGACCCGCCGGGCAACCGCTGGCAGGACCGCATCTGCCACCGCGTCGTAGAGCGGCTGGCGAAAATCGTAAAGAGCCTTGAAGTCATTCTGGCTCTGAGCCAGCGGACGTTTGCCCGCCCGGACCCGGCGCCAGGCCGTGTCCAGTTCGACGTCGAGCCAGACGACCGTGTGCTGGCGGTCCTTCAGTGCGTCGGCTATGGCCGGGGTCGCGACGGCACCGCCGCCCAGGGCGACCACGTCGATTCCGGTCGTGTTCAGGGCAGCGAGGATGGTCCTCTGCTCGAGCTCCCGGAAAGCGCCTTCACCCTGGCGCTCGAAATAGACCGAGATCGGGCAGCCCGCCTCGGCTTCGATCAGGCGATCAGCATCAACTGTCTTCAGTCCGTGGGCGGCAAGCTCCACGAGAGCAGAAGACTTGCCCGCTCCCATGAATCCGACCAGACAGATCATCGCCAGCCGATGCGAGCCTTGTAGGCATCAATCGCGCCGAGCACATCGTCGATGTGATCGCCGCCGAACTTCTCGCGGTAGCACTTGACCAGCGCCAGGCAGATCATCGCCTCGCCGACTACAGCCGCCGCCGGGACGACGGTTGAATCAGTGCGTTCTTTGTGCGCCTTGGCCGGCTCACGGGTCGCGGTATCGACTGAGCGCAGCGGCTTGGTCATCGTCGAGATCGGCTTGATCGCGGCCCGGACCGACAACGGCATGCCGTTTGTCATCCCGCCTTCGAGGCCACCGGCGTGGTTGGTTTCGCGGTAGTAACCGCGTTCCTCGGAGTAGAAGATTTCGTCGTGGGCTTCGGACCCTGGCCGGCCGGCGACATCCCAGGCCTGGCCGATCGAAGCGCCCTTGATCGACTGGATCGAGCAGATCGCCTGGGCGAGCCGGCCGTCGAGCCGGTCTTCCCACGAAACGTGGCTACCGAGGCCCGGAACCAGGCCGAAGACACGGACTTCGAAGGTCCCGCCGAGGCTTTCGTTCAGCTTGCGAAGCGTGTTGATCTCTTCGACCATCTTCGCCGAGGTTTCGGGGTCGATACAGCGAACCGGATCCTCATCCACGCCTTCAAAGTCCTCCAGGGTGAGGTCGTCCCGCTCGGGCAGCGATACCGAAGCTATCTGGGTGACGTGGCTGCGAACGGTGACCCCAACCGCGGTCAGGAAGGCACGGGCAATAGCACCCGCAGCAACGCGAGCGGCGGTCTCGCGGGCACTCGCGCGCTCGAGGATCGGACGAAGGTCATCCTGCTTGTACTTCCACATTCCGACCAGGTCGGCATGTCCCGGACGGGGCATGGTGACCGGCGGGATCTCGCCCTCGATCGGCCACGGGTTCATGCGCTCGTCCCAGTTCTTGTAGTCGCGGTTGGCGACGAGCGCCGCGACCGGTCCGCCCATGGTCCGCCCGTGGCGCACTCCGGAACGGATCTCGACTGCGTCCGTCTCGATTTTCATGCGACCACCGCGGCCGTGTCCGGTCTGGCGCCTGGCCATGTCGCTGTCGAGCGTTTCGCGGTCGAGTTCGAGCCCGGCGGGCAGCCCCTCGACGATGGTCACGAGACCGGGACCGTGCGACTCTCCTGCGGTTGTGAACCTGAAGCTCATACTCGCTTAGGGTATTGACAACCGCACACCCACCGCCTTCTCCCGATCCGAATCCATATGGCCGCTCGCCGACTGATAATCGTAATGCTCATCCTCCTCGGGATCTCGACCGGGATCGCGATCGTCGTCCCTGCCCCAAAAGATGATCCGGCCCCGGAGGAAACGACCCCACCCACCGGGACAACAGGCACGACGGGATCCACCTCCTCCGCAGAGCCCGAACCACGGAACGCGGACCTGGTCGAAGCCGAGATCAAAGGCAATGACGGGTCCGAGCCGGTCCGGGCCGGGCCCGGGGATCGACTGGTATTGACGGTCGACCCCGGCCGCAACACCGACGTTGAAATTCCCGGACTTGGCCTCGCGGGTACCGCCACCGAATTCGCGCCCGTGGTCTTCGACGTTCAGCTACCGACCGAGCCCGGCAACTTTCCTGTAGTCGAAACTGGTGACCGGGAACTCGCCAGGATCGAAATCTCCAAGGCCGACTAGCCCCTGGCGGCTTCCCGCATCACTTCGAGCGACGGATCAAGCCCGGTCCAGAGGCGGAGAGAATGGGCACCCTGGCGAACCAGCACTTCGATTCCGTCGATCGTTCTGGCACCACCTGCCTCAGCCGCGGCGAGGATCGAACTCGGCTGGTCGCCATAGACCATGTCGACGACGATCTGACCGGGAGCGAAACCGTCCGGATCGATTGGCAGGTCATCGATGCCACCTTGGCCACCAAGACCGGCGGCGCTGGCATTGACGATCAGGTCCGCTGTTCTGATGTCCGGAGCGGCCGCAAGCGTGCCTCCCAGAGACATGACGAGCTCGGCAGCACGGGTTTCGGTCCGGTTCCAGACGACAACAAGGGCACCAGCCCGGCTCAATGCCCAGAGGACCGCCCGGGCGGCGCCGCCGGCGCCGAGCAGCAGCGCCGTCTTGCCGTTGACCGGCTCGTCGATCGCGTCGATCAGCCCGGGAGCATCGGTGTTCTCTGCCGTGATCCCGGACGAAGAAAAACTCAGCGTGTTGGCTGCACCGATCTCACGGGCCGCGAGCGTCGCTTCGTCTGCTGAAACCAGCGCTGCCTGTTTGTGTGGCACGGTGACGTTCGCTCCGACGAAACCTTCGGCCCGCATCCCGAACACCGTGTCGGGAAAGAACTCGGGGGCAACGTCGATCGCCTCGTACACCCACTCGCCGGCCAGGCCGAGGTTCGCAAGCGCCGCGTTCTGCATGACCGGCGACCGGGAATGGGAAACGGGGTGACCGAGGACCGCAAGACGCTTCATCGGCGCACGCTCAACATGAGTCGGGGGAACCGCCGGCCTCTTCCTGGGCCTTCTGGTACTTCTGGACGTTCCGGTTGTGCTCTTCAAGCGACGATGAGAAGAGACGTGCTCACCACAGGTCCCCGGCTTCACCACGTACAGCCAGACGTCTGTCTTCTCCGGATTGGCGGCGGCTTTGATCGAGGCGAGGCCGGGATTTCCGATCGGCCCCGGCGGCAAACCTGGTTGGTCCGCGTGTTGTACGGGGAGTCAACGGCCAGATCGGACTCGGTCAGGGGATCAGTCCAGTTTTCAACCGCGAACCGGATCGTAGCGTCGATGAACAACGGCTCGCCCCGCTTCAGGCGGTTGTAGATCACGGCGGCGACAGTCTTTCGCTCCTTCGGGACCTGCACTTCGCGCTCGACCATCGACGCGATAGTCAGCACGTCGTACACGGTCAGGTTCTTCCTCTTGGCCTGCTTCATGTCGACCCCAGCGATGTTGTCCTTGAAAGCCTGGAGCTGCTGGTCGACGAGATCCTTGGTGTCTGAACCGGGCTTCAGTTCGTAAGTCGCCGGGAAGAGGAATCCTTCGAGGTTCTTCGCTTTGCCGTCGGCGCCGTAGTCATCGGGGTCGAGCTCTTTCGAATTGACCGAATCCGCCATGTAGTCACCGGGAAGCTTCGCCGCCGCAACCACGTCTGCCGTCTCCGAACGGCTCAGTCCCTCGGGAATGGTCACCGTGATCGTCACCTTTTGCGGCTGCTTGCCCAGTTCATCGAGCGCCGCCGAGTAGCTCATGTTCTCCCTGAAGAAGTGGTTTCCGAAGAACAGCTTCGACCGTTTGCCGGTGACCGTAGCTTTAAGCTCGAACATCTTCGCGTTCGAGATCACGCCTTCACCGGCGAGCTGGCTTCCGATGTCGCCGACACTCGCTCCGGCCGGCACCTTGACGTTGAACGGGTCACCATCTCCTTCGCCCTTGCCCGGTTGGAAAAAGGCGAACAGGAACCAGACGAAAAGGATAACTACCAAGCTGGCAGCACCCACGGCGATCAGTCGAGCACGGCTGGGCCGGTGTCCGCTGCCACCCCTTGTGCCACGGCGCAGTGCCGATGATCCGCGTCCGCCGGAAGATCTCGACCCAGGACGCGAACGGCCCCCGGGGGCCGCTGCCTTCGGAGCCTTTTCCGCCTTTGACTTCTTGCCACCTTGCCGCTTGGCGGCTCGCTCCTGGCGCCGCAACGCCCGTTCGACAGCTTCCGGATCGTCCGGGTCGTGCTCCGGCGCGTCTTCGAACCAGCGGTCAGGCATCAGGCGCCCGCTTCCCGGGCGCTCGCGACCAGATAGCTCTCCAGCAGGTGGGCCGCTGCGATCGAATCCTCGGCCGCGCCGGCTCCCGAAGACCGCCGGGTCTGTGCGGCCATCCGGGTCGTGAATCTCTCGTCGTAAGTGTCGACCGGAAGTTCTGTCGCCGATTCGAGGTCCTCACAGAAGGCCCGGGTCAACTCGGCCTGTCCGCCTTCTTCTCCGGAAAGCGAGACGGGCAGGCCGACCACGATGCATTCGACTTCCCGTTCCTTTGCCACACTCAGCACTTCGCTGACTTCGGGTGGCTCGATCGCGGCGATCGGGGTAGCCAGGGTCCCGGTGGCGTCCGAGACCGCGCAGCCGATGCGGGCCAGGCCGTAGTCGAGCGCCAGGATCCTCACGATCCGAAGGCCTCGAGGTGCTTTCGAGCAGCTTCCAGAGCCGCTTCGAGTCCGTCGGGGTTCTTGCCGCCGGCCTGTGCCATTTCGTCACTGCCGCCGCCTCCACCACCGATCAACGGCGCGATCTCGCCAATCAATGCCGATGCGGAAACCTTCTTGGCATCTTCGGACGCGAAGAGGGCGACCACGCCGACCTTGCCGCTTTCGGCATCGGCCCCGGCCAGCACGGCGCCGGCGCCGGACTTCGCCGCCTGGACCGACTTTGCCATCGCCAGGATCTGTTTCGGGTTCGCAACCGGCACCGAAGCGATGACAACTTCAACCGGGCCGACCGTCTCGACCTGTGCTGCCAGGTCCGAAGCCGCCGAACCGAGCTCCTTGTCTCGAGCGGCCTTGGCGCCACGATTGGCCTCGGCAAGCTTTTCGCTGGCTCGGCGGGCAGCGCCAACCGGGTCCCGCTTCTCGCCCAGCAGTTCCCCGACTTCAGCCAGTTCATTCGATCGCTCCCGGTACCAGTCGATCGCATCAGGGCCGGTGATCGCTTCGATGCGACGCACGTTGGCCGCGCTCGAACTCTCCGACGTGATCTTGAAGATGCCGATCTCGGAAGTGTTGCTCACGTGGGTGCCGCCGCAGAGTTCGCGGGACACGTTCTCGACCTCGACCATGCGGACCCAGTCGCCGTACTTCTCGCCGAACAGGGCCATCGCGCCGAGCTTCACCGCCTCGTCCTTTTCCATGGTCAGCCAGCGCACCGAGTCGGCGTCCTTGATCCAGCCGTTGACCCGGTCCTCGACCCAGGCGACATCTTCACCCGACAGCGACTCGCCGTGGCTGAAGTCGAAACGAAGTTTGTCCGGACGAACAGCCGAGCCGGCCTGGTGGACGTGTGTGCCGAGGCGCTCCCGGAGCGCCGCGTGAAGAAGGTGAGTCGCGGTGTGGTTGCGCATCGTCCGGAAGCGGGTTTCGCGGTCGACGAGTGCCTCGACGGTTACACCCACGTCGGGCAGGCCACCGTCAGCGGACGGTTCAAGTTCAAGCACCTGGTCGTCGCCGACACGGATCACGTCGGTTACTTTCGCCGAGCCACCGTCCCAGATCAACTTGCCGGAGTCGGCAACCTGACCGCCACCCTCCGCGTAGAACGGACTCTCATCCAGTTTCAGCAGGGCGGCACCGCCGTCCAGATCGAGCGCCCCCACCCCGGTCTCTGATCGCAGGGTCTCGAAGCCCACGAATTCGGAATCGGGAGCGTCTTTCGCGAAGTCGAGGATGCGCTCGTGGCGCTCCCCCCGGCTGCCGTCCGATGCGCCGCTCCGCGCGCGACGCCGCTGGGCGTCCATCAGTTCTTCGAAGCCCTGATCGTCGACCTCGAGGCCGCGCTCGCCGATCATCTCCTTGGTCAGGTCGTAGGGGAACCCGAAGGTGTCGTGGAGCTGGAAGGCGTCAGCTGCGGAGATCCAGGACTGCTTCTCTTCGATTGCCTTTTCGACCAGTTGGTCGAGCAGCGCCGTCCCGCGATCCAGGGTTCGCCCGAAGCTCTCTTCTTCCGCCCGGACCCAGCGCTCGATCCGGTCCTTTTCCGAATTGAGCTGTGGATGGGCATCACCCATCATCTCGATCGTCCGGTCGGTGAAGTCGTTCAACCAGTCACCTTCGAAGCCGAGGATGCGGCCTTGCTGGATCGCACGGCGCATGACCCTCCGCAGGACGTAGCCGCGGTCCTCGTTCGAAGGAACGACGCCGGCTGCGATCAGGAAGCTCATGCCGCGGGCGTGGTCGGCAACGATCCGCATCGCGCGGGTCGTCGCTTCGTCGTCGCCGTATTTCACCCCGCTCCGCTCCTCGGCCAGCTGGATCAGCGGCTGGAAAAGATCGGTCTCGTAAACCGAAGGTACGTCCTGGAGGATCGCCGCGAGGCGCTCCAGGCCCATGCCGGTGTCGATGTTCTTCGCCGGGAGCGGGGTAAGCACTCCGTTCTCGTCCTGGTTGTAAGTCATGAAGACGTGGTTCCAGTATTCGAGGAAACGATCGGAGTCGTCACCGGGAAGGTCATCTTCGGAGCCGAACTCGACACCGCGGTCGAGATACATCTCCGAGCAGGGACCGCAGGGACCGGTCGGCCCGGCCTGCCAGAAGTTCTCCGAGCGAGGCAGCTTGACGATTCGCTCGTCGGGAACCCCGAGGCCCTTCCAGATCCCGATCGCCTCTTCGTCCGGACCGAGCCCGAGATCGCCGTCTCCGCCGAAGACCGTGATCCAGATCATCTCTGGATCGAAGCCGAAGCCTTCGACCGAAAGCTGCCAGCCGAAAGGAATCGCCTGCTCTTTGAAGTAATCGCCGAAGCTGAAGTTGCCGAGCATCTCGAAGAAGGTCAGGTGGCGGAGCGTCTTCCCCACCTCTTCGATGTCAGGCGTGCGGAAGCAGGTCTGGCTGTTCGTCAGGCGCTTTGACGGCGGGGTCTCGCGGCCGAGGAAGTACGGCTTGAACGGCTGCATGCCGGCGACGGTGAGCAGGGTCGAAGTGTCGTCGGGGGCAGGGATAAGCGAGCCGGAAGCGACCCGGCGGTGCCCCTTCTCCTCGAAGAATGCGAGGTACGTCTCACGTATATCGGCAGACTTCATGAACGGCAGAGCCTACTTACCTCAAGCGGGTGATCGTGGCGTGCCCGACCACCGTGTCGCCACTCATCATTACCGCAGCCTGACCGGGCGCCGGGCCGTCGAACGGCTCATCGAGTTCGAGTTCGAGCCTCGCGTGATTTCCGGTCTTTGCCGCGACTGTCGCCCTCACCGGTTCCGACCGGTACCGGAGGCGCACCCGGTCGACTAAAGCTCCATCACGGTGCATCACCGCGTTTCTCACCGAGACCCGGTCGACCGTCAGTTCGTCGCGATCGCCGACCGTGACCGTGTTCGCTTCGGAATCGGTTCCGGTCACGTAAAGCGGGTGTCCCGCGGCGACCCCCAGCCCCCGTCGCTGACCGACTGTGAAGTTGTGATGGCCGTCGTGCAGGCCGAGGGTGTCGCCCCGCCGGTTGATCACATTTCCCGGGCGCTCGCGAAGACCGCCGTGCCGCTCCAGGAAGTCGCGTTTGTTCTGCCCCGCCAGGAAGCAGAGGTCCTGACTTTCCGGCTTCTTCGCGACCGACAGTGAGTTCCTCTCGGCGATCGCCCGGACCTCGGTCTTGGTGATCTCGGCGAGGGGGAAGCTCAGTCGGCCGATCACTTCCGGCGGCAGGGCCGCGAGCATGTAGCTCTGGTCCTTGTTCGAATCGTGTCCGGCAGCCAGCAGTGATCCTTTGCCGTCTTCGACGATCCGCGCGTAGTGCCCGGTGACGAGATGGGTGGCGCCGAGACGGTCCGCCAGGTCGACCATCGCGGCGATGCGGACTTCGCCATTGCAGAGCACACAGGGGTTCGGGGTGACGCCTTCGCCGTAGCCCTTGACGAACTGACCGACCACCCGGTCGCGGAACTGATCCTCGAGGTCGAGCGTGAAATGTGGAATGCCGAGCGAGTGGGTGACCGCACGGGCACCGAGCACCGCTTCGGGCGAACAACAGGCCTTGGTGCCGTCGGTATCGGGGTCAGCCCAGAGCTTGACGGTCACGGCGACCACCTCCGCCCCGCGTTCGCGTTCATTGAGAGCGGCGACAGCGCTGTCGACTCCACCCGAAACGGCGACCAGGACCCGGTCGGGGTTCGATTCGGCCAAGGTGATTCCGGATGAAGCAGCGGTCGACAAAGCACGATGAAGGGCGTCCGCCGTGAGGACAACCGCGTGGCGACGGGCCGGACTGAGCCCGCCGAGTTCGCTTTCGATGTCGTCCGGGCCGATTGCCGCAGCTTCAAGCACCGTGTGCCCGTCGACCATCTCGCAGAGGCAGGCGCAGGCCGCACGGGTGGCGGCGCAGCCTTCGGCGTCAAAAGTGATCGATGTGATGCGTCCACTCTCGATCTGGGGTGAGACGCGCGCGAGGTCACCGCAGGCGGCACCGCCGGCGGCACCGGTGAACGAACCGTCGGCCGGCGGGCCGAGGTAAGTGTTGTCTTCTACATATTCCTGGAGCAGCGACTGCATCAGATGAAGAGTAAAGGGGTAGCCTCAGCGGCATGAGCAAGGGCTGGAGCACAGAAAACATTCCTGACCAGAGCGGCAAGATCGCGATCGTCACCGGCGCCAACAGCGGCATCGGGCTGGTGGCCGCAAGGGAGCTTGCCGGCAAGGGTGCGACCGTCGTCGTCGCCTGTCGCAGCGTGGACAAAGGCACGGCCGCAGTCGAGCAGATGCGCGATGAGCTCGCCCCCAATGGTGTTGATGCCCAGTTCGACATCCAGGCACTCGACCTCGCCGACCTGGCTTCGGTCCGGAAGTTCGCCGACCGGATCAAGGCGGCGTACCCCGGCGGCATCGACCTGCTGATCAATAACGCCGGCGTGATGGCGCCGCCTCGGCACGAGACCGCGGACGGCTTCGAGCTCCAGATCGGCACCAACCACCTTGGCCACTTTGCGCTGACCGGCCTCCTCCTGGACGAACTGAAGAAGAAGCCGGGCGCCCGCATCGTGACCCTGAGCAGCAACGCCCACAAGATGGGCAAGATCAACTTCGAGGATCTCCAGAGCGAGAAGGGCTACAAGCGCTGGTCCGCTTACGGGCAGTCGAAGCTCGCGAACCTGGTCTTTGCGCTCGACCTCCAGACCCGGATCGCAGAAGCTGGCCTGGACATGAAGTCGATCGGTGCCCATCCCGGCGTCTCGAAGACCAACCTGACTGCCGCCGGCAATGACATGGGCAGCAGCGTCTTCAGCGTCATTTCCAAGCCCTTCCTTTTTCTCTCGGACACGCTGATGGCCCAGGACGCCGAGCACGGCGCGCTACCGACGCTCTACGCGGCGACCAACCCCGATCTGGCCGGTGGCGAGTACATCGGCCCCGACGGCCTGGGGGAACTGCGTGGCTCACCGACGATCGTCGCGCCGCGCAAGGTGGCGCACAACGTCGAAGTCGCCGATCAGCTCTGGACCGCGTCGAAAGAACTGACCGGTGTCGACTACGACTTCGGCCAGGCAGCGGCTGCCGTCTGACGCCTGAATCGTTCCCCGGAGAATCGTTCCCCGAAGCGAAAAATAAGGCCCCAACCCGCCGTTGCCGTCTCTGGCATTGATCCCTGTATATACAGGTGGGTGCCTACCTCCTATCCCGCGGGGGACGTGGAGAGATCGGCTCCCGTGCCGTTGATGTTGGGTCAATTTATGAGACGGCTCACGAACGGGTTCGGGCCTTGACTCAACCTACCACCCCAGGGCGGCGGGGTCCACAACAAGTCAGTCCAGATCGAGGCCGGTAACCAGTTCCTCGGCGTCCGACCAGCAGCCGGGCGGCACCTGCAGGTTGATGTCCCCCCGGTTGTAGCGATCGAGTTCCCAGTCGGAGGTCAACTCGGCTTCGATGCCGTGGTCGCGCACGACGTCCCGCCAGGCAAGGGCGGTTTGAAGATCACTGAACTGTTCGACCACATCCCACTCGTCAAATCGAGGATCACCGATGTGGATCCGGTCGGATCCGTCCCCGATTGAAGCGACCTTCTGCCTGAACCGGTCGAAGAGGCTCATGAGGTCAAGCCGAAGCGGGTTTGGGCGGCTTTCTCAGAGCGATGCCGACATCACGAAGCTGGATGTCGTCGACTGCCGAGGGCGCGCCGGTGAGCGGGTCGCCGCCGGAGGCGGTCTTCGGGAAGGCGATCACGTCGCGAATCGAATCGACACCGGCAAGCAGCGCCGCAAACCGGTCGACGCCGTAAGCGATGCCGCCGTGCGGAGGGGCACCGTACTTCAGGGCCTCCAGCAGGAAGCCGCACCGCTCCTCAGCGTCTTCGTCCGAGATCCCCAGCGCCTTGAATATGGCCGACTGCAATTCGGGCTTGTGGATACGGATAGATCCGCCGCCGATCTCGACGCCGTTCCAGGTCAGGTCGTAAGCCTCGGCCCGTGCGTCGCCAGGATTCTCCGGGTCGAACTCGCCTTTGGGCGCAGTGAACGGGTGGTGGAGCGCGTCCCAGCGTTCCTCGTCTTCGTTCCACTCGAAGAGCGGCCAGTCGACGATCCAGCAGAAGTTGTTGCCTGAGTCTTCGGGGATCAGATCCCAGCGGTCGGCCAGGCGGGTGCGGAGTCCTCCGAGGATCGCGGCCACCTTGGCCGGCTGATCGGCAGCAACGAGCATCAAGTCGCCTTCTTCAGCGCCCATCGCGGAGTTCAGTCCAGCGAGCTCTTCCGCCGAAAGGAACTTGGCGATCGGGGCGCGCCAGCCGTCGCCTTCGCGGAAGGCCCAAACGAGGCCCTTGGCGCCGAGTTCCTTGGCGTCGTCAATCAGGCCATCGAGCTGGGCCCGGGAAAGCTCTCGCTGACCGAAGTTGATGCCACGCACCGAACCACCAGAGTCGATGACTCCGCCGAAGGCCTTGAATTCGGTGCCGCGCAGGACCTCGGTCAGGTCGGTGATCTCATAGCCGTAGCGCAGGTCGGGCTTGTCGGAGCCGAAGCGCCCGATTGCCTCGTCGTAACTCATGCGCGGGAACGGAACCGGGACCTCGTGGCCCATCTCGCTGAGCAGGTGGCTGATCAGGCGTTCGTTCAGAGCGATCACATCTTCACCATCGACGAAGGACATTTCGATGTCGAGCTGGGTGAAGTCGGGCTGGCGGTCTGCCCGCAGGTCTTCGTCACGGAAGCAGCGTGCGATCTGGAAGTAACGCTCGAAGCCGGAGACCATCAGCAGCTGCTTGAAGAGCTGCGGGGATTGCGGCAGCGCGTAGAAAGAGTTCCGCTGGAGGCGGCTCGGAACGAGAAAGTCGCGCGCGCCTTCGGGAGTCGAGTTGGTGAGGATCGGCGTCTCGATCTCGAGGAACCCTTCGCCGTCGAGGAACTTCCTCATTGCTGAAGTCAGTCTGTGGCGAAGCTTGATCGCGCTCTGCATCTGCTCACGGCGCAGGTCGAGGTAACGGTGCTTCAGGCGGGCTTCTTCGCCGACCTCGGACTGAAAGCCTTCGATCGCGAACGGCGGCGTCTCGGACTCGGCGACGACTTCGATCTCGGTAACCCGGACCTCGAACTCACCGGTCGGCAGATCGGGGTTGACCGTCTCCTGGTCGCGATTAACGACCCTGCCCGAGACGGTGACTACGTACTCGGAGCGCAGACTGTGGGCGACTTCCGCGGCGTCACCGGCTTCGTCGGGATGGAAGACGAGCTGGACGATCCCGGTCCGGTCGCGCAGGTCGATGAAGATCAGGCCGCCGTGGTCCCGGCGGCGGTGGACCCACCCGGAAAGCCGAACCACCTCCCCGGCCTTGTCGGCCAGGACCCGGCCGCACCAGGTGTCACGAAACGCATTAGGGCTGAGAGCTGGGGCGTCCGTATCCATGGACGCCCCATACTTTCAGGAATTCAGGCCGATGCCCCGCTCGGGGTTACTTGACCTTGATCTTGATCTTGCCCTTCACCTTCGCGGCATTGCTCGAAGTCACGACGACCTTCAGCTTGTACTTCTTCTTCTTGGCCCTCTTCTTGGCCTTGAACTTGAACTTGACCTTCGCACTGGCGCTCAGGGTGCCGGCCTTCCTGCAGGACTTGCCCTTCAGCTTGATCGCTTTCCTGGCTTTCTTGCCGGACTTGACGCAGACCTTGACCCCAGTCGCGGCAGCTGTGCCGGTGGACTTGACCTTGACCGAAACTGCCTTGGCCTTCTTGCCGCGCTTCAGCTTCCGGAGCTTCGGCTTGATCTTCGAGATTTCCACCCCGAAGGTGTCGACCGGCGGGGGGATCGGTTTATCGAAGTACTGGACCGCACCGATGTCACAGGAGTTGGCCGGCCGGTCGCGGCCGTTCTGGTCAGTTGCCGGACAGGTGTCCGGTGCGGTCGTTCCTCCTGCACCGATCGCCGGGCTCCCGACGAGCAGGGCGTGGGTCGGGGTCTGGCCACCATTGTCCTGGAGCGGGCCGATCTTCGGGTCGGCCACTACCTGGTTGGTGCCCGGGTTGAATCCGACCAGGCAGCTACCCGGACCAAGGGGCTGGGTCGAGAGCACGTAGCGCGGGAAGAACAGCGTGCTGTTGCTGTAGCAGTCGGGGGTCTTGTTGGCGGGCGTGGGCGACGAGTCAACGTTGGCCGAATCGATCACGTTGAAGAAGTTCACGCCGACCGAGGCGTTGTCGTAAAAGCCTCCACCGTCGCCGTTTTCGTCCGCGTTCGAGTCGGCGGTGTTCTCGGTGATGGTCGAACTCTTCACGGTCGCCGTCGCTCCACCCTGGATGTACAATCCGCCACCATTCTGCTTTGCGGAGCTACCACTGACAGTGCTGTTGACCATGCTCAGGTTGTTGTAGACCGCGACGCCACCACCGCTGTAGTCGGTGGTGTTGCCGGAAACGGTGACTCGGTTGAGCGTGAGCGTTCCAACTGAATTTCGGATCCCCGCGCCGTCGTCTCCGATGGCCGTCGTCTTGCCGCCCAGAACCTGAATGCCCTGTATCGCAAGTGAATTCGCACCCTGCTGGTCGAAAGCCCGGTCGATCCCGTTTGCGTCGACAACCACTTTGTCGCTGGCCGTCGCGGGTTCGATCGTCAGCGCATTGACCCCGATGACGTCAAAGTCACCGGTCAAGTTGGCGTCCTCTTCGGCGCCGGCGCGGGTGATCTTGTAGGTGCCGGCCGGCAGCTTGATCGAATCCGAACCGAGGCCAGCCGGGCAACCACCGAAGGCAGCGTTCGTTTGAGCGGAGGTGATCGCCTCACGCAGTGAACAAGTCGCAGGCGGGTTGCCGTAGTCGTCGGCGGTCGTATTCACCGAAATGTCAACTGCGCCGGCTGACGGCGCAGCGGCGAGCAAGGTGACGGCGGTTGCCATCAAGACCAGAAGCTTCTTCATCAGAATCCCAAACCTTTCGTTTCAGCTGTATGCGTTCAAGGTTACCCCCGTCGCACCAGCTTTTCGACCCCTCGGAGTTTTCCTTCGGGTTATTGCCTTTTCAAAGGTTCAACGGGCGAGTTTGCGAATACTTACGGTAACTCCTGAAATTACTTCGCAACCCCTCAGCGTTCTGACTCTATAACCCACGGGCACTGCCGCAGTTGCGATCAGTTCCGGAGGAGAAGCTCCGGCAACTCGGCCGGTTCCACGTCGCGCGCTTCGCCTTCGACGCCCTTCAGGTGCGCGGCGCCGGCCTCGTCAAGGGTGAGCGTGTGGGTCGCGGCGGTGCGGTGAGCCTGTTTCAGCTGACCTTTCATACTTCGGCCGGCGAGGTCCATCTCGACCGCCAGCCCATGGTGGCGAAGTTCGGCAGCCAGGGCAACCGCCTTGGCACGCTGATCCGGTCCGGCAACCGCAATGAAGAGGTCGATCCCGGGGATCTCCACCTCCTCGTCGAGCGCGAGCAGAATGCGCTCGATGCCGGCCGCCCATCCGACCGCGGGTGTATCCGGGCCACCGAGCTGACTGATCAGGCCGTCGTACCGCCCGCCACCGCCGATCTCGGACTGAGCACCGAGGTGGCTGCAGACGAAGGAGAAGATCGTGCGTGTGTAGTAATCGAGCCCGCGGACCAGCGTCGGGTCGATCACGTACTCGACCGAAGCCGCGCCGAGGAGTTCGCGGACCTCGGCAAAATGCTCCGAGTCCTCGGTGGAAAGGTGATCGAGGAGGTGAGGTGCGTCTTTCATCACTCCCTGGGTGCCCTCGTCGTCGGAGTCGAAGGCACGAAGCGGGTTGATCTCAATCCGGTCCCGCACATCTTCCGACAGATCGTCTGAACGGGAGCGAAGGTGGGACTTGAGTTCGTCGAGGTAGGCCGTCCGGGCTTCGAGCGAACCAAGGCTGCCGAGCCGGAGCTCAACCCCGGGCACCCCAAGCTCTTCGACCAGGTCACTCAGCAGGCTGATCACTTCTACGTCTGCCAGGGGCGAGTCAGAGCCGATCGCCTCGGCCCCGATCTGGTGGAACTGGCGATAACGACCAGCCTGGGGTCGTTCGTGCCGGAAGAAAGGCCCGGCGTAAGAGAGCTTCACCGGCTGTGGCAGCTTGTGCATGCCGTGCTCGACGTAGGACCGGCAGATCGGCGCCGTGCCTTCGGGCCTGAGGGTCAGGCTGCGTCCACCCTTGTCCTCGAAGGTGAACATCTCCTTGCGCACGATGTCGGTCGACTTGCCGACGCCTCGCTCGAACAGCGCGGTGTCTTCAAAAGACGGAGTCTGGATGTTCCGGTATCCGGCGCGGCCGAAAATTTCGCGAGCCGCCGCAAGCACCCGCTCCCGTTCCGCCGACTGCTGGGGCAGAACGTCGAAGGTCCCGCGTGGGACTTTGAACTTCTCTGCCATCAGCCCTGCAACTCGGCGAGGAAAGGATTCGTCGCCAGTTCGGCCGCGAGGGTCGTCGTTCCCATGTGACCGGGATAGACCGCGGTTTCTCCCGGATGGGCCTCGACCAGCATCGTGATCGACTGGAGCAGCGTGTCCCAGTCGCCACCGGGCAGGTCGACCCGCCCGACCGAATTCTGGAAGAGGACGTCGCCCGAGAACATCGCGCCGTGCTCGCGGATCGAGAAAGTCACATGGCCGGGGCTGTGGCCGGGAGTGAAAAGCACGTCGATCTCGAGACCGGCAATCGAAAGGTGGTCACCACCATTGATCAGGTGGTCGGCGTCATAGCTTTCGTAAGGGCCGATGCCGGGCCACGGGACGTAGGCCATGACGTCGGCCAGGATCTGGACCTCGAGCTCCGGGCAGTAGACGGGCGCGCCGGTGGCCCGGGCGACCGGCGCAACCGCACCGATGTGGTCGAAGTGACAGTGGGTCAGAAGGATCGCTTCAAGCGTAAGGCCACGTTCGGCGAGCGGCATCATCAGGCGGTCTGGTTCATCGCCGGGATCGATCATCACCGCCTTGTCTGTGCCGTCAATCCAGACGAGGTAGGAATTCTCAGCCACCGGCCCGACGGTCTGGCCGAGTACCTCGAGGCCGGCCACGGCTACTTGCCGGCCGCGCGGATGCGGGCCCGCTCACGCCGGCGCCACAGCACGGAGTCCATGTAATAGCCGGCGGGGATGTAGAAGACGAGCAGGAAGACGCCGATCGGCAGGGCCTGCGGGAGGCTCTTCTTGAAGAGCAGGACCAGCAGCACCACGAAGACGGCCGAAGCGATGATGCCGCGGAGGATCGCGCTGCCCCAGGTGGGCGGCGCATCACCCTTCTGGACGCGGTTCTTGCCGGAAGACTTCGACTTCGCCCGGCCGCGCGCCTCCTGGCGGTTCCGCGGTCTTGCCTTCTTGCGGGTGTCGATGCTTCCGGCCTGGGTACCGCGCCGCTTGCGATTGCGCTTCTTCTTGGTCTGAGCCACGAAGGAAACTTATCGCTCGCCGGACACCCGGCGCTCAATCACATGAAAGGCAGGGTCGAAGTCACGGATCGGCAGGTCGGCCGGGTAGTCCTCGAGTGCCGCTTCGGGGATCAGCCCGATCAGCTCGGCTTCGATCGGTACGGCGCCCCGAAGAGCCGCCTGATCACGCACCGCTTCGGCCACCCGGGCCAGCGGCAGATTGACCGGATCGTGGATGTTCATCGAGACCTGGACCCGCCCGGTCGAGAGCAGCAGTCCGATCGCACGAACCCCCGGCAGCCCTCCCCCGGACTCCCGCACCGCGGCCGCAACCTCTTTCGCGATTTTCACGTCGTTGGTGTCGAGTTCGATATTGAAGGCCGCGAGCGGTGGCCGTGCCGTGACCAGCCAGGCACCCGCGGTCGGATGCGGCTGGGCCGGGCCGAAGTCCGGCTTCAGCTCTCCGCTGGTCATGCGCTGCCAGATCGAGTCGAGGCCACCGTCCCGGAAGTAGGAGCGTTCGCGGCGCTCGTCGCTGACTGCGAGGTCGCCATAGAGAAAGACCGGAACCCCGAAGGTGGAGATTCGTTCAGCGACGGTGAGTGCGGTCTCCTCCGCCTTGTCGCGGTCCGCACCGTCTGTCCAGACGATCGGACACACGTCCATCGAGCCGATCGCCGGATGGATCCCCTGCCACTCGCCCATGTTGATCTCCCGGACCGCTGCTGCGGCAAGACCGGCAAGGGCGGCGATCAGATCAAACGTCGGTCCGCTGATTGTGAAGACCGCGCGGTGGTGGTCGACGTCGGTGTGGCGGTCGAGCAGGATGACTTCGTTGCCCAGCGCCGTCTGCAGCCGTTCAAGCGCCGCAAAGTCGCGACCTTCGGAGAGGTTGGGAACGGCCAGCAGGTTCAAACGAGCAGTTTTCCTTCCAGGACGATCGGGGTGCCGTCGACCGTGACTTCGGGTCGCAGCGAGACGACGTCGAGGTGCACCGGCACCTGGATGTTCCCGCCAATCGCGGCCGAGGCCCCGAAAGCAACGTGCGCGGTGCCGAAGATCTTTTCGTCCTCGAGGATGTTGCCGGTGAGGATCGCTTTCTCGTTGGTGCCGATCCCCAGTTCGGCAACGTTGGTCCCGTCGGGACCGTGGACGGTCAGGAGCTCCATCAGCTTTTCGCCCTCAGGGCCGGTCGCGTCTACGAGATGGCCACCTTCAATCGTCAGTCGAACCGGCGAAGAAACCAGACCGACCCCGGCGATCGATCCGTCGACGACCAGAACGCCTTCAGCTGTGGCCGGAGCGATGAAACCTTCACCGCACGGCAGGTTGCCGAAGGCGCCAGTGTGGGTGAGTTCGCCCGCATCGGGGATTGCCTTGCGGCCCTCAAGGCCGAGCCTGAGGTCGCTGCCGTGGTCGCAGGTGATCCGCGCCTCGGTACCCCGGTCGAGAATCTCAGCGACCGCGCGCCCACGACGGCGCAGGTTGTCCATGTCATCGCTCATCACCCGGGCGAGCATCTCGGTGGTCGCTCCCGGCAGCGTTGCCGTCCGGGTGCCGGATTCCGACGCGCGTTTGCGAGAGGCGGTGTGCGAAAGCGACTGGACGGTCGGCGCCAGTAGAACGTCGGCCGCAACCATTGCGTCACTGATCATCTTCGGAGGTTCGCCGGCGTGCGAGTCGCGTTCGGTCATCACGGCCAGGACGGATGCAGCACCGACCGCCTCCGACTCGGCCCGCATCGCTTCACCCAGTTCAAGGGTGACGGGGTTGCAGACGACCAGGACTTCTTCATTCGGCCGGACGCCAAGACAGTCGCGAACCACGGCACTTACGGCCTTTTCCAGATCTGAGCTCATGTCCGAACTATCCCAGACGAAAGTCCGTATCAAGATCAAACGACCGATCGGGCGCCCGTGGTACAAGTAGAAAACGATGAAAACCTGGCAGCCGCCACTTATCGTCCTCGCCCTGATCGCCTCTATGGCCATCGGTTTCGCGCTGGGTGGACCCGGCTTCGGCATCATGTTCGTCGGGCTCGGCCTGGTCGGTCTGGTTGTCACTCTCCTGGTGATCGCATCGAAGGATCCGATCGGACGAACGCCTCATCCGGAACTCAACCGGAAACTGCTGATCGTCACGACATTCCCGATCGAGGACACCGACACGATCCAGGTGGTTGCAGACATGGTCGGCCTCGGAGGTGTCGAGTCGGAGAGCTCGATCCGGATCCTGACCCCGGCCGACAACACTTTCCTGCGGCGATGGGCAACCGACCTGAAGGAAGCGCGTGAGCGCGCCCAGAGCCGACTGGTCGTTTCGATCGCGTCGCTGACCCTGGCTGGAGTCGATGCCGATGCGAAAGTCGGTGACGAGAATCTGGTCCAGGCGGTTGAGGACGAAATGCGCACCTACGACGCGACCGAAGTCTTCCTGCTCACCAGGGGAACACCGGAATCTCGGGTGGCCGACACCCTGAGCGATCGTCTCCAGCCGGATTTCATCCACCTCGACCTGGCCGGTGGCACTGGGACGGTAGTCGGGTTTTCCGCACATCCAAGCCGGTTCTCCCGGTAAGAAAAGTCAAGAGTGCCAGGACCGATTAGTTAGTCAGCGGCAACCGGTCTATAGGAGTAGAAACCAGTAAAGCGAGCAGGAGGTAACAAAATGGGTCTCAGTGACCACAGGATCGGCCCCTCGGTAGCGGTAGCGGACCTCGATGGAGCCAGGAAGTTCTACGAAGACAAAGTCGGCCTGAGGGTCGAGGAGGTCCTCGGCGAAGAGATGGTGCTCTACGAATGCGGCGGCGACTCGTCGCTCGGGATCTACCACTCGGAAGAGAACGCCGGCAAGTCGACCCATACCCACGCCGGATGGGAAGTCGACGACATCGCGGCCGAGATCGCGGACCTCAAGTCCCGAGGCGTCGAATTCGAGCATTACGACGGCACGAACGGACCCCCGACGGACGACGACGGAGTGTTCACCCACGGCTCGATGAAAGTCGCCTGGTTCCGAGACCCGGAAGGCAACACCTACGCCATCAACGAAGGTTCGATGTAAGAGCGCCCTCCATGAGCCTCAGCCAGAGCAAGATCGCCGCGGTCGCCGCGGTCTCGGAAATGAACCGCGCCAGAGCTTTCTACGAAGGGGTTCTGGGCCTGTCCGCCATCGACGGCAGCCCGGAAGCCGAAGAGGTGGTCTACGCCTGCGGCGAAGGCACCGAGCTGGTGGTCTACTTGTCGATGGCCGGTGCAGGAAAGGCGACCATCGCCGCCTGGGAGGTCGAAGACCTCGAAGCCGAGATGGACGGGCTGACCGCAAGCGGAGTCAAATTCGAGCATTACGACGAACCGGGACCGAAAACCGACGAGCGGGGAGTGGCCGAACTCCACGGCGAGCGGATCGCCTGGTTCAAGGACCCCGACGGCAACACTTACGCGATCAGCAAGGGTTAGGTCGGACGCCGAAACGGACGAACCCGGCACCGAAGCGATCATTTAGACTCACGATCCCTGCCGGGGTAGCTCAGCTGGTTAGAGCAGCGGAATCATAATCCGCGTGTCGGGGGTTCAAGTCCCTCCCCCGGTACTTTCGGAGCATTGCTGTAACGGGGATTCCGCCGTTCGGGGCCCAAAGCCGGCTCGGCGTGTGCCTCCGTTATGTCCCCAAGTTTGCAATCTGACCGCAGTGTCTTGCGTCCTTCGAGGATCGCAATTTAGGTTGTGTCAGGGGCTGGCACGAGCCTGCGACAAACCAGATGAGAATGAGGAAAGCATGCAATACGTGCGGCCGGCCGTTTAGTACCCCCAACAGCTCGTGACAGCGTCGACACGATCTGGGCACAAACCAATCGGGTACCCTTGCGCCCGTGGAAGCTCTTTTCCAACAAATAGTCGTCGGCGTGGTGCCGACGCCAAGAGAGATGCCCCCACAGCCCTTCGGGCCCGAGGATCTCCAGCGAGCTTTTATCGAAGCCTCCAAGGAGCACCGGTACGAGCAGTTCAACTTCCTCCCTGGTGACAACGGCGCACAGTTCCAAAATTCACCCGACGACGTACTTCTCGTCCAGCCTGATTTTGTTCAGATCCGCCTTCCAATCGACGGCACCCCTGAACAAGCTCGAGAGCGAAGCACCGCAGTTTTTCGAGCGGTCAGCAAGAGGCTCGAGATCGGTCCACTGCTGCAAGTTGGGATCAAGGTGATCGCTCAAATTCCAATTGAAGGATCAGCGTTGGAATTCATGGGGGAGAAATTGCTATCGACCCCAGGCTCAATTGCGGAACTCGGACCCAAGTTCTTACCGGGAGGTGTCAAGTTTCGAAGCATCGACACCGAGGCCAAAATTGAAGCCAACCTTCTTATCGAGCCGTACATCCACGATGACAGTTTTCTGTTTCTCGACTACGATGCGCAACATATGAGGAGCGCAGGTTTTGAAGACTTAGGCGGATGGCTTGATGAAGCCTTCAGCTTTGTCCGAGGTCCTGCCATGCATATACTCGACACGGAGGCATGAAATGGAAGCAGCGTCACTCACAGCCAGAATTGACTACTCAACGGGATTCCTTCGAATTCTCGAGGGGCCGCGCCTGACTCAAGTTTTCAAGCTGGAGAAGCAAAATGCTGCCGAAATGCCCGAGGGACTCTTGCGGGTGAAGACTCGCTCGCTGGATGAAATTCTCTGGTCGGACGCAATTGTCGACGAGGAGACTCTTGCGACGCTAGCGAGTCACCCCGCCGCACCCACCCCGGGGCGGCCCGTAGAAGTTCGGGAACTCTGAGCGCTGCCAGTTGACCTTGTAGTTGAGGTCTTGGATGCCTCCCACCGCGCGATCTGCGGGGAGTTTGACTGTGGCAATGCTTCGTACCTTGAGCCCCTAAACGAGTTCATACGCGATCACATATGGCGAGAAACGGATAAGAGGCCCGCAGAAGTCCTGATTGCCAGGGATGGCGATGGGGGTCCGATGGTTGGCTTCGTCGCATGGAATTTCGCGGGGATTCGTTGGACAACCGGGAGACCTCACCCAGGAGCAGAGAGCAGGCTAGTAAGAATCGTGTGGTTTGCGATGGACGCTGATTACAAACGTTCGAAAACCGTGGACGGGGGCTCCGTAGCTAGCGATCTGTATGCGACCGCAGAAGCGAGGGCGCTCGACAAAGCGGCCGTAACACCCCCGATGATCGAAGCCTTTTGCGACTACCGAAACTCAGGCGGACTGAATTTTTGGGGCCGGCAGCAGTTCATCGATGTCGGTCCGGCCTTCGGCAACGATGAGATTCGCCGGCTTTTGAAGCCGGTCGTTGAAGTGACAACTGCTGCTGAAGCCCCCTCCGACTGAAAGCGGCACCACAGCATCTTTGACCACGACTAGAAGAGAGGTTCACGGTCCCTTTGGTGGAACCTGACGGGCCTGTATAAGGCAGAGCAGCTTGGAGTTGACGTCCCCAAAGGGGGCTAGAGTAGCTGTCCCATGAATGCTGCCGTAAGCGACAGATCGCTACATGAACTCAGCCCGAGTCAGATCCAGGCTATCGCCATTTTGGCGAGCGGAGGTTCTCAGGCCGAGGCCGCCCAGGTGAGCGGAGTTCACCGCGTGACTGTGACGCGATGGGTAAACCACCACCCGGCTTTCATCGCCGAGATGAACTTCCTCCGAGAGACCCAGCGAGAGAAACAAGTCAGCATTGCAAAGCGCGTGACCGAAAAGGCGATTCTGGCTGTTGAAGCAGCGATCGACAACGATGATGTAGATGTCGCTCTCAAGTGGCTCCGTTTGCCGCCGCCGCAGGGTCAAACTGATGAGCGAAGCCGGCCTACCGATTCAGTTGAGGTAGTTGAAAATCATCGAAAGCGAATGCCTTCGACACTTGACGAGCTCATGGGTTCAACAGGTGGCGAAAGAACCGAGTCAGAGGCCGAATCAGATCTGATCGAAAGAATGGGCAGCTAGCTTTACTCGAGTTTCTGGAGTTTCTGGAGTCGCTGGTGTTCGTCAGGATCAGCTCATCTACCAGCGCTACCCGGGTTCAGCTAGGTCGTTTGAAGTGCTCTTAGCCGGACGCTTACCGAACTGGCTACCGCGTCTTTTTCAATAAGAGGTAGCTGCTCCATGGGTATTCAACCAGGCCACAACTGAGATCCAGGATCGCATGAGGAGCAGAGAATACCTGGACGTTCTCAGACGTCTGAAGGCCTTCTCCACCACTGACGTTTCAGCTTTCAACTCTTCGACTTCGTCGGACGCTATGCGAAAAAGCTTTAAGTCTCCCATTTACCTGAATCTTAGGACACGGGCAAGATTCCCACCTGTAGGCGCCGGTCCAATACTGCACCACATCTGCCGGTTTAAAAGTGCACCACTCGGCAGCTGACCAGGGAAACCTGGTCGGAGCGTAGATCCTGTCTTGATCGAAGTCGATCGGGACGGAGGAAGGCAGTGCTTGAAGTGGAGAAGTGGGCCGAGATCAGAAAGATGAGTCGGGTCGACGGACTCTCGCAAAGAGAGATTTCAAGGCGATGCGGCCTCAACCGAAGAACAAATCAAGCGAGCGCTCGAGGCAACGGATCCCCCGGGCTACAACCGCAAGAATTCAGGAGCCTCGAAGCTCGACCCTTCCGCGACGAGATCGGGCACCTGCTCGAAGAAAACCCGATCCTCTCCGGAGTTCGCGTCCTCGAAGAGATCCGCACCCTCGGCTACACCGGCGGCAAAAGCATCCTGAATGAACACCTCCGAGAGATTCGGCCCCGCTACCAGCCGCCGCCAAGGACCTACCAGCGCACCACCTACCGCCCCGGAGAGCTTGCCCAGATCGACCTGATGGAGCTTCGTGATCAGGTCCCGGTTGGCCACGGTCAGAGCAGGAAGGCCTACCTCCTGACCCTGGAGCTGCCCTTTTCGAAGAAGCTCTCGGCCGAGCTGATCTTCGCCAAGCGCTTCGAAGACATCAGCTTCGGAATCAGCTCCTGCCTGATCCAGATCGGCTGTTTGCCGAAGAAGCTCGTGCTAGACCGCGAAGCAGCCCTCCACAAGGGAGGCGGCAAGCCAACTGACCCCTTCGCGGCCTACCTCGGCCAGCTGAACCTCGGCTGGGTCATCCTCGCTGCTAGAGACGCCGAAGCAAAAGGAGCACTTGAGCGAAACCACCGCTTCATCCACGGCAACTTCGAGGCCGGAAGGCGATTCGCCAACCCGGCCGACTTCCGACACCAGCTCGACCTCTGGCTGGGCCGGACGAACAACCGAAAGCACCGCACCGCAAACAGGTGATCGATGAGCACTTCAAAGAAGAAGCGGCCTCGATGAGGCCGCTGCCAAAGAACCTCCCTGACACCGACCACCGCCAGGTGATCAGGGTGCCGGCCCAGCCCTACTTCCGCTTCGACACAAACGACTATTCGCTCGACCCAAGGTTGGTTGGCAAAAGAGTCGAGCTCAGAGCAAGCCAGGTTTGGATCACCGCGACCGAGCTCGAAACCGGCAGGACGGCCTGCCGCCACCAAAGAGTCTTCGCCGGCGGCCTCACCTTCACCGACCCGGCCCACCAGGACCTGCTCGACGAGATGAGAGCCGAGCGGCTCGGCTACCAACCGAAGCCCAAAGACACCGAAATCGAGATCAGGCCGCTCACCATCTACGACGAGTTGATCCCGGTATGAGCGCGACTTCGGAACTCACCCACCTCTTCCGGCAGATGAAGGCTCCTGCCGCAGCAGAAGCGATGCCAGCCCTCGCCGAGCGGGCCCGCTCTGAGGAATGGACCTATGAGCGCTTCGCCGAAGCGCTGCTTTCAACCGAGGTCTCGGCTCGGGAATCCCACGGCGGCGAAGCAAGGATCCGCGCGGCCCGCTTTCCGGCGAGGAAGTCCTTGGAAGAGTTCGACTTCAAGTTTCAGACTTCAATCAAGCGCCAAGTCGCCGAGCACCTCGGCCAGCTCGACTTCCTCGCGGCACAAGAGAACGTGATCCTGCTCGGGCCTCCCGGCACCGGCAAGACCCACCTGGCCACCGCGATTGGAATCAGGGCTTGCCTCGCCGGCCAGCGGACGATCTTTGCCTCAGCGACCGAGTGGGTGGCAAGGCTGCTTGAGGCCAAGCGGGAAGACCGGCGAGGACGAGATCACGAAGCTCGGCCGGGTTCCGCTCTTGATCATCGACGAGGTCGGCTACATCCCGTTTGACCCCGAAGCCGCAAACCTCATGTTCTCCTTGATCTCGGCCCGCTACGAGCGGGCCTCTTTGATCATCACCTCAAACAAGGCGTTCTCTTCCTGGGGCGAGATCTTCGGCGACGAGGTCGTTGCCGCGGCGATGATCGATCGGCTCGTTCACCACGCCGAGATCCTCAGCCTGAAAGGTGACTCCTACCGGCTCAAAGACCGGGACCTCGGCCGCGCAAAGCCTCAGCAGCCCTAACCGGCCTGACTGCGGGACCTGCGCTGGGTGAAGCGCTCTCAACCGGGGAGGGCTCTCCACAAACACCGGATGGCGCACTTTTCAACCGGTCGATTCATAAACACGGAGTGGTGCACTTTTCAACCGGCAGAACTGGTGCACTTTTCAACCGGCCTTGACACCCACCGCTTGCGCGATCGGCGACTCAACCCGCCCGGACACCTTCGCATCTCCCGCGCAAAATGACCTCCGATCGTGGCGCTACTGTTAGTGATGCTCTGATCCTCATACCCTGATCAGAGAGGACCAACTTGAAACGCGATGACTATGTCTCGCCTTTCTTGAAACGCGATGACTAAGTCTCGCCTTTCGGACCAAAAGATCACGACCTTGGAATAGGTCCTAGGTGTCTCCTTTGGTTAACGAAAGAAGTTGGTTTATGAAGAGCAAAATCGAATCGCCTTCTCCTTCAAGTTCCGCGCTTCGGGAACTGCGTCGACGGCGAGGATTAACTCAGCAGTCGCTCGCTGAAGCTGCGGGATGCTCCATTTCTTACGTGCAGTTCGCCGAGCGGGGCTACTCGCCGGTAACGAGCGGTGAGAAGTTCGACGCGATCATTGCGGTCCTAACGCAAAAAAACGGACGCCCGGTCACTACACCGGACGTCCGCGAAGAATCGGCCAGGACGGGCCGACATGACTCAGCGTAACAGCGGCCACGCGGTCGATCAGAACGGCGAGCGGGTCAGACTCTCTGGTCGGTACCAATCGAGGCTGCTCACCCTCGATGATCTTGCGGACCTGCCTGAGCCGCGCTACCTGCTCCATGACTTCATACGCGCCGACGGGACGAATGTTCTTTACGGGCCCAGCGGCAGCGGAAAGAGCTTCGCCGCCTTGGACTGGAATCTCTGCATAGCCTCCGGCCGGCCGTTCTTCGGGCGGGCGGTCGATCAGGGCCCGACGGTTTACATAGCCGCCGAAGGCGTCTCCGGCTACTACAAACGCGCCCAGGCATGGTGTCTCGCGAGAGGCGTCGAGTATGTGTCGGACTTCAGGATCTTCCCCGAGGCCGTCAACTTCTTCTCAGGTGAAACAGCAGCGCTTGAAGCCGCGTTCGCTGTCCTTAAGGAGCCGCCCGTCTTGATCACGATCGACACGATGGCGCGGTGCATGGTCGGCGGCGAAGAGAACTCCGCAAAGGACGTGGGGCTCTTCATCGACACGGCTGACAAGTTGGCGAAGCAGCTCGGTTCGGCCCTGCTGATAGTTCACCACACCGGAAGGAACGGCGAACTAGAGCGGGGATCGACGGCCTTGCGCGGTGCCGCCGACACGATGTTGAGCCTGAAGCCGGAGGGAGCCAGCGTAAAGCTAACCTGCGAGAAGCAAAAAGACGCCGCCAAGTTTGACGCGTTGCGGTTCCACCTCGAAGCAAAGAGCGAGAGCTGCGTGATCCGTCCTGGAGGCGACGTGGGACGGTTGCCGGACCACCAAGAGAAGATCCTCGAAACCGTCCCATCGAGTTTTGGGACGGAATGGTTCTCGCAGAGAAAGATCGGCGGGGCTGCGGGCCTTTCAAAGAGCACTACGCAGCGGGGCTTGAAGGCGCTTGTAGCGAGAGGTTCAATCGAAGAGCGAACCATCGGGACGCAAAAGAAGGAATACCGCCTAAAGCCCGATCAGGCAGCCGTCCCAGGCCGTCCCAAACGGTCCCTTGGGACCGCTGAAACTGTCCCGTCCCACACTCCTCTCTTAGGAGTGGGACAGGCGACAGGTGCGGGTCCGGACAAATGAGAGAGTCCGATGCGCGAAGCCTTTCGATTTCTGCTGGCGATCTGACGCGCCCGACTCTCGACCCGGATGACGCCGTTAGCGCCTTTGGCTCGTACTCTGAGGTCGCACAGCTACTCACCGCGACTGACTTGGCCGAGCGCTGGCAGATTGAGAAAGCCACGGTCTATGCCCATACCCGCGCTGGCTCGATCCCTGCGGTCCGTATCGGCCGTCTCTATCGCTACCGACTCGATGCAATCGAGCAGTACGAGCGAAACGGTGGAGGTAGATCGGATGAGTAATCCGTCGGTAGGCGGCTCTATGAATGACAGAGGCCTGAATGTGCCCCCAGATACGCCGCGAAATGGCCCTGAACCCTTGAGAGTTGTGCGACCGACGGATAGGCTTGGGCCATATAAGTGCCCCCGCGAGTTAGAGCTCCGGGGGCGTGGCATCGGGTCAAGGTGGAACTCGCCCCGACGCAATCGAAACCTATCGGTCGTGTTCGACGCTGTGTTCCCTGATCCCTTTGCTGAACCAGACAAAGGAGGACAGGCGATTGAAACCGCGACGAACAACAGCTCACCTTCGAACGATTGACCGAAAGAAAGGTCCGGTTTACTACGCGAAGATCAGACACGCGAACGGCCGTCAAACTCAAACGGCGATTGGCCCCAAGTGGGCGGGACGGGGTCGACCGCCCGAAGGCTATTTCACCCAACGAACCGCCCAGGACGCCTTGGCCGAAATGGTGTCGGCATCAAGACGAGGAAGCCTCGAGGGATCAAACATCTCAAGTGGCAAGACCTTTGGTGACGCTTGTGCTGAATGGCTTCGCTATGAACGGGACGACAAACAAATCGCCTTGTCCACTTACAGAAGCTACGTAAACGTAGTGGGTGGGATCAAACCAAATGGAGAACGCCACGGGCGACTCATTCCCGAGTTTGGAGCTGAGACATCATTAGATTCGATCGACACAGACCGAATCGAGCTCTTCCGTGAGCAGATGTTGGAGTCCGGAGAACTTTCACGACGGACGATCCAGCTTCACTTGGCGCTGCTCCACGGAATATTCAAAAGAGCCACTCGCAAAAAATGGATCAAATCGAATCCATCTAGTGACGTCGAACGGGTGACATTCAAGTCGTCCGGAGACTTCACTGTTCTGACCCCCGCTGAGGTCGCCGCAGTTAGTCGGGCCGCGAGCAGCGAGCAAATGTCGACGATGTTTACCGTTGCCGGTTTCACCGGCCTACGCTTGGGGGAGCTTCGTGCTTTGCGATGGGCCGACGTGAACTTCACCGATCGGATGATTATGGTTCGGCGCAACCATCCGAACGGTGGAGTCGAGCGGGTCCCCAAAAGTGGCAAGGTCCGATCAGTCCCGATGATTGATCAAGCTGCACGAGCCCTTGACGCTCTCAGCCGCCGTCCAATGTTTGTCGAAACCGGTGACCGAGTGTTTCCCTCGGCGACGGGAGGTGTACTCGACGATGTTCCTATCCGACGCGAGTTTTATGCAGCTCTAAAGGCCGCTGGACTTGGACACTTGCGAGACAAGTCGGTACCAATCGTTTTCCACGATCTGCGGCACACATTCGGGACTCTTGCGGCTGGACTTTGGCCTCTCTTCGAGGTACAGGGTTATATGGGACACGCGGACATCCAGACGACGATGATCTATGTTCATCACGTTCCAAAAGTCGAAGCCGCCGGCGAGTTGAGTCGGGTAGTTGAGGCGTCGATGGGTGTCGAAATTTCGGCCCCTAGCAGCACCTCCTCAGGCTTTGCCCCCAACCCGTCTTGAAGGTGGCCGAGAGTCCTGGGTAATACGCCGCTACCAGGGCGAACCAGAACCCCCACGTTCGGCTCGTACGCTGTCAGATATAGCGACGACGCGCTCGATGAGTGACTGGCCGATTTTCGGGACGAACAAAATCCAAGAATTCTTGACCTGGTAACGTGGATAGCCTTGTCAAGCCGTTCCTTGCTGCGGAATGAGACTTGAGAGTGACTTAGCCCCCTTTCCATCGTCGAATTGCCAGAAGTCCCACCCGTCTTGTAAATCGTTACCCGTCGCCATCCTTGCTGCCTCATCAGGAGACTCGTAACGAATCCCCTCGTGGAGCAGTCCGAAGTCATCGCTCACCGTTACCTCGACGCCGACCGATGGGTCCTCGGCCTTAAGCGTAACCCCAACCGAGAGATAACCTCCCTCGACCAGCGCGGCTAGCTTCGCGTCCCGACGCAGATCGAAACCACCTTCAGGTGTTGCCACATCTTCTGCGTGACCATATCGAAGACTTGGCTCCTCAAATGTTCGAAACTTCCACACCGCGTCGTTCATCTTCGACGAATCGAACACACCAGCATCGACCAATTGCTCGAAGTCCTTCTTTGTCAGGCCGGTAGTTGCCTCAAAAAGTTCCGGCTCCACTTCGGTAATCAGATCCTTGACAGTTCGCTCCCGTTCGTCGGTTAGATACATGAACGCCGGCAATCGGGTGACAAATCTCCGCAGTTTCTCCTTCAGCGTGGCCCTCTGCCTTTCTGCCTCGTCCCTTGTCCTTCTCTCTGGCGTACTCAGAGGCTCCTTAGACACCTTTTTCTGTTTCAATTCTTGGTTAGCGGCAATCATCGCTGTGAGATCATCGCCTACGCCTCGATACATTTCGATCTGTTCTAACGACGTAAGCAACTCTTTGTTGTCGAGAATGTTTTTCATTGCTTTGATGTCAAGATTGATCAACTCCGGACTGTTCCAACGACGAGCAAGCATCGAGGCGCTGATCCCTCTCGTCAGGTAGTCCAAAATGTCTGATGCCCTTAGTTGCTGCATCGTGTAGCCAGTAAACGCAAGCACAGGGAGGAACTCCAAGAACTCGTCTACTGTGGCCTCGTCATCCATCTCCAATGCCACTTCTGACCGCAGTTTTGTTGCGTAGTCGGCAATCTGAGAAAGCGCACGGTTGGGAGCAAAATCAATGACGTAACAGTGCTCTTTGAGAACCAAGTTCTTTGTGCCGCCTTCAACCGAATCAACAATTGAAGTGGCCCAGGGAGACTGAACTCGAAACGCTGCCTGAAAGTACGTTTCCGGCGACTTCAGTTCCCTCAGCATCAAGATTCCTGCCCAAGGGGGAACTGTCACGCCGGTCATGAGCTTGCCGCATGACACCGTGATGGACTTGCTGTCGGTTGGCATTCCTCCGATCGCCTCCTTAACAGGGCCCAGAGCTCGCTCACCTACTCCAGCACCGGGTCCGGCAGCCACCACCACGTCGTAGTCATGAAAGTACGTGTTGTGAGGCTCAGCAAGCATTGCAGACATGGCCTTGCAAGCTCCCACGCCGGGCAGGTACCAGACGGTGTGCTGCAAGGCGCGAAGCAGGTTCCTGTCCTCGTAGGGCAAGGGCGGCTTTTGCAGTTCTGAAACTGAAGCCCAAAGTCCGTCAATATCTTGCCCGCGCAGAAGATCCAACCATTTTTGAACTTCGGATGCGTGCACGAAACGATCGTCGCCAACATCATCCTTCTCTACCCGAAAAAACTCTGTCAGAGAGAACTCAAACTTGTTGTTTAGAGCGACCTCGCGCAAAGCCTCGGGCATCTCGTAGGTGAGGAGGTACATGCTAGGCAAAGCCTCGTAGGGGTTGGGACCCGGTTCATTCCAAGCCAGCTTTGCGCGCTGTTCGTCTGAGTAAGTCCAGTTGTAGATCTCGTTCTCAAGAAATTCCCCCTGCTTTAGAGCGCGAAACGGCGTTCCCGAGAGATACAAATAGTTATTGACACGGATACCCAAGGAATCTTCAATATCTTCGACAAAGTTGTCGTCGAGGTCGGGAGTCTCAATCGCGGGCTTTTCAGTTAGATCACCCTCTAGGCCCGACTCTTTGTCTTTCGCATACAAAGATCGAGCGGCCTCCCGCCATGCACCAAAGTGATACTCGTCAACGAAAACCGCGTCCCATTCCTCGAGATAAAGTGCGGTGTTTTTGATCTTCGGTTCACCTTCTTCGTCCGTGCCGAGCACGTCCTGAAACGAAGCGAACCAGACGATCGGAACATCAGTCCCAAGATCGGGGTCGGGGTCGTTCTTGCCCCTAAATTCCCATCCCTCGAAGTCGAGGTGCGTCTCAAGGTCGTCGCGCCAGGCGCTCTCAACGGCTGGCTTATATGTTAAGACGAGTACTCGCCGCCAACCGAGCTTCTTCGCCAGTTGATAGGCAGTGAATGTCTTCCCAAACCGCATCTTGCAGTTCCAGAGGAAGCGTGGCGGCTTTCCAGAATCCGCCTGACCGAGGAAATGGGCGGCCGTGACCTCTACGGCTTGCTTCTGTTCGGGTCGCATTTTGAAATTGACTTTGGCCTTGAGTGAGTGCAGCTTTAGACCATCTCGCACAGAATCGACGGCCGCTTTCACCTCGTCTGCCGTAGCTTCGAACCATTCTCCTACTGGGTTATGGACACCAGCATCCTTTAGTGCATCATGGACCGGATGGTCCATGAACCCGATTCCTTCTGAATTGATCGCAGCCTCAGCCAGCGCAAGGTGGTAAGGCGTGGGTTTTGGCTCCCGAACCTGGTAAAGGATCTCCCTGATTCTCTCGTGGACGTCCTTTTCGGTGTAACCCACTTTGAGCAACCCTTTTCCAGGCCGACCACCTTCCCAGGCCACTTCCGCATACTTCGGGGTGACGTACGCATAAATCTTTGGTTGGCGGACTCCGTCTGCCAGTGACGCGATCAACCGGGCATCTCCCGAATCATCGATTCAATGTAACTTCGTTCGCCGGCCGTCAGGCCATACTTCTCAAAGAGATCTTCGTCTGACCACTTTGTGGTCCAGTCCTGTTGCGGAACCCAAGCGTAAGTTGAGTTGATCGCGTGCTGGGTGATCTTTCGGAGTGAAACCAGAAATCTGAAGAACCTCGTCTGCAGATACGTCTGGGCGTTTACCGCTTGCGATTTACTCCTAAATGGTCCCGCGGCAAGATACGTTTGGGAGCAGCAAGAATTCGGTGGAGTAACGATGCTGGGTCCCAAAACGTTTGCGGGAACCGCTCCGCGCTCACCATAAGCTTCCGGAATCAGAAGCTTCCACCCCGACACGAGGTCCCGGTTCCGAGTTATGAATTCCTTGTCCACCCAACCGACTTTGCGCTGTTGCCGGACAGTCAAGTAGAGGCGAACAAAGCCTGGGCATTCTTCGTCCTCGTAGTTGAGAAAATTTGTCGGAATCCCAAAAGGAGTGTCTTGGCTAACAATTTTTTCCATTGTCGGCTCTTTCGCTGACTGCACCCGATGAAGAATGGACACAGCTCGCTCATCCCGGACGAACACATCGAACTCGTCAAGCTCCCGCTCCACTGGTTCGAACTTCTCTGGGCCTTGGTTGGTGAGTATTGGCACGGCCCAGGTTCATCCCGGTTCCAGTAGAAATAGCAGATGCCACCTTCGAAGTCTACGCCGGGAAACAAGTCGGCCATTCGGGTGAAGTCAACGAGTCGTCTCACCCGTTTATCGGAAAGCATTTCCTGACGAAAGTCCGTCAGACCTCTACCACCAGCCATCCACCGCGAGGGGATAATCATTGATATGTACTGAGGATTCAAGGCTTTAGCTTGATCGACAAAAAGATGATAGAGCGGGGTGTCATTCGTTCCGCCGCCGCCGCCCGTCATCTGATACGGGGGGTTGCCGACAATCACATCGAATTTCATTCCAAAGGCCTCCTCAACTGATTCCAGTCCACTCTCATGGATAAATGCGTATGCATGGTTTTCGCGTCCTTCATTTTCCATCTGTTCCTCGGATGCCTTGCATACGGTGCAGCGCCCGTCAAAATACGCGTGATCGACTCGATCAAACCAAATATTTCCATCCTCGCTCTGCATTTCGATACACGATTTGTCTCCGGTCGCATCCCTCGACAAGTAGAGAGAGCGTCTACTCATCATGGCCGTCAGGTTGCTTATCCCTATTCCGAACAACATTTCGGTCAAAATGTGATGGAGACGCTCGTTTTCGTCGGGGATTTCACCACTCAAGCCTTCCAAGAGTCTTCTAGTTACTTCTCTCAGGAATACTCCAGTCTTGCTCCCCGGATCAAGCCATTTTAGGTCCGGGTCAGACCAGACCTTCACCGGAAGGAGATCCAGCACGTCGTTGGCGACTTTGGGCGGCGTGAAGATCTCATCGCTTGACAAGTCCGAAATTACGTTGAGAATATCGCTCTCGCTTGTACCGGTCATGTAGAGCCTCGCCCGTTTCTGATGGGGACCCTTGTGTTGTGGCTGTGTGTTACGGGGCTAATTACTTCGAATAGGTCAAAGGCCGATCCTTTCCAGAGATTTTGCGGCAGCTCAGAAGCAAGTAGAGTCAACTCGGTAGAGACCGAGTCAGCGACTTGACCCAAGGAGGTGAGTGCCAGGTCCACTGTGAAATCGCTTGGCAGCCACGTGTACTGGACAAGCGGCAATCGTTCTCGACCGCTGGATGATCCGTCAGGGTCGATTTCAAGCATGTTGGCTATCTGGATGTTGTGTTCAATCACCCACCAAGCGGCTCGTGCGAGGCGATCGGTTCCTTTTAGTGGGGAACCGGTCAGATCCGAATACCAAGACGAAAAGATAAGCATGAGCCGCGCCCGTGCTCCATCTTCTTGGTGCCCCCCTCCTCCCACAACATTTTCTGGTGAGATGTCCACCGCGTAGATGGAGGCAAGGGCTTCGAGGGCTTGGAAACCGAGATCGGCCGGCCCGTGAGCCGACGATTGTGAGCTTCCATAGTCAACTTGGATCCTCTTCAACTTTCGACCGAGGATGGCAACCAGAAAATTCCCGTTCCCGCAACTGGGCTCGAGAAATGTAGGTGACGGATGTGGATCCCAAATCTCGGGCGGGAGCTGATCGAGCATGTCGCAAATAGTCTGCTCAGAGGTGAAGACCTCTCCGAGGTCCCGGACCCTCTCGACGGATTTTAGAATTGGCCTAGCCATGTGGTCTTGCATCAAGCACGCTCTCGGTGATCGTCGAGTCTCTCGGTCGAGACACAACCCCAATCATAGGTGGACCGGAAGTTGGAACTGGAACCAACCGCTCATAGTTCCATGCTCGATTGGGATCAAACAAAGTTGGACCGTGCCCAGTTTGTGCCCCAACTCGACAATTCCCGGCTGGACTCCTTGGGGTAAGCCCGGGCCGCGACTCGCTAAGCCCGTTTCGACGTCCTAACCGACCATCTGGCCACCGTCTAGCTATCCATCAGGCAGAGTAAATAGATGGTCGGATGCAACCGCTGGCAACGGCCAGATATTGTTGGCCCCGGAAGCCATGTCCTCCGTGCTTCCCTAGTCTTAGGTTATGGCCGAGGGAGAGCGAGTATCGACTGAACTTCCGTAATTCAAAGACGCCGACGCGGTCGTTTTCAGAGGTGGTCCGTTTAGCAACTTTGCTTCCTGCGATCTTCAGCTGAAAGGCCCCGACGATAAGCAGCGGCACTATCCATCAGTGGAGCACTACTTCCAGGCTTCGAAAACACTCGATCCTGAGCTTCATGAGAAGGTCGCTAACTCCACCAGCCCACGAGAAGCCAAGAGCGCTGGCGGAACCGTGCCCCTTCGAGCAGACTGGGAAGACCTGAAGTTAGAGATCATGAGAGCCGCGTTGGAGGCGAAATTTCGACAGGAACCTTTTCGCACCAGGCTGATCAAGACGGGGGAGCGCCCAATCATCGAAGAGAGTCGACATGACACTGAGTGGGGAGCGCGTCAGACGGGCGAAGGATGGGCAGGCGAGAACAAGCTCGGCCACCTACTTCAAGAAGTCCGAGCCGAGCTGATCGCTTTAGAGAAAGAGGATCTTGGCGAACAACTGAAGTTCGAAGTTCCATGACTTCCTCCGAGCAAATCGACTGCGCGTCGATTCTTCAAAAGTCCAAAAAGAAGTGCTTTCACCATGCCACAACCGCCAAGCGCCTGCCCGACATAATCGCCAGCGGAGGACTCCTTAGCCCTGAGAGGCTAGGCGAGAAGTCGGACCGCTGGGGAGCAAATCCAGAATTTGGAAAAGATCTAGTCTGCTGCGGGTTCCGCCCCCCTTGGTACATCTTCAAATACTTCCGAGGCGAAGAGTCGGTCATTCTCTCCTTCGACGCGCCAGCGCTTGCAGCTTTGCCGAGGGCGATCTTCAGCCCACACAACACAGCAACACGAGACGCGACGGAGTTCCTTCAACGCAGCTCGACAGAGCAACCTGCGGCCCTAGTTGAGTGCCTCGAAAGTCGATCATGGCGAAATCCGCCTGAGTTCCTGGCACCGAAGGTTCCACTCTCCGCGCTTCAGTATGCGATCTTTTGTGATCAGGAAGCAAAGGACGCTTGGTCGCCGGTGATCACAGAGGCGATGGGCAAAACGGTTCCTTTGAACGTCGGCATTCTCGTAAACGGCGAGCTAGACCAAATTCGGTTCCCTCCCGATTTCGAAGTGAAGTCGCGAATCCGACCCGTCCCAGACGGCATTGACCGCCGTGGGGGTTCTTCAATTCCAGACAGTCCGGTGCGCGTCGATCCCACCACCACGCCCGAGGAAATTAGTAACGACTTTTGGATTGATCACGAGTCTGAAGAAACCCCGGACCTCTTTGACACTCTTTTCGGGGATCCCGCATCAATGGGATATCGGCTCGAGGGTGACTTTCCCGATTGGGCCATCGGGGATGACGAACGCGTCGAGAAGAGGGACCCCTGGGATCCCACAGAGGGTCAATCCTTCTGGTCATGATCTGTGGCAAGTTCATGCCCGAAGAAGGGCGTTCGCCGAGCGGTTCGTCCTAGCTGAGGTTATGTGCCTCGAGTTATGCCTCCAACTCGACAGTTCGAGACCTAACTAAATTGAACTGGACCGCCTGAGATAGCGGGGGTTGCCCCTACTAGACGGCTCCAACGCCAATCATAATCCGCGTGTCGGGGGTTCAAGTCCCTCCCCCGGTACTCCTTTTTGGCTCTGCGGCGTGCTTTCGCCCTTGGGGTCTCCCCAAAGAAATCGTTCTGTGCGTCGAGCGTGCCTCGAGTCTTCTTCGCGTTGTCGCTTTCAAACAATTGACCTGGCCCGCAAACGGTGGGCCCGCGCTGGCCCCAACTCCCCATCGGCTTGGTTAACGTCCTGCGGATCGCATAGTGTCACGTGCATGGCCGAGAAACTTGGCGAAATTCGTGACGTTCGTGCTATTGACCGACTGTATCGGGTCGCGGAGGAGCAGGGTGGGTATCTGACCGCAAATCAGGCGATTGAGGCCGGGGTGCCTCGCTCGACCCTCGGATATCATGCTCGCGATGCTGGCTCCCTCGAAAGGGTCGGATCCGGGGTCTACAAACTCATAAATTTTCCGGAGGCGCCGCACGGACATGTGATCGCCGCCTGGCTTGGTCTGTCCCGCGCTGATGCGGTCGTTTCGCATGTAAGCGCGCTGGAGTTGATGGAGATAACGGACCTGATCGCCGACGAGGTCCATGTCACCCTCCCCCGCTCGAAACGTGGGATCACCGTGCCCGTGGGAGTCCGAGCGCACTTCACGGCTCGGCCAATCGAAAAGGGTGATCGCCGACAGGTCAAGGGCATACCCGTAACGGGTATCGAACGAACCATTGCCGACATGCTGCGAACCAGTGGTTGGACCGAACAGATCGACCTCGCCATTCGTCAGGCAATCGACCGCGGGCAAACCACCCTGCCGCGGCTCAGAGACGAGTTGCCGAAAAATGTCAAGCGCCGATTGAATGCGATAGCCGAGGCAGGCCTGAAGTGAAGTATGCGTCGGCATCCGCATTCCGTGACGCCCTGGAGGCGAGGCTCCGACAGGACCAGACCTCGCGGGTTGGCTTGTCGCGACTGCGCAAGCGCGTGGCTTTCGAGCGGTTCCTGGCGCGACTCCAGATGGTGGCTCCCGGCGGCTGGTACCTCAAAGGTGGTTTCGCTCTGGAGATGCGCCTTGGTAGTCAAGCCCGAACGACGCGAGATATCGACGTGGATTGGGCTACCGAGGAGAGTCGGGCCGTAGAGCTGATGATTGCCTCAACCAAAGTGGAGATTGACGATCCCTTCAAATTCGACCTCAGCCGAGGTCGAACCGATGAAGAACTGCCTGGCGGTGGCCAACGCTGGTCGGCCACGGCGCTACTCGCAGGACGTGAGTTTGAACGGATCGCAATCGATGTCGGCTTTGCCACGCCGGCAACGCTCGACCCTGACAAGATCGTCTCCTCTCAGCTTCTGGACTTTGCCGGCATCGCGCCGGTCTTCGTCCCAACTATCGCAATCGAGCAGCATCTCGCCGAGAAGCTCCATGCTTACACCCGCACGTACGGCAGAGGCGAGTCGAGTTCAAGGGTGAAGGACCTCGTCGACATGGCGGTCATTGCCAGGACCACCTCCCCTGACGCAAGCCAGATGTTCTCCGCGGCCGCAATGATCTTCAACGATCGCCGGACTCACGATCTCCCCACATCCCTCCCTAAGCCGCCCGATGACTGGCGCCGGCCCTGGATCACGCTAGTCGAGGGTCGACCCGCCGGAGCGGACCTGTCGAAGGGCTTTCACACAGCGGCCTCATTGTGGGACCCCGTTCTCGCAAGAGAACCCAAGCTCGGTATCTGGGACTCTGAATCGCAGGCTTTCAAGCGAAACCTCTAGACCCCCGGACCGTAGTTTGCTGGTGCCAGCGAGGTGCCGAACTGTTCGATTGGCTAGGTAAAAGCCCGACATTCATAACCAGATGATCCTTGTGCGTATGTCCTGAGTGCGTGCGTCCAACCATGCGTCCAACTCCCGACTCTCGACCGAACTGGGCGCATCTGAGAGCACCTCAAACCCGCATGGTTAAGCGACGTGGCCTCTATTCCTCGCCATCATAATCCGCGTGTCGGGGGTTCAAGTCCCTCCCCCGCTACTCACGAAAGCCCTGCTGGCGCGGGGTTTTCTTTTGTCTGGAGGGTCGTCTAAGTTGGGTCGAAAAAGAGGGTGGTTACTAAAGTGGTAACAACCGACTTAGCTCAGGGACGGTCGGCGCCGGCCGGGGCGGCTACTTGACGATGAGCTTGCCGTACATGCCCTGGGCGTAGTGGCCGGGCACGTTGCAGAACATCACGTACTTGCCGGACTTGAGCTGAAGCTTGGTCTTCCCGGCTTCGCCCGGCGGCAGCTCGGAGATCTCGCCGATCACGTTGATCGCGTCCTCCTTGACGTCGCCGTTCTTGCTCGTGGGCAGCTTGCCGGGCTTGCGTCTTGTCCTCGCCACCACCAGCTCGTGCTCGCCGACGCCGACGTTCTTGGCTTTGATCTTCACACGGCCCGCCTTCGCCTTGGCGGCCTTGGGGCTGATCTTGAACTCGACCAGCTTGAACTTGAGTTGGTGCGACGAGCCGCCGACGGCAACCGGGCAGTCCGCGGCCTGGGCAACGGCGACGGTCGCCGCCAGCACGGTAGCCGCACCGATCAGCGTCGTACGGATTTTCCAGTTCACGATCTCTCCTAATCCCCGAGGGCGGTTGGCCTGATTCTTTGCGGACTCTAGCGGGATAGGAACCTCCTGGGTAAGAAGCCGCTGGAACGGGTCCAAAAAGTGCCACCGGAAGGCGCGGCTCCGCGCACGGTGTACGGGCGTCTCGACGGGTGAGGCCGCACTGAAATCGTCATCTACGCCGAGTGGAAGCGAACGGGCGAGTTCGGTGAGGAATCGTGCGAGCTGCGGGTAGAAGCCACTGGAATGGGCGGCGCGGTAGCCCTGGAACACGACTCTCCCAGCTGCTACTGATGCTCGCCTACGTCGAACCGGGCGGGGTCACGGTCCTCGAAATATTCGTCGTGGTGCTAGTGATCGTTGTAGTTCTGGCGCTGGTCGCCGGCCTTGTCCTCTTCGTCCGTTGGGTATGGCGATCGGGTGGGGGCTAGCCGGTGAGTCGCCCAACCCTCAGAACCGCTGGCCACGACGAAATGGTCTTAGCCTTAGGGTGGGCTGTCTGGGTGTGCCCTCAACGTGATCGTGGGCAGATTTCGAGCGTCCCCTACGATCTTGGTATGTGCCAACAGCTTCCAGGTCTGCGTTGAGCCTGCTCGACGAAGTCATTGCCGCCCATGGGGGTCTCGATCGATGGGACCTGATCGAGACGGTTGCGCAAAGGATCCGCCTTGGCGGGATCGCCCTGCCGATGAAAGGCCAGGCCGATCCCCTCCGGGACACGAGAGCGACGGTCGAAGTCGGGCGGCCACGGGCGCGGTTTGAAAGCCTCGGTGTCTTTGATTCGAGCGAACCCCGGCCCCCGGGAATGGCGAGACGTCTGCGCTGGGACAGGGCTGACGTCCTGCACTTCGCCGGCTACGCGCTCTGGGGATACGTCACCGCCCCCTTCTTCTTCGCCCGGGACGACGTCGAGGTCGAGGAGCTGAGCCGCCACCGGCTCAAAGTGACTTTTCCGGACTGGTTGCCAGTCCACAGCCGGGTCCAGACCTTCAAGTTCGGCCCCGATTGTCTGATTCAGCACTTCGACTACACCGCTGAGGTTTTCCTGGGAAAGCTCGGACTAGTGCGGCACCACTGTCTCGCACACGAAACCGTGGACGGACTCGTCTTCTATCCCCGCAGACGGGTCGTGCCGAGAGGACTTCCCGGCCCGACGCTCGTCGCTATCGAGTTCTCGGACATCAAAGTCACCGACGCCTGATTCACCGATCGGGTGTCAGCGAGTCGGCTTCGGCCCCTCGGGCCACCGGGTGTATCCAGGCTAGCGCCTGACGATGTTGTGGACAACCTGAGGGTGTCAACAGGGTGTCAATACAAGCCACGGATACAGCCCGAACTGCCTTCTTGCCATCACAATCCCCGTGTCGGGGGTTCAAGCCCCTCCCCCGGTATTACTTCCTGACTTTGATGCGCCGCTTGACGCTCATGCGGCCGGCGTTTGAGGTAGTCACCTTGAACCGGAGCTTCGTCTTTCCCGCCTTTTTCGGCTTCAGCTTGACTTTGACGGTCCTGGCGCTTCTGGCCGAGATCCTTCCGACAGTGGCCCTGAAGCGGACCCCCTTGCCTTTGACCTTGAGCTTCACTCCCCTGGCGCGGGCGTCTCCAGAGTTTGAAATCCTCACCCGGTAGGTGGCCTTCTTGCGGTTCCTGACCCTGACGGGCCCCTTGACCTTAATCTTGAGGTTCGCGGCCTTCGGGTCGGTGGTCTGCGGGCTCCCGGCCTCCGGGTCGGTCGCATCCGACCCGGCGACGTCCAATTCTGCATCGATTCCCGAGACGTTCTGGCCATATGTCAGCGAAACCGGAGCGGCTTCCGCGAGACTTGCCTTGTCGTCGTAGAACTCTGAAACCACTGCGGAGCCAGGGTTGTGACAGTCGCTGAACTTCAGCCTGTAGTCGCCGGCGGTGAACTGGTCGATTACGTAGCCGCCATCGAAATCGGTTCGTCCGAAGTTCCCCAGGTTTCCCTGGCCGTCGTACGTATCAACACAGATATCGTCCAAAGGCTTGCCCGAGCTGTCTGTGACCGTGCCGGAAATCGAGGCGCCCCCGTTCGACAGGCTGTTGATGCCCGTTCTGGTTGAACCCTGTGTCACATAAACCGGGGTGGCATTCGCGAGGGTTCCCTTGCCGCGGTAGAAGTCACTGCTGCTGAAAGCCAACCCGGGATCCAATTCGCCCCAGCAATCCAATTGGAATCCGACCCGGTAGTCGCCGGTCTTCAGCCGGTCAAACCTGTAGGCGTCGTGTACGCCGGTGCCAGGGAAGAAGTTGACGGAGTCCACCTGGCTTCCGCTCGAGTCATAAACCGATGCGGAGGCAGAACAGTGGACGGGGGCGACAGATGATTCGATCGAGTAGATGCCAGTGATCGACCCACCCGGGGCCAGTTCAGCATTGATGCCGGGAGTGTTCGAACCCGCCGTGACCGAAATCGTCGTCGCTTCGTCGAGGTCTGCCTTGTCCGGATAGAACTCGCTGATCACGTTGTCGCCGTCGTCGCAGCGCCTGAACTTGATCTTGTAGTGACCTGATTCCAGCCCGCCCACTCTGTAGTTACCGCTTGTGTCGGTCCGGCCTTCGCCGGCCCAACCGTGGGTGCCGCCAAGCGCTGTCACGCAGGTGCCTTGATGGGGTCCGCCCGAGCCGTTCGTGACCTTTCCCGAGATCGAGCCGCCCGTCGCCAACTGGGCGTTGATGTCCGGTGTATCGGCGCCGTCGGTGGCCGACACCGGCGTTGCTTCCGCCAGGGTTTCCTTGTCGTTGTACCACTCGTCGAAGACGTTGACGTTGTTGCCACATCGCGAGAACAGGATCTTGTAATCCCCGGTCTCCGCGAACCCCAGCGAGTAGTTGCCGCTCGAATCGGTTTCGTCACCGCTCGAGTTCCCGTCCGAATCGAACCATGCCACGCATACGTCGGCCAATGGATTATCCGCGGCACCGGTGACCTTGCCCGAGATCGTGCCGGTACCGAACGCACCCGCGGGTGTCGGCGAAAAGGCGAGCAGGGCCACGAACGCGGCCAGCATGACGGGCAGCCAACCGACTCTCGTGAAATTGATCGCTCTTGTCTTACTCAATGGATGTCCCTGTCCCGTCTACTGCTAATACCCCAGTCTACGGCCCGTTCAGGTAGAGCGGTGGACTTGACGTTCAATTCCCTCCCCCGGTTGTTCCAATGATCCCGCCGTAGCGCGGTTCTCTGCTCAAACGTGGGCGGCTTTCACTCCGAAATGACGGATGTCGGTACGATGCTGTTGTCTGGTTGCCTGGGAGCCTGGATCCTCGGAGGTGGATGTGGGAATCCGTGACCGGTAGCCGGCATTTTCTGGCCGCAACTTTGGGAACAGCCAGGTTTTTCTTGATTGAATCGGGACTTCAAAGGGAGAGAGAACGAGAATGAGGGAGATCATGCCAACGTTCGTCAGGCTGCTGGTAGTGGTGGTTGCATTGGCAGGGTTGGGGGCACTGGGAGCACCGGCGTCAATCGCCAATACCGCTGCCACTTCGACTCAGCAAGACCAGTTAAAGGTCGAACGGACCAAGCGGATCAAGCGGTGCAAGAAGCCGGCCAGCAAGGCACAGAAGCGCGTCCGCAAGGCAAATCGCACGATGCGGAAGGCGAAGAAGCGCTTGCGCCGGGCAAGGACGACCCGTAGCGCGAAAACCGTGCGCAAGGCCAAGAAACGGGTCCGCAAGACCAGGCAAAGGGTCCGCAAGGCCAAGAAAGTAGCCAAGAAGGCCAAGCGCAAGAGCCGCTCCTGCCGAAACGGAGTCAAGGCGTGGTACCAGAAGGAACTGGACAAGCTCAAGCCCCCGGTCGATCCTCCGGTTGACCCGCCGGTTGACCCGCCGGCGAAATGGGAGTCTTCGTGTGCCGCCGTACCGTCCAATTCGTTCAAGGCTTGCGGCAGCGTCGGCGACGCCTACGTCACCGGTACCGATCCGGGGACCGCTCTGACCCTGATCAACGGCGCGGGTCAAACAGTCAAGACCGGTGTAGCCGACGATTTTGGCGCGAAGGACTTCTACGACGTCAAGCCCGGCCCCGGTTATGCGGTCAAGGCGCAACCCTCAGGTGAAGCGGCGGTCAGCAGCGGGAAGTTCCGCATCCTCGCCCCTGACGAGAACCCGCCAGAGTCATTCTTTGATCCGATCGATCTGAAGCCCGGACTCAACTACGTGGAGATGCGGGACGGGGTCGAACTGGCGATGACCGTGCGACTGCCCTTCGGCAAGACGATGGCGGATGGTCCTTTCCCGACCATGATCGAGCACTCGGGCTACGAAACGGCAGCTCCCCACGACCTGCTGGGGTCGTTTCTGACCGGGACCAGCGACCCGCTCGCCCCGACCACCTCGACCGCGATCGGTGCGCTGATCGGACCGCAGTCAGGCTTCGCAGCCGTGTCGGTGCAGATGCGCGGCTCCGGTTGTTCCGGTGGCGCCTACGATCTGTTCGGACTTCCGACCACGTATGACGGTTACGACATGGTCGAAGCGGTCGCCGCCCAGGACTGGGTCAGGGCAAAGTCGGCATGGGCGGCATCTCATACTCGGGAATCAGCCAGCTGTTTGCAGCCGGCACCCAGCCACCTCACCTGGCGGCAATCTCGCCGATGTCGGTGACCGACGACATCTATCAGGGGACTGGTTTCCCCGGGGGCATCTTCAACAACGGCTTTGCCTACAGCTGGATCAGCGGACGGGCGGCGGATGCCCAGCCAGCGCCCGGGGGTGGTCATATCTGGGCAAGGATCATGTCCACCGACGGTGACTCCGCCGTCGCCGACCCGGTCCTGCGGGAAACCCAGAAGCAGCATTGCCTGGACAACCAGGAGTTGCGCCTTCAGACCCGGGACTTCAACGACGAGATCGAGAACAATCCGTTCCGGACCGCGTCGCTCTTCGATAACCGGGCGCCCGGCGCCTGGATGAAGCGGATCAAGGTACCGGTGTTCTTCCTCGGCCAATTCCAGGACGAGCAGACAGGCGGCCACTTCCCGGAAGCGCTTCACACACTCCAGGGCAAGAAGGACGTCTGGATAACGCTCCAGAACGGCGTGCATGTGGACGCGCTCGGCCCGAGCACGGTCACGAAATGGCTCGAGTTCATGAAGTTGTTCGTCGCGGATGAGGTTCCCAGGATGCCGCCGCTGCTGGTCTCCCTGAGTGGCACCCTCTACGAGGAGCTGGCCGATGCCGGCGCCCTGCCGATCGACGAGTCCGAGCTGGCAGGGATGCCGAACGTGGGCGCGGCCATGGCCGCGTTTCGAAATAACCCGCGGGTGCGACTCCTGATGGACAACGGTGCCGCGATTCCCGATGATCCCGGGGCGATCGGCGCCGCCTGGGAGACGAATTTCAATGACTGGCCGATCCCGTCGCTCACGCCGACCTCTTACTTCCTCGGCCCGGACGGAGAGCTGAGCGAGTCAGAGACGCAACCTGGGGACGCGACCTATGACTCCGACCCGAGCGCCCGTCCGGCCAGGACCCTTGGGGCCAACGCCCAGGGTGATTCCTGGCTGGCCCAGCCGCCCTACAACTGGCAGCCGGTGGCTGCCGGCAAGGGGCTCGGCTGGACCAGCGACGCCCTGTCCGAGGACACCTTCATCGCCGGCCCGTCCAGTCTCGATGTCTATCTGAAATCGAGCAAAGCGGACACGGACCTGCAGGTCACGTTGACCGAGGTCCGGCCCGACGGCAAGGAGACCTACATCCAGAACGGGTGGCTGCGGGCGTCGCACCGCGCAATCGACCCGGAGCTCTCGACTGCGAACGATCCGGTCCAGTCGCATCTGGAGCAGGATGCCGAGGATCTGGTGGCGAACCAGTTCAACCTGACCCGAATCCAGATCTTCCCGGTCACGCATGTATTCCGGGCGGGATCGAAGATCAGGGTGAACCTCCAGGCTCCGGGTGGCGACCGGACCATCTGGGACTTCGACACGATCGAAACGGGCGACACCCAGAACACGATCGGCTTCGGCGATGTCACCCCTTCGAAGCTGGTGCTGCCGGTGATTCCGGGCCAGACGGCGGAGGGTACCCCGCTGCCGGGGCCGACCGCCCTGCGCGGTCAGCCCAGCCGGCTGTACGTGCAGGCCGCAAACGGAGGCTGATCAGGCCCGGGCCTCGGCCCGCGTTCTCGGATCGAAGGATTAGGGCCGTCTTCGACGGATTTGCTATTTCAGTCGGGTTGTGATACAAGCTCGAAAAGAGGGCATGACGGCCCCGAAAGGGGACGCATGGGGAATGAGCTCCGTGGAGCGAATGTCGTGCTCGGGAGGCGATAGTCGTGTTTTCCGCTGCCACTGGACACACATTCAAGCGCTCGATTTCTTGTCGGTCCGTTTCAGCCCTATGGCTGAGTCTCGCTGGCTTGGTTGGCCTGATCGCGATGCTTCTTGTAGCGGCACCTGCGCAGGCGGCGATCGTCGAGGGCTCTACCAACCCTGCCAATATTTCAAAGGCGATGGTGGCAACCCAGAGCCCGCCATTGCAGACCGGATCGACGATTGCACCGAGTCCCTACGGCTACTCCCCCTCGCCGTCAGGAATCGGCAAGCTCGACGATGGCAACCCGAGTACCCCGAATGTGCCGCTCGCCGGGTTCCCGACCGAGGGCGACACCTTTGCGGTGCTGACCAACGGTGACGCGGAGCTCGCCGACGATCCCAACAACGCCGGGGCCAGCGGCGTCGCGCACGGTAGCGGCCAGCTGGGCGCCGGACGTGAGTTGGCGAACGACCCGACCATCCTTCGGGTCGACATCAACGTGCCGCAGAACCAAAGTTGCGTCGCGTTTGACTTCAAGTTCCTCTCGGAGGAGTTCTTCGAGTTTGTCGATGCGGGCGTCAACGACACATTTGTCGGCGAGCTCGGCCCGCAGCCGACCTGGACCACGACGAACCCGGACGGGACCATCGTACTCGCTCCGGATGACTTCGCCGCGGGGGAAGGCGATCTGATCTCGGTTGACTCTCAGGGACCGAGCGCCGCGACCGCTGAGAACGCTGCCGGTACAACCTACGACGGGGCGACGCCGATTCTGATCGGTCGGACGCCGGTGAAACCGGGGCTGAACAGCCTGCACTTCTCTATTTTCGACCTCGGTGACTCCATCTATGACTCCGCCGTGTTCCTAGACAACCTGAGGACCACCAACGAGACCGGCAGTCAATGCAAGTCGCTCGCCGTGGATCCCTATGAAGGCACGACCGGGACGAAGTTTCCAGGTGATGACGGCGATCCGGGTACGCCGATAAACCTGGATCTTGACGAGGGTCTGAGCGGGTTCCAGACGCAGCTTTATTGCGACCTGCCGGCCGGCTCCCCCATTGGCTGCACAAACAACCTCGGTGTCACGCTAAACCTGCCGAGCGGCGAGACTGCGACCAAGAAGGCCAAGCTTCTGGCAAGCACGGCTCCGACAGCGGTCGCAGGTGGCGAGGTGAAGCTCGCCGCGAACGAGACCAAGACAGTGAAGGTCCCGACCACCAACGAGGGCAAGGCAGCCCTGCAGGCGACCTCCCAGCAGCGGGCGGCCGCCGAAAAGGCTGCGAGAGCGGCGAAGAAGAAGGCGAAGAAGGCCAAGAAGAAGGCCAAAAAGGCCAAGAAGAAGGCCAAAAAGCTCAAGAAGAAGGGAAAGAAGGGTAAGAAGAAGGCCAAGAAGCTGAAAAAGAAGGCCAAGAAGCTGAACAAACAAGCCAAGCGCCAGAAGAAGAAGCAGACGGCCAAGAAGCAGGAGGCGACCGAATTGGCCACCGCGACCGGGACGCTTAGTGTTCAGAACCCGGACAACGGCACTACCGCGGAGGTAGCGGTACAGGTCGTGATTCCCTGAAAGGCGACACCGAGAGGAGGAAGACGGGATCCCCACTGTGTTGGTGAGTCTGCGTGTCGGGGGTTCAAGTCCCTCCCCCGGTTCTTCAGGCCAAGCTGCCTTTCAGGCCGGCGCGTGCGGGAACTCGGAAGCCCGCTCCTGGAAAGAGAGGATCTTCGGGTTCTGAATCACGCCCTCGCGGATCTCGATCGCATCGGCGATCACCTCGTCGGTAAGCCAACTCGCTGACCCCTCCATCGTCGTGCGCAGATGCGGCATCAGCGCGAGGCTGACCTCCCAGGTCGCCGAATCCCAGAGGAAGCTCGGGCTGTGGTCGACGGCGTAGTAGGTGAGCCCGTCGCCGACGGTGAAGGTCGGATCCGCGAACGACGTCGGCCGTGCCCATTCAAACCCCATGCCCTCGTCGCAGGAGACGTCGATGAAGAGGCTGCCGGAGGCAAACAGGGGCAATTCCTCGTTGGTTACGAGAGTCAGTGGCGCATCGGTGTCCTGGAAGACGCAATTGACGATCACGTCGTGGCCGGACAGAAATTCGTGGACAGACTCGTCGCGGCCGTCGAGTTCGAGCGTGTCGCCGGGGCGATCGGGGTCCTGCTCGAAGGTGATCATCCGAACCGAGTGGATTGGGGAGGCGACGGCAGCGACCTCGCGTTGGGTCAGGACCGAGACTTCGTGCAAGCCTAGTGCCGCGAGCGCTGTCACCGCACCGCGTCCGGTCGCCCCGAAGCCGACTACGCAGGCCCGTAGCGGCCGCCCATACTGACCGGTGACCCCGGCCAGTTGTAGCGCGTGCATGACCGAGCAGTAGCCGGCAAGCTCGTTGTTCTTGTGGAAGACGTGCAGGTTGAAAGTGCCGTCGGAGTTCCAGTGGTTCATCGCCTCCCAGGCGATGATCGTCGCCCGGCGATCAATCGCTGCCTGGGTCAGCTCCACGTCCTGGACGCAGTGGGGCCAGCCCCAGAGCACCTGGCCTTCATGCATCTCTTGGACATCGGCCACCGACGGCTTCGGCTGCAGCAGCACGTCGCATTCGGCAACGAGCTCCTCGTGGGTGCGATGGCCGCCGACGAGTGGGGCGAGGTCGGCATCGCCAAACCCGAAGCGGCTGCCGTAGCCGTGCTCGAGGTAGATGCTCTCGCGTAGGTCCTGATCGATGTCACTGAAGTGGCGGGGATGGAGCGGGAGCCGTCGTTCATCCAGTTTGCGAGAGCCGGCAAAGACTCCGAGAGAGAGGTGATCCATACGCCCGCTCAACGTTACTACCCGATCGTCCGGAGCCGACGGTGCCTGGGTGTCCTCTCGAGTGGGAGGCGCAAATCAAGACGACAGATCCGCTCTTCTGGTCACCGTTACGTGACCAGATGGGTCGGCCGGGGCCCTTCACCTCGGGTACAATCGCTTTGTGAATGAGTCCAGCCCGGACAGGCGCGGCCCCGTCTGGGTCACTTCATCAACGCGACTACTCTCGCCGACACAGCTACGGACGAAGCTGAGTACTTCGCCGCAATTGCTGATTCTGGGCGGCATCGTCCTGCTGGGCGCGATCCTTCGCTTCGCGACCCTCGACATCCAGAGTTTCAGGTACGACGAAACGGTGACCGTCATGCGAATCCTGCAGCCGAACCTGTTCGACACATTGTCAGCGATTCCGAACAGTGAGTCGGCTCCACCGTTCTACTACTTCATCGCCTGGTTCTGGTCGCAGGTGTTCGGCAGCGGCGAGGTCGGCTTGAGGTCGCTTTCGGCATTGCTCGGCACGGGATCTATCGTGGTGATGTACCTGAGTGCTGTCGCTCTGAAGCTCCCGCGCCGCGCCGGCCTGATCGCCAGCGGGCTGGTTGCCGTGAGTCCCGTGCTCATCTGGTTCTCGCAGGATGCGCGTGCCTACTCACTGGTTTTCTTCCTGGCAGCGCTTGCCTTCTATTTCTTTGCGAAGTCCCTGGATGAAACCAGGACAAAGTTTCTGGTCGGCTGGGCAGTCTGCTCGGTGCTCGCTATGTGGACCCACTACTTCACGGGATTCCTGTTCATAGGCGAGGCTGCGCTGCTTCTGCTCTGGGCCGAAAATCGCCGCCGTGTCCTCGTGGCAATCGCGGGAATCGCGGTCGGCACCCTTGCGGTAGTCCCGATCGCCCTCCAGCAGACGGGCAACGACAACGCCTCCTGGATCGGCGACCAGTCCTTCGGCTACCGGATCGAGCGGATCGTGGCCAAGATCGTTGGCAACGACAACGGTGGCGAGCACGGAATCAGGGTTGCCGGCCGGATCCCACTCTTGATTCCCGCGAGCCTCACCCTCGCGGGATTGGCAATGCTGTTCGGGCTTGCCGACAAGCGGGAGCGCAGGGGAGCCGGCATCGCTGCGATCATCGCGCTGTGCGGCCTCGGAATACCTCTGCTGCTGGCCCCGTTCGGACTCGACTACTTCAATGCCAGGAACCTGACTCCGGTTTTCATGCCGATCATGCTTGTGATCGGTGCCGGTTTCGGTGTCAAGAAATCCGCCTGGGTGGGCCCCTTCCTCGGTTCTCTGGCCTGCATACTGGCCCTGGTATTCACCGTCGACATGCTCCGCCAGCCTCGCTACCAACGTGAAGACCTGAGGGGGGCCGCAAAGGTAATCGGCAAGCCCGGTGCCCACGGTGCAGTCGTCACCATCAGGCACGCGGCCACCGTACCGGTTGCCTACTACCTGGGACTGGTGCCAGCTAGAGGCAAGACGTTGCGACTGAGTGAAATCGACCTGGTCGGCTCGGGCAACGTGATCAGGAAGAACGCGAAGAGACTGATACCACCAGGCTTTCGTCAAGTCGACTTTCGGCCGGTCTCGTACAGCTACTCGCTGGCCAGGTTCAAGTCAGACCGGCCGGTTGATGTTCCCAGGAAAGAATTGAGGGTCGGCAAGCTGACGGGCGACAGCCCAACTTCGTCAGTGCTCGTTGCCCCCTAGCGGCTTCGCCGGTTGCGGCAGTTTCTTCGCGTCTAAGTCGTCTCTCTTCCTGCAGCGGTCAAGTGCCTGTCCCGGCACCGCTGAACCCAAGGTCATCGTGTCAAATCGGAGAGGTAGTACACTCTTCACAGGGAAGGGTCCGCTTCAGGAACCGTTGCGGTTGGCCATTCGAATTGTGATTCGTTAGGGAGGCGTAACCGTGGGTACTGTTCCAAGCTGTCACAGCTTCGATGAGGGTCGCATTTGTGTGAAATGGGGTCCGCTGGCCGTTCTGTTCTTGGTCTGCCTGGCCCTGGTTCTGACGGCCTCAGTCGCTTTGGTGCCGGGAGCTGATGCGAAATCGTTGAAACCAGGCTCTTACCGAGGAAAGATCCACCCGACTGACGCTTCATCTTCCACGTCCGACACTGTCATCAAGTTCAAGGTGACCCGATCTGGCACCAAGATCAAACGGCTTTCCGCAGAGTTCTACTACGGGTGCTGGATTGGTGGCACCTTCACCCTGCAGCCCTATCGATTCCCTTCGTTCCACAAAGGACCCATCAAGGTGAAGCGAAACGGGCGTTTCTCGGCCAGAGACGTGGTCGACAAGAAGGCTGGTTTCATCGTCAAGTTTTCCGGCAAGACCAAGGGGTCCTCGCGGGCCAAGGGTTCGATTTCCCTGAATACAACAACCAAAGGCAACGGCTGCGGGCGGGACTTCACCTGGAAAGCCAAGCAAAAGTAGCCGACGCAGCGCAGGGAGACAATTTCCCACATGACGAGGATGTTTGCACGTGCTTCGTCTTCATCCAGGAAGCCATGGAGCCTCTTGCCGGCTTTGATTAAAGTCGGCCCAGCTTCTCGTACAACGCAAATTCTTTCCTGAAGAGCCCGTCGACCTTGTGGGCTTTGCCACCCTTTTTCTTGAGCCGGAAGATTCGCCGGTCCAACTTCTTGATCCGGCGACTTATCGGCCTGATGAATTTTTTCCCAGTTTTTCTGTCGAGGTTCTTGATCTTGCGGGAATCCGGTGCCCAGAGAACCTCGGCGGCTGAAGCTGCGGAAAGGCATTCGGGAGTCCGGGGATTCACCTTCACCTTCTTCAGCAGCGGTTCCGGATCTGAAATGCAGCCGGCATCGGCGAGGCTGTGGATGAACTTCCGAAATTCGAGCCTTGCCTGCTTGTCCGAGTTCTTCGAATAATCGGCCGAGTAGCCGAAGCAGTGACCCTGGCCGACGACATCAACCGGCGAGATCCGCCCCGCCCTCTGGCGTTGATTCGTGCAAGACCCGGAGGCATCGACTACTTTAAACACAACCATTGTGAAAACTCCAGGGAGGCACAGATGAGTGAGATCACCGGAGGCGAGCTTTTCGCCCGAGCTCTCGAGGCAGAAGGCATCGAATTCATGTTCGGCCTGCCTTCACCGGCATCGGACCCCATTCTCGCCCAGCTGAAGTCCCACGGCATCCGGTTCGTGCCGGTGCGCCACGAAGCGGCCGCAGTGCACATGGCAGAAGGGCTCTACCGCACCACCGGGAAGGTTGGCGCGGTCATCGGAAACCCGGGGCCCGGCTCGGCCAATCTGCTGCCGGGTGTGATCACTGCCCTCCACGAGGGCACTCCGGTGATGGTGATCACCTCCCAGCACCGGATGGGCGTCGTCTATCCCTCGACGCCGGCGACTTACCAGGGACAGGATCAGGTCGACCTCTTCCGGCCGACTGTCAAATGGGGCGGCCCGATCTTCGACTGGGCCAGGATCCCCGAGGTAATGCAGCTGGCCTTCCGGGAGATGTGGAACGGCCGGCCAGGACCCGTTCACGTCGACCTGCCCTCGCCCGTGATCTACGAGACCAGGGACGAATCGACCGCCCCGGTCCAGGCACCCACCAGCTATCGCAGTAACGGACCCGAAGCTTCAGCCGGACAACTGGACGAAGCCACAGCGATCCTCCTTTCGGCCAAACGGCCGGTGGTGATCTCCGGCACCGGGGTCGACCGGGCCGGGGCAAACGAAGCGCTGCTGGAAGTGGTCGGCCTGCTCGGCTGTCCGGTGATCACGACCGGTGCCGGCCGCTCGACCGTGTCGGCGGAGCACCCGAACTTCGTCTACGGCTTCGGTGGTGCAGGAGATGAAGTCCGCCGGGAGGCCGACGTCCTGCTCGTCGCCGGGTCAAGGATAGGCAACCTGGACGTGCCCTATGACAAGTACTGGGGTGACCCGTCGGGTCAGCGCCTGATCCAGATCGATATCGATCAGGCCAACTTTGGTGTGACCCGTCCCCTGGAACTGGGGATCGTCTCCGATGCCAGGAACGCGCTGGATGGGATCGCCGAACGGCTGCGATCTTCCGACATCCCGGAGCGATCAGGCGACGACCTCGCCCGGTATCGCGCCCTCGACGAGAAGCTCCGGGGCGAGCAGGCCACACCGATCCTCGAGTGGCACGGACCAGGCATCCACCCCGCCCACGCAATGGGAGTGATCGGCTCGGTGTTCGGATCCGAGGCGGTCTACAACGCCGATGGCGGCAACACCGCCCTCTGGGCCCACGCCATTCTGCCTCCAACCCGGCCCCGGTCGTACCACTCGACGCCCGAACTCGGGATGCTCGGCGTGGGTATACCGATGGGCATCGGCTCCAAGCTCGGTGCCCCTGAACGCAACGTCGTCTGCATCAGCGGGGACGGAGCCGCCGGGTTCAATTTCATGGAGATGCAGTCTGCTGCTCGCGAAAACCTCGACATCACGGCCGTCGTCTTCGCCGAAGGCAGCTGGACGATGGAGGTGCCGAATGAAATCGAACACTACGGGGAGACCTTCGGTACTGATCAGGGTGAAATTCGATGGGATGTCGCCGCCGAGGGCCTTGGTTGTCACGGCGAATATGTCGAGACGATCGAAGATCTGGAACCCGCCCTCCGGCGCGCAAAGGACCACGACGGCCCCAGCGTGATCTGCCTGCGTACCGACATCGAAGCCAACCTTGCCGTGCCCGAGGCCATGGTTGCCCGCTTCTCCGAGGTCTACACGGGTCCGGCCGGCGGGGAGTAAGGATAAGCGGCCCCCGGTATCAAACGACTGACAGGGCACCGGTCCAGCACGGGAGCTGTCCAGCTGGGGAGCGCCGGGAGTTTCGCCCTCCGTCCGGCACCAGGTTTCGAACATGACGGGAACCAGCAGCTCATTGGCAGCTCGGGTCGACTCCGGCATCAAGGGAATGTCACCGGCCAACTTTGCTCTGGTGATGGCCACCGGCATCGTTTCGATAGCAGCTCACCTGCTCGGCTTCGACGTGATTTCGAAACCTCTCTTCGCCTTGAACTGTGTTTTCTACATGGTGCTCTGGGCGCTGACCCTCCTTCGGGTATTCCGCTACCGGCAGGAAGTCGTTTTCGATCTGACCACCCACAGCATCGGAGCCGGCTTCCTCACCACCGTCGCCGCCACCTGCGTTCTCGGCAGTCAGTCGATCCTGCTGTTCGGGTGGTTTCAATTCGCCACTGTCCTGCTCGGCGTCGGTGCCTTCCTCTGGATCGTCCTGACCTACGCGATTTTCACCGCGTTCACCATCAAGCAGGACAAGCCCTCGCTGGCCAAAGGAATCAACGGCGGCTGGCTGCTGGCCGTCGTCGCCACCCAGTCGGTTGCCGTTCTGACCGCGCTGCTGGCCGCCCACTGGGGGCAGCCCACCCGCCTCCACGCGAACTACGTCGCACTCTCGATGTGGCTCTGGGGCGGCATGTTCTACATCTGGATCATTTCGCTGATCTTCTACCGCTACACCTTCTTCCGCTTCGAACCGGACGACCTCGCGCCGCCTTACTGGATCAACATGGGCGCGATGGCGATTTCAGTTCTGGCGGGTTCACTGCTTCTCGCCAACAGCGATAGCGCCGCTCCCTTTCTCCATTCGACCAGACCGTTCCTCGAAGGGTTCACGATCTTCTTCTGGGCAACCGGAACCTGGTGGATTCCGATCATCGCCATCCTTGCGGTCTGGCGGTACGGATATAAGCGGCTGCCATTCGAATACGACCCGCTCTACTGGGGAGCGGTGTTCCCGCTGGGCATGCACTCAGCGGCCACCTACAAAATGGCCGATGTCATGAACCTCGAGTTCCTCGACTTCATCCCGAAGGTGTTCCTGGTGCTCGCCCTGGCCGCTTGGCTGGCGACGCTGATCGGAATGTCCAAGTCGATCGTCCGGCAGCTACGACCGATGAGTAGTGCTCCGGATTCAGCCGCGCCCTAAGGCCGTCTCCCTCAGTCGCCGTACGAGGGGGGATCGCTCAACCATAATTGTTGTCTGGTGGGACCGGAAAAGTTCCCTCTCGATCTTCGTGGCCGCTTATACTGCTCGCATGTCTGGATCCCGCATCAGACCGGCTTGTCCCAGTGTCAGAGGAAAAAGTCCACCCCAGAGCGGGAAGGTTCGTGGACTAAGACGAAAGGAAACAGTCGATGTCCTTCAAGAAGATCATCTGGGCAACAGACGGGTCGGAAGCGGCCGACACCGCCCTCACGTATGTCAAGTCCCTGGCCAGCCAGGAAGGTGCGTCCCTGACTGTCGTCTACATCGACGAGAGTGTTGTTGGTCCCGGTGCGGGATTTCCAGCTCAGATCGACCCATCTGAACTCAAGGAAAAGATCAAACAACAGGTAGCCAGCCTCTCCGAAGAGGGAATCGACTCGGACTTCAAGGTCGTCTCTGGCCCCTCCATCAAGGCTGCCGCGCAAATGATCACCGAGGCGGCTCGCGACGAAGGCGCGGACCTGATCGTCGTCGCGACGCGCGGCCACACGGCCCTCAGCGGACTGCTGCTCGGAAGCGTCACCCATCGGCTGCTCCAGCTGGCACCGTGCCCCGTGCTTGCCGTTCCTGTTTCATAGCGAGAACTTCGGGTGAGCACCGCCGCCGGACTTCCTGCGGAGCTCGACATGGCGACGCTCGAAGAGAGCCACCGGCGATCCTCGGTGACAGCGCGACGCACCCCGCTTCTGACCGCGGGCAGCCTCGGTCAACGCCTCGGCGGGCCTTTGATCCTGAAGGCGGAGAACCTTCAGCGCACCGGCTCTTTCAAACTCCGGGGAGCTCTGAACAAGCTGGGCAACTGTGATTCGTCGGCGGGAGTCGTCGCCGGAAGCGCCGGCAACCATGCCCAGTCCCTCGCCTACGCCGCTCGAAAGTTCGGATTGTCGGAGTGCAGGCCGAACGCTGTGCCCCTTTTCTCGACCCTGCCAGGTCGGGCGGCCCACCGCAGGCTGCTCCACTTTCGACGATCGCCGACGGGATCGCCGTCAAGCATCCCGGGGAGATAACCAGACCGCTCGTCTCGGAACTCGTCGATGACCTGGTGAAGGTGCCGGAGACGGCGATCGCCGAGGCGATGGCTCTGCTCCTGGAACGATCCAAGCTGGTCGTCGAGGGCGCGGGAGCCGCTGCGCTCGCCGCGGTCACCAGCGGCCTCGTGGACCTCGCCCCGGAGTCGCCGACCGTAGTCATCCTCTCGGGCGGCAACGTCGACATCGGCCTGCTCGCGAAGATCACGGAGCGAGAGGAGACGCAGCAGGGCTGGCGACTGCGGCTCTCCACCCTCGTTAGCGACCGGCCCGGCGGACTCGCGGAACTGCTCGCGACCGTGGCGGAAACCAAGGCCAACCTGATCAGGGTCGATCACGTTCGCGACGCGGCGGATCTCGATGTGCGCGAGACGGGGATCGAACTGACCGTCGAAACCCGCGGACACGATCACGCCGAGGCGGTCAAGAAGGTGCTCAGGGAAGCCGGTTACGAAACATCAGAGATTTGAGCCTGGCGGTGAGTAGGGCGACGTGAGACCTGCGGTCGATCAGCCCCACTGAGCGGGGCTGATCGACCGCACTTCATCCCGGACGAGGAATTCCAGTTAAGGATGGCTGCCGTTGCCGCCCGATCCACCGGCACCACCATTTCCGCCGGTACCCCCTGCGCCCCCGTCGCCACCATTGCCAAAGATTCCGCCGGCACCACCATCACCGCCGGCTCCGGTCAATCCCGTCGGACCGGTTACACCGGTCGGACCGGTATCACCTGTCGAACCCGTTTCACCGGTAGGGAATCCCTGGCCAGTCGGCCCCTGCGGACCGGTAGGACCGGGCGCGCCTTTAGGGCCGGTAGCTCCGACGGGTCCGGGTGCACCAGGTTGCCCGGCGGCTCCAGGCGGTCCGGCTGGACCGATAGCGCCCGGCGCACCGTTCTTTCCGTCGATTCCGTTTTTTCCGGCCGGACCCGCCAGGCCGCGGTGACCGGCTGCTCCCTGCTTGCCCCGAACGCCCCGCTGGTTCCAGGAGATCTTTCGCTGGCCGGCCGGGCAATGACCGTTCTTCGAAGTCAGGTTGAGCGTGTGAAGGCTCTTGGTCACACAGGCGTAGATCGTGCTGCCCGATCCTGCTGAAGAAGTCGTCGCGGGCGAGTTGGTGACGGCATAAGAAGTCCCACCCAGCGCAACGAACAAGGCGAGGTAGGCGATGATGTTGGTCCGGACATGCTTTACCAACGACTGTGCGGTCATTTAGCGACCATACCTCCGGCAATCTGAAAAGGCAACCCCCATTCTTGGGGTCTCCGCACCGACCCGCCGCTGTAGTCCTGGCAGGACGAATCTCTGTCAGAGTCATGCCGCCCGGTGGGGCTGTCGTCGCTCACCCCAACACACCGGGGCTGAATCTCCCGGGACTGCGTCGGCAAGATCAACGAACGAACGAACATCGCTCGTCTTTTTGCTAGATTCGCCGCAGTCGGGCGGTGCCGTGCCGCCCAAGGGGGAAGGGAATGCCTGTGAAAACAGTCCGAAATGTCAGTGCCGCCTTGCTCATTGCCGTTTCGCTGGCCGTTGTCGGCTGCGGATCGTCCGATGATGATTCGTCTCCAGCTACTGATTCAACCGGGACCACCGCTCCGGCGACTTCGTCATCGACTACTGGTGATCCACGCCCGCGGATTTCAGATGAAGCTGCTGCTGCCTACGACGCCGCAGCCAACAAATACAACGCCCTCAACGACGAAAACGTCGCGAAGATCAACTCTTCGGCTGATCCTTCGGGCAACATCGACCCGGACGTATTCCAGGAGGCCTCAAGCAACATCCGCGACGGGCTTTTCAATTTCGATGCAGAGGTACGGACGATCGACCTCGGAGGTTACGAAGTCGAGCGCAACGCCCTTCTGGAGGCAATCGGCACGCACATCGCGGTCTACGACGCGATCAATGCGGCGAATGGAGCCCAGGAGATCGCGGCCCAGTCCGCGGCCTTGGGCGCCTCCACCGCGGACTTCAAGAAAGCGAGTGCGGCGATGCTGAACGCGCTGAACAACGGCTGAGCTTCAACCCCTGGCCGCGACAGCTTCGTGCTGGACTCTTCAAGGAAGACGAAGGTGGAACTGACGTTGATTACCCCCCACCGGGGCCGATCGACGTCACTTCGGCCTCGCGTCTGGCTTGAAATATTGCATCGGTCTTTGCCGGACGATGGGCGGCCAAGTCCGCTTCATCCGCTATCGGGTGAGGGGCTCGCGTTCGCCGGGAAAGGTTGCTAAAGCGGACCCAAAGGTGTTTGATGGACTTATGCTTAAAATTCGTGCTGGTCTCGCCCCGTCCGCCCTGCTGTTGATTCTGGCCGGAGTTCTGGCCTTTTCGCCGGGAGCGACCGCAAAGCCGAAGGGGTTCAGCTTCGGCACCGCCACCGGTGACGTCAGCGCCAAATCGGCAATCTTCTGGGCCCGGGCCAACCGGCAGGGCAAGACGCGAATCAAGATCACCGGACTCAAGCACCGCTTCGGCAAGTGCTCGTTCAGGAAGGCAGCGAAGCGATTCATCGTCAAGGCCAAGAAGTCGAACAACCTGACTGTCCAGAAGAAGGTTGGCCACCTGCGGCCGAACACGAAATACAAGTATCGGTTCTATGACGAACGGACGGCGGAGCGCCCGTGGCAAGTTCAAGACGCCGCCCAAGCATGCCCGGACCAAAACGATCCGCTTTGCGCTCGCCGGTGACCAGGACGCCCGGCCGGTCCCGGGTGGCTCCGAGCCCTACTGGAACAACTTCCAGGTCTGGCAGCGGATCAAGGAGCAGGACAACGACTTCAACGTGCTGATGGGCGACACCATCTATTCCGACACCGAAGTTCCCGGCTACAAGCTGGATGACGTCGCCGTTTCGGTCAAGCAGAAGTGGGCCGCCTACAAGACTAACCTCCGCAACAACCGCTGGGCAAACACACGCGGGACGGCTTCCTACTACGCACACTGGGACGACCACGAATTCCTCAATGACTTTTCGAAAGAAGAGGACGTCTACCCCTACAGCAACGAAGGTGTGCCGCAAGGCGAGACCAAAATCGACGGCGAGCAGCTCTACAAGCAGGGCGTCCGGGCGTTCACCGACTACAACCCTGTCAGCTACAGCAAGGAAGACGGGATCTACCGGTCGGAGCGCTGGGGCAAGAACCTCGAGATCTTCTTCCTCGATGAACGCTCCTTCCGCTCGGCCAACGCCGACTACGGCGGCGTCTGCGACAACCCGTCCGGCAGTGGCAATCCGGACCTGGCGCCGACCGCTCCGCAGAGCACGCGTAGCGTCTTCGCGGCCCTGATCCCGGCGCTGGCAAACCCGATCTCCCAGGCCTGCCTCGACAAGATCAACGATCCGAGCCGGACCATGCTCGGCTCCCGGCAACTCGGCCAGTTCAAGGAGGCGATCAAGAACTCGAAGGCCACCTTCAAGGTGATCTTCAACGAGGTGCCGATCCAGCAGTACTACGCCTTGCCCTTCGACCGCTGGGAGGGCTTTGAAGCAGAGCGAAAGGCCCTCCTCCACTACCTGGAAGACAACGTCAAGAACGCGGTCTTCCTGACCACCGATGTGCACGCTGCCCTGGTCAACAACGCCCGCTACAACACGCTGGGTCCGGATGGGGTCCAGGATTCGAACATGATGGATGTGACCAGCGGCCCGGTCGCCACCGAGAACTACAACGGCGAGATCAATACGGCCACCGGATCGGACTCTTCCGGTCCGCTGATCCAGAGTGTCTTCCTGAAGTCGCCGCCTCCGGTCGGGGTCGGCATGCAGTGCGCCTCCACTGACCAGTTCGGCTACGCCGAGGTCGAGGTAGCCAGCGACAAGCTGACGATCGACTTGCTTGACGACAAGGACCAGGCAGTGCTCGACACCGGCAACGTTGCGGGCAGCCCAGACGCGCCGCCCTGTTCGAAAGTCGTGCTTGAGGCCAAGTAGCCCGCAAGGAACGAATCGAGATGGCGTAGGGCCGGCACCCGATCGGGCGCCTGCCTAACCGCCTGCTGCGACAGCTTTGTGTCCGGCGTCTTCGAGGAACGCAATAACTGTGTCGCGATGGTCCCCCTGGAGTTCGATCCGCCCGTTCTTGGCGGTTCCACCCACGCCGCATCGTTTCTTCAGTTGTTGGGCCAGCGCCTTCAGGTCGGATTCCGGAAGCCTGATGTCGGTGACCGTCGTGACCGCCTTGCCTTTTCTACCGGCGATTTCCCGCCTCACCTTCATGCGGCTCCCTTGAGCAGCCTTAGCCGCCGGCTGCGACCGCTTATTCTGCTTCCGGCTCGACCTGCGGCCAGTCCCCTCGGGCGATTTGCGAAAGTCACCGCCATCACTCGACCAGACCAGTTCAGAATCGTCCCTGTCCACGGGCGGTACCTTATCCGGCAGCCTCAAACAGAGGCTGATACCAACGTGAGCCTGTGAATCCTTTGAAGTTCGCTGGACGTCGACCAGGTTCCAGCTACAGCCTGACTCAGGCGTTCAGCCGCACCGGCAGGGTTCGCAGCTGGTTGACAAACCCGGAGACGACGTACTTCGGCTCGCCATTCAATTCCATCTTCGGGAAGCGGTTCATCGTTTCTTCGATCAGGGTGTTGAGCTCCAGGCGGGCCAGTGCTGATCCCAGGCAGAAGTGACTGCCTCCTGCACCGAAGGCCTGGTGCTCGGGGTTCCGGGTGACGTCGAAGGTGTCGGCGTTCTCGTACCGGGACTCGTCGCGGTTGGAAGAGACGTACCACATGACCACCTTGTCGCCGGCCTTGATCGGCTGCCCCAGAAGCACCGTGTCCTTGGTGGCAGTCCGGCGGAAGTGGGCGAAGGCGGGGAACATACGAAGAGCCTCTTCGACCGTGGATGAAACCAGTGACATGTCGTCGAGTAGCTGTTGTCGCTGGCTGTCGTCCTCGAGCAGCGCCCTCATCGCGCTGCAATATGTCGCCTTGGTGCTGTCGTTGCCGGCGGCCATCAGGAGGAAGAAACCCATGACGATCTCGTGCTCCTCAAGCTTCCCGCCGTCGATTTCCGCATGGACGAGCACGCTGGTCAGGTCGTCGGTCGGGTTCTCCCGGCGATCGGCGATCAATTTGCTGCAGCGCTCGAAGACTTCGGGCATGTCACGCTCCATCACTGACTGCACACCTTCGGGGTTGACCTCGGGATCGTTCGCGCCGAGGATGGTGTTCATCAGGCGGGCCCAAATCACGTCATCATCAGGCGGCAATCCCATGAAGCTGCCGATGACGCGTGCGACCACCGGCTGGGCGACATCGTCGACCAGGTCGCAGGTCTCCCGGCCTTCGAGCCGGTCAAGGACATCGCGCACGATCCCGCGGATCTCGTCTTCGTGCATGCCGATCCGCTTGGGAGTGAATCCACGCTGGAAGAGCGCCTTGATGCGGTCGTGCTTCGGTGGATCCATCGCGATGAACATCGAGCGCATCACGTCGAGCGGCATGATCACATTGGTCGTAGCGGTGATACCACCGAGCTCTGACGAGTAAGTCTTCCAGTCGAGGCTGACCTCACGGACTCCGTCCGCAGTTGTCACCGACCAGTAGCCCTCTTCGTCCGGATAGTCCGGCATGTCGGGTGACCAGTGGACCGGGCATTCGTTTCGCAACCGCTTGAACATCTCGTTGGGCGGTCCGTCAGCCCAGTCCGCTTCGTGAAAAACCACAATGTCGTCGAACTGGGTGCTGGAATCGTCTGGCATGCGGTTCCTCCGGAGAGCTTGGCTGGTTGCGGACCACCCTACCGGGCTCCCGTTCACCCACGTCAGGCCTGTCGAGGGCGCCCCGTCGGCGCCCTCTCCGGCCAATCACTTTTGTGTCTTCTATTCCTTGTCGTACTTGAAGGAAACTCCGAGCCGTACCCGGAACTCGGCGATCTTGCCGTCAACGATGGTCACGTCCTCTCGGGTGACCTCGGCGATCCGCAGGTCGCGTACGGTCTGGCTCACGGCCTCGACGGCGTTGCGCGCCGCCTGTTCCCATGAGTCCGAGCTGACTCCGACTACTTCGGTTACGCGGTAAACGCTTTCTGCCATGTGACTGTCCTCCTCGGTTGTGACTGGAGATCCATCTCCCGCAACCGAAAAGCCTCCGACCGCAGAAAGAAGGTCCTAACTGAGCCTACTCCGGCAGAACCTTCCTCACGCGAACACGTTCAGCGATCGACAGAAGCTGTCCCCCGGGGCTCCAGCGTTTCGATCAAAAGATCAGCGTGACCAGGCCCACGACCAGCAGTACGGCGAGAATCCCGGCGCCGACTTTCAGGGCCGGACCGGAGATGAAGATGTCCGGCGAACCGGTGGCCTCGTTGTCGATCCCCAGTTCTTCCATCTCTTCCTGAATTTCTTCCGGCGTCTCAACGTGATTGTGTTCCATACGGCCAGCCTATTCGCTGCCCGGTTTGGCCGCAGTTGCCAACGATTGCGAATTGCGGACGCTGTCCTGCCGCTCCGGCTACGATCAGACCATGATCACTGGACTAGATTTCGTCGCCGTCCCGTCAACCGATTCTCAGCGCAGCCGGGATTTCTATGTCGGCACACTTGGCCTGAGACCCGACTCGAAATCAGACTTTGAGTTCTGGGTCGGGGAAACCTGCTTCGGCATCTGGGAACCCGTGTCCCAGGGGATGGAGTTCACGCCCGGCTCCATGTCACACCTCGCCCTTCATGTCGATGACATTGAAGCCACCAGGGCCGACCTCGAAACCAAAGGTGTCGAGTTCCAGGGCGACAACTTCGACACCGGTGTCTGCAAGATGGCGCTTTTTGCCGATCCGGACGGCAACGGCGTGATGCTGCACCACCGCTACGCGGACTGAAGTCGACTAAAAACACCGGTTCTTTCATAAACCGGACTCATCCCGAACACGACGTTTTTGAGCATATTTCAGGCGATGTTCAGTATTCCGATTTCAATAAACGTCTGGTACTTGGCATATACAGCGGGATAAATAGGTTCGTACGAGAAATCTGAACTTGCACTTGCGAACATCCGTGTTTAGCTGTATGTTCCCTTTCAGAAACACTGCTTGGCCCAATGTCGTCGGGCTCTAGGGCAGCACATTCGTCGGAGCGCAACCCTGAGGAGAAGCTAAACACTGTGGCGACCAATACTTATTCACCGAATCAGCGTGATCGAAGTGGAGTCGGCCAGCACCTGGCTGCAGAAAACAAGCTTTGGGAGGCAAGGGACACGGATCCCCGGGCCCGTGAAGAACTCATGGAGCGCTATCTGCCTTTCGCCCGGAGCCTCGCCTCCCGTTACCGCGGGGCAAACGAATCCTTCGACGACCTCGTCCAGGTCGCTTCTGTCGGTCTGGTCAATGCAGTCAACCGGTACGAGCCGGAAAACGGCACCCCTTTTGCCGCCTTCGCCTCCCCCACGATTCTCGGAGAGCTGAAGCGTTACTTCCGTGACCGGGTCTGGATGGTCCGGGTTCCCCGCGGTCTCCAGGAGAACATTCGCACCGTGGAATCCAGTTCCAATGACCTCGGCGCAGAGTTCCGCCGCCCTCCCACCGTTCAAGAGATTGCCGAGCACACCGGAATGGAGCCCTCCCAGGTCGACGAAGTTCTGGTCGCGAAACTGGAACGGACGCCCGTCTCCCTCGACCAGCCCGACGACGACGAAGGCAACACCCCTGAGCAACGGGTGGGTGCCATGGACCCGAACTTCGACCTGGTCGAGGATCAGGACGAGATCCGCGAAGCGATGTCGGAGCTTTCTTCGGTCGAACGGCGCGTACTGCGGCTGCGCTTCATCGAAGACATGACCCAGTCCGAGATCGCCGAGCGCATCGGCTACTCGCAGATGCATGTCTCCCGGCTGCTGAAGCGCAGCCTCGAACAACTCAAGGCCAAAACCGCCCACTAAGCGTCAGCCGGTACGCCGGTCCCAGAGGGTCAGTCCGGATCGACTGGCATCTCCCGACGTACTTCACCGGGCGATTTGTCCCTCCGCATGCCGATGAAGACGGGGTGCCGGAGTCGGGAGTCAGTCGTCCATTCGGAGAATTCGAGCTTGAGCCAGTCGTGGTTGGCCCGGCCGCCCCGGTACGGACTGTCGAGGCGCTTGACGACCAGGCCTTCGAGTCCCTGTTCGGCAGTAGCCTCCAGGGTCGACTCGATGTCGACCACCACATAGTCAGGGGTCTGCCAACTGCGTCCAGTCAGGTTCAGGGCCTCAAGCCGTTCGCGCCGCTCCTTGTATGGCAAGGGCCTCAAGTCTTCGCCTTCGGCCTGGAGCAAGTCGAAGATCACGAAGGTGGCGGCGTAGCTCCTGGCCGTCTGCCCACGGCCTTGATCGCCGTCTTGGCGGAGGCGCTTCTGGATTCGCTGGAAATCGGGTGCGCCGTTCTCGTCGAATGCGACCAGCTCGCCATCGAGGATCGTGCCTTCGACTCCGGGCACTGAAGCCAACGGACCGATCTCGGGAAAGAGTTGGGTGATGTCATTCAGGTTGCGTCCCTGCAAGCGCAAGACGCCGTCCTCCACGAAAGCGATCGCCCGAACCCCGTCCCACTTGATCTCGGTCGCCCAGTTCTCGGATGTGGAAGGAGCCTCAGCCAGCTTTGCCTTCATCGGCTCGATCACGTCGGGCGTGTTCTGATGGATCCTCTCACTGGCCGGGCGACATTCATGTCCCAGGCATCTGGCTTGGATATCGATATCTAAAGGCGCAGTACCCCGTGAGCCTGGAATTACTCCGAATACGGCAGATTCGTTTGAAGAGTGAAAGGCCAGCGGGAGGCGGAAGAAGCCCCGTCGTCGGATTAGTGCCCCTCAGGGCTCGATTACCGGGAACCACATGCTGAACCTGTCCATCAGCGAAAAGATCTCGATAAGCGGTGCCGGATCGGGTTCCACCGTCACCTCGCCCGACTCGATCGAATCTTCGATCGTCAGCTCATTGGCGACGATCCGGTTGAGGACCTCTCTGGTCGTCGTCACTTCGGCGTCAGCGTTGTCGGAGCGGCGCTCGTACGAATGGCTGAGCGAACCATTGGCCAGTCTCAGAACCGCCTCCTCCCTGGTATCGGTGACGGTCAGATTCAGCGTGATCTCCCGCCCGGCCGCCTTTGGACCGTTCAGGCGGATCCCCAGGTAGTTGATGATCATCGGCAGGGTAAGTGCGCGAATCGTGTCGGGGCTGCCGGTTCCGACTTCGAACGGCAGCGTCATGGTTCCGAGACGCAACTCCTGGGCGCCGTTCAGGAATGCGTTGCGCCAGGTCGACGATTCGGTCTGGTAGCCCATCTGTTCGAGGGCGTCGGCGGTGAGTTCCCTCGCCTCATGGTTCTTCGGATCGGCAAAGACCACGTGGTTCATCACTTCCGCCACCCAGCGGTATTCGCCGGCTTCGAATGATTCACGCGCCTTTCGGATTACTTCATCGGGTCCGCCCATGAACTCCACATACTTCGACCCGGCCTCGACCGGCGGCAGCCCGTGAAGGTGCGCCGGGTTGCCGTCGTAGGCACCGAGGTATTTGGCGTAAGTGGCCTTGACGTTGTGATTGATCGTGCCGTAGTACTCCCGCAGCGCCCAGGGGGTGGCGAGCGACTCCGGGAGTGCGACCATCTCGCCGATCTCCTCCGGCACGTGGCCGTGGTTGGCCAGCCGCAAGGTTTCGTCGCTGATGTAGCGGTAGGCATCGCGGCCCTTGCTGAGCATCTCGACGATGCGGTCCTGACCCCAGACCGGCCAGTGGTGCATCCCGTACATGACTTCGGAATCCGCAGACCAGCGGTCGATCGTCTCATTCAGGTAGTGCGACCAGGCCTGGGGATCACGGATCTGGGCTCCGCGGATGGCGTAGGTGTTGTGGAGGGTGTGGGTGCAGTTCTCGGCCGCAGTAACCGCCTTCAACTCCTCGATATACCAGTGCATCTCGGCCGGAGCCTCGGTATCTGGCGTCGGCATGAACTCGAAAGTGAGCCCGTCGATCACCATGCGCTGCCTGGCCTCGGTGATGTGGTCGGTCGGTGCGATCAGAGTCACCGTCCCGAGCGAGACGCCGGTGCCGAGTCCGACTCCCACCGTCCCCTTCGGGTCAGCGGCAAGCAGTCCGCCGAACTGGAACATCGCCCGGCGGGTCATGACGTTGCCGGCCATCACGTTCTCGGAGACGGCCGACTCGAGGAAGCCCTCCGGCGCAATGATCCTGGTGCGGCCCGCGAGCACATCGGCTTCGTCGACCACTCCGCGCACTCCGCCGTAGTGGTCAACGTGACTGTGCGAGTGGATGACCGCAACCACCGGCTTCTTCGGCCGGTGCGCGAAATAGAGATCCATCGCAGCCTTTGCGGTCTCGGAAGAGATCAGCGGGTCGACCACGATGAGGCCGGTGTCGCCTTCAATGATCGTCAGGTTGGAGACGTCGAGGTTACGCACTTGATAGAGCCGGTCGACGACCTTGAAAAGCCCGCCCTTGGCGACGAGCGAACCCTGGCGCCAGAGGCTGGGGTTGACCGTCGCGGGAGCTTCGGAGCCTTTTTCGATGAAGTTCAGGCGGTGCGGGTCGAAGACCCAGTCGCCATCTTCTTTCAGAACCGGGCCGTCGGCCAGCGGAGCGATGAACCCACGGGTCGCTTCCTCGAAGTCCCGTTTGTCCTCGAAAGGCAACTGGTCGATCACCGCGGCATTCCGGTCCCTGGTGATTGCCGTCGCGTCTTTTCTCGGATCGTCCACAGGTCTCCTCGTCCTCGTTTCACGGCCACTTCGCCACCGCTCTATTACCGTCCGCACAATAACGCCCGCGCGCGTTCCAGACCGAAAATTTCCCGCCCGGCTAAGGTTGCGGGGTGGCCGACGACAAACTCAAACAGAACCGCGATGGATCGACGATCGACTCGAACCAGTACGTCGCCCTGATCCTGGCCATCGCCGTGCCGATCATCGGCCTGCTGTTCGGGATCTACCTGAAGACTGGACGCAACGAGTTCGCTGACCGGATCATCATCGTCTCGCTGGTCTCGCTGGTCATCTGGACCTGCCTGATCCTTTTCATCTAGTCCAGACCTGGACCGAACCGGTCACCTCTGACCGCTCTGGCAGGCCGGCAAGCTGTTCAGCCAGCCTGGCCTGATCGAGTCGACCGGCGCTCGGGCCCATCGCGACCAGATCGGCGACTTCTGAAGGGGTGAGATTCATTTTCCACTCAACCAGGCCACTGGAAAGGCTTTCTTCGGCATCTACCAGAGTTTTTTCGAGTCGTGCTTCTTTGTCGGGGTCGACCGAGATCATTTCGAAGGGCTGAATCAGTTCCCGCAGGTGATCCGGGGTCGGCGTGACCACGATTAGGCGTCCGCCCTCCGCGCGGATCCGTTCGATCTCTTCACCGTTTCGCGGTGAGAAGACATTGATGATCAAAGCTGCGGCGCCTGACTTGACCGGAACCTCATCCCAGATGTCAGCGACGATCGCGCCTGCTCTCGGATGGACTCTTGCCACCCGTCTCGCAGCGAACTTGGAATTGTCAACACCGAGGCCGATTCGGTCCGGATGCACTTCGAGGACTCCGGCGAGGTACCAGCCGGTTCCCGCACCGAGGTCAACCACGGCGCCTTCAACATCTTCCAGCCCTGCGTCGCCGATCTCCTTCTGGATCGCGTCCGCAACCGGCTGGAACAGTCCCGCGCCGAGCACTCGATCCCGCGCAGCGAGCATTTCTGCCGAATCTGCGGTGTGAGAGCCGGAATGGCTGCCGAGAAGGCTGACGTAGCCCTGGCGGGCGATGTTCGCCGTATGCCCGTTGCTGCAGATCAGGGAAGCTCCGTTCTGCCGAAGGTCACCGCCGCAGTGCGGGCAGATCAGGATGTCGATGATGTCGGCGAGCACAGGGAAACAGTAGTCCTTGAGGGTCCGGCCCCATTACTTCACTTTGTATAGTTAGTCCGATGCCCACCTTCCGCAGACTGCTCGGTTTTCTGCGTCCCCACCGGCGTGCGCTGTGGGGATCGCTGCTTTTCGCGTGGGCAGCGATGGGCATGACAGTCCTGATCCCCTGGCTGGTCGGCAAGGCGACCAACGCGATCGAGCAAGGCGTCAAAGCGGACATCCTGCCGCTGGTGGGCCTCATCCTCGGGGCCGCGGTGCTGCGGCTCGGCTTGACCATGGTTCGGCGGGTGGTTGCCGGCAAGGTTTCGCTCGCAGTCGAATTCGACCTGCGCCAGCAGATCTACAGCCATTTGATGCGGCTCGAACTCGGATTCTTCGACACCCAGCAGACGGGCCAGCTGATGTCGCGGGCCACGGTCGACCTCGGAGCCATCCGGTTCTTCCTCGGCTACGGGCTGATCTTCTTCTCGCAGAGCCTCCTCACGGTCCTCCTGGCCGGCACCGTGATGTTCTTCATCAACCCCTGGCTTACGGTCGTGGCCCTCCTCCCCGCTCCGCTTGTCGTGCTCACGGCGGTCCGGTACTCCCGGCAGTCGCGCCCGGCGATGCAGGAAGTCCAGCAGCGGATCGCCGAGCTCACCGCCGAAGCAGAGGAAAACGTCACCGGCATCCGCGTCGTCAAGGCCTTCGGCCAGGAGGACTTCCAGCTGCTGCGCTTCCAGGGTGCCGTTTCCCGGCTTTTCGACCAGAGCATCAAGTCGACCAGGATCCAGGCATTCTTCTCCCCCCTGATCGGTGCCTTGCCCCAGATCGGCACGGCACTGATCCTGTTGCTCGGTGGGCATGCCGTCATCAACGGTTCGATGAACATCGGCCAGTTCACCTCCTTCTACTTCTACATGATCATGTTGGCATCACCGCTGAGGATGGTCGGCATGGCGCTCGGCATGGCCCAGCGGGCCGTTGCCGCGGGGAACCGGTACTTCGAGATCCTCGATCGAGACCCCGAGATCTTCTCTCCCGAGAATGCCCCTCCCCTGCCTTCCGGTGGAGGCGCGGTCAGCATGAAGTCGGTCAGCCTGCGTTATTCGGCTGACACGCCTGAAGCCTTGAGCAACATCGACCTCGAAGTAGCCCCGGGCACCCGGCTCGGCATCGTCGGAGCTTCCGGTTCCGGCAAGACCAGTCTGGTCGCGCTGATCGCCCGCCTCTACGACCCGACCGACGGCTCGGTCTCGATCGATGGCGCCGACCTGCGCTCGATCGACGTGACTTCGCTCCGGCGACACACCGCCTACGTCTCGGAAGACAGCTTCCTCTTCGGTGACACGGTCGCAAGCAACATCGCCTACGCCAGAGGTGAAGCGACCGATGAAGAAGTTCATCGCGCTGCCGAACTCGCGCAGGCAGGTGAGTTCATTGCCGAGCTTCCCGACGGCTACGACACCGTGGTCGGCGAGCGCGGCCTGACCCTCTCCGGTGGGCAGCGCCAGCGGGTGGCGATCGCGCGCGCACTGCTCGCCGATCCGCGCATCCTGATCCTCGATGACGCCACGTCTTCGCTCGACGCGACTACCGAACAGGCGATCCGCGCCGGCCTCGCCGAAGTCATGAAGGACCGCACCACTTTCGTGATCGGGCATCGGCTCTCGACCATTTCGCTCGCCGACGAGATCATCCTCATGGAAGCCGGGCGCATCGCCGATCGTGGAACCCACAGCGAGCTGCTCGCCCGCTCGGCCCTCTACGGCTCACTGATCACCGATGACCGCGAGGTCGAACCGGTCTTCATCGACGAAGAAGTCGAGGTCATGCGATGAGCCGGAACTTGAAGAATCCGAAACGCTACCGCGGAGAAGACCGTCTGCGCAAGGTGCGCTGGGTACTCGGCCTGCTGCGGCCCTACCGCAAACGCGTAGTCGTGATGTTTTTCGCGGTTGTGCTCGCCAGCGCCACCTCCCTGGCCCCGCCGTACCTCGCCGGCCGGGCGATCGACTCGGGCATCCTGGCTGGGGACGAGCAGGCTCTGGTTATGACCGTGATCGCGTTCGTTATCCTTACCGCGGCCTACGCGGCGACCCGCTACCTGCAGACCTATCTGGTGGGCTGGATCGGCGTGCGGGTGCTCCAGGACCTGCGGGAGGAAGTCTTCAAGCACATCCAGAAGATGTCGATCGGCTTCTTCACGCGCAACCGCCCCGGAGCCCTGATCTCGAGGATGACCAATGACATCGAGGCCCTCAACCAGCTGATCAGCGATGGCATCGTGACCCTGTTCTCGAACATCCTGACCCTCTTCGGTGTTGTGGCTATCCTGCTGCTGCTTGATTGGCACCTGGCCCTGATCACCTTCTGTGTCCTGCCGCTGCTGCTCGTGACCAGCCTTGTCTTTCGCCGCTACTCGGCCGGCGCATTCAAGGAAACCCGCGAACGGATCTCCGCAATCACCTCGCATCTCCAGGAGACCCTGAGTGGGGTGAGGGTGGTCCGCAGTTTTGGCCAGGAGGATCGGCACATCAACCGGATGACCGAGCTCAACACCCTGAACCGCCAGGCCAACATGAAGACGGTCTACCTGAACGCGACCTACTTCCCGGCGACCGAGCTGATGACCGCAATCGGCACCGGAGCAATCCTTCTCTACGGCGGATACCAGGTGATCTACGGCAACATCCAGGTCGGTGTGGTCGTTTCTTTCATCGGCTACCTGCAACTGTTTTTCGACCCGATCCAGCAACTGGCCCAGCTGTATGCGACCTATCAGCAGGGGATGGCGGCACTCGACAAGATCTTCGGCCTGCTCGACACCGATGTCGAGATCGTTGACGCTCCTGACGCGGTCGATCCCGGCCAGATCGAAGGTGCATTGTCCTTCGACGCCGTCTCCTTCAGCTACGCCACGGAAGACGAGCGCATGGATAGCGTCGACCAGTCGGCGCGCTGGGCTGTCAAAGACATCGACCTCGTCATCCCCGCCGGTGAGACGGTTGCGCTGGTGGGAAGTACCGGCGCCGGAAAGTCGACCCTGGCCAAACTGGTCACCCGGTTCTATGATCCGCAGCGTGGAGCGATCCTGATCGACGGGAAGCCCTTGGCCCACTACGAACAGCGGCCCCTGCGTCGCCAGATGGGCATCGTCCCCCAGGAGGGTTTCCTTTTTTCGGGCACGATCGCCGAAAACATCAGCTTCGGGCGGCCCGACGCGATGATCGACGAAGTCGCAGCAGCGGCCGACGCGGTCGGGGCCACAGGCTTCATCGAGCGGCTGCCGGAAGGGCTCGAGACTCAGGTTGGCGAGCGTGGAGTCCAGCTCTCTTCAGGACAGCGGCAGCTGGTCGCCTTCGCGCGAATCATCCTCACCGGGCCGAGGATCCTGATCCTCGATGAAGCCACGTCGTCGGTCGACATGCAGACGGAACGGACGATCGAAATCGCCCTGGATCGCCTGCTGGCCGATCGCACCGCGATCGTGATCGCCCATCGCCTCTCGACCATCCGCCGGGCTGACCGCATCGTCGTGCTCGATCACGGCGAAATTGTCGAGACCGGCAGCCACGACGAACTCATCGCGGCAGACGCCTACTACGCCAGGCTCTACAACGCCTGGACCCACTAATGCAGCCGGGGCTGATGCCTCCGCCGCGGAGCTGCCCGACGAACCACCGTTGCCCTGTGGCGCTGCCGGAGCGACCCCGCCGCCGGAAGCAGGGGGAGCCGTGGTCGGTGGAGCAGTGGACTGCGGAGGTGTGGACGGAGCAGGATCTGCCGGTGCGGGTGCCGCCGAAGAATCGGTGCCGTCTGATGGACCGCTCGACGACGCGGGAGCGGACGGATCTTCACCACATACGGTGAATCCATATTCGGTGGCCGCATTCTGGAAGTCAGTCAACGCCGTGGCACCACCTGTGGCGCCTGACTCGGACAGGGCCTTCGCGGCGTCAATCACATCGGTGGGTGCAGCGCCGTCGGTCGGCGTGCCGAGATCGTCGAGGCTCTGGGCGAGACCAGAGTAGATGCTGGCGATCTGGGATTCCTGAACCGAGGAATCGGCCGTGGTCGAAGAATTAATCGTGCCGACTGCCGAGTTGACTTCAGCGCAGACGTCATCGCCCTGCTGAATCAGCTCGTCCTTGGTCAGGTCGCTCGCGGCGGTATCCGTCGTCGTGGTCTCAACCGGCGCTGGAGCGGGGTCGTCGCCACCGCCGCAACCTGCGGCTCCGATAGAAACGACAGCGGAAAACATCAGCAATGCGGCTAGTTTCTTGAAATTGAACACGGCTCCAAGGTAACAGAAGGCGCGGTCGAACTGGATGATTCAGCGCCCACGCAAGATGCATAGAAAGGGACGCGGCAGTAATCTTTACCACTGTCCCTGCGGGATAGAATAATGGTAATTCGTGCGGTTCTGGTCCGTGAAATCGGGGTTCGAGTCCCTGTCCCGCAGTTTGGACCTGAGGTTGCGGACGGCACTCAGGAACGGCCTGGCTCGCCTGGACTTCGTCGACGCTCGGAGCCTTGGGAACGCACCAAAGTGCGCCCCGTCGGCACCTTCACTTACTCCTTGCCAGTCGCGGCCCAGGACGTCCCTGAGCACCATCCGCTTGCTTGGTACAGAAAGGCTGAGTCTCGGAACGTTCGGTTCGGAGCTAGGCCCCGAGGACCCTCTTGAGCTCTTCCTCTTTCACTGGATCGAGGACGGCGAGGATGTCGTCTCCTACCTGTAGCTCTGACTCGGCTGTCGGAACGAATCCGGTTCCTTCTCTCAGGATCGAGATCAGGAGCGTTCGGTCCGGTGTCTCGATCTCTCCGACTTTCTTGCCGGCGATCGGCGAGTTCTCGCGCAGGCGGACTTCGATGATCGCGATCTGCTCGGCTTCGAGGTCGAGCAGGTGGACCAGGTCGTGCTGCGGGACTTCGTGCTCGAGCAGCTTCAGGATCAGTTCGGTCGCCGAAACGACCGGCTTGATGCCGAGCAGGTCGAAGTGTGGCGCGGTTGCTCGGGTTGTTCACCCGGGCGATGATCCGCTCGATTCCGTACTTCTCCTTGGCGACCTGACAGATCAGGATGTTGTCCTCGTCATCTCCGGTTACGGCGATCACCATCTCCGCCCGCTTGATGCCAGCCCGGTCGAGCACCCAGAGTTCGGATGCGTCGCCGTACTGGATGTTGTGCTCGAGCTCCTGCTCAACCAGCTGGTAGCGGTCGTGAGAGTTCTCGATCATCGTCACCTCGTGTCCCTGGAGCAGCAGCTCCCTGGTGAGGTTGACTCCGACTTTGCCGGCTCCGGCGACGATCAGGTACATCAGGAATCCCCGCCGGCAGCCTGGCGAAGCTCGGTTTCGAGCATGTCAACGGCGACCCGGGTCGGACAGACGGTTCGCATGCCCTGCGTGCTGTACCACTCGGCCCGCAGTGGGTCGAGGATCCGCGCGATGACCGTCTCGACCGCGTACCGGCGCTGGGCGATCTGGGATATCACGATGTTGGTGTTGTCGCCGTTGGTAGCGGCGACGAAGGCGTCTGCTTTCTCGATTCCAGCGGTTTCAAGCGCGTCCACCTCGAGTGCGGTTCCAACCGCGAACTTGCCGCCGGCCTCTTCCCATCCGCCATCGAGCCCGACTTCGAGCCGGGCGTGCGCTTCACGATCCTCGTCGAGTACGGACACGGTGTGGCCATCTCTAAGCATCGCCAGGGCCAGTGACGAACCGACCCTGCCGCAGCCAACGATCAATACGAACATTGCTGGCCGCCTTGTTCCGGCGAGCTGGAACAACGCACGATCTCCCAGCACTGCGTCGGTTGGTGGCGCCGTGAGCAGGACGCGGCAGGGGGCGTTCTTCAAGACGTAGGTAGTGGCCGGTCCAATCTCCTCAGGCCGGGACTCTCCGGTTCCGCCGAGCATCCAACCGCCCTTGATCGAACTGGGTGGCTCAGCCCCGAGGACGATCGCGTCAGCGTCCCATCGGCCGGCAGCATCAATGATGCCGCTGCCGATTTTCCGGGTTCGCACAATCTCGACCCCGACCTGCACATCCGCATACTCCTCGGCGACTTCACGCGCCCGGTCCGACGCCCGGAATGCTTCGTCCTCCAGCTTCGGATCGATCGGGCCTTCCAGGTCCAGAGTCATCGGCACCTCGATGAGGTAAAGGACGGTGAGCCGTGCGCCCCCCTCCCCAGCCCCGGTGTCCTCATCGGCGGCAAGGCGACCGGCGGTGCTCACGATGTCATCGTCAAGTTTCGTGCCGAAGATCGGGACGACGATGTTGTGAAGGCTGATCGAGATCTTCGGCCGCGTGAGGGCGTGGGCTTCGACCGTGACCTGCTTGGTCAGACTGACCTGCTCGATCCCCTTGCGGTAGATCACGTATCCGACCAGACCGATCAGCAACCAGCCGAGACCGACCCAGCGCGCGGCGTCGTGGAGCAGTACCACGGAGATCAGGGCCAGACCGCTGAGAATCGCTCCGGCGAGTGCGGGAAGCGGAACCGAAGTGCCACGGAAGTTGAAGTTCCAGGGGATCCGGAATGGGCGCACCCGATCGGGCTCGTCGCGCCTCAGCTTGATCACCGAGACGTGGGCGATCGTGATCGCCAGGGTGGCACCAAATGCATAGATCCCGGCCAGCAGTTCCACGTTGCCGACCAGCGCGAGCGCGAAGACCGCCAGGCCACAGATCAGGATCGCCTTGTACGGGACCTCGTACCGGCGGCCGAGCTGGCCGAGCCAGCTCGGTATCTGCCGGTTGACTGCCAGCGTGTAGGTATGGCGGGATACCCCCAGCATCGCGGTGTTCGCCGCCCAGATGAGCGTTGGGGCGGCGATCAGGGCCACCAGCCATCGCATCGCGTTTGACAGCCACTCGGGATCGAATGCCGACACCACCCCGAGGACCGGTGCCTCGATGAACTCACCGCCCAGCGCCGTTTCCGGACCCGACGGACCGGCCACCACCGGGACCGCCATCAGCGCCACAGCGGCCATGCCGGCGTAGAGCAGCGGCACCATCCAGGCCGACCTGGCACCACGACCCGCCCGAACTCCTTCGGATTCAGGTTCAGGTCCGGGGCGAGGTTCGAGACCGCCTCGATCCCGGCGTAGGCCAGCATCGCGAGCACCGCCGCATAGACCACGTCGTCGAAGGCCGGACAGGTGAAGAGATCGAGGTTCTGGCGTCAGCCGATCCGGGATGCATGACCACCAGGAGACCGACCCCGATCACCACGAGCTGAAGAACCAGGTCGGCCAGGGCGAGGCCGATCAGAGCCCGGGGACGGCGCCGGGCCGGGATGTCGAGCATGTTGAGAGCCGTGATGTAGAGACCAGGACACCGGCGGTGAAGACGATCGTCCAGAAGTTGTTCAGGGGCCCTGTGATCGGCTCGAGGTAGCGCGGCACGGTGAGAACCGCCAGCGCGATCACGATCAGGTAGTCGAGCAGGATGACCCAGCCCGCAATGAAAGCGATCAATTCGTTGAAGGCATGGCGGGCCAGCGCCGAGGAGCCTCCCCGCTCCCGCAGCATCGCGCCACCCTCGACGTAGGTCAGCATGGTCAGTACAAAGAGGAGGCCCGCAATCAGGAAGATGACCGGCGTCAGCTCCAACCCTCGCTTGGCGACCACTCCGAGCGCGAAGTAGATCGAGAAGCCGACCGACGCGTACGTGATCGCGACCAGCCAGACAGCCGCGGACCCGGGGCTCTTGTTTTTCATGTCTTGTCCCCGAAACCCCTGTTCTGGAACCTGCACCGGGCAGATTCCGATCCCGATAAAGATGATGCCGAGAATCACCCCGGTCGAAAGCGGTCCGCCGCCGCGGGAAAGGGTCAGCACGAGAATCACGGCGCCGATCACCACGAAGACGAGCGACATCAACCTGACCGAGCGGTTGTAGGCCTGGTCGGACTTCACAGGTTCGGGACCTCGGTCACCTCAGGGCCATCCGAGACCACGATCACCCGGCAGGGGCGCTCCCGCAGGACCGTTTCAAGGGTCTTCCCGTAGAGCGGCGAGCCACCCCGGAAGTGAAGCCCGACGACCAGGGCTGCCGCCTTGATCGCCTTCGCCTGCCGGGCCAGTGCATAACCCTCCTGCCCGGGGCGAACCCGCTCGACCTTGCCGCTGACCCGGGTGCCGGCAACCAGCTTGGCGCGCTCGATCTTGCTCTGGGCCGCCTTTTCTTCTTCCGCATCGCACCCTCGAGCGGCAGATCCCTGGGCACGGTGAGCAGGGCGGCGATGTGGATGCCCGCGCCGGCGGTCCGAAGCCAGGCTTGCGGCCGTTGCCATCATTTCCTCGGAGAACGGCTCGTCGGCCGGAAAAGCGATCATGACACTCTTGTACTCGAGTTCTTCGACGCCGAAAGGGCAGCTGATGGTGCCGTCTGTACAGGTAGTAGATCGCCATACCAACGATCAGCCAGCCGATCCCGACGGCGAGTGTCACCGGATTGAGCGCCATCACGACCAGCCAAGCGGCGAAGGTTCCGATACCGCCGAGCACCGCGGAGAATGGAACCGAGGCCCCGAAAGCCCTGAAGTTGAGCTTCGGCATCCATTGCCGTTCCTTGTCCGGGTACTTGCGTCTGAGCTGGATCACCGCCGCGTGCGCGATCGTGAAAGAGAGCATCGCTCCAAACGAGTACATCGTCGCCAGGAACTTCGCCTGGCCCGGGATCAGGGTGATGATCGCGAGTATGGCGAAGAGATGATCGCGATGTAAGGCGTCCGGTAGGTCAGGTGGATCTGCCGCACCACCTCCGGCAGCTGCCGGTACTGCCCCATCGAATAGCTAAGTCTGGAGACGCCGATCAGGCCGGCGTTGGTGGCGATGATCAGGATGACGGCCGCGAGCACACCGACGTAGACCCTCAGGATGTCAGTCAGGCTCTGTCCGAGGCCAAGGTTCTCCACGATTCCGAGGATCGGGTCATCGGCGAACGTCGTCCCCAGTTCGGTTACGTAGTTGCCGGCCGCGTCCTGGAACACGGGCATCGCCGAGAGCGCGACGATCGGGATCAACAGGTAGAGCGCCATCACGGCGACGACCACCAGCGCCACTCCCTGTGGCACCGACTTGGCGGCGTCACGAGCCTCCTCGGACATGTTCGAGATCGTCTCGATTCCGGTGTAGGCGATCATGCCAACCGCGATTCCGAGGGCGAAGTCGGGCCAACTCGGCGCGACACCGAGATGGACGTTCGAAACCAGGATGTCGGGATCGAGCACAAGGAATATCCCGATGCCGACCAGAATGATCTGGGTGGCAAGGTCGGCCACGGCGAGGATGATGTTGAGCTTTGCCGACTCCTGACCGCCACGGATGTTCAGCCAGGCAAGACAGATGATCAGGAACGCGCCGCCGATCACGTCTCCCGGCGAATGGCCGAGGGCCGGCCAGAAGACCGCCAGGTAATGCGGCACGAAGTAGGCCGAGATCGCGACCGTGATCGTGTAGTTCAGCATCTGCCCCCAGGCCGCGACGAAGCTGACGACTTCATTGAATGCATGGCGGGCGAAACTCGACGAACCTCCGGCCTCCGGATACATGACCGTGGCCTCGGCGTAGGTCGCTGCCGTACAGACGAAAATCACTCCGGCGATGAGGAAAGCCAGCGGCGTCAGGCCGAGTGCGAACGCAGCCGTGACACCCAGGGCGTAGTAGATCGACGACCCTACGTTTCCGTAGCCCGCCGAGAAAAGAGCACCTGCCCCGTAGACGCGGCTGAGGCTCTGATCGCGTGGTATTCGCTCAGCCAAGGCGGCCCGATGAATTACGCAATTGCACGGCGGCGACTCTACTCCGCCCGACCGCTTGAAGCGGCGGCGTCATCCGCCCGGCGGTCAGTAACCGCCGGTCCGGATGCTCAGGAAGTTCCCCACGCCCACTGAAGAGCCAGTGAAACACTGTCCTCAGTCGCCTCTTCGACCTTGAATGCGACCGGCATCGCCGCCTTCATCTGGGTGACCAGGTCGGTGCCGGGATCGACATCCAGAGTGAACCGGGCCCAGTCTCCTTCGCGTTTTACGACTTTCACCTGACGTACGCCGGGAAGGCCACGGAGGGTGGTCTCGGCAACCGCGGCCATCGCCAGCTCCGGCAATGGCGAAACCGTGACCGTCATTTCAAGACCGTCATCGACTTCTTCCGGTTGCGGGGCCGGTTCGGTAGTGGGTTTCACGACCGGCGCAGTCGGCTGCGGCGGACTGAGCGACTCGACCGCCGCCATCAGCGAGGCCACCTGGGAGCTGAGGGCTTTGAGCTCACGGCTGATTTCGGCCGCCGAATTCCTCAGACCCTCCACCTGCTCCTGGGACATCGCGGGACCTTCCTCATCCTCCGACACGCTTGGTACCTCCTCCGGACTGACGCTCATCTAAGGACATACTAGTTGAGCCACGGGTGCCCGGAAGGGACCGGCCGAAAGGATCAGGGCGAATAGATCTGTGCGGAGACGACGCACCAATTCTCGTCCGGGTTCGGATCGTTCACCTTCCAGCGTGACGAAACGAGAATCCGTTCACCGGTGTTGAGCTGGAGGAAGAGCATTCCGTTATTCGGCAGTTTCGATGCCAGCGGCCCGGTCTTCTGGGTCACTGCGAAATCATCAGAACCTTCGCGAGTGGTTATCTTGCCGCCAGTCGGATTGTCGATCGTCAGTCGCCTGTCGCCGGTCGGTCCGGCTTCGCAGACCACCTGGACGTTGCCGAGACCAGGGACATTCACGGTGCTTGAAGCGTTCTTCTCAGTGGCGTTCAGCTCACGTCGCCAGACGATCTGTGCCGAGCGCGCAACCGGCTTGGTCTCAAGGTCGGTCTCGGTGCGGAAGGTCGCATTGACGTGACAGCGGGCTTTCTTCGAATCACTGAAGTCCCACTCCCAGTCCATATCGAGGGAGGTCGGCGGCGCGAGACTGGTGCCGCCGGGCCCCTCGATCGGACCGCGGTCGGAAATGATTCCCTGGAAGGCGCCGGTCGAGTACTTCTCGGGCGGACCGAACTTGTTCAGACCTTCGCGGAAATCGGGGCCGGTGCCGCGGGCGTATTTCGCCTCCCGCAGCGCCTTTTCACTGTAGGTGCCCCAGTTCTTGTAAGTCCAGTTCATCATGGCCGCTTCGCGTCCGCCGTTCGAGGGGTAGAAGCGAATCCACTGCTGGTTTTCGTTGCATACGATCTCGCCGTAGCCGATTCCGGGCGCGATGAAGCCCCCGGTCGAGCGTCCCGCGGACGAGCCGCCGCTCCAGTCGATCGTGACCTTCTGGATCTGCTCTCCGGTTGTGGTGATTGGCTTGGCGCCACCGCCACCGCTGGTGAAGCGAAACTTCTGGACCGACTTCCGATAGGCACTCTTGTCCAGCTCCTGACCGTAAAGGCGGACCCGATACTCGCCGGGAGCCAGGACGCCGGCGATCGGCAGCTCGGCGACGATCTGCTTGCCCTCGTGGTTGGCGATGACCTGCTGGGCGACCGTGGCACCCTTCGAGTTCAGGAGGGTCACGGTGACCCGGCCGATCGCGGCACGGCGAATCGGCATCAGCGTGAACCTCACGTTGCCGGCGTTGTCACGAACCTTGGTGCTGTAAGGCAAGGCCCTGAGGCGAAGTGACGGTGTCTTGAAACGCCAGTTGGAACTCCTGGTGCGGCGCTTCTTGCACCCACTCCTGCGACCGGTGACCTTGATCCGGTACTTGCCACGATCGATGGAACGAATCCGCTTGAGGCGGACGATCGAGGTGCGGCCGCCGGCGAGACGACCCGTGATCTTGCCCTTGAGGTAGACCTTGCCGCGGCGAACAACCTTGACTCGAGCCGAGTGGACCTTGCCGTTTTTCCTGACGTAGACCCAGGCCTGCGCCTTTTCGAGCAGCGCAGTCGGATCATGCGAACTCACCTTGACCGAAAGTGGAAGCCGCTTGCACTTGTTTCCTGCCGTAGCGGGCGCAGCAAACACCGCGACGCCCAGAAAGATGGCGACCATGGCTGAAACAGTGAGGGAGAATGTACGAGGCACGCTAAGCATGATGACAGTACCCCCTAAACCGCCAATCAATGCGAAAGTAGCGGAGGAGCTTACTCGCCCTGATTCTGCTGGCTGTTCTTCTTCTTGGCCGACGATCCGGAAACGTCGTAGAAGATGATGTCAGGCTGCTGCGTACCGTCGAGCCAGGACTGCTGCGTGTCACGAACTTCGTCCGGCAGCGGCACCAGTGCGGCTGCTACCGCGTCTTTCTGCGCGTTGGCGAGGGCCGACGTGAGGAAATCGTTGATGTCCGAGTCATTCATGTTCTTCAGATTCACCGTGAGCAGAAGCTGGCGTGACAGCGGATAGGTCGCGTTGGTGACAGTGGCCTGCGACGGGAAGATGCATTCCGGCTTGCGGAAGTCGTTACTGGAGCTGACTTCCATCGGCCGCAGCTGTTCTTCGAAGGCTTCGTAGTAGGAGAAGCGGAAGAGGCCCATGGTTCCACGGACTGAATCGTTCCGGCGAAGCGCGTCGCGGTTGGCCTTTACGTAGCGGCGCGACTCCTTGGTATCGGCCTTGAGACTCTTGAGGTTCTGCCTGGCCTGGTCGAGGATGCGCTGGTCACGCGCCCTGTCCTTGGCGTTCCGCTTGTCGCGGATGCCCTTGGCCTTCTCATCCTTGGCATCCTTGACGGCCTGCTCCGCGTCGGCGATCGATGCGATTATCTGCTTGAGCACCTTCTGTGAAGGAGCGAACTCCTGAGCCGCGAGGAAATCCCGGTTGGTGCCGACCACGGCGCGCCGTACGCCGGCGTCGGTCGGGTACGCCTCGTAGTCGCCGCGGACCGAAAGCAGGGTCGGTTCGTCGTCGCCGAGTACATACTGGCCGAAGAAGCCGAATACGTTGGAAGCTTCGTCGGGCCCGGCAACCTGCATGCGGGGTGCGCTCGCGTCAAGCGTGACGTCGTGGTCATAGCCGACCTGGGACCAGCTGTTGATTCCCGATCCGGCCTGGAAGATGTTTCGGACCTCGTCGAAGCTGAGGCAGTCGACACCGACATCAGTTTCGTTCTTGATCGCAAGCACGGCGGCGTCGGAAGCCACCTGGAACTGGACCGGCTGGATGCCCCGGTTGATGCATTTGCGGTATTCGTTCGGGGAAATTGGCCGGGCCGAGTCGACGAGGTCGGTGTTGCCGGCGCAGAAAGCGGCGAAGGCCGCCTGTTCGTTGCCGCCCGTTTCGTTCACGGATGCAGTTCCGCCCTGGCGCTCGTAGCTGCCGATCAGGCGCTGGGTGAGCGATCCCTGAGCCTGGCCGGCGATCCGGATGGTGCCTTCGTTCCGAGGGGTTGCACGGTTCTGGGTCTGGGCCTTCTTGCCCTGGGTCGGCTCCTTGAACGGCGCAGAACTGCCTTCGACACCGGCGCTGTCCGGGGCCTCGTTCGTATCGACACCACAGCCGGCGACAACTACCAGCAGGACGAGGCTGGCGACCAGGGGCACGGTTTTGCGCTTGAGTGAGCTCATCAACCCTGTCCATCCGCCGGGGCGTTGCCGGAGGTCTCGTTTATCGAAGAGCCGGCCGGCCCTTCGAGCGCGACGTCGCCGAGTGGCGGGTCCTGGAAGAGCTCCGGAAGGTCGATGACTTCGAAATCGTCAAGGGTCAGCCAGCTGAGCTCGGGTCCTTCGATAATCGAACGTGAAGTGCCGCGGGGCGCGTAAAGCGTGGGTACGGCCGCACGATCGACCACGATCGCGCCGTACTTCCGGAGCGCCACGAGAATAGATTCGGCCGAGCGGCGGTTGGCGCCCTTGAGTCGCACGTCAGGTTTGCCGTCCCGGTTGTTGTCGGCCAGGTTCCGGTCTTCTGCGGTCACCCTTGCCGACGCCGTCCGTGACCGAGGCCGGCTGGACAAAGTTCCGGCGGGCAAGTCCGGGCACAGCGATCGCGAGGGCGTGGTTGATCCGGCCCTGCGAGGCTTCTCCCGAGCCGATGACACCTGCAAAGAGGGGCAACCCTGAACCTCGGGCGCCAGGGGCGCGCAGGGGGTCTTTGATAATTGGCTTACTGAACCCGGGGCCATCAAGCGTCCAGGCTTTCGAGTACTGGAAGGAAATCGAGTTGTCACTCTGGCGCCGGGCACGCCAGAAGTCGTATCCCATGCCGGCCTCGGTGTCGATGACGCTTAGCCACCCGTCGTAGCGCGGGTCCGGAGTTGTATTCGCCGGGATTGAAATCTCTTTGGGGACTGGCGGGTTCGACGCTCCGCACTGCGACTGGCGGCAGACGAACTTTGTGATCTCGGAACCGTCCCCCCCCGCCTCGACGACCAGCGGAGCCCAGGCTTCGGTGTTTACGTAGAGGCCCTTGGTGACCCGCCGGATGATCGTTTGGGTGCCATCCTTGCCCTTGACCTCACGCACTGCCTTGCGTTCGGTGGCAAGATCGAGCATGCGGTTTGAGTCGGGATCGATCGCCAGGCCAGCCACTTCGGTGTTCCAGGGGCTGTTCGAGGCAAAGAAGCGGCCACCGGCGACACCTTCGGAACTGTTCGAATTATCGACCGTCGACGAATTCTGGGTCAGGCCGGATCCGGTGCTCGAACTCGAAGAATCAGGGTTGGCATTCGGATCACTCTGAGCATTGCTCTTGGTGTCACTCTTGCTGCTCTTTTTCGAGTTGTTCGAGTTGTTCGAGTTGTTGCTGTCGCCACCATCGTCACCACAAGCGGCGAGCGCGACTGAAAGCACAGCGATCAGAGCGAAGACAATCAGCCAGCGGCTTGATCCGAACCGTTCCATCATTCGCCTTCCAGTGCGGGCTTCGAGGAACCTCCGCTGCTCGAAGGCGTACCCGTCGAGTTGCTAGGTGTGGTGCTGGAACCAGCGCCAGAGGAATCCGTCGTGGTGCCCTGGGTGGCTGAAGTCGATTCGGCCGGGGTGTTGCCTTCCGGCGTCGGTGGCCTGGTGGGCGTAAACGGGCGCGGAGTGCTCTGCGGCTGGTTCTGATCAGCCCCTCCACCCTGCTTGTCAGCCGGATTCGCGGGTTTGGTCGGTGCGACCTCGACCAGGACGTACCGTTCGGTCCTGAAGATCGGAGTCAGCCCGGCTTCGCCGCCGGCAACTGCCTGCGGAAACTTCTTGCGGAGCTGATCGCCGGCGCGGCTGATCGTGATCAGCATGTAGCCGACCTTGCCGAAGGGACTGTCGCGGGCGGCTTCCCAATCGCCTTCGCCCTTGTCGGCGCGGTCGAAGAAGAGCTTGGGACGGCCGCTGGTGATAATCGGGCCGTAACTGAAGTTTTCGTCGACGAGGATCGAGTCTTCGACCTGTGGCAGCTTTGTGTTGATGTACTCGGCCATGCTGATTTCCGGGTCGATGCCGACGGTATAGCCGCCGACAGACGAAGTGCCTTCCTGTGAGTCCTGGTCCTCGACCCAGCGGGTGAACGCCTGCGCCTGGTCCTGATACTCATAGTTTTTCATCGCATCCCAGCCGAGTGGAATCGCCGCAACCCAGGCCGATCACCATGATTATTCCGACACCCGCCCTCCAGGCCGGCTCGGCGGCATAAACGTAAGCGGCCCCGGCCAGCGCCAGCAACGCGAGGGGCAGGCCCACGGAAAGCGTCATCAGATCGGCCTGATCTGCCACGAGGGTCCGCGAAAACGGCACCGCGAGCGCAAGCAGGATCAGGACGAGGAAACCCCAGGACAGCCCGTCGCGCACGAGGATCCCCGCCAGAACCAGCAGGATCACGGTGGCAAAGCCGAGCGGAGCGACGCCGAGTACGACGTTGAACAGATCACCGAGAGCATTCAGCGGGCTCGTCGTAACTGCCTGCAGAACTCCGGTCGTATTGACCTGAATCAGGCCGGACTGCGCGGTAAGCCAGCCGAAGGGGCTCTTCAGGATGATCGCGTTCAAGAGGACCCAGACCAGCAGGGAGTAGACGATCGGGGTGAGGAAGAGGATCAGAGACGACCGGCGCCGGTCCTCGGTGTCGTTGTTGCTGGAGCCGATCGACATGACCGCAACCGCAAGCCCGACCGCCCAGAGGGCGTAGCCGTAGTCGACCATAATCGCCAGGCCGATCGCCAGGCCACCCGCCACCAGGTGGCGGGTTTCGTCGGTCAGTTGCCAGGAGATGACCGCCAGCAGGGCGACCGCTGCGAGGACCATGCCGAGCACGGTGGCCTCACCGTTGGCGGCATAAAAGACGAACATCGGGTTGAGTCCGAACAGCAACAGCATCAGTATCCGGAAGACCCCGGGCACCTCGCAACGGCGGAGAATCGAGTTGACCATCGCCATCAACATGCCGGCCGCCAGAGCGGTCAACACCGGGATCGCGGTCAGTGAAGTCGCGAGCGGCTTGATCAGCGCCAGCGGCATGTAGGCGATGGCTCCGAGAGGTGCGGCGGAGAGCGTGATGGCGGCCAGCTTGGGCGGGGAGTTCCACCAGGCCATGTACGCCTCGTTCAGGCGGTGGAGTGAATCGAAGTTGACGATGCGGCCGTCGGTCAACATGAAGTAGCCGATGACGCCGTACACCACGGCGAAGAAAAACGCGACGATCAGGCCTTCGCCGCTGGCCCGCGGAGCACCGCGGCGTTCGCGCGGTTCGTCGTAGACGATGACCGGATCGTCAGGGTCGGCTCCGGCGAATTCGCGGCGCGCCCGGGCGAGCTCTTCGGCGCGGTGGGGCTCGTCGAGTTCGGATGCGGGCACGGTTGTTGTCGCTGCGCGTTCGGCCATCAGAGATCAGCTCTTCTCGGGGTGGTCGAAGCATTCGAGCCGCTGGCACCGACGTCGATGCCGTGCTCGGTCTTTTCCCAGTAGAACGGATTGGTGAAAAGCTGGATGAAGCCTTTCCAGGCCGCGATCGACATCAGGCCCCAATAGAACGGCAAGAGCAGCGCGTAGGCAGCGAGATTGTCGTCACCGCGCCGCACGGAAGCAGCCAGGCCAGGTAGACGAATACGAAGTTTCCGATGAAAAGCAGCGCCGCGGCCACGTAGTACACCCAGCCGGGAAACAGTTCCTGGATGAAGCCGGCCTGGGTCAGCGCGAACAGCGTCGTCAGGAACCAGAAGAACGGGTTGATCAGGAAGATGAAAGTGCCGCCGATCAGAAGCTGAAACGAAATGAAACCCTTGAGCCCGAGGTTGCCCACGAGGCGGAACGGGTTGCGCATGTAGACCAGCCAGGTCTGGATGTAGCCTTTGATCCACCGGGAACGCTGACGCACCCAGCTGCCGATCTCGGTGTTTGCTTCTTCGTAGGTGGTGGAATCCATCATCGTCGTTCGGTAGCCGGCCTGATGCAGGCGGACTCCGAGGTCGGCGTCTTCGGTCACGTTGTACGGATCCCAGCCCCCTACCTCCACCAGCTGATCGAGCTTGATGTGGTTGGAGGTTCCGCCGAGCGGAATCGGATCCTTGCGGGCGTCGAGGCCCGGCAGCACCAAGTCGAAGAGCATCGCGTACTCGATCGAGAACCAGCGGGTCAGCAGGTTCGTCTCCTGGTTGAAGAAATTGAGCTTGGACTGGATGCAGACGATCGAATCGTCGGTGTTCTCGAACATCAAAACAGCCTTCTTCAGCTGACTCGGGTCGGGGCGGTCCTCGGCGTCATAGATCACGACGTACTTACCTTTGGCCCCGAGCAGACCGTAGTTGCAGGCCTTGGGTTTGGTCTGCGGCTGGGAGGGCGGAACCACGATCGGCCGGAACTGCGGCGGCAGATCCATCGCGAGAATCGCGGCGATCGTCTCGTCATCGTCTTCCTCGCAGAGGAGGCGCACGTCGAGCTTCGTCTTCGGATAGTCGAGCGAGTTGATGCCCTGGACCAGATAGGGGATGACCGCGGCCTCTTTGTAGAGCGGAACCAAAATCGTGTACATCGGCAGGGTCCGCTCGTCCATCGCGGCAAGCTCCTCGGGGCTTGTGCCGAGCAGATACTTGTGTTCGAGGGCCGAGAAGCTGGCGAGCAGCTTGTAGAGCGAGGTCAACAGGTAGAAGATGCTGGCCAGCGCAAAGATGACGATCAGCGTCTCTTTCGGCTTCCAGATCAGGAAACCGATCAGGATCAGGGCGCCGATGCCGAGAAAGACCTTCTGACCCGAGCTGAGCACCAGATGGGCGGAGCTGTCAGGGAACCTTTCCCGCAGGTTGGACCGGGCCGTCTGGGTGTAGGCGGCACCGTGGATCCGGCGGAGAAGTTCGTCGATGTCGTTGCGCGGGGCCAGAAACTGCTGGACCTCCCGGTTGGTGTAGTGACCGATCTCGAGCCGGGCCTCTTCGCTGAGTGCATCGGGAACCGCCAGGAACAGGTAGCGGCTGTCGGCGGCGATCGGCACGACATGCAGCCGCCGGGCGACCGGCTCGGGCACGATGTCGCGCGGAGCCTCTGTCGCGTCAAACTCGGAAAGGTCGACCGTCGGCAGACGCAGGGTCTCAGCGAGGACTCGAAGCAGAGCCTTTTCTTCGAGTGCCCCGCCGTGTACGAGCACTTCACCGATTCGCCCGCCGGACCGGTCCTGCTCGGCCACGGCCGCCCCCAGCTGTTCCTCGGTCACGAGGCCACGACCGGCGAGCTCCTCACCAAGCCTCGGAGGGATCGCGAGCCCGTGACTGACGAGGTCACCGGCCGAGAACCTTGCTCCGGTTGAGGAATCGGAAGCCCCGTTGGCCGAGAACAGGCGGTCGATCGCCTCATTGATCTCGTTCTCGTCGGCAATCACCCAGGTCGGCTCGTAGCCGGTCTCCTTGCGAATCGCATCGGCGGCCGCGAAGTTCGAATCAGAAGTGGCAACTACGGTCAGGTAACCGTCGCTGTACTCAACCGGGATGATCGAATGTTCGCGGCAGGTTTCGGCCGGAAGCAACCCGGCAACCGCCGGGGTCAGGCTGACCATGCGCTCGCTGACGCCGTGCATGTCGTCGCGCACCAGCATCCGCTCGCCGCCGTTCAGCGCCATCAGATCGTCCTCCGGCGAATGCGGTCGCGCTCGATCAGCTCTGCTGCGCCGACTTGTTCTTCTTTGACGTCGTCCTGGCTGGAGGTCCTGCGGCTCCGCCTGCGGTCACTGACCATCATCGCAACGATTCCGGCCAGGAAGAGGAAGAAAGGCACGATCAGGAACACGCTGAACAACAGCGAGAAGAGGATGAGTGCGCCGATCGCGAAGAAGAGCGCTCCTATTGCGCCGCCGCCGTTCACGTAGCGTCTGGGCCGGCCACGCCGTCCGTGCGCTGGCCGACTGGTTGGGCGAGCGCGATGGTGAACGATCCCTTGTCGGAATCGGTGACGTCAAAAGCAACTGGAAGCTTGCGGCGCAGCGAAGTGATCAGTGAGACTCCTTCGTCGACTCGGGCGTCAATGGTTGCCGAATCGCCACGGAGTTCGCGCAGGTTCGAGTTCTCAACGCCTTCCGTCTCGGCCAGGGCCTGCTCAACGATGCGGGCCATGCTGAGATCGTGAAGCGGCCGGATGATCACCTTGACGTCACGGTCGGTCGGCAGCTGGAAGCCTGCGTTGGTGAATTTGTCCGCGGTTGACGCTTCGACCGGAAGGGAAGGAGCCGCAGGCGCAGAATTGGTAATCGGTTTGGACCGCGAGGAGCTGGACACACCAAGGTGCTCTTCAAGCGCATCAAGGCGACCCGACAACTCGTGTCGAAGCTCCCTGATCTCCCTGAGGATGTCTTTTTTTCTGGTCTTAGCCAAGTGTCATCAGTTGGTTAGGCGATCCCATGAGAGCTGCACTCGGTGCAGGACCACTCGGCGGACTGCCCGAATCACTCAAGTTGCTCACTATAGGCGAACTTCATCGGAATCGTCAAGTGGTGTTTCTTCACAAATTCTCCGGGAGTAGATGGCCGAAGCAGAAACCTTGGGTCGGGTCCGGCTCCCTCTCCCGCAGGAGACCGAATCCGGACTCTCCAGGACAACATAAAGCCCCGGCCGGACGGCCGGGGCTCCTGTCAAAATCGCGCGCTTCACGCTCGACTGTATTTGCGTTTTCGTGAGGTTCAGGTCAGGCGCCTCAGAAGTGAACGATCGGGATGATCAGGATGGCGACGATATTCGCGACCTTGATCATCGGGTTGATCGCCGGTCCGGCGGTGTCCTTGTAGGGATCGCCAACCGTGTCACCGGTGATCGAGGCGGCGTGGGCATCCGAGCCCTTGCCTCCGTATTCACCGTCTTCGATCAGTTTCTTGGCGTTGTCCCAGGCGCCGCCGCCGGCAGTCATCGAGATTGCCGCGAACAGCCCGACGATGATCACGCCGATCAGCAGGCCGCCGAGGGCGTCCACGCTGAGGATGCCGACAATCACCGGAATGACGATCGGGATCAGCGACGGCAGGATCATTTCCTTCTGCGCCGCCGCGGTCACGAGGGCAACTGCCTGCCGGTAGTCCGGCTTCTCGGTGCCGTCCATGATTCCCGGCTTCTCCTTGAATTGACGCCGGACCTCCTCGACCACCTGGCCACCGGCACGGCCGACCGACTCGATCGCCAGTGCCGAGAACAGGTACACCATCATGCCGCCGATTATCAGCCCAACCAGGACTTCCGGACTGGACAGGTTGAACAGCCCGTCCAGATCGGCCAGGCCGGCCTTCGCGGCTTCGGGAGCCAGCTCGGCCTTGAACGCCGCGAACAGCACGAGCGCGGCCAGAGCGGCGGATCCAATCGCGTAGCCCTTGGTGACGGCCTTGGTCGTGTTGCCGACCGCGTCCAGCGGGTCAGTCACGTTCCGCACTTCTTCCGGCAGCTCCGCCATCTCGGCGATACCTCCGGCGTTGTCGGTGATCGGGCCGAATGCGTCGAGCGCCACGATCAGACCGGTCAGCGACAGCTGCGCCATCACGGCGACGCCGATGCCGTAGATCCCGGCCAGTTCATTGGCCGCGAGAATGGCAAAGGCCAGGACCAGCGCCGGAGCGGCAGTTGCCTGCATCCCCTGGGCCAGGCCCTGGATGATGTTCGTCGCGTGACCGGTTTGTGACGCTTCCGCGATCGCATTGACCGGGCGGAACCGGGTCGATGTGTAGTAGTCGGTGATCACGAACAGCAGCGCGGTCACCGCGACTCCGATCACGGCGCAGAGCCAGAGATCGGTAACGGTGGTGCCGGACAGGGTGTTGCTCACGTCAATCACGCCGTTGGCCAGCGGCTCGGACATGATCCAGTCGGTGACCGGGTAGAAGGCGATGATCGAAAGTACTCCGGAGATCACAAGGCCGCGGTAGAGCGCGCCTTCGACGCGGTCGGTCTTGGTACCGACGAGCAGTGCTCCGATGATCGAAGCAATGATCGCGACGCCGCCCAGGACGAGCGGGTACATCGCCAGCGAGGTCGAGTAGGCGTCGCCGAAGTAGAGAACGCCGAGCAGCATGACCGCGACCGTGGTCACGGCGTAGGTCTCGAAGAGGTCGGCCGCCATGCCGGCGCAGTCGCCGACGTTGTCACCGACGTTGTCGGCGATCACGGCAGGGTTCCGCGGGTCATCTTCGGGGATGCCGGCTTCAACCTTGCCGACCAGGTCAGCTCCGACGTCAGCGGCTTTGGTGAAGATGCCGCCGCCGAGACGGGCGAATACCGAGATCAACGAACCACCGAAGCCGAGGCCGATCAGAGCGTCGACTGCTTCCTTATCGGAATCGACCGCACCGGTGAGGGTGAGGATGCCGAAGTATCCGGCCACGCCGAGCAGGGCCAGGCCGACCACGAGCATGCCGGTGACCGAACCGCCCTTGAAGGCGACGTCGAGCGCCGGCGGCACTCCGCCACGGGCCGCTTCAGCAACGCGGGAGTTGGCCCGGACCGAAAGGTTCATGCCGATGAAACCGGTTGCGCCCGAAAGGACCGCGCCGACGATGAACCCGAGAGCGGTCTGCCAGTTCTGCAGAACCGCCAACAGGATCACCAGAGGCAGCGCCACCACGGCGATGATCAGATACTGGCGCGTCAGGTAGGCGGATGCGCCCTCCTGGATTGCTCCTGAGATCTCCTGCATTCTCTCGTTACCGGCAGGCTTTGCAAGCAGCCGCTGAGTCACGATAATTCCGTACAGGACCGCAATCGCGGCACAGAAGAGAGCGAAGACCACGCCGTGGTCCGTCAGAAAGTCAGTCAAGGTTCTCCTTCTTGGGGTTTACACCGGTTCTACTGAGGCCGCGAACCCTATTACCCCGGGGCGGCACCTTGACCGCTCCTCCCAGGTCCGGCCGGCGGAAAGAGGCGTCAGCTGCCGCGCGGAGTCCAGAGACCCGGCCCCTTGGGCGGTTCGGATTCAGGGCCGGAACCGGCCCCGGGCGAATCCGGAGCCCCACCGGCGGGGTCTGTGCCACCGGGAGCCGGACCAGCGGCGGGGTCACCACCGGCACGCTCCGCGTAAAGCATCTGCACCTGGCTGAGCGGTTCCTTCACGGCATCGGCAACTTCCTGCGGCAGCAGGGCCACCAATGCACGCACGGCTTCGATGCCGATCCGGGCCTGGTCGAGGTCGACCTCGTCCTCCTTGACGATGCGACGAGCGCTCAGGTTGAGCACACTGGCCACCGTCTGGGTGAGCAGGTCCTCGACCCGGACCTGGCTCATCTGCTGCTCAAGCATCTCCTGCTCCTCGGGTGTGAGAGGAGGAGGACCCTGGGGGTCCTGCTGGCCTGCGGGGTCCTGGGGGCCTGCGGGGGGGTTAGCGGGGTCCTGTGAACTCTCTTCTTCGCTCATGGGTTGAGCATAGGCAATCGGACTACTGCGGGGTCAGGTGTGGGGTACGGAGGTGCCCCCGGAGGGCTGGCGACCGAGGCAATCCAGCAATTCGCCCTGATCAAGGGAGCGTTGCCCCGGAGGAGGTACCTCCGTACCCCACACCCGGCGCTAGCTATAGCTTCTTCGGGTCTCTTCGGCCGAAGCGCGGTAAATATCTTCGATGCTCTCCCCCGCTTCGAACTTGTCCCGAGCTCTCTGCGACCCATTCCTCTCCGGGAGGTTTACGTCGATCTTCAGGCTTTCCCGGGCCGGGGTCGTCCATTCGAGGAGTTCTTCGAGCACCTGGCGGGCTTCAATCTCGCGGTTCCGGCGAAAGTCAACCATCTTGCCGTCCATGCCGTAGCGGATCGCCCGCCAGAAGTTCTCTTCGATCTCGCGGTCGAGCAGTGGCTCAGTTTCACCCTTGGCCCCCGAGTCAAGATCAAGCGCAGTCTGGGCGACCACCGCCGTGATCAGACCAGCCAGCGCCGTCGATTCGGCGGCGTCGGACTGGGCGTCGCAGATCCGGACCTCGACCGTTCCGAATGCGTGATGCGGCCGGACACTCCACCAGAGTTGCGTCGACTCGACCACCGAGCCGAGACCCTTCAGGGTCTCGATGAACTCGGCGTACTGATCCCAGGTTTTGAACTGTCCGGGAATGCCGCATCGGGGAAACATCCGGGTGAAGATCTGGGTCCTGACCGACGCCAGTCCACTGTCAACGTGATCGAGGAAGGGCGAGTTGGCAGAGACGGCCAGAAGGATCGGCAGTTGCTCACGCAGCCAGTCGCACACCCTGATCGCACGATCCGCTCCCTGAATTCCGACGTGGGCGTGAACGCTCCAGGTGTTGTTTCGCTGCGCAACCCAGCCGAGGTCGTCTTTCAACCGCTGGTAGTGCGGCGTGTCGATGATCTCCTGATCGAGGTAGCTCGCCCAGGGGTGCGCGCCCATCGAAGCTAGGCTGACACCCCGATCCGCGGCCACCGCGAACAGTTTCTGCCGCCGAACCACCATGCGTTCCATGGCCTCGTCCATCGACTCCGCCCGTCCGGACCGGATTTCGATCTCGGAGGCGATCAGCTCGCCCGCGGCGGAATCACCGAGGACCGGGTCGGCCTGCGCCGCTTCGTACAGCTCGGGGAACAGGTCGGCCAGATCGAGCGTTTCCGGGTCGAGGATCGCGAATTCCTCTTCGAGCCCGATCGTGAAGTCCTGGGACGCATCGAAGACTTCCCGGGCGGCGCCGAGATCCAGCAAGTCGGGATCAGTCAAGGTCGATCAAGACAGGTAGAAATAGAGGGCGTAGAGCAGGTCGACGGCAGGGCTCGAGGTGTGGACCGTGACTTCGGGCGGAACCTGGAGAAGTTGTTCGGTGTAATTGAAGATGACCGTTACCCCGGCTTCGACCAACCCGTCGGCGACCGCCTGGGCGGCACCGGACGGCACCGCGAGCACGCCGACGACGATTGCCTGCGCTTCGACCGCCTTGCCGAGTTCGGAAAAATCGCGGACGGTAAGCGGACCCACCTTCTTGCCGATGCGGCTCGGGTCGACGTCGAAAAGCGAAACGATCTGGAATCCGTGGTCGGCGAAAATATCCGAGCCGGCGATCGCCTGGCCCAGCTTGCCGGCACCGAAAAGCGCGATGTTGTGATGCCCTGCTGTACGCAGGATCTTCCGGATCTCGTCGACCAGGAACTCGATCCGGTAGCCAACCCCGCGCTTGCCGAACTTGCCAAAGCCGGAAAGATCACGCCGGATCTGGGTCGGATTGATGTGCGTGTACTCGGACAGCTCCTGTGAGGAGATCGTCTCACGGCCCATCTTCCGGGCCTGCGTCAGCACCTGCAGGTAACGCGAAAGCCGGGCGGCCACGCCCAGCGAAAGTCGTTCACCCTCCGGCACCAGGACGGACCCCGTGTCGCTGCGGTATTTCGGCGGAGGCGTCATCTGCGCTTCAGGGTATCCGTAACCGGTCCCTGACCGGCTCGGGATCGAAAACCAGCTCGCTCACGATTTCGCCATCGATCATGATCACGGGGATGCGCTCCAGGTATCGCCGGAGGAGGTCATCGTCACTGTCGATGTCGATCTCCACTATCTCCAGCCCCGGGAACTCCTTCGTGAGACCGGCTAGCGATTCGATCGCTTCCTCGCAGAGATGGCAGTCCGGCCGGGAATAGACCGTGGTCTTCATCGGCCCCCGCCGGTGGCGAAAGCGTCGAAGGCGAGGTAGTCCGGATACGCCAGGGCCGGCGTGAACCGTGCCGCCGAGCCGATCATTGCTGCGTTGTCGGTGCACAGCTCGGACGGCACCAGCTTCAGCTCGATGCCGCGTTCGCCGCAGAGACCTGGACCGCTCGACGCAGTGGCCCGTTGGCCGCGACACCGCCTCCGAGCGCCACCGCCGGCCAGCCTTCCAGGTCGATTGCCCGCTTGAGCTTTGAGACCAGCTGCTCGACCACCGCCGCCTGGAAGCCGGCGGCGAGATCCGCACGGTTCGACTCGATCTCCCCCTCTTCAAAGTCGCGGCAGCGGTAGACCAGCGCAGTCTTCAGGCCGCTGAAACTGAAATCGAGGCCCGGGTCCCGGCTCATCGCAATCGGGAATTCAAACGCTCCGGGGTCACCTTCAGCCGCCAGCTTCTCGAGAGCGGGTCCACCCGGGTAGCCCAGGCCCAGCATCCGCGCGGCTTTGTCGATCGCTTCGCCGGCCGCGTCGTCGAGGGTCTCCCCCAGGATCTCGAAGCCACCGTGCTCACGGACACCGGCAAGCAGGGTGTGGCCCCCACTGGCGATCAGGCAGATGAACGGCGGCTCGATCGGATCCGGCTCGAGGAAGTTGGCGGCAACGTGGCCCTGCAGGTGGTCGGTCGGGATCAGCGGCAGGCGGCGGGGAGCGGCCATCGCTTTCGCGGTGCTCAATCCGATCAGCAGGGCTCCGATCAATCCGGGGCCGGCAGTCACCGCGATCGAATCGAGGTCCGGCACTTCTACCTCTGCCTGTTCGAGCGCCAGCCTGATCACCGGTCCGGTGAGTTCCAGATGATGCCGTGAAGCGACCTCGGGCACGACCCCTCCGTACTTGCCATGGATCGCCTGCGAAGAGATCACGTTGGAGAGGATGAACGGACCTTCGAGGACCGCGGCGCAAGTGTCGTCGCAGGACGTTTCGATCGCCAGGGCTGGCAGCGTCAGTTCCCCGACAGTGACTCTGCGGGGACGCCCGCCAGGGCCGGATCCCCGCGCCACATGATCATCGCGTCTTCACCATTGGCGTAGTAGCCCTTGCGGTATCCGAAACTGCGGAACCCGAAAGTCCCGTAGAGACTGATCGCCGACTTGTTGGACGGCCGGACCTCGAGGGTCACCGGAGCATCCGGTTCGATCCGTTCCAGCGCTCCGTTGATCAGGGCCGAAGCGACTCCGCGACGCCGATGCTCAGGAGCGACCGCGACGTTCATCATGTGCCAGGCGGCGTCGTAGCGAGAGAAGACGGCGTAGGCGATGAGCCGGTCGTCCCCCTGGACGGCGGCCAGACTGATGGTCGAACTCTTCGACATCTCGAGGACGAACATTCCCGGAGACCAGGGGGTGGTGAATGAACGCCGCTCGATCGAGATCACGACCGGAAGGTCAGCGTAGGTCAACTGGCGCAGGCCGAGTGCCGGCGGATCAGGGGCTGGCCTTTCGACCGTCTCGTTCAAGCCAGAGTTGTGCATCGGGGACTCTCAGATATGTGGGTTCGAGGGGATTTGAAAGTTGTTCGGAATCGACGGCGGCACCAAGTTCGCAAATCGCCACTGCGCTCAAATGGTTGAAACCCGCCTCCGGGCCTGCGGTTGCGATGCCGGCCCGGTCCAGTTCGTCCGAGAATCGTACTGCCCCCGGACCGACGGCCCTCAGGCCGGCGCCGGAATCCCCGATCCGGGGAGCCAGCTCGTCCGGGCCACAGACAAACGGCTCGAGCAGAATTTGACCTGCCGGTCCGTACAGCGCGGCGAAGACCTCCCCCCGGTGGGCATCCAGCAGGGCAAGGATCTCCTGGCCGGGGCCGAGCACCGGCCTGGCAAGGGCCGCAAGGGTCGAGACCCCGGCCAGGCCGATACCGGTCGACAGGGCGATTCCGTTTGCCGTGGCCAGACCGATCCGGATCCCGGTAAATGTCCCCGGTCCGGTGCCGACCGCGATCCGGTCGATTCGCGGCCAGCCTCCGGCTTCTGCGGCTGCCGCCGTCACGGCTTCGAGCAAGCCTTCACTGTGCACTGGCCTGCCGTCAGGACCGGGCGGGATCACTTTTTTCGAAACGGTTTCTCCGTCAACGAAAGCACCGACGACCGTATCGTCCGTCGCGGTGTCGAAACCTACGATTCTCAAGGCCGTCGACGACGGTAGGCTGCGAATAGCGAACGGTATCGACCGTCCATCAAACATGATGAAGAAGGGGAGTCACACATGATTGAAATGAATCGTTGGCGCACGGCAGTGGCCATTCTCGCAGTAGGAGCAACCGGAGTCTTCGCGGCCGGTTGTGGAGGCGACAGCAACAGCGACCAGGTGAACCAGGCCCTGGATGACGCGAATAAGCAGATCGATCAGGCCCAGGAAGACGCTCAGAACCAGATCGACGAGGCTCAGAAGAACGGGGACATCCCGTCGGATGAAGAAATCCAGAACAAGATCGACGAGGCTCAGAAGAACGGGGACATCCCCTCGGGTGACGAAATCCAGAAGCAGGTCGACAAGGCCCAGGAGGAGGCTCAGAAGCAGATCGACGAGGCATTGAAGCAGGCCCAGCAGTAAGACTCCCGGCGCCGCTCAGGCGTCGAACCGGCCCGTGTGGGTGGCCGCTCCGACTTCGATTCGGCGGCTGTCGCCCCCCGCGTGAGACAACCGGACCGACCTGATGCGCATCGCCGATGCGGTCAGGTCGGCCTCGGACTCACCGGGCCATTCCACGAAGACGATCTTTTCCGGACCGAAATACTCGTTCAGGAGGCCGGGGTCTTCCGCATCGATCGAACCCACCCGGTGAAGGTCCAGGTGTGAGATCGGAGTCCGTCCCTGGTAGCTGCGCCCGATTGTGAACGTGGGCGAAGGGATCGCCCCTTCGACTCCGAGTTCACGCATCGCTGCCCGAGCCAGGGTCGACTTACCGGTGCCGACCTCGCCCTTCAACAGGACCAGGTCTCCGGGGGCCAGATCCCGGGCAAGGTCGCGACCCAACTGCTCGGTCTCTTCGGTCGAGCCCGATCTTGTCCCTGTCGAATCGGGGCTCATGGCGCGCCGTCTTCGGCCGGTTCCTGCGGTACTTCCTGTCTGAGCAGTTCCGGCAAGGCGTTGATGTCCGCCGCAAGCAGTTCGGAAGTACCGGTGGCTCTGAGCGCAGCCGCCGGGTGAAAGAGCGGCAGGAGGAATACGGTCCGGGATCCAAGCCGCCTGACCTGTGGTTTGCCGTGGACTTTGGTGATTCCGGTCTGGTCGCAGGTCAGGAGTTTCGTCGCGAAGTTTCCAAGCGTTGCGACGACCCGGGGCTCGATCAGCCGGATCTGCTCGAAAAGCCAGGGCTTGCAGGTTTCGATCTCCACCGGCGTGGGATTTCGGTTTTCCGGGGGCCGGCACTTCAGGGTGTTGGCGATAAACACGTCCTCGCGACTGATGCCGGCATTCCCCAGCATCGACGTGAGCAGGGCGCCGGAGCGGCCGACGAAAGGCAACCCCTGACGGTCCTCCTCGGCACCGGGCGCTTCGCCCACGAACATCAGGTCCGCATTGGCATTTCCGGCACCGAAAACCACCTGGGTCCGGGACTCGCTGAGCGGGCATTTGACGCAGGACCGGGCCTCGCGGAAGACCTCGACCAGCTCGCTGCGTCTTGTGTCCGGGGAGCCGACCATGTCGGCAGCCTATAATCGGCGATGGCTGTCACCCATAAAGGGGATGGACCTGGTCCCCTTCAAGGACCGACACAACCAAAGCAAATCCGCTCATTCCGTCTGGTATCGCCGAAAGGGAACTGGAACGGCCAATATGAATCAGGAAACGACTGCGCCGAAGGCGCTGACAATCATCGGGCCCGGCAGGGTCGGGACCTCCATCGCGCAGGCCGCGACTGCCGCCGGCATCGAAGTCGACCTTCTTGGTCGTGATTTCCCTTCCCGAAACCTCGATTCCATGATCGTCTTGATCTGTGTGCCGGACCAGGCAATTGCCGCAGTCGCCGAATCGATCGCCGGCATGGACGGACTGCCTCTGATGCTGGGTCACACCAGCGGTGCGACAACGCTGGCGCCGCTCACCGATAGCCAGACCGGTGGATCCTTCTCGGTCCATCCGCTCCAGACCATTCCGGACGGCAACACCGAGCTCAACGACTGTCCCGGGGCAATTGCCGGTTCTACCCCTGATTCGCTCGCATTCGCCCACGAGCTGGCGGTCACGATCGGCATGAATCCCTTCGAGGTGCCGGAGGACGACCGCGCGCTCTACCACGCCGCCGCAAGCATCGCTTCGAATTTCTTGATCACCCTCGAAGAGACGGCCGCCGGAATCCTTGACGGCATCGGAGTCGAAAACCCGCGCCAGGTACTTTCACCGCTGGTCCAAAGGTCGATGGCAAACTGGACTCACCGTGGCGGAGCGGCGTTGACCGGGCCGATCGCGCGGGGTGACGAAGAGACCGTTGAGAGCCACCGCTCGGCCCTGGCTGCAGCCCGGCCGGAACTGCTCGGCCTCTACGACACCATGGCCGGACGCACCCGCACCGTTGCCGGGGAGCAACCGGAGGTCGCGGCCCGATGAAAGTCCTGCGCACACCGGCCGAGCTGCGTGAAGTTCGGGAGCGCAACCGTGCCTCCAGTGAGAAAGTCGGGCTGGTGCCGACCATGGGGTACCTCCACGAAGGCCACAACTCTTTGCTCAAGGCTGCCCGTGAGCAGGCGGACATCGTCGTGATGAGCCTCTTCGTCAACCCCACTCAATTCCGCGCCGGAGAAGACCTGAGCTCCTATCCACGCGACGAAGACCGGGACTTTGCAATCGCCGAGCAGGCCGGAGTCGACCTCATCTACGCACCCGATCCCGGCGACGTCTATCCGTCCGGATTCGCGACCGAGGTAGAGGTGACCGGGTTGACCGAGGTGCTCTGCGGCAGTGAGGACGGCCGCGGTCCCGGTCATTTTTCCGGGGTGACGACGATCGTCGCCAAGCTGCTCAATGCGGTGGACCCTGACTTTGCCTACTTCGGGCAGAAGGATGCCCAACAGGCCTCGGTCATCAAACGCATGGCCGAAGATCTCGATTTCCGCACCGAGATCATCGTGCTGCCCACCGTCCGTGAGCGGGACGGCCTCGCCATGAGTTCGCGAAACGCCTACCTCTCGCCCGAATCGCGCGAGCGGGCCACGGCGATCTGGGCCGCACTGCTCGAAACCGAGCGCACTTACCCCGAAGCAGGGCTCGACGCGGCGCTGGACGCCGGCGTCCACCACCTCCAGACGGCGGGCATCGAACCCGAATACTTTGAAGCGCGCTACCCGGGCACCCTCGACCCGGCGATTGATGACAGCGAGGAAGCGATCCTCGTGGCGGTGGCCGCCCAGGTTGACGGCACCCGCCTGATCGACAACATTCTCATTGAGCCAGGAAAGAAGGGCAGCACCAAATGAGTTCAGCAGCCAGACAGGAAAATGGACCAGAAGACCGGTCTCCAGTGACGATCACGCGGCTCGCCGAAATGAAAGAAGAAGGCCTGCCGATTGCCATGATCACGGCCTACGACTTTCCTTCCGCTCAGGTAGTCGAAGAAGTCGGTGTGGATGTGGTCCTGGTAGGAGACTCAGCGGCCAACTGCGTTCTCGGCTACGACAGCACCGTTCCGGTCGGTATGGACGAGATGACGATCCTCTCGAAGGCGGTCCGTCGCGGACTCAAGACACCGTTGCTGGTGGGTGACCTCCCCTTTGGCTCGTACGAAGCCTCGAACGAGCTCGCGATCGCCAGCGCTCAGCGACTGGTGAAAGAGGCCGGTTGTGACGCGGTGAAACTCGAAGGTGGCGGCGCCTCGATCGACCGGGCCTCGGCAATCATCAGTGCGGGAATCCCGGTGATGGGCCATGTGGGACTCACTCCCCAGACCGCGACTGCTCTCGGCGGCATGCGGGCCCAGGGACGCACCGCGGACGTCGCCATCAAAGTTGCCGAAGACGCGATCGCGCTCGATCAGGCCGGCTGCTTCGCGATCGTGATCGAAGCCGTTCCTCAGGCTGTTGCCGAGATGATCGTGAACAAGGTCGAAGCACCCACGATTGGTATCGGCGCAGGCAACGTGACCGCCGGGCAGGTGCTTGTCCTGCACGACCTCGCTGGAATCAACGACGGCCACATGGCGAAGTTCGTCAAGCGATACGCCGACGTGCGCTCCGAGATGCGCCGCGGAGTCGCCGACTATGTGGCCGAAGTGCGCTCAGGTGCCTTCCCTGGCCCGGAGCACGTTTACAGCGTCGATCCGGCCGAGCTCGAGCGACTCCAGCAGAGGCTCAACCGTGAAGACATCGAGTCGAACTACTCCTGGGACTGGGAACCACTGCCCTGACCCGAGCGCCGTGCCCGAAGAGACTGGGTGCGTTTTCTATATCTATGGCGTAGTTAACGCACCCGGTTCTCAGCTTTTGAATTCGATTTCGCGGATCACCCTGGCCGGTGCACCGGCTGCGATGACACCGTCCGGCAGATCCGAGGTGACGACCGAATTCGAGCCGATCACGCAGTGGTCTCCGATGGTCACGCCTTCGGTGACGACGCAGTTGACGCCGAACCAGCAGTTCGAGCCGATCCGGACCGGGCCTTTCGAAGTGAATCCCTGCCAGGTGATCGGAGTGTCCGGGTCGTCAAAGCGGTGGCTGGCATCGCCGACGAAGCAGCCGTTGGCGAACATGACATGGTCCCCGATCGTGACCTCGCGATGGGCCGCGATCATTACGTTGCGGTTGAGGAAGCACCCCTCGCCGATGCGGACCTTTGCCTCGGGCGCCATGGTGATCCAGCAGCCGGGTTCGAGCATCGTCCCGTTGCCGAGTTCCAGTCGGCCCGAGTCAAGTCCTTCGAGCACTTCGCCTTCAACCGGATACCTGATGTAAGCCCCGGATTTTGCCATGTGGCGGTTGATCCGCAAGCGGTGGCCAAGACGGTGATTTCGTTCGTACCAGCGGCGTTTCCGCCACCAGGTTTTCCAGCCGGATTGATCTTCCACGTGACTACCTTGCCAGAGGCGGGTAGGGTTCGACCATCAACGGCCAACCAGGAGACAGAAATTGCTCAGGCGCAGGACTCCGAAGAAGAACAAGAACCAACCGGTAACCCCGGAACCGATCGACCCGTCCACGATCCCCGAGTCAGGTACACCCTTGCCCAAGGAGCCGATCAGCGAGAAGGTCAGAGATCTGGTCCCCAACCTCCCCAGGCCGTCTGACGCTCCAGCCAAGAGAGGGATCGCCGAAGACGAAGGCATGCCGACCGTGCCCGAACCCGCGACCGCTGACGTCGAGAAGCCGGACGAAATCGAGATTGCGGACGAAGTCGATGCCCCGGACGACGTCGAGGAAGCCGAAGCGGCCGAGCCAGAGCACCACGCAGGCGCAGGCGCAGACGCCGAACCTGAGTCCATGGACGATCCGGAAGTCCCGACCGAGCTCGAGGCCGAGCTCGAGGTGCCGATCGCACCCGAAACCGCGACCCACGCCGAGACCGAGGCCCCCGGTGGCGTTCAATGGACTAGCGAACCGGATCCGGTGAAGGACGCAAACGAGGCTCCACCTTCCCCCGAGCCGCCGGCACCGCCCGAGATTCCCGAACCGCCGGTCGAAGCCACGGCAGATGTGTCTCCACCGTCGCTACCTCCCGTTTCCGAGCCCGAGCCCGTTGAACCGCCGCCGGCCTCATTCGCGGTGCCGCCGCCCCCAGATCCCCCGGGGCCGCCGGTAGTTCCGGCCGGCATTGCTGCGATTTCGACCCCGATCGATTCAGCCGCGCCCACCCCGCCCCCGCCTCCGACAAGCCAATTGGAAACCGAGGCCCGGGCAGCGACCCTGGTCGGCGGAATCGACCTCGGCGGCACCAAAATCGCGGCCGCCATCATTGGACCGAACCACGAAATCCTCACCTACCGCCGACGGCCGACCCCCGCCACCGGTGGCCCAAGTGACGTGATCCGGGCGATGGCCTTGACCCTTCAGGAAGCGGCGCAGGATGCCGGAGTCCAGGCGCATCAGTTGCGTGCCGTCGGGGTCGGGGCACCGGGATCTGTTGACTCAGCCACCGGTTCAGTTTCCGGTGCCGGCAACCTCCCCGGATGGTCCGGCAGCTTTCCGATGGCCAGCGCCCTGCGTGAAGCGATCGGCACTTCTGTCGTCGTTGGGAACGACGTCCAGGTCGGGACCAACGCCGAGTACCTGCTCGGTGCCGGGGCCGGATACCGCAGCGTCCTCGGAGTCTTCTGGGGCACCGGAGTCGGCGGTGGCATCGTGCTCGACGGAAAGCCTGGCGCGGCCGCGGACGGGCCGGCGAAATCGGTCACACCATGGTCCGTCGCGGTGGCGCGCCCAACAGCAACGGACTCAACGGCACGGTCGAGGCCTACGCCGGCCGCAAGGCCATGCAGGCCAAGGTCGAGCGAGAGATGAAGAAGGGCCGGAAGACCGACCTCTTCAAGATCATGGAGAAGCACGGCAAGCCGAACCTGACCAGTGCCATCTGGTCCCACGCACTCGATCACGACGACAAACTAGCGACCCAGGTACTCGACCGCGCGGTGAAAGCTCTTTCTGCGGGCATCGCATCCGCGGTCAATCTGCTCGATGTCGAAGCCGTCGTGATCGGCGGAGGCATGGGTGTCAGATTCGCCGACTCACTCGTACTCGAGATAGTCGACGGAATGCCGAAGTACCTCCTGAACAAGGACAACCCACCGGCGATCAAGGTCGCCGGCCTCGGTGACGAAGGCGGCGTGATCGGCGCCTCCTTGCTCGTTTCCTGACCGGCCTGGGAAATCGCTGGACGTGACCGCCCCATTCGGATAGATTCGGATCACGAATCGTCCAACCAGGTCAGGGGCTGAGCATGAAGGCATTGAAGGACCGGATCACGCCGAGCATCGTGATCAGTTCACTCGCACTGTTCGTCGCGCTCGGCGGCGCTTCGTACGCGGCACTCGGCAAGAACAGCGTCGGCAGCAAACAGCTCAAGAAGAACGCTGTCGTGACCAAGAAGATCAAGAAGAATGCGGTCGCCAGTTCGAAGATCAAGAAGAACGCGATCGTCACGTCGAAGATCAAGAACGATGCGGTGACCGGGGCCAAGGTCAAGGAGAGCAGCCTCGGCACGGTGCCGAACGCCACGAATTCAGCAGCAGCCGATTTCGCCAAGCAGGCCACTCTTGCGGAGAGCCTCGAGGGCTTCAAGACCTTCAAACAGACCCGAATACCCGCGACGTCGGGGGCCACTTACAGTGCGGCACAGGCGGCCGCTCCGGAAGCCAAGATGTTCGATTCGGGACCTTTCACGACCTACGCCAAGTGCATCACCGATACGTCTACCCCGGGCACCTACCTGACCATCTACGTCAAGACTACGGAGAACGGATCCGCATTTGACTCGGGTCATGATTCTCTCTACGGAGACCCCGATTTCCTGAATTCAACCACCCCGGAGGACGATCGCGAGTTGCTCACGATCTCCGCTGGGACCGACTCCGCGGATATCGATGCCGGCGGGCACGACGCTTCAACCTTCTTCAGTCCGAGTGGAGCCACCTTCGAGATGCAGCCTGAGGGGATCGTCAAGAACGGCACGCTCCCGGGAGGCAACGGCTTCTACGGCGCGGGTGACGTCTGTATCGTGTCTGGCTGGCTTACCGAGCTCAAGGGCTAGGGCACACCGAGGGCCAGCTTGTGGCCCGGGCTGCCCTTCTGGCGCCGCCAGGCCTCGGCCACATCGCCCAGGGGCAAGACTTCAACCTCTATTTTCAGATCACCGGCGATCGAATGCCGGCACATATCCTGAAAAGCCCCTTCGCGATCTTCACGTGGAGCCCAGAAATTACGGTGCCCGCGGATGTCGATCAGGCCACCGCGGAGCCGACCGGCCATCAGCTCGGCGTCCCGTCCGGCTGAATTACCGACCTGGATCAGGCGGCCCCGGGGGTTCATCGCGTCGATCGCGGCCAGGGCGGGAGCGCCCCACAGGTTGTCGAGGACGAGGTCCGCCCCTCCCCCGGTCGCTTGCTTCAGGTCGTCTCCGAGCGTCCCGGATTCGGTGCTTACGACGGCGTCCGCTCCAAGCTCATTCACCTTGGCCAGTCCGGCTTCGCTTCGAGCTGATCCAACCACTCGACCGGCGCCGAGCAGCCTCGAAGCCTGGATCGCAATCTGGCCGACCGAGCCACTGGCGCCGTTGACCAGCACCGTCTCGCCGGCTTTGAGCCCACCGCGCCAGGTGAGCGCCAGCCAGGCGGCCATTCCAGCCACCCCGAAAGCGATTGCCTCCTCCGAAGCGATGCCGTCGGGAACTTCGATCCCACTGCCCTTTCCGATCGCGGTCAGCTCAGCCATCGAGCCCGATGGAAACCGTGGCCCATCGAACCAGACACGACGACCCTCTGTGGTTGTTCCGATCGCCTCCTGACCGGTCACGTAGGGCAAGGGAGGTGCCCCGGAGTCGAACTTGCCCGAAGCGATCGCTATGTCGACCGGATTGAGGCCGGCCACCTCGATCTCAATCAGTTCGGTGTCGTCGGCAGCTACCGGCGGATCGACCTCCGAATACTCCGGAACGTCGCCATAACCCGTGATCACGGCTGCCTTCATCGTCAGGCGGCCAGTGGTACTGCGGCACCGAGCGCTTCGCGCAGGAAATCGCCGGTGTAGGAACCAGAGACTTCGGCGATCTGTTCAGGGGTTCCCGTGGCGATCACTTCTCCGCCCCCGTCGCCGCCTTCCGGCCCGAGGTCGATCACCCAGTCGGCGCTCTTGATCACGTCGAGGTCGTGCTCGATCACGACGACGGTGTTGCCGGCGTCGACCAGGCGGTCCAACACTTCGAGCAGGCGGCGTACGTCGCCGAAGTGGAGGCCGGTGGTTGGCTCGTCGAGGATGTAGAGGGTGCGCCCGGTAGCGATCTTCGAAAGTTCGGAGGCCAGCTTGATCCGCTGCGCCTCTCCGCCGGAAAGGGTCGTCGCCGGCTGACCCAGACGAACGTAACCGAGGCCGACATCGTTCAGGGTTTTCAGCCGCCGGGCGATCTTGGGGATGCTTTCAAAGAAGGGGTATGCCTCTTCGATCGACATTTCGAGCACGTCACTGATGCTCTTGCCCTTGAACTTGACCTCGAGCGTCTCGCGGTTGTACCGGTGGCCGTGGCACTGCTCGCAGGGCACGTAGACGTCGGGCAGGAAGTGCATCTCGATCTTGATCTGACCGTCTCCCTTGCAGACCTCGCAGCGGCCGCCCTTGACGTTGAAACTGAAACGTCCGGGCTTGTACCCGCGGGCGCGTGACTCTGGGTCGCCGTGAAGAGTTGGCGGACGTGGTCAAACACACCGGTGTAGGTCGCGGGATTTGACCGCGGGGTACGGCCGATCGGCGACTGGTCGATGTTGATGATCTTGTCGATCTGTTCGATGCCGTCGATCCCGTCGTGCGGGCCGGGACGAAGTTTGGACTTGTGAAGCCGGTTAGCGACCGCCGGATAGATCGTCTCGTTGACCAGGGTCGACTTGCCCGAGCCGGAAACGCCGGTCACGCAGGTGAGGACGCCGAGTGGTACTTCCACGTCGATCCCGGTGAGGTTGTGCTGCCGTGCGCCGCGGACGCTGAGGTGTCCGCTGGCCACCCGGCGGACTTCGGGGATGCGGATCATCTCGGACCCGGAGAGGTACCGGCCGGTCAGGGATGAGGGATTGGCTTCGACATCGGCCGGGGTGCCGTCGGCCACGATGTAACCGCCGTGCTCGCCGGCACCGGGCCCGAGGTCGACCAGGTGGTCGGCTGCCTTCATCGTGCCTTCGTCGTGCTCGACCACGATCACGGTGTTGCCGAGGTCCCGCAGGCGCTGGAGGGTGGCGATCAACTTCTCGTTGTCGCGCTGATGAAGTCCGATCGAAGGCTCGTCGAGGACGTACATGACGCCGACCAGGCTCGAGCCGATCTGGGTCGCCAGCCGGATGCGCTGGGCCTCCCCGCCCGAGAGGGTTCTGGCCGAGCGGGCGAGCGACAGGTAGCCGATGCCGACGTTGATCAGGAAGGACAGCCGCTCGGCCACTTCCTTGATGATCAGACGGGCGATCGCCAGTTCGGTTTTGTTCAGGTCGAGCGCCTGGATCCACTCGTGGGCGGCGTCCGCCGACATGTCGGTGAAGTCGCGGATCGAGATGCCGCCGACCGTGACCCCGAGGCTCTCAGGTCGCAGGCGGGCACCTTTGCAGGCGGGGCAGGGCTGCTCGGCCATGTATTCCTCGATCTTGTCGCGCACCGACTCGGAGTCTGATTCCGAATAGCGCCGTTCCAGGTTGTTGACGAGGCCTTCGAACTTGACCGAATAGCTGCGCCGGCGGCCCGACCGGCTGTTGCTGTTGATCGTGTGGCGCTCGGTGCCGGTTCCGTGAAGGAATAGATTCTGGTCCTCTTCGCTCAGATCCTGCCAGGGCTTGTCGAGATCGATCTCGTAGGTGTTGGCAACCGACTTGATCAGGCGACGCCAATAGCCCGAGTAGCCCATGCGCCAGGGCTGCAGTGCACCTTCGGAAAGCGAGAGCGTCGGGTCCGGCACGACCAGCTGCGGATCGATCACGCGCTTGAAACCGAGGCCGGTGCAGGTCGGGCAGGCGCCGTGCGGGGCGTTGAAGGAGAAGATGCGCGGCTCGAGCTCCGGCATCGATGTGCCGCACTTGAGGCAGGCGAAGTTCTCCGAGAAAAGCATGCGGTCGCCGTCGATCACCTGGAACTCGACCAGCCCGTCGGCCATGTCGACTGCCGCCTCTACAGACTCGGAGAGCCGGCGGCGAAGGTCGCCTTTCATCACGAGGCGGTCGATCACGACCGAGATGTCGTGCTTGAACTTCTTGTCGAGGGTGATCTCCTCGTCGAGCATGCGCATCTCGCCGTTGACCTCGACCCGTGAATACCCCTCGGCCCGCATCTGCTCGAACAGCTTTCCGTACTCGCCCTTGCGGTCACGGATGACCGGGGCCATCACCATGAACCGCGTGCCTTCCTCGAAGGTCATGACCCGGTCGGTGATCTGTTCCTGGGTCTGGCCGGTGATCTCCTCGCCGCACTTGGGGCAGTGCGGGCGGCCGATCCGCGCCCACATCAGGCGCAGGTAGTCGTAGATCTCGGTGACGGTGCCTACGGTCGAGCGCGGGTTGCGGGAAGTCGTCTTCTGGTCGATCGAGATCGCCGGCGACAGGCCCTCTATCGAATCGACGTCGGGCTTCTCCATCAGGCCCAGGAACTGGCGTGCGTATGCGGAGAGCGACTCGACGTAACGGCGCTGTCCTTCGGCGTAGATCGTGTCGAAAGCGAGGCTCGACTTGCCGGATCCGGACAGTCCGGTGACCACGATCAGCGCATCTCGTGGCAGGTCAAGATCGATGCCTTTGAGGTTGTGCTCACGGGCACCGGAGATAACGATTCGTTCAGAACGGGTCACTGGGACCTACTCTACCGAAGCGAACACACGTTCTATATAAGGGATCAAAATCACTTCGCTCAGTCGAAGAAAAGAATGGTTTCGCTGTGCGACAGGAAATCGGGATCCAAGTCACTTCGCTCATTAGAAGTCAGGAATGGTTTCGCTGTGCGACTTGGATCGTGTGCGACTAAAGCTCGCTGAGCTCAGCCGACTTTCGCTATTACGTCGTCGAGCAGCGCATCGGCGTTTTCGAGTTCGTAGGTCTCGAGGCGTTTCTTGATCGTTTCGCGATCCTCCCCGTCCAGGGCCATTTTGGTTGCGATGAGCCTCGCGGACACCTCGCCCTTGTTGACCGTCCCTTCGACGATCTTGTGCTCTGCCGTCTCGTACGGGCGCGCCGGCGTGTGGGCCGCCGTCCGTTTCGAGATCACTTCGACCTCGGCCTGCCTTGAGGTGGCCGCGGCCTGGCGCCGCAGAGCGTCCCGCTCGACTTCGAATCCCGAAATCTGGACTTCGAGTGCGTTCATTGCAGCCGCAACGGCAGCGAGGTGGGCGTCCACCGAAGCGCGGTCGTACCCGTCGTCGGCGGTCGGAAAGTCCTGTCTCAAAACCTGGTCGTGATTCACCCGGTCAGCCTACCTGAGCCTGACCGGGCAATCACGTTTCGAATCAGCCGCCGTTCGATGCCTTGACGTAGGTCCGATTCGGCTCGGCTCGCAGAGCGGTAGGCGCCGGCAGGGGAGTTCCCTGGGCGTCAGCACCCGCGAGCACCGGCAGGACCAGCCTTGAAGGCCGCTTGCCACCGATCGAAATGGTGTTTTTCGTCTTGCCTTTGTCGAGCGTCGCAAATTCCCACTCGGACCGGTCTCCACCGACCGCCGAAACGGTCACCCTGATCTTCGAGCCCTTGCGGAAGGCATGAGTCACCGGGTAAATCGGAATCCGGACCTTCTGGTACTTCCGCTTCGGCATCCGCCGCGCGTCCCGCTTGAGGTGGGTCGGGAACGGATCGATCGCGGAAGACCGCTTTCGATCGAGTTTCCGGTGTGACGCCCGCAGCCAGCCGCTCTGGACGTAGGTCTCGTTCCCGTCGGGGCGGACTTCCGAAATGGTCGCCTGGAAGTCGGTATCACGCCGGGAGGACTTGACCCACAGATCGAGACTCGAGGGACCGGCAATCACCACATCGTTCGAGACGGCGCTGCTGGTGAAACCGACACCCTTGCGCTTGGCGATCGGGGCCCAGAGCAGATTGGGCTGCGGAGGGTTGACGCTTCCACTCACCAGGTTCGTGAGCGGACGGGCATCCGGATCGGCTACGTACTTCACCTTGCTCGCCCTTCGGGGCTTCTTGCCGCCCAGCTTGCCGCGCTTGCCCAGCACGAAACGCTTCGGCTTGACCCTCTTCGGCGGCCAGGATGATGACTTCATCTCCCAGGTGGCCCCCTGAGCGCCGAGTCCCCACGGTCCAGCGCCGTTGTCCATCAAAAGGCGAAAACGCGGGTAATCCTTCTCGAAGGCGGCCCTTGCGGCCGGGACGTCGGTCATACCGGCGTACCGAGACTGCTCAACCGGTGCCGAAGGTCCGGCCAGGCTGCCGTAGAGCACCCCGGAGACCAGCGGCGGGACCACGGGGATCCGGTCGGCGACGAACAGGTTTATGAACTCAATCCATGGCGTGAATTGCTTCGGCCCGAGCGAGTCGGTGTGAACGCCGTTCTGCATGGTCACCCAGACGTTCTTGTTGCCCTCCAGGTTCTTCAGACTCTCCGGGAAGTGCCCGCCGGTCTGTTCGTCCTGATACTGGCCGGTCAGGAAAACCGGCACCTTGATGTGCTTCATCCAGTCCCCCGGAGCCCGCTCGCGGAAAAGCCTCGGTGTGCGATGCGGGTTTTTCTGGATCACCTTGAGCGCATCGAGCGCCTGGGGGTGAAGCTTCTGGTTGTCGATGCAATGCTGATCGGGGACGTTTGGTGGCGTCGTGTCGGGATCACCGTTGGTCGTTAGTTCTTTGGCCCACGGCTGTCCACCCTCAGGTGCCGGCTTGGCATCGTCGACCCGCTCCGTGATCCACGAAAGGGCGAATCCCGAGTTGAAGATGCCACCCGGGTAGCCGGTCGCTGTGTACAGGTCGTCGGTGACCGACATCGGCGCAACGGCAGCCAAGTTCGGTGGCTGCGTGCCGGCCGCGAAAAGCTGTGAGATCCCGGAGAAAGAAATGCCGACCATGCCGACCTTTCCTTTTACCCAGGACTGGGCGGCCGCGGTTTCGACCATGTCGTAACCGTCATAGGTCGTCGGCAGGCCAAAGAGGTCGAACGCACCACCTGAGCAGCCGCTGCCGCGCATCTGGACGCTGATCGAGGCGAAGCCGAGCTGCGGACCGAGAAGTGAACCGACGACGGTCGACGGGGAAGGCGCGAGCGGATCGCTCTTGCCGCTGAGGATCGAGTTGAGCAGGTCGTGGGGAGCAGCCGTCTGGTAGCCCGAATGCTCGATCACGGTCGGGAACGGTCCGTCGGCCATCGTCTTGCCGGCCGGAAGGCGAACTGTCATCGCCAGCTCGACCCCGTCACGCATGGTCACGTAATTCAGACCCTGGTGAAGCTCCTTGTTGTCGTAGAAGGACTGCTTGGGGTTCGCCCCCGGCTTGAGGACCCTGAACTTCGGGCTCCCGAAGACTTTGCCGCCCTGGCGCTGCCGGACGGTGTAGCCCTTTCCCGGCTTGAGGTAGCGGAAGAGCTTGCTGCCAAGGCTGTCTGCCTTGCCTTTGCCGATGATCCGGTTCTTGCGGTTGACCAGAAGCAGCTTCGCGCTGCTATCCACATCCTCCACGTACGCCTGTCCGATGCTCCCGTGCACCTTGAAGGCAGCGGCATTCGTGGTTTTCGGCGCTTTCTTAGTCGCGGCGGTGGCCTGAGTAGTGAAACCTCCAGCGATCAGAACCGCAGCAAGCAGCAATCCAGCTTTCCCTCTCAAAACAACCCCTCCCGGTCGAATAGCTTGAAAAAGACAATACACCCGACCGGTTTCGGCCCGGGCAATCCGGTCAGGCGCCGGCCTGCATTCCTTCGAGGTCGCGCTTGAGTTCACGCAGTTCGTCGCGGATCCGTGCCGCCTGCTCGAAGCGCAGGTCGTCAGCTGCTTCGCTCATTTCCACTTCCATGGCGACGATCGTCTTCTCGAGGTCCTCGGGCCCGTCGAAGTCGTCGTCATCGCCGCGCCGGCGCCTCTTGGCCGGTGCCCGGTCCTCGATTGCGAGGAGACTGCCGGACTCGGCGATCGCCTTGCGGATCGTAGTCGGCGTGATCTCGTGACGTTCGTTGTAGGCAACCTGGATGGCGCGGCGGCGGTCGGTCTCCGAGATCGCCGACTTCATTGAATCGGTCTCGCGGTCGGCGTACATCAGCACGCGACCCTCGGTGTTCCGGGCGGCGCGGCCGATCGTCTGGATCAGGCTGGTCTCGCCGCGCAGGAAGCCTTCCTTGTCGGCGTCAAGAATCGCCACCAGGGAGACCTCGGGCATGTCGAGGCCTTCGCGCAGCAGGTTGACCCCGACCAGGACGTCGTACTCCCCCAGTCTCAGTTCGCGGATGATCTGGATCCGCTCGAGCGTGTCGATATCCGAATGCAGGTACCGCACCCGGATCCCGTGTTCGAGCAGATAGTTGGTCAGGTCCTCGGCCATCTTCTTGGTGAGAGTCGTGACCAAGGTCCGTTCCTCAACGTCCGAGCGCTTCTTGATCTCGTTCATCAGGTCGTCGATCTGGTTCTGGGTCGGCCGGACTTCGATCTCGGGATCGACGATGCCGGTCGGGCGCACGATCTGCTCGACGACCTTGGTCGCTTCGGTCCGTTCGTACTGGCCGGGAGTCGCCGAGACCAGGATCAGCTGGTTGGTGCGCTCGAGGAACTCGTCAAATCGCAGGGGGCGGTTGTCGATCGCCGAAGGCAGTCGGAATCCGTAGTCGACCAGGGTCGTCTTGCGGGACTTGTCACCGAGGTACATACCGCCGATCTGGGGAATCGTCTGGTGGGACTCATCGATGAACGTGATGAAGTCGTCCGGGAAGTAGTCGATGAGGGTGTGCGGAGGTGTGCCCGCGGCGCGGCCTTCGAACAACCGCGAGTAGTTCTCGATCCCCGAGGTGAAGCCGGTTTCCCTGAGCATCTCGAGGTCGTAGAGCGTGCGCTGCCGAAGGCGATGGGCCTCCAGTTCCTTGCCTTCCGATTCGAGCTCTTCGAGTCGCTGGTCCAGTTCGGTCCGGATGTCCCCGAGGGTCCTGTCCATCGAATCCTCTTCGGTGACGTAATGCGTCGCCGGCCAGATCGAGGCGTGATCGAGCGTGTCGAGCACCTCGCCGGTCAGAACGTCAAAGTGCTGGATGCTTTCGATCTCGTCGCCGAACATCGTGATGCGGAATGCGGTCTCGGCCCAGGAAGGCTGAATCTCGAGCACCTCGCCGCGCACCCGGAAGGTGCCACGGGTCAGGGTGTTGTCGTTCCGTTCGTACTGGAGGCGAACCAGCTTCCGCAGAACCGCATCGCGGTCGATCGTCTCCCCCACCTTGAAGAGCTCCATCTTCTGCCGGTAAAGCGCCGGCGAGCCGATCCCGTAGATGCAGGAGACCGAAGCGACGATGATCACGTCGCGTCTTGCGATCAAAGATGCCGTCGCGGCATGGCGCAGCCGGTCGATCTCGTCGTTGATCGACGAGTCCTTCTCGATGTAGAGGTCCTGCGCCGGAACGTAGGCCTCCGGCTGGTAGTAGTCGTAGTACGAAACGAAGTACTCGACCACGTTGTTCGGGAAGTAGGCCCGGAATTCGTTACAGAGCTGCGCCGCCAGGGTCTTGTTGTGGGCGATTACCAGGCTCGGCCGCTGGGTTTCGGCGATCACGCCGGCCATGGTGAACGTCTTGCCGGTGCCGGTCGCACCGAGCAGGGTCTGGATGCGCTCGCCTGACTGGACACCGTCGGTCAGCGCGGCAATCGCCGCCGGCTGGTCGGCCATCGGTGAGTAGGTCGAGTTCAATTCAAAGTCAGGCACCCGCTCACCTTAACAAGCGCGCTACGCGGGGCCGCGGGCATCACCTACTCTGCTCCGATGAAAGCCCTCCGCTATTCCCTCGGCGCCTTCTTCATCCTCGTGGGAGCGTTGCACTTCATCAAGCCACAGAGTTTCGTGGCGATCATGCCTGACTGGATCCCGATGCACGACGAAGCCGTGGCCGTCAGCGGCGTCGCCGAGATTGTCGGCGGCGCGGCGCTGTTTTCCGACCGCACCGCCCGCTTCGGTGGCTGGTGGCTGATCGCACTGTTGATCGCCGTCTTCCCGGCCAACATCAACATGGCGCTCAATCCCGGTCAGGTCGAGGGCCACGATGTACCCCAGTGGCTCCTGTGGCTGCGTCTGCCACTCCAACCATTGGCGATCTGGCTGACCTGGCTGGCGACGAAGCCCGCGAAGCCCAGTCAGAGGTCGAGCGACTAGGGGTTGAGCAGGCCGTCCAGGCCGTTTTCGATCTGGTCCTGAAGATCGCCCGACTGGTTCTTTTTACCCTTGTCACCGGTCGTACCGGTCCCCCCTTGGCTGCTGCCACCACCCAGCGCATCGAGCACACCGTTGATCGCACCACCGATGTCGTTCGTGCTCTGGCCGTCGAGCAGACTCGAGGCATTCTGAATCAGGGGAATCAGCTGGTCCACGGGCAGGAAGCGAGCTGCCGCTCGAAGCGCCGTAACTGTGATCCCGCCGATCGCACCGGCAGCTTCGGCATCGTCGATGGCCCGGTTCAGGCCGGCCCTGGTCGCATCTTCGACCTGCGAGTCGGACAGGTTGTTGTCTTCCTGGAATTTCTGGCGGCTGGCGTCGTCGGCCAACGCGCGGGTCAGCTCTTCACGGCTGACTCCGAGATCACAGGCCGCGCCGTCGACGGCGGAGAAGGCGAGCTGCTGGACGGTTTCGTCGAAGTTCCCCGGGTTGGTCCACGCCCGCGCGTTGCAGGGGTCGGCCGTGGCGGAAGGCTTGTAGTCGAGGCCGCCCGCGGCGATGTACCCGCCAACGAGGATCAGTGCGGCCGCGATCGAACCCACCAGCATGTTGATGCCGCGCCGTCGTGACTTGTCGGTCGGAGGTGTTTCGTCCGGAGACTCAGGCGGAGGCGGCGGGTTTGCAGCCAGGCGCCGGGTTCGCATCTCCTCGGTCTGTTCGGTCCCGGGTTCGAGATGTTCCGTGGGCTCCTCGGCCGTGCCGGATTCGAGGTGCCCGGTCGGCTCTTCGTCGTCCCCGTCGAGGATTTCGGTCGGATCGTCGGGGCGAGAGGTCACAGGTCCAGCCTCCTGGTCAGGCCGATCGGAATAAGGGCCAGCAGGGCAAACAGTGCGGAAAGCAGGAAGGAAGCCGAGAAAGCATGGGTCGCGGCCCGGTCGAGCTGGTCTTCGATTCCCGAACGCACGCTCGCGTAGATGTCGCGCTTGGCGGGATCGGCCGGCGGGGGCTCGAAGGCCGGGCTGACGTCGGGAACCCGGTCGCCCTGGGCGTTGACTTCCTCGGAGAGGCGGCTCGCGAGATCGATTTTTTCGGTCGGATCGAGCGGCGCCGCGAGCACGATCGCCGTTCCGGAATCCAGCGCATCGGTCTTCTGGGCATCGAGCTGGTTGGTGAAGATCGGAGTCAGGATGAGCAGGCCGACCACGACGCCGGCGTGACGCGCGGCGATCGTCCAGCCGCCGTGGACCGCCGCGGCCGACTTGCCGCTGAGTGCGGCTTCGGTCAGTGCCGACAGCACCAGAGCGAGTCCGATGCCGGCCAGAATCTGCGGCGGGATTACCCAGATGATCTCGGCCTTCGGCACCAGCCCGAGTGCGGCGAGTCCACCACCGAGGAGGATTGCGCCGGAGGCGGCTCGCAACCTGACGGACTGGATCGAACCGCTGATGCGCGAGCCGAACAGGGCGGCCACCGGAAGGACCGTCACCACTGCCGCCGCGGCGATCGGCGTAAGCAACCAGCCTTCGATCAGGAGCAGGACGATCAGGAAGAGTGTCGCGGCAATGGCTGCCGAGACAAGGCCAAGCGCGATGTTGGCCGGCAGGTGCGGCCGGTCGGTCACCTTCTTGGGGATTTCCGGGATCTTCCACTCGCGGGTTTCTTCAATGATCACGTCCCGCAGCGGAACACCGGCGATGATCGCGATCGGAACCTGGATCAGGAATATCGACTGCCAGGAAACGAGTTCGGTCAGCAGCCCGCCGAGGCCCGGACCGATAGCCGCACCGACAGCGCCGGCGCCGACCCAGGTGGCCACCGCTTTCTTGTCACTGCCGAGCGTCGTACCCAGGAGCTCAAGGGCCGCCGTTACCGCGACGGCACCGCCGGCCGCCTGAACTCCACGACCGGTGAGCAGCGGACCGAGGCCAGTCGAAAGTCCGCAGACCAGGCTGCCTCCGGCGAATACGGCCAGGCCGACCGCCGCCGAGCGCCCTGGGCCGAAACGCCGGGCGAGCCGGGCGCCGGGCACCGCAAGAAGGGCCAGTACAAGGTTGAAGACGATCAGGACCCAGGAGACCCCGGCAATGGTTGTATCGAACTCACGGAAAATCTCCGGGAGGGCCAAAACGACAATTGACGAATCGGCGAGCACCAGGCCGACCGCACCGGCCAATGCGACAGTGCGCAACCGCATCAGTAGCCCAGCTCGAGGTCGTAGGCGTGCCGGTATTCCCGCTGCTTTTCAAGCACCTTCTTGACGTAGGCCTTGGTCTCCGGGAATTCGATGTCGTCGATCGTCATGTTCGATCCGCCCCAGGCTCCGGCGTTCGCGGGTCCGGCGTTGTAGGCCGCGAGAGCCGCCACCGGATCGTCGTCATAGATGTTCAGAAGGTGGCGTAGATAAAACGTGCCGTAACGAATGTTGAGCTCGGGATCACTCAGATCATCGATCTCGAAGGTGGATCCACCGCTGAGCTTCTCGATCTCTGCGGCGGTTTCTGGGGTGATCTGCATCAGACCACGGGCGCCGGCGCTCGAGGTGGCATCCGAGAACTTCGACTCGGAATAAATGACCGCGGCAATCAGGGAGGCGTCAACGTTCTTCTCCTCAGCCTGCTGACGGATCACGTTCTCGTGACGCAGTGGCAGCCTGACTTCCTGAATGCCGCGCTGAAACACATCGGACAGCAGCAGGATCGCGACTATGCCGACCGCGATGATGCCGAGGAGGATGAATATGGCCTTCATGGCGCCGCTGCCTTTTTTGTTCGGGGATACGTCCGGTGCGGTCCGGCGTCCTGCTGCGGCTGAAGTTCGATTGCTGGCCATACGTGTAGGCACTACAGGCTATTCAGAGCAGTCGGTCGGCAACCGTGTGCCTACGGCGTGAGATCACGGAGCAGATCTGCCAGTCGTGACTCGAGCTCCGCGGGCGTGCCGTCGTTGCTGACGACGTGGTCTGCCCGTGCTGCCTTTTCATCCTGGCTCAGCTGGCGTCCCTCGCGCCCTTCGACACCTTCATGGCCACGGGAGCGGGCCCGTTCGCTGCGGGTCGCCTCTTCGGCCACGATCGCGACAGTCACGTCGAATCGATCCGCCATCTCGCCTTCGAACAACAACGGTACTTCGACGACCGCGAACCCCGTGTCCGCTGGAACGCTGCCGAACCAGGTCGCGATCTCGGTCTGGACGATCGGGTGGAGCTGCCGCTCGAGCCACGAAAGCTCGTCGGGGTTGTTGAATACGCGGGCACCGATCGCATTGCGATCGGCGATCCCGTCATTCACCATTTCGTCGCCCCAGTGATCCCGCAGGATCGTGAGCATCGGTTCGCGATCGAGCAGGTCATGCACGATCGCGTCCGCGGAAACTGTCGCGGCACCCAGCCGGCTGAAGGCCTGAAGCGCCTCCGACTTCCCGGCAGCGACGCCCCCGGTCAGCCCGATCGTCAGGACTTTGCGTCCCCGTCAGCAGGCTCTTCGGTGGCGGCTTCAGCTTCGATCTCTTCGGCCTCGGCAACCACTTCCTCTTCAGCGATCTCCTCGGCGACAGCCTCTTCGACTATCTCCTCGGCGACGGCTTCTTCAATCACCTCTTCGACGATCGCTTCGGCTACTGCCTCTTCGGAAGCTTCTTCAGCGGCTTCGGCTACGTCAACTTCAGCGATCGCTTCGGCGACTTCGGCTTCGACTTCCGGGGCCACCTCGACGTTCTCGGCAGGAACTTCCTCTGCCGGAGCATCCTCGGTGAAGACCTCTTCGGAGAGTTCGAGCTCAGGAGCAGCCTCGCCGGTGGCTCCTTCGCCCTCTGCGCCTTCGGTCGGTCCGGAAGCGGCTGCGAGTGCAGCACCCAGTCCGCCGAGCAGCATGTTCTGACCCTCGACCCGCTTGATGGAAAGCGAGAGGCGGCGGCGCTCTTCGTCGATCTCGAGGATCTTGACGTTGAGGGCGGCACCCAGCTCGACCACTTCCGACGGGTTCTCGACGTGATGGTCGGCGAGCTCGGAGATGTGAACGAGGCCTTCGACGCCGTCGAGGATCTCGACGAACGCACCGAAGGAGACGACCTTGGTGACGGTGCCTTCGAGCACGTCGCCGGAGCGATAAGTGCTGACCACGCGCTGCCACGGATCTTCCTGGGTCTGCTTGAGACCGAGCGAGATGCGCTGGCGGTCACGATCGATGTCGAGCACCTTGATCTTGACCGTGTCGCCAATCGCCACGACCTCTGACGGATGGTTGACGTGACTCCAGGAAAGCTCGGAGATGTGGATGAGTCCGTCGATGCCTTCGAGGTCCACGAACGCGCCGAAGTCGACGATGTTCGAGATCTTGCCTTCCACGACTTCGCCGGGCTGCAGGCGGTCAAGGATCTGGTCGCGGACTTCCTTGCGCTCCTCTTCGAGCACGGCGCGACGGGAAAGGACGACGTTGTTGCGGCTGCGGTTGAGCTCGATGACCTTGCATTCCAGGGTCTGGCTCATGAACTCATCAAGGTTGTGGACGCGGCGGATGTCGACGAGCGAGGCGGGCAGGAAGCCACGGATGCCGAGGTCGAGGATGAGTCCACCCTTGACGACTTCGATCACGTTGCCTTCAACCGGCTGGCCGGATTCAGCGGCGACTTCGATCTTCCGCCATGCCTTCTCGAAGCGCGCACGCTTCTTCGAAAGGATGAGACGCCCTTCGGCATCTTCCTTCGTAACGACAAGGGCGTCGATCTCTTCGCCGAGCTCGACCTCTTCCGAGGTGTCGACGTTCTTGCGAATCGATAGCTCGCCGGCGGGAATTACCCCCTCCGACTTGTAGCCGATGTCGAGCAGCACTTCGTCCCGATCGATGCGGACGACTTTGCCGTTTACGACATCGCCCTCCTCGAAAGAAACCATGGTGGCTGCGTAGTTAGGAATGATCCGGCCATCGACCTCTACCAAGAGACCGTTGGAACCTTCGACCGGAACCCCCTCTGGGGCGTGTAGGAGTGTGTTTTCTGTAGTCACAGCGCGGGATCATCGCAGAAACCACCGCAAGCCGCGTTATAGCGGGGAATCCACGCCCCCACGCCAAACACTTCTGGCAACGATTTCACCTTCAGGGCATGCGAAATCGTTGCCAGAACGTCGGGCCCTGTCAGCATTGATGTTCTGGCAACGATTTTGTGTACCAGGGCCGTGAAATCGTTGCCGGAAAGATTCGGACCGGGCCTTGAGTGCTTTTGGGTCTGGGTTCTTTGGGTCTGGGTTAATTACTCTGGTGGTGAATGGCTAAACGGGCTACCACACCGGCTTCCGAACGCACTGATCTCTCCGGATCTCGTGATCTGCTGATCTGTGGCGCGAGTTTCGCCGGATTGATGGTCGCTCGCCAGATGGCCGGCTCCGGCGCGGATGTGCTGCTGCTCGACCGGTACGAGATCGGCGAACGCCAGACTTCGGCCTGTGCGGTCCCAACCGGCTGGCTGGAGAACCTTGGCCTGATGGAAGCCGAGCGACAGCGCTTTGACGCGGTCGTGGTGCACACCGCCCACGGCACGACCCGGCTTCCTGTCCCGTGGACGTTCTCGACCTTCGACTACCGCACCCTCTGCGACCTGCTCTGGAAAGACTGCGACGCCACCTTCGAGACCGCCAAAGTCAATGGCCGAGCCGAATCGAACGGCGATGGCACGATCGCCGTCGACACCGACCGCGGTGTGATCAAGGCACCACTGGTGGTCGACGCAATGGGCTGGAAACGAGTCCTGGCGGGCGGTGCCGGATACCAGCCCCCCGATGCCCCGCTATCCCGGGGGCTCGAAGTCCACCCCGCCGGCAGCAGCCCGGACTTCGAAGTCTGGATCACGCGGCGATACCTGCCCGCCGGCTACGGCTGGTCGTTCCCGGCCGGCAACGAGGTCCGCGTCGGCATGGGCTCGTTCGATCCGAAGCACCCGGTCCGCCCGCCCACCGACCTGCTCGCCGACGACATCCCGGTCGAGAAGGACGGCTACCAGGGCAACTGGATCCCGCACAAGCTGCGACCCGCCACCGGCAACAACGTCTTCTTCGCCGGCGACTCGGCCGGCCACTGCCTGCCGGTGACAGCGGAAGGCATCCGCCCCGCCCTCTATTTCGGACTGGCCCTCGGGCTCGAACTGCGAGCCGTCTACGAAGGCTTCCAGACCCGTGAACAGGCCTGACCAGTTATGCGGCCTTCAGCGAGCGGCACAGGGCCCCAGTTCGAGCTGTTGCTAGACTCCAGAAGGCGGTGCCGGAAGTCCACAGACTGGTAAAGCCGGTCTCCTGCGACGGGCCTCAGGGGCTGGGCTTTCAACCGGTATCTCGACTTCATGCCACCCGAGTACGCCCTGACCGCCAGGGCCCGTAACTCGAAGAAACCGGTGAAAACCACGACCTGAACACTCGACCCGATCCTGCTTCCGGCCGCTATATGCTCCCGGCATGGACTTGTCCCTGATCGCGCATACGTCGACGACCATCGATGCCGGACCACTTTCGGCCGAAGCATCGGGGACGCTCGGCACCGTTTTGTTCTTTGCGTACTTCCTTGCGGCCGGATCGATCCTGTTCTGCGTCGTCAAAGGCAAGTACGGACTGGCGATCCTCGCTGGAATCCTTCCGGTCGTCGGCCCCGTCATCGGCACCGTCGGGGCCGTGAGGCTGGCCAAGCCAAGATCGCTCTGGGCCCGCTACCTCTACGACCGTGAGGCCATGGAACAGGCGATCGAGCGCCACGAACCACCGATAAACCTTTCGAAGATCGCCCCGCGCAGTGGGAAGAAGAGTCTCCTGAGATGCCTGGCTTGGGAGATGATCAGGATTTTGACCGACCTAAAGACATGGGCAGACCGGTCGATCTTTGATGTAGTCAATCGGGCGCCAGTCAGTGCTCGACGAAGTAGCTGCCGCTCGTCGCGCCACCTGAGAAGTAACGGCTGGTGATCGTCTTCTTCCGGGTGAAGAACTCGACTGCGTCCGGTCCGTGGGCGTGGAGGTCGCCGAGGAACGACGCCTTCCAGCCGGAGAAGGGGAAGAAGGCGACCGGTGCGGCCACTCCGATGTTGACGCCGACCATTCCGACTTCGACGTCGTGGCGGAACTTGCGCACGGCCGAGGCGGACTCGGTGAAAATCGAGACGCCGTTGCCGAACTTGCTGGCGTTGACGACTTCGATCGCTTCTTCGAGGGTGTCGACGTTGACCACGGCGATGACCGGGCCGAACACCTCTTCGCCGATGATCGGGTCGTCTCGCTTGACGTTGTCGAGGATGGTCGGGCCGATGAAAGCTCCTTCGGGATCGCCACCAGGATCACGACCATCGACCACGAGGTCGGCGCCATCGTCAACCGCCTTCTGAACCCAGCCGCCGATGCGGTCGCGGGCTTCGCAGGAGATGACCGGGCCGACGTCGGTTTCTTCGTCAAGGCCGTTGCCGACGTTCAGCTTCTTCGTCTCTTCGATGAGTGTCGGGATGACGCGGTCGTGGCCTTCGCCCACCGTGACGATCACGGAGCCCGCCATGCAGCGCTGGCCGGCGGCGCCGAAGCCGGATCCGATCAGGCCTTTGACGGTGGGGTCGACCACGGCGTCGGGGCAGATCACCATGTGGTTCTTTGCTCCGCCGAGGGCCTGGACCCGCTTGCCGGTCTTGGCTGCGCCTTCGTAAACGATCTGCGCGACCGGAGCCGAACCTACGAACGAGATCGCGTCGATACCGGGGTGCTCGAGGATGCCTTCGACGATCTCGCGTCCGCCGTTGACCAGGCTGACCACACCATCGGGCAAGTCGAGCGAGTCGATCGACTCGAAGACCAGCGCCTGGGTCATCGGCACCTGCTCGGAGGGCTTCAGCACAAAGGTGTTGCCGCAGGCGATCGCGAACGGCAGGAACCAGAACGGCACCATCGCCGGGAAGTTGAACGGTGCGATCGCGGCACAGACTCCGACCGGCTGTCGGATGGTTTCGGCGTCGACGCCGCGGGCGACGTCTTCGAGGATGCGGCCCTGCATCGTGGTCGGGATCGCCGTGGCCGCTTCGACCATCTCGATCATGCGGCCGACTTCGGCGGTCGCGTCGGGCAGGGTCTTCCCCATCTCGAGCACGACGGTGCGGGCGATCTCGTCCTTCCTCGCCTCCAGCTTTTCGCGAAGCTCAAACAGCTTGCGGGCCCGGGCGATCGTGCTCACTCCACGCCAGGCCGGCAGTGCCGCGCGGGCAGCCTCCACGGCTTCGTCGAGGTGAGCGGCCGTCGAGAATGGGACCTGGGCGATCGTCTCTCCGGTGGCAGGATTCAGGACCGGATGAAGTTCGGCGCCGGAGGCTTCGGCCCAGCTGCCATTGACGTAGTTCTTCAGCGTCTTCGTAGCGATTCCGTCAGTAGTCACGGTCAAGAGTCTCGGCCTCCTCGATTGAGTGTCCTTTTCAGCCTACTCCCGAAGGCACAGCTGAAAAATGGACAAAACGAAAGGCGAATCGTCGCGACGTGACTTAGCGTAAAACTTAGCCTCCCGGAAGGCCGGCCGGCGGATCTTCAATATGGCGAGTCTAGTCCTGGGGGCGGAACCCACTGCGGATAGAGTTTTGGACCATGGACAGTCGACCACGCTGGCCCGCCGCGAGTCATGGCACCGGGATGTACGAGTCGTACTACCTGCGGGCCGCCCATCCGGAAGACCCTCTTGCGGTCTGGATCAGGTACACGGTCCAGAAGCCGAAAGGCCAGGATGCGAAAGCGTCTTTGTGGTTCACGCTCTTTGACGGGTCCGCCGACAAGCCTTTCGCCGAAAAGCTGACCGTCGAGCGCGATCAACTCTCCGAACCGGCGGACGACTGGATCAGGATCGGTGAATCGAGCTTTGGCCAGGATCGAATCGAAGGCTCGAGTGGCGAGGCCAGTTGGTCCCTCAGGGTCAGCGACGCGGCGCAACCACTCCACCACCTCTCCCCTTCGTGGCTCTACCGGGCGCCGCTTCCGAAAACGAAGCCCGAAAGCCCGGTGCCTTTCGCAAGGCTGTCAGGCGAGGTGACCGTTGGTGGACGCAAGTACGAACTCGAAAACTGGCCGGGAATGCTCGGCCACAACTGGGGCGCGGAGCACGCCTGGACCTGGGTCTGGCTGAGCGGCGCCGGCTTCCGGGAGGACCCAGAGGCATGGATCGACGTCGTCATGGGCCGCGTAAGGGTCGCGGGCAGGGTCACGCCCTGGGTCGCCAACGGAGCGGTCTCGATTGGCGGTGAACGTCACCGCCTTGGCGGGATGCTTCGCCGGGGGGTCGTTGCCGATCCAGAGCCCGGTCGGGCAAGATTCGTTCTGCCCGGCGAAGCTGGTGTCAAAGCCGAAGTCAAGACGAAAGCGCCGCGGGAAATCACTGCCGCCTGGAACTACGGCAGCCCCGACGGCCACATCCATGACGTTCTCAACTGCTCGATGGCCGAGCTCGAGGTCGGGTTCACCGACGGCAACGGCACCGTCTGGACTCTGACCACGGACCACCGGGGCACGTACGAGCTGGGGCTGCCAGAGCGGCAGAGCTGGCTCGAGGTTGAGCCGTATCCTGATCTCTGGTGACTCCCGACTCGTCCAGGATCCAGCGCACCTACCTCACTCTGATGCTCGGCAACACGCTTGCCGCGTCTTTCATCTGGGGGCATCAACACCATCTTCCTGCTGGATGCGGGACTCTCGAACTTCGAGGCGTTCACCGCCAATGCCTTCTTCACCGCCGGCATGGTGATTTTCGAAATTCCCACTGGCGTCGTCGCCGACACGATCGGCCGGCGGGTCTCTTACCTCGCCGGCACGGTGACCCTGATGGTCACCACCCTCCTCTACGTTTTCCTCTGGCAGATCGAAGGGCCGTTCTGGGCCTGGGCGCTGGTCTCGATCCTGCTCGGACTCGGCTTCACATTCTTCTCCGGGGCGGTTGAAGCCTGGCTGGTCGATGCCCTCGATGCGACCGGGTTCACCGGCAGCCTCGAAGGGGTCTTCGGCCGCGGCCAGATCGTGACCGGCATCGGCATGCTCACCGGGTCGGTGCTCGGCGGCTACGTTGCCCAGCTGACCAACCTCGGCGTCCCGTTCGTGATGAGGGCGGCTGTCCTCGTGATCATGTTCGTCTACGCCGCGTTCGCCATGAAGGACATCGGCTTCGCTCCCAAAACAAGCACTGGCACGATCAAGGAAATGAAGCTCATCACGAGTGCCTCGGTCGAATATGGCTGGCGCGTTCCCTCGGTCAAGTGGCTGATGCTCTCTTCTCCATTCACCGCCGGGGTCAGCTTCTACGCCTTCTACGCCCTCCAGCCTTACCTGCTTGAGCTGGCGGGCGACCCCGAGGCATACGGCATCGCCGGAATCACCGCCGCCCTCGTGGCCGGTGCCCAGATCTGCGGTGGCATCGCGGCTCCGCGGATCCGGGGCCGCTTTCGGCTCCGGACTTCCGCTCTGCTCTTCGCGGTCGCGATCAGCAGCGTCACCCTGCTGCTGATCGGCCTCTTCGGCAACTTCTGGGCCGTGGTCGTCCTGGTCGCCATGTGGGGCCTGCTCTTCGCTGCCGCTTCGCCGATTCGCCAGTCCTACCTCAACGGGATGATCCCGTCACAGCAGCGTGCCACGATCCTTTCGTTCGACTCGATGCTCGGATCAACCGGTGGCGTTGTCTCCCAGCCGGTTCTCGGACGCGCTGCGGATGTATATGGCTACGGCACCTCCTACCTCTTCGGTGCCGCGATCTCGGCCGGCCCTGCCGTTTATCTACCTCTCCCGCCGACAGAAGAACGAAGCCGATGAAGGCGTGGGCGCACCGGAAGCCGGCGACACGGTCAGGGACCCGCCCGAGGCCTAGTCACTGAGCCACTGAGAATCAGGACACGGTCATGAAAGTCCCGGCGATCAACAGGACGACACCGGACACCCGGACCAGGGTGACGCCGCGTTTCTCCAAACCGAAAGCGCCGAACCGGTCGAGCGCGACCGACGAGAGCAGCTGGCCAGTTACGATCGCGGCGGTCAAGCCAGCCGCGCCGATCGTCCCGACCGCCGACAAGGCCGAGAGCACCGTGATCACGCCGATGAATCCGCCGCAAAGGTAGTACCAGCGAACCTCCCCCACCCGCTTCATGTCTCCACCGAGGCGAGCCGAGACCACGATGACCGTCAGCAGGGCGGTTCCGGTGATGAAATTCATCAGGGCGGAATTGAGCCCGCCGATGTGGTCGGCGAGCTCGGCATTGAGTGGATGCTGAATGCCGACGAGAGCTCCCGAAATGACCACAGCGGCGACAGAAACAAGTCCGGCTTTGCCCGCTCCTTCGAGGTCGGTTGCGTACTTCTTCCGGTAGACCACGAGCCCGGTACCGGCGAGCAGAAGTACAGCTCCCAGGATCCGCAGTTCTGTTACGGGGACCGTGTCCACCCCGACCCATCCGAAGTCGTCGATGATCAGAGAGCAGGTCAGCTGGCCGGCGATCGTCGCGGCCGCCACCGCCCCGGCCCCGATCCTCGAGATGGTCACCGTCGACGTGGCCACGAAGAGAGCTCCGCTGAAGCCACCGAAGAGACTCGGAAGCGACGCGTCGCCGATCGTCGAGAACTGGCCGAGCTCACCGGAAGCGAGACAGAGGACGAACAACGCAACCAGGCCGACCAGGAAACTGATCAACGCCGCCGGCAGCTTGCCCACGGTTCGGCCGAGTCCACTGTTGAGCGGTGCCTGAACGGCCAGCTGGATGCCGACTACTACGACCAGAATTACCGTGAGTTCGTGGCTCAAGTGCTGCGGGTCACTTCGCCGACAGCCAGTCGGGTCCCGCGCCGGCGTCAACTTCAAGCGGTGGCGTGAGGTCGAAGGCCGCGGTCATTTCGCGGCGAGCCAGGTCGATCACCCGGGCGGATTCGTCCTCCGGTCCCTCGAAAAGCAGTTCGTCGTGGATCTGGAGCACCAGCCGGGAGCTGAGGCCCTCTTCAGCCAGAGCGACCTGGCTGCGGATCATCGCGACTTTGATGATGTCAGCCGCGGTGCCCTGGATCACGGTGTTGATCGCGAGGCGTTCGCCCTGCTTTCGGGTGTTCGCCTGGCTCGAATTCAGTTCGGGCACCGGGCGCCGACGGCCGAACAGGGTCTCGACGTAGCCCTTTTCGGTCGCCGCTTCGACCACCTGGTCGCGGAAGGTGTCGATCGCGGGGAAACGCTCGAGGTACCGCTTGACGAACTCGTCGCCCTCGGCCCGCGGGATGTTCAGCCGATCGGCCAGGCCGAATCCGGTCAGGCCGTAGACGATGCCGAAGTTGACCATCTTCGCCTTCGAGCGCTGGGCCTCGTCGACGTCGGCCGGGTCGATGCCAAAGACCTGGGCGGCGGTGGCGGAGTGGACATCTTCGCCTTCGAGGAAGAATTTCTTCAGCACCTGCTCATCGGCGATGTGGGCCAGGACCCGCAGTTCGACCTGGCTGTAGTCGGCGGAGACGAGCAGGTTGCCCGGCTCGGCCACGAAGCAGGCTCGGAGCGGCCGCCCGACTTCGCCCGGATCGGAATGCTGCAGGTTCGGCTGGACGCTCGAGATACGGCCGGTCGGCGCCGAGGTCTGGAGGAAGGTCGTGTGAACACGGCCGGTGTCCGGATCGATCGCTTCGGGGAGCGGTTCGAGATAGGTGTTCTTGAGCTTGGTCAGCTCGCGCCACTGCTCGATGAGCCCGACGATCTCGTGCTCCTCGCGGATTTGGGCCAGGACGCGGGCGTCGGTCGAGAAGCCGGTCTTGCCGCGGCGCTTGCGGGTCAGGCCGAGCTCCTCGAACAGGACCTGTCCGACCTGCTGAGGCGAGCCGATCGTGAACTCACGACCGGCGTGACCGTGAATTTTGGATTCAAGCTCGGCGATGTGTTCGGACATGCCCGAACTCATCTCCGCGACCTTTTCCCGGTCCAGCTTCACCCCGACGCGTTCCATCGCGGCCAGCACCCGAATCAGCGGCTGCTCAATCTCTTCGAAGAGCGGCACCAGGCCGGCCTCCTCGAGGCGCGGCTTCTGGCTCTGGGCGAGGTTCCAGACCGTCGCCGTGATCTCCGGCGCGATCGAACCTTTGTCTTCGGTCACGAGGCTCATCTGGCCGTCTTCGTCATCGAGTCCGGAGGGGGCGAGGCCCGCGGCGACCGCGAGGTCGTCGAGCGCGTAGCTGCGACGGGTCGGCTCGAGCAGGTAGGCCGCGACCATCGTGTCGTGATGGATGACCGGCCCCTTCGCGGTCGATTCGAGCGCCGCAATCAGGCCGGTGCGGCCGCCGGCGATCGCCTTCAGGTCGTGTGCAATCAGGGGACGCCCGCTGATCGCCTCGACAAACTCCATCATGCCGTCGTCGCCGCCAACGACCTTCTCGCCGTCGGTCGCAGCCCATCCCCCGTACATCTCGACCGCGATCGGTCCGTCAGCCAGATCGGAGACGGTCCCTTCCTCCAGTTCGACCTCCGTCGGCTCGACCGGATCCTCGGAGACCCCGGGAATTGCTTCGTCCTCACCGAGAGCTTCTTCGAGCCGTGACAGCGCGGCCTTCAGCTCGTAGTCGGTCATGAAGTCCCGCAGGCCCTCGCGATCCGGCACCGTCGCCATCAGCTCGACCAGGTCGATGCCGGTCTCCACTTCGTAGTTCATGGTCGCCAGCACCTTGGAGATCCGGGCGTCGTCGGCGAACTCGGTCAGGTTCTCCTTGCGCTTCTTGCCGGAAACTTTGTCGACGTTCGCGAGGACATCCTCGAGCGAATCGAACTGCTCGAGCAGGGCCGCTGCGGTCTTTTCGCCGATGCCGGGAACGCCAGGGATGTTGTCCGAAGTATCGCCACGGAGGCCCATCAGATCGGTGACCCGTTCCGGGTACACGCCGTACCGCTCTTTGACGGCTTCGCGGTCATACATCTTGATGTCGGTCACGCCGCGTGAAGTGCTCATCACGTGGACCGTGTCGCTGACCAGTTGGTAGGCATCACGATCACCCGTAACCACAACCACCGGTATGTCGTTGCGGGTCGCTTCGGCGGCGAGCGAAGCGATCACGTCATCGGCCTCGTATCCGTCGACCTTGATGTTGGTGAACCCGAAGGCGTCGACCATCTGCTCCATCGCCGGCCACTGCTGCCGCAGCAGGTCAGGCTTCGGCGGACGCTGGGCCTTGTACTCCGGGTAAAGCACTTCGCGGCCCGACATCCCGGCATCCCAGGCGACCACGACCTGCCGGGGCCGGTAGTCGCTGATCAGCTTGACCATCATCGAAGTCAGGCCGAAGATCGCGTTGGTCGGGCGCCCGTCTGCGGTGGCCATAGAGTCCGGGAGGGCAAAGAAGGCCCGGTAGGCCATGCTGTTTCCGTCAATCAGGAAGAGCTCAGGTGAAAGTTCGGTGTTGGCCACCCCGGATCATAGATAGGGCCTCCGCGTCATCTACATATGATGGGTCGATGCCTCCGGTCAGCGCCCAGTACAGCGTCACAGTCCGCGTCGAGCTCGATGCCCGTCAGGAGCCTCTCGGCAAACTGACCGCGGCCATCGCCGGGGCCGGCGGCCAGCTGGTCAGTGTCGACCTGGTGCCCGGCGCGGGTGCCGACGGCAAGCGGGTGCGCGAGTTCACCATCGATGCGATCGACGAGTGGCACTGGGAGAAGATCCTGCGGGGGATCGGCTCGATCCGGGGAGCCCGGATCGTCGAGTACACCGACCGCACGATGCAGATGCATCGGGGCGGCAAGATCTCGGTCGAGAACAAGTACCCACTGAAGACCCGCGACGACCTTTCCATGGCCTACACCCCGGGCGTGGCCCGGGTCTGCTCGGCGATTCACGAGGACCGCAGCCTCGCCTTCGAGTACACGATCAAGAAGAACACGGTCGCGGTCGTCTCCGACGGCACCGCGGTGCTCGGCCTCGGCGACATCGGCCCGGAAGCGGCGATGCCGGTCATGGAGGGCAAGGCGATGCTCTTCAAGGAGTTCGCCGGCGTCGACGCCTTCCCGATCTGCCTGAACACCAAGGACACCGACGAGATCGTCCGCGCCGTGGAACTGATGGCCCCTACCTTCGGCGGCATCAACCTCGAGGACATCTCGGCGCCGCGCTGCTTCGAGATCGAGGCGCGGCTCAAGGAGCGCCTGGACATCCCGGTCTTCCACGACGACCAGCACGGCACCGCCGTGGTTTCCATGGCCGCACTCTTCAACGCGGCCAAGATCATCGGCAAGCCGATCGAAAACATGCGTTGCCTGATGGTCGGCCTCGGCGCTGCCGGAGTCGCTGTCACCAAGATGATGCTCGCGGCCGGTATGACTGACATCATCGGCTGCGACCGCAATGGTGCCCTCTCGACCACCCGTCCGGACTACGAATCGGGCGAAATGACCGGCATCAAGCGCTGGTACTCCGAGAACTCGAACCCGAACCACGTGCTCGGAGCCCCCGACGACGTGATCGAAGGCTGCGACCTCTTCGTCGGCCTTTCCGGCCCCGGGGTCATCCAGGCCGATTCCCTCGCCAAGATGAATGACGACGCGATCGTCTTCGCGATGGCCAACCCGACGCCGGAAGTGATGCCGGAAGAGGCCGCCAAGTACGTGCGCATCATGGCCACCGGCCGCTCCGATTACCCGAACCAGATCAACAACGTGCTCTGCTTCCCCGGCATCTTCCGCGGTGCGCTCGACGCCGGCGCACCCCAGATCACCGAAGAGATGAAGCTGGCCGCCGCCCGCGGCATTGCCGAGGTGGTCAGTGATGACGACCTCTCCGAGGAATACATCATCCCCTCGGTGTTCGATCGCGATGTCGCCCCGAAGGTGGCGGAAGCCGTCGTCCAGGAAGCGAAACGCTCCGGCGCCGCCCGCTTTTCGGTCGAAACGGGCTCATTCGCAGCGCTCGGCCGCAAGTAACCCCAACCTAGAAGCGGGCGAAGCCCCAGCCGTAGATGACCTTGTCCTTGCGGTCGGAGATCACCTTGTTGGCACGACCCTCAGGCCCGGTGGTGACCGTGTCGCGCACCCCGTTCTTGCTGTTCAAAATATTCTTGCCCTGGCGTCCGAGAAGGGACGACTTGCCCTGCTGCGCTTTCAGCCGCTTGCCGAGGATGAGGTGGTCGTCGAAGGCAGTTCCTTCCATCTTCTCGATGGTCTTGTGGATCTTCAGCTTTTTGGCGCAGCTACCGTGCACCCATTTCGCGTATCCGCGGGCAATGTTCGCTTTGACGCCGTGGTCGGCGCCGGCAAAGACCGTGCTGTCCTTGCCCTTGCCACCAATCGATTCGCCGCCGATACAGGGGCTGTGAATGTGGATGGCGTCTCCGTCTTTTCCGCCATATGCCTTGACGTCGTCATTGATGTAGAGCACGTCGAGATTGTCACGGCCTTCGATGACACTGCCGGCGCTATTCCCGATCGACGTCGAGATGTAGTCCTTGCTGGGGCCGCCGACGAGGTGGTCCTTGCCGGCGCCGCCGTTGATCGTGGTCGTCAAGGTTCTCGGGATCGAGTTCTCGAGCGAGATGTCATCGTCGCCGGCGTTGCCGTAGAGCAGCATGCCGTTGAGGGTGTCGGCCAAGGCCGGACAGACGAAGTCGGTCGACGAGTTGCCGTCAGGGGCACAGAGTCCGGAAGGAACCGCCCCGCCCGCTATCGAGACCCGATACGCACCTCCGCCGTAGCCGACTGAAACTTTGTCGGCGGACCGGCTGCCGATCAGAGTGAGGACTCCACCTTTGTTGATGTCGAGGAGTGGCAGCTTGAACCCGTGTCGCCAGGCGACCCGTCGTTGCAGTTGCTCGTCTTGGCAAAGCCCTGACATATGTTGTCGCCAAGTCCACCGTCGGCGATGTCGCCGTCGCGTTCCTGGCCGAACAGAGTGTCATCCCCGAGGCCGCCCTCAATTATGTTCTTCTCACCAGGGACGCCCGTGATTTCGTCATCGAAAGACGAACCGATGACGTTCTCGATGCCATCCAGCGTAAATTTCGTTTGACCGAGCGACGTGCCTTTGTCGAGCTCCACACGCACGCCAGAGAAGTTCACGTTGTCCGTGGGGGTATGCGTTGCGTAGGAGATCGTGTCGCTGCCGGCACCGCCGTCAATGCTCGCCAGACCGCGGGACGACGCCACGATGAGGTCATCGCCGCCGTAGCCGCGAATCTTCTTGATCCCGGAATTCGTGAGGAACACGTCATCGGCGTCGGTGCCGTATGCCCAGTCATCACCTGAGCCTCCGTCAATGTAGGCCGGTCCGTTGGTGCCGAACTTGTCACCGCGCATCCTGTCGTTTCCCCGCTCGCCGAAGATGCGTTCCATCTTGCCGCTTGCCGACCTGCCGCCGTTGAACCAGATGACGTCGGAGGCGCCGCCGCCATATACGTTCGAAACGGAGTTGCCGAGGCTGAACAATGTGTCTACCCCGGTGCCGCCGAACAGGTTGTTTTCTCCCAGGTAGTCGACAATGCGGTCATTCCCGCCGAGGCCGAGGATGGTGTCGTTGTCGGAGGCGCCGCCGGGATTCGATTTCGGACCCCCGTAGAGGAAGTCGTGCCCATTGGCACCCTCGATGCGGTCGTTGCCGAGCCCCCCGTAGGCCCTGCTCTTGCTGCTGCTCCTGTGGAGGATGATCTTGTCATTGCCCGGTCCGGCGTCGGTCTTCGACCAGCCTTTGCCGGCATAAATGACCTGCCGGCCGTCTCCGGCGCAGATCCGGCTGTACGGCCTGGCGATGACTTTCACGTTCATGCCGGAGATATAGGTGACGTCTTTGAACTTGAGGTAGACCTTACCGCCATTTTTCTTGATCACGCGGTTGACCTTCTTGCCGAAACATTTCTTCGGGGCGGCCTGGGCGGTAGCGGGAATCAGGATGACCGAAGTGAGGATCGCAAGCGCAAGGCCGATCCACAGGATGTTGAAGCTCGATTTGATGATTGATTTCTCGGTCATTGGATCTAGATGCCTTGCCTGGCCTTCACTGATCGAACACGGGCAAACCTCAAAAGTCCCGCATTGCAGTAAAACCTCCCCCTGCCCGAAAATGCGAGCCCCGACCCGCTTTTCGATCTGACTAGACTACGCGATATGCCTAAAAAGACTAATTCCGAAGCCACCGGCCGCACAATTTTGGTCACCGGGGCTTCCGGAATGATCGGGTCGGGTCTGGTCAATGCCCTCCTCGATCGCGGTGACCGTGTCGTCGGCCTCAGCCGAAGCCCTGAGAAGGCAAAGATGGCGCAACCCACCGCTGAGTGGCATTCGTGGGAGCCGACCATGGAACGTCCGCCGGAGAAGGCTCTGGAAGGAGTCGACGCCGTAATTAACCTCGCCGGCGAGCCGATCAACCAGCGCTGGAACGACGAAATCAAGGATCGGATCACCAAGAGCAGGATCACGGCGACCAAGAACCTCGCGGACGCAGTCGCTACCGTGAAGAACCCCCCGAAGGTCTTCATTTCGGGTTCGGCAATAGGTTTCTACGGGGATCGTGGTGACGATCTCCTGTACGAAGATGACGCCCCGGGAGATGACTTTCTCGCCGAAGTCGTTATTCAGTGGGAAGCAGCCGCGAATGCGATCAGCGGCCCCGACCTGAGGGTCGCGACGATCCGTTCCGGCCACGTACTTGATCCACGGGGCGGTTTGCTCGCCGAGTTGCTCACTCCGTTCAAGCTCGGCGTCGGCGGTCCGATCGCCAGCGGCAAGCAGTACATGTCCTGGATTCACCGTTGGGACGAGATCGGAATCCTCCTCTGGGCGCTCGATACCGAGGCTGTCAAAGGCCCGATCAACGCCACCTCGCCAAACCCGGTGACCAACAAGGACTTCTCGAAGCAGCTCGGCAAGGCAGTCGGTCGTCCGGCGCTCATGCCCCTGCCCGGCTTTGCCATGAAGGCGATTCGCGGACCCGAGTTCGGCCAGGTCCTGACCGAGGGCCAGCGGGTCTATCCACGGAATGCGATCGAGCACGGCTACGAGTTCAAGCAGCCCGAGTTGGCCGGCGCCCTGGCCGAGCTACTCAGGAACTAGAACCCGTGGCGGTCGGCATCCTCGGAGCAGGCAACATCGGGCAGGCGATTGCCACCCAGATGCTGCGCGCGGGTGAGGAAGTGGTGATCGCCAACAGCCGGGGGCCCGAGACCCTTGGTGAGGTGATCGAGAAGCTGGGTCCTGGTGCCAGTGCAGCCACCTTTGCCGAAGTGCCAACTTGCGACATCGTCGCGGTGGCCATCCCCTGGGATCACATTCCCGGCGCACTGGAAGGCCTGCCCGAATGGAACGGCCGGATCGTGATCGACGCCAACAACGCCGTGACGCAGCCCGACTTCAAAGCGGCCGACCTCGGCGGACGCAGTTCGAGCGAGGTTTTCGCTGATTTCGTTCCCGGTGCCCGGGTCGTCAAGACCGCGAACATCCTGCTGGCGTCAGTCCTGGCCGCAGATCCGGTCGTCGATTCCGGCAGAAGGGTCCTGTTCATGTCCGGGGACGACGCTGGCGCGAAAGACGCCGTCGGGGGCCTGTTCGCCACGGCAGGCTTTCGCATGATCGACCTCGGCCCGCTCGAGAACGGGCGCCTTCATCAGGTTCCGGGAGCCCCGCTCGCCCGCAGCCTCATCGCCACGGACTGAGGTTCAGCCGAAGAAGACTTCGGCCTCGCGGTAAAGCTCGGGTGGCACGGTCTTCAGTTCAGCCACGGCGTCGGCCAGGTTGACCAATTCGATGTTGGTCGACCGCAGCGCCGTCATCTTGCCCCAGGCGCCGTCGTTTGCGGCGCCGACCGCGTGAAGTCCGAACCTCGTGGCCAGAACCCGGTCGAAGGCGGTCGGAGTGCCACCGCGCTGGACGTGACCGAGCACGGTCGCCCGTGCCTCTTTGCCGGTCCGGGACTCGATTTCGCCTTCGAGCCAGTGGGCCACGCCGCCCAGGCGCTCGTGTCCGAATGCGTCGGTCTGGACACCGTCCTTCTCCGGGAAGCCGCCGATTGGCTTGGCACCTTCGGAGACGACGACTATCGGCGAGTACTGGCTCTCGAAACGACGCTCGATATATGCGCAGACCCGGTCCAGATCAAAGTCCTGTTCCGGGATGAGGATCACGTTCGCGCCTCCGGCAAGTCCCGCGTGGAATGCGATCCAGCCGGCGTGCCGTCCCATGACTTCCACGATCAGGACCCGGTGGTGACTCTCGGCCGTGGTGTGAAGCCGGTCGATCGCTTCCATCGCGATGTTGACGGCCGTGTCGAAGCCGAAGGTGTAGTCGGTGGCACCAAGGTCATTGTCGATCGTCTTCGGAACGCCGATGACGTTAATGCCTTCGTGGCTCAGCCGGTCGGCAACACCAAGAGTGTCTTCGCCTCCGATCGCAATCAGTCCGTCCACCCCTGTCTCTGCCAGATTCGACTTGATCCGCTCGATGCCGTTCTCGAGCTTGATCGGGTTGGTCCTCGACGATCCGAGAATCGTGCCGCCGCGTGGCAGGATGCCACGCACCTGCTCGACTCCGAGTGGTCGCGTGTCGCCTTCAAGGGGACCGCGCCACCCGTCCCGGAAACCGACGAACTCGTTGCCGAATTCCGACACCCCGCGCCGCACGACTGCACGGATCACGGCATTGAGGCCGGGACAATCGCCCCCGCCGGTCAGAACTCCGATTCGCATTGGTCAGTCCTTGTTCTTGCCGGGCATCGGCACGTGAGGCCTGATCATCTCGATGAGCGGCTGGCTGTACTGGATGAAAGTGCCGACAAAGAGGATCCCGAAGAACACGACACCGGCAACCGGGCCGCCCTGCCCCTGTGAATAGGAGAAGATGGCAAAGGCGATCGCGACGAAGAATGTGACCGGGATGATCATCGGGGGAATCCTACCGAAAGCGGGAGGACGGGCTACCCGCCCATCGCCTCGAGCGTATTCTCCAGAAACTGCTCCACGGCAGCAACCGCGGCGTCCGCGTCCTTCGCGTCAGCGACCAGGCGCACAAGCTTCGACCCGATGATCACACCGTCGGCTATCCGCCCGACCTCGGCAGCCTGATCCGGAGTGCCGATGCCGAAACCGACCGCGACCGGCACCGTGGCCATGCTGCTGACGTCTTCGACCAGTTCTTTCAAGTGAGCCGGAACTTCCTGGCGCTCACCGGTCGTGCCGACGGTCGAGACGACGTAAATGAAACCGGCTGCGATCCGGCAGATCTTAGCCCGGCGCTCACCAAAGGTGGTTGGGGCAATCAGCGGGACCACGGCGAGGCCGGCGTCGTTCAGCACCGCACGGGTCGCTTCGTCTTCACCGAGTGGCAGGTCGGGGACGATCACGCCACAGGCTCCGGCCGCAACTGCCCGTTCGGCAAAACCTTCAGGGCCATGGGCGCCGAGGACCATGTTCGTATACGCCATCAGCACCACCGGGACCCGGTCACTGACCGCGCGGCAGGTCTCGAGCACGTCTTCGAACTTCACGCCCGATTCAAGGGCAGTGGTCGCGGCCTGGTGGATGATCGGGCCGTCGGCCAGCGGATCCGAGTACGGCACTCCCAGTTCGATCAGATCAGCGCCGGAATCGACGTAGGCGTTGGCAATGCGGACGGAAGCCGCCGGGTCAGGGAAGCCGCCCATCATGTACGGCATCAGCGCCGCGTGGCCATCGGCCCTCGCTTTCGCGAAAGCCGACTTGATGCGCTCAGCGCCGCTCACTACTCCGGCCTCAGACAACTTCGTCGAGCCCCAGGACTTCGGCCAGGTCCTTGTCTCCGCGGCCGGACAGGCAGACCAGGTCGTAACCGGCCTCCGAGTTCTTGCCCTCGCCGAGCAGGTAAGCGATGGCATGCGATGACTCGAGCGCCGGGATGATGCCTTCCATCCGGCTGAGTTCCCTGAAGGCCGTCACTGCTTCCTGATCGGTCACCGAGACGTAAGTGGCCCGCCCCGTATCGCGGAGGTATGCGTGCTCCGGCCCCACTCCGGGGTAGTCGAGGCCGGCCGAGATCGAATGGGCCTCGAGGATCTGCCCTTCTTCGTCGGCAATCACGGCTGACATCGATCCGTGGAGGACCGAAGTCCGGCCAGCGGTGAGTGAAGCGCCATGGCGGGGGGTGTCGAGGCCCTCCCCGGCAGCCTCGACTCCGATCAGCTGGACGTCTTCGTCCGGCACGAAGGCGGTGAAGGTGCCGATCGCGTTCGACCCGCCACCGACACAGGCGATTACCCGCTCCGGCAGCACGCCTTCGGCCTCGAGGGCCTGGGCGCGGGCTTCGTCGCCGATCACCCGCTGAAGGTCTCGGACGAGCAGCGGGAACGGCGCCGGACCGACCACGGAACCGATGATGTAGTGGGTTGTCCCGACGTTGGTCACCCAGTCGCGGATCGCAGCACTTACCGCCTCCTTGAGGGTCTTCGCCCCGGCTTCCACCGGCACGACCTCGGCACCGAGAAGACCCATGCGTTCGACGTTCGGCCTCTGGCGCCGGATGTCTTCGCTACCCATGTAGACGACGCATTCAAGGTCGAGCAGGGCGCAGGCCGTGGCGGTCGCGACACCGTGCTGGCCGGCGCCGGTCTCGGCGATGATGCGCGGCTTGCCCATGCGCTTGGCGAGCAATGCCTGACCAAGGGCGTTGTTGATCTTGTGGGCACCGGTGTGGGCCAGATCCTCGCGCTTGAGATAGACGTTCCGGCCGACCCGTTCGCTCAGCCGTGAGGCGAGGTAGAGCGAGGTCGGGCGCCCGACGGAGTCACGCTGGAGGCCGGCCAGACGGTCCATGAACTCGGGGTCGACTCTTGCTTCGCTCCAGGCTGCCTCGAGTTCGTCGAGCGCGGGGATCAGGGTCTCGGGCACGTAGCGGCCGCCGTAGGGGCCGAACCGGCCGGAGACTTCCTTCATCGACTGCGAGACCCGCTCGTTCTTGATACTCATCCGCCGGCCACCGGTGTGTAGTGGGCCGCCTCGAAGAACTTGGCCAGCTTGAAGTGGTCCTTCAGGCCCGGCTCGGACTCAACCCCGCTCGCAACGTCAACCGCATCCGGCCGGATGATCCGGATCGCTTCGGTCACGTTCTCCGGGTTCAGCCCACCGGCGACGATGAACGGAACGTCCGAGTGGTGATCCGCCAGAAGGTCCCAGTCAAAGTGCTGGCCGGTGCCGCCGGCCTTGCCGAGGCCCCCGGTGTCGAAGAGGTGGAAGTCAGTGCGGTAAGCCTCGGCCCGGATGACGTCCGCCCCTCGCTCGACGTGGATCGCCTTGATCACCTTGACGCCAGTCCGGCGGGCGACTTCGGAGCAGAATGAAGCGCCTTCGTTGCCACTCAGCTGGACGATGCTCAGATTCGCGTTCTCGACCGCTTCCGCCACCCGGTCGAGCGTCGGATTGACGAATACCCCGGCGATTTCACACTTGCGGTGAAACTCCGCGCCGATTTCGGCCGCATCACTGAACTTGACCGCCCTGGGACTGGACTTGTCATGAATCAGCCCGATCGCCCAGGCGCCGAGGTCCACGGCTTCTTCGGCATCTTCAAGATTGGTTATTCCACAGACCTTTACCTTCATGAATCAAGGGTACGCGAACAGCAAAACGGGGGCCCCGAAGGACCCCCGCCTGGCACTACATATGCGTCCGGGTCTTACTTACTGGCCGAAGCCGGGCGGGAGCTGCTGCTCGGGCGCCTGTTGCTGGGAGGGCACGTCGGCTGACTTGGTCGACGAATCGTTCGGGCGGGTACCCAGGGTGACGTCGTAGTCCTTGCTCCCGCCGTCCCTTTCGATCGTGAGGGTCATCTTGTCGCCGGCGCTGGCATCGTTGACCAGGGCGACCACTTCCTCCATCGAAGTGACGTCCTTGCCGTTGACCGCGGTGATCACGTCGCCGCCGGTCATGACCTTGTTGCCTTCGATCGTTACCGCGGTGTCGCCGCCCTTGATACCGGCCTTGTCCGCGGGACCGCCCTTGGTCACTTCCTGGATCAGCACTCCGGACTCCTTGTCCAGGTTGAGCGCGTTGGCGATGTCCGGGCTGAGGGAAGCGCCGCTGATCCCGAGGAAAGCGTGCTCGACTTTACCTCCGTCCTTCAGCTGGTTGACGACGTCCTTGACCGTGTCGGATGGTATTGCGAACCCGATACCGACGCTGCCGTTGCTGCTGCCGCCAGTCGCAATCTGGGAGTTGACGCCGATCACTTCACCGTCGGTGTTGATCAGCGGGCCGCCCGAGTTGCCGGGGTTGATCGCGGCATCTGTCTGGATCACGTTCGAGATCGAGTAGTCAGTGGCGCTCGAAATCTCGCGCTGGAGGGCGGAGACGATTCCGGTGGTGACCGTGCGGTCGAGGCCGAAGGGGTTGCCGATCGCGATGACCGGGTCGCCGACCTTGGCGTCACCGGAGTCACCGATCGCCAGCGGTTCCATGATGTCGCTCGGCGCATCGACCTTGAGCAGAGCGAGGTCGGTCGAAGGATCGGTGCCGACGACTTCGGCGTCGTAGCTCGTGTCCGAGTCACCGAGGGTTACGGTGAGTTTCTCGGCGCCTTCAACAACGTGGTTGTTGGTGACCATGTGGCCGTCTTTGTCGATCAGGAAGCCCGATCCGGTCGCGGTGCCAGTGCCTCCACCGCCGCCACCGAGGGGGTCGACCGGCGAAGACTCGGCCGGGACACCTGACGCGGTGATGAAACCGACGCCCTTGCTGTCATCTTCGTAAATCCTGTTGACCAGTCCCGGGTCCCCGGAGTCATTCGACACGGGGGAGGTCGACGCAACGGTCTGCGTGGTTGTCTCGTTCTTGCCGATCAGGCCGGCCGAAACCGCACCGAACCCGAGAACGGCAACAACAAGACCGCCCAGAAGGGCCGCGAAGAGAGAGTGACGAAATGATCTGGAACCTTCTGGGCGACTATTCATTGCGGCATCATCTACTGCCACCCATACGTCTTGTCTAAGCCGTTTCCAAATCTTTCCTAAATCCTGAAACGCTTTGCCCGAAACGAGGCGTCAGGGCAGGAAGTGCTCGCTGGTCGCGTCGCCGGTCCCGGCCAGTTCGGCGACCTTGGCCGCCGGATCGGGCGAACGCATCAGACTCTCGCCGATCAGAGCCGCGTCCACGCCGACCCTTTCGAGCTCCACCAGTTCCTCGCGCGTTGAGATGCCGCTCTCGGAGACGACGGTCTTGCCGGCCGGTACGTCGGTGATCAGTTCGTAGGTCGTGTTGACGTCGACGAATCCGGTGTCGAGGTTCCGGTTGTTGATGCCGATCACTTCGGCTTCGGCCTCGAGGGCGCGGTCGAGCTCGGGTTCATCGTGGACCTCGATCAGGCAGTCGAGGTCGAGATTCCAGGCCTCGGCCTGAAAGGCACGGAGGTGCTCGTCGTCGAGAACGGCAACGATCAGGAGAACCGCGTCGCCCCTCCCACCGCTGCCTCGACCAGCTGGTAGCGGTCGACGACGAAGTCCTTGCGGATGATCGGCAAGCCGCAGCTCGCGCGAGCAGCGGCGAGGTCGGCGAGATTGCCCCCGAAGTGGGTCTCGTCGGTCAGCACCGAAAGCGCGGCGGCTCCACCCTGCTCGTAAGCCTTCACCTGGCTGTCGAGCGGCGTTGCCGAAGCGATGTCGCCGGCGCTGGGCGAACGGCGCTTGTACTCGCAGATCAGCGACATGCCGGGGCGGGTCAGTGCTTCCCGGAAGGGGCGATCGCGGTCTCGCTGACCGAGACGGGCTTCCAGTTCTTCCAACGGCACCTGACGGCGACGTTCGTCGACACCATGGCTCGCGGCCGAAATCAATTGCTCGAGTATTCCCACGTTTGACGAAGCCTACTGATCAGTGGTGAAGCTGACGAGGCGTGAAAGAACACCTGCGGCCGACCCGGAATCGATGGCTTCCTTCGCCGCTTCCAGACTTGCTCCGAAGTCTTCGGCCTGACCGCCGACGTAAATCGCGGCGGCGGCGTTCAGAAGGACGAGGTCGCGACGGGGCGAGCGCTCACCTTCGAGTACCGCTCTGGTCGCGTCGGCGTTCTCCTCAGGGGTACCACCGGCCACCGTCTTGATCTCCGCATTCTCCAGTCCGTACTCGGCTGGATCGATGATGATCTCGCGGGTGCCGCCGTCGATCACTTCGATCATCCGGGAAGGACCGGAGATCGAAATCTCGTCGAGTCCGTCATCTCCGGCCACGACGAGAGCCGCGACTGTGTCAAGCCCGACCAGGGCCTCTGCGATCGACTCCTGGTAGCGCCGGTCGGCGACGCCGATCACCTGCCTGGACGCACCGGCCGGGTTGGTCAACGGGCCGAGGAAGTTAAAGATCGTGCGTACCGCGAGCTCCTTGCGAACAGGAACCACGTGGGCCATTGCCGAATGGTGCCGGGGCGCGAACATGAAGCCGAAACCGACCTCGTCGATCGAAGCACCGACCTGATCGGGGTGAGTTCGATGTTCACACCAAGCGCTTCAAGCAGGTCGGCCGAACCGGACTTGCTCGTGTTCGAACGGTTGCCGTGCTTGGCGACCGCACCCCGCCCCGGCGGCGACGATCGCAGCCGTGGTCGAGACGTTGAAGGTCGAAGGGCCGCCACCGGTGCCGGCCGTGTCGACGAGGTCATCGCGTTTCGCACTGACCGGAGTCGACAGCTCACGCATGGTCCGGGCAAGGCCGACCAACTCCGGCACGGTCTCGCCTTTGGTCCGCAGCGCGATCAGGAAGGCCCCTGTCTGGAGTTCGGAAGCCCGCCCTTCCATGATCTCGCAGAGCACCGTCGCGGCGTGGTCGGTCGTCAGATGGTTTCCCGAGGCGACTGCATCGATCGCCCGGGTCAGGATTTCATTCGGCAAAGTCTTCCTCCACGTCGTCAAATTCCACGTCGATGAACTTCGCAATCATGGCCTTGCCGCGAGGGGTCAGGGCCGATTCCGGATGGAACTGCACGCCTTCTGCCGGGTATTCGCGGTGACGCACACCCATGACGATTCCTTCGAATGTCGAACTGACTTCGAGCACATCCGGGATGTCGGGTCCGGCGATCAACGAGTGGTAACGGCCGACCATCAACGGTGAAGGCAGTCCTTCGTAGATCGTTTTGCCGTCGTGTTCGATCTCGGCGTTCTTGCCGTGGATCGGTTCACCCTGGACGACCGTGCCTCCATAGGCCTGGACCAGCGACTGGTGCCCGAGGCAGACGCCGAGCACAGGCACGCCGGTTTCGGCGAAGGCCGGGATCGCTTCGAGTGAGATGCCGGCGTCGTTCGGGGTACGGGGTCCCGGTGAGACGACCACCCGGTCGTAACCGACTTCGGTCAGCTCTTCAACGGTCTTCTTGTCGTTCCGCACAACGTCCACGTCCATGCCGAGCTCCCCCAGGTACTGGACCAGGTTGTAGGTGAAGGAGTCGTAATTGTCGATGACCAGAACTTTCATGGATCAGGCCCAGTCCGGATGCTCGCAGGCGAGTTCGACCGCGCGGAACATCGCCTTCGCCTTGTTGACCGACTCTTCGTATTCGTAGGCGGGCTGGGCATCGGCCACCGTGCCGCCGCCAGCCTGGATGTGGACCTGCCCGTCCTTGATAACTGCTGTACGGATGTGAATCGCCGTGTCGAGATCCCCGCCCCAGGACAGGTAGCCGATCGCACCCCCGTACGAACAGCGCTTGACCGTTTCCATCTCATCGATGATCTGCATCGCCCGGACCTTGGGAGCACCGGACAGCGTGCCCGCGGGCAGTGCCGAACGCAGGACGTCGAGGGCACCAACCCCCGCTCGCAGCTTGCCCGTGACCCGGCTGACGATGTGCATCACGTGGGAATAGGTCTCGACCACCATCAGCTCTTCGACCTTGACCGAGCCGTAGACGGCTTCGCGGCCGATGTCGTTTCGGGCCAGGTCGACCAGCATCACGTGCTCGGCGCGTTCCTTGGGGTCGGAAATCAGCTCTTCGGCTAGCCGCCGGTCCTCCTCTTCGGTCCCGCCACGTGGCGAGGTACCGGCAATTGGCCGGATTTCGACCACGTCCCCATTCACCTTGAGCAGGGGTTCGGGAGAGCCGCCGGCAACCTGGAAGTCGCCAAATTCGAGGAAGTACATGTAAGGCGAAGGGTTGACCGCCCGCAGACCGCGGTAAATCGAGAAGGCTTCGGCTTTCGCTTCGGCCGAGAAACGTTGCGAAGGCACCACCTGGAAGGCATCACCGGCGTGGATGTACTCGACGATCCGAGCTACCGTCGACTCGAACTTTTCGCGACTTACGTTCGACTCGAACTTCGGCGCCTCGACCGCCGCGGCTTCTTCGACAACGGGAACCGGTCCGCGCAACTTCTCGCGCACCGCCTCGATCTTCCCGGCGGCAGCTTCGTAGGCGGCATCGATGCCGCCGTCATCGGCGAAAGCGCAGGCCATGATCGTCAGTTCGTTGTGGAGGTGGTCGAACGCCAGCAGCACGTCGGTGATCATCAACGCCAGGTCGGGCAGGCCCAGCGGATCAGGATTGGGCGGGCCGAGTGGCTCCACCGTGCGCACCAGGTCGTATCCGAAAAGGCCAACCGCGCCGCCGGCGAAAGGCGGCAGACCGGGCACTTCAGCCACCCGGTACTGATCGAGGTAATGGGCAACCGCTCGATAGGGATCTGGTGCGTCGACGTGGCTCAGCCGCTCCGAGTCTGCGGAGACCGCATCGCCGGGGTACTCGGTCAGGAAGCCGTCGCTCCAGCGGAGGATCGAGCGGGGCCGGGTGCCGAGGAAGGAGTACCGGCCGACTTGCCCGCGTTCGGCTGATTCGAGCAGGAAGCAGGGTCCCTGGTCCCGGAGTTTCAGCAGGGCCGAGACCGGCGTTTCGACGTCGTCGGTGACACTCAGCCGGACCGGCACGACGTTCGATTCCGGCACCAGCGCCCGAGCCTCGTCCAGGGTCGGCTGGAGGCGGGAGATCAGATCAGGAGCGGCGGCCATTCAGGACCTCCATGACCGACTCGAGCCCGATGTCCCTCGACTTGAGCAGCACGGTCAGGTGGTAGAGCACGTCGGCCGCTTCATTCGCAACCCGTTCGTCGCTCTCTTCCCGCACCGCGCGAGTGACTTCTTCGGCTTCTTCCGTCACCTTTTCACAGGCGAGTTCAGGGTTTTCAAGCAATTCGATCGTATAGCTGCCTTCAGGTCGCTCGGCGGCGCGTGCGGTGAGCGTGCGACCGAGGACGGCCAGCGCTTCTTCGTTCACCGGCTCGGGGGCCTCCCCCGTGTCCAGTTCGCGATAGAAGCAGCTGCGCTCTCCGGTGTGACAGGCAGGACCGGCCGGCTCGACCAGGGCAACCAGGGCGTCGCCATCGCAGTCCACCCGGAGCTGGCGGAGTTTGAGGATGTTGCCGGAAGTCTCGCCTTTCTTCCAGAGCGACTGCCGGGAGCGGCTGAAGAAAGTGACCTCACCGGTCTGCTCGGTCAGGCCGAGTGATTCTTCGTTCATGTAGGCGAGGGTCAGCACTTCGCCGGAATCGGCGTCCTGGACTACACAGGGAACGAGACCGTTCGAGTCAAACTTGACTTCGACCCGCGAGGGATTGCTCATTGGGGCAACTCGGTGCCATCAGTGGGCGAGGAGGTCTCGCCCTTGCCAAGCGGCACGTACCATTTGCCGCCCTCTTTGACCAGGTCGATCGGGGCGCCACCGGCGTTGTTGACGAGAGTGACCGTGGCGTCATTTCCGTCGATCGTGATGTCTTCGATCTTCAGCTCCGGCTGCTTGCCGCGGTCCTGCTTGAGGATCGTCGCTGTCTCACGCACGCACTGGGACTGGGTGTTGAATACCTCGGTGACCCCGGTTGGCTGCATCAGGGCACAGAAGCCCTGAGCATCCCTGTCCTTCGTCACCTGGTTGATGTCGGCCACCAGAGCGGTGATGTCATCTGTGTCCTGCTGCTTGTCGGTCGAAGATGCGTCGTCGCTACCGCAGCCGGCAACTACCACGAAAGTGGCAGCAAGGACCGCCGCGACTGCGAGCTTCAATTTCATGGCTGAATCCTACGGCGTGACCGGATCTGCCGATATGTGAGGCAGTGGCGGGTAAAGAGTTCTCATCCGCGGGTAGAGTCTCGTCACTGTGAAGTGGAAGCCCCGCAAAGGCAGCAATCGGGACGTGATCGATATTCGCGGCGCCAAGCGCGGCAGCGGGTCGGGTGGCGGAGGCCTGGGTGGTCTCGGCGGACTCGGCGGAGGCGGGATGAATCTGCCCGGCGGCAAAGGTGGAGCCGGAGGCGCGGTCGGCCTGATCATCGTCGTGATCGTCATCGGCAGCCAGTTGCTCGGCGGTGGCAGCGGAGGCAACGGCTTCGACATCAACTCGGTCCTGACCGGAGCCGGAGCGGCTCCAGGAGCAAACCAGCCTGCTCCCCTCCCCCCGGACCAGGATCCGCAGAAAGACTTCAAGGATTTCTCGGCCTACGTCTTCAATGATGCCCAGGACATGTGGAAGCGGGTCTTCCAGCAGAACGGAACCCCTTACAAGAACGCCCAGGTCGTCTTCTACTCAGGAGGAGTGAGCACCGGAGGATGCGGCAACGCGACTTCAGCGGTCGGGCCGTTCTATTGCCCGGCCGACCACCGGGTCTACCTCGATCTCAGCTTCTACAAAGAAATGGAAAATCAGCTCAAAGCCGGTGGTGACTTTGCCTGGGCCTACGTGATCGCACACGAAGTCGGTCACCACATCCAGAATCAGCCCGGGGTCTCGAAAGAGGTCGCGGCAGCGAAGCGGTCAGATCCGGGTGGGGCCGAAGGAATCTCCGTTCGAACCGAGCTCCAGGCAGACTGTTACGCCGGGGTCTGGGCCAGCACCGTCTTCGATCAGCTCGAGCCAGGTGATCTCGACGAAGCCTTCAGTGCGGCCGAAGCGGTAGGCGACGACAACCTCCAGGGCCGCGGCGGCGGCCGGGTCAACCCGGACAGCTTCACCCACGGAACCTCAGAGCAGCGACGGAACTGGTTCAACAACGGCTACGAAGGCGGCGACCCGGCCGCCTGCGACACCTTCAGCGGCGACATCTAGACGCCGGTCGATCAGTCGATGCCAAGCCGGTCCAACATGTCTACATCCCGCCTCCACTTCTTTCTTACCTTGACCTGAAGGTCGAGGTGGACCTGCGTTTCGAGTTCGGCTTCGATGTCTCGGCGGGCGCCGCGGCCGATCTCGCCGATCTTGAAGCCGTTCTTGCCGATCAGGATGCCCTTCTGGGAATCCGACTCGACCCAGATCTCGGCTTCGACCGTGACCAGGCCGTCGTCGCGCTCGCTGACCTCTAAGACTTTGACTTCGACTGAATGCGGTACCTCGTCGCGAGTCCGGATCAGGACTTCGCCGCGAATCAGCTCGGCCAGGTGCTGGTCTTCAGGCTGATCGGTGCTGTCTTCCGGCGGGTAGAGGTACGGGCTGAGTGGCATGAGCGTTGCCAGGTGAGCGGAAAGCTCGTTCACCCCGTCGCCCTTGAGGGCACTGATCGGGAAGACGTCGCTGACCCCTTTGAGCTCGGCTGCGGCAGCAAGGACCGGGATGATGTTTCGCCCGAGGCGATCGGCCTTGTTCACGGCGCAGACCACGGTGATGGCGGGGTTGGCGGCGAGCAGGGTGTCGGCAATAAAACGGTCCCCCGCCCCCACGCCTTCTTCGCCGTTGATCACCAGCAGGGCAACATCGGCGTCGGCGAGCTCGCGCTCGACGCTGCGCTGCTATGCGCTCCGTGAGTTCATCACGCGGGCGCTGGACCCCGGCAGGTCGATCATCACAAGCTGGGTGCCGGCTTCGAGATCGGTTGCAACCCCACGGATCGCCCGACGAGTGGTTTGGGGCCGCACGGTCGCGATCGCCACCTTCGAGCCGACGATCTGGTTAACCAGGGTCGACTTGCCGACATTGGGGCGTCCGGCCAGTCCGACGAAGCCGGATCTGGTCGTCCTGGAGCCGGTGTCCATCTGTCCCGGAGCTTCAGCCATCGAGGCCCGCCAAAACCCGGTCCTGAAGCTTGAACATTTCGCCACTGTCGGCTTCGTGATCGTGGCCGCAGAGGTGGAGCACTCCGTGGACGACTGCCTCAGTGACGTCGGTGCAGTGCTCAGGGCAGACCACTACATCGCCCAGTTCCCGCGGACCGACGCTCGGTCCGCCTTCATCGACCGGGAACGAGAGCACGTCGGTCGGCTTGTCACGGTCCCGGAACTCACGGTTCAGTTCATGGATACGGTCCGCAGCCACGATCTCGATCGCGAGATGCCCGTCCTCCACCCCGGCTTCCTTGAGCGCAGCGGTGACCGCCGGCCTGAACTCGGCCGGCACGTCTTCGAGGTCGGGGCTCACTTGACCTGCCCGCGTTCGGCGTGTTCGCCGTAGGCCGCGACGATCTTCTGGACCAGGCGATGACGGACCACGTCGGCGCCACCGAACATCACGAAGTCGACATCCTCGATGCCTTCGAGGATGTCGCGGACCACGACCAGACCCGACTTGCTGTCACGCGGCAGGTCGATCTGGGTGACGTCGCCGGTGACGACCATCTTCGAGTTGAAGCCGAGCCGGGTCAGGAACATCTTCATCTGCTCCGGCGTGGTGTTCTGGGCCTCGTCGAGGATCACGAAAGCGTCGTTGAGGGTGCGGCCACGCATGAAGGCGAGCGGGGCGACCTCAATCACTCCACGATCGAAGTAACCGTTGACCCGGTCGGGATCGAGCATGTCGTAGAGCGCGTCGAAGAGCGGACGAAGGTACGGATCGACTTTGGCCTGGAGATCACCGGGCAGGAAGCCGAGGCTCTCGCCGGCTTCGACCGCAGGGCGGGTCAGGATGATGCGCTGGACTTCGCCTTCGATCAGGGCGGCAGCGGCCATCGCGACCGCGAGGAAGGTCTTGCCGGTGCCGGCCGGCCCGATGCCGAAAGTGATGGTCTTTTCGCGGATCGCGTCGACGTAGACCTTCTGATTGACCGTCTTCGGCACAACCCGCGTGTTCCGGTTGTGCCAGACGACGTCGTCGAGCATTTCTTTGGGCCGCCGCGAAGACTGGATCGCGTTGGTCACCGAATCAAGCGTCGTCGGCTCCACTTCGTGTCCGTCTTCGATCAGACCGACCATCTCGTCGACCAGGCGGGCTGCTTCGTCCATCTGCTTCTCGTCACCTTCGAGCGTGAGCATGTTGCCGCGCAGGTGGACCTTGCTGGTGGTGCGGTCACGCAAAGCCTTCAGTACCGAGTCCTGGGATCCGGCCAGTTCGGCCGCGACGTCGTTGTCCAGAGTCAGGGTCCTACGAGGCAAGGTGCTCCTTGACGGCCGTGCTGACCCGCTTGCCGTCGGCCTTGCCGGCAACCTTGTCCTTGAGTGCACCCATGACCTGGCCCATCTGCTTTTGCTCGGTGGCTCCGGTGGATTCAATCGCTTCGGCCACCAGGGCGTTCAGTTCTTCGTCGCTCATCTGGGCCGGCAGGTAGGCCGTGATCAGTTCAGCTTCGAATCTCTCGTCTTCGGCCTGTTCCGTGCGTCCGGCGTCGGCGTATGCGTCAGCGGCTTCAAGCCTCTTCTTCCGCTCGCGCTGCAATGCGGCGACTTCGTCGTCCTTGCCTAGCTTGGCGTCCTGCTGAAGGACGTCCTGGATCATGCGGAGCGCAGAGGCACGCTTCTTGTCCCCCTGCTTGAGGGCGGAACGGGCATCGTCACGAATTTGGTCAACTACGGGCATGGATCAAGAGTACCGGGACATCAACTCCTAATCGACGTCGGGGAAAGTCTCCGGTCCCTCGGCGTGACTGGTTCGTGGCCCGAATGCGGTGAACATCACTATTCCGCCTGCCGTCACCACGGTTCCGTAGAGCAGGAAGATTATGTATTGGTGGTTGACCACGGCGAGGGCGACCAGCGTCGCGCCGATCCCAGAAACGAACGCAAAAAAGAACCTCGGGCTGCGCACGCCGATGACGATCAGGACCACCATCAAGGCAAAGGCCGGAATCCAGATCAGAAAGCCGATCGGCGCGATGACTCCGGCCATGAATAGAACCCCGGCGGCGGTCCAGGGCAGGAACTTGAGCATCAGCTGAACCTACTCCCCGAGCTCTATGTGCTCGACCCGGCCATCCAGAGGCAGTTGGAGAAAGCGGGTTCCGAGCTTCTCGAAGCCCTCTTTGTCGCCAGTGACGAGGAAGTTGTAAGTCCCTTCCTTGCCGGTCTTTGCAAGGTTGCCGCCCTGGGCAAGATTCCTCTGGATCGCTCCGGCGATCGCGTGGCCGGCCGTGACCAGGCGCACGTCTCTTCCGAGCAGGCGCTGGAGCATCGGGGCCACCAGCGGGTAGTGGGTGCAGCCAAGGACGAGGGTGTCGACGTCCGCCTCTTTCAAGGGCTCGCAGTAGCTGCGGACCGTCTGCAGAACCGCCTCGTCGAAGGGAAAGCCACCCTGGATGATCGGAGCCAGGTCCGGTGCGGCGACCTCGGTCACCGTGAATGGCCTGCCCTGATCTTCCAGCGCCCGGGCGTAAGCCCTGCTGGCAACCGTCGCCGGCGTTGCAAGGACACCGATGCGGCCGGACTCGGTGATGGCTCCGGCGATCTCTGCCTCGGGGCCAACCACTGTGAGGACCGGAATGCCGGCTTCGGCACCCATCTTCCGAATCAGGGGACCCGCCGCAGCGGTGGCCGAGTTGCAGGCGATGACCAGCAGCTTGATGTCCTTCTCGAAGAGGAACTCGGTGATCGCAACCCCGCGGGCCGTCAGCTCTTCGACGGTCTTCGTGCCGTAAGGAAAGTGACCGCTGTCGCCGACGTAGATGTAGTCCTCTTCCGGGAGCGACACGAGAAGCTCATGAAGCACGGTCAGGCCGCCGACCCCGGAATCGAAGACGCCGATCATTTGCCGGCTTCCAGGAGCATGCCGCCCCAGTTCTCGTCGACCAGGAACCGCCGGCTGGCCAAACCGACACCGGCGAAGGCGGCCTCCACCCGCTCACGCTCGGTTGCGAGCAGGCCGGAGCAGACCATCCGGTCCGGCCGGTTCGATTCGTCCACCTGGGCAGCCAACACTTCCAGCAGTGGCGCGGTCAGGTTGGCGACCACCGTCGGGCCAAGCTCTGGCAACCCGGACTTCAGGTCGAATCGCTCCAGCTCGAGTTCGACCGAGTTCACCTCGGCGTTCTCTTTTCCCGCTTCGATAGCCGCAACTTCGTGGTCGTAGCCAGAGACCGGACCCCACCCCAGCTTGGCCGCGGCGATCGACAGAACGGCCGAACCGGTGCCGAGATCGGTCAGCGGTCCGCAGCTCAGTCCACGGTCATGCAGGACGAGCAGGAGCTGGAGACTGAGGCGTGTGGTCGGGTGGGCGCCGGTGCCGAAGGCCTGACCGGGATCGATCACGACCTCGAATTCACCAGGGCCGCCTTCTTCCCACGGTGGCCTCAGCCAGAACGATGTGCCGCCGTCAGGCGCAGTGATCGCCAAGGGTTTGTGGAAGGCGCGCCAGCGCTCGGCCCAGTCATCGGCGACCTCAGTCGCGACCACTCCAACCAGCCCGTCGCCGCTCGCCGCTTCGACCTCACCGATGTCGGGCAGCTCACCTTCGGCGCCGTAAATCGCGTACTCCACGTACTCCGCCGTGGTCGTCTCTTCGACGCCACCAGGTGCGAGGACGGTCAGTTCCGCAAGAACGATCTCCGCCTGGTCCGGCCGGCAACGCACCGCGAGCCGGATCATCCGGCGATCACGCCCGCGTGCGGCGGAAGCGGCCGAAGAGGCCGGATTCTTTCGGCCTGCGGTTCTCTTCAGTCAGGGTTCCGTCAAGATCGTTGACCAGCTTGAGCTGCTCCTCCGAGAGGTTGGCCGGAATCACCACGTTGAAAACGAATCGGTGGTTGCCGCGCCGTTTTGAGGTTCCTAGCTGCGGCAGACCCTTGCCCTTGAGAGCGGTCTCGGCGCCGGGCTGGGTGCCGGCCGGGACTTCGATCTCGTCCTCGCCGTCGAGTGTCCCGGCTTCGACCGTGTCACCACTTATCGCTTTGGTCGCGTCGACCGGGATTACCGTGATCAGGTCCTTGCCGTCGCGGATCATGTTCTCGCGTTCGGCCACCGGACTTCGACGTAGAGGTCCCCGGACGGGGCGCCGGGCTCACCGGCGTGGCCGGCCCCGGCGATGCGGATTCGCTGGCCGGATTCGATTCCGGACGGCACATCGACCTTCAAAGCCTTTGAGGTATGGCTGCGGCCGAGTCCGGTGCAGACCTCACATGGCTTCTCTGCGGTCTTGCCCTCTCCGTGACAGACGTCGCAGGGCACGGCGCGGACCATCTGGCCGAAGGCGGTATTGGCGACCGATCGGAGCTCGCCGGCTCCATCGCATTTCTCGCAGGTGTGAATGGGTGTTCCCGGTTCCGCTCCGTTGCCATGGCAGTGCTCACAGGTCGCGACAACGTCGAATTCAACTTCCTCGCTCACTCCTTCGAGCACGTCTTCGAGGCCGATTTCGATCCCGACGCCGATGTCCGCACCGGGAGCGGGACCACGCCGGCCGAAGCCCCCGCCCCCCCCGCCTCCGCCAAAGAATGCGCTGAAGAGGTCATCAATCGAACCGAAACCCTGCGCCTGGGATGAGAATCCGCCCGACCGGAGACCGTCCAGGCCATACTGGTCGTACGTCTGGCGCTGCGTCTCGTCAGAGAGGACCTCGTAGGCCTCGGCGGCCTCCTTGAACTTCTCTTCAGCCTCCGGGTCGTGGCCATTCACATCCGGATGGAGCTCCCGGGCGATCTTCCGGAAAGACTTCTTGATCTCCTGCTCTGTGGCACTCCGGGGAACCCCGAGCACCTCGTAGTAGTCACGCGTGCTCATGCGTAGACGTTCTCGAAGTACTGGGAGAGTTCGCGTGCCGCCTCGGAAACCGAGGCGATCGCCGTTTCGTAATCCATGCGGGTCGGACCGACCACGCCGACCGATCCGAGGTTCCGGTGGCCGAGGCCGTAGTTGGCACCGACGACGCTGACCGACCGCAGTTCGGGCTGCGGGTTCTCGGCGCCGATCCAGAGGAAAACGGAACGCTCGTCGATCGCGGAGCGCATCATGCGCAGGACGCTCGCCCGTTGTTCGAGCGCAGTCATGAGCTGGTCGATCTGCGGCAGGTCCCGCGAGCGGCGCTCGTCAAGCAGACGGCCGGCGCCTTCGACGTAGAGCGTCTCTTCCGGGTTCTGCTCGAGGTCGACCAGGGCCGGTGACAGGCGCTCGATGAAAGCTGCCTCGGTCGGATCGAGGCCGGGAGCCGCCAGCCGCGAGGCGATGCGCCGCGCACCGAGGTCGATGCCGACGAGTGTTTCATTGAGGTAGCTCGAGGCCCACTCGACCAGGCCCGGATCGACCGGTACCTGGAAAGTGAAGGCACGCTTGGTGACGTCCCCCGCAGACGTGATCGCGACGACCATGACCACATCGGGCTGGAGGAGCAGTGCTTCGACCCGGTGGATCGTCGCGGTGCCGAGCGGTGGTGCAACGACCAAAGCCAGTAGGTCAGTCATGTGCGACAGCGCCGTGGTCGCCTCCCGCATCGCTTCGTCGACCTCACGCCGGAAGCGCGTCGCGTCGGGTTCCGCCGCGGTCGCCGGAGGCCGGGCAACGGGCCGGAGCATGATCGATTCGACGTACCGGCGGTAGCCGAAATCGGTCGGCACCCTTCCGGCCGAGGTGTGCGGATGGGTCAGGTAACCGGCAGTTTCAAGCGCGGCCAGCTCAGCCCGGACGGTTGAAGGGCCCCATGAGAGCTCGGCGCTTTCGACGATCGCCCTCGACCCGACCGGGCGGCCGGTGTCGAGGTAGGCGTCGACCACAAGGCCGAGAATCAGCTCCTGTCGCTGGGAAAGCATTGACCCATTGTAGGTAGACCCAGTGACCGGGAAGGTGACCGTGGTCCGGCAGCTCAACCGGGCGGGATCTCGAGCACTGCGGTGGCGTTCCGGATGACCTGGCTGTCGCCCTGGGCGGCGACCACATCGACCGTCACCTGATCGCCTTCGACCCCGGTCACCTCGCCAGTGATCGTGATCTCCTGCTCGGGGAAGCTCATGCCGCGGAACTGGACGGAAAGGCTCTTCAACGCCCGGGGGTCTCCGCCAGCGGCGCCGGCGCTCGTCTTGGCAACCAGGCCCATGACGTAGAGCCCGTGCAGGATCGAACCGGGAAGACCGACCATCTTTGCGAATTCAGGGTCGATGTGGATCGGGTTGAAATCGCCGGTCGCGCCGGCGTAACGATGTGGCACGTACTTGTCGGGAGTGACTTTCAGCTCTTCGATCGAATCGCCGGTGTTGAGTTCGCTCATTTCAGACTCCCCTGACGATGTTGGTCCAGGTGGCGTGTACGACCTGAGCGCCGTCCTGGTTGACCGAGACGGTTTCAAAAACGTAGAAACCCTTGCCGTCCTTCTCGTAAATCTCCTTGCAGCTCGGGGTCGTAGTGATCAGGTCACCCGAGCAGACCGGTTCACCCCACTGGAACTCCTGGCCACCGTGGACCATCGCGGCAAAGTTCATCTCGACCTCCGGATCGAACAGGACCGGGCCCATCGCGCCGGCGCTGTAGACCACGACGAACATCGGTGGCGCGACGATGTTTCGAAAGCCTGCTGCTTTCGCCGCAGCCGCGTCAACGTGGACCGGGTTATCGATCCCCATGACGTTCACGTACTCGCGAATCTTCTCCCGGCCGATCTCATAATCAAAGGCCGGCCAACTCTTTCCCACCGCATCGGTCTTGAGGGCCATGCGGGGAACCTAGCAACGACAACAGTCCGGACGGCCGCTCAGACGGGAGCGAACACCACGCGTGAGCCGCCCTGGTGCTTGGCCTCGTACATGGCGGCGTCACAGTCCCGGAGAGCTGATTCGGGATCGACCACACGGTCTTCGAGCATCAGCAGACCGATGCTGACACCGGGGAGATAGTGGTCTCCACCGGAATCGGCAATCTCGATCTTCGACTCCTTGAAAGTCTCGAGGAGGTTTTCGGCAACCTTTGCCGCTGCTTCCCGTTCGATCTTCGGCAGGAGCACGGCAAACTCATCCCCTCCCAGTCTCGCAACGAGGTCGGTGTCACGTAGTTCGTGGCGAAGGATGCGCGCGACCTCGCGCAGGACGCCGTCCCCGGCGTGGTGGCCGTACGAGTCGTTGACGTTCTTGAAGTCGTCGAGGTCGATCATGATCAGGGCGCCGCCACCGTGTCCGTGGGCTTCGCGATGAAGCCGGTCGGCTAGGAGCGAGATGAACCAGCGCCGGTTCAGGAGATCGGTGAGGGAGTCGTGCCGCGCCTCATGCTCGAGCCGGCCCTCCTCGCGCCGCCGTTCCGTGACATCTTCGATGTGCGCGACCGCATTGATCGGATAGGGGTCGTCCGGCTCGCCGACGACGCCGACGTCGAGTGCTGACACGTCGGCCTTCATCTCGAAGCTGGAACCGTCCGGGCGATGGACCGTCCGCTCGATGGTGAAGCTCGGCTGCTCTCCTTCGAGGATCGCCCGGCTGTCGTCAAGGGCCACGGCAAGCTTTTCCTCCTCGATTTCCACAAGTCCGTCCTCGGTCAGCCAGATGCCGACTGCTTCGTCCTCCCTGAACCCGGTGATCCGGCGGGCTTCGGCATTCGCGCCCTTGATCAATCCGCCGCGCTCCAAATCCAGGTGAAGCAGGACAATGCCGTTGGGTGCCCGGTCGAAAGTCTTGAAGAAGAGGACTCGCTCCCGGTCCAGCGCCCGCTCGGCCACTTTCTGACGGGTGATGTCGGTGGTCAGGGCGAAGACCATCTGATCGCCCGCTTGATTCGTGGCCGGTGTGGCGTTCACCCTGACGTTGTATTCCTCGCCGTCCTTGCCGGTGACCCGGATCTCGGTGCCGCTGTTCGCCTGGGCCGCGGGTTCCCCTCTGACGACCTCCTCGAACCTCGTAGTGGTTACTTCGGAGTCACCGGGGTTGACTATTTCCTGGAAGGGCCGGCCCCGGAGTTCTTCCCGCTGATACCCGAGGCGGCTGCCGAGCGAACCGAAGACATCGATGATCACGCCGTTTCGGTCTGAACCGCCCACAGGGTCTGTCCAGAGAGGGCGAGTACCTCTTCCAACTCCCCGATATGAGTGTTTTCCAGACGCTTCAAGCGCGGTTCTTCTTACCTTGTCAGTCGTCAAGCTGCAGCACGGCCAGGAAAGCCTCCTGGGGGACTTCTACCCGCCCGACGTTCTTCATACGCTTTTTGCCCTTCTTCTGCTTCTCGAGCAATTTGCGCTTCCGGGTGATGTCACCGCCGTAGAGCTTCGCGGTTACGTCCTTTCGCACCGCTTTGACTGTCTCTCGCGAAAGGATCCGTGCACCGACGGCAGCCTGCACAGGGATGTCGAACTGCTGGCGGGGGATCGTCTTGCGGAGGCGTGAAACCAGGTCCTTGCCCTGGGTGTATGCGAAGTCCTTGTGAGCAATCACCGACAGCGCATCAACCGTCTCGCCGGCGAGCAGGACATCGACCTTGACGAGCTCCGATGGCTTGTTGCCGATCGGCTCGTAGTCGAGCGACGCGTACCCCTTGGTCGAAGACTTGAGCACGTCGAAGAAGTCGAGGACGATCTCGGCCAGCGGCAGTTCGTAACGGATCTGGACCCGGTTCGGGCTCAGGTAGTCCATGTCGACGTGGGTCCCGCGGCGATTCTGGCAAAGCTCCATCACCGCGCCGACATAGTCGGTCGGCGTGATCACCGTGGCCATGATGTACGGCTCCTCGATCGACTCGATCGATGCCGGGTCGGGCATCTCGGTCGGGCTGCGGACTTCGATCGTCTCGCCGCCGATCAGGTGAACTTCGTATCGCACCGTCGGGCTGGTCGCCATCAATTCGAGGTTGTATTCACGCTCGAGCCGCTCACGCACGATCTCCATGTGGAGCAGTCCGAGGAATCCGCAGCGGAAGCCGAATCCGAGGGCGTCGGATGTTTCGGGCTCCCATGACAGGGCGGCGTCATTCAGGCCCATTTTGTCGAGCGCGTCACGCATGTCTTCGTACTGCTCCGTGTCGATCGGGAAGAGCCCGCAGAAGACCATCGGCTTGACTTCGCGGTAACCGGCCAGCGGCTCGGTCGCCGGATTCTCGAGATCGGTCAGGGTGTCGCCGACCCGGAGCTTGGCCACGTCCTTGATTCCGGTGATCACGTAACCGACCTCGCCGACGTCGATTTCGTTCACTGGGGTCATGATCGGCCGGAAGAAGCCGATGTCGTCGAGTTCGGCCTGGGTCCCGTTCTGCATCGCGAGAATCCGGCCGTTCTTCTTGAACTTGCCGTCCATCATCCGGACGTAGGCCACCACGCCCCGGTACTGGTCGAATTCCGAGTCAAAGATCAGGGCACGAGACGGAGCCTTGCCATCGCCGCTGGGCGGCGGGACCCGCTGGACGATCGCCTCGAGCACCTCGGGAACCCCGAGACCGGTCTTCGCCGAGATCTGAAGAATGTCATCGGGGTCGACCCCGAGCAGGTCGGAGACTTCACCGGCAACCCGTTCCGGCTCGGCGCCGGGCAGATCGACTTTGTTGAGGACCGGGATCAGCTCGAGCCCGTTCTCGATCGCGAGATAGGTGTTGGCGACGGTCTGGGCCTCGACGCCCTGGGCGGCATCGACCACCAGCAGGGCCCCTTCGCAGGCGGCAAGACTGCGTGAGACCTCATAGGAAAAGTCAACGTGACCCGGGGTGTCGATCAGATGGAGGTGATAGGTCTGGCCGTCGTTCGACTTGAACTCGACCCGGACCGCCTGGGCCTTGATCGTGATGCCGCGTTCCCGCTCGAGATCCATCGAATCGAGGACCTGGGCACGCATCTTCCCGGGAGCTACCGCCCCGGTGATTTCCAGGATGCGGTCAGCCAGCGTCGACTTGCCATGGTCGATGTGGGCGATGATCGAGAAGTTGCGAATCCGGTCCATTGGGTCTGCTGAGTATGGCGAGCCGGACGATTCGGGGGAATCCAGCGGATTCAGCGGCTGGACTGTTGAATCCGCTGGCCACAGAGAGCGGGATCGGGCTTGCCGTCGAGCCTGTAGATGACCGTCGGCTCCTTGCGCAGTACCCGGGTGACCGCAGGATCATGTGCGATCCAGCCTGACTCCCGGGGAAACCTGCGCTTCGGCGACGGGCGATCGAGGGTGAGCACAAGGTAGTCGTAGTCCCCCTCAGCGACCTGCTGCCGGAATGCCTCGCAGTTGTCGGTCTTGACGAATCCCCCGTGTTTCTCGTGGACCCCGATGAACTGGACATCGTTTTCCAGATACTTGCCGAACAACGGATACTGGCGGGTGGCGTTGGTTCCGATCGACTCGCCCTCAACCCCCTGAGCCCAGGCGAATGCCTTGTTCAGTCCCGGCGTCGTGAAGTCGGGGTTCTCGTATCGATGGTCCAGGTACGAGGTCTGGACAAGTTGTCCGGCAAGGACCGTGACCAGCACTGTCCCGGATACGAAGGCAACCCGCGCCTTCGTCCAGCCCGACCGGTAGGCCCGGGCAAGGATGATCAAGACGAAGAAGGCAGCGGCGGCAACGAAGATTCCGCCGAGGATCTGACGGAAGCTTGCCGCTCCACTGATCGAGATCGTGAACGGCGCCAGCAGGGCGATCAACCCGATCACCAGCCAGCGAACCCCCGGCTTCTGCGGTCCGATCGCGCTGCCGAGAAGCGCCATCGCGACGGCGATCGCCGGTGCCAGATAGCGCAGTCCCGAGACGAATCCCCTGGGCTCACCGACAGGACCCTCCGCCGATGTTGGTGCCACCAGCCAGGCCAGCACCAGGGCCAGGCCGACCGCGGCGGCGGTACGGCGAGCCGGGCCCGAGGCGCGGCTGAAACAGAATCCGAACGAGACCAGGACCAGCCCGGCCAGAATGATCCAGCCGTCCCCGAATCCGTCGCCGAAGCCCGGCAGGAACCAGTCGCTGATCACCCCGGTATCGGTCAGGTAGCCCAAGACCGATCCGGCATCGCGGCCACCGACGTCCTGCGCCGGACCGGGCAGGCTGATCGGCCCAATGCCGTTGATCCAAGGCAACGGATTGCCGCTGTGGACCAGGTTGCGGAGGTAGAAGTAGAGACCTCCGAGTGAAACCCCTCCGAGCGCCGTGAGAACGGCCCGGCGACGCAGAACGGGCTGGGCCAGGACGATCGCGCCAATCACGAGAGCCAATGCCGCCGCGATGAAGTTGACTTTGGTACCGGCCGCGAGACCGGCAGTGATCGCCACCACCAGGACCGGCCCAAGAGTGATGCGCCGGCCGCCGGCCGCGGCGTTGACCAGGATCGCCAGTGCCGCCAGAACGAAGAAGGTGCCGACGATGTCGTTCCGGGCCTCCCCCGCCTGATCGGCCACCACGGTCGAGACAAGCACGATCGCAACGCCAGCGAGTGAAATCGGCGCACCGCCGTATGGCCGCCCGATACACCAGGCCGCTACCAGACAGGCAACGAACCAGCCGACGTTGATCAGCGGCGAAGCGAAATCATTGCCGTAAGCGACCATCCCCAACGCGTGGAACAATTCGGAGTTCTGCGGGTAGAACCAGCTCAGGAACTGGGGCGCCAGAAAGTGGAGCGAGAAGGTGTCGCCGCTCTGGCTGATCCCGGCCGCAAACGGCCCGTGGTACCAGGTCGAGTCGAATCCGGTCATGCCGGTCCCGAGCTTCAGACGCATGCCGATCGTGAATGCACCGAGGGCGGCGGCGGCGATTGCGAAGCCGGCCCAGTTGAGCAAGGTCGAAGCCGGGACATGGACCAGAGGACTTCCGCCCCGTACCGCCGGCAGGCGGCCTCCCCACCGCCAGATCGACGCGGCGGCAAGTCCGAGCAGGAGCAGCACCAGCCATCCGGAGAGCAGGCCGAAGGTGCCGGGCAGCAGGGTGAGCAGGATCACCGTCAGGATTGCGAGGATCAGCGTCGCGGTCCAGGCGACGGGACCGCTCCAGCCGGGCAGCAGGCGGGCACGCAGGTTCACCCCGATGTAACCGGCTAGACCGGCACCGGCCAGGAGGCCGAAGGTTCCGGCCAGATAATGCGAGAAGCTCAAGCTCGCCGCCGGACGAGATTCATGATCTGTTCGAGCTCGGGCACCCGAAGGATCTGGCAGACAGCCACGTAGGCGACGCCGCCGGTGGCCAGCGCAACCGAGATCGAAATAATCTGGCCGACCAGGTCACGGCCGAGCAGGTGGTCGAGCAAGTCCCAGATCTCATACGAAACCCCCGCCAGGACTGCTGATCCGACCAGGATTCGTAATGTCGAAAAGATGAATGCCGGTGCTTCGATTCCACCGATGCGCGGTCTCAGGAGGATGATCTGGGCGATCACCGAGGCCGTCGTCGCGATCGCGGTTGCAGCGACGATCCCGGCGACACCGTACGGCTTGTAGAGGAGGAAAGAAGCGACACCGGTGATGACCAGATTGCCACCAGCAATCGCCGTGGGAATCCACGGCTGCTGCATCCCGAAGAAGGTTCGGCTCAGAAGAAGGAACATCCCGTTGGTCGGTAACGAGAAGGCAAACCAGAAGAGCGCCGTGGCAACCAGTTCGGTTTGCTCCGGTCCGAATTCGCCTCGCTGGAAGACGATGCGGATCATCGGCTCGGAGAGCACCAGAATCGCCGCGGTGGCCGGCAGCAATACGAAAACGATCTGGCGCATTCCCTTGGCCAGGGTCTTTCGCAGGTTCTCGTAGTCGCCCCGGTTGGCGAAACGCGCGAGGGTCGGGAAGAGGACGGTCGCGATCGCCACCGAGAAGATGCCCTGCGGCAACTGGTAGATCCTGAATGCCTTGTCGATTGCGGCCGGTGCTTCATTGCTGACAAGACTGCCGAAGAAGCTGTTGATCAGAAGGTTGAAGTTGATCAGGCCCAGGCTGAGGGTCACCGGGATCATCAGCAACAAGACCCGGCGGACGTTCGGATCCTTGAAATCGACCTTCAGCGTGAACTTGAACGGCGTGTTGCGCAGGTCCCAGGTCGGGATCAGCAATTGGACCAGGGTGCCTGCGAGGACGCCGATCGCGTAGGCGTATATCTGGTGCTCCTCGGAGAACATCGGCACCGTGGCAACGACCACGACGATGATCGTGATGTTCCAGAAGAGTGGCGAGATCGCAAAGGCGCCAAAACGGTCGTAGCTGTTGAGGATGCCGACCACCACACCGGTCACGCCGAGCAGGATGAGGATCGGGAACATGATCTGCGAGAGGACGATCATCAGCGACTCGACCTCGCCGGTGAAGCCGGGAGCAAAGAGCGGCATCAGGAAACTGGCGAACAGCACGAAAATGGCCGTGATCGCACCGAGGATCATGGTCACCAGAAGGATCAGGGTCGAGGCCATGCGGAAGGCCTCCTTCACCTTGCCCCGCTCGATCTGCTCGGTGAAGACCGGCACGAAGGCCGGCTGCAGCGCGGCATCGGCGAACAGTGCCCGCATCAGGTTCGGCACCTGGAAGGCCACGGTGAAGGCCGACATCGGGCCGGAGATGCCGAAGTAGCTCGCCGCGACGACTTCCCGCGCCAGGCCCGCAACACGAGAGGCGGCGGTCGCGATCGAGAAGAAAGCGGTGGACTTGGCCAGCTTGCCCGGTCCGGCCTTCGTCGCCTTCGTCTTCGTTTCCGACTCGATCACCGCTTCGGTCAGAGGTGAGGCAATGCCGCCCTCCGCGCCCATATCCCCCCGAGCCGTCCAGAATTCAGCCGGCGGTTCTGCGATATCTGGCGGCTCAGGAGGCGGTACAGGGGTTTCCAGTTCCGGTTCAGAGACGGGCTTTGCTCTACCGGAGCCGGTTCCGGGGGCTCCAGCCGCTCCGAAATTCGGCTCAGAGCCTCTTCCGCGCGCGCCGCAGCGGCCTCGAATGCATCGAGTTCTGAATCCTCAGTCGGCTTCATATGGGGGTCGGGGGGCGTTTCCAAGGTCGCTACCTATATAGTCGGCGACCGCTTGTGAGGGAATTCCCCCGACAGCAGGCAGACGAAAAGATCATGGCCAACATAGCCTCACAGAAAAAACGAATCCTTCGCACCGAGCGTGAGCGTCTCGAGAATCGACACCTCACCAGCGCGATCAAGACTTATTTCATCCGGCTCGAAACCGCGGTGAAAGACGGCAATGCCGAAACTGTGGAAACCGAGCACCGCGTGCTCGTCTCCAAGATCGACAAGGCCGTTCAGCGTGGCGCCATTCACCGTCGTAACGGTGCCCGCAAGAAGTCCCGCGCAGCACGCGTCGCCACCGGCGCCGCGGTCGACGCGTAGGGAAACCTCTTCACATCGATTCATGGGGCCGGCTCAGCCGGATTCTTCGGTTGCAGCCAGCAGCGCGAGGTCCAGGGCAAGCTCGTCCGGATACTCGGCGCCGCCACGGGTCCAGATCTCGAGGTCGGCCATTGCGATGGTGGCCTCACGCATGCCGGCAACCGAAGCCCCGGAAAGCGAATTGATCAGCTTGCGGGCGAGGAACGGTGGCATCGAGAGCTCGCGCTCGATCTGATTCGGAGCCCGCCCCGTTTCGAGAAGGCTCAGTGCCTTGTTGGCCCGGCGAACACTGGTCGAAGTCGGGTAGACGACGCTGCCTGCAGTCGAGCCCTGGCTGATGAGTCCTTCGGCGATCTTGATCGCTCGAACCCGTTCGCCCGCGACCAGTGCGTCACCGAGGGCGAAGTTGCTCGTTTCGGTGGCATCGGCCACCATCTCGTCAAGGTCCTCAGCTTCGACCCTCCCTCCCTCGCCGGCCCAGAGCGCGAGCCGGTCAAGCTCGTTCGAGAGCCGGGTCAGGTTTGTGCCGAGGTGCGAGATCAGGAACCGGGCAGCGTCGGGGGTGAGCTCGAAGTCACGAGCAGCCGCCTGTTTGATCAGGTGGATCGGCATTTCCTGGGCGCTCGGTGCGGCGAACGCGAGCACATCACCGCCGACTTTCTTCACCGCTTTGGCCATGTCAGCCGGTACCTTGCCGCGCGCGATCAGGACGATCGTGGTGTCAGGCGGGGCTGCAAGCACGGCTTCGGTCACTCGTTCCGCCTGTCGCTTGCCCCATTTTTCGATGTGGTCGGCCAGGAGGTATCGCCGGGTCGGAATCAGAGACATCGACGAAATCGCTGCGACCAGAGCATCAGCATCGGCACTGCCACGATTCTCTGCCGGTTCGAAGATCTCGAGAGAAGCAGCGCCGCCTTCGTCTTCAGCCCGCTTCCGTAGGCGCGCCCTGGTCTCGTCGATCTTGGCGATGTCGTCGCCATGGATCAGATAAGCCGGTTTCATCTCGTCCGCCATGACTGCATTGTCGCGCTTAAGGCGGCGGCGCGACCGAAGCTGAGCCGCGAGACCACGAAAGTCAGTGATAATCCCTGACTTTCGTGGTCTCGGAGGGGTTTTCGGACTTTTCGGCCGGCTTAATGCCCGGATTCGACGGAGTATCCGTCGTGGCTAACCACTATCGAGATCGTGCCGTCCTGATCGGTGCGCAGGACCTCGGTGCCCGCTTCACCCAGCTCGGACATGGTCCCTGCGGTCGGGTGACCATACGAGTTGTCGTCGCCGACCGAGATCAGGGCGAGCGCGGGATCACTTCCTGAGAGCAGTGCCGGCAGGCCGGCGTCATCGCTGCCATGGTGCGCAACCTTGAGCACGTCGAGCGGACCCGGGTCGACCGGTGCCGCCTCGGCTTCGCCATCTCCCGTCAGCAACATGCGAAAGCCGCCGACTTCCAACTCAATCACCACAGACCTGGTGTTCGGATCTTCGGCCCGACCAGCCCCCGGGGTCTTTGGCGGTGGCCACAATACGTTTGCTCCCAACCCGCCGAAATCGAATGACTCCCCTGATGACACCCGGGCCACGGCAGTGCCCGAGTCCTTTGCCTCCGATACCAGCGACAGGGGAACTTCATCGAAGAGAAAATGTCCGACCGGGTAGTGACCGAAAACGTCGTAGAGCCCGCCGAAATGGTCGAGGTGCCGGTGGGTCAGGACGACCGCGGCAAGCCGGTCTACGTCTGCCGACTCGAGGGCCCCCTCAATGTCTTCTCCCGGAGGGCCACCGTCGATGAGAACAGGGTCGCCGCCTCGAGGCCGGATCAGGATCGCATCGCCCTGCCCGACATCGAGCACTTCGATCCGGGCTCCTCCCGGCGGCGGATCGTCCAGGTGACGGCGGTGGTCTCCAAAAATTGCCGGGAGCAGAACGAGCGCGGCGGCCACGGCAGCCAGAAACGCCACCCCGGAGGAGATTCGCTTTCGGCGGCGGCGCGGATCTTCTGGCTCGTCCGGATTCCGGGGACGGGTCAGCCGGAGCAACAGGACGCATCCGATCCCGACTGCCAGATAGATCACCAGCAAGTCAAGGGGACCACCGACCTTGACGTCGAACTGGGCCCAGGACGGGCCTCCGCACCACGCTGCAACCTGGGCTATATAGGCCAGGAACGGCGCGTTCAGCAGGTTGAAGGGCAGCGCCATCCACCCGCCGAGCTGACCGAGCGCGGCGGAAACCATGCCCAGCCACATCGCCGGGGCGACCGCCGGCAGGGCGAGCAGGTTGGCCAGAAGCGTCGTAACCGGGAAGCGTTCGAAGTGGAACGCCATCAGCGGGGCCGTCGCCATGGTTGCAGCCACAGTCACCGCGATGCCGTCGACCAGTGCGGTCCGCCAGCCGCCACGACCGATCAGGTTGGACAATCGGGCCTGAAGCGGGCCGGTCATGAGGTAGATGCCGATAACGGCCGCGAAGCTGAGCTGCCAGCCGATGTCGGAGCCGGCCCGCGGGTTCAGAGCAAGAGTGACGGTCGCGGCCAGGGCGAGCGCGTAGAGCCGTGAGGCCGGCCTGGTCGCAGCCAGTGCGATCAACCCGGCCAGCCCCATGACCCCGGCCCGCTGGATCGAAGCTCCGGCTCCGGTAAGTGGCACGTAGATCAGGATCAGGCCGGCCACGACGACGAGGCGGGTCCGTGGCCCGAACCCGGCAAGGGCCATGAACGGGATCGCGAGCAGGCCGAGCAGGACGATGTTCTGGCCCGACACTGCCAGCAAGTGTGCGAGCCCACTCGCCTGAAAGTCGTCCTTCGTCACTTCCGGAATCGCGTCGTCCTGTCCCAGCACGAACCCGCGGGCGAGCGCCGCCTCCCTGGTCGGCATGCCCCTCCCCAAAGCTTCCTCGGCCCGCCTCCTCAGCGAGTCGACCCACCCGGACAGCCCTCCTCGCCGATCACCGTCGAGCCTGATTTCTCCAGCCCGAAGGACGCGGTGGATTCCCTGCCGCTCGTACATGCCTCGAAAGAAATCCGGAGGATTTCGAGCCACCCCTTCGGCCACGATCCCGCTGCCAGTGGGAATCCCTGGCGGTGCCCGAGCCGACTCGATCATGATTCGGCCACCCTCGGCCTGGACGGGAACCCTGGTCATGCCCTGCGAGTGCCTGACCACTCCTGTTGTGAATCCCTCGATCTCCAGCTCGGTCCCGGGGTCGAGTTTCAATGCCCCGCCGTCAATCGTGGATATCCGCCAGCTGCCGGCGGCAGTGCCGGCCAGGATCGCAGCGAGCAACACGAGCACCGTCGCGACCGGCGTGAAGCGGCCGCGCTCGCCGAGCGCGACGAGAATCAGGACCAGGGCGATCGCGGCCTGGGGCAATCCACCAGGGGGTGCCCAGTGGGGCGAGATGGCGAGCCCCACCGCGAGGCCGACGAGGACCGCGACCCTCCAGCCGCCTGTCCTCAGGTTGGTGAGGATCCCGCTCAGGGCTGGAGCCCGGAGCGCAGAGCCTCCATCGTCACCGGACCGATCCCGCTCACCTGGTCGAGGTCGTCGATCGAACCGACGCCCTTGCTGTCCCGAAACTCGATGATCTTCGCCGCGGTGACCGGGCCGATGCCTTCGATCTCCTCGAGCTGTTCCGGAGTCGCAGCGCCGAGGCTGACCGGCGCATCCGGGGAACCTGCGACTCCCGCCGGACTACTCGCAGTCGAGGCGCCCCCGGCTGCTGCCGCGACCGGCACGACGACCTGCTGGCCGTCGGCGAGCACCGCGGCCCTGTTGATTGCCCCCGGCACTGCCTTCTTCACCAGTCCACCGGCCCGCTTGATCGCATCGATCACCCGGGTTCCCTGCTTTAGTTCATAGACGCCGGGGCGAACGACTCCGCCGGACACATCCACCACCAGAAGTTCCGCGCCCGAGGTAGCCGAGAAGCCGGTCCCCTCCGTCCCGGATCCATCTTTTGAGTCAGCCGGATCTGCCTTGGTTTTCAAACTCGCCGGAAGTGAACCGCCGGAGCCATTCGATCCGGAGCGCAGGGAATTGGCACCGACGAGCAGCAGTACGGCCGCGATGAGGGCGTAAACGATGATCTGGTTGCGGCTGATTCCGGCCATGCGTCAAGCCTGAACCGCCGACACGCAAGTATGGCTCTAACGGGCCGAAAAAAGACTCGCGAATCAGTCACAAATCAGGCCGGCTTGACCACCAGGTTGACCAGCTTGCCGGGCACGACGATCTCCTTGACCAGCTCGGCCCCCTCGAGGTGCTTCCCCACATTCTCGGCCGATTTAGCCAAGGCGAGAATCTCATCTTTCGGAGTGTCCTCGGCGATTTCGATCCGGTCCCGCACCTTGCCGTTCACCGGACCACGATGGTCACGATGTCGGACTTGAGCATGGCGGGATCGGCCTCGGGCCATTCCTGCTCCCAGACCCGGTCACCGGTCATCTGCTCGTAGACCTCGGCTCCCAGGTGCGGGGCAAAGGGCTGGATCAGGGATGCGGCGGTCGCCGTGGAGAAGGCCAAAGCAGCCCGGCCGTCGGGGTCACCGATCAGGTCGTCCTTGACCCGGTAGATCTCGTTGACCAGTTCCATCACCGCGGCGATCACCGTGTTGAACTGGAAGCCACGGCTGAAGTCGCGGGTCGCCTTGTCGATTGCCCAGTGGGCCTTGGCCAGCAGGGTCCGGCCGTCGCCTTCAATCCCGGCGGACGGCTTTTCGGTGGGCACACCGGCGGCAACGATCTCTTCGGTGACCCGCCAGAGGCGGGACAGGAAGCGGTGCACCCCTTCCACCCCTTCGTCGGTCCAGTCGCCGCCGCGCTCGGGCGGGCCCATGAAGCAAACGTAGGTGCGGGCGGCGTCGGCGCCGTGCCGGCTGACGTACTCCGCCGGGTTGACCGTGTTGCCTTTCGACTTCGACATCTTGGCGCCGTCGCGGGTGATCATGCCCTGGGTGAAGAGGTTGGCGAACGGCTCGGCCACACCGAGGTGCCCCATGTCCTTGAGGGCCTTGGCGAAGAAACGCGCGTAGAGCAGGTGGAGGATCGCGTGCTCGACTCCGCCGATGTACTGGTCGACGGCCATCCAGTGGTCGGCCGCCTCGCGGCTGAACGCGGCCTCGCTGTTTTGGGAGTCGAGGTAACGCAGGAAGTACCAGGAGGAATCGACGAAAGTGTCCATCGTGTCGGTCTCGCGCTTGGCCTCTGCACCGCATTTCGGGCAGGGCACATTGACCCAGTCGTCAGCCGCAGCCAGCGGGCTCTTGCCTTTCGGTGCGTAATCCTCGATTTCGGGAAGCACGACCGGAAGCTGGTCATCGGGCACCGGGACGAGTCCGCAATCGTCGCAGTGGATGATCGGGATCGGCGCTCCCCAGTAACGCTGACGGGAGACGAGCCAGTCACGCAGCCGGAAGTTGACCGACAGCTCCCCGCGGCCCTCTTCGGCGAGCCAGGCAACGATCTGGTCGTATGCCTCCCGGTTGTGGATGCCGTCGAAGCTGCCGGAGTCGACCATCGGGCCATCTCCGGTGTACGGCAGCTCGCCGGCCTCCTCGGCATCGTCCCCGCTCTCGTTGCCGGGCTCGATAACGCGGCGGACCGGAAGGTCGAACTTCTGCGCGAAGGCGAAGTCGCGCTCATCGTGTCCGGGCACCGCCATCACTGCGCCGGTGCCGTAGTCCATCAGTACATAGTCGGCGACGAACATCGGGATTTCTTCGCCGTTGACCGGATTGGTCACGGTCCGGCCGAGCGGCACGCCGGTCTTCGGTCTTCCTTCATCGCCACGCTCCTGGAGCGACTCCCGGGCGACGGAGTTCACGTATTCGCGAACCGGTTCTTCGGCGTCGGTGCCACCAATCAGCTGGTCGAGCTGTGGATGCTCCGGGGCGATCACGAAGAAGGTCGCGCCGAACAGGGTGTCGGGGCGGGTGGTGAAAACCGGAAAATCGATGTCGGCGCTTTCACAGCGGAACGTGACCTCGGCCCCTTCGGAGCGGCCGATCCAGTTCTTCTGCATGGTTATGACGTGGTCGGGCCAGGTCTCGAGCAGCTCGAAGTCATCGAGTAGCTGCTGTGCGTAAGCGGTCGTCTTGAAGAACCACTGGCGCAGGTTGCGGGTCTCGACCTCGGTCCCACAGCGTTCGCAGCGCCCGTCGACCACCTGCTCGTTGGCGAGCACGGTCGCGTCCTTCGGGCACCACTGGACCGGAGCCTGGGTGCGGTAGGCCAGACCCTTCTCGAAGAGCTGGAGGAATATCCACTGCGTCCATCGGTAGTACTCCGGGGTGTGGGTCGCGATTTCCCGCGACCAGTCGACCGAGATACCCCATTCGGTGAACTGGTTCCGGAACGAATCGATCGATTTCTCGGTGGCAGCCTTCGGCGGTACGCCGGTGTTGATCGCGTTGTTCTCGGCCGGCAGCCCGAAGGAGTCGTAACCCATCGGCTGAATAACCTCGAAGCCGTTGCGGCGGCGGAAGTGGGCGATCGCGTCGCCAACCGAGTAGACCTTGAGATGGCCGACGTGGGGCTCGCCGGAAGGGTACGGGAGCATTACGACCACGTAGGACTTGGGCTTCGAATCATCGAAACCTTCCTGTCCCGGATTTGCGACCTGCCAGGTCTTTTCATCGGCCCAGACGCGCTGCCATCTTTCCTCGATCTCCCGAGGTTCGTATCGGCTCATCAGCGCGGAGTGTAAGGGTCTCGCCGCGTGGGCTTCAGCCCGCGTCGGGGCGCCACTGCGTGACGTCAGGCAGCGGGGTCAGAGACGCTTCGGCGTGTTCCCGGATCGATTCGAAATCCGGTGGCAGCGAAAGCCGTTCACCGAGGTGCCCGGCTTCTTCGTCGGTGGTGAATCCGGGGCCGATCGTCGCCAGTTCGAAGAGCACTCCCCCGGGCTCGCGGAAGTAGAGCGCCTTGAAGTAGAACCGGTCGATTACCGGCGTGGCCCGGAGGCCGCTCGACGTGACCCGCTCCTGCCACTGCTCGTGCTGCTCAGTCGGCGAGGCCCAGGCGATGTGATGGACGGTGCCAGCGCCGGGGATGCCGCGCTCTTCCGGTGGCGGGTCGAGCTGGTAAATCCCGGAGCGCTCTTCGCCCGCCCTCTGCCAGAGACCCTCGCCCAGCTTTTCGAAGCCGAGCACGTCGCCGAGGGCCTCTTCGGTGAGGTCCTGGTTTCCGGAGTACACCCGCACACCCTGGAGGCCCTGGATCGCGAACTCGGGCGGGATCTCCCTGTGCCTGGGGACCAGCGCGCGTTCGTTGCCGGAATAGACGTCGAATTCGTGGTCGAGGCCTTCGGGGTCCGTGAACCGGAGCGACTCGCCTTCGAGCGACGCTTCCGTCCCGGCAGCTTCAAGCCTTTCCTTCCAGAAGGCGAGCGATTCAGCCGACGGCAGTCGACAGAGAATCCGGTGAATCATGCCCGCCCCGGCCCAGCCGGAACGCGCCCCCGGATACTCGAAAAAGTCAGGTCGAAGCCGGCGCTGCCTTTCTCGTCCCCGTAGAAGAGGTGATAGACGGTCGGGTCGTCCTGGTTCACGGTCTTCTTGACCAAACGCATGCCAAGAACCCCGGCATAGAACTCCACGTTGCCACGGGCATCACCCGTGATGCAGGAAATGTGGTGGACACCTTCAAGCCTGAGATCGCTCATGAATCAACCTTAGAACAGAGGTCAAGCGGTCGGACCGGCGTGGGGTTCGAGACAGAACCTCGCCTTTTCATCGGTGGTCGACGAAAAGGCGAGATCCTGTGACGAGTCACGCTAGGGGGCGCTGCCCGCCACCTCAGGTGCCAGCAGGTAGCATCCGTCACATGGGCATTCTCAAAGCATCCAGAACCGTCGAAGTCGATGCGCCGAAGTCACGGTGCTACGAAATAATCTCTGACCTCGAGAACTCTCCGAACTGGCAGGAGTCCATGGTTTCGGCCAAGGTTCTCGAGACTGATTCGGACGGAAATTCCGCCCTGGTCGAGATCAAGTCCGACGCCAAGGTTCGGCAGGTCACCTCTCACCTCGCCTTCAAGTACCAGCCCGAAGACGGCATGACCTGGGAGCAGAAAAAGGGCGACCTCAAGTGGCTGAACGGCTCCTGGGTCCTCGAAGACCTCGGTGACGACAAGACCCGGGCCACCTACGCCCTCGAAGCCGACACCGGCCGCATGCTCGGACTGCTGCTGAAGGGTCCGGTCCAGGACAAGGTCAAGAACATGCTGACCAAGGACGCTGCCGAAGGCTTGAAGGCTTACGCCGAGAAGTCCTAGTCAGCGAGCGACCCGTAGGTATCGGGTCGCCTCGTGTTGAGGAACGGGAAGAGCTCCAGCCAGTCTTTTCGTTGTTCGAGGTCAAGGTCGGCCACGAGTACTGCCGGCCGGTCGCGGGGAGCCTGCGCCAGGATTCGGCCGTAGGGGTCCGAGATGAATGACGAGCCGTAAAAGGTCAGTGGGCCTTCGGTTCCGATGCGGTTGACGGTAACCATGAAAGTGCCGTTGGCGATGCCGTTGCCGACGATCACCCGTTCCCAGAGCGGCTCGGTGTCGAAGTCCGGATGGTCCGGCTCGGATCCAATCGCGGTCGGGTACACGATCACCTCGGCCCCGCCCAGCGAGTAGGCGCGGGCGAGTTCCGGGAACCACTGGTCCCAGCAGGTGGGAAAGCCGAAGCGCGCGTCGCCCACCCTGATCACCGGATAGCCGGTGTCACCTTGCCGGAAGTACTTGTCTTCGTAATACCCGGCGGTGACCGGGATATGGAGCTTGCGGGTCCGCGCGACCAGTTCGCCTTCCCGCGAAACGCAAATCGCGGTGTTGAATCCCATGCCTCCGTCATCCGCGGTTTCGTAGAGCGATGCGTGGACGTACACCCGTTCCGACTTGGCCAGACGGGTAGCGAATTCAACCGTCGGGCCGCCGGGAATCGACTCGGTCTTGCCCGCTGCCTCCTCGACCTGGTCCGGGGTGACCGCAAAATATGGCGACAACGTCAGTTCCTGGAGGCAGACCAGCTCGGCACCCTTTTGCGCGGCGATCGAAATGCCTTCGGAGAGCGCCTCTTCGTGGGCGACCGGGTCCGGGTTCCAGGCCTGCTGGACCGCGGCGATCCGGAAGGGCAGGCGCCCGGACTGGTTGACCCGGGCCATTGATTCCGGAGTCGTCCCGGTCGCGTCGATCACTTCGTAGTTCTCGGAGGTCATCTGGTTCGCAGTCCTTTCGACCGGCTCAGCCTGCAGCCGGAATCTGTTGGGTAATGCAGTGGATGCCGCCGCCCCCGAGCGCGAGGACCCTGGCGTCGATGCCAACCGCCTCTCGGCCCGGGAAAAGGCCGGAAAGGCGACGGAGGGCCTCTTCGTCCATATCGGAGTCGATCCCGCCGATCGGCACGATCAATCCACCGTTGACGATGTAGAAGTTCATGTAGGGCACGACCACCGGTTCGAGGTCCTCGCGCTCGATCCGTGGGAGCAGCTCCCATTCGACCGTCTCAATTCCAGCTTCGGTCAGGCGCCGCAGGTTCTCGCGGGTGCCCTCCCAGTTCGGATCTTTTTCATCGGCAGTCTGGAGCATCGCTTTGCCGGGCTCGACGAAAGCGCAGATGTTGTCGACGTGCCCGTCGGTGTCGGCGTCCTCGAGCAAACCCTGATCGAGCCAGACCACGCGGTCGGCACCGAGCGGACCGCGGACCGCTGCTTCGATCGCGTCCTTGTCCAGCTCCGGGTTCCGGGTCGGGTCGAGCAGACACTGCTCGGTTGTGACCAGAAGGCCATCGCCATCAACCGCAATCGAACCGCCCTCCAGCACTACTGGCTGGGCGATGCGGTCGATACCGAGGTGACTGAGGATGGCTGCCGAAATGGCGGCGTCGTTGTCGTAAGGCTTGAAAGCCTCTCCCCACGCGTTGAATCGAAAGTCGACCCCGGCGCGGTTGCCTCGTCCGTCGGCAACGATAATCGGGCCCGAATCCCGAATCCAGGAGTCGTCGATTGGCGCCGGCAGCACCTCGACGTTCCCGGAAGGTACACGCGATCGGGCATCGTCGGCCTGCGACGGGTCAGCCACCACGAGCACGGGCTCGAACTGGCTGATCGCGGCAATCACCTCGGCGTGAGTGTCGCGCGCGGCTTCGATGGTTGTGCCCCGCCAGGCCTCGTCACGCTGCGGCCAGGCGACCACGGACAGTTCGTGCGCGGCCCACTCGGCGGGCATTCGGAAGGTTTCGGTAGCAACCGGCGGCATCTTCCGAGTGTACTTGCCGACCGGAGAAGAATCACTCGCTTCGCCGAGTGGAGCTGAGGGGAATCGAACCCCTGACCTCCGCCATGCCATGGCGGCGCTCTGCCAGCTGAGCTACAGCCCCAAAGTGCAACGGCCGCGCATTTTACAGCGATTGGAACGAAGGGCCTTGCGGTGCTACGCCGCGGTCGTCGACTGTGACGGTGCGGGATCGAGTTTGAGCTCGACCCGGGGCGCTTCGTGCCAGAGTTCTTCGAGATCGAACCGCTCGCGGGCCTCGGCGGTGAAGATGTGGACGACGCAGTCGAGATAGTCCATGACCGTCCAGCCGACGTCGCCTGACCGGTCTGGATTGACCGGCAGCAGCGAGTCCTCCTTCTTCAGGCGGATGTGGATCTCTTCGGCAATGCCGTCAGCCATGCGCTCGTTGCGAGCGGTCGCGATCACCAGGAAATCGGTGTACGTGACGAGATCGCGCATGTCGAGCGCGACGATGTCTTCGGCCAGCTTGCCATCGGCCAGCTCGGCGATTTTATCGGTCAGTTCCTGGCTAGTCAGTCCCATACCTATCCTCATTCTCGATCATTTGCGCCACCTTTGCGGGCAGCAGGTGCCCGACCGGCTCCCCGCCGGCAATTTGCTGGCGGATCTGGCTCGATGAAATGGCGACTTCCGGCATCTCCAGAAATTCGACCCGCTCCCCCGCTCCCAGTCCCGCGAACACCGACTCCACATCTTCGCGAGCGATCCCGCTACGAGGTGCCACCGCCACTTTGCCCAGTTCGAGAATCCGCTGCGGCCGATGCCATCCGGCAAAGTTCTTAGCGGCATCAGCACCCACAATCAGGTGGATTTCGGTGTCAGGACTAAGGTCAACAATCTCTTCAAGCGTGTCACACGTATAGGACGGACCATCCCGATTGATCTCGATCGAGGAGACTTCGACTCCATCGAGGGCGGCAAACGCAGCTTCCGCGAGCCGCAGCCGGACTGCGGCGCCCGGTTCGCCCGCGGAATCCTTGTGGTAGGCGTCGCCGGTCGGAACGACGATTACCCGGTCCAGACCCAACTGATCCCTGGCCGCGTCGATTACTGCAACGTGGGCAAGGTGTGGCGGGTTGAAAGAGGATCCGAAGACCCCGAGTTGCCCTGCGATGCCGAGGTCGTCAGTCACGTACCTGGCCGTCACCGCGGACCACATACTTGAAGGTGGTGAGCTCCCGCAAGCCGATCGGGCCGCGGGCGTGGAGCTTCTGGGTCGAGTTGCCGATCTCGGCACCCATGCCGTATTCGAACCCGTCGGTGAAGCGGGTCGAAGCGTTGACGTAAACCGCGGCGGCATCGACTTTTTCGGCGAAGATGTCCGCCGCCTGCGTATTCCCGGTGACGATCGCCTCGGAGTGACCGCTGCCGTGCCGGTTGACGTGCTCGACCGCGGCGTCGAGGTCGTCGACGACAGCAACCGCCAGCTTCAGATCGAGGAATTCCGTGTCCCAATCGTCGTGGACGGCCAGCCGGACTTCGGTACCACCGTCGTTCTCACGGACCCGATCGTCACCGACCAGTTCCACCCCGGCCTCCGCAAGCTGCTTGAGTGCCAACGGCAGAAACGCGGCGGCAACCTGGCTGTCGACCAGCAGGGTCTCGGCCGAGTTGCAGACTCCGGGCCGGCTCACCTTGGCGTTGAACGCGATCGCGCGGCCCATCTCCAGGTCGGCGTCGGCGTGAACATAGATGTGGCAGTTGCCTGAGGCGGCGTACATGACCGGCACCGTGGCAACTTCCTTCAAGGCGTTCTTCAGACCTTCGCCCCCGCGCGGGATCAACAGATCGACGACACCCTCCTGGGTGGCGAGTCCGGCAAGTGCGTCACGGCCTCCTCCGGCCGAGAGCACGACCGAATCGACGGGAAGGCCGGCTTCCGCGAGTCCGTCCCTGACCACAGCGGCGAGTGCCCCGTTGGTGCGCTCGGCATAACTCGAGCCACGCAACAGGATGGCGTTGCCACTCTTGATGGTCAAGACGGCACAGTCGATGGTCACATTAGGCCGGGCCTCGTAGACCACGGCGATCACCCCGAGTGGAACCCGGACCTTCTTCAGGTCGAGGCCGCTGTCCAGGGTGCGAGCCTCCATTACTTCACCGACGGGGTCGTCCAGCGATTCGACTTCCTTCACGCCGGCGGCCATCGCTTCGACCCTTTCGGCGGTCAGGGTGAGGCGGTCGACCAGGGCTTCGGACAGGCCCCGGGCGCGCTCGTCGGTCAAGTCCTCGGCGTTGGCGGCGAGGATCGTGTCGACGTTCCCGGTGAGACCGGAAGCGATCGCTCCCAACGCCCGGTTCTTGGTCTCGGTCGAGGCCGCGGCCAGGGTCGTTGCAGCGCTCTTGGCTGCGGCGCAGTCGGCGACGATGTCGGAAAGGGTTGCGTCCATCGGCAAAGGGTACCGGCTCAACTTGGCGCGCCTCAAGCTAGGACGAAGTAGTCCCGGTGAACCAGCTCTTCCGAGGCCTGGGGCATCAGGTCGAGCACATCCTTGCTTTTCATGCCCTTGATCCGGTCGGCTTCTTCGGCTGAGTAGTTGACTATCCCTTTGCCGATGACCACTCCCGACGCCACGACTTCAACCGCGTCACCCGCCTCGAAGCGGCCTTCGACCCCAGTCACGCCGACCGGCAAGAGACTCGACCCGCTCTGGCTGAGGACTCGCGCGGCACCGTCGTCGACCACGATCCGGCCGGCGGCAGGCTTAGCGTGCTTGAGCCACTGCTTGAAGCCCGAAGCGGGACGCTTTCGGGCGGGAAACGTCGTCCCGGCCGCTTCGCCGGACGCAGCTTTGGTGAGGCTGCCGTCCACGGTGCCGTTGCAGATTCGCACTTCGATGCCGGAGCCCGAAGCCATTTCGGCCGCGGCCACCTTGCTGCGCATTCCTCCGCTGCCGAAGACCGAAGTGCGGTCACCGATGTCCATCTCGGCCAGCTCCGAGAAGTGTTCGACACTGGTGATCAGTTTCGCGCCGGGATCCGCGCCGGGATCGGCGGTGAACACCCCTTCAGTGTTCGTGAGCAGGACTAGCAGACGGGCCTCGAGCATGATCGCGACCTGTGCGGCGAGGAAGTCGTTGTCACCGAAAGTGATCTCGTCGGTCGCCACGGTGTCGTTCTCGTTAATGACCGGCACAACCCCCCACTCGACCAGCCGGCGCAGCGTCTGACGGGCATTGAGGTAACTCGCACGGCTGGCGACATCGGAAGCAGTCAGTAGCACCTGCGCCGCGGCAGCCTGGCCCTCCTGGAGCCGCGACTCGTATTCACGGTAGAGCGAACCCTGGCCGACGGCAGATGCCGCCTGAAGTTCGTCGATCGCCCGCGGACGCGCCTCAAGACCAAGCAGGCGGATGCCGGTGGCGATCGAGCCGGAAGTGACCATGACCAGGGGTTCACCGGCACGGCAAAGCGCCGCAGCCTGGGCACAGACGGAGTCGAGAACGTCAGTCCGCAAGCCACCATCATCGGCAGCAACGATCGAAGAGCCAAGTTTTACGACAAGAGTCATGGTTCCCTAGTAAAGCTCAAACTCGTACTCGCCTACTTTGATCTCGTTGCCAGGCTCGAATCCTGCTCTTTTCAGTTCGGCCATCACCCCCATCTCGATCAGTCTCGTCTCGAGGTAACCCAGCGCTTCGTCGTTGTTCATGTCGAACCGGTCGAAAAGCACTTCGACGCCGTGACCATGGATGCGGAAGGAAGCTTCGCCTTCCTTTTCGACCGAATAGCCGCCTTCGCCCTTGGGACGATAAGTCAAGTGCTCGGCTTCGAAATCGACATCGATGCCCTCTTCGCCGCGCTTCACCGGAGCCTTGACTTCCTTCGGTACGAAACGCACGATCGCTTCAGTCAGTTCGGGCAGCCCAGCGCCGGTAGCTGAGGAGACCGGGAGGATTCCGAGCACGGAATAGCCGACGGCTCCTTCCCAGTCGGAAACCTGGTCAGCCGTGTCGGCCTCGGTCCAGAGGTCCGACTTCGAGAGAACGAGCAGTTCGGGCAGGGCCTCAAGTCCCGTGTCATGGGCCGCGAGTTCGGCGCGCACCGTCCGGTAGTTCTCGAGCGGCTCGCCTTCTGACGGTGCCAGTTCGACCACATGGATCAACATCGCGCAGCGCTCGACGTGGGCCAGAAACTCATGACCAAGTCCCGCCCCTTCTGCAGCGCCCTCGATCAGCCCGGGGATGTCGGCCAGCACGACCTGGCGATCGTCGGCCTCGATCGTGCCGAGTACGGGCTCCAGAGTCGTGAACGGGTAGTCGGCCACTTTCGGATCGGCCCGGGTAAGCCGGCTTAGCAGCGACGACTTTCCGGCATTGGGCAGGCCGATGAGGCCGGCGTCGGCCAGCAGCTTCAACCGAAGTTCGACCCAGCCGGACTCGCCAGAAGTTCCTTTTTCGGCAAACCGCGGTGCCTGCCGAACCGAAGTCGAAAAGCGTTTGTTGCCGTGGCCGCCGCGCCCACCGCGAGCCAGAATCGCGGTCTGACCAGTCTCAACCAGGTCGATCACCACGCCAGAGACGGAAACGGCCTGAGTTCCGGGCGGAACCCGGATCACCAGATCGTCACCGCGGGCACCCTGTTTGTTCGAGCCTTCCCCGTGATTGCCACGCTGGGCACGGAAGTGCTTGGAACGGAGTGCCCCGAGGTCACGACGTGACGAATCGCAGAGCAGGATCACACCGCCACCATGTCCGCCATCGCCTCCGTCAGGCCCACCACGCGGCACGTGGGCCTCGCGACGGAAGCCGATTACACCGTCGCCACCGCCCCCGGCTTCCACATAGATTTTCGCCTTGTCATAAAGCACAGGCTCAGAGTACAGGCCAGTCTGGCAACCATTTCCGGCGCCTGAGACCGGGGATGCTTGCCAGAACGCGAAAGACCCGCTTTCGCGGGCCCTCCTGATGCTTCTCAATGTTGTGTTGCCGGTTTTACTCGGCCGGGTCGACCGAGATCACGCGGCCGCGGCGGCCGGGCTTGAACTCGACCTTTCCGGGGCGTGTGGCAAAAATGGTGTGGTCGCGGCCGATTCCGACGCCGTCTCCGGGCCAGAACTGGGTGCCACGCTGGCGGACGATGATCTCGCCACCGGTCACGGCTTCTCCTGCGAAAACTTTGACCCCGAGCATCTTGGGGTTCGAGTCACGACCGTTCCTTGAGGAACCAAGACCTTTCTTATGTGCCATTAGTTGTCGTCCTCCTTCTTGGCTGCGGGCTTCTTCGCCGCAGGCTTCTTGGCGGCCGGCTTCTTCGCGGCTGCCGGCTTCTTTTCGGCCGCAGGCTTCTTGGCCGCAGGCTTCTTGGCCGCAGGCTTCTTGGCCGCGGGCTTCTTCTCAGCGGCTGGCTTCTTGGCGGCCGGCTTCTTCGCCGGTGCCTTCTCGGCTGGCGCGGCCTTCGTTGCGGTTTCGGCTTTGGGTTCGTCCTTCTTGGCAGCGGCCTTCTTCGGAGCGGCCTTCTTCTTGCCTCCGAGTGAAGTCACTTCAAGCCTGGTCAGCTCGGCCCGGTGACCGGCCCGGCGGCTGTATCCCTTCTTGGCCTTGTACTTGAAGACCTTGATCTTGTCGCCACGAAGGTGCTCGGTGACGGTCGCTTCGATCTTGATCTTTTCCAGGTCCTTGGCAGTCGCGACAACTTCGTCGCCACTGAACATGACCGGACGCAGAGCGACTTTGTCGCCCTGTTCCGCCTTCAGGCGATCCACCACAAGAACCGTGCCTTCTTCGACGCGGTACTGCTTGCCACCGCTTTCTACAACCGCATACATAATTACTCTCAAATCCTTGTTGGTCTGATCAGCTGCGGGCTGCGGCTATTTTTTGCCGCGCCTACGTCGTCCGCGCCGGAGGCCGAACCGCCCGGAGTTTACCGACTTCTCGGCTTCGGGCTTCTCCGCCCCACCATCCGGAGCGTTTATCGGCTGCTCGGCCGGTTCCGGACCCTTTTCGGGGGTCGAAACGCCGGGTTCTATCGCAACCGCACCGCCGGGCTCCGACTTGGCGGCTTCGGTCTTGTTTTCATCCGACTTTGGCTGGCGCGAGCCAGACCGGCCGTTCTTCTGCGTACCGCTGGGGTTTCGGCTACGGCGGGAACGATTCGGCTTCGCCTGGGGCCGCTTCGGCGTCGTGTCCTCGGGCTGCTCGGCGTCCGGCAACAGTGAAGCCACCGCCGAGGCCCGCTCGACCGATTCGATCTTGACGAGCTTGCGTGAGCCGACGGCGTCAGCCGCTCCGGTCACGCTGATGATGTACGAGTCGATCCTGGCAATTGCATCGTCGGCGTTGTACATGTGTGGCTCTTCGATCTTCACGAAGACCTCTTCGTCCGGCCTGAACGGCAGGGCTCGCTCTTCGATCTTGGCGCGCTCGCCGGTCTCGATCAGTTCGAAGTTATCGATCGCCAGGGCTTCCCCACCTTCGAAGTGGAACTGCTTGCCGTTTTCGGCCTCGAGCTCGACGAGTCCGCTGTCCGGATGGTTGAGCAGCGCTGCAACCTTGGGGTGGACCCGGACCAGGAAAGCCTCTTCATCCGGATGGTCGGAGGCGATCTCGCGCATCTTTCGCAGGCCTTCAAGGGCCACGGTCTCGGCCGAGAGCACAACGCCGTCGCCAGCGCAGGTCGGGCATTTGACCGTGAGGATCTCGCGCACGCCGTCGGTGATGTTCTGGCGGGTCATCTCGACCAGGCCGATCGGTGAGATCTCGACGAGGTAGCTCTTCGATTTGTCGGCGTCGAGCGCGTTCCGCAGGGTGCCGAGCACCTTGTCGCGGTTCTTGCCCTTGGCCATGTCGATGAAGTCGATGACGATGATTCCGCCGATGTCCCGCAACCGGAGCTGGCGGACAACCTCAGCCGCCGCTTCGTTGTTGACGCGGGTGATGGTCTCTTCCAGCCCGCCTTTACCGCGACCGGTGAACGAACCGGAGTTGACGTCGATGACGGTCAGCGCCTCGGTGTAATCGATGATCAGATATCCACCGGATTTCAGATCGATGCGACTGCCGAGCGTCGACTGGATCGCCTTCTCGATTTCCCACTTTTCGAATAGCGGCTTGGTGCCTTCGTACATCTCGACCAATTCGACCAGTTCGGGCGCGGTCCGCTCAAAGAAGCTGGTTACCCGGTCGAACTGTTTCTGATCATCGATGATCGCGCGATCGAACTCGTTGAGGAAAACATCGCGGAGCACCCGGACTGGCAGGTCCTGTTCCTGGAAGACGAGCGAAGGAGCTTTGACGCCCTTCTTTCTGTTCTCGAGCACGTCGCTGAGGCGATGGAGGTACGAGACCTCGCGAGTGAAGTCAGCCTTCTTGGCACCGTGGGCGGCGGTTCGGACAATCAGGCCGCCCGGGCCGTCGTAGGACCGGCTGACCATGCGACGCAGGCGCTCACGCTCTTTGTCGACCAAACGGCGGCTGACGCCGACTCCGGTTCCTGCGGGTGCATAAACGAGGTAACGACCGGCAATCGTGACGTTCATCGAGAGCCGGGCGCCCTTGCTCTTGATCGGATCCTTGATCACCTGGACCAGGATCTCCTGCTTGGGCTTGATCAGCTCGTCGATGCGGCGGCCCGTGCCGCGGCCGCGCTTCGGTGCCTGCTGGCCGTCGGGCAGCAGGATTTCGTCGACGTGCAGGAAGCCGTTCCGCTCAAGTCCGATGTCGACGAAAGCCGCCTCCATGCCAGGCAGAACATTGTCGACTTTGCCGAGGTAGATGTTCCCGACGAGTGAGCGTCCGCCGCGCCTTTCGATGTAGACCTCGGCAACTTCCCGCTGGGACTTCACGGTTTTTGCTTCGAGTACGGCCACGCGGGTCTCGCCGCGGTCGGCCGATACGACAATCGTTTTTTTCATTTCAGGTGTTTCCGTTCAGATGTGGTTGACCTGGGTCCCGTCAGGGGATCCAGGTACCCCTCTGACCGGCGCGCGACTGGATGTGAATGCTCTGCAGGATCCCGAGCATCAGGAAGGTGGCGATGATCGCCGAACCTCCATAGCTCATCAGCGGCAAAGGAATGCCGGTGATCGGCATGATGCCGAGGTTCATTCCCACATTGACGAAGACCTGGAACATGATCGCCGCGGCAATGCCGGCGGCAAGAAGCGTTCCGTAAAAATTCTTCGAGAGCGTCATCAGACGCAGCGCCCGCCAGAAAAGGAGGGCAAAAAGGGATAAGACAAGCGCGGCGCCGACGAATCCATATCTTTCGGCGACCACGGCAAAGATGAAATCGGTGTGGTTCTCGGGCAGAAACCCGAGGCGTGACTGGGTTGCCTGATTGCCGCGACCGGTGGTTCCACCGGATCCTGCGGCAACTTTTGCCTGGTTCTGCTGATAGCCACCATCTCCGATATCCGAAGAAGGCTGGAGGAAGGACGTGAGTCTGTCCGTCTGGTACTCCTTGAGAACCGGAGCGCCGGCCATCGGCATGACCACGAGGACGATGGCGATGAATACCGCCAGCGCACCGCCGATCGCAGCAAGATGCGTCCAGCGCACCCCTGCCGCGACCATGATCGCGATCGTGATTGCCCCGAACACCAGAGAGGTGCCGAGGTCCTGCAGGAGGACGAGACCGGTTGGCGCAAAACCGAGCGCCAGTATCCGGATCGTCCTTTGTCGTTCGGAGCCACGACGGGCCCCGTCAATGACAAATCCAGCCAGCGAGAGGATGAGCAGAACTTTGCCCAATTCGGCCGGCTGGAAGGTGAAAAATGGAAGTTCAAGTGAATTGGTCGATCCTCGCGCGGCAACGCCGAAAGCGAAAACCGCAAAGATCGACGAGCAGAGGAACGTGTAGATACCCACCCGCAATTCGCGGAAGCGTGAGTAATCGACCCTCGAGATGAGAAACATCGCAACAATTCCCACCAGACCGTACAGAGCTTGATGCTTCATGTAGTAGTCGGGGGCACCGGCGATCGCGGTGCGGCTGCCCTGGTGCAGGGTTAGCAGCGAGCAGGCGAGCAGGCCCAGAGCCGAAAACATGAGCCACCCGTCCGTGTCACGAACGCCGATGCGCTCCAGCAGCGAGACCCGGTGGTGAAAGGCCGGGGCCTCGCCTGGGGAGATCCTCGAGGACTCCATTACTCGATCGCTCCCGAGCCGCCGGAAACGGCCTTGGCCTGCTTGTTGAAGTACGCCGAGAGGATCTGAAGGGCCGCCGGCGCCGCGGTGTCCGCGCCAAATCCACCTTGCTCGAACGTCGTAGTGACCACGATCTTCGGGTTGGGGTACGGCGCGAGGACGGCGTACCACGACTGGTCGCCGTTCGGCGGGCGTTCTGCCGTGCCGGTCTTGCCGGCTACCGGGACCGGGAAACCGCCGAAGACCTTGTAGGAGGTGCCTTCGGGCGACTGCGCGGCGTCGTGGAGGCCGGACATCATCACGTCGCGGGCCCCGGGGTCGATCGGGATCTCTCGTTTCACTTCAGGCTCGGTCTCGGCCAGGACCCGGCCGGCCGCATCTTCGGTCTGCTTGACCAGGCGCGGCTTGTACACGGTGCCGCCGTTGCCGAGGGCGGAATACGCCACCGCCATCTGGAGCGGGTCGGCCTGGAGGTCGCCCTGCCCGATTGCAAGCTGGATGTTGTCGCCGATGACCCAGCCGCGGTCGGTGCCGCCTTCCGCGAAGAGTTGGTTCCGCCACTCGGGGGTGGGCAGCAGTCCCGCGGATTCGCCCGGCAGGTCGATTCCCGTGGTCTCGCCGATTCCGAACTGTCCCGACCAGTCCTGAAGCTGGTTGGTGCCGTTCATCTTGGCGCCGAGCAGGTAGAAGTAGACATCCGAGGAAACCTGGATCGCGCGGTGGAGGTCCACCGTTCCGTGCGGTTCTTTGCCCGCGTTGTCGAAGTCCTGGTCGGCGATCTTCACCGAGCCGGTGTCATTTATCTGAGTCGAAGGTGCGATCTTGCCGGCGTCGAGCGCGGCGATCGCGGTGATCGGCTTATAGATCGAACCAACCGGATAGGCACCGGTGATCGCCCGGTTGAAGAGCGGGGCTCCTTGATCCTCGTCGTAAAGCCCGTCAACCTGCTTTTGGGTCAGCGGGCGGGTGAACATGTCGGGGTCGAAGGTCGGATTGGAACCGAGCCCAAGCACCTCCCCGCTGTTGACGTCCATGGCGACGAACCCACCCGGCAGGCCGATCGAAGAAAGCGCGGCCTCACCCGCCTGCTGAACCCTCTGGTCGAGGGTCAGCCGCAGACTCTTGCCCGGCACCGGGGTCTGCGACTTGAGTTGACCCTTGACCTTTCCGGTGGAGTCGACCTGGAACTTCGTGGTACCGGCCGAACCGCGAAGCGTTTCGTCATAGGTTTGCTCGATGCCGGCCTTGCCGAGAACATCGCCGCCCTGGATAGCCGGATCGTCGGTCTTGTCGAGATCCTCGGCCGTCACGTCGCCGACGCTGCCGAGCAGGTGCGCGGCTTCGAATCCATGCGGGTATTTGCGGACGAAGACCCGGTTGACCTGAATTTCGGGGAACTCGGCCTGGTGCTCCCGGAGGTAGAAAACGAGGTCGTCATCTACGTCGTTGGCCACGGTGACAGGGGTGCAGGCGGGTTGTCTTCGACTTCCTTGGCATACCGGTTCTGAACCCATTCGAGCTTCCGGTCGAGGAGGCCCGCGACGGATTTGAAGAGCTTTCGGCGGGCCGGACTCGGGTCGGGAACTTCGATCGGGTCGAGCTGCAGCGCCATACTCGTCCGGTTGTCGACCAGCACGTTGCCATCCCGGTCGAGGATGCGCCCCCGGGGTGGCCGGACCCGAACCTCGCGAGTCCGATTCTCGGTCGCCTCAGCCAGATACTCGTCCCCGGTCACGACTTGAAGCGACCAGAGGCGGAAAAAAAGCACAGCAAACAGGAAAAGCCCGGCTCCGCCGATGATCGCTACGCGCAGGGCAGTTCCCTGGCGGTGTTTGGTTTTCGGGATGACGGGCTGAAATCTCATCATTTCTAAGAACCCCCCAGATCACCCAACGGGGCGGTCCGCCGGCGACGTCCGCTTCTTTCGTCGATCAGCGCGGGTCGGAGAACCCTCCGGATCAGGGCGTACAAAGGAAAGGCCAACAAGAAACCATAGAGACCCTGCACGATCACCTCGAGCAGAATCGCCGAGCTGACCGAGGCGTCCAGTCCGAGCACCGTCGTGAATATTCCGAGCGCGATGCTCGAGACGACCGTCGCGGCACCGCAAAGTGCGGCGGTGACCAGCCGGTCGGGATGCTCCCCGCGTTCGCGGTAGATACCGGCGAGATATCCCACCCCCATGAAGATCAGGGCGGCGGTTCCAAGCGGGCCATCGCCGAGCGCATCCGACAGAAAGCCGATCGAGAAGCCAACCGTCGCCCCGACCATGCTGCCGCCGAGCAGACCGAAGATCACCGCACAGCCAGGCAGAATCCAGAAGGACGTGTGCAGCACTTCGACCAGCGAAAAGAATCCCGACTGAAGCAGCACGAGCAGCAGCACCAACAAGGCGATGCGCAGTGCGACTTTGTTGGTGACGATCATCCGCGGCTGCCGCCCGTCAGTACCTGAAGCATGTCGAGGTTCCGCATATTCGGATACGGCGTGAGGTCGACGCTCTGGATCGCCTCGCGCTCGTCGATCGGCGCGAAGGCGACCTCGCCGATCGGAATATTCCGCGGATAGAGGGAGGAGAGACCTCTGCCCCGCCAACCGGAAGTCACCACGCTCTGGCCCTTGGCGATGTTCTTGGTCTGGTCGAGGAACTCGAGTACGAGCTTGTCCGGCGCGCCGACCGTCGCCCGCACCACGCCTTGAGCGCCGCCCGGCACGACCTTCGCGCTGACTGCGCTGGTGCTGTCGGTGATCAGCGTGACCACGGCGTCGCCCCGACTGGCCGAGCTGACGTGGCCGACCAGGCCATCAGGGCTGACCACCGGATCGTTCAGCGCGATTCCGTCGCTCGAACCCCGGTCGATGCCTACCGTCGAATACCAGACCGTCGGAGACCGGGTGATCACCGTTGCCGTCACCGGCTTGAAGCCGCCGGCAATGCCGGCCTTTTTCTGAAGGTTCGCCATATCCCGCAGCTGCTTGTTCTCCTGAAGCGCGACCTGTCCGGCGACCGCCTGCTTCCTCGAATCCGCGAGATCCGCAGTCAGCCGATCGCGTTCTCCGCGGGCCGCGATCGTCTCGTCGAACCAGTTGACCAGATCGCGCGCCGGCTTCAGCGCCCGGCTGGCCCCGTCCTGAACGGGTCCGAAGATGCTCCCAAGGGGGCCACCCACCGAACCAGAGCCATTTCCGAAGGTCACCGTGAGCAGCACGAAACCGAGCAGGACCAGCCCTATGAGGACCGCTCGACGGCGGCGAACTTGCTTTCGGTACACGGCTTGAAACCTTGGTTTGCGGAGTTGGTGGATTGCGACGCGCGACCGGAGCCGGTGCGACGGGGCGCGACCAGTGACTTTCTCACTTATCAGCGCAGATGGTGCCGTCTGAGAGGCGTCTGTTCGAGTACTTGCAGACTGGCGTTAACCTTCGAACCCGGCTGGTGGCCCGAGTCAGGATTGTACCGGGGCGGCCGGTTCGGCCGGCTCAAACGTCAAGTTCGGGGACGAGTTCGAGCAACAGCCGGACCGGCAGCCCGATCACGTTGGCGATATCACCCTCAACACCCGCCACCAGAGCCGAACCCCGGCCTTGAATCGCGTATCCCCCTGCCCTGCCGCGCCACTCACCACTGGACAGGTAACGGTCAATCTCGTGGCTGCTCAGGTCCCGGAAACGCACTTCGGAGGCTGCAACCCCGGTCCGGGTCTGATCACCATCGGGCCCGATGACCGCCAGGCCACTGAACACCTTGTGCGTCCGGCCGGAAAGCTGGGCCAGGTACTCGCGGGCCCGAATTTCGTCCTCGGGCTTGCCAATGATGTGATCCTCGACCACCACATCAGTGTCGCAGCCGATGACGAGTGAACCTTCCACGGCCACCGCCCGAGCCTTGAGCAGAGCGTTGGCAAGGACGACCTCTTCAGGGTCACCATGAACGATCTCCTCAACCCCGGAGACTTTGACCTCAAAGTCAACGCCAAGCCGTTCAAGGATCTCCTTGCGCTGAGGAGAACCGGAAGCGAGGATGACAGGAAAATCGGACATAACTAAGCCTAGAGTGCGGGTCTCGGGGGCGCCCCCGGAGGGCTGGCGACAGTGGAGTTAGCTTGACTAAACCCCGAGAACGGGGAGCGTTGTCCCAGAGGAGGTACCTCCGTACCCCGCACCGCGTCCCACGGAGAACCGGTCTAAACGCCTTCGGGGAACCAGATCCCGATTTCGCGAGCCGATGACTCTGCGGAATCCGAGCCATGGACCATGTTGAAGGTCACTTCCTGGGCGAAGTCGCCGCGGATCGACCCGGGTGCGGCTTCGACCGGATTGGTCGAACCGATCAGCTGACGGGCGGCCGGAACGGCTTCGGGGCCTTCGAGCACCGCAGCGACCAGGGGGCCGCCGGTGATGAACTCGACCAGCTCGCCGAAGAACGGTTTCTCGCTGTGCTCGGCGTAGTGCTCGTTGGCGATGGCTTCGGTGGCGGTCAGTTTCTTGAGGGCGACGATCTTCAGGCCCTTATTCTCGAACCGGGCGAGGATCTCGCCGGTGAGGGAGCGTTCGAAGGCGTCGGGCTTGACCAGAATCAGGGTTTGCGGCATGGCTTTTTTCAGACTCCGTTATCGGGTTGTGTTGGAAGGTGAAGCGGGCTCAGTTTGATTCCGGGGTCCGGCTCGGAGCCGGGGAATCACCACTGTTGATCGGCTTGGACGTTGGATCGTCGTCCGGGGTGATCGTTTTGCGGCGGGCCGAGCGTGGCGTGCGCCGACTCGCATCACCTTCGGACGAAGAGCTGCGCGAGTCCTTGCGACTCGAGGATCGTTCGGAAGCCTCGGGCTGCGCTGCGGGCGATTCCTTCGAGGAGCGACGGCGCTTCTTCTCAGTGCGTTCCGGATCCTTCGGATTCGAGCTCCCCTTCGAACTCGACTTGGATGAACCGCTGCGCGAAGAACGCTTGGGGGCGACCAGCTGGGTCTCGCAATAAGGGCAAACTTTCCAGTTGAGGCCGACCGGCTTCTGGCAGGTAGGGCAGTCGTCCTTGAGCCGCGTGCGGCATGAAGGGCAGCGGACGAAGTCGGACTCCACCGGGAACCCGCACTTCTGGCAGGAGTGGGCTTCGAGGTGCCGCAGGCGTACTTCGGCAGCCTGGACCTCGGTCTCACGCTCGTGGATGTCCTCGAGGAACTCCGGCGGGCGAAGGATCATGTAGACGATGGTGCCCACGAAGGGGAAGATCGACGCGGCTACGGAGCAGCCAACCAGGAACTGGTCGGCGATGCGGCGGCGGGCATCGGTGAAGACGTAGACGATCGTCGCGAGATAGATCGCGGCCACGCTGAGGATCGCGAAGGTGACTACGAGATTGATGGTGGTGTTGTCGATTCCGAAGATGGCGAGTGGCATGAGGGGCTAGAGGAACATCCTTCCGAATAGATACCCGATGCCGAAAAAGACGAGGATCACTATCGCCACTACGGCCGCGACCAGCGCCATCATCGACAGCAGTTGAGAGCCAGTCTGACGATTCACCCGGTTATGGTCGCATAGTGGGCGAAAACCGTACGGCCCGGTAAACTCTGGGACAGGGGTTGCTCCGGCTATTCAACCGCCGAAAGCAGGAAATGCGAGCCGGCGACGAGCACCAGGCCCTCTCGGTGACGAGCAAGGGATCCGGCCCTGGACAGCGCTTCGCGGGTGCTTGGCATTGCTTCAGATTCGAGACCGAGCTCGTCTGCGAAGTTCTTGAGTTCTGCCGCCGGGAAAGAGTGTGCACCGGGACGTCCCCAGTCGGCCAGCGCCTTCGCGGGGAGCTCGGTGAGGATTGCCGTGTCGACCACGCCGGCCAGCTCAGCCAGCATCCCTCCGGCATCCTTGTCGGAGAGGATGCCGATCACCGCGATCACCGGACGGTCTCCGGCGATCTCGGGCAGCGAGGAAGCGAGCGCAGCGGCACCCTGGCGGTTGTGGGCGACGTCGACGAAGAAGGGAGGGTCCTGACCAACCTGTTCAAAGCCTCCCTGGCACCACCATGGAGCCGGCGACCTCTTTGACTGTCTCTTCATCAACTGCCCCGAGCATCGCCTCGACCGCCAGTGCCGCCACCGCGAAGTTGGCCCGCTGGTACCGCGCTGCGATGTGCCGGTCGAAGGCGTCTCCCCCGTCACCTGCCACCCGGACCTCGCAGTCGAGGCGGGCAGCGTGATCCCGCCCGAAGCTCTCGATCTCCGGCGCGAGGTGACCCAGGATCAGGGTCGTCCCTGGTTTCAGGACCGCGAGCTTTTCGCCGGCGATCTCAAGTTCGGTCTCTCCCAGATACTCGGTGTGGTCGAGGCCGATCGACGTCAGGACTGTGACCTTCGAGTTGATCGTGTTGGTCGCGTCAAGCCGTCCGCCGAGTCCAGCTTCGATCGCGGCCACCTCCACCCCGGCGTCGGCCATGGCCAGGAAAGATGCAGCGGTGGCCAGCTCGAACTGGGTCACGACCTCCCCTTCTTCGAGGGTTTCATTAACAACGGCGGCAGCCTCGGCTGCCCGCTCGACTGCGAGGGAGAACGCCGCCGGGTCGAGCTCGTGACCGCCGACCATCACCCTTTCCGACCAGCGCGAGATGTGCGGCGAGCACCGAGCAACCTGATTTCTTCCCGTGAGCCTCGAGCAGTGCCGCACTCATCAGGGCCACCGACGACTTTCCGTTGGTGCCTACGATGTGGATCGACTCGAACCTGTCCTGTGGGCGGGAAAGCTTGTCGCAGAGCCGAATCATCCGATTCAGGCCGAGCTTCCAGCCGATCGGTTCGAGCGAATTGAGACTTGCTTCGGGGTCGAACATCGGGATCAGCCCCAGATCTTCGTCAGCCGAGTTCGGAGAGCTCGGTGTGGATGCGTTCGAGCTTCTCGCGCTCCTCGGCCACTACTTCTACCGGGGCCTTCTCGACAAAGCGTTCGTTGCCGAGCTTGCCTTCGATCTTCTTCGCCTCAGTTTCGAGTTTGCCTCGCCGAACGTTGAGGCGATCGGTCAGCTCCTTCATATCGAGGCCCTCCGAGGGCAGGATTCCGTATCCCTCTACCACGGCCACCGGCTCACCTTCCGCGGCCCCCAAGCTCACTCGGCTGAGGCGCGAGACGAACTCGGGTGCTTCGGTGTTTCCACCAGTCGCGGCGAGCACGATCTTCGGCGGCACGCCTGCCATGTCGCGCCAGCTGCGGAGCCGCTGGGTGAGGGTGATCGCCTCGCCGACCTGGCCCTCGCAGGTCAGGTCGCGGTGTGCCTCGATCGTTTCGGGGAAGTCATGGACCACAAGGTGGCCGTCACGGTAAGGGTGGTAGCTCCAGATCTCCTCGGTCACGAACGGCATCACCGGGTGCACCAGGGCGAGGGTTCGCTCGAGAGTCTGCAGCAAGACCTTCGCCGCCTCTTCGTCCTTGTCGTAGATCCGGGGCTTCGCGATCTCGAGGTACCAGTCGCAGAGTTCGGAGAAGACGAACGAATAGATCTCCTGGGCCGCGTGCGCGAAGTCGTATTCAGCGAGCAGTCCGGTGACGCTCTCGATCGTGCTCTCGAGCCGCGACAGGATCCAGCGGTCTTCGAGTGCGGCCGGGTTGTCCGGCAGCGAGCGGTCGGCCGGCTCATCCGTGTTCAGCAGGATCAGGCGCGAGGCATTCCAGAGCTTGTTGCTGAGGTCGCGACCCTGCTGAACCTTGGCGTCCGAGTACCGGACATCCTGAGTCGATGACATCGCCAGCAGTCCGAAGCGCAGGGCGTCGGCGCCGTGCTCGTCGATCTCGGTCAGCGGGTCGATTCCGGTGCCGAGGCTCTTCGACATACGGCGGCCGTCCCGGGCCTGGATCACCGAGTGGACGTAGACATCCCTGAACGGGATGTCGCCGGCAAACTCGATGCCGGTCATGATCATCCGCGCGACCCAGAGGAAGAGGATCTCGCGGGCGGTCGTGAGGAAGTCGGTCGGGTAGAACGCCTTCAGCTCGTCCGTCTCTTCGGGCCAGCCGAGCGTGGCGAAGGGCCAGATCGCGGATGAGAACCAGGTGTCGAGCACGTCCTCCTCCTGGACCCAGCCCTCACCGTCGGGGGCGACTTCTCCGGAGTAAACCTCGTCGCCGCGGTACCAGACCGGGATCCGGTGGCCCCACCAAAGCTGGCGGGAGACGCACCAGGGGCGAATCTCCCGCATCCAGTCGAGGTAGACCCGCTTCCACTGACCGGGAGTGATGTTGACTTCGTCGTTCTCGACGGCAGCGATTACAGGAGCGGCGAGTTCGTCCATCTTGCAAAACCACTGGAGTGAGATCAGCGGCTCGATGCGTTCGCCCGAGCGCTCGGAGAACGGGACCGAGTGGACGTAGTCCTCTTCCCCGCTGAGCACGCCTTCTTCGCGAAGCGCCTCGGCGACCGCGATCTGGGCATCGGTAATGCTCATACCGGCAAAACGCTCACCTGCCTCCTCGGTCATACGGCCGTCTTCGCCGATCACGCTGATCTCTTCGAGGCCGTGCTTGCGGCCGATCTCGAAGTCGTTGACGTCGTGGCCGGGAGTGATCTTGAGTGCTCCGGTGCCGAACTCGATGTCAACGTGCTCGTCGGCAATGATCGGCAGGCGGCGACCGACCAACGGCAGGATGCAGAACTCGCCGACCAGATCGGCGTAACGCTCGTCCTTCGGATTCACGGCGACCGCGGTGTCGGCCATCATCGTCTCCGGACGGACCGTGGCCACGGTCAGGACACGGTCGGTTCCTTCCACCGGGTAATCGACCGAGCAGAGAGTGTCGGTCATCTCGCGGTTGACGACCTCGAGATCCGAGATCGCCGAATGCGAACCGGGATCCCAGTTGACCATGTAGTTGTCGCGGTAAATCAAGCCCTTTTCGTAGAGGGCGGTGAACACCTTGCGCACGGCAAGGGCATAGTCGTCATCGAGCGTGAAGCGTTCCCGTTCGTAGTCGACCGAAGCGCCGAGCCGCTGGTACTGGGCCTTGATCCGGGCGGCGTAGTCCACTTTCCAGGCCCAGACCCGCCTTCGACAAAGTCCTCGCGGCCGATCTCGTGCCGGTCGATGCCGTCCTCCTTGAGTCGTTTCTCGACCACCGACTGGGTGGCGATGCCGGCGTGGTCCATGCCGAGGAGCCAGAGCGTGTTCTTGCCGCGCATCCGGTTCAAACGGACGAGTGCGTCCTGCATCGAACCGTTCAGGGCATGGCCCATGTGGAGCACGCCGGTGACGTTCGGCGGCGGGATCGCTACGGAGAAGTTCTCGTCCGATGTCCCGGTGGCCTCGGGGTGGAAGTAGCCGCCTTCCATCCATTCACCGAAGATCCGCGCTTCGGCCTCACCGGGCTGCCAGCGGGTGGTCTCTTCCAGCTTCTGTCGGGCGTCGGCGTCCAAGTCGCCGATCCTATTGGGCGCGCTGCCAATGGCGAATCCGGACCGAAACGAACAACCGCCCGTTCGGTTACTCTGTCGAACGAATTTTTATCGTCTGACCGAATGGGAGCCATGACTGACATCCGCCGACCGGCGCTGCTTCGCCTTCTTGCCTTTGCCGTTGCGGCCTGCATCGCGATTCTTGCCGTCGCGACCGCTAAGGCCGATGCGGCAACCTACTGCGTGAACAAGAATGGCCCCACTTGCACCATCCAGTACACGTCCGGCCAGCTCCAGATGGCGCTTGACCAAGCGGCCAGCACCGGCTCAGTCGAGGATACGGTCCTGGTCGGCCCCGAAACCGAGAACAACTCCGGCACGGGGTTCACCTACAACACTCAGACGCCGGGCAACGAGATCCATCTGATCGGTTCAGGCAGTAGCCAGACAACCCTTACGTGGACCGTTACGACCGGTTCCACCGACGGACTCCTGTTCTCCGCCCCCCCTGGCTCGACCGTGAATGGACTCAAGATCCTGATTCCGGCCAACGACGCTAACCAGGGGGACACCGGCCTGTGGCTGGGCAACGGCGTCGATGCGGACAACATCGCCGTCACGGGTCCCTCTGCCGACAATGTGAAGGGTGTTGATTCTCGCGGCGGTGACGTGGTCGATTCGACCATCGACCTTCCGGAAGGGAGCTCCGGAAACATAGGTATCGACCAGTCGAACAACGGGAATGCGATCGTGAACTCCTCCGTTCACGCCGTCTACGCGGTTCGCCACTCCAGCACGGGTGAACCCACGACGGTCACCGGAAGTCGCCTCAGTGGCCTCAACGGTGCCATCGCCGACAACGGCGCCTTCGTGATCAAGAACAGCGTGATCACCCTCAGCGCCGGTAACGGCGGCGTCGGGGTCGGCATCGCCAACTACAACGCCGGGAACAACGACGATATGACCGCCAGCCTCGATGGAGTGACGATCGTCGGCGACGGGACTTCGAACAACACCAGCGGAATCAAGGCTCAGGCCGATAACGGAACCGAGACAGCGGACCTCGACGTCCACAACACCGTGATCACCGGAACCAGCCATCCGCTGAACCTGATCACCGACGGGGGACGCACGGTGACGGCCAGCATTGAGTATTCGGCCTTCGACAATGCGGCCGTGAACCAGATGTCCGGAACCGGAATCATCAACTACTCCCCAGGCCCGGGCAACATCGACCTGACCGGCGATCCCGGGTTCGCCGATGCCGCAAACCACGATTTCTCGCTGAAGGCAGACTCGCCTCTGATCGACACCGGTGATCCAGTTACAGCTCCTGGCGCCACCGACATCCTCGGCAATCGCCGCGACTGCAACGGCACTCCAGGCGGAACCTTCCGCCGCGACATCGGCGCGTACGAATACAACGACTGCACGGCACCGAACACTTCAATCGTTGGTGGACCCGGAGCGACCACCCAGGATCCCACGCCGAGCTTCACGCTCGCGTCTGACGACGGCCTCGCGACCTGGCTCTGTTCGGTTGATGGCTCAACGCCCGCCGCCTGCCCAAGCCTCTACACCGCTCCCGACAAGGGCCTCGGGCTCCACCACCTTTCGGTGAGCGCTAGAGATCAGTACGGCAACGTCGACCAGACTCCGGCAACATACGACTACACCGTGATCGTGACCAAAGTGCCTCCGCCAACTTGCGAGACCGACAACACATGCCCTCCCCCGACCTGCAAGACCGACAAGACTCTTTGCCCGCCGAAGGGTGACACCACTCCGCCCAAGGTCCTCAAGTTGAAGGCCCCGAAAAAGACGAAGAAGAAGTGGGTCAAGGTGACCTTCAAGTCGAACGAAGCCAAGGTCATCTTTACCTGCAAGCTGAACAAGAAGAAGGCGAAGCGCTGCAAGTCTCCCTGGAAGACGCCGAAGCTGAAGAAGGGCAAGAACGTCGTCCGGGTCTGGGCCACCGACGCCTCCGGCAACAAGTCCGGCATCAAGAAGCGGGCGATCCGCCGCAAGAAGTAGCGACGGATCGGCTGCGGTTAAAGCGGTCTGCTCGCCGAACTCGTCGAGGTCCGGTGCGGACTCGGCGATTTCGAGGTTGGCGTCGGTCACCAGCATCGGTGTCTGGCCCTTCTCGATGGTCTCGCGGGTGACCACGCACTTGGTCACGTCCTGGCGGGACGGCAGCTCGAACTGGACGTCGAGCAGGGTGTTCTCGATGATCGACCTCAGCCCACGGGCTCCGGTCTCGCGTTCAAGCGCCTTGTCGGCAATTGCCTCGAGTGAGTCGTCGGCGAAGACCAGCTCGATACCGTCGAACTCGAAGAAGCGCTGGAACTGCCTCGCCAGTGCGTGGCGCGGCTCGGTGAGGATGTGGACCAGGTCGTCGCGGGTCAGCTGGTGGAGCGCTGCCACGACGGGCAGGCGTCCGATGAACTCGGGGATCAGGCCGTAGTCGATCAGGTCCTCGGGCAGCACCTGCTCGAACAGCTCGCCCGGGTCGTCCTGCGAATCGTTGGTCATCGCCGCGCCGAAACCGATGCCGGTATTGCTGACCCGGCGCTCGATCACCCCTTCGAGCTCGGAGAACGAGCCACCACAGATGAAGAGGATGTTGGTCGTGTCGAGGGTGAGGAACTCCTGGTGCGGGTGCTTGCGTCCACCCTGCGGCGGGACCGAAGCGGTGGTGCCTTCGAGGATCTTGAGTAGTGCCTGCTGGACGCCCTCGCCGGAGACGTCACGGGTCAGGGACGGGTTGTCGGCCTTCCGCGTGATCTTGTCGATCTCGTCGATGTAGATGATGCCGGTCTCGGCCTTCTTGATGTCGTAGTCGGCGGCCTGGATCAGCTTGAGCAGGATGTTCTCGACGTCTTCACCGACATAACCGGCTTCGGTCAGGGCAGTGGCGTCGGCGATGGCGAAGGGCACGTTGAGCATGCGGGCCAGCGTCTGCGCGAGCAGGGTCTTGCCGGACCCGGTGGGGCCCAGCAGCAGGATGTTCGACTTCTGCAATTCGACCTCGGGGTCCTCGTTCTCCGCCATGCGGACCCGCTTGTAGTGGTTGTAGACGGCGACCGAGAGCGCGCGCTTGGCGGTCGGCTGGCCGATCACGTACTCGTCGAGGATCGAGTTGATCTCCTGTGGCTTCGGAAGCTGGTCGAGGTCGAGGCCGGGAGCCTTCGAAGTATGAGAGACCATCTCTTCATCGATGATCTCGTTGCAGAGGTCGATGCATTCGTCGCAGATGTAGACGCCAGGGCCGGCGATCAGCTTCTTGACCTGCCGCTGTGACTTCCCGCAGAAACTGCAGAGGAGTTGCTCGTTGCTATCGGTCGGACGTGCCAGCGGTCTTCGCTCCCGGGTCGTGAATTGACACCGGTTCCCACCCTAACGGGCCACAGGAACCGGCTGTTCACATTCTGTTACCCCCTGAGAAGCCCCGCCCCTGCCCGCGGGAAATAACTTGCCAATCAACCGGCAATCAGCCCGTTTCCAACCCGCAACCAGATCTTCCGGCAACGATTTCACCTTTCGCATAGGTGAAATCGTTGCCAGAAGGCCTTTCAGAGTGGGCGATAAGCTCAACCCATGTCTATCGAAATCAAGCCGGTCACCGAACTGGAATTCTCGAAAGTGGAGCCGCTGCTCATGGCCTACCAGACCTTCTACGAGGTAGAGGACATCGATCCTGAGCGCAACCGGAAGTTCTTCTCTCGCTTTATCGGCAATAGCCACAGCGGCTGGCTGCTCGGCGCCTGGGATGACGGCAACCTGGTCGGTTTCGGCTGCTTCTACCGCCACAAGTCTTCACTGACCGCAACCAACGTCGTTTTGATGCACGACCTCTACGTGACCGAAGCGGCCCGCGGCAAGGGCGCAGGACGGGCTCTGATCGAGGCCGGCTTGGAGCTGGCCCGTGAATGGGGAGCCTCCCACCTCGCCTGGACCACGGCCCCGGACAACCACACGGCCCAGAAGCTTTACGACTCCTTCGAAGTCGAAAAGGGCACCTGGCTGGAGTACGAAATCGAGGTCTAACTAACGGGGTTTGCGTGTGTGGGGGCCGCGGGGGCACGTCCTCCGGGGCAACGCTCCCCTTATCGGGTTGGATCCGCGAAATCGCCTCGGTCGCCAGCCCTCCGGACGCACCCCGCGGCCCACACCCACCCAAGCCATCCGAGACTCACCCGTTCTACACAAGCGGGTGGTGCACGGGGACGTCCTGGGCGTGGCTGGCGAGGAGTAAGCGAAGCTGCCGAAGGGGGCGTACCTCAGTACGTTCCCGAGGCTGCGAGCGTCGACGAAGCCAGGCGCGTCCAGGTCGTTCCCGGGCGCCGCCCGCCACCTCAGGTCTTAACGAGAAAGGGCGGCCGCTCCGGGCCGCCCTTTCGACGTAACACTCAACTATGGGGCAGCCTCAAACAGCGGGCGGCGGTGCTCCCGGGTCGTTGATCGTCTCTTCGACGATGACCGTCTCCTGTACTCCAGCGGCTACAACTCCGCCTTCCTTGAGTTCAACGAGGCGGTAGTAAAGAACCGCTCCGATGATCGCGATGTACGGGTAGAGCAGCACGCCGAGGATGATCAGCGCGATGACGCCGATGATCGGGGTAAGGGCCACGAGGAGGGCGCCGATAATGGCGATCACGAGGTATGCGGCGATGATGACAAGGCCGACGCCGATGATGCGCATGCGGTTGTCCCTGGTCAGATCGGAACTACGGGACATCGAATCGAACACGCCTTTGTCCTCTACGACGAGCGAAGGCATGGCGACGGCCCACATCAGAGCGAGAATGACTCCCGGAACGATGAAGAGGACCAGGCCGATGGCGATCAGGATGCCGGTCACGATCTGAAGCAGGATGATCGCGATCAGTTTCGGGGTGACCGAGCTGAGGATCTCTCCCACACTCCAGTCAACTTTGCCGTCCAGTTCGACGTCCTGGACTACGCGGATGATCGAGCCGACGAGCCACGCGCTGGCGACGAGATTCACGAGCGAACCGATGAATCCCATGACCCCGCCGTTGCCGAGAAGGCCGACGATGATCGCTGCCGGGATCAGCAGAACCAGAGCGACGATCCAGACCGTGCCGAAGCACTGCTTGTAGATCTCACCCGTCCGTTCGAAAACTCCACCTATGTCCAGGTGGCCCTGGGTACCGCTTTCAGATGTCATGCTGAAAATCCTCCTCGTTTGGACTGGCGGGCCGTATCGCCCGGTAGTAATCCACTTGGCACCGAGCCTATATGTCCCAGCAACAGGAAAGCAGACGTATTCGTCAATCCGGGCCGCCGCTTTCGTGGCACCAGCGCGTAGGCTCCCTGTATGTCCGAACCGATCGCTAACGCCGAAACCACCGTCCTCGTCACAGGAGGCTCCGGTTTTCTCGGTGGCCGCGCCATCAACCAGCTCCTAGATCAGGGCTATCGCGTCCGGACCACCGTTCGCGATGAGTCGAAATCGCCCGCGGTCCGGGAGGCCGTGACGGCCGGGGTCAATGACCCGGACCTGACTTTCTTCGAAGCCGACCTCGGTAACGACGACGGCTGGAAAGAAGCCATCGAAGGTTGCGACTACGTGCTCCACATCGCTTCGCCATTCCCGACGGCCCAGCCAAAGGACCCGCAGGAGCTGATCGGGCCCGCTCGAGACGGAGCCCTTCGCGTGCTCAGGGCCTCCCTTGACGCCAACGTCAAGCGGGTGGTCATGACTTCGTCGGTCGCCGCGATCAAGAGCGACGACGGGCCGCCTTCCACCGAACCCCTTACGGAAGATGACTGGACGAACCCCGACACTCCCGGCCTTTCGCCGTACGCCCAGTCGAAGACGATCGCCGAGCGCGCCGCCTGGGACCTGGTCAAGGAAACCGGCGACGAGGACCGGCTGGCCGTAGTCAACCCGAGCGCGATCCTCGGCCCGCTGCTCGGCAACGAAGACTCGACTTCCCTCCAGATCATCCAGCGCATGCTCGACGGCATGCCCGCGGCGCCGCGCCTCGGCTTCAGTTACGTCGACGTGCGTGATACCGCCGACCTGCACATCCGGGCGATGAACTCACCCGCCGCCGGCGGCAAGCGTTTCATTGCTTCAGGTCCCTTCCTCTGGATGACCGAAGTCGCCGACATCCTTCGCGACGAACTGCCCGATGAGGGCGCCAAGGCACCGAAGCGGACCCTGCCGAAGCCGCTGGTTCGTGTCCTCAGTCTGTTTGACCCCGCAATCCGCGCATTGCTACCCGACATCGGCAAGGAATCGCACTTTTCGGCGGCTCAGGCCAAGGACCTTCTCGACTGGGAGCCACGAGCGATCAACGAGACGATCGCCGACTGCGGCCGAAGCCTCGCCCACGACCGCTGAACCACTCGGGTCAGGTCGGGAACCGGCGACCGGCTACCCGTTCACCAGACCCAGGAACTGACCAGCGGTTCGGGGTTGAGCAGACGACCCCTTGACCGGACCTCGAAGTGGAGGTGGCATGGTGTACCGGCCGCGTTGCCGGTCTGGCCGACCGAACCGAGCCGGTGCCCGGCTCTGACCCGCTGACCCTCGCGAACGTTCGAAGGCCTTTTCAGGTGCGCGTAGAGGTACGTGCGCCGTTCGCTCCGGCCCTTCATCACTACGTAGTTGCCCTTCAATGCGGGATCACTGGCAGCCTCGAGGATCCTGCCTGAGCGGACTGCGACCAGCGGCCGTCCGCAGTCGGCCGTGATGTCGAGACCCTCGTGGGTCCGGCCTCCGTTTCGTCCGGCTCCGAACATGCCGACCGCCCCGCGAGAGCCGTGCGGTCCGACAACCGGGAAGCGGTGACCGTGGAGTCGCAGCCGAGACAGCTTCTGGAGGGGACCGCCTACCGGCCCCACCCGGACCTGGTACTTGCCCGTGCCCACGAGTCGGCCTTTGCGATCGAGACCGTTGAAGTTCACGCGATGCCAGCGTCCCGGCCGGATCTTCCGAGGAGCAAAACGCCGCACCGTTCGGCCGGAGCCGAGCTTGATCACCCTGATCGCGACCGGAGTCGCCCGCGACGCGCGGAAGCGGAAGATGATGCGCTGTGACTTGACCGAGCCGGGTACCGCCTGCTTCGGTGAGACGGTCCCCCGCTCCAGCTTGAACTTCAGCGGGGTCGTCGGCGTGACCGCACCGGCTTCGGTCACGACTGCCGTGGCCACGGACGCGCCAAACAGGACGACCGCCATGAAGGCGGCCGTCGCAAGACGAAAACTCAGACTGTCGACGCGCTCAGTGATGCTCGATGACGCGGTCGACGATGCCGTAGTCCTTGGCCTCGTCAGAGCTCATGAAGTAATCGCGCTCGGTGTCGTGCGTGACCTTCTCGAGATCCTGGCCGGTGTGCTTGGCGAGGATCTTGTCGAGGCGGCTGCGAGTGTCGATGATCTCCTTGGCGTGGATCTCGATGTCGGTCGCCTGGCCGGAGAATCCGGAGGAGACCTGATGGATCAGGATCTTCGAGTTCGGCAGCGACATTCGCTTGCCAGCAGCGCCACCGGCCAGGAGCAGGGCGCCCATGCTCATCGCGATGCCGACGCAGATCGTCTGGACATCGGGCTTGATGAACTGCATCGTGTCGTAAATCGCCAGACCGGCGTAGACGGAACCGCCGGGAGAATTGACGTAAAGGCTGATGTCTTTCTCCGGGTCTTCCGACTCGAGGTGCAGGAGCTGCGCCACGATCAGGTTGGCAATGTCTTCGCTGACACCAGTGCCAAGGAAGATGATTCGCTCGTTGAGGAGCCGGGAATATATGTCGAACGAACGCTCGCCACGCGACGTCTGTTCAACAACCATGGGGACAAGTGGACTCATTGCCGAGAGCTTATAGATCGAGGTCGGCGGGCAGGCTCAGTGGTTGTGACCGGTCTGGTCCCAGAGTTTTTCTTTGGCGTCTTCGGCCGACATCTCGACCGGCTTGGCCGCATCGGCGATCACGTCGATTGCCTTGCGAACCCGGATGTCGGCGGCAACCATCTCGTGGCGGCCGTCACGCTTGAGTCGTTCCAGCAGCTTCGCGGCAGTCGTCCGTTCGTGCCCGGCCATGTGCTCGAGCTCTTCTTCCATCTCGGCGTCGGTCACTTCGATGTCCTCGGCCTCGGCAACGGCGACCAGGACTGATTCACGCTTGATCTCCTGCTCGGCGTCGGGCAGTGACTCCTCGATGATTTCGTCGCGGGTCTTGCCCTGCATCTGGAGGTAGGTGTCGGGGTTCATCCCCTGGCCCTGCATCTGGCGCTCGACCCGGTCCCAGCGCTCGCCACCGCGGGCCTTGACGATTTCCTCCGGCAGGTTGACCATCGCGTTTTCAACGGCGACGTCGACCGCGGCTACCCGGAAGTCCTGTTCGATCCGGGCTTCGGCCGACTCGGCCAGCTTCTCGGCGATGTCCGCCTTGAGCTCGTCGACGGTGTCGAATTCGGATGCCTCAGAAGCGAAGTCGTCGTTCAGTTCCGGCAGCTGCTTCTGGCGCACCTCTTTGACGGTCACGGCGAACACCGCGTCCTGTGCCGGCGAGTTCGGCCGCGCCGTATTCCTCGGGAAGGTGACCTTGACTTCGACCTCGTCCCGGCCTTTGCGCCGATGATCTGCTCTTCAAAGTCGTCGATCAGCTGACCGGACCCGATCTCGATCATGTGGTCGGTCGCGGCTCCGCCTTCGAATTCTTCGCCCTCGAGGCTGCCGACGAAGTCAACCAGTACATGGTCGCCCTCGGCCGCTTCAGTTTCGACTGTGTCGAGACTGGCCATGCCTTCGCGCAGGCGTTCGAGCTCACGATCGATGATGTCGCCCGGAACCTCGGAACCGGGCTTTTCGACTTCGAGCTCCTTGTATTCACCGAGCGAAGCCACGGGGCGCACACCGACCTCGAACTTGAACTCGAGCGGTTGCCCTTCCTCGGAAGGGGCCTCGGTCACTTCGACCTCGGGGTCGCCGATCGGCACAACGCCGGAATCGAAGACCGCGGCCTGGTACCACTCCGGCAGGCCGGCACGCAGGGCCTCTTCGAACACCGAAGGGAAGCCGAGACGCTGGATGACCAGCGACGGCGGAGCCTTGCCCTTGCGGAATCCGGGCAGGCGCATCTCTTTGGCGAGGCCGCGGGCGGCGCGCTGGGTCTGGGTTGCGACATCGTCGGCTGAAACCTCAGCCTCAACACGTACTCGCGAATCTTCAAGTTCTGTGACGGTGGTCTTCAAGGTCGAATGAGCCTAGCGAGGACCGGCTTTCCACCGCGTTGAGGGGAACCGGGCCGGAAACCGGCACGATCAGCGCTTTTTCCCGGCCCGGTTCAACTTCCAGAGGTCCCAGAGCGCCTTGGCGAACTCCAGCACGAACCCGACCAGGCGCCCGACCGGTCCGGTCACCAGCCAGGCTCGGAATGGTGCCCTACTCATTGGCGAATCCGAGCAGAGAGAGATCGACCAGCCACTCGACCGGGGCCTTGTCATCGGTCCAGACGTCTCCCCCGGTGAGGGGCGGCTCCAGCCGGGAGGCCGTGCCGCGGGCGATCACCGGCAGTGGTGACGGCAGATCAGGTGCGTATCGGCCGAGGTTGCGAGACGAAACCGGTGCCTCGGACCCGACCAGCATCGTGCTCGTATCTTCAACCGGATCACGCAGAATCGAGGGGAACGACTCGGCCACGGTCTGGTCAGTGCGTTCGAGGTCGTCGTTTCCTTCCGGGTGCCCGACGTTGATCAGAATCGTGCCACCCGGCCTGAGCCGCTTCCGCACCAGTTCGAAGAACTCCCTGGTCGCCAGATAGAACGGGATGTATGGCTGATGGTAGGCGTCGACCATGATCGTGTCGTAGACCGGCTCGGCCTGCCGCAGCCACGGCCGCGCGTCCTCGGTGAAGACCTCCATGTTCGGGTTCTCGAGATCGAAAAAGCGCCGTCCCAGCTCGGTCAGTTCGCCGTCGATCTCAACCGCATCGACTTTCGTGTCCGGGAAGAAGTGGCCGTAGGCACGGGCGACCGTACCCGCGGCCGAGCCCAGGATCGCTACCCGCCCGGGAGGCTTCGGCCCCGTGCTGGTGGTGAAAGGCAGGACGAGGTTCTCGTCCCAGTAGCCGCCGACCAGCCAGGTGCCCAGGCCGGTAGATCGAGTGGATTGCGGCCTTCGTTCAGCTCGAGGTTGCGCTCGCCATCGGGTTTCTCGACCACCCGGGCGTACTGGTGAGTGGTCTCTGCTTCGAACAGGACCTTGCCGGTATCGGAGGCCTTTATGGTGCCGACCGGGATCAGCAGGGCGGCCGCGACGATCGCGGGTACCGGGGCCCAGCGCCAGCCGAGGCCGGCCAAACCGACCAGGGCCACGACCAGGGCAAAAACGAGGAAGGTTCGCTGGGTGCCGAGCAGCGGGATCGTGACCAGGGCCGAGACCATCGTCCCGACCAGCGAGCCGGCGGTCGAGATCGCGTAGAGCCGTCCGGCAAGTTCGCCGGCGTGATCGACGTCCGACATCGCAATTCGGATGGCCCAGGGCGAAACCGAGCCCATGACCATCACCGGGATCGCCAGGAGTACGAGGACCCCGAGAAGCGAGCCGGCGAAGGCGCCGACCGAAATCGTGTCGAAGGCATCGACGGAAATCCCGAGGAACGGCTGTGCCAGGAACGGGATCAGCCCAATGAGCAATGCGCCGATCGTGTTCGCCCAGACGATGGTCGAATCGCCGAAGTAGGGGGCAAGCAGGCGGGCACCGGCAATCTCGGTCCCCATGGTGCAGGCACCGACAACGAAGACCAGCAGATAGAGGTACCGCTTACCCGGCTGAATCGCCACTGAACTCCCCGGCCAGGATCCGCTTCTCGAGCAGGTCGGCGTGGCCGGCCTTGACCGCCCGCTCGGCCCGGGCTTCGTCGAGGATCGCGCCTTCGTTGTGGGCGAGGTCCATCAGTTCCTGCTTCTGAGTGCTTTGTTTCGCAGCCTCGAAGAACGTATAGGCCAGGACCCCGAGAATCAGGAAGGTTCCTTCGATCATCATGATCACGCCCGCCGTGCTCTGGTCCTGGATCGCCGAGATCCCCCACTTGAGGTGACCGGCGTCGTAGTTGTTGTAGAGCGTCACCTGGGTCCACATCAGGATGTTGCCGAGGAGTGCCGCCGTGAATCGCACGATGACGATGTAGACCACTTTCCAGCCCGGTCCGAACCAGGTCGGTGTCGGCAGCGGCCCGAACACGGGCATCCACATCAACGCGCCGAAACCCAGGAAGGTGGCGTGCTCGAGGCCGTGAAGCACCGCCCCGCCATAGGCCGAGTCGTACATGACCGGGATGTGCCAGAAGAAAAGGTTGATCGCCCAAAGGGGGAAAGCGATGTAGGGATTCACCAGGAACTGAAGGCGGTCAAAAATCTTGATCGCGAGGATCGGCTGGAGGATCGACCTGGTGAGTCCGAGGACGAGGAAGAGCGAGGCGATGTCACCAATGATCAGGTGCTCGACCATGTGGGCGATGACCAGCTCTTCAGCGAGGTAGCCCCAGGGACTGAACAGCACAAAGGAGGCGAGGAAGAGCCCCGTGCCGAAGCAGACCTGGCGCCAGATCGGTACCGGTCTCCCGGCCCACGAAAGCGTCATCGCGCGGTGCCAGTAGAAGACCACGGCGGCGGTGAGTGGGATCAGTTCGAGGCCCGCGACAGCATTGGCGCTGAGCTCGCCCAGAACGGGTGTCAATAACGAAAGCACGGCCTTGAAGCGTACCGGCGAAGCCAAGTGGGCCGGAATCAGGGCGGGACCGCTGATAGGTTGGTCGCCGAATGTGGGTAACGGGGCTTCGACAGTAGGCCCGGTCACACAACGGAGAAGCCAATGACCCCCAGTGAAGGCATACTCGAAGTGGAAGGACTCGCCTGAAACGCTCGCCCTTCCCCTCGATCGGCAGTTATGGCTTTCTGTCGGATTGCCACACTTCCGCTCTGATCGCACCTGATGGTGCGGTCGAATGGCTGTGTGTGCCACGGTTCGATTCGCCGTCGGTCTTCGGCGCGATCCTCGACCGAACCGCCGGCCAGTTCCGTTTCGCGCCCAAAGGAACCATGGCCCCGCTCAGCAGGCGCTATGTGCCCGGCACCCTTGTGTTGGAGACCACCTGGTCTACCGACAAAGGCTGGGCCGTCATCCGCGACTCGCTGACGATCGCCGAGTGGAGCGAGGCCGGCGGCGGCGGCGGATCCGATGGGATCATTCACGAAGCAGACCTTTCGCTGGTGCGGGTAGCCGAATGCGTCGAAGGTGAAGTCGACATCGAGCTGATCTGCAACCCCCGCTTCGAGTACGGCGAGGACCCGGCGATCTGGACTGAAGGTGAATTCGGCGAAGCGACGGCCGAAGGCGACCGGTGCGGCACCAAGCTGTTCCTCGCCACCGACCTCAATTTCGACCTGGGCTCGGGCGAGGCGGTCGGATCGATCCACCTCAAGGAGGGCGACAAGGCCTTCTGTTCACTGTCCTGGGGCGAAGGAATCGACTCGCACCCCCGGAGCGCGCCCGAATCGATCGAACGCATCGACACCACCCAGGACTACTGGCGGGAATGGCTGGTCCAGGGCAAGTTCCCGGACCATCCCTGGAGGGGCTACCTGCAGCGCTCGGCCCTGGTACTCAAGGGCCTGATCTACGAACCTACCGGTGCGATCCTCGCCGCTCCCACCACTTCCCTTCCCGAGACCCCGGGGGGCGAACGCAACTGGGACTACCGCTACAGCTGGATCCGCGACTCGACTTTCGCGCTCTGGTCCCTCCACTCCCTGGGCTTCGATCGCGAAGCGCGGGCCTTCATGAGGTTCGTGCGGGACCGGGTCGAAGAATCCGAGGACGGCGATTTGCAGATCATGTACGGGATCGGCGGCGAGCATGATCTCACCGAATCCACCCTCGACCACCTCTCCGGCTACGAAGGTGCCCGACCGGTCCGGATCGGAAACGGTGCCTTCGACCAGCATCAGCACGACGTCTGGGGCGCCCTGCTCGATGCGGTCTACGTGCATCGGATGGCTTTGGCCGAAAACGCGACCGAGGCCGACATGGAAGTGATCCGCCGACTCGTCCAGGCCGCGATCGATGCCTGGCCAAAGCCCGACCAGGGGATCTGGGAAGCCCGCGGCAAGCCTCGCCATTACGTCTCTTCGAAGTTGATGATCTGGGTCGCCGTTGACCGCGGCGCCCGCATGGCCCACCAGTACGGCAACAAGGACCAGGCCGAAGAGTGGAACCGGATCGCCGCGTCGTTCAAGGACGAGATCTGCGAGAAGGGAGCCCGTGACGGCATCTTCCGCCAGCACTACGACACCGATGCGCTCGACGCCTCGGTCCTGCTGATGCCGCTGGTCCGGTTCCTGCCGCCGGACGACGAGCGGATCAAGGCAACCGTGCTGGCGGTGCGCGAAGGACTCGACGACCAGGGACTGATCCTCCGCTACATCACTGACGAAACAGACGACGGCCTCTCCGGCAAGGAAGGGACCTTCCTGATCTGCTCTTTCTGGATGGTGTCAGCCCTGTCGGAGATCGGCGAGTTGGACCAGGCCCGCCGCCTCTGCGAGCGTCTGATCACCGCCGCCGAACCGCTCGAGCTCTTTGCCGAAGAGATCGAAGCATCGAGCAACCGCCACCTCGGCAACTTCCCCAGGCCTTTACCCACCTCGCCCTGATCAACGCGGTTTCGCACGTGATCAAGGACGAGCAGTCAGGCTGCACCCCGGCCAGCGCACTGCGGTCTTTTCCGAGATGCTGGGCTGACCGCCGAAGTGAATGCCGAAGGACAAAGCGGGAACGGGTTCGATCCTGAGCTGATCCGGGCCAATATCGCCGCGGTCAGAGCACGAATCGACGCCGCCAGCGAGTCGGCCGGCCGCGACCCGGGTTCGGTGCGGCTCCTGTTGGCGACCAAGACCCAGCCACTCGGACCGGTGCGGGTGGCAATCGAAGCCGGCGAGACGCTCGTCGCCGAGAACCGGGTACAGGAGGTCCGACCCAAGTTCGAGGCACTCGAGGACCTGGAGTACGAGCGCCACTTCATCGGCCACCTGCAGTCGAACAAGATCAACGCCCTGGTCCCTTACATCAGTTGCCTCCAGTCACTCGACCGGATTTCGCTGGCCTTGAAGCTTCAGAAGCGGCTCGAACGTGAGGACGAACAGCTCGACGTGCTGCTTCAGGTCAATACGTCCCGCGAGGATTCCAAGTTCGGACTCGATCCGGCCGGACTCGCGGACTTCGCCACCGAGGTGAGCAAACTCGATCGGCTCCACGTGAAGGGTTTGATGACGATCGGCCTCTTCACCGACGATCAGGAAAAGGCCCGGCCCAGCCTCCGTCAACTGAGGGAACTGCGCGACGAGGTCCGCGAACTCAACCTCGAAGGGGTCGAGATGAACGAGCTTTCGATGGGCATGAGCGGCGACCTCGAAGTCGCGATCGAAGAAGGCTCGACCATCGTGAGGGTGGGCTCCGCGATCTTCGGCAGCCGGGAAACTTCCGACTCCGACTACTGGCCGGGCTCCGCAAACGGCTAAAGCGTCCCTACTTCACCTTTATCCGTCGCTTGGCGGCAGAAAACTGGCTTCATGCAACGACAAGGGCCGGATTCGTATCAAAGACGAATCCGGCCCCGTCGATGCTTTCGATGGTCAGGCCCTTCGTCCCCCACCCGTTAAGGCCGGCACTATCAACAGGACGAGGCCGATCACGATGCAGATGATCCCCAGGGTCCAGCTGACAAGCAGCGCCAGGACGATTCCGATGACTATTAGGAGTACTGATAGAGGTAGCATGCCCGACTTTTACCCATCGCTCCGGACGCCAAACCGAAGTTGGAGAACATTTCGTCGGCGGTGTCAGGTGGCGGCGCGCGCAAGGTAGTACCCGGCAGCCGCCGCGCCGATTCCGGCGAACACCGAAACCGCAACGTAGACGAATGCACGACCGGGCTCACCGGCTTCGATGTCGGCAAAGGCCTGCACCGAAAATGTTGAGAAGGTCGTGAAGCCGCCGAGAAAACCGACTCCGAGGGCCGCCCGGGTCTGGTCGGTGAACCAGTCCCCGGAAAGGACCAGCAGCATTCCCAGCAGGAACGATCCGACCACGTTGATTCCGACCGTCATCCGAGGGCAGCGCGTCGCCGTGGACCAGCGAAGAGAGGCCGTAGCGGGAAAGTGCGCCGGCCCCGCCGGCCACGAATACGAGCAAGAGGGTCATGCGCGCGAATTATGGCGACTGCCAGTCTTACGGGACCCGCCCCTTTAGCCCTCTCTACTCCAGGTCCAGCTCGTACAGGGCGTGTGGCAGGCCGACGTGGTCCACCTCGCGCTTGAACTGAAGCCCGACTTTTTCCATCACCCCGCGGGAGGCGAAGTTGTCGACCAGGGCAAGCGAGACCACCTTGGCCAGTCCGATTCTCCGGGCGACATCAATCGCGCTGATGCCAGCTTCGCTGGCCAGCCCCTGGCGCTGGAACCGAGGCAGGATTGCCCAAGGCAACTCGACTTCCTGCCGGCCTTCAACCCTTGTCCACGCCAGTCCGGCCCGGCCCACGAATTCACCACTCTCGCGGTCGACCAGCGCCCACGGCCCGAAGTCATGAATCTGCCAGTGGCTCCGGTCGTGGCGAAGCAGCCTCACGAGGTCGGCCGTGACGAAGGGCTCCAGTGGTGCCGGCCGCAGCCATCGTTCGACTGACGGTTCCATGAAGAGGCACTCGTAGTTCGTGACCGAGTTTGCCGGTGGCCTGGTGCAAAAGAGCCGGGCGGTCACAGACTCGACCGGACCGACCAGGCCCGTCATGCCGGTTTGGTCAGCCAGCGGAGTCTCCGGAACCACCCGTGGCAGGAGTTCGGCGGACTGCTTCCGCACCTTCGACTTGAGCAGGGGGGACCAGCCGAGCAGCAGCCCGGGGGTGCCTAGCGCCATCCGCGACCAGCGCCAGAAGTCAAAGGTGTCAACGTGGTCGATGATCAGACCGTCCTGGAACCTGAAGACCGCGTCGATCTCGTTGGTTACCGGGCGGCCAGTGGTGGCGAAGGCGTAGACGGCGGTCCAGTGCGCGGTCCCGCCGGCCTCGTCCGCCTGGTGATCGCCCAGCGTCAGTTCGAGACCGGAGGAACGGTTGATCAAGGTGCGCCACATCTTCATCACGTCCGGACCGTTCAGGTCCTGAAATACGGGGTCATGGAAATGCACATCCGGGTGGTAGCAGGAGGCCATCTGATCGCCGTCACCGGCGGCGAATCCCCCGTAGAAGCGCTCGATCAACTGGGTGTTGCCACTTTCTCCGCTCATGGGCTGATCCTATTCCGAGTCAGGATCCGCTGCGCTGGGTCGCGTCCCTGACCTCACCGATCAGTTCTTCGAGCACGTCTTCGAGTGCAACAACACCGAGGGTCTTGCTGTCGTCGCCGATCACCCGGGCAAGATGGGCCCCCGAGCCCTGCATGGTTTCCAGAACCGACCGCAACGTGTCCCGGATACGCACCGTGGGCAGCGGACGCACCCACGATTCGGCGATCGGCCGGTTTCGGTGCTTTTCCTCGAACTCGAGTGCATCCTTCAGGTGCAGGTAGCCGATCATCTGGTCGTCTCTCGACACGGGGAACCTGGAGAATCCGGTCCGCCCGGCGATCTCTTCGACCTCGGCCGGAGCCACGGTCACCGGCACCGTCTCGATGGTATCCATCGGCAGGAGTACCGACCCCGCATCCCGCTCCTCGAATTCGAGCGCCCCGGTGAGCAGGTGGCTCTCATGGGCGTCGAGCATGCCCTCGCGGCGCGATTCCCGAACCAGGCCGGAAACCTCGTCGCGGGTGAAGGCACTTGCGACTTCCGACCGGGGCTCGATCCGGATCAGCCGAAGGACCATGTTGGAGAGCCAGTTGAGCGACGCAATCGCCGGGTAGAGCACCAGGACCACCGCACGCAACGGAAGAGCCAGAGCTTTTGCCGACCGGTCGGGTGCTGCCAGGGCGATGTTCTTCGGCACCATCTCGCCGAGGACCACGTGGAGCGAGCCGACTATGCCGAGGGCGATAACCAGGGAAACCGGATGAATCAATGCTCCGGGCAGGCCGAGCGATTCGAAAGGCACTTCGAGACCGTGTGCGATCGCCGGCTCGGCCAGGGCGCCGAGGCCAAGGGTGCAGAGAGTGATGCCGAGCTGGGCACCGGCCATCATCAGGGTCACGTTCTCCATCGCTCCGATTGCGATACGGGCCGTGCGACTCCCGGCATCGGCCTGCGGTTCGACGACCGAGCGCCGGGCGGAGATCAGTGCGAATTCAGCACCGACGAAGAAAGCGTTAGCCGCCAGGAGGCAGACCGAAATGAGCAGGGCGAGAGTCGGACTCACCCTTCCTCCTCCCCGTCTTCGGGTACGAGCCGGACAAGGCGAACCCGGTCAACCCTCAAACCGTCCATGCGCAGCACGGTCAGCTCGACTTCGCGGTCGGGGCCGTCCCCCTCTTCGGTAGCAACCACGCGCACGGTGTCACCGCGGCCGGGGACCCGCCCCAGTTCCATCGCGATCAGACCGGCCACCGTTTCGTAATCTTCGTCCTCCGGCAGCTGGATCCCGGTCCTTTCTTCAATCTCGTCGGGCCTCAGCAACCCCGAGAGGCCCCAGATGTCTTCGCTGATCGGACGGACGGGCTCTTCGCGGGGATCGTGCTCGTCGCGAACCTCGCCGACGATTTCCTCGATCAGGTCTTCCAGGGTGACGATGCCGTCGAAGCTTCCGAACTCGTCGACAACCACAGCGATCTGGAGACCCTGCTTGCGGAGTTCCGTCAAGAGCGGGTCGAGCTCAACAGTTGACGGAACCAGGACGGGATCGGCCATAACGTCCCGCACCAGAGTCGTTTCCCGCTGGTCGTAAGGAACTCCAACAGCATGTTTCAAATGGACGATGCCTTCAACTTCTTCAGATCCTTCCGCGATCACCGGAAACCTGGAACGGCCGGTCTGCTTGGCGGCCTCGATCACTTTCATCACAGGCTTGTCCGGGGCCAGCGTCTCGACACGCACCCTGGGAGTCATCACGTCGTCGGCCCGGCGTTCACCGAACTCGATCGACTTCTCGACCAGGTTCGCAGTGGGGAGTCCGAGAGTTCCCTGCTCGGCCGAGCGGCGAACCAGGGAACTCAGTTCTTCCGGCGATCGGGCCGATGCGAGTTCTTCCTGCGGTTCAATGCCGATTCGTCTCAGGATGGCGTTGGCGGACCCATTGGCTAACCGTACGAATGGTCCGAACAGTCGACTGAATCCCCGTTGGAACCCCTGGACCGTCCGGGCAGTCTCCATCGGCCGGGCGATAGCCAGGTTCTTCGGCACCAGCTCACCGAAGATCATGGTCAGGCCGTTGGCAAGGATGAAAGCGACGGCGAGAGAAATGCCCCGGACCGCGCCCCCGCTGACTCCGACCGATTCCAGGGGGCCGTCAAGCAGGCCGGCGATGGCCGGTTCGGCCATGAAACCGATGATCAGGTTGGTGACCGTGATCCCGAGCTGGGCCGCCGAGAGGTGGGTCGAAAGGCTGCGCAGTGCGACGGCCACACCCTTCGCCTTGCGGTCGCCGCCCTCGGCTTTCTTGTCCACCGCCGACCGGTCGACGGTGACGAAGGAGAATTCGGCAGCGACAAAAGCCCCGCACGCAAGGATGAGCGCGAGGGATGCCAGCACGAGCAGGAGCTCGACCATTAGGAGAGCGCCCCCCGGCCGGTGGCCAAGGTGCGCCCGGGACTAGAGCCGGGGTCGTCGTCCATCCACGGTTCCGAGAGCGATCATCAAGGGGATAACACTACATATTGCGGCGGGCCGCCACTGGTGAAAGAGCCGCTTATCGCGGACGGCTACGATTCGATGGTGTCCCGACCGCTCAGATCGGCCTGTCTTGGTCTGCTGGCTTTTGCCGGATGGCTGCTCTTTGCAGCGTCGCCGGCGGCTGCCGCCGTGGCACCTGACCTCCAGGTGAACGGCATCCGGATCGAGAACGCCACGACGGGCAGCGAGTTCATCCCCCGCGGGGTCAACTGGCCGAGCTTCGAATATGCCTGCGTCCAGGGCTGGGGCTACTCGAATTCCGCAGCAACACCCGAAACCGCCCAGGCGATGCTCAGCTGGAACATCAACACCGTGCGGATCCCTTTGAACCAGGACTGCTGGCTGGGCGATGACGGACAGCCACGATTCGGTTTGCTGCCCCCGTACCTGACTGCCGCCGGATATCGCAGCGCGGTCGAGGACTTTGTTGGCGAGCTGACCGACGCCGGTCTGGCAGTCATTCTCGACCTCCACTGGTCGGGCCAGGATGGAACCGCTGCCGACGGACTGCGCCCGATGGCAGACGAGCGCTCCGACGACTTCTGGGCCTCGGTAGCCACCCGCTTCAAGGCCAATGATGCGGTGATCTTCGACCTTTTCAACGAGCCGCATTCACGCTGGGACCCGGCCGCCCACGACTGGGCCTTCCTCCAGACCTGGGCCTGCTGGCGAAGCGGCGGCTGCGAGGCAACAGACCAGGCGGACACCGACCTACCCATAACCGGGGCGACGTACACGACCCTCGGCATGGGATCACTGCTGGCTGCCGTCCGTGGCACCGGCGCCACCCAGCCAGTGATCCTGAGTGGACTCGACTACGCCAATGACCTGTCCGAGTGGAGTGAACGCGCGCCCGATGACGACCAGTTGATCGCCGGCTTCCACAACTACCCCGGACAGAAATGCAGCTACTCGGCCTGCTGGGCCGGGAAGATCGAGACGGTTGCCGCGGAGCATCCGGTGATCACATCCGAGTTCGGCCAGCGGAACTGCCAGGCCGACCACATCGAGCGGTACATGAAGTGGGCCGACCGGCGTGGAATTGGATACCTCGCCTGGTCCTGGTGGGTCATCAACGAAGGATGCACCAACTACGCCCTGATAACGGACGTGGATGGCACTCCGACCCCGACCTACGGCGCCCACTTCCGCGCCCACCTCGAGGACCCGGCCACCCCACCGGACGACGCGAAGCCGGAGATCATTCCTGAACTGCCGCACCCGGCCGATCGTGGAGGCGCCGGCCTGAAGATCGTCTCCGCCAAGTTCCGATCCGGTCAGCTGAAGGTGCGACTGAAAGTCCGGCCGGTCGCCAGCGAGCGGGTCAGGGCCCGGATCGTGCTTTACCGCAACGGGAAGAAGCGAAAGCTCAAGCTGAAGGTCAAGGTCCGAAGGGGCATCGGCACGATCAAGCGCAGGCTTCCTCGAAGGGCCAGACCGAAGCGCCTGATCGCCCACTACCCCGGCGACAAGCTCCTGCTTCCGGGCAAAGCCCGGTTCAGCCTGAAAAGCTCTCGGAATGCCCGACCCCCAGCCACCTGAGGAAGTACGCGAGGACCTTGCCGAACTCAATCGGCGCCGTGCCCTGACCGAGGACCGGGCGCGTCCTGATGCGGTCGAAAAGCGCCACGGACTCGGCGGAAGGACCGCAAGGGAAAACCTCGATGACCTGATTGATGAAGGCAGCTTCGTCGAGTACGGTCGCTACGCAGTGGCCGCCCAGCGTGGCCGGCGGGAAATGCAGGACCTCATCGAGCGCACCCCGGCCGACGGAATGATCGGTGGAACCGCCCGCATCAATGGTGAGGCCTTCGGAGATCTCAGTGCCTGTGCGGTTCTTTCGTATGACTACACCGTGCTCGCCGGCACACAGGGCGCAGTCGGTCACCTGAAGAAGGACCGGCTGTTCGAGCTGATCGAGCGCATGAAACTGCCGACGGTGTTCTTCGCCGAGGGCGGTGGCGGCCGGCCGGGCGACACCGACTACCCGGCCGTCTCCGCGCTCCACGTTCGAGCGTTCGCGCTCTGGGCAGCACTGTCCGGGGTGGTTCCGCGAATCGCCATCGTGGCCGGCCGCTGCTTCGCCGGCAACGCAGTGATCGCCGGTTGCTCCGACCTGATCGTCGCCACAAAGAACAGCTCGCTCGGCATGGGCGGTCCGGCCATGATCGAAGGTGGTGGCCTCGGCTCCGTCCATCCCGACGAAGTCGGACCGGTCGAAGTCCAGAGCATGAACGGCGTGATCGACGTCGTGGTCGAGGACGAAGCCGAAGCAGTGGCCGTGACCAGGAAACTGCTCGCCTTCTTCCAGGGCGAAACTGAAACTGGTGGGGTTCCGGATCAGAACCTGCTCCGGGAAGTGATTCCCGAACGGCGCCGGCGGGGGTACGACGTCAATCCCCTGATCGAAATGCTTGCCGACACCGAATCAACCGTCTTCCTCCGTCCCGCATTCGCTCCCGACATGGTCACCGCGCTCTGCCGGATCGACGGCCGCGCGATCGGCGTGATCGCCAACAATCCGATGCACATGGCCGGCGCGATCACCAGCGAAGGGGCCGACAAGGCCGCCCGGTTCATGCAGCTCTGCGACGCCTTCGGACTGCCGATCCTGTCTTTGGTCGACACGCCGGGAATGATGGTGGGCCCCGAAGCCGAGAAGACAGGCCTGGTCCGCCACTGCTCCCGCCTGCTGGTCACCGGTGCCGGCTTGACGGTGCCCTTCGTTGCGGTGATCCTCCGTCGCGGCTACGGCCTCGGCGCGCAGGCGATGGTCGCCGGAAGCCTCCATGAGCCCTTGCTCACGGTCGCCTGGCCGGGAGCGGAACTCGGGCCGATGGGTCTCGAAGGCGCCGTCCGCCTCGGCATGCGCAAGGAACTCGAAAAAATCGAAGACGAGGCCGAGCGGGAGAAGACAGTGCGGGACCTGACCGAGATGGCGCTCGAGAACGCCAAGGCCCTGAATGCGGCCACGCTGTTCGAAATCGACGACGTGATCGATCCAGCCGATACCCGGCGGGTGGTCAGCGCCACTTTCGCGGCCGCCGACTCAGGACGCGAGCCGCCCGCCGCCCCGCGTTTCATCGACACGTGGTGAGTCAACAAAACGCTTCTGGCAACGATTTCCCCGACCAGGTAGGGGAAATCGTTGCCAGAACGGTCAGGTCTGAGCTGCCGGGGGCTTCGGACTAGCGAGCTGCCGGGGGCTTCGGACTAGCGAGCTGCCGGGGGCTTCAAACTTTCGTGCACCGCTTTTCTCGATGGCTTGACCAGTAGTGCGGCGACCAGGAAGCCGATGGCGCCGAGGAACGTGCCGAGGTTGATCCACTCGGCGCTCAGGGGGTCCGTGGCACCCGGCGCAATGTACGCGGCGATCGCCGAAGCGGCAAAGAAGACCGATCCAGCCATCCCGAGCCAGGTACTCCACCAGTTCCGGGCGTCCGGGTCCCAAAGGCTCTGGGTGTGGGTTGTCGCAGCAACCGCGAGCCCCGACGAAACAAGAAAGCAGATCGAACCGAACGCGTCCGGGCGCCAGACCGCGTGCTGGTACTGGGCGGCACCGAGATTCAGGAAAAGTGCGGCAAACGTGGACAGGTTGAAGAAAAGAGTGCCCGCAAACTGGATCCCGGCTGACCACCAATCGTCCCAATCAGCCTTCGACTTCCAGGCTCCACGGCGCCAGCGGCCGGTCAGCCGGAACTGGATGAACCCGGCAATGGTGAAAAAGATCGAACCGACGAAGAAGGTGATGTTGCAGGCGACTTCTCCGACCAGTGCGAGATAACCGGGGCAGGCGCCGATCGCGAAGCAGATCGAACCGATCGCGAAGCCGAGGGATTCACGCCGAAGCCGGAGCAACTTGTTCAACGCGAGATCACCGGAGCATCGTACAAACTATCCCGAATCCGGTTCGGTTACATCGGCCTCGCCGGATTCTGATCACACTCCTCCTCCGCGGCGAGTGACAGAATAGTCACGTGGCCCAACGAGAGACGATTGAAATTCACGGACAGCCGGTTACCTACCACCGGGCGGGCAAAGGTCCCCCCTTGGTCCTGATCCACGGAATAACATCGAGTTCCCGCACGTGGAAGAAAGTCATGCCCCGGCTGGCCGAGAAGTACGACGTGATCGCTCCGGACCTCCTCGGACACGGCAAATCGGCCAAGCCCCACGGCGACTATTCGCTCGGCGCATACGCCAGCGGCGTCCGCGACCTGCTGGTTGCGCTCGACGTCCCGAAGGCTACGATCGTCGGCCATTCTCTCGGCGGAGGAATCGCCCTCCAGTACGCGTACCAGTTTCCGGACCGGGTGGGACGCATGGTCCTGGTTGACACCGGCGGCATCGACAAGGAAGTGAACCTGGTACTGCGGGCGGCGACCCTGCCCGGAGCAGAGGTCGTCCTGCCGGTGCTCTTTGCGGCCCCACTTCACGAAGCCGGGCTCAAAATCCGCGGCCTCTTGAACGCGTTCGGCCTTCGGGCCAGCGCCGACGTCCAGGGTGTGTCCGAGGGCTTTTCCTCACTTACAAAGGCCGACGCCCGGCGGGCATTCCTCCACACGGTTCGTTCGGTGATCGATCCGGCCGGCCAGAAGGTCAGTGCCAAGGACCGGCTTTACCTCGCCGCCGACATTCCCTCCTTGATCGTCTGGGGCGAGCGCGACCACATCATCCCGTCGAGCCACGGCCAACTGGCACATGAACTCATGCCGAACAGCCGGCTGGAGATCTTCCTCGGGGCCGGGCACTTTCCTTTCAACGACGATCCCGACCGGTTCATCAAGGTGCTGAACGAGTTCATCGAAACCACCGAAGAGGCTGACCTGGATGAAGCCGAAATAAGGCGCCTGCTGAATGAGAACGACAACAGGACCAAAGCTCTCAACAAGTGAGCGGTTCCCTGGAAACGACTGATGAGATCGCCGAGACGGTTGTCACCGCGCTGGAGGACTATCAGCTGCTTTCGATCACCGTGGTCACCGAAAACGCCGACGACCCCGAGGCGGCGGTCAAGGGTCTGGTCGCGCTCCACCTGAACTGGACCGAGGAGAACCGTGAGACCGCGACCTTGATCGCGCGTCACCGGAACGAGGTGGCGGCCGGCCCGCTGAGTGAACGACTGATGGCGAGTAACAAGGAGTACTTCGCTTCGATGAAGACCTGGATTGACCGGCAATCCGAGAACGGTCGCATGCCTCCGGTCTCTTTCAACCTGATGCACGCCGTGACTTTCGCTCCGACCCAGGAGATCGCGAAACTCGCAATCGCCGGCCGGCTGAAGAAGCCTTTGCCCGAGTACGCCGAAGCCCTGGGCAACGCCGCCTGGGCCGGCCTTCGAGCCCTGCCCGGGCGCCAGCGGGATCCGGTCAGCCGGTAACTGCGGCCAGTTCCGGGCGCTTCGGCTCGATGTCGTCGCCCGACGACTTGCCGGTGATGCGACGGCCGATCCAGGGCAGAAAGAAAGCCCAGACCCAGCGGGCGTCCTCGGCCAACCTGGTCAGTGCCCGTGCCGGATCGATCGGCGGCAGGGTCTCGATCCAGAGGTCGTCGTCCCCGCCGATCAGGGATTCCATTCCATGCGCCAGACGCTGGTGACCCTCCGAGTTGAGGTGGAGCCGATCGTCACACCAGATCCGCGGATCGGTGGTGACCGGGATCTTTTCCAGGTCGAGGATCAGGGTGCCATTCGCTTCAGCCACCTCGCGCAAGGCCTGATTGAAAGTTCGGGTTCGTTCAGTGAGAAAGCGACCGATCGGCGCGAGGTCGGTCGGGTCCGGATAGGTGATGGTCAGCACCGTCGCTCCCGTCGCCCGCAGGGTCTTCTGCATCTCGTCCATGGTCTCGATCGTCCGATCGAGGTCGAACCCGGGCCGGATCATGTCGTTCAGCCCGGCCATGAGACTGACCAGATCGGGTTCGAGTCGCAGGGCCGGCCCGAGTTGTTCTTCTCTGACGTGACCGATGCACCGGCCACGGATCGCGAGGTTGGCGTAGAGCATCTCCGGGTTCCGGAGCACCAACGATTCGGCGAAACGGTCGGCCCAGCCCCGCTCCTTGCCGTTGGGGTAGGGATCACCGACACCTTCGGTCTGGCTGTCCCCCATCGCTACGAATCGGTTGTAGGTCGTATCCATTCGAGAGCCCCCCGCAGATTCCTGAGGCCGTCATTCTGTCACCCGAACGTCCGGGAGGCAAGGACGCGGCCGGGAACTTCAGGCCGGCAGGTAGGCCCGGGCGTTCCGGCACTCCTTCACAAGTGCCGCGTGTTTCCGCAGGAGGAGGCCCGCATTCTGGGGATCGAGGACACGACCGGTGTCTTTGTCGACCAGATTGTCCACCTGGTCGGGGTCGCGGGTCATGTCGTAAAGCTCGTACTGCGGTCTTTCTCGATCATCGGGATCGAAGTAGACGGCGTACATCGATTCGGCCGAACGAACCGCCCGGATGTGGTTCGGGGGCGGGGCCACATCGGTGAACGCACTGCCGGCCTGATGGTCGTCGTAGGTGAAGAGGATCTCGTCCCGGACCGACTCCGAAGTTCCGTCGAGGACCGGGGTCAGGTCCTTGCCACGGATGCCGTCACCGGAGGTATCCACGCCGGCAAAGGCGGCCATGGTCGGCAGGATGTCGACTAGTGAAACCGGCGCCGCGCTGGTCTTCGCTTCCGGGAACATGACCGGATTGGAGACGATCAGTGGCACGTTGATCGTCTCGTCATAGGCATTGAAGGCCTTCTGACGCTGTCCGCCGTGGGACATGCCGAGTTCACCATGGTCCGAGGTCTTGATGATCAAGGTCTTCGAGCGCAGTGATTCCGGGTCGCCCGGGTCACCCAACGCGTCGACGACCCGCTTGACCTTCCCGTCTACGAGCCGATGCAGGTGGGCGTAGAAGCGACAGTAGTCAAGCCGCTGATCATCGTCGAGTACTCCGAGGTAGCTGGACTGGCCAACCTTCATCATCTTGTGAACATGAGGCTTGCTGGCGAGGTTCTCGTCGACCGACGGAGGTAGTTCGATCTGGTCGAGGTCTACCCATTCGCGAGGCCTGTATCCGCCCTGTTCAAACGTGGAAGGAAAGGCGAGCACGTCGTGGGGTTGACCAGGGAGACGATCAGCGCCCACGGTTCGGGGAGGATCGCTGAGGAACTCTTCGGCCTGCCTTGCGAAGTCTTCATCGAAGCCCTCCTCGGACGTGCCCGACTGGTTGCCGCCACCGAAGCTCGAGGGTTCCGTGTTCTCGCCGGCATCCGGCGGTACCCAGCCTTCGAATCCGTACAGCTCCTCAAGCCGGTCGCCGTCTTCGGGAGCCCATTCGCCGCCGGCCGGCTGGCTCAGGTGCCACTTGCCCTTGAGAACCGTGCGATAACCGGCCCGGGCGAGGATCCTCGCCAGATTCGGGGTCTTCGGATCAAGATTCTTCTCACCCTTGCCGCCGTTGGGCCTTCGGACAGCGTTCCTGAGGACGGTGCTCATCGCGCTGCGGGGAGAGATCTCGCCTCTACGTGAGGACTCGACCACCTTGCGGACGGTTGCCGGTCCGTTCTTGATGTCCGGCTTGAATCCACCCCGGGTCAGGGTCAAGTCCACCCCGTGTTCGGCCGGGTACTTGCCGGTGAAAAGCGAGGCCCGGCTCGGCGAGCACATGCATGAGGCGGCGCAGGCTTCCGTGAAAGTGACGCCGGTCCGGGAAAGCTCGGCATCGGTTGGCACAAGTTCTTCGAGCCATCCGGCCTCTTCGGGCCAGTGACGGGGCTGTCGCTGCTGGTCGGTGAGGATCAGCAGGAGGTTCGGCGGCTGCTTGGCTTTCGTCTCGCTCGTCGCGCCCTTCTTGTCCTTCTTGGCCTTTTTTTCGGACTTGCTCACCTGTAAGGGCATCCGTGTGACTCGAAGGCTTTCCTGTTCGTGTAGTCGCCCTTCGGGTAATAGGCACCCATCGTCTTCCGCGCGTCAAACGGAGTGGAGACATCGAAGATCGACCGATGGAAGCTCTTGCTCGGCAACACGTTCCGGGTAAGCAACACTCCGGCGTCAGGGCGTCCGGCACCGTCGCCCTCCGGGTCAGCCGGCAACCAGGCAACGCCGCATTTACGTTTCGCGTTCTTTGGCCGCATCCCCGCCTTGGCGAAAGCAACCACGTACTTCCGACGCTTTCCCCTGAGCGGAACCTGCTCGTCGAAAAGACAACGGTAGGTCTCGGTCGTGGTCAATGCCTGGATGCCGCACAGGTCCCACTCAACCAGTTGGCCGCGCTTCGTCTTCTTCTGTCCGCCCCGGGTCTTCGGCGTCCGCGGCATCCGTCCTCTGAGCGCGAGGACCTCGCCGTACTTGAAGCTGTAGGCACCAGTCATGTACCGAGCATCGTTGTTGTTGTACTGCGTGCCTTCTTCCTCCGGATTGGCAGCCCAGACTTCCTGCTGCTTCTCCGGGCTTCCGTAGCCGGCGAAGACATTCTTCAGATTGAAGAACTTGCGAAAGGTGATCTCGGGCAACGCAGGATTGGTCTCGGGATCCTTGCCCGCCGTGTTGACCAACCCCTGGTAGACCGCGTTTGGGATCAAATTGCCCGGGTAGTCGTGGGTCGAATTGAGTTCATCACAGAGCGCCTGCCCAGTGAGAACCCGGCCGTCGGCCAGTTTGAGTCCGGGTTTCGGGATGCCGGTGCCGCCGGAGCGATTCCGGCGGCGATCAGGCACGTAGACCCGGTAGAGAATGTCCTGGTACGCACCTTCAATCGGTGCGGCGTAGAGCGTGTTGCGGGCCGGGCTTGACGGCATCGCTCCGCCGATGACCCTGATCGCATACCTGCGGTTCTTTGCTCTGCGATTCTTGCCCGGACGCGAAGGATTGATCGAACCTCTCAGCGGCTTGATATCGGAGTCATTCAGCGAGCTCGAAGAGACGCCGCCGTCCTCATAGGCGTTAAAGGACGAGTAGCGGGCGTGCGGGTAACGACCGTTGAGCGTCAACACTGCGCCGGGCGGAGTCCGGAACTTGGCACCCCAGTAGCTGATTTCGGTTCCGGGGAAAGCGATGTTCGTCTTGGGGTTCGAAGCCGTGGACGGACCCGTCCAGAAGCACCCGGCTGTCGGGAGGTCCTTCGGGTTGTAGCCGGTCGGCGAGATCGCGGCCGTGGCAGTTCCCTGAATCGGGATCAGCGCCAGCAGGATCAGGAATATGAGCCGTCTTATTGCCACTTCGCTAATAAACCTACCACTGCTCCGAAGTTGCCCTCGGATCACCCTGTGGTAAACAGGGGTACGAGCAAAACGTCCAGGCGAAAGCGGTGTCCGATGAGCGATGAATCTAACCAGGAACCACTCGAGCGGGTCACCGGTGGCTGCATGTGCGGCAAGGTCAAGTTCGAAGTGAACGCTCCCCTGCTCGGCGCCGCGCGTTGCTACTGCAAACGCTGCCAGCGCCGGACCGGCACCGCCTTCTCGCAGACCGGCCTGACCCAGCCCGGCTCCTTCCGGATCACTGACGGCGAAGAGCACGTGAAGATGTACGAACCCGGTGGTGACGGCTGGAACAAAGGCTTCTGCGCCGAATGCGGCAGCCACCTGCTGACCCGGAACGCGGAGAACCCCGACCTGCTCGCCGTGCGAATGGGTGCGCTCGATCAGGACCCTCAGGTTCCGGGTGAGGGCCCATCAGTTCGTCGCCTACGTGGCTCCCTGGTACGAGATCCCCGACGACGGCTTGCCGCGCTTCGAAGAGAGAATGGCCTACGAATAGTTCCCGTCAGCGACGTCGTTTCGGGGACGGAGCCCCGAACCGGTCGACCAGCCGCCGGTACTTCCCGAAGGCCGGCTTGCGCTCGTACTGGTCATCGAGCAGGCCGAAGTACGACTGGTAGTTCGGACCGCTGCTGTTGTTGTCTCGTAACCCGAACCAGCGGAAGTCGGTCAGGCCATAGGTGCCGCGGTATTTGACTGTGGTCTTCACAAACTGTCGCAGCACGTTTTTCTGCTCGGCCTCGGACCGGCCGGGACCCGTCGGCCAGCCGGTCTCTTCAATCCGCAGCGGCACCTTCGGACCAAAGCCGGCCATCGGCATGTAGCACTCGCGCACTTGGGCCAGGCCCTCGAGGAAGGCATCGCCATAGTTCTTGATCGCGGCAGCGGGAGGTGCGTACGTTCCCGGGTACAGGTCGAGTCCGATCCAGTCGGTCGAGCGGCGGAGTGCCTTGCCACCATCCCGGCCGAGCGCAGTCCAGAAATCGGTGTCAGCCTGCCCCCTGAACAACCAGGCGTAGTTGAAGCCGATCTCAAGGCGGTTGTAACCACGACGGCGTGATTCGTTCTTTGCCGCCTTGACTCCCTGGATCAGGGCGTTGAGTGACTTGTCGTAAGCGCCATCGGAGGTGTTCGGGGAGAACTTGAGGTTGACTTCGTTCGTGATCTGAAGGCCGGTGACGCCCCTGACCGGGCCGAAGGCACGCACCGCCTTCCGGACGTACCTGACCCAGGCCCGGATGTTCCCGTTCTGCTCCTCTTTCGGGTGGTAACGCACCTGGATCTCGACCTTCAAACCGCGCGATGAATAGTGGCGGGCCATGCGACGGAAGCGATCAATGCCTTTCTTGCCGTCAGCCATGAAAAGACGGTTCAACCGCACGGTGAAGCTGCGGTCGCCGGCGAGCTTTGCGAGTGAGGCATCGCGCTTTGCCGGGACGTTCTTGACCAGCGGAGTCGTCTGGCCCGCGCCAACCTCTCCGGCCAGACGGGGGCCGATGCCGAAGCGAATTCGCGGCCCACCCCGAGGTGCGTCGTCGGCGTAGCTCTGGTTGCAAAGCGGGTCCGCCGTTTCCGGCGCCGGAGTATCAGCGGGCGCGATCAATCCACCGGTGTCCCACTGAATCGCGAAGGCCGACGGGATCAGGACCAGTCCGGTCGTTAGCGCGACCGCAGTCGCACCGGCAGTTCTCTTCCAGAATCGCGGCACATCGGAGAGCCTAGTCGCAAAGCCTGATCCTGAGTTAAAGCCCATGAGGTCCATATATGGTCCGTCGCATGTCGACGCCCCGCAATCCCGTCCCCAGAGACTCCGGCAACGACCACACCGCCGAGGCAGCCGCAATGCGCCGTGAGTTTGCCAGCGCTCAGTCCGGCTCGAGCCTCGACCATGTCGGTTCCTTCTCAGTCGATCCCGCCACGTTGCCCGGCAACATCGAAAGCTTCACGGGCGTGGCCCAGGTGCCGATCGGCCTCGCCGGCCCTCTATTGGTCAACGGCGAGCATGCCCAGGGTGATTTCTACGTTCCCATGGCCACGACCGAAGGCACCCTGGTCGCCTCCTACAACCGGGGAATGAAACTCCTCCGGGCGGCCGGCGGGGTGAACGTGACCGTTGTCGACGAGGCGATGCAGCGTGCCCCTGCATTCCTGTTCGGATCCGCCCGGGAGGCGCGAGACTTCGTCGTTTGGCTCGATGCCCACTTCGACGAGATCAAGGGCGTTGCCGAATCGACCACCGGCACCGGCAAGCTTCGGGACATCCAGCGGTTCGTCGTCAGCCGGTTCGTCTACACGCGCTTCAACTACACAACGGGCGACGCGGCCGGCCAGAACATGACCAGCAAAGCTACCTGGGCCGCTTGCGAGTGGATCAAGGGCGAGTACGCCCCTCTGTCCGACTACATGCTCGAGGCCCAGCTCGCCACCGACAAGAAGCATTCCCACATGAACACCCTCCACACCCGGGGCAAGCGGGTCGTCGCCGAAGCACTGATCCCCGACGCTCTCCTGCGTGAGCACATGCGAGTGACCAGCAAACAGGTCTACCGGGCGCGTCAGATCAGCACCGTCGGGGGCATACTCGCCGGTGCAGCGGCCAACGCCGCCCACCCGGCCAACGGCATCGCCGCGATGTACATCGCTACGGGCCAGGATGCCGGGAACGTGGCCGAATCCCAGGCTGCCATCGCGTACGTCGAGTTGCGCGAAAACGATGATTACTACTACTCACTCACGCTGCCTTCGCTGATAGTCGCGACCCACGGCGGGGGAACCGGCCTCGCCACCCAGCGCGAGTGTCTCGAACTGCTCGGCTGCTTCGGTGACGGCAAGGCGCACAAACTCGCCGAGATCGTCGCCGCGACCGTGGTCTGCGGTGAACTCTCGCTGGGTTCGGCAGTGGTCGCCGACGAGTTCGTCGCCGCACACGACAAGCTCGGCCGGAATCACTAGACCGTAGTCCGTCCACCTCTGGTGCGAACATGGGTTCGTGACGGAAGGGCCAACGATCATGCACGCCGACCTCGATGCCTTCTATGCATCGGTCGAGCAACGCGACAACCCGGGGCTCCGAGGCAAGCCGGTCATCGTCGGCGGGGGCGTCGTCCTCGCCTGCAGTTACGAAGCAAAGGCGAGGGGTGTCCGCACGGCGATGAACGGTAGAGCCGCGAAGCAGGCCTGCCCCGAGGCGATCGTCGTCGCCCCGAGGATGGAGGCCTACACGGAGGCCAGCCGCGCGGTCTACGAGATATTCGCCGACACCTCCCCTCTGGTCGAAGCCATCTCGATCGACGAAGCCTTCCTCGACGTGGCCGGGCTCGAGCACATCTTCGGGACGCCGCGTGAGGTTGCCGTGAAACTCCGCCGCGAAGTGCTTGAGAAAGTCGGACTGCCGATCTCGGTCGGGCTCGCCCGGACCAAATTCCTCGCCAAGGTCGCGAGCGGCGCCTGTAAACCTGACGGACTACTGGTGGTCGAAGAAGAAGGTGAAACTGCCTTCCTCCACCCCCTGCCGATCGAGCGGCTCTGGGGGGTTGGCAGGGTCACATCCGAAAAGCTCCACGCGATGGGCATCCGGACGGTCGGCGAGATCGCGTCCTGCCGGGAAGAGAGCCTGGTCGCGGCGCTCGGGCAATCCGCCGGCCTTCGCCTGCTCGACCTCGCGAACAACCGGGACCCCCGCCGGGTCAAGCCGAGGGACCCGCGCAGTTCGATCGGAGCGCAGAGTGCTTTCCAGCTCGGGTCCCGGTCAACCGGCGAAATCGACAGTCTGGCTGCCGCCCTGGTTGATCGTTCCGCCCGCCGGCTAAGAGCTGCCGAGCGGGTCTGCCGGACGGTCAGCGTCGGGTTTCGTTTCGGCGACTTCTCGCGCGCAAGCCGCTCTCATTCCTTCCGTGGGACCACCGCACAGACTGAAACCATCCTGTCCGCTGTCCGGAAGCTGATCACTTCGGCCCGCCCGCTGATCGAGAGCAAGGGAATGACCCTGCTCAGCGTCTCCCTAGAGAACCTCGATGAAACCGACACAGTACAGATGGAATTCGCCTTCGACGAAGGGGAGTCGGCAGCGCTCGATGCAGCCGTCGACGAAGTGAGGGAGCGGTACGGCGCCGACGCGATCACGCGCGCCTCGCTGGTCGACGGCAAGGGCGGATTGACCGTTCCGATGCTGCCCGATTGATCAGCACCAGGCAGGCGGAAGGTCAGTACTCAAAACGGTCTCGTGACTGTGACCGGGGCGACCATATTGCGGCAAGCCCCGCCCCGAGCATGATCACCGCCCCGATAACCATCGTCCAGATCGAGAGTGTCACCAGCTGTGATGTGCCGATGCTCCAGGCCGCTTCGACGGCCGGCCGGACTGAGTCTTCAGAAGCCAGCCAGCCGACAACGGATGGTTCGAATGTGGCACGCAGCAACAGGGTGACCGCTCCGGCGACGATCAGACCCAGACCGGACACCAGCACGATCTGGCGGCGGTAGGAGCCGGCAAGAAGGATGGCGGCGGCGAAGAACAGGACGACGAAGAAGCTCAGCACCCCCGGGGTGGCCGGGTGATCCGGACTGCGTCTCGGGCAGTGTCGACCTGACTGTCTTCGGCGACCGTGAGACGGGCGACGTCGGGTGGAATCTGTGCCGTCACCGAGTTGTCGAAACCGAGTTGGGTGCTCATACTGGTGACGATCGGATTGAGGTCAAGCGTGACCTTTCCATCTTGCGCCGCCAGGTTCCCGCTGCCATCCAGATCCCGCATCAGGCTCGCGTGGGCTGTGCGATTCGACTCGGACCAGATCTGCCTGAACTGCGGGGCGTTGAGGGCTTTCAGCACTTCGACCGGGGCCTCACGCCGCAGGCCTTCGGGGCTGATGTCGCGCAGGTCGCGGAGGCCGGCAGGCAGATCTGCGCGGGTCACACCATCGATCTCGATGCTGTCGAACAGCTCGTCAGTGATGTACTGCGCCAGCTCGACCTGCACCGCCGGGTCTTCAAGAACCTTGTCGCTCGTCTTTACCCAGCTGTCGGTATCGAGGGCCTGTTGATTCGCCCAGATCGAAAAAATCAAAGCGACCACCAGCAGACTCCCGAAGAAGACCAGCCCGGCCGCCAGAACGGGATGGCCCGGCTTCAATCGGCGGGGAATTCCCGGAGCGTCCGGCGGCGAAGGATCTCGGCACCGGCCGCGAAGATCACGAGGAAGATCAGGATGCCGAGAGGGCGATTGAACGCCTGGATCGGGGCGAAGATGATCAGGACCAGAAACGCTGCGACCGCAATGCCACCAGCCAGCACCGGACTGTCACGGAGGTGGGGCGAAGCCTCCCGCCGCGCGCGCGCGTTGCCAGACGGGTAGGACCGGCCAGCCAGGCCCCGAGGAAAAGCAGGATGCCGAAGGTGATCGCCGATGTCGCGATGGTCACAAGCAGGGAAGTTCCGATGTTCCAGACGGCCTGCGCCGCTGGTTCGGCTGCTTGCTTCGTTGCAAGCGCGTCAACCAGTGAATGCCCTCCGATACCCCGGGCAACCAGGGCGACGACGCCGGCGACGACGAAGCCGATGCCGACGGACCGCAGCGCTTCGCGGCGACGTGGACCGGCCAGGAAAATGGCGAGCCCGTAGAGCAGGGCCACGAGCAGGGTCAAAACGATCGGCAAGCCACGGACGACCTGGGCCCCGTCCTGGGCGGCGGACAATTCATCTGCCTTGAGGACGGTGATCTGACCCGCATCAGGCGGGATCTTCGCCGTCAACTTGCTGCCGACGCCAATCTGGGATGTGACCTGGGTCAGCAGCGAATTGAGGTTGAGAACGACCGCGCCGTTCGTGGTGGAGAGGTCGGCGCTTCCGCCATCAAGGACTTTCAGCAGGGCCAGGTGCGCGGCCCGGTTCGCATCCCGCCAGACAGTCTCGAACTGCGAGGACTCGAGAGCTCTCTCGGTGGCCTGCGGGGCCAACTGTTCGAGGCCGCCGGCGATCGGTGCCGCAAGGGGGGCGAGCCGGGGAGGAAGTTCTCCGGCGATGTCTTCCTGGACGTTGACATTCGCGAAGATCTCGGCCGCTATGTAGTCGGACAGCTGCTGCTGAACGTCGGGGTCCTGAAGGATCTTGTCACTGGTGCTTACCCAGTTGTCGGTGTTCAGTGCCTGGCGATTGGCCCAGATGGAAAAGATGCCGATCACGGCAATCAAGGTGCCGATGACGACCAGAAGGGCGACGAGCTTCGGGTGGCCCGGCTTCTGTGGACTAGCTTCAGACATTTGACTCAACCTTGATCTTTCCGGCCTTCACTGCTCCCAGCAAGGCTTGGAAGTCCGTTTCGTTCTGGTCGGCATAGAGCGAGGCGTATTCGACAATTGCCCGGTCAAAGGAAACGCCTTTGCCGAGGTAGGCGGCGATCGCGAAACGGTCGCCAGACCGTGCGTGGGCACGGGCGAGACTCCAGCCGCAAAGGCCGGCGTAGCCGGTCATCGCTTTCGAAGACAGCGATTCGATCTCGGCCGAACCCTTGCCGTCCCAGAGCTGTCGCACGTAGAAATCGCGCTTGACCCCATCAGCCCCGTTCGCAGTTATCCAACCGAGCGCGATGTCACTGGCGGCCTGCATCAGGCGCTGACCCTCGACTACCCGCTTGCCGTGAAGCCTGAATTTGCTCCTGCCGGCATAAGGCTCGAGGACCGAAGCTTCAGCTTCCTTGAACTGCAGAAACAGTGGGTCCCCCTGGGCACCGCGGAGTAGCGCGATCCAGGAACGGGTCCCGACGCTGCCGACGCCGACAACCTTGCGGCCCGCGTGGGCGTACTGGTAGCGGTCGAGCAATGCGCGGCTGTCACTGCTGAGTGTCAGGCGGTACTCCCCGAGCATTTTCTCGAACGCGGCGTTGACGGTCTTTTCCGACCTTCGACCGGCCAGCTCCTCAATCGGAACCAGAACGGGCGGCCGGCTGGCAATTCGGAGTTCGCCGTCACGAACTTCAGTCAGCCGGTCGAGGGCTCGCAGGCTGGTCTTGTTGCCGGCCTTGGCGAGGTTCTTCTTGAACCGCTTCCGGTCGGCCTTGGTGACCTGGGACTCAAGTTGATCTGCGATCTGCGAGACATCGAGACGGGAGAACCAGACCTCAGCTTCGGACATCGTCGCGAACTGGCGCATCGCCTCGCGGTATGAACTGACCGATCTGAGCACCGCGGCGCGTCGGTCCCGATCGCTGAACTCCCGGTCACGACCGCCGATTTCGAAGCTGGCAGCGAGGCGCTTCACGTCCCACTCGAACGGACCCGGCAGCGTTTCGTCGAAGTCATTGATGTCGAAGACGAGCTGGCGGTCAGGGGCGCGAAAGATGCCGAAGTTAGAGAGATGCGCGTCTCCGCAAAGCTGGGAGCGAAGGCCCGAGTCCGGATTGGCTCCAAGGTCGCCGGCCATGATCGCGGCGGAACCACGGTAGAAGGTGAACGCGGAATCGAGCATGCGGCCGTACCGGACCGGGACGAGTTCGCGAACCCGCGAAACGTCTTCGTCTCCCAGCACCTTGACCGGATCGGTCCGATCGGGTCCCGGGGACCATTCCGCGTGAGTCGAACGAGGCACCGCCTTACGAGCCTCCTTGCCTTTCGCCGCCCTCTCAGCGGGAGAGAGCATTGCGTTGCCGGTCTTCTTCTTTGTAGCCTTGGTCGCCATTGTGGTCAAATCTATTGCCTCCATCGCCTTCAGGTTTCGCCGGGTGAGTCTTGGGTAACAGGAGGTCGAACGAAACACCCCTCGCAAAAGGAGACAGAATGAGCGATCACAAGACTGATGAAGCAAAGGGCCGGGTCAAGGAAGCAGCCGGATCACTGATCGACGACGACAAGCTGAAGAACGAAGGCAAGGCAGACCGGGCCGCATCCTCGATCAAGGAAAAGACGGAAAACGCGGTGGACTCAGTCAAAGACAAGCTCACCGGCAAGGACGACGATTGATCCGCAGAACGGCGGTAGCACGTCCACTCGTCTGATTCCAACGGTCCCGAAGGTCCGGATGGCAGCTGGATGGAGGCAGTCCGGGCCAGTTTCGGGCTGCCTTCAGGGCTCGCGATGCTCGCCGGAATCGTCGTCGGGCTCCTTTTGCCAGCCATCGATGACGCGGCCGGGATCCGGATCCCCGCGCTCGCGTTCGAGAGTCAATCTTCGGCCCGGAGCCTTCTCGAGACGATCGGAACGGCCACGGTTTCAGTGGCGGGACTCAGCTTTTCCGTGACGATCGTCGCGCTCAGTCTGGCCTCTTCCCAGCTCAGCCCCAGAGTGCTTCGAACGTTTCGTGGTGACCGCCTCAGCCAGATGACGCTCGCCCTCTTTCTCGGCACCTTCATCTACTGCCTGACCCTCCTGGTGCGGCTCGGGGTGAGCGGAGACGGCAGCGAGCCGCCCAACCTGTCGATCACCCTGGCGGTTCTGCTTGCGTTCACGGCATTCCTGACTTTCGCCATCTTCATCGGCCACATCATCAGAATGCTCCAGCCGTCAACTGTGGTGTCCGGAGTTCTAGACGACGCCAGGGCGCTGAACGAGTCCCGGTACCCGTCAGGCCCGGGAGATCCAGAGGATCCGGCCGCTGCCAGTCGATTCGCGTTGGACCTGATCGACCGTGGTGGTTCTCGAGAAGTGCGTGCATCTGGATCCGGGTACCTGACCCTGGTGAAGGCCGGCAGGTTGATCAAAGTCGCCGAAGAAAACGATGCCGTGGTCCTGCAGAACGTACCCTTGGGTGACTACGTACTCGAGGGCCAGGTAGTCGCGGAGGTCTGGTCGGCCGAAGGCGATTCGGACGAGCTTGAACCGGCGGTCCGGAAATGCTTCGTTTTGGGCAAGCAACGCACCCTCGACCAGGACATCGCCTTTTGCGTCAGGCAACTCACCGATATTGCCCTCAAGGGTCTGTCTCCCGGGATCAACGATCCAACCACAGCCGAAATCGCGATGGACACAATGTGTGCCTTCTTCGTTGCATTCGTCGGCGCCGAACGCCCATCCGAAGTGAGGGTCGATGGTGATGGCCACCCACGTTTCATCGCTTCCGCGCCGAGCCTGAATGATCTGATCAAACTCGGTTTTGATCAGGTCCGGGTCTCAGCCGAAGGAAGGCCGACCTTCAACGCCCGCCTGCTCGAGCTGCTCATCCTCGTCGAGACGGAGGCGAATCGGAACGGGGTGACAAGCGAAGAAATCGAGCGGCAGCGTCAGCTGATCGCATCACCGCAAGGGTGACTCAGGGGTCAGATGGCTGTCAGCGGCACGTTTCACAGGCGATCGGGCCAGAGGGATGTGAAGCGTTCGGCAAGGGCCGTGATCGTCAAGCTGGGATTGACCCCGAGGTTGACCGGGATCGCCGATGCGTCCATTACGTAAAGACCCGGGTAGCCGTGGACTTCATGGCGAGCATCGATCACACCTTCCTCCGGAGTCGCCCCGATCACCGCTCCGCCAAGGATGTGGGCCGTGACCGAGCGTCCACCGAGGCTTTCCACCAACAGGTTCATCGGCAGCCCGCTTGAGGAATGTGCGAAGGCCCGCGCGACCTCATTGGCCGCTGGAAGATAACTCGGTGCTTCGTGCCCTTTGACCGGTCTTGACTGAAGGACCCGTTTCCAGGGACGGACCCGGGAGCGCCGGAGTTCGAACCCGAGTTCAGAGTCGGCCTCCTGCATCACCGTGATCGCGGTCAGCCTCTTCTCGAAGCCGGTGGCGAAAACCGCGCGGGCCGACCGGACTGGATGCCTGAGTAGCGCCGCGACCGTCTTCAACGAGCGCAACCAGGGCTTCGTTCCGTCGATCAGGGGACCGACCTGCCACCGAAGCATCTTGCCGCCCCCGACGTAACGGTTCTGCGTGATGTGGGTGTGGGCATCGGGCCGGAAGTCGGTCGTGATCGCGGGCCCCCGGCTGAAATCCGCTTCCGGGTCGCTTTGAAGAACAGCGGATACGGCCTCCGAGTTGGTCCGGACTTGTTCTCCGAGGCGGCGCGAGACCCGTGGCAGGGTTCCCGTTTCGTCCCGGCACGCGAGCAGCAGCTCGAGGGTTCCCAGCACGCCCGCGGCCAGGACCACCTGCCTCGCCCGAACCGTCTCCTGGACTCCGCGCTTCCAGGGATGCCGTGTGGCAAGCCGATAGCCACCATCCGGATGGGGATCGATCGAGGTGACCTTCCGCTCGGAATGGATCCGGGCCCCTCGACGCTCGGCCAGGTAGAGGTAGTTCAGGTCGAGCGAATTCTTCGACCCATAGGGACAACCGCTCAGGCAGCCTCCGCAAAGGACGCAACCGGTTCGATCGGGACCCTCACCACCGAAGTACGGATCGGGAACTGTCCGGCCCTCTACCCCGAAATGGATGGCCAGTGGCACCGGCCCGAAGTTCGCTTCTCCTCCGATAGACCGGGCGGCCGCACGCAGGTGCTCGTCCATTTCGCCGATGAACGGATTCGTGGCCCGGCCGAGCATTCTCCCCGCTTCTGCGAAGTGGGGAGCCATTGCGGAGGTCCAGTCATCTTCGGCTTCCCCCCAGGCCGGATCCTTAAAGACCGCCGGCTCCGGCTCGAGCAGAACCCCTCCCCAGACGATCGACCCACCGCCGACGCCGGCCGCCCCGATAATGCCGACGTCGCGGAAGACCCGCTGCCAGAAGTAGCCGTGCATTCCCAACCTGGGTTCCCAGAGGTGCTCCCGCAGACTTGACCGGGCTGCCTGGATGTCCGCCGGTCGCAGACGCTTCCCCTGCTCGAGCACCAGCACGTCGTAACCCTTTTCCGCAAGACGTAGCGCGGTCACGGCCCCGCCGAAACCGCTGCCGACAACGGCAACGTCACAATCGAAAACTCCTTCACCAACACCCATCAGCGGATCTTAGGAGCAAGCTCCCAAGCCCGGAACTCACCCGCCCGAAAAATAGGCGACCGCGTCTCCTTCCTCGATCTTCGGAATCGGGGGCGTCGTACTGATGTTCTCCAGCACCCACTTCGAGGCGACGCCGGTCGACTTGTCAGTTCCTTCTTTGTCCTGGCAAACGGTCACCGCCACACCGCCCTCGGGAATCCGGATCGCCGTGTAGCTGACGAATCCGGGCACTTCGCTCATCAACGCTCCGACTTCGTCGGTCCTCTCTTCGATCAGGTCGAAGATCTCCGAGCCGGCATCACCGGAATAGCTGCGAATGACAACGTACATTTCGTACCTCCTGGGCTGATTGCCTGTGTGCTCCCAGCCTAGTCCCATTCGGCCGGGCGGTTGGCCCAAGTTGACTGCGCGCCGTCCGGCTCAGCCGGCCGCGTCGGGCGCGGACGTCGGACGCGGAGCGAGTGTCGCTCTCGACAATGTCGGATAGGTCGCGCGATACCCCAGGCGGCGGGCGATTGGCGCGAGTGCACCGAACATCACCCGCTGAATGGCCGGCGGTGGTTTGCGCAAGACGAGGACATCGGAAAACTCGGTTGCGGTAAGTGCGAGCTGGAGCGGGTTCGGCACCCCGCGCGTGTTGACGTGCCCCTCGCGCGCAAGTCCGAACATCGTCTCGAGCATTTGCACGAACCGCTCGCCCGGCGTGACCTCCACGCGCACGACCGCATCCACTTCACCTTCGTTCCACCAATCATGCCAGACACCAGGCGGGATGTCCGCCCGCTCGCCCTCGCGCAGTACCGACTTCTGACCGTCGCGGAACACTATCAGTTCGCCCTTTTCAACGCTGAAGCTCTCATGAAGCGCAGGATGCAGGTGCTCACCAAGGACACGTGCGCCGGGGAGCGCAGTCATCTCACCGGTGGCTCGTTCCTCATCGTTCAACCACGGCAGTTCGACGATGACGGCGCGCTCCCGAGTGACAGGGTTCTCCCAGATTTCCCCAGGCTCGATCGGCCGGATATCGGGCGAAGCAGCGGAGTCTGGATGGGACATTTCGCCAACTTATCAGCGAACATTCACTTCGACAAGTCGGGTTTTTCAGGATGAAATCACCATCTTTATGGCGCTCTCCGGGTGGACCGAACAGGACGTCTCATAGCGACCGGCCCGGTTAAGCGGGATCTTCAGAGTCTGGTGAGGCGAGACTGGGTACCCGGCCACGAATTGGGTCGAACTGTCCATGTTCTCGATCACCAGGGTGTCACCAACCTTGCCGGTAATTCGGTCGGGAATCTCGGGCACCTCCTTGCCCTGGGCGATCACTTGCCCGGCACCATCCGGGATTCTGATCAGTTTGTTGCTGCCCTCGGCAGAAGTCCCGGCGCATCCGGTCTGCATGATCAGCCCGGTGGCCACGGTAGCGAGGATTGCGAGCAACAACCCGTAGCGCCCACGGCTATCAGCCGTGGGCGCGGGCAATTGCCTTTTCGGCTCAGCCTTCCTTGACGGTCGCATCTACCTGAACCTCGCCCGCCGTTTCCAACGTGAGGGTGACCGGGAAGGTCTCCCCGATCTGTAGTGGCTTGGCCAGTTCCAGGATCATGATGTGGTAACCGCCCGGCGCAAGAACCACATCCTGTCCGGCTGGAAGGTCGACAGCCGAGACTGGACGCATGCTCATCATCGCGTCACCGCCCATCTCACCATCTCCAGGCTTCATCGCTTCCTGGCCTTCTCCACCCTCGGTCTCCGAACCCGAGGTGACGGTCTCGTGGATCTCGGTCTTCGCCCCGATCGAGGTCGATACGCTGGCCTTGACCAGCCGGTCATCAACAGGGCTCTTGATGGTCATGTAGACCGCCCCGTTCTCCTGGCTGACCGCTGAGGTCCTCGACCAGACGTCACTGATCTCCAGCTTTTCATCGTCCGAGCCTCCACATGCAGCAAGTGTTCCTGCGACGACGATCAGTGCTATCGGGATCAACATCAGTTTCTTCATTTGGTTCTCCTTTGAAATTTTTGGATTGCCGGTGGCATCAGGAATCCTGAGCCGCCGTTGTTTCGGAAAGCAGCATCTTCAGGTCTGCCGCGATGTCCTCCGAGGATGTGGCGAAGGGCCACTCGACCCGCACCAACCCGTTGGAATCAACCGCGAACACCTGCGCTGTGTGACCGACCTCGTAGTTGCCGTCCTTGCGGGGCTTGCCCAGTTCGTGTGATGCATCGAACGCCTTTTCGGCCCGAACCAATTGCTCGGGAGACCTCGGAACGAACGACGCGAAAGCGTCCTTCGGAAAGAAATGCCCCAGATATCCGTTGAGCACCTTCCCGGTGTCACGCTTCGGGTCGACCGTCACCATGCCCACTTCCACCGATTTCCTCTGCTCGGACTCAGGTCCGCCAGCGCCAGACGAAGATCGGCGAGCGTTGTCGGACAGACGTCCGGGCAGGAGGTGTAGCCGAAGAAGACGAGCATCAGGCCGTCTCCTTTGCCCTTGAGCGCGTTGCCCCGGGTACTGCTGTGTTGGTTTTCGTTCGGCAACCGCACGACGCCGACTTCAGTCGGTGGATTGCGGGTCATGCCGTTCAGACCCGAGGAGTCCTCTCCGGAACCGCATCCCGCGAACATGGACACCCCAAGTAACAGGGTGGCCAGCGCGAGGCTACGAAAGAGAAACGAACTCCCGGCAGGCCTGTCCCGGCGGATGGCAATAGCCTCCATCGAGATTCCTTTCGGTAAGCGTTGGCACCGGAATCAGATCCGGTCGATCCTGGAAGTCAGGCGCCGAAAGGAGGTCCACGCGACCCGAGAGTGCCCGCAATGAGAGCACCGGGGCCACCGATAGCGATTTGGGAGAAACCGATCCGTCCCGCTGCACGCGCCCGACTCCGCGATCCCTCGAGGAGTCCGGCCATTGATTCAATGACCGATTCGCCCGGATACAGGCCGGCAAGAAGCGGCAAGAGCAGCGCTGCGAACGGAACCAGCATGAGCAGACCCGCCGTACTGTCAACCAGTCCGGAGAACCCAACGATCGTCACCAGAAGCAGGGCGATCAGGCATGTGACAAATCTCGTCACCAAGAGAGATCTTACAGGTCCAACCAATGCGCCAAATTTCCTTGCGGCCGTTTCAGCAACCGCTCAGAGCCATGTGAGGGTGGGCGACGGGCCAGTTATTCGCGAGCTCGCTCGTTATCGGAGCGCTCCCTCCACGGCCACCACAGTGGTGACCAGGCTCAATTGCCCGAGAGTCCTTCCGGCAGCGGCGCAGCGTCGGTCGGCGGATCGTCAAGAACCAGCCGCGGCACCGTCACCGGCTCGAGCTTGCGCCGCTTCAGGCCTTTGATTATTTCCGGCAGAGCGGCCACGGTATTCGTGCGGTCACCGCCGCCGTCATGCATCAGAATTATCGACCCCGGCTTCGCATCGTCAACCGCATTCCGGGCGATTTCGTCCGAACTCAACCCCTCGTAGTCACCGGTGTCGACGTCCCAGAGAACCATCAGCATGTCCCGCTCGGCCAGCAATTCCAGAGTCGAGCCGTTGAACGAGCGATACGGCGGCCTGAACAGCCGCTCGACGGGTCCACCGGCACCGTCCATGAGGGCGGCCTGTTCGTTTAGCTGGAGGAGTTGGTCTCCCGCGCTCAGTTCCCCCATTCGTGGGTGATCCACTGTGTGGTTTCCGATTGCGTTGCCCTCGCGCATGATCTTCTGGATCATCCTTTCCTGGTCGGGGATCATCGAGCCGACGACGAAAAATGTTCCGTGAGTGCCAGTCTGCTTGAGAATCCTCAGGATTTCGGGAGTGAATACGCTCGGACCGTCATCGAAAGTCAGGGCCACCTGGCGTTTCTTACCCTGGCCCGCCGCGACGAAAGTCGTGAAGTCGAGGAGCCGATCGATGCCCCTGTCCTCCCGGGCGAGCTGCTTTGCCTCGATCTCCTGGAGTTCGGCCGCGGTCGGCTTGGCCTTCGTGACGGCTGCCTGGTTGGAGTCGGGAGACCCGCTGATCGCACCGATGATGAGGGCGACTACAGCGACCGGCACGGCAATCAGGATCGCCCGGCGACGCATGTGGGTGCGCCGCTTCGACCTGTCGCGCTGTTCACTCCCTTGCGAGGAGCGAGGTTTTTTTCCTGAGTTCCGTTGCCCGGACATAGATGACCATTTTTACACGCTCTAACGATTCTCGGGAATCAATCATGGCAACGTCTTAAATTGCCCCCCATCGTTCCCCAGGGATATGGTCAATCCATGGCCCCCACCGAAGAACACACCGAGCGGATCCGCGAAGTCATCTTCGAGCGGGATGGTGTCACCGAGAAGAAGATGTTTGGAGGGGTCGCCTGGATGATTGACGGCAACATGGCCGTCGGAACCTTCGATGAGGATGGTCTGCTGGTCCGCGTCCCCCGGGACGAATATGACACCGCGCTCGCCGAGCCGCACGCCGGTCCGATGGAGATGGGTGGCCGGACCATGCGGGGCTTCGTCGTGGTTGATGCCACTGGCATCGAAAACGAGGCAGACCTGGTCGAATGGATCGAAACGTGCTCCTCCTACGCCTCATCCCTGCCCCCGAAGTGAGGATGCTCCTGTTGAAACGCGCGGCGCCCTATTGATTCGGGTGGCTCGGTCGACAGCACCGACTATCCTCTGAGACATGAACGTCGACGTCACGACCCGCGGTCCGGTTGATCACGAAATGATCGCTTTGGCGCAGGAGGCGTTCGCCGATCTCGAAACAGCCGTCGGCCGTCATCTGGACCAGACCCACGTGGTGCTCCGGCAGGAAAAACCGAGCTTTCCCCAGCCTGCCCGGGCCGAGGGTGACGTGTCGCTTGGTGGAAAGACAATTCGGGGACAGGTCGAAGCCGACAACATGCCCCGGGCGATCCACGCCTGGCCGACCGCCTACAGCATCAGCTTCGACGCCACGTCGATCGCCTTACCTCCCTCCAGCGCAAGCCGACCCGAAGCCCCGGAGGGCAAGTGGAGCCACGACACCTGGGTGCCGCTTCGCCCGTCGCAATCACTATTGGCTTCCGGTGAACGGGACGTGATCCGGCGCAAAGTCTTCTCACTGGTGCCGCTGAAGGCCATCGAAGCTGCCGAATTGATGACTGAACTCGACCATGCCTTCTACCTGTTTCACGATTCGGACCGATGCTGACTCGGTCGTCTATCTGCGGGACGACGACCGCCTGGCCGTAATCGCTCCTCAGGATGCCTCGGCTCCTGCGGAGAGAAACGAATCGGACGGCATCGTTCGTGAGTCCAGTCATTTCTCCGGACCCCTCACCCTGGAGGATGCGCGCAGCCAGATGGATGAGCTCAACCACCGCTTCATGTTCTTCGTAGACGCCGCCACTGGTCACGGCGCGGTGCTCTACCTGAGGTACGACGGCCATTACGGCCTGATCGAACAGGAGACCTGACCTCCGGGATCGGTTGACCGCGCTCGGTACCTCCGTCAGAGGGCCCTCGAGGGTGAGCGACGGGGATCGAACCCGCGACCGCCTGGACCACAACCAGGAGCTCTACCAACTGAGCTACGCCCACCGCGAAGAGACAAATCTACCGGGACCGGGTCTCCATGAGCGTGGCGATCAGGTCTCGATCGGAGGCGGCACATTGCTGCTCGACCAGATCGCTCCAGCCGAAGCGGTGATGACCAGACCGATCGCGACGATCTCGGTCGGCACCACTCCCTGATCCAGGAGGAGGAAACCAACCATCGCGGCAACGGCCGGCTCGATGCTCATCATCACCCCGAAGACATTCGAAGGAAGGCGGCGCATCGCCTCGAGTTCGAGGGAGAACGGCACCGCCGAGCTCAGGATGCCGACGCCGATCCCGATCAGGATGATCGTCGGGTCGAACAGTTCCATCCCGCCGTCAATGATGCCCGTCGGAGCAGTCAGGATTGCCGCGATTGTCATCGCCACGGCAAGTCCTTTCCCTCCCGCGGCCTGCTGACCGAGGCTCTTGCCGAGCATGATGTAGGCACCCCAGAAGCACGCCGCGAGCAGGGCGCAGCCGACTCCGACCGGATCGAGGTCATCACCACCCAACCCGCCGGTGAGCAGCAGGATTCCGGCGGCGGCAAGAGCGGCCCACAGCCAGTCGCGGCGCCGGGGCGAGGTGATCAGGGCGACAGTGAGGGGGCCGAGGAACTCGAAGGTGACCGCGGTCCCGAGCGGAATGCGATCGATCGATTCATAGAAGAAGAGGTTGACGCCGGCCAGGGCGATGCCGAAAAGAAGAATTACCTTTCGATCGCTCTTCGGGATTCTGAAGTCAGGCCGCCAGATCGCAACCAGCAGCACTGCAGAAACCAGCGCCCGCATGAATACGACGCCGGACGCGCCGATGTCCGAGAACAGGCTGACGGCAATCGCCGAACCGACCTGGATCGAAAGGATCGAGCCGAGCACCATGGCGATCGCGGTCGGGGTCGGTGACTGTTGCTGGGAGGGCACGCCCACAGTGAAGCACCCGTCCCACCCTCCATGCCGCGACCTTCATCCCTGGCGCGAAAGGCGTGATACTCGCCCCATGGAAAAGCCTGCGGCGCCAACTCGTGACCAGTTCCCGCACCTCCGCACCATCCCCACGAGGTGGAAGGACAACGACATATACGGCCACGTCAACAACGTCGAGTACTACTCCTTCTTCGACACCGTGATCAACGCCTGGCTGATCGAAGAGGGTGGTCTCGACATTCACTCCGGAGATTCGATCGGAGTCTGCGCCGAATCCGGCTGCCGCTTCCTCGCATCAGTCGCCTTCCCCGAGCGGGTCGAGGCCGGACTGCGAGTCGGGCGGCTCGGCAATTCGAGCGTCAAGTACGAGATCGGCCTTTTCGACGCCGAAGGCGAGGCGCTGGCCGAAGGGCATTTCGTACATGTCTTCGTCGATCGCGAAAGCCGGACGCCGATGCCGATTCCCGCAGGGATCCGCAGTTCGCTTGAGAGGCTCGAGGTTCCCGCCTCTTGAAGACAACGGCGACCGTCCTGCGCAGCATGGGACACAAATCACCCTTTGCTGAGTCGAAACCGCTCAAGCGGGTCGAGCTGGAACTCGAACCACCACAGCCCGGCGAGTTGCTGGTCAAGGTCCGGGCGGCGGGCCTATGCCATTCGGACCTTTCCGTGATCACCGGCAAACGTCCCCGGGTGATGCCGATGGCGCTCGGCCACGAGGCTGCCGGGGAAGTGGTCGAGATCGGATCGGCCGGCTCCGCCTTCTCACCCGGCGACCACGTCGTCCTCGCTTTCGTTCCCGCCTGCGGAGATTGTCCGTTCTGCCGCCAGGGCCGCCCCGCCCTTTGCGAAGCGGGCGCCGCGGCCAACCACAATGGGACTCTCCTCGGAGGCCATCACCGTCTCCAGGATGACGGCGGCAATGACGTCCACCACCACCTCGGTGTCTCTGCCTTCTCCGACCACATCGTAGTTTCCGAGCGCTCCGCCGTCGTCGTACCAAACGACCTGCCGTTCGAGATCGCCGCGCTGTTCGGCTGCGCCGTCCTGACCGGTGCCGGCGCCGTGCTCAACACCGCCGCCGAAGCGCTGCCGGCTGCTTCGATCGGAGTGTTCGGCCTGGGTGGTGTCGGCCTGGCCGCACTACTCGCCGCCAAATCCCAGGGCGCCTCCGAGATCGTCGCCGTCGACCGCGTTCCTCGGTGCAACGATCGCGATCGACGCCACGGAAGGTGATGTGCCCGCCAGGATCGAGGAGGCCACCGGCGGGGGAGTCGAAATCGCGGTGGAAACGGCTGGCCATCAGGCCGTACTCGCCGAAGCGTATGCGGCGACTGCGCGTGGCGGTCTCACGGTCACCGCCGGACTCCCCCACCCCGACGGCATCCTCGAAATCCAGGCCCTTTCCCTGGTCGCCGAGGAGCGGACCCTCAAAGGTTCATATCTAGGCTCCTGCATCCCCTCACGCGACATCCCTAGATTCATCGAGATGTACGAGGCCGGAGTCCTGCCGGTCGATCGCCTCCTCAGCCACCGGCTCACTCCGGATCAGATCAACGAAGGATTCGACCGCCTCGCAGCGGGCGAAGCGGTCCGGCAGGTCGTTTCCTTTGCCTGATCCCTTTCCGCATGAACGGTGATCTTCCCCCAAATTGAGACTCTGCCTCAGGGGAGAACTCGGGGTTCGCAAGAGCTTCGATCACATTCGTTGATAGCTTCGTACCAGCGAGCAACGCCTGATGAATCAAGGAGAGAAGATGAAGCGTTTTTCGATTGTCGTTGGAGGTGTGCTGAGCGCATTTCTCATTTCCTGTGGGGGTGGTTCGGACTCGGGTGGGGATCCCGCAAGCCCACCGTTGTCGAAAGCGGAGTTCATCGAAGCGGGAGACGACATCTGCACGCGGGTCGACCGGGAGAGCGCAAAATTCGAGGATGAATACGCGGCTGCGGCCGAGAAGAACGACTATCAGGGAGTCGCCGATTCCCTCGAGGGTGTTCGGTCCCTCGTCAGTGACGCCAGCCAGGAGTTCGAGGCAATCGAAGTCACCGGAGGCGATTCCGGGGTCATCGACGAATACAACGCGACTCGTGCGAAGGGCCTGTCCGCGACCCAAAGCTTGATCGACGCATACCGGGCAGAGGACGACTCCGCCATAAAAACGATTCTGGCTGACCTTGCGAGTCTGACCGACGAGGCGCAGCGCCTGGCCAGGGAGTACGGATTCAAGGAGTGTGGCGCGACCTGACAAAACCGCACGTATTAATCACGTATCCGAAGTACCCCCGGCAGGATTCGAACCTGCGACATCCGGCTTAGAAGGCCAGCGCTCTATCCAGCTGAGCTACGGGGGCATGGCGATGCGATTCGCATCCTATTGCCGCGTTACTCGCTGGGACAGGCGGCCGGATCCAGTTCGCCGGTCACTTCGTAGACGTAATCGGGCTGCGGAGCGATGTTGGGTTCCGCGACCACCTCTTTGACGCCGGGGTTGTCCTTGATCCAGTTGTTCACCGAATAGAAGTAGTCCGAATCGGGCGAGTCCTGGGTGTTTTCGCTGGTGACGATGTAGTCGAAGTTGCCTTCGTTGATCTTGTTGATGAAGCCTTCGCAGGTTGTGAAAAGGCGCAAGCTGCCTTTGTCGCCTTCCTTGCCGATGTACTCGACGTAGTTCGAGCGGTCGACGCCGTAGAACCCGTACTGGCCGAAATAGATCTCGCCCGATCCGGCAAGGGCGATCCGCTGGTCCTTGAGGTTGCGGGTGAAGTCAAAGGCCTGCTGTGGGCCACCTTCGTGAAGGAAGAGGGTCGAGCGGGTGTAGTGCTTCTGCGCGTATCCGACCTCTTCGCCCCTGCCCCACACCACCGCCACCAGCAGGATCGCGGCGGCCGAAGTGACGATCACGCTGAGAGGCACCTTCTTGTGCTCATGCAGCCAGGAAAGCCCGACCGGAGCCCAGATGATGGCGAGGGTCAGGAAGATCGTGCCGAAAATGAAGCCCGGGTACCAGCGCGGTGAAGTGAGCACTGTAATCGCGAAAATGACCGTGAGGAAGATCAGGACCTTCCGGGCACGCCCCTCGGGCATTCGCAGGGGCCGGGCGATCGGCAGCAATGTGGCAGCGAGCAGAAGGCCCGGGAGCAGGTATCGGGTGTTGGTGAAGAATCCGCGTGGGTAGCCTTCCTGGCCGGCGGCAGTGAGCGGGGTCAGCAGATAGACGAAGGCAGTTACGAGCGATGCTGCGGCCAGGACCCTTACCACCTTGTTGCGAGAGCGCAGAGTCAGGTAAACCGCAGCAGCCGTGAGCAGGACGAAGATCAGGGGCCACAGGATGCCGAAGGCATCACCCAGCCGGGGGAAAAACCAGTAGCGATAGATGTCGAGGTCGGTGATGTAGTGAAACACCGAAAAACGCGGCCGCGGATCGAGCGGCATCTGGTCCGGTTGAGGCAGCTTGAGTGGTCCCCCGAGACGGCCGGCACCGGGTTGCCACCGGTGTAGATCGCGGCGCGCACGTACCAGTAACCGCCGACCACGAAAATTGAACCGCCGAGCCACATGGCGGTGATCAGGCGGCGCCCACGACCGCTGACCAGGATCACTCCGATCAGGATCACGCCGACCGGCGCAAGCATCGAGACCTTGATCGAGATTGCGATTCCGGCAGCGATGCCGGCCAGAATCAATGGACCCCGGTCGAGCAGCGGCGCATCTGGGTCAGGTTGGTCCTCGACCACTCCGGACTTCGGCGCCCGGCGTTGGTGGCCGTTGATCAGGAAAGCGGCAAAGGCAATCAGGAATGCGAAGCAGACGATGTCGTTGCGGCCCTCACCGGGCTGGGTTTCGATCATCACGCCAGACGCCAGCAGGATGGCACCACCGACCAGAGTCGCCGGTCCGACGCCGTAAGGACGGCCAACGCACCAGCAGGCGAGCAGGGCAACACCAACCGAGAACATGTTGAAGAGCGGCGAGAGCCAGTCACTCTTCATCAGTCCCATCATCGCCCCGTGCATCAGCTCCGAACTCTGGGGGTAAAACCAGACAGCGAGCCGCGACGGGTCGGTGAAATGAAGCACGTTGGTCGAGCCTTCCTGAATGAACCGGGCGGCGGCAGGCATGTGGTACCAGGTGGTGTCGCCGCCAAACATGCCCTGATCGAGGCTGAGCTGCGAGGGGAAGGTCCATTCCGCGACGACCCATGAAGCAACACCGAGAGCTACGAGGATCGCCCAGGTCGGAACCCTGGGAGCCGCAATCGGCTCGACGTCAGACGGCGCGAAGTGGCGACCAATCGCGGCGGCGATCAGCGGCACGACGATGCATCCAACTGTGATTCCTCCGAGGCTCAGCAGCGAAAGGGTGCCGAGTATCTGAAGAGCGATGATCAGAAGTCCAACCGCGATCGTCAGGTCCGCAAGGCGCGCGAGTGCGCCAGAGAACTCGGGCACGATCCAGCGGCGCAGCCAGTATCCGCCCAGCCAGAGGGAAAGGACGATCGCCAGCATGGCAATGGTCCCGACAAGATAGGAGGCTAGGGTCGGGGTCAAGCCCGGCCTTTGAACTCAGAAGACACCGGCGGCATCCTAATTGAGTAGCGGTATGAACGACACCGTCAGAAATGCGACGGGTGAAAACTCATTGGACGAGACACGCTGGCCACGTTGCCTTAGCCGGTCCGATTGAAAAACTCTCATGCTTGGATTCGCCGAAGGGATTCACGACTACACTGCGCACATGGCTTTGAGAGTCGACGAGAGCGAAATTGGATTGACCTGGGTTCAGGACGAACCGATGGCACGGGCATCGCATGCTCTGGTGTCAAAGGGAAATGTCTGGATCATCGACCCGGTCGACAACCCCGAGGTGATGGAACGGGTAGCGGCACTTGGCACTCCGATCGCCGTCCTCCAGTTGCTAGACCGGCACAAACGAGACTGCGAGAAAGTGGCCAAACGGCTGGAAATCCCGCATGTCGAACAACCCGACGAGCTGGGCGGAACCCCCTTCCAGTCGATCGACGTCGTCAACAACCGGTTCTGGAAAGAAAAGGCACTTTGGTGGCAGTCCCACCAGACGCTGATCGTCGCCGAAGCCGTCGGGACCAACGCGATGGCCTGCCCATCGGATGCCGGCGCCGGAATTCACATCATGCTCCGGGCCAACCCGCCCAGGAAGCAGCTTGGCACCTACGTCCCACAGCATCTCCTGGTCGGTCACGGCGATCCGATTCACGGTCCGAAGGCAACCAGGGCGCTTCAGGAAGCGATGGACCGCAGCCGCCGGGACCTGCCGATGGCGATGCTGAAGATGCCGGGCGCGATGCGCTCCTGATACGACGAAACCCCGCCAGGGCGGGGCTTCTGTGGGTCTTCTGGATCCTACAATCGGGGCGACTGGATTCGAACCAGCGAAAACCTCCCGCCCCCAAAGCGGGCGCTCTGACCAGGCTGAGCTACGCCCCGAGGTTGTCGAAGTCTATCCCCATTCGGCCTTGACCAAGTCGATCCATGCTTGGAGACGCGCTCGAAAATAGGTGTCACCAGCATTAACCGCCAGGACGCCATATTTCGATCGCCATTTCCGGTACTTCAGTTGGCTGCTGTTCGATTTGCGTTGAAATTTGACTTGGTGTGGCTTGATATCGAGTTCGTCGGACCAGAACAAGGCCAGCTCGTCCATCGACTGATCCGCGTGAAACTGCACCGAATAGGTCACAGGGTTCCGGCTGAACCGTAGTATCCAGTCGTTCCCCAACTTCACGACCTTGGGGTCGGAATTGCAGATCGACACGCAGTTTCGGTTTCGCTTGTAACCCTCACCGATGTACATGCAGATGAAGTCCCTGAATGTCGGTTCCTGTATCAAGTCGGGAAACATCCTCGCCCCATCTTCGTAGGCATCCATTCGCTTTTGCTGAGCACGAGCACGATTCGCTTCGGAAGCTCGAAGTCGCGCGGCCGACTGCTTCTCCGTTTTAGGGATATGGAGATTCTTGACCCAGTAGAAAACCGTCGTGCGAGAGATGGCCAGACACTCGGCGATATCGTCGATCGTCATGTCTTGATTCACACGAAGATCAATCGCTTTCAAGCGGATGTACTCGGGGTGGGCCATGCCTTCATTGTCGCAGGTTTGCGAGGGATGAATGCAACAATTGTGTGACAAAATCCCTGCTAATCAGGGGTTTTTGGGCTAGAGGCCGTTGGCTGCCTGCCAGGCCTTGAAGGCCTCGCGGGTCGTGTACTTCGGGGTGTAGCCGAACTCTTCTTTCAGCCGGGTGTTGTCGAGCACCGGCCGGTACTGGAGGAAGTCGGTCTGGTCCGGTCCGTGGGGAGTCCTGCCGAGCGTCTGGCCAACTTTCAGCCCGGCCTTGAGCACACCCACCGGGACCGGCAGCGCCCCTTTCCCAAGTTCTTTCGCGATCTCGTCGACGGTCATCGAACCGTCCCCGGCAACGTTGAAGATTCCGGTCTTGTCCCCCAGCACCGCCTGGAGCATGATCTGCACCACGTCCTGGTCCCAGATGAAGACGAAGGGTGAGTCGGATCCACGGATCTTGAGCAGTCGCTTCGCTTTGAAGAGGTTCGTGATCTGGTTGTCGACGCTTTCGCCGAGGATCGTGCCGATCCGCAGCACGACCTGTTCGAGGTACGGATCGCTCTCCCTGTATTCGACCAGCATCTCCTCGACCAGCCGCTTGTGGAGGCTGTAGGGGAAGGTCTCGGTACCCCGCACCGGGTCGGTCTCCTTGAGCCAGGCCGGGTTGTCGGCGTGGTAGCCGTAGGCCGCTCCGCTCGAGGAGACGATGATCCGCTTGACCCCGTGGCGCACACAGGCTTCGAGCACGTTTTTCGAACCAGTCACGTCAACCGCGTACTCCTGCTCCGTCGTGGTCGACTTGCCCGGATTGACGATCGAAGCGAGGTGGACCACGGTGTCGATTTCGTGGTCGAGGATCTGGTCGGAGATCACCTGGGCATCGGTCACGTCCGCCTTGGCGTAGATCACGCCTTCGATCTCGTGCTCCGGGGCAGGATCGCGCAGGTCGGCGCTGACCACGTAGTCGACTTCGTCCCAGGCCTCTGCCAGGCCACGCACGACCGAATGTCCGAGAAACCCGTTTCCGCCCGTCACGTAAACCCGTTTCATGGTTTCACCCTAGTTAGCACCGCAGACCAAGGCTAAGTCGGAGCCGGCCCGGGGTCTTTCTCCCGGCCGGTCGGACGCCGCGCCCACCAACTCGACAGGGCGAGGCCGGCGATCAGGTCCCAGATCCCCCACCAGCCGGCGACCAGCGCCATGCCACCGATCCCGTCGAAGAAGGTGAAGACCATCCCCAGGCCGAGCCCCGCGTACCTCACGCCGACCTCGAAGGTGATCGCCCGGCGGTTGAATTCGTCGAGCCCGAACGAAGCCGCGATGCCGTACCCGAGTCCGAGGGCGAGCGTGTCGTGGAGGAACACCACCAGCGCGACGATCGGGATGTAGGGCCAGAAGACGGCGATGTTCCCGACCAGCGCAAAAAGGATGAACCCGACCAGCGCCCAGAGGCTGAACCGCTTGACCCACGGGTGGAGCCTCGCCGTGAATTCCGGCTTCCGATGAGCGATCGTCAGGCCGATGATGAACGGGATTCCGATCACCAGCACCACGTGGGCGAGCATTTCGAGTGCGCTCAGATCCACGTCTTCGAGGATCTTCGAGGCCTCCGGCTGGAGACCGCCCCAGAAGGCGACGTTCAACGGCATCACGAAAATCGCAATCAGGCTCGAGATCCCGGTCATCGAAACCGAAAGGGCGACGTTTCCTCCGGACCGGTAGGTGAGGATGTTCGAGGTGCCGCCCGGCGGGCAGGAGGCGACCAGAATCATGCCCATGGCGATCGAGCCGCGGACGTCGAGCAGGAGGGTCAGGCAGAAGGTGATCGCCGGCAGGAGGATGAACTGCGCGGCGATGCCAACCGCCATCGCCTTCGGCATCCTCCGCACCTCGCGGAAGTCGGACACCTTCGTATCCATGGCGATGCCGAGCATGACGATCGCCAGAACGATGCTGAGGATCAGGAGCGACGTGTCACTGAAGTCGATCCGGACGTCGTCGATGCCGGCGATCGGCAGCGTCACTGTTCTTCACCGCCACGGCCCCGCATCAGACGGAAGCCGAAAAGATCTCCAGGTGCTTCTGGATCTGCTGGCGGTAGGCGTCCTTGTTCACGTAGTACGGCAAACGGTCCATCTGGCGATAGTGGTAGCCGGCGAACAGATCCGGCTTCGGCCCGTTCACGCGCTGCCACATCTGCTCGGCCCGCGCCGGGTCGTCCTGCTCGGCCTTGATGAATTCCGACACGAGGATCGCCTGGTTGTAACGGCCCTGCCAGCCGAGACCGGTCGCTTCGACCATGCCGAGCACGAACACGTTGCGGTGCTTCGGCGTGAAGATATTGAGGTATAGATCGGGGTGGTTTCGCTGCCAGTTGAGGTGCTCGGGGTCAATGAATCCGTAGTCGAGCTTGTAGCCGGTCGCCAGCATGACCATGTCGTATTCGTGGCTGGTGCCGTCGACGAACTTCACCTTTGTACCGTCGAAGCGGTCGATGTCCTTCCGGACCTTGATGTCGCCGTGGCCGGCGTAGTAGAGCACCAGCGTGTTCAGCACCGGGTGGGTTTCGTAGATCCGACCCTCCGGCACCGGGAAACCGAGTCGCGCGGGGTTGCCGGTGATCAGCCGGAGGAGCCGCCCGTCGACCCTGGTCTTGATCCAGGCCGGCATCGCCTTGCCTTCGTTCAGGGTGTCGGAGGGCTTGCCGAGGATGTACTTGGGGAAGAACCAGTAGCCGCTTCGCATGCTCATGTCGACCGACTTCGCGTAATGCACCGCGTCGACGGCAATGTCACAGCCGGAGTTGCCGCCGCCGACGATCAGGACACGTTTGCCCTTGAAGATCTCGGGACTCTTGTAAGAGCTCGTGTGGAGCAGCTCATTGTCGAACTCCCCCTCGAATTCGGGGATGCTCGGGTTCGAAAGCAGGCCGTTGGCGATGATCAGGCCGGCGTAGGTCTCGGTGACCTCCTTGCCGTCCGGGCCCCTGGATGTGACCGACCAGTCCTCGCCGTTCGGTTCGGTCCTGACCACCTCGGTTTCGAACCGGAAGTGCTTCCGAAGGTCGAAGGTGTCGGCGTACTCGTTGAAGTAGACCTTCATGTCGCTGTGACTCGGGTAGTCGGCGACCTCGTCACGCATCGGGAATTCATCGTAGGCCGTGGTCGTCTTCGACGAGATCAGGTGGGCCGACTCGTACATCGTGCTCTTCGGACTCCCGATGTCCCAGAGTCCTCCGACGCCAGGACCTAATTCGAAGCCGACAAAATCAATTCCACGGCGAGCGAGGTTCCTCGCTCCCGCGAGGCCGGCCGGCCCGGCACCGATCACCGCATAGGGCAGCACTTTCCCGGAAACGTCATCTCGCTCACCCATTGGGCGTGATCCAACCCCTTGCAGGTCCGGGGTCTTTGGCCGAGCGCGGAGGGTAGGTTTGGGCCATGGCTGACGTCCGACCGTTCCCCGCCCTCCACTACGCGCCGACAGTGCACTCGCTGCATGCGGTGACTGCTCCGCCCTACGACGTGATCGATGACGACGAGCGGCAGAAGCTGCTCCAGCATTCGCCCTTCAACGTGGTCGAGCTCGACCTGCCGATGGCGAGCGGCGAAGGCTCCGACCGCTACATGCACGCGGCCGAGACGCTCGAGGAATGGATCCTCACCGGGGCACTCACCCAGGACCACGATCCGACGATCTGGGCGCTGACCCAGGAGTATGCGGCACCGGACGGGACGACTCACACCCGCAACGGGATCCTCGCCCGGGTCCGGGTCACCGACTACGGACCGGGTCAGATCCGGCCGCATGAGCGAACACAGCCTGGCCCGAAACAGGACCGGCTCGACTTGACCCGTGCCACCCGCTACAACCTCTCACCGATCTTCTCGCTCACCAGCAAGGATGCCTGGCCGCAGGTCGCCCCCGAGACGGAATCCGAATCATGGGCGACGGTCACCGATGACGAAGGTACGACTCACCGCCTCTGGCCGATCAGGGACTCGTTGGTCCACGCCGCCGTCGAGGAAGTTCTGGCCGACGCCGAGCTCCTGATCGCCGACGGCCACCACCGGTACGAAACCGCCCGCACCTACATGGCCGAGGTCCCGGGAGAAGGCGCACACTGTTTCACGCTGATGGCCCTGACCGGCCTCGACGACCCGGGACTGACCGTCTTCCCCACCCACCGCCTGCTCTCGGGCCTGGCCGGAAGTCCGGACATTCAGGACCACCTGACAAACGGAATCTCCGAAGCCTTTGAAGTCGAGGCGACCGATCTAGATGGCCTCGACCCGGACGGCATGGAGGGAATCGGCTGCTTCGGGTTCATCGACCAGACCGCCGGCCGCTACCTCAAGCTGCGCCTCAAGGATCCGCTCGCGCTCGACCAGCTCATGGAAGGCCGCTCGGAGGCTTACCGCCATCTCGACGCGGCCATTCTCGAGAAGGTCGTCCTGCAGAACATCCTCGGCCTGTCGGAAGAGGATGTCGAAGCCAAACGCGGCATCGGTTACGCCAAGAGCATCGAGAGTGCGCTGGGTCTGGTCTCGGCAGGCACCTACCAGGCGGCGTTCATCCTGCGGGCGACTCCCATCGAGCAGGTCCGCGCGGTCGCCGCAGCCGGCGAAACGATGCCGCCGAAATCGACTTACTTCTACCCGAAGCTGCTTTCGGGAATGGCCTTCAACCCGCTGAGCTGATGGGGCCGCGGGGGGGGGCCCCCGTGGGGGGGCGCGCCCCGCCTTGGTTGCCGGTGACTCCGGCCCAAACGGACTAGGATCGACCCATGGTCAAGATCTATACGAAAAAAGGCGACGACGGAACGACCGGCCTCTGGTACGGCGGGCGCGTCGATAAATCCGGCACCCGGACCGACGCGTACGGCACCCTCGACGAAGCCTGTTCCGCTCTGGGAGTGGCCCGGTCCCAATGCGACGCGGACCAGCGCGAACTTCACGACGACATCCTCGCTCTGCAGAACGAGCTCTTCGTCGCCGGTGCCGAACTGGCGACAGCACCCGAAGCAGCCGAGCGGCTCGAAGACGGCATCAGCCGGATCACCGCCGGCATGACCGACGCCCTCGACAACGAGATCGACAAGTACATGGAGCAGGTCGACCTGCCCCCGAAGTTCGTGATTCCCGGCGGCACCGCCCTCTCTGCCCATCTCGATGTCGCCCGGACCATCATCCGCCGGGCCGAGCGCAAGGTCGTGAAGATCCAGCTCGACAAGGAACTCGCGTCAGGTGAAATCCTCCGCTTCCTCAACCGCGCCTCGGACCTCTGCTTCGCCATGGCCCGTTTTGCCGACATCGGGGAACCGGAACTGTTCGAAGGGCGGCGCAAGCCAAAATGACCCGCGCAATCGTCACATCGGGTGTCGCGTTCCCCACGGAAGTAGAGCTCTCGTCCGGCCGCACCATGTCATTCGACGAACCCTCGGCTCTCGGCGGTCAGGACTCCGCTCCGACGGCGACTGAAGGCGTCACGGCCTCACTCGCCGCATGCACGGTCGGCACACTCAGGATCTACGCCGACCGCAAGGGCTGGGACCTGGAAGGCCTGGAGGTCACGGTCGACACAACCTACGAAGGTCCGAATCCAAAGCTGTTCGAAGTTACCGTCAGCGTCCCGGACCGCTTCGATGACCACCAGGCCACCCGGCTGCTGAGAATCGCCGGCAAGTGCCCGGTCCACCGCCTCCTGGCCGCGGCGCCCGAAGCCCAAGTAACACAGGCATGAACCTCGGCCTCGAGAACCGGGTCTGCGCCGTCACCGGCGCCAGCAGTGGCATCGGCTTTGAAGCGACCAGGCAGCTCTGCTCGGAGGGGGCGAAGGTCCTGATGATCTCCCGCAATCCGGAGCAGCTGGCGGCGATGTCCGAAGTGGTGCGCGCCGAGGGCGGCGATGCAGGAGTGCTCGTGATCGACATCACCGAGGAGCACGCGGGCGAGCACGTCGTCGCCGCGGCCACTCAGGAGTTCGGCAAGCTCGATGTGCTTGTCAACAACGCCGGTGCGGCCAAGTGGCGCGACCTGGAAGACGCACCCGACCAAGACTTCCGGGACCAGTTTGAACTGAGCGTGATGGCCCCGCACAACCTGATGAAAGCAGCGATTCCAGGCATGCTGGAGCGTGGCTGGGGCCGGGTCGTCAACGTCTCTTCGACCGCCGGCAAACGGCCTTCCGCGCAGATGCCCGACTACTCGGTCGGCAAAGCGGCGATGCTTTCGCTCTCCCGGCTATACGCGGACAAGTACGCGAGCCGCGGAGTGCTGGTCAACGCGGTCTGCCCCGGTCCGACCGCCTCCGAACTCTGGATGGAGGCAGGTGGATTGCTCGACCAGGCCAGTGGAGATTCAGGCGCCGAAAACCGTGAAGCAACGCGCGAAAAGGTCGGTTCGAAGCGCCCGATCGGCCGCCTGGCAACCCCGGAGGAGATTGCTTCGGCCATCACCTTCCTCTGCTCGGACCGGGCGTCGTTCGTCGCCGGGGCGGCATGGGGCGTCGACGGCGGCACCGTGCCCGTGATCATCTGACGCGCGGATCGAACCGCGCAAGTCAAAGGCCTATTTGTGGGCCTTGAAGGTCGCTTTGCCAGAACAGAGGCCCTCGATCTTCATGGAGCCGGTCACCTTTCCACCCTTGAACTTGCCTTTCAGGGTGCGCTTGTCATCGGCGGGGCTGCCGCCGGGATCGCCACTAAAGACCACCTTGAACGAACCACTGGCCTTGATCTTGATCTTGGCACCTTTGCGTCCGGCTGGCGGGAACGCGACTGTCTGGAGTCCACTGTACGAGTAACAGGTGGCGTAGACCGAGGAAGTGAACTTCTTGATCCTGTTGTTCTTCACCTTGACCGTGACACCGACTTTGCCTTCGGTCTTGCCCTTATAGGCGCCATTCGGAACAGCGACCGCGGTCCCTGTCTCGATGCCGAGTAAGAGCGCCAGCGAAATCAGGGTTGCAGAAAGCAGTCGGGCTGTCATCGGCGGAACTCTACCCATTTGGTCATGATCTGGTCGTGGATTTCGAATCGACCGACCTTTCTGGATTGCTGCTTACCGCCGACGACGCCCTGGACATCCAGGCGCATGGCAACCGTGAGGCCGCGGTACTGGTTCCGATCACCGGCTGGCCGGGCGACCCCAAGCTGATCTTCACCGAGCGCAACGCTGACCTGAAGAAGCACGCCGGCGAGATTTCCTTCCCCGGCGGCATGAGCGACGACGATGACCGCGACCTCGAGTGGACAGCACTTCGCGAGACCCACGAAGAGGTGAGCATCAGCCCGGACCGGGTGGAAGTGGTCGGTGCCCTCGCCCCGGTCGGGACCTTCGTGACTTCGTACCGGATCCAGCCGTTCGTCGGCCTGGTCTCTGGCGACGAACCGCTGGTCCCGAATCCATCCGAGGTGGCATCGATTCTCCACTTCGGAATCGACGAACTGGTCGATGCCTATGCGATGCGCCGGCTGGTTCGGAGGGGAGTCCCGATTCGGACGCCCACTTTCGATATGGAGCGGGTACTTATATGGGGCGCGACCGCCCGGATACTCACCGATTTCCTCACCAGGACCGGAGCCATGACCTGATGCCCGACCCCGCAATCGAAATCGAAAGTCTCGAGGTGGTCCGCGGAGGCAACCAGGTGGTCCGGTCGATCTCTTTGGCGATCGAAGCCGGAACGATCACCGGTTTGCTCGGGCCCAGCGGTTGCGGCAAAACCACGCTGATGCGCTCGATCGTCGGCGCGCAAATCACCGCCGCCGGCCGGGTCAAAGTACTCGGCCGCGAGGCCGGCTCAAGGGAACTCCGTCCGCTGGTGGGCTACGTCACCCAGGCACCATCGGTTTACGGCGATCTGACCGTGCAGGAGAACCTCGAATACTTTGGCCGCGTCGTCGGGGCCCCCGGCGCGAGGGCCACCGAGACGATCGGCACGGTTGGGCTTTCGGACTACACGGATCGCCTGGTGGCCTCGCTATCGGGTGGCGAGCGAGCCCGCGTTTCGCTCGCCAGCGCCCTGCTCAACCGCCCCCGCATCTTGATCCTGGACGAGCCGACGGTCGGTCTCGACCCAGTGCTGCGGGCCGAACTCTGGCGGGACTTCCGTGAGTTGGCCGACGGCGGGGTGACCTTGCTGGTCTCGAGCCACGTGATGGACGAGGCCGGCGAATGCGACGACCTGCTGCTGATGCGGGAAGGCCGCCTTTTGCGGCAGTGTGCCCCGGATGAACTACGCCGGGAAACCGGCCAACAAGATCTGGGCAGGGCCTTCCTGAAAGTGATCGAAATGGCGGGTCGGTCGTGAGCCCGCGGATTGCCGTCGCCACCGGGAGACGGGTCCTGCGTCAGGTCCGGCACGACCCGCGGACGATCGCGCTCCTCCTCGCTGTGCCGGCCCTCCTGCTCGTCCTGATGCGCTTCATCTTCGACGGCCAGGATCAGGTGTTCCAGTCGATCGGGGCTCCCCTCTGCGGCCTTTTCCCTTTCATCGTGATGTTCCTGATCTCCTCGATCACGATGCTGCGGGAACGCACCTCCGGCACACTCGAACGGCTGATGACCATGCCGATGTCGAAGCTGGACCTGCTCCTCGGATACGGCCTCGCCTTCGGTGCGCTGGCCGCGGCCCAGGCGATCGTCGTCTGTTCGGTCGGCTTCGGCCTGCTCGGCCTGACGGCCCCCCATGGAGCAGTCCTGGTCGGTGCACTGGCGATCCTCAACGCGGTTCTCGGCATGGCGTTAGGACTGCTTCTCAGCGCGTTCGCCAGGACCGAGTTCCAGGCGGTCCAGTTCATGCCGGCGTTCGTCTTCCCCCAGATCCTGCTTTGCGGTCTGTTCGTCAGCCGGGAGGACATGGCGCCGGCGCTCGAAGCGATTTCCTGGCTGCTGCCCTTCACCTACGCTTACGACGCGCTGGCGCGGGCGGTATCGCCGACCCCGCTCGGGTCGGGAATCGTCGTCGATGCGCTGGTTGTGGCCGGGACCACGATCGGTGCCCTCGTGCTCGGGGCGCTGACCCTGAAGCGCCGTACGCCGTGAGCGGCCTTAGGGTAGGGGCATGAACGCACTTCCCCTGCTGACCAGCATCGACGGCCTTATAACCCCCTCGGATGAAGCGTTTCTGCCGCTGCCCGACGACGGGGCTTTTCGAGGGGACGGAGTATTTGAAGTCCTGCGTGCTTACGGGCCGAAACTCTTCGCTCTGGAAGACCACCTCGACCGGCTCCAACGTTCAGGTGCCGCCATCGACCTGACCCTCGACCGTGCCTCGATCGAGTCCGAAACGCTGAGCCTGCTCGAACGGGCCGAAGGGGCCGATTGCCTGGTCCGGATCGTCGCGACCCGCGCGGGCCGCCGCATCATCACGCTCGAAAACCTCCTGGTCCACCCGCCTTCGATCTCGCTCGCCACCGTCACCTACTCCCCGACCGTGATTCTCAACGGAGTCAAATCACTTTCTTACGCGGCGAACATGCATGCGACCCGTATCGCCAGGAAGACGGGCGCCATGGAGGCGCTGCTGGTGATGCCCGACGGTACGGTGCTCGAGGCCCCGACCTCCACCCTCTTCTGGGTGTCCCAGGACAAGTTGCGCACCACGGCTCTCGAAGCCGGCGTGCTTGATTCGATCACCCGCGACCGGATCATCAACGCACTCGACGTCGAAGTCGGACGCTTCCAACTCGACGATGTCATGAACTCGAGCGAGGCGTTTCTCGCGTCAACGACCAGGGAGGTCCAGCCGGTCAATTCAATCGACGGTCAGCCGATCCCGATGGAGCCGGGAACAAGGACTAGAGAAAGTGCCGCCGCGTTTGCTGCAGCGCTGGCCTCAGGTCTAAGTTAAGTCCCTGAGGTACCACTCGGCGTCCAGGGAACCCTTGCATCCTGAACCGGCTGCCGTGATCGCTTGCCGGTAGACCCGGTCGACCAGGTCGCCGACCGCGAAGACACCCGCGAGGTTGGTCTTCGTCGAGGGCTCTTCGACCTTGACGTAACCCTCGTCGTCAGTGTCGATCTGGCCGGTCACGATCTCCGAGCGCGGGATGTGGCCGATCGCCACGAAGGCTCCGTCGACATTCACGTCTTCGATCGCCCCGGTGTCGGAACGGCGCAGCCGGACCGTCGCCAGTGATCCGTCTTCTCCGGCGATGAACTCCTCGGGGGAGTAAGGCGTCTTGAGGGCAATGTTGGAGAGGCTCTCAGCCCGCTCCTGCATGATCTTTGAGGCCCGGAATTCGTTGCGCCGGTGAACCAGATCAAGATTCGAGGAGAACTTGGAGATGAACAGCGCGTCTTCGAGAGCCGTGTCGCCGCCCCCGATCACCATCGTGGTCTTGTCCTTGAAAAAGGCTCCGTCGCAGACGCCGCAGGTCGAAACGCCGCGGCCGGTCAGCTCCATCTCGCCGGGAATGCCGAGGCGCTTGGGTTCGGCACCCATCGCGAGGATGATCGACTTGGCCTGATACTCCTCGTCGCCGAGGTAGACCTTCTGGATGCCACCGTCGCTCAGTTCGACCCGGTCGACGTCGTCCGAAATGAAACGCGTGCCGAAAGCGCTCGGCCTGGAGACGGAACTTCGTCATCATCTCGGGGCCCATGATGCCTTCGGGGAAGCCGGGGTAGTTCTCGACCTCGGTCGTGTTCTGGAGCTGGCCACCCCACTGGAAACCTTCGAATACGAGCGGATTCAGTTCCGCGCGGGCAGCGTAGAGAGCGGCGGTGTAACCGGCGGGTCCGCCACCGATGATGATCAGATTCTCAACTTCGTTGCCACTCATTTTCAGATCCTTGTCTTGTTGACTAAAGGCTGTTCAGAATGAACTGCGATCCATTACTTTACTAAATGAAGTATAGACCGCCGCTCAGGTCACTGCGGCTTGATCTCCATTTGGTCGTCCCGGATCAAGTCCCCGTCTTTATCAGCATGGGTTTCGGCTTCCGGTCCACTGGCAAGCCTTCACTCTTCCATTTACTGACTCTCTTCCGCAACTGGAAGAAGGCGATGACACCAGGCGGGATCGGCAGCCAGAATGCGACCAGGCGGTAGATCAGGATCGCCGCGAAGACCTCGGATTCGGGCAAGCCAAAGAGCACGAACGTGCCGATCATCCCGGCGTCGACCGCACCTACCCCGGCCGGAACGAAGGGAATCAGGTTTGCGGCCATGCCGATAAAAAAGCCCATGACGACCACCCCGAAGGGGACGGCGATACCGAAAGCCTTGAAGGACGCCCAGAGGATGCCGACGTTGGCTGCCCAGAACCCGATCGCCCCGACGATCGCGAGGCCGGCACGGGTCGGATGGGCGACCAGCCTTAGAGCGACCCGCACCCCTTCCGCGAGCGTGGCCGGCACGGTCGCCAGCCTCGCCAGGAACTTGATCGAAGGCCGGCTGGCCGAGAGGTTCCTGATGCGGCGCTCGATGTCTCCGGGCACCAGGGCGATGGTCAGGCCAACGATCATCACCAGTCCGGCGATCGCGGCCGGCACGATCGTCAGCGAGACCTCGGTACTGCCATTCAGCACCCCGGTCCGCAGCAGGATTCCGCAGATGACGATCGCGAGGGGGTAGAAGAGGTAGTGAAGGACGATGAAGGCCACCATGCGGGTGCCGACGTCGCGCCGCTCCATTCCGCCCTGGCGAAGCGCCCAGTAGGTGAGCACCACCCCGCCGGCACCGCCGGCGGAGAAAAGCAGGGTCGCGGCGAAGCCGGCCATGTTGATCTCGTAGGCCTCGGGCCAGGAGATCGGAAAAGCCTCGCCACCAACAACTGCGCGGAACAGGGCAATGTAGGTGATGAATGAGAGGAAGCAGAAACCGATCGCGACGGCTACCCACACCGTGTTGGCTTCCTTGAGCATGCCGATCGCATCACCGAATCCGACCAGCTTCGGCAGCAGGAAGTAGATGCCGACGATAAGTACGGCGATGATCAGGACGGTCTGGACCGCTGCTCTCGTCGAGATGACGGGAAGCCCGTCGCCTTCGTCTTCCTCCCTTGGACCGGCGGCTGTATTTTCTTGTTCCTCAGTTATCAAAGCCACCCAGGGAGCCCATGCTAGCTGCCCGCAATCGCTTCGAGGCGACGCAGGCGGTTGTTGATCAGAAGGACGAGCGGACGGGCCAGGGGCTCCGCGTTACGGGCGATGGCGACAACCCCGGCCCCGGCGATCAAGTCAGTCACATAATGCTCCCCGAGATAGACCAGGGAGAATCCGAGCGTCACCGCGTAGCCCCAGGCGACAGCACCTTCGACCTTGCCGCCGGCATCACTGACGAGAATCGCCGCCATGATCGCGGTGGCGAAATGGAGCGACGGCATCGCCGCCCACGGGTTGCCGTTCAGGGTTCCGAAGATCCGGGTCCAGCTCGGGCCCAGCAGATCCTCGCCGAATTCGACCATGACCCGATGAACGGTTTCGTCGACGTCGATCCCGGATTCGAGTTCGAGCTGCCTGCGACCTTCAACTGTCTGGTCGGTATAGCCGTGGTCGGAGGCCCACCAGGGCGGCGCGGTTGGCGCCAGGAAGTAGATGGCGCAGCCGATATCGAAGACCGCCGCCATCTGGCGGGCTGACTGCGGGAACATCGAGTTCTTTCGCAGCAGAATCCAAAACAGCGCGCCATAGGGCTCGATGAACCAGAGCCAGTGGGCCCAAGCCGCGACTTTCGTGATGGTGTAACCGTGAGGGCCGGAATGAAACTTCCGCTGGAGGCGGGCGTTCGGCAGAACTCCCCGGCCGATCCAGCGGTCGATCTTGATCGGGTATTCGATGTTCAACCGCTCCCGCAAGCGCTCGGGATTGTCGTAGGGAGTTCGTGGCTGACCGCGAACGCCCACATCTGGCCGAAGAAGAGACCGAGGTCCCGCTTCCTTGATCGCGGCCACAACACACTGATCGCCAGTGGAGCAGCGACGGTCGAAGCCACGGTCACAGCCGCGGGAATGCGGAGCTGCCGCCTCACGTGCGGAACAACTACTGCTGCAACCAAAGCACCCACGGCACTGAACCGAACTGTGGTTCTGGCCGAGGGAATCCGAGGCTTGAATGCGGTCGGCAATCTCATCCGGGACTCACAGAGTAGGCGACGCTCCGGCCGCTGGCCGAATGGCGCCAAGCCCCCTGTCCGGCTCTTCCGATTAGAATGGCCCGGCCTTGCTGTCTCGCCCACGAAAAATTGTCACTCTGTCCATTGCGCTTGCCGGTTTCCTGACCGGAACTGCCGCGTTCGCCGGACCCGCGATGGCTCTTTCGCTCAATCCCGATGCCGGCTCCGCCGGGATCGAAAAGGCGAACACGCTGCACTGGATCCTCTTCATAGTCATTGGCATCATCATCATCGCTGTCAATCTGGCAATTCTCCGGGCAGTTCGCTCGCGCCATCGCGCGGTACCCCCGCGACCCAGGAAGGCGGCCGGGCAACAGCAAGGTCGGCCTCGGGCTCGGCGTCGTCGCCCTGGCCATCTTCGTCACCGCGACCATCTTTTCCGACCAGTCCCGCGTTGTCCCGGTCAGCGCAGAGACCGTCGCCGGAATGACCAGCGACAAGCAACTCGAGATCGAAGCGACCGGTTCGCAGTGGCTCTGGCGGTTCAATTATCCCAGGAACGGCGCCTTCAGTTACCGGCGGGTGGTCGTGCCGGCGGGCGTGACCGTAGCGATGAAGCTCAAGTCGAGCGACGTGATCCACGGCTGGAACGTGCCTTCGCTCACCGGCAAGGCCGACGCCATTCCCGGCAAGACCAACCCCATCTACTTCCGCGCCGATCAGGAAGGCACTCACGGCGGACGCTCCGCGATCCTTTCCGGTCAGGGCTACTCGACCATGTCGATTGAGGTCGACGTCGTTTCGCCCGACGAGTACAAGGCTACGTCAAGGCGCAGGCCAAGGACATCCAGGACGCGCAGGACACGGTCGAGAAACAGAACAAGGCCGCGGCCGAGACCGCCGCCAGGCCAGGGAGGGCAGCCCTGATGAGCAGTTACCCGACCACGGTACCGCCGACCAGGCCCGAGCTTTCCAGCCAACTCGACACCGACCCGCGTCCGCGGTGGGCACAGATCGCCACCAGCGCCGACCACAAGTCGATCGCCTCGGTCCTTCTGACAACTGCCTTCGGCTCGCTCTTCCTCGCCGCCCTCGAACTGCTGCTGCTCAGGATCCAGCTCTCGGTGCCCGAGAACGTCTTCCTGAACGCCGTCACCTTCGACCGGCTGCTCTCCATGTACGGTGTGACCGCGATCTTCCTGTTCGCACTGCCGCTCTGCATCGGGCTCCTTCTATTACGTCGTGCCGCTCCAGATCGGCAGCCGCAGTACCGCCCTGCCGCGCCTCGGCCAGACCGGCCTCTGGCTTTTCATCCTCGGCGGGATCATGCTCTACGCCGCTTTCCTCTTCACGCCGCCCGAGACCGGCATCAACCCGCTGCCGCCCTTCTCGGAGCTCGCCTTCGCGCCCAACAACGGCGTCGACGTGTGGATCACCTCGACCGGCATGATCATCCTCGGCCTGTTGTTGATCTCGATCGACCTGCTCACCACCCTGCATAACCTTCGAGCGCCGGGCATGGCCTGGCGTCGCGCGCCGATCTTCACCTGGGCCGCGGCGATCGTGACCTGGCTGATGGTCGTGGTCACCCCGATCATGCTGGCCGCGCTGACGATGCTGATGATCGACCGTCGATTCGGCGGTGCGTTCTTCGCCGGCGGTGCCGGCGGGGCGCCGCTGCTCTGGCAGCACATGTCCTACATCTACTTCACCGCCGGTTACATGACTGTCGCCGTCACCATGCTGGCTGCGATCTCGGAGATCGTCCAGTCCTTCACCCACCGCGAACTGCCTGGCCGCAACGTGGTCATCGGCTCGCTGGCCGCGATCGCGATCGTCGGCACCTCGCCTGGACCCAGAACATGATCACCGCGCCGTTGCCGAGCGGCTGGAAGTACTTCGCGATGCTCATGTCGATCTCACTGGTCGTGCCATTCGGCCTGATTTTCTACAACCTGATCAGCACCGTTTCGTCGAGCGACTTCCACATGCGAGCGCCGCTGCGTTACGCAATGGGGGCGCTCTCGCTGGCTTCGATCGGACTGGCCGTCGAGATTTCGCAGTCGACGATTGCTGTCGGCACACAGCTCCAGCACACTTACGACGCCTGGGCTGCCACTCACTTCACGCTGATCGGCTTTGCCATCTTCGGCGGCATGGCCGCAATCAGCTACTGGTACCCGAAGATCACCGGACGGATGCTCAACGAGGAGCGGGCCAAGATCTCCTTCGGTGTTATGTTCGCCGGCACGCTGATCGCACTGCTGCCCCTGTTCGCCGCCGGCGTCTCCGGTCAGGTCACCGACTCGTACCGCTTCTACGCCGTCGAAGACGTCGACATCTACAACCTGATCGCGGCATTCGGCACACTCATCCTGTTCGTCGGCGTGATTATGGCCATCGGCAATCTGATCAAGAGCCGGACCGAAGGGGTAGCCGCGGCGCCGGACCCGTGGCGCGGTGACTCGCTCGAATGGCTGGCCCTCTCGCCCCCGGTCGAACACAACTTTGACGTTCTCCCCGACGTGCGCTCGACCCAGCCGATGCGCGATATCCGTGATGCCCTCGCCCGTCGTGACGCCGAAGCCGGCGCCCCGGCCGACGAGCCGCAGCCGGTAGCCTGAACTCATGCTCGGCAGCGCCGATGCGCAGACGACGCGCGTATCCCGAACGGTTGAGACGGCCCCCGGACACTCCCTTCAGGGTGCGGTTGCGTTGGTTCGCGACTACATAACGCTGACCAAGCCCAGGGTCATCAGTCTCCTGCTGCTGACCACAGTCGCCACGATGTACGTGGCCGATCCGTCGGGTCCCGCCCTTTCTCTGATCCTCTGGACAATGCTCGGTGGCTACCTCGCCGCCGGAGGCGCCGGAGCGATCAACCACTACATTGACCGCAACCGCGACGCCCGCATGGCCCGGACCGACTCCCGGCCGCTGGTCAACGGCCGGATCCCCCCGCTCCACGGACTGGTCTTTGGAATCTCGCTCGGTGTGATCGCCTTCTTCCAGCTCTGGCTGACGGTCAACCTGCTGGCCGCCGGCCTGGCAATGGTCGGACTGCTCGGCTACGTCTTCCTGTACACCCTCTGGCTGAAACCGCTGACCCCGCAAAACATCGTGATCGGTGGCAGTGCCGGTGCGATGCCACCGCTCGTTGGGTGGGCAGCTGCCGCCGGAACCCTCAGCTGGGAAGCACTCTGGCCTTTCCTGATCGTCTTCTTCTGGACCCCGCCCCACTTCTGGGCACTTTCCCTGATGATCAAGGACGACTACGAACGAACCGGAATTCCGATGCTTCCGGTGGTCAAGGGGGAGGCGGCCACCCGCCTTCAGATTCTGATCTACACGGTCTTCATGATCGGATTCACGGTCGGGCCCTACTGCACCGGCCTCCTGGGTCCGTTCTACCTGGCTTCGGCGATCGTGCTCGGAACCGTTTTCTTCGGATTCTCATTCGCTCTCTGGCGCAAACCTTCGGCCTCGCTCACCCTTCGTACCTACCTCTATTCGCTCGCCTACCTGGCCCTGCTCTTCGTGGCCATGGCTGTCGACGCCGTCGCCTGATAGAAATCACTCCATGGATCGTCAGACTTCGAAGTCCAACTTCTCGACCGGCATGCTGATCGGCGCCGGTTCGGCCGTCATCTTTGCCGCAAGTTTCCTGTTCTCGATGTTCTACCTGGCCACATGAGCGACAAACAGGAGATCATCGAACCGACCGAGACGATTCAGCTCCCGGCACCTTCCTGGGGTCCGGCCTTCCTGGCCCTTGGTGTAATGGGAATGCTGGCCGGTCTCTTCGCAAACGACTTCATGTTCCCCGCCTGGGTCTACGGCGTCACCGGTTTCATCATCTTCGTCCTCGCGATCCGCAGCATGTCGAAGAAGGGCTCACGCGCTTTCTACAGCCTGCCGAGAGAGCAGGGCGACGCTCGCGCTGAGCTCCCCGTAGAAAGCTTCTCAGCCCCCACTCACGAGTAGGATGAAGCGGCGCACGGGAACTGCCTGGGCGGGGTTGGAAGCGGCGCCGGGACGTCCAGGTTCGACGGCTTCGTCGCGGCAGGGAATGACAGCTCAAGTACGTGGGTACGATCGCGGATATTCCCTGCCTTTACTCCGCGCCAGCCGCGGCCCAGGACGTCCCCGTGCACCACTTGCGGGAGCGTTGCGAAGGCAAAACGCTTAAAGCCCGCAACGCTCCGAGTCGGGCATAACCCCGGGTGAATGCGAAAACTTCGGCATTTGCAGCTAGATCGCCATCACCTGGCTGTATGGACCGCACCGCCCGCCACCCTGGGGCTCAGGTGTGGGCCGCGGGGGTGCGCCCGGAGGGCTGGCGACCGAGGCAACCGCGAGATTCGCCCCTGCCTCGGGGAGCGTTGTCCCGGAGGACGTGCCCCCGCGGCCCGCACCTCACGTCAGCCCAGCGCACCCGCACAAATCCGGGCGCCGCTCGCCACCTCAGACCTCAGCTCAGGGGGGTCCGCCGGATGTTGCTCCTTCGGCAGTCCAGACGCGCATGATGTCCCGCATGGACAAGACTCCAATCAGCTCGCCGTCCTTGTAGATCGCCAGGTGGCGGATCTTCCGGCGGGACATTTCCATCGCCGCGCGTTCCATGCTCCACTCGGGACCGGCCGTGATCACGCTCTCGCTCATGTGATCGCTGACCAGCTCGACGTCGGGGTCTCGCCCGGTCCCAATCGCCTTGAGGATGTCCCGTTCCGTGAGGATCCGGGGGACCGGCCAGTTCTCGTCTTCGACGATTGCTGCTCCGATCCCGTGATCGGTCATCCTGGTCGCCGCCTCGCGCAGCGTGTGACTAGGACCGACCCGGAGGACCACTTCTGACATCCCGACGCTGACCCGCAATTTTGCCTCTCTCTTGAAATCTCTGACGGCTTGTGACGATCGTTGCCAGCTTAACCCATCATGACAACCCGTGGGAACCGCCGCGATATATAGAATGGCCAAGCGCCACCTTCCTCTATGCCTGCCACCACACTAACCACCAAGATCAGCCTGCTTCTGGCCACGGCCGGCCTCGCGATGATCGTGCTCGCAGGTTGCGGAACCACTGATTCAGCGCCGATCAACGGTGACTTCCAGGATCGTGGCCGCCAGCTCTTCAATGCGAAATGCGGCACCTGCCACAAGATGGCGGCCGCGGCCAGTGTCGGCCAGCAGGGCCCGGACCTCGACGCAGCCTTCGCCGCGATGCGCGAAGTCGGCATGGACGATGACACGATCCGCGGCATCGTCGCGGCCCAGATAGAGGGCCCGCGACCGTCCGAAGATAACTTCCCCGGAGTCTCGATGCCCGCCAATCTGGTCGAAGGCAACGACCTTGAAGACGTCGCCGCGTACGTCGCCCGCTATGCCGGTGTACCCGGCGCCAAGCCGCCGATTGCCCCCGGTGATGGTCCCGGCGCCCAGGTCTACGCCAACAACGGCTGCGGCAGCTGCCACGTCCTCGCCGCGGCCCAGTCGGCCGGTGTAGTCGGACCCAACCTTGATGAAGTGATCCCCAACTTGAGCAAGGCCGAGATCGAAGAATCAATCCTCGATCCCAACAAGACCAAGGCCGCGGGCTATGAGAATGCGGTCATGCCCGACCGCTTCGACTCGATCCCGAAGGATCAGCTCGAGCAGCTCATCCAGTTCCTGATGTCCTCGGCCGCAGCCGACAACAAGGGCTGAACAACCCCGCGCGCGCCTCCAGGCGCCCATTCAGGAGGTTTCCGGCATTTGCTGAAACGCATCCAGATATCCCCCGAACGCTACGCCGTGATCACGTTGATCGCCCTGATCTCAGTGGTGACGATCGTCCTCACCGGTGCCGGGGTCCGGCTCAGCGCTTCCGGCCTGGGCTGTCCCGACTGGCCCAAGTGCTACGACCAGTACGTCGCCCCGGCCCAAATCAACGCTGTGATCGAGTACGGCAACCGCCTGGTCACCGGTGTTGTCGGAATTGCCGTGATCGCCGCATCGCTCCTGGCCTTTTTCCGCCGGCCCTTCCGGTGGCATCTGGCGGTGTTTGGCGGGTTGCTGCCGCTGGGCGTGATCGGCCAGGCGATTCTCGGTGCTTTTGTCGTCTACTACCACCTGCCGCCCGAACTGGTGATCTTTCATTTCATCCTCTCGATGATCCTGATCGATGCCGCCTACGCGCTGTATTGGTGTTCACGCTACGAACCGGGTGTACGCCGCTTCTCGCCCGACCGGCTCGGAGTCTGGGCGGTGCGGGCGTTGATCCCTCTCGGACAGCTCACCATCCTCCTCGGAACGGTCACCACCGCCTCGGGACCTCACCCCGGCGACCACAACAGCGAACTCGTGCGCCGCTTCACTTTCAAGGGCCAGGACACCCTCGTGTGGATCATGCAGCGTCACGCCGCCATGGCCGTGGCTTTCGCGGTTTCGGCACTCATCGTGATCTTCATCCTCCGGCGCCAGGGCGGCGACCGGCGCGCCGTCAAACCGGTCGCGGTCGCCTTCGGTCTGATCTGCCTTCAGATCTCGATCGGTGTCACCCAGTGGCTGCTCGAACTTCCGGCAGCCCTGGTCTGGGTTCACGTTGCCGTGGCAACCCTTCACCTGGATCGCCATCCTCTGGTCAGTCGCAGTCGCAGGGCAGATTGCGAAGCGGCCTGCCACCAACTGATGGACCCGTCCGAGCACAGCCACCGGTTGCGAGTCGAAAACCTTGACGAACTCTGCGCCCACGGTCTGACGGACCTGAGGAGCGACGCCATGGGCATCGCCAGGCCGGGCTGACCGCATGTGACGGCGCCCGGGTCACCGCGGATGTGGTCGCTCTCACCGAAAACGGCATCTCCGTCGCGGGGGTCGACTATGACCTCGGCCCCGGGGCGAAACTGGTCGTGCTCGGGGCCGGCAAAGCCACCCTGCCCATCGCCGAGGCCCTCGAAGGCGTCCTCGGCGATCGCATCGACGCCGGTGCGGTAGTCCTCAGGCGGGGTGAGATCACGACGACTCTTCGTCACATCGATGTCTTCGTGGCCGACCACCCCCTGCCGACTCGCGCAAGCGTGGACGGCGCACTCGAGCTCGAGAGACTGGCCAACCAGGCCGGGCCGGGCGACCTGGTGCTCGCCTGTTTCACCGGTGGCAGCTCCGCCCTCGCTTCGCTCCCTCCCGAAGGAATCACCTTCGAAGACAAACGCCGGCTCCACGAAATCCTTCTCGGCTCGGGCATGCCGATCGCCGAAGTCAACACGGTTCGCAAGCACGTGTCAGCCATCAAGGGTGGAAGGCTTGCGGAGCGCATCGCTCCGGCCCGGATCATCAACCTGAACATCTCGGACGTCGCCGGCGACGTGCTCGACGTGCTCACCGACCTGACCGTGGCCGACACCTCGACCGTCGCCGACGCAATCTCCATCCTCGAGGACTACGGGCTCTGGGACCAGCTTCCAGCCTCGATCCGAGGCCATCTCAACTCGCCGAAGGCCGAATCGCCCGACCTCGAAAGCGTCGAGATCACGACCGAACTTCTGGTGACGGGCATCGGAGTCTGCGAAGCGATGGCCGAAGAGGCCAAGGCACGCGGATACACACCGGTGATCCTGACGACCACGCTTGAAGGCGAGGCTCGCGAGATGGGCCGCTTCATTGCCAGCCTCTGCCTTTCCAGCTCGACCTCCTCTTACCCCTTCGCCCCCGGCACCGTCCTGGTCGGCTGCGGCAGCGAGAACTCGGTGGCGATCGCCGGCAAGGGTGCCTTCGGTGACGGCGGTCCCGGCCAGGAAGCAGCCCTTGCCGCCGCGATGGAAATCGACGGTGCGCAAATCGTGACGCTCTTCATGGACACCGATGGATCCGACGGTGGCACAGACGCTGCCGGGGCGGTCGCCGACGGACAGACGGTTCGCCGGGCCACGGAAACGGGCCTCGACCTGAGGAAAGCACTGATGAACCACTCCGCGATGGAACCGTTCGAACAGCTGGGCGACCTGATCCTCACTGGCGCCACGGGAACCAACGTAAACGACCTCTCCGTAGCCGTTATCGGCTAAGTTCCGTCACCGAGGTCTCGATGGCCTGTTCAACCCGGTTGAGTGCGGCGGCGAATTCGTCCGGCGGCATCAGCAGCGACGGCTGGATATTGAGCGAGGTCGAACTCGAGTCCATCAGGATGCCGAGTTCGGCCGAGCGCTTGGCCACCAGTTCCTGAAGTTCAGAATCACGATCCCTGGACTCCCGGTCGAGCACGAATTCGATGGCCTGGAAACCCCCGGTCGCCCGGGTTTCGCCGATCTCTTCGAAACGAAAAGCCATCGCTCCGAGTTTCTCCCGTCCAACCCTCTCAAGCTCCAGGACGTTCTCGAGGACGGGTTCCCGCTCATAGGCCTCGATCGTCGCCAGGGAGGCAGCACAGGCCCACGGCAGCCATGACCAGGTCGATCCAGTCGACACGTCGTCGTAGCCTCCCATTGCCTTCTCGGAGCCGAGGACTGCGCCGATCGGAGCGACGCCGCCGCCCATCGCCTTGCCGAGGCACATCAGGTCGGGCTGCAGGTCCCAGATCTCGGAGGCGAACATCTTGCCGGAGCGGCCGAAGCCGGTCTTGACTTCGTCCACGGCCAGCAGCCAGTCAAATTCCTCACAAAGCGCACGAAGTGCATCCCAGAACTCCTGGCTCGGCGCCACACAGCCACCGGAGCCGAGGATCGGTTCGATCAGTACGCCGGCCACCTCGTCCGGGTTGATCGCATGGAAGAGCAGGTGGTCCCGGATGTAGTCGATCGTTGAGTCACCACTCCCTCCGGGCCGCGGCGGCCGGAACGGGCTGCGGTACGGATTGGGGTAAGGAGCATGGGCGAATCCCGCCGCCAGGGAGCGGATGGCACGACTGGTTTCCTTCTGCTCGGCACCGAGCGCTGAAGTCAGTGAAGTTTCACCGTGATAGCCCCCGAGGAAGCCCAGGACCATCGGCCGGCCGGTGGCCCTGCGCATCATCTTGATGGCGGTCTCGACCACCTCGGTGCCGTTCAATCCGAGATCGATCCGGGTCAGCGAGGCCGGGGTGATCTCGAGCAGCTTCTCGGTCAATGGCAGCATCATCTTCGAAGCGACGCCGTGGCTGTCTTCATTGCCGATCTCGCGCATCGTCTCGACCAGCGGATCGATCAGATCTGCACGACCTGCACCCAGCGGGATCGAAGCAGACGAAGAGACCAGGTCGACGAAGGTATTGCCGTCGATGTCAGTGACGTAGTGACCCGATTTCGAATCGGTGATGAATGGCGCAAAGCCAGATGATGTGCCGGGGTAGACGAGCTCACGCAGACGCTCGAGTTCAGCCGCACTCTTCGGTCCCGGAAGGGGCCCCGGGATCGCCGGCAGCAGTCCGTCCGGACCGGTCACGATCTGATTCGCTAATTCCAATGGATCTCCATTCGCGCAGTTTACGTTCGCGACTCGAAGTTCGGCCGGACGCCAACGATCTTTCGGCACGCGGCCCACCAGTGGGCATAATCCTTCCATGAAACACACTGCGGTTACCGGCAACCTGACGCAACTCACCCGCTTTGGCATGGTCAATGCTTTCCTCGTGCGCGAAGACGACGGGTTCACTCTTGTCGACACGATGGTCACGGGGTCTGCAAAACCGTTGATGGATGCGGCGTCCGCGGCTGGCGCGCCAATCGTGCGACTCTTGGTGACCCACGCTCACGACGACCACGTCGGCTCCCTGGTTGCCCTCGCCAAGGCTCTCCCGGAGGCCGAGGTGATCGCTTCGAAAAGAGATGCCAAGCTCATGCGCGGAGACCAGACGGGTGAGCCCGGCGAGCCGGACGGGAAGCTCCTCGGCTCGTACAAACCGCTGGATGTCGTGATCGACCGCGAGTTGGATGAAGGCGACCGGGTCGGCTCACTCGAAGTCATCGGAGCCGAAGGCCACTCCCCCGGCCAGGTCGCTTTTCGTGACCCCCGCGACGGCGCGCTGATTGCCGGCGATGCTTTCTCCAGCCTCGGCGGTCTCGCAACTACAGCCGGCCCCTACTGGAAGTTTCCGCTACCCGGATTCGTCACCTGGGATCGCCCCACTGCGCTGAAGAGCGCAATCAAGCTCCGGGACCTCGAACCGTCAGTGCTGGTCGTTGGCCACGGAAAGCCAACAAAGAACCCGGTACCGGCAATGACCGCAGCGATCAAAAGACGCTCCTGAAAATAGGGGTGGGTGCGTTCTCTACGTCATTGACGTAGCAAACGCACCCAGTGGTGTTCAGACCTTGGGTTCTTCTTCTGCGGGCTCGTCGTTCTCCGGGTTGCCAAGGAGGTGCACCATTCCTTTGGCAACGATCAACGCGACGATCGTCAGCAGGGCCATTCCGTAGAGGATGCCGGGCGTCGATCCGAAGGTCTTCGCAACGATCCCGACCGAAACCGCGGCGACGAGCACGACCAGGAACCAGCGAAAAGCGGCACCTTCAGATGTAAGCGGATTGCCCACGCAGCCGAGTCTATTCCCGGGCGGGCTAGATGATGTAGATGGCCAGGAACACGACGATCCACATGATGTCGACGAAGTGCCAGTAGATGCCCGGCACTTCGACCCCGAGGTGGTCCTTCTGTTCCGGTCCGAAATGGCCCCGCCAGGCACGGATGTTGGCGAAGGTCAGCAGCAGCAGTCCGATGAAGACGTGGGCGCCGTGCAGTCCGGTAAGGCTGAAGAAGATCGTGCCGAAGGCGCCGTCACGCGGCGTGAAGCCGATGTGGACGTACTCGTTGATCTGGATGAAGAGGAAGGTCGCGCCGAGCAGCCAGGTGATGCCGAGGCCGAGCTTCAGGCCGCGGTGATTGCCCCGCTTGATCGCTTCCAGCGCGTAGTGGACCGTGAAACTCGACGAGACCAGCACCACGGTGTTGATTCCGGCGACGAGGACCGGGAGCTCGATGCCAACCGGCGGCCAGGCCTCGGGACTGACCACGACCCGGAGGAAGAAGTAGGCGGCAAAGAACGCGCCAAAGAGCATGATCTCCGAAAGAATGAAGAGCAGGATGCCGAGGACCGTGCGGTCGATCCGCGCGCTCTGATTGGCCTCTGGCGGGCCGTGGTGATGATCTTCGGCGTCGTGGCCGTGACCAAGTGCGACTGAAGCGCTTTCCATCTCTACGCCTCGTCTTTCGCGCTGTCTTCGGGCTCGACGGCAGTTTCGCGGTCGTCTGTGTCTCCGACCGGTTCGCCTTCGGCGACCACCGCAGCGACGGCTTCGGGGGAGCTACCGGCTTCGTGGTGCGCGACCGGCTTGTCGGTGATCTCACGCACGCGACCGACCAGGTCACTTTCCAGCCAGCGGGACTGCTCACCGCTGAGGGTTGAGATCAGGACGTCGTCGACCCGGTAGTGCGCAATCGCGTCCTGGATCGAAGAAAAGGGATCGGGGCTCATCGGCTGTCCCGTCGAGTCGATGTCCTCGCGGTAAAGCGCTGACATCAGGCCGGCCAGGTCGCGCGTGACCTTGTTCATCGGAACGCCGTCGGTTGCCGGAGCGATGATCGTGAAGCGGTGCGGGCGATCCTTCGAGCGGTCGATCAGACGGGCGGCAAGATCGGGGCTCGAAATGGTCTGATTTGCGACCACCAGGGGGTGTGTCACTTCCAGACTGATCGAGTCGTCTTCGATCCTCACCGGAATGTGGGTGATCTTGACTTCGGGCTCGAAGGTTCCTTCAGCCCACTCTTCAAGTGCCCGGCGGGTGAGACCGAAACGGCTGTCATAGAGGCAGGAAAGCAGTACCTCGAACGGACGGTGGCTGCGGATTGCGTCGCCGAGCGCGAGGTCTGAAGAAGGATCGAGCACTTCGCCGATGGCTTCGATGCCGAACTCGTCAAGCACGGCAAGGGTCACATCGACCCTGGTACGAGCGGCCTCCCTGGCCTCTTCAGGGCTGAAGAGCTGGCCTGCGGTCGGCTGATTCTGGGGGGCGACTACGACCACGTAAGACGCCTCGCCGGCCCGTTCCACCGCCGCCTGAAGCAGTTTGCGTCCACCGGCGACTTCGTTCAGGAATATGACCAGCGGCTTCAAGGTGCAGTCACCGTGGTCGGTTTCGGCTCCGGAATTTCAGCTGCCGTCTCGCCACCCATGATCGCGTGACGGGCACCGGGTGTGCCGAACTCATAAGGACCACCGACAACACGCGGAATCTCGTCGAAGTTGAAGACCGGCGGCGGCGAAGATACCTGCCACTCGATCGTGTTCGCACGCCAGGGGTTGTCGCCGGCCTTCGGGCCGAACCGCCAGCTGACGATCATGTTGTAGAAGAAGACGAGCTGGACCGCGCCCAGGATGAAGGCGAAGACCGAGATGAAGAGGTTCCAGTCGCCGTACTGCGAGGCGTAGTCGGCAACCCGTCTCGGCATGCCGTCCATGCCGATCCAATGCATCGGCACGAAGGTGCCCCAGGTGCCGATGACCGTGCCCCAGAAGTGGATGCGGCCAAGCTTTTCGTCATACATCCGCCCGGTCATCTTCGGGAACCAGTGGTAGATGCCGGCGAAGATCGTGAAGACCGATCCGCCGAACAGCACGAAGTGGATGTGCGCGACGATGAAATACGTGTCCGACACATGTATGTCGAGCGGGATCATGCCGAGCATGACGCCACTGATACCGCCGACTGTAAAGGTCACGATGAAAGCCAGCGCGAAGAGCATCGCCGTCGAGTAAACGTGGATCTTGCCGTAGAACAGCGTGCCCAGCCAGGAGAAAATCTTGATGCCGGTCGGCACCGCGATCAGCAGCGTTGTGATCATGATCGGCACCCGCAGCCAGCTGAACATGCCGGCCACGAACATGTGGTGGGCCCAGACCGTGTAGCTCAGCACAACGATCCCGATCAGAGCGAGCGCCATCAAGCGGTAGCCGAACACCGGCTTTCGGGCATGGGTCGAGATGATTTCGGAGACGATCCCGAAGCCTGGCAACATCATGATGTAGACGGCCGGGTGTGAGTAGAACCAGAAGATGTGCTGGTAGCTGATGACGTCACCTCCCTCCAGGAACTGGAAGAAGTTCATACCGAGGACCCGGTCAAACAGGACCATGAACTGGGCGCCGGCGACGAACGGGGTTGCTCCGACGACCAGCAGCGAGGTCGAGAGGTTGGCCCAGACGAGCAGCGGCATGCGCCACAGGTTCATTCCGGGCGCACGCATGGTGATGATCGTGACCAGGAAGTTGAGCGCCGTGGCGATCGAAGACGCTCCGGCGAACTGCACGCCGACGTTGAAGAACGATTGCCCGAATGGGGCCCCGGTAGACAGCGGCGCGTAGCCGGTCCAGCCGGCATCGAACGAGCCGCCGGGGGCGAGGAAGCTGGCGATGAAGATGATGCCGGCGATCGGCAGCAGCCAGAAGCTGAGCGCGTTCAGCCTCGGGAAGGCCATGTCCGGTGCGCCGATCATCAGCGGCAGCACGTAGTTGGCCAGCCCGGCGAACACCGGGATGATGAACAGGAAGATCATGATCACGGCATGTGTGGAGAACAGGCCGTTGAACGTGTTCGCGGCAACGATCTGGCTGCCGGGCGAGGCCAGCTCGGCCCGCATCATCAGGGCCAGCAGGCCACCGATCAGGAAGAACATCAGCGTGGTCACGACGTACTGGGTGCCGATGACCTTGTGGTCGGTGTTGAACTTGAAGTAGTCCTGCCACTTGGTGGCACCATGGGCCGAGTGGTCATCGGGGATGGTCGGCTTTCCGGCCGCCCAGCGGAACCAGTAGTCGAAAGCACCAAAACCAAAGAGGAAGCCGAAAGGAGCCGTGATCAGGGGGACCACGATGTGTGGGTATCCGGTCTGTTCGGTCTGGTAGATGTCGAGACCCATCAAGGCCCTCAGGCCGATCACCAGGAAAAATCCGAAGGCCGCGCCAAGCAGGGCGCCGATCGCACCGCGGTACCAGCCGGGTTGTTTAATTGCCGCTGCCATTTAGCTCGTCCCCATCATGACTGATTGTCTGTCCCGGTTTCCTGCACGCCACTGCCTTCGATCCCGCCATCCCTGGCCTGGGCTTCCCGCTCGATTTCAAGAGCCTGGTCGGCGGTGAGTATGAGCGACTCCGGAACCTTCTGATCGAGGCCCTTTACCCACTTGGCGTAGTCCGCCTCGCTTTCGACTACGACGTTTGCGCGCATGGTTGAGTGTCCATACCCGCAGAGCTCGGTGCAGACCAGCTGAAAGTGGCCAACCTTGTCCGGCGTGACGATCGCATCAGTTGTAATGCCCGGCACATTGTCCTTCTTGATCCGCCATTCGGGGACCCAGAAAGAATGGATGACGTCCTGCGCGTGAAGCTTGAAGACTGTCTGGCGGTCCACGGGTACGTGGAGTTCACCTTCGGACCACTTGTTGCCCTGCTCCGGGAAACCGAAGGTCCAGGCAAACTGCTGTGAGTAGACGTTGACGATCTGCGCGTCTTTGTCCTTCGCTTCGATGTCGTCGAGCACGACCCAGCTGTAGATGCCGAGTCCGAGGACGATCAACAGCGGAATCATCGTCCAGACGATTTCGAGTTTGGTGTTTCCGTGAATCGGAAGTCCGTCGCTTTCGTCACCCGGCTTGACCCTCCACTTGATCAGCGCGTAAGCCAGGGCAACACATACGCCGGCGAAAATGTACGAAGAAATGACGATCGTGACGTCCAGCATGAGGTCGATCTCCGGTGCCGCCGTGGAGGCCGCATCGCCGAACCAGTTCGGGATCAGCAACAGGACACTGAGCAGTGTGCCGGAGGCGAATGTAGCCAGGACGAGTTTCAGGTACGGAAGTCGAGTCATTGGACGCATGGGATTCTAATGAAGCGGCGGTCGGACGGTCTGTGACCCCCTATCAAGGTGGCGTAACGGGCCTTACATCTCCGGCTGAAGCTGAGATCACATCGACTGCAACGCCGCGCCAGCTCCAGTTCCGATCGGCTGTGGCAGCGATCTCCCGGCCGATGTCGACCCTCTCCGAGGGCTCGAGGGCGAGCCAGCCGTTGACCTTCGCCGCAAGATCGATGACCGAATCGGGGCCGAGCCGAAAACCGGTCAACCCCTTCGCCGCCGGAACTTCATTGCTGAGAGTCCTGGTGACCTCGGCCAGTCCCGAGTGCTCGGCACAGACGGGGAGCACACCGCAGGCGGCCGCTTCCGCCGCGACCATGCCGAAGGCTTCGGGGAAGGTGCTGGGAACGACCATCGCATCCGAGGCCGGCAGCACCTTCGCCACCTCGTCGTGCTCGAGACGACCGGCAAATGAGATCGAGCCGGCCGAAGCAATCGCCGCCTCCCGATAACCGAGCGGCAGGTTCTCGAGGAACGCCGAGAGGTACTTCAGGCGGCCCGGCTCATCGCCTTCGAGCCCCCGCCCTTCGGCCACGATGTGTCCCATCGCCTCGAGGTCACCCTGGCCGATTGCCGAGACCAGGGCACGCAGGCCGATTTCGTAGGCACCAAAGCCGATCAGCATAAGGCGCGCATCAGGGTTGACGGTGTGGACAATTGGCCAGGCGGCGACCAGCAGGTCCACCCCCTTGGACACGATCAGCTTGCCGACGAAGACAACCCGTGGACCGGCCGACGCCGCATATTCCTTCAGGGCGGTGACGGCTTCGTCTTCGTCGCGACCGAAGACCGGCGACGGCGGAGCGTTCCCGATCGCCTCCGCCAGGTCGAGAAGCTGCCCGGCAGCCCGGTCAGCCTCGATCGAGTGGAATTCACCGGTGTCGACCCCGGGCGGACCCATGCCCGTCCTGCTTTCAATGTCGAGGTCCGGAATTGCTTCCCACAGGCTCGCCGCAGTGTGGAAGGACCCCACCAGCACCGCCGCGGCCGGCTCGAGTCCCTCACGGGCATAAGGAACGAACCGCGGATGTGGCTTGACCGTGTATTCGAGGTCAGAGCCGTGGTTCTTCACCGCGTATGGCCGGACCCCGGCCCGGGCAAAGATCACCGGACCCATGATCAGGTGATTGGCCAGCGCGGCATCGTGGCCACCGGTCAGGTCGAGCACGTCCCGGACCGACGCCACGTTCACATGGATGTAGTGCTCGATCTCCTCGTCGCTCAGCCGCGGGAAAGCCCGGGCCTCGAACCCCTCGTAGGGGTCCTCCACATACACCGGCAGCAGGGCACCGATCGGCGGCCGATAAACCGTGACCGATCCTTCACCGTCCGGCTCGCGGAGCGGCTCTACCGCAAGCCCGGACTCGCCCCAGCTCCCGATCCCGGTGACCCAGTCGAGCTTTTCAGCGTCCCGATCCTGGCAGAGCAGGTGGACGTCATGACCGAGTCCGGCCAGCGCCTGAGCCAGATTTGCGTTGTAAATATTGCTGCCTGTGCCACGGAGGAGATAGCCGTGAAAGATCAAGATCTTCATAACTGGGATATTCTCCCGGTTATGGACTCAGCCACGAGCGAACAGCTGTACCGCCTCCGGGCCCCCGTCTCCGGCCGTGAGGGCTTCGCCCAGGCCGAACAGGACGTGGTCTACCGCGATGCCGAGACCGGTGAAGAGCTCGAACCGGTTGCCCAGGTCCTGCCGCTTTCACCTTCGGCCTCGCGCCTGCCGCGCACCCCGGTGAACCTTCGGGTCTGCCGGCGCTGCGAACAGCTCACTGCCCGCGACCTCGCGACCTGCGAGTTCTGCGGACTGCCGCTCAACTGACCCTTGTTTACTTCTTGCCGATGACCGTCGCCGTGTAAAGCAGGCGGCTGCCGGTGTAGTAACAGCCGTACCGCTTGGTCGAGTTGACTTTGGACTGCGGGTGGCTGCCTTTGATGCTGGCATCGATCTTTTCCTGGGTATCGCCGCCGAGTTCGCACTTCTTCGGACCGCGGCTGCCGCGCCAGGTGTACTTCTTGCGGGCCACATCGCAGGCGGCTGCGTCATTCTCGATTCCGGTGTTCTTGTTGATGTCACAGGAACCGGGTCGCCAGAGTGCCGGGGCCCAGGTTGGGATGGTCAATCCGACTACCTGGCGGGGACCCACGTTGAGGGGCTTTGACAGCGCGAAGGTGACGTTGGTGCCGAAGTATGGGTTGAGAACCTGAATCGGGCTCTGCCGGACCATCTTGAACCGCGGCGGGCCCTTCTTCTTCTTGTTTGTCTGTCGCAGGACCGCAATGCGGGCCTGGGACGGCGCGCCGAAGAGATCGTTGAAAAACGGAATCTGCGCGTCCTTCACCACTTTGTTGAACTTGCGGGTGGGCTTGGCCAGGTGGATCGACCAGGACACGATTTTGCCCTTGAACGGCACGCTGAAGGTCCGCTTGCGGTCGGTGCCTTTGGCGAAAGTCTGGTATCCGGTGACCCTGCCCTCGGCCGCGCAGAGGCGGTCCGCCTCCGAAACACCGCAATTCGGCTCGAGCCTGTCGGTTGACTTGCCAAGGACAACCCGTTTGGTCTTGGCCGCCTGCGCGAAGTCCGGTTGAAACGAAACCGCCGAAACGACGAGAAACAGGATCAGCAAACCAGCCGTCGTGACTTTGAGAAAAGTCGGGGACAAATGTTCAGAAAGTGTTAGCTTGAGGTTAAGCATCTCTATCCAGAACACCCGGGGGGACGAAAGGTTCCGGCCTGGCCGGTGACTATTTGTAGCGGTAGGTGATTCTGCCGCGGGTAAGGTCGTACGGCGAGAGCTCGATTTTCACTCGATCGCCAGGCAGGATGCGGATGTAGTGCCGGCGCATCTTGCCGGAAATGTGCCCGAGTACCTCGTGGTCGTTGTCGAGCTTGACGCGAAACATCGTATTCGGGAGGGCTTCAGTGATTTCGCCCTCCATCTCGATTTTTCTTCCTTGGCCATCGACGAAAGAGCGTACTACGGGGGCGTCAGGCAAGGAAGCGACGCGCAAATTCCACAGCTTCGCTTGCAGAATCAACTTCTCCGGCAAAACGAGCCTCGGCCAGGGCGTCGATCACCCGGCCCAGATCCGGACCCGGCTCGATCCCGAGTTCTCTGGCGAGTTGATTGCCGGGCATGAACGGGGCCGGTGGGCCGGTCCGTCGCCACTCAAGTGCGTCGGCGACCATCTCTGAAGCCAGCTCGAGGTGGCCTGCCACCATCTCGTCATTGGCGATGCTGCTCGATCCCCTCGCGGCCAGGCGATCGGCCACCGTCAACAGGGTCACGTCAATCGAAACCGGTTCGGTGTGGGTCAGGTATTGGTAAATCTGGTGCCGGTCCAGCGGACGCTGCGGCACCATGAATCCGAGGATCAGGTGGTGCCGGGCCAGTGCCGCGACGTATTCAGACAGGCGGTTGCTCGATTTCAGCCGGCCGAAAATCCCCTTGATCGCGTCCGCCCCCTGACTGTCGTGACCGCGAAAACTGATGAATCCGTTCGCTTCGGTCCGGGTCTGGGGCTTTGCGCAGTCATGGAGAAGACCGCCGAGGCGCAGGCCAGTGGAGCGCGAAATGCCGTCAGACAGGTCTTCGTTCAGCAGGTCCCTGACCGCAGGGGCACTCTCGCCGACGAATGCTTCGAGATCGGATTCGATCCTGATCACGCCCTCGAGGACTTCGACCGTGTGGCCGTAGACATCGAGGTGATGGTTCGGCCCCTGAACCACACCTTTCAGGGCTTCCACCTCCGGCAACACCGATTCGTAGAGCCCGAGCTGGTCCATTGCCGCCAGGCCTTCGATCGCACCGGGGGCGGCAATCAGGAGGCAGAGCTCGGCCAGGGTGCGCTCGCCGGCCGGCTGATTCGCAAGCGGCGCGGTAGCACGGCCGAGCTCAATGGTGCCCGGATCGATCTTCCAGCCGAACTGGGCCACCAGACGGGCGGCACGCATCAGCCGCAGGGGGTCGGCGGTGAGCGATTCCGGGCCGACCGCTCGAAGAATTCCCGATTCGAGGTCAGCCAGACCTCCGAACGGATCGAGGCCCTTCCCGGAAGCCAGGTCGACCGCCACCGCACCCACGGTGAAATCCCTCAAGCCAAGATCGGCTTCGATACTGCCACCACGGAGCGCGGCAAAGTCAACCTGCCAGGTGCCATCCCGGTCACGGGCTCGCCAGGTCGGGAATTCCGAGGACAGCTCGAAGGCGAAGCCGCCCAGCGCGGAAGCGATCTGCCGGGTGGCAGCTTCCGGGGGCCCATCTACCACCAGGTCGAGATCATCGACCTCGCGGTTCAGGACCGCATCACGAATGGCGCCGCCGACGACCCAGACCCGCTCCCCGCCAACTGCTGCCTTCACCTGCCGGACCAGCTCGACCGCCATCGTGGCGCGGGCTGCGGCTTCGAGGCTCAACTCCGCTCCTCGACCCCGAGCCGTGGAACCCGGGGGGAGATGCCACAGGTCACCTCGTAGTTGATCGTGTCCAGCTTTTCCGCCACCTGTTCGGCCGTGATCCGGGCCGGCCCCTGGTTGCCGATCAGGGTCACTTCATCACCGACCTTGATTTCGTCGTCCAGGCCGATGTCGGCCGTCAGGTTGTCCATCGAGATCGTGCCGGATATCGGTCTGGCCACCCCGCCGATCAGGACTGTCCCGCGGTTCGAGAGGCCGCGGCGCACGCCGTCGCCATAGCCGACCGGGACAGTCGCGAGCCTGGTTGGCTCCCCTGCGATCCAGGTCCGGCCGTAACCGGCACTCATGCCGACGTCGAAGTCCTTGACCGAAGCGACCCAGGAATGGAGGGAAAGCACCGGCTGGAGGTCGTGTCCTGCCGGATCCGCCCCGAAAGGATCCATGCCGTAGATCGCGACCCCCGGACGGACCATGTCGAAATGTGACTTGGGGTCGCTGATCAGCGCCGCGCTGTTTGCCGCGTGGATCTTCACTTCGGGAAATTCCCACTTCACCTGCGCCCCGAGCTCGGCGATCCGGTCCCGCTGGACGATCTCGAATGACCGGTCACTCTCGTCGGCCGTGGCGAAATGGGTCCAGACTGCTGCCAGCCGGAGATTCGGATGGGCCGCGACCCGCCTTGCCATTTCGAGCACTTGCGCGGGATCGGCCGAGCCGAGCCGTCCCATGCCGGTGTCGTACTTGACATGGACCCCGATGGTCCGGCCGGCTCCTGATGCCCGGCTGCCGAGCGCCTCGATGAACTCCGGGTCCCAGGCCGAGGCGTCAATGCCAGCCGAAACGGCGAGTTCGGCTTCTGTCGGGGTCATCGCTCCGAGAACCAGCAGCGGAATCTTCGGGGAGGCTTCACGGATCCTGATCCCTTCGCGCACGGTGGCGACTGCGATGCGGTCCGCTCCGGCTTCGGTCACGGCAGCGGCAGCGAGTGTCGCGTCGTGCCCGTATCCGTCGGCCTTGAGGACCGGGCAGAGCTCCACGTCGTCGTTGACGCGCGACCGCAGCGAGGCCACATTGTGGCGGAGGGCGCCGAGATCGATCCGGGCCTCGGCCCGCTGGTACATCAGTCGCCGGTGAGGGCGGCCAGAACGTCGACCCGGGTGACTACGCCGACCAGTCGGCCCTCATCGTCGACTACCGGCAGACGGTTGTGCTTCTTCTCGGAGATCAACTTGCCGGCATGTTCCGCCGATTCGTCCGGGCCGACCGTGTAGGGATCGGCGGTCATCATCTCGGCGGCGGTGGAGGCAAAAGCCTTCTGGGCGCGCTTCTCAAAATGCTTGGTCGATTCGAGAAAAATGTCGGCGCCCATGATGTTCACGAAGTGCGGCAGGTGGAAATCGGCATTCTCATCCGAGATCACGAGATCGGACTCGGTGATGATGCCGACGACCTTGCGGGATTCGTCGACGACCGGAAGTCCGGGAAGGTCGTGCGTCTGGAGGCCTCGATGACGTCGCGAACTTTGTCGTCCGGGGAAACGGTCGCTGGCTCACGGTCCATGATGTCGGCTACGGTCGGCATGCGCCTCAGATTATTCCAAGGTCCGGTCTTCAGGGGTTGCGGCTCTGATCGCCTGCGGCAGAGCCTCGATCACATCGAACGCAATCACGCCTTCCGCGCTGCCAACTTGATCGGCGGCGATCCGGCCGGCGACCGTATGGACGTAGACCGCGGCACAGGCGGCCTTGAAGGGCTCGAGTCCGCGTGCGACCATCGCCGCGACGACTCCGGCGAGGACGTCACCGGTGCCCGCTGTGGCCAGCCCCGGGGCTGGAAGGTCGTTGATCGCAACACGCTCGCCGTCGGTGACGATCGTGTCGTCCCCCTTGAGAACGACCACGGCACCGGTAGCCGCTGCGAGTTCTTTTGCCGAATTCAGGCGGGAGGCATCGACTTCAGATGAAGTCAGGCCGAGCAGCTTGGCCATCTCCCCCGTATGCGGCGTCAGGACCGTCGCCCCTTTGCGGCCCCTGACCCGGTCAAGTTTGCCGTCGAGACCGCCGAGGCCGTCGGCGTCGATCACCAGCGGGCTGTCAATTTTCGCGGCAAGGGAGCGGATCAGCTTGGCGGTGTACTTGCGACGGCCCATGCCGGAACCGAGCAAGGTCGCGGCGGCACCCCCGGAGTGCTCGAGGATTTCGTCCCGGGCGTCGGCACCGAGGTGACCCTTGGCGCCACCACAGCCGAGTGACATGACTTCAGTCAGTTTCATTTCGAAGATCTGCTCGAGGTCGGCCGGAACCGCAACGGTGGCGTAGCCGGCGCCAGCCCGGATCGCGCCTTCCGCTGCCAGACAGACCGCCCCGGTGAGGCCCTTCGAGCCCCCGATGACGGAGACCCGGCCGGAACTGAACTTGTTCGAGTTGGCACCCCGCCGCGGCAGCAGAGCGAGCACGTTCGAGTTGATCCGTCCCGCCGCGACACCTTGCGGCGCCCCGCGGGGAATTCCGATGTCGACGACCTGGACCGTCCCGCACAGGTGCTTCCCGGGGGCGATCAGATGCCCGGTCTTCAAACCATGGAAAGTCACGGTGTGGTCGGCGCTCACGGCAAGTCCGGCCTCGCCGGACGATGCGTTCACGCCTGAAGCCACGTCACAACTGACCACCGTCGCATCGGCCTCATTGATCGCTTTGATCGCCGCACCGGCCGGATCCCTGGGTTCGCCTTCGAATCCAGTCCCGAGGATCGCGTCGATGACCGATCCCGAACCGTCGAGGCGAGAGAGAGCTCCGCGCCCCTCAAGGATCTCAACCCCGATCAGCCGCTGGTAGTTCGCGGCCGCGTCAGGGCTGAGTTCTTCCGGTGGGTAGAGCATCAGGACTTCAACCGAATATCCGGACTCGGTCAAGTGGCGAGCGGCGACAAGGCCGTCACCGGCGTTGTTGCCTTTTCCGCAGACGACCAGGATCGGACCGGAGCCGGTCACTTCGGCGGTCGATTCGGCCAACGCCCGTCCGGCGGTTTCCATCAGGTCGAGTGAAGGGATACCCGCTTCATCGATGGCCCAGCGGTCGGCGGCACCCATGCCACGGGCGTCATAGACCGGATCGAGCCAGCTCGCCATCAGGCTGCCTCGGCAATCGCTACCGCGCCGGCAATCTCGCGATCGTGCGTCAGACTCACGCTGACCCGCAGTCCGCGTTCGTCGGCGATCCGGCGGACATCGTCGTGCAGCCGGATCTCCGGAGGGGCGCCGCTGACGATTTCGATCTCACGAAGGCTGGTGCCGGGACCGAGCGCCAGAGCCTTGACCACAGCTTCCTTGGCGGCGAAACGGGCCGCCAGATGGCGGCCCGGCCGCCCGAACGAGGCCGCGTATTCGAGCTCTCGATCGGTGAAGAGCCTCCCGGCAAGCCGGGGATAGCGGTCGAGGGCGCGTTCGATCCTTGCGATCCCGATCAGGTCCATTCCAAGTCCCGAGGGCATCTGGATCAGTCCTTGAGGCCGAGGTTGAGTTCAAACGTGTTGTCCGTGGATCCGGATCCGCCGACCAGATACTCGAACTTCCTGAGGACTTCGGCGAAAGCAACAGCCTGCGACTCGCGCCCGGTCGCTTTTGAGATCAGATTGGCGATCGCCGCTGGGTTCCCGAAAAGGTCGACGTTCTCTTTGCCGAGTGATTCTTGGCCGGCCCTGTAGGCGTCCGAGCCGGCCAGAGTCTTGCCCTTGCCGGAAAGCGCAGCCCGGGCAGCCGCCATGCCGACCGCGACGACGAGGCGGTCACCCTGGAGGGCAACCACGACCGGACGGCCTGACAGCTGGGGAACCTTGACGCTGAATCCGGTCTGGCCGCCGTCCAGCGGTTTTACTTTGGCCCCGTCACCGATGAATCCGATCAACGAAGGGAGCGCTCCGAGGGTGCTCTTCAGGGACTTCGGATCGGAGGTCGTGGCGACCAGGGCACCGCCGAGGGTGTCGACCGAATCGCCGCTGACGAAGACACCGACGGTCCCGAGTGACTCGAAGATGCTGCGCACGTCAATTCCCTGGCCCGAGATCTTGTCCAGTTCCTCGTCGAGCAGACCGGGCCCGACTATGCCTTCGATCCCCTGCTTGTCGATCGCATCGAGGATCTTGGTCACGTTGGCGCCGACGTCGCCGGTGCCGATCGCGAAGAGTGAGTTGGCCGGAAAGGTCTCAAGCAGGGCGCTCGGATCGCCGCTCTCGAGGGTCGAGTCGAGGTTGGACGCGCCAACCAGCGAAATCCCGTCGGCCGCGGGAACGAGACTGAGCAGCGTGGCAGTGCCGGTCACGTCGATGCCGAGCGACGAGAACAGCGAAGTCGCGTCGACCCGGCCCGACTTGGCGGCCGCGAGCAACGTCTCGTGGTTGATGTAGATATTCAGCAGACTGCCGTCGGCCGCCTTGGTTGAGACTTCGGAGAACGCCTTGGTGTCTTCGAGCGATTCGCCCTGCGACGCGTCGACCATTGCCTTGAAGGCATCTTCGGAGGTGGCAAACACGACGTAGTCGTCAACGATGCCGAGCACCGAATCGCCGTCCTTGCGCACCTTGTAGGAGAAGCCTCCGTACTCGCCGTCCGTGCCACCGTCGTTGCCGGTGGCCTTCGCAATGAATGCTTCGCTGGCATCGACGTCGGTCGTGTCGGCGACGACACCGAAATCTTCATGCCCGGCCGCACCCTTTCCGGCTTTGCTGGGACCGAAAGAGGTGCCGCCGGAAGCGGCCGAACCGGTGAACTTGGACGCGACATCACCGGCGGCGTACAGGGCAGCGTTTTCTCCGAGCCAGGGCTTGATGTCCGCCTCGTAACTGACGTCGCCGGCTTCGGCGTCGGCCAGCGCTTTGTCGATCGTCTTACCGAGGCTCTTACCGGTCAGCCTGGTCGAGAGCTCATTGAGGTTGCCGGCGAGCTGGTCGTCCGGACGAACGCTGCCTTCGACATAGACGAGTGCGTCGGCCGGCACGTACTTTGCCAGCCCCGAAGTGGCTACATCTCCACTGCTGCTGCCACAGGCGGAAACTGCGAAAGCCGCACCAATGGTCGCGATCAAGACCGCGGTTTTGGAGCGAGAAAGGATCTTCAGCATTGTCCGGAACCCTACCGCCTCAGGTTGAGGTGACCTTGTAACCGCCCGTGGAAGCGAACTGTCGACTATTCGACGGTGACGGTCTTTGCGAGGTTGCGAGGCTGATCCACATTCAGCCCGTTCAGCCGGGCCACGTGGTAGGCCAGCAGCTGCAGAGGGAGGATCGCCAGCAGCGGCTGGAGAACCCAGTCGGTGCCCGGAATCGTGATCGTTTCTTCGGCCACGGCCTCGACCCGGCCGGAGCCCTCGGTGGCAACGGCGATCGTCTGCGCCCCACGGGCCCGGGTCTCTTCGATATTCGAGAGCATCTTGTCGAGTATCGGGCTGTCGGTCGCGACACAGACCACCGGGGTGTTTTCGTCGAGCAGCGCGATCGGGCCGTGCTTCATCTCGCCGGCGGCGTAGGCGTCGCTCGGAATGTAGGAGACCTCTTTCAGCTTGAGAGCACCTTCGAGGCAGACCGGCAAGCCGATGTGGCGGCCGAGGAAAAGAAAGAACTTCTGGTCGTAGTGGCGCTTCGCGATCTCCAGGACCTGGTCGGAGACCTGGTCGATGGTTGCCTCCATCGCGTCGGGAATCCGCTTGAGCTCGGCCACAAGCTCGACCACGCGTTCATGCGGCAGGCTTCCGCGGAGTTCAGCCAGACGTAGAGCGAGCAGATACATCGCTGCAACCTGGGCGACGAAGGTCTTGGTTGCGGCCACGCCGATCTCGAGGCCTGCTCTGGTGTAAAGCACGGCGTCGGCATCGCGGGTCGCCTGGCTTCCCATGATGTTGGTCACGGCGAGGACGGTGGCGCCGGCTTCCCGGGCGAGGCGCATCGCGGCGAGGGTGTCGGCCGTCTCCCCCGACTGGGTGATCCCGATAACGAGGGTGCCCGGCCCGATGACGGGGTTCGAGTACCGGAACTCGGAGGCGATGTCCATGCCCACCGGCATCCGGGCCCACTCCCCGATCGCGTACCGGCCGACCAGGCCGGCGTGGTAGGAGGTTCCGCAGGCGACGATCATGATCCGTTCGACGTTGGTCAGGAACTCGTCACTCAATCCGATGTCGGAGAGGTCGACCCCGTCGTCATTCGGCATGCGGTCGAGGATCGTCTCGGCAATGGCTTCCGGCTGCTCGTGGATCTCCTTCATCATGAAGGTGTCGTAGCCGCCCTTTTCTGCCTGCTCCTCGTCCCATTCGACCGCTTCGGGGTCGCGCTCCACGGGTTCGCCGTCGGCGGTGGTGATGGTGACTTCGTTGCGGGTCACGGTGACGATCTCGCCGTTCTCGATGGCCATCACCTTGCGGGTCTCGGCCATGAAGGCGGGGATCGCCGAAGCAATGAAGTTCTCGTTTTCCCGCTCGCCGATACCGACGATCAGCGGAACTTCCTTGCGGGCTCCGACCAGGACGCCGGGAGTCTCGGCATGCATCGCGACGAAACCGTAGTGGCCTCGCAGGTCTTTGTAGGTGGCCCGGACTGCCGCGGTCAGGTCACCGTCGAAGTGCCTGGCGATCAGGTGGGAGACCACCTCGGCGTCGGTCTCGGATGAGAACTTGAAGCCTTCGGCTTCCAGGTTTTCGCGCAACTCGGCGTGGTTCTCGACGATGCCATTCAGCGCAATCTGGACTTCGCCAGTTTCGTCCGAATGCGGATGGGCGTTGTTTTCGGTGACCCGGCCGTGAGTCGCCCAGCGGGTGTGGCCAATGCCGGTCCAGGCGCCGTCGGCAGTCGGCCTGTCAGAGAGGCCCGCCAGTTCGGTGGCGGCCAGCGCTTCCCGCAGATTGGCCAGGTTGCCGACTGCTCGGACCTTCTCGACCCCTTCCGGATTCAGCATCGCGACGCCGGCCGAGTCGTACCCCCTGTACTCGAGCTTCTCGAGGCCGGCCAGGAGGATTTCCTCGCAGGGCCGTTCGCCGACATATCCGATGATTCCGCACATGAAGGTTGAAGGCTACGTCAAACGTCAGGCCAGCTCGGCCTTGACCAGATCAACCAGGGCTGCGCAAACGCTCTCGGCTTCGTCCTGGGTCGGGGCTTCGACCATCACGCGGATCAATGGCTCGGTTCCCGACGGGCGGAGCAGCACGCGGCCGCGACCCTCGAGTTCCCCGTTTGCCCGATCGACCGCGTCCCAGACAACGGTGGCCTCACCGATCGCTTCACGGTCGTTGACCGTAACGTTGACGAGGGTCTGCGGCAGCTTGGTCATCACGCCGGATTCGCCGAGTGGACGGCCGCCGAGCGCATCGAGGGTCATCAGCGCTGCGGCGATTCCGTCGCCGGTCGGCGCGTAGTCGGTCGAGATGATGTGTCCGGACTGCTCCCCGCCGAGCACCCAACCCTTTTCCCTCAGGGCCTCGGTCACATAGCGGTCGCCGACGCTGGTCACTTCGACCTCAACCCCGGCCTCGGACATCGCGTTGTGGAAGCCGTAGTTGGTCATCACGGTCACCGCGACGCCGCCGCCCAGGTGTTCTGCTTCGATCGATGGGTCGCGATCAGACTGATCAGCTGGTCTCCGTCGTGAACGTTCCCATCGCCATCGACCGCCATCACACGGTCTCCATCGCCATCGAAGGCAAAGCCGATCGTGGCCTCGGATTCGGCGACCCGGCGAGACAGTGGGCCGACATCCGTCGAGCCGCATTCGAGGTTGATGTTCCGGCCATCGGGTTCGTTCGCCATGAGCTCGACGTCAGCGCCGAGCCGGTTGAAGATCTCGCCGGCCACGCGGAAAGTTGAGCCATTGGCACAGTCGAGGACAACTTTGAGACCGTTCAGCTCGAGTCGAAACGCTGTCTCGAGTGCCCGCAGGTAGTCGCTTTCGGCAGCCCGCAGTTCGGTGATGCTGCCGGGACGGTCCGCCACCGGCGGCGGATCCTGGATCAACGCCTCCACTCCAGCCTCGGTCTCGTCGTCGAGCTTGCCGCCGTCGCCGCCGAACAGCTTGATGCCGTTGTCCCAATAGGGATTGTGCGAGGCGGACACCGCAGCGGCCATGTCGAACCCGTACTGGCGGCTGAGCAGGGCGGCTGCCGGGGTCGGCAGGATCCCGCCGAGCAGGACGTCGCCCCCGGCCTCGGAAATTCCGGCAGCCAGGGCAGCCTCAAGCATCGGACCCGATTCACGCGAGTCGCGGATGATCAGGACCCGGGGACGGTCGACGGGCAGGGCGGCAGTCCCGGCGCGGCCGATCGAAACGGCGAGTTCCGCATTCAGGACCTCGCCGACGCGGCCGCGGACTCCGTCCGTGCCGAACAATTTGCGGGTTGACGAAGCCAGCGTTCTAGCGCTTCGAGAACTGCGGCTTCTTGCGGGCCTTCTTGAGGCCGGCCTTGCGACGTTCCTTGGCCCGTGAGTCACGAGTCAGGAAGCCGCGGCGCTTGAGTTCAGCGCGAAGCTCGGGGTCGACCTCGGTCAGGGCGCGGGCGATGCCGTGGCGCACTGCTCCTGCCTGGCCGCTGATACCGCCGCCGTGGACGCGGATGCGAATCTCGAGGTTCGAGTCGTAACCGGTTGCCACCAGCGGAGAGTTGACGATCGTGCGATGGCGGGCCCGCGGGAAGTACTCCTCGATCTCGCGGTCATTGATCTGAATTTTTCCATCACCGGCGAGGACGATCACCCGGGCGACAGAGCGCTTGCGCTTGCCGGTCGCGATGAAACGGGCGTCCTTGGCAATCTTGGCCGGAGCCGGAGGCGGCGGCGGAACGTCTTCGTCTTCTTCGCCGGAGGAGGCCTCGAGCTCTGCTCGCTCTTCCTCTTCGGCTTCCAGACGGGCACGCTCTTCGATGCTCAGCTCGGCGACCGGCTCGACCGAGATCGGCTCGAGGTTGGCACCGGGAACCTCGGATGCCTCGTCGGAAGCTGCCGCGGTCTCGGCCACGAACACTTCCTCCTCGACGACTTCACCGTCTTCAACTACGGCTTCTTCGACGACCACGGTCTCTTCGACCACTTCTCCGTCTTCGGTGACGGTTTCAGTCTGGACTGCTTCGACTTCGACGGAACCGTCTTCAGCGACCTCTTCGGTCACCTCGAGCTCGACATCGACTTCAACTTCCGGAGTCTCTTCAGCGGTCTCTTCGACAGTCTCTTCGCTCTTGGCCTCGTCGGGTGTCTCTTCGCTCACGGCTTCGTCATTCGTCTCTTCTTCGCTCACGTGGTGATCTCCATCGGCTTGGGCTGCTGGGCCTGGTTGTTGTGCTCAGATCCGGCATATACCTTCAGCTTCAGCAGCTGCGCTCGACCAAGCTTGTTGCGCGGCATCATTCCCTTGACCGCCTTGCGAATGACTTCCTCCGGCTGCTTCTCGAGCATCTCACCGAGGGTCCGGGACTTGATTCCGCCCGGATAGCCACTGTGCCGCCAGTAGATCTTGGAGTTCATCTTGTCTCCGGTGACCTTGATCTTCTTGGCATTCACGACGACGACGAAGTCGCCCGTGTCGATATGCGGGGTGTAATCCGGCTTGCGCTTGCCGCGCAAGACATCGGCGAGCTGGGTCGCGAGCCGGCCCAGGGTCTGGCCCTCGGCGTCGACTACGTACCAGTCTCTCTGGCGTGTGGTGGGGGTGGCTACAAAGGTCTTCATAGATAAAAGGCCGCAGCGAACCTAGCGCTCGCGAACGGGGCTTGCGCATCTTAGGGAATGGCGCACCGGTACGCGTTCAGGGCGCAAGCCTGAATAAGGAATCCAAGTCGCTTCGCTCAGCGGGATGAAATGTCGGTTTCGCTGTGCGACTTGGATTGTCAGTACGCCGATCCCGGTCCAATCCCTCAACCCAAGTAGCGCAAAGAGCCAGCTTCAGGTCAAATCGGCCTCGAATTCGCAGAGTGGAGATCTAACGCCTTTCGCCTCCTCTCTCTTCCCTATACTGGCGTTAATTCAATTGCCGAACCCCAGCCGGACTCCGGTCAGGGGCGGAGGAACCAACGGGGACTTTTGTCCCCATGGGGCGAATCAGGGGCATTCACTGCCCGGTAGCGCAACTCTTTCAGCGCGAGCCCGACAGCTAACTCCGCAGGCAGGCACGAAAGAGAAATGTGACGAGCAGAACCAAGGTCTTTAGCTTTGCGGCGTTCGCGATCTTCCTGATCTGCGCCGGCCCCGCCTTCGGAATCACTTCGGGTGGCGGTCTGGTCGTGCCGAAAGGCGCCGAGATCGACGACGTCGTCTGCCTCTCCGGCTGTTCCGGAATCAGGACCTCATCCCCGGGCGGCAAGATCCAGGTCAGCGGGTCCGGTCTCAGCCTGGTCGCCTACGTCAGCTTCGCTGGCAAGAGCGGGCGAACCAAGGCCAAGCCTCACTTTGCGGCTGACAATCGGGTCGAAGCAATCGTTCCGGATGACGCCAAGTCAGGTCGTATCCGGGTGATCAGTTCCTCAGGTTCGCCGTCTGACTCCTCGAAAGAGAAGCTGGTCATCGGCAAGCCGATCAAACTCGGTCGCACCGGGGCGATTCGGGTCACCGACGCCGAGACCAGTCCGTCACGGGCCTACCAGTACGGCAAGAAACGTCCGACCCTCAACTACGTGATCAACGGCGGCAAGGATTCCAACGACCTTCGCATCGACATCACTTCCGGTTCGGGCGAAGTCGTCGCCAGCAAGTTCAGGAAGGACATCCCCTCCGGGGCGGGCCAGTCGATCCGCTGGAACGGCAGGAACTCAGCCGGCAAGGCCGTCCCCAACGGCAAGTACCGGTTCGTCATCCGCAGCGCCGATGGCACTGAAGCGAAGGTTTCGAAGTCACTGAAGCGGGCATCCCGTAAGAAGAAGGCCAGTAAGAAGAGATCTCGCAAGAAGAGAGCGGCCAATCCGTTCGAGTTCAAGATTTACGGCTACATATTTCCGATGCGCGGCTCGCACACCTACGGTGACGGCCTCGGCGCCGGCCGTGGCCACCAGGGTCAGGACGTGCTGGCCAAGTGTGGCCTCAAGATGGTCGCAGCTCGCGCCGGAGTCGTCTACAAGAACGACTACCAGGCGGGCGGCGCCGGCAACTACCTGGTCATCAAAACCAAGGGTGCCGGCGGCAAGAGTCATGTCTACATGCACATGCTTCGTCGCTCTCCCCTGAAAGAAGGCGCCCGCGTAAAGACCGGTCAGACGATCGGAAAGGTCGGCACGACTGGCCACAGCACCGCCTGCCACCTTCACTTCGAAGTGTGGTCGGGACCCGGCTGGTACCAGGGCGGTACGTTCATCGACCCCACGACACCTCTCAAGCGCTGGGACAAATACTCCTAGGGTCCTCAATTTGAACCGTTCCCCTTGACGGCGGGTGCCGGTGGTCCTAGGCTCGGATCAACCACCCACTAGAAAGAGGGAACATGACTGACTCGTCCCAGTCTCATGGCACCGACGAAGAGCGGCTCGCCGAACTCGGCTACACCCAGTCTCTTGACCGTGCCTGGAGTTCGTTTTCGAACTTCGCGATCTCGTTCACGATCATCTCGGTCCTCGCGGGTTGTTTCACCACCTACCAGTTCGCCTGGAACGCAGGTGGACCGATCGCGATCTCGTGGGGCTGGCCGATCATCTGCGGCCTCATCCTCCTGGTCGCTGTTTCGATGTCCGAACTCGTTTCCAAGTATCCGACTGCGGGCGGGATCTACTACTGGTCGTCTGACCTCGGCGGCAAAGCGTGGGGCTGGTTCACCGGCTGGTTCAACCTGATCGGACTGGTCGGCGTTACGGCATCGGTCGTCTACGGTTCCGCGGCCTTCCTCAACACCGTGCTCCAGATTTACGGACTCGACCTCGGGTTCATCAACTTCGGCGACGCCGACCACATCCTGTCCGAGGACCTTTTCCTCTTCGCGATCATCCTCGGGATTCATGCCCTGATCAACATCTTCTCGTCACCACTGGTGGCCAAGGTCAGCAACATCTCCGTCTGGTGGCACGTCTTTGGCGTCGCCGTGATCATCGGTCTGCTGATCTTCGTACCGTCCCACCACGCCAGCTTCAGTTACGTCTTCACCCAGACCTACAACAACACCGGGCTCTTCAACGGATCGACCGCCACCGCGGCATTCTGGTTCTACATCCTGCCGCTCGGCTTCCTGCTCACCATGTACACCCAGACGGGATACGACGCCTCGGCTCACGTCAGCGAGGAAACCAAGGGTGCAGCCATGGGCGCCGCGAAAGGCGTCTGGCGTTCGGTCTTCTGGGCCGGGTTGATCGGCTGGCTCGTCCTGCTGGCGATCACCTTCGCGGTCTCGAAGGACATCGCACCTGCGGTCAACGGAGCCGGTGACGGAGCACCGTTCGGAGTCGGCACCAGCCTTTCAATTCTCGACCTGGCCCTTTCTTCATGGGCGGCCAAGATGGTCTTGATCATCGCCACGGTCGGCCAGCTCTTCTGTGGCATGGCCTGCCTGACCAGTTCCTCGCGCATGTGTTACGCATTCTCGCGCGACCGGGCCGTACCGGGACACCGGATCTGGACCCGCCTCAACCATCACCGGGTCCCCCATTTCTCGGTGCTGTTCATGGCAGCCTGTGCTTTCGTGATCACCCTGCCTGCTCTGGTCGGAGATTCCGACGGCATCGCGTTCGCTTTCAACGCGGTTGTCTCGATCGCCGTGATCGGCCTCTACATCGCTTATGTGATCCCGGTATTCCTGCGGTGGCGCATGGGTGATGACTTCGAACCGGGGCCATGGACCCTCGGCAAGAAGTACAAGTGGATCAATCCGATCGCGTTCGTCTGGGTGATCATCTGCGTGATCATCTTCAGCCTGCCGACCGCGCCCATCTCCGTACCCTGGGACTCGACCTTCGACATCAAGTACTTCAACTACGCACCAGTGACGGTGCTTATCGTGATCGTCGCGGTTGGACTCTGGTGGCTGATCTCGGCGAAGAACACCTTCGAAGGGCCGATCCGCCAGATCGCGACCGACGAAACCGGAAGGGTGATCGACGAAGAGGCGATCGCACAAACCGATACGGACGTCGATCCTCCGAATGCCGGGACAACCGGTACCTGAGGTGGATCTCGACGAACTACGCGCAGAGGTCGCGGCAGGCACGGTAGATACCGTCCTGCTCGCGATCGCTGACATGGAGGGGCGCCTCCAGGGCAAACGACTGACTGCCTCCCATTTCCTCGACGAGGTGCTCGAAGCCGGAGCCGAAGGCTGCAGCTACATGCTGACGGTCGACGTCGACATGAACACGGTCGACGGCTACGAGATGAGCTCGTGGGAGCAGGGATATGGTGACTTCGAGATGAAGCCCGACCTCGACACCCTGAGACGGGTGCCCTGGCAGGACAGGACGGTCATGTTGATGGCCGACTGTGGGTGGAGCGACGGGACGCAGGTAGTCGCCTCCCCCCGCCAGATTCTCCGCCGCCAACTCGAGCGCCTCGAAGAACGGGGACTGATCGCCAACGCCGCCACCGAACTCGAGTTCATCGTCTTCCGAAATTCGTACGAAGAGGCCTGGAAGCAGTCCTACCTCGACCTCGTGCCGGCCAACTACTACAACGTCGACTATTCACTGCTGGGGACGGCCAGAGTCGAACCGCTGATCCAGCGGATCCGTAATGACATGGAAGGTGCGGGGATGACCGTCGAGGACTCGAAAGGCGAGTGCAACCTCGGCCAGCACGAAATCAACATCAAGTACGCGGACGCCCTGACAACCGCCGACCAGCACGTGATCTTCAAGAACGGGACCAAGGAAATCGCGGCGCAGGAGGACTGCGCGATCACCTTCATGGCGAAGTGGGACGAGCGGGAAGGAAGCTCCTGCCACATCCACCTCTCGCTCGCGGGAACCGACGGCAAGAATGCCTTCGCCGCGGACCAGGACATGTTCGACCACTTCCTTGCCGGCCAACTGGAGTACCTGGGTGAGATGACGCTGTTTTTCGCACCCAACATCAACTCGTACAAGCGCTTCGCGGAAGCCTCGTTCGCACCAACCTCGGTGACCTGGGGCAACGATAACCGCACCTGCTCCCTGCGGGTGGTCGGACACGGCGAAGGCCTGCGACTCGAGAACCGGCTTCCCGGCGCCGACGTCAATCCCTATCTCGCGCTGAGCGCAATGATCGCGGCCGGCCTGAAAGGCGTTGATGATGCACTGCCGCTGCCACCCGCCTGCGAAGGCAATGCCTACACCTCGGACGCCGAGCGGGTGCCTTCGAACATGTACGCGGCCCTCGACCTGTTCCGTGACGGGGCGCTGGCCAACGACGCATTCGGCGAGGAAGTCGTCCGCCACTATGTCCGGCGGGCCGAATTCGAGCTCGAGAAATTCGAGGCCGCGGTGACCGACTGGGAACGCTTCCGGGGTTTCGAGCGCCTCTAGTGGGTGGCCCCTCCTGCCTTATCGGGATCACGGCAGCGACCGAGCCTGCCCGCTGGGGAGTGTGGAATCAACTCGCTGACCTGGCCCCCCATGGCTACGCGGTGACCGTCCAGCGGGCCGGCGGGGTCGCTGTGTTGCTTCCGGCTGACCCGGAAGTTGCCGGAGATCCCGGCGGGCTGCTCGACCGGCTCAATGGTCTGATCCTCGGGGGTGGCGCCGATGTTGATCCGGCCACTTACGGCGCGGAGGCAGGTCCCCGGACCGCCGACACCCGTCCAGAAAGGGACGAGTTCGAATTGGCCCTTACAAGAGCTGCCCTCGAAAAGGACCTGCCTTTCCTCGGCATCTGCCGGGGGTTCCAGATGATGAACATCGCGGCCGGCGGAACCCTGGAGCAGCACCTGCCAGACGTCGTCGGTCATGAGCGCCACCGCACCGTCCCCGGTCAGTTCGACGAACATGAAGTCGAGCTGATCAGCGGGTCGCGGGTCGCGGGCATCTGCGGAGCGGAGCGACTGCTGGTCAACTCTCACCACCACCAGGGCCTCGGCCGAATTGCAGATGGTCTCGAGGTGACCGGTGCCGCGATCCCTGACCACATCGCTGAAGCAGTGGAGGTACCCGGCAAGTCTTTCGCGCTGGGTGTCCAGTGGCACCCGGAAGAGCATCAGGGAGACTTGCTGATTCGAGCTCTGGTCGATGCGGCCCGTGCGAGAATGCGCACCTGATGATTTCTGTAATCGAACCAGCGACCGCAGAGGTGATGGCCGAGGTTCCGCGAGCCGGTGTCGAAGAAGTCGATGCCGCGGTCGCCGCCGCCAAGGCCGCGTTCCCTGCCTGGCGCGCCGTGGCTCCCGCCGACCGGGCCAGGCTGATGCGACAGATCGCCGATGGCATCGAAGCACGCCTCGAAGAACTCTCGACGCTCGAAGCCCGGAACGCCGGCAAACCGATCAACGACGCCCGAGGTGAGATCGGGATGGTGGTCGACACCTTCCGCTATTACTCGGGTGCTCCCGAGCGCCTGCTCGGCCAGACGATCCCGGTCGCCGGTGGAGTCGACTTCACGTTCCGTGAGCCGATGGGCGTGATCGGGCTGATCGTGCCCTGGAACTTTCCCCTGGCGATCAGCTCCTGGAAGGTTGCACCGGCTCTGGCTGCAGGCAACACGGTCGTACTCAAACCCGCCGAGCTGACCCCGCTCACAGCGCTGGAGCTTGAAAAAGTCGTGCTCGAAGCGGGTCTCCCGGAAGGCGTGCTGAACGTGGTGGCAGGACCCGGACGCACCTGCGGAAACCGGCTGGTCGAGCACCCTGATGTGGCAAAAATCGCCTTCACCGGCTCAACCGAAGTCGGCCGTGGGATCGCGGCCGGGGCAGCCCAGACGATCAAGCGGGTCACGCTCGAACTCGGTGGCAAGTCGGCGACCGTCATCTTTGCCGACGCGGACATTGAAGCAGCGGCGGCAGCCGCTCCTTCCGCGGTCTTCGGCAACGCGGGGCAGGATTGCTGTGCACGATCGCGGATCCTTGTCGAGCGGTCGCAGGTCGACCGCTTCCTCGAAGCGATGGAAGCTGCCGTCAACAAGATCACAGTTGGCGATCCCCTTGACGAAGCCACCGAAATGGGTCCACTGATTTCGGCCTCCCACCTCGAGACCGTTTCTTCCTTTGTCCCGGACGACGCCCCGGTGGCCTTCCGCGGGCGCGCGCCCGATGGCCCCGGCTACTGGTTCCCGCCGACGGTCCTGTCCCCGGTAACGAATTCAGACCGCCCGGCACGCGAAGAGATCTTCGGCCCTGTCGCCTGCGTGATTCCCTTCGACGGGGAAGCTGAAGCGATCCGAATTGCCAACGACACCGAATACGGCCTCTCCGGTTCGATCTGGACTGGCGATGGCGGCCGGGCGCTCAGAGTGGCTCGACAGATCGATACCGGCGTACTTTCAATCAACTCGAACAGCCGTCAGGTCTCCACCCCTTTCGGCGGCTTCAAACAATCCGGGATCGGGCGGGAGCTCGGTCCGAACGCACTCGACCACTACACCGAGGTGAAAAACGTGTTCTACGCAACTGAAGAGAGCGGCTGATGCCGGGCCGGCTTGAAGGCAAAGTCTGCGTCGTAACCGGGGCGGCATCGGGGATCGGTGCCGAGACGGCCAACCTGTTCGGTCAGGAGGGCGCGATCGTGGTCGGGGTCGACCTCGCCGCCGGCTCGGAAGGCGAGTTCACCCTCGAAGTCGACGTGGCTGATGAGGAGCAGGTTCGTGGCATGTACGAACAGGTGCGCGAGAAGTACGGACGGATCGACGTTCTGTTCAACAATGCCGGCATCAACCCGCCCGAAGACGAATCGGTGCTTGACACCCCCCTCGAGACTTGGCAGCGGGTCCAGGACGTCAACGTACAAGCACGGCATCCCCCACCTGGTCGAGACCGGTGGAGGCTCTGTCATCAACACCGCCTCTTTCGTCGCCGTCATGGGCGCCGCCACTTCCCAGATCTCCTACACCGCTTCCAAAGGAGCGGTCCTCGCCATGTCACGCGAAATGGGGGTCGAGTTCGGCCGCCGTGGCGTGCGGGTCAATGCGCTTTGCCCGGGGCCGGTCAACACCCCACTTCTCGAAGAACTTTTCGCCTCTGATCCGGCTAGGGCGTCCCGGCGCCTCATCCACATCCCGATGGGACGGTTCGGCGAGGTCCGCGAAATCGCCCAGAGCGCGCTTTTCCTGGCCTCGGACGACTCCTCGTTCGTCACCGCCTCGGCCTTCATGGTCGACGGTGGTCTTTCGGGCGCCTACGTCACCCCCGAATAGCGCCCCGCTAGCCGGGTCTGTCTCCGGCCAGCCACAGTCACCTGAGCCCCGCAGCGACGTCCGCCACTCACCAGACGGTGGGATCCATAAATGATAACGATTCTCATTCTGCTATAAACCGGGTCCGCTCGAAACCTCCGGAGACCCCGTGCTTGACACCTTCAGCCTGCCTTTCGTCCAGGAAGGACTCATCGAGATACTCCTCTTGTCGATCCCGGCAGGGCTGATCGGTTCCTGGATCGTGTTGCGCGGTTTCGCCTTCCATTCACACGCGATCGGAACGGCTTCATTCCCGGGCCTGGTGCTGGCCGACGGGATCGGCTTCTCCGCGGCCCTCGGCGCTTTCGGTGCAGCCGGTGTTTTCACCCTGCTTTCGGCCCTGCTCGCCCGCTCAAAGCAGACGGCGGCCGACAGCGTCACCGCTCTGGCCCTGGTCGCCTGTCTTGCCACCGGAGTGATCCTGGCAAGTGACGTATTCAATTCGGGGGCGAATGTAGACACACTCCTCTTCGGTTCGTTGCTCGCGATCGACTCCAGCGACATCTGGTTGGCAGCCGCAGCCGCGGTGCTAGCCGTCCTCACCACCCTGCTCTTTGGCCACCATTGGCTGGCCAAGGGATTCGATGAAGATTCGGCCGGGAGACTGAGGTCCGGGTCGGCACTTTTCGACACTGCCCTGCTCACGGTCGTCGCGGTCACGGTGGTCGCCAGCCTGAGTGCTGTCGGAGCCCTGCTGATTTCCGCACTGATGGTGGTTCCGGCGGCGACGGTCCGGCTGTTCGCACACCGGTTGCCGATCCTTCAGCTGGTGACGATCGCATTGGTAGTGGTCGAAGGCACATTCGGACTGTGGCTTTCGGTGGAGACCAATGCCCCTCCGGGAGCGACAATTGCAGTGGTGAGCGGGGCCGTTTTCGCTCTGGCCTTCGGAGCGCGTGCGTTAGGGCAAAGGAGCGGGGTTCGTCCACTTGCCGTGGCGACCGCTCTGCTGGCCCTCACCGGGCTCGCCGCCGGATGCAGCAATCAGAGCACTGGCGGTGATGGGCCGAAGGTGGTTGCGACCACCACTCAGGCAAGTGATTTCGTCTCGGAGGTCGGCGGTGACCGGGTCAACCTGACTGGCATCCTCCAGCCCAACACCGACCCGCATGGATACGAGCCACGGCCGTCCGACGTGATGGCGGTGGCCGACGCCAGCCTCATCGTCCGCTCCGGTGGCCACCTCGACGATTGGACCGAAGACCTGATCAGGGACAGCGGCAGCAACGCCAAGGTCGTCGACCTGAGCCGGGACCTCCCGGTGAAACTTCACGGAGGTGATGACCACGCTGAGGTTCACGGCGGGAAGCATGAGAGTGATGCTGAAGATTTCGATCCCCACTGGTGGCAGGACCCGCTGAACGTGCAGGCTGCTGCCGCTGAAATCGTCACGGGGTTGACCGGGGTCGCCCCTGAAAACGCCTCTTTCTACCGTGGCCGGGAGCACCGATTCAACGTTCAAATCGACAGGCTTTCCAAGGGCATCAAGAACTGCCTGAAGCGGATTCCGGCGAATGACCGAAAGATCGTCACCGACCACGACGCTTTCGGCTACTTCACCAGCCGGTTCAGGATCAAGACTGTCGGCACGGTGATCCCGGCTCTGACCACCGAAGCCCAGCCTTCAGCCGGCGACCTCGCGGACCTCGAGGAGACGATCCGCCGCGAGGGGGTCAAAGCGGTCTTTCCTGAATCTTCGGTGTCCCCCGCTCTCGCCAGGGCCGTCGCCCGTGACACCGGGGCCAGCACCGACTACTCGCTCTACGGCGACACGCTCGGCCCGTCCGGTTCAGAAGACGCAACCTGGCTCGGCTCGATGAAGGCGAACGCCGACGCGATCGTCCGCGGCATGAGCGGTGGTCGATTCGGCTGCTTCGAGGTGTCCGATGGCTGACCCGGTCGTCGTCGCCGATCACACTTCCCTCGGCTACGGAGGCGACCTCGCCCTGCGTGGACTCGAGTTCCAGATTCCGGCCGGAGCCAGAGTCGGGATCCTCGGGCCGAACGGCGGTGGCAAGACCACCCTCTTCCGTGCCCTTCCGGTGAGTTGAGTCCGGTGGACGGACGGCTCGAAGTGACAACCACTACGGCCACGGTCGCCCAGACTGACCGCTCCTCGCCTCGACTATCCAGTGTCGGCCCTGGACGTGGCCACCATGGGTTCACTGGCACGCCTGCCCTGGTGGAAGCGACCGGGCCGGGCCGAACGTGCCCGGGCAAAGGAGGCCCTGGCCGAGGTTGGCCTGGCCGACCGGGCAGATCACCAGTTCGGTGACCTCTCCGGAGGCCAGCGGCAACGCGTCCTGATTGCCCGGGCGTTGACCGCCGACGCCGAACTACTTCTCCTGGACGAACCTTTCACCGGCCTCGACTCGGCCAACGAAGCCCGTCTGGAGGAACTGATCGACCGCCTCGCCGCATCGGGCCGAACCGTGATGATCGCCACCCACGAGATCGATCAGGCCGAGAACTGGGACCTGGTCCTCTGCCTGAATCACGAACAGATCTCTTTCGGCACACCCGACGAAGCACTGAGCAAACCGGTGCTCGAGGCCACCTACGGAGGACACATCGTCGAGATCCCCGGCCAGCCGGACCTCGGAGTCCTTCCGGCCCACCATCATCACTTGGGCGGGGAGCACCGATGATCGACTGGATCGCCGAACCCCTGAGCCACGGAACCACTGTCCGGGCATTGGTCGAAATCGCCATCCTCGGCGTAATCAGCGGGGCCGTTGGTTGCTGGGTCGTGCTCTTCGAGGTCTCCTACAGCGCCGAATCACTGGCCCACGGCATGTTTCCCGGGCTGGTCGGTGCCGCCCTGCTCGGGGTTCCCCTGCTGCTCGGCGGGGCCATCGGAATCATCCTTGCCGCACTACTCATCGCAACTATCAGCCGATTCAGTGGCGACGAAGCCGACACCGCGATCGCCGTGGTGGTCACGACCCTCTTCGGCCTCGGTGTCCTGATGGCGCTCTCGCCCGAAAGTCCGCCCGGCATCCAGTCGCTCCTGTTCGGGGACCTTCTCGGGGTCGGTGACAGCCAGCTTGCGGCAAGTGCCGCGATCGGGATCGTCGTCCTCGGGATCCTCTGGCTGTTCCACGACCGTTTGCTGGCGATCGGTTTCCAAAGGGATGCCGGCCCTTCATTTGGCATCCGGCCCGGGTTCATCACCGCCCTGCTGCTCGCTCTGGTCGCGCTCACCGTCCTGGTCGGAGTCCAGGGTCTCGGCAACCTGCTCGTTGCCGCGATACTGGTCGGACCGGCCGCCGCCGCCCGGCTGGTCTCCCGCCGGATCGGCCCGATGATGCTGACCGCCGTCCTGATCGCCGTGATCGCCGGAGTGGCCGGGATCTACGCCTCGTACTACTTGCGGACAGCCGCCGGGGCGTCAGTCGTCGTGGCCCTTCTCGCCTGTTACCTGTTGGCCGCAGCCGCGGCCGCGATACCCGTCAAGTCGCGAGTCACCGCCGTTAGGATCAGTTCATGAGCACCGCCACCAAAGCCGGGACGGAACCCGCGACCTGGGCCGAGTACGCCCTGGATTCGCTCTCTGAAGCCGGGTACCGCCGTGGTGGTTCACGACGCAGAGTGGTCGAACTGCTCGGCAACCAGAGTTGCGCGGTTACGGCACTCGAGATGGACGACCAGCTGAAGGGCGTCGGCAGGGCCACGGTCTACCGCGCCCTCGAACAGATGGAAGAGCTCGGACTGATTCAGAAGATCGACGTCGGCGGCGATTCGGCCGGATACGAAAAGGTCGATCCCCAAGGCCACCATCACCACCACATTGTCTGCACCGGCTGCGGCAAGGTGGTCCCGTTCGAAGACAAGAAGCTGGAGCAGGTCATCCACGAGGTGTCGGAGCGAGACGGATTCTCAATCCAGTCTCACGACATCACCCTCAAGGGCACCTGCGAAGACTGCTGAACCCTGGGGCGCGGTGCGGGTACCCCTGTCCAGGATGCTGCTCTTTTCGGCTCTGTGGGGCGCGGTGCGGGTACCCAAGACCAGCGAGATCGCGAAAGTCAGCGATAATCACTGACTTTCGTGGTCTCGCGGCCCAATCAAGGCTTCCGAGACTCGGCCTCCCATCCCACGCAAGCGGGTGGTGCACGGGGGCGTCCTGGGCGTGGCTGGCGAGGAGTAAGCGAAGCTGCCGAAGGGGGCGTACCTCAGTACGTTCCCGAGGCTGCGAGCGTCGACGAAGTCCAGGCGCGTCCAGGTCGTTCCCGGGTGCTGCCTGCCACCTCAGGTCACTCCCACTCGATGGTGGCTGGTGGCTTGGACGATATGTCCAATGCCACCCGGTTCACTCCCCGAATTTCGTTGATGATCCGGTTCGAGACCCGCTCCAGCAGGTCGTAAGGCAGCCGGGCCCAATCCGCCGTCATTGCGTCTTCCGACGTCACCGCGCGGATGATGATCGGGTAGGCGTACGTTCTTCCGTCTCCCTGAACTCCGACCGAGCGGATTGCCGGAAGGACGCAGAAGGACTGCCACAACTCCCGGTAGAGGTTGCCGGCGTGGATCTCTTCCTGAAGGATCGCGTCGGCTGCCCTCAGGATGTCGAGGCGTTCCTTGTTGACTTCACCGCCGATGATCCGGATGCCGAGTCCGGGTCCCGGGAATGGCTGACGCCAGACCAGGCGGTCGGACAGGCCGAGTTCGGTGCCGACGGCGCGGACCTCGTCCTTGAAGAGCATTCGAAGCGGTTCGACCAGCTCGAATTCGAGATCCTCGGGCAGGCCCCCGACGTTGTGGTGGGACTTGATCGTCGCTGCATGGTCGCTTCCCCCGGACTCGATCACGTCGGAATAGAGCGTGCCCTGAACCAGGTAGTCAACGTCGTCCAGCTTCAGCGCTTCTTCTTCGAAAACACGGATGAACTCCTCACCGATGATCTTTCGTTTGGTCTCGGGGTCAGTCTGGCCGGCGAGCCTCTTGAGGAAACGCTCCTCGGCGTCGACGTTGACCAGCGGGATGCCGAACTCCTTGAACGATTCGATCACCTCTTCGCCTTCGTTCGACCTCATCAGGCCGTGGTCGACGAAAACACAGGTGAGCTGGGAGCCGATCGCTTCGTGAACGAGCTTGGCCGCAACCGACGAATCGACGCCTCCAGAGAGGCCGCAGATTACGTTTCGATCGCCGACCTGCTCCTTGATCGCCGCGACCTGCTCGGCAACAACGGGAAGCCGGGCCCCACTGTCCGACGCAGCCGGCAACCTCGCGCAGGAAACGGGTCAGAACTTCCCGGTGCCGTAAGGGGTGTGGACGACCTCCGGGTGGAACTGAATGCCGTAAAGCCGGCGTTCGTGGTTTTCGAGGGCCGCGACCGGCGATCCCGGCGAGGACGCGATCGGTGTGAACCCTTCGGGCGCGTCGTGGACCGAGTCGCGATGGCTCATCCAGCAGGTCTGTTCCTTGGGGAGGCCGCCGAGCAGGGTCCCACCATCTCCGATCACGACCAGGTCGGTGCGCCCGAACTCGCCGGATTCGGCACCTACAACCCGCCCTCCCAGGCTGTGCGCCATCGCCTGCATGCCGTAACAGATGCCCAGCACCGGAATCCCGAGTTCGGTCAGGCCTTCCGGGAAGCTGGGGGCACCGGGATCGTGAATTGACGCCGGACCACCCGAAAGCACCAGGGCCTTCGGATTCCTCGCCAGGATCTCCTCGGTCGACGCTGTAATCGGAAGCAACTCGGCGAATACGCCGCATTCGCGGATGCGACGGGCAATCAACTGGGAATACTGACCCCCGAAATCGAGGACCAGCACTTCCTCGGTTGTAGCGACGGACATCAATCAGCCATCGGCCACATCGACACCCGCCGCGACGGCCGCACGGCCGTTGGAGCCCATGCCGACCGACTGTTCGTTCTGGAGTTTCTTGCCTTCACTCATCAGCGCCGGCGCGACCATGACTTCGGCCCGCTGAAACGACCGGATGTCTTCATAACCACAGGTGGCCATCGAGGTCCGCAGGGCGCCCATCAGGTTGAAGGTGCCGTCATTCGTGTGGGCAGGGCCGAGAAGGATCTCTTCCATGGTGCCATCCTGAACTGTGGTCACCCGGGTTCCACGCGGCAGCGACGAATGGAAAGTCGCCATGCCCCAGTGGTAACCACGGCCGGGAGCTTCCTTGGCCCTGGCGAGCGGTGAACCGATCATCACGGCGTCGGCCCCACAGGCAATCGCCTTGGAGATGTCGCCGCCGGTCCGCATGCCGCCGTCTCCGATCACGTTGACGTACTCACCGGTCTCGAGCATGTGCTGCGAGCGAGCCGCGGCCACATCGGCGATCGCGGTTGCCTGGGGCACGCCGATCCCGAGGACGCCACGGGTGGTGCAGGCAGCGCCTGGGCCGACTCCGACGAGAACTCCGACCGCGCCGGTGCGCATCAGGTGAAGGCCAGTCGAATAAGAAGCGCAGCCGCCGACCACTGTCGGGACCGGGACTTCACTGATGAATTCCTTGAGATTGAGCGGCTCGACGGTGGTCGAGACGTGCTCGGCAGAGATCACTGTGCCCTGGATCACCAGGATGTCGATTCCGGCCTCGATCGCGGTTTCGTAGTACTTCTGAACCGACTGCGGAGTGAAGGAACCACAGACGACGGCGCCAGCGGCTTTGATCTCCTGAATGCGCTGGGCGACCAGCTCCGGCCTGACCGGAGTCTCGTAGATCTCCTGCATGATCGCGGTGGCTTCTTCCTTGGGTGCGACCGAGACTCGCTGAAGCTGCTCTTCCGCGTCTTCGAACCGGGTCCAGATTCCTTCGAGATTGAGCACCCCGAGTCCACCGAGTTTGTGCGTGAGCACTGCGGTCTCCGGGCTGACGACTCCGTCCATCGCGGAAGCGACCAGGGGCAGGTCGAAGCGGTACGGACCCAGCGTCCAGCTGATGTCGATGTCGTCAGGATCACGTGTGCGACGCGAAGGCACGATTGCCACGTCGTCGAACCCGTATGCGCGTCGGCCTTTCTTGCCTCGGCCGATCTCAATTTCCAATTAGGTCCTCCAGGAGTGGACGGTTGAAAGGAGCAGGTTACGTGCCCCGTCGGACGATTCTAGTCAGGAGAGGGGTCCGGCTTCATCCAACCTGCAAAGCCCCTGCACATGCCTCTAAAGCCCCTGCAAACTGAAGAGCCCCGGTCGTGGTTTATACGCCGGCCGGGGTCTCGACCTGGCGCACGTGAACGCTGTCGAGGAGGCTTTCGACCCGGCCGCGATCGACCCGGCCCGCCCCGAGATGCTGTGTCGATTCAGCCCCGCAGGCAACTCCCGTACGAAAGGCAACGTTCGGGCGACCAGCCGTCATATGAGGCAGCTACGTACCCGGCAACGAAAGCGTCACCGGAGCCGACCGTCGAAATTGGCTCGAGGGGATCGATGGTCACTTCAAGCGTCCGCCGCTCCGGACCTTCGCCAACCACAGCGACACAACCATTCGGCAGGGTGATCGCGGCTTCAGCTGGACCAAGTTCAATCAATTCGGACAGCACTTCGAAAAGTTCGTCCCCGGCTTCGAACTCGTGACCGACCAGCTCTTCAGCTTCCAGCTGGTTCGGGGTGATCATGTGCGGTCCGGCGCGCATGCCGGCTGACATCGCGTCGCCTTCCGCGTCAAGCAGGACCGAGATGCCACGGCCCCGGAGGGTGGTAACCAGGCGTGCGTAGAAGTCGACGTCCACCCCGGGTGGAAGGCTTCCGGCCAGCACGCAGAGCCTGGCGCCGCCCGCCAGATAATCGAGGCGGCTGATGAAGTTGTCGAGTTCGTCGCCCCGAACGGTCGGTCCACGCTCGTTGATCTCTGTCTGCTCCCCGGAAGTGGGGTCGATCACCGCGAAGTTGATGCGGGTCTCTTCGGAAATCCGGATGAAGTCGGTGAGTATCGATTCTTCGCCGAGTTGCTCGATAACCCGCTGGCCGTTGGCGCCGCCGGCGAGGCCGGTTGCGATCACTGGACGTCCGAGCAGGCCGAGGGCGCGTGCGACGTTGATGCCCTTGCCACCCGGCACGGTGCGGCTTTCGACCGAACGGTGGCGATGACCCTGACGGAAGTTGGGGACCGCGACCGTGCGGTCGATAGCGGCATTCAATGTCACCGAGATAATCATCCTGGGTACCGGGTCACCCTACGCAACCTTCTCCTCATCCTTGACTGGCGACGCCGCCTCACAAATGCGACTACGGCAAGTATGGCGAAAACGACGACCATGAGCGCGATCACCAGCAAGAGGATGTTGTCCGTGGCCTTGTCGATCAGGCTCGGTTTCTCCACTGCCTGCGCGGCGAAGAGAGGGACCGTGTCAATCAGGTCACCGTCGACCGAAACGGCTGCCCGCCCGATCCGCTGGCCCTCCTTGATGGGGCCCTCGACTTCGCCCGGCACGACAGTGGTGACCTTGGCCTGCTCGCCTTTCCGGAGGCCAATCGGAATCGGGCGCTTGGAGACGAGCGCCAGACCGGCGTCCTCGTACTTCACCGGAACCTTCACCACCGCCCTGTCCGGCAGGACGGGAACCCGCTTTCGGTAGCGAGAAAAACCGTAGTCGAGCAGTTTCACCGTTTCGACGTCCCTTGACGTTTCGGTCGGTGTGCCGATCACGGCGCCGATCAGTTCGGTCGCCCGTTTACGGCCGTCGGAGGCAAGCACGTAGCCGGCCTTGTCGGTGTGGCCCGTCTTGATTCCCCGGGCCCAGGAATTGTTGAGCACGAAATGGTTGATCGTCTCGATCTCCAGCGGAGGGTCGTAGCTCCGGAGCTTCGCTGTCCGCGATGAAGCGATTTGGCGAAAGCGTGGCATCTCCATCAGCGTCCGGCTCAGGCTGGCCAGGTCACGGGCACTGGTGTAGTGGCTCTTGCCGTCCAACCCGATCGGGTTGTTGTAGTGGGTGTTCGTCAAGCCGAGCTTGACCGCAGTGGCGTTCATCAGGGCCACAAAGCGCGGTTCAGTTCCGGAAACCGCCTTGGCCAGGGTGACCGCAGCATCGTTGCCGCTCAGCAGGACCAGGCCGTAGAGGAGGTCGCGAACAGAAACCTTCTGTCCCACCTCGAGGCCCATCAGGGACTCGCCCGGGATTCCCTGATAGTTGGTTGCGGGAACCTTCTTGCGCAACGTCAGACGCCGCATCGCCAGATACGCAGTCATCAACTTGGTCGTGCTCGCCATCGGCAGGCGTTTGTCGGCTTTGTTCTCGGCGACCGGCTCCCCGGTCCGGGCATCGATTGCAATCCAGGCTTTGGCGTCGAGCTTCGGTGGCTTCCCAGACTCCTTCGCCTTCGCGCCAGGAGAGCCGGCGGCGAACGCGAGTGAAACGAAACAGATGGCGAGGGTCAGCCAAAGCGTCCGTCTGGCGGCAGGTCCGGCGAGGCGGCTCACGGCCATGGTCAACGCAGTTTCAGCTTTTGGCCGGCAATCAGCGCCTGAGGATCAAGGTCGGGATTCAGCCTCTGGATCACTGTGACCTCCACTCCGGTCTCTACAGCGATGCCCGTGAGGGTATCCCCGTTCTGTATTACATAAATCTTGGACTTCGACTTCGGCTTTGCCTTCTTGTCGGCGCCCTGCTTCTTGCCCGCCTGGTTCGCCTTGTCCTTGCCGCTGTTGTCGTCGGTTCCAGTCGAATTTGAAAGCACGACGAAGACGAGCGCGATCGCGCCCAGGAGGGCGACGGCGGCGAGGATTCGGGCTATCGGAGAGGTTTTGGTCATACGGTGCGGTGGACTTCGTCGGGACTGCGCAACTGTATATCGGGAACGGCGGGAACCCGGTGCCGCCCGGAGGCGCCGGGACGGATCAACCGGAGACTTCCCAGACCGCCTGGCGCAGATCCTCTGCAGCCTGCCCGGGATCGTCAGCACCGCTGATCGAGCGCGAGGCCGCGATCATCGCGGCGGCGCGGCCGGGCCTGAAGGCGGCTCCGAGGTCCTCGGGGCGGCCACCCTGCGCGCCAACCCCGGGAATCAGGAATATGGCCCGGGGCATCAGTTCACGCAGGCGGGCGATGTGTTCCGGCGCGGTCGCGCCGACCACCGCCCCCATGCCACTCAGACGGCTGTCGGCACCGGCAAGCCGGTCACTGAAACCGGCAACCAGTCCAGCGAGCCGTTCGTGGACCGGGCCCTCAGAGGTTTCGAGATCCTGGACGTCGGCGGCGCCGCGATTGCTGGTACGAACCAGCGCGAAGACTCCAGAGCCGGTCGCTTCAGCGGCGGCAACGAGCGGTTCGAGTGCGTCGGCACCCAGGAGTGGATTCGCGGTGAAGGCGTCCGCATCGAGTCCACTGACGGCACCGAAGGCAGTCTGGGTCTCGCCGACCATTGCCTGGCCATAGGCCTTAGCGGTTACCGGGACGTCACCACGCTTGCCATCAGCGACTACCAGCAGGCCGGCGCCACGAGCCGCCTCGCAGACCTCGTCGAGTGCCTTCCAGCCAGGCCAGCCCAGGCGTTCAAAACACGCCAGTTGCGGCTTCACAGCGATACAAGCTGCTCCGGCGGCTTCGATGATGCGCCGGCAATCATGCGATACGGCTTCTGCCGCTTTCTCTGCTGTCGACCCGGAAGTGACCGAGTTGACGGCGGCATCGCCGAGACGAGCAGGATCTGGATCCAGCCCAAGGCAGATCTGGCTGCGACGCTCATCCACGAGCGCCGCAGCCTGATCAATGAAGAGGCTCAGCCCTTGACCTGCTTCTTCAGCGCGGAACCGGCCGAGAACGCGGCACCTTGCCACCGGCAATGGTGATGCGCTCGCCCGTACGGGGATTGACGCCTTGGCGCTCACTACGCATGGCGACGTGGAACTTGCCGAAGCCGGTGAAGTTCACCTCGCCGCCACCGGTGAGGGTGTCGGTGATTGCTTCGAGAACTGCGTCAACTGCGTCGGCGGCGGCCTTCTTGCTGCCGATTCGCTCGTCTTCAGAAACCTTTTCTAGGAATTCAGCTTTGGTCACGTGGTAATCCTCCTCAAGGATTTAGGGAATGGCGGTACCGTAACACCGCATTCGGACGCCGTTTTTCCCGCATTGCTGCTAACTCCTCCGAGCCGCACCAAGGGAGGTGTCTCAGGTCAGGTCGATCAGGGCTCTTGCCGCGGCGTCGATCCGCTCGGCCTCGGCGGTTCCAGGACCCACCTCGAGCGCATCTCCGCTCTGGAACTGGATTCTGATGAATGAACGCCGGTTGTGGCGCCGGCGGCGCACGAACGCAGCCGCTTCATCCGTATAGGAAGTGACCTTGTCGATCAGAACCCGGTGCGGCTTAAGCATGGGTGACCCCTACCTTCAGGTCTCGCAGAGCCATCCGCATGTCGAAGCTGGTGAGCGATGCAAGGACGAAGCGCCCGGTCACGGCAATCAGGCTCAGGCCGTCCTGCCTAACGACGAAGATTTCGGCGGTCTCGGTGGCCAGATGAGCACTGTCCACCGGGCGCTCGCGGACCGAATCAACTGACTCAAGAACCTCTTTCGCCGCAGTCAGCCAGTCAACACCGGATCTGGTCGATGCGAGGGCCCTGCCGTCAGCCCCCAGAATCGCTGCCGCCCGGAGTTCGGGCTCGAGTTCAGCCAGATTGTCGAGCACCCGCTCGGCGATATCCGCCTGCGAGACTGCGCCCGGCTCAGGAGTCTGTTCGGTGTTATCCGCCACGGTGTAGCAACATATCGGGCATGTCCCTTGCCCGAGTCTCCTGGTTGATCGTGGTCGCGCTTTGTGCGATCGCGTCGATGGGCTCATTCATCACCGGCTACGCCGGCTATGGCGCGGTCGTAGCTGCCGTCGGTTTGGCGGCCGCGGTCAACCTCTGGCCGACCTCCAGCCCGGAGTAGAGCTAGAGGTATGGCTGGAGCCCGAGGTGCCGGGCCAGGTCACGCACGGCCTTGCCCCGGTGGCTGATCGCATGTTTTTCGTCCGAAGTGATTTCCGCCATGGTGCGTTCGTCGGCCGGCCCGGTCTCGTCCGGGATGAAGGCCGGGTCGTAACCAAAACCACCGGTACCTCGGATGTCCTGAACAAGACGGCCGGCACAGGTTCCTTCGAAGAGATGCTCCTCACCGGCGTCGTCGATGTAGGCGATGGCACATACATAACGCGCCCCGGGATCCCCACCGTTGGCGGCAAGCTCACCCAGGACCTTCGCGAGATTGTCACCGTCAGTGGCGTCCTCACCGGCGTAGCGCGCCGACCGGACCCCGGGCCTCCCGTCCAGCGAATCGACCTCAATCCCGGAATCGTCAGCGATCACGGCCTGCCCGGTCGCCTCACGAGCCGACCTCGCTTTGATCAGGGCGTTGCCCGCGAAAGTCTCAGCGTCCTCGGGCGGCGACTCGACATCATCCGGAAGCAGCTCAAGGTCGAAGCCGAGGATCTGCTCGACCTCGGCCACCTTGTGCGCATTCCGGCTGGCGAAGATCAAGAACCGATAGCCGCCAATTGTGCCACGCGAAGTTCATCGATTCCGGTTTCAGCCAGGCCCAGCAATTCGTCGAGGGAGGTGCGGGAGAGCGGCGTCCGTTCGGCCGTCGCCTGAACTTCGACCAGACCGCGGTCTCCGGTCATGACGACGTTGGCGTCGACTTCGGCGGTCGAGTCCTCGGGATAGTCGAGGTCACACAGGGCACGTCCGTCAACCATGCCGACACTGACCGCGGCGACAGTTGTTGTCAGAGGGTGCTTTTCGATTTCGCCGCTCTCGACCAGGGCTGCGAGCGCGAGGTGCAGGGCTACGTATCCGCCGGTGATTGAAGCGCAGCGGGTGCCACCGTCGGCTTCGAGCACGTCGCAGTCGACGTAGACGCTGCGCTCGCCCAGAGCCTTGAAGTCGACGCCGACCCGGAGAGACCGGCCGATCAGCCGCTGGATCTCGACCCCCCGGCCGTCCTGCTTGCCTTTGCTGATGTCACGGGCCTTGCGGTCGCCGGTCGATGCGGGCAGCATCGAATACTCGGCGGTGACCCAGCCCTCGCCGTTCCCCACCATCCATTTCGGAACTCTGGTGGAAACCGAGGCCGTGCAGATGACCCTCGTTCCACCCACGGAGATCAGGGCCGAACCATCGGCACTGGAGACGAATCCGGGTTCGATCGTCACCGGCCTGAGGTCGGCGGGGCCACGGTCAAAGCTTCCGGTCAGGCTTTCTGGAGTCATTGATGCCAGTCTTGCGGAATGCGCCGTCAAGTCCCGGCGGATACCCCTGGGCCCGCCCACTCGGTTCGTTTGTCCTGACCGAAGGCGAAGGCGAGCTCCTGGCTGGGATGGACCAAGAGGAGCAGCACCAGGTAATCGACCGGTTCTCTTCGTCCGGGTCCGAACGCTCCCCCATCCTCGCGATCGGTGCGAACGCATCGCCCGACGGCCTCTGGATCAAGTTCGGACACTTCCCGGATGCCGAAGACCGCACCCTGCTGGCGCTGACCGGCCACCTCCACGATTTCGATATCGCGGCCACGGCCGAGCTTGCCCCGTATGGCGCGCTGCCGGCCACCCTCGTGCCCAGCCCGGGAACAGCGGTCGAGGCGGCCACCCTGTGGGTGACCGACAACCAGCTCACCCAACTTGCCTGGGCGGAGATCCCCTATTTCCTCGGCAGGATAAGAACCCGATTTTTGGTCGAGGCCCCTCTGGCCGAACATGGAATCGCCGACGCTGATGAGTTGCTGGCCTTCGTTTCGAGGATCGGGGCGTTCTGTCCCGGAGGGGACCCGCTCGCCCTGGCCGCGATCCCTGCAGTCAACCGGCAGGCAGAAGCAATGCCCCAGGTCGAGTTGCTGGACCTGGTCTCGACGATGACCTTCGGCGAAGGCCATACGGCCGAGACGCTGCTCAGGGGTCTTTTCGAGGATCCGGCGGAAACCCAGCCTCCGGTCAGCAAAATGCTCGACGCCCACGCGATCCACTTCGACTCCGAGCAGTGGACGCCGTTCGGAGCCGAAGAGCTATGAGGTGGCCGCACCGCCGCAAGACGGTGCGGCCTCCCACGATTACCTGAAGGCGATCTTGTCGACCGCTGACTGGATCTTGTCCACGATCAGCTCGGCCAGTTCGGTGCCCTGTCTTCCGCTGAAACCCTTCATGGCCGCAACCATGCCGACCATCAGCAGCGAGACGAGAAGGATCAGGCCGACATACTCGACCGTTCCCTGACCGCTTTGTTCACCGAGTGCGCGCCGGACCTGTGCCCCTCGGTAGACCCCGACCGCATGCGCGTGCCCCATCACTTCGTAAACCATGTGATTCCTCCTTCGATTGGTGTGGACCAATCCTCAGGCGAACCCGATCAACGCGAATGCGCAGAGAGCAACAATTCTGAAACGCGGTTGGCTGCATTGGTAGCCAAAACTGGCACAAGGAGAACAGGCTCCTAGTGTCTTGCCATCGCACGAGCCAGCCCAGGAGTTCCGGGGGCCGCGAGATCCCGAAAGTCAATGATAACGACTGACTTTCGTGGTCTCGAAGCCAGTCTAGGCACGGCGAGATCCCGGAACCCGTGGACTATCCACGGTTTCAGGGATCTCGACGCCTCCATCCCTATGGGCTTTAAGCACTCAGTCTTTCTGGGGCCCCGCAAGTGGTGCACTGGGGACATCCTGAGCCGCGGCTGGCAAGGAGTAAAGGCCGGGAATATCCGCGATCGTACCCACGTACTTGAGCTGATATTCCCGGCCGTCGACGAAGCCAGGCGAGCTCAGGTCGTTCCCGGGCGCCACTTCACCGGGATAACCTCCCCCGATGCGTGTACTTGTGGTCATGAACTTCGGTGCCGACGAAGCCACGCCCCAACGCGGCCGCTGGGTGGTCGATCAGGTTGAAGCGCTGCGAGAGCTGGGCATCGAAACCGAGCTGTTCACTTTCCAGCCGGGCAAGTCCAACTACCTTCCGGCGACCCGAAAGATCCGCCAGATCCTCCGGGAGCGCGATTTCGACCTCGTCCACGCGCACTACGGACTCGCCGGCTGGTGCGCAAGGCTCGCCGGCGCGAAGCCGCTGATCGTCACCTTCCACGGGACCGACGTGCGCCATCGGGTGGTCGGTCCAATGTCGCGGGGGCTGACCCGGAAGATAGATCTGATCGCCGGGGCCTCGAAGGCTCTGTTCGAAACCGAAGCCGGCCGGCCCGGACTGCCCCTGGCAGAAGGACGAAACGCGGTCCTGCCTTGCGGGACCGACCTCTCGCGCTTCGCCCCGGCCGACCGCCGGCAAGCGAAAGCCGACCTCGGACTCGACCCAGGCAACAGGTACCTGTTCTTCCCGGCCGACCCGACCCGCCCGGAGAAACGGTTCGACAAGGCCAGCGAACTCGCTGAAGCATGCGACGCCGAACTGCTTACGGGCGGGGGCATCCCGCCGGACGAAATGTCCCGGTGGATCAACGCGTCGCATGCGGTTCTCGTCACATCCGACTACGAAGGATTCGGCCTGGCTTGCCTCGAGAGCCTCGCCTGCGATGTGCCAGTTCTGTCAACTCCTGTCGGAATCGCCCCGCACGCGCTGCGCAATGTCGCCAACACTCTCTGCACCGATTTCGACCTGCCCGCCTGGTCGGCCTTCGCTCGCCGGCTGCTCGCCCAGCCCGACCCGAGAGCCCCCGGAAGGCCGGTTTCCGAAGCATTCTCAGCCGGTCGAATGGCCGAACGGGTGGTCTTCGCCTACGAAGAAATTCTGGCCCGCCGGGTGAGGAAGCCTGTCTCGCGGGCCAAGTTCGGTAATGATGGGGGCGGACGATGAGGAAAGGTGCTCTGAAGAAGAAACAGAGGCAGCTCGAAGAGCTCCACCTCGACCGGCGCGAGGCGCTCGGAGAGCTGGTTCTCGGGATGTTTGTCCAGGGCAACTGGGACGACTCCCTGCTGGCCCGTGGTGCCGCCGAAGTCAGCGAAGTCGAAACGGAGCTGAAGGGACTTGCTGCCGGGGAATCCCCCGAGTCGGACAGTGCTGAGCACGATTCCCCTGTGACCGGTGAGTACACAGCCGAGCACGGACTTCCCACGGGCGAATACACCGCCGAACACGATCTTCCGGACACCGGCGAATACACCGCGGAGCATGCCATGCCGACGACCGGTGAACACACGGTCGAACACGCCCTGCCGGCCACGGGTGAGCACACCGCGGAGCACCAGTCGCCAGCCTCGCCGGAAGGCCCGCCGAGCAAAGCCCAGCGCGAAGCAAAGACCGCCCTCCCCTCACCGGTGCCCGCGCCCCGGCCGCCTTCGGCAACCGCGCCGACCCCGTCGGCCCCGGCCACGCTGAAGCCTTCTCCGAATCCATCGAAACCGGCAGCAGAAGCTCCGGTCAAGGCCCCGTCCGAAAAGGCGGCGGCACCTGCGGCGAAACCGACCCCGGCCCTTTCGACGGCTTCAACACCGGCATCCGCCGCCACCGCGGCTTCCGCCACGACGGCAGTTGCGCCGGAGGCACCCAAAGAGAAGAGTCCGCTCGACGCTCTCTCGGAGCGCCTCGAAGCCAGTGAAAGCCAGGCGAAAACCGCCGCCGAGGCGGCCAAGGCTTCCGCAAAAGCCGACGCAAAGACCGAAATGAGCGCGATCACACGCGAGGTCGAATCCGACCAGAAGAACCTTGCAATCGCCCTGGCTTCTGCCGGGGCCGCAATCAAGGCGGCCGAAGGCAAGGTCGTCAAAGCAGAAGCCAAGCTCGCGCGCGAGACGGCCTCCAGTCGTGAAGCCGCGTCAGCCTGGGTCCGCAACCAGGCCGCCGAGATCGAGGCCGATGCCGCACTCGCCGCCGAGATCGCAACGCCCGAAGCTGCCACCGCCGAAGCCGTGGTGCCTCCGCCTCCGGGATCCACAACTCCCGCAGCAGCCGCAGTAGCGGCCGCGCCCGGCACCGCCGCGTCTACACCCGATGCCGCATCGGTCGCAAGAATCGCAGCGCTCGAAGCTGACCTCGCCGCCGTAAAGGCAAGCAAGGCCGAAGCTCTCAGCGCAGCCGAAACCCGCCTCAAGCAGATCGAGGCCACGGCCAGGGAAGCCGAAGCGCGGATCGCAGCTGCCGAAGAGGCCGCCGCAGGCAAGCCTGCCGCGGTTGAAGCCGCCGAGACAGTTGCCGAACTGCGGGGACCGACCCCGGCCGAGGCCGACAAAGCCGAAGCCGAAGCCCGCGAGGCCGCGGTCAACTGGCTGCGGGGTCAGATCGCCGCACTCCGCCAGGAGCTCGCCAGCGCCCCTGCCGCCGCACCCGCCGAGCCGGCCAAGTCCGCACCAGCCAAGCCCGAAGCGGCAACAACTGAAGCCCCGAAGGCTGACAAGCCGAAGGAAGGTGCCTGATGGGACTGTTCAGCCGCGGCAAGCAGAGCGGGCGCGAGCGCCAGGCAATGAAGGACCACCTCGACGAGCTCGACGAACTGCGCCGCACGAGCCTTTCGGAACTCGGGCAGATGACGGTCGAGATGGCCGCCGCCGGCAGCTTCGACCGCCAGCACCTCTCCGGAAAGGCGACCGAAGTCGTCGGCATCGACCGCGAAGCCGATCTGATCGCCAGAGGCCTGGAAGATGGCCTGACTCTCGAAGAGCTGGAAGATCTGGCTCGTCACGAAGACGAACCGGGCACCGACCCCGGTCAGTAGTGGCCGGAACCGGACCAGAGTCCGCCATCGGTTCCTATGACCTGGCCGTTATCGGCGCGGGTGCCGCTGGCCTGTGGGCAGCCCTTTGTGCGGCTGAGGGCGGTGGCCGGGTCTGCCTGATCTCCCGGAAGCCCCTGGCCGAGAGCGCCAGCTTCCATGCCCAGGGCGGCCTCGCTGCAGCCCTCGACAGCGAGGATTCCCCAGAGCAGCACGCAGCCGACACGATCGCCGCCGGACGCAACCTCTGCCGCACTGACGCCGTCAGGGTCCTGACGGAAGCGGCGCCGGACATCGTCCGCGACCTGATCCGCCGTGGCCTGAAGTTCGACCTCGATCCCGATGGCCGGCTCGCGCTCGCACTCGAAGGCGGCCACAGCCACCGGCGGATCATCCACGCCGGGGGCAGCCAGACCGGCCGGGAGATCACGGGCGGACTCGCCCGCATGGTGGCCGAACAGCCCGGCATTGACGTACTCGAAGAAACTTCGGCGACGGCGCTCTGGAGCAACGGCGACCGTTGTTTCGGCATGATCACCGACCATGGCATCGTCGCCGCCAGGGCCACCCTTCTCGCCTCCGGCGGTGCCGCGGCACTCTGGCGCCGTACCTCGAATCCCTGGGGCGCGATCGGCGCAGGACCGGTCCTCGCGAGCGCTGCCGGAGCCGACCTGGCCGACCTCGAGTTCTGCCAGTTCCACCCCACCTGCGTTTCGGCTCCAGGGACCGGATACGACGGGGCACTGATCACCGAAGCAATCCGCGGGGAGGGTGCCAAGCTGCTCGATGTATCGGGCAACCGCTTCACCGAGGAACTCTCTCCGCGCGACGACGTGACCGCGGCGATCCTCGCCCAGATCGACAAACAGGGCGGCGAACCGGTCCGGCTCGACCTCACCGATATTCCCGCCGAGCACTTCCCGAGCGTCTTCGCGATGCTCAAGGATGCAGGCTTCGACGCGCGCAACGAACCAGTTCCGATATCCCCCGGCGCGCACTACATGATGGGCGGCATTGCGGTGGACCTCGATGGACGGACGACCCTCAGCGGCCTCTACGCCGCCGGCGAATGCGCCTGCACCGGCATCCATGGCGCCAACCGGCTCGCCTCGAACTCTCTGACCGAGTGTTTCGTCTTCGGTCGGCGGGCTGCCGAAGCCGGCCTCGCCGAGTCCGATCCCGGGGCCGCTCCGGATCTTCCGGAATGGCGTTTCGATCCCCCGACCGTCGAGACGAGGCAATCCGTCTGGAGCCTTGCCGGACCCATGCGCAACGCGTCCGATCTCGCCGAACTCGCGGAATCCGACTATCCCCTCGCCCGCGCGATCGGGACCACCGCCGGAGCCCGCGAGGAATCCCGTGGCGGCCATCGCCGCACCGACTTCCCGGAAACCGATCCCGGCCTCGACCAGCACCACCTGATCTATCGCCCCGACGGCTCGATCGAAGCACGTGGTGGGACTGAACGCCGAAGGCTCCTCGTGAACGATCTCGATCCGGTCGAGATCCAGATCGTCGCCGGGGCTTTGGCCTCGGCTTGCGAAGAGATGGGTGCGGTACTGATCCGCTCGGCCCATTCGGCCAACATCAAGGAGCGGCAGGACTGCTCTGCCGCAGTTTTCGACGCGAGCGGTGAGATGGTAATGCAGGCCGAGCACATCCCGGTCCACCTCGGTTCGATGCCGGCCTCGGTCCGGGCGGTGCCGGCCAGACCACACCCCGGGCGTCTCGTGGTTCCTCAACGACCCGTGCCGGGCGGCACCCACCTGCCGGACATCACGGTGGTCACCCCCGCTTTCAACGCAGGCGGCAACCTGATCGGCTTCGCCGCCAACCGGGCCCACCACGCAGACGTCGGCGGCCGGCTCCCGGGATCGATGCCGGCCGATTCCCCACTCTCCGAAGAGGGAGTCGTGATCCCCCCCAGGGTCCTGGACGAGGCGGCGATCGAAGAGGTGACCCGACAGATGCGGCAGCCGGAGCAGCGCCGGGCCGACCTGCGGGCCCAGCTCGCGGCCAACCGAGCCGGCGTGGACCGCCTGCGATCCCGCCGAAACCGGGGGCGAGCGAGGTTTGGGGCTGCCCTCGGGTCGGTCATCGACTACGCCGAAGCGCGGACAAGGGCATGCATCGCCGAGATCGACGACGGCACCTACACCGCCACCGACTGGCTCGAAGCCCTGGACGGCGGACCTCGAGCTCAGCCTGAAGGCAACGGTCGCGGCGAGACCATCCGGTTCGACTTCACCGGGTCGGCCGGTCAGGACACCGGCAACCTCAACTGCCCGATATCGGTCACCGAGTCGGCCTGCCTCTTCGCGGTCCGGGTGCTCACCGATCCCGACATTCCGGCCAGGCCGGCGCCTACCGCCCGGTCGAGGTCAGGCGCCCGACGGCACCCTGCTGAACGCAGTAGCCGGCAGCGGTCGTCGCCGGCAACGTCGAAACATCGTCACGGGTCGCGGACCTCTGCCTTGCCGCCTTCGGACGAGCCCTCGGCCAGGGCACGATGAACAACTTCACCCTCGGCAACGAGACCTTCACCTACTACGAGACGCTCGGTGGTGGCCAGGCGGCCTCGTCCGGCGCGGACGGTCCGAGTGCCGTTCATGTGGCGATGTCGAACACGCTGAACACGCCGATCGAAGCACTGGAGATCGAATTCCCGATCCGTGCCACCGAGTACTCGATTCGCCGCGGCACTGGTGGCTCTGGAGCGCACCGGGGCGGCGACGGACTGGTCCGGGACGTCGAGGCTCCCGGAGCCGATGGACTTCGCCCTGCTCACCGAACGGCGGCGCCATCACCCACCGGGGCGGCGGCGGGGAACCGGGGGCGCTGGGCCGCAACCAGATCCGCCCGGCCGGAAGGCCGCCGGAAGAACTTGAGCCGAAGGCCACCGGGCACCTTCAACCCGGTGACCGTTTGCGGATCGAGACGCCGGGCGGAGGCGGCTTCGGCGATGCCTGAGACCGGGACCATCCTCGGGGTCGACGTCGGCGGCACCTTCACCGACGCGGTGCTGATCAGGAACGGCCGGATCTTCACCGGCAAGGCCGCCGACCACACCCGGTGACCAGTCGAGCCGGTCATCCATGCGATCGAATCGGTCCTCGCCGATGCGAATCTCGAGCCGAACGCAATCGAGGTATTCGCCCACGGCATGACTGTCGCCACCAACGCGCTCCTCGAGAACCGCGGCGCCCGCACGGTTCTGGTGGCGACCCGCGGATTCACCGACCTGGTCGAGATCGGGCGCCAGGACCGAGCCAGTCTCTATCGGCTCGAAGCCAGCCATCCCCCACCCCTGGTCCCGCCCGAGCGCCGGATCGCGGCCGAAGAACGAAACGGGCCCGACGGCGAGCTGACCGCCTTGAGCAACGAGGAGACAACCCGAATAGTGGCTGCCGTATCCGATGCCGCGGCGGAGTCCGTCGCGGTCTGCCTGCTCCACGCCGACCGCCACCCGGATCATGAAAGGAAGATCGGGGATGCCCTGAGAGCGCACTTCGGGACGAAGTCCACGTGTCGCTTTCGCACGAAGTCGTCGGCACCTTCCGCGAGTACGAACGGGCCGCCACGACCGGAAGTCGACGCGGCCCTCTCGCCCCTCCTGTCCGGATACCTCAGCCGAATGGCGGAGTCCTGTGAGCAGATCGGACTCACCGAACCCTCGATCATGCAGTCGAGTGGCGGCCTCACCAGCCTGGATGAAGCGGCCGGCCACGCCGCGCTCACGGTGCTCTCCGGGCCGGCCGGAGGTGCCGCCGCCGCTGCCTTGATCTCACGGGCTGCCAATGAGCCTGACCTCCTCTGCTTCGACATGGGCGGCACTTCCTGCGACGTCTGCGTGGTCGAGGACGGTGCGGTGCGGGAGACCAGCGGCAAACGAGTCGGCGGGCGCCCGCTCGCCCTGCCGATGGTCGACATCGACACGGTCGGTGCCGGGGGCGGTTCGATCGCCTGGCAGGACAGCGGCGGAGCCCTCCGTGTCGGACCTCAGTCGGCCGGAGCCAGACCGGGACCGGCTTGTTATGGCCACGGCGGGACCGAACCGACCGTCACCGACGCAAACCTCTTTCTCGGCCGCCTCGATCCGGACCGGCCGCTGGCCGGGGAGATCAGGCTTGACAAGGGCGCAGCAACAGAGGCGGTCACAGGGCTGGCCGACGACCTCGGAATCAGCCCCGAGGACTGCGCCCTCGGGATCGTCCGGGTGGCCGATGCCGAGATGGTCCGGGCTCTGCGGGTCATGACTGTCCAACGCGGTCTCGACCCCCGCCGTTTCACCCTGCTCGCCTTCGGTGGGGCCGGTCCGCTCCACGCGACCGGCATCGCCACCGCCCTCGGGATCGACCAGATCCTGGTGCCGGTCGACGGCGGCGTTTTCAGTGCCCTCGGCCTGGCCGCGGCCGACCGCCGCCGCGACGAGGTCCGGACCGTGATGCTCACCGAAGAGGGGATCACCGCAGCGACCCTCGAGAGATTGATCGGTGATGCCGGCTCTGTCTCCTGGGACCTGCGCTACCGCGGTCAATCGTTTGAGTTGACCGTCGCCGACCTCAGTGGAGACCCGGCTCGCCTGCGGGAAAGATTCGAAGAAGCGCACGAGCGGCGATACGGATATCGGGACACAGATGCGGCGATCGAACTGGTCACAGTGCGCCGGAGGTACGTCCAGCCGGGACCCGACCCGAAGCTTGCCGATCCGGACCACGAGCCGGTTTCGGGGCCGGCGTCAATCGACCTCGAGCAGGCCACCCTCTACTTGCCGAACGGTTGGCGAGCGTTGACTGCCGGCAGCGGATTACTGAGGATTTCCCGTAGCCAAGCCATGTAGCATCCGTCACATAGCTTGAACTTTCGGGAAACATCTTGTATGGTTCCTCCTCCTTGCAGGGCCTCGCGGCTGCCAGTCCAGCCTTCCCTCGGCCCAGCACATGTCCGTAGCAACTTCCTACCCCGACTGAGAAACCCCTATGCCAATTGCGTTCAAGGAATGGGCAGTAACCGTGCGAGCCCTGGCCGAAGGCGAACAACTCCTCACCCTGCGTAAGGGCGGAATTCGCGAAGAGAACAAGCACTTCGAGCTCGAGCACGAACGGTTCTTCCTCTACCCCACGTTTGACCATCAGCAGAACGATCTGGTGCGCCCCTCACACCACCCCGAACTCGACCGTGCGCTTGAAGAAGGCGTCTGGCCCGACGAAGAGCCGCCCGCCCGCGCGCTGCTCCAGGACGGCGGAATCGCCCAGCCCGACCGGGTGCGTATCCGTGCCTGGGCCGAGGTTGCCGAGCACATCACGATCGACAACCCGAAGGTCGTCGACGGACTGTCGCCGTTCTACATCTGGACGACCGACTACGCGTCGAAGCGACTGAACTGGAAGCCGCGTCATCCGCTGCATCTGGTCCTGCTCCGGGTCCACCGGATTCCCCGCCCCGTGACCGTCAGGGTCCGCGAGGAGTACCACGGCTGCCGTTCATGGGTCGAGATCGACCGTGATCTGCCCTTCGAAGGCACCCCGGTTATGGCTGACGAGGAATTCGAGCGCGCCAGCGCCGAGATCCGCGCCGTCTGTACAGGCGAAAGGGAAGTCGCTTTCGCCTAGGGCTTAAAGCAGCATCATTGCTTGAAAACGGGCTCTTGAAAGAGGGCCCGTTTACTTGGGCCGGGTGCGTTGCTGCGCCCGGGGACGGCCTCTGACTCGGTCCGGTCAAGTCCATACGCTTGTGCGGATGACCTGGATTGAAACCACTTCCCTCACCTTCACCGCGAGGCATGAAGACGGGGACACCAGCTATGCCGAAGAGGTGCTCGACCGGCTTGAGGACCTGAGCCTGAAGCTCGAGGACCGGTTCGAGGTTGTGCCTAGCCAGGTCACGGTGATCGTCCACCCTTCCCCGATCTGGCTCACCATGGCCCACCCTTTCCTGCCGCTGGTCCGCTGGTCGGCGGCCCCTGCCGGGCGTCGTTACCTGGCCGGCTGGCCGATGGCAACCGAGGTCCATGTGCTCGGGGAAGCCGCCATGGAGAAACGCGCCGCCGGAGACGCCTCCCTCGAAGCCCTGAAAGGCACCGCCGAGAGGCTTTACACGGAGATCGTGATCGCCGCCAACAACGAACGCATCCCGCCACCATGGACCCCGTTCCGGTTCACCCGGTACCTGCGTTGGGCCTGGCTCGTCGAAGGCGCGGCTCAGCATTTCTCCCGGCAGGTCGATCTCTACCGCGCGGCCGTCATTCGCCGGCTGCGGGAAGGTTCACGCCCCGCCTTTCCCCCTTCCAGACGTGACGCCATCCTGCTCGGCGGCACCATCTTCGACCTGCTCGAGGACTACCGCGGCGGCGGCGCCTGCGAACTGCTGGTCTCACGGCTCCGCCGGGACGGACCGGAGGCCAACCTCGAGGCGGCCTTCGACCTGCCGATGCGAGACATCGAAGACCTCTGGCGCCAGTACCTGCGGGACATCAGCCAGCCCGACCCGGCCGGGCGCGACGTCCCGACCAGCCTCGACCTGACGCTCTAGCGCCTTCGGTACATTGCTCGCGCCGAGCGGCTTCTCGCCTGCGCTCAGTTCGTAGTTTCCCCAGGGCGGATTCGCGTTGATGATCCGGCCCGGCGCGCAGGTTGCCAGAAAGCTCGCGAAACTTGCGTCGGGAGAAGTAGTGACGATCCGGTGGGTCCCGGTCGGGACGATCGGCCAGATGATGCCGCCGTCATCCGAAGTTGAAATCTTCGACTTGTCCGGGATGACCGACTCGTTGAAGAAGACCGGACCGTCGATGGCGGGGTACTCGATCGATGTCGCACCGGGCACGCCGTGTGGTGTGTTCGCCCAGAACGTGTGGTAGTCGACGCCGCGAACGTTTCGCGCCGAAGCGGTCGTGACGATCGCGCACTGTTCGGGACGGCCGTCGGCACGGGCGGGAACGCCGAGCAGCGCCTTCAGGCCGGCAAATTCACCGTCGGCCGGTGACTGGAAGTTGGCGTTCTCGATGGCCGCGCCACGGGTGTGGAAAGTCTGAAGGTCGACTTCGTTCCAGTGAGTCTGGACCGTCCCGTCGGGCTGCCTCCCTCGAACTTGCGCTTCGTCAGGAGGCCTTCGCCGGAGAGGATGTACGGCGTGACGTTGGTGTCGTCCGGGACTTTCAGCACATAATCGCCGAACTCGTCGGTCGTAGCGGAAAGCTTCGGGAGTTCCCGCACCTTGATGGTCGCTCCGGAGATTCCGGTGTCCATGTGGTTGAAGACGTAAGCCTTGCCGGAGATGCCCACGGTTTTACCGACGGCACTGGCAGCGTGAGCCCCGGTCAGCATCATCAGAGCAACGCAGATCCCAGTCAACGAGGCAATCAGTCTTACGTTCATTCCTTCTCCTGATTCAAGGCCCGGCCGAACCGGTAGCGGTCGTACTTGGTGATGTTGAAACAGACGCAATCGCTGTGAGGTGCGGTCTCAGTTCGCGAGCACGAGGCCGAGGAACCGTTTTGTGCGTTCCTCCTGCGGATTGCCGAGCACGTCGTCCGGCTTGCCCTGCTCGACGATGACGCCGTCGTCCATGAAGATCACCCGGTCGGCGACTTCGCGGGCGAAGTTCATTTCGTGGGTGACGACGGCCATGGTCATGCCGCCGTCGGCCAGTTCGCGCATCACATCGAGCACGCCTTTGACCAGTTCCGGGTCGAGCGCACTGGTGACTTCGTCAAAGAGCATGATTTCGGGGTCCATCGCGAGCGCCCGGGCGATCGCGACCCGCGCTGCTGCTGTCCGCCCGAGAGTCGATCGGGAAACTCGTTGATCTTGTCCTCGAGATCGACCTTGAGCAGAAGTTCATGGGTGCGGTCCTTGCAGAAATCGGATTTGCGGTTCCGGACCTTCCTCTGGGCGATCGAGACGTTCTCTTCGGCGGACATGTGCGGGAAGAGGTTGAAAGACTGGAAGACCATGCCGACCTCGCGCCGAAGCACGTCCAGGTCCTTGGGCTTGCCGTCGCCGAAGACCTCGTTGCCGTTGAGTTCGATCCGGCCGCCGTCAGGCTTCTCCAGCATGTTGAGGCACCTGAGCAGTGTGCTCTTGCCGGAACCGCTGGGTCCGAGCACGCAGACGACTTCGCCCTTCTCGAGCTCGAAGTCGATGCTCTTGAGGACCTCCAGTTTGCCGTATCTCTTCTGCAGACCGGAGACTTTGAGGATCATTTCGCTCACGGGATTCCTCTCTGGAACTTGTCGTCCTGTCGCTTGATCTGCCAGTCGACCAGACGGGCGAGCGTGATTGTGACGACCAGGAACATGATCGCACCAAGGGTGAGTGCCGACGGGTTGAAGGTGGTCGAGTAGATGTCCTGGCCGACCTTGACCACTTCAGGCATGCTGATCACGCTGATCAGCGAGGTGTCCTTCATCAGAGCGATGAAATCGTTCAGCAGCGGTGGGATCACCTTGCGCACGGCCTGCGGCACGATGATGTACCGCATTGCCTGGCCGTGGCTCATGCCGAGCGACCGGGCCGCTTCCATCTGGCCTCGTGGCACGGCTTCGATGCCGGCCCGGTAGACCTCCGCCATGTAGGCGCCATAGGTCAGCATCAGGGCGAGGATGCCGTACCAGAAAGCGCTCGGGTAGCCGAAGAATTCCGGAACGCCGATCCACGTGGGGATGGTGCCCTCGGCCTGCAAGGTGCCGAGGCCGCCGTAAATCAGGAGCAGGGTGAGCAGCATCGGAATGCCGCGGAGGGCGTCGATGTAAGCGATGGTCAGCCACCTGACGGGGGCCAGGGCCTTGCCTGGCAATTGTCGGAGTACTGCGAGGACCAGGCCCCAGGTGAGACCGAGGATTCCGCCGAGGATGGAGAGCCGGAGGGTCCACCAGAACCCTTCGAGAACATCGCCGAAGTACTCATTCATCAGCGAGAAATCGAAGTACGTATTAAAAAACTGCTCCACTGCTGCCCTCGGTGTTGGCGATGCTTAACCGGCTGGCGAGAGGGGCGCCCTCGGCGCCCCTCTCGCTGCCTGGTCCGGAATTACTGCGCCGCGGTGATTCCATTCAGCACCGTCTCCGGTGCGTCGATCTGGAACCACTCCTGGTAGATCTTGTTCAGTTCGCCGTTCTCCTTCAGCGTACCCAGTGCCTCATTGACACCTTCGAGCAGCGCGGGGCTGTTCTTGCTGAACGCGAATCCGTAGAGCTCTCCGGTCGGGATCACAGTTGCGACCTCGAAGCCGGTCTGGCCCTTCTTGACCGCGTCCTGAGCGACGGGCTGATCGATGATCGTCGCATCGACCTGGCCGTTCTTCACCGCGGCAATTGCTGCGGGTCCGTTCGGGTAACCCTGTACCCGGGCGGCGTCGGTCTCCTTCTTCGCGTAGGCCTGACCGGTGGTGCCGTTCTGCGCACCGACGTTCTTGCCGGCCAGATCGTCGACCGAAGTGATGTCCGAACCTGTCGGGACCACCAGGGCCTGTGCCGAGTCGTAATACGGGTCGGAGAAATTGACGACCTTCTGGCGCTCCGGTGTGATCGTCGAGGCAGAGGCAACCATGTCGAACTTGCCCTGGGCCACATCAGTGAAGACCGTGTCGAACGAGGTGTCCTGAATATCCGGTGTCAAGTCCAGCTCACCAGCGATCGCATTGACCAGATCGATGTCAAAGCCCTTGTAGTCCGGGGCATCGCCAAACTCGAACGGCGGATAAGGAATGTCGGAACCGACCAGCAGCGTGCCGGGGGTTACCAGCTCCGAGGACAGATCACTCGAGCTGGACGAGCTGGACGAGCTATCGTCGCTGCCACAGGCGGCGAGAACGAGAGCTGACATCACTGCAAGTGCGGTCATCAGTAATACGAGACGAGATTTCTTCATACGAGCGTTCCTCCATACAGGGATAGTTTTGTTCGACGCATAGTTTGATGAGTATGTCACTAATTGGTAAACCTTCGTCCCAACTTTCCGCGATTGAATCCCTGAGGCACTACACTTTCTAAAGTGCCGCTGGACAAAACCCACGGCCGAAGCCCATGAGTCCTTACTACGACCTCCTGAACAAGCCTTGCGGTGGCACCTTCACCGACATCGTCGATTCGATCGGTAATACGCCGCTGGTCGAACTCGGAACGCTGTCTCCGAACCCGAACGTGAAGCTGTTCGCCAAGCTCGAATCGGCCAACCCGACCGGCTCCGTCAAGGACCGTGTCGCCCGGTCGATGATGAAAGCAGCCGAGGACTCCGGCGCAATTCAGCCAGGTCAGACGATCCTCGAGCCGACCTCCGGCAACACCGGGATCTCCCTGGCAATGATCTGCCGTCGCAAGGGTTACAAGCTCAAAGTGGTGATGCCCGACAACGTGACCAACGAACGCATTCAGCTTCTCCAGATGTACGGGGCCGAGATCGTCTGGTCGGAAGGTGCCAAAGGTTCGAACGGCGCGGTCGAGGTCGCACTCGAGATGGCCGAGGACTCCCGGTACTACATGCCTTACCAATACGGGAACGAAGCCAATCCGCTCGCCCACTACGACGGCACTGCGGTCGAGATCCTCGAGGAACTTGATTCCGTGGCCGCCTTCGTGGCCGGCCTCGGCACCGGCGGCACGCTGATGGGCAACGGCCGCCGCCTGAAAGAGCACGACTCCGAAACCCAGATCGTCGCCGCCGAGCCGATGCAGGGCGAGCTGGTCCAGGGGCTGCGTTCGCTCGACGACGGCTTCATCCCGCCGATCATCGACCTTTCCATCCTTGACCGGAAAATCATGGTTTCCAACCGCGACGCAATCATCTGGACCAAGCGCCTGCTCGAAGACGAAGGCATTTTCGCCGGCGTCTCCTCAGGTGCTGTCGCGGCAATCGCCGTCCGTATCGCGAGCGAGATCGAGAGCGGCAACATCGTCTTCCTGATTCCCGACGGCGGTTGGAAGTACCTCTCCTCCGGGGTCTACACGAAGTCGCTCGAAGATCTGGGCGACATCGATGCCACCAACTGGTGGTAACCGGATGAAAGTCCCGCAGTCACTGCTCGACGAAATGATCGAGCACACCAAAGAAGATGCTCCGAACGAGTGCTGCGGCCTGATCGGCGGCGTCGGCGACGAAGCGAAGTCACTCCATCGTGCGAAGAACAAAGCCGCGAGCCCCCTGCGTTACGAGATCGACTCGAAGGAACAGCTCCAGATCTACAAGGCGATCCTCGATGCGGGCGAAGACATCGTCGGGATTTACCACTCGCACACCAAGACTGCCGCAATCCCCTCGCAGACCGACATCAATCTCGCCAACGGCTGGCCGGATCCCGTCTACTTCATCGTCTCGCTCGAGAGCCCGGACGAACCGTACATCCGGGGCTTCCGGATCAAGGGACACTCGGTCGAAGATGTCGATATTCAGGCAGTCTGACAGCCACCCCGAGCCGGTCGAGGTGGCCTTCGCCGCCAACCAGACCGAGGCCGATCTGATTCAGGGAATTCTCCGCGAGGAGGGAATCCCGAGCATGACCAAAAAACCCAACGGCTCCTTCCTCACCGACCTCTTCGCGATCGGCCCAAGGCATGTAGTGGTGCCGGCCAGCGCCGAAGAGAAGGCGAAGAAGGTCCTCGAGGAAGCCGAAGCCAACGACCCCCTCCCGGGGGAGTGACTCGAAGGGCAGTCCGTGTGCTGCGCGGGTGCCCCTGCCCAGGTTGCCGACCGGTGCGGGGTACGGAGGTACCTCCTCCGGGGCAACGCTCCCCGTTCTCGGGGTGGAGTCGCTGGATCGCCTCGGTCGCCAGCCCTCCGGGGGGCACCTCCGTACCCCGCACCTCGCCCCTGAGTGGGTTCTTTGCCGCGTTTATCCCTATATGCCCATTGCACGGCGCGGAACCTGGTAATCCACGGCCCACCCGCCACCTTCCGAGGCCAGCGAGACCACGAAAGCGGGTGGTGCACGGGGACGTCCTGGGCGTGGCTGGCGAGGAGTAAGCGAGCCGGTGAAGCGATTTGACTTCTGTCAATGAGCAAGCCGTCCGAGCGTCGACGAAGTCCAGGCGCGTCCAGGTCGTTCCCGGGGGCTGCCCGCCCCCTCAGGTCAAATCACTGGCCGCCGGCCATCGCCGGGAGGATCATGACGGTGTCTGAGTCCTTGACCGATGTCTCGAGGCCGTCGAGGACCCGTACGTCCTCGTCGTTCAGGTAGACGTTGACGAAGCGGTTCAGGTCGCCTCCGCTGGAGAAGAGCTGCTCCCTGGTTGCCGGGTGCTGGCTGACCAGGGCCTGGAGCACCTCGCCCACCGTCGCGCCGTTGGCGTCCACTTCAGTGGCGCCGTCAGCGTGCTGGCGGAGAACAGGGGGAATCCTTACGGTCGGCATGTGCCTGATCCTATCGGGATTGGCTGGGACTCAGGATCCGACGTGGCCGCCGCAGAAGGCGTCGTAGTCGGGGAACTGACCCATCTCCGACTCCGCAACATCAGCCGCGCCCGGCCCGCAGATCGGGCAGGCCGGATCGCGCCGGACCTTGAGCTCGGTGAATCGCGTGCCGAGGGCTTCGTAGAGGAGCAGGCGGCCGATCAGCGGTTCACCGATGCCGAGAACGAGCTTCATGACTTCGTTCGCCTGGAGCAGCCCCATGACGCCGGCCATTACTCCGAGCACACCGTTCTCCGAGCAGCTCGGAGCGAGCTCCGGCGGCGGCGGGGTCGGGTAGAGGCAGCGATAGCAGGGGCCCTCGTAAGGCATGAAGGTCGAAATCTGACCATCGAAGGAAAGGATCGAAGCCGAGACAACCGGCTTCTTCAGCCGGACCGAAGCGTCGTTCAGCAAATAGCGCGTCGGGAAGTTGTCGGCACCGTCGACGATGATGTCGTATTCGCCGATCACATCAAGGATGTTCCCGGCATCGAGGCGGAAGTTGTATTCGACCACTTCGACGTCGGGGTTCAGGGACTCGATCGCCTCACGGGCCGAGCTTGTCTTCGACTGGCCGACCGTCGAGGTCTTGTGGATCACCTGACGCTGGAGGTTCGACGAATCAACGATGTCGTCATCGACCAGGCCGATCTTGCCGATGCCGGCCGCAGCAAGGTAAAGCGCGGTCGGAGCACCGAGGCCACCTGCGCCGAGCAGCAGCACCTTGGCTTCGAGCAGCTTGACCTGTCCGTCCACCCCGACTTCGGGCAGAAGGGTGTGGCGTGAGTAGCGGTCGCGCTGTTCCGCCGTGAGCGCGGAGCTGGTGATCACCGGCAGACCCTGCTCCTGCCATTCGAGGATGCCGCCCGCGACGGAAGCCACGTCCTCGTAGCCCATCGACATCATTACCTCGGCCGCGGTCACCGAGCGGACCCCCGAACGGCACGAGACCAGGACCCGGGCCGACTTGTCTGGCACCTTCTCCGCGATGTTGTCGGCGACCATCGCCGGCGGGATCAGGTTGGCGCCGTCGATGTGCGACTCGACGTACTCGTACGGCTCACGAGTGTCGATCAGGATTGCGTCAGACGACTGCAGCTCCTCGTAAGCCTCATTCGGCGTTATTTCCTGAACTACGAAAACTTCTGTGTCCGGAGTCATCACATTCCTTCGAATCTTGATCGGGATTGGGCTACTTCAAAAAGTATAGCGCCCTTTGGCTGAAAAGGAAAGCAAAGTCTAGGCCCTCACCCATCAACGCAAGCGGGTGCCGCCCGCCATCTCATCCCTTAACAAGAAAGGGCGCCCGATGGGCGCCCTTTCGACGTTGCCGGCAAAATCAAAGAGACGGACGCATCTGGCGGAGCCTCTTTACCCGCTCTTCAATCGGGGGGTGGGTCGAAAACAGCTTCTTCATGCCAGTGGCCTTGAAAGGCTTGACGATGTAAAGCGGTTCGGCGGCCTCGTTGACATGACCTGACATCGGGATCGCGTCGGCACCCTGCTCGAGGCGGAGCAGAGCGCTGGCCAGGGACTCGGGGTTGCCGCAGATCGCGGCGCCACCGGCGTCAGCCGCGTACTCGCGCTGGCGGGAAACAGCCATCTGGATGATTCCAGCGGCCAGCGGCGCGAGCAGGATCATCGCCAGGGAGCCGATCAGGCCGAGCGGCGAGTTGTCGTCACCGAACCACATCAGCATGTAGCCGAGGTAGGTGATCGCGGCGCCGATAGTCGCGGCGACTGACTGGATCAGGATGTCGCGGTGCTTGATGTGCGCCAGCTCATGGGCCACGACTCCACGCAGCTCGTCGGTCGAGAGCAGCTTGGTGATGCCGGCGGTCACGGCGACGGCCGAGTGGTTGTAGTTCCTGCCGGTCGCGAAGGCGTTCGGCTGTTCCTGCGGGATCACGTAGAGCCGGGGCATGGGAATGTCCGCCCGCTGGCAAAGCTCACGCACCATCTGGAAGTAGGCCGCGTTCTCGGAATCCTCCTCGATCGGCTTGGCGCCACTCATCTTGATGGCGAGCTTGTCGCTGAAGAAGTAGGAGAAGAAGTTCATCGCGACTGCGATGCCGAGGAAGAGCAGCGTGATGCTCGGGTCGCCACCGCTGACGATGTAGCCGATGCCGACGAGCAGGCCCGACAGGGTCGCCAGCAGGAGCGTGGTCCTCATCGTGGCGGCGAAAGTTGAACTTCTTGTGGTGGTCATTCAGGAGCTCCTTGTGGAGGGGGTCACGCCGATGGCGCGATTGAACCGATAGGGGCAGTCTGAAGCAATGGGGTTTTTTGTCCATAGGGGCGATCACCCCCATCCCGTCCGTCAGGTCCCTACTCGGCCTGATTCGAAATTCTCATCCGGCTCTCATCTTTATGGCCGATACTTGGTGCGATGCGAGTTCTCGTGGTCGAAGACCAACCCAAGATGTCGCGGCTCCTGCAGCGCGGACTCCAGGACGACGGAATCGCGGCGGACGTCACCGACAATGGCGAAGACGCGCTGTGGATGGCCGGCAGCACCGAATTCGACGCCGTCATACTCGATGTAATGCTTCCCGGAATCGACGGCTTCGAGACCTGCCGCCGGCTTCGCGCCGACGGGGTCTGGGCCCCGATCCTCATGTTGACCGCCCGGGATGCGGTCGAGGACCGGGTGTCGGGCCTTGACAGCGGCGCCGATGACTACCTCGTCAAGCCGTTTTCATTCGCCGAGCTTTCGGCCCGGCTCCGGGCGCTGATCCGTCGCGGTTCGGTGGTCCGGCCAGCCCTGCTGAAGGTGGATGACCTCGAACTCGATCCGGCCGCCCGAAAGGTTCACCGGGGTGGCACCGGGATTGATCTTTCGGTCAAGGAATTCGCGCTGCTCGAAACATTCATGCGACGGCCCGGCGACGTGCTCAGCAGGCTCCAGCTGCTTGAGCATGCCTGGGACTACGAGTACGAAAACCGTTCGAATGTGGTCGACGTCTATGTGCGTTACCTGCGCGAAAAGATCGACCGGCCGTTCGGCCGCGATTCGATCGAAACAATCCGCGGTGCGGGATACCGGATGCGAATCGGAGCGTCGTCCTGAACCGTTTGCCGATCCGCCTCCGGCTGACAATCGCTTTCGCGTTTGCCACTGCCGCCGTGCTCACGCTGGCCGGCATCTTCGTCTACGTATCGGTCTCCCACAAACTCAACGACTCGATCGACGAGACCCTGATGAGTCGCACCGACGCGCTGATCGCGACAGTCGCCGATACGCCCGCGTCAAAGATCGAGCTCGGTACGAGTGAAGATCCCGAAGACTCCTTTTCGCAAGTCATCGGGACGGACGGATCACTGGTCGATTCGACTTCGCCAGCACTGACTGAACCGGTGCTGGATGTATCAGAACCCGCGACGGTCGAGGGTGGAGTGACCGGTTTCGAGATCGGGGAGCTGCCGGGAGTCGACGGCAACGCCCGGCTGCTCGCCCGCCCGGCAGACCACGGCGGAAAGCGCTTCGTCGTCGTGGCCGGTGCGGCCACCCAGGACCGCGACGAAACGCTGTCCGGCCTGGTCAAGACTTTTCTGATCACGGCGCCCCTCGCCCTTCTCCTGGCCGGCCTCGCCGGTTACGGCCTCGCCACCGTCGCCATGCGGCCGGTCGAACGGATGAGGCGGCAGGCGGGCCAGATCACCCTGGACCGGAGCGGCGAGCGGCTGCCCCTGCCCTCGTCCCGGGACGAGATCCAGCGGCTCGGCCAGACGCTCAACCACATGCTCGATCGAATCGAGGACTCCCTTGACCGGGAGCGCACGTTCGTCGCCGACGCCAGCCATGAACTTCGCACGCCGCTCGCCATCGTTCGCGGCGAGCTCGAATTGGGATTGCGGCCCGATCGTGATCTGGCGGCCGCCCGGGCAGCAATGTCTTCCTCCCAGGCGGAAGTCATACGCCTGCAGAGCCTCACCGAAGACCTGCTGGCCCTGGCCCGCTCCGACCAGGGTCGCCTGGCGATCGCTCGCACCACCGTTTCGGTCCCCAACCTGCTCGAGCGGATCCGGTCCCGCTTCGAGCCGCTGGCCGAGGATCAGGGCCGACCTCTGACCATCGCCACCAAGACTCACGAAGAAGTGAGTCTCGATCAGCCCCGGATCGAAATGGCAATCGACAACCTTGTGGAAAACGCCCTGCGGCACGGCGAAGGTGAAGTGATCCTCACGGGACAGATCGAAGGCGGAGCGGTCGAATTCGAAGTAACCGATGAAGGCCAAGGCTTCCCGCCTGATTTCGCCGATCAGGCCTTTGATCGATTCTCCCGGGCGGAGTCCGGCCGTACAACGGCGGGTTACGGCCTCGGACTGGCGATCGTGAAAGCGGTCGCCGAGGCACACGGCGGAACGGTAACCATCGAGCCGGGACCATCTGGGGCGAAAGTAAAATTGCGGATCCCCCGGGATCCGGTCCGCACCCTCCCGCATGTGTAGGCGGAGCACCGAAACCCGTCCTCACGGCCGCCTCATTTGGCCTTCGTAGAACTCACAACGCAGGTCGAATCCATTCTCAAAGGAGGCATCGAATGAACACACGTAGCAAAGTCATCGCAACCGGAGTCACCGCCCTCGCCCTCGCGGCCGGCGGCAGCGGACTCGCCATCGCCGGCAGCGGCGGCGGTGAAGACGCACACGAGACCGACACTTCGATCGCCGGCGCGGCGCTCGGCCAAGCGAAAGCCGCGGCCCTTGACCACATTGGCCAGGGAACGGTCAGTGGAACCGAGGTCGGCGACGAAGAGTCGTACTACGAAGTCGAAATCACCCTCGACAACGGCAGCCAGACAGACGTCCAGCTCGACCGCTCATTCAAGGTGGTCAGCCAGGAGGCCGAGCACGGCATCGAAGCCGGCGACAACAATTGACCGGCCCGGGCCTCTTGGTCCGACCAGCCGCAGTCCGGAACGGCCCGCCTCAACGGTGGGCCGTTTCTCTTGTGGCACGATGGCTGGTATCGAATCAACCGGACTTGACAGATGAAGCACCGCCCCCTGTTCACAGAGGTCCTCGCCCTCAATGCAGTCATGGTTGCCATTGCCACCATCGCGACCGCGATCGTTACCGGCCTCGACTGGAACCACGTCGAGATCCTGATTCCTCTAATCGCAGTCACTGCCGGGATCGCATGCCTGCTCAACGTCGCCCTGTTGCGCCGCCGCTTCAACCCCCTGGAGCATCTGATCGACGAAATGGAAAAGGTCGACCTGAGCCAGCCCGGCGCGAACCTCCCTCCCGAGATCGACGGCAAGGCGGAGACCCAGGAGGTAGAACGGCTCGAGATCGCCTTCCTGCGGATGATGCGCCGTCTGGAAGCCGAGCGGCGACGGGCGTCGAATGCCGCGCTGAGCGCCCAGGAGGAGGAACGTGCCCGGGTCGCTCGCGACCTCCACGACCAGGTCAACCAGTCACTGACCGGGGTACTGCTGCGTCTCGAAGCGGCCAAGTCCGCGGCACCCCCCGAGCTCAAGGCCGAACTCGTCGAGACCAGCACCCTCGCCCACCAGGCGATGGACGAACTGCTCACCGTCGCCCGGCAACTGCGCCCGACCGCGCTCGACGACCTCGGACTGAGTGCCGCGATCGCCGGCCAGATCGAACAACTTCGCAGCGAGGTCGACGCGAACTTCGAAGGCGATGGTGATGTGGCCGGGCTCGACCCGGACATCCAGCTGGTGATCTACCGCGTCGCCCAGGAATCGCTCGGGAATGCAATCCGCCATAGCGGTGCCGAACGAATCGACATCCGTCTCAGCCGCGACAATTCAGTAGTCGAGCTTTCGGTGAAGGACGATGGCTCGGGCTTCACATTCGACGAAGCCAACTCCGGCCTCGGGCTGGGTGGCATGCGTGAACGGGCGATCCTCGTCGGTGGCGACCTGCAGATCGAATCGCGTCCCGGACACGGGACTTCGGTCCGCCTGACCGTGCCCGATCGCACCGGGTCAGATCCCCGGATGGGAAACTGAGTCGATGAAAATCGTCATCGCCGATGACCACGGAATCGTGCGCTCCGGCATCAAACTGCTACTCGAACGCCAGCCCGACCTCGAGGTCGTGGCCGAAGCGGCCGACGGGATCGAAGCCCGCGATCTCGTGATCAGTGAACGGCCGGATCTCGCCATTCTCGACGTCAAGATGCCCGGCCTCACCGGCCTCCAGGCGACCCGCGAGATCAAGGCCCAGGCGCCGGATGTACCGATTCTGATCCTGTCGATGCACGATGACGAGCGGTATCTGTTCGAAGCTCTCAAGGCAGGGGCTTCGGGCTACGTCCTCAAGTCGCAGGCCGACACCGACCTCCTCGATGCGGTCCGCTCGGTCGAGCGCGGGGAGCCATTCCTCTCCCCTGGCGCGCAGGAGGCGCTGATCCGCGACGTCCTCGAGCGCGGAGACCACGATCACACGCAATTAACTCCCCGTGAAGAAGAGATCGTCAAGCTCGTGGCCGAAGCCAACACGACCAGAGAGATCGCCGAATTACTTCACCTTTCCGAAAAAACCGTCGAGAATCATCGGGCCAACGCGATGAAGAAGCTCGGCATGCGCGACCGGGTCGAATTGGTTCGATACGCCATAAGGCAAGGTCTCATCGAACCGTGAGCCATCTGGTCGAAACCGAGCGTGTCACCCTCGAACCCGGACTCGAGGTCCTGATCAGGCAGATCCGCCCGGAGGACAAGCTTCTGCTGGCCGAGGCCTTCGAAGGGGTGTCGCCGGTCACGCGCTACCAACGGTTCTTCGCCCCGGTGGAACGCTTGAGTGAAGGAGACCTCACGTATTTGACCGAGGTCGACCACCGTGACCACGAAGCGCTGGTCGCGATCGACCCGGACGAAGGGTCGATCGTCGGAGTGGCCCGCTACGTCCGGACAAAGCAGAAGAACGAGGCCGAAGTAGCAATCATCATCGGCGACGACTGGCAGGGCAAGGGCCTCGCCACCGCAATGCTTCAACGCCTCGTGCGCCGGGCGGCGGCGGAGGGCATCGACTATTTCCTCGCCCTGGTCCTGACCAGCAACACCTCGGCGACCGAACTCTTCGAAGGACTCGTGCCCGACCGGGCCCGCAAGATGCGCGGTGACCCTGGCCAGGTGGAGATCCTGATCGAACTGCCGGGACCGGGCTCGTTTTCCGGATCCCTGCTGGCCCGGGCCCTCGGATCGTCGGCTCGTGGCTCGCTCAAAGTCTCGCCCTGGCGACGGTTGCGCCACCGGATGGCCCGTAATCGACGGCGCCTTCGAGACGATCAGGAACGGCATCCCGCCTAGGTCCCCGGGTAAGCCCGACCAATGCCGTAGGATATGAATCGATGCTCTTTTCGACAAAAGCCGAGTACGGAGTTCGCCTCATGGTTGAGCTCGGGCGTCAGCGTGGAACCGGTCCGGTGTCGCTCAACTCGGTAGCCGAAGCCGAAAACCTTCCGCTGTCCTACCTCGAGCACCTCGTGGCAAAGCTGCGGAAGGCCGGTCTCGTGACTTCGACCCGTGGAGCCCATGGCGGATACAGCCTCGCCCACCCGGCCGAAGAAATCACGATGGTCGAAGTGGTCGAAGCCCTCGAAGGACAGATCGCGCCGATGGAGTGCTTTCACGAGACTCCCGAAGGCAAGGTTCTCTGTTCGCATGAGGGCGAAACTGACGAAGCCTGTGCAACCAAGCTCCTCTGGATGCGGGTGCAGGGCGGCGTCAATCGAGCTCTCGCCGGAACAACCCTGGCGGAACTCGTCGAATTTTCCCGCCGCCCGGCTGAAGAACGACTGCCGGTCGTCGGCAGCGCCGCCTAGAGCGACCAAGCCACCCAAACCGAAACACAGAAACGGAGTCAATCTCTTGGCAGAGCTAGAGATCAAGAACCTTCACGTAAGCGTCGAGGACAAGCAGATCCTCCGCGGCCTTGACCTCAAGGTCGAGTCCGGCAAGGTTCACGCCCTCATGGGACCCAACGGTTCCGGCAAGTCCACCCTCGCCAACGCGATCATGGGTCACCCCGCGCTCACCGTCACCGAAGGATCGATCCACTTCGACGGGCAGGACATCACGGAGATGGCGGTCAACGAGCGCTCCCAGCTTGGCGTCTTCATGGCCTTCCAGTACCCGGTCGCAATCCCGGGTGTCGCCGTCAGCAAGTACCTGCGCCAGATCCTGAACGCCCAGCGTGAGGCCCGTGGCGAGAAGCCGCTGAAGATCAAGGAGTTCGCCGCCCAGGCCCGCGAAGCCATGGACCTCGCAAACATCCCCCAGGACTTCTCCAGCCGCTACCTTAACGACGGATTCTCCGGCGGAGAAAAGAAGCGCATGGAACTGCTCCAGCTCGCGCTGCTCAAGCCGAAGATGGCGATCCTCGACGAGACTGACTCCGGCCTCGACATCGATGCCCTGCGCACCGTCGCCGACGGCATCAACAAGTTCACCGGCCCCGACATGGGCGCCTTGGTCATCACTCATTACCAGCGGCTCCTCCACATGGTCGAGCCCGACGTCGTTCACGTCATGTTCGAGGGCCGCATCGTCAAGCAGGGCGGGTCCGAACTCGTGGACCAGCTCGAATCCGAGGGTTATGGGTGGATCAAGGAAGAGGTCGAAGCAGCGGCCGCATGACGACCGGCGCCACATCCGCTCCCGGCCTGCCCAGGTCGCTCGAGTCGATCCGCGCCGAGTTCCCGATCCTCGAACGCGAGGTCAAGGGAAAGCCTCTCTCGTATCTCGACAACGGAGCGACGGTCCAGAAGCCGGCCGCCGTCATCGAAGCGGTTGACCGCTACTACCGCGAGCACAACGCCAACGTCCACCGGGGAATCCACACCCTCTCGGAAGAGGCGACCAACATTTACGAAGGTGCCCGCGCCTCGGTCGCGGCCCACATCGGCGCCGGCCCACGCGAGGTCATCTTCACCCGCAATGTGACCGCGGCGATCAATCTCGTCGCGCAGCCCTGGGGCCGGGCCAACCTCGGCCCCGGCGACCGGATCCTGCTGACCGAGATGGAGCACCACTCGAACATCGTGCCCTGGTACCTGATCGCGGAACGAACAGGTGCCGAGCTCGACTGGGTCGGCGTCGATGAAAACGGACGCCTCGACCAGGACCAGCTCGAAGCCGGACTCGCCCGGGAGCCGAAGATGTTCGCTTTCAGCCACGTCTCGAACGTTCTCGGCACCACCAATCGGGCAGCCGAACTGGTCAACAAAGCGAAAGCTGTCGGAGCCCTCACCCTGATCGACGGTGCCCAGGCCGCGCCGAAGATGGCACTCGACATGAAGGCGATCGGCGCTGACTTCTACGGATTCACCGGCCACAAATTCTACGGCCCGACCGGAATCGGGGTGCTGTACGGCCGCCGCGAGCTGCTCGAAGAACTCGAGCCCTTCGAGGGCGGAGGTTCCATGATCAGCAAGGTCGCCAAGGACAGGATCACCTGGGCCTCGGTCCCGGCCAAGTTCGAAGCCGGCACCCCGCCGATCGCCGAAGCCGCCGGACTCGGCGCCGCGGTCAAGTGGATCAACGGCATCGGGCTGGATGCAATCGCCAGCCACGAGCACGATCTCACCGCTTACGCCCTCCCCCGCCTTCAGGAAGTGCCCGGACTGAAACTGTTCGGACCTACGGACCTCGAAGACCGCGAAGCCATCCTCTCGTTCGACCTCGAAGGGGTCCACCCGCACGACGTCGCCGAAATCCTCGACCGTCACGGGGTAGCCGTCCGCGCCGGACACCACTGCGCCCAGGTCCTGATGAAGCGCCTCAACGTTCCCGCAACCACCCGGGCCAGCTACGCGGTCTACAACACAAACGAAGAGACCGACCGCCTGATCAAAGCCCTCCACGACGCCCGCCGCGTCTTCGGGCTCTGACTACATCCCCAACCCGCCCGGGCCCGTGTTCTTGACGATCGGCTGCCGGGGATCGCTCTTGATCGCAACCTCGTCTTCTTCAGTCGTAGCGATCCTCGTCTCGGTACCGGGCGATGGGACCGCCAGCTTCACGATCAACCAGTCTCCGTCTTCGCCTTCGCGAGGGACCCAGGAATGAGTGAATCGTTCCGGGTCATTCGCCGCGAGCGCTGAACACTTCTCTCTGGCTTCTTCTTCGGTCATGCTCGGACTCTAGTCCTCTGGGAAATCGTCCTTTCGGGGGGCGACTTTCGTGGGGCCGGCCCTTATCGATCCATGGCTGTAACCAGATCAAGTGCTACATTGATGTACATGAGCGAAACGGTGGGTGTTGCGGAGCTTCGACAGAACTTGAGTGTCTACCTGCGGCGGGTTGAACAGGGTGAGCGACTGGTGGTGACGGACCGGAACCGCCCGGTGGCCGAGCTTGGACCCGCCCCCTCAACCGGTCCTGAACTCGACCGTCTGATCGCCGAAGGCAAAGTCTCCCCGCCAACCCGCTCGCGTCTTCCGGACCCGATCGAATTGACCGGAGACCCGGATTCGCTGAGCAAGGCTCTCGACGAGGTGCGCGGCGAACGCTGAATCATGCCGGTGTTCTACGCAGACACATCGGCTTTGTTCAAACTGGTAGGCCAGGAAGCCGAGTCGGACGGATTACGTGCTTTTCTTTCCGGGGCCGACTTGGTTAGCAGTGAGTTGGTTCTCGCCGAGGTCCCCAGGGCAGTTCACCGGGCCGTTTCTATTGATTCCGCACTTCCACTCGACCAACTAATAGAACAGGCTGGCGAAGTGATCGAAGCTCTCGCTCTACGGGCGGTCGACCGGCACATCCTTTCGGGAGCCGGAGCAATTGCCGAGCCTGCACTTCGGACTCTGGACGCGGTGCACGTGGCTTCTGCCATTTCACTCAGCCTGGTTGAAGCCTTCGTTACCTACGACGAACGCCAAGCGGCGGTGGCCCGGCTCGCAGGTCTGCGAACTCTGAGCCCTGGAGTCTGATCAGCCGGCTTCGACCAGAGTTGGTGCGTACCCCTGAAACAGGCCTGACTCCACCGACTCTCGAATTTTCCCGTGCTAGTACGAACCGCCGGGTTCTTTCGGGGCGATCATGTCGCGAATGTTGACGCAGCCGGAAACCGGCTTCCCAGCGTCCTTTCGCCATTTTGCGGTCCAGCAACCCTGCGAGCGCTTTTTCAGAAGCATCGTGCCTCCGGCGCCCGAACCGGGGTCGGTTTCAACCCTGCAGACCATCCAGTCGGAATCCGGTCTGTCAAAACATGACCCGCCGCCGCCCGACACGGTCTTGCCGAGAGAGGAGCCGTACGCCGCGTCGGAAGCGGGGATGATCAGGCCCGGTTTGAGCAGAAGGGTGGCGGAAACCAGACAAATCAGGGCCAACAGACCGAGGGCGATCAGAGTGTTCCGTCTCTCTTCGGCCTTCCGCTTGCGCATAAGTCGGGTCAGTTGGCCTCGACCAGAGTTGGTGCGTAGCCCTGGAACAGTCCTGATTCGATCACGCCGGTGATCTGCTTGATCTTGACTTCGAGATCAGGTGCTACTCCATCGAAACGGCAGTCGACGATCAGGTTTCCGAGTTCGGTGATGACCGGTCCGTCCTTGCCGGTCGCCTTGCGGATTTCGAGATCCGCCGGGCCGAGCTTCTCGAGCTCGGGCAGGACCACCGGGAGCGCCAGCGGCACTACCTCCACCGGGATCGCGAACTTCGAGCCGATCCGGTCGACCCGCTTCGAGTCGTCGATGATCACGCGGCGGTCGGTCGTGGCGCGAAAGAGCACCTTCTCGCGGAAGAGCGCCCCTCCCCGTCCTTTGATCAGGCTGCCGTCGGGGTCGACTTCGTCGGCGCCATCGAAAAGCCACGCGGGAGAATCCGCGGCGAGGTCTCCGACCCTCAGGCCGAGGCTGGCGATCGTCATCTGGACCTCGATCGAGGTCGGGATCAGGGTCATGTCCTCGAGCTCATTTGCCTTCACCCGGTCGGCAATCGCGTGAATCGCGAGAAACGAGGTGCTGCCCGAGCCGGCCCCGATCACCTGGCCCGATTCGGCGGTCGCCGCCAGGTTCTGCGCCACGAGGACCTTCGCTTCGTAATTGGAAATCGAGTCACGGTCGAAGGTCTCGAAAGGGATCATCGCGTAAAGCATGGCAAGTTGTCCGGAAATCGGTTCAGCTACGCTCATTTGCATGGAAGAGCTGTACCGCGAACAGATCCTCGAGCACTACAAACGACCGATGAATTTCGGCGTCATCGACGACCCCGATCTCGAATTCGAGGACACCAATCCGTTCTGCGGTGACGAGCAACACGTGACGATCAAGCTCGACGACGACGGCAAGGTCTCTGAGATCATGTTCGATGGCTCAGGTTGCGCGATCTCGACGGCCGCCACTTCGATGCTCACCGATGAACTGATCGGCAAGACCCAGGACGAACTGATCATGCTGCCGAAGGAGTTCGTACTCGATCTGCTCGGCATCGACATCTCGGCGACCCGCATGAAGTGCGCCCTGCTCGGTCTCAAAGTAGTCAAGGGCGCGAGCCTCGGCAAAGTCGCCGACTGGGACGACGAAGGGGCCGTTGGCAACCCCTCCCTCAGCGACGAAGTCTAGTCACCGCGAACGCCGGTTCGGATTCAAGCAGCGTGGGATCCGGGCGATTCTTCAGGGCTTCGACGGACCGCCTCGAGGGCGAAAACACCGAGCATGGCGCAGATGAATGTGGCGACCAACAGGCCGGCGACGATGCCCATCGGAAACTCGCTTTTCCCCGACCAGTAGAGGGTCCCCTTGAGTTCGGCCGGCTGCCCGTCCACTTCCAGCGGGATGCCGTAGTCCTTCACCGCCTGCGGCTGCGTTGTGTCCTCGATGCTTGGCGGGGGCCCGGTTTGCATCGAGTGGCTGCGCTTGTCGAACCAGCTGAACTCACCTTCTGTGGCTTGACGAACCCACTTCGGGGGCGCCGAAGGGTCGGCTGATGGATCTACCGCCGTGCGGGCATAGCGGTCCTGATTCAGGTAGAAGGCCGGCGAGCGTGAGTTCAGGTAGACGGCCCCATCCGGATCCAGCCGGGCGTAGGGTTCGCCGTCGTAGCCCTTGACGACCACCTCCCTGCCACTGTCGTTCTGAAGGCGGATTTGTGAATCGTAGTCGGTCATCTCGAACGTGATGCCCGCACCGAGTGCCGGGGGTACGATCGATTCGGGGACCGATTCGAAGTCGTGGGAAGAGGCTTTGTGCGCCTGAACCGGCGCAGCCAGCAGGAGTATCAGGGCAAGGACTCCCATCGCCGCCAGGATGAAAGTCTTCGATGCGGTTGCTCTTCGTCCCCTGTACGCCACGGTCACGACGTGCCTACTTCGAAGTTCCGACGGAGCCGGAGACAAAGTCGGCGATCTGCTGGACCTCTTCGCCGGACACGATGTTGGCGGGCATCACTCCGGAGCCGGCTCCACCGTTCTCGATGGCCGACGTGACGAGAGCCGCGTCAGGCTGGAGGTCGTCGAGGTTGGGCCCGACCGCACCGGTGGTATTTGCCTCGGCAAGCGTATGACAGCTGCCGCAGTCGGCAACGAATAGATCTTGTCCCGGTCCGCCGGCGGCCGCTTTGGCGGGAGGCTTCTCGGCGACCGGTGCGGAGCTCTTTCCGCCGGCGGGATCGCTCGGGTTGTTGGTCCCGATCTCGTAGGCCGCGATCATCGCCGCCATCACCAGACAACCGACACCGATGCCGGCCAACCACGCCTGCAGGGTCCGGCCGCCGTCGTTGCCGTCAGTCTTCTTGTCACCTGTTTCGTGCTCTTCATCCATTGATCAACCTCCCGTTACTCCCGCCGCGAACATGAGTGCCATTCCGACTGAAGAAGCCAGAACAGTCCATCCGGCCACCCTGCCAAGTGCCGTCGCGCCCAGCCCCATGACCAAGCCAAGCGTCAAGACAACCCCGTGATACGAGGCGTGCAGAAAGTCGTTCGATTCGATGTCCGAGTAGATCGCGGGGATCATGAATAGAAGCATCGCGACCGGCACCAGGATGACAACGAGCAGGCCAAGGTTGGTGAAACGGGGCGCGATGCGTATGAGGACCATCGGGGCCGAGCCGATCGCCACACCGAACATCGCCCCGACGAAGAACTGCACCGCGTGGGCAAGGTGGTGATAGCCGACCGTGACCGTGGAGGCGTCTGAGATCGGCGGGAGGAGAACGAACGACGCCACCACAGCCATCCCGACCACCGTAGCCAGGCCGAAGTTGGTCTTGATCAACGGTTCGGCGCCCCGGCCGAGCGCCAGGTCGGCCTCCGTGGAGCCACCCGCGATCACCGGTGCCGCCGAGGGCGAGGAAGCGGCTTTTCGTCGTCGCCAGGCATCCCGCCCGAGCGAGACGAACTCGGCCAGCATGATGAAAAACCCGGCCAGGAACACCACGGCCAGGACCGATGCCACGAGGCTGTATTCCTCGGTACCAGCCGGATGAACGGCCCAGCGCCGGGGGATCCCCAAGGCTCCGGACACATACCAGCTGAAGATGAAGCCGTACCCGCCAATCACCATCAGCACCGGAGCCCAGATCGTCGCCCGCCGACTCGCAGTTCGCCCGGCTGAGCGCTCCAGCATGTAGGAGACCAGCGCCATCATCCAGAGACCGACACCCATCATCAGGTAGTTATGGAAGTGCGCCGGAACCCAAAGGGTGTTGTGAAAACGGAAATTGATCGGGATCAGCGAATCGATCACTGCGCCCGATCCACCGATCGCCCATCCGGCGAAACCGAGGTAGAGCAGCACTGAAGTCAGGGTCCACCGATACCGGGAACCCCAGATCAGCATCATGCCTGTGTAGATCGTCACCACCGCGACCGGGATGGCGGCAGCCGATGAGGCGACCAGTGAGATCATCTGCGGCGCGCCGGGCTGGACGAAATCCATGTACAGGTGGTGCGAATACGCGGTCATCACGAAAACGATCGTCGCCAACCAGCCGATCGCCAGCGGTTTCGAAAGCTTCCACTGGCGGCCCGCGTAGAGCGGCACCAACACGTAGATCATGCCGGCCGCGAGGTAGATGATCAGGTTGGCGATCGTATGGCCGAAGAAGTAGGTCAAATTCTTGGCCCAGAGTGCATCCAGCGCCACCTGGCCGTCGATCGTGTGATCGAGCAGGGCGAGCACGATGGTCATGCCGACCGCACCACAGATGATTCCCTGGATGCTCACGGCGGTTGCCGCGACCACCTGAGGCGGCGGACCGCTCGATTCCTTGCCACGCAGCCACTTCAGGCCGAGTGAGCCACTCAGACCTCCGTAGGTCTGGGTCGTCGACTTCAGCACATCGATGCAGTAGATCGTGAACCCGACGCCGACCAGTCCCATGCCAATGATGAAGGTGACCGCCGCCCAGGTTGACCACTGCCCGGACGAGTCGAACGGCAACGGGAAGAGGAAGGTCCATCCGGCCGCGAATCCCCCGATCAGGACCGCGACCAGGACCAGCACGACGCCGCCTACGATCGTTCCCCAGCTCGCCAGGGCCCGCTTGAAGTCGAGTGCGGGAACGACCGACCTGACCACGAACCAGAGCCCGCCCATCATGGAAAGGAGGGCGCCGGCCAGCATCCCCGCCGCGTGCAGCGTCATCAGGCGGTAGAACCACTCCGGCGAGATCCCGAGGGTGTCCGCCTGGGCGAGACGCATCACCAGACCGATCACGGCCATCAGGGTGAACAGCGCCAGACCGGTTCCACCGAACAGCCAGCCCACCGTGTTCTGCTGGCCCGAGGCCTCGGGATTCATCGCCTCACCCAAGGGATGAAGTACCTGCCCGGCCGGCGACTCGGACTCGGCAATCAGCTCACTCACGGGGTCACCTCGAATTCGCGCGTCATCTCGTGATGCTTGAAGCCGCAGAATTCCAGGCAGGCAATCATGTAAGTACCGGCCTTGTCGAGGCTCAGGTCGAGCTGGTTGTGGTAGCCAGGCATCGCCTGAACGCTGCCGATGAGAACGCCATCGGGGTCATAGATTCCGAACCCGTGATTGACGTCAGCCGAGGTGACGTCGAAGTTTATTTTGCTGCCGGCCGGCACCGTCTCCGGATTCATCGACCAGTAGAAGAGCCCGCCACTGACCCGGACGGTTGCGTTGGTCTCGTCCGCACCGGGGTACGGAAGGAAGAAAAGCGAGAACACGACGCCGGTCGTCAGTAACAAAGCCAGGAAGGCAAGCCAGTAGCGACGCAGCCGATAGCCGGTGTCGGTCACCAACTCGAATTCGACGTTTCGCCTGGCCTGTACAGCGACCAGGGCAAAAATCGCCACCAGCGAAACAGTGACCACCAGAAAGGCGATCAGGACAATGATCTGGAATCCACCGAAGCTGAGCTCCACGGTCTCCTCATTGGATGAAACGGACGAAACGGACGGTGCCGGAGCACCTGAGGTGATTTTACACGGAACCTGTGGGTAAAGCAATGCTTCGCGGCGCTCGGGGGGCCGGCGGCTTGGGCGGCCGGCAGCTTGGCTTCGGCTCACCACTACCGCCATTCTCCTCATTAGGCGGCCCTAAACAAGGGGCCCGGGGACCGCAAACGGCTAGAATCTAATTCCTAGCAGCAAAGTCGGCTTAAAGTTCCGAATGTCACAACTATGACTACTGACGAGAACACGAAAATTTCGGTTTGCCCGGTCTCTGAACTCGCCCCCGGCGAGCGGAAGATCGTCGAGCACGATGGCGAGCCGATCGTTGTCTTCAACTGCGAAGGCGAGTTTTTCGCGATCGAGGACCGCTGCTCCCACGACGACGGCCCCCTGGCTGAAGGCGAGCTCGATTGCGCCGCCGGAACCGTCGAATGCCCGCGCCACGGGTCGCTTTTCGATCTGCGCAGCGGCAAGGCAAAGACTCTGCCGGCATACGAGCCGGTCCGCATTTTCCCGGTGGAAATCACCGACGACACCATCACCCTGGAGGTCTGAACATGGCAACAGCAGAAGCAATCGCCGAGAAAAAGGCAGTCGAAGGAATCAACTCCGACTACAAGGAGAAGTTCGGCTTCAGTGATTCCGAAGCGGGCTACGCCTATAAGGCTCCCAAGGGACTGAATCGCGAAATCGTCGAGTCGATCTCCGACTACAAGAACGAGCCGGAATGGATGCGCGAGTTTCGCCTCAAGGCCTACCAGACCTTCGTCGACAAGCCGACTCCGCAGTGGGGTGCCGATCTCGACCAGATCGACTTTGACGACATCCACTACTTCGTGCGCGCCTCCGAGAAGAACAGCCGCGATTGGTCGGAGGTCCCCGAGGACATCAAGAACACCTTTGACCGGCTCGGCATTCCCGAGGCCGAGCGCAAGTTCCTCGCCGGCGTCGGCGCCCAGTATGAATCGGAAGTCGTCTACCACCAGGTCAACGAGAAGCTCGAGGCCCAGGGCGTCATCTTCACCGACATGGACACCGCGCTCCGTGAGCACGAGGACCTCCTCAAGGAGTACTGGGCGACGATCATCCCGCCCGCTGACAACAAGCTGGCCGCGCTGAACTCAGCCGTATGGTCGGGCGGTTCTTTCGTCTACGTGCCGAAGGGGGTCAAGGTCGAAATGCCGCTTCAGGCCTACTTCCGGATCAACACCGAGAACATGGGTCAGTTCGAGCGCACCCTGATCATCGCCGAAGAAGGGTCCGAGGTTCATTACATCGAGGGCTGCACCGCCCCGGTCTATTCCTCGGACTCGCTCCACTCGGCCGTGGTCGAGATCGTCGCCAAGCCAAGCGCCAAGGTTCGGTACACGACCGTCCAGAACTGGTCGCAGAACGTCTTCAACCTGGTCACCAAGCGCGCTATCGCCGAAGAGAACGCGACCATGGAATGGGTCGACTGCAACCTCGGTTCGAAGGTCACCATGAAGTACCCGGCGATCTACCTGACCGGCGACGGTGCGCACGGAGAGATCCTCTCGATCGCCTTCGCCGGAAACGGCCAGCATCAGGACGCCGGCGGCAAGATCATCCATGCCGCCCCGAACACGACCTCTTCGGTCTTTGCCAAGTCAATCTCCAAGGACGGTGGCCGCTCCACCTACCGCGGCCTGCTCGAGATTGCGGGCGGGGCCACGGGCACCAGGTCGAAGGTCGTCTGCGACGCGCTGCTCCTCGACGAGGATTCGCGCTCGGACACCTACCCGACCATCAAGGTCGATGAGTCCGACGCTGACATGGGTCACGAAGCGACCGTCTCGAAGGTCGGCGACGACATGCTTTTCTACCTGCAGAGCCGTGGCCTTTCCGAAGAGGATGCCTCGAAGATGATCGTCAACGGCTTCATCGAACCGGTCACCAAGGAACTGCCGATGGAATACGCGGTCGAGCTGAACCGGCTGATCGAGCTCCAGATGGAAGGCAGCATTGGCTAGCCCCGTCGCCACCGACCCGCAGTGGCTGAGTGACCGGCGGCAGACCGGTGCCGAGCTGGTCGAGTCCCTTCCCCTCCCTGATCGCAAGACGAAGGGTTGGGAGTTCACCAACCTCAGGAAGCTCGACCTCGATTCCTTCGAAGTGGCTTCGGCCGACGCCGAAATCACCGGGGGCAGCGACGATGTCGTCGTCATGCCGCTCGCCGACGCGCTGGCCGGGCACTCCGACCTGATCGAGCAGCACCTCGGCTCGCTGGTCGAAAGCGAAGATCCTTTCGTCGCGCGCAACGAAGCCTCCTGGCAGGATGGCGTGCTGATCCACGTGCCGCGTAACGTGGTCTGCGACGAGCCGATAAAGGTCAGGGTCAATCTCGACTCGGAAGGCGCCGACGTCAACTGGCGCACGCTCATCGTCCTCGAAGAAGGCGCCCAGGCAGAGGTCTGGGAGCACTACGGATCCGAATCCGACGACACTTCCGCGATGCTGAACACGGTGGTCGAACTCGTGGTCGGGCAGAACGCAAACCTCGACTTCATCGCCACCCAGGACCTCTCAGAAAAGGCCTGGCTCTTTTCCTCCCAGCGGGCAGTTGTCCAGCGCGACGGCAGCCTCGACTGGGCCACGCTCGGCTTCGGCGGCGGCAACGGCAAGGTCCGCATGACGACCAACCTCGCCGGCCAGGGCTCCTCCGCCCGGGTCACCGGTGGGTATGCCGGCGGCAACCGCCAGCACCTGGACTTCGACACGCTCCAGGAGCACGCGGCCGTCGACACCTTTTCCAACCTCGCGTTCCGTGGCGTCCTCGCCGATCATTCCACCGCCGTCTGGCGGGGAATGATCAAGGTCGACGAAGGCGCGCAGCGCACCGATGCTTTTCAGGAGTGCCGCAACATGCTGCTCTCCACCGACGCGCATGCCGATGCCATCCCCGGCCTCGAAATCCTCGCCGACGACGTGGCCTGCACTCACGCCGCCGCGATCGCTCAGGTAGACAAGGACCAACTCTTCTACCTGAATACGAGGGGACTCGGAGACGGCGACGCGAAGGCGATGGTCGTAGAAGGTTTCCTCGAAGCTCTGGTTGAACGCCTGACCGAAGGCCCGGTCCGCGAGGAGATCTCCGAACTCATCGAGAAGCGTCTCGAAGAGATCCTCTAGCCCGCTGTCCTGCCGGTCCGTTTGAAGGTCAAAGGCTCGCCCCGCGAGCCCGGTTCCCAAGCCTGCTAAATTCTATTTACTGAAACCTGATCAGGTTTACATGAATAGATCGAAGTGAAAGGAACACATGGCTCTTCACCTTGGAGATGAAGCACCAAATTTCGAAGCAGAGACCACCGAGGGTCGGCTCAGCTTTCACGACTGGCTCGGCGATTCCTGGGGCGTGCTCTTTTCGCACCCGAAGGACTTCACCCCGGTCTGCACCACCGAACTCGGATACATGGCGAACGCCAAGCCGGAGTTCGATGAGCGCGACGTAAAGATCATCGGCCTCTCGGTCGACTCACTTGGCAAGCATGAAGACTGGGCCAAGGACATCGAGGAAACCCAGGGCACGGCCCCGAACTATCCGATCATCAGTGATTCCGACTTCGCGGTCGCCAAGGCCTACGGCATGCTGCCGTCAGAAGTGTCGGGCAGCACCGACGATCGAACCCCCGCCGACAACCAGACCGTGCGCAACGTTTTCGTGATCGGTCCGGACAAGAAGATCAAACTGATCCTGGTCTACCCGATGTCGACCGGCCGGAACTTCGACGAAGTGCTGCGCGTGATCGACTCGCTCAAACTGACCGCGGAGCACAAGGTGGCCACCCCCGCCAACTGGAAGACGGGCGAGGACGTGATCATCGCCGGAACGGTCAGCAACGACCAGGCCCGGGAAATCTACCCCGACGGCTGGGACGAGCCCAAGCCGTACATCCGGATCGTGCCGTCGCCGGAGGCCGAGACCTCAAGGGTCTGAGACTGCCGGGCGGCGTCGCCCCTGGCGGAAGTCCATCGCAAGAGTTGTGGCGAGGCCCCGCGAAAGCGGGGCTTCCGTTCTTGCAGGTGAAACTCAACCGAAGACGTTCTTCGCCCAGCGGCCGCGGAGTGATACGAGGATCGCCACCGAGACCGCCAGCAGGATCACCGAGAGCGTGATCGCGGCGTCGGGATCGGTCTGCAGCTCCGTGTAGGTGGCAATCGGCATGGTGCGGGTGACCCCGGGGAAATTTCCGGCAAGGGTGATTGTCGCGCCGAACTCCCCCAGGGCGCGGGCGAAGCTGAGCACCGCCCCGGCCACGATCGCCGGCCTCAGGATGGGCAGGGTGACCGTGAGCAGGACCTGAAGCGGATTCGCACCGAGGTCGAGGGCGACCTCTTCGATTCTGCGGTCGATGGTTCTGAGCGCACCCTCGACCGAGAGGATGAGGAACGGTAGTGCGACGAATACCTGGGCGGTGATCACGCCAACCGTGGTGAAAGGGATCGCGAAGCCGGTGAGGTCGAACAGCGGTCCGCCGAGTACCCCTCGCCGACCGAGCAGGAGGAGCAGCGCCACGCCGCCCACGACCGGAGGCAGGACCAGCGGCACCAGAACGAGCGCGCGGAGGATCCGGTACGGAAGGTCGTTCGCCTGCTCGGACAACCAGACCAGCCACCAGGCAAGGGGTACCCCGATGAGAATGCAGACGAGAGTGGCCCCCGTGGCGGTGCCGAGGGAAAGGCCGAGAGCCTGCAGGGTCTCTTCGCGGGACAGGATCTCCGTCGCCGAACCCCAGGGGAGCTTCAGGAGAAGAGCCAGGAGCGGCAGGACGAGGAAGCACACCGCAAGAATGGCCGGCGGCAGAAGGGTGCCTGGTGGCCTGGTCTGGCTCGAGTGGGACATGAGAGAATTCCGGGTCAAGGGCCGCGGAAGCCCCGTTTTCTGAGCTCGGCGTGGCCCGTCCTGCTCAGCACCAGGTCGATGAACTCCTGGCCACCGGCCTGATTTGATCCGTCTTTGAGTAGCGCGATCGGATAAGTATTCGTGGCCAGATCGGCGTCCGGAATCACGATCGAATCGATCGAGTCACCGGCGGCGACCACATCGGAGTGGTAGACGAGGCCGGCGTCCACTTCATCGAGCTCGACCTTGGTCAGTACCGATTTGACATCCGCTTCATAGGTGTCGATCGACCCCCTTCACCCCTCCTTCTCGAACAGGGTCTTCGCCGCGCTTCCGCACGGAACTTCCGGCGCACAAACAGCCACCGTCAGATCTTCATTCGCGAGGTCGGAAAGACTCTTCACCTCGCCCGGGTTGCCCTTCGGCGTCACGATCTCGAGGACGTTGCCCGCGAAGTTCCGCGGCTCGCCCTCGATCATCTTTTCGCCCGCGACCTTCTGCATGTTCGGCTCGTCGGCGGAAGCATAGACGTCGGCCGGAGCACCCGAATTGATCTGGGAGGCGAGTCCCGATGAGGCGGCGAAGCTGAAGACGACCTTGGAGCCTTCGTGCTCGTCTTCGTAGACCTTTCCGAGATCTGTGAAAGCTTCGGTCAGTGATGCGGCTGCGAACACCGTGATCTTGCCGTCAACCGATTCATCGGATTCGCCATCTCCGCAGGCGGACAGGCCGAAGGCCAGCAGTAACACCACCGCAACCGACGCAAACGCACCTCTCACGGGGAACCTGAATTCCGGTCAGCGAATGTTCGAGACAACTTCAACGCCCACGTTGGTTGCCTTGGCGGTGGCGAACACCACTTTCCCCACTTCCAGGCCAAGGTCTTCGACCGCTTCGCTGCTGATCAGAGAAACCAGGCGGAAGGGACCTGCCTGGATGTCGACCTGAGCCATGACGCCGTCGGCCTTGACCCCGGTGACGATGCCGCGCATCCGGTTGCGCACCGAATAGGTGGAGACCTGGCCGGGGCCGTTTTCTGCCGCTCCCTGAACCGCAAGGGCCGCCAGTTCTTTGCCGTCGACCACCTTGACTCCGTTCTCACCCTCACGGAGGGTGAGCCGGCCGTCAGCGGCCCAGCGGCGGACCGTATCGTCGCTCACGCCAAGCAGAGCGGCAGCATCTCCAACTCTGAATTCCGTACCGGACACCGGTCGAAGCTACCACAGACCGTATTCACGCGAAAGCGGTGCTATGAACGTCGTCTGTCCGTATATGCGTCTTACTGTGACTATTTTAGGCGCTTCTGCTGGAGGCCTCGACGAAAGGGCGGCCCTGATCCTCCGGAGGCTCAGGCGTTCGAGACCGAGAGCAGGAAGAGGCCGAAGCAGGTGAACGCGACCATCACCGCCAGCATCCAGTACTGCGAACGGGCAGCCTTCCTGTAATCGCCCCAGGTTGTGATCGCGCGATCGTGGGCCAGCACCAGTCCCGCCACGTGGCCAAGGACCAGGGTTCCCACCTGGACGTACCAGACGAGACTGTTGCTGATCGCATTGAAATCGATGCCATATTGGGCGGTGCCGAAAAGGTCGGTCGTGCCGGTTCCGAGGGGATCCGACAGAAGGTAAGTGAATTGCGCCTGCTCCTGGAAGAAGAACAGGCTGAAGTAGTGGGCCAGCAGATAGGCGAAAGCGATCGGGATCAGCGCGTGGGCGAACGAACGCCAGAGGGTCTTCCGGTCCGGCGCTCCCGGCACCGTGCCCATCCCCCGCACGCCAAGCAGGTAGATCAGGGTCACGATCGCGATGCTGATGACCATGAAGGTTGTGCTCGCCAGGCGGGTCGAGGCGGTTGCCCCCAGGCCGGCATCACTGAACCAGCCCAGGGCCCTTTCGATTCCACCCTTGAACACGCCCTCCTGGGCACCGTCGAAGGTGGTGGTACCGATCGAAGCGATGATCACCGCGACCGATCCGGCACCGGCAACCCAGCGGGTCGAAGCGGATAGAAAACGCCTGACCCCGAGAACGCCGTCACGGAACTCGAACTTGCCGAGCGAACCGAACATTCCGAAGTAGACCGAGAAGGTCTCACCGTTCTTGAAGAAAGCCTCGCGACCGAAGGCCGCCGTCATGCCGAGTGCATAGACCGAATAGGCGATCGCCGCCCGGGCGACGATCTCGGGATCGAGGCCGACCGACACGCCGTTGCCTTCGCCGTAGACCAGCTCGAGCCAGACGAAGCCGACCAGTCCGACTGCCGCCGGCCAGCGGCCAAGCTTTTCTGGATAGACAAAATGGAGGGGTGCCCGGCCAGTCAGCTTCCGGTAGGCGAACCCGATCGGCGTGGCGACCGCCTTCCACGGATTGAAGGCGGAGAACACGTCCCCGAACAGGACGCCGAGCAAAGGAAATCCGAGCCAGGCGGTGACGAACAGCAGCGTGATTGCGACGTTCCGTTCGGGCGCCGAGGTGCCCTCGAATCCGGCATAGATCGAGAGGCCAAGCAGGAAGACGCCGATCAGGCCGCAGAGAATCCGGACCGGAAGTGACCCGAGTACCTTGCCTATTCCCGTGAAGGCCGGGTGCCAGGAATCACCCTCGTAGCGGGCCCGGCGCCAACCCGCTGAGAGTGCGAAAAACGAGACTATGAGTACAACTGAGGCTCCCCAGGCGAAGAGCCACGCCGGAATCGGAATGTCCTCGCCGGCAGCGAGGACATGAGCGAGCGGGAGCTCTAGCAGGACGGGCTGACTCCGTCGAGCAGTCTCCAGTTCGCCTTGAATGCGTCTTCCGCGGCGGCCACCAGCTCGTCTTCACAGAAGTCGTTCATGTGCCGCTCAATGAGGGCCCGGCCGGCTTCGGCGTGATCGACGTCCATCGTCTCGTGGATCGTGAAATACTGGTTTCCCGGTCCGTCGTGGATGTCGTAGTGGGCAGAGAGTCCTTCGGACTTGGTCTTCGAGATCGACGGCTGTCCACTCTCGACCGCGTACATGCGGGCGACCTGCTTGCCGAAACCGTCGGCCTTGGTCCAGGCCTCGACACATTCGAGGGTCTCAGGCGTGGGTTCAGCGCCCACGGTACCGCCGACCTCGTGAACGAATCCGTCCCACATGGCAACGTGGTCCGACTCTTCGGCGGCGTGCGCTTCGAGTCCGGCCCGCTCGCCGGCGGGGGCGGCCGCGGCAATGTCGGAGCTCATGCGCGCAATCGCTTCGGTGGCATAGCGGTACTGGCCCGAATAATCAGCCAGCTCTTCTCGAGTCAGCTCACCGGCCGACCAGCGCTGGTAGAAGGGATGCTCGAGAACGTTCCACTCGCCTCGTGCCTGCTCGATGCGGTCCCACAAATTCTTGTTCAACGCTGACTCCTAGTCCGGGGGGCGGGACCCGAATCATACCTGCCCGTAATATCCGGCCAATCCTCCCGCTCAGAGACGACATCGCCGTACCCCACCTCCCACCGGAGGCCACCTGGATCGGTGGCAACCCGGGCAAGATGGCTCCGCTAACAGCCAAGGGTCCGGTGCTGGTGCATTTCTTCGACTTCAGCCAGCTGAACAGCGTGCGCACGCTCCCTTATGTGAATGAGTGGTTTCGCCGCTACCGGGACTTCGGCCTTCGGGTGATCGGCGTGCAGGCGCCGCGTTTCGGCTTCGGCGCAGAGCCTGAAGTGGCCGAGACCGGTCTCGCGCGTCTCGGCATCGAGTTTCCCGTCCTGCTCGACCAGGACCTGGCCCTCTGGCAAATGTACGGCTGCGAAGGCTGGCCGAGCCTCTACCTCTGGGGCCGCGGCGGCATCCTTCGCTGGTTCCATTTCGGCGAAGGCGAGTACCGCGGTACCGAGGTGGCAATTCAGGAGAGCCTGCTCGGGCCGGACGCCGAGCCCGCCTTCCCGGCACCTATGGATCCGTTCCGGCCGACCGACGCCGAGGGAATCGAAGTGCTCGCCCCCGGAGCCGAACTGATCCCGATCGAAGGCCGGCCCTGGACCACAGCTGACGGCAACGCCTTCGACGTCGAATACGAAGGCGGAGGCGTCCACGCGACCGTTACCGGGTCAGGGGCACTTGTGCTGGCGGTCGACGGCGAGCCTGTCGGCCAGGTCGAGATCGACGGCGCCGGGCTCTACACACTGTTCGAGCATGACCAGCACGGCAAGCACCGGATCGAGATCGCCCTCGACGGCAGTCCCGAGATCTGGTCGGTCAGCTTCTCACCCGCCGTGAGCTGAAATCTACGCTAGGAGCTCGGGACCATCGGGAGCGGCCGGATTTCCTTCGGCAGCATGAAGCGGACCGACTCTTCGACGGTTCGCAGCTCGGAGACGTCTTCAACTCCACGGTCACGAAATGACTGGACCAGATCTTCGACCAGCTCTTCCGGGGCACTGGCGCCCGAAGTGATTCCGACGGTCTCGATGCCGTCGAGCCATTCGTCCTTCACCTGGGCGTGGTTGTCGATTAGAAAGGACTCCGAGCCGTACTCGCGGGCGACCTCGACCAGCCGGTTCGAGTTCGATGAATTGGTCGAACCGATGACCAGGACCAGGTCGCACTGCTTCGCCAGCTGCTTGACCGCTATCTGGCGGTTGGTTGTGGCGTAACAGATGTCCTCGCCCTTGGCCGTGACGATTCCGGGGAACCTTTCGCGGAGCCGGCTGATGATCTCGGCGGTCTCATCGACTGAGAGTGTGGTCTGCGTAATCAGCGCGACGTGGTCCGGATCGTCGAGTTCAAGCTGATCGACCTCTTCGACCGTCTGGACGAGGATGATGCTTTCCGGGGCCTCGCCCATGGTTCCTTCGACCTCTTCGTGGCCTTCGTGCCCGACCATTACGATCGTGTAGCCCTCAGCGGCGAACTTGCGCGCTTCAACGTGAACTTTGGTGACCAGCGGGCAGGTCGCGTCGATGGTCTGAAGGTTTCGCGACTTGGCGTTTTCGTGAACCGCCGGGGAGACACCGTGAGCGCTGAAAACAACCATTTCGCCTTCCGGGACTTCGGTCTCTTCTTCAACGAAGATCGCGCCACGCTCGGCAAGTTCTTCGACCACGTGCTTGTTGTGGACGATCTCTTTGCGCACGTAGATCGGAGCGCCGTGCTTCTCGAGGGCGCGCTCGACCGTCTGGACGGCACGATCGACGCCGGCGCAGTAACCACGGGGTGCGGCCAGAATCACTCGTTCCGGACCTGTTGTGACGGTTGAAGGCATACGGACAGGGTACCCACAGTAAGGTGCGGACGGTACCCGCAGCCGGAAAAGCAATGCCTTCTCGCGGCAGACAAGGATTTGGGAGATCGATGGAAGCCACAAACGACAGCCTCGACCGCTTGACAGGCATCGACGCCTCGTTCCTCAGCAACGAGAACGAGAACAGCCACATGCACATCGGTGCGGTGATGATCTTCGAGGGTCCGCCGCCGAGCTACGAGGATTTCGTCGCGCACGTCGAATCACGGCTCCCGTTCGTGCCACGTTACCGGCAGAAACTGGTCTACCCGCCGCTCGACGCCGGCCGGCCGCTCTGGGCCGACGACACCGGCTTCAGCCTCTCGTTCCACATGCGCCACACCGCGCTGCCCTCGCCGGGCACCGAATCCGAGCTGATCGCACTCGCCAACCGGGTCTTCTCGCAATCGCTCGATCGCACGAAGCCGCTCTGGGAGATGTGGCTCGTCCAGGAACTCCAGGACGACCGTTTCGCCGTGCTGATCAAGAGCCACCACGCGATGATCGACGGTATCTCCGGCGTTGACATCGGTACGGTGCTCTTCGACGTCACGGCCAACCCCGAGCCGGCCTCTCCCACCGAGGAATGGCACCCCCGGCCGGAACCCTCCTCACTCAACCTCTTGCGCAGGAGCGCCGGCGATCTGGCAACCACCCCGCTGCGGCTGAGCGACCGCCTGCTGGGAGCAGTGCGAAATCCCCAGTCGGTCATAGACCGGTTCGGGGACCAGGCCGAGGGCGTTTCCGAGATCGCACGGGCCTTCGCCGACCCGGCTCCGGACGTCCCGCTGAACACCGACATCGGCCCTCACCGCCGAATCGCTCTTGCCCAGGCCGATTTCGCGGACTTCCGCCGCATCAAGAACGCTTTCGGCACGACGGTCAACGACGTAGTACTCGCAGCCGTCACCGGCTCTGTTCGTAACTGGCTGATCCAGCGCGGGGTCGAGACTGAAGGCCTTGAGCTGCGGGCGCTGGTGCCGGTCTCGGTCCGCACTGCCGACGAACACGGGCAGCTCGGCAACAAACTGGCGACGATGCGGGCGCCGCTGCCGGTCTATGAGCCCGATCCGGTAGCCCAGCTGGAGATCGTCAGCGCCGCAATGGACGGACTGAAGCAGTCAAAGCAGGCCCTCGGAGCCGAGACGATCGCCCGGCTCAACGACTTCGCCCCACCCACCCTGCTGGCCCAGGCGGCTCGGATCAATTTTTCGACCCGCCTCTTCAATCTGATCGTCACCAACGTGCCGGGTCCGCAGATGCCGCTCTACGTGCTGGGAAACAAACTCCAGGAGACTTTCCCGGTCGCCTTCCTGCCGAAGAACCACGCGCTCGCAATCGGGGTCATGAGTTACAACGGGCAGCTGAACTTCGGCCTGCTCGGCGACTACGACGCGATGCCGGACATCAAGTTGATCTCCGACGGACTCGGAAAAGCTCTGGACGAACTGCTCAAAGCGAGCTAGGACCCTTACCCCTTCGCCTTAGAACCCGAGGGCGAACTTGGCGTCCTCGGTCATCATCTCCGGTCGGCATCATGACAAGGCATTCGTCTAGTGCTGTTGAGCGCTTGTTCGTGCGGGATTTCGTAAAACTACTCGCTAGCCGTGCTTGGCCGTGTCGGCGCATCCGGACTCGTACGTTTGAACATCGTTAGAACGCTTTGATGTAGCGGGGGCCCGATTCGAACCTGCGACTCTTCGGATACGGGAGCGCTCGGTTCCAGCCAGTCGAGTCCGTCGTGACTCAAACAAGCCCGCGGGCTTGTTTGAGCGATTGTCCTATTCGGCTTGAGGACAGGAACGGCGATTTCGGCCGAATCGGGCAGATCTCGCCGCCGCCACAGGACTTCGCACCGTTGAGCGGAATCCACCGTCTTCGCTGAGCGCGCCCGACAGGATTCGAACCTGTGACCTTCGGTTTCGTAGGTGATCCTGGGTCGCTTCTTTCGCAGCGTCAGCCGGGTCCCCAGCTTCGCGATCAGTCTTTGAATGTGGAGTGGCCGCCCCAAGTACGGGTGCCTGGTCCCAGGCAGGCCACTCTCCCCTGCCTGAAGGCGGGCCGAAGCTCGGCTACCGCATCAGCCCGCTACGAACCGCCCCGCGGTTGGGTAGTCCCCCGACATTGATCCAGAGTGAGGCGGGCCCTGACTTGTGGTTCTTGAGCAGAAGCACCGACCGGCTGCTCAGACCTCCTCGACGCGGCCGACCCCGGGAATTTGACGCTCGGAATCCCCCCCGGCTTTTTGGGCGTTGAACGAAGAACGGCCCCGGCTTTCGCCGGGGCCGTTTGCTCAACCTGCCTGGAGGGCAGACGTGGTCCTACTCCTGCCCTTCGTTCTCGTGATCGGCGTTGGGGTTGCCAGGCTCATCAGCATGCCCGCCGGGGCCGTCGTCGTCGACAGCTTCGGATTCCTTGCCTTCTGATTCACCCTTTTCAGTGGCGTCATCCTTGCCGTTTTCGTCCTGGATATTGTCGGTATCGTCGGCCGATTTCTCATCGCTTGGTTCGGATGACTTGGCGGGAGGAGTCGTCGTCTGACTACCGTCGTTGCCGGCTTGGGCAATAGTCGCCCCGCCGACAGCCAGTGCGGCCAGGGCCGCGACTGCCAACAGAATCTTCTTGATCTTTTCCATGATGAATGCCTTTCTTGAGGGGATTCCTACTTACAGCGCTCAACCTAGGGTGCCTGCGTTGGATTGCGATTAGAAAGCCTTGGGCCGAAGCGGAGGTCCGGAAACATTGACCTGACGATGAGGTCGGGGTAATGGGGGACTGACCTTCCTTACATACATTGCGCGAATCCCAACTCTCAGTACAGCGCGGAAGGAAAACATGTCAGACGCGTGCACCCGGAAGACCCATTCATGAGCATTTCGAGAACCCACCACCGTGACGCGAGCCCGGACAAAGCCGTCGATGCCGACCCAGCCATCGAGATCGTCGGCCTGTCTCAAAGTTTCGGCGATACACAGGTCCTCCACGGCATTGATCTCACGGTAGGCGCGGGCGAAGTCTTCGGATTTCTCGGTCACAACGGATCCGGGAAGACAACGACGATCAACGTCCTGACGACCCTGATCAAACCTACGGTCGGGGTCGCGCGGGTCTGCGGCTTTGATGTCCTATCGTCGCGCTTGGACGTTCAGCGCTCCATCGGTTACCTACCTGAAAATATCCGGCTTTACGATGACCTGACTGCGTCGGAGAACCTGTGTTTCTTCGCGAAACTCTCTGGGGTGAAGGACGTCTCCGGGGCGATCGACCAGGCACTCGGCTTTCTCGATTGCACCGAACTCGCGGATCGTCGTGTCGGGACCTTCTCGAAAGGGATGAGGCAGCGAATCGGGATAGCGCAGGCGATCCTCCACCAGCCAGCTGTGCTGTTTCTTGACGAACCCACCTCAGGCCTGGATCCGATGGGTGTCCGTCAGCTCCGCGAAACGATCTCCCGCCTGAACTCCGAGATGGGCATGACGATCTTCATGAACACGCACCTTCTCAGCGAAGTCTCGCGAGTCTGCACGACGATCGGTGTGCTGGCTGAAGGCTCGCTGATCTACCTCGATTCGATGGATCGCACGCTTGAGCGTTTTCCCGACGAAGCCTCTCTCGAAGACATCTATGTACGCCTGGACTATCGATGAGTATGACGACCGTAATCGCCCGGCACCACATCAAGGCCCTGCGGCGACAGAAGACCTTTGTACTGATGCTCTCGGTACTGCTGCTCATGACGGCAGTCTCGGGATACATCGGCTGGTCGACACATTCGACGATCCTGAGGATCTACGAAGAGACCGTGGCTACGCTTTCAGCCGCGGGCATGCCAGCGCCCCCCAACCCGTTCGACGCCAAGCCTCGCCTGTCACTGCTGAACAACATGGTCATCTATGTACCGCTCATCGGCTCCCTGATGGCGATCTTGCTCGGTCATGTCAGCATGATGGGTGACCGGCAGGCCGGCGTCACCCGAATCATCTTCTCGCGTCCGGTGGGGCGCTCCTCTTACTTCTGGGGGAAGGCGGCAGGTAGCGCCATCGCTCTGGCCGCGATCATGGTCGCCTGCCTGGCACTAAGCACCGCCGGGCTGACCTTGGTCAACGGCAATCTGCCTTCCGTCCCGGAATTCATACGGCTGGTTCTGTTTTTCGTCCTGTCCGGCACGTACCTGCTCGTCTTCACGCTGGTCGGCGCGATCACCGCGCTGTTGGTCCGCAGTCAATCTCTTGCCCTGCTGGCGGGCGTCGCGATCTGGGTGATCTTCACTTTCGCCACGCCCGAGCTGACCTCGGGCCTGCGGCCAGTGGCATCGTTGAACCCGGTCACGGACCCGGTCACCGTCAGCGCTTCTCCGTTTTTCCGGGTCACGTCGAAGGCGAAGCCGGTTTCGGTCAATGAGCAGTACAAGGCGCTCAGCACTTCGATCCTGAGCGACGGCAGCCACCCCGGCGCTGCTGAAACGGTGGGTCGGCTTGCTCCCATCGTGGCTGTTCTGTTCCTGCTCGGCGGCGGGACCCGGTGGCTGGTCGGACGGCACGACTTCTCCGAGGAGGCCGCCCGTGACTGAGCGCGCGCCCAGCAAGATCCTGACTCTGGCCGGACTCGAGTTCAAGTCGGCTGCCCGCAGTCGAGTATTGCTCCTGCTGATCTTGAGCATGGTTCTCATCGCCGCGGCTTCGATCACGATTGCCTCCTACGACTTCAAAGCCCAGATTGCCGATTACGAGGCTTACCTGCAGCAGGCCCGGGCCACCGGCGTCGCGATCGTTGCGCCTCCCCAGTTCTTCCCGCTGCAGTTGCTCCGGGGAGTGATCGAATACGTACAGATCATCGGTGCGGTGATCGCGATCGGCCTCGGATACATGAGCGTGGCGCGCGGGCGCCATGGCGACACCAACCGTCTCCTGTTCACCCGTCCGGTGCGAACGCGGGAGATGTTCTTCGGGAGACTGCTTGGCGCGGGCGCACTGATCGTCACAATTCTAGTGGCAACCGCACTTATCTCAGTCATCCTGATCGGAACCGTCGGCGGCCAGTGGCTGAACGGCGGCGAGATCGCCCGGCTGGCTATTTCGTTTGCCATGGCGGCGTTCTACATGCTGATCTTCTATGCGCTTGGAGTCTGGATTTCAGCCCGCAGCAAGGTGCTCGTAAACGGACTCGTCGTGGCCTTGGTCATCTGGCTCTCGGTCGTGCTCGTGATCCCCCAGATCGGCGACACGATGGACCCCGACAACCAGGTGCCTGGCGGGCTGTTTGCCGCACTCCAGGTCAACAAGGCCGACGAGAAGAAAGTCCTCGCGAACTTCTCGACTTACGAAAAGGTCCGCAACGGACTCGAGGAGACCTCCCTGACGAAGCACTACGAGCGGCTCACCTTCGCCGTGACAGGAATCAAAGACACCTACGCCGGCAAATCGCTCAGCTATATCGCCGGGGAAAAACGCAACGACATCATCTGGCTCGGCGGGTACCTGTTTCTCCTGTCCGGCCTCATGTTCTCGGGGCTCAGACAAGAACGCAAAACTCGAAAGGTAACGTGATGAAGAAGACAACAATAAGAATCCTGATTGGGACGCTTGCCGTGGCGAGTGTCGCGGCGTTTTCCGCAGGTTGTGGCGGCAGTGGGACCACGAACGGCGCTCCGACGACCGCGGCGACCGGTGGAGGTGGCACGACATCCGGGTCACAGGTGTTGCCCGTCTCGAAGAACCCGATATCCAACAAGTCGACGGTTCCCGGACTTGCGGTTACCAAAGCTCTGGTCGAGAACAACGTCTCCGCCGATACGGGCAAACCGGTCGACGATCACCTAGAGATAGCGATCATGAACGGCACGAACAGGAAGCTGGCCGATTTTGTTGTCTACTACACGGTAAGCGATCCCAGCCAGGGCACCTCGGAGGGATACTTCACAAAGCTCGCCGGTTTCACCGTCGCCCCGGGCGCGACTCGCGTCGCCCACTTCGACAATTCCGGTGACCCCGACCACTACCCGATCAATGAATTCGGTCTGTTCACGACCGACAAGAACGCGCTCGTCGTCGCGGGTGTGGTGAGCTCGCCAGGGGTCAAGCCCGCCGACTTCAAGGTCAACAAGGATTCCGGCGGTGCCGAGGCGGGGGTCGAATGAACTCGGCGAATCTATGGTTCCACTGATCGTTCCTTCAGTCAGCCAAGCGTTGTTCCCGAAACCGGGCCACCCACCGGCACGACGGAGGTTCGGGATGCGACGTTTTCCCTGGCCTGCAGAGTGAGGATCCAACGTCCGTACACGCCCTACCTATAGCTTCGGTCGATGAGCCAAGGCAACCTTCTAGTCGTAGAGGATGATCAGGCGATCGGCCGGGGACTGGTTCGGGTGCTTGAAAGCCAGGGCTATGCGGTTACCTGGTTGCGCTCGGGGCGACCAGCACTGGCCGCCGCCGGCCCCGACTTTCCCTTGGTGATCCTCGACCTCGGACTCCCGGATATCGACGGAATCGAGGTCTGTCGAAAACTTCGGATGTCTCATCCGGAAATTGCGATATTGATACTCAGTGCCCGCGATCAAGAGCTCGATATCGTCGCCGGTCTCGACGCCGGCGCAGACGACTATCTCGTAAAACCGTTTCGTCTGGCTGAACTGCTGGCGAGACTACGAACACACCTGCGCCGGGTCGAAACAGCAGACAGAACAGAGCTTGCCCGGGAACCCGTGGAGGCCGGCGATTTGCGAGTTGACTCGGCTTCGAGACAGGCATGGAGAGGCGACCAGGCGCTAAATCTTCGCCCAAAGGAATTCGACCTTCTCAACCTTCTTGTCTCCGAAGCGGGCAGGGCGGTAACTCGCCAGCGGATCATGACCGAAATATGGGATACAGAGTGGATGGGTTCCACCAAGACACTCGATACCCACATCCACTCACTGAGGAGAGAAATAGGACCAGACAGGCTGACGACGCTCCGCGGAATCGGCTATCGCCTGGACGTAGAATGAGGTACCGGCTGGTGGTCGCGATTGCCGGGGTAGCGGCGATGGCTGTTGTGTTGTTCGCCGTTCCTCTGGGATTCGTTTTGAATCAGACATACCGGGATCAGGAACTGCTCAAGCTTCAGCGAGATGCCGTTGAAGCAACCCGTTCGGTTGACATCTCCGGACAGGGCGGAGATCCGATCGAACTTCCAGCTTCGACGGACCGTCTGACTGTCTACGGGAGCAGGGGACAGGAACTCGCCGGTCAGGGGTTACCCGCGACCTCAGCCCAGGCGCGCACAGCTTTTCGCGAAGCCAGGATCGTCACTGGCAGCGGAGACGGACAGTTCTCGGTCGCCGTGCCCCTGCTCAACAACGAAAGGGTCGGGGGTGTGCTCGTCGCCGAACGAGATGACTCCGCAGTCGGTCTCCGGGAGCGCAATACCTGGCTGGCTCTGGTGGTATTCGCGGTCGGACTGGTCGCTCTGGCGACCATGGCGGCGCTGCTCATGGCCCGCCATCTGGCACGTCCGCTCGAACGGCTGGCCAAGGCAGCGGGAAACGTGGACCGACGTGGGCTTATCGAAGGAATCCCACTCTCAGGAATTGGGGAACTCGATGCGATTGCTACGGCCCTCAGCCAGTCTGCCCGCAGACTTGAAGAGACTCTCGCGCGGGAGCGGACTTTCAGTGCCGATGCTTCCCATCAGATGAGGACACCTCTCGCCGCACTGAGAATAGAACTTGAGTCACTGCAGCTTGAAGAACAGCCGCCGGAGCAAGTCGAAGCAGCTATCCAGCAGGTCGACCGACTTCAGAACACGATCGACACCCTCTTGATGGTGGCCCGCGATATGCCGCGCGGAGATCGCGTCGCTGACCTCGTGAAGATTGTTGAACAGGTCAGGAAGGGCTGGGAAGCGAAGCTGGTTTCCGGTGAGCGATCGATTCGGGTCCCCTCCGCGGATTCCTTGGTCGCGGCCGCAGCTGATCCAGTAGTTGTGGACCAGGTTCTCTACGTGCTCGTCGAAAACGCGGTGCGACATGGATCGGGACAGGTGACGATTACCGTTCGTGAAATCGCAGGCTGGGCTGCGATCGATGTAGCCGATGAAGGCCCGGGATTTGCGGGCGACCCTGAGCGGGCGTTCGGCCGTGGCAAGTCCTCCGACGACGGTCACGGGATCGGCCTGGCGCTCGCACGCTCCCTCGCAGAAGCCGAGGGGGGAGTCTCAGGGTCACGGCGGCGGGTCCCGGCCCGGTAGTCACTCTGCTGCTACCGGCGCCTGAGTCCACCCGTGATCTCTAACCGGATTCCAATCTTGGGTTGGACAATTGCACCATGAGGATCTTGGTAGTTGAAGATCAGGCAAAAATGGCAAGGTTGCTCCGTCGTGGCCTCGAGTCGGAGGGTTTCGCGACGGACCATTCCGAATCAGGCGAAGACGCGCAGTGGATGGCGACTTCGACGGAATACGGCTGCATCGTCCTGGATGTGATGTTGCCGGGCATAGACGGATTCGAGACCTGTTCCCGCTTGCGCGAAAGCGGGGTCCGGGCTCCGGTTCTCATGCTCACTGCCCGCGATTCAGTTGAAGATCGGGTCACCGGCCTGGACAGAGGCGCGGACGACTACCTGACCAAGCCCTTCTCGTACCCCGAGCTCTTTGCCCGGGTCAGAGCGTTGGTGCGCCGTGGGCCGGTCGAACGTCCGGTCGTACTGGAAGCGGGTGGGATCCGCCTGGATCCCAACCAGCGGCGTGCGTGGCGCAACGAAGTGGAAATCGAACTGACCGCCAAGGAGTTTTCGCTCCTGGAGGCATTCATGCGCCGGCCGGGAGACGTGCTGACCCGCTTCGAATTGCTGGAGAACTCGTGGGATGGCGGCTATGAGAATCGCTCGAACGTGGTCAACGTCTACATCAACTACCTCCGGAGCAAGATCGACGTACCTTTCGGAACCGATTCGATCGAGACCGTCCGCGGTGTCGGGTACCGATTCACGGATAGTGGCTCATGTTGAACCGTGTGCCGGTCCGGATCAGGCTGGCTGCGGGTTTCGCCGCGGGGCTCGCAGTGGTGCTCATCGCCGCGGGCGCGTTTCTTTATTTCGAGGTCGCGGGCAATCTTGAAGAAACGATGTCCGCAAATCTGGCATCTCGAGCGGACGAGGCTCGCAGTCTGCTGGAAGCTTCAGGCGAGCGGGGAATTGATCTCGGCGGAGTTAGATCGGGAGACGAAGAAACCACGTTCGCGCAAGTGATCGGTCCCGACGGCGGGGTTATCGAATCAACCCTTCCCGAGCAAGCGCAGCTGCTCAGTCCGAAACAGCTCGCAGCCGCTTCTATCGGACCGACGTCGCTGGGAACCCTTCGAGTGGAAGGGATCGAGGGAAAAAGCCGGGCGGTCGCCTGGCCGGCGGGAGGAGCCATCGTGGTTGTGGGTGCTTCGACTGTTGATCAAGAAGAGACACTGCTTGGAATTCGCCGAGCTTTCCTCCTGGGCGGTCCGATCGCACTGCTGCTCGCGACGCTGATCGGCTACCTGCTGGGATCGAGGGCACTTCAACCAGTCGAGTCGATGCGTTTACGCGCTCGTGAGATCACTCTGGATGACGCTGACGATCGCCTGCCGGTTCCGGCCGCACGAGATGAACTCCAGAGCCTGGCCGTGACCCTCAACCAAATGCTCGACCGCGTAGATGTCGCCCTCCAACGGGAACGGGTGTTCCTGTCGGACGCGAGCCACGAGCTTCGCACGCCGCTGGCGATCCTTAAGTCCGAAATCGAACTCGTCCGGCGTACCGGGGGGACCCAGGCTGACCTGATGACCGCCCTTGGTTCGGCTGCCGAAGAGGTGGACCACCTAGTCCTGCTCGCCGAGAATCTCCTCGTCATCGCGAGAGCGGAGCAGGGAGAGCTCCCCCTGAAGAGGGAGCAGGTGAGCGTTGTTTCGGTTCTTCGAAAGGTCCAGTCGAGGTTCGAACAGCTCTCGGTCGATACAGGCCGGCCCATACTGGTTGAAGGGTCCGCTTCGGAGATGTACTCGCTTGATCGACTTCGAGTTGAACAGGCTTTGGGCAACCTCGTAGACAATGCCATGCGCCACGGATCCGGTCCGGTGACACTCGGGGTATTGCGAGAAGGTCACGAACTGCACATCTATGTGCGGGACACGGGTTCGGGATTTCCCGAAGCCTTCAAATCCCAGGCGTTCGGAAGATTCACGCAGGCGAATCCCGGCCGAGGAGAAAGCGGCGCAGGGCTTGGACTTGCCATCGTTCAGGTAATTGTCCGTGCGCACGGAGGGCAAGTGGAGATCGTCGACGACGGCCACGAATGGACGGAGCTCAGACTGAGCTTCGAGTACCCGGGGGTCGCAATCGCTGAGTCAGAAGTTCAGCGCGCCCGACAGGATTCGAACCAGTGACCTTCGGTTTCGTAGACCGAGACCATCCCGCGTTCATTTCCAGGGGTTCCGCACACTTGACGCGACACAATCCGCGCTGCTTCGATTCGGGACCTGCTCACCAGTCCGCAGAAACCGCCGTGCGGCTACTTCGATGTCGAGATGCCCGGCCACACTTCCCGCTCGTGGTCCGAGTCGGAGACACTCGGCAGGAGGGCACTAGGCGCGATGTATGGAGGCCTTCTTCTAAGGACTTGACGCTCATCCGGAAATCCGGACGCATTTGACAAGGCCTCACCCTGAACTGAACGTAAGCATCGCCCGTTTCAGCGCGCTCTGATGCGGACACGGCCACCGCTGCCTCGAGCTATCTGCGGTTCCCGCTGTCCCGCTTGAGATCACCGGCGGGCGGCGCACGCTGTGGTCCGACGCCCGCCGATACGACCTGGCGCTCAACAGACTGTTCTTCCCGAACACGAGCTTGGATTGCCGCGCGCGCAGCGTCAGATGTCGGCGCGGGACTCGATTCCACTCCGTCGGTGAGCGCACGAATGTGATGGGCGACAACCCCTCGGACGGCAGCGTCCCGCGGCAGACCAAGGTCGTCGCAGATCGAACCGAGCGCGCCAGCGATTGCCTGCCCTTGAGCTTCAGCCAACCTCACCGCACGCTCATCCGCGAGCGCTGACGCTCGCTCAAGCGCAGCGCTCTTGTCAAGCAAGATCGCAAGCGTAAGGGCGGCATCCTTAGCGTCTCGTTCAGCCCGAGCACCTCCTTCACCAAGTAGCTCACGAACCCGAACTAGCGCTTGCCGTGCCGCAGTCCAGATCTCGCTGGCTGCTTCGCGCTTTTGATGCTCGCATTCGACCGCGTCGGCGTCGCCTGACGGCTTGGGGTGACCTGCCCCGTGCCGCCAACGCCTGATCGTGCCCGCAGGGATGTGCGTTCTTCGCGCGGCCTCGGCTGCCCCATGGCGCTCAGCGAGTTCGAGCGCCTGTTCGCGCGTTTCCGGGTCGTACCGCCGAGTGATGCCATTCACCTGTGGCTTGTCGGACTTAGCGCTCACATGCACCCTCCTCGTGATTGAAGCTCGTTAGAACGGCCTCGAAAAAGTGAACATTTGCAGGGATTTCTCGGGTGACACCGGACGTCATATCCGATGACGCCGCACGTATCATTGACGAGCGCGCGCAGCAGGGCAACGCAATTGCAAGATCCTCGCGCGCGGGCGCGGGCGCGCGCGTTTTCGCGAACACATGCCACGAGAGTCCTTGCCGTTGACTTCGTCGACTACTCGCACTGGACCATTGGGCGCCTGGAACAAACTTCGTCCTCGTCAGGGCAAAGACGATGCTCGACATAACTGTTCGTGCCGGAGGTGTCGGATGTTTCGTGTATCTCGAGAAGGGACGGGGGCGGAGGTCTGCTTGACGGTTTCCCGTGTTCTTGTTCGGATACTTGTTTTTACATTTTCCCCCTAAAAGATGATTCACACGTCCGACACAGGTGGTGACTCGGATTACCGACACCTGCGACACCTGCGACGCAGATGTGCGAACCACCTCCGTCTCGTCCGCAACCTCGATGGCGCGCGAATTCCTTGCCCGCATCACAGGTATCGCGTCCATACGGCCTCGAAGTCGTCGCGGCCGTATCCCTTCGCCGTGCCCCGCTCACGCCGTGCCACGCCCTTACGAGTTTTCGAGCCATCGGACGCGAGACGCACCGTCTTGGACTTGATCCCGTATTCGCGCACGAGCTTCGCGATGTCTCGAGCATCGATCGCCCGGCCGAAGTAAACCGCCCACGGAGCCTCATCAAGGGCTACCAGTTCTTCGATTAAGTCAGTCGTCGAGATGGAGACCTGTCGCTCGCCCCTTGATTTATCACGCCTCCCGAATATGAGTTTCACGTCATTGAGCAACCGTTCACTCAGAGATCCCTGCTCGTCGAGACGCTCACCGGTTAGTAGCTTGACAAGTGAATCTCTCGCTGACTGACCGTCGCCCATTGAGTCAGCGATTGCAACGAGAATCTCGCACCCCTCCTGCATCCTGTCGCTCAGTTCCGCGGGCATGGCAGGGCGAGCGGTGGCTACAGCCACCGCGTCCTGGGACTTCGCCCACGCGGCGAGCTGGATCCTGATCGCCTTGCCTTCGGGCTCCACGTCCCGGTGTATGAACCGTTCGACGCTTTCGTCGCCCGTCTTGCGCTCAAGCCTGATCGGGATTCCGCGGTCGGCGATCGTATCTGGGAGCGCCCCGATTCCTGCGAGCGCTTTCGCGCAGAACGTGGAGAACTCCACGATCTCTGAGTTTGCTCCGACGCAACGTGGGACCTTCGTCCCTCTGCGGTGCCCGGCATTCAGCAATGCCCTCAGGCCTTCGTGCCGCTCGGCGGTGCGCGGGTTGAAAGATCGTGTCGACCTCGTCCAGGAGCAGCGTCGGCGTGACACTGTCGATGTGTCTGTACACAACAGCCTCAGATGGCAACACCGCAGGCCACGGCTGGAAGACGAGCACGCCGAGCGCGTCGAGCAACCTCGACTTGCCACATTGCTTTAGCGGACTGGAGATCAAAAGGTACGGCGTCTGCTCGATCGACTTGACGATGTACGTGTGGATCACCCAGAGGGTGACGACGAGAAACTGGTCGTCCGACATCACAAGGAACCGTCGGAGGAAGTCCTCAATGTCACCGATCAGTTCCATAGCGTCAACATCGACCGCAGGTGGGCTGCCGGGGCCCTCAAGTGCACCTTTGGCCATGATCCTGTCTCTCGTGCTCATCCGACGTACTGCTTGCTGCGCAGGGCGCCCTGAACTTCCCGGCGCACGCGTGAATAAGTCCACGGCCTGCTGGGGTCATAGTCATCGGCCATGATTAGGGCCTCGTACACGAGCCGACTGATCTCGTCGATGTTGTGCTCAGCGGGGTCGTCCCAAAGGGAATAAACACTCCTAGCGATGTTCGGCCATTGAGGCCCGGGTATCCCGACGCCGCCGAAAACCCATTCGCGCACCTCGGAATCAACCGAGATTGCGGCGCGCGCTCGCGCGGCGCCCTTGCCTCGCCTCAATCCATCGCGGCCAGGCCGGGCCTTGACTAATCGCAGCAGCCAGGCGGGAGCCTGAGCGATGACCTCGGATCGACATCAAGAACGAGCAACCCGTTTCCCATCCTCCCGCCAATCCCGCCAGCCCACTTTTGCGTCGCCAACAAACTCTCAAGTTCTTCACAGCTCGAATAGGTCTTACTGCTGATTGGTGACCTGGACCAGCCTCTGATCATCGGGTGCTTGCCGGGCTGTTTACAGCCATCTCGATTGCAGGCGCATTCGCCGGAGTCCGTGATGCCATAGAGCGGGAAGACGGGAATCGTCAGATTGACTTGCCTGCCTCCTCCCGGCAAATTAACGCTCACAGCTGATCCTGGCTTTTCGTGCTGGGAATTGACGGTCTTCCCAGGCCGCTTCGTCGACGATCACGTTTTCGCGCGCCATTCGGCCACCATCGTTCGAAGCACCTTCGCTGGAATGTCGGGAAGATCTTCGGCGTATTCACTGACTTCCGCGCCGTCGAAGCCAGGATCCGCGAGGCAGTCATGCGCTACGTCACCTCTTGGGGTGTCCTCGCTGGCAATGCTTCTGAGAAAGGCTTCGAAGCTCGTCACGTCACTCGGCCACTCGGTGCGGACTCGCAGGGGGTGACCCACTCCCACCGCTTAACAAGTTTTCGAGGGCGATCCTAGGTACGAGCAATCGTCTCCCAATGCGTACGACGGGAATCTGTCCGCAGCGCGCGGCCTCGTAGGCAGCGGTGCGTCCGATGCCCAGAATCGTGCCAGCTTCCTCAATGGTAAGTGTCTGACGCGCAAGCTTCTCGCCCCTCATGAGCGCCCCTCGATCCACGACTCAACGTCACTCTGTCGATAGCGCGTGCCACGCCCGACACGAAACGACCTTGGGCCGGTGCCTTCCCGTCGCCACTTGTAGAGCGTTCCGACCGGAACCTTCAGGTAATGCGAAACCTCTTCGGTGGTCATGAGCGGGATAGTTGACTCATTTGAAACTTCTTGGAGATGCGTTGACGTGCTCATAACGTAGATATATACACGTTTTTAGCCTGCATTGCCATCAAGATCTGTTACAATTATGAAATGACATATCCAATGAACAAGACCCCAAGCGCCGCCTTCGGTCATCGCATGCGCAGGCTTCGAGTCGCACGCGGTTGGTCGATTCGCGACATTGCCGAGAAATTGGTCGAGGTTGGACACCCCGCCAACGAAGCAACAATCCACCGGACGGAGACCGGCAAGCGACGGGTCACCCTGGACGAGGCGATTCCTATCGCCGCCGTACTAGGGACGACTGTCACCGCACTTGTCGCTCTCGGGCCGACCTGGGAAGAACTCGTGATCGAACAGAGCAAACTTTCGCCCGAGGAGTCGGAGCAGCGCTGGCGTGACGAGGAAGTAAGGCAGCAGGAGAGGTCGCAGCTGGAAGTCGAGCATGAGTAAGCCGAAGATGAAGAAGACCAGCGAGACCGGAATATTCAAACGCGAGGGCAAGCAGGGCACGCGCTACTACGTCGTTGTCGATGTCGGGGTCAAGGAGAACGGAAAACGCGACCAGCGATGGCACAGCGGGTTCCGTACGCTTCGCGACGCCCGGAAGTCCAGGGCCGAAATCATAGGCCGACTAGATCGGGGCAATTACGTCGCGCCATCAAAGTTGACCCTGCGAACGTTTGTCGAAGACGAGTGGCTGCCTTCGATCGAGACTCGTCTCCGACCAAGCACTTTCACGAGCTACGCCGGAAACCTGCGCAAGCACGTCATCCCGGAACTCGGCTCATATCGACTCCAGCAAATCACGCCGTCGATGCTCAACAAACTCTACGCTGATTTGGGGGGTTCTCTTTCAGCATCTACGGTCCGCTACGTACACTCGATCACGAGGCGAGCACTGGCGGACGCAGAGAAGTGGGATCGACTCGCCCGGAATCCTGCTGATCGGGCGACTGCGCCGAAACTTGTCAAACCCAAGCAGCTACGGACGTGGACAGCCGTCGAATTGCGGCGATACCTAGCGCACGTCAGCGACGATCGGTTATACGCGGCCTGGCGGCTATCTGCGATGACGGGTTTGAGACGCGGCGAGCTGCTTGGGCTCCGGTGGCGGGACCTTGACCTCGATTCCAGCCCCCCACGGATGACGGTGGCCGAGACCTTGATCGGAGCACGCGAAAGCTCAACGCCCAAGACCGCAGAGGGGCGACGGAACATCGATCTTGACCCTGGCACAGTCTCGATTCTCAGAGTTCACCGCAAATCTCAGGCTGAAGAGCGTCTTGCGCTCGGACCCGGCTATCAGGATCGCGACCTTGTGTTCTGTGGCGAAGACGGATCACCACTTTGGCCACGAACTTTTTCACGGATGTTCGATCGTCACTCCAACGCTGCGGACCTCCCCCGCATTCCGCTAAAAAACCTCCGCCACACCCACGCCACGCTACTTCTCGCCAACGGAGTACCGCCCAAAGTAATCCAGAACGCCTGGGCCACGCGGACATAACGATCACCTTGCGCGTCTATGCTCACGCAATTCCAGCGATGCACGCTGAAGCAACGGCGAAGGCCGCGGCTCTTATCGACTGAAGTCACGTCACGGGTCGTCCCTGCCGTTTCCGCATCCGAGAAACATCAAGGCTAGGGTTAGCCAATGTCCAAAGTTATGGTTGATCCATCTCTACTGCTCTCCAGCCGAAGTAGTGAATGGGTTCGCGAGAATAGATCGTCGCTGGTCATATCAGGTGAGTTCATGCACCTGGTTGACGAGGATCCAAAGCAGATGCTGAGGCACCTGGGGGTCTACGAGGCGGAAGCTATGCGTACGCGAGAGCGAATACTCTCATCCGCCCCGGAGCCTTACGCACCACGGAACCCCTTACCGGAGGACATGAGCATTCGCCGGGGCATAGAGACCGTCGAGGAAGCGCTTTTCAAGAGCGGGCCGCTTGGAGCCGTATACGCCGAGCAGTGGAGATTCCTCAACACCGAATCATGGTTGCTTTCAGCACGTAGGTGGTTCATCGACCAGCTGCACAAGAAAGGAGCGGTGGTAGTGGAGCAAGGCCAAGAAATGGGACGGAAAGCATTGCGGGAATACATTGGGACTGTCATCCCTGGCCCGGTGCCTTCCCAGGTCGATGCCGCCCTCTTTTCTCTCGCTACTGTGAAGTGGATCGTGGTAGGAGGCCCCACTGTGGGTCTCGCACTTGTATCAGCACCTGCGAGCGCGCTGGCCGGCATAAGCCTCCCGCCCGTCGTTCGGGCTTTCGACCCCTAACGAACAAGGGATCGAAAATGCCTTGCGGGGGGCGCGTTGCGTCGAGTCGAACTCACCGGGCCGCGTCGTTTGAACGTCGTTAGAACGCTCGACATCGACCGCCAGCTGGATAGGCCAACTTCCGCACGTTAATGCGGCTCAGAACCCGAGAGCGAACTTCGCGTCCTCGGTCATCATCTCCGGGGACCACGGCGGATCGAAAATCATCTTCGGGTGAACGTCCCGCACACCGTCGAGATTGCCGACGAATTCCTTCATCTGCTCTGAGACCTGCGGGCCGATCGGGCAGGCCGGGGTGGTCAGCGTGAATGTCACGTAGACGTCCGGCTGCTCGACTTCGACTTCGTAGACGAGACCGAGCGAAACGAAGTCGAGCCCCAGTTCGGGGTCGATCACTTCTTCGAGCGCTTCGTAGACGAGCTCTTCCGACGGCATAGTTGCTTGATCTTCAGCCATTCGGGCATCTTACCGGGCCGGAACCCCGGCCCGCACCGCTCAGGCTTTAGCCTTAGAGGCATGTTCGCGATCATCCTTGCCCTGCTGATCATCTGGCCGATTGCGGAGCTCTGGGTGATGGTCCAGGTCGCCCAGGCGATCGGATTCTTCTGGATGCTCAGCCTGATTTTCCTGTCGACCGTCGCCGGAGTCATGGTCCTCCGCTACCGCGGGCGAGCCCACTGGGGACGTTTCCGCGGCGCGATGGCAGAGCGCCGGCCGCCAGCCAAAGAAGCTTTCGACGGGGTGATGATCACCGCCGGAGCGACCCTCCTGATCCTCCCGGGGTTCATCACCAGCGGGGCGGGGCTGCTGCTGCTCTTCCCGCCGACCCGGTACCTGATTCGGATCATTCTTTTCGCGCTGTTCGCGAGCCGTTGGAAAGTCGCCGCCACCAGCGCCACCATGGGCACCAAGGGCTATGGCGCCTACCGGAACCGTTCCGGCAGGACCGAGTACGACGTCGAAGGTGAAGCGATCGACGTGACCGACTATCCGGATGGAAACGCAGGACAGGCCCTTCCGGAGCTACCCTCTCCGGAATCGAAGCCCAAGCCTTGAAAACGCACTCGGTCGAGATTCTCGATCCCGAATCGGGCCTGTTCGTCAGCCTGACCAACGGCGGATCCGGAGCGATCATGATCGGCGACGACGTGATCGCCGCAGCTCCAATCCCCGAGAACGGCCTCGACCGCCTGGATGATGGACCCCTGTCGCTGGAGACCGACCGCGGCACGCTGGAAGTAGAGATTGCTTCGGCGGGTGAGCCGATCGTTTTCGACGGGGAGTTGACCGGCAGGCACGAAGCCCGACTCGCCGGCATGACCGGAACCCTGGTCGACCAGGGCCAGACGATCGAGCTCGACTGCTCTGGCGTGCTCCATTCCCGCGACGGCGCCGAAAACTCCACCGAGCTGACCCGCGACCTGACGATCATCCTGGCCGACGGTGGCCTGATCTGTGTCGCCAGCGCCGCTCCGCCCGGGACCAGAAAGCACAGCGAAGAAGAGGCGGTTTCGGCCGTCTCCCACCCGCGCGGATACATCGAATTCGAAGAGGTCCTGCTCTCGACCGAATACGACGGCGCCGGACGCCAGATCCGGGCGACCCTGGAACTTTGGCCGGCTTCGGACGAGATTGCAGTTCTCCACGGTGCCGGTTCGGTCATCTCCGGCTGCACCGCCAACGTCGGTGACCGGCAGATCAACACCGCGCTCTTTCGGTGGTCTCTCGACGGCCACCTCGGCCTCGGTCGCTACGAAATAAGTGCCGCAAGGGATCAGGCCGGCTGATGGCGAAGATCGAAATGGTCATCTCCGACTTCGGCGGCGTGCTCACCACACCGCTCAGCGAAGCGTTCCTCGCCTTTCAGGACAAGGTCGGCATCGCTCCCGAGAATTTCGGCAAGGCCCTGAAGGAGGCCACCGAGAAGACCGGCACCAACCCGCTCTTCGAACTCGAATGCGGTCGAATTACCGAGGCCGAATTCGACGAACAGCTGGCCACCGCCCTCGAGCCTCACCTCGGACGCCGGCCGGACATCCGGCAATTCGGACTGGACATCTTCGGCACGCTCGAACCCAACGTCGGGATGATCGACCTGATCCGTGAGGTCCGGCGCGACGGGTTGCGGACCGCAATGCTGACCAACAACGTAAGAGAGTGGGAGACGCTCTGGCGCGAGATGCTTCCGGTCGACGAGCTCTTCGAGACCGTGGTCGACTCGGCCTTCGTCGGAGTCCGAAAGCCGGACCCCCGGATCTACGAGCTGACCCTCGGGCGAGTCGACCTGCCGGCTGGGGCCTGCATCTTCATCGATGACATGAAGGTCAATTGCGAAGCCGCGACCGAACTCGGCATCCACGCCGTCCACTTCCGGGAGACCGCCCAGGCCCGGGCCGAGGTCCACGCCCTGCTCGCAGGCTAGAGACGCTTTTCCATCCCATGCAAGCGGGTGCTGCCCGCCACCTCAGTTATCAGAGCCGATGCGGTCCCAGATGTAGAGGTCCATCGCCTCTGCGGCGAGGGCCATCAGGCGTTCCGGGGAGAGCCAGCCGACCACCGTCTCGAGGGCGAGGTCTTCGGTCAGGCCTTCTTCGAGTACCTCTTCGCCGCGGAAGCCGGCGGCGAGCTTGAGGGCTTCGCGGCGGTGCTCCCCGAGCGAACCGAAGGCGCCCATCAGGAAGTCGCGGTTGGGCACCGGCTGGCCGAGGTCCATCGAGCCGTGCCAGGCGGCGAGCAGGGACAGGTCGTCCTGGTCAAGCTCTGCGAGGGCACGGGCGTACTGAGCCTCAAGCTCCTCTTCTGGAATCTCGTCAACCCATGCACGCAACGCCTCACCGAGAAGCTGACGACGAGCCTCACGACCGACGGAATCGGCGATGACGTGAATCGCATCAGCTGGGTCAACGAAGCAAAGTGACATGTGGCGAGGCCATCCTTTAGCCGGGAACAAGGTCACCAGTGAAGATAGAGACGCCGGTGGACGTAAAAACTGCCTCTTGAACACCGCAAATTGCGGATTATGAAGGGGTTTGCGTCAGGTTCCGGCCGCCGGATCAGACACTAGTCTCAGCGAATGCCCCTGACCATCATCAAAGGACCCCCAAATTCGGGTCGAACCGAACAGGTTCGCCGTGAATACATGGACCTCCTTCCGCAGAGGCCGGTCATGGTCGTCCCGAGTGTCGATGACATTTTCGACTGGGAGAAACGACTTGCCCGCAGCAACGGGGCTTTGCTCGGTGGTCGCATCATGCATTTCAAGGACCTGATCACCGAGGTCCTCGACCTGGCTTCTTCCGGTCACTCGCGGGTGGCAACCCCACTCGAGCGACGACACTTGGTCGACCTCGCGTTTTCCCAAGCGTGGCCGGAGATGCGAGAGCGGGTTGGCCGGCAGCCGGGGCTCCGGGATTCGATGCTCCAGTTGATCGACGAATTCCGGCAATCGTTGATCGATCCCGACAACCTTGAAGGGGCGATCCTCGAGATTTCCAGCTCCTACCTGGACAAGATCGCGGCCGTCTACCGGTTCTTCGTTGAAGCTCTCGAATCGAGGCGTCTGACCGACGCGCCGGCGCAGGCAATGAAGTCCGCGCGCGTCAGTCTTGACGACTGGCAGGGCCGTCCGATCTTTCTGGTCGGATTCGACGACCTGACCAAGCAGCAGCTCGAATTGATTTCCAGGCTGAGCGAACAAACCGAAGTGACGGTCGCGATCACCCATGAGGTCGGCAATCCTGCGATGGCCGTGACCGAAAACCTGCTTGGGCGGCTGGAGGCCCTCGGGGCCGTGATCCGCGAGACCACCTCAAGGCCTGATCAACCGGACGAGCACAACCTGCTGCTGTACCAGGTCGAGCGTGACTTCATGCGTCAGGAGGTCAAAGGGTCGCTTGAGCCAGGCGACTCCGTGACCGTAATGCACTCATCCGGACAGCGGGGAGAGGCGGAAGCCGTCGCGGCAAGGATCGCAAGCCTCGTTGATTCCGGGATTGACCCCGGTCAGATCGCGATCGCGGTCGACAACCCGAAAGAACGCGGCGCACGCTTTCGTGACCTCCTCTCCGACTACGAGGTCCCGGTGACCCTCGAGACCGAGACCGGTGCCGCCGATACTGCCGTCGGCAGAGCCGTGCTCGTCCTGCTTCAGGCATCCTCTCCGAGCGGTACTGCAGCCGATTTCATCCGATACCTGCGCGGACCTTCCAGCCAGGAAGCCGAGCTGGTGGACCGCCTTGAACATCGTGTCCTGCGGGGCAGCGTCGAAACTGCCCGGGAGGCCGCCTCGATCTTCAACGGAATCGGCGGATCGATGCCACCGGGGTGGGTTGAACTCACGGCCGGCGAAACGACCCGGCCGCCACTGACCGAGGCGGTCGCTTCCGCCGCCGACCAATTGGCCCGGAACATCCTGGCTCAGGATCCGGGGACCTTCCAAGAGACACAACAGTCACTGAAGTCCAGATCGCCCAGGCATCGGGGAGGCCTGCGGCGAGCTTGAACAGATGGACGGGAACCGGGCAGGTCACGTCGAAGTGGTCGATGCCATCGTCTCCGGGGCGATCAAGAGCTGGGCTTCGCCTACTCACGGAACGGTTCGGATCGCAAGCCCGTACAGCCTCCGGGCAAAAAGGTTCGAGCACCTGTTCATGGTCTCCCTCCAGGAAGGTGGCCTAGGGGTCGGCGATCGCTCCGGTCCGTTTCTCGCGCCCGACATAAGAGGAATGATCGGTCTCGGCGAATTCGTCGATGCCGAACTCCAGGAGCTCTACCTCTTCTATTCCTGCCTGAGCGTGCCGACTCGGGGACTGTGGTTGTCGAGCCGCATCGCCGACGACAGCGGCAAGGCGGAACACCCTTCCCCCCTCGTTTCACAAGTCGAAAGCCTGTTTCCGAAGGGCTCACTCCGCCGGTTCGGCCGGTCCGCTGAGGCAATTGCTTTCCCGGTCAATGAGGCCCCCAGCCTGGACGAACTCGCGCGGTCGCTTGCAGCGGACACCCGGGAGGATGTGACCGGCCTCGGATTGGACGATGCGATCTCCACCGGCCTCTTCGCGAGGCTTGAAGCAGCCGCAGAGGCGAGGCTTCCACCCGCAACCTCGACTCGATCTCGCCCCGGGTGGCCGCTGCACTGCTCGCCGAGAATCGCACCTTCAGCGCCACCGCACTGGAGGCTTTCGCGGCATGCCCGTACGGATGGTTCATCGAACGAGCCCTCAACCCGATGCGGTTCGGTCCCGAGCCCGAACCGATGGCTCGTGGCAATCTCGTTCACAAGGTCCTCGCCCGGATCTACGGCGACCGCATCGGGCGAATCCCACGACACGGCAAGGACCTTGAGAAGTGGCTCGAAGCGGTTGAGCCTGCGGTCAACGAACTCGCTGCGGACGACGACATCGGTCTGGGATCTGACTCGGCTGCGCACCGGGTCCTCCGGCGCCAGGCGGTAAACGCGATCAGCGGTTACCTGAGGAGTGAAGCCGATCGCGAAAGCCCCGGGTTCATGCCTGATGCGACGGAAGCCGATTTCGGGATCAAGAACGGGGAACCCCAGGACATGGGCGGCTGGAACCTGCGGGGTTCGATCGACCGGATCGATGTATCCGGGGAAAAAGGCGTCGGCGCCGGACAGCGTGGAATCGTTCTGGACTACAAGACGGGCTCGGGTGTCTTCTCCCGGGTCGAGATCGCCAGGCACCGCAAGCTCCAGCTGCAGCTCTACCTCCATGTGCTCGACGAACGATTCGAGATCAAGCCGGTGGCAGGCCTCTACGTGCCAGTTTCACGTTCAGGGGGCAAGGCCCGGGGAATAGTCGATCGAGACTCGGCGTCTGACGTGGCTGACCTCAACCCGAACCGATACGACAAGGAGAAGGAACTCTCGATCGAGATAGAGGCGGCAGTGGCAGAAGCCAACCAGATAGTTCAGAAGATCCTCAAAGGAAAGATCGACCACAATCCGCTGGACTGCACGAAGCACTTCAGTCACGCGGCTGTGCCCGATCCCGAACTGAGGCAGGAGGCTTCATGAGCGATCCGCTTACCAGGCAACAACGCGATGCGATTGGGTCGCGTGAACGCGACATCCTCGTCGAAGCCGGTGCCGGTACCGGCAAGACCCGGACCACGGTGGACCGCTACCTGAACCTGCTCGAAGGGGGCCTCGAACCGTCGCAGATTCTGGTCTTCACCTTTACCGACAAGGCTGCGAACGAACTCAGGGAGCGGGTCAGGTCCGAGAAATCCGAGGACCCGTCATTCTCGATGAGTTCCGCCTGGATCGGCACCTTCCACGCAATCTGCGGCGCGATCCTCCGCTCCCACCCGATCCAGGCCGATGTCGATCCGTCGTTCGAGATCCTCGACGACATCCGGGCCGAGCGCCTCAAGTCTTCAGCCTACGATTCCGCGCTTCGGGAATTCATGGACACGCCGGAGCGCGAGGAGACGATCGCCCGATTCACCCCCTCCCACCTGCGTACCGGGGTCTCCCGGGCATTCGAACAGTTGAGGTCCCGGGGGCAGACCGTTCCCCGGCTCCCGGTGCCGGCGGCGAGCGACCCGGTCCGAATGCTGACCGAGCTCCGGAACGACGCGGCTTACGATCTCCAGAACTGTGGTGCGGGTAAACCTATCCTGGAAAAAATCAGCGGCCTGATCGAAGTGCTTGATTCGAAAGAACCGGCGGATCTTCGGTTCGCGGACTACAGCCTGGGGCACTTTTCGTCGACATCCAAGTACATCCAACCACTGGTGAAGACGATGGAGGAATGCCGTCTGGCGATCGCCGCTGCCGAATTCGGAGACGTGATTCGAGAGGATCTCGGCCTCTTGATCCAGGCCTACGGCGAGCGCTACGCCGAACTCAAGCGAGACAGCAACGTGCTCGACTTCGATGACCTTCAGCTTCAGACGCTGGAGCTGATGCGCAGCGACGAATCAATCGCCGCGAGCTACAGCGGACGGTTCGCTGAAATCATGGTTGACGAGTTCCAGGACACCAACCAGCTTCAGCTCGACCTGATCGAAGCTCTGCGGAACGATGAGACCCGCCTGTTCACGGTCGGCGACGAGATGCAGGCGATCTACGGCTTCCGTCACGCGGACGTTCAGCTCTTCCGCGCACGCCGCGACTGCGACGACGTCACGGTTCTTCCGCTCTCGGCGAATGTCCGTTCGCAGGCTCCGGTGATCGCGTCGGTCAACGCCGTCGGACGGGCACTCGATGGTCAGGTTGAGGGTCCACTCGACGACACCGAAAAGAGTCTCCGCCAGGACTTCGCCGACCTCGAGGTCGGTCTCGAACCGGAGCAGTACGAAGGTGACGAAGTGGAGATGTCGTTCACTGAACCCGAGGGCTGGGCCGAACTCGAGCTCGGGCCGATCTCTCCCGCGCTGAACCTCGACTTGCACGATGTGCCGGCCACCACCGGTAGCCACCAAGGCCGAAGCCCTCGCTCTGGCCAGGCACATCAAGGAAACCCACGAAAGAACGGGCATCAAACCGTCTGAAACGGCGATTCTCTTCCGCACCAAGACTCAGATGCCCCACTTCGCAGCTGCCCTGAAACAGGTGGGTCTCGTGCCGTATGTGGTCGGGGGGACCGGCTTCTGGGAAAGCCGCGAAGGCGTTGACCTGAAGGCACTTCTGTCGGTAATAGCGAACCCGCTGGACGACGACGCTCTGATCGGAGTCCTCGCCGGTCCCGCCTGTGGACTCTCGACTGACGCGCTGCTCCTGTTGAGGAAAACCGCCGGCCACAACAATCCGCTCTGGCCTGCCCTTCCGAAGCTGGCCGACGGTCCGATGGCAGCCGACCGTACGGATGTACTCAGGGCAGAACGCTTCGTGGAAACCATCGACGAACTCCGGGAACACGCCTCAACCACTCCGCTGGGCGAACTGGTTGAGTCCGCCGTTACGCGGACCGGCTACGACCTGGCCATTCTGATGCGGGATCCAGCGGCCGGTGGCCTCGCAAACGTGAGACGCATCGCGACCCTCGCAGCAGATTTCGAAGCTACCGACGGCCGGGACCTGCGGGGCCTGCTCGCGTGGGTTGAGCTCAGCGCCCGGCTCGACAGCGAAGCCGCCGTGGCCACACAGGAAGAAGACAGCGACGTCGTCAGGCTGATGACCATCCACAAAGCCAAAGGTCTCGAATTCGAACTCGTTTGTGTGGCCGACCTGGGCAAGGGACTGAAGAACCATCCGAAGTCGGTCTTCTGGATCGGCACCGATCTGAAGAACCCGAAAGCCGAACTGCTCTTCGGACTGCGGCTGCCGATGCCCGGCGGAGAGAACCTGGACCTCTTCGACTGGAAACACCTGACTGAAAGGGCAAGCAGAGAGAACACTGATGAGGAGCTGCGCCTCTTTCATGTCGCCCTGACCCGGGCGAAACGACGGCTGGTCATCAGCGGCATCCAGGACCTTGGGAACCACCCGGATGTCACGAACTCCACGTCGATAGGAGGCAGGCTGGCGACCGCTCTCTCAATTACTGAGAGTGACCCCGAATCTCTCGAAGTCAAGAAGCCCGAGGGGCTGCCGACCCTCAGCACCGCGCCATCAGGCAGCCAGATAAGGATCTGGCGAGTTGACGCCAACAAAGATGTGGCAAGCGACCTGAGCAAGGTGGGGGACTTGCGTTCGGCGACGATCTACCCACCGGGCGGCAGCCCGCCCCTGACCCGTCCGCAGACACCCGCCTATCCAAACGTGCCCCTTTCATTCAGCGCCCTGAACGAATACCTCGAATGTCCCGCTCACTTCTACGCAAAGCGCATCCTGCGGCTGGCCGATCCACCCCAATCCGAAACCCTCGGCGTGGACGTTGAAGTGGACGGCACCGTCGGGTTCGGGCTCGACCCCGAAGAGCAAAGGTCGAACCTGCGAAACGAAGGAACGCGGTTCGGAAGTGCCATTCACGAACTTTTTGAGCTTTGCGCCGAAAGACGCTGGGTCCCCCCCACGGGCAATGAGGTCACGGCTCGACTGGAACGTCACGGCGTTGACTTGAGCGACGGCAAGGCCGTCGAACGGGCCTCGGCAATGATCAACGGCTTCATCGACTCGGAACTCGGGCACAGAGTCAAGTCGAAACGATCCGACATCGAGATCCCCCTGCTGGTGGAGATCGGAGAGGTGACGATTCGCGGCTATGCCGACTTGCTGATTCGTGATTCAGAGCCTCCTCTGATTCTCGACTACAAGACCAATCGACTCAACGGGAAATCGCCACGCGACAAGATGGCCGACTACGCAATGCAGCGCGATCTCTACGGACTGGCCGTAGCCCAGGCACTTGAAGTCCCCGTGGTGGAGACCGCCTTCGTTTTCCTCGAGCAGCCAGATCAGCCGGTCATTGACCTGCTTGACCAGCGACAGCTTGAGGTCGGCAAGGGAGAGATTTCCGATTTGCTTGCGGAGATAGCCGGTGGGCACTTTTTCGGCGGCTCAGACGCAAAGCATCAGCCATGCGGCGACTGCTGGGCATGCGAACGTTTGGCAAGTCAGATTCAGCGCGCCCGGGAAGTCGTTTCTCCGGGCTAGAAGGGAACTTCGTCGTCCTTTACGGATGGCACCTCTTCTGCGGCCTCGGGTGGCGGCGTTACCTGCGGTCCGGACGCGGCTTCCGGTGCCGGCGCGGCCTCTCCCGGTGTCGCCGGAGCCAGGGACTGGGCCAGCTCGTCGAGTTTCAGTTCCTTGAGGCCCTGGTCGACAGCCGAAAGCTCGGTGGCGCAGAACTCGATCAGCGTCTTGGCTTCGCCGCAGAGGTCGAGAGTCTCGCGGAGTTGGGCCTCGCCCGAGTCGAGCCGGCTGATGATCTCGTCGAGGCGCCCGACTGCGGATTCGTAGGTCATTTCTTCACTCATCTTCTTCCACTCTCTCGAAAATAGTTTGCTGTTGCTGGTTCGGCTCTTTGGTCGCCCTGGATCGTTTGGCCGGCTCGCGGCTGCCGGTCCGGGCCTTGACCACTCCATCGGCGAAATGAATCGAGAGATCGCCGGCCTTCTGCGCCGAAGCTTTCGTCACGACCGGCTCGCCAACGGCGTCTTCGATACGGGCGTAACCGCGCTCGAGGGTCCTCTGGGGGTCGTGGGCCCGGAGCGCTAGTCCGTACCTGTCCAGCTGGATCCGGTCCCTTTCGGTCTCTTTCGCGATGCGCGCGGTCAGACGACCCGGCAGTCCTCCCACCCGGATCCGCTCTGACTCGACCGATCGTCCAGCGCGCAGCATGCTCGCGGTCAGTTGCCTTGCGGTGCTGCCAGCCAGACTGGCCCGCCGGCTGCCGACGCTGCGAACGGACGAGGCCCGTGTCTCCCTGGCCTTCTGGTTGAGCGCAGCCCGCTGGACCTTGACTGCCCGCCCCGGACCACCGGCCAGGACGACCAGTGGGGCGACACGGTCGTTGACCGCGGCCCGGGCCACCCGCTCCAAAACGACCGAGGTGGCAGAAAGATCGGTACGGGCTCTGCGACAGTCGATTGGCACAGCCGCCTCCGCCGCGTGGGTTGGAGTCGAACAACGCACCGCGGCCACATCGTCGAGCAGGGTGACGTCCCGCTCGTGACCGACCGCCGAGATCACCGGGATGGCGAGCATTGCCACCGTCCGGCAAAGGTCTTCATCGCAGAAGGCCCAGAGGTCGGTCAGGCTGCCGCCGCCTCGGCAGACGACAATCGCCTCAACGCCGGCGGTCGCCGCCATGTCCGCGAGTGCCCGGGTGATCAACGGGGCCGCCTTGCGGTCCTGGACCGGGGCGAAACCCCAAACGACCTCGCCCTGCCAGCCGCGGCGTTCGAGCCCGACCATCAGGTCCTGTCTTGCCGCTCCACCCTCGGCGGTGATTACGCCGATCCGCTTCGGCAGGCGAACTCGCTTGAGTTCCTTCTGTGGCTTGAACAAGCCCTCGGCTTCGAACTGCTTGCGCATTACCGCCAGCCGTGCAAGCAGGTCGCCCTCACCCGAAGGACGGAGTGACGTGACCCGGAAGCTGAAGGCCGGCGAGGCAGATTTCCCGCCGGGGTAATAGTCGGGGCCCCCGGTGGCAACGATCGCGGCACCATCGCGCAGGACTTCAGGTGGAAGCCCCATTCGCTCGAAATCGGCCTTCCACATCGTGCATGGCACTCCCCCGCGTTCATCGCGGAGCTGGAAGTAGTACTGGACCTTTGACTTGCTTACGTTCAGGAGTTCCCCGGTGATCGTGACCCTGGGCTGACGGCGCAGGGCGGATGTGAGTGCGGCGGCGTACTCGCCGACCGGCAGAGGTGCCGGAGCTTCACCCGCGGGAGCCGGACCCGCGAAGCCGGCTTCTGGCTGGTTATCGGCCGGAAAGTCCATGCGAAGCAGGATGACACCCAAGCCAGACAAACGGCGAATGCCACATCAAACCGGAGTCCAGCGGGTCGGCTTACAGAGAGTCCGACTGCCAGTCGCAAGCCCAGGACCGCAAGGCCTGAATTGCCGGCCTGAGCGTCTGACCTTTCTCGGCCAGCGCGTAGGTCACCTTCACCGGCTGGCCTTCTTCCACCGTACGGTCCATCAGGCCGGATGACTCGAGTTCTCTCAGCCGCTGCGAAAGCAGACGGTCGGAGAGCCCCGGAATCGCCCGCTTCAGTTCGGCAAAACGCATCGGGCCTTCCTCGGAGAGAGCCCAGATGATCGCCCCGCTCCAGCGCTTGCCGATCAGTTCGATCGCAGCGTGGAAGTGGGGGCAGACCTCGGTGGATTCCGGCTTTACGGCAGGGCTTCCCGCCGGGTCCAGATTGACTGTAGTACCGGTCAACGTCCATCCAGCTTACAAAAGCGGCCACCCGGGCTGGTGAAAGTGGCGCCCGGGAACGTCCTGAGTTCGCCTGGCTTCGTCGACGGCAGGGAATGACAGCTCAAGTACGTGGGTACGATCGCGGATATTCCCTGCCTTTACTCCTCGCCAGCCGCGGCCCAGGACGTCCCCGTGCACCACTTGCGGGAGCCCTGGAAAGGCCGAGCGTTTAAAGCTCGGAGCGCTTGGGGCCGCGCTCACTGTGCGCAGGGCCCGGTGTCTACTTCCTTTGAGGCGCCCTCGGTGATTTTCTTGACGTTCCGGTTCGGGATTGCGAGGCCGCCGGCGGGCCCTTCTGTGGTCGCGGCGAAGACCGTTCCGAGGACCCTTCCTTCCCGGTCGAGCATCGGTCCGCCGGAGTTGCCGTGCTGGACCCGGCCTCGCAGGGTCACCATCGAGCGTTCGAACGGTCCGTTGCCGTACGCATCATCACCGAGAACCCGTTCGGTCCGGCCGGCTCGCGCCGGAGTGATCTGGAGCGGCCCGTCGAGTGGATAGCCGACCACGGCAGCGGAAGTTCCGGCCGGGGCACGGGCCAGGATTGGCAAGGTCGGCAGATCGATCCCGGTTGACAGCACCGCGATGTCGTTTCGTGGTTTGAAGGCGATCGGCGTGGCGTCCACCTCAAGGCCATCGTAGGTTTCAACCCGGGTGTCGTCCTGCCCGGCGACCACGTGGGCGTTGGTGACTACAAGCCCCGGGGCGATGACCCATCCGGAGCCCATCACTCCCACCCCGCAGGCCGAGCCGGTCACCTTGACGACAGAGTTGCTGGCGGACTTCACCGCTTTTGAGCTGCCGGCACCGGAGTCCGGGGCAGCGATCTCTCCGGGCGAGCGGGCAAAGGTCGGAACGGGGTCAATCCGGTGAAGGGCCTGGATCAACGGCCCGGACGGCGGCATCACATCGTTGATCCCGCCCAGAAGGATCGATTTCTGAGCGTCCTTCCGCAGGCTCTCCGTCCCGGGGGTGTAGAGGATCACCGCGCCCAGAACCCAGACCAGACCGAGTGCCACAGCGGAGATGAGCAAAGCACCGCCGATGCCATCGACTACCTGTCCGAAAGTGCCCCGGATCGCTCTGGTCCGGATCCGGTCACCGAGGGACACAGCCAGTGCCAGAGTCATCGAACCGATGACGACTGCGCCCATCAGGGCCACCATCGGAGCGTAGGCCGAGTTCGACCCATCCTCCAGAAGAACAGGCGCCAGCCGGGATCCGAGGACCGCGCCCACGGCCAGGCCCCCAAGCCCGAGGGCCCCGACGATCAGCCCCTGCCGGAAACCCCAGAGGGCGAGCAGAAAGGTAAAGCAGACTATGGCCCAGTCGATCGCGGTCACCTCGTCAATCTAGCTGCCGCGTTCCCCGGTAGTTTTGTTGCCTATGGCACGACCTCCAACACGGCTCGAGCGCCAGAAGCGCCTGAAGACCCGCGCCCTGCCGCTGATGGCGATCGCCTTCGTGGCTTTCATCGCCGGTGCTGTCCAGGGATGCCCCGGCAGTCCCAACCGCGATCTTGCCGAAAACTACGCCGAAGCCTGGGCGGCGCATGACTACGCCAAAATGCACAGCCTGCTCAGCACCAAGTCCCAGGAGGCGATACCGCTCGACCGCTTCCAGAAGCGCTACGAAAAGTCCGAGGGCATGGCCACCCTGGAAAGCCTCGACGCCGACGAAGCCAAAGGCGACGAGACCAACGCCGTGGTCCCGGTCACGGCCAAGACCCTGGCATTCGGGACGATCAAACAGCCGCTCGATTTCACCTTCGGATCGGATGGCATTGCCTTTCAGAACGACCTGCTCTTCCCGGGCCTGAAACTCGACGAGGAACTCACCCGCACCACCCAGCTGCCGCCCCGTGCGTCGATCCTCGCCTCGAACGGCAAAGCGATGGCCGAAGGGCCCTCCCTTGCCCGGCAGCACCCGCTCGGCGACGCGATGATCGATGTCACCGGCACAGTCGCCGCACCGGACGCGGACTCCGACACGACAACCAACCTGGCACTCGGGTTCTCCCCCGGTGAGCCGACCGGCGTAAGTGGCGTCGAGCTGGCCTACAACGGCCGCCTCGCCGGCAAGCCCGGCGGCACGCTCAGCGCCACGCCGATAGAAGGTGGTGGAGACGCCGCAGGACGGGAGCTCGGCACCGGCACACCACAGAAGGCCGAACCCCTGAAGACGACGATCGATGTTGGCATCCAGGAATCGGCCGTCTCCAATCTCGCCGGTCAGACCGGTGGCGTCGCCGCCCTCGACACGAAAACCGGAAGGGTCAAGGCTCTTGCCGGGCAGGCCTACTCGTTCCTCGCGCCTCCCGGCTCGACCATGAAGATCGTCACGGCCACGGCCGGCCTTGAGAATGACAAGGTGAAGATGGACGATCAGTTCGACTTCGTCACCTCCGGCGTGGCCGACGGAAGGGAGATCTCGAACGCCCACAAGGAAGTATGTGGTGGCAGCTTCGTCGAAGCCTTTGCGGATTCATGCAACTCCGTGTTCGCGCCGCTCGCGATGGAGATCGGCGAAGAGGACATGACTGCCACCGCCGAGAAATTCGGTTTCAACCGCCCCCCGGCGATCTTTGACGCCGAAGGAACCGAAGCGGTCGGCGCGCCAGTTCCGACCATCCCGGTGCCAGGCGAATACAACAACGAACTCGGGGTCAGCGGAATCGGCCAGGGCACCGTCCAGGCGACCCCGTTGCTGATGGCCAGCACAGCCCAGGCGATCGCCAATGGCGGCGAATCCCTGGCAACACCCATCGTTTTCGAGAAGGACCTGCTGCCTGACGTCAAGCCGACCAAGGTCGCTTCGAAGGAGACGGTAGCCGACGTCGCAACACTCATGGTTGCGGTGGTGACCCAGGGCACCGGGCAGGCCGCAGCGATCTCGGAAGCCCAGGTGGCGGGTAAGACCGGCACCGCCGAGGTCGGCCCTCGAACCGGCGGTGAAGTCGACGACGAGGGCGATCCCGACCTGGTCGAAGACGCCTGGTTCGCCGGATTCGCGCCGGCGGATAAACCCCGGCTCGCGGTCGGCGTAATGCTGATCGATGCCTCCGCCGACGGCGGAACAGTAGCCGCACCGATCGCGGGTGCGGTCCTCTCCTCCGGCCTCTAGCCCGGCCTACTGCTCGGGAGGAGAGCCGAGCCCGACGGCGACCAGAGCGACCACAGCCGCGGCCGCTGCCAGGATTCCGCCGAGTCCCGCCAGTACGAAACTGAGTCCGAAGCCGGCCAGGCAGATGACGCCGGCCACAGCAAGCACGGCCCACCACTCAGCCAGGTACGGACCGGGCTTGACGGCGTCGGGAGCGGCGACCACGATTCCGAGGACGAGGAGGCTGGTCCCGGCAAGAAGGAAGCCGAACCCGAAAGGGCTGAGCAGAGCACATACGGCTCCGAGTGCTGCGATCAACTGACCGGCGAAGCCGGCCTCCCGAAGGTTGGACCTAAAGGTCGAGCTCAACTGTGGCCGGCCCGCCTTCACCTTCGATGTGAAGCTCGATCGGTCTCAGTTCCAGCGCTTCCTCGGGAAGGAGGTAAAGCAGCATCGATGCCTGGATGGGACCGACCTGTGGCGTCGAATCAATCGCCGGCACGTCGTCCCCGGGACCAACTTCGATGCCCGGTTTGAGCGCGTAGATGCTCTTGCTGGGAATGTTCGGATAAGGCGTGCCCGTGGTATCGACGATCCGGAAAGACTTCGGAAGGAATGCCGAGGCATCTTTGCTCGTGTTCTTGATCTTCACGAAGACGCCGATGTAAGTCTTGCCACGCGGTGCGATGGGCTGGCCGACGAGGTACTCGCGGTCTTCGACGTCATAGACGTTGAGTGGCCGGGTGAAGAGCACGTTGTACTGGAGGTGACCGAGTTCGACTGGCTCGCCTTCAACGATGCCTTCCTTCTCGTCGTGGTCGACGCCACATGCGGCAAGCGCGATGCCGGAGAAGAGGATGGCCGTGATCAGTGCGAGGCCGCGAAGCCAGTTTTTCTTTTTGGATGTCTCCATCGGCGCCTGAGTTTATTGGTCCGTCGCCCGGAAGGCGCTAGCGGACGCCAGTCGCGTAACGATTGCCACCGGCAACGCCGACTTGCGCAGTTGCGGTGCGCTCGGCTTCGATCCGGCTGCGCAGTTCCGAAGCCGCCCGCTTGACGAAGCGGCGATACCAGCGGGACCCGCCGTTGAGGCGGTCAAACAGCTTGGCCCAGCCGGTGGGCTCGGTCCAGTAACTGAGCCTCACGGTGCTTACGCCTGTCGACGATTCGGCTATTTCCCATTCGAAGCCGGTCTTGGTCCGGTTGAGATTGCCGGTGGCCCCGCGCTCGGAAATCCGGCTCGGTGACTCGGTGGCGGTGATCGATGAGTCGGCCCAGGCCTTGCGGCGCTTGAACTGGAACCTCGCCCCGGCCCCGATCCCCCGTGATTCGAGCCTCAGGAGGCGGAAGTGCGAAACCGAGTCACCGAAGAGAACCGGACGGGTGGCCATGTCCATCAGGTAGTCGAAGATCATCTCCCGAGGGGCATCAATATCGATCTCGGCGTAAACAGGTCCCATCTAGGCGTGATCCTACCTGCCTTTCGTGATGCGCAAGCGGGTGGTGCTCAGGGACGTCCTGAGCCGCGGCTGGCAAGGAGTAAGCGAGCCGGTGAAGCGATTTGACTTTTGTCAATGAGCAAGCCGAGCGAGCGTCGACGAAGTCCAGGCGAGCTCAGGACGTTCCTGAGCGCCGCCCGCCCCCTCAGCCAATAAGCTGGGCGAGTGGCAATAACCATTGCGATCCTCTCCCAGAAGGGCGGCACCGGCAAGACCACGGTGACGCGTTCGCTGGCCGAAGGCCTCACCCGCTCCGGGATGAAGGTGCTCGCCATCGATGCCGACCCCCAGGGCAACCTGTCCGAATACTTCGGGGTGCCTGCCGACGCCTTTCCCACCCTGGGTGAGGTCCTGGCCGGCCAGGAGAAGGCGGTCGACGCGATCCACGACGGTGTGATCCCGGCGAATCTCGGACTGGCCGAGGCCGAACTCATGCTGGCCGGGAAGATCGGACGTGAGCTGACCCTCCGCAACGCTCTGCGTGAGCCCAAGCGCCGCTACGACGTCGTTTTGATCGATTGTGCGCCCACACTCGGACTGCTGACCGTAAATGCGCTCGTTGCCTCGGACTGGGCGATCCTGTCCTCCGAGGCCGAGCATTTCTCCGAGCAGGGCGCCGAAGGTGCCATGGAGGTCATTGGACTGGCCAGGGAGAACCTGAATCCCGACCTCGAACTGCTCGGGATCCTCCTGAATATCGCTGACATGCGAACCAACCACGCCCGCGCGACCCTGACGATGCTCAAGGAGAGTTTTGGCGACAAAGTCTTCGATACGGTAATCAAACGTTCGATCGTCTACCCCGAGTCCGCCCGGGCCGGCAAGCCGATCTACGAATTCCGCAAGCGCAAGGCCTACGACTATGCATCGCTCACCGTCGAGGTGCTGAACCGCCTCGGGCTCGAAGAGCCGCTGGCGGAAGCCGAGCAGCAACTGGCCGCAATCAAACCTCCGGCGTAGGGAATAAGGAACGGGTCCTGACGCCTTGACCCACGCTTGGCGGGGATCAAGTCGGCGAGACCCTCAGCCCGGCCCGATGATGGCCGCCCAGACCAGGGAGATCGACATCGCCAGAAATGAAGTTACCGAGAGGCTTCGGTACCAGAGCCGCTTGTCTACCCCGGCAATGAATGCCGCGGGGACAAAGAGCAGTGGATTGACGATCGTGCCGAAGATGAGCAGGGCCGCCGCCGGGTCAGGGATTTCCGGGATCGCGAGTCCAACCCCGATCGCAATCAGGCCCATCATCACGTAGTCGAGGTGGACCTGAAGCACCCGGTGGGGCTGCACCACACCGATCTTTTTCAGCCACTCGGGTTTCTCCGAACGGACGACCATCGCCCAGCCCAGCAGGGCGCCAACGGCGAGTTCGATCAAACCGACCTGAACGAGCAGATCCAAGACTCAGAGCTCCGGGACGTCGGCGCCGAGTGGGCTGAAGCCGACCCGCCTTACATCCGCCCAGTCTTCACACATCGGACCCAGCTGGGAGATGACGAGGCCGGTCTCCTGCCATCCGCACCAGACGAGCACGGTCGGTCCGGATCCGGAGATGGTGGCGCCGATCGCACCGAGATCGCTGGCAGCCTCGACCACTTCCATAGATTGCGGGAATAGCGGGCGCCGGTGCTCCTGATGGAGCCGGTCGGCAAGGCCGGTTGCGATCAGACCGAAATCGCCGCGGCTGAGGCCGAGGGTCAGGTGGGCGGCCGCCGAGACGTTCGCGACCGCATCGGCCAACGGGACTTCCGGCGGAATCGCCTCGCGGGCCTTCGTGGTCGAAACCTCTTCACGGGGGATGACCAGGATGCCTTCGAGGCCTTCCGGAGCATCAACCCTGGTCGCCACCAGATCGCTGCCCTGGCAGCTGCAGACGACAAACCCGCCACTGAGGGCCGCGGCAACATTGTCCGGATGGCCTTCAAGCGCGGCCGCCTTCTCGAGCAGGTCCTGCCGGGTCAGCCCCAACTCGAAGAGATGGTCAGCCGCAACCAGGCCGGCAACGATCGCCGCCGCGCTCGACCCCATGCCTCGGGCAACGGGGATGTCTCCGCCGACGCGGAAGCAGAAGTCGTCCGCCGGATGAAGGGTTTCAAAAGCCCGGACCAGGAGATTGCTGCGGTCGAGGGGGATGTCGAGGTCGCACTCGACCGAGAATTCGCCGGTCTCGACCACCTCGAGTTCGAGGAAGACGTCAAGGGCAGCAGCCATCACGTCGTAACCCGGGCCGAGATTGGCCGAAGAGGCAGGAACACGGACAAGGCGGCGCCGTTCGATCACGCCCGCAACCGTAAAGCCTCAGGCGGCGAACGCGCTGACCGAAGGGCTCTCGACGACCACCTGACTTCCAAAGCACCCGAACCTTCATGATTGGTGCATGCAGCTTTCCTCCGAAACCTCCTCCCCTCCCCTCAACATCGCGACCCCCCGCGCCGGCCATGACATCGCCCTGAAGGCGATCAACGTCTCCAAGCGGTATCCGACCGGGGTCGAAGCCCTCAAGAACGTCTCACTCGAGATCGGAGAGGGCGATTTCTTCGGCCTCCTCGGCCCGAACGGCGCCGGCAAATCGACTCTGATCCACTGTTCGACCGGCCTCGCCAGGCCGACCGGCGGCGAAATCGAAATCTTCGGCAGCGACGCGGTTGACCACTACGAAGCCGCACGTGAGGCCGTCGGACTTGCCCCGCAGGACATCAACCTCGACTGGTTCCTCACGGTCGCCGAGACGCTCGACTTCCACGGCGGCTACTTCGGGATGCGGAAAAAGGAACGCAAGGAGCGGGTCGACGAACTGCTCGAGGCCTTCTCGCTGACCGACAAGCGCCACGAGCGGACCCGGACCCTGTCCGGCGGGATGAAGCGCCGGGTTGTCCTGGCCCGCGCCCTGATGCATCGGCCACGCCTGCTGATCCTCGACGAGCCGACCGCCGGGGTCGACGTCGAACTGCGGCTGGAACTCTGGCAGTACGTCCAGCAGGTCAACACCGAAGGGACGACGATTCTGCTGACGACCCACTACCTCGAAGAGGCCGAGCAGCTCTGCAACAAGATCGCCTTCATCAACGGCGGTGAGATCGTGGCCGAAGGGACCAGCGGACAGCTCGCATCGAAGTTCGGTGTGTCGAGCCTTGAAGACGCCTACCTGGCACTGGTCGGGCGCAAGGAACTGTCCCGCGCGCACGTCGGCGAGGATTCGCCTTGAGCCCCAAATGGGTGCGGTTCTACGCGCTGACCAATCGCGAGGTCAGCCGGTTCGTGAAGATCAAGGGCCAGACGATCGGAGCCCCGCTGCTCGAAACCTTCCTCTACATCTCGATCTTCGGCGCGGCCCTCGGCTCGCGGGTCGGTGAACTCGACGGCGTCAAGTACGTGGTCTACGTGATCCCGGGCCTGATCCTGATGGCCTGGGCGATCAACGCCTTCACCAACAACGCCTCCTCGATCCTCCAGCAGAAGTTCCAGCGTTCGATTGACGACCAGCTGTCGTCGCCGGCCGGCCCGATGCAGCTGCTGATGGCCCTGACCCTCGGTGGCTTCCTGCGAGGAATGACCATCTCGGTCCTCACTTTCCTGGCGGCCAGCCTGCTGGTGGACCTGCCGGTCGACCACGCCTGGGCTGCCGTCATCTCGCTGATGCTGGTCGGCTTCTTCTTCGCCCAGCTCGGGGTATTGATCGGGGTCAGGGCGGAGCAGTTCGACGACGTCTCGTTCGCCCAGACTTTCGTGCTGCAGCCGTTGATCTTCCTCGGTGGCGTGTTCTATTCGGCTTCGCTCCTGCCCGAGCCGTACCAGACACTTACCCACTTCAACCCCGTCTATTACATGACCTCACTGGTGCGATACGGGTTCCTCGGCCAGGCCGACGTCAATGTGCCGCTTTCGTTCCTGGCGCTGGCCGCCGCCACCCTGGCTCTGTTCCTGGCGAACTACCGGATCTTCAAGACGGGCTACAAGCTGCGCGCCTGACCCAGCGAACCGGTATTCATTGACTTGCCGGGAGGCGGTCCATGTGCGAATCTCGGCCAATGAGCCATTTGCGAAGGTTTCTTGTGTCCCTGATTCTGCTGGCATGCATTGCGACAGTTGAAACCGGCGCGGCGAACGCTGCTCCACAACCGCTGGGAAATGTTCTCAACGCGAGCGTGACGGCCGGATCGGGTCCATCCGGGATCGCCAGCGGCCCTGATGGTGCCATCTGGTTCACCGAATACAACTCGGCGAAAATCGGCCGTATGACGACCAACGGCGTGCTCACCAACGAGTTCGGCACCGGCATCACACCCGGTTCGCAGCCGTTCTCGATCGCGACTGGTGCCGATGGCAACCTCTGGTTCACGGAGTTCAACGCTGCAAAGATCGGGCGGATCACCCCCTCTGGCACAGTGACCGAATTTGACCTGCCAAACCCCTTCTCGGCCCCGCTCGGGATCGCCCTCGGACCCGATGGAAACATGTGGTTCACCGACTTCAACCAGGCGCAGGTCGGGTACATCACCCCCGGAGGGGCGATCACACTTTTCGGCGGAATGGCTCCTGGTTCGGCTCCTTCCGGCATCGCCGCGGGCCCTGACGGCAACATGTGGTTCACCCAGGACTTCGGTAACAAGCTCACCAGGGTCACGATGGCCGGGAACATCACCGAATACACGACGGGCCTCAGCCCCGGTTCGCGGCCGTACGCGATCGCCGCCAGCCCTGACGGCAGCCTTTACTTCAGCGAGTACGCCAGCCCGAACCAGATCGGCCGCATCACGACATCCGGAACGATCACCGAGACCAGCAACGGCGTCGACCCACTCGCAGGACCAACCGGCGTCGGGGCAGGGCCAGACGGAAACATGTGGTTCACCCAGTACGACGCCGGGGGATCGGGCGTCTCGAAGGCTCGGAGGCGCAACTTTTCACTGACAACATTCCCCCGGCCTCCCAGCCGACCGAAATCACAACCGGATCCGATGGCAACATGTGGTTCACCAATTTCGCCACCGACCAGATCAGCCGGCTCGGATCCGGCACCGAAACCCTCGTATCGGACCCGGTGATCTCCGGAAGCGGCCAGGTCGGTGGCCGGCTCGCCTGTTCCGGCGGTACATGGGCGGTACCCCTTCGTTCGGTCACTTTCCAGTGGAAGAAGAACGGCATCGACATCCCGGGCGAAACCAACCCGCTCTACGTACCTTTGGCCGCAGACCTGGGTTCGACGCTGAGCTGCGAAGTGACGGTTCACCAAAAAGCGATCTTCGGCCCCTACTTCGGTTCGAGCGGCGGCGTGACTGTCACAGCTGCCGTGACCGGCCCTACCGGCCCTTCGGGCTCACAGGGTCCGACCGGCCCTTCGGGCTCTCAAGGCCCGTCCGGTTCCGATGGACCCCAGGGTCCGTCCGGCTCCGAAGGGCTGGGGCGGCGATCCTCCACGGTGCTTTCAAAGTCCGCCGCCGCCATTCCTTCAACGTGCGGTTCGTGGTCACCAGTTCGGCCCGGGTCTCGTTGAGCATCCGGCGGCCGGGTGCGGGAAAGCGGAGGGGCCTCGGATCACGCAAGCGGAACGCCGGCGGTGGTCACTTCCGGGTCCGGCTGAAGCTGCGCCCGGGCAAGTACCGGCTTCGCCTGCTCGCCAAGAGCAGCGGCCGCAAGGCCAAGGACTTCGTAAACGTGCGGGTGACTCGCTAGCGAATCAGTCGAAGACGGCTTTTTCGACCACGGTGATGTCGTTGACGCAGCTGATTACCGGCGGGGCTTTGCCGAGGGCCGTGTCCGGGTCCTTGAGACCGTGTCCGGTCAGCACGCAGACGACCGTCTCCGGCTTTTCCATCCCTTCGACGACCGGCAGGCCGTGGTTGAGGATTCCGGCGACCGATGCGGCCGAGGCCGGTTCGCAGAAGACGCCTTCGTTCGAGGCCAGCCAGTGGTAGGCGTCGAGGATCTGTTCGTCCGTGACGGCAGCGACGCGGCCCCGTGAGGTGTTGAAGGCGTTCATCGCCTCTTCCCAGCGGGCCGGACTTCCGATCCGGATCGCCGAAGCGATCGTCTCGGGATTGGCGACCGGGGCTCCGTCGACCAGGGGCGCGGCTCCTGCAGCCTGGAAGCCGTAAAGGATGGGTGAGGTATCGCGCTCCTGGAATCCCTTCCAGTAGGCGGTCACGTTGCCGGCGTTGCCAACCGGGATCGCGAGGGCATCCGGGGCCGAACCGAGTTCGTCGATCAGCTCGAAGGCGGCGGTCTTTTGACCCTCGATCCGGTAGGGGTTGACCGAATTGACCAGCTCGATCGGGTGGCGTTCGGAAAGTTCGCGAACCAGCAGCAGGGCGTCGTCGAAGTTGCCTTCGAGGGCGATCACCCGGGCGCCGTGGATCAGAGCCTGCGCGAGCTTGCCGATCGCGATCTTTCCTTCGGGCACGATCACCGCGCCGCGCATCCCGGCGCGGACCGCATAGGCCGCAGCGCTGGCGGCCGTATTGCCGGTCGAAGCGCAGATGACCGCCTCGGCACCCCGGCCCTTGGCCCGGGACACGGCGACGGTCATGCCGCGGTCCTTGAAGCTGCCGGTCGGGTTGGCCCCTTCGACCTTCAGCCAGACCCGCGCCCCGACCCTTTCGGAGAGCCGCGGGGCTTCGACCAGCGGGGTCGAGCCTTCGTTGATGCTCACCACCGGATCCCCCGGCTCGAGCGGCAGGGAATCGCGGTATCTCTCAATCAACGGCAGTGGCATATTCCCTGACTCCCTAAACGAACTCTTCTTCGATTACCCGGATGAAACGCGGCGCTGAGCGGAGCGAGTCGAGCCGGCCGATCTCTTCGATCGCGGACTTGAATTTCGATTCGAGGCAACGGTGGACGACCATCACGAGCCGGGCATCGTCGCCCATTCCCTTCTGGACGACGCTCTTGACCGAAACCCCACCATCGGAGAGCACCTTTGCCACCTGGGCGAGGACTCCCGGCTCATCGGCCACTTCGAGGTGGAGGTAGAACGACGACGTGACGTCCGTGAGCACAGGCAGGTCGTTCTGGACCTTGTGGGTCGGCGCGTCGCCGGTGACCACCGAAACCAGGTCTCCCAGCACCGCCGAGGCGGTCTGGACTCCACCCGCACCAGGACCGGAGATCGTGACTTCGGTGATTTCAGGTGCTTCGACCGTGACCGCGTTAAACGGACCTTCGATCGGCGAAAGCGGATGACCTCCGTAGAGGAAGCAGGGGAAGACCCGGACGGTGATGCCGTCGGCCAGGCGTTCGGCGACACCGAGCAGCTTGAGCGAAAGGCCGAGTTCCTTGGCGTAGGCGAGGTCATCGGGCTGGACCGATTCGATGCCTTCGAAGTCGACCTGGTCGAGGGTGACCGGCGTGTGGAAAGCCAGCCGTGCGAGGATCGCCATCTTGGCGGCAGCATCGGCCCCGTTGACGTCGTCGGTCGGATCCGCTTCCGCATAACCGAGCTCCTGGGCCCGGGCGAGCGTGTCTTCGTAGGAGGCGCCGGTTGCTGCCATCTCGGAAAGGATGAAGTTGGTTGTTCCGTTGACGATTCCCGAGACCTTGGTGAACTCGACCGCGCCGAAACTCTCCTGGACCACCCGGACCACCGGGACGACTGCGGCGATGGCAGCTTCGAAGCGCAGCTGGACACCGGATTCCGAAGCCACCGCAAAAAGCTCGGCCCCATGCTGGGCGAGCAACTGCTTGTTCGCGGTGATCACCGGCTTGCCCGCGCGGAGCGAAGCCAGCACGTGGTCCCTGGCGGTGTCGGTTCCACCCATCAGCTCGACGATCACGTCCGAGGCCGCGAGGATCTCGTCGAAGTCGCCAATGCTGGTGGTCAGCACTCCGGAGATCACGGCCGGGCGACCGATCGCCGATTCGATCGCCTCTTTCCGCCCGCCAACCAGCTCATCAAAGGCGCCACCGACGGTGCCGTGTCCAAGCAGGCCGATCTTCAGGGATTCCGTCATACGTCTCTCACCAGCAGGTCTTCGTAGGTCTCCCGCCGCACGACAACCCGGGCCTCGCCGTTCTCGCAGAAAACCACCGGCGGGCGCGGCATTCCGTTGTAGTTGTTGGCCATCGAATGGCCGTAGGCACCGGTCGCGGGCGTGAGCAAGATGTCTCCTACCTGGGGGTTGGCCAAAGTCACGTCACGAATCAGGATATCCCCGGACTCGCAATGGGAACCGGCGACGGTTACGACACGCTCGGCGGGATCACCGGCACGGTTGGCGATGATCGCCTCATATTCCGCGTCGTAGAGCATCGGCCGCAGGTTGTCGGACATGCCACCATCGACCGAAAGGTAGGTCCGGATGCCGGGAATCTCCTTGATCGTGCCGACCGTGTAGATCGTTACTCCGGCGGTGCCGACCAGCGAGCGTCCGGGCTCGATCAGGATGCGCACATCGTCGCCGAAGAACTCGCGGACCGAGGCGATTTTCAGGTCGACGTAGCTCGCGATCTCCGGCGGCTCGTCGGCTTCGGCATACGAAATGCCAAGCCCGCCACCGAGGTCGACGATCCGGCACCAGTCGCCCCTCAGGCCGGCCAGGGCCTCAACCGCGAGACGGAAGGGCTCGATCTCGAAGATCTGAGAACCGATGTGGAAGTGAAGTCCGACCAGGTTGAGCCGATCCGACGCGAGCACCCGCTCGATCGCCTTCGCGGCCGTGCCGTCCTCGAGCCCGAAACCGAACTTCGAATCGAGCTGACCGGTCTGGATGTACGTATGGGTCGAAGGTTTGATTCCCGGGGTAACCCGGATCAGAACGTCCTGTTCCTCCTTGAGCACCCGCTCGCAGCGGTCGATCTCGTCGAATGAGTCGACGATCAGGTGGCCCACACCCGCGTTGCTCGCCAGCTCGAGCTCGGCATCGGTCTTGTTGTTGCCATGCATGTAGATCCGCTCTGGAGCGTATCCGGCGGCCAGGGCAATCGTCAATTCGCCGCCCGAAGCGACGTCCACCGAAAGGCCGGTCTCGGCGAAAAGCCGGTAGGCCGCGGTGACCGGTAGCGCCTTGCTCGCAAACAGAACCTCGAAATTGTCAGTGTGGGCCGCGAATGCCGACTGGTAGGCCATGGCCCGCCGCCGCATCTCCTCGACCGAGAAGATGTAGGCCGGGGTCCCGAATTCCTCTCGAAGATCGACCACATCGCAACCACCTATTTCAAGGTGACCGAGGGCATTGGTGACTGTTCCGACCGGGTAGACCATCGCCGCCATTCTTACGACTTCCGCCGACCGGTACGGTGTGGTCCGTGCCCGGCTCTGGAAGACAACCGATCAATGCCCCTGCCGGAGGACCGAATAGCGCGGGAGTCCCCTGGATCGGCCTCGGCATCCTGGTCGTTCTCACACTCATCCTCGCCACTTTCGTCGCCTACTTCTTCTTCGACGTCGGCAACGACTCAGGCGATGAGGGTTCCCCTGGACCCGCCCTGATCACCAGTGGCCCGACCGGACCTGCAAGTGGCGATGTCGAAGGAAGCAGCGTCGGTTCGCTCGGCTACCCCGCCGTGGCGACCCGAAACACGACCCGGATCAGTGGCAGCGATCCCGCCGGTATCTCGCTCGCCGCTGCCCTCGCCGCGTATCCGACCATCGGGCCCGGAACCCCGCCGAACGCAGTCACGGTGGTCAACGCCGACCAATGGCAGGCCGGCGTCGCCGCCGCCACGCTCAGTGCCAAACCGGTCGGCGCACCGATCCTGCTCGCACCTTCCGGCAAGTTGACGGAAAGCGCGGCCGATGCCCTCTCCGAATTCGATCCCCAGGGCGCGCCGACCACCGGTGAGAGCGAAGTCTTCGCGGTCGGCAAGGTAGCGCCGCCTTCCGGCTACGACACCAAGACGGTCAACGCCAAGGATCCCGCCGACCTCGCGATCGAGATCGCCGAACTGAAGCGCCAGCTGACCGACGAACCGCCCGCGGCCTTCGTGCTGATCTCGTCGGAAGAGGCGGAATACGGGGGTCCGGCCGCATCGTGGCTCGCCCGCTCGGGTGACGTCGTGCTCTACACCGGCAAGGACGAAATTCCCAAAGCGACCGTGGACTACCTCAAGAAGAAGGAGAACAAGGACGTTCCGGTCTTTGTCCTCGGCCCGGCCTCGGTCGTCTCGCCGACCGCACTCAAGGCTCTCGACAAGGTTTCGACGGTTGAGCGTGTCGGTGGCGAGGACCCCGTGGCCGCGGCCCTGGAACTGGTCCGCTTCTCCAGCGGCACCTTCGGCTGGAACCTCAACGCTCCGGGCCACGGCTACATGGTCGCCCGTAGCGACCGGCCCATGGATGCCATCGCGGCAACGGCCCTCTCGACCGGCGGCACCTGGCCAGCACTGCTTCTGACCGATGACAGCGACAAGCTGCCGAAGGATGTCGGCGACTACTTCCTCGACGTCAAGCCGGGATACGACACCGACCCGACCCGCGCCCTGTACAACCATGTGTGGATAATCGGTGATGAAATCACTTATCGACGTCACGCAGCAGGCACTGATTGACGACGCAGTCGAACTCACACCAGTAGAGACCCTTTCCCCCACACCATGAGCGAAACAGAACACATCGGAGTCCTCGATTCCGGCCAGACCGTAACTCCCGAAGACATTCGGGAGTTGACCGGCGCGGTCACCCCGCACTTCTCACTTCAGGTTCGGAACCGGGTGCGCCGCCTGATCGCCCCGCTCGATGCCAATGACCCCACCCGCCTCGAGGGTGAGCGCCAGATCGCAAGGCTCGAGAAGCTGTCGCAAAACAGCGGGCAGCCCGGGCCGCCAGCCAGCGTCACCGAATGAACGGGCAGCGGCTCGCACGATGAAGCAGCTCGCACCAGGAGTCGAACGGCTGGCGCAGTTCCCCCGGCCGATAATCAACGTCTATCTGGCCGAGGACGTGCTGATCGATGCCGGCACCACCTGGGACCGGCGACGGATCTTCAAGCAGATCAAGGACCGCGAACTCTCGATGGTCGCCCTCACCCACGTTCATCCCGACCACCAGGGAGTTGCCCGCGATGTCTGCCTCGAGCGCGATATTCCGCTCGCCTGCCACGCCGACGACGTCGACGCGATGGAAGGCCGGGTGCCGGTTTCGGGCGAGCAGATCACGAATCCGATCCTGAAGCGCCTCCAGAGTTCATGGGAAGGCCCGCCCCACAAAGTGAGCCGCATTCTCAACGAAGGCGACGAAGTCGCCGGGTTCCGGGTGATTCACGCTCCCGGTCACGCCCGGGGCGAAGTCATCTACTTCCGCGAAAGTGACCGCGTGGCCATCTGCGGCGACGTCATCCGCAACCTCAGTTACGCCACCGGCCTCTCGGGAATCGACGAGCCACCGGAAATGTTCACTTACGACCCCGCCGAGAACCGCCGGTCGATCCGAAAGCTCGCCGAACTGAACCCGTCAATCATCCTCCCGGGCCACGGCCCGGAGGTAACGGACATCGGCAAGTTCGAGAAGTTCGTAGAAGCACTGCCCGCCGACTGACCGTCCGCCGGTTTGACGAGGCCCGCGAGATCCCTGAAACCTTGGACTATCCACGGTTTCGGGCATCTCGGCGCCCACCGGGGGCCACGTAGGGCGCGGTGCGGGTACCCCCGTCCAGGATGCCTGCCGGTGCGGGGTACGGAGGTACCTCCTCCGGGGACGCTCCCCCGATCGGGTCGAATTTCGGGATCGCCTCGGTCGTACCGAGACGAACCCCGAAAAAGGGAGCGTTCCCCTCCGGGCGCGCCCCCGCGGCCCACGCCCCACTCAGGCGCGTCCAGATCGTTCCCGGGTGCTGCCCGCTGGCTCAGCCCGCAGTGGGGCCGAAGGCTTCGATTATCCGCTCGTTGTACTCCACGATCTGCTCGTTCGGGATGAAGTAGGTCGGGGCTCCGGGGAAGATCGCGTCGGCAAACTGGGCCACCTCTTCGACTTTTGCCTTGACCTTGTCGACTGTGCCGACGGCGCAGTACTGCTCGACCATTTCATCCGGGATGGCGGCGGCCACGCCTTCGATGTCACCCTTGCGAAAGGCCGCGGCGGCGTTGGCCGCGTTCTCGCCGAACCCATGAAGCTCGTAGAGCGGCATGTAGGTCTTGACGGTCGAATAGAAGGCGACCGTACGCCGGGCCGCGTCCATGCCGCGTTCGTAGTCGTCGTCAATTGCGACACAGATGCTCGGCAGGTAGGTGAAATCGGACCGGTCGCGGTTTGAGCGGGAGAGCCCGAGTTCGAAAGCGGGAACGATCACCTCTTCGATCCACCGGGCCGAGCAAAGCGGGTGACCGATCAGGCCGTCCGCCACATCGCCGGCCATGCGGGACATGCCCTTCTGCACGGCCGCCGTGTAGATCGGGATGTCGGCGCGGACAGGAGGGGTCGCCCGGTACCAGCCCTTGATGTCGAGGTCGTAGTACTCGCCCTTGAAAGCGACCGGCTCCCCGGCTGCTGCCCCGTGGATGATTGCGCGGGTCGCTTCGATCGTCTCGCGAAGGTGCGGGGCCGGCTTGCCATACGGGGCGTTGTGCCAGGTCTCGTTGAGGCGCTTCACGCCCGGGCCGAGCCCGAGGCAGAAGCGGCCGCCGGAGATCTCGTCGATGTCCATAGCACTCATCGCCATGGTCATCGGGCTGCGAACGAAACCCCAGGCGATCGATGTTCCGATCTGCGCTGATTTCGTCTGACTTGCCAGCCAGGTCGTCTGGGTGAAGGCGTTTCGGAAGAGTTCGATCGCCCAGACCGACTCGATGCCCGCGGCTTCTGCCTTCAAGGCCAGGTCCGCCATGTCCTGCGGGGAGTCCCCCATGGCGCCGATCGAGACGCGGTCCATTGCCGTCATTTGGCTGAGGCTATCTGGTGGCAGGCAGGTTCGCTTCGATCCAATACCGAACACCGAGTTTGATTGCCACGCATAGGGGTACCTCGCTGTATATGGGCAGTGCCGGAACCGTCGGAACTGGCGCATCGATGCCCTTCATTGGCCCGAAGTCAACACATACAAAGGGGTTACGGGTGTTCTCAAACGTTGGAAATCTTCGCGAGTTCGGTTTCGGCATCAAAGCCTGCCTGCTCGCTTTCCTGTTGATGGCCGGGATGGTCCTTGCGGGCGCATCCGCGGGTTCGGCCTCCGCTGAACCGGTCAAGTTCGATCTTGACACGGGCATCATCAACCTGGGAACGGATCCGGGCACCAACGGAGTCAAGATCATCGATCCCGCAGCCGACCCGGCCGCAACCATCTCGGGTGAGGTCACCGGCACGACTTTCACCGGGCCATCGTCCGGGCTCGCCTTCCCTTCGAAGACGCTCAAGGATGTTCAGCCCGGAATCGACGCGATCGTCAACATCACCGCGTCTTCCGGATTGACCGGAACCCTCGACGGCACCACTGGCGCCGGCACGATCGACATTCCCGCCCGCATCCAGGTATCGGCCTTCAGTGGCGCGACGCTACTCGGCGAATGCACGACGAGCCTGGCGCTCTCCCTCTCGACCACCGGAACGCTGGTCGACCCGGGTGACCCGAGCGCGGCCCCGCCTCGTCCGGCAGCAGATTACGACGCCGCGGACTTCGGACCGCCGGCCAAGGACGGAGCCTTCGTGGCTTCGTGGCCGACTATTCCGGCCACCACCCCTGGCGGTGGCGCGGCCCCGGGCAGCGTCTGCCCCGCGGTCGATGGTCTGATCGACGGACCTGGTGGCCTCTTCCTCTCCGGCAACGGCGGGGTAGATGAAGGCATCACGACCACCTACGTCGGCGACGAAGGGACGACCTTTGCCACTACGGCAGGGGGCTGGACCGGCTCGAGCGTGACCCCGGCGACCTGCATCCCGGTGCCACTGCTCTGCGCGGACTTCACCAGCTCGCATCAGGCTGCGGATGGCACTGGCGGTGCCGGAGACGGATTCATCCGCACGGCGAGTTCCGGCACCACCCTGGCCGCTCTGGCCGGCACGACGACCGGCACCTGGACCAGCCCGGCGTTCACCTACAACGGAGCGGGAGGCCAGGTGCCTGACACGCTTTCGTTCTCACTTGCCAGAAAGAGCAACGCTTCGAGCCTGTTGTCCGCCGAAATTCCGGGCTCGCCTCTGCCACCTGTCCCGGCGACTCCGCTCGACATCACCGTCGACTACGGCGCGACCCTGGTCAAGGTCTCGGACAACTCGGAGACCCAATTGATCGCACCGGCACCGTAGCCGGCGCCGACGTCTGGACCAATCAGCCCGGTGTGGCACTCAATCCGGCCGACCTCGATGTCGGCTCCCAGTACCAGATCAGGATCGATTCGCAGATGAACGTTCCACTCGTCGGCATCCTGCCGAGTGCGACCTTCGACTACGACGACGTGGCACTGGTCGCCAACAAGGCCGCAACCGGGCCGACTGGCCCGACTGGCCCGACCGACACCACCGGCCCTACCGGCCCGACCTCTCCCACGGGAGACACCGGAGACACGACCACCACTGGCGACACCGGAACGACTGGAGATACTGGTCCGACCGGCCCCACCAAGCCCGGCAAGATCGACCCCGGCAACTTCAGCACCGCCGTCTTCGACGGCAAGTTCCTCTACCAGCGGCTGAAGTGCCCGAAGCGCTTCAAGCCGAAGTGCTTCGGCCGGGCGTCCGGTGTGAACAAGAAGACGAAGCGCCGCCCGAAGAAGGCCAGGAAGATCACCTCGACCAGCTCGGCAAAGCAGAAGGCCGGCAAGTGGAAGGTCATCAAGCTGAAGGTCAAGCGTAAGTTCCGCAAGCGCATCGCGAAGTTCGCCACGAAGAACAGGAAGACCCTGGTCGTACGTCAGAAGATTCGCGCCAGAAAGTACCGGAAAGGCGAGCGCCAGTTCGTCTTCAACAAGTACCGAGTCCGCACCGAAGCCAACAAGTAGCGGAGTTCCCTTAGGGGTTTCGCCTGAGGTTCCCTGACCAAGCCTCGGTGTGCCTCGCCGGATCCGACAGTGCTCAGCACGGCGGGTCCGACGAGGTGCGGCGAGGCGCCGCGTCAGGGGGCCTTCAGATCTTCTGGATCAGTGTGCCTGTCCCAATTCCTCCGCCGCAGCACATTGTGAGGAGACCGATTTCCTTGTCGTCCCTCTCCATCTCGTGGAGCAGCGTGGTCATCAGGCGGCCGCCGGTCGAACCGAGCGGATGGCCGAGGGCCATCGCTCCGCCGTTGACGTTGACCTTGTCCATGTCCGGATCGAGCTCACGCTGCCAGGCGACGACAACCGAAGCGAAAGCCTCGTTGATCTCGACCAGGTCGATGTCATCCATGGTCATCGAGTTGCGCTCGAGCAGCTTCTTCGTCGCCGGGATCGGACCGGTGAGCATGATCACGGGGTCAACACCGACCGCGGTCTGATCAAGGATCTTCGCGCGCGGGGTCATGCCGAGCTCATCGGCCTTCTCGCGGCTCATCAGCAGTAGCGCCGCAGAGCCGTCGGAAACCTGTGAGGCGTTTCCGGCCGTGACCTTGCCGTCTTCCTTGAAGGCAGGCTTGAGGCCGGCGAGGGTCTCAACCGAAGTGCCGGGACGAATGCCCTGGTCGGTCGTGATGGTCTCGCCATCGATCGTCATCGGGACCATTTCGCGTTCGAAGCGCCCTTCTTCCGTGGCAGCCTGGGCGTTGGCGTGGGAGCGCACAGCGAGCTCATCGAGCTCGGTCCGGGAGATGTCCCACTTGTCGGCGATCATTTCGGCCGAGATGCCCTGGTTGACCAGGTTGTACTTCTCGAGGATGGCCGGCGAATAGCCGAGGCCATACTCCTCCATCACTTTGTACGAGTCGGCGAATGAAATGTGGCCCATGTGCTCGACACCGCCGCCGATCATCACGTCGTGGACGCCGGAGGCAATCATCGCTGCGGCGAAGTTCACGGCCTGCTGGGCGGAACCGCACTGGCGGTCGATCGTGGTCGCCGGGGTCTCAATCGGGAAGCCGGCTTCGAGCCAGGCGTTCCGCCCGATGTTGAGGCTCTGCTCACCGAACTGCTGGACGCAACCCGCGACGACGTCTTCGACCAGCGCCGGATCCAGACCTGAGCGCTCGATCAACTCGGTGTACGACTTCGCCAGGAGGGTCGAAGGATGCATGTCCTTGTAGTAGCCCTTTTCCTTGTGCCCGCGACCCACCGGGGTCCGGACTGCTTCTACGATTACGACTTCGCGGCCGCCAAACTTGGTCATCGAAAACCTTTCCTCTACTACTGGTCAGAGTGCCCGGCAAGCGGGATAAACTGCTTCCACGATACCTGATTGACTTGTCAGTCAATAGGGGAACCGCCCTCCAACGAAACTGAGAACCGCCCAATGCAAGAGAACCCCTACCTCGAACTGGCCGTTGCCGGAAGTGGCGCCATCGCCACGGGCCTTGCCGCCCTGGCCTCGGTTCGCAGTGAAACCGTCTGGTTGCTCGCCCGTAGCCAGGAGTCGGCCGATGCCGCATTGGCTACTGTCGCCAAGACCTGTGGCCGGATCGACGGTGCCGACGCCTCCTGCATCCAGGCGACGACGGATCCCGCGGAGCTACGCGGGGCGCAGCTCGTCGTCGAGGCGATCATCGAGGACCACGATGCGAAGACGGCCCTTCTCGGGAAAATCGGCGCGGCCGCCCCGGACGCCGACCTCGCGACAACCACCTCCTCCCTGTCCGTCTCCGCCATCGGTGAAGACTGCGGCTTCGGCGAAAGGCTGATCGGCTTCCACGTCTTCAATCCCGTGCCGGTGATGAACCTGGTCGAAATCTGCGCGCCCGCCGTCGTCGATCCGGCGGTCGGCGAGCGTGCCCACAAGTGGTGCACCGCCATCGGCAAGACCTCGATTGATGTCCCGGACACGCCGGGCTTCGTGGTCAACCGCCTGCTCTTCCCTTTCCTCTTCGACGCCGTCCGTCTTCAGGAACGAACCTCGATGCCGTCAGCCGACGTCGATGCCTGCATGACCCTCGCGGTCAATCACCCAATGGGGCCGCTCGCCCTGCTCGACCTGATCGGGCTCGATATCTCCCTCGCGATCGGCACGGCAATCCACGCCGATACCGGAAACGAGGACCACCGGCCGCCGGATGTAATCGCTGCGAAAGTAGCCGCGGGTGACCTCGGCCGGAAAAGCGGAAGCGGCTTCTACGACTACGACTGAGGCTTCGTGGCGCCTGACCACGGAACCTCCGCGATTCAGTCGAGATTTTCTATCCGGGAAGCAAGTTCGAAGTCGGCTTCGGTGAGCCCGCCTTCGTGGTGATCATGGATCGCGACCTCGACCTTGTTCCAGGAGATCGAAAGGTCGGGATGGTGACCCATGTTCTCCGCGGGAGCCACCAGCGCGTCAACGAACCTGATTGACCCCACAAAGTCCTCGAACTCGAACTCGCGAACGATCTCATGGCCCCGCCGGGACCAGCCGTCGAGCTTGCCCAGCCGCGTTTCGATCTCGTCGTCGGTCAGAAGTGCCATGTTTCAGAGGCCCGGGAAGGGTTCGGAGATCATGATCGCCGCGACTACGGAAATCGCCCCAACCGCAACGATGCCGCCGTACTCGAGCGCCTTGGCACTGGCTCCGAGTTGCCCGCGTTCACCGGCAATGACCAGCAGGCCGCAGATGACTCCGCCGATCACGCCACCGAGGTGTCCGCCGATACTTATGCCGCTGATCGTGAAGGTAAGAGCCAGGGTTGATCGCAAGGATGATGCCGACCTCGCGGGCCAGGTCATTGAGCCCACGGCCGCGGGCGATTACGAACACGGCTCCGAAGATGCCGAAAACCGCGCCTGAGGCCCCGACCGTCGGAGTGAAACTGCCGGAAAGCAGGATCGCCCCAAACGAACCCGCCAGCAGGCAGGCGAAATAGATCATCACGAAACGCACGGTGCCGACCGACGGCTCGAGGATCTTGCCAAGGAAGTAGAGCGCGAACATGTTGAACGCGAGGTGCATGAAGCCGGCGTGCAGGAATCCACCGGTGATCAGCCGGTACCACTCGCCGTCCGCCACTCCGACCCCGAGAACGGAAAAATTGTTGAAGACGCTGCCGCCGGCGCTGAGGCCGCCGGACCCGGTAGCAATGGTCAGCAGGAAGGCAGCCACGTTGACGCCGATCAGCACCAGCGTCGCCGGATAGGCGCCCGTGCCACTGATCGCGGCCGGTCCGCTCACGACCCTGGTCTTCTCTCTTCCACATTCCGGGCAGCGGAAACCGACCGGCGTCTGGATCATGCAGTCCGGGCAGATCGGGCGGCCGCAGCTCGAGCAGGAAACTCCGGTCTCGACCGAGGGATGGCGGTAACAGGTGCGCAAGATCACCAAGCCTAATTGAACGGGACTACGGCGAACCCCGCGAGCGGGGACAATGTTGTCGTGGAGAGGATCGGATACACACGGCTCTACGCAACTTCCGCCGGAGTGGTGCTCGTTCTGCTCGGGCTTTTCGGGCTGCTGAAGAGTGCCGAGTTCGACGTGCCCGAGCTCTATTCGGAGTTGCTCGGGTTCTACGCGGTAAACGGCTGGGCGAACCTGCTCCACATCTTCGTCGGGTTGCTCGGCCTGGTGATGGCCCGGCGGCTGTCACGACCTTTCGCAATGATCGCGGCCGTTCTTTTCATCGGCCTCGGGGCCTGGGGGATCCTGGCTCCCAACTCCGACCTGCTCTTCAACAAGTTGCCGGCCGAGCGCTGGGTCAACCTGTTCAACCTGATCCTCGGCTTCGGCGCGCTGGGCTGCCTGGTCGCCAGTGTCTGGGGCCGTTTCACCAAGTCGGTCAAGGAACGGATCGAACATCGCCGTACCCGCCACAGTCGCCGCGAACAACGGCGCCGCGCTGAGCGGCGAAAGCAGAGCCAGAAACTAAAGTCCAGTTCGTGACCGGGCGCCCTTGACCAAGCCCTCGATCCGCGACGAGCGCTGACGTTCACGGCGCCGGTATTCGAGGACGACGAGTGCGCCCGTAGCCAGACCACCAGCAGCCACGGCCACGACCGGCCGAACCCAGTTGCGTGGATCACGAAGTGACTGCATCTCACTTTCGGTCAGCTCGTCGGCCCAGTCGCTGAGGTCAGCCGCGGCAGCTTCGGAGATTGCCGAGAATTTTCCCCGGAACCGGGTCGACAGCCTTTCCGGAGGGTCAATCGGTTTGAGTACATCAGCCAGCAGGTCCTCTAGGCGAAGTTCATCCATCTCCGGCCTCTTCCATCCGTTCCCTGGAGCTGCTTGATCGCCCGGTGAAGCAGGACCTTGGTCGCCCCGTCGGACTTGCCCATGGCCCGCGCAATCTCGCGGTTGTCCATGCCGAGCGCGAATCGCATGACCAGTGCCTCGCGCCGTTCCTCCGGCAGCTCTTCGAGGTGCTTCATCACAGCCCGTAGCTCGGCGCGCCCTTCGACCACATCCTCGGTCGAGTGTTTCGCGGCCGGCGGCTCGATGCTTTCGAGCGGAGTCTGGGGTTTGCGGGAACGGTCCCGGTGATAGTTGGCGGCGAGGTTGTGAGCGATCCGGATCAGCCAGGGCCGGAGAGGACGCCCGTCCGACTCGCGCCGGGCCCGCGGATAGTGCCGGTACGCCTGAAGAAAGGTCTGCTCGGTCAGGTCCTCGGCGTCGTGGTGATTGCCGATCCGGTAGTAGGCGTAGGAATAGACGTCCCGGAGATGGTCGCGATACAGCTCTTCGAAGCCGGCGTCCGTGACCGCTTTGCTCTCCAGCGGAGCCTCTGGCGCTTTGGTTTCTCCACTGGCTTCGTCCACCCGGGCACCCTATCCCGAAAGTCGCCATTTCAGTGGAAGGACCGGCCATCAGGCAGCCCTTCTCGAGTGACCGACCCTCCTCAGGGCGGCGACCCACTCGTCCGAGGTGATGCGTCCTGTGACCAGATCGGCCAGCCCCTCAAGGGCATCGGATGGACAACCCGAAGCAGCGACGGTAGCGGCGATCTGTGGCACCGAATCCATCGCCTCTGAAGCCTGCCCGATCTCTCGCTGGATCTGGTCGGGAGGAGTTCCGCTACCCAGCAACTCACCGGCGCGGCGATTCCGGCTACCTTCGGCCATGACCGTCGCCAGGAGGTCGCCGACGCCGGCCAGTCCGTTGAAAGTGCCAAGCTCGGCACCTTGGGCGACGGCATACTGGACGCACTCGCCCCAGACTGCCGAGGCGGCGATTCCAGCGGCGTTCAAGCCATGGGGTTCGGCCGCGGCTGCCGCAAGCACGGCGGCATTCTTCGCGGCGCCTGCCATCTCCACCCCGACCACGTCGCGGGATCGCTCGCAGACCAGCCCGGCCTTGTCGAAGACCCCACCGAGCTGGGCACTCAGATCGGCGTCACCGGTGCCGAGCACGAGGGCCGCGGATCCGGACACGGCTTCGCGGGCATGGGCCGGACCGCCGAGGCATGAGACACCCCGGGACTGAATCCGCTCGGCCACGTAATCCGAGGGAAGCTGGCCCTTTGGCGCAATCAGGCCCTTGGCCAGCAGCAGAACTCCGGCCCGCCGGCCGACCCGGTCAGCGACGGCACCGACCGCCTGCGGATAAGAGGCAGAAGGCACGGCGATACAGAGCAGATCCACTCCACCCAGTTCGATTTCGCTGGATTTCCGGATCTCGATCGCATCGGGCAGCCGGACTCCCGGCAGGTACCGATCGTTCTCGCGAGCGAAGGAGATCGCGTCAGCCTGCTCTTCGGTTCGCGTTCCGAGTTGGACCTCGAGGCCACCGCGAGCGAGCAGAACGGCAACTGCCGTGCCCCAGCTGCCGGCACCGATAACCGCGGCGCGGCGCATCGGCGGCAGCCCACCGATGTCTTCCCATTGAAGTTCGACGTTCGGCCAGATCCGCGAGGTGACCGAGGCGGCCAGAGCCGGCGACGGGTTCTCCGATTGCGGGAACGACATCGGGGGGCCGATACGGATGGTGACTTTTTTCGGCCGGATCTTGAACCCCGGCGCACGTTCTCGCTGCCGCTGATCGCCACCGGCAGGACTGGCGCACCGCTTCTCAGGGCCAGGCGGCCGACACCGCGCTTGGGGGTGCCGAGCGAACCTTTTCGGATTCGTGTGCCTTCGGGAAAGATGCAGATCGTGCCGCCGCGGTCAAGCACCATCTCGGCGGTCCCGATCGCGAGCTCATCGGCTTCGCCCCGGCGGATCGGGAAGGCGCCGACACGACAGAGGATGAAACCCTGCCAGCGCTTTTCGAAGAGCTCGACCTTGGCCACGTAGTTCATCGGCTTGCCCCAGGGCATGCAGATGCCGATCACGAAGGGGTCGAGGAAACTGCGGTGGTTGGCGGCAACGATCGTGCCACCCTTGATCCGGGCGTTCTTTCGACCATGCCTGGAGAGCCAGAAATAGACCATGAAGAAGGGCTGGAGGATGCATCGCGCAACGATGTAGAACGCACGGTTTACACCGTGTTTCCTCGTGAAGTCGTGGTAGGCGTGGAGCTGCGCGTCGGTCACAGGTTTCGATACACGGTCGGGGCAGCGACGTTACAGGCAACCGTACCCTTGACACGGGGCGATCAGATTTGTCAACAGGCCGACTAGCGGCGAACCTGAAGCGGACTGGTTCCGCAGCGGGTATACCAGGGCAGAACCGTGATCGGTGACCTGGCTTCGATTGTTCTGGCGCCCTTCAGCCGTTTGCCCTTCCCGCTCAGTTTCCAGCAGCCAGGTGGCAAACGAACCGGCCGGTTCGTCGCACCTTCGGCCATTGCCGGAGCGACCAGCAGATTATTGCCGAGAAGCCACTCATCGTCGCCCCGCGGGCCTCTGGCTCCAGCCCGATCGACCATCCAGAGCGGCTTGGTCATCGGGACTCCTGTTTTCCGGAACCTTTTCCAGAGGCGCCTGGTGAGTGGACGGGCGCGATTGTGAAGCTTCACCATCCGCTTCCAGCCCGCAAGCGTCGCCTTGTCGAAATCCCACGGCATTTTCGCGCCATCGAGACCGGAGTTATGGACCCGGAAGAACGGGGTGAACACCGCCGCCTGCGACCAACGGGTGAAGAGCTCGGCACTTGTCGGAGGCAGGACGGGATGCTCCCTGGTGAACTGGGCATAGCCGCCGATGTCGACGGTGAAACCCGGCGCGCCCATCACGGCGCGGTTCAGCATGTCGGGCACAATTGATGGCAGGCCTGTGCCGGGATCCCAATCGACCGTTTCGTCCCCGGGGAACTGGGCATTCTCGTAGGCGGCCGATCCCGGTTTGCCGGAGAAGCCGGCGCGCTGAAAGAAGAACACCTCGTCTTCACCTGGGTGAAGGCGCTTCCATTTGTTGATCGCTTTCCGCGTGACCTTGGCCTGGAGCGTGGGATAGCGGTTGTGCATCGACCGACCCATCGTTCCGTCAGCGAAATGCATCTCGGGCAGGACCTGTTCGCCGAAGTCGTTCATGAAACCGCGGGCGCCGGTGTTCAGGAGCCGGAAGATCCTGGATTTCCACCAGCGCCGGGCCGCCGGGTTCGTAAAGTCGATCACCGCTGCGGTGCCACCGGGGAAAGGTGAGGGCTGAAGATATGGCTCTCCCCCTGCGTCTGTGGCGACGAGGTCATGTTCGATCGCGTAGTCGTAAGCACCAGGGGTCTCGGTCCCGGCGATGTCGTTCGAAACGAAGGAGCGGATGTAGAGGAAAGAACGGATTCCCTTCTGCTTCAGACGGCTGACCACGTCCTTCACCTGCGCCAAAGGCATCGCCGCCCAGCCCTCGAAACCGTAGGAGGAGACGGGCAGGTCACCTTTCAGGATTCGGTCGACATCCGCTTCGACCCGCTCCTGGTACTTGCCGCCGCCATCGGTGAAAACGCCGATCGTTCGGGAAAGCATTGGACCGGTGCTCCAGCCGGGAGGCAAACGGTGCCGCCCGGATATGGAAGAAATCGACTTCATTGTCTTGCGGGCACCGCCCGGAAAGACGAGTAGCTTCATCGATTTCCCGGCTTTGTTGACACGCCAGGTATTCGATCCTTCGATCGCCATCTGCCAGCGGCTGATCCGGCTGCCTTCGAGCAGCACTCCGTACTTTTTCGACGAGATGAATCCGGGTACCGGGGCGTAGTAGCCGGTCGAAGCATCCGGAAACCTGTAATCGAGCACCCAGCTCTTGATGTCACTTCCGCGCAGATCGGTGGATTCGCGCCGGGCGCCGAAGCCGTGAAAAGCCTCTCTCGCCGGTGAGCGGAAAGTGGACGATACGGCGGTGACCTTCCGCCCGGAGGTGACCGAGGCCCGAAGCCTCGCTGAATGCGATCGACCCTCGCTTATTTTCAGCAGGGCCTTTGACCCGGCGGGTCCGTTGGTCGCGAGCCTGATTCGCACCACTCCACGTCTCTTTCTCACCGAAAGTACCCGGGTCACCGAATAGTTCCCCGCATCCGGGCTCAAAGTCACCTGCCGCTCCTTGCCATCCAGTGAAGGCGGGACCAGTTCCTGGTCGGCTCCGACCGTGAATCCGAGGCCACCCCTGGGCCCCGAATCAAGAAGTACGGGGCCAGAGCGGCTCAAGACTTGCAGCCGGAGCGGATGCTTGTCCACTACTACGATCGTGTTGCCTGCCGTCACCGAGACATCTCTCTTCTTGACCGCAAGGCGGGTCTGCGCGTTCCCCGCCTGGGCGAAAGAAGCCGAAGCGAAGGCGGAAAACACGGCGATGGCCGACATCACCACAGCTGCGGCGATTCCGTGATTCTTGCTGAAGAGGTCTCGTCCCATCTGAACAATCAACACCCTACGGCCGAATTCGCTTTGGTCTGTGGCTGAGGTGCGTAAGCTGGACCTGTGAGCCGGGCAACCAGACGAGAGCGCTGGATACGCAAGGTGCGGAGGAGATGGGGCATCGGCCTGCTGCTCCCCGCGCGCTTTCTGCCTGACCGCAGTGGCGCTCCCGCCGTCGCTCCGCCCTGGACGGAACCTGATCGCAAGATCCCGGATGACCTGTTGACCTATCCGGGAGAAAAGCGCGACCTTGACGAGGAACAGCGCTTCGCCGAGAGCGAGCCGCTGAATGAATTCTTTTCCGTACACCCAGAGGCCTCGGAATTCATCGTCGACCACGGTCGTAACTTCATCAAGCCAGCGGTCGTCAAACTCGCCCGTGCGGTACACCGCCTGCGCCGGGCGACCAGGATGAAGCCGGCCGCAGCACGTCCGGCCACGAGTCCGGCCGACCTGACCTCGGCCCTTCGGATCGAGGCCGAGCGCATCGGCCTCAGCCGGATCGGGATCGCGAACAACGACCCCAAGTACACATTCCCGGTCACCGACGCCGAACAGTTGCCGACCGTGATCGTCTGCCTGGTCGAACAGGACTGGGAACTCACCCAGAAGATTCCGAGCGACGAAGCCGAATCAGCGGCGATGTTCGGATACGCCGAAGGCATGGCCCGGACCGCGCAGCTTGCCGGGTTCCTGAAGAGGCTCGGTTACCGAGCCGCTCCCCAGGGACTGACCGGTGATGGCCTGACGATTCACTATGGCGTTGCCTCCGGGCTCGGGCAACTCGGCCTGAACGGCCAGCTGCTCACCCCGGAAGCAGGCTCCCGCTGCCGCATTCTCTTGATGACGACCGATGCCGAGCTGACCCTGGATGAGCCGATCGACTTCGGCCTCCACAAAGTCTGTGACGAGTGCCAGGCCTGCGTTCGCAACTGCCCGGTCGGGGCGATCCCGAAGACGAGAAAGTCCTACCGCGGCGTGGTCAAGGCGAAGCTGAACACCGCCCGCTGCCTGCCGGTGGTCGCCCAGGCCGCCGGCTGCGCGATCTGCATGAAGGTCTGTCCGGTCCAGCGCTACGGGCTCGACGCGATCCTCGATCACCGGGAAAAGACCGGCGAGATCCTCGGCGTCGGAACCGATGAACTCGAAGGCTACGACTGGCCGCTCGACGACCGCCACTACGGCCCCGGCGAAACCCCGCAGGTCGGTGAAGAAATCATGCAGAACCCCGACCTCGTCTTCGACTACGGCCGGAAAACACCGCCGCCGGGAGTCGAGCCGATCCGGTTCACCGGCCCGAAGCACGGCTGACCGTGGCCGTCAGCCGTCCTCTTCGGCAAGCTTGAGCCTTTCGGCCAGCTCAGCCAGCTGGCCTGCGTCGAGTCCGGCTTCAATTCGCGGGAAAAGATCCCGTTCTTCGAATCGCACGTGGGCGGTGAGTGCTTCCCCGAGTTCGCCCAGGTCTTCGAGCGAAGCATCACCGGCGAGGACCCGGCCGACCCGGCGCCTTATCTGAAGATGCTCGTCGAGCAACCGGGCGACCTGCTCGTCGCTGGATGGGCCGTCAAGCCCGGACCCGGGGAGAAGGACTTCCTCTTCGATCCGGAAGTGAAGGGCACCTTCCTTCTCCCAGAATTTCCGGAACACGGCGGTCGCCGGAACGACTTCATCGGCATCGCGAAGCAGTTTCGCCTGAAAGAGGGCGTGGTGATGCTCGTGCGAAAGTGGAATCAGAGCTTCGGAACGCTTCATGGGACCACCGCTGTTTTTCTCGGTAACACACCACTCAAGATCACTTCCCACCCCAATCCTGCTCGTTTTTTCACATTGCTTCTGGGTAAAGTATAGGCTGGTGTATTGAGCCGAAATCAAGTCTCTGGGAAACTTACTGGACATGGACGAAACTCTCGAAGAAGGAAACGAACTCGCGCACCCGTTCAGAGGGCGGCTGTTCGACACGCTTTCCGGGCTCAAGCGGCCGGTCGCAACCGATGAGTTGGCCAAGCTTCTTGACCGGCACCCGAACGGGATCCGCCAGCACCTGGAGGTGCTGAGCGACGCCGGTTATCTGGTGCGCAATAAGGAGCGCCGCGGCCGTGGACGTCCTCGTGACCTTTGGTCGATCGACCCGGATGCGATGCCGGGCGGAGCCCGTCCGACCGCTTACGTAGAGCTCAGTCGCTGGCTGGGACGGGTGCTTGACGAAGGAACCAAGGAGCCCGGCGAGGTCGAAGCCCGGAGCCGCCAAATCGGCCGCGAGCTTGCCTCAGGGGGCGGAAACGATCTGGACCCGGAGCGCCACTTTCATGACACCCTCGCCGCAATGGGGTTTCAGCCAAGCCGCAAGCGCCTGACGTCGAAAGGGGTCACCTACTGCCTCAACAACTGTCCCTACCGCGATGTCGTCCGCGAGCGCCAGGAATTGATCTGTTCGCTCCATCGGGGAATCACCGGCGGCCTGCTCGAAAAAATAGATCCTTCGAGCTCCCTTTCGGCGTTCACTCCAAAGGACCCCGACAAGGCCGGATGCACCATCAAGATCGACGGCCCCCTGGCGGCGTAGGGCCGGCGTAGAGTCCCTGACCGGACTCCCGGTTCGAGTTCAGTCCGAGTCGGACGGCCAGCTGTCCAGCTGCCGCGTGAAGTCGGGAGGGTCGAAGACCACAATCACCGAAGCTTCATCCGGCCCCTCGTTCAGGACTTCCACCCGCTGCCCTACCGGAATGGTCGCGACCGATCCCGGAGCGACGTCGAAGCGGTCTGTTCCCTGGGCATCGACCAGCGTCACCGGAGCATCGAGCGGAACCAGCAAAGCGGACGAGGAGCTGTGATCGTGTTCGGGCATGCCACCGCCGGGCGGGATCACCACGCGAGCGACTCCCATCGGCCAATCGTCGCCCGTCCCGATCAGGACTTCCGCACTGGGCCCACCGGGGACCATCGCCCGGACCCGCTTGCCACCAGTCTTGAAATGTCGAAGTGCCATGTCGCCTCCTGATCTTTATTCACATATCTTGTGTGAATAATATCAGCGATTGAGTGCTCCTACGGGATCGAAGCGACCCCGACGCCGGAAAGTGACCGTACGAGTGGCCCCACCAGCAACCTGAGGGCCACCTCTGCGGAATAGTTCTCGTCGGGCAGCCCGAGCATCCGAACTTCGCCGCGGCGCATGACCCAGGGCCTACGGACCGGCCGCGAATCGGCCAGGTTGGCACCGAAGTCCACCTGTCGGGACCCTCCGGGTCCGGCAGCCGGAACCATGGAGCAAACCAGGATCAGGTCGGACTCCGGCCGCATGCGAACCGCTTCCGCCGTGAGGTCCCGGTCCACGTCGATCGAACCTGAATCAACCAGCTCCGCACCGGATTCCGCGACCATCGCGATGACCATCTGTGTCACCGGATTCACCCGTTGGCCGGTTTCTCCGGACATGCCTTCCCGTTGGAGCAAGGTGACCCGGGGACGCCGGTAGCAGTTGACGTGACCGTGACCGACCGTCGCCAGGGCTCCGAGCTCTATCGGTCCGAGCCTGACACCCGCTCGAAATACGCAGCTGCCGGCCTGAGCAATCTCGCCCCGCCGGCGTATGTCCCGGCCAGAGTCCACTGCCGAGCTGACGACCAGCCGGCTTCCTTCACGGCTCACGTCTTCGATCCGTATCACTGCGTCAGCGCCTTCCGGCACCATCGCACCGGTGGATATCCCCACCGCCTGCCCCGGAGTCAACCTCGGTTCCGAGGGGTGACCGGCCCGGGATTCTCCAACGATCTCGAGGTCTACCGGCTTTCGGGTGCTCGCCCGCGACACGTCGTCGGAACTCACGGCGAAGCCATCCATCGCCGAATTCTCGAACAGCGGTAGGTCGACCGGGCTGAACACGTCTTCGGCGGCCACCCTGCCCCCCGCCTGATCCAGCTCAAACCGCTCAGACCCCGACGGCGCCGCGCCCTCGAGCAAGATCGCGAGCGCTGAGTCATGTCTGATCATTTGGCGCGGCGGGTCCAACGCTCATTCAGGTCCATGGATGCGAAACTCAGATCGTGGAAACGGACCATGAAGTCGAGGATAGTTCGACCGGCGTCGGGGCGGCAGTTCTGGCAGGGGGTGCCGGCAGCCGCCTCGGTGGCGACAAGGCCCTGGTTCAGCTGGGCGGACGGATGCTTGTCGAATACCCGGTGGAAGCTCTCCGCGAGGCAGGCCTGAGTCCCTTCGTCGTGACCAAGGCCTCTCACCCTGTTGATCTGCCGGGAGTCGAAACCGTGATCGAGCCGCCAACGCCTCAGCATCCGCTGCTCGGCATCGTGACCGCGCTGGAAGCGGCGGAAGGAGGTCCAGTCCTGGTCGTTGCCTGCGATCTTCCGCTGCTTCCGCCGGATCTGCTCCGGTGGATAGCTGACCAGTCCGGCGATCCCGTCGTCCCTTTTGTCGCAGGCCAGCTTCAGCCGCTGGTCGCCCGCTACGGTCCGGATTCGCTCGAAGTCCTCGAGGACGGTTTGACATCCGGACGCTCGATGAAGGCGACCGTGATGGATCTCGATCCGGTCATAGTCCGGGCACCGGAGCTGGACCGGTTCGGAGATCCCGACCGCATCTTTCACAACGTGAACTCTCGAACGGACCTGGAGTGGGCTGAAGGACTTCTGGGCGCTGGCTGGCCTGCTCGCCGGGGGTCAGGAGAAGGTGATCCTTCAGACACCTGCCCGGCGCACCTGTTCGGACAGTTCGGCCGCCGGCCGGCCGCTACGTCCGATCATCCAGCAGGCGATCGGCGCCGCCATGCGCTCCGGAACTGTGCGCGGCCGAGGAGGCGACGTCAAGCAGTTCATCGATTTCACTGGCGCTGGGCGGCTCGACGCCCAGTTCCACCGCAAATCTCTGAATCCACTCATTCGCCTCCATCGTTCTCCCCGCCGTTTCGTTGAAGTCTTTGGCTGAGCGCGCGCTCAACCACCAATTGCGCTCATCGTTCGCTCGGGCTGCACGAACTCGATGTCGTTGATGTGGTGGCGAAGCTCCTTGCCCGCGACTGCCACCCGGATCATCCGTTCAATTTCGGCGTTGTCGGCACCGTCCCTGAGTGGCGTCAGGAGGTCAGTCTCGTTCAGCGAGAAGAGACAGGTGCGAAGTTTGCCATCGGCGGTCAGCCGGATCCGGTTGCAGTCAGCGCAGAAGGGCTCGGAGACCGGGTTGATGAAACCGATCTCTCCCTTGCCATCCGCGAACGCGAACACCCGGGCAGTGGCCGACGGCTCGCGTTCCTTTTCGATCAGCGGGTAGGAGGCTTCGATCAACTCCCGGAGTTCGTTGCCGGTCAGGACTTTGGAGGGGTCCCAGTTCCGGTCGCCGTCGAGTGGCATGAACTCGATAAAACGAACCTGGTTGTCGGTGCTGCGGGCAAACTCACAGAATCGTCCGACCTCATCTTCCGTGAAGCCGCGAATCGCTACCGCATTCACCTTGACCGGACCGATTTCCGGGTAGGCGCCGATCGCATTCAGTCCCTCGAGGACCTGCTCCAGGGAATCGCGGCGGGTGAGTTCGAAAAAACGGTCACGCTGAAGTGAATCGATCGAAACGTTGATCCGGTCCAGCCCGCCGCGGACCAGGGCTTCGGCGTGACGGGCCAGGAGGTAGCCGTTGGTGGTCATCGAGAGATCCCTGACTCCGGTTGCCTTGAGCATCGCAACCAGGTCCGGGAAGTCACGGCGAACCAGGGGCTCACCGCCGGTCAGGCGGACGTCTTCGATACCCATCGAGACCATCAGTGAGACCAGGCGAGTGATCTCCTCGAAGGTGAGGACCTCATCCCTTTCCATCCAGGCGAGGCCCTCGGCCGGCATGCAGTACTGGCAGCGGAAGTTGCAGCGATCGGTTACCGAGACCCGCAAGTCATTGATCCGGCGGCCGTGGCTGTCTTCGAGGGGCTGGTCAACCACCGGCGTCGTCACCAGCACCCTCTCCAGCTGGTCGAGCGGATGCCGCGCTACCCGCGGCAAGGCCGGCACAGAGCCAGGCGAACGCGACCAGGTAGACAAATGCGAGGACGAAATTGCCGGAGGAATCTTTGACCAGGCCGAGGACGAGCGGGGGGAAGAACCCTCCCAGTCCGCCGGCGGCGCCGACGATTCCGGTGGCAGCACCAGTCGCCGAAGGAAAGCTGATCGGGACCATCTTGAAGACCGCGCCGTTGCCGAGTCCGAGGAAGGCGGCCATGGTCAGGCAGAAGAAAGTGACCGGGACGATCGACGGATCCGTAGCTTGCCAGGAAAGACCGATCGCGTCGAAACCGATGCCGAAAAAGGCTACCGCGAGGATCTTGTCGCCGCCGAAACGATCGGCCAGTACGCCACCGAGAGGCCGGAAGGCGGTTGCCAGCAGGGTGAATCCGGCGGCGCGAAGTCCGGCCGAAGTCAGTGAGTAGTCGAACCAGTCAGTCAGCAGTTTGGGCAGGTAGAGCGCCATGGCGACAAAACCGCCGAAGGTGACAAAGTAAAAGAGCGCCAGGCGCCAGAGCTTCCAGCCGGCCCCGACCACGTCGCGATACTTGGCTGTGGGCGGCTTCGGCCTGGGTGAGTTCCGCGCCATCGAGTACCAGATCAGCGCGTAGGCGCCGATGACCAGGGCGAAGACGATGCCGGCCACAGCCTGACTGGTCGCGGTCCTGATTGCCGGAATCGAGAATGCTGCCACGGCGGTACCGATGTTGCCGACGCCGTAGACACCGAGGGCAAAGCCCTGTTTCTTCGGCGGGTACCACTCGGCGACGAACGGGATACCCACTGCGAACGAGGCACCGGCGGCTCCGAGCAGGAAGCCGGCTCCGATCAAGGCAGCATAAGAAGTGGCAAACCCGACCAGGAGCGCTGCTCCGGCTGAGTAGACCAGCATGCCGGTGAAGACCATGCGGCCACCGATCCGGTCGGTCAGCAGGCCGAGCGGGATCCTGAGCAGGGAGCCGAGGACAACCGGAATAGAGATCATGATCGACGGCTGGGTGTTGCTCATCCCAAGATCGTCCTGGAGGGCCGTCGCGATCGGGGCGAGCACGCCCCAGGCGGCAAAGCAAAGAGCGAACGCAATGGTGGATAGGACGAGGTTTCGCCCGGCACCGCGGGCAGCTTCAGTTTCCATCAGGTCTCCTAGTTGACTTTTTCGGGAACGCGGGGACTTTCGTCAGAGCTTTCCGGAGAAATACTCGGCGCGTAATCGGGGGTACCGGAGCCGTACTTCTTGCCCCGCGTGCTGCGTGGATTCCGCGGACGGTAGATGATCGGGCTTCGCCGCGGATAGTTGATCGGAAATGTAAATGCGTGGATCAGACGGCTGAACGGCCAGAGCGCGTAGAGAAACCAGACCGCGATCACGTGGATCTGGAAAATCAGCATGACTCCCCCACCGGTCATCAGCGACGGATCCGGATCGAGGATGAAGATCTGACGGAAGTAAGGCGCCACCGACTCGCGGTAGTTGACCGCATCGCCGATATTGAGCACGGTGGCCAGCATGCCGGTAACGATGCCGATGCCGAGCAGGATGAAAACCGCCACATCCATCCGGGTTGTCGTGACCCGCACCCGGGGGAACTTGATTCGACGGTACATCAGGGCGACGAACCCGACGATGACCGCCAGTCCGGCGGAGATTCCACCAAACACGGCGATCAAATGGTAGTTGTGCTCGGAGAGTCCGACCGCGTCCGTGAACGACTGCGGGATCAGGATGCCCATGACGTGGCCCCCGATCGCCGCGAGGACGCCAAGATGGAAGACGATGCTGGCGTACCGGAGCACCTTCCCCTCGAGCAGTTCGGTCGACCGGGCGGTCCATCCGAACTGGTCGGTCTTTCGGCGCCAGATCAGCCCGCCGATGCCGATTGAAAGCGCGACATAAGGCAGGATCACGTAGAGGATCACCGGGCCGCTGATGGCTGCGGTGGCGGTCACGGGCGGCCTCCGATCAGGGGCAGGGGTACATCCCCGGGCTGGTTCGGCATCACTTCCGGCGGGGCGAACGGCTCCATTCCGACCTCCTCGGTCGGCGGGCCCTCTTCCGCGAGGCGGCGGATCCGGGAGATCTGTCGCCGGGTGAGTCCGGGCAGGCCGGCGCGAACCACGTCCAGAAGACTGATCCAGGGACTGTCGATGTCTTTCAGGCTTGCCCGGATCAGCTCGATCGATGGGCGGTGGCGGTCGAGCAGGTCGGCGCCGGCCGAACCCTTGGCCAGCGATGCGAACTCGAGCATCACCGGCAGGTAGTCGGGCAGTTCGTCTTCGCCCGGGTCGAGTCCGGCTTCGCGGTAGGCGGTCTTGATCTTGAGCAGGGCGAGACCACGCTGACGGCTGTCGCCGTGGATCTGGTAGGTGAGATGCAGGCTGCGCTGGCGGTCGAAGTCGAAGCTGTCGACGTAGGACTGGCGAAGGGCGTCGATCGTCTGGTCCCGGTACCACTCGAGAAAAGTCGCAAGCGACTCACGCTGGCCGGCCGAGGCCGGTGCGACCTGGTCCGGTTCAACCGCCCCGAGGACGGCCGTCGTTTCCGGTTCGGGGTACTGGAGGAGCAGGGAAACCAGCTTCAGGGGATGTACCGATTCAGGCATGACGCTCCTCCGGTCCGCCGTGATGGCTGAGCAGGTTGCGAACGTCGAAGTCGGGGTCGACTTTCTCTTCAGCGAGAGCGCCGGTGGTCGGGGCCACGTTGTCGCGGGCCGCGGCCAGGGCACCGCCATACGGATCGGGAGCGTTGACCCCGGTCTGGTCGGCGAGTCCGGGGACGGCCGCGCCATTCTCGAAGTCGATGCCGCAGGACCCCTGTTCGGCAAAGGCGTTCGGCGAGACCTCGCCATGGCGCTTCGGAATCACATAACGATCGTCGTAGTCACCGATCGCGACCATGCGGAACATGTCCACGAGCTCGTGTGGCTCCATGCCGGCGTCGGTTGCGATTTCCGGCCGAACCTCGTTGCCCAGGTTCACGTCCCGCATGTACCGCCGCATCGCCACCAGGCGGGTGAGCGAACGCCGGACGGGTTCGACGTCGCCGGCGGCCAGGATGTTGGCCAGGTAATCCATCGGGATCCGCATCTGGTCGATCGCGGCAAAGATGTTCTCGGCGTCCCCACCCTCCCGGATCAGGTCCGAGCCGACCGACTCCATCGGCGAGAGCGGCGGCACGTACCAGACCATCGGCAGCGTCCGGTACTCAGGGTGGAGCGGAAGGGCGATCCGCCACTTCTTGGCCATCGCGTAGACCGGCGAGGCCGAAGCGGCGTCGATCCAGTCGGAAGGAATGCCGTCCTTGAGTGCCTGGGCCCGGACCTCGGGATCGTCCGGATCCAGCATCAGGTCGAGCTGGGCGTCGAGCAGCTCCTGCTCGTTTTCCACCGAAGCCGCAGCCTCGACCCGGTCGGTGTCGATCAGCACCACGCCGAGATGGCGCAGCCGGCCGACGCAGGTCTCTGAACAGATGGTCGGCATTCCCGCCTCGATCCGGGGGAAACAGAAGTTGCATTTTTCGGCCTTGCCGGTATTCCAGTTGAAGTAGACCTTCTTGTACGGGCATCCGGAGACGCAGAAGCGCCAGGAGCGGCAGGCGTCCTGGTCAACCAGGACGATGCCGTCCTCTTCGCGCTTGTACATCGCGCCGGAAGGACAGGAAGCCACGCAGGAGGGATTGATGCAGTGCTCGCAAATTCGCGGCAGGTACATCATGAAAGTCTCCTCGAACTCCTGTTTAACTCCCTCCTGGATGTTCTTGAAGTTGGGGTCGTGGATCGCGTGTTCAGCGGAACCCGCGAGGTCGTCCTCCCAGTTGGGGCCCCACTGCAGGTCGAGGTCCTTGCCGGTCACCTGGGACTTGGGCCGGGCCACCGGCTGATCCTTGCCGGCCGGAGCGGAGATCAGCTTGTCGTAATCGTAGGTCCAGGGGTCGTAGTAGTCGTCGAGTTCGGGCAAGTCCGGGTTGGAGAAGATGTTGGCCAGCTTGCTGAGCGGCCCGCCGGCCTTGAGCTTGAGCTTGCCCTTGCGGTCGACTTCCCAGCCACCGTTCCACTTCTCCTGGTCTTCGTAATCGACCGGGTAGCCGCGACCGGGCTTGGTCTCGACATTGTTGAACCACATGTATTCGGCACCGCGGCGATTGGTCCAGACGTTCTTGCAGGTGACCGAGCAGGTGTGGCACCCGATGCACTTGTCAAGGTTCATGACCATGCCCATCTGGGCCCGGATCTTCACTGGTAACGCACCTCCTCCTTGCGCTTGCGGATCAGGATCAGCTGATCGCGCTGGGTGCCGCAAGGACCGTAGTAGTTGAATGCGTAGGAGAGCTGCGCGTAGCCGCCGATCATGTGGGTCGGCTTCATCGTGATTCGGGTCAGGGAGTTGTCGGTGCCACCTCGGTGTCCGGTGATCTCCGAAATCGGCACGTTCACGTGCCTGTCCTGGGAGTGGTAGAAGAACGCGGCCCCGGAAGGAATTCGCTGAGAGACGACGGCCCGGCACGACACCGCGCCGTTGTTGTTGTAGACCTCAAGCCAGTCGTTGTCCTTGATCCCGAGCTTTTCGGCGTCGACCAGAGAAACCCACATCGCCGGTCCTCCGCGAAACAGGGTCAGCATGCGGAGGTTGTCCTGGAACTCGGAATGGATCGACCATTTTGAGTGGGGGGTCAGGTAACGAACCGTTACTTCGACCCCGTCTTCGAGTTCCGGCTTTCCACCAAGTCCGATCATCTGCCCGGCTGAGACCGGTGGGCGATAGGCGGGCAGTCCTTCGCCCAGTTCCAGCATCCACTCGTGGTCGACGTAGAAGCTCTGCCGTCCGGTCAGCGTGCGGAAGGGAATCAGGTGCTCGATGTTCGAGGTGAAGGGCGAATAACGCCGCTCGCGGGATTCCACTCCCGACCATTCGGCTGAAGCGATCACCTTGCGTGGCTGGATGTCCAGGTCCTTGAAAGTGATGCGTTCGTCGACCCGGTCCTCTGAGATCGAGGTGAGCTCCTTGCCGACCCGGGTCTCGAGCGCCTTGAACGACTCTTGTGAGAGACGTCCGTTGGTGGTTCCCGAGAGCGCCAGGATCACTTCACAGGCATCGATATCAGTGTTGATCGCGGGACGACCGGCACCGGCACCTTCGCGTTGAATGCCGTTCCGCTGGCCGAGTTCCTTGACTTCGACGTCGGGCTTCCAGACCACTCCCTTCGCACCGGTGCCGAGCGTTTCGACCAATGGGCCGAGGGCATTCATCTTGTCCCCGACCGCCGTGTAGTCGCGCTCCACCGGAATCAACTTCGGCATGGTCTCGCCGGGAATCGGTTCGCATTCGCCCTTCTTCCAGTCGCGGGCGATGCCGCCGGGCTGGGCCAGCTCTTCGGGTGTGTCGTGGAGCAGTGGCGCCGTGACGATGTCGGTCCGCGTACCGAGGTGGTCGACCGCCAGTTCCGAGAACTTTTTGGCAATCAGGTTGAAGGCCTCCCAGTCGCCCTTTGCTTCCCAGGGCGGCGGAATCGCCGCATTGAACGGGTGGACGAAAGGATGGAGGTCGGTGCTCGAGATGTCCTGCTTTTCGTACCAGGTGGCGGCCGGCAGGACGACATCCGAATAGAGGCAGGAGCCGTTCATGCGGAAGTCGAGCGTCATGAAGAGGTCGAGCTTGCCCTCCGGCGCCTCATCGTGCCACTTGACGTCCTTGGGCCGGTAGTCCTCATCGGATTCGTCAGTCCGGACTGCGTTCGTCGCCCCGAGCAGATGCTTGAGGAAGTACTCGTGCCCCTTGCTGGACGAACCGAGCAGATTGGCTCGCCAGAGCGTGAGGATACGGGGGAAATTGGCCGGATCGTCCGGGTCCTCGCAGGCGAACTTGAGACGGCCCGACTTGAGTTCTTCGACCACGTAGTCGGCAGGCTCCACCCCGGCAGATTTCGCCTCGTCCGCCAGGTCCAGCGGGTTGCGGCCGAGCGCCGGCGCGGAGGGGGTCCACCCCATCCGCACCGCCTGTGCGTTGCAGTCGGCGGTGTGTTCCAGACCGAGCTTCTGGGGCCCGGCCGGGGATGTGAATTCCTCGGAGCCATGCGAATCGTAACGCCACTGGTCGGTGGCCAGGTACCAGAAAGGAGTGGCCGCCTGGTGACGTGGTGGACGGTTCCAGTCGAGCGCAAAGGCGAGGGTCTGCCAGCCGGTCAGCGGCCTTACTTTCTCCTGGCCGACGTAGTGCGCCCAGCCACCGCCGTTGACGCCCTGGCATCCACAGAAAATCAGCATTGAGAGCATCGAACGAGGGGTCTGGTCGGAATGGAACCAGTGGTTGGTGCCGGCGCCCATGACAATCATCGAACGGCCGCGGGTCTTCTCTGCGTTCTCGGCAAACTCGCGGGCAACCTGTTCGCAAAGCGCTGCGTCGACGC
>JADJRQ010000003.1 GCA_016712175.1 Solirubrobacterales bacterium
GGGACCAGCCCCAGCCGGCCGTCGACGAGCTCGTGGAGCAAATAAGTGAGGGGGAGATGCCTCCGCGCAAGTACACCGTCCTCCACAGTGATGCCAAACTCTCCGATGCCGAAAAGAAGGCTCTGGTAGACGGACTTATCGCGACCTATGCGTCCGATCCGCCCGGAGGTGTCAAGGGCGGCTGAGAAGGCATCCGATGCTCCACTCAGAATGAGGTCTAATGCGAGTCGTAATGGGCATAGATCCCGGGACGGCCAACCTGGGCTTCGGCGGTGTGAGAATCGAGGGCGGACACATGGTTGCGCTCGACGGTGGCGTCATCGAGACCAATGCCGGTCAGGCACTCGAGCATCGCCTCGCGCACATTCATCGCAGCCTGATCGAACTGCTCGACTGGCACCAGCCGTCGGCGCTGGCGATCGAAGACATCTACTTCGGCAAGAACGCCTCCTCGGCGATGAAAGTCGGCCAGGCCTCCGGCGTCGTCATGCTGGCGGCGGCTCAAAGAGGGGTCGACTGCTTCGCGTATACCCCGCAGGCCATCAAGACTGCCGTCTGCGGTTCGGGCGACGCGGCCAAGCGGCAGGTCCAGAAGATGGTCGGCACTTTGCTCGGACTCACCGAAATGCCCCGGCCCGATCACGCCGCAGACGCGCTGGCGGTGGCGATCTGCCACGGGGGTACCGCGGGACGCCGCGAAGCCGAGGAGACCGCCCGGAAGAAGTCCGCGGCCCAGGCTCAGTCGTCCGTGCGGGTGCCGGGTTGATTGCCTCGGTCCGCGGCGAGGTCCTGGTTCGGAGAGCCAACCACGTCGTAATCGAGGCTTCGGGCGTCGGCTATCGACTGACCGTCAGTGCCGAGACCCTGAGGAGCGTGCCGGCCGCCGGGCAGGAGACGTTCCTGCATGCGGAGACGATCAGCCGCGACGACTCACTATCTCTCTACGGCTTCGCCTCGGAGGAAGAGAGGGATCTCTTCGTCCAGTTGATCGGGGTCAGCGGAATCGGTCCGAAGGTCGCGGTCGCCGCGCTCTCCGGTGGGCCCCACCGGGAATTGATCACCGCGATCGTCGCCGGGGACGCCAAACGTTTTCAGGCGGTCCCTGGCATCGGCAAGCGCACGGCGGAAAGGATCATCCTCGAGCTCAAGGACCGGGTCACGGAAGAAGTCGCCCAGGCGGGCGGCACGATCGCGGCACCGGAGGCCTCCAACGCCAGGTCGCTCGCACGTGACGGACTGATCAACCTCGGCTACGCGCCACTCGAAGCCGAACAGATGCTTGACGGCATCGAAGAGGCTGACGATGCCCAGGCGCTGATCGGTGCGGCCCTGAAACGTGCCGCCCCTGGCAGCAAGGGCGGTGCCTGATGTCCGACTTGCCCGAGTTCGGCGGCAGCCGGATCAATCTGAGCATCGATGCCGACCTGCCGGAAGGGGCCGAGCCGCGGGTACACGACGCGAGGGCCGATGTGCCCGATCAGGAACTGGACATTTCGCTGCGTCCGCCGACGCTCGACGATTTTGTAAACCAGAAACAGGTCACCGAGCAGCTCGCCGTCTTCATCGAAGCGGCAAAGCGCCGAAACGAACCGCTCGATCACGTCCTTCTGGCCGGGCCGCCCGGCCTCGGCAAGACTTCGCTGGCCAACATCGTCGCCGCCGAGATGGGGGTCAACCTCGTTCAAACGGCTGGGCCGGCACTCGAGCGAAAGGGCGACGTCGCCGCCTTTCTGACTTCGCTAGAGCCGGGCAGTGTCTTCTTCATCGACGAGATCCACCGACTGGGGAGGGCGATTGAAGAGACGCTCTATCCCGCCATGGAAGACGGCGAGCTGCCGGTCGTGCTCGGCCAGGGCGCCGGCGCGCAGACAGTAACCCTGCCGCTGCCGCCGTTCACGCTGATCGGCGCTACGACCCGCAGCGGCCTGTTGACTACGCCTCTTCGAGACCGCTTCGGTGTCTCACATCGACTCGAGTACTACGCACCGGCCGATCTGGCGAAGATCGTGCTGCGGTCCGCGGCGATCCTGAAGGTCGAGATCGATGATGCCGGTGCCCACGCGATCGCCGAACGTTCACGCGGGACACCACGAGTGGCCAACCGTCTGCTGAAGAGGGTCCGTGATTTCGCTGAGGTCAAGCATGCCGGAGCGGTCGATGCCGAGATCGCCGCCTCTGCACTCGAGATGCTCGAAGTCGACCAGGCCGGCCTCGACCGCTCGGACCGGGCGCTGCTCGAACTGATCGCGACCAAGTTCAACGGAGGGCCGGTCGGCCTCTCGACCATCGCTGTGGCGATCGGCGAGGAGCAGGACACGATCGAAGACGTCCTCGAGCCATACTTGCTCCAGCAGGGGATGCTCAAGAGGACCCCGCGGGGCCGTGCCCTGACGCCCGCCGCCTTCGACCACCTCGGCCTCCCAGTGCCACGGAGCAACCAAAAACTCTTCTGACAGTCGGACTGCTCGGTTCGAGCGACTTTTCAGTTGAACCCGGCTGATACGCTTGTCGGACGAGCGGTGAATTTGGGGGCAGGAGCCGCGGACACGGGCAGGCCCGTCACACAAGGCGGAGAAAGTTCAGGGAACAATGACCAGGGAATCCGGTTCACTTCTGTCCGTCGCGGGGATCCCGCGCGTCTTTGCGCTGACCGCAGTTTTCGCCTTCTTCGGCTTCGGTCTCGACAACGGCCGCCCGCGGAGCGCTCGGCCCGGTAGTCGTTGAAAAGGTCAAGGACATCCGCCCGGGACCGGGTGACGGCAATCCCTTGGTGGGCGGCGACGGCGCGAGCATTTTCGGTGGCGCTGACCTGAACGGCATCTTGATCTTCGATGCCACTGACGGCGGGCAGGTCGCCGAAGGTGGTCTACAGGGAACCGAGTTGTGGCGATCTGACGGGACCGAGGCTGGTACCTACATGGTCAAGAACATCGCTCCTGGCAACAACGGGATGTTCGCTTTCTCCAGTCTTCCGTACAACTTCGTGGAAATGAACGGCGAAGTGTTTTTCCAGGCTCAGAGCAACCCGGTGGTAGGTCGCGAACTGTGGAAAACAGACGGGACGGAGGCCGGAACCGTCCTCGTAAAGGACATTAATCCAGCCGGTTTTAACAGTGGCGGCCCAGGCAACCTGGTGAACGTGAACGGAACCCTGTTCTTCGTGGCCAATTCCGATTTCCCCTCCGATAACACTTACGAGCGATGGAAGTCTGGCCGGACCACTGCCGGTACTGAGCTCGTTTACGACCTGCAGGGCTGCCCCACCTGCGACATCAGCAACATGCAGGCGATCGGCGACAAGCTCTACTTCAGCTTCGACGACGGCGTCAACGGACGCGAACTCTGGACCTCGGACGGCTCGTTCTTCGGCACCAAAATGGTCAAGGACATCAATCCGGGCCTGAACGACAGCAAACCGGGCGGCCTCTTCGAATACAACGGCCTCCTCTATTTCAAGGCCAACGACGGCGTTGTCGGGATCGAGCTTTGGCGCACCGATGGGACCGAGGCCGGCACGGAGCTGTTTCTGGACCTCAGGCCCGGCGGCGATGACAGCAACGGCCTTGAGTTCGGCGGGCCGGCCCTCGAATTCGGCGGGGAACTGTTCGTCGCCGGTGACTTTGGCCTCTACAAAACCGACGGCACCCCTGGCGACGTCGAGGAGGTCCTTGCTGGCGTTGGTGCTGCCAATGGGCTAATGGAGGTGAACGGTGCCCTCTACTTCACGAACCTAGCAGGCGATCTTTTTGTGTTCGACGGCACAGTTGCGAGTATCGAATTGGTGGTTGACGGAGTCATTCCGCCCTTCACCTCGCTCGTTGATTTTGATGGCGCCTACTACGGCGCTTTCGACGACGGTGTCCACGGCGTGGAACTGTGGCGAACCGATCTGACCACTTCCGGCACCGAGCGCCTCACGGACATCAACCCCAATGGCGGCTCATTGATCAACGCGATGATCGTTTCCGGGGAGTACCTCTACTTCCGCGGTGCGGACGCGGAAGTGCTCTCCGGCGCCGGTGTCACCGGGGTCGAGCTCTGGGCCGCCCATGTAGATAAGACGGCACCGGAAACGAGCATCGATTCGGGGCCGGCCGAAGGCGACGTCTTCGAGTCCGAATCGGTGACTTTCACTTTCTCGTCGAATGAGCCGGATTCCGTATTCAGCTGCTCGATCGATGGTGGAGCCGCCGAAGCCTGCAATTCCGGCACCCAGACCTACAGCGGTCTGGCCGATGGCCCGCACAGCTTCTCGGTAACCGCCGCCGACCCGGAGCCCTTCAACAACGCCGACCCGACTCCGGCCACCCGCGGCTTCACCTTCAAGCAGCAGGAGGTTGTAAGGCCGCCGGTCGACAAGACTGCCCCCAAGCTGAGGCTCCGCGGAAACAAGAGGCAGAAGAGCATGCGGAAGATCGTGCTCAAGGCGACCTGCCTCGACGAGTCCTGCACCCTCAAGGCCAAGGGCAACATCAAGATCAAGGTCCTGAAGCCGAACGGCAACGTCAAAAGGACCAAGACGATCCGGCTGAAGAAAGTGACACGAAAGGCCCGTGCCGGCAAGGCGGTCAAGCTGAACCTGAAGCTCAACCGCAAGGCAAAGAAGTTGCTCCGGCGCGTGATCAGGAAGAAGCCTTCGAAAGCCACGATCACGGTTTGGGCAACCGACACCGCGGGCAACACCTCCAAAGCCAAACGACGAGTGAAGGTGCTCAGCAAGCGTCGTCGTTAGCTGACCTCGGAGAAGCCCTGGCGCCAGCTGGCGTACTTCGGCTTCCAGCCGAGCTGGTCTTTTGCCCTTGCGTTGCTGGCTCCTCGCATTTCGACCGCGCTCATGGCCGTCGGCTTTCCCGCCACCAGCTTCGCCAGCCAGAGGGGTACGTGCCGCGGGGGCTTCGCTCCGAGCGCTGACGCGTATACCGGCAGCCAGTCCTTGAGCGCCGCCGGTTCGTCGTCAACGACGTTGTAGATGCCGCCGGCACTGCTTTCGACGGCCCGGGCGGCGGCTGAAGCGGCGTCTTCGACGTGGACGAAGGAGAAGGTGCCGGTCCCGGCTCCGACCACGGGGAACTTTCGCTGCTTGACTTCGAGGCCGGTGGTGCCATCGGCGGCGTACCAGGTGTCCGGTCCGTAGAGGAACCCGTAGCGCAGGCAGATGCCTTGAAACTCCCTGGCGCCGAGCACCTCTCGTTCGTGTCCGATCATGGAACGGAAGGAATCGCCGAACGAATCCGGGGCGGTTTCTTCGACCGGTTCGTCCTCGGTCTTGACCCAGTTGCCTTCCTGTCTGTACATGAACGAGAGGCTCTGGGTGATGAATCGCCCGACCCCGGCGGACTTCGCCGCTTCGACGAGGTTGTGACCGCCTTTCGACCGGATCAGGTTGTTCTGGACGTAGAAGTCCGGATCCTTCGGTTTGTATTCCTTCGGCAGCGAAGTCAGCTGATTGATCAGGACCTCCGGTGAGGCATCGGCCACTGCTTTCAGAACCGAATCAGCGTCCAGGGCGTCGCAGACGATCGGCTTTGCTCCGGCGGATTCGATCGCGCCCGCCCTGCTTTCGCTCCGGGTCGTTCCGGTCACGTCATGCCCCGCTGCGACGAGCTGCCGCACGAGTGGCCTTCCGATCGCACCAGTTGCTCCAGCTACGAAGACTTTCATGGGGCTACCCTAGCCCGGCCCGCGGGGTTCGGTCCATTTTCGCGCCAAGGCGCGCCGAGCGGTCGGCTTCACTAGCCTTGCCTTCGATGCCATTCTTCATCTGTCCCAACTGCGGCAACCGCGAGACCAGCGGAGACCGCACCGCCGGTTTCAGCACCCGTCCGAAGGGGTGCTCGAAGTGCGGCTTCGGATTTGTTTTCGAGCTGCTTGACGACTACTACCCGGCTCCGAACGCCGCCTTTTTCGTTTGCGACCAGGAGGGTCGTGTGATCGACGCGGGCCGCGGCAGCTTCGAACTGACGGGACTCACCGACGAAGACGTCATCGGCCGGCCGGTCAAGGACGTACTAGGTCTCCGGTGGGTCGATCGCGGTGACGGAGGCGAGACTGCCGACACCAACGGCGATGGTGAGACGGACCCGATCGAGACTTCGCTGGAGTGGGGCGTGCGCTCGCTTGGCAAGCGCGTTGCCGTCAATTCCGAGAACGAATCCACGGCTGAGGCGATCGCCGATGTCTTCCCTGCATATGACGACGACGGGGGCCTGATGATCGTCCTCACGCCGGAAGGATAAACTCCGCGCATGGGAGGCAGGCGCCGAAATATATTCGTGCTGGCATTCGTGCTGGCACTGGTCATCGTCTCGGCCGTAATCGTGGTCAAGAAGGAGACGCAGCTCGGCCTGGACCTCCAGGGCGGCATTGAGCTCACCCTTCAGGGACGGCCGACCCCGCAAGCCCCTGAAGTCACGACCGAAGCGATGGATCGCTCGGTCGACATCATCCGTTCCGGCTGTGACCGGCTCGGCATCTCCGAAATCGAGGTCTCGCGGCTTGGTGCTGACCAGATCTCGGTCGGTATCCCGGGTGCGACTTCGGTCGGCAAGGCCACTGAGTGTGCGACAAAGCCGGCCCGCCTCTACTTCTACGACTGGCAGAACAACCTGGTTGGCCCGGCCAAGGATCTCCAGACCGACCTCGGCAATGCCGATCCGGCAAAGGTCCTGAAAGAGCAGCGTCAGAAGTGGATCGACGCCGGCCGTCCGCCGACTGAAGGCTCGAACCGCTCGCTGCTCACTCAGGGCGCCGAGCCGACCATTTACGACGCGGTCGAACTCGCTTCGAAGCAGCCGCGGGTCGACAAGTGCGACAGCTGTGCGGCACCCGACCAGTACTACCTGTTCTCCACCGACAAGGAGCACACCTACCTTTCCGGTCCGGTCAACGACAAGGCCGACCTCTACTTCAACGAGCAGGGCACACCGATCGCGAAGGAAAACACCGAAGTCAAGGAAGTGCCGCAGGGTACGGTCGTAGTCACCGAGCAGGCCACTGATGCGGGCACCGGCGACAATCTCGAAGGACCCGAGAACGCTGGCTATTACGTACTCACGGACAACGCGGCGCTGTCGGGCAACGACATCAAGGACCCTCAGCAGGAGACCGACCAGAGCGGTCTGCCGAACGTCACTTTCAGTTTCACGGACAAGGGCCGCAAGGCCTTCCAGGAGGTCACCCGCCGCATCGCGCAGGAGGGTCAAGCCCGCGCGATCGGTCCGGTTGACACCGATCAGGCCTCGCAGTTGTCCGGCAATTTCGCGATCGTGCTCGACGGCGGCGTCGTCTCGCGACCGATCATCAACTTCGTCGAGAACCCCGACGGCATCGACGGCCGTCAGGGCGCTCAGATCTCGGGCGGTTTCAACATCGCCGGCGCGCAGGAGCTGGCCGAGTTCCTCCAGCGTGGCGCGCTGCCAATCGACCTCACGCTGACCAGCCAGAGCCAGGTCTCGGCGAGCCTCGGCCAGGAGGCCCTCGATCAGGGCGTGCTGGCTCTGCTCATCGGACTCGCCCTGGTGATTCTCTTCCTGATCACCTTCTACCGCTTCCTCGGGCTGGTCGCTTCGCTGGCCCTGATCGTCTACGCGATCATCTTCCTGGCGATGATCAAGGTGATTCCGATCACCATGACCCTGCCGGGAATCGCCGGCCTTGTGTTAACCATCGGTGTGGCCGCCGACTCGAACATCGTCATCTTCGAGCGAATAAAGGAAGAACTGCGGCTCGGGAGATCCGTGACATCTTCCATCGCGATCGGTTATCGCCGCGGCATCGGCACGATAATCGACGCCAACGTCGTCACCCTGCTGACGGCCTTCATCCTGTTCGTCCTCGCTACCTCCGGCATCAAGGGCTTCGCTTTCACCCTCGGCGTCGGCACCCTGGTCTCGCTGCTCACGGCAGTCGTCTTTACCCAGGCCCTGCTGTTCTCGATGAGCAACACCAATTTCCTGAGATCCGGCCGCGGCTTCAGCGGGATCGAAGGCAAACAGCGCTGGCACTTCGACTTCATGGGGAATGCCAAGTGGCTCTTCGCGATTTCGGGAGTGATCCTGCTGATCGGTGCCATGGCCCTGACGACGAAGGGCCTCAACTTCGGCATTGACTTCGAGTCAGGCACCCGAATCGAAGTCGCGCTTGACAAGGACGTCTCACCAGACGAACTTCGGTCCGCGGTTGCCGGCGAAGGTCTCGCGGATGCCGAGATCCAGCAGGTCGACAACCCCGTTCTCTGTCAAAACGCCTTCCAGATCCAGAGCGACACGCTCGATCCGAACGAGCTCGCGGCAGTAGAAAAGACTTTGGAAGACGACTTCGGGATATCGAAGGACGGCTTCAACAGCACCAGCGTCGGTCCGACCTTCGGTGCTTCGGTGGCCCGCAGCGCGTTGCTCGCGGTCGCCTTCTCCCTGCTTCTGATCACGGGATACGTGGCAATCCGGTTCGAACCGAAGTACTCGGTACCGATCCTGATCGCGATCATGCACGACATCCTTATTGCCCTTGGCGTCTACGCATTGATTGGTGCCGAGGTCTCCAGCGCAACCGTCGCGGCCTTCCTCACAATTCTGGGCTACTCGCTCTACGACACGATCATCGTGTTCGACCGAATACGTGAGAACCAGCCCAAGATGCCTCGGGCCACGTTCTCGCAGATCACCAACAAGTCGATGTCAGAAGTCATGACCCGGTCGCTCGCGACCAGTCTCTGCACCTTGCTCGGTGTTGCCTCTCTGCTCGTCTTCGGCGGCGAGACCCTGCGGGCATTCGCGATCGCGATCCTCGTCGGCATCGCATCAGGTACCTATTCGTCGATCTTCATCGCGTCGCCGGTGCTCGCCCTCTGGAAGGAACGCGAGCCCGGGTTCCGCCGCCGCCGCCGTCAGCAGATCGAGACGCAGGGCAGCGTGCCGGCCTTCGCTTCCGACCTCGAGGTTTCGAAGGTCGGGGACATCATGGATGAAGACGGCATCGAAGTCGACGAGTCCGGTGATTCCGTGCCCGTTTCGGAGCATCCGAGTCCAAGACGCAAGAGGGGCAGAAAGTAATGGCCGTTGTCGTCTGGTTCACAGTGGGTCTCGCCATTTGGCACTTCTCGATCTTCGTACCGGAGCGGTTCTGGCAGGGCATCATCGGTGCCCTCATTGGCGCGCTGGCCGGAGCTCTCGTTTCCGGCGCCCTGATCCAGATCGCGCTCGGAAACGGCATCAACGATACGAACGTCCTCACTTTCATCGCTGCGATCCCCGGAACGATCGTCGGAATTGCCGCCATTTACTGGATCGGCTCACGCTCCGACGACCCGGAATTCGAAATCTAGGTCGAGTTCAATCGCATTCGAGGCGCAGCCGTACCGGGTTGAAGAAGCGCAGCGACTCGCAGCAGAATTGGGCCTGAGCCGACCCGTTGCCACGGCTCTCGTGCGCCGGGGGTATCGCACAGTCGCTGATGCCAAGGCTTTTCTTGCGGCTGATGAACGTCACGATCCGTCGGAGTTCACCGGCATGGACGAAGCCGTCGGCGTCATCCTCGCGGCGGTCGATGCCGGGGAGAAGATCACGATCTACGGCGACTTCGACGTCGACGGCGTCGCGTCGACATCGATCATGGTCGAACTCCTGCGTGGGCTTGGTGCCGAATGTGACTGGTTCATTCCGGACCGGATCGACGGATACGGACTGAACGACGATGCGATCCGGGCGATCGGCGCGCGCGGTACCAGGCTGGTCATCACGGTCGATTGCGGTGTGGGCTCGGTCGGCCCGGTGGCCCTCGCCCGCGAGCTCGGCATGAAGGTGGTGGTCACGGATCACCATCAGCCCGGCGCGGATCTTCCGGACTGTCCGATTCTCCACCCCGAGGTCAGCGGTTATCCGTTCAAGGAACTGTGTGGCGCTGCCGTGGCCTGGAAGCTGGCCTGCGCGATCCGCCGCGCCCGCGGACTCAATCCGTCCCTGGACGAGAAGGATCTGGATCTGGTTGGCCTGGCGACAGTTGCCGATGTGATGCCTCTGGTCGGTGAGAACCGGAGGCTGGTCCGGGAGGGTGTGGCGGTCGGTCGCCGGGCGGAGCGAATCGGCCTGCGGGCCCTGATGAAGGAATCCCGGGTGGAGCCGGCTCGTCTCACTGCGGAAGACTTTGGATTCCGGCTTGGTCCGCGCATCAATGCGGCTGGTCGTATGTACCGGGCCGACGCGGGTGTCGAACTGTTCCTGGCTGACTCTGATGAACGGGCTGACGAGATCGGCGTCGAACTCGGCCGGGCCAACCTCGACCGTCGCAAGGTCGAGCGTGAGGTGGGAACCGCCGCAGAGGCCGCAAGACGGGAACTGGACGATCCTGACGCGGCGGCTCTGGTTGTTGCCGGTGAGGACTGGCATCCCGGCGTGATTGGCATCGTCGCCGGAAGGCTCGCCCGGGAGCACGGAAGGCCGGCCGTGGTGATCGCGATCGGGGATGGGGTAGCCAGGGGTTCGGCTCGGAGTGTGCCCGGACTTGACCTCCACCTTGCGATCTCGGAGTGCTCGGACCTCCTGGAGACCTTCGGTGGCCACAAGGCGGCAGCCGGGATCGGGATCCTGCCCGGGCGTATCGACGAATTTCGGAGGACACTCGGCAAGGCAGTGGTCGAGCAGATCGGGACCGAGCTGCAGATGCCGAAACTCCGGATTGACGCAATCGTCGGCGGCGACGACCTCGGCCTGCCGCTGGCCGAGGAGTTCGAGCTTCTGGCTCCATTCGGCCAGGCGAACCGGTCGGTGACGCTGCTTGTGCCCGGGGCAAGAATTTGCGATGTCCGGGAGATCGGCGAAGGCAAGCACGCCCGCTTCACCTTGAATTCTGGAGGCCGCAAAGCGGCGGGGATCTGCTTCGGGCGGACGAGCTTCGGGGTCGGTGAAGATGATCCGGTCGACGTTGCCGCCGAACTCAGCGTCAATCACTGGAACGGGTCGGTTGAGCCCCAGGTCAAGCTTGATGAGGTGTTCCCGGTCGTGCAGAAAGAAGGCAGTGAGCCATTGCCCGGTTGTGAAGCTCTTGAATGGTGGGATCGCTTCGAGGTGGCCCTGGCGGATGCCGGTTCGCAGCCGGTCGGCGATTCCGCAAACAGCGCGGCTTCGGAAGGGGGATCTCGATCGAGCACCGGGACCGGTGGGCTCCCCGGTGTCCGGATCGCAGAACTCGTGTCGTCCGGGGAGAGCCTCGCCATTGGCACTGCCGATTCGATCCGGCGCTGGCGCGACCTGGGCGGTGCTGCCGGTCTGGGACGTTTCCGCGAGGATGCCGCAGTCGGCGCGATCTGGAGTGGCAGTCCGGCTTCCAGGCTTGAAGTGGTCGGGGGGCTTTCAGATGGCGGCGTCCTGGTCTTCGAATTCAGTCAGCTCGAATCAAGACCAGATCTGGTGTCTGGTTTCGACAACGTGGCGACGCTCGATTCGCCTTGCTCGCCCGGTCAGGATCAAGGTCTTGGGCTCGGCGATGGGCTGATCCACCCCCTGGCGGGGAGTTCGGAACTCGAATTCACCCGGCGTTCAGTCGCCCACCGGTTCGACCACACCGGACGGCTTCGTCAACTGTTCAAGAACTTGAAGGATGCGGATCAGTTGCGCGGGGAACTGCTTAGAAATGTGCTTGTCGGGCCGCCGGAAGATCCACTTTCACCCGAAGGGGCGGCTACCCAGGTGCGCATCCTCGGTGAGGTCGGTCTCATTCGCACCGACGGCCGAGGCGATGCCCGGAGTCTCGGGGTCGTATCCTCAGGCAAGGTGAATCTCGACGATTCACCGACCTTTGCCGGCCAGGCGGAGCGCCAGAAGGAGCAGCTCGAATTTCTCAGACAGCCGAAAAAGTCAATGAACTGACCGCGGGGCTCACTCCTCGCGAACGGTCCATGCTCGATGACCTGATTGCGGTCATCGACCAGTTCGAGACCCAGATCGCCGGCATCAACGGTGGCAGACAGGCCCTGATCGACCGGGCCGAGGTTGCCAGCGCCTTTGTCTTCGCCTGCCGTCACCACGCCGATCAGAAGCGCCAGTCCGGCCACGAATTCATCACCCACCCGGTCGGGGTTGCAAGAATCTGCGTCGGCATGAGCCTCGATACGGCGACGCTCTGCGCGGCGCTGCTCCACGACACGGTCGAGGACACCTCGGCCAGCCTCGCGGAGATCGACGAAGCCTTCAGCCCCGGGGTGAGCAAACTGGTCGACGGCGTCACCAAGCTCACCGAGATCACTTTCGAGAGTCGTGACGAGCGCCAGGCCGAGAACTACCGCAAGATGATGGTCGCGATGGCCAAGGACGTGCGGGTCATCCTGATCAAGCTGGCCGACCGCCTGCACAACATGCGGACCCTGAATTCCCTGCCCAAGCAGAAGCAGATCGCGAAGTCACGGGAGACGCTTGAGATCTACGCACCGCTGGCGCACCGCTTGGGCATCCACGCGATCAAGTGGGAACTGGAGGACCTCGCTTTCGCCACCCTCCATCCCCGCAAGTACTCGGAGATCAAGCACCTGGTCGCCCAGCAGCGGGCCGAGCGCGATACCTATGTCGATGAGGCCGGCGGTTTCCTCTCCGAAGAGCTGAAGAAGGTGGGGATTGACGCCGAGATTGCCGGACGCGCCAAGCACTTCTATTCGATCTACACAAAGATGACCAAGAAGGGCCGGGAGTTCAACGAGATCTTCGACCTCACCGCCATGCGCGTGATCGTCGGCTCGGTCAAGGACTGCTACGGAGCGATCGGCGTGATCCACTCGCTCTGGAAGCCCCCTGCCCGGGCGCTTCAAGGACTACGTCGCCATGCCCAAAGCGAACATGTACCAGGCGCTCCACACGACGGTGATCGGTCCGGAAGGCAAGCCGCTCGAGATCCAGATCCGCACGGAAGAGATGCACCGCCTGGCTGAATACGGCATCGCCGCCCACGTGTCCTACAAGGAGGGGGCCGGCCCGGATTCATCCAAGGAGAAAATGACCTGGCTGCGGCAGCTGGTTGAGTCCGAGTCCGAGCAGAACCCGGCGGAGTTCCTCGAGTCGCTCAAGAAGGACCTGTTCGAGGACGAGGTTTTCGTCTTCACGCCGAAAGGCGAGGTGATGAACCTCTCATCCGGCGCAACACCGGTCGATTTCGCCTATTCGATCCACACCGACGTCGGCCACCGCTGTGTCGGCGCGAAGGTGAATGGCAAGATCGTTCCGCTCCACTACGCGCTCAAGTCGGGCGACATCGTCGAAGTGATGACCGCCAAGCAGGAGCGAGGACCCTCTCGCGACTGGATCAAGGTCGTGCGGACGAGCCGTGCCCGCAACAAGATCCGTGCCTGGTTCCGTGAGGAACGCCGCGAAGACGCCGAGCGTGACGGACGTGACGCCCTGGCCAAAGCGCTGCGCAAGCGGGACCTGCCGCCGCAGAAGTTCTCCGGCTCGCCGATGCTGGCCGACGTGATGCGGGAGATGGGCTTTCGCAAGGCGGACGATTTCTACATCGCGCTGGGCAACGGGAAGATCTCTGCCAAGACCACCGCGAACAAGCTGATCCAGCGACTGCGTGCCGGCGAGATGCTCGAGCCCGAGCCCGTCGAAGACATCACCAAGGGCCGCAACAAGAAGCGGATCCGCGAAGCCTCGGAATTCGGGATCTCGGTCGAGGGCGTGGAGAACGTCGCCCTGCGGCTGGCCAGGTGCTGTCGCCCGGTGCCCGGAGACGACATCCTCGGCTACGTCTCCCTGGGTCGCGGAATCACCATTCACCGGACGGACTGCAGTAACGTCGGCGATCTCGGCAACTCACCCGAACGAATGGTCAACGTCAGCTGGGAAGGCGAAAACGAAGCGACCTTCCGGGTCGAGATCCAGGTCGACGCCTACGATCGCACTCGCCTGCTGGAAGACCTCTCGAGAACTTTCGCCGAAGCCGGTGTCAACATCATCTCGGCCGAGTGCTCGACAAATCCGCCAATGGTCAAGAACCGCTTCGTGGTCGAAGTGGGGGACACAGGCCAGTTGAAACAGAGCATCGGCAGGGTGAGGCACGTCGAGTCAGTCTTCGACGCGTACAGAGTAACCCCCGGCGAGTAGCCGCGCTCGGGGTCCAGATCATGGTCTTTTGGTCATCTATTTCATGACTTATTGCACTTGATCAGCCTCATGTGAGCTGATTCCGTGAAGTCTCAAAGCCGTGGTCGGCCGACGAGAGCAACAGCAGAGCATCCGACAGGTGGCTTCAAGCCAGGCAGGTGTGGTTTCACGAAGCCAGTTGCTGAACATGGGGATCGGCCGGGGAATGGTCAACAACTGGATCGACACAGGGCGCCTGGTCATGGTTTTCCCCGGTGCCTATGTCCTCGGGCGAGCCGCTGACCGATACGAGTCCATCTGGATGGCTTCAGTCCTGGCCGCCGGCTCAGGGGCGGTTCTTTCCGGGCGAAGTGCGGCTGCCCTGCGTGGCTTGACCAGACCTGGAAGTCGAATCGAAGTTCTGCGTCCTCAGGGGAGGCGCCGGTTTGTCAGAGGCGTAGGCCCTCATCGCCGGCTTCTCCTTTCGGTCAGGAGAAGCCCGCTGACGTACGGCGACGTTATCCGCCACGGACTCATACCCACCCTTTCAGTGCCCCGGCTCTTGATTGACCTGGCGGGCTCTCAGAGCAAGGTGGAGCTTCGCCGGCTGTTCATTGAGGCTGGGCGGCAGTGGTCCTCACCTCGGACTGCGTTGCGCAGACTGAACTACGGAGTCGATCGTTCAAAGGGCGAGGAGAGCTGGTCAAGCTACTTCAGGTCTGGTCGCCCGACACCGGCAGGATCAGATCGGTCCTTGAGGGTGAATTCCTCATGCTTTGCGGCAAACATGGGATTCCAGCACCCAGGACGAACCAGCGGGTGGGCGGTTACGAGGTCGACTGCCTGTGGCCCGGTTCGAAACTGATCGTTGAACTCGATGGCCGCCGCTTTCACGACGATGGATTCGCGATTCCGGCAGACCGGGCCAAGGAGAAGGCTCTTGAAAGTCGAGGATTCACCGTTCTCCGGTTCACCAATTGGGCAGTCACCAAGCAGGCTTCAGAGGTTGCGAAAGCGGTGAAGGCTGAACTCGAAGCGGCCTAGAAGTGGTCTTCTACTGACTTGACCTTGGATTCCAGGGTCTGTTGCTTGTCGGTTCTTTCGTCCAGTTTCAGCACCGTGTAGACCCCGGGGATCCCGGATTCGTACGGCAACGCGTGGAGTTCGGCGGCGAGGGCGAAGATGTCCTCGGTCGTTCCCTCCAGCGATGTGCCCATTGCGTGCATCTCGAACCGGACCTTGTCCTGGGCGTCGAGGAGGCGCCTGAGTTCGGCCAGGAGGTCACTGACACTCGCTCCTTCGCGCCCGATCGGCAACACGGTGATGTCTGCGGTGGCCATGGCTCCATGGTAACTCCGGCGGCCGCCCGGCACCGAACCTCAGGCGATGATCGTCAGGGCTTCGGGGGCGGCTTTGAGGGTGATTTCTTCGAACTTGCCGATGTAGTCACCATCGACCTGAACCGGAAACTCCCGGATCGTGCCGGATTCGTCGGTCGAAACGGAACGGACCGTGGCTTCCATCAGGTGCTCGAAAGTCTCCACCTGCCGGTGCTTCGTCGCGGACAGCTTGGCGGAGAGCAGACGGGGCACGATGCTCATCACGTCGAGCTGGTTCGCACGCTTCAGCAGGACCATCCCGAGCGAACCATCGTCGATCTCGCAGTTCTCGCAGACGTGGATCGGCTGCTTTGCAAAATAGGTGAATGGATCGGAGTTCTGGGTGAGAGCGGTGACGCCCTGGTGGACGACCCCGTCAACTGTGACTTCGAGCTGGACCGGGTTGCGCATGTACTGCCGCAGATATCCGTTAATCGCGTGCCAAGAGTAGAAATACGGACCGGCTTTCGACTTCAGGCGAGGGTTGGCGTCCACTTTCTCGACCACGGTCGCGTCGATGCCGGCGCCGCAGGAGAAGACGAAATAACGGTCGTTGATCAGACCGAGGTCGATCTTTCGAGGCTGGAAGTCATCGGCCAGCGAGAGCAGGTGCTCGGTCGCGTCGACCACGTCGTTCGGGATTCCGAGGGTCCGGCAGACGACGTTGGTGTTGCCTCCCGGAAGGAAGGTGACCGGGATGTCGGTACCGGCGAGGCCATTTACTACCTCGTTCACGGTGCCGTCGCCCCCGAACGCCACGACCAGGTCGTAACCGCCGTCACGGGCGTCACGACCGATTTCGATTGCGTGCTCGGCACGGTCGGTCGCTTCAACTTCGACCTCGAACCTTCCCTGAAGGGCATAGATCACGAGGTTCTTCAGGCGATCGGAGACCGTGGTCGCGTACGGGTTGACGATGACCAGCAGGCGGCGTTTGCCGTTGCCGTTCACGATGCCACCTCGAAGCGGTCGAACTCGCCGTCATTCGAAACGGTGACCCGGCCCTCTTCGACCAGGATGTCGAGGTGGCCGATCACTTCGGAAAGGGTGAGGAATGCCTGGGTCAGGGCGATGTTGCCCCAGATCGCTTCGGAGATCTCATGGGCCTTGCTGTGGCCTGCGCCGACGAGGTCGAAGATCTTCCCGGTCCGGCGGTCCTGCGACTCGATCCGCTTGTCAATCAAGTTGGCATGCTCGGTGATCGGCAGTCCGTGGCCCGAGAGCATCAGTTCGACCGGATCCGCTTTGGTCAGCGCCAGCGACTTCCGGTAGTCGAGAAGGGCACGCGTCCGGTCACCTTCGCCGACCAGCGGTTTCGAGATCAGTGGATTGGAGGAGATGTGAGAGAGGAGATGATCGCCGCCGAACATCAGTCTGCGATCGGCATCCCAAAAAAGCGTGTCGGACGGGCTGTGGCCGGGCCGCAGGAAAACTTCGTAGTCGCGAGAACCCATTCGGATTTTGCTGCCCGCGGCCACTGGTTTCGTGACGGTCGCGGGGCTGCCCCAGTCTCGGAAGCTGGCGGTCACCTCCTTCAGGGCGCTGGCGATCTCCCTGGGCACACCGTTGCGGACCATCAGGTCGACGGCCAGGTCGTCATCACGTTCCGAACCGAAAGTGAAGGAGGCCAGCCGCTCAACCGAGATGTCGATCGCGGCGACTTCGGCACCGGAGCGCTCCGCCACAGTTCCGATCAGGCCGATGTGGTCGATGTGCTGATGGGTTGCGACTACCAGCTCGATGTCTTCGAGTTTGTGACCGGTCGCCTCGATTCCCGATTCGAGGCTATCCAGGGACTTTTCTGATTTGGGTCCGGCGTCGATCAGGGTGAGCGGGTCGCCTTCGAGCAGGTAGCAGTTGACCCGGCCGACGGCGAACGGGGTTGGCACAGCAACCAGATGAACGCCCCAGGCTGCCGCTTTCGCGAGTGCGGCCTCGGACTCGGGTGTCGCCTCGGGCTCACTCATCGCTGTCATCCGGCCCAAAGGCTGCCTTCAGCGCCTTGTAGCTGTCTTCAAGCGACTGCGGCATGACGCGATGGTCAGCGATCACCGGCATGAAGTTCGTATCGCCGCTCCAGCGAGGCACCACATGCATGTGGATGTGGTGTTCTACCCCGGCGCCGGCGGCCTTGCCCTGGTTGAAGCCGACATTGAAGCCCTGCGGCCGATAGACGTCTTCCAGCCGGTTCATCGCAACCTTGGCGAGAGCGAGCATCTCGCTGGTGGTCTCGGCAGGGATTTCCTGGATTCGCCCGACGTGCTCGTAAGGCGAGACCATCAGGTGGCCGTTGGTGTACGGGTAGAGATTGAGAATCACGAAGCAGGTCTCACCACGGTGAACGATCAGCGCGGTTTCGTCGTCATCGAGTGCCGGCTTTGCACAGAAAATGCACTGGTCTTCGTTGTCTTTGTCGGCGTCCTTGACATAACGAAGCCGCCAGGGTGCCCAGATCCGGTTCTCACTCATCGGAGACGCAGGCTATAGCCAGCGACGCTTGCGGAAGTAGCCGACCATCGCGACCAGGATGACCAGCATCACGCCGACGATCACGTAGAAGTGCACGTCGGAGGAGCCGGAGGGGTCGCCACCGCCCGGCAGACCGACGTTCATGCCGAAGATCGACGCGATCAGGGTGAGGGGGAGGACGATCACGCTGATTGCGGTGAGCACCCGAAGGACATCGTTCACGCGGTGGCTGAGGAAGGATTCGTTGGTCTCCTCGAGGCCGACGACGACCTCCTTGTAGTTCTCGAGCATGTCCCAGATCCGCTCGTGTGCGTCGACGATGTCGTCGAAGTAGATCTCGAGATCGAGGTCGCTTGCCAGGTACCTCGATTTGACCTTCTCCAGGTCGCGCAGCACCGGCCGCTGCGGGCGGATGACCTTGCGGAAGTTGATGATCTCCTGCTTGGTGTTCGAGATGTCGCGAACCACGTCCTCCGAGTGGCCCTCGAAGATTTCCTCCTCCAGCGCGTCGAGCTTGTTGCCGATCTTTCGCAGCATCGGGAAGCAGTAGTCGAAGCTGTCGTCAACCAGGCGGTACATCAGGTATCCGGAGCCCCTCGAGAAGAGTTTCTCGCGCAGCTTCTCATCGTCCTGGCACCGTGAGAACAGGTATTCGACCGGAGGAACGGGCTGGTTCGGCAGGGTGACCACGAAATCCGGGCCGACGAAGAGGTCGATCTCACCGGCGCCGAGACGGCCGGCCTTGCGATCAAAAACGGGCACGTGGAGGATCAGGAACAGGTAGTCCGGGTACTCGTCGATCTTCGGGCGCTGGTTGCTCGAGAGCACGTCTTCAATGTCGAGGGGGTGAAAGTCGAAGTGCTCTTCCAGCCAGGCACGTTCGGCACCGCCAGGGTGCTCGACATTGAACCAGCGGAGACCTTCCGCCTCGACTACCTCGACCTGAGGCTTGGTCGGTTCGGGTACTACCTGAGCGCCAGGTGAACCCTGGGGTTCACGAGGCCGTCGGAGACGAGGGAGGTTCGGCATCGCCGCCTCCAGACGTGGTATCTCGCTTCACAGGCATGGCCCGAAGGTTATGTGACTTTGCCTTGCCGTGGTGTGAGTGGCGGCAGGGGGGCCTATTCTTGCGTCAAGAGGCAGAGATACCGGGCCGTTTTGCTACGGTATCCGCAACATAAGCGCCACATCTAGAGGGGTGGAGGGACTTGGCCCAATGAAACCCCGGCAACCACATCAGACGAAAGTCAGTTGAAGGTGCCAAATCCAGCGACTCGTTGAGTCGGGAGATGTGGGGAGAAGTCCGATCGGACCTTCGCCCCACAGGCGAAGGTTTTTTCATTTCTTGAAAGGTGATCGGATGGCAGCGAACAATTTGAGATGCAAAGAGTGCGGGGCTGAATACGAGCTGGGCGCCAACTTTTTCTGTGAGAAGTGCTTCGGACCGCTCGAGGTCCGCTACGACTTCTCGGAGATGAATGCGGATGAAGCCCGCCGGCGGATCCAGGCCGGATCTCAGGGAATCTGGCGGTACTCGGACTTCCTGCCGTTCGACGGCAAGGCGTCGGACCCGCTCGAGCCCGGTATGACCCCCCTGATCAAGGCCGACCGCCTGGCCGAACGGCTGGGGACTACGGCCGAGATCTGGATCAAGAACGATGCCGCCAACCCGACCCACTCCTTCAAGGACCGGGTCGTTGCCGTCGCCATCGCCAAGGCGAAGGAACTCGGCTTCGAGACCGTGGCCTGCGCTTCGACCGGGAACCTGGCCAATGCCGTCGCCGCTCACGCTGCCGCAGCCGGCCTCGACTCCTATGTCTTCGTTCCGGCCAACCTCGAAGAGCAGAAGCTGCTCGCGACCGACATCTACGGCACCAATCTGGTCGGCGTCAACGGCAACTATGACGACGTCAACCGGCTCTGTACGCAGCTCGCGGACGAGAAGCCTTGGGCCTTCGTAAACGTCAATCTGCGGCCGTACTACGCCGAAGGCTCGAAGACCCTGGCCTACGAGACAGTCGAACAGCTCGGCTGGAAGTTGCCGGACCGCGTGATCACGCCGATTGCTTCAGGCTCGCTCTTCACCAAGATCAACCGTGGATTCCAGGAATGGATGGACATCGGTCTGGTCGAAGGTGAGATGCCGGTATTCCACGGCTCGCAGGCCGAAGGCTGTTCGCCGGTGGCGACCGCTTTCGCCGAGGGCTCGAACATCTGCCGGCCCCAGAAGCCGGACACGATTGCAAAGAGCCTCGCGATCGGCGACCCCGCAGATGGTCCTTACGCCGTCGCGCAGGCTCACCGCACCGGTGGTTCGATCGAGATGGTCAATGACGATCAGATTCGGGAAGGAATCAGGCTGCTCGCTGAAACCACCGGCATCTTCACCGAGACCGCAGGGGGTGTCACGGTCGGAGTTCTGAAGAAACTCGCCGAACAGGGTGTTCTGAATTCAGGCGAGAAGGTTGTCGTCTACATCACGGGCGAAGGCCTGAAGACTCTCGACGCCAATCGCGATAGCTTTGCTTTCACCACGATCGATCCCGATCCGGCGAGTTTCGAATCCAAATTCGGCCAGGAGGTCGCAGTCTGATGTCAGTCACAGTCAAGATTCCGAGCCAGTTGCGGGCTGCCACGGGCAATCAGGCCGAGCTCGAAGCCGATGGAGCGACCGTGGGCGAAGTGCTCGACGCAGTCTTTGCCGAGCACGGAGACCTCAAAGAGCGCATCACCGAAGAGGGTGAGCTGCGCCGCTTCGTCAACGTCTACGTCGGTGGCGAAGACATCCGTTACGGCGAAGGACTCGGGACTGCGGTCAGCGACGGCAACGAGATCACGATCCTTCCCGCGGTGGCCGGCGGCTGAAGCCTCCGGTCCTGATCCTGAGCGGGGGCCGAGGCACCCGCCTGCGTGAAAAGACGGAGACCCTGCCGAAGGCGCTGGTCGAGGTCGGTGGCAAGCCCCTGCTCTGGCATGTGATCTCGATCTATGCCGCGCAGGGTTTCACGAGGTTTCACCCGCTGACCGGATACCTCGGCGAGATGGTGGCCGAGTTCACTGAAGGGCAGGAATGGCCCGAGGGGGTTGAAGTCGAGTGCGTCGACACGGGTCTCGACACTTCAACCGGTGGGCGCATCCACTCAGCGAAAAGTCTGGTCTCGGACGGAACCTTCTGCGTGACCTATGCGGACGGAGTGGCTGACATCGACCTCGGGGCGCTTCTCGATTTCCACGACGATCACGGACGGCTCGCGACCCTCACCGCCGTGCGCCCGAACCTCCAGTGGGGCGTGATCGACATCGGCGAAGGCGGCGCCGTCGAAGGGTTCACCGAGAAACCGCAGACTTCGACCTGGATCAACGGCGGGTTCTTCTGCTTCGAGCCCGGAGCACTCTCGTTCATCGGTGAAGGCAGCACTCTCGAACGTTCTCCGCTCCAAGACCTCTCCGCCGAAGACGAACTCAGGGCCTATCGGCATGAAGGTTTCTGGGACTGCATGGACACTTACAAGGACCTGGTGACCCTGAACGACCTCTGGGAGAAAGGCGAAGCTCCATGGCTCGTGCGTTAGTCACCGGCGGCCAGGGATTCATTGGCGGCCACCTGGTGAAGGAACTGCTGGTCCGCGGCGATGAGGTGGTTGTGCTCGACCTGCCCGGCGCCCCCGGCCGGGCGCTCGAACTTCATGGCCTCGGTTCCGACGTCGAACTGATCGAAGGTGACGTCTCCGACCGGCTGGTGGTCGACCGCGCCGTGGCCGGAGCGGACTCGATCTTCCACCTCGCCGCGCAGACCCTGGTCGGACCGGCGGCCGAGGATCCGGTGGGCACGTTCCGCTCAAACGTTGCCGGAACCTGGACGGTGCTGGAGGCCGCCCGCGAGGAGGGAGCCGGAGCGGTGGTCGTCGCATCGTCGGACAAAGCTTACGGCCCGAGCGAGTCCCTTCCTTACCGCGAGGGCGATGAACTGAGGCCGACCGCGCCCTACGAAGGCAGCAAGGCAGCGGCCGACGTGATCAGCCGTAGCTACTGGAAGTCGTGGGGCCTGCCGGTTGCCGTAACCCGGCTGGCCAACGTCTACGGCGGCGGAGACCTCAACTTCTCGCGTCTGATCCCGGAGGTGGTGACGGCCTACCTTGCGGACCGGGAACCGCAGATCCGTTCGGACGGATCGCCCCAGCGAGACTTCCTGCATGTCTCCGACGCGGTTTTCGCTTACCTGGCGATCGAAGGAGCCCTGGGGGAGGGCGCGCCTAGAGGAGAGGCACTGAACGCCGGCACCGGACAGCCACGCTCGGTGCGCGAGGTAATTGAGCAAATCAAGGCTGCGACGGGTTCAAACCGGGAGCCGGACTACCTGCTCGACCGTAATCCCGACGGTGAGATCGATCAGCAGTACGTCGACGCCACCCGCCTGACCAGAGCCACGGGTTGGTCTCCGAATACCTCCTTCGAAGAAGGCATCAACGAGGCCGTGGACTGGTATCGCGATTACGGCGATCCCCACAAGTAGGCTTCTCGTATGTGCGGACGATTCACACTCACCTCATCCGACGAGCGCCGGCTGGGCAGCCGGTTCCAGATTTCGCTCGATGCGAGCATGGAGAATGCCCTCGGTCGGTTCAACGTGGCGCCGACCCAGGAAGTGCTCACCGTCCAGAACGATCCCGAGGCCGATGACGGCACTTCCGCCCAGCTCGCCCGCTGGGGGCTGGTGCCTTTCTGGGCCAAGGACCTGAAGGTCGGCTACAAGATGATCAATGCCCGGGCCGAAGGAGTGCTGAAGAGCCGGGCCTACGGGCCGCTGGTCAAGAAGTCGGAGAACCGCTGTCTGATCATCGCCGACGGTTTCTATGAATGGATGAAAGCGGAGAAGCCGAAGGAACCGAAGCAGCCGATGCGCTTCACGGTTGATGGCGGTGAGCCTTTCGCATTCGCCGGACTCGCGACCACTCGCGAGTGGGAGGGCGAACAGATGACCAGCTGCACGATCATCACGACCGAGGCGAACGAGGACGTCGAACCGGTCCACAACCGGATGCCGGTGATCCTGCCGGATGCCGAAGCCGAAGCGGCATGGCTGAGCGACAAACTCGATGCGGACGAAGCCGTCTCATTCTGCAAGCCGCTCGAACCGGGACGAATCACCGTGAAGCCGGCGAACAAGAAGCTGAACAAGGTCGGTGGAGCCAAAGAAGGTCCCGACTTCCTCGTGCCTGACGAAGACTAGGACTACTCCACGTCGAGGGAGGGATCGGCGTTGGTGCCGCCGGTGGCATCCACCGGAATCGGCCATTCCCCCTGGATGGCCTTGGCCTTCTGGGTGGCTGTTTGTGAGCCGACCTTCGCCTTGCAGGTGATGTCGGTCCTGGCTTGACCGATGTTTTGAACACAACGGCGTAGCCGAGGCGGCTGCTCGCCCAGTGCCCACGGGCATGCTCCAGGTGAGTACCTGGGGTCGGAGGCGGTTTTCCGGTTTCCTGACCCAGTCGGTCTGAGTGGGACTCGCGGAGTTGGTGTAGCGGCGGATCGAATCGCGAATCGGCATCTCCAGGACCGTATTGCCGGCGGCCCTGAACTTGACCACGAGCGCTTCAGGCACTTCATGGATCAGCAGATCTTTGCTCGGTCGCGGCCATGCTGCGAGGTCGCCCCGGGTCTTTGCGACGGTCGTGTCGGCGCCCGGTGCCGAAAATTTACATTTGATGCTGGTGGGCTTCTTGCCGGCTGAATCAATAACCACATCGCCAGAAACCCGGTAGATCAGATCACCGGCGCCGTTGGGAGGAATGGCAGCCAGCGTTGTCCGGTTCAGTCTGAACTCACCTTTTCCACCGAAGTCGGTGGCCGGCGGGGACTTGACTTCTTCGGTTGTCACCCAGTCGAGCTTGGTCGAGGGATCCTGGCCCCTGAGGTTCAGGACGATCACGGCGACGGTCAGAAACAGGCCGACGATCACGACGGCGATCGCGCCGCGTGGGATTCGGTCAGAGTTCTTGTCGGGCAGTGGATCGCTCATTGGCTGAGATTATTCGTGACGGCTGGATGTCCGCGCTGTGACGCAGTGCGCCCGGCAGGATTCGAACCTGCGACCTCCTGCTCCGGAGGCAGGCGCTCTATCCAGCTGAGCTACGGGCGCGCAAGCGCGCAGCCTATTCGATCCAACTACGCTTCGCCCATGGATCTGTCAGTCGCGTTCATGGGTACCGGTGGCCCGGTGCCGACCGCTCTTCGCGGAACCGCCAGTGTGCTTGTGACGCGCGGCGGCGAGCGGCTGATGTTCGACTGCGGCGAAGGTACTCAGCGCCAGCTTCGGCGCTCGACCGGTCTGGTCCAGGTCGACGAGATCTACCTGACTCATTTCCATCTTGACCCTTGTCTCGGTCTGCCGGGGTTGCTCAAGACCTATGACCTCAACGACCGCTCGGAGCCGATCCGGATATTTGGCCCGGTCGGGCTGCACCGGCTGCTCAAGGATTTCGCCCCGCTGATCGGCCGGCTCGGTTATCACCTGGAGGCCGAAGAGCTCCAGCCTGGTGACCTGGTGCCACACAGGAAGTACGAGATCGAAGCCTTTCCGGTCGAGCACCGGACTCAGGCACTCGGGTACGCGTTGCTGGAGGACGACCGGCCGGGCGAACTCGACCCGAAGCTGGCGGCCGGGCTGGGGATCGAATTCGGTCCTGCCCTGGGTGAACTCCAGAGGGGCGAATCAGTTGAGGGTCCCAAAGGAACCGTCGTTCCGGACCAGGTCATGGGTGGAGAACGACACGGTCGCGCGGTTGTGATCACCGGGGATACGCGTCCGTGCCAGGCAACGATCGCCGCGGCCGCTGACGCCGACCTGCTCATCCACGATTCGAGCTTCATGAACGAGGACCACGACCGGGCGGTGGAGACCGGGCATTCGACTTCCGCCGAATCGGCCGAGATCGCCGCAGCCGCCAACGTGAAGATGCTCGCCCTCGTCCACATCTCCGCCCGCTACCACGTCAAGGCTTCACTTGAAGAGGCCGAAGTCAACTTCGGGAACGTGGTGGCACCACGGGACTTCGACCTGATCGAGCTGCCATACGCTGAGCGAGGCGAACCAAAGCTGGTCCACCGGAGCCAAACGGAAGTCCGAAACCCCTAATTTGCGTGAAGAGCAAGAAGCAGAGGAAGGCTGACGCCAAACCCCCTGATAAGGTCGCCCTGTTCCTTTAAACCGGTCCCGAGAGGCCAAGAAGGGTCACGTTGAACGAGAAGGTAGTGCTGGAATCAAAAGATGTCGAGCGCACGTTGCGCCGCATCGCCCATGAGATTGTCGAGAAGAACCCCGACATGGCTGAAATCGCTCTGGTCGGAATTCAGACTCGTGGTGCCGTCGTTGCCGCACGCCTCCACGGACTCCTCGCGGAGCTGACCGGGGTCGAAGTGCCGCTCGGCGAGATCGACATTTCTTTCTACCGCGACGACCTCAAGGCCCGGATCAATAACGAGCTTCGGGATCGCCAGCCGGTGGTCCACGCCTCCCGGATCGACTTTCCGCTCGAGGACCGCACGATCGTCCTGGTCGACGACGTCCTTTTCACCGGCCGCACCGTGCGGGCCGGCATCGACGCGCTCTTCGACTACGGCCGCCCGGCCCGCATCCAGCTCGCCGTGCTCTGCGACCGCGGCCATCGCGAACTTCCGATCCGGCCGGACTACATCGGCAAGAACCTGCCGACTTCGAGGGGCGAGCGGGTTTCGGTACATCTCTCCGAGACCGACGGCGAAGACGGCGTTTCGATCCTCAGCGCCGTGGAGGCTGTCGAATGAAGCACCTGCTTTCGATCGACGACCTCGACCGCGAACAGGTCGAAACCCTGCTCGCCCGGGCCGATTCGTTCGCCGAAGTCACCCGGCGTGACATCAAGAAGGTGCCGGCGCTTCGTGGTCAGACCGTGGTCACCCTGTTTTACGAATCGAGCACCAGGACCTCTTCATCCTTTGAGCTGGCGGCCAAGCGCCTCTCGGCCGACGTGGTTTCGGTCAAGGCCAGCGGCTCTGCGGTCGACAAGGGCGAATCGCTCAAGGACACGGTCGAGACCATCTACGCCTATGACCCGGCAGCGATCGTCATCCGGCATCCGTACGCAGGTGCCGCCAAGATGCTCACCAGGTGGGTCGACGCCTCGGTCGTCAACGCCGGCGACGGCATGCACCAGCATCCGAGCCAGGCCCTGCTCGACGTATTCACCCTGCAGAACCGGATGGGTTCGCTTGAAGGCAAGAAAATCTGGATCGTCGGTGACGTACTGCACAGCCGCGTCGCCCGCTCAAACATTGCCGCCTTTCAGCTGATGGGAGCGTCGGTCAGCGTCTGCGGTCCGCCAACCCTGATCCCTCGTGGGATCGAATCGACGGGCTGTGATGAAGCATTCGCTGGACGATCTCGGGAGCAGGCCGACGTGGTTTACCTCCTGCGGATGCAGAACGAACGCATGGGGGAGAACTTCGTGCCATCGATCCGCGAGTATGCCCGCCTTTTTCAGGTCAATGAGCGCCGGCTCGGGCCGCGCCAGCTGGTCATGCATCCCGGTCCGGTCAACCGCGGCGTGGAAATCGGCAGCGACGTGATCGATTCCGACCGCTCCCTGATCTCCGAACAGGTGGCTTCCGGGCTCGCCGTACGCATGGCGATCCTCTACGACCTGCTGAACAGTGGTGACGACGCCGCCGAACAACCGGCCGACGGACCGGTTCCGATCGGGGAGCCCGCATGAACCAGGCACCGGAAGAAGTCGTAGAGCTCTTGCCCGAACCTCTGGTCCAGCGACCTGGTCCGGAGGCGTCACTCCTTATCCGGCAGGCGAGCCTTCTCGACCCGGCTGCCGGAGTCGACGGTGAGTTCGACATCCTGGTCACCGGCGGCGAGATCTCCGAGATTGCCGAGTCCGGTTCGCTTGAAGCCGGCGAAGGGGTTGAAGTGGTCGAAGCGGCAGGACTTCATGTATTTCCCGCATTCTTTGACCCGCACGTCCACCTGAGGACACCGGGGCAGGAGCACAAAGAAGACATCGAGACCGGCACCCGTTCGGCGGCGGCCGGAGGCTACGCCGGCCTGCTGCTGATGGCGAACACCACGCCGCCGGTGTCGAGTCCGGCGGATGTGAGTGCGCTGCGCCATCAGGCGGAGACTGAAGCCTCCGTTCCGATCGGCTTCATGGCGACGGTGACCCGCGACATGGCGGGCACGGAACTGACCGACATGGCGGAGCTTCGCGAGGCCGGTGCGGTCGGATTCACCGACGACGGCCTGCCGATCACCAATCCGGGAATCATGCGGCGGGCACTTCAGTACCAGCGCATGTGCGGCGGCCGGATCGCCCTCCACGAAGAGGACCCCGACCTCTCGGCCGGCGGAGTCATGCATGAAGGTGACGTCTCGATGTCACTCGGACTACGCGGCGTGCCGTCGATCTCGGAGTCGGTGATGATCACGCGTGACGCGGCGATCGCCGGGTACGAATGTGGCCAGATCCAGGTTCAGCACCTTTCCGCGGTCGAATCGATCGAAGCGATTCGCCAGGCCAAGGCGGACGGAGTCGACATCACCTGCGAAGTGACCCCCCATCACCTTTGTCTGACGGACGAAATCGTCCGCAGCCTCGATCCCAACCGGCACAAGATGAACCCGCCGCTACGAACCGAAAAGGACCGGCTGGCCCTGATCGATGCACTCATCGACGGCACGATTGACTGCATCGCCACCGACCACGCCCCGCATGCAAAGCACGAGAAAGAGGTGCCGTACGAAGCGGCGATGATGGGTGTGACCGGACTCGAAACCGCCTTCTCCTCGATCTACACCCGCTTGGTCAAGCCCGGCACGATCACACTCGAACTTCTTATCGAAAAGCTCGGCTCGGGAGGCATTCCTTTCGACATCAAGCCATTCACGCTGACGGCCGGATCGACCGCCAACCTCTGCCTGATCGACCTCGAAGCCGAGTGGGTGGTTGGCGAAGACGGTTACGAGAGCCGTTCCCACAACTCCTGGTGTGAAGACGAAACGCTCAGCGGCCGGGTCCTGATGACGCTGGCCAACGGCCAGGTCGCCTACCGGCTCCGCAGCTTCAGCATGGGCGTGGCATGAGCGGTTTCTCTCCCGGTTATGTCCTGCTCGAAGACGGCACCCGGTTCGAAGGCAGCATCTGTGGATCACTCGAGGGCGGAGTGGGCGAAGTCGTCTTCAACACCGCGATGACCGGCTACCAGGAGGCGGTCACCGATCCTTCCTACGCCGGCCAGATCATCACTTTCACCTACACGATGATCGGCAACTACGGGGTGTCTCCGGCGGCGATGGAGTCCTCGAAGCCGCATGCCCGCGGCGTGATCATGCGCGAGGCGCGGAACGGCGACGATGCGGCCACGGCCGAAGGTGGCTGGCTCGACTGGCTCGAAGCCAACGGGGTCTGGGCGATCACCGGCATCAATACCCGGGCGCTTGTCCGGCACATCCGCGACAAAGGAGCGATGCGCGGCGGGATTTTCCCGGGGACGGTTGACGTGGCTTATGCCGCGTCGCAGATCGAGGCCGAACCGAACATGGCCGGATCCGACTTCGCGAGCGAGGTCAGCCCGACTGAGCCGATCGAAGTGGCCCCCGAAGAGGGTTCCGGAGAAGGCATGCACGTCGTCGCGATCGACACCGGGATCAAGTCGAGCATCATCGAACAGCTGACCGAACGCGGCTGCCGGGTCACCCTGCTGCCGTCGACCGCCACCCCTGAAGACGTGCTGGGACGCGACCCGGATCTGATCTTCCTCGCCAACGGTCCCGGCGACCCTGCCGCGGTCGACCATGTGGTCGGCACGATTCGCGAGCTGGTCGGCAAGCGTCCGATGGTCGGGATCTGCCTCGGTCACCAGTTGCTTTGCCGAGCTGTCGGACTTGAGACCTTCAAGCTCCCTTTCGGCCATCGCGGCTCGAACCACCCGGTCAAGGACCTCGAAACAGGAGTCATCGAGATCACGTCGCAGAACCACGGTTTCGCGGTGCGTGGTCCGGGTGGCAGCGAGACGATCGACAACGACGAACCCGTCCGGTGGGACACCGACTTTGGCGAAGCTGTTCTTTCCCACATCAACCTCTACGACCGGACGGTCGAAGGGCTTCGGCTGCCCGACGCCAACGCGATGACCGTTCAGCACCATCCCGAGGCTGGTCCCGGCCCACGCGATTCCCGCCACCTCTTCGACCGCTTCCTCGAACTGGCGCAAAAACCCGGAAGTTCTGCCTGATGCCCCGTCGCGACGACATCAAGAAAATCATGCTGGTCGGATCCGGTCCGATCGTGATCGGCCAGGCAGCTGAATTCGACTATTCCGGAGTCCAGGCATGCAAAGTGCTGCTCGAAGAGGGCTACGAGGTGGTACTCGTCAACTCGAACCCGGCGACGATCATGACCGACCCCGAGTTCGCCACCAGCACCTACGTCGAGCCGCTCCTGCCCGGACCAGTGGCCGCGATCATCGAGAAGGAGAGGCCGGACGCGCTGCTGCCGACGCTCGGCGGCCAGACCGCGCTCAATCTGGCGATGGACCTTTCCGCCGACGGCACTCTGGAGAAGTTCGGGGTCGAGCTGATCGGCGCGAACCGCGAAGCGATCATCCGGGCCGAGGACCGGGAAGTCTTCCGCACGGTCATGCAGAAAGCTGACATCCGCATCCCCTGGTCGATCACCGTCGAGAGTGTCGAAGAAGCCTTTGAATCGCTGGACCACGGCGGAGCGTCATTGCCGGCCATCATCCGTCCGGCTTTCACCATGGGTGGTCAGGGCGGCGGTATTGCCGAGACCCGCGAGGAACTCGAGACGATCGTTTCCGAAGGAATAGCCGCCAGCCCGATCGGCCAGGTCCTGGTCGAAGAATCCGTCATCGGCTGGGGCGAATTCGAACTTGAGGTGATGCGCGACCACAACGACAACGTCGTGATCATCTGCTCGATCGAAAACCTCGATCCTATGGGCGTCCACACCGGTGACTCGATCACGGTCGCACCGGCCCAGTCGCTTACCGATCCGGTCTACCAGTCGCTGCGGGACACCGCGATCAAAGTGATCCGGGAGGTCGGGGTCGAGACTGGCGGCTCGAACGTCCAGTTCGCGGTGAACCCGGCCGACGGCGAGATCGCAGTCATCGAGATGAACCCGCGCGTTTCACGCTCGTCGGCCCTGGCCTCGAAGGCGACCGGTTTCCCGATCGCAAAGATCGCGGCCAAGCTCGCGGTCGGCTACGCCCTTGAAGAGATTCCGAACGACATCACCCGGGCCACGCCGGCGTCTTTCGAGCCGACCATCGACTACGTGGTCACCAAGATCCCGCGCTTCGCCTTCGAGAAGTTCCCCGGCACCGACGACCGCCTCTCCACCTACATGCAGAGCGTGGGGGAGGTCATGTCGATCGGACGCACCTTCCGCGAGTCCTTCAACAAGGCGATGCATTCGCGTGAGCTTGATGCTGTCTGCGAAGTTCCCGAGAGTGACGAAGCGCTGCTCGAGGCGCTCTCGACGCCGACGCCCGACCGGATTGACCTGGTGCTCGCCGCCTTTGAACGCGGCATCCCGATGGAGGCGGTCCACGAGCGCACCCACATCAACCCCTGGTTCCTTCGAGAGCTGGTTGAACTGGCGACGAAGGGTGACGGCACTGAAGGACTCGAGCGCATCTACAACTCGGTCGACACCTGTGGCGCCGAGTTCGAAGCGGCCACGCCTTACTACTACTCGTCTCACGAGCAGCCGGGTTCGCCTTCAGAGGTTCGCCGCGGTGACAGACCTTCGGTGGTAATTCTCGGAGCCGGTCCGAATCGGATCGGTCAGGGAATCGAGTTCGACTACTGCTGCGTCCATGCGGCGATGACTGTGCGCGAGTGCGGGCGGGATGCCGTGATGATCAACTGCAACCCGGAAACCGTCTCCACCGACTACGACACTTCGGACCGCCTCTATTTCGAACCGCTGACCCTCGAGTACGTGCTCGCGGTCTGCGAGGTCGAGCAGCCGGAAGGCGTGATCGTCCAGTTCGGCGGGCAGACCCCGCTCAAGCTGGCCCAGGGTCTTAAGGACGCCGGCATCAAACTGCTCGGAACGCCCGTCGAAGCGATCGACGGGGCTGAGGACCGGGCGAAGTTCGGTGCGCTGATCGACCGGCTCGGCATCAAGCCTCCGCCGTATGGCACCGCTCTTTCTGCCGAGGAGGCGGGCGTGATCGCGGAGCGGGTCGGTTTCCCACTGCTCGTCCGTCCTTCGTTCGTGCTCGGTGGCCGCGCCATGGAGATCTGCTATTCAAAGGCCGACCTTGAGGTGTATCTCTCGGCCCACGTCCAGGCATCGCCTGAGCATCCGTTGCTGCTCGACCTTTTCCTGGAGAACGCGATTGAGGTCGATGTCGATGCGCTTTGCGACGGCGACGAGGTTTTCGTCGCCGGAATCATGCAGCACGTCGAAGAAGCCGGAGTCCATTCCGGCGATTCAGCCTGCGTCCTGCCACCGATGAGCATCGGTGACGACATGCTCGAGGAGATCAAGAAGGCGACCTCGGCCATCGCCATGGAGCTCGGCGTGATCGGTTTGATCAACATCCAGTTCGCGATTGCCGGCGGCGAGCTCTACGTCATCGAAGCCAATCCGCGCGCCTCAAGGACGGTTCCTTTCGTTTCGAAGGCAGTCGGCGCTCCACTGGCGAAGATCGCTTCACGCATCATGCTTGGCCAGAAGCTCACCGACCAGGAACTGCCGAAAGGGAATGGCAACCACGTCAGCGTCAAGGAGGCGGTCCTGCCGTTCTCCCGGTTCCAGGGCGCCGACTCGGTCCTCGGCCCGGAGATGAAGAGCACCGGCGAAGTGATCGGCATTGGCCACGACTTCCCGACCGCATTCGGCAAGGCGCAGGCGGCAGCCGGTGTGTCGCTGCCGGAGTCGGGCACGGTCTTCATCTCGGTCACCGACACCGACAAGGCAGCCGCGACCCAACTGGCCACCCGGTTCCACGACCTCGGCTTCAAGGTGGTGGCGACCGGCGGCACAGCCCAGGCGATCTCCCGCATGGGCATCCCGGTCGAGTCGATCAAGAAGATTGCCGAAGGCTCGCCCCATGTGGTCGACCTGATCGAAAACCACTCCTGCGACCTGGTCATCAACACTCCGACCGGCTCTGGTGCCCGGGTGGATGGAGCCGAGATCCGTTCGGCCGCGGTTCGCCATGGCATCCCCTGCGTGACCACCATGACCGGGGCCTCGGCCGCGGTGCGCGCGGTGGCGGCCAGCGCCCAGGGACCATCGGAGGTCATCTCACTCCAGGAACTGCATGCCGGCTGACCGCCCGCAGGCGCCGTTCAACCGGCGCGAATGCCGTGTCGCCGAGATTCACGCGGCCGGCGGCTACCGCATCTTCACCCTGATTGACGAAGAAGGCCCGGAGCCCGCGCCAGGCCAGTTCTACATGCTGTCCACGTCCGGTACTTCGGGAGCCTACGCCGGCCGGCCGTTCCTGCCGCGGGCGATCTCGGTTGCCAGAACCCTGGGGACAAAAGGGAGTCGTCGCCTCGAGTTCCTGATCGATGAAGTCGGCCCCGGCACGATCGAGATGGCGAAGCTCGGCGGCGGTGACAGCTGTGGCCTCGCGGGCCCGTTCGGCTCGCCGTTCTCGATGCCGAAGGAGCTCAATCCCGATGCGGTCGGTGCGGTCCTGGTCGGCGGCGGCATCGGCATCGCACCGATGGCCGCGCTCCGGCGTCACCTGGTCAGCCGCGGAGTCCCCACCCGGACCCTCCTCGGCTTCCGCGACCAGGCCCACTCCGGCGGGGTCGATGAACTCTTCGGATGCGAAGAGACCCGGCTGGCTTATGAAGACGGCAGCTCGGGCCACCACGGATACGTCACGGACCTTCTGCTCCAGATCCTGACCGGGGACGACACCGGCGGCGCGGTGATCTATTCCTGCGGACCGCCCGCGATGCTGGAGGCAGTTCGACTCATGGCCGCCGAACACTCTGTGCCCGTCGAACTGGCACTGGAGTCGCCGATGGCTTGCGGTTACGGCGCCTGCTTCGGCTGCGCCGTCCCGAAGACGGACGGTGGATACCTCCGCCTCTGTGTTGAGGGCCCGGTCGTGCGTGGCGACGAGATCACCTCAGCCATGGCCGGCGAGGCCGTTTGATGGATCTGGCCACCGCACTCTGCGGTATCCCCCTGGCGAGCCCGGTGCTGAACGGCTCCGGCACCTTCGACGCGATCGCCGCTCGACGCGCCTTCGGTGACGCGGTGATCGAAGAGTTCCCCTTTGCCGCCTACGTCTCGAAGACGATCACCCGCCACCCGCGTGCCGGCAACCCGCCGCATCGCCTCTGGGAGACACCTTCGGGAATGATCAATTCGATCGGCCTGCCGAACCCCGGACTCGAGGACTTCCTGACCGGCATCCTGCTCGAGTTTGTCGAGCTGCCTGTGCCACTGATCGTTTCCGTGATGGCCGACAGCGCCGAGGAGTTCGCCGAGCTGATTGAAGCGGTCTCGGCCGTGCCCAGGGGTCGCGGGAATTGAGCTGAACGTGTCCTGTCCGAACGTCCACTCCGGGCTGATCGTCGGGGAGCAGCCATCCGAAACCCTCGCCTTGATGAAAGCGCTACGACCCCGCACTGAATTGCCGCTCATCATCAAGCTGACTCCGAACGTGGCCAACCCGCACGAAGTGGCGCTTGCGGCTGAAGAGGGCGGGGCAGACGCCATCTCGTTGATCAACACCCTCAAGGCATTGGCGATCGATCCGGTTCACCGACGCACCTGGCTCGGTGCCGGGGCCGGCGGTTTGTCCGGACCGGCGGTCCGTCCGGTCGCCCTCGCCCAGGTCCGGGCGGTCTCTCGGGCGGTCGAAATACCGGTGGTAGGGATGGGTGGAATCGACGACGGCGAGTCAGCACTCGACTTCATCCTGGCCGGCGCAAGAGTGGTGGCAGTCGGGACCGAGAATTTCCGTGATCCGCGGGCGGGTATCGCCGTGCAAAACGGCCTCGAAGGAGCATTGGAGCGCCGTGGATTCGCGTCGCTGGCCGACGCACAGGCATCAACCTTGAGTTGAGGTTGAGGTGGATTTGCCCGAAATGGGCCTTTTGACCAATGCCTGAGCGGGAGTGTGGCTATACTCGCCGCCTTGATGCCTGCGTCCCAGAAGACCCTCTCGAGCACCCCGGAAGCCCCCGAAAGGTCTCTGGATCAGCGGATGGAAGCGCTCAAGCGAGCAAACGACATCCGGACTGCCCGTGCGACCCTCAAGCGGGACCTGAAGGCCGGTCGCAAGACGATTCACGACCTGCTCGACTCACCGCCGGAATACGTGATGACGGCCAAGGTTTTCGACATGCTTCTGGCGGTTCCGAAGTACGGGCGGGTCAAGGCCAACCGGGTTCTCAACCAGTGCCGGATCTCCCCGGCCAAGACCATCGGCGGACTGTCTGAACGCCAGCGCGGCGAACTCGTCACCCTGCTGCGCCGCTAGTTCAGTGCCGCCGGGTACAGCGAAGGTCTTCGTCATCACCGGCCCTTCCGGGGTCGGCAAGGGCACTCTGATCGGCCAGCTGCTCAAGCGCCGGCCCGAACTCCAGCTTTCGATTTCGGCAACGACCCGCGATCCGCGCCCGGGAGAGGCCGACGGGGTCGAGTACCACTTTCTCGCTCCTGAAGAATTCGACCGCCGGGTCGCCGCCGGCGAGTTCCTCGAGCACGCCGCCTACAGCGGCAACCAGTACGGAACCCTTCGCTCGGAGGTCGACCGGCGGATCGAAAGTGGCCATCCGGTCGTGCTCGAGATCGAGATCCAGGGGGCCGAACAGATCCGGGAAACGATGCCAGAAGCGATCCAGGTATTCGTCGCCCCGCCCGAGCCGGAGTTCGAATCGCTGAAGGCCAGGCTGGTCGGGCGCGGCACCGATTCGGCCGAGGCAATCGAAGGGCGCCTCGCAGTCGCCAGGCACGAACTGGCCGCCCAGGAGCACTTCCATCATCAGGTCGTAAACGACAGCCTGGAACATGCCACGAATCAACTCGAGGCCATAGTGGCCCCCGACCTGTCAGAATCAAGTCAATGATCAAGCCCCGCGTAGACCACCTTCTCGAGCACACTGACTCTCATTACGCAGCTGTCGTGGTTGCCGCGCGGCGTGCGCGTCAGATCAACAGCTACTACCAGAGCCTTCAGGAAGGCGGATACGGGGACTACCCGCCGCCGATGGTTCCGGCCGAGCCTGGCAAGGGTCCCTTGACTCTCGCTCTCGAGGAAGTCTCCGAGGGCAAGATCAAGTACGAGTACCGCAGCTAGCCGGTACCACTGGTAGGGATCGGGCGTCATGCCAAAGATCCTGCTTGGAGTCAGCGGTGGAATAGCGGCCTACAAGGCTGTCGAGTTCGTTCGCCTAGCAACCGCCGCCGGCCATTCGGTACGGGTGCTGATGACTGCATCCGCGAGGAAATTCGTCGGCCCCGACACCTTCGAAGGGATTCTCGGTGCGCCCGTCCTCACTTCCGAGTTCGAGCGCGACCCGATGCGCGGCACCTTCCCCGGGGACGAGTTGCCTGAACATGATCCGATCGGCCACCTCGCCGTGGTCGAGTCGGCCGACGCCTACCTGATCGCCCCGGCTTCGGCCAACACACTGGCCAAGCTCGCGACCGGCCAGGCCGATTCGATAGTCACCACCTCTTTCCTCGCCTGCGAAGCGCCGCGTCTGGTCGCCCCGGCGATGAACAACCGGATGTATGAAGACGCCGCGACCCAGGAGAACCTGGCCACGCTGCGCGCCCGCGGCATCGACGTGATCGAGCCCGATGAAGGTAGTCTCGCTTCGAAGGGCGAGCAAGGGGTGGGTCGCCTTCCGGATCCGGCCGAGCTGCTGAGGCGGGTCGAGTCTGCTCTCGGCGGTGAAGACAGCGCAGCTGCGGGAGATCTGAGCGGCTTGAAGGTCCTGGTCACAGCCGGCGGCACCCGCGAGCCGATCGATCCGGTCCGTTATATCGGCAACCGCTCCAGCGGCCGCATGGGATTCGCCCTCGCCGAAAGAGCCGCGGCTCGTGGGGCGGAGGTGACCGTGATCGCGGCCAATGTCTCGTTGGCGACCCCGACCCGGGTCACGAGGGTGGATGTCCAGACCACGGCTGAGCTCTCGGCTGCCTGCTTTACCCGGTTCCCGGAATCGGACGTCCTGCTGATGTCAGCTGCTCCGGCAGACTTCCGCCCACTGGTCCGGTCGGAAACGAAGTTGACCAGGGCGACGGAAGGCATCAGCCTCGATCTCGAGCCGACCGACGACATCCTCGCCGCGCTGAGTGCCAACCGTGGTCCTGGCCAGACTGTGATCGGTTTTGCGGCCGAGCACGGAGGAGACGCCGAGACGCGTGCCTCAGGGAAGCTCGAGCGCAAGGGCCTCGACCTGATCGTGCTCAACGACGTCTCCAAAGAGGGAATTGGCTTCGATTCCACAGAGAACGCGGTTGCCTTGATCACCGCCGACACATTGGAAGAGGTCGAACGCGCCGCCAAGACGGTGATCGCCGATCGCATCCTCGACCGGGCCATCAAGCTCCGTCAGGACGAACCAGTCCCGTGAAAGCGGTGGTGCAGCGGGTCAGTGCTGCCGCGGTTTCGGTCGGCGGGAATGAAGTCTCGAGAATCGGACCGGGTCTGCTGGTGCTGCTTGGCGTGGGCCGGACGGACAGGGAGAACGAGGCTGAGCGCATGGCAAACAAGATCTCGAAGCTCCGGATCTTTGAAGACGCGGATGGCCGCATGAATGAAGCCGTCGGCGACCGCGAGATTCTCTGCGTGAGCCAGTTCACGCTCTACGCCGATACTTCGAGTGGAAACCGGCCCGGATGTACGGACGCGGCACCCGGGGAGCAGGCTGAGCCCGTTTACGAGGCAGTCTGCGAGCAGCTCAGGGCAAAGCGCGGGGTATTCGGTGCCGACATGCAGGTGGAGATCACCAATGACGGCCCGGTCACGATTCTGATCGACCTCTAAGGGACTTGGCCCGACGCCCGAGTCGGGCTATACTCGTAAGAGCTTTTCTTTTCAGGTTGCGTCTTGAAGTGGGCCTTGCCCGCTTTTTTTTGGCTCAATTACTCCTTAGGTATCAGATGAAAGCAAGTCCGATCGAGATAGAAGAACGTCTCAAAGAAGTCGATCGCCGAATAGAATTTCTGGCCGTAGAACCGGCTGGTGGTGACGCCCTGCGTATATATGTTGACCATCCCGACGGAGTCAACCTCGAGATCTGCCGCAAGGTCACCTCGGGTCTGAATGAGTTGCTGGTCAATCACACCCTGGAAGTCTCGTCCCCCGGGCCGGAACGACCGCTGACCAAGCCTGAACATTTTTCAAGATTTGAAGGACGTCGCATCAAGGTGGAAACTGAAGATGCGATCCAGGACCGGCGGAAGTTCACCGGAACGATCCTCGAAGCCTCAACCGAAGACATGAAGCTCGGCTACGACAACGCAGTCGTGAATATTCCGTACGGGAACATCAAACGTTCTCATCTAGCACCAGAAACTTCCAAAGGAGCAAATAAGTGAGCCAGGAGATCGTAGATGCCGTGAAGGTGCTTGAACAGGAGAAGGGAATCTCCGCGGATACCTTGATGGACGCCCTGGCCGATGCGCTGCTTTCGGCCTACCGCAAGAGCCCCGGCTCGGCCAAGTACGCCCGCGTCGACCTCGACCACGAGACCGGCGACTTCCGCGTGTTCGAACTGATCCTCCCGGCCGAGCTCGAGGAGAAACTGCTCTCCGAGGCAATCGCCGAGCAGGAACGCACGATCGACCCCGAGACCGGTGAGATGCGCGAGCCGGAGGAGCCTGAACTCGACCCCGAGATGCTGGCCCCCTACGAGGACCAGATCGAGACCAAGGACGTCACCCCCGAGGACTTCGGCCGGATCGCCGCCCAGACTGCCAAGCAGGTCATCTACCAGCGGATCCGCGAGGCCGAGCGTCAGATGATGTTCGACGAGTACCGCGACCGCGTCGGCGAGCTGATCACCGGACTCATCCAGCAGTCAGACAAGCGGTACACGCTGGTCCAGCTGCGTGAGCGCGTTGAAGCCCTGCTGCCGAAGTCGGAGCAGGTTTACAGCGAGCGTTACGACCACGGCATGCGGGTCAAGGCCGTGATCACCGACGTCTCCGAATCGACCAAGGGCCCGAGCATCGTCGTATCGCGCCGTTCACCCGAACTGATCAAGGGCCTGTTCGAGCTCGAGGTCCCGGAGATAGCCGACAAGCTGGTCGAGATCGTCGGTGTCGCCCGCGAGCCCGGCTACCGCTCGAAGATCGCCGTCGTCTCTCACGCTGACGGAGTCGACCCGGTCGGCGCCTGCGTCGGTCCGCGTGGCTCCCGGGTGCGTATGGTCGTTTCCGAGCTTCGTGGCGAAAAGATCGACATCATTCCTTACAACGAAGAACCCGCCCGTTTCGTGGCCAAAGCGCTTTCACCGGCCCGGGTCCGCGAGGTTCTGGTCGACGACGAAGAGATGCAGGCCACCGTTGTCGTACCGGACGATCAGCTTTCCCTGGCGATCGGCCGCGACGGCCAGAACGCCCGTCTTGCCGCCCGCCTCACCGGCTGGCGCGTCGACATCAAGTCCGAGAGCGAGTTTGCCAAGGACGAGAGCTCGATGGAGTACGAAGGCGAAGAAGAGTTCGACGGCCGCTGCATGGCCGTCCTCGCAACCGGGCGCCGCTGCCCGAACGCGGCAATCGGCGGCTCGACCTACTGCGGTCTGCCGCAGCACCAGGCCCTTTCACGGTTCTCAACCAGCCACGTCGGTGTGCTGGCCGGTCTCGGAGACGGCGAGATCTCCACGCTGGCCGACCCTGATTCGGATGACGCCGAAGTGACCGCCTTGGTCGCCGGAGCGGAAGCCGAATTCGTTGAACCGAGTGACGAGCCCGAAGTTGTCGAAGAGCCGGCAGCAGAAGACGAAGGGGAGACAGTTGAAGACGAAGCTGAAGTTGCTGAAGGTGAAACTGAAGCAGTCGCTGAAGAAGCTTCAGCGCAAGCGGAAGTAGCTGAAGGCGAGGCTGAAGTTGAAGCCGAAGCGGTCGCTGAAGAAGTTCCGCGGAAGAGGAAACTGAAGAAGCTGCTGAAGAATCTGAAGCCGAGCCGGTAGAAGAAGAAGGCGCGTCGGCCGACGGAGAAAGCCAGGCCGAGTGAGTAAAAAGCGCGTTCATGAAATAGCAAAGGTTGCGGGAATCACCAGCAAAGAGCTGCTGGCCGCGCTCAACGCTGCCGGAATCGAAGCGAAGGCCGCCGCGTCGAGCGTCGAAGAAGCCGACGCCAAGAAGGCACTTGCTTCTGCTGGTGGCAAGAGCGCTCCGGCGAAGAAGCCCGCTGCCAAGAAGGCCCCTGCCAAGAAGCCGGCCGCCAAGACTGAACCGAAGAAGGCCGAGCCCGCGAAACCCGCTCCGAAGGCCAAGGCGGCCGAAGCCGCTCCCGCCAAGCCGAAGGCCAAGCCCCGCCTGCCCGCCGCGCCTGCGGCCAAAGCTCCCGCCGCAAAGGCAGAGCCCGCGGCGGCTCCGGCAACCCCCGCCGCCAAGGCTCCGGCGTCCCAGGCCCCGGTCAAGGCATCAACCACGCCTCCGGCCGCCGGCAACGGCGCGGCAGCAGCCGGCAAGCCCGCGAAGCGCCGTCGCGTGGTCATCGATTCACAGGCATCCCGCCGCGAGCAGGGTGGCGGACCGCCCCCGCAGCGCCCGCCGCGCCGAAGGGGTGGACGCCGACGGCGCCCGCTGCTCGAAGAACCCGAACCGATGGACACGAACCCGGCTGAGCCGATCGCGACCACCGTCAGTTCCGGCGTCACCGTTCGAGACCTGGCGGAACTGCTCGGACTGAGCTCGGCCGAACTGATCAAGAAGCTGATGATGATGGGCGAGATGGCTACGCTCACGCAGACCCTCACCGACGAGTCGGTGCTGGCGATTGCCGAGGAGTACGACCGCAAGATCGAGATCGTCTCGGCCGCGGAAGAAGAAGCTCCCGCTCCGGAATACGACGACGCCGAAGAGACCCTCGAGGACCGCCCGCCGGTGGTCACGATCATGGGCCACGTCGACCACGGCAAGACTTCGCTGCTCGACGCGATCCGCGAAACCGAAGTCGCCGCGGGCGAAGCCGGCGGCATCACCCAGCACATCGGCGCCTACCAGGTGCACCACGCCGATCACACGATCACCTTCCTCGATACCCCCGGCCACGAGGCGTTCACCGCCATGCGTGCCCGTGGCGCCCAGGTCACCGACGTGGCCGTGATCGTCGTCGCCGCCGACGACGGTGTCATGCCGCAGACCAGGGAAGCAATCGACCACGCCCGTGCCGCGGACGTGCCGATCCTGATCGCCGTCAACAAGATGGACAAGGAAGGTGCCAACCCGGACCGCATCCGGACCGATCTGGCAGCCGATGGCCTGAACCCCGAGGACTGGGGTGGCGACACGATCTACTGCAACGTCTCCGCGAAGACGCACGACGGCCTCGACAACCTGCTCGACATGATCATCCTGGTGACCGAACTCGAAGAACTCGGCGCCAACCCGGATGCCCCGCATCCGGCACGGTGATCGAGTCCAAGCTCGATCCCGGACGCGGTCCTGTGGTCAGTGTTCTGGTCAACCGCGGAACCCTCCGGGTTGGTGATTCAGTCGTCGCTGGCGCGGTCTGGGGCAAGGTCCGTGCGATGCACGACTACCTCGGCGCGAAGGTCGACGTCGCGACCCCCGGCATGCCGGTGGAAGTCCTTGGATTCGATGGCGTCTGTGAAGCCGGTGAGTACGTCACCGCGGTCGAGAACGACCGCCGTGCCCGCCAGATGGCCCAGGAGAAGCTCAACCGCCTCAAGGCCGAGACCATCGCCCGCCGTTCAGCGCGCAAGGTCACGCTCGAGGAGATCTTCGACCGGGCCCAGACCGGCGACCTCAAGGAACTGAACATCGTGCTGAAGAGCGATGTCGCCGGCTCACTGGAAGCACTCCAGGACGAGATCGCCAAGGTCCCGCAGGAGCAGGTCAGCATCAACATCATCCGCGCCCAGACCGGCGGGATCACAGAATCGGATGTGATGCTGGCGTCGGCCTCCAACGCGGTGATCATCGGCTTCAACGTGCGCCCGCTGAGCGACGCACGCCGTTCTGCCCAGATCGAAGGCGTCGATGTGCGCTCTTACTCCGTGATCTACAAGATCACCGAGGACCTGCGGAACGCGATGGAGGGCATGTTGGACACGGTCGAAGTCGAAGAAGCGCTCGGCGAGGCCGAAGTCAAGGAGATCTTCAAGGCGTCCAAGGTCGGCAAGATCGCTGGCTGTGTCGTCACCGAAGGACGGATCACCCGCGACGGCCAGGTCCGCCTGGTCCGCGAAGGCACGGTCATCTGGACCGGCAAGCTCGACTCGCTGCGGCGGTTCAAGGACGCGGTCCAGACGGTCGAAGAGGGCCAGGACTGCGGCATCGTGCTGGCCGGCTACGCCGACGTGAAGGTCGGCGACGTACTTGAGTTCTTCTCGACCAAACAGGTCGAGCAGACTCTCAGTTAGGACCTCTGTGGCAATTTCAAGGATGCGCCGAGTCAACGAAGTGATGCGTCAGGTGATCAGCGACATGATCACCTCGGACCTGAGCGATCCGCGCCTCGACATGGTCACGGTCAACTCGGTCGACACCAGCCCCGATCTGCGCCACGCCAAGGTCTTCATCACTGTGCTTGGCGACGAGGAGGCCCGTGAAGATGCTTTGGCCGGTTTGAAAGGCGCCCACGGCCTGATCCAGGGCCGGGTCGCGCGGGAGACGACGATGAAGCACACCCCGACCCTGACCTTCGAGTACGACGAATCGGTCGAGACCGGTCTGCGCATCGCCGCCTTGCTCGATTCCGACGCCGACTCCGAACCAGATTCGGGGCGCAATGAATCCAGTGACTGACACAGACACCCGGACCATCCGCGGTGACCTTCGGCAGATAGCCGACCTGATCAGCGAGAACGGCAAGTTCCTCCTGACGACCCACGAAGGACCCGATGGCGACGCGCTCGGATCCCTGCTCGGCATGCATCAGATCCTCGAGACACTCGGCAAGGACTCAGCCATGTTCCTGGCGGCCAAGGAGTTCCCGCTGCCGATCGAGTACCGGCACCTGCCGCTCGAAGGCGTGTTCCATGAGGCGCCGGTCGATCTGCGCGACCGGGTCGTGATCTTCCTCGACTGCGGCAACATCGACCGGATGCCAGTCGACTTTCTCCGCAATGGCGGCAAGCTCGTGGTCAACATCGACCACCACCACGACAACACCGAATTCGGATCACTCAATTTCGTCAACGCCCATGCCTCCAGCACCGCCGAGATCATCTATGAGCTGGCCTTGATGCTCGACGTCAAGATCAGCACATCCATTGCCCGCGCGCTCTACATCGGCATCGTTACCGACACCGGCAAATTCATGTACGACAACACCAGCGACCGTACCCTCGAGGTTGCGGCCGCTCTGGTCCGGGCCGGTGTCGACATCGATGATGTCAACCGTCGTCTGTACGAGAGCGTGCCTTTCGAGAAGCTGCGCCTGCTCAGCCTGGCCCTCGACAAGATCGAAATGCATTGCGACGGACAGTTGATTGCGACTTACATTTCCGCCTGAGGATTACGAGAAGGCGGGGCGGGGAGGAGATGACCGAAGGGATCATCGACCACCTCCGCGCCGTCGACGGCATCCGGGTGGCCGCCGTGGTCCGTGACCAGGTGAGCCGCGGACGGGCCGCGAGGAAGATCAGCCTGAGGGCGGGCGACGACCACACCGACGTCTCGGTCCTCGCCCGCAAGTTCGGCGGCGGCGGGCACGTCAGGCCGCGGGTTGTTCGACCGAGCTGGAGTTTCCGGACATCGTGCCGAGATCTGCAGCGGCCTGGGAGAACAGCCTGCAACCTGAAGATCCGGGCGGAATCCGGGGTTCTGTGGTCGACAAACCGGCCGGAGTCACGTCCCATGACGTGGTCGCCCAGGTCCGCGCGAGCGCGGGGCAAAGTCGGACACGCCGGCACACTGGATCCGTTCGCCACGGGTGTTCTGACCATCCTGCTCGGCCGGGCGACCCGGCTCCAGCGGTATCTGCTCGGCCTTTCGAAGACTTACATCGCGACGGCACGGCTCGGGTGGACGTCGACCACCGGGGACAGCGACGGCGAGCTTACCGAAACCGGAGTGATCCCGGAGGAATTGACCCTGCCGACCGGCGAGATCGAGCAGATGGTGCCGATGACATCGGCGGTCAAGGTTGACGGCGAACGGCTCTACAAGCGAGCTCATCGTGGAGAGGACGATGCCGACCGGCCGGTTCGGACCGTCAACATCCTGCGCGCGGAATTGCTCGAGAGCGATGCCGAACGGGCGACCTTCGAAGTCGAAGTCAGCCCCGGCACCTACGTCAGAACGCTGGTCGAGACCTGGGTGACGCCTATTGCGAAAACCTCCGCCGGACCGCGGTCGGCCCGATCGGGATCGAACGGCGGGCGACGTCCTGACCCCACTCGAAGCACTTTCGTTCCTGCCCCGAGTCGAGATCTCGCCGAGTCAGGCGATCACCGTCGGCTACGGCCAGAGCCTGCCTGCTGACGACGAAATCGTCGAAGGGGAGCCGGTCCTGCTCGTCAACGGGGATAACCTGACGGCCGTGGCCAGCCGAGACGGAGACAAACTCAAGGCCGAAGTCGTTCTGGAGCCCCAGGGCTGATGATCAAGGTCACCGCCCTGGCGGACGCCGAGCATCGACCCCGTAACGTCGCGATCGGAACCTTCGACGGAGTCCACGTCGGCCACCGGGCCGTCATCAAGGGCGCCGACACGGTGCTGACTTTCGACCCGCATCCGCTCGAGGTGCTCCATCCACCGGCCGCGCCCAAACTCCTGATGCCCTTCGGGGTCAAGCGGGATGTGCTCGACGGGATCGGCGTCGACGAGATGATCGTGATCGCCTTCGACGAAGCCTTTACCCAGATCACCGCCGAGCAGTTCATCGAAGACATCCTGATTGCGAAGCTCGGCGCAGAAACAGTCTCGGTGGGCGAGAACTTCCGGTTTGGCGCGCGGGCCAGGGGCACGCCGGAGATGCTGAGCGGACGCCGGCCGGAGTTCGAGACCCGCGTGGTTCCGCTGGTCGAAGTGGGAGGGGAGGCCGTCTCCTCGACCAGGATCCGCGCGCTGGTCGCTGCCGGCGAGATGCAGCCGGCACGCAAGTGCCTCGGGGTTCCGTTCATGGTCGAAGGAACGGTTGTCAAAGGCGACCAAAGGGGGCGTGCACTCGGCTTCCCGACTGCGAACATCGTGCCCTGACGACCGGCTGGTCAGCCCCGGGCACGGCGTCTACGCCGCTTCGCAAACGGCATTCCGGCCGCAGTCAACATCGGCGTGCGCCCGACTTTCGAGACCGGGAGAGGCGTCCTGATCGAGTCTTACCTGATCGATGAGGACGTTGATCTCTACGGTCAACCCCTCCGGGTTGCCTTCGTCGAGCGCCTTCGAGGGGAGAAAAGGTTCGATTCGGCCGAAGAGCTGATCGAGCAGATGAAGGTGGACGTCGATGCCACGAGGGGCGTCTGTGCTAGCTTCCAGCGTCCGTAACGGGGATTCCCGGCGACGGTAAAACCCAAGATGGCCTCGTTTCACGCCGGAAGACAGGCGGCGAGACCTAAAATAAGACTTTGACCACAAGATTACAAAGCCGAAGTGATCGGCAAGTACGGCCAGAAGGATGGCGATACCGGCTCGACCGAGGTTCAGGTCGCGTTGCTTACCGAGCGCATCAACGACCTCACCGGTCACCTGCGTGAGCACAGCAAGGATCACCATTCCCGTCGCGGCCTCCTGATGATGGTCGGCAAGCGCCGCCGTCTTCTCCGGTACCTCGAACGCACTGACGTCGATCGTTATCGCGCCCTGGTTTCCGACCTCGGCCTCCGCCATTGATCGAAGTCGGAGCAAGCGCTCCGGACTTCACCTTGCCTGACCACACCGGCCAGGAAGTTTCGCTTTCCGACTTCGCGGGCAGGCGTTTCCTGCTGGCGTTCTACCCGCTGGACTTCAGTCCGATCTGCACCGACCAGCTGGCGGCCTACCAGGAGATCAACCCGCAGCTCGAAGCCGCGGGCGTGACCCTGGTCGGAATCAGCGTCGATTCCGCCTTCGCCCACAAGGCGTTCAGGGACAGCCTCGGCATCGAGACCACCCTCCTTGCCGACTTCGAGCCGAAGGCGGCAGCCGACGCCTACGGCGCCTACCTGGGCGACGCGGGCCACTCCAACCGGTCTGTTGGTCGCTGACGCCGAAGGCATGGTGGAGTGGGTCTACGAGACCGATACCCCGCCTGGACATCCCGCCACCCGCGGCAATCCTCGCGCGATTTAGGGCTGCGAGCTGGCGTGGGGCCGGTGCGGGCCTGCGGTGGCTCTTGCCCCCGCTCGTCCTCCGGGACAACGCGTCTTCCGTCTCGGGGGCCTGAGTCCCGCGACACTCTTCTTGGGGTCGCCAGTCTCGGGGCCGGGGTCCGTCACCCCCACGACCCACACCTGTCCAACCAGCAGTCCGTGGTGCCGCCCGGCCTCTGTATCCTGCGCAAATTCGGCGATTTCGGCTGGGTCTGTACCTTACCTAGTGGAGCGATAAGAGAACGACAGTTCTGAGAAACAGAAAGCCGCCATCCGGGCAGTTGGAGGTAAAAACCGAATGAGTATTTTTGAAACGACGCGCGTTTCCGTGCGTATCGGCGAGGACGAGATCGCCTTCGAGACCGGCAAGATCGCCAAGCAGGCGGGCGGCGCGGTCGTCGTCAAGTGTGGCGACACCCACGTTCTTTCCACCGCCACCAAGGGAGGCCTGCGCGATGTGGACTTCCTGCCGCTGACCGTTGACGTCGAGGAGCGCATGTACGCCGTGGGCAAGATCCCCGGCTCGTTCTTCCGTCGCGAGGCGAGGGCCGGCGAAAAAGCCACCCTGACCGCCCGCATGATCGATCGGCCGATCCGGCCGCTCTTTCCCAAGGGCTGGCACTACGAGACCCAGCTGGTGACGATGCCGCTGTCGGTCGACCAGGAGCACCCCTACGACATTCTCGCGATGAACGGTGCCTCCGCGGCGCTGGCGATTTCGGAGATCCCGGTCGCCAAGCACGTCGGCGCGGTCCGCGTCGGCAAGCTCGACGGCGACTTCGTGATCAACCCGAACGAAGAAGACCATCCGGAAATGGACCTCGACCTGATCGTCGCCGGAACCGACGAAGCCATCCTCATGGTCGAAGCCGGCGCCAACGGCGTCACCGAGGCCGAGATCCTCGACGCGCTCGACATCGCCCACGGCGAGATCAAGAAGCTCGTCGCCACGATCGAAGAACTCCGCCAGAAGATCGGCAAGGAGAAGCTGGTCATCGACGAGCCGACCATCGACGAAGGCCTCCTTTCGGAGATCACTTCGAGCCACAGGCAGGCCCTGGTCGATGCGATCGCGACCGAAGGCAAGCTCGAGCGCTACGAAGCGATCGACGAGGTCAAGGACGCGGTCGTTGCCCAGTACGCGCCGGAGACCGGCGACGCTGAGGCCGATTCCGCTCGCAAGTCCGACGTCAAGACCGCTATCAACGCGATCGAGAAGGACACGATCCGCAAGGCGATCGCAATCGACAAGAAGCGCCCCGACGGACGCGCCCAGGACGAGATTCGTCCGATCGAGTGCGAGGTCGACATCTCGCCGCGCGTTCACGGCTCGGCCCTTTTCACCCGCGGTGAGACCCAGGTCCTCGGCAACGTCACCCTGGGTACGACCCGGATGGACATGCGGATCGACGGTCTCGGGCTGGAAACCAGCAAGACGTTCTTCCACCACTACAACTTCCCGCCGTTCTCGGTGGGCGAGGCCGGCTTCATGCGAGGCCCGAAGCGCCGCGACATCGGCCACGGAGCGCTCGCCGAGCGTGCCCTGTCCCCGTCGGTGCCCTCCCAGGAGGACTTCCCGTACGTGATTCGTGCGGTCTCCGAGACGCTCGAATCGAACGGTTCTTCCTCGATGGGCTCCGTGTGTGCCTCCTCGATGGCGATGCAGGCTGCCGGTATTCCGGTCAAGTCTCCCGTCGCCGGTGTGGCCATGGGCCTGATCAAGGAAGGTGACGACTACATCGTCCTGACCGACATCGCCGGAGTCGAAGATCACCTCGGTGACATGGACTTCAAGGTCGCCGGTTCCGCGGATGGCATCAATGCTCTCCAGATGGACATCAAGATCACCGGAGTCACTTTCGACATCCTCACCGATGCGCTGGAGCAGGCCCGAAAGGGACGCCTGTTCATCCTCGGCAAGATGGCTGAAGCGATTGACGGTCCGCGCGAGGAGATGTCTCCCCACGCGCCGCGCATCGAGTCGATCAAGATCGATCCGGAGAAGATCGGTGCGGTCATCGGCAAGGGTGGCGAGACCATTCGCAGCCTGTGCGAGGAGTTCGAGGCCGACATCGACGTCGAAGACGACGGCACGATCCGGATCTACGCCCCGACCGGTACCCAGGTCGAAGAGGCAGTTGCCCGCATCGAAGGCATGACCAAGGAAGCCGAGATCGGTGACCGTTACCCGGCCGCCAAGGTCGTCAAGACGACTACGTTCGGCGCTTTCGTCGAGCTCGTCAAGGGCACCGACGGACTGCTGCACATCTCGAACGTCAAGCCCGGAGGCCGGGTTGAGACAGTTGAAGAGGTGCTCGAGTCCGGACAGGTCATCGACGTCACCGTCGGTGAAGTCGATCGGGAGCGCGGCCGCATCGGCCTGCGCATGACTGACGACCCGCAGATCGCCGGCAAGTCCAAAGAAGAAATCGCAGCACTCTCCGCCAACAAGGGCGGCGGAGGAGGCGGAGGCCGCGGGGGTGACGGCGGACGTCGCCGTCGTGACCGTGGCGACCGCGAATCCCGCGGTTAGGCACCCGCTTGAGATGAGCGATACCGCTCGACTTACAGAGACCGAATCAGGCATCCGGGTTATCACCGAGGAAGTTCCCTCGGTGCGCTCGGTCGCCCTCGGGCTCTGGGTTCGAACCGGTTCACGTGACGAGACCCCCGCTCAGGCGGGGGTCTCTCACTTTCTCGAGCACTTGCTCTTCAAGGGCACGCCGAACTACTCGGCGATCGAGATCTCGGAGCGCTTCGACGGCCTTGGGGCCTCGTTCAACGCCGCCACCGGCAAGGAAACGACGCACCTTCACGCACGGTTCCTCGACGAGCACACCGACGACGTCTTCAGCCTCCTCGGCGAGATGATGTTCGAATCGACTTTTCCCGACATCGACTCGGAACGGGACGTCGTACTCGAAGAAATCGCGATGTACGAAGACGAACCTTCGGACCGGGTTCACGACTACCTTTCGGACGCGATCTTCGGCGACACCCCCCTGGGCCGTCGCATCCTCGGTGACGCTGACGTGATCGCCAACATCCCGGTTCCTGACATCGCCGAGTACCACCGCCAGCGTTACGCCGCCGAGAACATCGTCGTCGCCGCCGCGGGGAACGTCGACCACGACACGATCGTCGCCCTGGCCGAGTCCCTGAACCCCGCCACCTCCGGTGACGTAGCTGACATCACGCCCCAGGTTCTTTCGACCAAGGGCAGTTGTGAGTTCGCGGTCAAGGACACCGAGCAGTACCACGTCTGTTTCGGCGCACCGGGAATCAACCGGGCCGACGACCGCCGATTCGCGATGGCCGTGCTCGATTCGATCTTTGGCGGCTCCAGCTCTTCACGGCTCTTCCGGGAGGTTCGTGAGAACCGCGGACTGGCCTACTCGGTCGGCTCCTACTCGGAACAGTTCACCGACACCGGCGTCGCTGCGATCTACGTCGGCACACGCGAGGACAACATCGAAGAAGCCTGCGCGATCATCGGCACGGAACTCGAGAAGATCCGGACCGAGCCGGTCTCGTCCGACGAGATCAGCCGGGCCAAAGAACACGTCAAGGGCCGCCTCGTGCTTTCCGGCGAGTCAAGTGCTGCCCGGATGTCACGGATCGCCCGTTCCTCGCTTCACGACCTCCCGTTGCTTACGATTGACGAGATGCTGGACCAGGTCGATCAGGTAACCATCGAAGACGTGCACGGACTCGCCGCTGAGCTGTATGCGGCCGAAGGCCTGTCGACCGCATGCGTCGGTCGTGACGAAAACCGTTTCAAGACGGCCGTGGCTCCCGTGAGCGAGGCTCTGGTCGGGTGATCCGGGTCGGAGTAGCCGGCGCGGCGGGCCGTATGGGTTCGACCGTCTGCGGTGCCGTTGAAGCCGCTGACGGACTGGAGCTGACCGGACGGGCTGATCCGGCGCTCGGTGTCGAGCTGGCCGAGATCCTCGGCGACGCCGACGTGATTGTCGAATTCAGCACTCGGGACACGACACTCGTCAACGCGATCGCCTGCCTGGAGGCCGGGGTCCACGTCGTCGTCGGTGCCACCGGTTTCGACCTCGACCAGCTGCGTGAAGCGGCTGAAAGGTCCGAGGCCAACTGCTTCGTCGCCCCGAACTTCGCGATCGGCGCCGTGCTGCTGATGACTCTTTCCGAACAGGTCGCGAAGCACATGCCGGAATGCGAGATCATCGAGCTCCACCACGACAAGAAGCTCGACGCGCCTTCCGGCACGGCCAAGCGCACTGAGGAGCTGATCACGGCCGCGGGTGGCAATGTCCACCAGCCGATCCATTCGGTTCGGCTGCCCGGTCTGGTCGCCCATCAGGAAGTCCTCTTCGGCGGTGAGGGTCAGACGCTCTCGATCCGTCATGACAGCATCGACCGTTCCTCGTTCATGCCCGGCGTGGTGCTCTCGGTCAGGAACGTGGGCCAACTCGAAGACCGGTTTACGGTCGGTTTGGAGAAGCTCCTCGCATGAGTGAAGAAATCAGGGGTCTTGACGCGACGGCACAGGCCGATCTCGTGGCGAAGGGCGAAGTCAGCCCGAGGGAACTTGTGGACATCGCGGTGAACCGGGCGGGGAGATCAACCCCGAGATCAACGCGATCATCAGCCCGCTCTACGAAGAGGCAAAGTCCGATGCCGCCGGTGAACTTCCGGACGGACCGTTCCGCGGAGTTCCGTTCGTTTTCAAGGATCTCGGAGCCGGACTAGCCGGGCAGCCCTTCCACATGGGCAACCGCCTGCTCAAGGAAATCGACTTCAGGGTTCCGTTTGATACCCATCTCGGATCACGATTTCGCGATGCCGGACTGGTCACGATCGGCCGCTCGAGCACCCCCGAGTTCGGGATCCTTCCAACCACTGAGCCAGTCGCCTACGGCCAGACGAAAAATCCCTGGGACCCGACCCGGACCACCGGTGGTTCAAGTGGTGGGTCTGCAGCCGCCGTGGCCGCTGGCATCGTGCCGATGGCCCACGCCTCTGATGGCGGCGGTTCGATCCGCATCCCGGCCAGCGCCAATGGGCTGTTCGGACTGAAGGCCAGCCGGGGGCGCATCTCCCAGGCACCACTGAATGGCGACACGATGTCGGGTCTGACCACGGAGCTCGTGGTCAGCAAGTCGGTTCGCGACACCGCGGCGATGCTCGACTGGGTCCACGGACCCGTGGCCGGAGATCCGTATGGGTGCCCTGTGCCAGCCCATCCTTACGTCGAAGATCTGGAGATCTCGCCGGGCAACCTGCGAATCGCGCTGTTGACCGAACCGATGACCGGCGGCGTCCTCGACTCGGAAATCGTCGAAGCGGCACGCGCGGCCGGTCGCAAACTGGAAGCGCTCGGCCACCAGGTGACCGAACCCGAACTGCCGCCCGCCGGAGACGGCGACGTGCTCTTCGAAACTTTCATTACCCGCTGGGCAGCCGGAATGAGCCAGACCGTTTCAGTCATCGGTGCAATCGTCGGACGTGATCTGACCGCAGATGACGTCGAGCCCCTGACCTGGGCCCTTGCCCAGAGGGGGCGGAACGAGAGCGGCGCCACCTACCTCGAGGCGATCCAGCAGCACCAGGTGATGGCGCGCATGATCGCCAGCCTCTACGGGAGCGACCTCAATCCGGACGGATTCGACCTGATCATGACTCCGACCCTCGCAACCGTCCCACCGAAGCTCGGCTTCTTTGACGACTCCGGCCCGGATCCGATGGAGGCGATGAGCAGGGCGCGTGATTTCGCCAATTTCACCGGCGCTTTCAACGCCTCCGGACAGCCGGCCATTTCGCTGCCGATGGAGACGAGCGCCGAGGGCATGCCGCTCGGAATGCAGCTGATTGCGCCGCTCTGGCGGGAAGATCTGCTGATCCAGATCGCCGCCCAGGTGGAAGCTGCCCAACCCCTGGGCGGATCGCCGCGCGCCGCTTTTTGCTGACGGTTGATCGAATAGGGTGGCAGCCGTGAGCGAGATTCAAGGTGTAATCACGGCAATGGCCACGGTTTTTGACGCCGACGGTGAAGTCGATGTGCCCGAGACGCGGAAGCTCGCGCGTTACCTCGTCGAGCACGGCTCGCATGGGGTCGTCGTGTCCGGGACCACCGGTGAATCACCGACCCTGGAAGACGGCGAGAAGATCGCCCTCCTCGAAGCGGTGATCGAAGAGATCGGCAATGAGGCGACCGTCATCTTCGGCAGCGGATCGAACGACACCCGCCACTCGGTCGAACTGACCAAAGCAGGCGCCCAGGCCGGTGCACACGCAAGTCTTGTCGCGGCCCCGTATTACAACCTTCCGAGCCGCGCCGGCATAGTCGGGCACTTCGAGACGATCGCCGAAGCGGAGCCGGATTTGCCGATGGTGCTTTACAACGTGCCCGCCCGGACGGTGGTCAACATGCCACCCGACCTGCTCGCCGAACTGGCGCAGATCCCGAACGTCGTCGCCGTCAAGCAGGCCAATGACGACGAACTGGGACCGGTTCCGGGACTGGACCTCCTGGCCGGCAACGATGGTGTCTTCCTCGAAGCGCTCAAGCTCGGAGGAACCGGCGGCATCCTTGTCGCTTCGCACATCGCCGGCGACGGAATGCGCGAGGTCTGGGATCTGTTCCAGGTCGGCGACATCGAAGGTGCCGAAAAGAAGAACAACGAACTTAAGCCCGTCTACGCAGCGATGGGCGTCACGACAAACCCAACCCCGGTGAAGGCCGCACTTGAAATGGCCGGCTGCTGTCCGGCCACGATGCGCCTGCCGATGGTCGAAGCGACCGAAGAAGAGAAAGCGAAAATCAGAACTTTGATTGAACAAACTGGAATCACCCTGTCCGCGAGTTCCCCCAGATGTGCAAAGACAAGCTCAGGATCCTGCCGCTCGGCGGGCTGGGGGAGATCGGCAAGAACATGACGGTGGTCGAGTACCGCGGCAAGATCGTGGTCATCGACACCGGCCTGATGTTCCCGACCCCCGAGATGCTCGGCATCGACCTCGTCCTGCCCGACTTCGACTACCTGCGCGGCCGCGCCGACGACATCGAAGCGATCGTCCTCACCCACGGCCACGAGGACCACGTCGGAGCGCTTCCGTACGTACTTCGCGAGATCGGTTTCCCCAAGGTGATCTACGGCGGGATGCTGACGGTCGGCATGGTTCGCTCCAAGCTAGACGAACACAAACTCGGTGGCGCACCGCTGACCGAACTCCCGGCGGGCCAGAAGGTCGAAGCCGGCCCGTTCGAGCTCGAACTGGTCCACCTTTCGCATTCGATCCCGGACATGCGCGGCGTGGTCATCGAGACCGACCTCGGCAAGATCTTCTTCACCGGCGATTACAAGTTCGACCAGACTCCGGTCGACGGCCGTCCCGCGGACATGTCCCGTCTGGCCGAACTCGGTCGCGACGGACTCCTGCTGCTCGCTGGAGATTCGACCAATGCCGACCGGCCCGGAGTTTCTCCGTCCGAGTCGAGTGTCGGCCCGGCCCTTCTGGAGACCTTCAAGGGCTGCAAGGGGCGCATCATCGTCACTTCGTTCGCCTCCAACATCCACCGCGTCCAGCAGGTGATCGACGCCGCCGTGGCGCTCGACCGCAAGGTGGCCCTGGTCGGCCGCTCGATGCGCAAGAACTTCAACATCGCCTCGAACCTCGGCATCGCAAACGCGCCGGCCGGCATCCTGATCCAGCCCCGCGACATCGAGGACTTCCCCGATGAGAAAGTCGTCGTCATGTCGACCGGCTCCCAGGGCGAGCCGTTCTCGGCGCTCCGACGTATGGCCAACAACGACCACCGGGACATGGAACTCCATTCGGGCGACACGGTCGTCTTCTCAGCTTCGCCGGTCCCCGGCAACGAACGGGCCGTCAACGAGACGATTGACCGGATCTACGAGATCGGCGCTTCCGTGGTCACTGCCAATTCGGCCCCGATCCACGCCTCTGGACATGGTTTCCGCGAAGAGATCAAGTTGATGCTCAACCTGACCAAGCCGAAGTACGTGATGCCGGTCCACGGCGACTACCAGCGCATCCGGCTCCACGCCGAGCTGGCTGAGTCGGTCGGTGTCCCCTCGGAGAACATCTTCCGCGGAAAGAACGGACTGCCACTTGAAATCGGACCGGATGGCGCGTCCTACGGCGAAGAGGTCGATTCCGGTGTGATCTACGTCGATGGCGTCGAACTCGCCGACCCCAACGATGCGTCCCTCCGCGATCGCCGCACGATCTCCGGAGACGGCATCGTCATCGTGATCTCCACGATCGCTACCGACAACGGAGACGTAGTCGCTGACCCGGAAGTGATTCTCCGCGGAGTGGGAGCCCTCGACAACGAAGTCGAGTTCACGGATGAACTCAAGGACTTGACCGAAGACGCCCTGGAAGCAAAAGCCAAGGCGAAGGTCAAGGACACGGAACTGATCCAGCAGGACCTGCACGACGAAATCGCAAAGTTCATCTACAAGAAGCTGAAGAAGCGCCCGATGGTGGTCCCGGTAGTCATCGAAGTCTGAGCTGGTGGGCTGAGGGGGCGGGCAGCGAGCGGCTGGCAAGGAGTAAAGCGCGGGAATATCCGCGATCGTACCTTCGTACTTGAGCTGATATTCCCGGGCGTCGACGAAGCCAGGCGCCGCTCAGGCAGTTCCCGGGCGCCGCTTCACATTCGTTTCGTCGTGCAACAACAAGAGCGCCGGGCCTAGGGGGAGGGGAGGCTCGACGCTCTGAGGCAGTCTGGGGAGATCCCCGGCAGGTCCATGTGTCTCGTCCGTCTAGAAAGATAGGCCGGTCTTCTAAAATGGCCCTAAAGCTTTGCTAACGGTTTCCTAGGCTTTTGCGTATCAACGGGGTAGGCGGGACGCTGAATTTGGCTCCACCATCGGGAGAATCACCTACGGTTGCCGTTCCGTGGTGGCTCTGGGCGATGGCGAAAACTATCGCCAGCCCGAGGCCGGTGCCATTGGCCGCTGCGCGGTCGCCCGGACCTGTGTTTCGCACGAACCGGTCGAAGACATGAGGCCAGAGTTCCTCGGGCACTCCGGGGCCGTTGTCGGTGACGGTGAGCAGTGCTTCATCGCTCTGGTGATCGATTTCCGTAGCTACGGTGATAGTCGTGCCTTCCGGAGTGTGGCGGACCGCGTTGTCCACCAGGTTGAGGATTACGCGATGGAGGTCGTCGGGGGTTCCTTCGAGCATCACCGGCGCCGGAGCATCAAGCTCGATCTTGTGGCTGTCAGAAAGTGGAGCGAGCTCTTCGACCGCGTCCCCGGCGATCTCGGAGAGGTCGCATTGCGACACGGACTGGGTGCGGCCCGCATCCGCCCTTGCCAGGATCTGAAGGTCGGCGACCAGGCGACGCATGCGCTGGGATGAACGCAGGGCGGACTCGACGCTTTCGAGTTCGAGCTCGCGGTCCTGGCCCGTCAATGAGTGTTCGAGCAGCTCGAGGTTGGCCAGGACGCTGGTCAGGGGCGTACGCAGCTCGTGGGAGGCGTCGGCAACGAACTCCCGTTGCCGGGCCAGGGATTGCTCGCGTTCGGCGCGTGACAGTGACAGCTCGTAGAGCATCTCGTTGAAGGTAGTGGTCAGCTCGCCGACCTCATCGTCTCTCACCGGATTGGCGAGAGTGACCCCCGGGTCTCTGGTGCGAGCGATCTCACTCGCGGCGGTGGTGAGGCTGGAGATCGGACGCATCGCCCGGCGGGAGAGCACCACGCCGGCCAGTGCCGCGAGCAGCGTGGCACCGAGCGTTCCGGCCAGGACGGAGATCCAGATTCGGTTGACCGAGGCATCCAGACGATCGATCGGCCTGGCCACACGTACGTAGCCGATCACCTGACCGCTGCCGGGCGGGTCTTCGTATGCCACCGTCGCCACCTGGTAGGAGCCCACTTCAGTGATCCTCTGGCTGCTGACGGGGCCCAGGTTGGGTGAGTCCTTGAGTCGCACGGTGTCGCCGGTGGCGATCGTGGTCACGTCAGCCGGTGTATCGACGTTTTCGAGCAACGGCGTGATTGCGCTGAAGGGGGTGTAGCCGGGGGTCAGCCTGACGACGTCACGAACGTCGTGGACGAGGTTGTCGGCGGCGGTCTCGGTGTCGGCCGCGTAGTTATCGCGGATCTGCGACGAGGTGAGCTGTCCGACTGCTACGCCGAAAGCGACCAGAATGATGAAGGTGAGCCCGGAGGACACCGCCGCGAGCTTCCAGCGGATCGGCCAGCGCGACGGCCACTTCCGGGATTGACGCATCTTCGAGATCAAAGCGATCAGGCCTTGATTACGTAGCCGGCTCCGCGCTTGGTGTGGAGGATGCGCGGCTCGCCGCCCTCTTCCAGTTTTCGGCGGAGGTTGGAGATGAAAACGTCAATCGTGTTCGTTTCATCGAGTGGGTCGTATCCCCAGACCTCTTCCAGCAGGCGTTCCCGTGAGATGACCAGACGCTGGTTCCTCATCAGGTATTCGAGCAATTCGAATTCGCGTTTGGTCAGTTCAATCTCGCGATCACCGCGCAGGGCTTCCTGCGAATCGGGATTCAACCGGAGGTCGCCGACCGTGATCAAGGCGGAGCCACGTGGGGGGTGGCGGCGGAGCAGCGCGCGGATGCGCGCGAGCAGCTCGGTCCGCTCGAAGGGCTTGACCAGGTAGTCGTCGGCGCCGGAGTCGAGGCCGGTGACCCGGTCGGCAGTCTCGGCGCGTGCGGTCAGCATCAGGATCGGAACCTGGGAGTCCTCGCGGAGCTTCGCGCAGACTTCGATCCCGTCCATCCCGGGGAGGCCGAGGTCAAGCACGACCAGATCGGGCATGAATTCCTTGCTGATATCGAGGCCCTCGGGCCCGTCGCCGCCGGCCCGGACCTCATAGCCCTCGGCCCGCAAGGTACGGCGGAGAACATCAACGATGTCGACGTCATCTTCAACGACGAGGATGCGTCCACCAGTGTCGCTCTCAGTTCCCATTGGGGAATCATAAAGATTGAGTTACGCGTTTCCTAAAGCTGGTGGTAAAAGGTGTCAGGGCCTAGGCGTAGAACAAAGAAACCATGTTCGTACGTACATCCCGCCGCAATAAAAAGCGGGGTCGGCCAAGAGCGCCGCCAAGAAGAATTCCAAGGAAGACCGAGAAGGTCAAGGAGCCGCTTGAGCAGCGGCATCTCGACCTGATCGGGCTGGGCTGCGTTCTGCTCGGTATCTACCTGGTTTTCGTGCTCTATTTCGGCTGGGACGGCGGACGGCTCGGATCCGGGCTGCGTGACGGACTCCAGTACCTAATTGGTTTGGCCGCCTACGCCATTCCGGTGGCCCTGTTCGCCCTTGCGGCCATCCTGATCTTCAATCCCTCCCTGCCGTCGACCCGCCCGATACGCCTGGGGGCGGGATTCCTGCTGGGCGGGCTGCTGCTTGCATTCGCCGCCGGCACACTCGGCCTGGGGGGCACGCGGCCCGACACGGTGCAGTACTTCGACTCCGGCTGGTTCTCCGACCACGGCGGAGTCGTCGGCGAATCGGCGTACTGGCTCACGGCGACCCTGCTTCAACCCTTCGGCGCTCACCTGATCGCAGTCTTCGCGCTGTTGGCCGGTTTGCTGCTGCTCACCGGCTCGACGGTTGCCGCCGTGCTGGCCCGCAGCCATTCGGCGGTCAAGAAGGCCGGTACGGCTTCAGCGGAGGCCACGCGGGTACTGACCCGTACGAGCATCCGGCCCGAAAGCGATGCCACTGCGGTTATCGATGCCGAAGACGAACTGACCGAAGCGCTCCTGCCCGATCAGGACGAGGTTTTCGGGTTCGATCCCGAGGCGGAGGCGCAGACCACCGAAATCGAGCTTCCACGTGAGGTTTCGCCGGTCGAAATCGATATCTGGGCCGAAAAAGGCGAGGAACCGACGATTTCCGACAAGACCGAGAAGCTCGAATCGATCGAGATTTTCGCCGGCGCCGGTCGTGCGGGCACGGCAGGAGCCGAGCCGGAAACCGCTGACCGGGGAACCGGCGGCAGTTGGGGCGACGGCGATGGCGACGGCCCGGGAACGTTCACCGACGATTTCGACCAGGAACTTGCTGATCTCGAAGAAGAATTCGATGTGCCCGAGGTGGAGTTGGAAGATTCGGGACCGGTTGAGCTCGAAGGGGCCGAAGACACGCCGGCCGAGCGTGCCGCCAAGGTCCAGGCCGAGCAGCTCGAACTGACCCCGATGGGCGAGAAGCGTGGCGCCACCACCGCAAAACAGGTCAGGTACAGGTCGCCGACGATGAAGATCCTCGACAAGGGTTCCAAGGACACGGGCCCGGATCCGGTCGAGCAGAAGGAGCTCGCCCGCAAGCTGGTCGAAACCCTCGGCCACTTCGGGGTCGAGGCGAAGATCGTCGGGGTCGTCTCCGGCCCACACGTCTCCAGATTCGAGCTTCAGCTTGCACCCGGGACCAAAGTCAAGAAGGTGTCCGAGCTCTCGAACGACCTCGCCTACGCCCTCGCCTCGACCGATATCCGCATCCTGGCACCGATTCCCGGCAAACAGGCGGTCGGAGTCGAGGTGCCGAACTCGAGCCGCAAGATGGTCAAACTCGGCGACATCTATTCCAAACCCTCCGCGAAGGCTTCGCCCTTGGTCGCCTGGCTCGGCAAGGGCATCGACGGCAAAGCGGTCTGCACGGACCTCGCGACCATGCCGCACGTGCTGGTCGCCGGCACCACCGGCTCGGGCAAGTCCGGCTGCGTCAACGCGATCCTCAGCTCGATCCTCATGCATTCTTCGCCCAACGAGGTGCGGCTGGTCCTGGTCGACCCGAAGCAGGTCGAGCTCAACCACTACGAGTCGGTGCCGCACCTGCTGACCCCGGTGGTGACCAACCCGAAGCTTGCCGCGAACGTACTCCAGAACCTGATCGCCGAGATGGAGACCCGTTACGGCCTGATGAAGAGTGTGCGGGCCCGGAACATCGCCGACTACAACAAGATCCAGGAAGCGGCAGGCGAACCGAAGCTGCCGCACATCCTTTGTGTGATCGACGAACTCGCCGACCTGATGATGGTCGCGCCGGCCGACGTCGAAGCCTCGATAATCCGCCTTGCGCAGAAATCACGGGCCACCGGCATCCACCTTGTGCTGGCCACCCAGCGCCCGTCGACCGACATCATCACCGGCACGATCAAGGTCAACATCCCTTCGCGCATCGCTTTCGCAGTGTCATCGCAGACCGACTCACGGGTGATCCTCGACCAGGGTGGCGCCGAGGCTCTGCTCGGCCAGGGCGACATGCTCTTCCGTGGTCCTGGTACGTCGAAGCTGAACCGGATCCAGGGCGCCTTCGTCTCCGAGGAAGAGATCGCCCGGATCACCGACTTCTGGTCCGACCAGGGCGAGCCCGAGTTTGCGCAGGAACTGCTTTCCGAGGCCACGCCCGGCAAGGACGAATCATCGGACGGAGACTTCGATCCCGACCAGGATGACCTGCTTGATGAGGCGATCCAGCTCGTGGTTGACACCGAGACCGCGTCGGTCTCGATGATCCAGCGCCGCTTGCGGGTCGGATACACCCGGGCCGGACGCCTCGTTGACATGCTCGAACGGCGTGGTGTGATCTCCGGATATGAAGGATCGAAGCCGCGGCAGGTGCTGATCACCGCGGCCGATCTGCCGCGGGTCCTCGGCAAGGGCCAGGCTTTCGGCGAGACCGGGGAAGAGGATGCGGTCACTCCCGACGAGTCCTCTGAACCGATGCTCGACTCTTCGCCTTCCGAAGACGCCTGACGCCGGGGTGCCCCTGACGGTAAAGTCGGGACCGTGGCGGAAGAGATTCAGAAGAAATCGGTGCGGGCCGGCGTTCTCGTAACCGGGACGGAAGTACTCACCGCCACGATCGTCGACCGGAACGGTCCCTGGCTTTCGGAGCAGCTGACTGCGCTTGGCATTGAACTGGCCGAGATCCTGATCGTCGCCGACCATGCCGATGACCTGCTGAGCGGGCTTCGGCACATGGAGAGCATCGGTCTCGACCTGGTCATTACGACCGGGGGACTGGGGCCGACCGCGGACGACCTGACGGCCGAGGTCGTCGGCAGGTTCACCGAGCGCGAACTGGTACTTGACCGGGAGATGGAAGACAGGATCGCCGCGATCCTCGCCCGGTTCGCCAAGACTTCTCCGGTGAAACTCGCTCCGGCCGGCCTCAACGCGGCCAATCGCAAGCAGGCGATGGTTCCCGAAGGTGCCGTGCCACTCGATCCGGTCGGCACCGCTCCGGGATTGATCGTGCCCGGTTCCGGCGGCATGGTCGTGCTGGTTCTTCCGGGCCCGCCGCGTGAACTCCAGCCGATGTGGCGAACTGCCCTCGAGGAGCCGCTGATCAAGGAGATCACCGAACGGGCAACACAGCTCAACTCCTACCGGCTTCGCATGTTCGGCACTCCGGAGTCGGAGCTGGCGCTCAGCCTGAGGGAGATTGAGGCCGACGGGCTCGACATCAGCCAGCTCGAGGTCACGACCTGCCTCAGGAAGGGGGAAGTCGAAATCGACGTCCGGTACCGGGACGGAGCGACCGAAACCGCCGAGGGCCTGCGGGAGGCCCTTCATATGCGGCACGAACGCACTCTTTACAGCCTCGACGGCACGACGATCGACGAGATGGTTGCCGGCCTGCTCAAGGGCCGTCGCCTCGGTCTGGCGGAATCGTGCAGCGCCGGCCTGCTCGCGGCCCGCATCACCAATGTCCCGGGCGCTTCCGGGCACTTTGCCGGTGGGGTCGTTTCCTATTCGAACGAAGCCAAGGCTGAACTCCTGGGAGTGGATCAGGGTCTTTTGGACGAGTTCGGTGCCGTCTCACCGGAAGTGGCCCGAGCGATGGCTGAGGGTGCTCTGGAGCGCTTTGACGCCGATGTTTCGCTTTCGGTCACCGGAATCGCCGGGCCCGGGGGCGGCAGTGAAGAAAAGCCGGTGGGGTTCGTCTGTTTTCACGCGATGACCTCGGACGGCGGGGAGCGGACCCTCACTCCGGTCATTCCCGGTGGACGCAGTGACATCCGGGAGCGGTCGGCCCTGGTGGCGATGCATCTGCTGCGTTTGCTGCTCACTGATTGATATTTGCGGAATCCGTCCGGGACGAGTCGCATAATCGATGCATCTGTAGTGCCATTGCTTCGGATTGCGTAGCTACCTTCCAGGAAGTCGCCGGAACGGAATCTTCCGTCCGACGGCAGGAATAGTTTTCTCCATAACGAACATATGTTCGTACGGAACTTGATTCTTCGAACAACGATGCGGCCCCAGAGGGGCGGCGGCGAGGTGACTTACATGAGCGAGAGACTAGAAAACGACATGGGCCCCGGCACCGACAAGGAGACGAAGGCCCGTACGGCCGCGCTCGATGCCGCCAAGAGCCAGATCGAGAAGCAGTTCGGAGCCGGCTCGCTGATGAAGCTCGGTGATCAAGGTGCTCTGGACATCGAGTCGATCTCAACCGGAGCGCTGCCGCTCGACATCGCGCTCGGCGTCGGGGGCATTCCGCGTGGCCGGATCGTCGAGATCTTCGGCCCGGAGTCTTCGGGCAAGACCACGCTGGTCTACCACATCATCGCCGAGGCCCAGAAGCGCGGTGGCGTCTGTGCTTTCGTCGACGCTGAACACGCGATCGACCCGGTTTACGCCCGTCGTATCGGCGTCAACACCGACGAACTGCTGATTTCCCAGCCGGATTACGGCGAGCAGGCCCTCGAAATCGTCGACGTGCTGACCCGCTCCGGCGCGGTCGACGTGGTTGCGGTCGACTCGGTTGCCGCCTTGACCCCTCGGGCTGAGCTCGAAGGACAGATGGGTGACGTCACGGTCGGCCTCCAGGCACGACTGATGTCACAGGCACTCCGCAAGCTGGCCGGCAACCTGAACCGGGCGAACACGGTCTGCCTGTTCACCAACCAGATCCGCGAGAAGATCGGGGTGTCTTTCGGCTCGCCGGAGACGCAGCCTGGCGGTCGTGCGCTCAAGTTCTATTCCTCGCAGCGGCTTGACATCCGCCGCATCGAGACCCTCAAGGACGGCACCGAAGCGGTCGCCAACCGGGTCCGGGTCAAGGTCGTGAAGAACAAGGTCGCGGCTCCGTTCAAGCAGGCCGAGTTCGACATCGAATATGGCCAGGGCATTTCCCGGGAAGGCAGCCTGATCGATCTCGGCATCGACCACGATCTGGTCCAGAAGTCCGGATCCTTCTTCTCCTATGGCGACACCCGTCTGGGCCAGGGCCGCAGCAACTCGAAGCAGTTCCTGTCCGAAAATCCGGATATCTCTCTGGAGATCGAGACCCGGATCCTCGGCTCGCTTGGTATCACCCGGGATGGCTCGTTGATCGAGGCCGAGGTTGAGGCCGAAGTGCCGGAAGAAGTGAAGGATACGAAGGACAACAAGAACTCGAAGGTGAAGAAGGAAGCCGAGACCCCCGTGGCAATCGTCGACGCCCCCGCAGAGGAGAGACAGGCGGCCTGGTCCGCAAGGGTCAGGTTGCTCACCTAGAAAATGGCTGACGAAGTTCTGGCCAAGGCGCTGGGGGCGATCGGGCGCAAGGAGCGCACGGTCGCCGAAATGCGGGTATGGCTGGGTGACCGGGAGATCGAGCCGGACGAGATCGATCGGGTCGTCAACTTCCTGATCGAGAACGAGGCTCTGAACGACCGCAAGTTTGCGGTCGAATTCACCACGGACAAGCGGGAGATATCCGGATGGGGCCAGACCCGGATCAGGGAGAACCTTCGCAAGCGCGGAATGCCCGAGGGCCTGATCCAGGAGGCGCTGGCAAAGGACTCGGGGGAGACCGAGGTCGACCGGGCGGCACGTTTGCTGGAAGAACGCGGTGCCGATCTGAGCGATGATCGAGGCAAGAGCCGGGCCCTCGGCCTGCTTTCCCGGCGCGGATACTCCGCCGAGGAGGCGTATGCCGCAATTAGAAGAAATGATTCGGCTGCCTGAGACTTTGTAGGGGATGTGAAGTGGTCGGTACCCTTGAACTGACCCTCATGGAACTCAGATCCTTCATTCCCGCATGGCTCCGGTCGGAAACGGCTGAACCGGAGGTCGGCGATGGGGGCGGTAGCGGAGTTTCCAACGGCCGGCCAGCGAACGGACAACACCTCGATCCGTCGGCGATGCCCGGCGGTGAGCCCGGCGCAATGTCTGCCCAGGCCGAGCTCAGGGCTCGGCGGGAAGAGATCATCCGGATGGAGGAGCGCGCCCTCCGCGAGCTCGAATCGGCCCAGACCAAGTTACGGGAGGCCGATCGGCGCAATGACCTGCTCGAAGCCCGCGAAGAGAAAGTCATCGAAGGCGAAGGAGTCGTCGCTGAAGCCCGTGAGCGGCAACTGGAGGAACTTGAACGGATTGCCGGACTGACTCAGGCGCAGGCACGGAAGCTGCTCCTGAAAGAGGTTGAGGCGGATGCCAGCCATCAGGCAGGACTGACCATCAAGCGGGTCGAGGATGAGGCCAAGCTCGAATCGGAACGTCGCGCCCGGGGCATCCTCGCGGTTGCAATGCAGCGGCTCGCTTCGCAGCAGTCGATCGAAGGCAATACCCATTCGATTCATCTTCCTTCCGAGGACATGAAGGGCCGCATCATCGGCAAGGACGGTCGAAACATCCGCGCTCTCGAGAACCTGACCGGCGTCGACATCATCATCGACGAGACCCCGGAAACTGTGGTGCTCTCAAGCTTCGACGGAGTGCGCCGCGAAGTTGCGAGGCTGACCCTCGAGAAGCTGATCGCCGACGGGCGCATTCATCCGGCTTCCTGTGAAGCCGCCTTTGCGGAATCGGAAGCCGAACTCGATGACTTCATGATCGAGGTGGCGGAGTCCGCCCTGCTCGATGCCCGGGTGACCGGCGTTCACCCGGAACTCGTCCGGCTGCTGGGTCGCCTCCGTTTCCGGACGAGCTACAGCCAGAACGTGCTCGCTCACCTGGTCGAGTCGTCCCAACTGGCGGCGATGATGGCGGCCGAACTCGGTGCTTCGGTTGAAATTGCCCGGCGGGCGGCCCTGCTCCATGACATCGGCAAGGCAGTCAGCCACGAAGTCGAAGGCACGCATGCTTTGGTCGGAGCCAGGCTGGCTCGCCGCTACGACGAAATTGACGCGATCACCCACGCGATCGAGGCCCACCACAACGAGATCGAACCTGTGACTGTGGAGGCAGTGATCGTTCAGGCGGCCGACGCCTTGTCCGGCGCCCGTCCCGGCGCCCGGGGTGATTCGCTCGAGCAGTACGTGACCAGGCTGGGCGATCTGGAGGAAATCGCGCTGCGCCAGACGGGGGTGAAGAAGGTCTACGCGATGCAGGCCGGTCGCGAAATCCGGGTCATCGTCGACCCGGGCCAGGTCGACGACCGCACCGTGGCCGTAATTTCGCATGAGATTGCCTCCGCCATCGAGCGGGAGATGGAGTATCCGGGGCAGATCAAGATCACCGTGATCCGCGAGCTCCGGGCGACCAAGATCGCCCACTAGAGAGCCGTTTCAGGCTTTTGTTCCCGCCGCAGGGCAAACCACCTCGGCCAGCAGGTAGGATTCGCCTTCGATGGATCTCCAGACCACCTTCATCATTTTCGGTATCTGCCTCGCGCTCCTCGCCGTATTGACGACTCTTGTCGGCATGCGCACCCCGGACTTTCCGAGCAAGGGTGTGCTGGCAGGGCTTCTGATCGTGGGTGTGTTCCTCGTCGCTGGAACCACGACCTTCGCGGTGAAGCTGGCGCAGCACGAGCAGGAACAGCGCGAACACGGTGAACTGGCCGGGGGCGAAGAAGCCTCGGTACAGCCGGTCGTCGTTCCCTCCCGCCTCTGATCGGCCACGCGGCCTTACTTTTTTACCGGTGCCGGTAACCTCGTCACCGATGAAGAAGTTCCACCTCACCACCTTTGGCTGCCAGATGAACGCGCACGATTCCGAGCGCATGAAAGGCATGCTGACTTCGCTTGGATACGCGGAGGTCGAAGCGCGGGACGACGCCGACTTGATCCTCTTCAACACATGTTCGATCCGTGAAAATGCCGACAACCGTTTCATCTCCCACCTCGGTGAAGCGAAACGTCTGAAGACCGAGGATCCCGGGCGAATCGTCGGAGTCGGTGGCTGTTGGGCCCAGTCGGTCAAGGAAGAGGTTTTCCGCCGTTTTCCGTTCGTCGATGTCGCTTTCGGCCCGGGACAGATCCATCGCCTGGCCGAGTTTCTGAACTCGGACTCCCTGACCGCCCAGGGCTACTTCGAATTCGAGGAGTTTTCGGGGGATCTGCCATCGCATCGGGAGCGTCAGTTCCAGGGCTGGCTCCAGATTTCGCAGGGCTGCAATTGCGCCTGCTCGTACTGCATCGTGCCGACAACCCGGGGGCGCGAAGAGAGCCGCGACCCCGACCTCCTGATCGCCGAGGCCGAACGTCAGTCCGCCGAAGGCGTGATCGAACTGACCCTGCTCGGACAGAACGTCAACAGCTACGGGCGGGATCTGCCGAAAGAAACCCGGATCCGTTTCTCCGATCTGCTTCGCCGGGTTGATCAGGTCGACGGCATCGAACGGATCCGTTACACCAGTCCGCACCCCAAAGACATGCGCGAGGACGTGATCGAGGCCCACGCGGAGTTATCCGGACTCTGTGAGCACATTCACCTGCCGCTCCAGTCCGGTTCGAGTGTGATCCTCAAGAAGATGCGCCGCACTTACACCCGCGAGCGCTACATGGACCGCGTCGCGATGATCCGCGAACGCCTGCCCGACTGCGGCATCACGACTGACATCATCGTCGGCTTTCCCGGGGAGTCAGATGAGGACTTCGCCCAGACCCTCGAAGTAGTCGAAGAGGTCGGCTACGACGGCGCCTTCACCTTCATCTATTCACCTCGACGGGGGACGCTCGCCGCGGAAATGGACGGGCAAGTTTCGCACCCGGTAAAGAAGGAACGGATGGCCGCGCTACTTGAGGTCGTCCAGCGCAGGGCCAAAGCCGAAGCCCAGCGTTTCGTCGGGCGCCCGCTCGAGGTGCTGGTCGAAGGCCCGAGCCGAAACGATCCGACCCGGATCCGCGGACGCAGCCGTCAGAACAAGGCCGTGAACTTCGAAGGAACCGCTTTGCCCGGCCAGCTGGTCGAAGTTGACATCACGGAGGCCACGTCGCAGTCCCTGACCGGCACAGAGAGGTTGCTCAGCAGGATCGCGGTGTGAAGGCCGCAATGACCACTGGCCTTGACCCTGAAGCCGGCTCATTCGACCGCCCCGTCATCGCGGTCTTCGGGCCGACCGGGATTGGCAAGACCGGTGTGGTCATCGAACTGGCGGACCTCCTGCGGGCCCGGGGTTCGCGGCCGGTGGCGATCAACTGCGATGCGATTCAGGTCTACGCCGGGCTCGAGGTCCTGAGTGGGGCCGCGAGTGCTGAAGAGAGTGCTCGCCTCGAGCACCGCTTGACCGGATTTGTCCCGATCGATGAGGAATACAGCGCCGGGCGTTACGGGGAACGTGCCCACGAGGAGATTGACCGTTGCCTCGCTGCAGAAATGCAGCCGATCATCGTCGGTGGCACGGGCCTCTACCTGAGGGCGGCGCTGACTGACCTCGACTTCCGGCCGGCTGTGCCGGATGCGCTGCGGGAAGAGGTTGAGAACGAGCTCGAAGAGCGCGGTCCGGAGGCGATGCACAAGACCCTGCCGCCGGAGTTTCAGGGTTCGATCCACCCGAACGACCGCAAACGAATTGCCCGCACGATCGAGTTGATCCGCGATGGCCAGTCGCCGGCGCCCGACCACAAAGGCGGAGGCGAGCTCTGGACTGCCGATCTGCGCCGGCCAACTCTTCTGTTCGGTCTGGTCGAAGGCGACGAGGCTCTGGTCGAGAGGATCGACGCTCGGGTTGAAGCGATGGCAGTGCAAGGTGCGGCTGGAGAGATCGAAAGGGCCATCGCCGCGAATGCTTCAAGAACGGCCCGGGCGGCGATCGGCTTCCCCGAGTTCCTCGACGGCGACCTCGACCGGGTAAAGCTCCTCCACCGGCGCTACGGCCGCCGCCAGATGACCTGGATGCGTCGAATGGCCGGGGTCGAAATCGTCGAACGGGGGGGCCGGGCCGACGAGGCGATAGCTGATGAAATCCTCGAACGCATCGACATCCAAGTCGCACAGCGAAACTATTCGTGACTTATCCAAGTCGCACAGTAAAACCATTCGTGACTTCTGATGAGCGAAGTGACTTGGATTCCTTGTTCTCGCGAAGTGACTTGGATGCCTTGATCCTCCGAAATGCAGCGGACGGCTCTTACCAATAGCTTGCGGGGCCGCATGAAATTCGAGAAATGGCAAGCCCTGGGGAACGACTATGTGATCGTCGAGGAAGAGGCCCTTCCCTGGGAACTCAACCAGCAGCGAATCCAGCGGATTTGCGATCCGCACTTCGGTGTCGGATCAGACGGCGTGCTCCTGATTTCCCGCAGTGAGGACCCCGCGTACGTGGCCAAGCTTCGGATCTTCAATCCCGACGGTTCCGAGGCCGAACTCTCCGGAAACGGTGCCCGCGAAGCCGTGCTGTACATGCGGCGCCACAACTGGACCAAGGATGACGAATTCACCATCCTGACCCAGTCCGGACCGGTCACCCCGCAGATCACTTCCGAGCGCACCTGTTCGGTCCGAATGGGACGCGCTTCAACGACTTCAAGCGATTTCCCCAGCGGTGATGCCAATGGCCTCGGCACCGTTTCGTCGGCAGGACGCGACTGGAACTTCCGACACGTTTCGGTCGGCAACCCGCAATGTGCGATCGAGGTCGGTGCCGATATCGAAGGACTCGAGCTGGCGAAGATCGGGCCGGAGATCGAAAACAGCGGGCTCTTCCCGAACCGCACGAATGTCTCCTTCTTCCGCGTCTCGGGTTCCCGGGTGCGCGCCCGGATTTTCGAGCGCGGCGTGGGTGAGACCCTCTCTTCCGGCACCGGCGCGAGTGGGGCCGCTGTTGCCGCATTTCTCGGGGGTGCGCCGAGCCCGATCACTGTCGAACTCGACGGCGGCGAACTGCTCGTGGAGATTTCTTCTGACCTGGATGTGTCACTCACCGGCTGGGCCGATCCCATACTTTCGGGCGAACTCGCGCCCGAGTTGGTCGACGCAATGGCCGGCCTCACCGCCTGATTACCGAAAGGAACACTTGGCTCTCACTGATCCCTCCAAGCGACTCGAAGCGATGCCCCCCTACAAGTTCGCCGAGCTGGAACGCCAGATCTCGGACAAGCGTGCAGCGGGCATTGACGTAATCAGCCTGGGTATCGGTGACCCCGACATGCCGACCTACGCTCATGTGGTCCAGGCGATGCAGGCAGCTGTGGCCGAGAACGGCAACCAGAAGTATCCGAGCAACCGGGGCCGTGAGGAATTCCGGCAGGCCTTCTCCAACTTCTACGGTGACCGGTTCGGTGTCGAGATCGATCCCGATTCGGAAGTGATCCCGGCGATTGGCGCCAAGGAGTGCATCTACAACCTCTGTTTCGCTTTCCTCGACCCGGGCGACGTCGCCCTGGCCTCGGATCCCGGATACCCGGTCTATACCGGGGGGCCGATCCTGGCCGGCGCGGAAGCTGTACTGCTGCCGCTCAAAGAGGAACTCGGATTTGCCCCCGACCTCGACGCGATCGACGAACAGACGGCCGAGCGGGCGCGGCTGCTTTTCCTCAACTATCCGAACAACCCGAGCGGCGCGATCGTGCCGGAAGGGTTCTTCGAAAAGGTGGTCGAGTTCGCGAAGCAGAACGACATCCTGGTCGTCCACGACAACGCCTATTCCGAAACGACCTACGACGGCTACGTCGCACCGAGCTTCCTGGCCACGCCGGGAGCCAAAGAGGTTGGTGTTGAAGTCTTCTCGCTTTCGAAGGGCTACAACATGACCGGCTGGCGGGTCGGGGCGATCCTCGGCAACGCCGAAGCGATCCAGACCTACTGGCGACTCAAGACCAACGTCGATTCGGGCCTTTTCGAATCGGTTCAGCTGGCCGCGGTTGCCGCCCTCGAAGGTCCGCAGGACACGCTCGAGGAAATGAACGCGATCTACGCCCGCCGTCGCGACCTGGTGGTCGACACCCTGCGCGCGATCGGCGTCGACGTGGCAAGTCCGAAGGGCACGATCTACGTCTGGGCGCCGGTGCCCGAGGGTTATACCTCGACCTCGTTTTGCGAAAAGGTCCTCGAAGAGGCGGCCGTGGTTGTCTTATCTGTTGCATAGGCGCTTGGTGGGTTTCGGGCCGCGGGGGCACGTCCTCCGGGGCAACGCTCCCCGTATCGGGGCGAATCGCGCGATTGCCTCGGTCGCCAGCCCTCCGGGCGCACCCCCGCGGCCCACACCCGCCTGCCGCGGCAGAGCAGGTCCCGGGCACCACCCTCTAAAGGCGGCCCTCGGCCTTGAAGGTGTCTCTTAGGCCGGTTTCGAGATCTCGGGGGCGGAAGCCTAGTTCTTTCTTCGCCTTCTCCGGGTTTGCCCAGAAGGTGACTCCGTCGGTTGACGCGATCAGTTCACGGAGGTTTGGCGGTTGGCCCATGAGCTTTCCGACCAGCGGACCGACCGGCCGCAGCAACTTGAGCAGCCCGGTCGGCATCGCCCGGGACGGTGCTTTCTTGCCGGCGACCCGGGCCGAGGTCTCGATGATCTCGCGCATGGTGACGTTGTCCGAAGTCAGGATGTAGCTCTCGCCGATCCTGCCTTTGTCGAGGATCAGGATCAGGCCGGCGGCGACGTCGTCGACGTAAGCGAGACCGGTGCCGAAGTCCGGGAAGGGCATCAAAGGCAGCTTGCCGTCAAGGAACTGGTGGATCGTCCCGGCAAGGGCCGAGTGGTCGTCGGGGCCGTAAACCCCGGCCGGCTGGGCGATCACGCAGGGCAGGTTCCTGTTTTCGATCAGGTCCTTGGCAATCTGGTGGGCTTCGTACTTCGTTTCTTCGTAGTACGAGGTGAAGTTGAGGTTGGGGCGTTCGAAAGACTCGTCGACCATCTCGTGGCTCGTGTTGCCGAAAACCGCGCAGGTCGAGACGTAGAGAACGCGTGGGATGCTGGCATCAAGGCAGGCGTTGAGCACGTTCGAGGTGCCGTCAATGTTCGCCTCTTTGAGTGCCTGGCGGCGGGACTCCGGGATGCCGACCTCGTAGAGGGCCGCGTTGTGGACCACGGCGTCGCTTCCCTGCATCTGCACGGCCAGGCGGTCCTGGTCGGAAAGGTCGCCGTCGACCAGCTCGCAGCCGAGGTCGCTGAGACCTGTTGCCTTCGAGCGATCACGGACCAGACAGGTCAGGTTGTGCCCCTGTTCCGTCAGCTGCCTCGCCGTGGAGGTTCCGATGAATCCGGTTGCGCCAGTCATGAAGATCTTCATGGACAGGCAGGCTACCCGGAATGCCTAGGATGGAGACATGGAGTTGAACGGCAACAAGCCGCAGAGCCAGGGAACGACCATTGACGACGCGCTTGCAAAGCGGGCACGCCAGCGTGCGCTGATGATTTCGGTGGATACCACCGGTGATGGCACCCTCGATGAACTCGGCGAACTTCTCCGGACTGCCGGCGTGGTTGTCGCCGGCGAGATGATTCAGCGACGTTCCGAGCCCGACCCCGACCGCTACTTCGGTAAAGGCAAGCTGGAAGAGGCCAAGGCCGAGATCGAGCGCTCCGGCGCCAACCTCGTGGCCTGCGACGACGAGCTCGCTCCACGCCAGGAGCGAAATCTTGAAGCGGATCTCGGCGTGCCGGTGATCGACCGTACGGCGGTCATCCTCGACATCTTTGCCGATCACGCCCATTCAGCTGAAGGCAAGCTTCAGGTTGAGCTGGCGCAGCTCGAGTACAACCTGGCGAGGATGAGGGGCCTCTGGACCCACCTCGAACGGCTGGGCGCCGGTATCGGCACGCGAGGCCCCGGCGAATCCCAGATCGAGACGGACCGCCGGCTGGCGCGCGACCGGATCGCGAAACTCCGTCGCCGCTTGGGCGGGGTCGAGCAGAACCGTGAAGTGATGCGCAGTCGCCGGCAGGACTCGTCGCTCCCCCAGGTTGCGCTTGCGGGGTACACCAACGCCGGCAAGTCGACCCTGATGAATGCCATGACCGGAGCTGACGTGAGCATCGGCGACCGGCTCTTTCACACCCTCGATCCGACAACCCGGGCCTACGAATTTGACAGTCGCCGTTACCTGATTTCCGACACGGTCGGATTCATCGACAAACTTCCACATCAGGTGGTCGAAGCGTTCAAGGCGACTCTGGAGGAGACGGTACTTTCCGACCTGATCCTTCATGTCGTCGACGCGTCTTCACCCGAGGAACAGTTGCTCATGGAGATGCAGGCGGCCGACCTGGTTCTGGCGGAGATCGGAGCAGACGACAAGCCCAGGCTGCTCGTTCTAAACAAGATCGACCTCTTGAGCAAGGAAGAACGGGACGAGGTACGGATTGCGCACCCTGATGCGATCCCGGTATCAGCGGTGACCGGCGAAGGCCTGGAGGAACTGAAGAAGGCAACCGAGGAAGTGTTCGAATCGACGATGATGCCGGTCGAACTCCTAGTCCCCTACAGCGAGGGTGCCCGGCTCCATGACCTTCACGAGGTAGCCGGCAAAGTTGACCGCGAAGATGGCCCGGACGGCGTCCTAGTAAGAACCCGCCTGCCGATGGGCGAGGTACATCGCTTCGCCGATCTGACCGTCAGCTAACCCGGGATCCGACCTCCGGCCTCGGGTAGAGTGGGCGGCGATGAACCTCAACTTCCAGATTCTTTCCGACCGGGCGACCCTTCCGACCAGAGCACACGAAGGCGATGCCGGCCTCGATCTCTACGCATCCGAACCGGCACACATCGGACCGGGGGAGCGGTGGCAGATCGGCACCGGGATCGCTGTCGAAATCCCGGATGGGCACGCAGGCCTGGTGCTCCCACGTTCCGGCCTGGCCAGGAGGCACGGTATTTCGGTCGCCAACGCTCCTGGCCTGATCGATTCCGGTTACCGCGGTGAGCTGATGGTCCTGCTGCTGAACAACGACCCGGCCGATGTTTTCCGGGTCGAGCCTGGTGACCGCATCGCCCAGTTGGTCGTGACTCCCGTGATCCTGGCCGAGCCGGTTGCTGTCGAGTCGCTTTCGGGAAGTGAGCGCGGGGACGGCGGATTCGGCCCCACCGGCCGCTAGTTGGTGGACTGAGGTGGTGGTCTGAGGTGGCCGGCGGCCCCCGGGTCGTCCCATTTTTTGACTGGGGCGCTTGGGTGGGCCGCGGGCAGTTAGCCCGCGAGCGCCACTCGGCGGGCTGTCTCGTGCGCTGCGTCCTCGAATCGGTCGTCCAGCGGATCCAGTTCAATTGTGCCACCGTGATGGTGTTCGAGCGCGAGCTTGATCAGGTGGTCAGCCAGCCAGGAATTCTTCGGCAGCAGGGGACCGTGGAGGTAGGTTCCGACCAGGTTGTCTTCCCGCACACCTTCGAATCCGTCGTTTCCATTATTCCCGTGCCCTGATTCGACTTTGCCGAACGGCTTTGCCTCCGGACCGAGGTAGGTGCGGCCGCCGTGGTTCTCGAAGCCGGCGATGGTGCGGTCCGTTCCGTCGAGGTTCACCGTGATCACCACCGGGCCGATCAGGCGGGGGCCCGGCTCACGCACCGTCTTCAAGTCGACCAGTCCGAGTCCTTCGATCACGTCGTCGGCCAATTGGTAGGAAATTCCGAGCAGCTGGTAGCCGCCGCAGACCGCCAGGACAACGGCGCCATCTTCTTTGGCCCGGACCAGGCTCTCCCGCTTCGTTTCAACCAGGTCGGAGGCGACGATCTGCTGGTCACGGTCCTGGCCGCCACCCATGTAGATCAGGTCGAAGCCCGCCGGGTCGAAGGTGTCTCCGGTACCGCAGCGGGTCACCTCGAAATCGATTCCCCGCCAGCGACAGCGCTGCTCGAAGAAGATGATGTTGCCCCGGTCGGCATAGATATTCATCTGGTCCGGATAGAGGCTGAGGAGGCGGAGCTTCATCGGACAAAGCCTATGGGTCGAGCGGAAACAGAAGTCAGGTCAAGATCCTTGCGAGTCAGGAGTTGCCGGCATCGTGGCCGGCGACGACGATGACAGACGCAATGTGCCGGTCGGTCTCCGGGACTTCGATCATCCGTGAGATATTGAGCCCTGCAGCTGCCAATTCCGCGGCCAGAGACTCACGGTCGATCAGGTCGAGGGTGATGCTGTCGTGGGTTTCTTCCAGCGACCCGTCCTGGCCCACGACCTGTCGCAGCCGGACGACAGTCAGCGAGCCGGGGTCGAACTCGACCGCCACCGGCCGGCTTGCATAGACCGATTCGCCGATCTCCCTCAGATCCGGAAGGATGTCGACCGTCTGGCTCTCCTGGGGAACGACTTCATTGATCGCAAACGCGGCAATCCCGTCCGGCTCGAGCCGTCGTTTCACCCCGGCCAGTAGTCGGTGCCGGTGCTTCTCTCCACCCAGGATGTGGAGTAGCTGCTGGGGAGCGATGATCGCTTCAAACCGGTCCCGGCCGAGTTCGAGCGAGGCGAGTTCGGAAACGTCACCGGTGATCGCAACGACCTTGTCTTCCGTTGCCAGGCGATTCATGTCGGCAACCATCTCCGGGTCGCGATCAACGCCGACGATGTCTTTTCCTTCGGCGGCGAGGTGCCGGGCGACCCGGCCGATGCCGCATCCAAGGTCTAGCACCGAAGAGCCTTCGGTGGTCAGCTCGGACCAGATGGCGAGGTCGGCCCCGTAGGCACAGGATTCGACCAGCTGCCAGATCGAGGCCTCGTCCGAAGCCTCGTCGGCGAGGATCACCCTTCCCAGTACCTCTCGGCTTCACCCTGCTTCGCAAGAAGCTTCCGCAACTCGAGGAGGGCCGTGTAGGTCGGCATGGCGAAGAGCTTGCCGGGCTTTCGGCCGATTGCTTCGGACAGACCCTTCCCGATTCCATCCACGACTGTGATCCGGTCCGTGTCCCAGCCTCCGTACTTGAGCCGCAGAGCCATTTCCGTCCCACGGGTGCCGGTACAGATGATCGAGTTCACGTGCCCGGCCAGCACCTCGAAGTCGGCGTCCCAGATCCAGGACACGTCGCGTCCGTCGGCGATGCCGTCGTTCAGCGCGATCCAGAGGTCCAGCTTCCCTGGTTCGAGCGCCAGGGTATGAATCACCTCACTTGCTCCCGCTGGATTCTTGATCAGCAGGATCGAGAGTTCGGTCTCTTCGACATGAATCCGCTCGACTCGGCCGAACACGGCCTGCATGCCTGCCAGGGCGGAAACGGACGCTGCCACCGGGACCCCCAGCGCCCGGGCGGTCGCGATCGCACCCAGCGCGTTGTAGAGGTTGTAGAGGCCGGGCAGCGGCAACTTCAGCCGGGCGCTGCCTTCGGGGCTGGCCACCGTGGCTTCAACACCACTCATGCCTTTCAGCTCGATTTCCGTGGCGAATACTTCCGGGGTGGGCCTCTTCATGCCGCAACTCGGGCAGGAGTAGTGGCCCAGGTGCCCGACGAAGGCCCGCTCGAAGTCGAGTGGCTGCCCGCAGACCCGGCATTGCTTGGCGTCGTGGGCGTGTTGCGTCTCGCTCAGGGCAGCATCTTCGTCTTCGATACCGAAGTACGTGGTCCGGTTGCCGGAGTACCGGCCGATATCGGCCACCAGCGGGTCGTCGGCGTTGAGGATGAAATCTGTGCTGCCCGCCCGGGACTTCGCCAGCTTGACCCAGGCATCGGCCAGCGCTTCAGTTTCGCCGTAACGGTCGAGCTGGTCGCGGAAGAGGTTGCCGAGGAGGATCGCCCTGGGGCCGAGGCGGGCCGCGGTTTCAGGGAGCCAGGCTTCGTCGACTTCGAAAAGGCCTTCATCGCCACGCTGTTCCAGTAGCGCGGTAGCGACGCCCCAGGTCATGTTCGAGCCGGCCCGGTTGTGGACGGGATGGCGCCCGTTCGCGGTCAGGATCGAGGCCAGCATTGCCGCCGTCGTGGTCTTGCCGTTGGTGGCGCTGATCAGGGTCGATCCGTGCTCCAGCTCCGAGCCGAGCTTGCTGATCGCCCCGGGGTCGAGTTTGAGCAGAACCCGGCCGGGCAGAGTGGTGCCGCCACCACGGCCGGTCAGGCGGCTAAGCCGGCCGATCATACGGGCGAGACCGGCTTTGAACCGGATCAAGACCCGTCCTTCGGCACGATCATCGAGAGCGCCGAGGGAGCACCCGGATCGTTGCCGGAAGCTTGGTAAGGGGGTCACCGTGGGCGTAGACGACCAGCGGCTTGCTCGCCCGAACCTCGATCGAGGCGGTCTGCCAGGTCTCGATCTCTTCGTTCTTCACATGGGTGCCCTTGAAGACCTTTGGCAGGTCCATCAGGAAGCGGAACTTGGGTGCGTCGCCGACCACGACGACGTCAAGGAGTCCGTCGGAGAGTTCGGCGTCTGGCGCGACGTTCATGCCGCCGCCGTAGAAACCATTGTTGGCCACGGCCACGGTGTATCCGGTGTAGCGGGTCTGGACTCCCTTTTCGACCAGCGCAAAACGTTCCGGCTTCCAGCTGATCAGGGCTCGCAGAGCGGCGTACGCGTAGACCAGCGTGCCTTTCAGGATCTTTGCGTCGTTGGCGATCCGGTTGGCCTCGGAGTCGAATCCGACAGACGCGATTCCGAGATAACGCTCGCCGTTGGCATCGCCCACATCAATCAGCCTCTCGAACCCGACGTCCAGGCAGCGCACGGCTTCGGCGGCGTCGGTCGGGATGCCCAGACCCCGGGCGAGGTCGTTGCCACGTCCGGCCGGGATAAGGCCCAGTGGACAGTCGACCCCGGCCATGGCGCCGCCGACCGCTCCGACCAGACCATCACCGCTCATCACCACAGGAATTTCCCGGCCCTCAATCGCGTCGAGTGCGAGGTCGACCCCATGCTCGACCGAGCGGGTCCTCTCGACCCGGAAGATCATGCGCCGGGCATCGAACTGGCGCTCGACTTCGGGCAGCATCTTCAGTGCCCGGCCGCCGCCGGCACTCGGGTTGATAATCAGGGCGTAGTGCTTTTCGACGGGCAAAGTCATTCCGGCGTTTCGTCCTTCCGTGCCGTGAAGTATGTCCCGCGCGCGGCCGAGCCTGTCTCGACCTCGGTGAAGCCGATCTTCTTGAACTTCTTCATCAACAGTTCGTCAGGCGTTGAAAACGGCGTGTTCTGGCCGCTGCTCGAGGCGATGACCACGGAGCCACCGGGCCGGAGGACCCGGTTGATCTCCGTGAAGAAGACCGGCATGTTGGTCTGGGTCAAGAGGTCGAAGTGCTCGTCGGGATAAGGCAACTTGCTGGCATCGCCGACCCGGAAGGCCACTCGCGCTTCGGGGTCGAGCCCGATCCGGGAGTTGGCCTGGTCGATCATTCCCGGGGCCAGGTCGACCCCGCGGATCCGGGCCCGCGGATACTCACGAGCCAGAAAGAACGTCGTGGCGCCGGTGCCGCAGCCGATGTCAAGAACCCGTTCCGGCTCCTTGCCTGCATGGAGGACCCCTGCGGCAAGAGGAGCCAGGTGTTCGACCGATCCGGCGCCGGTGTTGCTGTCCCAGCCCTTGGAACGGGAATCGAAGAAACCCATTACCAGCCGGCTGACCAGCGGCCAGGCCCACGGGGCCCGGGCCACCAGTCGGCTGATCGCCTTGCCAACGGTCACTGTTTTGCGGTCAGGCGAAGAGGGGGTGGGGGACACAACCTGATCATCGCAAGTCGGGCTAGTCTCTGCGCTCATGAAGAACCGGGAGAAACTCATTGGCCTGGCCGTAGCCGGCGTTCTGCTTGCGGTCGTTGTCGTCGTCGTCCTCGTGGCCCAAGGGGGCGATTCTGATTCAGGATCGACCGAACCCGTTACCAAGACCGAGACACTCGACAAGCCGACCCAGGTCGTCGAGAAGGGTGAGACGGCTTCCGTGACCATGGAGACTTCAGAAGGCAGCTTCACGATCGCTCTCGACACCGAACGGGCTCCGGTCACCGCCAATAACTTCGCGTACCTGACAGAGAAGGGCTTCTATGACGGCCTCGGGTTTCATCGCATCGTTCCTGACTTCGTGATCCAGGGTGGCGATCCCAAAGGTGACGGCACCGGCGGCCCTGGCTACTCGGTCGTCGACACTCCGCAGAAAGACCTGAAGTACACCCCCGGCGTCGTGGCGATGGCCAAGTCGGGAACCGAAGCACCCGGGACCTCCGGCAGTCAGTTCTATGTAGTCACCGGTTCCGGAGGCGCAAGTCTTCCGCCCGAATACGCGCTGGTCGGCAAGGTCAGCGAAGGGATGGACGTGGTCGACAAGATCGGCAAGCTGGGTGGGTCGGACGAGTCGCCGACGAAAGATGTCGTGATCGATAAGGCAACGCTCGAAAAGGGCTGATCGGTGAGCAGCACCCCCGCTAAGCCCTGGACGTTCCAGCCCGAGCAGTTTGAAGTCGAAGCCGAAGGCACCGTTCTCCGGGGCGAGAGCCACGGTGATGGCCGGGATATATTTCTGGCGCACGGCCTTAGTGCTGCCCGGACCTATGTTGTCCACGGCTCGAAAGTCCTGCCGCGGGCCGGCTTTCGCCTCCACACCTGGGACGCAAGGGGACACGGGGAGTCTGAGCCGGCGCCGGTCTACGACTACGAGCACCTGGCCGATGACTTCAGTGCCATCGTCAGCGACCGCGCTGCCGGGGAGCCGGTGGTCATCGGCGGCCATTCGATGGGCTGCCACGCCGCGGTCAACCTCGCCCTGAGGGACCCGGACCGCGTTTCCGCCCTCGTACTGGTCGGCCCGGTATTCACCGGCGAAGAGACCGATCTCGACATCGATCGCTGGGATGAACGAGCTACCGCCCTGGAGGAAGGCGGACCGGCTGAGTTCGCGAGGGTGATCGGCGAAAGGGTCAACGTGACGCCGGAGATCAAGGAGACGATCATTCGGCTGGCCGAAAGGCGGGCCGCGCTCCACCGTCACCCCGAAGCGGTCGCGGAGGCGCTGCGCCAGGTCCCGCGATCCAACCCCTTCGATTCACTGGACCAGCTTTCGCGGCTGGAAATGCCAGTACTGGTTGTCGCAAGTCACGACGATGCCGACGATGGTCATCCTTACGCCGTCGCCGTCAGGTACGACGAAGCTCTGCCGCACTCCGAGATGGTCAGTGAAGAAAAGGGGGAGTCGCCATTGTCCTGGCAGGGCGGTCGACTCTCGCGGGAAATCGGGGGGTTTCTCGAGAAGCACCGACTTGACGGACGGTAGGATTTGTCGCAGTGACCCCCGAGACGACAGCACCCGATCCAGGCGAGGCACCAGCGCCCGGAATGAAGTGGATTCCCGGCGGCACTTTCGCCATGGGCAGCGAAAAGCATTACCCCGAAGAGAAGCCGGTAGGCCCGGTGGCCGTGGACGGATTCTGGATGGACGAGACGACTGTGACCAACGAGCAGTATCAGACCTTCGTCGAAGCGACCGGCTACGTGACGGTGGCAGAAAAGCCCCCCGATCCGGCTATGTACCCCGGTGCCGACCCGGCGATGCTCGTTCCCGGGTCGATCACCTTCAACCAGCCCCGGGCTCCGGTCGCGATGGACAATCCGATGGCCTGGTCCTGGACGCCGGGAGCGTGCTGGCGCCATCCGCTGGGGCCGGGGAGCGACCTCACCGGGCGCGAGCAGCACCCGGTGACCCAGATCAGCTTTGAAGACGCCGACGCCTACGCCCACTGGGCCGGAAAGAAGTTGCCGACCGAAGCGCAGTGGGAACGCGCCGGACGGGGGGATCTGGAAGGCGCCGAATTCGCCTGGGGAGATGAAATTGCCCCGGATGGCCAGGAACGCATGAACCGGTGGATCGGTGAGTTCCCGTGGAAGTTCAGACCACGCCCCGGTGGTCCGCGAAAGCCCGGCACCGTTGCGGTGAAAGCTACGAGCCGAACCCGTTCGGCCTCTATGAAGTGACCGGCAATGCCTGGGAATGGACCCAGACCTGGTTTTCCGAGAAGCATGACGAGCCGGCGTCGAGATGCTGCGCACCGAGCAATCCTCGCGGCCCGACTGTCGATCAGAGCCGCGATCCGGCCAGCGGCATCCCTCGCAAGGTGATCAAGGGCGGCTCCTACCTCTGTGCCGAGAACTACTGCAGCCGGTACCGGCCTGCGTCGCGCATCCCCGAAAGCGTCGAGAGCGCCACCTGCCACATCTCGTTCCGCTGCGTGGCCTGAGCCCAGAGAGTCCTGCGGCCGGGATATTGTGAACTGCCGGTCACCTGACCGTCGAGCTTTGTCGATGAAGCAACGAGTGGAGGAATAAAATGGAGACGAGTGGTTCGAAACCCCCGGGCGGTTCAGCTGCGTGGGCATCGTGGGTGGCATTTGCCGGCATCATGATGATGCTGACCGGTGTGTTCAGCGTGATTGCCGGACTGGCCGCCGCTTTTGATGACAGCTATTTCACCGGCGGAACCGCGGGTGGCGACATCTACCTGCTCAGCGTCACTGCCGTTGGCATCCTCTGGATGGTCGTCGGAGTGATCAAGGCCTGGGCCGGTTACGCACTGATCCAGGGTCGCACCTGGGCCCGCATCCTGACCATCATTATCTGTTTTTTCCACGCGATAGTCGACATGATCACGCTGACCACCCAGCCGATTCTCGGTCTGGTATTCATCGCCCTCAACATCGTCATTCTCTACGCAGTGACCGTGCGCTGGGATGAAGCAAAAGTCGGCATGGGGGACTGAAGCGAAGGAGCTTCTTGAAAAGCCCCTCGCTGTACTGAAGCGAGTCTGGGCCGTCATCTGGACCGCCGCCATGTCTTTCGACAGGGCGTCCGGAACCAGACAGGCGGCCCAGCTCAGCTTCTTTGTCCTGATGACGTTTCCGGCGCTGCTGCTGTTGGCGGTCTGGGTGTTGAGCAACGTCTTCGATACTGCCAACGTCCGGGAGGACCTGATCAAGTTCATCATCGACAACCTCCCAGTGGAGGAAGTCGAGGGCCGGCAGGAGATCACCAAATTCCTCAACGGCCTGACCAACGGCGCCGGCAGCCTCGGATTGCTGACGGTCGGGGTTCTGCTCTATTCGGGGAGTGCCGCCATGGGGGCGATGCGCCATGCGGTCGAGACCGCGAACGAAAACTCGGCAGATGGTCCTTCATTTCCAAAGAACAAAGGCCTCGACATCCTCATTACTGCGGTGACACTGCCGTTCGCTCTGGTCTTTGTCGCGTTGCTCATCGCCCGTCCGGTCAACTCGGCGATCAATGACGAAACGTTCTTCTCCAATTTCTCCGCTACTTTCGGAGGACCCGTGGGGATCTTTCTCTTCGGGGTGATCTTCTTCAGCTGGATGTTCTGGATCCTGAACCCTGGCAAGACACCCTGGGCGAGCACCTTGATCGGAGCTGCCACTGCTGCCACGCTGGTCGGAGCAGTGTCCTACGGGCTCCGTCTGTGGTTCGCCATCTCTGGCGGCGGCAGTGCGGTCTACGGCGCCCTGACCGGATTCATCGGACTGCTGATCTTCCTCAACCTCGCCTCTATGGGCATCGTCTACGGGGCCCACATCGCGGCCACCTTCCGGATCAAACCGTGGCGGCGGAGCTTCTTGTTGCGTCCGAAGGATTGATGTAAGTTCAGTTCATGGGTTGCTTCGTGGTTCTCTTCGCCTTCATCTCGCCGCGGCTGGCGCTCTTTGTGATTCTGCTCTTCTCGAACTGGGTCAGCAAGGCATTCGACGGCGGCTGGATCCTTCCGGTCCTCGGCTTCTTCCTGCTTCCCCGGACCACGCTGGCCTACATCTGCATGTGGCAGGTCGGGACCCGCGACGTCAACGGTTTCGAGTGGTTGATCGTGATCTTCGCTTTCGTGGTCGACATCATGAGTTACTCCCGCGGCTCTCAAGCCCGTCAACAGCGCGCGTAGCGCTTCCGTCCAGGTTTAGTGGACGAAGATCTTCAAGGCGACGATCAGAAGGCCGATACAGGCGTTGATCGTGGCGATTGTGAAGCGGCGGCCCCAACTGAGGTCCTCACGGGTGCCGATCGCGATGCCGGCGATGAAAAGCAGCGCGACGCCGACGCCGACCGCAACGTAGGTCGCTGACTCGGTCGAGACCAGCCCCAGCGGTGCCAGCAGCATCGCGGCGGCCGGGATCAAGGAGCCCTGAACGAGCGGCCATTCCCTTTTCATCGTCTTTCTGAGCAGTTCGCCGGCCTCGGCGGGCCGGGCGAATCCGGCGGCGACGAAGTTTGCATACACGTGGGCGATCCAGAACACCAGTGCGGTGGCCGCCGCCCAGCCGGCGATCTCGACCGACCCGAGGGTCGGATCCTTGCTTGCGGTCGAGATCACCGCCATTGAAAGGATGGTTCCGTAAATCGCGCCTGCGTAGTTGGCTTCAAAGGGTCGCGGGTTCATGCTGAGACGGAACCCTAGTCGCGGCCGGTACCTTTTGCCGATGAACGCGCTCACCTACGTCGGCCACGCCACGGTCGAGATCGAGATGGATGGCGTTCGGCTGCTCACCGATCCTGTGCTTCGCAAAAGGATCGTCCACCTCCGTCGCCAGGTACCGCTGCCTCACGAGCCATTCGCGAAGGCGCCTGACGCGATCCTCCTGTCCCACCAGCATTTCGATCACCTCGATCTGCCGAGTCTGCGCGGCTTCGGACCGGAGACCGGATCATTTCGGGCCCGGGCTGCCGCACACTTCTCGGGAAAAACGGCTTTGCGAACGTCGAGGAACTCTCCGTCGGCGAGACGGCGGAAGTTGGCGCGGTGACCGTTACCGCGGTGCCGGCCGAACACGACGGTCGCCGGCGGCCCTTCACCGATGTGGGGCAGGCCGTCGGCTTCCTGGCAAGCGGCACAAAGCAGGTCTATTTTGCTGGTGACACAGACCTGTATCCGGACATGGAACTGATCTCACCGACGATCGACACGGCCCTGATGCCGGTCTGGGGATGGGGCCACACCCTCGGCGAGGGGCACATGGATCCGACCGTCGCCGCTCGGGCGGTAGACCTGATCAAACCCCGGATCGCAATTCCGATTCACTGGGGCACGCTTTTCCCGATGGTTGCCGGCCGGTGGGGACGGCACCACCTGAGCCGTCCGCCGAGACGGTTCGCCGATCAGGTGGCGGAGACTTCGCCGGCGGTAGAGGTGCGGGTGCTCGAGCCGGGCGAATCAACGGCGCTGGACTGAGGTTCGGGCGCGATCTGTCCGGTCCAGTCCTTGAACAGATGGTAGATGTTCTCGGCGCCGATGATCCCTTCCTCGGGCCATTCGAGATCCACCGGATGCAGGACGAAGGGAAATGACTGGAGGCCGCCGAGGCCTCCGTGTGAGCCAACCAGTTCTTCGAAAGCTGCGACTTCGTCGGTCTCGTGCCAGTAGGTGCTGTTGACCATGATGTCGGGGCAGTGCGGGAAACTGTGGGTGCGAAGTACGTGTGCCTTGGTGTTCGGGCCAAAGGTTTCGAGGGGGTCTTCACCTTCGATCAGGTCCATCTCGAGGAAGTTGGTGCCGTTCGCGCCAACCGCAATAGCGCCATGCTTCTCCGAATTGATCAGGACGAAGCCGACCCCGGGGTGGGCCGCGAGACCTTCGATCAAAGCGGGGTGGAGGTCTTCGAGCCGCTCGATGGTCATTCGCCCCGGCTCACGCGGGAAATTGATCAGACCGAGGCAGCCGGAGGCCATGACCGAGAGCTCGGGGATGGGATCGTCGCTTTCGCCGGTGCTTTCGTCGCGTCCGCTCGAATCCGGCCCGACTTCGCCGTCCTCGACCTTGCCACGGCTGAATCGGCTGACCATGCGTCCGAAGAAAGTCTTGTCATTTGCGACTTCAGTCACTGATGCGTTGAGGTAGGCCTGGGCGTCGTCTTCGCCTCCGACCTGGGCCTGGACGCCTTCGCCCTGCTCAGTGAAGAGACTAGGTCTTCGAGTGTTATTCCGTAGCGGTCGAGGAAAGTCATGCCCTGGGACTGTCCGTGGTCGGACAGAACGATGAAGCGGTAAGGCCGGGGCGCGACCTGAGACGCCTTGACGACGCGCGCGATCTGACGATCAACCATCCTGAGCGTCAGCATTGTGTCGGGGCGCTCGATGCCGGAATGATGGGCGACTTCGTCGTAGGCGAGGAAGGTTGTGTAGATCACCGGCCGGCCGGCCAGCATGTCGCCGATCACGGCCGAGATCTGGAGGTCGAGCTGGATCACTGTGGCCCAGGCGCGCATGATCGCGTAGGTGCGCGAGCGGTGGATCCGGGGCTCGACGTTGTCACCGACCTGCTTCGACGCGGCCCGGCGCTCCTTGAGGATCTCGATCATCGTGAAAGCACCGGTCTTCAGAACTGCGTAGGGCTTGGCGAAGTAAGCGGCGTAGTCATGCCCGATCTTGCCGCGACGCTCGAGGACGGTGCTCATCGTGAGCATCGAGCTGGTCGCGTCTCCGGAAAGGATGTTGGCGCGGCTGGCGCCGTCGTTTGAAAGCAGGCCGTTGCCGTCAGACTGGCGCCGTTCGATCTCGGCCGCGTCACGCGGATGGTTGGTGACGATCGCTTTGTTCAGATCCTTCTCCCACCAGCGGAAGGCAGGCATGTCGTGGTTGTTGCCGTGAAGAATCCCCGCCTGGCAGGCTCCCGTCTGCGAAGACCAGTCTGTCTCCCAGCGATTCAGGTCGTAGCTGCCTTCGCGGACCCAGCTTGCCAGCGTCGGCGCATTGCCGTTGGCAAACGCGCGACGCAGCACGTCGTGGGCGAGCCCGTCAATTTCCAGGTAGACGACGCCCGGAACTTCCGAATGCTCGACTTCGCCGCGCCTCCGGAGCTGGCCGCGAACCACATTCAGGTACCAGCTGCTGTCTTCGTCGATCGCCAGCAACGCCGAGACGAGCGATGTGATCACGGCGATGCTCACGGTGATGACGACCGCTTCGAAGATTCCGTCGATATGGAGCCAGGGCATCGACAGCATCGCCACGCCGACGATCAGCGTGTTCAGGATCAGGCCGAAGAGGCCAAGTGTAAGGACGGTGAGGCGGAGAGTGAAACGCGCGAGGACGGGCCAGACGAAGGCGTTCAGGAGGCCGATTGCCAGGGCCGTGAGTAGCGCCGCCGTGAAGCCGTCGATGAGGAACCCGGGCAGGATCCAGTTCAGTGCCACCAGGGCGCCAGCGTCGATAAGGACGACAACTAGGCCGTGCGCCAGAAGCCGAGACGGTTTCCGCGTTACTCCCGGGAGTGAATGGTCGGACACCCGGGGAAGACTTCCACAAAAAGCGGTATCGTGTGGAGGTCCTCGTAGGGAGGGTGGCATTATCGACTTGAATAAAGGGAGAGCAATGAGCTTGATGGTGGGAACGACTGGACGTCGCGTGGCGTCCGCAGCAATACTCGTGCTGATGGGACTGATCCTGTTCAGTTCGATCACTTCGACTCAGGCCATTGCCGGCAAGGCAAAGAAGCCGAAGGTCTCCCTCACGATCAAGACCAAGAATCAGGCCGCACTTCTCAAGGCAAAGAAGCTCGTGGTCAAGGTTCGCTCGAGCAGGAAGAGCAAGGTCCGCCTGTCCGCATCCAAGGGGGGCAAGGGTGGGCTCTTCAAGAAGAAGTCCTTGCGCTTCAAGAAAAGAGGTACCCGCAAGATTTCCCTTTCGCTGACCAAGGCCGGTCGCAAGAAGCTCGGCAAGTGCGGTACCCAGAAGGTCAAGGTCGTCGGCAAATATCGAAAAGGAAAGAAGAAGGCCAGGGCCAAGCGCTCGAAGGCCCTTCGCAAGGACTCGAATCGCTGCATCGATCCGGTCGACTACGTGACCGTTCCGCTCGGTGACGATCCCGAGCACTGCGATTCACTCGATTCGACCGTCTGCCTCCAGCCGTTCCCGAACGACTACTACACGAAACCCGACGCTTCGACGCCGACCGGCAAGCGGCTGAACCTTGCTGCGACTTCGACTCCGGTCAATACAGGAGCCGAAAACCCGGTCAACATCGACGTCACCGACATGAACCGCGGCGACGGCTTCAGTCCGGGCAACGCAATCATGCTCAAGGTCCCCGGTCTCGATACTCCGGCGGCTTTCCAGAACAGCGGCCTGGTGCCGTTGTCGAACCTCCACGCTTACGGTGACCCCGCCCAGTCGGTGATGGTAATCGACGCGGAGACCGGCGAGCGGCATCCGGTGTGGGCCGAACTCGACTCGAACCCGACGACCAACGATCCGACCGAGGCAGTTCCCGGATCGGTCAATGACAATCCGTCAAATACCGAACCGGTAAATCTGATCGTCCGTCCGGACAGCAACTTCGAATACGGCCATCGCTACATCGTTGCCTTCCGCAACCTGAAGAACGCGAGCAACCAGGCGATCGAGTCTCCGCTCGGTTTCCGCGCTTACCGTGACGACCTGCCGACGCAGCAGGCCGCCGTCGAGAATCGCCGGCCCCACATGGAATCGGTCATCGACACGCTGACTTCAAAGGCCGGCGTCGACAGGTCCAGCCTCTACATGGCCTGGGATTTCACCGTTGCTTCTGAAAAGAGCGAGACCGGACGTTCGCTCCAGATCCGGAACTACGCCTTCGGCAAGCTGGGCGACAACACGATGGGCGACCGCAAGATCCAGGGATCGAGCCCGAACGTCGTGATCACCGGTGTCTGCAATCAGGGAGACGATGAGAGTACTTGCCGCAGCAACTGGGACCTCCCGGTCCCCAGCGGCGACATGCTGCGTTACGTCGAAGGCAAGCTCACGGGCATCCCCTGCATGCTCGACCAGAACGGCTGCAAGGCCGGAGCCAAGTTCAAGTTCAAGCCGGATGGCTCGGTTGACATAAACCCGAGCTACACCATGGACATCCCGTTCCGCTGCATCATTCCTACGGCGGTTCAGCCTGGCGGACCCAACACCGCGGTCACACCCGGTCCGGCCGGCATCTACGGCCACGGACTGCTCGGCGACTACAAGCAGGCGATTTCAGCCGGACCGCAGAATGTTGCGAAGACGGGCGGCAGCGTCTGGTGTGGCGCCAACTGGGACGGATTCTCGTCTCCGGACCTTCTGACGATCCTCGAGTCGCTTGGAGACATGTCGAACTTCAACAAGGCAGTCGACCGCATGCAGCAGGGCTTCGTCAACTTCATGATGCTCCAGCGGGCGATGATCCACCCGGACGGATTCGCACAGAAAGCGGCCTTCCAGGTGAACGACGGCAGCGAGGACGTTTCGGTTATCGACACCTCAGCCGGAGAAAACACGAGGGGTCAGTACATGGGGATCAGTCAGGGCGGGATCATGGGTGGTGCCCTGATGGCCCTGAGCCCCGACTCGGACCACGGTGTGCTGGGGGTTCCCGGCATGAACTATTCCACGCTGCTCCAGCGTTCGGTCGACTCCGACAAGTACTTCAAGTCCCCGGTTATCGGGCTCTACTCGAACTACCCGGATCTCGCCGAGCGTCCGATTCTCCTTTCGCTGGTCCAGCTGCTCTGGGACCGCGGTGAAGCCAATGGTTATGCCGCTTCGATGACTACGGATCCCCTGCCGGACACACCGCCACACAGCGTGTTGCTCCGGGCCGCCTTCGGGGACCATCAGGTGACCAACTACGCGGCCGAGGCCGAGGCCAGGACGGTCGGCGCAAGCGTCTACGCGCCCGCGCTCAACCCCGGACGTCACTGGGACATCGATCCGTTCATGGACATGAACCAGCAGTCGAGCTTCCCGTACAACGGCGGCAGCATGCTGGTCTACTACGACAGCGGTCCGCCATCGTCCCCGGGGGCGACCGACGGCATTGAGCGGCCACCGCTCGAGAACGTCCCGCCGCGCAAGGAATGGGGATTCGGCGGAGACCCCCACGAGCATCCGCGCCGTTCGCAGGACGGGTACACATGCCGCCGAGTTCCTGAAAGACGGCACGATCAGGAGCTGCGCCGAGATCACACCGGGTCCAAACCCGGCCGACGCTCACTGCTACGCCAACGGCTGGACAGGCCCCTGAAGCTGAGCCCAAGCCAGTCTGGCATGCATGTCCGGTTCCAGGAGCCGGAGATGCTTGCCAGACTGAGGTTTGCGTTTACCAGTCGGTCGACTGACTGGTACATTTTCGGGAAATGACCAGTCCTCGCCGCCAACAGAGTGATCGAACTGCCGCCACCCGCACTTCAGTGCTCGAGGCGACCGTTGAGCTGCTGATCGAGCGGGGTTACGCGGGCACTTCGACCCGGCTCGCGGCGGAGCGGGCGGGAGTTTCGCTGGGGGCGCTCCAGCATCACTTCCGTACCAAAGCCGAGCTTAGTGTCGAAGCGATGCGTTACGTGACGCAGCGGCTCGCCGAGGAGTTCGTGGCTGCCGCCCCGGAGTCCGATGACGTGATCGACCGGTTCGGCTCGATCCTCGACCGCCTGCTGGTCGTATTCCGAGGGCCGACCTTCGCCGCAGCCGTCGAAATCCAGCTTGCGTCGCGGACTGACGACGAGCTCCAGCAGCCCGTTCGCGACCTCCACGACGACGTCGAAGAGATCATTTTCGAAAGCGCTACCTCGCTATTGCCCGAATTTGCCCGCCTGCCCGAATTCCCGGCAGTCCTCCAGACCTCGGTCTCGGCCGTCCGCGGACTGGCGATCACCACGATGGATCCCATCACCGCGGTCGAAGAACAGTGGACCCTGGTCCGGGGACAGCTGCTTGAAATCGCAGGCAAGCTCGAACCCGGGGCCCCTTAGGCCTCGATCCCCAGATCGTGAGCGATTTCCGGATCGAGGGGTTCGCCGATGGGATCGCGGTTCGCAATCGCGTGACCTTCGAGGGAGATGTTCGGCAGGATCTTGTCGAGCCAGCCGGGTAGCCACCAGGCCTTGTCGCCGAGCAGTGTCACCACAGCGGGGGCGATGACCATGCGAACGAAGAGCACGTCGATCAGGATCGCCAGACCGAGTCCGAGGCCGATCATCCTTGCCACGACGTCCGACTGGGTGACGAAGGCGAGGAAGACCGACGCCATGATCAGGCCGGCGAACAAGATGACCTTGCCGATCCTCGACAGGCCGACGATCACGCTTTGACGGGGACTGTCGCCGCCGTTATAGGCCTCGTGAACCCGCGAGAGCAAGAACACGTTGTAGTCCATGCTCAACCCGAAGAGGATCGCGAAAATCATGACCGGGATGAACGACATGATGGGTACTCCGCTGTCGACCCCGATGAGACTTGCCCCGATTCCGTCCTGGAAGACGGCGACGATTACGCCGTAAGCGGCGGTGACCGACAGCAGGTTGAAGGCCGCCGAAACCAGCGGCACCCACAGTGAACGGAAAGCCATCATCAGCAGGACGACAGAAAGTCCGATCACCACAAGTATGAACAGCGGCAGCTGCTTCGAGACCTTGTCGGAAAAGTCCTCGAATCCGGCTGTCTGGCCACCGACGTAGACCTGGAGCGGAGTTCCTTCCGTCGATTCGGGAAGGACGTTGTTCCGCAGGTTCTCGAGCAGGTCGCTTGTCGCTTTGTCCTGCGGTGCCGTCTCCGGGATCAGGCTGATCACGGCCGAATCGGCCCCGGGCTTGGAGGGAGGAGGGGTGACTGAGGCAACATCATCGGTTGCCTTGAGATCGGTCACGATCGAATTGAGTTCGGCTTTGACGTTCGAGTCATTGGCCGGGACGTCGACAGCCAGGTAGAACGGACCGTTCGACCCGGCGCCGAAGCCTTCACTTACGAGGTCGTACGCCTGACGCTGAGTGCTGGATTCCGACTGGTTCCCGTCGTCCGGTTGTCCGAGCCGAAGATGGGTCATCGGGAAGGCGAAAATCAGCAGTATCAGGACGCCGGCGGCAATCGAGAGCCAGGGTCGCTTGGTGATCCGGGTTCCCCAGTTGGCAAAAGCTGCGGAAGGCTTTACGTGTGAGATCTTCTTCGGGCGCAGCCACTTCTTGAGGGCGCCGATCATGATCGGCAGCATCGTGAGCGCAGAGACCACGACGGCGGCGACGCCGATCGCGGCTCCGATGCCCATCTTGCCGATCAGCGGGATGCCGATCACCAACAGGCCGGCGATCGCGACCATCACGATGAGGCCGGCGGTGACCACGGCGGAACCAGCGGTCCCGCCGGACTTCGCTGCCGCGTCACCGACCGAATCACCGGCGGCGAGTTGTTCCCGGAATCTCCCCATTATGAGCAGGGAGTAATCGATGCCGGCACCAAGGCCCAACATCACCGCGATCGTGGCTGCGAATTCGGGCAGTCCGAGGGGAGCAGCCAGGATCACCAGCAGCGTCTGGCCGACCATGACTCCGATCAGGGCGCCGACGATGGTTGCTGCCATTGCGGCACCGGACCGGAACAGGAAGGTGAGCAGCACGATCGCGATCGCGATGCCGATCAGTTCACCGACGGGCGCGTCCTGCTGGGCGGCAACATCGACCACGATGCCGCGCATGGCGACATTGACCCCGTCATTTCTTGCGGTGTCAGCTGCAATTTCGAGGTCCTCGCCCTGTTTCTTGTCAACGTCGCCGAACTTCAGGTCCGGGTCATAGAAGACCTCGGATAGGGCGATCTTGCCGTTCTGTGAAACCCCCGGTGCCTTCGGGTTGAAAGGATCTCCGACTTTGACCACCTCGTCGAGTTTTCCGACCTGCGCGAGAGTGTCCTGAATCGCTGACTTCTGTTTCGGGTCGGACAGCTTGCCCGTGTCCGTACTGAAGACCAGGGTCGAGGTGATGCCTGCCTGCGCCTGGCCGCCGGCTTCGAGGAGATCGAAAGCCTTCTGGCTTTCCGTTCCCGGGATGTTGAAGTCGTCTGGCGGCGGACTCTTCGCGGTGCTTGAAAGGAAGCCGAGCGCGAACACCGCCACGAGCGCTACTACCAGCGAACGCTTCCAGTGGATGACGATCGAACGGACGAGATTGGCGAGCAGGTTGGACATTTGACTCCAGAGACGAGGGGGAGGAAAGTTGAAGCGGGAAAATTAGCACACTTACTGCATGTTCGCATTCACTGCGAGAATGCGTGTGATGCATTACTGCAGTAGATGCAGACTTTGATAGGCTAGTGCAAATGGACGGCGACTCAACAGAGCACTCGACCGGGCTTCGGGAGCGTAAGAAACAGAAGACCCGGGCGACTATCGTCGAGGTTGCGCTTCGACTTTTCGCCGAAAACGGCTATCAGTAAACCACGATCGCCCAGATCGCGGAAGCGGCAGATGTCTCGCCGCGCACCGTTTCCACTTACTTTCCGGCCAAGGAAGCGATCGTCTTCGACGTCAGCTTCAAGTCGAAGCAGCGGCTGGCCGACCGCATCCGGTCCCGGCCGGCCGACCAGGACACAATGGAGGCCCTGCGTGGCTGGGTTCTCGATGAGCGTGAGGTCTGGAACGCGAATGAAGAGCAGCTGACCTGTCAGCGCCAGGTTATTGAGCGCGACGAAGGTCTCGTCGCCTACGAACGGGCCCAGCTTCGCGAGTTCGAACTGCTGATGGCGGAGGGTCTCGCTGCTGACCTCGACATGAAGCCCGGCGACCTCGAACCGCGGATGGCGGCAGCTGCGGCGGTCGGGGTGTTCGACCTGCTCAGCGAAGAGCGCGACTCGACCACGACGGAAATCCCTTCGAGAGACGACCAGATCCGCATCCTCGACCAGGCCCTCACCTTCGTCACCGGCGGAGTCTCGGCAATGCGTGAGGCCAGGGACGCTTAAAGCGAAACGCCCCCGCACAGGCGAGGGCGTTTCCGGGGAGGGACTGGGGGAAGCTTTAGTAGCGCCCGGGGTGACGCGCTTTGAACCGGCCCGAGGTGGAGGTCAGGCTCCGGCTCCAGCGGGGACCGTCTGCGCCCGTGTTTGCGGTGTCGAAACGGAGACCGGCGACGGTCATGTAAGCGTGACCAGGGTTTGAGTAGACGGTGATCCACTTGCCCTTGCCGCGGCTTTTCCACTTCATGTAGCCGGGCGAAGCGAGCGGACTCGAGACGAACTTGCCGCCGCGCAGGGCGTAACTCACGGCACCTGAGCAGTCGTAGCCCTTCGAGCGGAAGCTGGCGTGACCACCGCCGTAGACGTAAGGCTTGGTGCGGATGCGGTTGGCGTACTTGATGACACGCTTGACGCGTTTCGGGGCCGACTTGGGCGCGATCGCCTTGCCGTTGACAAGCCTGGCTTTCTTGAAAGGCTTGCATTTGGCGCTCTGAGTCGTAATTCCACCCGAAGTGTTGGCGCAATCCGCGTTGGCGGTGCCGAGGCCGACCAGACCGGTCAGCAACAGGGCTGCGCCCAGGCTGAAGGTAAGTAGAAGGCCATAGGTTGTGGAAATACGTTGAGGATTCTGCTTGAACGTGCCGATACCGACTCCTTTGTGGCCTACGGGGTTAGCTGACGGACTAGCGCTGTGGAGTGTGCGCTCTCACCTGGTTAGGTGAGTTAGCCCCAAGAACTTGGTTCCCCCGTTTCCCGGACCTTGAGGCACGGGAACTCGGCGTACGGTTGACTTACTTCACGGATACTAGGTCATTTGCTAATACATTGCTCATAAACCTGCGAAACCGGCCGGGTTGCGGTCGATCTCGGAGCAAGTATTCGGCTATATGACCGGGATATCAGGCGGAAGTGTGAGGAGACGCACAACCGATTACATGCGGGTTCGTATGGCCCCATTTCACGCCGATCGTTTCGTCTCGTACCTGCGAGATTTGGAACCCCGCGGCTTCGATACTGCCGACCGTATCCCGGCTGCAGTGACAGCCGCCGGCCACCCAGGGCCAGATGCGGGAGTCGTCGAGGAGTCTCTGGACCCTCGCCTTGGCTGGACTCCCGGCCCGGACGTGTTCGAAGAAGTGGAGTTGGCCGTTCGGCTTCAGAACCCGGCGGGCCTCCCGCAGTGCTGTTGCCGGATCGTCGATCGAGCAGAGCACCATGCAGGCGACGACGTGATCGAACGAATCATCTTCGAAGGGCAGGGCGGTGGCGTTGCCGTCGACGGTCATGATCTTCGGAGCAACTCGTGTCGCGGACTCCGCTGCTTTTTCCCTCATGTAGGCCTCGGGTTCGAGGGCGACCACCTCGGTCACGCCTTTTCCGTAGTGGGCGAAGTTCATACCATTTCCCGATCCGACCTCAAGTATGCGGCCGGAAAGACCGGAGACCAGCTCGGATCGGTAGGGGCCGAGCTCCGGCTCCATCTTCTCGCTGAACCAGGTGAAGAAGCGGGCGAAGAGGGGGTGGTGTACTTCTGATGCCATTCGGAGATCCTATGGGCTGGAGAGTGTTGGGCGACGTGCTCGGTGGTCTTGGAGTCAGACCATGTGGTCGAGCGTCAGGTGCGGCTTGTCGCGCACCAGGCGGTCGTGCTGGAACTGGCTGGTGAAGAGGGCGAAGACCACGCCGTCACTGCGGGTCCGGAGTTCCGCCAGCCGTCCTTCGCGCATTTCCTGGGCACTCTCTTCGTCGGTCCGGCGTGCGAGCTTCCAGTCGGTCTCGTCGACCTTTACCTGCACGTTGAACTCGGTCTCCATGCGCTCGGTTGCAACTTCGAACTGAAGCCGGCCGACTCCGCCGAGGATCGGCATCGGATCGCGGCCGCCGTCCTGGGTCAACACGTGGATCACACCCTCTTCCGCCAGTTGATCGAGCGCGCGGGTGAATTGTTTGTGCTTGCGGGCGTCGGCATTCCGGACCCGGATGAACTGTTCGGGCGCCAAGGTCGGTAGCGGTGGGTACCGGAGCTCCTGGCCCTGGAAGACCGTGTCGCCGACCTGGAGGTCGGCCGCGCCGACCACACCGACGATGTCGCCGGGGTATGCCTCTTCGATCGTCTCGCGCTGGCGGCCGAAAGTGCCTGAAGCGTAGTTCAGGGTCAGCGGGCGTCCGGTCCGGGCATTGACCACCTTCATGCCACGATCGAACTTGCCGGAGCAGATGCGGATGAACGCGTTGCGGTCGCGGTGGCGGGGATCCATGTTCGCCTGCACCTTGAATACGAGCCCGGAAAATTCGCTCTCGAGCGGACGCGGAGTGTCGGTGATATCGATTCGCGGACTCGGCGGCGGAGCCAGTTCGATGACCGTATCGAGCAGAAGTTCAACGCCGAAATTGGTGAGTGCCGACCCGAACAGGACCGGGGTGGAGATACCTTCGGCGACCGCGCCGGGGTCGAACTCGTGGCCGGCTGCTTCGAGCAGGCTCAGTTCTTCGGTGGCCGTGTTCCAAGCGGCCTCACCGTCGGGAGCCGATTCGAGGTCGATGATCGTCTCCGACGCTACGGCCAGTCCGCCGGGCGCAGAGCGCTCGAATTCGTGGAAGTTTTTCTCCCGCAGGTCGACGATCCCCTTGAGGTCACCGGGCTCACCGACCGGCCAGGTCAGGGCGGTGGGCAGCAGGTCAAGGGTCGATTCGATGTGGTCAAGCAGTTCCAGTGGCTCGATGCCGGGGCGGTCGCATTTGTTGATGAAGGTGATCAGCGGGATACCACGGCTGCGCGCTACTTCGAAGAGGCGGAGTGTCTGGGCCTCGATTCCCTTGGCGGCGTCGATCAGGATCACCGCACTGTCGACCGCCGACATGACCCGCAACGTGTCTTCGCTGAAGTCGCTGTGGCCGGGTGTGTCCAGCAGGTTGATGACCGTTCCCGCATGTTCGAATCGCAACACGGTCGAAGAAACCGAGATTCCGCGGCGCTGTTCGAGGTCCATCCAGTCCGAAGTTGTTGCTTTGCGCTTCTGGCGTCCCTGGACCGAACCGGCTTCGTTCAGCGCCTGCCCGTAGAGCAGCAGTTTTTCGGTGATTGTCGTCTTGCCGGCGTCAGGGTGCGAGATGATCGCGAAAGTACGGCGACGCCCGGCCTCCTCGAGCAGAGGATTGCCTTTCGCCGCGGGGTCGATCTGGGCCGGAGGGCCGGAAGTGGTCACGACCCTTCAGGGTAGTGGGTCAGATCGGTTTGAGCGCCGGCAGCAGCCCGGCCGGGGTCAATCGATCAGACGCTTGGTCAGCTGGTGTATCGCGATCCGCCACAGGACCAGCGAGAAGACGATCAACCCGAGCAGCCGAAGGATGTCGACCGTTTCGAAGCCGAAAGCGGCGCCCCGGACGAGCTCAACGAGCTGGTAGAGCGGGTTGAACTGGGCGGCAATCTGGAAGCCCTCGGGCAACTGGTTGATCGGGAAGAAGGTTCCCGCGACCAGGAAGAGGGGGGTGATGACCACGGTCGTCACGTAGTTGAACTGGTCGATCTTGGAGACCGTGCCGGCGACGGCCATTCCAAAAGCCGCAAATCCACAGGCAGTGACGAAACCGAAGAACGGGATCAAGAGCATGCCCCAGGTCGGGCTCAGGCCGAAAAAGAAGCAGACGAGAATCGGGAAGCAGCCGAAGAAGCCGGCGCGCATGGCAATCCAGAGAACTTCCGCCGTGACCAGCTCCTCGACGTCGACCGGTGCCGCGAGGATCGCGTCGTAGGTGCGCTGAAACCGGTACTTGATGAAGGTGCCAAACATCGACGGCAGGGCGCTGGCGAAAATCACCGCGGTCGCGACAATTCCGGTGCCGACAAATTCGATGTAGTCGACGCCTTCGACGTTGGTGACGATGGTCGTCCCGAGCCCGAGACCGAAGGCCAACAGGTAGATGGTCGGTTCGAGAAGGCTCGAGAAGGCGGTGGCTTTCCAGAAGGTCCGAAAATTGGCGATCTCGCGACTCATCACTCCGGCTATCGCGGCCGGTTCGAGACGGCGCATCCGGTCCGGGTCCTTGCTCATTCGGCCTCTTCTCCGGTCAGCAGGACGAAGACGTCCTCGAGGGAAGCAGCTCGCCAGACTGCCTCGGGCGGGATGAACGTGTGCCGGTCACGGTCCGCGCCGACGATTGCCACAGCGGGCCCGGCCGGCCGGGAGCGCAGGCCTTCGGCGTCAGCCAGGGCTCGCACCTCGGTCAGGCGGTCGGGTGGGCCGTAGACCTCAGCGGTGAGCTCGCCCGCAAATTCGGTGACCAGGTCGCTCGGCTTGCCTCGCGCGATGATCTTCCCGTGGGCCATTACTGCGATGTCGTCGGCCAGTCGTTCGGCTTCTTCGATGTAGTGGGTCGACATCAGCACGGTCTTTCCGCGGCTCCTCAGGTCGTCGATCAGGGTCCAAATCTGGGTGCGAATCTGGGGATCCAGGCCGACCGTAGGCTCATCGAGAAGAATCAGGTCGGGGTCGTGGATCAGCCCGCGAGCAAGCAGCATGCGGCGGCGCATCCCGCCGGACAACTCATCGACGGCATCCTTTCGGCGGTCCGTGAGCCTGGCCAGGTCCAGCGCGCGGTCGACAGCGGCCGGGATGTCCTTGACGCGGTACAGGCGGGCCGAGACTTTGAGGTTCTCTTCGACCGAGACGTCGACATCGAGGTTGTCGAGCTGCGGCACCAAGCCCATTCGTGCCCGGGCAGACTTGCTCTGCTTCGGAAGCTCGAAGCCGAGTACTTCCAGGTCCCCGGAGTCGGCGATCGCCTGGCCGGTCAGGAGCCTCATCGTGGTCGATTTGCCCGCGCCGTTCGGACCGAGCAGGCCGAGACAGCTGCCAGCGGGAACGTCGAGGTCGAGTCCGTCGACGGCTCTGATCGAACCGAAGGACTTGAATACATTGCTCAATCTGATCGGGCATTCCAAGGGGAGGTCCAGCGGCATAGAGTCAGGTTAATGGGGACCGTCCTCTTTCCATCACTTCGTGGGTATCGCAAGGGCTGGCTTCGTAACGACTTGGTCAGTGGTCTCACTGTCTGGGCGGTTCGCGTCCCGGAGGCGCTCGCGTACGCGTCGATTGCCGGGGTTTCGCCGGTGGTCGGGCTCTACGCCGCTCCGGCGGCTCTGATCTTCTACGCAGCCTTCGGCAGCTCCCGACAGCTGATCGTCGGCCCGGGTTCGGCGACCGCAGCACTTTCCGCCGCAACGATCGGCGACATGGTCGCGCCGGGGAGTGGTGCCTTTCTGGCGCTGACGACGACCCTGGCGATCACGACCGGAATGATCGCCCTGGTGGCCGGGTTTCTGCGACTCGGCTTCCTCGCCAGCTTTATTTCCGAACCGGTGATCAAGGGGTTCATCATCGGCCTCGCTTTGACCATCATCATCGGACAGGTACCGGGATTGCTCGGAATGCAGGGAGGGTCGGGAGAGTTCTTCACGAAGCTCTGGGCGGTCCTGACGAACCTCTCGACAGCCGATGGCCTGACGGCGCTGATCGGGATCCTCTCGCTCGGTTTCATCCTCGGGGTCAAACGGGTTTCAAGGTCGGTGCCGGGTTCCCTGATCGTCGCCCTCGTCGCGATCGTCCTGGTAACGACGCTCAATCTGCAGGACCACGGGGTCGCGATTGTGGGAGCGATCGACACCGGCCTTCCGGATTTCGGGACGCCCGACGTGCCTTCCGGGCACTGGGGCGATCTGATGGCGGGCGGCTTCGCGATGTTGCTCATCGCGTTCGCCGAAGGTCTCGGCGCGGCCAAGACGTTTGCGGCAAAAGAGCATGAGCAGGTCGATGCCAACAAGGAGTTGATCGGACTTGGCGCGGCCAGTCTCGGCGCCGGCCTCAGTGGTGGCATGTCGGTCAACGGCAGCCTCTCAAAGTCGGCCGTGAACGTGGACAGTGGAGCGAAGTCCCAAATGTCGGGTCTCTTCGTCGCGGCCCTCACGATCCTCACGATCCTTTTCCTCACGGGTCTTTTCGAAGATCTTCCCGAGGCGACTCTTGCAGCGATCGTGATAGCGGCCGTCATCGATCTGGTCGATGTGCCCGCGCTGATCCGATTCTTCAAAGCACCCGGCCGCAGCGACCGGGCCCGCCTCGGAGTTGCCGGCCGGCCGGACTTCATCGCTTCCGTCGCGGCGATGCTGGGCGTACTGGTTTTCGACACGCTGCCCGGGTTGATCATCGGCATCATCGTTTCGATCCTCCTGCTGGTTTACCGGACATCGAGGCCGAACATCGCGGTGCTTGGCAAGGCCCCCGGTGAAGGAGGGCAGTTCAACGACATCAAACGACACCCGGAGAACCGTCCGGTCCGGGGGATCTCTGTCCTCAGGGTCGAAGGCGGGCTCTTCTTCGCCAACGCAGACACGGTTACGGCAGAAATTCGAAAGCGTGGTTCGAAGGAAGGAGTCAAGGCGGTGATCATTGACGCCGAAACGGTTCCGTTCATCGACATCAGTGCGATGAACGCACTCAATGATCTCGCGGCCGAGTTCTCCGGCGAAGGGAAGCGCCCGGTCATGGCGCGGAACACCGGGACAGTGCGAGAAGAACTCGAACGCAGCGGTTCCGGCTACGGTTGGGAGGTATTTCCGGGAGTCCGGGAAGCCGTAGACGCTCTTACGGCTTCGGGCCTCGGATAAGCTCGGCTGACCAGTCCGCCCCTGAACAATTTGGAGGAAGCAGCATGAACGTCACCGGAGTCGATTTCACAATCGTGCCGATCCAGGACTTCGAGAAGTCGAAGGAGTTCTACGGCGAGGTGCTCGGGCTGGAGCAGTCGAAGCAGTGGGGGGACATGCCCGCTCAGGAGTACGAGACCGGCAGCCTCACGATCGCGCTGATGCAGCCGGATGCTTTCGGCCAGACCTTTGCTCCGCACAACTTCCCGATCGCGCTTCATGTCGACGATGTCGCCGAAGCTCGCGCTGAACTGGAAAGCAAGGGCGTCAACTTCGTCGCGGACACGATCGACTCCGGCGTCTGCCATATGGCGATCTTCAGCGATCCGGACGGCAACGCCCTGATGCTGCACAGCCGTTACGCGGACTGAGGAAACCAAACATGACTGAGATAGTCACCTACCACCTCAATGAAGGGGTGGCGACGATCACTCTGGATGACGGCAAGGTCAACGCCCTGTCGATCGACATGCTGAACGAGCTTCACGAGATGTTCGATCGAGCTGCTTCCGATGAAGCAGTGGTCGTGTTGACCGGCCGGGAGAAGTATTTCTCGGCCGGGTTCGACCTGAAGGTGTTCACCGAGACGCCCGAGCGGCTCACTGAGATGATCGGGCTTGGTGCGACCCTTTGCGAAAAGGTGCTGGCCTTTCCGACGCCGGTGATCACGGCCTGCACTGGTCATGCTCTGGCGGCCGGGACGTTCATCCCGATGTGCGCGGACTACCGGATCGGACTTGACGGCGACTTCAAGTACGGGCTGAATGAGGTGAAGATCGGTTTGACGATGCCGCTATTCGTTCAGGAGATCGCCCGCCAGAGGCTGACCCCGGCCGAGTTGAGCCGAGCCACGATAACTGCCCGTAGCTATTCGCCTTCCGAGGCGGTGGGAGCTGGATTCCTGGATTGTGCGGTTTCGGCCGACGGGTTCGAGTCGGCGATCGCGGTGGCAGTCGAAGAACTGAAAGGACTCAATCCGGCAGCCCACGCGGCAACGAAACTCCGGGTCAGGGCCGACGCGATCGTCGCAGTTCGCGAGGCGATCGAGACGGAGCTCGCTACCTGAGAGAGAATCCAGGAAAGTCCAACCGATGCGAGTGAAATGAGACCGGAGCTGTTGGCGACGAGCGCTGCTGGATTGGCTGCCTTGATCAGGAAGGAGGGGTGACGGTTATGGAAATCGTGGACTCTCACATTGCCCGGATCGAAGAGGTGAACCCGGCACTGAACGCCTTGGTCACACCGATGTTCGACCAGGCGCGGCAGCAGGCGAAGGCTGCCGACCAGCGCATCGCTACCCAGGGTTCCAATGACCTGCCCCCGCTCTTCGGAGTCCCGGTCACAGTCAAGGACTGCTGGCCTGTCGCAGGCGTTCGATTCACGGCCGGCTCCTGGTTCATGCGCGACAACGTGGCCGATTCCGACGCGGAGATCGTGAAGCGCCTGAAGGTTGCCGGAGCAATCATCCTTGGCAAGACCAACCTCCCCGACATGTCCTGGGGTTTCGAAACGATCAATCCGGTCTTCGGGCGAACGAACAACCCGAGGACGCCGGGAAGGACCGTGGGTGGCAGCAGCGGAGGGGAGGGCGCGATGATCGCGGCCGGTGGTTCGCCTCTGGGCTTTGGCAGCGACATCGGCGGGTCCCTTCGCAACCCGGCGGCGAACAACGGCTGCGTCAGCCTGAAGCCTTCGACAGGACGCGTTTCGACCGAAGGGCACGTACCTGTGGTCGATGAAGCCGTGCGCGGATTCAACGTCGCCGGACCGCTTGCGCGAAGAGTCGAAGATCTTCATCTGGCACTTTCGGTGCTCGAAGGTGAGCCACAGTCAGATCTCCCACCGGTAGCGGGAGTCGCCTGCGTAGTCAACGTGAAGAACGGCCCGATCCCGGTCAGAAAGGAAGTTGCCGAGACCGTGACGCAGGCCGCCGGATCGCTCGAAGCCGCCGGCATGGCGGTGACCCGGAATGATTCTCTGCCGCTCGACCGTCTGGGATTCATCTACACCGCTCTGCTCCGGAAGTTCGCGTTAACCGGCATTCGGAAAGACCTCGGTGGAGGATCGGAGTACAGCACGATCCGAGAACTGCTCCGCGGATACACCGGCACGGCCAGGATCTCGCGAGAAGCGCTGATCGTCGAGAGCTACATCAGGTTCGGCGGGCGGATCGGGCCGTTGCTCGGCGAGGACAGCTTCGAGCGCCTCGAGCTTCACAAGGACCGGATCCTCGACGCGATTGGCGACGGGGTACTGCTCTGTCCGCTCCTCATGACCAGACCAGGCCGCCATGGCGCGACCTACCGCCCCCTGACCCAGATTCCGTATGCGAGTCCGTTTAACGCGACCGGAATGCCCGCGGCGATCGTGCCGGTGCGCTGGACGAAGAACGGGCTGCCGCTGGCGGTCCAGGTCGTGGCGCGTGAAGGGGCTGACGAACTTGTTCTTTCCGTCGCGGCCGAGCTCGAACGGGTCTTCGGTGGATGGCACATGGCGGAGGTCAAATCGGCGAAAGTGAAGACATGAGCGAACTGACGACCATGACCTACGAAGTGGATGATCGCGTCGCCCGGATCACTCTGAATCGGCCAGATCGCGGCAATGGGATCACCCGCTCGCTGGTTTCAGAACTGGAGCAGTCTGTCGAGCGGGCCGATCTGGACCCCGATGTCCACGCGATCCTCCTCGCCGGGAACGGCAAAGGATTCTGCGGCGGCTACGACCTGGTTGAATCGGCCGAAGGCGAAGCGCGAATGGGGGAGGACACTGCGGCGCCTCCCGGGTCGGCGCTCGATCCGGCGGTCATGGGAGCCAACCACGACCCGGATGGAACCTGGGATCCGATGGTCGACTATTCGATGATGAGCCGAAATGTCCGTGGCTTCATGTCGCTTTTCAATTGCTCGAAGCCCGTGGTCTGCAAGGTTCACGGGTTCTGTGTGGCGGGTGGTACCGACATGGCCCTATGTAGTGACCTGCTTGTCATCGCCGACGACGCGAAGATCGGCTACCCGCCGGCAAGGGTCTGGGGCACGCCGACGACTTCGATGTGGACCTACCGTCTCGGACCCCAGCGGGCCAAGCGGCTGCTGTTCACCGGTGACAGCCTCTCCGGGGCCGAAGCCGTGGACTGGGGGCTTGCGATCGAGGCTCCTTCGCCTGCCGAGCTGGACAAAAGGACGGAGATTCTCGTTGCACGAATCGCCCGCAACCCGCTCAACCAGCTCCAGATGATGAAGCTGCTCGTGAACCAGTCATTGCAGGCTCAGGGTCTGCATCAGACACAGATCCTCGGCACGGTCTTTGACGGCATCGCCCGGCATACGGAGGAGGGTTTCAGTTTCCAGCAGCGCGCGGCGGAGAAGGGATTCCGGGAAGCGGTCAGCGAACGTGACGAACCTTTTGGGGACCGGGGACCATCGACTTTCAAGGGCTGAGGCCGGTAGATCGGCCGCAAGCGAGCTTCGACGGAATAGACTCGAAGTCAGGCAAGCGCCAACCGAAGGAGACCCTCTGTGCTGACCGAGAACCAGCTGGCCACACTGACTGCCGTCTGTGACACCGTCGTGCCGTCGATCGACCGGGAGGACGACGAATTTGGCGTCTGGGCGCGAAGTGCGAGTGACATCGGGGCCGACAAGGCGGTCGTCACGGCGATTGAAGCTATGGAACCCGAGGCGCAGGCAGGGCTCGCGGAGTTGCTCGACGTATTCGAGCTCCAAGGCTTTTCAAAACTGTCCCAGGCCTCGCGGGAACAGACTTTCACCACGATGTCGCTGGCTTCACGTGATGCCGCCTTCGGTATCGGTGCGCTGACCGGCCTGACCCTGTTCTTCGCCTACAACCTGCCGCCGAATCCGGTCTGGCCACAGCTCGGATTCCCCGGACCGGTATCCGCGCCGCCGCAGGTCGAGAAGCCGATCACCCCGCTGACGCCGGCCGACGGCGACGTACTCGAGGCTGATGCCGTGATTGTCGGGTCCGGAGCCGGGGGAGGGGTTATCGCGGCCCGCCTGGCCGCGGCCGGACTCAAGGTGATCGTGCTCGAAGCCGGTGGATACTTCAACGAGGCTGACTTCGACCAGACCGAACTCGGCGGATACTCCCGCCTCTACTGGCGTGGTGGTCCGACCCCGTCTGCCGACTTCAACGTGAGCCTCCAGGCTGGTTCCTGCCTTGGTGGCGGCACTGTGATCAACTGGACCAACTGCCTGCGGACCAGGCCAAAGGTCCGGGAGGAATGGGCAGAAAACGGGCTCACTGACGTCGCGACCTCATCTTTCGACGAGCACCTCGATTCCGTGTGGCAGAGGATCTCGGCGAACGCTGACTGTTCCGAGCTCAACCCCTCCCATGAATCCTGGCGTCGTGGTGCCGAGTCGCTCGGCTGGTCGTGGGAGAAGGTGGATCGGAACTGGGACAAAGACCTCCATGATCCGCAGATGGCCGGCTTCATGGGCTGGGGTGACCAGTCCGGAGCCAAGCAGTCCGGGCTCAAGACTTACCTCCAGGACGCAGTTGATGACGGGGCCGACGTCGTGGTCGGTTGTTTTGCCGAACGGATTCTCGTCGACGACGGCCGGGCTGCCGGCGTGGTTGCTCGTATCGGCGATGGCGAGATCACGGTCCACGCGCCGCGCGTGGTGGTTGCGGCCGGTGCTCTGGAGTCGCCGGCGCTACTCCTCCGCTCAGGGATCGGCGGGCCTGCCACTGGTCAGTACCTGCGCCTTCATCCATGCACCAGCGTCTTCGGCGATTACGGCACGGACCAGAAGGCCTGGTGGGGTGCTCCGCAGGCCGGCATCGTCGACGAGTTTTCGGCCGGGAGCGATGACGATGGTTATGGCTTCCTGCTCGAAGGCGTGCAGTACACGACGGGCCTTGCAGCATCGGCCATCCCATTCACGACCGCCGTGGAGCACAAGCAGGGGATGGTCGATTTCAAGAATGCCTCGTCGACGATCGGCCTGATCCGCGACCACGGTCACGGCCAGGTCTCGCTCGACGAAAAGGGCCAGGCGCAGCCGTTCTACTCGATGACCGATCCCCTTGACATCGCGACAACCCGCCGTGCACTCGAAGCCCAGATCCGGGTGCACGTCGCCGGTGGAGCCCGGGCGATGCAGATACTCGCTGAAGGCCTGCCGACCTGGCGGATCGGGGATGACCTGGAAGCCTTCGTTGCCCGCAGCTCCCGAATTCCCCTTCGCGCCGGTGGGGCCCGCATGTTCTCGGCCCACCAGATGGGAACCTGCCGCATGGGCGATGACCCGGCAACCAGCGTGGCCGACCCCCGCGGCGAGCTTCATGACACTCCCGGAGTCTGGATCGGGGACGGATCGGCCTTCCCGACCTCATCCGGAACGAACCCGATGATCTCGATCATGTCTCTGGCCTCACGCACTGCTGAGCAGATCGTGTCGGCAGCCAGACAGGCGTTACCCACTACCGACAGGGAGACCGTCACATGAATCCCGCCACGCTCGCGAGGACTTCACAGCTTTTTATCGGTGGTGCCTGGGTCGATCCGGCAACCGATGAGGCGATCGAGGTGGTCAACGCCACCACCGAAGAGGTGATGGGCTCAGTTCCCGCTGGGACCGCATCGGACGTAGACGCCGCGGTCGCTGCAGCCAACGCTGCCGCGGAACCATGGAGTGAGCTATCACCGAACGACCGGGCCGCGATCTGCACCGGCATCGGAGCAAGGCTCCAGGATCGCGCCGAGGAGATCGCCTCATTGATCTCGCAGGAACTCGGCAGTCCGCTTCAGCAGTCCCTGATGATCCAGGCCGGGTTGCCGGCAATCACTTTCATGTCGATGGAGCACCTGGTTGAACACCTGCCCTGGGAAGAGACCATCGGCAACTCGCTGATTGTGCGGGAGCCGGTTGGAACTGTCGGCGCAATCACCCCCTGGAACTACCCCCTCCATCAGATCGCCGCGAAGGTCGCCCCGGCGATGACCGCCGGCTGCACCATCGTCGTCAAGCCGAGCGAAGTTGCACCGCTCAGTGCGTTCATCCTGGCCGAGATCATGGAGGAGGTCGGGGTTCCGCCCGGCGTCTTCAACCTGGTCACAGGAACTGGCCCTGTGGTCGGCGAAGCGATCGTCACCCACGCCGGCATTGATGCCGTCTCATTCACGGGATCGACCGTTGCCGGCCGTCGGGTCAGTGAGCTGGCTGCCGCCTCGGTCAAGCCGGTGACGCTGGAGCTCGGTGGCAAGTCAGCCAACCTGATCCTCGACGACGCCGACCTCGAAACTGCCGTGGTCGACGGCATCCAGAAGTGCTTCATCAACTCCGGCCAGACCTGCTCGGCCCTGACCCGCATGCTGGTTCCGCGCGAAGCATTGCCAACCGTCGAAGCAATCGTCCAGGCGGCGATCGACGAAGTAAAGGTCGGTGATCCGTCGGACCCGAAAACGACTCTCGGGCCGCTGGTCTCCGACATCCAGCGCGAACGAGTGCGTGGGTTGATCAAAACCGGCATCGAAGAGGGCGCCAGGCTGGTCTGTGGCGGTTCCGAAGCCCCGGAGGGCCTCGATACCGGCTACTTCGTCAAACCCACTGTCTTCAGTGATGTCACCCCGGGAATGACCATTGCTCAGGAGGAAGTCTTCGGACCAGTCCTGGTGATCATGGCCTACGAAGACGAAGACGATGCCATCAGCCTGGCCAACGCGACCCGCTATGGCCTCGCCGGCGGTGTCTGGTCCGCTGACGAGGAGCGTGCAAAACGGGTTGCGCGCCGCATGGACACAGGCCAGGTCGAAATCAACGGCGGTGTCTTCAATCCTCTGGCACCTTTCGGCGGCCGCAAGATGTCAGGGCACGGCAGAGAACTCGGTCCCTACGGGATCGAGGACTACCTCTCACTGAAATCGATGCAGCTCTAGGGTCTCGCGGCCTGTCCTCCGCGCACAAGCGTGGAGGACAGGCGTCAGGACCCGATTCTTTGCGCCCTACTTCAGGGTGCGGATCAGCTTCTTGTTTACGAACTCGTCGATGCCGTACTTGCCGAGCTCGCGTCCGAAGCCGGATCGCTTCACTCCGCCGAACGGGAGTTCCGCGCCGTCGAGCAGGGTTCCGTTGACGTAGACCATGCCGGCTTCGATGCGGTCGGCCACCCGGGCCGCCTGCTCGGGGTCGGTGGAGAACACATAGGAACCGAGCCCGAACGGGGTGTCGTTGGCCAGTTCGATTGCCTCTTCCTCGGAAGAGACCTTGTACACCGAGGCCACCGGGCCGAAGAACTCCTCGTGATAGGCGTCGTTGTCCTTTGAAATCTCGGTCAGAATCGTGTTTTCGAAGAAGTTGCCTTCGTGGCCCCCTCCGGTGACAACCTTTGCCCCCTGTGCGACCGCCCGGTCGAGCTGGTCCTTGAGCCGCTCGGACGCGGCCGCCGAAGAGAGCGGACCCATCGCGGTCTCCTCCTTGGTCGGATCCCCGGTTTCGGCACCGGCCATCGCCTTGGTCATGCCTTCCAGGGGAACTCGTCGTAGAGCTCGTCGGCGACGATGAATCGCTTCGCGGCGTTACAGGACTGACCGGTGTTGTCGAGCCGGGCATCGGTGCCTGCACTAATGGCTTCCTCGAGGTCGTCCGTGCCGAGCAGAATGAAGGGGTCGGATCCTCCCAGTTCGAGCACGACCTTCTTCAGGTTTCGCCCGGCGATCTCGGCGACAGCCGCGCCGGCCCTTTCGGAGCCGGTCAGTGACACGGCGCGCACCCTGGGGTCGGCGATCACGTCAGCGACCTGGTCGTTGGTGGCCAGGATCGTCTGGAAGGCGCCCTCGGGCAGGCCGGCGTCGTCGTACATCTTCTGGATCGCGGCGGCCGATTCGGGGCATTGGGGGGCGGGTTTGAGCAGGATCGTGTTGCCGAGCACCAGGTTCGGTCCCGCGAAACGGGCGACCTGGTAGTAGGGAAAGTTCCACGGCATGATCCCGATCAATGGACCGATCGCGCTGCGGCGAATCACCGCGGTGCCTTCGCCGGCAAGCAAATCGATCGGCTCGTCCTGCAGGAACTCCTCGCCGTTGGTGGCGTAGTAGCCGTAGATGTCGGCGCAGAAATCGATCTCACCAAGTGCCTGCTCGACCGGCTTGCCCATTTCGCGGACGATGATTTCGGCAAGTTCATCGCGGCGTTCGGTGTGAAGATCGGCGACCTTCTGGATCAGCGCCGCACGCTCGGCGACGGTCGAGTTCCGCGACCAGCCGTTATAGGCCTCATCGGCCTTGGCGATGGCGGCACTCAGATCGCCGTCGGAAATCTCCGGGTACTCCCTGACCTGTTCGTCGGTTGCCGGGTTCACGACTGCGTAGCTGCTCATTGGACTCCAATCTCAAACGGGGGAAGGGAAACTCAGCCGCGGTTCGCGACCAAGCGGATTTCATCCGAGTCTACCCGGCGATCAGATAACTGCAATGAAGCTTAAGCTCCGCGGTGATGACCAACAACGAAGTGACCCGAGACCTGTCCGGCCAGACGATGCTTATCTCCGGCGGCAGCCGCGGGATCGGCCTGGCGATCGCACTCAAGGCCGCGGCCGACGGAGCCAATGTGGCCCTGCTGGCAAAGACCGCGGAACCACACCCCAAGCTGGAAGGCACGATCTTCACGGCTGCGGCGGAGATCGAGAAGGCCGGAGGCACGGCGCTGCCGATCGTCGGTGACGTAAGGAGCGATGAGAGCATCGCGGACGTCGTTGCTCAGACCGTGGAGAAGTTTGCCGGTATCGATATCTGTGTGAACAACGCCAGCGCGATCGACCTGTCGGGCGTGGACGATCTGCGAATGAAGAGTTACGATCTGATGCAGGACATCAACGTGCGCGGCACCTACGCGCTCAGCAAGGCTTGCGTACCGCACCTCCGGGAGAGCGACAACGGCCACATCCTCACGCTTTCGCCCCCAATAACTCTCGAACCGAAATGGTTTGCGCCCCACACCGCCTACACGATTGCCAAGTACGGGATGACCCTTGCCGCCCTCGGGCTCGCGCAGGAACTACGGGGTGACGGCGTAGCATCAAACGCGTTGTGGCCACGCACCCTCGTTGCGACCGCGGCCGTCCAGAACCTGCTCGGTGGAGACGCCGCCATGAAGATGGCCCGGACCCCGGCGATTTATGCCGACGCCGCCTATCACGTCCTGACACAGGACAGCCGCGAATTCACAGGCCAGTCCCTGCTTTGCGAAGACGTCCTGAAAAGCGCGGGAGTCACTGACTTTGGCCTGTATGCCGCGGACGGCGAAGGCGCGGATCTCGGCGTGGACCTGTTCGTCGATTCGGTCGATCCCGAGTAAGGCAACCTGCTCCCGAAACACTCACTGCCGACGATTGCCGAGGCGCAGGAGCGTTTCGGCGGGGGGTGATCTGTCTGCGGCCCTGTTGATGGAAGCGGTGCTGTCACGAATCGACGAAGTGGAGCCGGAGGTCAACGCGTGGATTCACCTCGATCGCAAGGCGGCGTTGACCGCGGCCAAGGCGGCCGACAAACGAAAGCGGCGGCCACCGCTATTCGGCATTCCGATCTGCGTCAAGGACGTGATCGATGTGGCTGGGATGCCGACTACTGCGGGCTCCGCGAACTGGTCCCGGACGCCCATGCACGATGCCGAGTCGGTCGCCCGGCTGAAAAAAGCCGGGGCGATCGTTGTCGGCAAAGGCAATACCAACGAATTCGCCTTCGGCATTGACGGTCGCAACTCGCACTGGGGCGACTGCCACAACCCTTTCGACACTTCACGAATTTCCGGCGGTTCAAGCTCGGGTCCGGCCGCAGCCGTCGCTTCGGGCATGGCGCTCGGCGGGATTGGGACCGACACCAGCGGTTCGATTCGGGTGCCGGCGTCTCTTTGCGGTCTGGTCGGGGTAAGGCCAACGCTGAACCTGGTCCCCACTGATGGAGTTTTTCCGCTGGCGCATTCTTACGATGTGATCGGCCCGCTGGCCCGGACTGCCACCGATGCGGAGATCCTGACATCGGTGCTGAGCGGCGAACCGAAAGCGAAACCGAAACCGGCTGCCGACCCGGCAGAACTTCGGGTCGTGGTCGCCGACGACCTGGTCCGACGCGCCGGCAAGGACGTGGCCGGGCTGGTCATGAGGGTCACGGAAGAGCTCGCCCGACAGGGTGCGACGCTGGCCCATGTGGCAATCCCCGGCCTTGACGCGGCCGATGAGGTCCACCGGCAAATCCAGCTCTACGAAGTGGCGAAGGTTCACGCCGGCTGGTTCGAAACCCTGAAAGACGAATACGAAGACCAGGTTCGGTCGCGTCTGGAGGAGGCACGGCAGATCACTGCCACCGAGTACGAGGCCGCGCAGGAGGAGCGCGTCCGGATCGTTGCCGGCTTCGACGAGGCGATGAAGGACTGCGACGTCCTTGTCGCTCCCGCGACCCCTGTCGCCGCGCCGTTGCTCGCGGCCGAAATGGTGGAGGTGAACGGCGAAGAGACCCTCCAGCGCACGGCGCTGTTGTCCTGTGTCACGTCGTTGAGCCAGCTCGGGAGCCCGGTGGTCACGGTCCCGATCGGCCGGATCGCCGGACTTCCTGTGGGCCTCCAGATCCTCGGTCGCGAGGGTTCCGATTCAATGCTCCTCGCGGTAGCCAAAGCGGTCGAAGTGGCTTTGGCCTGACTTGTGAAAAGACCCGAACCGGAGTATCCGGAAACTAGCTGACCGACTCGGCGCGGTGCGGCAGCTTCCAGTCCGGGCGGACGAAATGGCAGGTGTATCCGTTGGGGTATCGCTGGAGGTAGTCCTGGTGCTCGGGTTCGGCTTGCCAGAACGGACCGGCCGGTTCGACTTCGCTGACCACCTTGCCCGGCCAGAGGCCCGAGGCGTCGACATCGGCGATCGTGTCTTCGGCGACCTGCTTCTGCTCTTCGCTCAAGAAGTAGATCGCGGATCTGTAGCTGGCGCCGCGGTCATTTCCCTGCCGGTCCTTCGTTGACGGGTCGTGAACCTGGAAGAAGAATTCAAGCTGGTCACGGTAAGAGGTCACTTCGGGATCGAAGACGATTTCGATCGCTTCGGCGTGGGAGCCGTGGTTCCCGTAGGTCGCGTTCGGCACGTCGCCACCTGTATAGCCGACCCTGGTCGAGATCACCCCTTCACGCTTGCGCACGAGTTCTTCAAGGCCCCAGAAGCAGCCGCCGGCAAGAATCGCAGTTTCAGTCGCTTTGGTCATACGTCAATCGTAACGAGGGCTTCCACCCGGTTCGGCGGTCTGGCGTTGCCAGTAGCGATCGAAGCCCGACCACATGCCTTCGAACGGCCCGGCCCTCCAGTATTCATCCACGGCGCCGGCTCCGGCGCGCTCGGTGATCCAGTCCCGGATCCAGTCGGTCATTTCCCGGGCATCGGTGACCTGCGAAATCGCGGTGAACTGATCGAGCGATTCATGCATCATCGAAATCTGGTTCTGGACATCTGTCGTCTGGCCGAAGTGCATGAACGCGAGGCGCTGCGGGTCCCAGGCCGAGACCGTATCGAGTGATCCGTGCCAGAGCGGCGGATCAATGTCCGGAGGCGGGGTGGGAGGAAAGGCCGGACCGCCGTCGATCCGGACTCCGGTGACGTCTCCGGTGAACGCGGTGCGGGTGGGGGTGTGGAGGTAACAGACGTGGTGCTGGGCATGGCCGGGGGTGTAGGCGACCTCCCAGTCACCTTCACTCTCGCCGCCGCTGAGCACTCTCACGTTGGCTTCCGGCACCGGAACGACCATGCCCCAGAGCAGATCGAAGTGTTCGCCGAAAACCTTGTGGGCGCTCGCAACCAGGCGTTCCGGGTCGATCATGTGGCGTGCGCCCCGCTCGTGCACCCAGACTTCGACGTCCGGGTAGAGCTCGACCAGCCGTCCGGTGCCACCGGCGTGGTCAAAGTGGATGTGGGTTAGGAGAATCGCCCTCGGTGTCCGGCCGTCGAGAGCTTCGACCACTCTGTCGACCGTCTTCTCGGATCCTGGGTCGACGATCACGTCGTCCATCAGGTGGGCACCCATGGCCTTGGGAAAGCCGAGGTGCATGAGGTCGATGGTGAGTGGTAGCGAATCCATTTGGTGTTCGGTGTGTTCCTAGGGGAGAAGGAAGATAAACATTTGACCGGGAGAGAAGGCTCCCAGCCTGCGTATTGCCGGCGGTCGTCAGAATCCTTTGGTAGCTTGGTCTGACGGGAAGGGTTGAGAGGCAGGCGCGACTGGTTGGTCCAGAATGCTCCCGCTCCGACGCCAAGGCGTATTTGAGAAGGGGATTTGATGAGACTGCGAACGATTTCGGCGCTCCTGATTACTGCCGGAGTAACGATGTTTTCTGCCGGGTCAGCGGTTGCCGCTCCCGGAGATGCTCCCGTCCCTGCGGTTACCGGTCCGGTCGCGACCAGCGCGACTTCTCATCCCTTCCTCTCGACCGATATCGATCTGGCGAAATACGGCTACGTGGAGAAGGAGTACTTCATCTCCGGCGACGCCTACCGCTACGACACCAGTGGGCCGGCCGATCAGACCGCCGTGCCGATCGAAACGCTCGGAGCGAATAACGACGGCAAGTTCCCCTTCAAGACCCGCATCGTCGTTCGGCGCCCGGCCAATCCGGCTGACGCCAACGGCAAGGTTGTCGCCGAATGGAACAACGTCACTGCGACGCAGGACATCGAGTGGAACTGGTTCGGGGACCCGTACTACCTGCTCAAGCACGGCTACACCTTCGTCGGAGTCACCGCCCAGAACACAGGTGTCAACTCCCTTAAGGCTTTCAATAACGCCCGCTACGGCGATCTGACCGTCAACGGAAACGGCACCGTCCCGACCGGGCCGGTCAACCCGTTGGACCCGAACGGGCCTCAGCATGACGCTGACGCGCTCTCCTACGACGTCTTCTCGGCGGCGGTCAACGCCGTCCGCGGCGGCGGAACCGGGGTCGATCCGCTGGGAGGGATCAATCCGGACCTGGTGATCGCATCCGGTGAATCCCAGTCCTGTGGACGCCTGGCGAGCCACTACAACAAGGTAGAGCCGCTTGCGAAAATCGTGGATGCCTACCTGCTCACGGTCTGTGGCTCGAGCCTCCGGACCGATCGTCCGGAAAAGGTCGTCCGGATCCTTACCGAAACCGAGAACCGGACCGAACGCACGACAGCGGATTATCCCGATACCCCTTCGATCAGGCAGTGGGAGGTCGCGGCGGGATCGCATCTGCCGAGGATCGCCTTCGACAACATCAACGGAGTCCTGACCCGGGACTTTCTCGCCCTGACCGTCACCTGCCAGAAGTTCCCCCTGTCGCTGGTCCAGTGGCCTTACACCCAGAACCGGGCGACTGACGCTCTGGTCAAGTGGGCTGAGGGAGGCGCGGCACCGGCGGTTGCGCCGCGCGGCGTCTATATCAACAACCCGGACTACGACCCGCTGCTCCCGCCCGCCGGGAATCCCCAGAAGATTCTGAAGCGCGATCAGTACGGAATCGCCGAAGGTGCCATCCGCTACCCGGAGGTGACGGTGCCGACAGCGCTCAACGACGGATCCAACGCGGCGGGAACCGGTGGCTCACCTTTCTCGCTCTTCTGCGGATTGCTTGGATCGAGCACTCCATTCACCCAGGCGCAGCTTGAGGCTCTCTACACCGATTACGGTGACTACATCGACAAGTACGCCGCTGCAGCCGACGCGATGCCCGATGCCGGGTTCATCCTTCCCGAGGATGTCGAGCGGCTCAAGGAGTACTCGCGCAAGTTCGCCGAGCTGCGGCCAACCGTACCGCAGCTGGACGGGAGCGCGAAGAACAAAGGCGACTTCGACCTGACCTGGCGAGGCACCGAGGCCGATGACACCAACTTCGAGCTGCAGCGGGCCAAGTCGGACGGCGGTGATGACTGGACGACTGTCAGTTCGACCATCAAGGGCAACAAGGCCTCGCTCACCGGCGAGCCGGAAGGCACCAATCGCTACCGCGTGAGGAGCAGCACGATCATCCCGGCGACGAACATTTCCGAAGCCCGGACGACGACAACTCCGTTCTCCGACGAAATTGCTGACATCAAGGTGGATCGGTCGGGACCGTATCGCCCGAAGGCAGTCATCAAGGGCAAGCGGATCAAGTACAAGCGGGTGAAGGTCAAACGATCCAATGGCAAGAAGACCAAGTTCAAGCGGGTCAAGCTGAAGAGGCGTGTCTACCGCAGCAAGGTCCGCGTCAGGTTCTTCGGCCGCCGTGATGTCATCCTCCCGGACGGGAGCAGCGGTGTCGGGCTCAAGTGGACGTCGGTTCCCAAACTTCGAAAGATCAGGCGAAACGGCAAGACCGTGATCAAGGTCCGGACCAGCGACAAGCTCGGCAACAAATCGAAGGTCCAACGGGTGGTCATCCGCATCAGGCGGTAAAATTTGTCGATCGGAACCTCGCCCACAGCCGGCTTCGGGAAGTTTCCCATCGATCTGGGGAAGCTCCCCGGCATGGGCATGTTCGGCGAGTGGCGGTCGACCCAGCGCGAGAATTCCTGGCCCGAGCCGCCTGACGGCGAAGGTCGCTCCGTGATCCTGATCCCGGGATTTCTGGCCGGGGACCCGAGCCTAACCCGGATGGCGAAGTGGCTGCGCTCCGGCGACTATTCGCTGGTCCGCAGTGGTATTCGCTGGAATGTTGACTGCACGGAAAAAACGTTGAGCTCAGTGGAGCAGCGCCTGGAAGTGGCCGTCGAGAAGGACGGACGCCGGGCTCTGGTCGTCGGGCAGAGCCGCGGTGGCGCGATCGGGAAGGTTCTCGCGATCCGCAGGCCGGATCTGGTCGAGACTCTGGTGACACTCGGTTCGCCACTGCGCAGCCAGACTGACGTTCACCCGAGGGTCTGGCCCTCGATTGGCCTGGTCGGTGGTCTTGGCACAGTCGGTGTACCCGGACTTCTGAGCCGCGAATGCATGACTGGCGACTGTTGCCGCCAGGCAAGGACCGAGTTCTATCGTCGGTTCCCCGAAGACGTGCGATTCATCTCCTTCTACTCAAAGAAGGACACCGTGGTCAAGTACGAGGCCTGTCTCGACCACGCCGCCGAGCACCTCGAAGTAGACAGCAGTCATCTCGGCATGGGAGTCGATGCACGGCTCTGGCGCATCATGGCCGCCGAGCTCTCCCCAGCCAGGACATGAGCGCAGACATCCAGCAGCTCTCGGGCATGGACGCCAATTTTCTGGCGATCGAAAATGACCGGAACTACGGTCACGTGGGTGGGCTTGCGGTGCTCGATCCGTCGACCGCGCCGGGCGGCGTTCTTACCCTCGAAACCCTGACCGAAGTCGTCACGAGCAGGCTTCACCTCATACCGCCTTTCACACGCAGGCTGGTCGAGGTTCCTTTGAACATCGACTGGCCCTACTGGGTGCCGGACCAGCACTTCGACATCGGATATCACGTCCGCGAAATCGCTCTGCCGGTTCCCGGCACCCGTGAACAGCTACTCGAGCAGGCCGGCCGGATCTATTCACGGCGGCTGGACCGCTCACGCCCACTCTGGGAGGTCTATCTGATCCAGGGCCTCGAAGGCGGCAAAGTCGCGATGCTCACCAAGACCCATCACGCTGCGGTCGACGGCCTCTCGGGTGCCGAAATCATGTCGGCGCTCTACGACCTGACCGTGGAGCCTCGCGAAGTCGATCCTCCGGACGACACCGGGGAAGAAGGCGACGTCCCTGGCGACATGGACCTGCTGGCGCATTGGGTCAAGGCTTTGCCGAGGTATCCGGGCAACCTGGCGAGCAGGCTCGGACGGCTGCTTCCTCACGTTGATGTGGTGCCCTCGGTCGTGGGTCTGCCCGGTACCGCGCGCATCAGCCGGTCGCTTTCGAAGGTGCGCGCGACGATCAATCGCGAGGACGATTCCGGCATCATCGAGAGGCGGCCGATCAAAGCGCCCCGTGGTCCGTACGGTGGCCTCATTTCTCCACACCGCATCTTCGGAATCGGGGAGGTCCCACTCGGTGACGTGAAAGAAGTGAAGAACGCTTTCGGGGTCAAGGTGAACGACGTCGTGGTGACGCTGGTCGCCGGGGCCCTTCGTACCGATCTGCTGGAGCGGGACGAGCTGCCGGCCGAGCCACTGGTCGTACTGGTGCCGATCTCGGTCCGTACCGAAGAGCAGATGGGCACGTTCGGCAACCGGGTCTCCGGCATGATCGTTCCCCTGCCGACCCATCTCGAGGATCCGGTCGAGCGCCTGATGTTCAACAACGAGTCGATGAACATCGGCAAGGAGAACCACAGCGCACTTCCGGCGGAAGCGATGCGGGATGTCTCGACATTCATCCCGCCGGCCGTTCACGCCCGCGTGGCCCGGATGGCGGCCGAACTCTCGGGGCGGTTCACCAGACCACCGTGGAACACCATCGTCTCGAACGTACCGGGGCCGCGAGTCGACCTCTACTGCTGCGGCGCCCGGCTCGAAGCGCAGTACCCACTGTCGATCATCGCCGACGGGATGGGGCTGAACGTGACCATCATGAGTTACCGCGATTCAGTCGACATCGGCATCACCGCCGACCGTGAGCAGAGTCCGCAGGTCCAGAGAGTCGTCGGGTACATGCAGGACGAGCTCGGCTCGCTGCTTTCCGCCGCGAAAGAGCTTCAGACCTGAACGACGGTCTCGGGCACTTCGCCCGCCCGGACCGCTGGCTGCTCTCCCCGCTTGACTGGTCGTTTCACCTTCATGTATTCCGCGAGGTAATACGAGCCGACGACGAAAGCGCCGGCGAGTACCTGAGCCGCGAGCGTTTCCCAGACCCCGTAAATCTCGAACCACGAGCCCATCCAGGCCGGGACCGTGAACGGCGTGGGGTGACTCGGCAGCCAGCCGAGTTCAGTGAAGGTGAGTGCCGTTCCACCGGTCATCACGACGAGCACCACACCGACCAGGATGCCGGTGAGAATCAGCATCTTCTTGTATGGAAGTTTGCGATGGAGCCAGAATGTGATCACACCGACCACAGCCGTTCCGGCCAGGCCGATGGCCACACCCTTGAGCACCGTGGCGGTGCCCGCCTGCAGTTGGAGCGTCTGGAGGAAGAGTACGGTTTCGAATCCCTCCCGATAGACACTGGTGAAGCCGAGGGCGAAAAGGCCGATGGTCACGCCGCCTCCCGCGCCCAACAGGAGTTCACGTCTGCGGCGATGGTGGCGACCGATCCACTGCGACCAGTACACGGTGTGCACGAACCAGTTGAGCACGATCAGCAAGACGACGATCGCGATGAATCCTGTGATTGCTTCGAGCTTCATTCCGAGAGGTGAGGCGACACTGAGGATCGCCTGGGCGATGAACCAGGTCACGATTGCGGCGCCGAAGGCGGCGACAGCGCCGGCAACGACTGGACGGCGACGCATCTTGTTAGCTCCGAGGAAGCTGGCGATGACCGCGGCAAAGATCAAGACAGCCTCGAGCCCCTCACGGAAAACTATGATCGCCGAATTGAAGACGACGGTCGCGTTGCTTTGCGAACCGGCGACCTCGGTCGGATCGGTCGGGCCGGTGTCAGCCGTCGCCATCAGATATACGAGTCCGGAGACCACCAGAAAGCCGGCGGCCCACCAGATCAGGCGTCTTCGCGAACTGGCCTGCTCGACAGCCGTAACGGTGGAGGGGGGAGGAGCCATGAGGGCATTGTAGTTAGGTCAGCCTAAATGTGTGTGACGCGTCTCAACTTCGGCGCTCGGCGGGCCGGGAAAGCATCACGACGGGCGTGCCCTCCTTGGGCGAGAACGTGATGTTCCGGCGTCCGACCCGCTGGGGCGCGGGGTCGGCCAGACTCAGTTCGCAGCGGGTCAGAACTTCGGTCAGGACGACCCGCATCTCGAATTCGGCGAACGTCGCACCGAGGCAGCGGCGAACGCCACCGCCGAATGGGATCCAGGAGTAGGTCTCTGGCGGGTTGTCCAGGAATCGCTCGGGCTTGAAGGTGAGGGGCTCGGGGAATGAATCCTCCCGGGTGTGGGCCATCCACATCGACGGAGCGACGTTGTCACCGGCCTCGAGCCGGATGCCGTCGAACTCGATCGGCTCGGCGAGGATTCGACCCGCGATCGGGATCACGGGGCGGAGGCGGAGTGATTCGGTGATGGTGGCCCGAAGGTATTCATCACCGCCTTCTTCGACTTCCGCCTTCAGGCGGGACAGTGTGGCAGGGCTACGCAGCAGAAGGTCGAAGGTCCAGGCGAGTGCTGTCGCCGTCGTCTCGTGGCCGGCAACGAGAAGCGTCATCAGCTGGTCGCGTAGTTCGTCATCGCCCATTCGCTCACCGTCTGCGAATTCGGCGGAGGCCATCATCGAGAGGATGTCCTCCCGGTCCTCGAGGTTGGTATCCCGGCGGCGTTCTGCGATCAGGCCGGCAAGTTCTTCGTCGACCTGTCGGAGGGTTTCCTTGTAGCGCGGCAAAGCGACGTCGCGTCCAAAGCGCCGGCCGGCGATGGTAAGCAGCTGCACGCTGAGCGACGCCGTGTCCTCAAGGGTCCTGCCGAGCAACTCGCGCAGCCGGTCGAGACGGGCACCGTCGGTTACTCCGAACACGGCCCGGAGGATCACTTCGAGGGTCACGGCCTGCATGCGGGTGTGGATCGGGAATGGAACCCCGACCGGCCAGGTCTCGATCTCGTGATCGATCGACTCCTCCATCACTTCCTGGTACGAGCGCATCCGCTCGCCGTGGAAAGCAGGCAGCATCAGCTTGCGCCGGGCGAGGTGTTCCTTGCCGTCGAGCAGGATCACCGACTTCCTGCCGAGGGTTGGTTCGAGCAGGGCGATGCGCGCCGCCGGCAGCGAGTTGGCCGGATTCGAATAGACGGTCTTGACCAGTTCGGGACTGGAGACCATAACCATCGGGGAGGAGAACCCGGCGAAGTTGACGCTGAATGCTTCGCCGTACTTTCGCCTGGCCTGCTGCATGAACGGAATCGGCCTGAAGATCCAGCGCATCGTCTGGATTATTGGCGGGGTGGTCGGTCCGGGAGGCAGGGTCATCACGCAACATCATCCCTGAAACACCCCCTAACGAGCAACGGCGCCCCACCCCCTTGAGGGTGGAGCGCCGTTCCCGTCCTATCGAACAGAGGGGTTTGACCGTTTCAGGCCAAGTCCCTCTGTTCGACTAGCCCTTGACCGTGATGGCGGAGATGCCGATCACGAGACCACCCTGGAGATCCGTGATCCCGAAGGTGTCGTTGAGGAGTCCTGCGGCGTCGTCGGAGAGCTTGACCGTGGTGCCTTCAAGCGTCGCCGTGCCGTCCGGGTTCGAGATCAGCGGCTTCAGAGTCGAGCCGTCGAGGTTGAACAGCAGGGCGTCAGTCGCGGCTTCCTTACCGTTGACCGAAACGGTTCCGGTCAGAGTCGAGGTGCCCGGATCGATGACGAAGTCGGTCAGTTCGACCTTGGTGTCGCCAGCGGTCAGGCTGAGTCCGCTTCCATCATGCATGAGGATGCCCTGGACGAAAGGACGGTAGTCCGACGCCGGGTTGTAGTAGGTGACGTTTCCACCGGTGATCGGGAAGTCGGCAACGCCGTCCTTGCTGATCGTGGCCGAACCGACCGGGGCGGGAGTGACCTTCAGCGAGGTCAGCGCTTCAACGAAGCCGGCATCAAGGGTGACCTTGGTGGATACGCCGGTTACCGGATCGATCTTGGCGACCGGTTCGGGCGGGCTGTCGCTGCTGCTGTCGCTGCTGTCGTCGCTGCCACAGGCAGTAACGGCGAAGGACAATGCTGCGACCATGAGGATCGCGGCGGTGATGCGTGCTATCAGTGACTTGCGGGGCATTTGAATCTCCTTGTTTTGGTTCTGTTCGATTGGAAAGCGATTGGAGTGAGGGACCTCCTCCCACTTTTTCCTTCTGCCCCCTATTCGAAGGTCACCCGCAACTGGATCAATGTTCGGTAAACCCGCTTTCGTCAATTGGCCAGATTTCGCCTCGCAAAACCACCATTCATGCGTTAACCCGGATGCAAGGATCTTCTGGGAACCTTTTCGCCAGCGGCCTTTACGGCTGGAATCAAACTGTTCGGGATCGTGAAATGACCGCCACAGCCGTCAATATCGACTTCATGGAGTTGAGCCCACGCGGGAAGATCCTTGTAGTCGATGACGAACCGACGATCGTCGAGGTCGTCGCCAACTATCTTGATCGCGCCGGTTTCGAGACCCACACCGCCGCCGATGGTCCCTCTGCCATCTCCAGGTCGATCCAGCTTCAACCCGACCTGATCGTCCTTGACCTGATGCTTCCGGAGATCGGTGGGATGGAGGTGATGCGCATCCTGAGGGACGACGAGAAGATCAAGAGCGCGATCATCCTCCTGACCTCCAAATCCGAGGAAAGCGATCGTCTGGTTGGCCTGCGCCGTGGTGCCGACGACTACGTGGTCAAGCCGTTTTCACCGGCCGAGCTCGTTGCCCGGGTCGAAGCAGTCCTCAGAAGGATTTCGCCACCGAGTGACGAGCTTGAGCCGATACGGCACGGCGACCTGGTAATCGACCGTTCCCAGCGGAGGGTGATCTCGGAGATCGGGAGATTTCGCTGACCCAGCTGGAATTCGACCTGCTCACATTCCTCGCTTCGCACCCGGGACAGGTGTTTTCCCGGGACCAGTTGATGGAAAAGGTCTGGGGCCAGGAGATCCACACGGACACCGGCACCGTCACGGTTCACATCCGCCGGCTCCGGGAAAAGCTGGAGTCGGACCCGAGTGAACCCAGTCATGTCGAAACGGTCTGGGGAGTCGGATACAGGTACCGGTCATGAAGCGATCAATGGCAATCGCCCTTGCTGCCTCGATTGGCGGCGCCCTTGTGATCGGGCTGATCTACGACATGAAGGGAGCTTTCACCACCCTGTGGCTTCTGCTCCCGATCGCTCTTGCGGTGCTGTTGCTGGCCCACTGGGCTTCGAACAACCGGGCCCGGCTCGGCGGAATAGACAAACAGTTCAGGCTTGCCGTGCTGCTGGTGGTCGGATCGATCCTGGCCGCGATCTGGCTCGGAGCCTGGCAGATGTTCGTTTCCGGACACGATGCCGTTGTCGTCACGGTGATGGCCACCCTGATCGGACTGGTCGCCTTGCGGGTCGGTCAGGTCCTGTCCCGCGGGGTCACCAGCGATGTGGAAGCTCTGCGCGATGGTCTGAACCAGGTCGGCGAGGGTGAACGGGACATCGTCGTCGAAGTGGGGGGCGACGATGAGCTGGCGGATCTGGCCACCTCTGTCAATTCAATGATCACGCGGCTTGGGACCGAAGAGGCGAGCCGGGAGGAAGCGGATTCGGCCCGGCGCCGCCTGGTCGCGTCGGTTTCGCACGACCTGCGAACTCCGCTCGCATCCCTCCGGCTCCTGGTGGAATCGATCGAAGACGGGGTCGTCACCGGCGAAACCCGTGACCGCTACATCGGCCAGTTACGGGGACACGTCGCGGTCCTGACCGACCTCGTAGACGATCTCTTCGAGCTTTCACGGATTGAGGCCGGAGACATCATCTGGACCATGAGCCGAATCGAGGTGGATTCGCTGGTGGGTGACACGGTCGAGGCGATGCGAGCCCAGGCTGAAGTTCACGGCGTCCTGGTGTCGGCCGATGTACCGGCCGATGGCCTGATCGTGACCGCCAATCCCGAAAAGGTCCAGCGGGTGCTTCTTAATCTCATCCAGAACGCGATCCGCCACACTCCGGCCGACGGCAGCATCAAGGTGCGTGCCTCGGCAACGGAAGAAGGCGTAATGGTCGAGGTTGCCGACGACGGTGCCGGTATCGCGGTCGACGACCGGCCCCATGTATTCGAGCCGTTCTTCCGTGGTGGCGCCGACACCTCCCGCACCACGGGAGGCGCTGGACTTGGCCTGGCGGTTTCGCGCGCGATCGTCGAGGCCCATGGTGGCGAGATCTGGCTCGAGCCGACCTCATCGGGCACCGAAATGCGGTTCACGCTGCTTTCGACGGCCTCAGCCTGACAGGATGGCTGCAGGTCAATCGAATGAGATCAGCTTTCAGCAACCAGATCGCAACATGAGTTCAGTCGGCGGATGAAGACGACCGGACGGGAAGCCCTCGACGTTGATGCAGCATTGGAGATCGTCCTGTCCGGGATCGGGCCGCTTGAACCCGAGACCGTGGCCCTGGCCGACGCCGGCGGTAGGTTCACGGCCGAATCGGCGATCAGTCCGGTCGACCTCCCGGGTTTCGACAACTCGGTCATGGACGGTTACGCCGTCAGGTCGGACGATACGGCGACGGCTCGCCCGGGTAGTCCGGTATCGCTCGAGGTTGCAGGTGAATCGCGAGCGGGGGCGCCGTACCAGGGCGCCGTGCAACCCGGGCAGGCGATCGCCGTATCAACGGGCGCCCCTGTTCCGGGTGGAGCGGACGCGGTTCTCCAGAAGGAAATCGTCGAAGTCGATAAATCGCGAATCAGTGCTACTTCGAGTGTGGTCGCTGGACACGACATCCGCCGGCAAGGCGAGGTGGCACGGACCGGCGCCGAGATCCTGCCTGCGGGCGCGGAGCTGGGTCCCGTTGAACTCGGAGCTTTGGCATCGATCGGTGCTGATCCGGTCAGTTGTCCCCGGCGTCCCGTGGTCAGCCTGATCACCAGTGGCGACGAACTTGTCGATCCGGGTAATCCATTGGGTCCGGGGCAGATCTGGAACTCGAACCGGTTTGCCATTACCGGAATGATCAATGGCTCGGGCGCTGTTCTACTCCCCCCGCAGAACATGAAAGACGACCGGGCGGCGACTGTCGAGGCTCTCGATCACGCCCTCGAGGGCGACCTGACCGTGATCTGCGGCGGCGTATCCGTCGGTGACCATGACCACGTTCGGCCGGCCCTCGCGGAGCTTGAAGTCGAGCAGCTTTTCTGGGGACTTGCCCTGAAACCGGGGCGGCCGACCTGGTTCGGCAGACGCGGAGATTCCCGCGTCCTCGGCCTGCCGGGAAATCCGGTTTCAGCGCTGGTCGTGTTCAGGCTCTTCGCCTTGCCTCTCCTCAGAATGCTGTCCGGCGCACTAACCCTGTCGCCGCGCACGACAGGCCGGCTCACCGCGCCGGTTGAGCGTGTGGCTGGAAGGCTCAAGGCGGTGCCCTGCCGGCCCGCAGAAGGCGGGGATCCGGACGGACTGGTTCCGATGCCTCAGCTTGGTTCGCATGACTTCCTCTCCCTGATCGGTGCGACCCGGCTGGCGTTGATCGAGGCGGGTCCGGGACGGGCGGAATCCGGCGACGTCGTGGAAGCCCTGCCGCTCGGCGAGGATTACCATGGCCGGGATGCGCTTACAGGTACGACTTTTCGCCGGACTCCGTGAGGCCGCGGGCGCTGATTCAATCGAGGTCGAGGTTGGGGATGACCCGACCGCGGCCGGGCTTCTTGACGAGATGCGCGACCAGACAGAACTTGGGAAGTTGCTCCAGCGGATGCCGGTGCGGGTGGCCGTGAACTCGAGCTACGTCGCCGGCGAAACTGTGCTTGAGGCAGGAGACGAGATCGCACTGGTGCCGCCGATCAGTGGTGGCAGCCAGATCCGGGCCACCGTCACGAACGAGACGATCGACATCGCGGCCATCTCAAAGGAGGCCGGTGATCCTGCCGCCGGAGCAGTAGTCGTCTTCCAGGGTGTGACCCGGGAGGTCGCCCGGCTCGAGTACGAGGCATACGTTGAGATGGCCGAGCAGCGCATGGGGGAGATCCTCATCGATTGCGTCGAGCGCTTCGGACTTACCGGTGCTGTGGCTGAACACCGGACGGGTGAAGTGCCCCTTGGCGAACCGTCGGTGGTCGTTGCCGTTTCGGCGCCGCATCGCCCGGAGGCCTTTGACGGAGCTCGGGAGGCGATCGATCGCATCAAAGCCGAGGCACCGGTCTGGAAGGTCGAAGTGACGGCTGATGGCGTCAGCCACCGGGTGGAAGGGAGCTTGCCCGATGTGGATCACGAGGTAGTTGGATGAGCGAACCTGAACTCACCCACATCGATGCCGACGGACGAGCCGGCATGGTCGACGTCGGTGGCAAGGAAGTGACGGATCGCCGCGCCCGCGCCCGGGCGCGGCTCGCAGTCGAACCAGCCACCGCCCGTGCCATCGAGAAGGGAGATGGACCAAAGGGCGAAGTCATCCAGGTGGCCCGGGTCGCGGGCATCCAGGCGGCCAAGAAGACCGCAGAGTTGATTCCGTTAGCGCACCCGCTCGCACTGACCTACGTCGATGTGAGCATTTCGCTTGACGCTGAGGCCGGAATCGTCGAAGTGACCGGTGAGGCTCGAACCATGGAACGCACCGGGGTTGAGATGGAAGCGATGACCGCCTGTTCAGTCGCGGCTTTGACCATCTACGACATGGTCAAGGGTGTCGAACGGGGCGTGAAGGTGGAAGAGATCGTCCTGATTGAGAAGCAGGGCGGGCGCAGCGGTCACTGGCTGCTGGATGGTGAAGCAGCTTCGTGATCCGGGCTGCATTGATCACCGTGAGTACTTCACGTGCAGGCAGCGTGAATGACAGATCCGAAGACGAACCGACAGCTCCTGACGTGAGTGGCGAGCGTCTGCTTGCCTTCGCCGAGTCGATCGATGCGGAAGTCGTCGGGCGTGAACTCATCCGGGATGATCGGGAACTGATCGCCGAACGCCTGACTCACTGGTCCGGCCCGGGTGGAGCAAACCTGATCCTCACCACTGGCGGCACCGGTTTCGCAACGAGCGACGTGACTCCGGAAGCGACCCGCGACGTCATTGAACGCTCCGCACCCGGCATCGCGGAAGCGATCCGCATCGCTGCCTCAAGACACACCGATAACTGGCCCCTCTCGCGGGCCGTTGCCGGGATCCGGGGCCGCTGCCTGATCATCAACTTGCCCGGCAGTCCTCGCAGCATCGACCAGTCGGCGCCTGTGCTCGAGCCGTTCCTGAAGCATGCCGTAAGCCTGATCGAAGGCGAAGAAAGCTCCCACTGAAAGCGCCCCCGGTGAGTTCCCCGAAATGTAATAACTCGTCGGCATGATCGCCTGATGTCGCTCCCTCAACTACTCGTGATCGCCAAGGCCCCGGTTGCGGGTCAATCGAAAAACACGCCTTTGCCCACCGTGCTCGCCGGAGCAGGCAGCCCGGCTGGCCGAGGCGGCACTCGTTGACACCCTCGATGCGGTTGCCCGGACGGAATGCGGAGGGCGGACCATCGTTCTCGAGGGCCCGCCAGGGGACTGGCTCCCCGAGGGTTTCGATGTGGTGCCCCAGGTCCAAGGAGGTCTGGGCGACCGGCTCGCCGGGGCCTTTTCGCAAACCACAGGCCCGGCGCTCCTGATCGGCATGGACACCCCGCAGGTAGATCCGTTCCTGCTTGGGAATTCGCTGGACCGGCTCGTCGAAACGGAATACGACGCCGTGCTCGGGCTCTGTCCTGACGGGGGCTACTGGGCGATCGGCATGAAAATGGACCATCCCGGAGCTTTCGACGGGGTTCCCATGAGTACCGGCCGGACCGGCGAGCTTCAGCTCAAACGCCTTCGGGAAATGGAGATGTCCGTCGGTTTGCTGCCGGAGATGAGCGATATCGACTACTTCGAGGATGCACGAATGGTCGCCGAAGGATGGCCCGGCAGCGAATTCGCCAAGGTCTTCCGGAGTCTGGAGCCGAGCTCTTGCCAGAGCTGAAACTCAGATCTGCGACCGAGGTTTACGAACGCGGGATGGATCACCTGCGCTCGACCCTCGATCCGGCGTCCTACTACGCCGTCGATGAGGACGGCTCCCGCCGGCGTCTGCCGATCGGGCGGTGGCTGAAACGGGCGCATGACGACGAAGAGATCCTGTTGGAACGAGCGGTAGGCCCAGTTCTCGACATTGGATGCGGCGCCGGCCGTCACCTCGCAGCACTCGGGCGCCGGGGTATCGAGGCGACCGGGGTAGAGGTTTCGCGGTTCGCCGTGGCGCTCGCCCGCGAACAGCATGCCAACGTGATCCATGGCTCGGTGTTCGACCTCACGGAGAGCCAGAAGTGGCACACAGCACTTCTCCTCGATGGCAACGTCGGTATCGGTGGCGACCCCGAGAGGCTGCTGGCTCAAAGCATCGATCTTCTTCGGCCGAATGGGCAGGTACTGGTTGAACTGGAACCCCCCTCGGTGGAAACCCGCTCAGTGAACCTCCGTCTCGAAGGGCCGAGCGACGTCAGCGAATGGTTCCCCTGGGCCTGGGTCGGTGTCGACTCAATCGCGTCGATTGCTCGATCCGCCGGTCTTGAAGTGAGCGACGTCTGGTCGTCCGGAGACCGCTGGTTTTCGCAGCTTCGCCTAGTTTCCATGGCATGAGTTCCGTCCGCAAGAGGTTGAACGCAATCCGAATTCCGGCTCTGGGTGAGGAAGCCATGCCGCCTCCGAGCGGCAACCTCGTCCCCGGGATCATCGCTTTCGGCACGCTTGCGACCCTTGTGGTGGGCCAGATCGCACTGGCGATGGGAGTCAACTGGCGGGCAGAGACGCTGCCGCTTTTCATAATCTTCGACCCGGTCCTTGCCGGCTGGGCACTATTGGCGGGCGCTGCGCTTGCCGGAACGGTGTTCCTCGGCTTCCGTCTCTGGCGCTCGAGTCTCAGTACCGGTTGGTTCGCTCTCGCTCTTTTCGGCCTGACCCTCTTCGGCCGGCTTGCTCTCAATCTGGCTCGCAACGGTCCAGTGGACTGGTACGAGGTCTACGTCACCCGTCCGGGACACGACTTCGAGTATCTCGCGGCACTGCCCTACGTCAAGAGTGGTCTTGGTCCGTTCCTTGACAATTTCGCCAGTCTGGTGCCGACCCTCCCGGCCCACCCGGCGGGGCACCCGCCAGGGCTGCTCGTACTGGTCGATTGGCTGGGCATCACGTCACCGGAGGCAATGGCGGCACTCACGATCGGGGTCGGAGCGCTGGCGACACCGCTCCTATACGCGCTTGGCCGGCAGCTCTTCGACGAAGCGACGGCCCGGGTGGCATCGCTTCTGTTCGTCTTCGTCCCGACTTCATTGCTCTATGGGGCCACGTCGGCTGACGCGATGTTCGTGACCCTGGCGCTGGTTGCTGTCGTCGGCCTGCTCTCCAAGCGGCGCCTCGCGCTCATCGGCGGCGCGGTTGCCCTGGCGCTCGCATCGTTCTTCTCGTATGCCCTCCTGGCGGCAGGAGGTTGGGCGGGCCTCGTGCGGTGGCGACGGGACGGGTTCAAGTCGATGCTCGCCGCGGCTTTGCTCTGCGCCGGAGCCCTGATCCTCTTCTACAGCGCACTGGCACTGTTCTCCGGCTTCAACGTGCTGGCGGCCATCGAAGCGACCAACCACCGCTACCACGACGGCATCGCCAACGTACGGCCTTACGCCTACTGGGTGTTCGGTTCTCCGGCGGCATTCCTGATCATGTTGGGGCCGGTCGCCTGGTTCGCCGCAAGGTCGCTGGCCAGCAGGGAGATCACGGCCCTGGCCCTGACTTCGATCATCGTGGTGACCACCCTGATCGGCTACACGAAGGCGGAGACCGAACGAATCTGGCTGTTCCTTGTGCCACTGGCCTGCCTTGCGGCGGCAAGGGCACTGCCTGAGAGGGCGGTGAAGCCGGTTCTGATCGCGCTCACCGCCCAGGCTTTCGTCATCGAGATTCTTTACGCGACGCGCTGGTGATCAGCGCAGCTCGGCAGTCGCGAATTCGCGCATGCCTTCTTCAAGACCGATCTCTGCCCTGAACCCGAGATCCCTCGCCGCTCTGGCCGGATCGGCGAATACATGACGGACATCGCCCAAACGGAACTCACCGGTCACACGAGGGGTGGGAGCATCCGTTCCAGCCTCTTTCGAGAGCAGTTCGGCCATGTCGAGGATGGTTCTCGGGTGACCGCTGGCGATGTTGAACGGGCCCTCGGCTCTTGAGGTGGGATCGAGCGCGAGGACGTTCGCCCGGGCTACATCACTGACGTGCACGAAGTCACGGATCTGACCACCGTCTTCGAAAACCCTGGGTGCATCACCATTCTCGACCGAGCTTCTGAAGATGCTGGCCACGCCGGCGTAGGGGGTGTCCCGGGGCATCCTCGGGCCGTAGACGTTGTGGTAGCGGAGGGCGACCGTGCGCACTCCTTCGGCCTCTCGGGCGAACAGCCCGCAGAGGTGTTCCTGATGGAGTTTGGTGGCTGCGTAAACATTGCGGGGGTCGGTCACTGCATCCTCGCCCACGAGTTCCGGCGAAAGCTGCTCTCCGCATTGCGGGCATCGCGGCTCGAACTGTCCCGCCTCCAGGTCCTCGCGCCGGCGGGCCGCCGGTCTGACGCCTCCGTGTTCGGCGCAGACGTATCGGCCTTCTCCGTAGACGACCATGCTGCTGGCGAGGACCAGTGGGCCCCGAAAGCCTTTGTTCGAGAGTGCCGTAAGCAGTGTTGCCGTACCGAGGCAGTTGTCTTTCACATAGTCTCGGGCATCGCCGAAGTCGACGCCGAGTCCGACCATCGAAGCCTGATGACAGACCGAGCCGACGCCTTCGAGAGCGGTTTCGTAGATGCCGGCGTCCGAAACATCGGCTTCGATGTATTCGGCGCCAGGATTCAAGTAGCCGGGACGGACCTTGTGGGCGGCCGGATGCAGGCAGTCAACGATTCTGACTTCGTGACCGGATTCGACAAGCTGGTCGACGATCTGGGAGCCGATGAAGCCCGCTCCTCCGGTAACGAGTACACGATCTGGCATCGAATGACCTTAACACCGGCGCTTCCGGCGCGAAAGTCCAGTTCTTACATATCCATTAAACATTTGGCCGAATCGGTTCCGGGACCGGTCCTGCTGACACAATCAACAGATGGGCTCCGAAACTCAACGAAGCTGGGGAGGACGAGCCGCGACCACGGTGGTGACTGCCGGGGTCGCCATCTCACTTTCTGGATGTGGAAACTCAGCGCCCGGGTTCGGGCCCGCAGCCGAGCCGGCGGAGTCGCCGCCGGCGAAGGTGAAACCTGCCGGTGAGGTCGTGAGCATCGGAGCCGGAGCCGAAGGACTCGCGTTCGACCCGGCTTCAGGTTCGATCGCCCTCGGGCTCAGAGAGTCATATCGACTGGCTTTCGTCGATCCCGAGAAGCTTTCGATCACCTTCCAGGTTCCGATCCCGAATCCGGTCCGGCACCTCACGGTCTCACCGAGAGGCCTCGTGGCGGTACCGGCTGAATCGGCTAACTCCGTTTTCGAGATTTCCGCCAGGCGTGGGGTGGTGGCGAAGGTCTCTGCCGGAGAACATCCTCATGACGCGGCGTACGCCGACGGCAAACTCTTTGCTGCAGATGAATTCTCGGACACGGTTTCGGTCATCAAGGACGGGAAAGAGATTGATTCGCTGCCGGCGCCGGTTCAGCCCGGAGGAATCGCGGCTGTCCAGAACAGGTATCTCGCCCTGATCGCGGTTTCCGAAAGGGCCCTTCAGGTATATGACGCCCGGTCGAATGAAGCACTGGGCAGGATTCCCGCCGGAACCGGACCGACCCACATCGAGGCGATTGGCAGTGACGCCTTCGTTGCCGACACCGAAGGCGACGTAATCCGTCGGTACCGGATCGGCGAAGAACCGGTGGAAACCGGAACCGTCCCGGCTCCCGGCACGCCTTATGGAATCGCGGTAGACGCGAAACGCAAGCGTGTCTGGGTGACCCTCACTGCCACCAACCAGCTCGCGGGATACTCGGTGGCCGGATCGAAGATGGAGCGCTTCGCTTCCTATCCGACAGTCCGCCAGCCGAATTCGGTGACGGTCGATCCAGGGAGCGGCGATGTCTTCGTCGCAAGTCGCACAGAAGGAAAACTCGAACGCATTTCTCCGGACGGGGGTGAAGGCAAATGAGTTGGCTCAAGCCTCCGAACGTTACTTCGGTGAAAGAGAAGCTCCAGAAGCTGCCTACGCCGCCGAAGCCGAAGTTCCCGGAAGAGCCACCGCCCGGCCCGACCCAGCCCACCTTCTGGAAGAGCCCTCTGCGGGGCCCCTGGATGACTTCGATCATCGGTTCGGCCTTGCTCCCGCTGGTCATCATCTGCGCCATCACGGGCTTCCTTTCGCATGCCGCTTACAACCCTGCCCTCGGCGACAATTCGTTCTTCCCGGCCGGTGGCATCGGCATCGACCCGTACTTCTTTTCCTGGCCCACCCGCCCGACCTTCCTTTACGCATTTACCCAGGGTTCCCACATCATCGCGGGCTGTCTGGCGATCCCGATTTTGTTTGCGAAGCTCTGGTCGGTCATGCCGAAGCTCTTCGAATGGCCGCCCCTGCGCTCGGTTGCCCATATGGCCGAGCGGATCTCACTCGCCCTGCTCGTCGGTGGCGCGTTGTTCGTCTTCTTTACCGGCTTGCTGAACATCCAGGTCTACTACCCGTGGAAGTTCAGCTTTGTGCCATCGCACTACTACGCCGCTTTCGTCTTCCTTGCGGCGCTGGCGCTGCACGTTTCCCTGAAGTTCCCGACCATCCGGAAGGCATACCGGGAGCGGGGGGTTGTGAAACCACTTCAAGACGATCTGGAACACACGGTGCCGGAGCCTTACGACGAGATGACCACCACGGCCCTCGAGCCTTCGGCGCCGACCATTTCCAGACGGGGTCTCCTGCTGACCGTCGGCGGGGCCTCGGCGGGGATCGGCCTCATGATGTCCGGACAGGTGATCGGAGGACCGCTCCGGAAGATCGCCCTCCTCGCACCCCGAGGAAGGCAACCGAACAGCGGACCCAACGGATTTCAGATCAACAAGACTGCCGCGACGGCGGGTATCGAGCCCTCGAAGACCGGAGCAGGCTGGCGCCTCAAACTGGTTGGTGCGACGAAGGCCGAGCTCTCCCGCGAGCAGCTCCTGGCGATGCCCCAGTACACCTACGACCTGCCGATCGCCTGTGTCGAAGGCTGGTCCACGACTCAGTCCTGGACCGGAGTGCGGCTCAAGGACCTTGCCGATGCCGCAGGTACGCCTGGGGCGAGTGAGGTGCTGGTCCAATCGATCCAGGAGTTCGGTTCGTTCAACAAGGCGACCCTCAGCTCAGGCCAGATCGCGGACGAACAGAGCCTTCTCGCCCTCAAAGTGAACGGCGTTGACCTTTCACCCGACCACGGGTACCCGGCTCGCGTGATCGTGCCGGCGATGCCAGGAGTCCACAACACCAAGTGGGTCCGCCAGATGACTTTCCAGGAGGCCTGAGATGACCAGGTTCAGGTCCCTCTACGGTGCGTCGCCACTTCATCTCCTCGCAGTGATCGCGAGTTTCGCGATCGCCGGCTACGGGTTCTTGAGAATTTTCGACAGCCCGGCGCCGGAGAGCACCATGCTCTTCTTCATCGCGGCGGTGTTCATGCACGACATGCTCGCCTTTCCGCTCTATTCGGGCCTGAACCAGATCGCCACCCGCTCGGCCGGGCCGAAGGCCAATTACTGGCTTTCGGAACAGATGGTCCAGCCCCTCAACTACATCCGGATCCCGGCTGTGCTGAGCGCTTTTTGCCTCCTGCTCTTCTTCCCGCTGATCTTCCGGCTGAGCGCCGATCGTTTCATGGCCAACTCCGGAGAGAGCGCCGATGTCTTCCTCACCCGCTGGCTCGGAATCGTCGCGGTCCTCTTCACCGTCTCGGCGCTGCTCTACGCAATTCGCCTTCGACGGGCTTCCCAGAAGGCCGCGGCGGAAGACGCCGACAGAGCGGCCGACGACGACTGACCATGCCTGACGTCATCCTTCCCGTGCTCGACGAGGCCGGGGCCTTGCCCGGCGTCCTCGGCGCGATGCCGGACGGATACCGGCCGATCGTTGTCGACAACGGTTCCACCGACGGTTCCGGGCAGATCGCAGCCGAACATGGCGCCATGGTGGTGCCGGAAGCCCGGCGCGGTTTCGGGTCGGCCTGTTACGCCGGATTGATGGCGGCCGAAGCCGAGTTCGTGTGCTTCATGGACTGCGACGGCTCGCTTGATCCGGTTGACCTGACCCCGATGATCGCAAGACTGGAAGACGGTGCCGGCATGGTGGTCGGTTCCCGGCAGCCCGAGAAGGGTGCGTGGCCACTTCATGCCCGTCTGGCGAACCGGGTCCTGTCTCTTGAGTTGCGAAGAAGAACGGGCATCGGACTGACTGACCTCGGACCTATGCGGGCGATGAGGCGTCAGGCGCTGATCGATCTCGACATGAAGGACCGTCGCAGCGGCTGGCCGCTCGAGATGGTGATCAAGGCCCACGCCGCCGGTTGGGAGATCGTCGAGATGCCGGTGAGCTACTACCGGCGCTCGGGCCGCTCCAAGGTGACGGGAACCTTTCGCGGAACCATGCAGGCGATCAGCGACATGTCTTCCCACCTCCGTGAAATGAAGAAGTGACCGCCGGGCCGCGCGGCCCGATCGGAGACCTCAGCCGAGCCTCCCGGGACGATCTGCCGACGAGCACTTTCGCGCAGCCCCGGACCACTTGCCAACGATCCTTGTCTGCGTTCCAGAACGAGAAGGCCCGTCGGTCGAGCTTGAACTGGACACGCCTTGCTTTGCCGGGATTCAGGGTGACCCGCTTGAAGCCCTTGAGCGCCTTCGGCGGCTGGGGGACCGCTTTGGTCCCCTTGAGCGCCAGATAGAGCTGGGGAATTGCGACGCCACGGCGCCTGCCGGTGTTCCTGACCCGGATGCTGACCTTCGGTCCTGCCGTCCTCGACTTCGAGCCCTTCCTCGGACCCCTGATCTTCAGCCTTGAGAAGCGGAACTTCGTATATGAAAGCCCGTGTCCGAACGGATAGGCCGGCGTAATCTTCAAGGTGTCGTAGTGGCGATAGCCGACGAACAGTCCTTCGTCATAGTCGACGACGTCGTTCACGCCGGGGTAGGCATTCGGGTCATCGGCCGTTGGCAGGTCCGCCTCGGACTTCGGAAACGTGACGGGCAGGCGGCCGGAAGCGTCGACTTTTCCGAACAGCACCCGGGCGATGGCACTGCCTCCTCTTGAACCCGGGTACCAAGCCTCGATCAGGCCGGCCACCTCCTTCCTCCAGGGAGTAAGCATCGGACCGCCGCTCACCATCACTACAACCGACTTCCGGTTCGCATCCGCGACTGTCCTGATCAGGGAATCCTGGTCGCCGTAGACCGGAGGGCATTCGAAGGTGAGACAGGTACGGTCGACACCCTCCGTCGAGTATGAAGCGGCGACTACGACCGCTACGTCGGAGTTGGCCGCGAGTTGTGCCGCGCGGGCCGGGTCGGAACCATCGTCGGTCACTACTTTGACACCGGGCCCGGCCACCCTCGTGATCGCCTCGAATGGTGTCGTGGTGGAGAAGGGATCGATCGCGGATGAACCGCCACCGGCGAGGAAGGAGTTGGCGCCGGGTCCGATGACGGCGACCTGGTCAAGTTTCGTGCGGTTGAGCGGAAGCACTCCGTCGTTCTTCAGGAGGACGAGCCCCTTCTCGGCAACCTTTCGTGATCTGGCTGCATTCCCCGCCTGGTCGATGGCGGCTTCGTCAGCCGGATAACCCGCCCGGTCCATCGCACCGTAAGCAAACAGCGTGCGCAGGTAGCGGCGCACATGCCGGTCGACGTCGCTCATCGTTGCCGGACCGGTGGCCAGGGCTGCATTGACGGACGCGGGGCCGTAGATGGTGCCGGGCCAGGGTTCGATGTCGAGTCCGTTGACCAGGGAGGCGCCAGCGTCATGGACGGCCGAGTAGTCGGCGATCGTCAATCCCCTGAAGCCCCACTCGTCGCGGAGGATGTCCTCGAGCAGGAATTTGTTCTCGCAGGCGAACGGGCCGTTGACTTTGTTGTAGGCGCACATCACCGAAGCCACATCTGCTTTCTTGACGGCAGCCTCGAACATCGGCAGGTACATCTCTCGCATGGTCCGTTCGTCGATCCTGGCGTCGATGCGCATCCGGTTTCCGATTGGTGCCAGCACTCCGAGCGATACGGCGATGTTGCCGGGCCGGGCGTCATCAGCGGTCGGGCCGGTGCCCTCCTGATTGTTGCCCATGTAGTGCTTGACGTCCGCGATCAGGCCCTTTGCCTGGACCGACTTGATCCAGGGGACGGCGAGGCGGGATGAGAGATATGGGTCCTCGCCACCCAAAGCTTCGAACACGCGGCCGGCGATGGGAGTGCGCACGATGTCGACCGTCGGCGCGAATACGACGTCGTTGCCCTTCTTGATCACCTCATCAGCGATCACGCGGGCGTCGAGGGCCGAGTTGGACGGATCGAAGCTCGCCCCGAGAGAGATTGGCGAAGGCATCGCGGTGGCCTTGCCGGAACGGACCCCGGCGGGACCGTCCGAGAAGTAGATCGTCGGGATGGCCAGCCGGGCGATGCCGTTGCTGGTTCCGGTGTGGGTTCCGGCCCGACCGGTAACCCCACCGAGGTCATCGCCTCCGAGCAGCGAGATTTTCTCCTGGTCGGTCATCGCGGCGAGCAGGAGATCGGCGCGATGGTCGGGGGAGAGTGACGTGTCACACCAGGAAAAGGAAACCGGTTCTACACAACGGCTGGACGCAACGGCCGGAGATGGCACAAACAGGAACAGGGCGACCAAGAAACAGACGAAGAGCCCTGCCGGACCCCGATTGGAAATCCCCTCCATGCCTCTCAGTCTAGGCCCCGTGGCTTTCTTGCATTATTCGGTTCTGGGCACTAGATTGGTCGCTTAGTCACTAAGAGGAGGGGTTTTGAATAGTTTCGGCAGGTTTATCAAGGTCGGCGTGAGCCTGGCCACCGTAGGTCTTGTTCTGGTCGGAGCGTCTTCGGCGAATGCCGCTGGAGAATCGGTGATTTCGAAGACGTCAATTCTACCGAGAGCTTCGCTCTACAAGGACCTGAGGACGCCGGTTGACGTGCGTCTCGAGGCGAAGGTGATCCCCGGGCAGGGCGAAGTGAAGCTGCGCGAGTTGATCAACAGCAAGCTGAATCTGCCGACGGATTTGACTTTCTCGACCGAAGGGTCGGAGGTCTGTACGAAAGACATCGGTCAGATCGATGAGGAGATGGCCAATCGTCCCACGGCACAGGTGGTCGCCGACTGTCCTGATTCGGTGGTCGGCGGAGGCACTTCCATCATCAACGTCGCCGGATATGCCACAGCTGAGGTAAAAGATCCGATCGTCACGATCTTCAACGGCGGCAAAGACAAAGATGGGGATCCGATTCTGCTCATGCAGGGATACTCCGCGACCGTTGTACCGGGCGGACATGGTATTCCGATGAGGGGTGTTCTCAAGGACGGGGTGCTCGATGTGCATGTGCCACCTCTGGCTGCGAATTCATCCGTAACCGAGTTCGTCTTCAACCTGCCAGGAACCGTCGGGGTTGATTCGAACTACGTCCAGTCTCAGTGCTCCACCGGAAGCTGGACCTCAAACGCCGTACTAACCCTGGGCACTTACGACAAGGACACGGGTCAGTACACGGACAAGTCTGATCTTGCCACGGATCCGTTCACTCAGTCCTGTACCGGCGTGTCCGGCAAGGCCAAGTTCAAGTCGCCGAAAATCAAGGGACCGAAGAAGGTGAAGAGGGGCAAGAAGGGCACCTACAAGGTGACCGTCAAGAACACCGGCACCGCCAATGCGAAGTCGGTAAAGATCACGGCCGAAGGAAAGGGCGCCAAGGGATCACGCAATGTGGGAACGATCGCTCCCTATTCGAGCAAGACCGTCAAGGTGAAGGTCAAGTTCAAGAAGTCCGGCAAGTCGAAGGTCAAGTTCAAGGTGAAGGCCAAGGGCGCTTCGGCCAAGACCCGCGCCTTCAAGGTGAAAGTCAAGTAGCGCTTCAGGAGGAGATCGACACAGCCCTGCCCGACTGATTCCCGACGCGGATCAGACCGGGCGGGGGCTGCTGTCTTCTTCCGGGTACCTCTGCCAAATGAACCAATCTCCCTGTCGGATGCGCTTCGTGTTGCAAAGCGCGAGAGTAGGTCCAGTCATCGGGGAGCCGACCTACAAGAGAAGTCGCTTGGGCATATCCTCAACCGATGGGATCCCCGCTCGACCGACTGTTCTCTGCGCCTTCCGATCTGGGCTCGCTCCTGGCCAAGCTCCCGGCCATTGCGAAATCCACCGATGCGATCGAAGATCACACCGCACAGCTCGAGGATGTCGCCAAGAGCATCGAACGGGTGGCGAGCGACACTGCGGTGCTTCCGGAAGTCCGGGATGCGCTCGAAAAGGTCGACAGGCGCATGGCGGAGATTGAAAAGGCGATGCCCGTTCTGGTGGATGTCCAGAAGCACTTGGTGGTCCTCCCGGAAACTATGCAACGACTCGACGTGGGCATCGAAGGTCTGAGTGAATTGATCGAAAGAATGCTCAGTTCGATCGATCAGCTGGGGGAGACGATCGAAGGCCTCAACGAATCGGTCAAGCCAATGGGCAGACTCGCAAACAGGTTGCCGGGCAAGGCCAAGAAGGAAGGCAAGGAATCATGACGCTCATCGACGAGGCAGCAAGGCTGACCGGTGAATAGCTCTCTGAAGGTCAGGGGCTACACGGTCGCACAGTTTCCGAACGCCCCACTTGCCATCGCGATTCTCGCCGCAGTCGCCAGCCGATTCTTCGATGAAGGGTCAGTTGCTCACGGTCTGAGCCGCGCGGTCTTCTACGCCGCTCTCACAATCTGGGCGTACATGGAACTTGCCGATGGAGTCAACCTGTTTCGCCGCGTGCTCGGTGCGCTGGGAATCGCTTTCGTCCTGATTTCGATCACCCGGGATCTTTCGTAGGGCTACCCCGCCGGCTTTGCCAGAAGCGTTATCAACAGCATCAACAGGGCGAGAAAGCCAAAGCCGACCTTGGCAGGCACGCTGTCGCTGGAGCGCAGGGCAACGACGCACTGGATGCCGTAGTAGGCGGCGAACGCCCTCGAAGCAAGGGCGACGATCGCCAAGGTGGGGACCGTCCAGACCAGCACGATCGAGGCGACACCGATCACGAGGTATGCGGCGTGTTTGCCGAGTTGCTGTCCGACCAGAATGTGCAGATTCCCCTGGGCGGCAACGGTGTCGGCAGTGGCAGCACTGAACTGGCTCAGCACTGCCGTGATCACGACAGGGATCGTGAACAGGGGCACGACCCGGGCAGTTATGTCGAGGAGGGTCTTGTCCGTTCCATCTGCGGTGCCGAGGCCCATCGCCGGAGTTGCGGCCAGTACGAATGCCACATAGATCACAGTCGACACAACCTGTGAGAGCCGGCAGGCCAGGATCCTGGTTTCCGGGTCATACTCGTCGGCCAGATAGCGCACTGTCTCAAAGCCCTGGACCGTGATCACGATGCCGCCCAGGATCAGGAGAATCTGGATGAGGCCCTTGTCGGGGATCGGGGGACTGCTGATACCGGACCCGATCACGGTTGTGAAGTCGGTTAGAAACAGCGCTCCGCCCAGCAGGGTCACGATGACCAGGACCGCCGCCAGCGCCAGGCGCTCCATCAGGTCGAGGCCGGAGAATCCCCGGGCGATTCCGACCGTGGTAATCAGGCCAATCGCTGCGGAGGCCAGAAACTTCTCGGCAGAGTCCGAGCCGTTGAAGAAATCCATGACGTACTCGGACATGATCCGCAGGTAGAGCGCTACTGAAATCACGTAGGCGATCACGATCACGAAGTCCCCGGTCGACTCCATTCTCCGGTCAAGCGCCGGCTGCTTCCCTTCCTTTTCCAAAGGTTCCACAATCGCGACGTTGTGGCGGATAGCGGTCCCGATAAACCAGGCCAAGACGCATACCGCGAGAACTCCCAGAATCGAAAGCGCACCAAGGGTCTGCTCGAGGACCGGCACGATGATCAGGAAGCCACTGCCGAATATCGACGCGAGCGGGGTGACCGTCGCCAGCATCACCTTCTTGGAGAACATCGATCTCAGTTGCAAGAGCGTCCTGTCTGCCGGTCAGTCGATGACAGCGTCGAATGACTAATGCTGTGCCGCCTTCGAATCGGGCAACCGTATGTCTGGCACGACCACTAGCCCCGCGCCCGCCGGGGATCTGAACTGGTCAAGCCTCAGCGCACGCCTTTGCAGTTGGCTCGCCTTCTCTTGGGCGGGAAAGGCAGGTCGGCGATCGCCGCGGTCTCGATGTAGCGGTTCTCGAGCCTGCTGCCGGAGTCGGCGGCAAGCCGTTCGGATACCTTGCGGAGTTTCGTACGGGAGCCACGTCGCTTTACCCACCGGGTCAGCGCTATGAACTGGCGCTTCGGCCCGGCGTAGGCGCGAAACGACTTCCCGTCACCGCGGCGGACCCTGGCGTTGCCGACGTAGTTGCATTTCCGCCGCCCCTTGAGTCCACGCTGCGTGATTGCGGTCTGCCCGTCGAAGGCCAGGTCGCCGAGGTTGCCGACCATGTGGGGGGTGACGTTGTAGCGGAACTTGACCGCCTTGTCGACCGACGAACGCCAGGTCGAACCCATCCATTCCAGCGGCTGCCACTGGCCTTGGCCACCCTGCGCGGCCCATGGTCCGGGGTTGGCTTCGTCCTGCATCACCAGGTTGGTGCCAAGGCGATTCAGGCATGCCATGTAGGTCTTCGAGACATCGGCACAGGGGGTGATGTCTGGCGACGAGACCCTGAAGGGATATCCGTAAACGAAGGCGGGCAGACTGGTGGCGAACCCGATCTTCGCCTTGGTCTTCGGCAAGCGGTACGGGCGCAGGTTCGCGACCGCATCCGTTCCGGTTGACGGTCCGGGGGTCATCCCGAGAGACTGCTCGATTGGCGTCAGCGGTACCTTGCGGTTCTGGGCCACGACGTTTCGCAGCGGGAGCGGGCCTTCACTGTTAACCGTTTTCGGGCCCCACATGAAGGCCTCGTTGTAGGCCTTCCCCGAAGTCGCGACGAAGACGCTCTTCGGACTCGGGAAGTCGGGGTCGTGGAAGCGGTTGATCTCGGCCGGGTCACGCGATTCCGTGAACGGAGCCTGGTTGCTCGATCCGAGGATGTAGACCTTGTAGCGGCGGGCCATGTCGGAGAAGACCTGCATCCAGCCGCGAGCCAGCGTGTCGGTGGCACCGACGAAGGGCATCGCCAGCGGGCTGACCCCCGGAAAGCGCGATCGATAGGCGGCCATCGGGTCGGTGTACGCGCTGCCGACCGCGAGCAGTCCGGAGAGAGCCCCGCACGGTGGCCCGGCAGTAGCGCAGCCGGGGATGGCTGTCGGGTTGTCAAACGCCTCGCGGGTCGCGGCACCACGAGAGCCCGTGCCCATGGTCGCCAGGCCGACATCCTCGTTGAAGGCGACCACGTTCGGCCGGTTGCGGGAGCGGTTCGGGACGACCCAGCGCCGGATCATGCACTCAATCTTCTTCCGGAAGTCGCCGTAGGTCTTGACGTTCCGAATCTCCTGCTTATATTGCATCGCGAAGACTCGCGGCCCGCCACGGGCCCTCTTCCGGCGAAGCGTTGCCCTGGCCGGCTTGATCGTTCGGCGGGAAATCGTGGTGCGACATGAACGCTTCGAAGGAGCTGCCTTGATTCGCGGCGCGGGGCCGATTTCGTCACTGATCGCCTTTCGGCTCATCACCGGGTCGTTGGTGATCAGTGCGTCGACACCCAGCCGGGTCGCGGTGCGGACCTCATCGGCGGTGTCGATCGTGAAAGGCACAACCCGCAGGCCGGCTTCATGCGCCCTCGAGATGTAATCCTGGTCGACCGGCCACTGCGGTGAGACCCATTGGTACCCGCCATCCGTCGCAATCGTGATGGCGGATTCATTGAGGAACTTCAAGGTGAGGATCGACATCTCGACGTCGGGCAGGGTCTTCTTCGCCTCGGCCAGGTTGGGCCCTAGAAAGCTCTGAAGGATCACCTGGGAAGACGGGACGCGAGAGTCCTTGATCGTTTGCGCGACCGTGTCCGCGTAGGCGTAAGTCGGGTCGAAGTCCGGGTCGGTCGGCAGGTTCTTGATCCGATGTTTGCCGTGACCCCGGACTTGCGGATCAGGACGAGGACCTGGCTGAGCGTCGGGATCAATGTCTTGGCGGGATCCTTGCTGGTCAGCGGCTTCGAGTTATCTTCGCTCCCGGTCACGTCGATCCGGCACTCAGCGAGCTCGGCGAGCGATTTGTCGGCAACCGGGCCACTACAGGTGGTCGTCCGGTCGAGCGTGCCGTCGTGGATCACTACGGGCACGTTGTCAGAAGTCAGTTTCACGTCAAGCTCGAGCACGAATCCGTGTTCCGCCGATGCCTCGAACGCGGCCATCGAGTTCTCCGGTGCACTCGGGGCGCCGTTCTCGAGGTCTCCGCCCCGGTGGGCGTGGATGTACGGCGAAGCGGCTGTGGGCGCCGCTCCGACGATCAGGAACGCAAGCATCGCGAAACCGGCCAACAAAGAATTTCTCATAACATCCCCTCCCAATCGTGGACGCGGCCACGATTCGACTCAATTCCAGTTTGAATTCCAGCCTCAGCGTATCGACGTCAAGGCCCCGGCGCGCCGAAAGCAGGTGGAAACTGACGAATCATGCTCAGATTGGACCAGGGTCAATCCATGTCCGTGGCCAGATTTCGGCGTCAGTTCCGAGATCGAGGACGATGCGACTGCTCCTTGACCTGATCGCGCCCAGCGCGGACGAAGCCAGGGTTCTCGGCCTCGACAGCCACCGCGACAGTTTGGAAATCCGTAGCCGGATCGGATACCTCCCTGGTGACTTCGCGCTCTACGGCCAACTGAACGGTGAAGCCTTGCTCGATCACCTCGCCGGTCTCCGTGGTGGCGGCAGTTGCGATTACGGCTGCGGCATCAGTTGCCGGCGAGGAGGAAGCGGGCATCCTCACGCTGGTGCTGGCCCATCCACTCACCAGGACTCGCTTTCTGCTGGCGAGGGCTGCGGCGGTCGCGGTTGCTACCGCTGCGATGGGAGGTGCCGCATTCGCAGGTCCCGTGGGTGGAGTCGCGCTCGCCGGCGGCGGCATCAGCATCGGAGCACCTCGCCGCCGAGGCCGTGCACCTCGCGTTCCTCGGCTTCGTCTTCGGCGCAGTCTCACTCGCCGTTGGGGGCACCACGGGGCGGCGCGGCATTGCGGTGGGCGGGGCGGCCGGTTTCGCAGTCCTGACCTTCCTCATCAACAGCTTCGCGCCACTGGTTCACGTGATCGCCTGGCTCCGGTACTTCTCTCCGTTCCACTACTACTCTGGCAGCGACCCCTTGACCAACGGATTCGATGTTGGAGATCTGTTCATCCTCGGAGCCACCGCAGTCGTATTCACCGGACTGGCCGTGGCAGCGTTCAGGACAAGTGACCTCCGGGGCTGAGTGACTCTTCGGGTGTCCGATTCTCACAATCGTTGATTGAGGTGGTCAAAACTTTCCAGCCCGGTACGAAACGCAAACAGGAGGCCGACGATGACGAAGGAATACTCGAGCATCTATTCCCACTTGAACGAGATGATAGGCAGGCTGGGTGAGGCGGCACCAGAGACGATGGCAGCCTTTGGCCAGCTTCATGGTGCCAGCGTCGAAGAGGGGGCGCTGGATACGAAAACGAAAGAATTGATCGCCCTGGCGATCGGTATCGCTGTGCACTGCGATGGCTGTATCGCCTTCCACGTGCATGATGCGCTGGAAGCGGGCGCAAGCCGCGATGAGATTGTCGAGACGATCAGCGTTGCGGTGATGATGGGCGGAGGACCATCGGTGGTCTACGGCTGTCAGGCGCTGGAGGCTGCTGACGATTTCGAATAGCCCCGATTCATTTCCGAACATCCCCCAGCTCCTCTTTGATTTCTGATCAGGCACCAGGGGGCCAGTGCCGCCGACGAAGTTACTCCGAGGGCAGGCCGTAACTTGTCGCGAAGGAGTCACGCTTGCGGGTGCCATTGCTTCCGGTGACCACACGGTCGATCGTTATGTCGAAACCGCCCTCGCTGTTGTCGGAGCGGGATCGGGTTTCGGCCCGTACCCGGCGGCCGCCGTTTCCACCGTAGATGCTGACCGTGACCGCGGTGTCAGAGGCAGAAGATCGCACTACGACCGGGGCTTTCGTGTCGTTCGTCCAGAGCAGGTCGATCGAACCGAAGTTCAACGTCGATTCACGGCCGGCGGGGTAGCGATCGATGTAGAAGCTGTGGGGCGTATGAGTATCGATCTGAAGCCCGGCGAAGTAGGCAGCGTTGTAAGCAGTGGTTGAGAACTGGGAGACACCGCCGCCGACCGTGTCGATCAGCTTGTTGCCCTCGCCGATGGTGGGAGCGGGCACGTAGCCGTTCGCCCTGGTTCGTTCGCCGGCGACCGCGTTGAGGGAGAACTGTTCTCCGGGGCCGATCACGGTTCCGTCCACAGTCTTCGTCATCCGTTGAATGTTTCTCACCCGCGGTTCGCAGCAGCCGAAACTGGTGGTGAAAGTGCCGAGCAGTGACCTTCCGCGCTTCACCGCCGCCGTGGTCACTTCCGGCTCGACCAGCTCGGTCGGGAACCGCACCTGGTGATCGCCGTCCCGCACCGCCTTGATCATTGAAGCGACAGCCTCGTCTTGACGGATCTGGCGTCCTGTGCGGGCCAGCCTTACGGTCGCAACGTCCGGCTTCGGGCGCCAACTGAGGTCGCCCTGCTCGCTCAGATTGACCGGTGGCAGGGGAGGCGTATTGATGCCGGCATCTCTGCTCTGCCTGTCGCGGCGTGCGGCGAGCCCCGCCACGAGCGGCTTGACCTTGCCTGGATCGGCTCCAAGCTGGATGCCGGCACCGGGCTTGCCGCCGGCTGATTCGATCGTGAGCACCCCGGCGAGTTGTCGCGGTGCGAAGCTTGCGTTGCCACCGGCGGTGCGAACCCGGAGCGGCCTGCGGAGGTAACGCTCGGCCTGGTCAGCGACGGTCTGGACTTCGGCAGGGCTCGGGGCCGGCTGTTGCCGAACGGGCAGATCCATCGACCGGCGGCCGTCCTGGAACGCATTGAGAAGACCCTCCCTGGCGGCACCACGCCGCACCCCAACGCCCGCCTTCGGCTGATCAAAAGTCACTTCCAGGGTCTCGCGATCGACAGACAGCGCTCCGACGAAGGGCTGACGGTCCAGCTTGTCCGCGATCCGGTCAACCGTTCTGGCCAGCCGCTTCGAGTCGACCGGATTGTATTCCGGTTCAAGCTCCCGCCCTCCGAAGATGACCAGGGGGCCTTTGAGGATCGAACCGATCCCGGAACGCCCGGCTGAATAGGCCCGGTCGGCGCTCTTTTCGGCGTCGATCACCAAGCCGGCCTGTGGTGCCCGCACGGTGACGGTTCGCTGACCTTCCGTAAGTTCAACCTGTTGCGACCCGAGTTCGCCGATGAGTTCGGTCGCTTGTCCGCGGGTCTGACCCCCGACCTCGATCCCGTTCACGCTGGTCCCGTCGAGAACCTCACCGGAGCTCAATGCCCGCAGCAGAAACCCGGAGAGAACCCAGATCAGTAGGACACAGCCGGCAGCGACGACAGGAATTGTCCGCCGGGAGCCGCGGAAACGACGTGGCGACCTCGGCGGGCGCGAGAACCGCGACTGCCGTTCGAGGCGGCTGCGCTCGCGGTCGGCCTGCATTTCACTCCGCTGTCGTTCGCTTCGTCCGATACTCCGAGTCTGACAAGCACCGGACATGGATGCGTGAAAGCGGACCTTGGCTCCCGGTATCATCGGCTCGTGAAGGATTCACGTAACAGGGATCCGGGTCCCCGTTGAGATACGTTCCGGCCGTTCTGGCTCTGGCGACTGCCACAGCAACGGCCGTACTCACCGTGCTTGTCTCGACATTGTGGCTGGTTGCGGCGATCCCGATGGGGGCGCTTGCGGCGCTGGGGGTATATGACTTCTTCCAGACTCGCCACTCGCTCCTCCGGAACTACCCGATCATCGGGCGCTTTCGCTACCTTTTCGAATCGATCCGGCCGGAACTCCAGCAGTACTTCGTGGAGCCCGATACGGAAGGAAAGCCGTATCCACGCACCGACCGCAGTGTGATCTATGAGCGGGCGAAGCTGGCGAACGAGGATGTCGCATTCGGCACGGAACTGGATGTCATGGCCGAGGGGTATGAATGGATGGCTCACTCGATCGCCGCCAAGGAGCCGCCGGACGGACCGCAGCCGCGTGTCACTGTGGGTGGCGACCAATGTTCCAAGCCCTACGAGATGGCGCTGCTGAACGTGTCGGCAATGAGCTTCGGTTCGCTCAGTTCAAGGGCGATTGAAGCGATGAATAGGGGCGCTACCCGCGGTGGATTCGCCCACGACACGGGGGAGGGAGGCATTTCCGACTACCACCTGAATGGGGGCGATCTGGTTTGGGAAATCGGCAGCGGCTACTTTGGCTGTCGCACGGATAATGGGCGGCTCGACGAAGCCGTGTTCAGGGACAAGGCTTCCCACGAGCAGGTCAAGTGCATCAGCGTCAAACTCTCCCAGGGAGCAAAACCGGGGCGGGGCGGAGTGATGCCGGCCCGAAAGGTGACCGCCGAGATCGCCGAGGTCCGTGAGGTGCCAGAAGGCGAGAAGTGCGTGTCGCCACCATCACACCCGGAGTTCGAAACCCCGGTGGGCCTGCTCGAGTTCGTGGCGAAGCTGCGCGAACTGTCAGGCGGCAAACCGACCGGATTCAAGCTCTGCTTCGGTTCGCGAATCGAACTCCTGGCAATCATCAAAGCGATGCTGAAGACCGAAATACGCCCCGACTTCATCATCGTTGATGGGGCCGAGGGCGGAACCGGAGCGGGTCCGTTCGAGTTCTCGGACCGCGTGGGCATGCCGCTCCGTGATGGACTGCTCGCGGTTCAGAATGCGTTGGTCGGTGTGGGGATTCGCGAGCAGATCCGGGTCGGCGCGAGCGGCAAGGTTTCGACCGGCTTCCACATTGCCCGGCTGATGGCGCTGGGCGCCGACTACACCAATGCCGCCAGGGCGATGATGATGTCGATCGGCTGCATCCAGACCCAGGAATGCCACCTGGACACGTGTCCGGTGGGTGTGGCCACGCAGGATCCGACGCGAATCCGGGCGCTGAACGTCGAACGGAGTGCCACCAGGTGCTTCAACTACCAGCGCGAGACCGTCAGGAGCCTGAGTAACATCGCCGCCGCGCACGGGCTCGACCATCCTGGCGAATTCACTCCTCAGCACATGATGCGCCGGATCAACGAGACCGACGTGCGGTCGTTCGCAGAAATCTATGAATGGCTGGACAAGGGCGAACTGTTGGAAGGGGGGCCGGAATCCTGGGCGGCCCACTGGCAGGCAGCGGATCCTTCTCGATTCGTCAGCGAGGCTCCGAAGCCGAGCCGCACTGGCCATCTTTCGGTCGAGCTGTAGCTTCACGTTGCGCCTGGCCTTGGTGGTGTTGCCCGCGGCGTCGGTCGCCCGCACCGTGGCCTTGACCCTTGAAGGCTTCTTCCGGATCACCCGCTTGACCAGCCTTTTTGCTTTCCGGCTGAGCTTCAGCTTGAGCTTGACCGTCTTGCCGGTGGCCGCCTTCCGCGTCGCATTTTTCAACGTGATCGTCTTGGTGTTCTTGACCTTGCCGTTTCGCTTCAGGATCTTGATCTTGCCTTTGGCTTTCAGAACGCAGGACTCATTGAGGCAGGTTGCCTTGAGCACGATCGTTCGAGTGCTCTTCGCTTCTTTTTCCGCGGAGCCTGACTTTGGGGCCGTCTTGTCGACCGGCGGCCCGACGATCTCCGGAGCGGAGGTTAAGCTGCGGGTAGCAGGGCTGGCATCGGCATTGTTGAAAGGTGCCGGGTCGGCGACGGCTACCGAGAAGGTGTGCGGACCTCGGGCCAGGCCGGTGTAGGTCCGGGTTCCCGAGTTACACGCGGCAGGAGGACCGCCATCGATCGAGCAGCTGAACACGGAGTCTGGCTCACTGGAGGAGAAAGTGAAAGCCACAGAATTGGTCTTGACTTCCTCTCCCGGCGCCGGTCCCGTATCGATGCTCGTCTCCGGAGCCGTTTCATCGATGTGGGCAGAATGAGTTCGACCCCGGTAGGGCCACCGTCGTCACCACGAAAATAGAGGTGTTCGCCCGAGGGTTTCAACGCATTGACCAGCGAGTCACCGGAAGGATCTATGTCGGTGAGCCGTTCCGTGCCGGAAGTGGTTCCGTCGGTTCGCCAGAGTTCCCTGCCGTGGATGCCGTCGTCAAAGGAGAAATAGATGTTGCCGTGGAACGGAACGAAGCCGATCAATGTGTCAAAGGTGTCAATCACGAGTTCGGTGCCTGAAGTGGTGCCATCGGACCTGAAGATCTTTCTGAAGCCACCGTCCGCCCAGAAGAGTGTGCCGTTCAGCTCCATCAAGGACCAAATACCCCCAGTTGTGTTGTAGACCAGCTCGGTTCCGGGCCCGGTGCCGTCGGTCTTGCAGAGCCCGAAATCGGCGGCAATGTACAACTCTCCACCGAATACGAGGACCGGTCCTCCAAACTCGAGGCCGTCGGCGGAACCTGGCCGTAGGTCCTTTACGAACGTCGTTCCGGCTTCGGTTCCATCGCTTCGCCAAAGCTCCAGACCGGTCACGCCGGTGCCATCGTCTGCCCGGAAGAAGACATCGCCGTCGAATGCGGCGACACCGGCAACCCTGCTGCCGGCCGGGCCGGTGTTGATGTCCTTGATCATTCTGGTTCCGGCTGAGGGGCTGCTTACGAAGGGGGCGCCGTCAGATTTCCACAGCTCGGAGTTATTCAGTCCGTCCGAATTGGCGAGGAAATAGAGGGTTCCGTCTACGACCACCATGTTGTTCGGATCGCCTGAGTTGAAACCGGATGGATTTATGTCTTTTACCAAGACGGTGCCGGCTTCGGTTCCGTCTGTCCTCCACAGTTCAGCATCCAACGGGCCCTGCAGGGTGTTGAAGAAGGCCTCGCCGTTCATTTCAGTGAACTGGTTCGGGCTGCTGGAGTATTTGACGACCCCGTTGTCACCGGGAATGATGTCTTTGAGCAGGTAGGTGCCGGCTTCAGTTCCATCTGACCGCCACAGTTCGTTGCCGTGGACGTCCCCTTCGGCGACCCTATCAGTCGATTTCGACCGCCGAAGAGAACTCACCTGAACTGATTGGAGGGTGAATCTTCCGGCTACCGCAGGTCGACCTCATTGGGTGCCGCCCGCTTCGATCAGGAGCACTCCAATTCCGATCAGGCCGATCCCGAGACCCATGACCAGAGTGAACGGCTCCTTGAAGATGATGCGTCCCAGCAAGGCGGTCAAACCAACCCCGCAGGCCGCCCAGATACCGTAGGCGACTCCGAGAGGAACCCCGTCCGCGAGGGTCACCGAGAGGAGGGTGAAGGCGATCAGGTAGCCAATCGCAACCGGGACCAGCCAGATCTTCTTCTTGCCGCCCTCCGAAGCTCGAAGAGACATCGTGCCGACGACTTCGAAGACAACGGCTCCCGCGAGAACGAAGTAGATCACGCTTCGGCCTTCCGTTTCTCGCTTGCCTTCTGTGCGCCGATCTCAACCAGGAAGACACCGCCGATCACGAGCACGATGCCTATACCCATCAGTACGGTGAACGGGTCACCGAAGATCAGTGAGCCGAAGATGGCGGTCAGGGTGATGCCGAAAGCTGCCCAGATCCCATAGGCGAGTCCGATCCCCACGCCATCGTCAAGGACTGCCGCAAGCAGGACCAATGCGCCGAGGTATCCAGCCACGACGAGGATGTACCAGGCCGGGTGGTCGAGCGCTGCCCTGAGGGCGAGCGAGCCCGATGTCTCGGAGATGATTGCTCCGCCCAGCAGAAGCCATTTCTTCATTGAGCGAATCTTTCCCGTTGACGACTCGGACCGGGCGAGGCTAACACGTCGCAGGCAGACCGATGGAGGAGGAAGTGCCGGTCGGTCGCATGGGTGTCCCTGGTGCAGCTCCGTCACCCAGGCAACCTTCGGCGGGCTCTGACAGCCCGAGGATGTGGGCTGATACGGTCGAATTGAGGGATTCGTCGTTTGCTGGTCAAGAATGGCGTTGTCGGCAACAATTCATTTGAGGCAGGAGGACTGGATGTCCAAGGAGAGTTTCTTCTATCCGGCGCAGCGAATATTGGCCGGAAGGCCCTGCTTCTGGGCCAGCTTGACATTCGTGTTTCTGGCCTTGATGACCTTCGGCTCCGGTGTCTCCACTGCCATGGCAGGCCCCCAAGGTGGGTGGCAAGCTCCGGCCACCGACGTTTCCGGGATCGAAGGCACAGCCGCGGCGCCACAGGTCGCGACTTCACCTGACGGCAGCGTTACGGTGGTTTGGGTCGGAAGCGACGGCGCCAACGACGTTGTGCAGGCCGCCACGCGGGAGCCTGGATACCCGTTTTCGGCACCGGCAGGCATCTCCACGCCCGGCGCGGATGCGGAGGCACCGCAACTGGCGATCGCCCCGGACGGCACTGTGATCGTCCTCTGGCAGCGTGGGGAGGGTGTGAATCAGTTGATCCAGTCGTCGGCCCGCCCGCCCGGCGGGCACTTTTCTGCTCCCGAGAACCTGACCGCTGCCGGACAGGCCGCCCACGACCCCCAGGTCGCGGTCGGCCCTGACGGTGCGGCGACAGGGGTCTGGGTTCGTGGGGATGTAGTCCAGTCCGCGACCCGTCAGGCAGGGGGAGCCTTTGGGTCTGCCGCGAATCTTTCGGCGGACGGTCAGGTCGTGGGAGAACCCCGGATCGCGATCGGTGCCGACGGCACAGCTGTCGCCGTCTGGACCCGCAATGACGGTGTCAATGACATCGTTCAGGCGGCAACCCGCCCTTCAGGTAGCGGATTCGGGTCGGCTGCGGACCTCACTCCAACCGGACAAGATGCCACGAACCCGCAGATCGCAATCGCGCCGGATGGGACCGCCACCGCGATCTGGCGACGGAACTCTGGGATCGCCCAACATGAGATACAGGTGGCCACCCAACCGCCGGGAGGTTCATTCGGAAGCGAAACCACGCTTTCGGTCCCGGGGGAGAATGGCGGCGACCCACTGATCGTGGTTGCGCCCGATGGTACGGCCACCGCAGTCTGGTACCACGTCTCCGAGCCCACAACTTTCGTTCGGTCAGCCGCCCGCCCGCCCGACGGGACGTTCAGTGCGCCGGAGGATTTGACGAGCAACACCACATTTGCGCAACAGCAGCAGGTAGCGGTCGGTCCTGACGGCACGGTTACCGTCGTCTGGCAGATCTACCAGGACCTGAAGTGGAAGGTCCAGGCGACTACACGTACTCCGGGCGGTACATTTGAGGGAGCGACGGATATTTCAGCCCCGGGATCCGGTGATTTTCGCCCGCAAGTCTCGATGGGTCCGGATGGGAGAGCCACCGCAGCTTGGGTCAAGAACACGATTGAGGGTAAGACGATTCAGGCGATCTCGACCATGCCCGCCTTACAAGCTGGATGTTGCCCGAACCGGCACGGGACACGGAGCAGTCACCTCCGACCCCGGCGGTATCGATTGCGGTCCGGACTGTTCCGGGGAGTTCGAATCCCTGACAAGGGTCACCCTTTCGGCTTCAGCTGCTCCAGGCAGCACTTTCATGGGTTGGGATGGAAAATGCTCGGGACGGTCGACTTGTCAAGTGAGCATGATTGAGGCCGCTGCGGTCACTGCGACATTCGACGTCGATTGCAGCCGGGCCACGCTGAAGCTGAAACACCTGCGGAAACACCGGAATCGAGGCACCGCGCACCTGACGACCAAGGTCGGTCTCGCAGGTGTTGTGTCCCTTCGCGGATCAAAGAAGATCAAGCGCTACTCGAGAAAGGTCGGAGCGGGCAAAGCACGACTCAAGGTGAGACCAAGGGGCCGGTTCGCCAAGAGGCTGAAGCGGAGGGGCAGGCTCACCGTGAGGGTCAAGGTGCTCTACAGGCCGGCCGCCGGCTGTTTGAAGAGGACCCGGATCCGTAAGTTCACGCTGGTCAGGCGGCGCTGACTGGCGGGACGGCCGAAGCTCCGGGGAACCCTCGTCGCTCCGCTTCTGCTTTCGCCCGCTCGAGTCCGCCCAGTTCCAATGCTGCCACTTGCGACTCGCCTCGCCAGACCACAACGCCGCGGCGGGACCGGACAACGACCTGAATAGTGCCACCGAGGTGCTCGAGCGCCCCGGCCACGTTCCGGCGCTCCTGTGGTAACGGCACCGGCAGCAGATGCGATTCTCCGAGAGGCGCCTGACCTTCGATCTCTACCTGCCATCGCAGGCTCCTGCCCCTGAGCGACCAGCACTCGTCTGAAACCGTGGCCTCGACGGTCGAAGTTCCCGGATTGCCGAGTCGGATCAGCCGACCGCCAGGCAGGTTCACGACCACAGCGGTCACTTCGGTCTGAAGTGGTCCGGACTTGATCTCGCCGCCGGCAAACGCCACACAAGCCTCGGGCTCAGCGAATCCATGAGCCTGACCCCACCACCACGAACCGGGGAATCCACCCTTTCCCCAGTTCTTTTCCGCGTAGACCTGCCAGCCATCGAGGTCCCACGTTTCCCCACCGACCGCCGCGGTCCCTCGCGCGCTGCCACCTAGCAGCCACGGGTGCCAGTACTGGTTGAGTGCGGGCACCGACTGGAAATAGCTGGAACCACCAAAAGCGCGACGACCCCAGCCGACCGGCGAGGTCACCCGGACATCGAGCCTGGCTTCTTCGTCCAGGTCCACCTTTAGCCGTTCCGGGGTACCGCTGAAAGCGCTTCCGGCGAATGCTCCGAGTGAGTCGGGATCTGCATGGCCCTCGGGATGCTCGATGGCCTTGAGGAAGCCACCCGGATGCGCGGCGAGGCCGAGTGTCGACCAGGAGCCGTCGTCAGCCCGGTTCACACCACAAAGGGCGATCAGGACCCGTCCATCATCACGGGGAGCCGTGAATCGCCAGAAGTACCCTTCCATCCGAACGCCCGGATGGGCCCGGAGCGGATCACCCCATGGAAAGTCTGCCCCCGTTCCGCGATAGAAATGCCTCACTTCAGGCAGCCGACTCGGAGTCAGTCGCCGCGTCGAGCTTCTCTGCCAGCTCGATGATTATTCCCGCTGGACCGCGCAGGTAACAGAGCAGGTACCTGTCCTCATACTGCTCCACTTCGCCGACGAGTTCCGCGCCATGACTTTGCAGGCGAGTAAGAGTGCCACCCAGGTCGTCGACCCTGAACAGGAGATGTCGGAGGCCCGGAGTGTTCGCCGGCGCCTGCGGATCACCATCTGGACCTGATGGGGCGTGGTACTTCGCGAGCTCAACTACGCCGTCGCCGTCCGGGGTCTCCAACATCGTGATTTCCGCATCGACACCATGCAGTCCGTTGATGCGGTCGACCCAGTCGCCTCCGACCCGCGTGTTGCCCTGCGGCCGGAGACCAAGTTCTACGAAGAAGGCTGTCGCAGCGTCGAGGTCGTCGACCACGATGCCAATGTGCTCCATCCGTTCAACTGTCATCTGTTCACGATATCGCTACTTGACGGCAGTCTCTAACGCCGGAAGCACAGAGGGCAGATGGCCGGGTTCGAAGTGTTTGGCTCAGGCCCGGCGCAGCGAGATGTCGGCGCAGGCCTCGCAGACCTCGTCCGGGATCAGTCCGATTCGAATCAGGGCGGCGAAGACCGTGCAGCCGAAGCAGAACCGGAAAGCCGCTTCCAGGGTGGCGAAGACAGTCATGATCGCGAAGACGATGGCGCCGGCGGCGGCGATGCCGAAACCGACCGTGAGGATCAATCCGGCGGTGGTGGTGACTGCGCCGACCGTCTGCGCGAAACGCTTGGGCGGACCGGGGACCATCACTGGCTCGCCCAGCCGTGGTGCGGCCCACTTGGTCGCCAACTGCCCCAGCGGACTGAAACGGGGCCCGGCCGCCACTCTCAACCAGAATCCAACCGCCATGGGTGCCAGGAGCCAGTTCCAACCGGTCAGCAGTCCGATCACCGAGAACAGTACGACCCCGGTCGCCACGAATCGGGCGGCCTTCTCGTTGACCGGATTGGGGAATGAAAACAGGTCACGCATAGGTCAACTGTAATGGAAACGACCACTATCTGGGTCAATCCGGTCGGGATTCATGGTTATCAGTCGATTCCGGGCGGCACGTGGCCGTGGGGCGGGGGTCGGTCCTGACCCCACCTCGCCGGGCTAGACTGCGGAGCGTGAAAGTCGCTTATGTTTTTTCGACGTCCGGACACACCGCCAGCTACAAGCTCGGCCAGATGATCCTGCCGCAACTCGAGCAGGGAAACCATGGGGTGGAGGTGGTCGGAATGTTCTTTTTCGACGACAACACCTATGTGTTGCGGACGGGTGATCCTCTCGGCGAGCGCCTGGCCGATGTGGCCGAGAAGCAGGGGATCATGCTGATGCTCTGCGACCGCTGTGCGATCGAGCGCGAACTCGCCGAAGGTGAGCCGGGCGACTGCCGTCCGGTCAACACCGTCCCGGGGGTGCAGGTGGGCTGCTTCCCTGATCTGTACGGGGCGCTCGCCGGAAACCCGCCTGACCACGTGATCACACTTTAGGAGAAGGTCCGGGGCCCGGGAGTTCGTCAGGCGACCGGTTCGCTGCCGGCCACCGAAGCGAACTGAATGTCGGTGGGCTCGGCGCAGCAAAACCAGGCTTCGGTCAGCCGGGGTCGCGGCTCGACATCTCCTAGGTCAGGAAGATCAGTCGTGCGGCCTGCGGCTTCGGCTACGGCCCGGTAGAGAGTCCCGAAAGTGGTCACGTTGTCTACCTCGGCGGCGACGTCGGCCTCGACGATCTCTGCCAGTTGACCATGGAGGAGGTCCAACTTGGATCACCGGCCTGCCATTCGTAGGTGAGGCGGTCTTCATCGTAGTCCACGAGGTGAGGCGCGATCTCGGGACGATCCAGCAGCAGGGAACCCTTGGGCACGAGCAGGCGGATCGTGTAGTGGACCGGATCCACGTTCCCCACCATTTCGTTGTCAATCACGAAATCGAACATATCGAGGATGTCCTGAGGCGTAGCCCAGGGAGTGAACGGCAGCCAGGAGGGACGGATCTCGATCCCGTGTTCGCGCAGCAGGGCTACGGCCTGGACGGCCTCCTCAGCGGTGTGGCCCTTATCGAGATGGCTGAGAATCTCCGGGTTCATTGATTCGAACGCCGAGACCACAAAAAGGCAGCCGCACTCGCTGAGATCTGACCAGATCTCCCGTTGCTCGAGAATATGCTCGACCTTGGTCGTGATGTCGAAGGTGACCTCGGGAAAGTCCCGGTGAAGCTCGCGCGCCACATTCATCGAGTGCTTCACCCCGTTCAGGAAGTCCGGGTCACCAAAGGTGATGTGTTTCGCACCCGCCGCAACCAGCTGGGCGACATCCGCCAGCACCACGGAACTTTCGACGATCCGGATCCGGCCGTTGTAGACGACCGGCACCGGGCAGTGCCTGCACTTGTGGACGCAACCGTGGCTCGCTTCGACGTATCCTGCGAGTTGCTCCTCACCGTCTCGCTCAAGCCGCGCGTATCGTCCGAGTGGCGCCAGCTCCTTACGGTTGGGAGTCTGAAACCCGTGTCGTCCAAGATCGATCGAGCTGGCAGCAAGCTGCCGGGCCGAAGAGTCGCCGAGGGTTTCAATCCACTCCAGAAGCTCCGGCTCGTATTCGCCGGCGATCAATCGATCGACCTTTTCGCTGCTGATCAGGTCGTCGGTGACTGCGGCGTAGAGGCCGTAGAAGCAGATCGGCAACTCCGGACGGAGCGCCCGGATCTGCTCGGCCGCGCCGATCGCCAGCCGCATCGCCGTATGCATCGGGACCGACACACCCAGTGCCTCGGCCCACTCGATCTTGGCCGGGTCGAGCTGCCCGACCGAAAGGTCAGTCGTACGAACCTGATATCCAGCTACTTCCAGAGCAGCCGTGGGGGAGGCCAGTTGGAGCGGCTGATGACCGAGTTCGTAGGTGGAGATCAAAAGGACCCGCATCATCCAAGGATAGCGTTCGCCCGTTTTTACGAAGGAGGCGCGTCGATCACGATTTCGAGCTTCCCGTGGGCGCTTCGAAGCGTGTGTTCAACCGCCTCCGGCGTATCGCCATGAGCGAAAAGGAAGCCGAGATACCGGTCGGCTTCGGGCAGCGTGCGTACCGTCCTGCCGATGGGGATCGAGATATCGAGTTCGTCCACGCCAGGCACCGCCCGCGCGTAAGCCTGGCCGCGCACCTCCTTGAGCACGCCAGCCTTCGGAATCGGAAGCATCATCACCCCGGAGGCGTCGCTTTCATGCCTCAGGTCATCCATTGGCATCCCGAGAGCGTGGCGCAGGATGAGATCCTCGAGACTCACGCCCAGCCGGAAGCGCAGGGAGCGTGAGCAGAGCCCACCGATCGAGCGGGCGGCGAGCTCGAGAATCCACATGCGGTTCGAGTCGATCCGCACTTCGGCGTGGATCGGGCCTTCGAGAAGACCGAGCGCGGCGGCCGCGGCGGCCGTCAGCTGGCTGACTGCATCGAGGGTTTCGGCGGCCAGACGCGAGGGGGTCACGTAGATGCTCTCCTCGAAGTAAGGGCCTTCGAGGGGATCCGGCTTGTCGAAGACCGCCAGGGTTTCGAGGATGCCGCCTCGCAAAAGACCTTCGACAGCTACTTCAATGCCCGGGATGTAGCTCTCGATCAGGAGCGGTGCATCCTCATCCTGGCCGGCGTCAGCGAGAATCGTCCGGATCCGCACGGAAGCATCGACGGCCGCCTGGGGGTCATCGGCCCGAATAACCCCTCGGCTCGCGGATAGTGAAACGGGCTTGACCACACAGGGAAGTCCAACCTCGCGGGCAAGCCGGGCAACGTCAGCATCGGGCCCCGCGATGGCGTGTCCGGGTTGGGGGAGGCCCGCGGCGGAAAAAGCCTTGCGCATGGTGATCTTGTCGGCGGTGGCCGCCACCGCTTCCGGCGGGTTGCCGACGAGTCCGAGTCGCGCCGAGGCAAGGGCGGCCACTAGTACGCCCTGCTCGTCGACGCCGAGCACAGCGTCGAGCGGCTTCTCCTTCGCGCGAGTAACGATTGCCTCGGCGGCCGCCTCCGGCCGGTCGAAGTCCACAAGCAATGCCCGATCTCCCATCATTCCCGACATCGTCTGGCGTTGCTCGGAGGCGACCACCACCTCGGCGCCAAGCTTTCGTGAAGCAGTCAGGAAATCGCTCGCACGGTAGGTCGCAGTGGGCAAAAGCAAGAGGATTCGGGGCACCCGCGTATCATAGGTCCGGACCTTCAGAACCACCCACCAATGGCCGATATCAAGGGTTTGAGATGACTTCCGAACACACAGACGAGCTGCTACTCGCGATCACCGAGCAGGCCTTCGAAAAGGTCATGGGGTTTCGCGCGCAGTCCGACATCCCCGAGGATGATGCGCTGTGGGTGGCCGTGAGCGGTACTTCGGGCGGCAAGTACGTCTACAAGATCTTCCTGAGCGGCACAGGCGCCGTTGGTCCGGTGATGTGGTCGAACAGCACCTCGACTTGACGGTCGTTGTGCCGAAATCGAGCGTCGAGAAGCTTCGGGGGGCGACGGTTGATTGGTCCGATGGACCCGAACAGGGCGGGTTCAAGGTGGTGAATCCGAACAAGCCACCGACCCCGAAAGCACCTCCGACAGCGCTGCCGATGATGAGCCCCGCCGCGCCGGCTGCGCCGGCCGCGAGCCCGCCGATCGAAGCGCAACCGCCGGCGGACCTGAGCGGTGACGTTGCCCAAAGGGTGATGCAGGTGCTTGAGCAGCAAGTGAACCCGGCAATTGCCGCGCACGGTGGACATGCGGAACTGGTCGCGGTCGAAGATGACGCGGCCTACCTGCGACTGGGCGGCGGCTGCCAGGGCTGTGGGATGGCCACGGTAACTCTCGGCCAGGGATCGAGGTCGCGATCCTCGAGGCAGTGCCAGAGATCGCCCGGGTGGTCGACGTGACTGACCACACGGTCGGCACAAACCCTTACTTCGAGCCTGCCAAGAAGTAACACATCCGGCACCAGCCTTGTTGAATCGCTCGATTCGGCGCCGGTGGTGCAAGTTTCTTTGGATCTTTCCGTAAGAAACTGTCGGTTGGCCCGTTATCCGGTCACAAGGGCTGATCAAGAGCCAAACGAAGTTCGAGGAAGGTAACGAAATGAACGTGTATCCAAAGATAGGGTTCAGCCGGATCGGATCGCTCTTTCTGGCGGCCGTTTTGATCGCAGTGGCAGGTTTCGTCGGGATTGCGAACCCGGCCCAGGCCAAGCCGACCGCACAACTGGCTGCAGATGTGAATCCCGGACCAAGCGATTCGAATCCCGACGACGCGATCGAGTTTGGCGGCGATCTCTACTTCGAGGCCGAAGATGGCGCCCACGGCTACGAGCTCTGGCGAACGGACGGCAAGGACTCGACCCTGGTCGCCGACATCAATCCGGGCACGAGTAGCTCGAACCCCCACTACTTCACTGAGATGAACGGCCACCTCTACTTCCGCGCCACTGATGGCATCGGTGGCTATGAACTGTGGCGGACCGACGGCACCACGACCGAGCTTGTCGCCGATATTGATCCGGGCGCCGACGGTTCCAACCCGCAGGCACTCGCCAGATTCGGCGACCTGATCGTTTTCTCCGCCGACGACGGTGTAAACGGCAGAGAGCTGTGGAAGACGGACGGCTCTTCTACGACCATGATCCTGGACATCAATCCCGGCGGGAATTCCAACCCAAGTGAAATGACAGCGCTCGGGGATCTCTTCTTCTTCCGGGCCGACAACGGGGTGTCCGGACGGGAACTCTGGTTCGGCAACGGGGCGTTCGCCGCCATGGCCTCCAATATCAATCCCGGGGCCGCGAATTCGGATCCGTCCGGTTTCACAGAGTTTGACGGCTGGCTCTACTTCCGCGCCAGCGATGCCGCCGACGGCAACGAACCGTGGCGAACCAACGGCATGGTCGTGAATCAACTCGCGGACATCAACCCCGGTGCGGGCGGCTCGACCCCGGCGCTTTTCACTCCCATGGGAAACCGGCTCTACTTTCGTGCGGGCGACAACGCCAACGGGTTGGAGCTCTGGAAGACCGATGGTGCAGCGCCGGTCGCGACTACAACCAGGGTGACCGACATCAATCCCGGTGCGGACAGCTCCAATATCTCCGACCTGTACGCCTCGGACAGCTACGTCTACTTCAACGCGGACGATGGCTCCCACGGACGAGAGCCCTGGCGAAGCAACGGCATCGGAGCCGCAAGCCTCGGCGACCTCAATCCGGGAGAAGACGACTCGGATCCGTACGAATTCACGGAACTCGGCGGCCAGATCTATTTCGCGGCCGACGACGGTTCTCGCGGCACTGAGCTATGGGCGATGAATGATGCATCGCCCGGCCTGTTCGCTGACGTCCTCCAGGGATCTCAGGGTTCGGAACTCAGCGAATTTTCCACCTACAAGGACGAGCTCTACTTCACGGCTGATGACGGTCTCCACGGTTTTGAACTGTGGAAGGTCGGTGAGCCGGAGGACACGGAGGTGGGCATCAAGATCGTCGGCAACAAGTTGAAGATGGCGAAATCCGGCAAGCTGAAGGTCAGGCTGAGCTGTCCGGCAAGCGAGGTCTCCGGCCCCTGCCGCGGCAAATTGAAGCTGAAAACCAGTAAGAAGTTCAAGACGAAGTCCAAGCGGCGCCGGGTCACGCTCGCCGGCAAGGGCTTCAAAGTGCCGTCCGGCAAGACCCGCACCGTCACCCTCAGGCTGGGCAAGGGTGCGCGGCGACTGGTCGCTAAGAAGCGGAAGGCCAGGAAGCTGGTTGCGGTAGCGGCGGTGAAGGACGGAGCCGGAAACGCCAGCCGGACCACCAAGCGCATGAAACTCAAGCTCAAAAGAGCGAGACGCTGACCAGAACATTGATCGCGATCCACGGTCCGGGGGTGAATCGGTGAGTGGTGTGAATGCACCGTGCGCCGACTCCCGGACCGGGGAGAGCGACTTCGCCAGAGGCGCCAGAGTTGGATGACCGCACTTTGGACCGGTATAATTTTCGAAATCGCTGTGGTGCAGTAGCCAGACCAGGGAGGGTGGCAGTTGAAACTTGAAAAGCTCATGATCGGTCTGCTCGTCGTGATGCTCGGAGCTTTCGCATTGTCAGGCCCCGCGAATGCGGGTAAGCCGAAGACAGGCTCCTGGTTCTCCGATACGCCGGTCAATCCCAAAGACGAGGACAACCTGTCCACGATCCAGTTCAAGGTAGTCGGCCACGGCAAGAAGTTGAAACAGCTCACGATCTATTGGCAATGCGGGAGCAAACGCGGCTACCACCACTACACCAACTTGCCGATTCCGGTCTGGATCAACAAGAAGAGGAAGTTCAAGCTGGTCGGTGCGACCACACCGCCGTCGGGACAGGCCCAGAAGGACTTCAAGCTGAAGGGCAAGTTCGTCTCCCGCAAGAAGGCCAGGTACTCGATGAAGCTCAAGGGCTGCGGTCCCAAGACAACGGGAAAGCTCCGCTACTACGACAGCTGACCAGCCTGCGGGCGGAACTCCACCAGATTGGTACCTTTGAGTTGTGAGTAGCCAGAACTTGCCAGGTGGGGTGGTCCATAAGTTGCCTGCGGATCTGCGCGAGGGTCTGATCGCCAGCACCACGGCACTCGATGCCTGGAAGGACATAACACCCCTGGCGCGGAACGAGTTCATCTGCTGGGTTGAGGATGCCAAGCAGCAAAAGACGAGAGAACGCCGTATCCGCCGGACCCGGGAGGAACTCGAGGAAGGCCAGCGCCGACCCTGTTGCTGGCCGGGCTGCAAACACCGCGAGCGCAACGGCAGCTAGCCAAGTTGGTGTAGTTAATGGTGTAGTTAGCTAGACTTCACCAATGGAGAATCGGTCAGCAGACGGATTGACGCCTTCAATCGACGAAAGTCTCGATGATGAGGCAGCAACATTGACGCCCTCAGCGCTCGCCGGGATCCTCCAGGAGCAGTTGGGCCAAAAAATCGCCGCCCACCTTGTAGGCCTCGGCGATGCCAGACAACTCGGGCGGTACCGAAAGAGCAACGGACCGAAGCCAAGACCGGTGATCGAGTTGAGACTACGGGAGGCCTACAAGCTGGTCGGCATGATCACGAACGCCTTCGACAAGAGGGTGGCGAGGTCATGGCTCCTCGGGACGAATTCAAGGCTTGGTGACAGGGCGCCGGTTGATGTCTTCTGTGGGGCGAAGTCGCCCGAAGAGTTCAGACCAATCCGGACCGCGGCCCGCAAATTCGTGATCTCCGAATCTACGGTGCGTGATCCTCTCGCTGACATCGACGCTGTCCATGCTGCGCGTGCCAGGCCGATGGCCGAAAGACTTGAGCTCGCCTTGAGTTGGAACCTGGTTGCGAGTGAACTGCGCGATGGAATGACAGAGCAACGGAGGGCGGCCAGGTGAGCGCTCAGTTCGACGCCCGGGAGATTTTCCACTCACTCGCCACCCACGATGTGGCTTACGTAACGATCGGCGGCATCGCTGTGCAGGCCCATGGTGGGCAGCGTCTCACCCAGGACCTTGACGTGGTGATCGCGTCCACGGAAGACAACCTGACGAGGTTGGCTGGCGCGCTGACTGAACTGGATGCTCGGATTCTCGGCCCCGACGGCCAACGTTCGAGTACGACGCCCTCTGTCGCCCTCCTCGGCTCGAGCGACCAATGGCATCTGGTGACAAAACACGGTCGTCTTGACGTATTGACCGTACCCGCGCACCTCGGCTCATTCCAAGAAATGCAGGCCAGGGCTCACCGTGTTCCCATGGGGGACGTGAAGGTCCCAATCGCCCACCGCAACGATCTCTTGATCCTGAAACGGGCAGCCGGCCGACCCCAGGACCTCGCGGACATCAAGCTGCTCGAGTCATTGGATGACGAAACTTAAGCTTTTGACTAGGCTGCCGCGACTAAATGCAAGTCCCAATCATTGAGGAAGGGTGCCACTTTGGACACGACCTGCCACATCTCCATTTCGCTCGATGGCTTCGTCGCCGGGCCTGAGCAGAGTCGCGAGAACCCTCTCGGCAAGGGCGGGAAGAAGATTCACGCCTGGCACCTCGGCGACAATCGTGCCAACGAGGCCAACGAAACCGCTGCCGGCTGGCTCATGCGACCGCGCGGGGCATACGTCATGGGCCGCAACATGTTCGGGCCGATCCGCGGTGAGTGGCACGAGGACTGGCGGGGGTGGTGGGGACCCGAGCCGCCGTACCACGCTCCGGTATTTGTGCTCACCCAAAACGCCCGCGAGCCGATTGAGATGGAAGGCGGAACAACCTTTCACTTCGTCACCGACGGCTTTGACGCCGCTTACGCACAGGCTTGCGAGACAGCCGGCGAGAATGGCGTCGACATTGCGGGCGGCGCCGCAACAGTGCGGCAAGCACTCATCGCCGGAGTCATCGACGAGTTGACGCTCGACATCGCTCCGGTCCTGCTCGGGTCAGGCGAACGGATCTTCGAGGCCGTCGAATCCTTCGAAATGGAGCCCGTCGAGGTGCTGCATTCACCGCTGGCCACACATATCCGCTACCGCCGCGCTAGTTGAGACAGGTTGCGCCTCACCAAAGGCTTCTCAGGGGTTCGCTGATCGCAGATGACACCAAAGGGGGCCAATCGTTTCGAAGTTCCGAATTTGTGGTCTGTATACTGAAACGGTATGCGGAACAAACTTTCGGAAAGAGGTCAGTTGACGATCCCAAAAGCTTTGCGGGAGCGCTTGGGGATGAAGCCCGGAACCGAGCTTGAGTTCGAAGCAGATGGGGGCCGCCTAATCATCAGCAAAGCGAGGCAGAAGGCCTCACTGAGGTCAGTGGTAGGTATTTTGCGCGATGGCCGGCGGACCGACGACGTGATGCGCGAGCTCAGAGGCGACGCCGACATTCCCGGCCAGTGATCACAGCCGTAGATACGAGCGTCCTGCTCGACGTCTTTCTGGCTGATGAGGCTTTTCTGGAAGGGTCGCTCACTTGCCTGGAACAGGCGTCTGACGAGGGTCTGCTGGTGGCGTCAGAAGTCGTATGGGCGGAGGTGGCAGCTGCCTTTGAAAGCTCAACGGATGCCGAGCAGGCGCTGGAGACGATCGGCATAGTTTTCCGGGCAGCCGACGCCGAGGCCGGACTCTTGGCAGGCGAAACCTGGCGCTGTTATCGCAAGTCTGGCGGTGGACGCGACCGTATGATCGCTGACTTCCTGATCGCATCCCATGCGGCGGTAGCGGCTGATCGGTTGCTGACAAGAGACCGCGGCTTTTACCGCTCCTATTTCAAGGACCTCGACATTCTCAGCCCCGACTGAACCCGGTTATACTTTTGGTATGAAGACTGCCGTGTCGATTCCGGATGAACTTTTTGCCCAGGCCGATCAGTTGGCTGACCGGATGGGCAAGAGCCGCAGCGAGGTCTACCGCGAGGCTCTGGCTGACTATGTGGCCAGACGTGAACCGGGGCGGTTACCCGGGCGCTAAACGAGGTCGCTGAGGACCTCGCAGCCGCTCGAGACGGCTTCAGCGACGAGGCTGCTCGGCGAACCTTCGAACGCGCCGAATGGTAATCAGCCAAGGCGATGTCTGCTGGGCGTCGCTGGAGGATCCGCTCGGATCAGGACCAGGTTTCCGTCGACCCGTCGTGGTCGTCCAGGGGGATGAATTCAACGCCAGTCAGATCGCCACGACGGTGGTCGTGGTGCTGACCAGCAACCTCCGGTTGGCGGCCGCACCCGGAAACGTGACGTTGGATGCTAAGCAGACCGGTGTGCCCAAAGTTTCCGTCGCGAACGTCTCTCAGATCGTCAGCATCGACCGTGTCCTGCTCGAAGAGCGGGTCGGACGTCTCACGTCACGTGACTTGCAACGTGTGCTCGCCGGCATCGATCTCGTGCTCGGGCGGGCCTAGATCTTTACGAGTTCTAACTTCGAGAAGCCGATTTCTATACCCGGAAACCTGCTGCTGGAGAGTTCGAGGCCTCGAGTTCCATCACAGAGACCCGTTCGATCGGCTCTTGGTGGCTCAGGCTCTGGAAGAGGACCTGACCCTGGTCAGCCAGGATCGAGATCTGGTGTGTAGCGACTGAAAAGTGATCCTCTGGACGACAGCCGTGCTCCTAGTGAGTTCGGAGCACACGACCAGGGCGGCGCATGTGAAGTCTCCGAGTTGTTCGACGGGTTCTTTGGTGGCGCCTAGCAGTCCGATAGCGGCGTGTCGGGTCTCGCCCAACTTAGACCGCCTGCTCTCGATGATTGCGACCAAGTTCTCTCATTTCCTTGCGACGCCATGGCGGTTGAGCGTAGCCGAAGCCGGAACCAGCTTTCCATGGCTACCGGACGGGGGAATCGGTTGGTGACGGGGATGCCAGCCCTGTTCTTGGCTTGGCGGTAGTTTGAGATCTCAGGCGCACGCAGTCCACGGATGGAAAGGGAGCGATGGGATACAGAGGTCATGACGATTGGACAGACATGTCCGACTACGTCGTTCATCTCACGAAAGATGAACCCGGCGGAGCTAGTGGATACAACTCATGGATTGGAATCCTGGGGGATGGCGAGCTTCGTGCCGGGCCTCTCCCTTTCGGGGCAGCGAAGAATATTCCGGAGCTAACTGAATTGAATCGCTGCGTCTGTTTCAGCGAAATTCCCCTTGACATGCTTGACCGTTTGGTGTCCCGCCGGAGCGAGTACGGAATCGGCTTTCACAAAGACTTCATTGTTCAGCAAGGTGGCGCGCCACTTTGGTACCTGGACCGGGCTGGTCCTCGAGCGCAACACATCGGAGACGAGATTAAGCGGCGCATTGACGAAGGTATTGATGTCGACGATCCATTCTGGAAGATCACACCGTTCGTCGATCGTCCCGGTTTCTATGGGACCTCGTCGTATCGTTTCGAATGGGAAAGAGAGTGGAGATTGGTCGGTGATCTAGCTTTCGGGCCTTCGAACGTCGCTTTTCTATTCTTGCCAGAAGCAGAGCACGAAAAAGCTCGACAATTCTTTGTCGACGTGGAAATTGCTCATACAGGGCCTCACTACCTCGTTCCTTATATCGACGCGAGCTGGGACATGTCAAAGATTCAGGACGCATTGGAGAATCTGCCCGAGCCGCCCGAACCATCGCCAGGAGTCACCCCGTGGTTCTTGTGATGCGCTGAGCGAAAGCAATCCCTATGTCGAAGCAGAGGAAGATCGGGCGGTGGACCCCGATCAAACAGCTCGGCTGAGGAGTAAACAGTGAAGTCTGGGAGGCTTCAGACGACCCTGGCGCAACCATGGTCTTAAAGAAGTTGACGAATCCCCGTTCAGAGCGGAGTGCCAGCTTCGAGACCAGCAGACAGGAGGTAAGCCGAATCTCGGGTCTTAGTTCAGCGGATACGGTGCTGTTGCCGGTAGAGGAAGTCCCGACTCGCATTCAGAGAGCACTTCGTACACTCGATGGACTGTCGCTTTCAGCCAGTTCCGAGGACGCCCCTCGAGCAGCACTTCGTACTTGAAATGAGGCTCGACATCAGTGGTTGAGATCGTGGGCTCGCGAACCGCAATTAGCGAAGTCAGTTGAGTGACTCCGGGGCCAAGCCGGCGCGACGGTTCAAAGTCGATCCATTCGAGCTCGACTCCGTCGGCTACTCCGACGAATTCATGTTGGACGGCCGAAGCCACCGCCGCAAGCTCCCGATGTTTGTCCGCATTCGAAAGTTCCCGAAGCCATCGCAGGTGATCAGCCCACACCGCACCTCCGGAATGCTGATATGGCTGAGCGCGCTCAATGATCTCGCGTAAAGATCGGGGGACACCTTTCAGCATCCGACCACTCCACTCTTCAAAGTCCTTCTCGGTATCAGCGATCGGAAATTGGCTCCTTTCGTTCCTCGTGGCGTGGGCATAAACCGCGTGGTCTAGCGACGATCTCAAGTTGTGTACGGCCTCACCGGCTAGAAGCGACCAAGAAGCTGGAATACCGATTCGCTCAATTGCTTGGCTCACACACCTGATTTGCCCCTCGTCGATTACCTCGAAGTCCGTCTCGAATAGATAGGCGTCGTCATCTTCAAATAGTTCGATCTCTCGCAAGAGCTCGCGTACTTGGGCGACCCCACGAAGAAACTTTCGGGATGCAGAACTTCCTGATGGATGTTCTTGAGTTAGCGACATTGCGCTATGGCATTCCCTCGATCGTCGATTCTAGGCTCGAGGCCTGACCAACCAGGTCTCGACGCCGTCATCATCGGGGCAAGGAATTAGATAGAGGCCTTCGTTTCGACCGTGAAAAGTATGGACGCCACCCTCGTATTCATGTAGGCGCCGGTCCAATACTGCACCACATCTGCCGGTTTAAAAGTGCACCACTCGGCAGCTGACCAGGGAAACCTGGTCGGAGCGTAGATCCTGTCTTGATCGAAGTCGATCGGGACGGAGGAAGGCAGTGCTTGAAGTGGAGAAGTGGGCCGAGATCAGAAAGATGAGTCGGGTCGACGGACTCTCGCAAAGAGAGATTTCAAGGCGATGCGGCCTCAACCGAAGAACCGTCAAGCGAGCGCTCGAGGCAACGGATCCCCCGGGCTACAACCGCAAGAATTCAGGAGCCTCGAAGCTCGACCCCTTCCGCGACGAGATCGGGCACCTGCTCGAAGAAAACCCGATCCTCTCCGGAGTTCGCGTCCTCGAAGAGATCCGCACCCTCGGCTACACCGGCGGCAAAAGCATCCTGAATGAACACCTCCGAGAGATTCGGCCCCGCTACCAGCCGCCGCCAAGGACCTACCAGCGCACCACCTACCGCCCCGGAGAGCTTGCCCAGATCGACCTGATGGAGCTTCGTGATCAGGTCCCGGTTGGCCACGGTCAGAGCAGGAAGGCCTCCTCCTGACCCGGCTGCCCTTTTCGAAGAAGCTCTCGGCCGAGCTGATCTTCGCCAAGCGCTTCGAAGACATCAGCTTCGGAATCAGCTCCTGCCTGATCCAGATCGGCTGTTTGCCGAAGAAGCTCGTGCTAGACCGCGAAGCAGCCCTCCACAAGGGAGGCGGCAAGCCAACTGACCCCTTCGCGGCCTACCTCGGCCAGCTGAACCTCGGCTGGGTCATCCTCGCTGCTAGAGACGCCGAAGCAAAAGGAGCACTTGAGCGAAACCACCGCTTCATCCACGGCAACTTCGAGGCCGGAAGGCGATTCGCCAACCCGGCCGACTTCCGACACCAGCTCGACCTCTGGCTGGGCCGGACGAACAACCGAAAGCACCGCACCACCAAACAGGTGATCGATGAGCACTTCAAAGAAGAAGCGGCCTCGATGAGGCCGCTGCCAAAGAACCTCCCTGACACCGACCACCGCCAGGTGATCAGGGTGCCGGCCCAGCCCTACTTCCGCTTCGACACAAACGACTATTCGCTCGACCCAAGGTTGGTTGGCAAAAGAGTCGAGCTCAGAGCAAGCCAGGGTTTGGATCACCGCGACCGAGCTCGAAACCGGCAGGACGGCCTGCCGCCACCAAAGAAGTCTTCGCCGGCGGCCTCACCTTCACCGACCCGGCCCACCAGGACCTGCTCGACGAGATGAGAGCCGAGCGGCTCGGCTACCAACCGAAGCCCAAAGACACCGAAATCGAGATCAGGCCGCTCACCACCTACGACGAGTTGATCCCGGTATGAGCGCGACTTCGGAACTCACCCACCTCTTCCGGCAGATGAAGGCTCCTGCCGCAGCAGAAGCGATGCCAGCCCTCGCCGAGCGGGCCCGCTCTGAGGAATGGACCTATGAGCGCTTCGCCAAGCGCTGCTTTCAACCGAGAGTCTCGGCTCGGGAATCCCACGGCGGCGAAGCAAGGATCCGCGCGGCCCGCTTTCCGGCGAGGAAGTCCTGGAAGAGTTCGACTTCAAAGTTTCAGACTTCAATCAAGCGCCAAGTCGCCGAGCACCTCGGCCAGCTCGACTTCCTCGCGGCACAAGAGAACGTGATCCTGCTCGGGCCTCCCGGCACCGGCAAGACCCACCTGGCCACCGCGATTGGAATCAGGGCTTGCCTCGCCGGCCAGCGGACGATCTTTGCCTCAGCGACCGAGTGGGTGGCAAGGCTGCTTGAGGCCAAGCGGGAAGACCGGCGAGGACGAGATCACGAAGCTCGGCCGGGTTCCGCTCTTGATCATCGACGAGGTCGGCTACATCCCGTTTGACCCCGAAGCCGCAAACCTCATGTTCTCCTTGATCTCGGCCCGCTACGAGCGGGCCTCTTTGATCATCACCTCAAACAAGGCGTTCTCTTCTGGGGCGAGATCTTCGGCGACGAGGTCGTTGCCGCGGCGATGATCGATCGGCTCGTTCACCACGCCGAGATCCTCAGCCTGAAAGGTGACTCCTACCGGCTCAAAGACCGGGACCTCGGCCGCGCAAAGCCTCAGCAGCCCTAACCGGCCTGACTGCGGGACCTGCGCTGGGTGAAGCGCTCTCAACCGGGGAGGGCTCTCCACAAACACCGGATGGCGCACTTTTCAACCGGTCGATTCATAAACACGGAGTGGTGCACTTTTCAACCGGCAGAACTGGTGCACTTTTCAACCGGCCTTGACATATTCAACCACTGCATATCCGTCAAGACCTTCTTCTACTTCGATCACGGTTCCGACAGCTTGGCGCGTTCTTTTGATTCCCTTGTGCGGGATTTGCGACCAGATTTCTAGGGTTTCGTCAACTTGAGGGTCTTGTTTGACCGAGAACATGGTGGGTCTACCTTTTTCGCTTTCGTCACTCATTGAATCTCCATCCTTGTTTGCGATAGATCGCGTGTAGCGACTGAAGAGTGATCCTATGAGCGACGAAGGGTGCTCCTGCCCCTCGTCATTCTGCGTTCATGTACTCGCTGAAAAGCGGATCAATCGGCAGGCGCTGCTCCAGAACACCCTTGGGACAGCCAAGCCGGCCCGCAATCCAAAGCCTAAGCACCAACAAGTTTTCCCGCTGCGTGTTCGCGACCTCCAAAGAGTCGGGCATCGGATTGTCAGGATGTTTGATTCCGCTGTTGCAGCGTTTCGCTCGTTCTACCCAAGCATCGGCATCTGGGAAAGGAAGAAGGGGTAGTTCTTCCAGCACGAGTTCCAATGCTTTTGGAAACGGAAGTTGCTTTCGATCGTTCAGGTCCTTCCCACCTGCATCGAGGGCGAGTTGATAGCCGAGTGCCTCAAGCGCAACGCCTGTGAGCATCAGGCGTGTTTCCCAGAACGCATCTTGTTGATCCGATACTGATACGAGGGCAGATACCGCCCTGCCGAATCGCCGCCGGAGCGTTATCCATTTTGCGACTCCTTGAGTGCCGATGTCCGAAAGAGTGAATAGGAATCGAGGTCGAGTGGACCAGTCTTTGTGCTGGCGTAGTCGATGAGTGCGAACCTCTCTCCAAGTTGGACCGACTTCGTCTCCAGCCATCGTCATTTCGGAGTCATCGAGCCTGGAAACGCTGAGCTTAGAAAACCCAAACTGCTCCCATGCTGAAACGACTAGGAGTTCACGGATTGCTAAGTGGCTCTCAAGGAGATCGGACCAGCCGCTTGGAGTTTTCTTTGAAGTGACAAGCTGAACAATGTTGTCCGCTTTGACAGAGCCGTCCTGTCTAGGAGGCGGAACTCGGAAATCAGGTCTCAGGGTCAGATTGTTCCTTTGGTCCAACCTGATCTCTTCAGGGGCTTCGGCGACGATATTGACCGTAGTTTCTTGGCCTCGGGTGACTTCAGTGGAGATGCTGCTAATTCCCGACCAGACGGTCAGGCCGGGCAGCTCAGTTCGAATTCCATGAACTCGTTCAAGGTTCAAACTTGAGGACCCGATAACCGCAAAGTTCGGAACAATCTTCCCTGCTCCGGGGCCAGGAAGTTGAAACGAACCACCGACGGTGCGACAACCGACTAATGCCACCGGCCCATTGTTGTCGTGAAACACCAGATTGCGAGGAGCCTCTCTAGCCGGCTTGTCGGTTTCGAACCCCATCGATTCGAAGAACCATTCCGCATATGTATCGCCGGGTTCGAGTCCTCGATTGGGGACCGTGAGAACGATCTGCCGACCGGTGTCCTGAAGCATTACGGCAACGTGGGGCGTGGCTTCGTCGCCGTCGATCAGCCAACCAAGCCGAGGCACGTCGATTAAGAGTTCGTTGCTCATGCTGGGCCGGGGTGGTCGGGGTCTTCCGGGCCTTCCAGTTCAACTTCCTCTGAAGGCGATAGACCGACATTTTGCTGGCCTTCCACGTGATGACTGATAGCCAGCTCGGCAAAGCGTCGAAATGCCAGTGCCCGATCCCGAAAAGCGGCGACCGCTTCTGGATCGGTTTTGTCATCCGAATCAGAAGGCAGCAGTTGGACAATTATCTCATCGGCAAAGTCGTATTCGAGGAAGTCCGGTTCGTTGGGAGACGCTTCCACGGAGCCATTCAGATCTTCTGCCGCGCGCATCAACTTCCCCATCTCCTCGATTCCTCGATCAAATCTCACCCGATGTATTTGCGGATAATGAAAAGACTGGTCCCTGACGCCTCCCGCTCGCAGCTGTGCGACGCTCTGAGCGCAAACGATCTCCTGGTGTAGGTCTCTCGCTTCCTCAGGCAGGCTCTCAATGAACGCACCGATCTCCTTTGGGAACTGCTGCTTTGCTTGACGTAAGAACTTGACCGCCTCCATATGGAAGCTCAACTGCATGCGGTAGAGCAGCAACCTCACGCCGGCGTCGTCCACAGCCTCCTGGAGTCGAAACAGTCGTCCCCAGTCATTGGCAATCATCGCTACTCCAGTCAAGAATCGGGCGACAGGATCCGATGCGGGGAACACGTCTCCAATCCTGAAAGAAAGTTCAACTAGTTCGTCGTTCTGGTCGGGGATCGGTGCCACGGCGCCCCGTCAGCTTGACTTTCGAATACGGGGCCCCGGATCCAAGAGGCTTTCGAATTTCTCTGGGTCGTCTAGGAACGTTCCGATCCAGCGCCTGAGAAGATCTGCAGCGACCTGCCCAGGAGATTCAAGAAGTTCGCTCGTGCCGGTTGATAAGTTCGCATTGAAGGACGGTGCTGATTGATGAAGCCGTTGGGCTTTGATTCCTGGCGCCTCGCTGGACTCACTACTTGAAACCGCTTCCTTGAATCCGTTGAGGATCAACTGGATGTCGATCAAGCCGGCTGGTGGGTACTGTTCATACCAAGTGCCTGCGAATCGAAGGAATGTCACCAATTCTCGGAGCAGTGCGCGTTCATGCGCAACCCGATAGCTGAGCTGGACGTTCTCTGCGAGACTCCAGTTCAGAGGAACGGTAGTTCGCATTCCGAGCGTGGCTGGGAAACTCAAGGCGATCGCGGAGTCAACCCGTTTGGCCAGATGATCGCCGACCGAGCGGGCGATGCTCACACCGTTGGTTTCCCGGAGGGCCCCTTTAGAACGGATCTTGAGAAGTTCAAGGAACGCAGGCGTAGGTCGGCCAAGTTCTGAGAACGCCCAGCCTTGCGTCTTTCGACCAACGCTTGCGAGCTCAGGCGCCACCCAAGGTTCTGACGGATGGTGAGTAGCTCCCCTCATGCTGAGGGACACCTGCATCGTTCCGATGAAGTCGAGCGGCTTGCGTTCGTCCCAAGCACCTGGCTCCGTGAGACTAGGGAAAAATTGGTCGATCTCGCCGATCAGGTCTCTGGTTGGATTCGACGTCTCGAAATGGCGGCGAAATTGGTAAAGCCTCTCGATCTCGGGCTCGGACAGGTCGGTAGTCGTCGCCCCGACTCTCTTTGGGAATTTTCCATTGGTGTTGTGGGGCGCCTGCGCCGATTGGGGAATTATCAAAGCGACGACGCCCATGTTGTCTTTCTCGGGATCGGCAATACGACGGATCTCGACTCGAGGCACAGGCCTGACCAGTGCGCTCACGACTTGCTGTAGTCGATCGGACTCTTGCTCCAGTTTGACGCCAGGGGCATCTACTGCTCGGCTGTCCTTTTCGGCAATTCCAATGAGGATCACACCACCGTCGACGGTCATGGCAGCAACGTCTTTGGCAATCGAATTATTCGATCCCGGCTCCAATTTGAAATCGAGCGAAGCACTCTCCTCGATCTGAGCTTCCACCAGCATGAGGATGTCCGCCCATGTCTCTGGTTCAGTCATGTTGATCCTTCGCTCCCGGGTTCTAAGAGTGCTTCGCACTCTCTCGCCCGTGACCTTACGTGTGCCGAGCGGTGCTTCCTGAGCGTCTCAACATTGGATCTAAGGAACTCCGGCAGTTCGTCGAAGTCTGCCCAGACCTCGGCAATTCTCGCAGGCACCCAGGTACCGGGTTCATCGATGGCATCGAAGAGTGCAGAGTTCTCAATCGACTCGCTCTCACTTCGCGCGTACCGGGCAGCGACGAAGGCGGCCGCGGCGCTTCGAACATGAGGATCTTGATCGGTCAGCAAACCGACCAGAATCGGCGTCTCCTCGGGAAGGTTTCGAGCCGCCAGGGCATGGGCGGCCCACCGACGATCTGTTGAGTCTCCAGAAAGTAGTTCGATGAGACGAGCGTTCGCCTCCTCCTCCTCAAAAGAATCGAGGAGGAGTGCTAGTTTGGCGCTCGCGGCAATCAATCTTGGCCCGTGGCCGAACATCGAAGATGCTGCGACGTCGCCTGTGGAGATTCTTTTCGCGATGTCACCAACCCTCTGAGAGAACTCTGCAGGGATCATCTCGGGATGAAATCCGAGAAGGACCATCGCACTGGCTTTGTGTTCGGCCATGACTGCGGGAGCCTCAAGAATTGCGCACAGCGCTTCCCAATCTGCCTCGTCGGGATGCCAGATGTTCAACATTGAGAGGGTGTGTGTCGGGTCGTAGCCGTAGTCATGGCGACCGGTTTTCGCATCCGCGATGATTTGAGATGTTTGGGCGACGAGTCTCGGAACGATCTTTCTGATCGTTTCCGGTGGGAGTTTCCGGACCGACCCCAAAACTGCCAGGGCATCTGGGGATCCATCGGATGCTTCTTGGAGGAGGAGCTTTCTCACCTCATCGTCTCGGTTGGCCACGATGCCAAGTGCTGCGAAGCGAAGAATGAAGTCGTGCGAGTCGGCGTTCTTTTGAGGCTTTCGATCTGCTCATCTGTCCATAGGTCGGGCGGGAATTGCTGGGCGATTCTGGCCCACGACTTGGCCTTGAGTTGGTCAAAGCAACTATTGAGCCGGCTGATGTCTTCAGCGATTGTTTCGGTCACCCGTTGGCTACACGATGGGATTAAACCCGCGATGGCTTCCGCGATCTTGACGTCTAAAAGGAAGAATGGTGTGGTTCGATCAATGAACGCGCGAGGATCGGCAAGTGTTTCTCGCAACCAAAGCACGTTTCGATCGGCGATGTTCTCGCTCAATACGTCGCCAGCTTGTTCGAGAAGCTGAAGGTTGGCAAGGGAAGTAGTTCTGGTTGACTTAGCCGGATCGACGTTGCTTGCCGCGATGGTGACCGCCTCGGCGGGCCCGTCGGACAGAAGGCGAACGTTCGCAAGTTTCAGAGCCTTGGAGTCTCCAGAAATTCTCAGTAGCTCAATCCCTTGTGCCGCGGTTACTGGGTCTGATTGGCGGCCGACTCTCATGAGCGCGTCAGTTCCCATGAGCCCTATGGCTCGTCTCCAGCCGCCATGGTCGGCTGCGAAGCCGGCCGCGAGCGAGGATGCGAGAAGTTTCGTGGAAGCGAGATCCTCCGCCGCGAAGGTGACGCTGCTCTCGTCTCTGGTCCAGAGATTGAAGGTCCGTTCGGCGCTGTGGGCGAGTCCGCCTGAAAGTTCTTGAGATCGCCACCAGCCGGCGATCGTGTCGCCCGCAGTAACAACTTCTTGCACGTCCATTTGCTCAGCCGAAGACGTTCCAAAGATCAGGGCGGCCGCGGACCCGGCAAGAGCGGTCGCGGTTAGGTCCTCGGCTGCCTGATCCCCTACGGCTAGCGTGTCGAATGCATCTGATCGTGCGTCGGTTAGCTGTCCGAGCTCTGCCCGTACGCGCCCGCGTTGAATTTTCAGCCAGGCTAGATCAACTGGTTCTGATTGATCGTCTTCGACCAACTCGTTGAGGACCCCGAGGGCGTGTTCAGGGTGATCTCCGTTCAGGTAGACGCAAGCGAGTGTGACCACTGCGACACATTCACGATGGTCTGACGGTGCCTCTTCAACTCGTAGCTTGAGGCCTGTCGCAGGGTCACCGTTCAAATACTTCGCGAAGCTCCCAACGAAGCGCCAATCCCATTCATCGTGGTCTTCTGCTTCCAGCAGCCCGGGGAGTTCCGAATGTTTATTGAGTCGATGTTGGAGTTCCTGAAAGCGGCATTGAACGAGCATCGCAAAGACTTCTGCCGCGGTGATGGGATCATCAGGAAATGAGTTGGGGTGGGGAGCTACGAGTCGCGGAACTATCGCTGCATATCTCCATTGGTCGCCCGGCGCGAGACTCTGTGCGTCGCTCCAAGTGGTTCCTTCCCAGCTGGGCCGCGTTTGATTGACGGCGGCTACCTGCAGCAGTTCGGAGAGGTGCTCCTTATCGACCGTGTTAGCTTTGGGAACCAGAACCTTCGCCCCTTTACCAGTAGAGACGATCGTGTCGCTGGTGATGTGCGCCCAGTAGCTCGTCTTGGTATCCAGGTCGTGGAGCACCAAGAGGTGGGGCACCGAGCTCGAGGCCCAAGCATCGAAATGCGATCGATCTCCTTCTGCGTACCACCATCCCTCGACCGTGCCGTCATCGCTCTTCTTTGGAGACCTGAAATAGCTTTCGCCACCCTTTACTTGAACGCCTACAACTAGGCCAAGGTCGAAGAGTCGTGCATCACGCACCCACACAACGAGGTCGGTTCCAATGTCGTGGTGGTCGTTTTCCATCGGACCCCAGCCGATCGCAATGAAGTCGCTCTTGGTACCGGCGATTCCGCCGGCGCCGGTCTGCTCGGAGGGAGAAGCTCGTCGGGTCATTCCAGTGCCCTGAGTCGAGGGGCATCGCGTGCATCGACGTCGTCGGGAGCGGGCGGTTCGCTGTCTATCTGGACGCGCCAGGTGCCTTCCCGAACGAACAAAGCGCAACAGCGATGACAACAGTCCCGAAGGAGCAGTCCCTGATTTGTTCGGGTGGCTGGCACTTCAAAGAGATCAACGTTCGCGGCCTTCGATTGTTCGCTCCGGATCTGTTCGATTCGCTCCAAGTGGGACATCGGTCCCTTGTGAGCGCCGCCGACAACGTCGGCGAGTGCCGCGCGAACTTCGGCGTCATCGAAAACATCCTTGATGCGTAGCTGCCGAGCATCGTCGGATGACCGCAGATCTTCGACAGGTCGCGTGGGATCGGCATTGTGGACATACCACGGAAGCCAGAGCTCCCCGAGCGCTTCTTTCGTCTCGATCATGTGGACAGATTCGAAGGCAGCTTCGAGGACCTGCCGGTGATCGGACGGACACCAGTCGACCCCGTAGCGTCGATCGAGATGCTGCCACTCACTTTCGTCCCGATTTCGTTCGAAACCGGTTCGAACAAGTGCGCCGGATTGCGAACTGACCGGCACGACCTTGGAGTAGTTCTTTCGCTCCCGTTCTAGATACCACGGAATTCGGATTCGGAATATGGCGAGCTCCTTGCGAACGGTCAGACGCTTGGCTATCAAGAGCGCAGCGCCCGCTGTGATCGCGACGACCACAAGCAACAAGGCACTGCCGTTGCCTGTTTGGGTCAATGAGATCGCTTGGAGGCCGATTCCTCCTGCAAACACGAAAAAGCCAACTGTCGCGTCGGCGGAATTTCCGGCGAATTCGACATCTTGATCGGCGGAATACCCCCAGCGAGGTGATCCTGGTCCGAACACCCATGCCTTCGGCCCTTGCAGAGAGAGTCCTCGAGCGACCAGACCTGCCCCGACTAGCTCGATGAGCAGGGATGCGAACGTCCACCAGCTCGTCATTTGGCAGCGTTCTTTCCGCCGGGAAACAGGTAGCGGTAAATGGTCCCGCGACTCACTCCAAGGGTCTTGCTGATCGATGCAACGGTGGTGCCTTTGTCGTAGAGGTCCCTCGCGACGGCGACTTTCTCGTCGGTGAAAGATCTTTTCCGGCCACCGACACGACCTCGAGCCCTAGCTGCCTCGAGGCCTGCCCGTGTTCGGTCGCTGAGCATGTCGCGTTCGTACTGGGCCATTGCTCCGAAGACGTGAAAGACGAGTCGGCCACCGGGGGATGTGGTGTCGATGTTGTCGTTGAGGCTCTTGAAACCGATGCCTCTGTCGTCGAGACCGTTGACCTGGTCGAGCAGGTCTTTGAGGTTCCTGCCGAAGCGGTCGAGTTTCCATACGACGATCGTGTCGCCGGCGCGGGCGTACTCGAGCATTTTGGTGAGCTCTGGCCGTTCGGCCTGGGTGCCGGTGACCTTGTCGGAGAAGATTCGCGAGCACCCGGCTTGGTTCAGTGCGTCGAGTTGCATGTCGAGGTTTTGATCGACCGTCGAGACCCGTGCGTAGCCGAGGAAATCACCCATGCTCAAAGTGTTTCAAAACCCATCGGACGTCAAGCAAATGAGACATAGAATTCTGACACGAGTTTCTGACGCGATTCTTGGCGTTAGGACGGGGCTGGCAGCGGCTGTCTTAGAAACGATCGATTGCAGAACCCACATTTGCGAAGCCGAAGCCGAGAGCGAACCGGCCGGGTTCATGCTCCACAAATCTGCAGGATCAGATTCAAATTTTCGATGTTATAGCGTCATAGGGTTATAGGGTGACCCTCTAGATTCAGTTGTGACTTTAGTCTGAATGACGCTATAGTTTGACCTCTGGTTTCGATGCGAGAATCAAAGGACGCGAAATGAGCGGTACAGGACAAGTTGTCGATGCGATGCCCTCCAGGAAAGGCCCGAATTCGAAGTACGATTGGGACGTGATCGCGGACGGGAGCGTTCGCAAAATGGTCCGTGGCGAAGACTTCAATTCTACCGTCGAAGGCTTTCGATCAACCGTTTTGGCCCATGCTAACAACGAAGACATCGCGGTTCGGACCCATGCCGGCTGGACTACTACGGACGATGGGGAGCAGCTTCGAGCTCTCTGGCTCCAGTTTTATCCGGGCCGAAAGTATGGGGACAACCCAGAGTAAGGACATGGCCAAGTCTCGGTCTAATCTCCTAAATGATTTGTAGTCAATTAGTAGTTGTACAGTTGTCAATTGCTGGTTGTCCCATAGCTGCCGCATAGTCAAACCCTTGACTTGTTCACGGTCGACATCCAGTGTCTGCCGGCGTGAAAAGCAAACCGAGTGAGATCGATCTCGCTCAGGACAGAGGCACCCTCACGCATGCGTTGATCGCCGTTGGTTGTGAGCTCTTCGGTCCTGATGCGACCCCTTCCCAAGTTCTGAGCCTGCGGAACAACTGTTTCGCCGGCCCGAGGCTCTCTCCTGTCCATCGGCAAGCGCGAGCCCAGTTCGCTTTGACCAGTGCGGCGGCATATTTCCGTCGCTTCGGGCCGACCGGCTGGAAGTTCATGGGCTCGGAAGTGATTGAGGGCGATGTCGCCTTTGATCTTCTCTGGACCAGGAACGGGTCGGTATTCGCCGATGAGGTGAAGTCCGGCATGTTTGGGATCGAGTTGGGGGAGCAGCGCCTGGAAGCCCAGGTGGGTGCTCAAGCAGACGTTGGACGAAACACCTGGGGAGATTCATTCCTTGGGGTTCGCCCTGTCGTTTTGGGGTCGATGTTCGCTTCCAAAACCATCAAGGAGAAGGATTTTGTCCGAACTAAACCGTGATCTCGCAAGCGTCTGGATTGACAGGCTCAGGGACTGGAAGAAACGCCATGGTTCGATCCCTGACACTCTCGTTACGGAAGCTGCTGAAGCCCTCGACCGGCATCTCAAATCGATTAGACGCCTGGTCAGGGAAGGGTTGCCGGGAAAACAAGGACTTCGTCGAAAGCCGCTCACCAAGGGGGAGATTTCGGCGTACTTTCGAGCTTACGGCGATTGCGCTCGTGCCATCGAGATCATCCGTGACGAGGGCGGCGATCCACCGAAAATTCGCCGATTTCAACGCGCGGTAAAGAGGGACCTCGACGCAATGGAGAGAGCCCATGCCCGTGGGGGCCCGAGGGAAGCTCGCGGCTACCGCCTGTACCTCGAGCGCAACGAGAAAGGAAGAGGCCTCTGCCTGGAGGCCGATCACAAAGTTGTCGACGTGCTGGTCGCTCCGCCGAGAAATGCGGCATTGATTCGTCCCAGGGTCACGGTCTTTCTGGAAACCAAGACCCGCGCCATCGCGAGCGTCTGCATTTCGTTGGCTCCCTCGGAGGGTGAGATTCTCTGCGCGTACGCGGCGGCGATCGAACACAATCCCGACTTCTCGCCGGCCTATGGCATTCCGGAGTTCCTGCGGATCGACAACGGCCTGGACTTCCTGGCCGGAGGCGTGACGGGAGGGGCTATCTCGTTGGGAACGCAGGTCTTCCAGACCAATTCGTACAGCCCCAATGAGAAGGGGAAGGTCGAACGGTTCTTCGGAACCTTCGATCGGGAGTGCTGCTCGAAGATGCCCTGCTACCTCAACGGCCCCAGGGGCAAGAATGGGAAGCTTTCGGGGCCAGCGAACGGCACGCCGCTAACCATCGAGGAATTCATCTCGGAAGTGATCGACTGGTGCAAGGCCTACAACTTCGATCGCCCGCACAGCTCCCTGAATGGCCTCACTCCGGCGGAGGCTTGGGATGAGGACACCCATCCGATCCGGAAGGCATCAGAGGAAGACGTCTTTCGGTTCACCCTGAAGCTCGTAAAAGGCGACGGGACCCGCAAGGTTGGCACACGGGGGGTGCGTGTCTTCAACCGGTACTACATCGCCCCGGAGCTCGAGAAATACATCGGCGACAAGGTCGAGGTTCGCTCCCTTCCCCACGACGAACGCAAGGTGGAGGTGTTCGTTGACGGCAAGCATCTGTGTACCGCGCAGCCCCACAACTTGATGTCGGGTCGCCGTCGGGACGAGGTCATCGACAACCGCCAAAAGCGCGCACGGACAGCCGGTTCGCGCGCCGCAAAGGCAACCAAGGACTCGCGCCGGCGATACCGCGGCCGGACGGACAAGGGGTGCGCTCGAAGAGACAACGGTCGTTGACGCGACCACCGAAGAGCGGGCAGCCAGCAACCGCCGTAAGGGCCTGATGGACCATCTCGGCATGAGCAATAGGCGCGGTGGAACCCGGCCGGGCAACAACAAAAGAAAGTGGTAATCCAAATGAGAAAACGCAACAAAGAAGTGATGCCTGACGGCGCAGAGATCATCGAAACAGACGAGCTGCTCCTCACCGAAAGAAGCCTTTCGGATGTGACGGCCAACTCGAGGATCGGAGCGTTCGTCGGTGCGTCAGGTACCGGCAAAACCTTTTCGGTCCGGGAGATCGTTGACGACATGGACGACGTCGAAGTCGTCTGGCTCGAATTCGAAAGTCGCCCCACGATTCTTCATCTCGCCCGGGTCATCTACCTGGGTCTCTTCGACGACAAACCACCGGCCAATCGGAACGCGATCTCAAACGCAATCATTCTCGGGCTCGAGGGACGGCCAGCAACGAAAGCTGCTTCTCGTAGTCGACGAAGCGCAGCGGCTGAACACCGAATGCATCGAATACCTCCGGTATCTCCATGATCATGTCGGCACCGGTTTTTCGCTGGCGATCCTGGGCGGCGATGGGGCCTGGAAGGTGATCCGCAGAGAGCCAATGCTCTTGTCGAGGATCTATCGCAGGGTGACTTTCACTCCCATGGATGAGGACACGGTGCTCGAAATGTTGCCGAAATATCACTCCATGTACGGCAACATGAAAGAAGACTTCATCACCCAGCTCAACGAGCACTGCAGAGGCATCTTCAGGCTCTGGGCGACCGTCACCGAAACGCTCGTGTCACTGATGGCCGAAAAGAACGCCAAACGGGTGAACCAGAAGATGATTGACACAACCATCAGTCTGGTCTTTGAGGACTGAACGTGGGCGACCTTCGCGCGATTGACCTCGGTGATGACGTGGAGTCGATTGACTGGCTAAACGGGCTTCATGATCCCCTCGACGGCAAGGTGGTTGTTCACATCGAACCCGGGGTCACTGCGCAAAGTCGGATAGACACGGCACTGATGCTTTCTCTCAGCCCGGGCCAGTCACAGCTGTGGCTGACCCGGGAGGAGGGACGCAAAACGGTCGTGCGCAACCTGCTCAAGGGCTTCGGGGTGAAGGACCTGGTCGTCTATCCCGCCGACAGCCTGCTCGCCAGGGATCTCGGAGCATTGTCGCTTTTGCCCGTTGCCCGAATCTGGCTTTGCTTCCGAAAAAGATCAGAGTTGGTGGAGTATCAAAGCGAAAGCAACCGAGCGGAAGACACCAGAGAGGCAATTCGAGTTGCCATTGAGTCCTCAAGCGGGGTGTGGGGCGAGCCATCGGTGAGGGGGTGGAGGCAAACCTTCACCAAGGATCCTTGGCCAGAGAACCTGACTACCGCTCGAACCGACGCGATGGCCATCGGTGACGCGAGGGACTATTCGCGGTTCGACTGGCGATGGGTTTCCGCACAAGCCCGCCTCGATATGCCTAAGGTGGACCTGATCGGGATCGGTAACCCGCCGACACCTCACTCACTTTCCCGGTGGCTAAGAACCGTCTGCGCCGACGCCTGGGGTGACATCTCCCCGGCGGCGTACTGCGGTGTCTGGTCGAAATGCGTGTTACTAGGACTTCCCTTCGAAGACCCGCTGATCTTCGAGCCCGCCAAAGAGTTTTCCGGACCTGACGGTCTGGTAAATGCCTACGCACTGTCGAGCTTCGAAGGACCCCTCGTCTATTGCTTAGTGGAGGCAGGTTTTTCACTTGCCGAAGTGGCTTGCTTGAGGGTAGATCAGGTTCGGTGGGAGGCCAGACGGCGTTTCTTTCCGGAGTTCCGGTCATCGGCGAGATGGGCCGGCTCCTCAAATGCGCCTTCAATCAAAGATGGGACGAAGACCGGCCCAGGTGTCTGAAGTACCTGATCGAAACGACCGAGGACGAGAAACTAACCTGGCGTCCAGACGAGCGACTACGGGCAGTAAAGGACCTCTACTACGCCGGCGAGGCGCGCATCAAAGGGAAGAGCATGCGAACCCCCGAAACCAAGGCAAAGTACGAGACCGGAAAAGCAAAACTTCCGACCGGCCGCCGCCGCGTTCGGCTCAGTTCGCTCGAACCCGACGTCCCCCTGCTGGTCAAGCAGCCCAACGTCTCCTATGTGGAATCACGAGCGATAGTTCGTTCCATGGTACACACAGGTTTGAAACTTGAAACTCTCGAAGGTGAAGGGCCGGGCGTCCTGATCGGCTTGGAATCACTGACCAACAAGGGCCTACTCGAGCGGGACCCCAAAGGCGAGAGGGCTCGTCTCAAAGTTTTGATTCAGCACAACTTTGACTGCGTCGGAGTTGATCTCCTGACCGTTGATTCAAAACATGGAGAGTTCCGGAACATGATCCTGAGGCTACAAAACACAGCCGAAGCTATGGATCACGAGACCTTCTCGGGACCTGACACGGTCGAGGAGCTCGATGAGATCAGGAGCGAAACCCATCTCCTGACTTTGCTGGCCAAGTCACAGGTTCGTCGACGGGTGACGTCAAGCCAACGATCCAGGGGGGCCAGTATCCGGGAATCTAGTCTTGTCTAACCGATCTCGTTAGACAAAGGATCTGGTGATCTATGGGCGGTTATGGTGAGCCTTCCTATATCTGGCGACATATCTGTTGCTTTATGCGGAAATATGTCGCTTTCCGCATAAAGCAGAAGGAACAATGTTCAAGATCGAGTGCCGCCCGAGCGATCCGGGGTCGCTAGGGCGGCTGGCTTTCGATCCAAGATCGACCTGGTTTGATCGCCTCGTATCCATATAAGCAACTGTGCTCCTTGACCCTCGAAGGTTCGGTTCAATGTTCGAGCCTTTTGGTCGGCCAATGGTCTCACGGATGTTAGAGTGTATTCATGACTTCGTCCGCTGATAGCTGTGAATTGCTCTGTCTCGACCTCCCGAAGGCCGAGAGCATCAGGGAATCTTTGCCTGCTCTGGAGACGCTCACCGATGCGTCATCCAAAGCTAAGGCACTAGCGGACCCAAACCGGCTCGGCTTAGCGATTGCTCTTAGGCAAGGAGGGGAGATGTGTGTCTGCGATCTCTCGTGGGTGGTCGGACGGCAGGACAAGATCGTCTCGCACCACCTGAGGCTTCTGAAAAGCGCCAGGGTAGCGACCTCGAGGAAGGACGGCAAGATGGTTCTTTACTCGCTGACCGAGTCCGGTGCCAGCCTGCTCGACGCCGTCGTCGCGGTTCCGGCAAATCCCATTTCGGCATGGCTCAGGGGGCGATGAAAGATCCACCGGTCGAAGCCGACCCGGGCGAGGCGAAGCGCTTCCGCATCGGAGGAATGGACTGCGCGGCTTGCGCGGCAACGGTGCAGAAGGTGGTCTCGAATCTCGACGGCGTCGAGACCGCGAACGTGACAATCGGCAACGCGTCGATGGTCGTCGAAGGAGCCGTCACGGTCGAGACGATTCAAACGGCGGTTCGTCGAGCCGGGTATACCGCGCAGCCCGCCAACGAGCCGCGGGGTCAGCTCGTGCCGTTCTGGCGCCGGAATCCACGGAGTTTCTCGACCTCGCTGGCAATAGCTTTGCTCATTGCGGCCGTGGCCACGTCCCTCTCAAGCCTGCCTAGCTTGGTCAGCGAGGGGCTCTTTCTGATCACGATGATCACCGGTGGGTGGGCGATCGCCCGGTCGGCCTTCGCCGCGATCCGGCAGCGCACCCTCGACATGAACGTACTGATGGCACTCGCTTCGATAGGTGCCGTCGCGATCGGTGACTACGCCGAGGCAGCATGGGTGGTCGTGCTTTTCGCCGTCGGCAATGCTCTGGAGGACATTGCCCTGGAGCGCAGCCGACGTTCGGTCGAATCGCTGAGAGAACTCGCTCCGGCCAGTGCCCAGGTTGTCGTCGGTTCGACCGAGGTCCTGACACCGGTCGAGGAGATCAAGGTCGGATCGCTGATCGTGATCCGGCCGGGGGAGCGGCTCCCGCTTGATGGCCTCGTTGTCGAAGGAAATTCCAGTGTCGACGAGTCGACTCTGACCGGCGAGTCGATACCAGTGGATATGCGCCCGGGGGGAGAGGTCTTCGCCGGCACGCTCAACTTGTCGGGCTCCTTCACGATGCGCACCACCTCCGGAGCCGAGAATTCGACCATCGCTCAGGTGACCAGGCTAGTCAGCGAAGCTCAAGGGAGCCGTGCGCCATCCGAGCGGTTCGTGGACCGCTTCGCGAAGATCTATACACCCATCGTTCTCCTCGTCGCGTTGGCCGTCGCGGTGGTTCCCGTCCTCGCGGGAGGGTCATTCGACACCTGGAGTTACCGGGCGCTCGCGCTCTTGATCGTCGCCTGCCCCTGTGCTCTCGTCATCTCGGTGCCGGCCAGCGTCGTTGCCGCGATCGGCGGCGCAGCGAAGATCGGGGTGTTGATCAAAGGAGGGCAGGTTCTGGAAGACCTGGCTTCGGTCAAGGCCGTCGCGTTGGATAAGACCGGGACTCTCACGAGAGCGAGACCGGTCGTCGTCAGCGTTTTCACCTTCGACAGGGCGAGCGACACCGAAGCGCTGGGTTTGATGGCAGCAATCGAGAAAGGCTCGGAGCATCCGCTGGGCCAGGCTCTGGTTAGGGCAGCGGTCGATGCCGATTCCCCGATCCCTTTGGGATCCGACTTCGAAGCAGTTCCCGGCAAAGGTGCCACCGCGACAATCGGCGGGAGGGATCTCTGGGCCGGAGGTCCCCGGATGGCAGGCGAGCGGGGAGTCCATCTTCCGCCGACATTTGAGGCAGTTCAAGGTCGAGGTCAGACCGCGGTGATCCTGGGCGAAGGCGATCGAGTTCTCGCAATCTTCGGGCTGGCCGACGAGCCGCGCAAGGAAGCGGCGTCGGCCGTCGACGCCCTGAGGAGGCGCTTGGGGATAGACGAGGTGGTGATGCTCACGGGAGACAGTGAACTAGGTCGCTCGCGCGGTCTCCGATACGACCGGGATCACGTCCTCGGCGGTCGGGCCTCTTGCCCGGCGAGAAACTGGACGTGATCCGCGAACTCGAGAAGAACAATGGGCCGACCGTAATGGTCGGAGATGGGGTGAACGACTCGCCTGCGCTCGCCGGTGCGACGGTCGGGGTGGCTATGGGAGCGGCCGGAAGCGACGTCGCTCTCGATTCCGCCGATGTAGCTCTGATGGGAGACGACCTGGTTCGCCTGTCAGATGCAATCGCTCTCAGCCGCAAAGCTGCGGGTGTGATGAAACAGAACGTGACCGTGTCGCTGGTCAGCAAAGCCTTATTCGTCGTGCTGGCGCCGCTCGGCTACGTGACCTTGGTGACAGCCATCGCCGTTGACATGGGAGTCTCGCTGCTGGTCACGCTGAATGGGCTTCGCCTGCTTCGCCGACCGGAGAGCGATCCCCGACCTGGGTCTGCCCGAGCCCAAGACAACATAGGAGCCGAAAGCCCGGTTTCAACCCATGCCGGTTGTGAAGACGATGAGTGCTGTCGGCCTGTCGCTTCAGAGAAAGATGGCCCTACAGCGCTGCGATGTCTCAGGCGATCCAAAGCGGTGAATAGTCAGCTTCGGCGTCTCGGCGATGATCAACCGTATACGGAATCACCGTAGACAGCCGTAGACAGACGGAGACGACCAAGGTCTCACCTAAACGAGGAGGCTTGGAACGCCAGGTGTCGCCAGAAGGAGCAGAAATTTGTCGTTCCGGGCACAAAACGAGGTCGCTACACAATCTGGCTGCCTACGGCCTCTCCCTACGATGGTGACTTTACATAACCGACATTATCGCGCATAAGCATGAATTCGAGACTATTCCCGCCCGATTGACAGCAGCGACGCTTTGATTTCGCCGAAACGACGAAATAGCTGCAGTAGAGGCGACACTGCCTCATTGCTCATACGAACCGGACTCAATCAACTGAGCCCAGATCAACAGATTCTCCAGAGCGTTCTCTGTGTCAACTCCCATGATCGTCCTGGTAGCCAGGTCGGTTACCTCGTTCCACCTGTCGTCGGCTTCGGGTCGCCCCTGGAACGCCGCCGTGCGGTCACCATGCTCGTCGTGTCCAAGCACTAATTCACATTCCCAGAGGGATTCGAAATCGGACAAGACTGCTTTCAGGTTCTGGATCCGCTCATGCTCCCGAGAGTCATTGCCAATCGACGGAGTGAGCGGGCTCACCAGCTTCATCGGTCGAATGCCCGAAGACAACAGATCGTCAGCGCATTCTCTAGAGCAGCCGATGTAGAACGCATCGATGTCGGTATCGGATACGGCCAGCCATGAACGATCTGCCGGCCACCAAGCAGAGGGACTCTCAATCCCGCCGACTGGCCAGACATCTTTTTTGGGACGAGCCCCGATCATCTTGTCGAAGGACCCCCGGTAGAGGATCGACTCTCGATAAGGCAGCTGTTGTAGGCGCCGGTCCAATACTGCACCACATCTGCCGGTTTAAAAGTGCACCACTCGGCAGCTGACCAGGGAAACCTGGTCGGAGCGTAGATCCTGTCTTGATCGAAGTCGATCGGGACGGAGGAAGGCAGTGCTTGAAGTGGAGAAGTGGGCCGAGATCAGAAAGATGAGTCGGGTCGACGGACTCTCGCAAAGAGAGATTTCAAGGCGATGCGGCCTCAACCGAAGAACCGTCAAGCGAGCGCTCGAGGCAACGGATCCCCGGGCTACAACCGCAAGAATTCAGGAGCCTCGAAGCTCGACCCCTTCCGCGACGAGATCGGGCACCTGCTCGAAGAAAACCCGATCCTCTCCGGAGTTCGCGTCCTCGAAGAGATCCGCACCCTCGGCTACACCGGCGGCAAAAGCATCCTGAATGAACACCTCCGAGAGATTCGGCCCCGCTACCAGCCGCCGCCAAGGACCTACCAGCGCACCACCTGCCGCCCCGGAGAGCTTGCCCGGATCGACCTGATGGAGCTTCGTGATCAGGTCCCGGTTGGCCACGGTCAGAGCAGGAAGGCCTACCTCCTGACCCGAGCTGCCCTTTTCGAAGAAGCTCTCGGCCGAGCTGATCTTCGCCAAGCGCTTCGAAGACATCAGCTTCGGAATCAGCTCCTGCCTGATCCAGATCGGCTGTTTGCCGAAGAAGCTCGTGCTAGACCGCGAAGCAGCCCTCCACAAGGAGGCGGCAAGCCAACTGACCCCTTCGCGGCCTACCTCGGCCAGCTGAACCTCGGCTGGGTCATCCTCGCTGCTAGAGACGCCGAAGCAAAGGAGCACTTGAGCGAAACCACCGCTTCATCCACGGCAACTTCGAGGCCGGAAGGCGATTCGCCAACCCGGCCGACTTCCGACACCAGCTCGACCTCTGGCTGGGCCGGACGAACAACCGAAAGCACCGCACCACCAAACAGGTGATCGATGAGCACTTCAAAGAAGAAGCGGCCTCGATGAGGCCGCTGCCAAAGAACCTCCCTGACACCGACCACCGCCAGGTGATCAGGTGCCGGCCCAGCCCTACTTCCGCTTCGACACAAACGACTATTCGCTCGACCCAAGGTTGGTTGGCAAAAGAGTCGAGCTCAGAGCAAGCCAGGTTTGGATCCACCGCGACCGAGCTCGAAACCGGCAGGACGGCCTGCCGCCACCAAAGAGTCTTCGCCGGCGGCCTCACCTTCACCGACCCGGCCCACCAGACCTGCTCGACGAGATGAGAGCCGAGCGGCTCGGCTACCAACCGAAGCCCAAAGACACCGAAATCGAGATCAGGCCGCTCACCATCTACGACGAGTTGATCCCGGTATGAGCGCGACTTCGGAACTCACCCACCTCTTCCGGCAGATGAAGGCTCCTGCCGCAGCAGAAGCGATGCCAGCCCTCGCCGAGCGGGCCCGCTCTGGAGGAATGGACCTATGAGCGCTTCGCCGAAGCGCTGCTTTCAACCGAGGTCTCCGGCTCGGGAATCCCACGGCGGCGAAGCAAGGATCCGCGCGGCCCGCTTTCCGGCGAGGAAGTCCTTGGAAGAGTTCGACTTCAAGTTTCAGACTTCAATCAAGCGCCAAGTCGCCGAGCACCTCGGCCAGCCTGACTTCCTCGCGGCACAAGAGAACGTGATCCTGCTCGGGCCTCCCGGCACCGGCAAGACCCACCTGGCCACCGCGATTGGAATCAGGGCTTGCCTCGCCGGCCAGCGGACGATCTTTGCCTCAGCGACCGAGTGGGTGGCAAGGCTGCTTGAGGCCAAGCGGGAAGACCGGCTTGAGGACGAGATCACGAAGCTCGGCCGGGTTCCGCTCTTGATCATCGACGAGGTCGGCTACATCCCGTTTGACCCCGAAGCCGCAAACCTCATGTTCTCCTTGATCTCGGCCCGCTACGAGCGGGCCTCTTTGATCATCACCTCAAACAAGGCGTTCTCTTCCGGGGCGAGATCTTCGGCGACGAGGTCGTTGCCGCGGCGATGATCGATCGGCTCGTTCACCACGCCGAGATCCTCAGCCTGAAAGGTGACTCCTACCGGCTCAAAGACCGGGACCTCGGCCGCGCAAAGCCTCAGCAGCCCTAACCGGCCTGACTGCGGGACCTGCGCTGGGTGAAGCGCTCTCAACCGGGGAGGGCTCTCCACAAACACCGGATGGCGCACTTTTCAACCGGTCGATTCATAAACACGGAGTGGTGCACTTTTCAACCGGCAGAACTGGTGCACTTTTCAACCGGCCTTGACAGCTGTAGTCGCGGAGCCTGGAGCTGCGCTTGGTTGAAGATGTTGGAACCAAGCCAGTAGGTCGCCCAGCACTCATCGGCCCCGTCCGCATGCCCACGCAGAATCTTCACCATCTCCATCGAGATATCTTGGGTCAAGTAGGCGCTCTCTCCCTCAACCCAGGGTTCTAACGGTGAGACGAAGTAACAGTCGTAGAGAAATGTGGCGAGGGTCCCTATCGACGAGACCCGAGGCTTGATCGCTCCCTGCCACCTCTTGAAGGTGTCGTCCAACGCATCGCGCAACCATTCCGCAGGTCCTAGGTCGCTCTGAAGCACCCAGCCTTCGGCAGTCGATCTGCCGACCTCTTCCCCGGTGACCCACTTGACCTTGAACTCCTCCACGCGAATCCTTTCGGCAAACGTTCGTCGACCGGGACGATAGTCGCAGATCGCGAGTTCCTCTATCTGGAACTCCCCCGTTTCCGGCGTCATTTTGATCCGCCCCTCAAAGCGTTGACTCGGGGGAAGATCACCGAGCCCAGCAGTAAGACTGCTGGCCAAAGGAGAAATGAACAACGTCGTTAAGAATTACAGCTACATTCCGTATATGCGCACCCTGTCCATGCGAATGAGTGCCCTCCCCCTGCTTGCCGTCATCGGCCTCGTCGCTGGCTGCGGAAGCGATTCCGATGAGTCTTCGGGCGGGTTCCTGAACAGTACGACGCGATCACCGACACGGAATGGAGTCTGACCCTGGCTGAGGACCCGTCGGAGTTCATCGTGCTGAATCCTACGAAGGGCGAACGCCCGCCGACCTTGGGTTTCGAAGATGGAGAAGTCCGCATTTTCACCGGATGCAACAAGGGGACAGGTCCGGCGACGTTGGGCGGCCCGGCGAAGTTTCCACGCGTTGCGTTCGGGTCGATCGTCTACACGCAGAAATCCTGCCCGGGCAACTCCGGGCAGATCGAGCGCGCCATGCTCGAGGTCCTCAACGAGGATTCACAGTTCAACTTTGACGATGGATCGCTTCATGCCTTCAGTGAAGCCACCGACTACGACCTCCAGTTTCTCCCGGCTGACCCCTCGGATGACCTAATCCCCACCGACTCTTGAGTTCGGCACGAAGGGCACCCTGATCCTCACCCACTTTGAGCGACACTTTGATCCTCCCCTCAAAGCGATGCTCAAAACGGACGAGGACCAACGAGCATGCGAAAGGTGACTGGTTTCGGCTCCCATACGGACTAGAACCCGACCACCCAATGTAGTTGTGGCCTAGTGCAGAGCCACGCGTTGTCCCTATGGGGCTCGAGGATGTCCGAACACCCCCGCACTTTGGCTCTGAGCCGAGCTTCAGCCGATGTTGTGCAGCAATTTCGTCGCTCTGACTGTCAACAAAGTGTCGCTTCACACCGATTGTGTGTGATGTGAAACGACATGCGATGTCACGAAGAAAGACACGAGTTTGTCCCTATTGAAGGGCCAGCTCGACGCCGGCCTTCCTGGCTGCCCGGATGACGCGGAGGTCGAAAGAAGCCAGTGAGTCGCCTCGTGCTTCAGCTGTCGCCAGTGCAAAACCGTCGGCAAGACTGATTCCCAGACCGCGGCGGTGGGCCGCATCGCGGGCGATCGCGGCGGTTGGCGCAACTGGTTCGATTCCCAAGGCCGCAATCGCATCGACAGCGACTTCGAAGGTGGAACGATCTAGTGCGGGCCTGACCAACGCCTCGGCATAGTTGATCGTGCAGATCGCGAGGTCGACCGACCCCTCAATCATCTCCCGAAGACCCTCCGTCGCTTTCGTATGGTGAGCGTCGGCACGGTCAAGTATTGCGATAACGACGTCTGTGTCGAAAGTACAGCCGCTCAAGCGCGTTCGCCGGATCGAAGCTTCTCCAGGTAATCCGGACCGTAGAGACCATCGAATACGCCGACCGCGCTATCAGTGCCTCCGGTCCGACGACGGACAACGATTCTGTCGGGGCCTTCAGCCTCGATCGCTACCTCATCGCCCGGTCCCATGGCCGCACGCCTAAGCGTTTCGGCCGGCAGCGTCACTTGGTGTTTTGAGGGAGATCCTCGGCATTCCTTTACTTTACAGTAAAGGCTTACGGGCATTCTCGCTGACATTCTTGTCGTCCGATGTCGCTGCGGTGACATTTCGGTGACGTTTCACAAATGACCTGCGATGACAGCAGGGACGACAGGAGTTTGTCCGTGTTCAACGACATGCGATGTCATCGAAAACGACAGCGCGTGTCCGCGGAGAACGACACCCTGTTCGTTCATGCGACGTTGAGACTCATATCGAGCCGCACCTCACCGTCGGCTACTAGCTCGTGACGAACCGTACGGTTCTCTTTTTCAATCGCCTCGAGCAACCGAAGCCTGGCTTGTAGATGACACGGAGTTTGATCTTCGCGTGGCCCCGTCTTCTCAGACGCTTGACGAGCTTGCGGGTGGGCTTGAATGAAACGGTGAAACTGTCAGCCGTCTCACGGTGCCGCTTCACGGGCACGATGCGGCCCGAATTTCGGATCAAGACATCACCGGGTGATTTCAACTCGACCCGAAATCTCCCACCCTTGAGGCCAGACACCGCCCTGAAGCGACGGATCCTGAATTTCGCCCGGCTGCAGTAGGCAGAATCTGGTTCGGTGACGGCGATCTCGACGTTCGTGGGTTCGAACTTTCCAAAGCCGCCAATACCCCAAATCGCGGCGGCTTTTCCGTTCCTCCCGGTTGCTACCTGAGGAAACCAGGGAAACCCCGCCGCCAGTAGGACCGACGGTCCGAACCGTTGCCCAGGCAGCTTGGTCGCCGAATAGACCCCGTCGTGATTCGTATACCCGACTTCCCAGGCCACGTTGACCGTGCCGTCCGGCCCAACTGAAACTTCAGGAAAATTGATTCCTTCGGTCATGGAAGTGACCCGGGCTGGTCGGCTGAATCTGCCTCTCTGATCGCCTGTTCTGACCTGCAGGATGCTGTTGTCAAGATCGACCTGCTTGACGATCAAGGCTTCGGTGACTCCGTCCTCGGACACCTCGATATTTTGTAGATTCACCGGACCCGGTGAGACTTCTGTGGATTTGCTGAAATCTCCCCCATGCGGACGAACCGAAATCCGGGCCGACGGTGCGGCCTCGCCTTGTGACCACATCACGGAGGTGGTGCCATCTTTACCCGCCGCGACGATCGGGACGCTGCCGTCCCCTAAGACTTCAGGGCCTCGAAAGCGATCGCGAGGGCGCTTCGTCATAACGCGTACCTTGGAAGATGGGTAGCCGGACCACGCGACCAGGCACGTCCCGTCCCCGCCGACCGCAACTTGCGGATCACCAATCTCCTCTGTCGATCCGAAAAGCTTCGCCGGCATTTCGAACCCTTGCCCGGGCGATCGCATGGACGCCATAACGTTGTAGCCGCCATCGCGCTCTACCCATGTCGCGCAGGTCGTCCCATCGTCAGCCATTGCCACTTGCACTCGGGCGTAATTGTCGTCGAACAGACCGACTCGACCAATCTCTTGCGGCATGCCAAACGAGCCTTGAGCCTCCCGGATCGCCACTTTAACTTGCCGCTCGGGAGAAACCCACGCGACGGCGGTCGTCCCGTCTGGGGCGATCACAACTCTAGGGTCGGTGTAGTCATAGAGCGAAATTGGGACCGAGTCGACAGGCGAGACCTGTCCGCCGATCGATCTCTCGATCAGTTGGGCGGATCCGGACGCGAACCAGCCGGCCGTAACGACTCCGCGGGAGTCGATTGCGATCTGCCTGCCGAATCCGCTGGGAGCGAGTTCAGTGGCAGGAAGCAGCCATGACCCTTGAGGGGCGGCGCTGGCAACAGTCGCTTGAACACCAAACGCAAGTGCGATCGAAATCAGGAGTGGGACAAGAACTCTTTTCATCGCTCTACCTGGTCTAACCCTAGCTTCGTCTTGAAGTTGTGGCTGATAAAGGGCGGAGCAGTCTGATTGCCGGTTGAGATCCTGAGACAGAACAACGCAGATGACACGCAAATGTCGTCCGTTGTCGCTGCAGTGACATTTCGGTGACGTTTCACACATGATCACAAAGCTGAACAGGTCTTTACGGGCACCACTCCGGTGGCTACAGGACTGACGGAACGCGTGGGGCCTCCGGGACATTCCGGAGGCCCCGCTTGCTCTCAGTCGACGTCGGTCCGAACGAAACGCAGCGTGCTGAGCCCGACGAACACCGCCAGCCAGAGAACCGATACGGCGACTGCCCGGGCGAGGTTCACCTCGCTGTCCGACGAGACGAGCTCGTTGCCGACGATCGCATGGAATATCTCGGTCGAAACTGCGGCGAGCATGTAGTCCCCCACGACGGGGATCTGGGTGAGCAGGGAATCGATCACGAAGAAGAATGCGAGGGCTACGGTCATGCCGCCGGCCATGCTCCTCGTGAACAATCCGAAGCTGAATCCCGCGATCACGTAGGCGACGTTGTTGACCAGATTTCCAATCCCGACGTTGAGGGTGTCGGAGGCTGCGACCTTAAGTTCATGACCGGACGAGGCCAGGCTGAACAGGGGGATCGCAATCGCCGTGGCGAGGATGGTGAGACCGGCTCCGCCCAGCAGGGCGACCGCCAGCTTGTTTCCGATCACTGAGAGGCGGTTTGGATTGCGTGTGAGGGTTCGGCGCATCGTTCTCTGGCCGTACTCGAGCCCCGAAATCCATGCACCGAGCACGATCGAACCTATCCAGGTCGGCAATCCGATACCCATCAAGAGAGCGAGGTTGTCTTCCCCCGCCCCGGCTATCGCGACGATGAGGGCGGCGACCAGCACGGCTGCGACCGTTGCCACCACGGTCCACTTCGGCGTCGGAAGCACGGTCATCTTTCTCCACTCAGACCGCATTTACGGCCTCCTTTACCGGGTCGGCGGAAACCGGTGAAACTGGCTCCATCCTCACCTTCTTCGCTCTGTCCGATTCGTCGGTGAGGCGCAGGAATGCCTGTTCGAGGTCGGCCTTCGCAGGCGTGAGCTCCCACACGTAGATCCCCGCCTGGGCAAGCGGCTGGCTGATTTCCTTCCCGTTGCCGATTTCGCCGGTGACATCAAGCCCACCCGCGTCTCCCGGCACTGAATCCAGGCCGACCCGCCCGAGGGTGGCGGCAGCCTGTTCGACCAGGGATGGATCCACGCGGACCGAATAGCCGGCCCTGCCGCCCCCGTTGATGAGATCGGAGATGGTGCCGTCCGCAATGAGCTTGCCGCGCTGGAGGATCGCCGCCCGGTCGCACATCAGCTGGATCTCGGCCAGCAGGTGCGAGGAGACGAGCACAGTGGTGCCGCGTTCCGGCAGCTTCTCGATCAGCTGCCTGATCTCGACGATGCCGCCGGGGTCGAGACCGTTAGTCGGCTCGTCCAGCACGACCAGGCGCGGATCGCCCATCAACGAGATCGCCAGACCGAGGCGCTGCTTCATGCCGAGCGAAAATGAACCGCAGGGGGTATAGGCCCGGTCCTTTAGCCCGACCAGCTCGAGCAGGTCATCGATCTTCGCTCTGGACCTGTTGAGGCCGAGGGAATCGGCTTCGATCTGCATGTTCTGTCGTGCGGTGGCACGCACGAAAAGGGCGGGGCCCTCGATCAGGGTGCCAACCTTCCTCACTGCGTTACCGAAGCCCGGGGCACCCGGGGAGACGCCAAGCAGGGTCGTCGAGCCGGACGTGGGCCGCGCCAGGCCGAGCAGGACCCGGATCGCTGTCGTCTTTCCCGCACCGTTCGGGCCGAGCAGGCCACAGACCTGTCCTTCCGCAAGCTCGAAGCTGAGGTCGTCGACCGCAGCGCCGGTGGAATAGCGTTTTGTCAGATTCTCGAATGTGACGAGGGCGCTCATCGGCAACCTCGCTCTGGGGTCATTGACTTGTTCATAAGCACCAATCTCCCGCCACCAGACCAGCCGCACATCGGCATCACGGACATTTCACCCCCTACCTGGGTATCGAATCCCGATAGACGAAAGTCGGTGGGTTTTCCGTTCGGGTTCACGTAGCCTGAATCCGGATGAAGCCACTGTCCCTTTTCGCCGAGTGCCAGAACCGCCGTGACCGGCTGGTCTACTACGCGTCTTTTCTGACTGCCGTGGCGATCGGAACCGCCGGGAGTTTCGACTCACTTTCCAGCGACACCCCGGGATGGCAGATCGCTATGGTCGTGGTTTTCGGGCTCATTAGTTGCCTCGGCCTCTTCTACCGTCGGCGCTGGCCGGTCGGCGTCGGCGTCTTCGTCGTGATCGTCGGGTTCACGGGTCCGCTCGCCGGTGGCGCTTACCTGATCGCACTGCTGAACCTCGCGATACGCCGGCCTTGGCGCTTCGCGGCAGCGCTGAGCGCATTCACGGTGCTGACCGCACCGCTTTATCTCGCTCTGTACCCGAGCGGTGACCCGATTCTGCTCTACATGTTCTTGCTCACCATCGTGAGCTCGGGGGTAGTCGCCTGGGGCATGTACATCCGCGCCAGGCGCGAGCTGGTCGAGTCACTGCGCGCACGCACCCGGCAGGCAGAAGCCGACCGCGACCAGCGCCTCGCGCAGGCCCGGGAGCAGGAACGGACCCGGATCGCCCGGGAGATGCACGACGTGCTCGCTCACCGGATTTCGCTAGTCGCTCTCAATGCAGGGGCACTCGAGTTCCGGCCCGATGCCTCACCGGAAGAGGTCCAGGAAGCTGCTGCGGTGGTGCGGGCCAACGCGCACCTCGCCCTCGACGAGCTGAGGACGTGATCTCGGTGCTTCGCGAAGAGGCACCCGGGGAGATCGCGGCCAAGGAGCCTCCGCAGCCGACGCTCGAGAACCTCGGTTCGCTGATCGAGGAGTCCCGGCAGGCCGGCTCCGAGGTCGGGTTCGTATCCGAAATTGAAGAGATCGCGGCGGTGTCCGACTCGACCGGCCGCACCGCCTACAGGGTGGTCCAGGAGGGTCTGACCAACTTCCGGAAGCACGCGGCGGGGGGCTCGGCCGAGGTCGTCTTGACCGGGTCCCCGGACGATGGCCTGACCGTCCAGGTAAGGAACCGGCGGCCGCTGTTCGAGCCGGTCGATGGTGCCGACGCCTCCCGCATACCCGGTTCGGGGACCGGGCTGATCGGCCTGACCGAACGTGTTGAGCTCGCCGGGGGCAGGCTCGACACTGACCGCCTGCCAGACGGCCAGTTCCAGCTGCGGGCCTGGCTACCATGGTCGGCATGAACGTGGACGGACGGCTTCCGTGAGCGCCATCAGAGTTCTGATCGTCGATGACGATCCGCTGGTACGGTCTGGACTCAAGTTGATGCTTGGTGGCGATGATTCGGTCCGGATCGTCGGCGAGGCGATCGACGGAGCCGACGTCCCGGCCGCGGTCGACGGATACCGGCCGGACGTGGTTCTCATGGACATCCGGATGCCGAAGGTCGACGGCATCACCGCGACACGGCGGCTTCAGGAACGATCGGATCCCCCGCAGGTGATCGTGCTCACAACATTCGATGCAGACGACATGGTTTTCTCGGCATTGCGTCATGGTGCCGCGGGGTTTCTCTTGAAGGACACGCCGCCGGACGAGATCCTGCGGGCGATCAACCTGGTCGCCGATGGTGAAGCGATCCTCTCGCCGACCGTGACCCGCCAGCTGCTCGATCACTTTTCCGGCGGTGACCGGGGCGTCGACGCCGCTCATGCCTCTCAGGCGGTCGCCGGTCTCACTGAAAGGGAACGGGAAGTTGCGATGGCGATCGGGCAGGGCTGCTCAAACCAGGAGATCGCGGACCAACTATTCATGAGCGTTCCGACGGTAAAAGCCCACGTGACGAAACTGCTCAGCAAACTCGACGCCGACAACCGGGTACAGATCGCCCTGCTGGTTCGCGACTCCGGTCTCAGCGCCTAGCGACGTGGAGTTCGTAACCAACCGGCTCGGAGAGGTCGCCGAGTTCACTGCCTGCCGTTCCACGGCCTTCCTGTCCAGCATCGCCACGACCATGACCTGTAGGCAGGGGATCCATCCTGCCGGCCCGCAGGCGACGGACCCGCCGGGTGTACAAGGTATTGTCCGCTTGGCGCAGCATAGCTTGAGTGGAGAGACCCACAATCAGAGGAGTGAGAGTGGCAGAACCCGAAGTGGTAGAGGTCGGGCAACAGCCGATCGAGCGATTTCATCAATTGCTGGACGGAGACTTTGACCGGCTGACCGCTGCCGCCGGTGTCGCCCGGGGAACCTTCGAAGGGCGAACCATCTGGCAGGTCAACTCGACCAAGAGCGGTGGCGGCGTTGCCGAGATGCTGCAGAGCTACCTGCCGACGGCCAGTGACGCCGGCGTCGATATGCGCTGGCTCGTACTCCACGAACGCGCGGAATTCTTCGAGTTGACCAAACGCATCCACAACCTCCTTCACGGCTTCCCGGGTGATGGTGGACTACTCGGTGAGGAAGAGACTCAACTCTACGAGGAAGTTACGGCAAAGAGCGGCGCCCGTCTGGGCGAGATCATCAAAGCCGGTGACATCGTGTTCCTGCATGACCCCCAGACTGCGGGACTGATCCCGGCGGTGAAAGCGACCGGCGCGACGGTGCTCTGGCGTTGCCACATCGGCGTCGACCGGCACAACGCCTGCGTCGACAGCGCCATCGATTTCCTCGCACCTTACGTCGAACAGGCGGATGTCTGCGTCTTCTCGCGCCCGGAGTACGCCTGGGACTGCCTGCCGGACGATCGCACCTACATCATGTTCCCCGCAATCGATCCCTTCTCGCCCAAGAACCAGTCTCTGTCCGGACAGGTGGTTCGCGACATCCTGGTGACCATCGGAGCCGAGGAGGGTGTCACCCCCCCACCGCCCGAGTTCGTTCGCCTGGACGGCTCGACCGGCGTAGTCGAGCGCTCGGCCGAGTTTCTTCAGACCGGACCGATTCCGGAAAGAGCTCCGCTGATAGCTCAAGTTTCCCGTTGGGACACGCTCAAGGATCACGGGGGTCTGTTGACGGCGTTCGTGCAGTTCGCGCCGGGCAACGATGCCCACCTTGCCCTGGTCGGCCCGGCAAGTGCGGGAGTATCTGACGACCCCGAAGGCGAGATCGTCTACGCCGAGCTTCAGGAGCAGTGGAACGATCTGGACGAGGACGTCAAGGAACGGGTTCACATAATCAACCTGCCGATGGATGACCTCGAAGAAAACGCGGCGATGGTAAACGCCCTCCAGCGAAGGGCTGACATCCTCGTTCAGAAGAGTCTCGCCGAAGGATTCGGACTCACCGTGGCGGAAGGAATGTGGAAAGGGCGACCGATGGTCGCCAGTGCCGTCGGTGGAATCAAGGACCAGATCGTCGACGGAGAGTCGGGGATCCTGATCGAAGACCCCACCGATCTGAGCGCGTTCGCCGAAGCGTTCGAATCGCTGCTCTCGGACCCCGACTTCGCTGCCAGGATGGGCGAAGCCGCTCACGCGAGGGTCGCCCGGAATTTCCTCTCCCTGCCTCGGCTGGTCGATTACGCCCAGCTCATCGTCGACATCGAAGCCAGGGACGCGGACTGAGTCACTGTCCCTGCGTTCATCGGACGACGAACGAAGTCCTGCCTTTCGTGCCGCCCACCGTCACGGTGATCGTGGCGACCCCGCGACGTAGCGCGGTCACTACACCCTCCCGGCCGACCCGGATTACCCGCGGACGGCTGCTCTTGTAATTGACCCGCCGGCGGCCGAGGCCGGCGAACGACTGGTCGTCGCGGGCGGCGGCGACGATTCTCCCGGCCCGGTCCCGGTGGCCGCTGCCGAGATTGCCGAGCCAGCGGTTTCGGCCGGTGAGGTCCAACTTCTGGTCACGGTCAAGGACCAGCCGGGGCGGCTCCACGGAATGCAGAACGCCGGCCGGGTTCCCGGAGACGCGGCGGGTCCGGCTCAGTCCCGCTGCCGGTGATGCTCGGACAAAGGCACGAACCGCACCGGTTCGAGCAGCTCAGCCCTTACCAACTCGCCCTCGCGCCGGATCAACGTCAGACGCTGGTTACGGCCGACCGGAGCGATCAGCCGGCCGTCGTCGGCGAGCTGCGCGATCAGGGCGGGCGGCACCTCACGCTCGGCCGCGGCGGCGACGTTGATCGCGTCGTAGGGTGCTTCCGCCGCCCACCCCAGGGACCCGTCACCGACCACTACCTCGACGTTCTCGATCCCCGCGGCAACCAGTGACTCGCGTGCCCCGAGGGCCAGGTCCTCGTGTTGTTCGACCGAGATCACGCGCCGGCCCAAGGTGGCGAGTACAGCGGCGTGGTAGCCGGAGCCACCGCCGACATCGAGGATCACCTCGTCGCCATCGAGGTCGAGTAACTCACACATCCGCGCCACCACGAGCGGCTGGGAGATCGTCTGGCCCCGGCCGATCGGCAGCGGCTCGTTCTGCCATGCCCAGCGCCGGAGATCCGGCGGAACGAAGGCTTCGCGCGGCACCTCGCGGATCGCTTCGAGCACACGCCGGTCCCGGACCACTGCACAAACCTCTTCGATCAGCTCGTCCCGGTTCACACTTCAAACTACCCGCCACCGGCCGGGCCTGACTATCACAGGCGCCGCTGATGCCCGCGATCAACGAATGCTCGGGCTACACCACTTCACGCGACTTGGCCAAGTGGATGACCTCCCATCTCGATGTGGAGATTGAATTGCGGCCGAGCGTTTACAGTTGGCGATGAACTCCTCACGTGAAGTGCCGGGCGGCTACAACACCCCGATCCCCACCGAAATCCTGACGCCTGACTCGGTCGACACCCGAATCGGAACGCTCGAGTTCGCAGACGGCTTCCCCAGCGACGAGACGGCAGAAAAGGTCTTCGACAGCCTTGATTTCATGCGGGCGGTCGAAGTATTCCTGCAGTGCATTCCGGCCGCCTCGATCGAAGGATTGCGCCGGGGCCTGGCGGAGGTCGGCTGCGATGCAGCCCATAAGATCGGAATCGACGATCACCCGACCAGCACGGATGTGACGGCCGTCGCTTTGCTGGTTGTCGCTGGTATCTGACTTCCGGCTGACCGTTCACTTGGCAGACTGACACGATGCTCTTATGCTTGAGCCATGGGATTCATCGACAAGATCCAGGGTGCCGCGGCCGACTACGCCAACCAGCAGGCTGCCGGGTCTTCAGCCGAGCTGACCGCAGCGCTGCCCGCGGGCACTCCGATTGCAAGGAAGGACGTCATCCCTATTTCGGCTCGCTTCAAACATTCCACCGTCGAGGCCTACCTGGCGATCGTCGGCCTCTCCCCCGAAGATGTCTACGCGGTGATTCCCGAGCAGAGCAACGATGTCAACGTTGCCTTCACCTTCGTCTACCGAGACCGGCCCGAGTATGAAGAGGGTCGGGCCCGATGGGCCTCCACGGGAGCCTGATCTAGTTGAAATCTGATTCCTCTCAACCGGCCAGAGTGGCAATAATCGGCGGTGGCGTTGCCGCCGTGGAAGCGATGCTTGCTTTCGATGCCACCTCCTACTCTCGCGCGGAAGTACACCTGTTTTCGCCGAAGTCGAAGTTCGTGCTCAAGCCGCTCGCCGTCCTGAGTGGGTTCGGTCGCGGCGATCTGCTCAATTTCGATCTGCCGAAGCTGACCGCGACCGTCGGAGCCACCTTCCACAACCTGAGCGTCTCCGAGGTCGTTCCGCAGCGTCGAATGATCAGGCTCTCGGACGACTCCGAGTTCAGCTACGACTACCTGATCGTTTCGCCGGGCGCGAAGCCGCTCTGGTTCGTGCCGGGCGCGACCCCTTTCTGGGGGCCGGGCGGCAATCAGGCCGTGAGCGAAGCATTGGCACCACTGCGCGAAATGGAGAAGCCGAGGGTGGTCGTCACCCTGCCCGAGGGCGGCACCGGCCGCTGCCGATATACGAACTCGCGTTGCTGATCGCTGCCGAGCTCGATTCGGGCGCCTCGATGACCATCGTCACCCCGGAGAAGGCACCACTCGAACTTTTCGGAAAGGCAGCCTCTGAAAAGGTTGCTGCCCTGCTGCGAGACCACAACGTCGAGACGGTCCTCGAGACCGCCCCGGCGGAGTATCGGGACAGTGCCCTGGTGACCACCGACGGGCGTCGTATCGAGACGGATCTGGCGGTAACGGTCCCCACACTCACAGGACATCTGATCCCCGGACTGCCGTACGACGAGCAGGGCTTCATCCCGGTTGACGATTTCGGCCAGATTGACCAGCACAGCCGGGAGTTCGCGGCCGGAGACGTCACCTCATTCCCGGTCAAGTTCGGAGGGCTGGCCACCGAACAAGCCGATGTGGTGGCAGCCGCAATCGCCGCCGCGGCCTGGGCCGCGCCTGCTCCAGAGCCATTCAAACCCGTGTATCACGGAACCCTGCTCACGGCCGATGGGCCGGTCGATCTCGGACCCGGAGCAGGTGGTTCCGAGCCCTATGCCTGGGATCCCGCCGAGAAGGTGCAGGGCAAGTATCTGACCCCCTTCCTGAAGGCGGCGGATCCGGCGGCTCTCGGAGCGGAGGAGTAGCCGGGTACCTTCAGGAATGGGCACCAGGACATCGAGAAGCGCGACGGAAACCTTGAAGAAGGTATTCAGGTGGGTCTTGGTCGTAGTCGGCTTATATGTGGCGCTGTACTGCGGCGTCTCGGGCATTTTTGCGCTGACCTCGATCGATCAGTATTCGGATCCCGGGCCAGTGCTCAACATCATGGTGGCCGTGGCTTTCTTCCTTGCAACGGCGATCGCGACCTGGATTGTGGTCCGGCTGATCCGCACGCGCCCCCGGCAACGGACCTGACAGTCGCGTACTACTGTCGTTTCGCTCAACTCTGGCAATGCCATGCTCAACTCTGGCAATGCCATGCTCAGCCGGAATCCCCAGCAGGCTCGTTCAGGCCGGTCTTGTTTCTTTCAGGCTGTCGCGGTGAACTTGGTTGGGTCCACCTTGCAACCACGCTTCGAGTCGTCTCTCGAGGAGTAGGTGCCGACAACCTTCTTGCCGCTTTTCTTCACCTTGAGGACGATTGCCCACCTGGCAAACAGGAGTCTCGGGTAAGTGGCAAACTGGTTCTTGCCCGTCGGTGCCATCCCTTTGCCCTTGTAGGAGGAGATGCCCGGATCGTACCGCCCGCATTCCTCGGCGATACCGTCGAAATTGACATTCTTGACGAATTTCGTCGTGAAGCCCTTCTTGCCGGCGACCTTCTTGATCTTGACTTTCATCGAAACGGTGCTTCCGGGCTGTCCGTCAAGAGATCCGCTCAGATCGTAGGTCCGGGTGGTGGACTTCTTCTTCCTTTTCTTGCTCTTCTTTTTCTTGCTCGTTTTCTTCTTGCTCTTCTTCGCGGACGTATTCGCGTCAGCCCCCGGGTTGGGGTCGAAGCCAGCACCGGCAACCGATACTGATCCGAAGCCGAAACAAGTCATAAGTACGGCGATGAGGGTAACCCTGCTCTTCATGAACTCTCCCTGAGTCGATGTTGGCCGCTGGCGACCACTTGGAGTGAACGTCTCAGCTGCGGTAGACCTGCGCAATGGTGTGGCACCACGGTGGTACACTGATTCGATGCCCACCAAACTTCGCAGAATTGCGGTAACGGAAGACCCAGAACTTGCCGAGGTGCTGGAGCGGGCATCGGTTCAACTCCCGGGTCGAAGTTCTGCTGCCCTCTTGAAGGAACTCGCGCTGCGTGGTGCCGAATCTCTTGCTTCGGGCGCAGACTCCAACCCCAGGCTTCAACGGATCCTCGCCATGCCTGGCGTCAGGCCGGCAACGGGTTCCTTCAGGGACTTCCTGAAAGAACGTGGAGATATTTCGATGCCTGATGGCGCGGATCCATACCGCGGTACGAAAGCGATCGATGAACAACGCGAGGAGAGACTCTAAGGTGGCGACCCTGAGTGATCCCGTCTACATGGACACCTCTGCTCTCATCAAGCTCGTAATCTCGGAGCCTGAGAGCGATGCTCTTAGCGAACATCTCGAAGCCTCCGGGTGTCAAATGACAACGAGCGATTTCTCCGAGGTTGAACTTGTCAGAGCCGTCAACAGGGTCGATGACACTTTGCATCACGAGGTTTCCCGTCTGTTGGGCCGCCAGGTATTGCTACCGATGACCGAGTCGATTCGCCTGAGGGCCGGATATCTCCTCCCAAAGGGAATTCGCAGCCTGGACGCGATTCATCTTGCTACCGCAGTGGAAGTTCAGCCAAACCTCGACTCGGTGGTCAGTTACGACGACCGGCTCCTTGAGGCCGCCCGTTCGTTTGGTCTCCAGGTCCACTCCCCGGCCTAAGTGAGCGAGTTCGGCGACTTCGGGCTGTCCGAGGCGGCTCAGACGATGCTTTTGGGTCTCGGGCCCGGCCAGCCGACCCCACTTCAGGGCGAAGCGATCCCGGCGCTCCTGTCGAAGCGTGATCTCTTTGCCCGGGCTCCGGCCGGTGCTGGCGAGGACGCGGCCATGGCGCTAACTGTGATTGAACGGGTGATCCGTGACGGACCGACCTACAACCCGACGGCCTTGATTCTGGTGCCGAGTCGTGAATTGGCCATTCAGCTCCATGAAACGATCTTCCAACTCTCGTCGCGAGGTGCCATCGCCAATGTGCTCGGAGTCTTCGAAGGCAAACCGGTCACCAGCCAGATCGGCCCGCTCAAACATGGTGTCGACATCGTTGTCGGCACTCCGGTCCGGGTGCTCGAGCACGTTAAGCGCCGGACCCTGCGCATCGAACAGATCAAGATCCTGTTCCTTGACCGCGTGGACGAGATGCTCGACCAGGGACATGTCAGAGACGTCGAGTCGATCATCGGCAGTACGCCGAAAACCCGCCAAACCGGGCTTTTTTCGGCGACGATCCCCCAGTCCGTTCTGTCGCTAGCTCACAAGCACCTCGACGAACCGGAGCTCATCGGGATCGAACCAGGAGATTATGAATCTGCTGCGGCGCCTGAGGGTCCGAAGGAACATCTCGTCAACCTCTATTTCTCCGCCGGTCGAGGCGCAGGGGTCACCCCGAGTGATCTGGTCGGAGCGATCACAGGTGAAGGCGAACTAAGCGGCGATCGCATCGGGGAAGTCAGGATCAAGGAAAACTTCTCACTGGCTGCCGTTCCTGGCGCCGATGCCGACGGGATCGTCAGGAAGCTGCGAACAACTCGAATCAGGGGACGAAAAGTCACCGTCCGCCTCGAGCGCTTCAAATCGAAGAAGAACCGCTAGCAGCCACAAGATCCGTGGTTTGATTTACACTATCCAGCGCAGGCGGCACTGGGGCCGCAGTACTAAATGGGAGATTCACTTTGAAACGCCTTCTGACGGGGATAATCATTGCTACAGCTGTGCTCGCCTCGGCTTCGAGTGCCGAAGCCATGCCCCGGTACGAAGCACCGTGCTTCGCATCTGGTTGTGGCGGAGTTTCCGATGACGGTGAGCGGGCGGTTTTCACTTTCGACGAGCCGTTGTCAGACAGCTGGTCCCCCGAGGACCAGGTCTATGAGCGTTACCGCGGCAAGACGCGGCCGTTGGTCCGTTTCCCCAAGGGCAAGAAGGAGCCGGTCAGGCTCGAGGGTGTTTCTGACGATGCGAAGAAGATCGTCGTCAGGACACGTTCCCCGCTGTCAGCGGATGACGTCGATGGAAATGGAGACGACATCTTCGCCATTGAGAACGGCGAGGCCACGCTGGTTTCGAGCGACCCCGCCAATCCGGACAATTCTCTGGCACCGCCGGACATCGATGACCCGTCCGCAAAGACGATGAATTACGAAGGGATGTCTGCTGACGGGAGCACCGTCTACCTTTCGACCTTTTCGACGGCCGGGGGAAGTTTCTGCACCGAGTTCTTCGCCCGCACCAGTTCTGAGCTGAAGAAGCTATCGATCGATTGCAACTACACTCGTTTGCTCGGGGTCTCCCGGGACGGTGGCTCGGTCTTCAGTCTGAGCTACGACACCAACAAGGAGGGCCTCTACCGAACGCGGAACGGCGCGACCTCACTACTCACGGACTTCGGCGTCTACGTGCTCGGCAATTGCACCATCAACACCGACTACGGCGACGTTTCCGGTGACGGAAACATCTTGCTGTTCTCGACCAATGCCCAGTTGACCGCCGCGGACACCGATCAGGGCTACGACGTCTATTCCCGCGACAATGCAGGCGCTTTCAAGCTCATCAGTGAGGGGACGAAAGGCACAAACCCGTCCTGCGTGCCCGGAACCGAACTCGACACTGCCGTCGGACTTTCACGAGACGGCACCAAGGCTCTCTTCACAACCACCTCTCCCCTCTCGGCTGACGACCGGGATACCGCCACTGATCTCTACCGGTACGAACCCGGGAAGCCGGCCGAGCTGATCACGACCGGACCGACGGACGACCAGTCGAACCAGCGCAACCCGATCTACGGTGATGCGCTCGCCGGGATGGCTGTTCGCTGGCAACGAAGCGATGCTTCCGACGACCTTGAAGTGGTCGCCTTCGATTCCGCCCAAAGACTGGTCGCGGCTGACACAGACAACTCGAACGACGTCTATGTGCGAGCCAACGGTGAGACGCAGTTGGTCTCGACCGGTCCGACGTCTCGTAACGAAGAAATCAACGCGAAACTGCTCGGCGTCTCCGGTGATGGAAGCGAGGTCGCTTTCACCACGGTCGAAAGCCTGGTCGGAGTCGATACCGACGATCACATGGACGTCTACAAGCGGTCAGTTACCGGAATCGATCGCCCGACGCCAACACCGCCCGTACCTCGGCTTCGGCCTCCGACTCGCCGCGCACGGTTCTCCTCTCGGCCGAGTCGATCGCCCCGAAAGTGAAGGTCGGCGAGGTCAGGCTGAAGTCTGCGAGAGTCGCGAAGGTGAAGATCACCTGCCCGAAGGCTGAGGAGACCGGCCCTTGCCGCGGCACGGTACGACTCAAGCCGTCGTCCCGCCGTGGCTCATCGGGTAGGGGCACATTCAGGATAAAAGCCGGCAAGAAAAAGGTGGTTCGGGTGAGGCTCAGGTCGGCTGTGAGGGCCCGCTCGGCCTGGAAGGCGAAGATTCGGATCAAGGCCTCCGACCGCCTGGGCAATACTCGCAGGAGCACCCGCAGGATTTCGGTCCGTCCTTGAGGTTCGGCCGCGGGCGGCTGAAGAACGTTCCGGCAACAGAGCCGGGGCAACTTTCGAAGTATTCATGTGTTGAAGAAGCCAGTAGATGCAGCAGTCGGTCGAAAATGGCCATACTGTCGCTGTTCCACGTCCCGCATCATCAGACAGGAGAGGTCCTTTGATCGTTCAGCTGAACCGTGTTCAAACTTTGCTTGCTGTTTTTGCGACCGCACTCGCGGCCGTGTTCCTTTTTGCCTCGATGACTTCCGGCATCGCCGAAGCTCAGTCCGCGCACATCGCCAAGACCAAGAAGTCAAAGAAGTCGAAGCGCAAGAAAGCAGTCAAGGGACCTCATGGTCTGGCTTTCTACAACAAGCGACCGAAGAAGGTTTCGAAGAGGCACGGCCGCCTGATCTGGCAGCGGAACGCCCACGGCGTCGTCAAGCTCAAGTCCGCGTCTTCGACCAAGACGGTCCTCTACACCTCGAAGTCACCGGCAGGCAAGCGGGTCCGGGTTTCCGGAACGGTCAGCGTGCCGAAGGGCAAGGCACCGCGCGGCGGCTGGCCCGTCATCACTTACGGACACGGAACCACCGGCATCGCTGACAAGTGCGCGCCCTCGAGGAACAAGAAGGGCGGTCCGGCGACCAGCTACATCAGCTACACCGATGACATTCAGAACGCCTGGCTGAAGGCGGGCTACGTTGTGGCTCGTACCGATTACCAGGGACTCGGTACACCCGGAACTCATCCGTTCCTGATCGGCAAAGCTGAAGGTCGAGGAGTACTCGACATCGTTCGTGCTGCCCGTAACCTGAATCCGAAGATCGGCAAGAGGTTCGTAATCGCCGGCCACTCGCAGGGTGGGCACGCCGCTCTCTTTGCCGCCGGTGAAGCCAAGAGATTCGTCCCCGAGCTGAAACTCAAGGGAACGGTCGCTTTCGCTCCGGCATCGCATATGCGGCTTCAGGCGGCTTCACTTCCGGTTCTGACGACGCCGAGTTCGCTGACCGCGTTGGCTTCCCTGATTGTCAAGGGTGCCGAAGCGGTGTCGAGTGACATCGACCCGGCGGCCTTGCTGAGCGACCCCGTTCTGGCCTTCTACCCCCAGACCGACACTGAATGCCTGTCGGAGCTGGCCAAGCCAGACAACCTTGGTGGAATCGCTCCGTCGAAGCTGATCCGCGACGGTGCCAACACCGATCCGCTGTTCGACCTGCTGGATCTTCAGAACCCGGCGGTACAGACCGACGCGCCGATCCTGTTGGCTCAGGGTGACGCGGACTCGACTACGTTCCCGTTCCTGACGAATGCGCTCAATGGCGAACTCGTCGGCCTGGGCGATGACGTCAACTACATCACGTACCCCAGTGTTGATCACGGTGGAGTACTCGACGCGGCGGCGGATGACGTCACCACGTTCCTGAACGAAAGGCTGCCTTCGCGCCGCTAGATCTCCTCGATCTCCAGGTAGTCGCGTCGACTTATAGGTCGCCGCGACTACCGGGGTCGTTCATTGATCAGGAAGGCCGGCCAGTTGGTCGGCTTTTTTGTGCTCCTTTTCGCTGACTCGAAAGAATTTGCAGCTTCGTGTCGATTTCGAGTCATTCCGATCGTCGTGTTTGTAAAAGGGCCGAATATGTGAATGTTCAAGTCACAGACTTTCAGCCAACAGACATGACACAAGGAGAACGACAGATGAAGGTAATGGTGCTGGTCAAGGCAACCGAAGATTCCGAAAACGGCGTGTTGCCGAGTCCGGAACTCCTCAGCGATATGGGCAAGTTCAACGAAGAGCTCGTCAGCGCCGGAATCATGCTCGATGGCGACGGTCTTCGTCCCAGTTCGAAGGGCACACGAATCGAGTTCAGCGCGGATGACGCTCCGACCGTGACCGACGGGCCGTTCGCCGAAACGAAGGAACTCGTCGCCGGCTACTGGGTGTGGCAGGTCAAGGACCGGGACGAGGCGATCGAATGGGCCCGTCGCATCCCGAACACTGACAAGAAGCACGGCATCATCGAAATCCGCGAGTTCTTCACCGCAGAGGACTTCGGCCTCGCCCCCGATCAGGAGCGGAAGATCGACGAGGTGCGCAGCCGGATCGGGAACGACCGAGGATTCAGTGCCCGCTTCACCGGAAACCAATCGCGCGATCGAAACGGTCTGGAGGATCGAATCAACCAGACTGATCGCGGGGTTGGCCCGCTTCACCAAGGGCGACCTGGACCAGGCGGAGGATCTGGCTCAGGAAGCCCTGGTGGCCGCATTGGAGGCCTGGCCTGCCTCCGGCATCCCGGACAATCCCGGCGCCTGGTTGATGGCGACCGCCAAGAATCGTGCGATTGACCGCATCCGCCGCGAGCAGAACCTGTCCTCCAAGTACGAGGAGATCGGCAAAGTCTCCACACGGCATCAGCCTTCCGCGGAGGACGAAGTCGAGGCTGCTGAGGGTGACGTGGTCGGGGACGACCGGCTCAGTCTGATCTTCACTACCTGCCACCCCCTGCTCTCCCCGGAAGCCCGGACAGCCCTCACCCTGAGGCTGCTGGGCGGCCTGAGCACGGAAGAGATCGGCCGGGCCTTCCTGATTCCAACCCCAACCGTCCAGCAGCGGATCGTCCGGGCAAAACGAACACTGGCGGAAGCGAAGGTGCCTTTCGACGTTCCTTCCACAGAGGACCTGGAGTCGAGGCTCTCCTCTGTGCTCGAAGTGATCTACCTGATCTTCAACGAAGGCTATTCATCCACCTCCGGTGACGATTGGATGAAGCCCGAACTCTGCAACGAGTCGATGCGCCTCGGTCGAATCCTTGCGACCCTGCTGCCGGAGGAACCTGAAGTTCACGGCTTGATCGGTCTGCTCGAGATTCAGGCTTCGCGGTTTTCCTCGCGGACAGCAGCTGATGGCAGCCCGGTGCTGTTGCTCGAGCAGGATAGCGGTAAGTGGGACCAGCTCCTGATCAACCGCGGACTTGCCGAACTCGCACACGCGGAGGAGCTCAAAGTTCCGTTTGGCTTCTACACCCTTCAGGCAGCAATCTCCGGTTGTCACGCCCGGGCCCGGACGGCTGAGGAGACAGACTGGGGAACGCATTGCCGCGCTCTACGACGCGCTGGCCGAGCTGACGGGGCTCCCCGTGGTCGAACTGAATCGTGCGGTTGCGGTTTCGATGGCATATGGACCCGAAGAGGGGCTTGAGCTCGTTGACAGCCTGGTCGAGCTCGAGTTGCTTGAGGGTTACCACCTGCTGCCTGGGGTCCGGGGCGATCTGCTTCAGAAGCTCGGGCGCTGTGAGGAGGCCAGGGTCCAGTTCGAAGCTGCTGCCGGACTCACTACCAACGAGATCGAACGCGGCGTCATGCTGGCGCGCGCAGGAGAATGCGGTTCGTGATCGGGCCTGGATCAGCTGAGTTCGCCGGTACCGCGGAACTCGCCTGACCCGGTGCCGTGACGAGTGACCCTGACGATTATTTCCCCGGATCGTCCGTCCGGCAGCTTGATCCGGGCCTTTCCGGCGACCGGCTCGTTGTCGTTGGCATCATCGTATTTCCCCCACCACGACGGGACGCCGAAGCCGGCGTCAGTCCCGTCGTAGATAGAAGCCACGACATCGGAAAGTTTGCCATCCTGTTCGATGGATGCAGAGTCGTTGTCCAGTATCTCTCCCATCCGTTCACCCTACCTTCCGGCAAGCGCCTCTGCCACTCTTCGTCAAACTCGGGGATTGGTCACAGTTTCGTTTGAGTCTGGTCGGTGAAGATTGATCTGGTTGTGTCTCTCACAAACCAGGAACTGTCAACGTCATCAATAGTGATGAAACCATTCGAATACATCGTGGAGATCCACGGTCCCGCTGTTTTCCGGTACCTGTCAGGAAGGGTCGGGCCCGACCGCGCGGAGGACTGCTTCCAGGAGACCATGCTCGCCGCCCTGCGGGGATACGACGAAGTGAGGGAGCCGAAGGCGGTCAAGTCCTGGTTGTTTACCATTGCCACCCGAAAGTCGATCGATGCCTATCGCCAGGCCGGACGGGAGCCCACGCCTGACGGATCGGTCGAAGGGTCACCGGACCGGTCCGGACTGGCAAATCCTGGCGCCGGCGACATCTGGTCGCTGGTCGGAGAACTGCCCGGAAAGCAGGCAATGGCAGTCGAACTTCGCTACCGGGCCGGCCTGACCCACCGCGAGGTCGGTCAGGTGATGGAGATCTCGGAGTCGGCGGCACGCCGCAACGTCTTTGAGGGCCTGAAAAGCCTCCGGGAAGGGGCTGGGTCATGGACCTGATCTCACGAAGTCATTCCTGTCGCCGTCTGAAAGGACATGAACATGAGTAAGAACGCAACCAAGAAAGTGGAAGCGGCACTGGAGGCCGGCAATGAATCAACACCGAAAGACTGGGGTCGTATTCGTGACGATTTGACGAAGCAGGCCGGAACGAAGGGTCTGATCGATGTTGCCTACGAGATTCACGAGTCACCATTCGGGCCGCTGGTCGTCAGTGCCACCAAAGCCGGGCTGGTTCGGGTCGCGCTCTCGGTCGAGAATGAAGGGGCCGTACTCGAGGACCTGGCGCAAAGGATTTCCGGCCGGATTCTGAAAACCGACCGGCCGCAGATCACCAAAGCGCGAGTTCAACTCGATCAGTACTTCGAAGGCAAGCGGAAGAAGTTCCGGCTGAAGCTCGATTGGCAGCTTGTCCACGGATTCCAGCGGGAGGTACTGGCCGCGACCAAAGAGATCCCTTACGGGGCCACCCGCAGCTACACCGACATGGCGGTCGAGGCCGGCAGTCCGAAAGCGGTCAGAGCAGCCGGGTCGGCGCTCGCGACCAATCCCCTGCCGATCGTCGTGCCCTGTCACCGCGTGCTGAAATCCGACGGGCGGGTCGGTTCGTACCTCGGCGGTTCCTCGATGAAGAAAGAACTTCTGGAGATGGAGAGGGCCGGCGTCTCAGCGTGAAGCGGAGGCCGCTGCCGCGAGCTGAGTGAGCTTTGCGCGGTGGGTCTTGGTTCCACCGAGGTAGGCGGCATCCATCTGCGCCCGTTTGTAGAACCAGTGGACGTCAGCCTCCCAGGTGAAGCCGATTCCACCGTGGGCCTGGATCGCCGAAGCGGTGACCTCCACCCCGGCCTTGGACGCGGAGCTCTTGGCAAGGGCCGCTGCCTCTTCGAGGAGTGACCGGTCTGCGTCAGCCGCCCAGGCGGCGTAGTACGTGACCGAACGTGCCCCTTCGGTGTGGAGCAGCATCTGTGCGCAGCGGTGCTGGACCGCCTGAAAAGAACCGACCGGTCGGCCGAACTGCTTGCGGTCCTTGACGTACTCCACGGTCATCTCGAGAACCCGCGCACAGACACCGACCAGCTCAGCCGAAGTGAGGACCGCTGCGAGCGAAAGTGCCGCCGACGCATCGCCGGGCATCGGGTCGCTTCCTTCGCCACGACCGACCTCACCGTAGCGGCGGGTTGGATCGATGGTTTCAAACTCCTTGACCACAGCATCTGCGGTGGCAACGAGGCCGGCTCTGGAACCGCCAGCCTCGACGACGACGATCACGTCGGAATCGACCACGTCCGGGAAGGTCTGGGTGTCGATGCCGAAGGATCCAGTCGCCTCGCCCGAAGCGAGCTTGGGCAGCCATTCGCTCTTCTGTTCGTCGCTACCGGCCTCCTGGATGGCCAGGCCGCAGGCGGCACTTGCGAGAAACGGGGAATTTGCGAGGGCGTATCCGCTCTCTTCGAGAAGGGTTGCCAGTTCGAGCACGCCCAGGCCACCGCCGCCGCCCTCCTCGCTGATCGCGACCCCGGGCCAGCCGTGTTCGGCCAGCTCGTTCCATAGCGATTCTTCATACGCGCCAGATTCAGCGGCGCTGCGAACCCGCTCAGCGGTCGACCGCTTCGCGAGCAGGTCTTTGGCCGTGCGCTTGATCTCGTGCTGATCTTCAGAGAAGTCGAATTCCATGTCCGTCTACTTCCTCGGGAGTCCCATGACTCGTTCGGCGATGATGTTCTTGAGGATCTCGGTGGTGCCGCCCTCGATCGAGTTACCTCGGGCACGCAGCAGCTCGTAGGCCCAGGGATTGTCCTTGTGTAGAGCCTGTGGACCGACGATCTCGACGGCGAGCTGGGTCATCATCTGGTTGGTCTCGGACCAGAGCCACTTGGTGAGCGACCCTTCCGGACCCGGCTGGCCGTATTTCATGATCGTGCTCAGACCGCGATAGGCCGTGAGGCGCAGGGTTTCGGTTCGCTCAAGCATGTCCCCGAGGGCCTGACCGATGACCGGGTCATCGATTGATCCGTTCGCCACCGCTTCCGCAACCAGCTTGTCGAGAAGCTGACGAAGCCTCACCTGGAGGAAGAAGCCGAGGCCCGAGCGCTCGTTCATAAGCGTGGTCAGGGCGACGATCCAGCCGTTGCCTTCCTCGCCCAGCATGTTTTCGTGCGGGATCCTGGCTTCTTCGATAAACAGTTCGTTGAATTCGGCTTCCCCGGTGATCTGAACCAGGGGCCTGACCTGAACGGCCTCCTGCTCCATGTCCATCAGAAAATACGAAAGACCTTTGTGCTTCGATGCTTCGGGGTCGGTCCGGGCAACAAGCATGCACCACTTCGAATACTGGGCACCGCTGGTCCAGACTTTCTGTCCGGTGACGATCCAGTCGTCGCCGTCACGTACAGCGCGGGTCTTGACCGCCGCAAGGTCGGAGCCTGCTTCCGGCTCGCTGAAACCCTGGCACCAGATTTCTTCGGCGGAGAGGATCGGGGTCAGGTAGCGGTCCTTCTGTTCGGGGGTCCCCCACGCCATGATCGTCGGACCGGCAAGCAGAAGGCCGAGGACGTTTGCCGGCAGTGGAGCTCCGGCGCGACCCATTTCTTCGAAGAAGATTGCGGATTCCATGAGTGTCGCGTCGCGTCCGCCATATTCCTGCGGCCAGTGGACCGCGGCCCAGCCGGAGTCGTAGAGGCTCCGTTGCCAAGAGGTGCGAAACGCAAAGATCGCGTCTTCATCACCACGGGGTTCTTCGCCGGGGCTGTTCGCCGCAAGCCATTCACGGAGTTCATCCCGGAACTCGAGTTCATCCTGCGAGAACGTGAGGTCCATGGCAACGGAGTCTAGAGACAAGGGATCCAAATCACTTCGCTCGCGAGAGGTCAATGATGGTCTCGCTGTGCGATTTGGATCGTGGCTGCCTGCTACCTAGCTGATGGTTCTTTTGATTCTTTCTACGTATTCACTCCTTGCTGCTGGGTCGATCTCGGTGGAGACGCGGTCCAGGCCCATCAGCCTGTTCATTCGGATGGCGAACTTCGGAGGCAGAATCGACATCAACCGAACGTATGCCCCGGTTGAACGTGGCACCGCGACTCGCGGCTTGCCGGTTTCGATCGCGCCAACGATCGCCGCAGCCAGCACCTCCGGCTTGACCAGCCGGACCAGCGGTGCGCTGCGGGTCCCGACCATCATGTCGGTCTCGACCGGTCCCGGCATGACCACGGTGAATGAGATGCCCGAGTCTTCCTGTTCCGCTCGAATCCCTTCGGTGAAGCCGACAACTCCGAACTTCGAAGCCGAGTACACCGCCAGACCTGGAACTCCGATTACGCCGGCGAGGGAAGCCACGTTGATCACGGCACCATGTCCGCGGGGCCTCATCTTCTCCACCGCAACGAGTGTTCCCCAGATCACGCCTTTGAGGTTGACGTCGATCGACTTCTCGATGACCTCGATCTCCTGGTCGGTGACCTGAGGCGAAGCCATTGCGATCCCGGCGTTGTTGATCATCACGTCGATCGGGCCGAGGTTGGTTTCGACCTGGTCGACGAAATCAATGAACGCGAGCCTGTCCGAGACATCGAGCTTGTATCCCTGGCAGTGCTCGCCCAGTTCGTCGGCGATGGTTACGGCCATGTCTCCGTCGATATCCGCGATTGCGACGCGGTCACCACGTCCGGCCAGTAGGCGGGCGGTTGCAGCGCCGATGCCGCGAGCGGCTCCTGTGATCACGACAACCATGTCTACCCGGCGTTCCGTAACTCGACCAGATCGGCCAGGTCTTCGTTCGAAAGTTCGGTCAACGCCGATTCACCCGAACTGACGATCGCGTCTGCCAGTTCCCGTTTCGTCTCGTGGATTGACGCGATTCGGTCCTCGATCGTTCCTTCCGCGATCAGGCGATGGACCTGAACGGCGCTGGTCTGGCCGATGCGGTGCGCGCGGTCGGTGGCCTGCTCTTCGACGGCCGGGTTCCACCACGGTCGAAGTGGATGACGTGATCTGCCCGGGTCAGGTTGAGTCCTGTGCCGGCTGCTTTCAGCGAGAGCAGGAAGACAGAAGTGTCACCCTCCTGAAAGCGGTCAACCATTTTTTCGCGCTGGGCAACGGGAGTTCCGCCGTGGAGCAACTGGTTGCCGATCTCCCGCTCGTCCATGTGGCGTTTGAGCAATTTTGCCATTGCCACGTACTGCGTGAAGACCAGCACCGCGCCGTCTTCGGCCAGGATCGTGTCCAGCAACTCGTCCAGGAGCTCGAGCTTGCCGGAGCGCTCGACGAGTGGGGTGTCTTCTTCCTTGAGGTATTGCGCCGGGTGGTTGCAGATCTGTTTGAGCGAGGTCAGAAGCTTCAGAACCAGGCCGCGTCGGTTGATGCCGTCGCTGGTGCGGATCTGGACCATGTTTTCCTTGACCGCGCGCTCGTAGAGCTTGATCTGCTCGTTGGTCAGACCGACTGGCTGGTCGGTGACAGTCTTCGGCGGCAGCTCGGGGGCGATGCCGGGATCCGACTTGCGCCGGCGGAGGAGAAACGGTCGCACCAGCTTCGAGAGCATCTTGGTGGTCGAAACCTTCATCTCGAGTTCGATCGGGTCCCCCACTTCTTGCGGAAGGATCCGTGGGTGCCGAGCAGACCCGGCGTCGTCCAGTCGAGAATCGCCCAGAGTTCCGAGAGATTGTTCTCGACGGGAGTACCGGTCAGAGCGACCCGCGACCGGGCCGGGATAGTGCGTAGCGCCTTGGCACCGGCCGACCGTGGATTCTTGACGTGTTGAGCCTCATCGGCCACCAGCAGGCCCCACTTGACCGATTCAAAGTAATCGGCGTCAAGGCGCATGGTGCCGTAGGTGGTCAAGACGAAGCCATCTTCCACCCCGTCAAGCGTCCGGCCGCCACCGTGGTAGCGCCGGACCTTCTCGCCGGGCGCGAAGCGGTGGATCTCCCGCTCCCAATTGCCGAGCAGAGAGGCTGGACAGACAACAAGAGTCGGGCCACCGGTTGTGGGGTTCAGCTTGCGGTGCAGATGAAGGGCTATCAGCATCACCGTCTTGCCCAGCCCCATGTCGTCGGCCAGGCAACCACCGAGCCCGAGTGAAGTCATCCGGTTCAACCAGCGCAGGCCTTCGATCTGGTACTCGCGAAGCGTGGCTGTGAGCGCTTCCGGCGGCTGGATCTGCTCCCCCTGATCGTTGCCGGTGATCTGTTCACGGAGTGCTGCAACCCACCCACTGGCCTTGACCTCAACCGTGCGGCCGTCGACCACAGTGCTGCCGGTCAGGGCCACGCTCAGTGCATCGATGGCAGTCAGCGGCTTCAAGTCGGGCTTGAGTGCCCGCTGAGCCTGGACGGGCGGAACGAGGACCCATTTGCCTCGCAGCCAGGCAACCGGGCGCCCTGTGCGGACCAGAGTCTGGGTCTCTTCGTCAGAAAGCGGAGTGCCATCAAGCGAGAGTTGCCAGGAGAAGCCCTGAAGTGCGGCGTCGTTGAACACGTCGGGCACGCTCTGGCTCAAACCCCCGGTCATACCGACAACGACCCGCGCATCCAGTGAGTCGTTCATTTCGGGGTCCCAGCTGACCGAGATGCCGGAGTGCTCGAGTCGATCCGCGGCACCATCGAGCAGATCTCCCACTTCTTCATCCCTGATCTCGAGCCGGTCGGGAACGTCGGCCTCGAGGAGCCGGCGGAGTGGCGCCCAGGCAGCGGCGGCCATGCCTACTCCCAGGGTCGTGTCGATCCGGCCGCGAGAGCCGAACTTCTCCTTGCCTTCGTTCCAGACTTCACTTACGTCGTAATAGACGTCAGGTTGTCCGGGAAGATGGGCCTGGACCACGATTTCGAATGCATCAGTGCTGTAGTCCCCGCCCGGCACCTCTATCCGCAGGCGGACCGACGCGTCCTTACGTTCCTTCTTGCCGCCCAGACGACCTGCCCCACCTTTCGATTTGGCTCTGCGGCGAGATTTGGGTGGCGAGGGAGTCGGAGACAAAGTGGCCGAGCATTGTATCCCTTTTGGCTCGCGACCCTCTTGTGCCTTTTTTCCCCGGCTACTCAGGCTTTGGCGAACCGCTGGAACCGGTCACGCGCTTGAGGTCGAGACCCTCCCGTTTCAGCATCAGATAGGTCAGCCAGAGGGTCAGGGCAAATATCGGAAGTCCCATCGCAGTCTTTGCGATCCCCAGTGCGACCAGCGAACCGGCCAGGTAGAGAGGGAGCTGTACCAGCAGGCGAACCAGGAACATGCCGACCCATAGCCAGCTGGCCCTGCTGAACAACTTGACCTTGTCCGGATCACTCCGCCAAGTCATGCCTTCACCCATCAGCGGACCGACGAAGACGCCGATCAGGGGCCACCTCACAAGGATCGATACGAAGTACGCGAGTGCGTACCCGGCGTTGAAGAGCAGGCCCGGAAGGAAGAAGTCCTCAGCCTTGCCAGTGCGCGTTGCGATGAAGCCCGCGATCAGCACGCCGACGAATCCACCGGCCGCGTACTTGGCAGATTCGCCACGGATCAGGCGGTATGCGGCGATCAATGCACCGAGACCGATCGCGGCGATAGTGGCCATCTGAAGGTCGGAGCCGCCCAGTGTGTAGACGGCGATGAACACGAGGCCGGGAAGGCTCGAATCGGCGATCCCCTGTGGGCCGCCCATCTCGCTCAGGAGATCGCGTTCTTCCTCGTGGTCGAGTTCAACTTCTTCATCCTCAAGTGCGTGGTGTCCATCGGTCACACGGCCGATTGTCCCTGAAGCGCGGCCGGACTGCGGTTCAGGCAGCCGGGGCGACCGGCAAAGGCGGCGAGATATCGGTCACTTCGGCGACGCGCAGTGGCACGATGGGCCATGCGCCTTCGATCCGTTCGGTTCGGCCCTTTGACTCGAAATACGTCTGGAGTTCGATCGCCTGGGTCGAAGCCCATTCGATCTGGCGCTCATGGAGCTCGAGCAGGTCGAACTGCTGAAGCTCCGGGGTGACGTTCGCCAGTTTCCAGGCAAGACGGGCGGCAGCGAGAGCATCCGCGTCTGCCGTATGAGCGTCGTCGAGGGCGATTCCGAAGGATTCGCAGAGGACACTCAGGGTTCGTTTTCCGGACCGGTACATGTTGTAATTCTTGTCCAGCACGTAGGGATCGACTACCAGCATCGCTTCCGGTCCGCCGATCATCTCGACCAGTGGCTCGAGTCCGTAGCGGCGTGCTTCGCGGTCGAGGATGGTCAGGTCGAAGCGGGCGTTGAAGGCGATGATCGGGATCTCCTGCGCCAGCCGCTCGGCCAGCACCAGGGTGATCTCCTGAACTGCCTGCGCCGCCGGCAGGCCTTCGGCCCGGGCCTGCTCGGTCGTGATGTGGTGGACCGCAGTCGCCTCCGCGGGAATCTGGACACCCGGATCGACCAGCCAGTTACGGCTCACGATGTCGATTCCGCCGCCGACCAGGCTCACGGAGGCAGTCACGATGCGGTCGTTTTCCGTATCCGTACCCGTGGTTTCGATGTCAAAGGCGGCTAGTCGCCCGGCGTGCCAACTCATGAAATCAAAGGTACCGGGGGATTCGGACACTAATTTGACTCAGCCACCGTCGATGGTCAGCGGCTCCTTCGATGGCATGTGTTCGACCTGGAGTGTCGTGTGGCTGATCTCGAAGCGGTCACGGAGCATGATTTCGAGGTCCCGGCGGGCACCGTGGCAGTCGGCACCAGAGCCAACCAGAACATGAGCCGAGAGGGTCGGGAAGCCGGAGGTGATCTGCCAGACGTGGAGGTCGTGGACCTGTTCGACCGTTGGCATGGAAGCCATGGCCATTCCGATCTCCTCGGCTTCCATCCCTTCCGGCGTCGATTCCAGCAGCACGTCGACCGACTCACGCAGGACCGACCAGGCACTGGCAGCGATCAGCAGGGAGATCAGGATCGAAACGATCGCGTCGATCGGCTCCCAGCCGGTGAGGATGATCACTCCGGCGGCGATGATCACGCCGACTGACCCGGCGACGTCAGCAACTACATGCCGCAGGGCTGCCTTGACGTTGAGGCTGTCGCCCCCCGCTCTGTAGAGGACCCGGGCCGCGATCAGATTGATCAGCAGGCCAGCGATCGCGATCACCATCATGCCGCCGCCGAGGATCTCCACGGGGTCATCAAGACGGCGAATCGCTTCGACGATCACCCACACGGAAACCAGCACGAGAAGGATGCCGTTGACCAGCGCGGCCAGGATTTCGGCTCGCTTCAGGCCGAAGGTCCGCCTTGAAGTCGCAGGGCGAGCAGCAAGCATGACTGCCCCCAGCGCCAGGAAAAGCGAAAAGCTGTCGGACAGCATGTGGCCGGCGTCAGCCAGGAGCGCGAGGCTGCCCGTGACAAGACCTCCGACCGCCTCGACCACCATGAAGGTCGCGGTCAGTCCGGCCGCGATCATCAGCGCGCGCCGGTCGGTGCCCCGGTAGGCGCCCGGCCCGTGACTGTGTGTGTGATCGTGATCGTGGCCGTACGAGTCCATGGGGTTCCCAGTGTACGAACCCGGCTGCCACCGCTGATAAATTGAACCCTTGGCCCTTCGAGACAGAACCCGTTCCTTTGCCGGCCGCCACAGGCGGCTGCTGATTGGCGGTGGCGCAGTCTTCACGTCTGTCCTCCTGCTCGTCGCCGGAGCCAACGTATGGGTCTTGACCAAGGGCGATGCCCCGACTTTCTCTGAGGCCAAGGCCGCTCCTCACGCCGAAACTGCGATTGTCCTCGGCGCTTACGTCGAGCCCGACGGAAGAATGTCGAAGATGCTTTCCGACCGGGTGAAACAGGCAGCCTCTTTGTGGAAAGACGGCAAAGTCGAGAAGATCCTCGTCTCCGGGGATCACGGCCAATGGAAATACGACGAACCGGACACGATGAAGAACGCACTTGTGGCCGACGGAATCCCTGGAAAGGACATCTTCACCGACCACGCAGGCTTCAATACCAGGGCATCGATGGTCAGGGCGCATGATGTATTCAAGGTTTCGGACGCTCTCGTCGTGACCCAGGGGTTCCACATGAAGAGGGCCCTCTACCTTGCCGTCGATGCCGATGGCGTCACCTCCGACCTCCACACCTATGGCGGGCAGGGCATCAAGAGTTCGATCCGCGAGATCGCTTCGAGAGTCAAGGCCGTCGGTGATGTCGCCTTCGGGAGCGATGTCATGGGTGGTCCCGATGTGCCGATCACGGGCAACGCTTCGGAAAGCAGGGGTCCCACCCCGCCGTCCGGTACACCGGCGGCCGGTGTGCCGAATGGCTGAATCACGATCGGACGGGACCTGGCGTGGCTAACCCGATCACCGATCCGGATGTCTCCTGGAAGGACGCAGGATCGGACTTCATTCGAAGCGAGGTCTCCGGCGGATTCGTACTCCTCCTGGCCACGATCGTCGCGATTATCTGGGTGAACGCTCCGTTTGGCGACACTTACCAATCGTTCTGGCACACGACACTGACCATCGGGGTCGGCAACTTCTCGGTCTCGGAGGACCTGCAGCATTGGGTCAACGACGCCCTCATGGTGATCTTCTTCTTCATCGTCGGTCTGGAAATCAAACGCGAACTCGTGGTCGGCGAATTGAATGAACGCTCGAAGGCGGTGCTCCCGTTCGTCGCTGCCCTGGGTGGCGTCGCCCTCCCCGCCCTCGTCTTCGTCGCCTTCAACCGTTCCGGCGTCGGCTTTGACGGCTGGGCGATCCCCATGGCGACCGACATCGCATTCGCAGTCGCTTTGCTCGCGGTTCTCGGCAGCCGGATTCCTTCAGGAGTGCGCCTGTTACTCCTGAGTATCGCCATCGTCGATGACGTCTTTGCGATCACTGTCATCGCGTTCTTCTATACCGACGGCATCGACCTGGCCTGGCTTGCCCTGGGTTTCGGTGGGCTGGGCGTCGTGGTAGTGATGCGATCCCTCGGAGTCACGCGGATCGCCCTCTATGCGGTCGTCGGAGTTATCGCCTGGTTCGGCCTGTTCGAATCGGGCGTTCACGCGACGATCGCCGGGGTTCTGCTTGGGCTCTTGACCCCGGCCCACCCGCTAAAGAGTGGAAAGCACGTCCTTGAAGATCTCGAGCACGGCCTCCATCCCTACAGCAGCCTTCTGATCGTGCCTTTGTTTGCGATGGCGAACGCGGGGATCGTTCTCGACACCCAGGTCATGGGCGACGCCGTCGCCAATTCGGTCTTCTGGGGAATCGTTCTCGGCCTCGTGCTCGGCAAGTTCTTCGGCATCAGCCTTGCAACCTTCGCCGCGCAGAAATTCGGACTTGGCGAGGTTCCGGAAGGCGTGGAGACCCGGCATGTGTGGGGGATCGCCGCGCTCGGTGGAATCGGCTTCACCGTTTCTCTCTTCATCACCCAACTGGCGTACGACGCGCCCGACACGGTTGAAATCGCGAAGCTCGGCATCTTTGCCGCTTCGATCATCAGCGCGATCCTGGGATCACTCCTGCTACTGCGGGGAACCGACTCGGAGGAGTAGCGCCTAGGTTTCCAGCGCCCGGCCAGCGGATACGTCCGGGTCCGGACCCATCCCCGGGTGAGACGTGGTTCGGCGGGCCCTCGGGACCGCTGTCGGCGGCTTCGACGTTTCCGGTGTGGATCTCCGGGCTCGTCGGGATGCCCTCTAACTGGTCGAGATAGCGGTCGACCATACGGGCACACTGGCGCCCTTCGTTGATCGCCCACACGATCAGGGACTGGCCTCGACGTGCGTCCCCCGCTGCGAAGACGCCGGGAACTGAAGTTTCGTAAGTGCCGGCCTTGACGTTGCCCCGGCCATCCTTTTCAACGCCCAGGCCATCAAGTAGTTCCTGCTCCGGATGGAGGAAGCCCATCGCCAGAAGGACGAGGTCGGCTTCGATCTCGAAGCCGGTGCCTTCAACTGGTCCGAACGGCGGTGCATCCTCGGCGCGGGCAGCGTGAAGGGTCTTGACCTGGCCGTCTTCTCCACTCAGATGGGTGGTGGTGATCGAGAAGTCCTGTTCGCCCTTGTCAACCCGGCGGGCCTCTTCCATCGCGTAGGAAAGGCGGAACTTCTGGGGCCAGAGCGGCCAGGGCGTCTGATCATCGGGACGGGATTCGGACGGCTCGGGCAGCAGTTCGAGCTGGACGACCTGCTTGGCGCCTTCGCGGATCGAGTTGCCGACGCAGTCGGCTCCGGTGTCGCCACCGCCGATGACGACGACGTTCTTGCCCGCAGCCGTGATGTTGCCGGCTGGAGGCGGGGTGGCAAGGGGCTTGGGTCCGACTTCATCCGCCACCCAGCGGTTGCGGATGTATAGATATTCCATCGCGAAGTGGACCCCATCGAGCTCGCGCCCGGGCACCGGCAGGTCGCGCGGGACGCGGGATCCGGTCGACAGGATCACTGCGTCGTATCGCGATCTAAGTTCTTCAACGGTGATGTCGACTCCGACGTCGACGCCGCACTTGACTACGACGCCTTCGTGGATCAGCTGCTGCACGCGGCGTTCGACAGCGGTCTTCTCGATCTTGAAGTCAGGCACGCCGAAGCGGATCAGGCCACCTGCGGCCTCGTCACGCTCATAGAGGACGACCGAGTGGCCGGCTCGCCGGAGCTGCTGGGCGGCGGCCATGCCGGCCGGACCGGAACCAACCACGGCAACCGTCCTCAGCGTTTCGCGCTTGGGCGGACGGGGCCGGATCCAGCCTTCCTTCCAGCCGTGATCGACGATCGCCTGCTCGATCTGCTTGATCGTCACCGCTTCGTTCTCACGGATCTCGAGGACACAGGCGGCTTCGCAGGGAGCCGGGCAGAGCGTTCCGGTGAATTCGGGGAAGTTGTTGGTGGCGTGAAGCTGCCGCATTGCGTCCTGCCAGCGGCCGTGGTAGACGAGGTCGTTCCAGTCGGGGATCAGGTTGCCAAGGGGGCATCCGTTGTGGCAGAACGGGACGCCACAGTCCATGCAGCGGGCGCCTTGGGCGGAGAGCTCCTCGTCGTTCCGCTTCTCGACGATTTCGTTGTAGTCCTCGACCCGTTCACCGGCATCCCGATAATGAATTCCGGCTCTTTCGATATGGAGGAAGCCACCGAGCTTGCCCATGTGTTCAGGCCTCCCTGTCCGCGGACACAGTTTGTGGTTCGCCGATCACATCGACCGCACCATCGAGTTCGGAAACGCTCTGAGCCTTCGCCGTCTCTTCTTCCAGCTCGGCGAGAACGCGTTTGTAGTCGGCCGGGAAGATCTTCACGAACCGGGACGAGCTTTCTGTCCAGCTGCTCAACAGGCGGTCTGCGACCTTCGACCCGGTGCGTCGGCCGTGCTCTTCAATCAGTTCCCGCAACTCGATCAGGTCGGCTTCATCCGGGGTTTCGATCTGGTTGCGCATGGTCGGATTGACCCGCTGCTCGAATTTGCCGTTCTCATCAAGTACGTAGGCAATGCCACCGCTCATGCCGGCAGCAAAGTTGCGGCCGGTCGGTCCGAGCACGGCGACCTGGCCTCCCGTCATGTATTCGCAGCCGTGGTCGCCGACACCTTCGATGACTGCGGTGGCTCCGGAATTGCGGACGGCGAAACGTTCGCCACCGATGCCGCGGAAGAAGGCCCGTCCCTTGGTCGCACCATAGAGCGCGGTGTTGCCGACGATTACGTTGTGTTCCGGTACGTAAGTGATGTCTTCGGGTGGCGAAACCGCGATCGTTCCGCCGGAGAGACCCTTGCCGACGTAGTCGTTGACACCGCCGCGGAGCGAGAAGGAAACACCGGGCGCAAGCCAGCCACCGAAGGACTGTCCAGCATTGCCTTTCAGGTTGACCCTGATCGTGTCATCCGGGAGACCCTCCGCCCCATACTTGACTGCAACCGAGTTGGAGAGGATTCCGCCGACGCAGCGGTCGATGTTCTTGACTTCGGCATCGAACTCAACCGGAGTGCCGTTCTCGAGGGCAGCCTTCGACTCTTCGATCAGCTTCCAATCGAGGTTGTCGTCGAGCGGCGACGCCTGGTCGATCATCTGCCGGCGGGGAGCATCGTCGGGAACGTCTTCGGGGAAGGCGAGCACGTTGCTGAGGTCGATCCCACGGGCCTTCCAGTGTTCGACGGCGTCGTCAGCCTCGATCAGGTCGTGACGCCCGATCAGTTCATCGATCGTTCGTACGCCGAGCTCGGCCATGACGCGACGGGCCTCTTCGGCAACGAAGAAGAAGTAGTTGACGACGTGCTCGGGCTGGCCTTTGAAGCGCTTGCGCAGTTCCGGGTCCTGGGTGGCGATGCCGACCGGACAGGTATTCAGGTGGCAGGCACGCATCATGATGCAGCCGGTGGCGATCAGGGGAGCGGTCGAGAACCCGTACTCGTCCGCACCCAGAAGGGCTGCGATCACAACATCACGGCCCGTCTTCAGCTGGCCGTCGGTCTGGACCCGGATCCTTGAGCGCAGATCGTTCTTGATCAGCGTCTGCTGGGTCTCGGCAAGGCCGATCTCCCAGGGGATGCCGGCCGACTGGATCGAAGAGAGCGGCGAGGCTCCAGTGCCGCCGTCATGTCCGGCAATCAGGACGTGGTCGGCGTTGGCCTTGGCGACGCCGGCGGCGACCGTGCCGACACCGACTTCGGCGACGAGCTTGACCGAAACCGAAGCCTTGGGATTGGCGCAGCGCAGGTCGTAGATCAGCTGCTTGAGGTCCTCGATCGAATAGATGTCGTGGTGCGGCGGTGGCGAAATCAGGGTCACACCTGGCGTCGTGTGGCGGACCGACCCGATGTACTTGTCCACCTTGTGACCGGGCAGCTGGCCGCCTTCGCCGGGCTTGGCACCCTGGGCCATCTTGATCTGGAGCTGGTCGGCATTCGAAAGGTAGTGGATGGTCACGCCGAAGCGGCCGGAAGCGACCTGTTTGATCGACGAGCGGCGCAAGTCGCCATTGGCGTCGGGGTTGAAGCGGACGGGGTCCTCCCCGCCTTCGCCGGTGTTCGACTTGCCGCCGAGACGGTTCATGGCGATCGCGAGGGTCTCGTGCGATTCCCGGGAGATCGAGCCGAGTGACATTGCGCCGGTGGCAAAACGCTTGACGATTTCTGATGCCGGTTCGACCTCTTCAAGCGGCACTGTATCCTGCGTGTCGCTGAGTTTGAAAAGGCCACGCAGGGTCGCCTTCTTCACCGCGGTGTCGTTGACCTGCTCGGCGAACTCGTCGTACTTCGCCTGGGCGTCGCCTCCGGCGCCACGCACCGCATGCTGGACCAGGGCGATGGTCTCGGGGTTCCACTGGTGGAACTCACCGTCCCGGCGCCAGGCGTAGACGCCACCAACCGGCAGCAGGTCCTCGTGGCTGCTCGGGTAGGCCGCCGTGTGCCGGTCGAGAGTCTCGGCGGCAATGACGCCGAGGCCGATGCCACCGATCCGGGATGCCGTCCCGGTGAAGTACTTGTCGACCATTTCCTTCTCGAGGCCGACCGCTTCAAAAATCTGGGCGCCACAGTAGGACTGGATCGTTGAAATGCCCATCTTCGAGATCGTCTTGAGCAGCCCCTTGCCAATCGCCTTGACGACGTTCCGCTGGGCGCGGTCGGGCGATTCCATGTCGGGAATGAGGCCCTGCACCACGAGATCGTCGACGCTGTCGAGCATCAGGTACGGGTTGATCGCGCTGCAGCCGTAACCGATCAGGGTCGCCATGTGGTGAACCTCGCGTGGCTCACCGGATTCGAGGACCATGCCGGCCTTCAGGCGCGTACCGGCCCGAACCAGATGGTGATGAACCGAGGCTACTGCCAGGAGAGCGGGGATCGGCACCCGGCGGGGACCCATCCGGCGGTCCGAGAGGATCAGGATGTTGTAGCCGTTCTCAATCGCTTCTTCGGCCTCTTCACAGATGGCCTGGATGCGGCTCGCGAGTCCCTCGGGTCCTTCGGCGACGTCCCAGGTGATGTCGATCGTGTCCGCCTGGAAGATGTCGTGGTTGACGTGGCGGATCGTTTCGAGTTCCTGGTTCATCAGGATCGGCTGGTCGAGGCAGAGTTGGTGCGCGTGCTGCTCGGTCTCGGCGAGCAGGTTTTGCTCGGAGCCAACACCGACGGCGAGGCTCATCACGACTTCCTCGCGGATCGGGTCGACCGGCGGGTTGGTGACCTGCGCGAAAAGCTGCTTGAAATAGCTGTAGAGCGGCGGACGGCTGTCGGAGAGCACCGGCAACGCGTTGTCGTTGCCCATGGAGCCGGTCGGCTCGGCACCGGTGGCGGCCATCGGTGTGATCAGGACACGCAAATCTTCCTGGGTGTAACCGAAGGCGAGCTGGCGGCGCGAGGTCGGCTGGACTCCGGTCATCGTCACGTATGCCGTCGGCAGGTCGTCGAAGTGGACTGACGACCGGTCGAACCATTCGCCATAGGGCTGCTGCGTTGCGATTTCGCGCTTGACTTCGTCGTCCTCGACGATCATGTGTTTCTCGAGATCGACCAGGAAGAGCTTGCCGGGCTGCAGGCGGCCGAGCCGCTTGATTTCTTCCGGCTTGATGTCAAGCAGGCCGATTTCGGAGCCGAGAATGACCATTCCATCTGTGGTCTCGACCCAGCGGCCGGGACGCAGACCGTTGCGATCGAGCGTCGCGCCGATCACTCGGCCATCGGTAAAGCAGACAGCTGCCGGTCCGTCCCACGGCTCCATCAGGCAGGAATGGAAGGCGTAGAAGCCCTTGAGCTCGTCGGAGAGGTCTTCGCGGTCGCGGTAGGCCTCGGGAATCATCATCATCGCCGCGTGAGGCAGGGAACGACCGGCGAGCATCAGCAGCTCGAGCACGTTGTCGAAGGTGGCAGAATCGGAGCCGTCGGGTCGCACCACCGGAACGACCTTCTGGAGGTCGTCACCGAAGAGCTCCGAAGCGAGCTCGGATTCGCGGGCCCGCATCCAGTTGATGTTGCCGCGCAGGGTGTTGATCTCGCCGTTGTGGGCGATCAGGCGGAACGGATGAGCCAGTGCCCAGCTGGGGAAAGTGTTGGTGGAGAAGCGGGAGTGGACCAGCGCCATCGCCGAACGCATCCGCTCGTCGCGCAGCTCCGGGTAGAAACCGGGCACCTGGTACGAGGTGAGCATCCCCTTGTAGACGATGGTCCTTGAAGAACATGAAGCGAAGTAGAACTCGCCGTGGGCCTCCATGTCGCAGGTCCTCCGGATGAGGTAGAGCTTGCGCTCAAAGGCGTCTTGATCGCCGACGACGTTCTCGCCGGCGCCGACGAACAGCTGCATCACATGCGGACGGCTCAGGTTCGCGGTCTCCCCGACGTGGCCGGTATCGATTGGGACGTTGCGCCAGCCGAGCACGACCTGACCGGCCTCTTCGACCTTGGCCTCGATCATCTCGACGAGTTCGGCTCGACGGGCGTCGTCCTGCGGCAGGAAGCACATTGCCACGCCGTACTCACCTACCGGCGGAAGATCGACTCCTGCCGCCTCCCGGAAGAACAGGTCCGGGATCTGGATCAGAATGCCGGCACCGTCGCCGGTGCTGGCGTCGGCCCCGGCTGCTCCACGGTGCTCGAGGTTCTCGAGAGCGAGCAGACCGTTCGAAACGACGTCATGGCGTGCCTCATTATCGAGGCGCGCAACCATCGCGACTCCGCATGCATCATGTTCAAATGTGGGGTCGTAAAGTCCGTCCGAGGACGGCAACGACGTAACGAATTCGGTCATTTATCGCGCTTTCAGTGCCGGCGCGGGCTATATGGGTGGTCGGAATGGGGTGGTTTCAGCGGTGAAAACCGCCATCCGGCCGGAGCCAGTCCACTGACTCAGGATACCGGAGGCAACCTGTTCTTACCTGTCCCACCGGCCAAGCCGCCGGAGGTTCCTGATTTGCGGTGGCGAGTCAGGGCCCGCTCAGCCCGACTTCGCGGCTTTCTCCTCGTACTCGGCGCGCCCCTCGGTATCGACTTTGGTGAGCACTTCGTCGGCCTTGAAAGCCCTCATGAAGAAGTCGCGGCCGCCGGCCGGAAGAAGCGCGATGGGTGCGGCGATATATCTGGCGTGCCTGGGCAAATGGACTTCGCTCTCACCCTTGGCGATGGCGCGAGTGATCGCTTCGGCCACTTCCTCCACCTTCAGCAGATCGACCCCCCGGGCCTTGCCGAGTCCAGCACCAAGCTCGGTGTCGACCGCTCCGGGCATGACGCAGGTCACGCCGACGCCGGTGCCGCGGAGTTCGTTGCGGACAGCGTCCGACAGCCCGACCACGGCGAACTTGGTCGCGCAGTAGGTGGCACCGCCGGGGAATCCCGACTTGCCGGCCTGCGAGGCGATGTTCACGATCCGCCCTCGCCGTCGCGGCTTCATTAACCGCATCCCGATCTTGGTTCCATTGATGACACCAGTGATGTTGACCGCGATCTCGGTCGCGGTTATCGCTTCGGATTCTTCGTCGAGCGGGCCGAGAATCATCACGCCGGCGTTGTTGATCAGGGCACTGATCGGTCCCAGCTCGGCTTCGGTGCGTTCGGCGAAGGATTCAAAGGACTCCATGTCAGTCACATCGACACGGCCACCGATGTTCCCCGGACCGAGTTCGCCGGCCAGCTTCCCGGCGGCGGCGTCGTCAAGGTCGCCGAGGGCGACGCGGGCTCCGGCCCGCACGAGCGACCGGGCCGTGGCCTCTCCGATTCCACCGGCACCACCGGTGATCAGCACTACTTCTCCGTTCAGCGGACGCTCAAGCTCACTCACAGGCTCTCCTTCGGTCTTCGGGCTGGTCTACGCAATCTATCGCCGCAGCGACACCGCCCGAGACTCCGTCCGACTACCCTTTGTCCCCGTGGACATCCTGGCCGCCACAGATCCCGCCGCGGGAGTCGGACTCTTCGCGGCCCTCCTCGCGGGACTGGTCTCATTCCTCTCCCCCTGCGTACTGCCCCTGGTGCCCGGTTATCTGTCCGCCGTGTCCGGAATTTCTCCCGAAGACCTGGACGATGCCGGCTGGCGAAAGGTGCTCGCGCCGAGCCTCCTCTTCTGCGCCAGCTTCTCAGGGATATTCATCCTCCTCGGCCTGACCGCCACCAAGATCGGCTCCACCCTGAGTGATCACCGGGAGCTGCTCGACAAGATCGCAGCGGCGCTGATCATCCTGATGGGCATCCTCTTCGTTGCATCGTTCTTCTTCCTGAAGTTGAACAAGGAGTGGCACTTCGAAGCGCTCATGGCCCGGGCCGGCAAAGGCGGACCGATCGTCGCCGGAGCCGCCTTCGCGGTGGCCTGGACCCCCTGCATTGGCCCCACCCTCGGAGCCATCCTTTCCGCGGCATCGCTCACCGACTCCGCCGCCCGCGGGGCACTTCTTCTCGCCGTCTACTCAGCCGGACTGGCGATCCCGTTCCTGCTGGCAGCGGTCGCCTTCAACCGCATGACAACGGCTTTCGCGGTGGTCAAGAGGCACTACAACGTGATCATCGCGATCGGAGGAGTAATCCTGATCGCGATGGGAGTCCTCATCTGGACGGGAGAGTTCTACCGAATCAACATCGAAGTCCAGAGCTGGCTAAGTGACCTGGGACTGGATTTCTGGAACAACGTCTAGGAAGCGGCACCCGGGAACTGCCTGAGTGGTGTGAAGCGGCACCCGGGAACGTCCTGAGCTCGCCTGGACTTCGTCGACGGCAGGGAATATCAGCTCAAGTACGGAAGTACGATCGCGGATATTCCTGCCTTTACCCTCCTCGCCAGCCGCGGCTCAGGACGTCCCCGTGACCACTTGCGGGAGCCCTGGGAAGGCCGAGCGCTTAAAGCACGGAGGCATGGAGGTGACTCGCGGGCCTTCAAGTCCAGCGAGACCACGAAAGTCAGTGATAATCGCTGACTTTCGTGGTCTCGGAGCCCTTCGGGGCCGCGAGAAAACTTCGGCATTTGCACCGATATCGCCATCACCTGGCCGTATGGACCGCGCCGCCCGCCACTCTGGGCTCAGGTGCGGGGTACGGAGGTGCCCCCGGAGGGCTGGCGACCAAGGAGATCCCGCAGCTCGCCCCGATCAGGGGAGCGTTGCCCCGGAGGAGGTACCTCCGTGCCCTGCACCGGCCAAAGGCTCAGTTGCGGTTCTGGTCCGGGAAGTCGGGTAGCTCTGCCGGAGTTTCCGGACCGTCCGGGCTTTCCCTGAGCGGGGCGACCGTGATCAGTTCTCGGCCGACCGCTTCGGTCTCTTCCAGGTCCTCGCCGTCCATGTCACGGGAGCAGATGATGCGAAAACGGCCTGTTCCGAGGTCCGGGTCGCCGACGATGGGCAGTCCCCGGATCTCTTCCCAGCCGAGTCGCTCGATCTCGAAAGGATTCATCCGCACTTCAGCCGCCGGATAAGCGCAGCTGGTGTTGTGCTGATCAATCGCCCTGGAGATCGCTTCGAGATTCTTGGATTCCGGTGAAGCCATGAGTCGATTATGACAGTCCCCGAATTGGTGCACGGGGACTGCCTGAGAGCGGCTGGCAAGGAGTAAAGCCCGGGAATATCCGCGATCGTACCCACGTACTTGAGCTGATATTCCCGGGCGTCGACGAAGCCAGGCGCCGCTCAGGCAGTTCCCGGGCGCCAATGGCCTATCTGTTGGTCCAGATTGTTCCTACATCTCCGAAGCCGAGCTTGTTTCTGGTGGCTGCGGTGAGGTCGTAGTCACGTCCGGCGACGTACGGGCCACGGTCGATCACTGGCGCGACCACGGTCTTGCCCTGGTAACGGATGGTGACCCTGGTTCCGCACGGAAGCGTCTTGTGGGCGACGCCGATCGTCCCGGGCTTGAGCGTGCCACCACAGGCGACACCGCCGCCGTAGAGACCCGGACCGTAGTACGAAGCACCCGACGGGCGCAGGCCGTAGACCTTGATACGACGACTCACGTCACCGATCGCGACCGAGTTGCCGGCGCTGAACACACGCACGCGATAAGTGCCTGATGACTTCGGGCGCCAGCCTGTAGCGAAGCCGCCGTTTTGCCTGGTCTTGGTGCGGATTGTCTTCCCAGCACCCTTGATGACGATCTTGATCCACCGGACGCCGCGGGGCTTGACGATGCCGCGAATGCGCAGCTTGTGGCCGAGCTTCACGTAACGGTGGACTCCGCGGAGCTTGAGGGTGCTGCGGACCTTGATCTTCCGGAGCGGTGACTCTTTACCGGCCGGAGTCCTGACCTTGAAGCCACCCGAATTGCGGGCGGTCACGTCGGTCGAATAGAAGCCCTGACCATCCGTCGTGACCTTCTTGAGGTGGTCGAACGATCCGGTACCGGCGCCGCGGAAGAGGTTTGACACTCTTTTGCCGCTCAGCCCACTGTTGCCACGGACCTGAACGTCGCTACCGACCGGACCAGCTTCATGGCGACCTTGACTGGCCTTCGAGGGTCGTCGGAGCCTCGGCGGTGGCACAGGCGGTGGAAGTCATGAAGTTGATCGAAAGAAACGCGCAGAGGGTCAGTAACGCAGCCCGTACGGGTGTGAGGGGATTCATGGGGTTGCTTCTCCTTTGTTCGCCTGCGGGGTTAGCTGTCGGACTCACGAGCTTTGACAGCCCGTTATCAGCGGATCACCGCTGAATTCGCCCCGTGCCTCCGCTTCATTGATCAGCGGCTGCGTCTGGGTCCCCCGCCTGCCAGAATTGTTAGCGGCAGTTCGGCGTTATGTGAGTGTTCTGTTAGGAAGGAACAGTCAAGAGGTTCCTGAGTACCGGCGGTGTGAGCAGGCTCACATGCCCGTTTGCAACAATTAATCACCCGAAATGCGGTCCTCAGGGGGAAGCGGTGATAATTCCCCCGTGGCCGCCATCCCCCGTACAGCCCTCGCTCAGATCAACCCGACCGTCGGTGATCTGGACGGCAACGCGGCACTGATCGCCGACTGGATCGAAAAGGCCAAGACGGCCGGGGCTGATCTGGTGGTTTTCCCTGAGTTATGCATGACCGGCTACCCGGCCGAAGACCTCTACCTGAGGCCTGACTTCATTCGGGCAAACGCACTCCAGGTCGCGGAACTGGCCGCTGGTGTCGAAGGGATCACCGCCGTCGTCGGATTTGCCAACCCGGTAACCGACCCCGTCGGCGTGGCGATCGCCGCCAACGCCGCCGCCGTGATCGAGGACGGCAGGGTCATCGCCGTCTACCACAAGCGTCTGCTGCCGAACTACGGCGTCTTTGACGAGTTCAGGACCTTCCGCGACGGCGCCGACCCGCTCATGGGCGGGTCGGCGGCAGCATCATCAGGCCTGACCATCTGCGAGGACTGCTGGGACTCGAAGTCCCCGGTAATGGCGTCACGGCCCCCGGCGCCGATCTGATCGTGAACCTCTCCGCTTCGCCCTACCACCGTGGCAAGGCCGTCCAGCGAGAGGAGATCTTCCGTCAGGTGGCGAATAGCGAGAACCGCCACGTAGCCATGGTCAACACGGTCGGCGGTCAGGATGAACTGATCTTCGACGGCGGCAGCGTCCTGATCGCTCCCGACGGCACGGTCCTGGCGCGAGCCGGTCAATTCACCGAAGACCTGTTGATCTGCGACGAGGCGACCCAACCCTCACCTGGATGGACGACCTCGACGGGGTCTACGGCACTGGTTACCGGCCTTCGTGATTACGTCACGAAGAACGGCTTCGCCCATGTCGGCATCGGACTCTCCGGCGGAATCGACTCGGCGCTCGTCGCGGCGCTGGCGACTGATGCTCTGGGACCTGACCGCGTGACCTGCGTGGTCATGCCCTCCCGGCATTCAGGCGGCGATACCCAGGGTGACGCCCGGGAGATGGCGGCCCGCCTCGGCACCGAAATGATCGAGATTCCGATCGAAGGACCGGTGGCGGCGTTTGACGAAGTGCTTGGTGACGACGCGACCGGAGTCGCCGCGGAGAACCTCCAGGCGCGCATCCGCGGCAACCTGCTGATGGCCCTGTCGAACAGTCGAGGCTGGCTTGTTCTCACCACAGCGAACAAGAGTGAGACTTCCGTCGGCTACTCGACCCTCTATGGAGACCTCGCCGGCGGCCTGGCCCCGATCAAGGACGTGCCGAAGACGCTCGTCTACGACCTCTGCCGCCATCGCAACTCGATGTCACCCGTCATTCCCGAGGACATCATCGAACGGCCACCTTCCGCCGAACTACGACCCGACCAGAAGGACTCTGACTCCCTGCCCGGCTACGACGTGCTCGACCGCATCCTCAGACAGTACGTCGAAGAGGACAAGGGACCCGTGGAGATCGTCGCTGAAGGCGAGGACCCCGAAACAGTGGCCGACATTGTGGCGATGGTCGACCGGGCGGAGTACAAGAGGCGGCAGTCTCCGCCGGGCCTGCGGATCACGACCAAGAGCTTCGGGCGAGACCGGAGAATGCCGATCACGAATCGTTACCGTCCCTGGCAGGCGTAGGGCCTTGCCGCATGTCTTCCGCGCGAAGCGTGGAGGCGGGCGTCAGGACCCGGTCCCCGAATTTCTTGCCGCCGGCTAGCTGGAGGGCTTCTCGGTGACCAGGGAAGCCGAGGTCAACGCCCTCGGGTGCATCACGGATCGCAATCGTCATCTGGGCCATCGCGCAGGTGCGACCTTCGAAGTCCCTGACCGTCGCCCGCCATACCCAGGTCATACGTCCACGGTGGATGGCTTCCGCCTCAACCTCGATGCCACCGCTCGAGACCGGACGAAGGTGATTGAACGAGATGCCCTGGCCCATCGCCACTCGGTTGTCCGGTACGACGGCCGTCGCCGTCGCCATCGAGCAGAGGCTCTCTACCATCGAAATCATGACACCGCCGTGCATGATGCCCATCGGCTGGCGATGCTCATCCTTGAAGGGCAGGCGAACTACTGCTTTGTCTGGATCACTGGATATCCACTCGGTGCCGAGTAGAACATCGAACGGGGAATCTGGAAGCGTTACGTCTGGCATATGCCGGAGATCATAAACCCCTATCGTTTGCTCGCATGGCCCTTAGTGAGGACAGTCGGACCCTGCTCCAGCTCCTGCTCGGACGCGGCAAGTCCTACAGCGACATTTCCGGACTGCTCGGCATCGAGGAGTCCGAGGTGCGCGACCGCGCCCACCGGGCCCTCACGGAGATCAACGGAAGCGATCCCGACCAGGACCTTGACCTGACCGACTACCTGCTCGGTCAGAGTGATCCCATCGCCAGAGCCGACGTCGCCCGGGAACTGGCCGACAATCCAGAGGCCGCCGAAACCGCTTCGAGCCTGTCCGACCAGTTGCGACTCCTCGTTCCTGGCGCTGACCTTCCCCGAATTGCCGGAGCCAAGGTCGCTCCCGCGAAACGTGGCCTCACTTCGCGATCCGGACCGAAGAAGGAGACCAATACCGGGTCGGCCGCCGGCGAAGTCCCTCAGGTGCGCCCCCCACCGGCTCTCGGCGCATGATTGCTGCCGGGCTTTTCGCGGCCCTGCTCGTAATAGCGCTCATCCTCTTCCTGACCGGAGCGATCGGTGGCAGCGACGACAAGGATTCCTCGACCCCGGGCGTACAGAGTGCCCAGGCGATCCTCCAACCGGTCGGCGGTCAGGCCGGTACGGGCAAAGTCGAACTCGGAAAGTCGCAAGATCAGTTCGCGGCCCGACTCGAGTTCACGGACCTTGCTCCCACTGACGGTAAGGACAGTTACGTCCTCTGGGCCACGGGTTCAGTCGGCTCATTCCCGCTCGACGAAACGGGCGTCAAGGAGAACGGAACGATCAGCAAGACGATCCCCATCCCTGCGGTCGTCCTCTGCTCGATAGCAACTGACATCTTCCCGACCTTCAAGCTGTCGAGGCTCAATCCGGCCGAGCGCAAGGCCGTCATCGTCCAGACGAGCAAGGCGGTGGCGGGCAAGAAAGGAAGCCTCCCCGACTACAAAGGCAAGACCGCGTTCGAGGGTCCGATCGTGATCGACAAGACGCTCAAGAACTCAGTCGCCTCGAAGTGCAACGAGCAGACCGGGACCACTCAGTAGGGTTTCGCCGGCTGTCTTCCGCGCGAAGCGTGGAGAAAGACGCCAGGACCCCGTCCTTACTTCGCGAGAACCAGCTTGCCTGGATTCATGATTCCTGCCGGGTCGAGCCGTTCCTTGATTCCGGCCAGTGCTTCGACTCCGAGCTCGCTGATCTCACCGGAGAGGTACGGCGTGTGATCGCGACCGGTGGCGTGATGATGGGAAAGCGTGCCACCGAGCGACTGGATCGCCTTGCAGGCGGCAACCTTGACCTGTGGCCAGGCGACCGCGCCGCCGTCCCGGCCGGGTGACGAGATGATCGTGAAGTAGAGCGAAGCGCCGTCGCGGTAGGCATGCGATAGATGGCACATGACCACGCCTTTCATGCCCTGAGCTGCCATCTCGCCCGTCACGGCCGCCTTGACAGCTCCGTAGAGCGCCGGATGGGCACTCCACTGGTGTGCGGTCTCGAGGGTTTCGACGAGGCCGCCGCGATCGAGCAGCGTCTCACGCAGGTAAGGGCCGTGAAACCTGCCCTTTCGCCAGCCCTTGCCGACCGACTGGCCCAGGTAGACGGCTCCGCCCTTCCTCAGGGCTTTGGCGGTGTTGGCACGCTGGATCCGGACCCGGTCCGAAATGCCTTCGAAGCCGACGATCATCAGCGCACCACCAGACCGCCCCCGCAGCTTCAGGTAACGCCGGAACAGGTCACCGGCCACGCCCCCGGGCGCGGACATCGTCAGTGAAGTGGCAGTCTCGTCTTCGTCGGAAACCCGGGCAATGGTCGGCAGCGCGTCGTCCTGGGCGAGGCGGCGGATGATCTCGTTGCCTTCGGCGAAACTGCCCGCGATCCAGCCCTCGTACCGGGTGGCAACCGGCACCGGACGGATTCGAACATCGACGTCGGGGATCACACCGAAAATCCCTTCCGAGCCGATCACCAGTTCCCGGAGTGCTGGGCCGATCGCGGTGTGGGGCGTTTTCAGGGTCGAAAGCTCTCCGGCCGGTGTCGCGAGGCGGACCGAACTGACCAGTGAGTCGAACCTGCCGTAGCCGCTCGACGATTGCCCGGCGGACCGGGTTCGCTGCAAAACCGCCGACCGTCGCGTACTCGAAGGACTGCGGGTAGTGCCCGATCGTAAACCCGTGGGCGGCGAGCGCCGCTTCCGCCTCAGGGCCCCGCAGACCGGCACCGATCCGCGCCGTCAATGAAGTCTCATCGACCTCGACCGCGTTCAAGTTCACTGTGTCCAGGCTGATTACGTGGTCGAAGGAACCCTTGTCCGGTGCGATACCGCCGACGACGCTGGTGCCGCCACCGAACGGGACCACGGCGATACCAAGGCGGGAGCAGGCTTCCAACAGCGGGACGATCGCTTCGGCCGAAGGGATGACCACGACGGCATCCGGCGCCTTGCTGATCTGCCCGGATCGCTTTTCGAGCAAGTCGAGGTAGCTTTGCCCGGCTGAATGGCGGATTCGGTCCTCGTGGCCGGTGAGAACGTTTTCCGGTCCGGTAATCCTCGAGATTTCGTCCGGAATCGGTGATGCATCCAGGATCGAGACCGATTCAATTGGCAGGACTTCGGACGGTTCCGGTGGCAGAATCTCGCGATCATTGAGCATCTCTTCGGCGGCAGGAGACAGTTCGGCCTTCTCGTCGGCATCCCCCCAGCCCCACCAGCGTGTGTCGCGGCGTGGCTCTGCGGTCACTGTTCGTCGCCTTCGCCTGCCGCTGGGGGTTCTTCGAACACTTTGCCGAGGGCGGCGAGGGCCTGATCGAGCATCTGCTTCTGGGTCTTCTTCATCATGAAGCCGGCCAGTCTTGCGCTGCCACGAAGCGTATGGCTCGCCGTGAGGCTGATCTCGGTGCCGCCGTCGCCGGGGCTGAGTCGGACCTCGGTCGTCTGGTTCTGCAGATGCTCCTCGAACGGAGTGCCGCTCAGTTCGTGCTCCCAGATGTAGCGCTCGGGGCGGGTCGCCCCGACGCATCGGTAGTCCATTCTCAGCTTGCGGCCGGAGTCCGCGGCGAGCACGTTCGTCCACTGGGTCCGTGACGCGCCTGCCTTGCCATCCACATTCTCAACCCTGGTCACACGCGGCCACCAGTCCGTGAGCCGGCGGGGATCGCTGATCACGTCATAGACGCGGTCAGGATCAGCAGGCACGACTGTCTTTCGAGTGACACTTGGCACAGGGTGATCAGCTGTCGGCGAGCCGGCGCAGATCGCGCACCAGGAGTGCGTGCTTCAGCTCGCTCAGCACCGAAGCCATTCGTTCCAGGCTTTCGACCGCTTCCTTGCGGCGCTGCGGGTTGCGTGAGATGAGCTTGGGCGCAAGCAGCGCTTCGATCAACTGGACTTCACGGTCGGCCGAGGTCTTGAAGACCTTGAGGTTACGGGCAGCGACACCCGATCGGGCGAGCTCATTGCCGGCCCGGACAATTTCCATGTCGGTCTCGTCGAAGACGTCGGTACCGGAATCTTTCGTCGGCGCGACCAGGCCGAAGTCCGCGAGTTCCCGGATGAATTCGGGCCGGGCTCCGGTCTCTTCGATCACCTCGTCGAGCGTGAATCGCGAACTGCTGGTGCCGACGAGCTTGGCCCGCCGGGCAGTATTTGACTTGGCAGCACTGCTATTGCCAAGGCCACTGAGTGATGGTCCGGAAGCCAGTTCCTGGCGGATCACCCTGAGCGGGAGGAATTCGTCCCGCTGAAGCCTGAGGATCGTGCGCAGGCGGTCTACGTCCGCCTGGCTGTACAGGCGGTACCCGCCCTGGGTCCGCCGCGGGGTGACCAGCTTCTGGTCCTCGAGGTAACGAATCTTCGAGATCGATACGTCGTCGAATTCCTTGCTCAGAACCTTGGCGACCGCCCCGATGGTCAAAGCCTTTCGAGGCCTGGCCGGGACTGCCGACGGCACTTCGCTCATCTGATCTGAGGAAATGGTCACTATTTCTCCAGAAAACTCAGTTTGTACTTGCCGACCTGAATCTCGTCGCCATCCTCGAGTCGTTGGGACTCGATACGGCTGCGGTTCACGTAGGTCCCGTTCAAAGAGCCGAGGTCATCGATGTAGGTGCCGTCACCGCGGGTGACCAGAAGAGCGTGGTTTCGGGAAACGGTCACATCGTCGAGGAAGACCCCGGCGTCAGGGCTGCGGCCGATCGCGATCCGGTCATCAGCCATGGGGAAACTCTCCCCGCCCGCCCGCCACCGCTGCGGATGACCAGCGCTGCCGGTCGTTCCACTTCGGCGTCGATGTCAACGGCGGCGATCTCGCCGGTCTCACCCACCTGGTAGGTGGTGGTCGCAGGCTGGTCTTCAGCCCCTTCGCGCGGACCGATGAAGGTTCCGCATTTCTGGCAGTAGTTGGCGGCTTCGGGATTGACGAAACCACACTCGGCACAATGGGACGTAGACGGCATGTGCCCCATTATAGGGGCAGAGCCTAACCTTCAACTATGGCTTTACGGTTGGGCCGAATCTGCCGCCTGGTGGATCTGGTCACGGCCCACGCGTGCGTAGAGCCAGGTGGCCAGAAACGCCATGACCACTCCGATCACCAGCAGGGTGTTCGGGAACCAGCCGGGCCAGATCATCGCGAAGAAGAGCGCGGACATCACCGGGAAGACGGCCATCCGCCCCAGCCAGTTGACTTCGATGTCGACTCCGTGTTTGAGGCCCCAGCGGGCCAGCATGACGGTGATCAGCTCCCTGATAGCGAGCAGAACGAGCAGCCAGCGGGGCAGAAGTTCGAAGTGCCAGCAGACAACGACTCCGGAAAGGATCGTCAGGCGGTCGACCACGGGATCGAGCAGCGCGCCGAGCCGGCTGTACTGCCCGGTGACCCGGGCCAGAAGTCCGTCGAGGTAATCGCCCGCGGAAATACACCAGAAGATGCCGGCAGCGAGCCAGGAGACACCATCGTCGCTGGAGAATGCCACGTAGAGGAAGACCGGGATCGCGAGCAACCGGATGAGGCCGACCAGGTTCGGCAGGGTGAACGGGTTCAGTGGCTGGCCACTACGGGTTTCCGTCGGTTCAGGTCCGGTGCGATCGAGACCGAAAAGACGGCGGACCCGGCCCCTTCCGAACGGTGCGGCGTCGCCACTCATGCCGAGGCGAGCGACCGTGAAAGCTCGGTGATGGCCTCGGCGGCCCCTTCGACAGCGATCTTGTGCGATTCGCCAGACATGCGCTCCGAAACCTCGTAGATGCCGTCAGCCAGGCCGCGCCGACCGACCACCACTCTCAAGGGGCAGCCGATGAGTTCGGCGTCGGTCAGTTTCTGACCTGGACCCGCATCACGGTCGTCGTAGATGACTTCAAGACCAGCGGCCACCAGCTCTTCGTAGAGCTGATCCGAGTTCTCCCTCTCGGGATCCTTCTCCTTGGCCAGAGAGACAAGATGGACCTGCCAGGGCGCGAGTGAAGGTGGCCAGCGCAGGCCGTCTTCGTCACCGAGCTGCTCGGCCGCCGCGGCAACGATCCGGGCCGGACCGATTCCGTAGCTGCCCATGACGACCGGCTTCTCCTTGCCGTCCTCGTCGAGGAACTTCGCTCCGAGCGGTTCGCTGTACCGGGTTCCCAGCTTGAAGATGTTGGCGACTTCGATTGCCGGTTCGAACGAGATCTCGTGGCCGTCTACGGTGGTGTCGCCGGCGACGATCATTCGCACGTCGGCCTCTTCGAACTGGAAGTCACGTCCCGCTCGACCCCGCGCAGATGGAAATCGGACTTGTTGGCTCCGGTAATCAGGCCCCCACCGCTCGATCGCGTCGTCCTTGATGATCCGCACCGAGGTGCCGACCGGACCGATAAACCCGGGAGGGCCGACTTTCTCGGCAATTTCGTCCTCTTTGGCCGGACGGGAAGCGATGCCGAGGCTGTTGGCCAGCTTCACGGTGTTGAGCTGATGGTCGCCGCGGACCAGGACGAGGATGAACTCGCCTTGGTCGGTCACCACGGGCACACACTTGACCAGGCTGCCGGGGTCGACCCCGGCCTCCCGGCTGACTTCATCGACCGTCCTCAGGCCGGGAGTCGCAAATTCTTCAGGCGCGGAAAGCTCCGGCGGCCGCTCGATCTTCCGCGGTACGGCAGACGCAACTTCGACGTTCGCCGCGTAGCCGGGCGCAAGCGCGATCATGTCTTCGCCGGCGGCACAGGGGGCCATGTATTCATGTGCGCCGATGCCGCCCATCATGCCGACGTCGCTTTCCACCCGGTACCAGCGAAGGCCGGTCCGGTCGAAGATCCGGTCGTAGGCCTCGATGCAGTGGTTGTAACTGACGTCGAGGCCGTCGAAGTCGCGGTCAAAAGTGTAGGCATCCTTCATCACGAACTCACGGGTTCGGAGGATGCCGGCCCGCGGACGCGGTTCATCCCGCTCCTTGACCTGGAACTGGTAGATGGTCTGGGGCAGGTCGCGATAGGAACGGATTTCGCTTGCCATGTGCCCGGTGATGCATTCCTCGTGGGTCATCGCAAGTACCATCGGTGAGCCCTTGCGGTCCTCGAGCTTGAACAGTTCGTCGATGTCGTAACGTCCGGTGGCCTTCCAGGGCTCGGCCGGCTGCATGATCGGCATCAGCATCTCCTGGGCGCCGATGCTGTCCATCTCCTGGCGAATTATCTCCTCGACCTTTCGGTGACTGCGCCAGCCGGCGGGCAGGTAAGTCCAGAGCCCCGCACCCATCTGGCGGACCATGCCTGCGCGTACGAGCAGCTTGTGGCTGACCGCTTCGGCATCGGCCGGCGGATCCTTGACTGTAGGCAGAAGAGTTCGGGACATCCGGGCCATCGAACCCGTAACTTATCTGTCTTGGATTTCTGCCATCGCCACGCGGTAGAAGTCCGGCGCGCCTTCGGCACCACTGATGCCCGGGTTCTGCCCAAGCGCTTCTGCGGTCGAGAGGTCCCAGCCCAGCTTGAATCCCCTCGCGGCAAGGAACTCGTTCATTCCCAGGGGATCAAGTCCATACCGAAAGGGCTCCCCCACTTTCGCGACCTGGGCACTCCAGGGCGGCTCGGCGATTCCTTCCTCGTTCTTCTCGAAAAGGGAGATATCCACGTAGGTTAAAACGATCCGGCTGCCCGGCGCACCGCTCGAGGCGACCCAGGCAAGCGTCTGGTCCACGGCCTCCGGACTCAGGTAGCTGAGCACGCCCTCCCATAGGTACACGGACTTCAGACCGGAAACGAAACCGCCAAGCTTCAGCGGCGCTCCGACCCCTTCCTCCAGAAGGTCGAATGGAACGTACTTGACGTTCTGGGGCAGGGTGCCGTCCCGCTTTAGCAGCCGCTCCTTTTTCCGCTCCTGAGTGGGTGGCTGGTCGAGTTCGAATACCGGCACCGCCCTGGCTGCCGGGAGCCGCATGGCCCGGGTGTCGTATCCGGCACCGAGAATGGCCAGCTGCTCCGCGCCTCCCTCAATTGCCTCGGTCACCGCATCGTCGATCAGTCTGGTGCGGATGACCACCGCCAGGCAGGATCCGGGCCAGTTCCGGTCGATGTAGTGACAGATCAGCTTCTGACCGCCCCGGAGACCGGCGACCCTGGCCCCGAAGGCGAGTTTCCCGCTGAGGAAGGAGGCCGCGTAAGGGTCATCGAAGAGCCGGTCCTCTGGAGAACGGGACGACTCGACAGCGCGGAACATCGCGACGTATTCGGCCGTTCGACTGAGGGCCACCGTTCAGGCCCGGGTGAAGCGCCTGCCGGCCGTCGGAGAAGCGTCTTCGTCGGGAAGGAGCTTGTCGTTCTCTTCCTTCTGGGAGGCTTCATGCTCCATCGCGGCAATCTTCTCCGGGGTCAGGTCACCGGCATTCTCCTCTTCGATCTTCGCGACCCAGGCAGCACCTTCGGCCGATTGCTGCTCGTCGAACTCGACCTTCCCTCCGCGATCGAGCGACAGGTCGATCTCCTTGAAGAGCGCGTCGACCAGTTCTTCGGTCTTGACCTTCTTGATCGCCTTGCCGCCGGCAAATACGACGCCTTCGTTCTTGGCGCCGGCGATGCCGAAGTCGGCGTGCTTGGCCTCACCGATGCCGTTGACGGCGCAACCGAGGACCGCGACTTCGATCGCCTCGTCGTAGGACTCGAGGCGCTGCTCCACTTCCATCGTGACCGCGTCCATGTCGAACTGGAGGCGTCCGCAGGTCGGGCAGGCGATCAGGACCGGACCACGCTCTCGCAATTGAAGGGCCTTGAGGATTTCCCAGGCGACCTTCACCTCTTCTTCAGCGTGGAAGGTGGAGAGACTGATTCGGATCGTGTCGCCAATGTCATCGGCGAGCAAAGCGCCCAGTCCGACGGCTGACTTGAGCGAACCCGACCATTTGGTGCCGGCCTCCGTAATACCCAGGTGAATCGGGTAGGGGATCTTCTCGGAGAGCAGCCGGTTTGCGGCGATGGTGTTCGGCACGTTGGTCGACTTGATCGAAACCTTGAAGTTGGTGAAGTCGAGGCCTTCCATAAGCTCGACGAACTCGACGCCCGCGGTGACCAGGGCTTCTACCGAGTTCTCACGTTCAAGTTCATGAAGGTGTTTCGGCAGGGAACCGGAGTTCACTCCGATTCGCATCGGAGTGCCCCGCTTGTTGGCCAGCTCGGCGACCTCGGCCACCTTGTCCCGGCCACCGATGTTGCCCGGGTTCAACCGGATGCAGTCGGCGCCTGCCTCGATCGCCTTCAGGGCGAGGGTGTGGTTGAAGTGAATGTCGGCGATTATCGGGATCGGCGACTTCTTGACGATCACCTTGAGCGCCTCGATGTCCTTGTCCCTGGGTACGGCGACACGGACGATGTCAGCGCCGGCTTCCGCAACCCGCTCGATCTGTTCCATCGTGGCCGACAGGTTTGCCGTCTCGGTCTTGGTCATCGTCTGGACGGCAACGGGTGCGCCTCCACCGATCGGCACGCGGCCTACGAATATCTGTCGTTTTGAACTCACTGACTGTTCAGGGTACCGGAGCCGGGGTTAAGGACCGGGTCCTGACGCCTTGATCCACGCTTCGCGGGGATTAAGGCGGCGAGACCCTACTCACCGGCCGGCCCAGGCCTCCAGAACCCAGCCCAGATCCTCGCTGGAGACGGCCGGGTCGAGGATCAGACGGCTCGCATCAGGTTCCTGGAGCCGGCCGCGGATGCGTCGGGCCGCGGTTGTGAACCTCCTCTGGACAGCACCAGGCTCGTTGCGCGGAAGGATGCCACGATCCATGCGGGCCTCCTGCCCGTGAATCAGGCCAAACCCGAGGGCATTGCCGCCGTTGGCCCATTCGAGGCCGAGGTTGCAGGCCGCTTCGATTTCGATTCCTTCGAGGAGGCTGCCGGCGCGCCGGAGCGATGTCTGAGCATGTGCAACCTGGGTCACCGCCAGCACGGGGTAGTAAGCGGCCGCCTCCCCCCTCAGCGGATCCACCAGCCCGGCCAGGCGCCGTCGTCCCGCTGAATCCCCAGCAGGGCTTTCGCCAGGCTCACGGCGCGCTCGCCGACCAATTCGACATGTCCGGCGCGGAGCAGCTGTGAAAGGGCGTTGAGGGCGTGGAACTGGCTCCCGACAGGTGTGATCATTCCTCGTCGCCGACGGTGCACATCCTCGAGCAGCCCGGAAGCTTCGATGAACCGCCCCACCAGTTCGGTTGCGGCGTCTTGCAAGAGCTGGGACAAACCTGCCTCGTCGCCAAAACGCACACTGGCTTCAGTCAGCCCGGAGACGATCCACGACAGTTCGTCGAGGGTCACCAGGTCGAACCGCTTGTGGATACGTCGCAGCATGAGGCCCTGGATCTCCGAAATTGCGCCGCCGTCACCCCTTGATTCAGACCAGAGGGCGAGCCCGAGGTCACCCGGTGTCACATCGTCGCCACCGAGGTCCCCCAATACCCGGGTCCGCAGCGATCCAGTGGAAAAGGGATGTTCGACGTCGCTCTGATCCGCTCGCAACAGGCCAAGCAGGACGACGGCACCGGCCCGGAGAGTCGTCGACGGCGCGCCTTCGTCCTCGACACCTTCGACCCTGGCGTTGGCCCGGAAGAGACCGCTCGCCACCTGGAGCTCGGGTAGCCGGGTAAGGGCTATCCGCTCGAACTCCCTGGCGCCAACGGTCATGGCTTCGGGCTACTTCGCGTACAGATCTTCGATTTGCTGCTGGTACTTCTCGGAGATCGGCTTGCGTTTCAGCTTCATCGTCGGGGTCAATTCGTCGCCGCCCGGCAGCCACTCGCCAGGGATCACCTTGTACTTCTTGATCTGTTCGACGCGGGCCAGCTTGGCGTTGGCCACGTCGACCGCTTCGCTCAAAGCCGACAGGACGAGTTCGTTTTCGGCCAGTTCGTCGAGCGAGACTCCTTCGAGACCGTTCTTCGAAGCCCAGACCGGCGCGTAGTCGGGATCGAGCACGACCAGGGCGACGTTGTACGGCCGGCCGTCGCCGATCGCAACGCACTGGTTGACCAGCGGCGAAGCGGCCTTGACGTGCGCTTCGATGTTGGCCGGAGACATGTTCTTGCCGGCCGCATTGATGATCAGTTCCTTTTTTCGGTCGACTATCGAGACGTAACCGTCTTCGTCGATGATGCCGATGTCACCAGTGTGTAGCCAACCATCAATAATTGCTTCATTCGTCTTCTCGGGTGCGTTGCGATACTCGGGCATGACGAAGGCGCTGCGACAGATCAGCTCGCCGTCTTCGAGGAGCCGGACTTCACAGCCTGGAACCGGAGGTCCGACCGTGCCGATCTTGATCGCGTCCGGCGGGTTGATCGTAATCACACCGCAGGTCTCGGACATGCCCCAGAGCTCTCCGAGCGGGATGCCGATGGCGTGGAAGAACTCGAGCACTTCGACCGGGATCGGGGCGGCGCTGACACTGACCGCGATGAACTCGTCGAGTCCAAGCGAGTGGCGCAGTCCAGAGAAGAGCTTTTCATCGGCCAGCGCGACGCCGGCGGCGAGTTCTTCGGGCACTTCTTCACCGGCCTGCTCGAGACGAACCTTCTGAATTCCGGCTGCCACCGCTGCCTGCGCCTGTTGGCGCTGCTCGTCGGGAAGCCCTGCGAAATTGCCTTCGAGACCGGCCTTCAGCTTCTCCCAGATGCGCGGCACGGCAAAGAACCAGGTCGGCCGGACCTTGGGCAAGAACTCAATGATCCGGCGGGGGTCCGGACAGATGTGAATCTGGTACCCGCGTATGACCGGCGTGTAGTAGTTGGCACCGCGCTCGGCGATGTGTGCGGCGGGCAGCCAGGAGATGACTTTGGCTTCGGGATCGTCGGGCATCTTGATGACGCCTTCCATCACGGAGGCGTTCATCCGCATCAGGTTGCCGTGGGTCAGCGTGACACCCTTAGGCGGTCCGGTCGTGCCGGAGGTGTAGATCAGAGTGAGCGGGTCTTCCAGGCCGACCTCGGCCGCGATCGGGGCCGGGTCGAAGTCCGGATCCAGTTCGAGAAGCTCGTCGTAGGTCGAAGTTCCGCCATCGCCACCCATGACGACGATGTGCTCGGCGTGCGGAAGGTTCTCCCTCGCCTTCAGCAGGTTCGGCAGGAAGTCCGGCTCTACGATGACCACGTTCGCCTCGGAGTCACTGAGCACGTATTCGATCTGCTCCGGCGAGGAGGTCTGGTAGATCGAGAACGGGATCGCTCCTAGCGAGACCGCGGCAAGGTCGGTTGGAATGAACTCGGAACGGTTGTTCAGCAGCATGCTGACCGTGTCGCCCCGCTTGACACCGAGCGCGTTGAGGCCGCCGGCGATCGCCTTGACCCGGGTATCCAGCTCGTTCCAGGTGAGGCTTACGCCTTCTTCCTCGGAGATCAGCGCTACGTGGTCGCCACGCTTGGCGACGGAATCCAGAAATGCCTCGTAGAGGTTCTTGGAGGTCGGTTCATAGCCGGGTCCTCCATCAGCCTCGGTCAGCGACGTGGTGTGCACTAAAACTCTCCTCTTTGCTCGAAGACGATTGCCACAAATAAAGCGGGTGCTACGGCAATCTAGCGGACATTGAAGCCTTCGCCGGTCAAGCGTCCGATGTCATTCGAGAGGCCGATCATGAAGAGGCCGATGACGAGAGCAAATCCGATGAATCCCGCCCGCTCCATGATCGCGAACGGCACGGGCTTTCCACGCACCTTTTCGACGATGCTCCAGAAGATGTGACCGCCGTCCAGCGGCAGGAAGGGAAAGAGGTTGATCACGCCGAGTGAGAGGCTGATCAGGGCGATCAGCGTGAAGGCCTGCCGGGCACCGACGTCGATTGCCTGTCTTGTCACTTCGTAGGTGCCAGCCACGCCGGAGAGCTCTTTGCGCTCGGCCGGCTGGTAAATCCTGGCCAGCGTCGTAACTGTCTTCGAGGTCACGAACCACATGAAGTCCGCCGAAATCTTTGCCGCCTCGGGAACGGACGGGTTCACCGGCTGGAGGCCGAAAGCAAAGCCCAGCCGGTTGCGCTCGACTGCGGCGTCATAGATCGGAGTTATCTCTAGGGACTTCTGCCGGCCATCGCGATCGACGACAACGGTCGCCGGTGTGGTCGCCTCGCAGCCGTCCTTCGGCTTTCCGGCACAGGTATGCGAGTTGATCTGGTCGGCGATCTTTTCCTGGCTCCCGGTCACTCCGTCGATCGAAACGATCTGGTCGCCCGGCATGAGCTTGCCGACGGCCGGCGTATTCCTGGCAATCTGGTCGACGTTCGAGCTCGGCTCCTGAATGCCGAATGCAAGGAAGAACAGAATGATGAAGGCAATCGCGATATTGACCGCAGGCCCGGCGCCGATCACGACGATCCGCTTCCAGACCGGCTGCTTGTAGTACCCGCGGGGTGCCACCTCGGGCGGCAACTCCTCGTCCGGGTTCATACCAGTGATCTTCACGAAACCGCCCAGGGGGATCATGCCGATTCCGTATTCGGTCTCCCCCCGCTTGATGCCGAGGAGTTTCGGCGGAAAGAAGAGGTAAAAGCGCTCGACCCGCATCCCGACGGCCTTGGCCGCGACAAAGTGACCGGCCTCGTGGAGGATGATCAGGACACTGAAAGCGAGGAAGGCAAGGAGAAAGCTCAACTGTTCTCCAAGTCCTGAACCAGCTCTTCCGAGCGCTCGCGCGCGGCTTCGTCGACCGCGAACAGTTCGCGGAAGTCCCGGGCCGGACCAGAGCCAACGTCATCCAGCGCCTTTTCGATCACTTCGGCGATGCCGGTGAACTCGATGCGTCCGTCGAGGAAAGCGGCCACCGCCACTTCGTCGGCGGCGTTCAGCACGCAGGGAGATATCCCGCCTTTGCCTCCGGCTTCCCGAGCGAGACCAAGGCAGCGGAACGTTTCGGGGTCCGGTTCTTCGAAGTCGAGAGAACCGACGCTTGCCAGGTCGAGCCGCTCGATCGGCAGGTCCAGCCGCGCCGGATACCCGAGGGCGAAGCCGATCGGCACGCGCATGTCGGGGTATCCGAGGTGGGCCAGCGTGGAGCCGTCTTTGAGGTCGATCATGGAGTGCACAATCGACTGAGGATGCACCACGACGCTAATTCGTTCGTAAGGAACGTCGAACAGGAGATGGGCTTCGATCGTCTCGAAGCCTTTGTTCATCAGCGTCGCCGAATCGATCGTGATGCGACCGCCCATCGCCCAGGTCGGGTGGTCGAGAGCTTCTGCGACCGTGATCCCGCTCAGGTCAGTCCGTCCACGGAATGGCCCGCCGGAGGCCGTGAGAACGATCCGGTCGACCGCTTCGGGCGCTTCGCCACTCAGCAACTGGAAGATCGCCGAATGCTCCGAGTCAACCGGCAGCAGCTTCGCCCCGGTTGCTTTCGAGAGTTCCGTGACCAGGTCCCCGCCGACCACCAGGCTTTCCTTGTTGGCAAGCGCGACGTCGATGCCGGCGGTAAGAGCCAGCGATTGTCGGGCCGAGTCCGGCCGCACCGACTATTCCGTTGAGCAGGAGGTCCGGCTCGCAGACCCCGATGAGTTCCCGGGCTGCTGCCTCCCCGGACAGGACGACTCCATCAAAGACTCCGGCGGCTTCGCGGGCTGCTTCCGGGTCCTGAACGGCGATGAAGCCGGCACCACAGCCGCGCGCCTGAACGACCGCTTCCTGCCAGTTGCTGCCAACGGCGAGTCCGACCGCCGAGAGGTCCTCGCGGCCATTGATGATCTCAAGCGCCTGGGTGCCGATCGAACCGGTCGAGCCGAGCACCGCTATTCGTTTCATCTGGGTGGGTGAATCAGGGACATCCATTGCACCTGGATCCGGATCAGTAGACAAGGGCTATGGAGACGTAGTAGCCGACGACCACCGTGAAGAAGACGGCGTCGAGTCGGTCGAGCAGCCCTCCATGGGGTCCGAACAGCGTACCTGTGTCCTTCTTTCCGAGATCACGCTTGATCATCGATTCGAACAAATCGCCGACCGGAGCCATCGAGGCCACTGCGGCACCGAGAATCAGGGCGTCGTAGCCGGAGAGCCAGTCCTGGTAGAGCCCGGCACACCAGACGCCGAGCACTCCGATCAGGAATCCGCCGATCAGACCTTCGATCGTCTTGTTCGGCGAAAGCTTCGGCGCAAGCTTGTGACGGCCGAACAGGCGGCCAACCGTGTAAGCGCCCGTATCGGCCACGAAGGTGCCAACCAGGACATTGACCAGCAGCGCGGCACCATGGTCCGGGAGGTCCCGGAGCAGTACCGCGTGGACCATCGGAATGCCGATCCAGAAGAGCCCGAAGACCGTGATCGCCATCGACGCGGTGATGTTCTCCCGGTTGTCCCGGGCAGCCGCGAAGATGAAAAGCAGGAGGAAGGGCGCTGCCATGAGCAGCAAGACGTTGAATGCGGTGCCGAAGTAAGCGGCGGCGACCATGCCGGTCAAGCCGAGGTAGGCAACCCACTGCATCGGCCGGTAGGAACTCCCCATCACGAAGAACTCGCGGAGACCGAGGCAGCCGAAGACCGCGATCGCGGCAGCGAACACCGGGCCTCCGGCCACGACGATTCCGATTGCCAAAAGTACCCAGGGAATCGCCACGATAACCCGCTTCATAGTCTCGTTCATGAGGCAGCCCTGTTGCCGAAGCGGCGGGTCCGGCGGCCGTATTCCTCGAGGGTCTCGGCGAACGCATCACGACTGAAGTCGGGCCAGAGTTCATCCCGGAAGACGAACTCGGAATAGGCACACTGCCAGAGGAGGTAGTTCGAGATCCGCTGTTCACCACTGGTACGAATAAGGAGTTCGGGGTCGTGCATGTCTGGCGCATAGAGTCCCTCGCGGAACTCCTCTTCCGTGCTCCCGGTGAACCCGCGCGCCGCATCGATGATCTCGGCGCGACCTCCGTAGTTGAAGGCGATGAAGAAGGTGATCGTGTCGTTTCCGGCCGTGAATGCTTCGGCCTCGTCCATCTGCTCAATAAGCCTGGGTGCGATGCCCTCCCGGCGGCCGATGAACCGCATCCGCACACCTTCTTCGTGAAGCTCAGGCGTTTCGTCGACGATCCGCTGGGAAAACATCTCCATGAGCGCTGAAACTTCTTCGGGAGAGCGTGACCAGTTCTCGGTCGAGAACGAGAAGACGGTCAGTTCCTTGATGCCGAACTCGACCGCGTCCTTCAGCCTTGCTTTGACCGTATCGGCGCCGGCACTGTGGCCTTCGCGGACGGGTAGACCCCGGTTTTCGGCCCAACGGCCGTTGCCGTCGGTAATGATCGCGACAAACCGGGGTGCGCTCACACCTCGAGGATTTCCTCTTCCTTGCCTTTCAGCAGGGAATCAATTTCTCCGATGGTTTCGTCAGTGAGTTTCTGGAGTGCTGCTTCGGCGCGGTGCTCGTCATCAGCGCCGGTCTCGCCATCCTTTTTCAGATCGCGCAGATCGGCCATTACGTCACGGCGGACGTTGCGGATTGCGATCCGGCCGTCTTCGGCGACGCCGTTGACGACCTTCACAAGTTCCTTGCGGCGCTCTTCGGTCAGATCCGGCACGTTGAGGCGGATCACGTTGCCATCGTTCGAAGGCGTCAGGCCGACGTCAGACTCGAGGATCGCTTTCTCGATGTTGCCCATGACGCCCTTGTCGTACGGAGTGACCGTCAGGGTGCGGGCGTCGGTAGTCGAGACATTGGCCATCTGCGCCAGCGGCGTCATGGCTCCGTAGTAGTCGACTGTAATCCGGTCAAGAAGATGCGGCGTGGCACGGCCAGTACGCACACTGGAGAACTCGCCACGGGTTGAATCGACGGATTTCTCCATTCGCTGCCGGGCGTCTTTGAGTAGGTCGTCGATCATGATTTCTCCTCCGGTGACGCGTCGTCGGGCACGCTCGAGCGGACCAGGGTTCCGACTTTCTCGCCTGAAACGATCCTATCTATATTGAGCTCGTCGGCCATGTTGAAGACGTAGATCGGCAGATCGTTGTCCATACAGAGGCTGAGGGCGGTCGAATCCATGACTTTGAGGCCACGCTCGATCGCGTCGCGGTGGGAGAGTTCAGGGATGAAAGTCGCGTTCGGATCGGTTGCCGGATCGGCGTCGTACACGCCTTCGACACCGTTCTTCGCCATCAGGATCGCCTCGGCATGGATCTCGAGTGCCCGCAGTGCGGCTGCGGTGTCGGTGGTGAAGAACGGGTTGCCGGTGCCGGCGGCGAAGATCACGATCCGCCCCTTTTCCAGGTGACGCATCGCGCGGCGCCTGATGTACGGCTCCGCGACCTCACGAACATCGATTGCGGAGAGGACACGTGTGTACTGGCCGTGCTTCTCGAGCGCGTCCTGAAGGGTCAGCGCGTTGAGCACCGTGGCCATCATGCCCATGTAGTCGCCGGTCGCCCGGTCCATCCCCTGGGCGGCACCGTCAATGCCGCGGTAGATGTTGCCGGCGCCGACGACGATCGCGACTTCGACGCCCCGACTGCGAATCACGCCGAGCTGACGGGCGATGCGCTCGACTTCGGCCGGATCCGTACCGAAGTCGAGGTCGCCCATCAATGCCTCACCCGAGAGCTTTAGAAGGATCCTTCTGAATTTCGGCTCTGAGTCGTCGGTCATGATGCGTGCCCTCGGGCCTTACTCGCCTACCCGGAAGACCGAGAAGCGCGATATGACGATGTTCTCGCCGAGCTTGGCCACTGCGTCCTGACGAAGCTGCTCGATCGTCTTCGAATCGTGCTTGTCAACGTTCACGTGTTCCTGTTCCATCAAGGCGCGATCCTTTGCCCACTTGGCAACCTGCCCGTCGACTATGCGCTCAACGACGTTATCCGGCTTGCCGTCTTCCTTGGCCTTTTCCTCGAAGACTCGACGCTCGTTGGCGATTTCTTCCTCGGGGATGTCCTCGGTCGCGACGTGGGTCGGCGAGGCGGCGGCGACGTGCAGGGCGACGTCGTAGGCAAATGCCTGGAAGTCCTCGTTGCGAGCGACGAAGTCGGTCTCGCACTGGACTTCCACCATCGCGCCGACCTTCTTGTTGGCGTGGATGTAGGAAGCGACGACCCCTTCGCTGGTGCCACGGTCGGCGCGCTTGGCGGCCGAAGCCTGGCCCTTGACCCGCAGCAGTTCAACCGCCCGGTCCATGTCGCCGCCAGCCTCTTCCAGTGCCTTCTTGCAGTCGAGCATGCCGGCGCCGGTCTGCTGGCGGAGTTCCTTTACATCTGCGGCAGACGCCATCAGGACTTCTCCTCCGTGGCCGGAGCCTCGGAGCCGGAGCTATCCTCGGACTCGGCGGCTTCAGGCTCGGCATCGTCCGGGACGGCCTGGGGATGCGGGGCATCGTCAGGAACTGCCTGAGGGTGCGGATTGTCATCAGGAACGGCCTGGGGATGCGGGGCATCGTCAGGAACTGCCTGAGGGTGGGGCGCATCGTCGGAGACTGCCTGGGGGTGCGGGGCGTCTTCCGGGACGGCCTGGGGGTGGGGCTTTTCTGCCTGAGGCTTTTCAGGAGCTGGAGCGGCGGCGGCTGCTTCAGCCTTGGCCTTGTCTTCGGCCTTCTTGCGGGCCTTCTCCTCGGCCTGCTCCTTCTCGATCGCCTCACGGCGGATCTTGTCCTCTTCCTCACGCTTCTTGCGCTCGGCATCTTCCTTCTCGCGACGGGCCTTCTCTTCGGCCTGGCGCTTCTCTTCGATTACGGCCCAGGCTCCGGCGCCTTCTTCGATCGCCGAACCGACGGTCGAAATAACCAGTTCGCAGGAGCGGATCGCGTCGTCGTTGCCGGGCACGACGAAGTCGATGTTGCCCGGGTCACAGTTCGAGTCGACCAGGGCGATGATCGGCAGCCGCAGGCGGGTCGCCTCGCGCAGTGCGATCTCTTCGGCCTTGAGGTCCATGATGAAGACGGCGTCGGGGACACGGTCCATGTCCTTGACTCCACCGAGGGCGAACTCGAGCTTGGTGCGCTCGGCCATCATCTTCATGCGTTCTTTGGTCGGCAGCAGATCGATCTGCTCGGTCTCGACCAGGTCATTCAGCTCGTGCAGCCGCTTGATACGGGCGGAGCTGATGTTGAAGTTTGTGAGAAGGCCGGGCAGCCAACGACGGTTGACGTAAGGCATGTTCGACTTCTCTGCCCAGTTCTGGATGACGTCCGAAGCCTGCTTCTTGGTGCCGACGAAAAGAACCTTGCCGCCGCCCGAAGTGAGCTCACCGACGAAACGGCGTGCGTCCTCGAGCATTTCCTCCGTCTGGAGGAGGTCAATGATGTGGATCCCGTCGAGTTCACCGGCGATGTAACGCCGCATGTTCGGGTTCCAACGACTGGTCTGGTGGCCAAAATGAACTCCGGCCTCCAGCAAATTCTGGATTCCTGCTTGAGTCATGCTGCTCCTTGAATTGGTGTTACTTACGGATCCCACCGGGTCGATTGGACGGAAACCCATTGAGGGCAGGAGCCGTCGTCGGAGTACCGGGGGTTAGAGATTGATTGGATCCGCGATTGTAGAGGGAATGAAGGGCAAGTGGCGCCCGGGAACTGCCTGAGCGGCGCCTGGACTTCGTCGACGCCGGGAATGTCAGCTCAAGTACGTGAGTACGATCGCGGACATTCCCGGCTTTACTCCTCGCCAGCCGCTCGCAGGCAGCCCCGTGCACCGCTCTCATCCGTTTCTAAACCGCGCCTTCGCGGGCCAGTTCGAGCGCCTCGGCCAGGTCGGCCGGCAATGGTGCCTCGAATTCGCTTTCTTCACCCGTCGCCGGGTGCCTGAAGGCCAGCCTCGTCGAATGCAGGAACGGCCTCGTCAGTTCGTACCTCGACGGCCCTCCGTAAGTCGGGTCACCGATCAAGGGGTGCTTGATGGCTTCCAGGTGGACCCGGATCTGGTGGGTTCGACCCGTTTCCAGCCTGACTTCGAGCAGGGTGTCCCGGCGGAGTGTTTCCTTGACCTCGAAGTGCGTGGTCGCCTCCCGCGGTGCGGCGCCGTTCACGGCCATCCGGTGGCGCTTCCTTGCTGCCCTGCCGATCGGGGCATCGATCGTTCCAGTGCGGGAGCGGAACCGGCCATCGGCCAGAGCGAGGTACGTTCGTTCAACCTCCCGTTTGCGAATCATCTCCTGGAGGGTCGTGTGGGTTTCGTCATCGCGAGCCACCACCATCAGGCCACTGGTGCCACGGTCGAGGCGGTGAACGATGCCCGGCCGCTCGGGTTCATCGCCACCTGCCAGCTCGTCCCCCAGCAGCTCGACCAGGGTCACCCCGTCGTGCGACGGAGCGGGATGAACCACCAGGTCGGCGCCCTTGTCGACCACGATCAGGTACTCGTCCTTGAAAACGATGCTGAAGGCCCCGGCCACCGGCTCGGTCACGCCTCCTCCCGGCCTTCGCTGACCAGAGTCCAGGCGAGCAGAATTACTCCGACGGTTATTGCACAGTCGGCAATATTGAAAGCCGGCCAGTGCGGCAGCAGGATGAAGTCGGTGACGTATCCGAGGCGGATGCGATCGATCAGGTTGCCGGCCGCGCCGCCCAGGATCAGTCCACCGGCCAGCCAGGCGAGGTTGCGGCCGGGGACCGACGCCACGAAGACACCAAGGGCAACCAACGCAACCAGGCTCAGGGCGATCACGAAGACACCGCCACCGCCGGCGAGACCAAAGGCCACGCCGTCGTTGTGGGTGAGCGTGAACTTGAGCGGGCCGAGCACGTCGACCTTGCTGCCCCTTTCGATCTGGTCCGTGACCCCCGCCTTCGCGAGTTGGTCTACGACCACCACCGAAGCGGCGACGAGGAGAGCCCACGACAGCTGCCGTTTACGGGTCAACCGTTGACCAATCCGACGACAACTGCCTGGCCGATCAGCAGGAGAATCACGCCGACCATCGGACTGAGGTCGAGCTGCATTCCACCCGCGCCGACCGGCGGCAGGATGCGACGGAAGATGTTCAGATACGGATCGGTTGTGTCTTTTACGAAGGTGAGCACCGCTCGCAAGGCGCGGTTGTCAGGGACCTTGGGAACCCAGGACATGAGAATCCGGATGAAGATCAGAATGATGTAGACGGTGAACAGTGCACTGACGTATGCGGCCACGTCCCCCCGCGAAATTGCCACGACCCCGCCCATTCTCAGCCTTCGCGCATTCGGCGAAGCGAAGAAATGGCGGCCTGCTCGAAGGCTTCCGCGGCCCCACCTGCGGCCAGCGCTTCAAGCCCGGCCTCGGTACTCCCGCCGGGCGAGGCGACAGCGACCTGGATCTCGAAAGGCGTACGCCGCTTCAGAAGCTCGGCAGTTCCGGACAGGGTCTCGGCGACCATCGTGAGTGCATCTTCTGGTTCCAGGCCGTCTTCGATGCCGGCCTTTGCCAAGGCATCGGCAACCACCGCAAAGTAGGCAGGTGAGCAACCCATGACTGCGGTCGCTGCGTCCATGAGACTGTCGTCGAGTTCGACGACTTTGCCGAGCGATTCGAGCAGCGCGAGCCCGTCGGCGATGACCTTCGGATCACTCTCTTGCGGGTGGGCGGCGGCGATCACTCCCCTGCCCGTCTCGACCGCGAGGTTCGGCATGAGCCGGATTACGGTCGAATCCGGGAACTGTTCGAAAAGCGTTGCCAATGCGGTGCCACCGAGAAGAGACATCACGGCAAACGGCGAGGGAATGGAAGCCGCGACATCGGCGAGATCCTTCGGCTTCATCGCGAGCACTACGAAATCAGCGCCTTCGACCAGGTTCTCATTGCTGTCTACGGCCCTGCCTTCGACTTCATCCGCAAGCGCAGTTGCTCGTCCGGAGCCGGAGTCGGTGAAGAGCATCTGCGTGGGTCCATTGGCGGATGCCGCCCAGCCACGGGCCATTGCGGCGGCCATGTTTCCGGAACCGATGAATCCGACGATCATGGGAGCAGCTTACTTCTCCGACGGTCCTGCCGGAGAAGTGATCAGGACTGGTTGAAGAAGCCCTTGTCAATCAGTCTGGCCTTCTCTTCTGCCGAGACTTCGACGTTCCGCGGTGTGAGCAGGAAGACCTTGTCGGCGATCCGCTGCATGCCACCGTCCATCGCATAGGTGAGTCCCGATGCGAAGTCGATCAGTCGCTTCGAGAGCTCGTGGTCGGTGGTCTGGAGGTTGAGAATCACCGGCACCTTGCGCTTGAACTGATCCGCCACCTGCTGGGCATCATTGAAGTTCCGCGGGATGACCAGGTGAACCTGGACGTCGTTGTCTTCGCCGACCGAGCGCAGGACACGTGTGCTGCTGCCCACTCCTCCGCCACCTCGCGGCGCGGGGCCAGGGTCATTGTCGGAGAAAATGTCGTCAATCTCGTCGTGGCGGGTGCGACGGCTGGTCGGAAGCCGACGAACGTTGGCCTCTCGGCCACCGCGACCGCGATCGCGGCGAGGTTCGTAGTCTTCATCTCCTTCGAGGTACTCGTCGTCGTATGCGTCGTCGTATCCGCCATGGTCGGATTCCTCGGCAAGGCCGAAGTAAACGAGGGTGCGGTGCCATGAATCACGTAGTGCCATAGGTAAACGGTTTTCTTCCCTTGGGGGACTAATCCTCCCGATTATGTTCGATTCTTGACCTTTGCAGCGAAAACACCGGAAAAGCGGTCAGACGCTTGCAGTCAGTCGATCCAGGCGATTCCAGCCTGACGACCGGTTTCGCCGTGGTCCCGACGGTGTGAGAAGAAGTTCCTTTCATCGCAATAAGTGCAGATCCCAGCCGTCTCCACCCGTTCAAGCCCCGCCCGTTCCAGTTGCCGCCGGGCGACTTTCCAGAGGTCGAGATTCCGGTCCCGTCGCAGGCCTGGTCCCAGATCAGAGAATGCTTCGAACACTTCTTCGCCCACCTCGAAGCAGCAGGGACCGATGCCGGGGCCGATCACGGCGTCGGTCGCACCGATCCGGCCCGCGGCGTCCCCGATGATTCCGGCGGCGAGACCGCGCCAGCCGCAGTGAAGCATCGCGAGGCCCTCAGGGCCGGTCATCGCCACCGGAAGACAGTCAGCGACCAGAACCAGCATCGGCAGGCCCGGGGCCTGGGTCAGGTGGCCATCAGCGTCAGGCGGCGGCTCCCCCGGTTCAAGGAAATGCGGGCGCACCTGGCCATCCTCGTGGAAGCAGATCTCCGCCCCGTGCACCTGCCGTGCCATAGCTACTCGACTGCCGTCGACTCCGAGGGCCGAGGCGAGTCGTCGCCGGTTCATGAGGACCGCGATCCGTTCGTCGTCGGTCAGGATCCCGAGGTTCAGAGATTCGAACGGCGCCTTGCTCGTGCCGCCCGTGCGTGTCGAAAAGCAGACACTGGCCGAAGGAAGTGATGCCTCAAGCCACCGCAGCTCCCCCGCTTCGCGCCATTTCATTCGAAGCCGGTGTCACGGATGTACGTCTCGGCGGCCTCCACGGCAATCGCGAGTTCTTGTTCGATGCCTTCAACGCCGTCGTCGAGCCGGGCCCGGAGTGCTGCGGTTAGTCCAATGCCGATTGGAGGCCCCTGGGGCACACCGGCCAGGACGAGGTCATCACCCGTGATCGAAGGCCTGACCGTCGACCATTCGTCGAGATAGCGATCCAGCCACGTCACTCCTTGGGCCCGGTTGATCAGGAGCTCGGCCAACGACAGACGGCTGGCGACGGTAACCGCAATGAATGGCGTCTCAGGCATCTCGACGGGAACCTCCGGGGTTCGTCCGAACAGGGATTCATTGGTCGCGTCGCCCCGGGTTACCCGGCCCTGCCAGGTCCTCGTCTCGAGAACCTCAACCGCCTTGCTGGCCAACTCGAGCCGCTCTTCCGGAATCTCGATGAGTCTCCAGGCGGTAAGGAGGCGGAAAGCCTCGATACCGGTCGGGTCGGCTGCGATCAACTCGAATTCGTGGTCGGTCCGCTCCCGCGAGACGTTCCCGAGGTCGACGTTCGGCAGAAGGTCAGATGTCGACGGATCGAGCGCAAACCCGAACCGCGCGGCATATCGCGCGGCGCGGAGCGCCCGGGTCGGATCGTCGGCAAAGGAGAAGGGGTGGATCACACGCAACACCCCGCGGTCCAGGTCCGATCGTCCGCCGTGGGGGTCGAGCAGGTTCTCAGGATCATCGAGCGCGATCGCCATCGCGTTGATCGTGAAGTCACGCCGGGCGAGGTCTTCGACGATCGAAGCAGGGCTGACTTCGGGCAAGGCTCCGGAGAATGCGTATTCCTCCCGGCGGGCCGTGGCGACGTCGAATCGAACCCCATCGACCATGGCCTCTGCCGTGCCGAATCGTTCATGGACCAGTGCGTCCTCGGCCAGGCTGGTCGCAAGTGGCCGCGTCACCTTCGGTCACCAGATCGATGTCGGTGGTAGCGACCCCCCAAGGAGCACATCCCTGACGGCACCACCAACCAGATAGACGCGTCCCCATTTCCCGCTCTGCGTAGCCAGTTCGGCCAGCAGGGGGTTTCCTTCGACCAAGGCTCTCAGACGGCTAGTGTCACCCAATGGAATTTCTTTCATGGCTGTACTTCCCCTACCATGATCCACCCTGCGGATGAATGCTGACTTTTCGACACCTGATGCGCCCGAAAATGGTCCTCCTCCATGGTGGCGCCAGCCGAAGAAGATGGCTGTGGTTCTAGTCGGCGGCCTCGTGCTCCTGATTGCCGGACTGGCTTTCGCCTACAGCGAGCTGAAGCGCCCCTCTGATGTCAACAACGAATCGGTGCCCTTCAAGGCAGAGCCGCCACCAAAGAAGGCGAAGCCAAAGGCAAAGACCGTCAATTGGCCGACCTTCCGGCTCAACAACCAGCGCACCGGCTATCTGGCGGCCAAGAAGATCAAGCCACCCTTCAAGCGGGTCTGGAGCTACGGCGACCAACCCCTGCTCGAATTTCCACCGGCGGTGGTCAGGGATGCGCTCTATTTCGTCGACAACGACGGTTACGCCCATGCGCTCAAGACGAAGAACGGGCACGTGATCTGGGAACGGAAAATCGCTTCACTCAACGCTTCAACGCCGACCTATTCCGATGGTGTGCTTTACATCGTGAACCTGGAGCCCGGACAGATCATTGCGCTCAAGGCAAAGAGCGGAAGACAGATCTGGAAAAAGTCCCTGCCTTGCCGTTCGGAGTCCTCGCCGGTCGTGGTCAGGAAGACCGTCTACTTCGGCTGCGAGAACAGCAACCTCTACGCGCTCAAGGCCAAGACGGGCAGGGAGGTCTGGTCAACCGGGGTCTCTGGAGCGATCAAGGGAGCCCCGGCCTATGAGAACGGGATCCTTTTCGTCGGTGACTACGGCGGAGCCATGACCGCCATCCACGCGACGAACGGAAGGATCAAATGGCAGAGCCAGTCGCTCGGACCCGGCCTGGGCCAGCCCGGAACCTTCTATTCGACACCGGCCGTCGCATACGGCCGGGTGTACATCGGCAACAACGACGGTCGTGTCTACAGTTTCGACGCGGAAACCGGCGAGGTCGCCTGGACCTTCTCGACCGGTGACTACGTCTATTCCGGGCCGACCGTGGCCAAGGTGCCGGGCACACCACCGACCGTCTACATCGGCTCCTTCGACCGCAACGTGTATGCGCTGGACGCCAGGACTGGCAAGGCCCGCTGGACATACGACATGGGTGGCCGCGTCATCGGGTCGCTTTCGGTGATCAACAAGCTCGTTTACGCCTCGACCTTCGACGGCACGAGCACCTATGGCATCAGCGCGAAGACTGGCCAGAAGAAGTACTTCTTCCACTCCGGCGCCTACATGCCGGCAGTCTCCGACGGCGAAAAGCTCTATCTGACCGGCTACTCCGGCATCAACGCGATGAAGCCGGTGACCGAAAAAGAACTGAAGGCCGCCCGGAAGGCCAAAGCGAAGAAAGCCGCCGCCAAGAAGAAGAAACAGAAGCAAGAAAAGAAGAAGCGGGCGGAAAAACAAAAGAAACAGAAAAAGAAGCAGGCGCAAAAAGCGAAGCAGGGCAAGAAGAAATCCCAGCCAGCCTCAAAGAATGAATGAGCGTCGACCTGCCTGACCGTCTGGCCCGCAGGCGCCGCGAACTCAGGCAGAGGCAGCTGCGCCGGCGTCGCCTGTTGCTTGGCGTGGGTCTCCTCGCGATAGCGGCCGTCGCCGTTTTCGTCATCACTTCGCGCGGTAGCAATCCGGACAAGACGTCCTCCTCAAAACAGGTCGCGGCGAAGGAGACGGCCGGCGGCGGATCGGACAAGGCCGCAGGCACGGCCGCTGGAGCCCAGCCGGACTCTTCCTGGAAGCCCAGCAAAGCGCCGGTTCCGATCCTGATGTACCACGTGATCGGCGAGCCGGCTGACGGTGTCAACGTGCCGTATCCCGAGCTATACCTCTCGGCCGGCGACTTCCGGGACCAGGTCGACTGGCTCGACCAGAACGGCTACACGGCGGTGACCCTGATCCAGGTGCAGGACGCCTGGGACGAAGGCGGAGCGCTTCCGAAGAAGCCGGTCGTTCTTTCGTTCGACGACGGTTATCTCGGCCAGTACACCGACGCGATGCCGACCCTCAGGAAAAAAGGCTGGGCCGGACAGCTGAACCTCAAGTCCGAGGGCTCCGATCTTTCGAGCGCTGAGGTGAAAAAGATGGTCAAAGCCGGATGGGAGATCGCTTCACATTCGATCACTCATCCCGACCTGACAACCCTTTCCGGTGCCGCGCTCAGACAAGAACTCGTCGGTTCGAAGGACCAGCTGGAAAAGGACCTCGGGGTCAAGGTCGAGAACTTCTGTTACCCGGCGGGGGTCTACAACGATGAGGTCGTCGCCGCCGTCGAGGCCGCGGGCTACCGTGGCGCGACCACCGTGGATCCGGGGCTCGCCGAACGCTCCGAGCCTTTCACGCTCAAGCGAATCCGCATCAACCGTGGCGACAGCGCCGACACGCTCGCGACGGACCTCGAAAACAACGGCGCCTGACCCGGATCACGTCCGAACCGGGACGCCGTGCATCGCCATGTGCTGCTTGGCCTGCGAGACCGTGTACTGCCCGTAGTGGAAGATCGAGGCGCAGAGGACCGCATCGGCCTTGCCTTCGGTGATCGCCTCGACGAGATGCTCGAGTTCCCCCGCACCACCCGAAGCGATGACGGGCACCGCGGTCGCGTCGGCGACCGCCGCGGTCAGTTCGAGTTCGTAACCGATGTTGGTGCCATCGCGGTCCATGCTGGTCAGCAGCACCTCGCCGGCCCCGAGGCGAGTCGCCTCGGTAGCCCATTCGATCGCATCGCGCCCGGTTGGCTTCCGGCCTCCGTTGAGGAAGACCTCGTAACGGTCGCCGGCTTTCTTGGCGTCGATCGCGATCACGACACACTGCGAACCGAAGTTCTCGGCCATCTCGTTCAGCAGTTCCGGCCGGTTCAGCGCGGCCGAATTGACCGCGACTTTGTCGGCCCCGGCGTCAAGTACTGCCTGGGCATCTTCGACCGAGCGGATCCCTCCACCGATCGTGAATGGGATGAAGACATTGTCAGCGGTGCGCCGGGCCAGGTCGACGATCGTGCCACGCGCTTCGTGTGACGCGGTGATGTCGAGGAAGACCAGTTCGTCCGCGCCGCCGGCGTCGTAGCGCTCGGCCAGTTCCACCGGGTCACCGGCATCGCGGATGTCGACGAAGTTGGTGCCCTTGACGACCCGGCCGTTGTCGACGTCGAGGCAGGGGATGACCCGCTTCAGATCACTCATCGGTGGCCTGCGCCCCCAGGGCCTCAAGGGCTTCCGGCACCGTGAAGCGCCCTTCATAGAGGGCCTTGCCGACGATCACGCCTTCGACGTTCTTCGGCGCTTCGGCGGCCAGCTGTCGCAGGTGGCCGAGGCTTCCGACTCCGCCGGAAGCGATCACCGACGCGTCGGTAGCGGCTGCGACCCTTGATAGTTCGGGCAAATTCGGGCCGGTCATCATGCCGTCAACTTCGATCGGGGTGAAAAGGAATCTCACGGCGCCGCGCCGGGTGAGGCCGGCTACCGCGTCTGCGACGTCGACACCGCTCGACTCGGTCCAGCCGGCGAGCGAAACCTGGCCGCCCCGGGCATCGACGGAGACCACAACCTTCGCCGGACCGTGTTGCGCAATCACGGCGTCGAGGAACTCAGGGTCGCGGATTGCGGCGGTGCCGATCACGACCCGTTCGGCTCCCGCCTCAAGAACCGCTGTCACCGCGGCCAGATCACGCAGGCCACCACCGACTTCGATCGGTACATCGATCGTTTCGGTGATCCGCCTGATCGTCTCGAGGTTCTTCGGCTCGCCGGCCTTGGCCCCGTCAAGGTCGACGACATGGATGTACTGCCCGCCCCCATCCGCCCAGCGCCTGGCCGCATCGACCGGATCGTCGTCATAAGCCGTCTCCTGGTCGTATTCGCCTTGGAGCAGTCGCACCGCCTTGCCGCCGAGGATGTCGATCGCCGGGTAGAGGATCATGAGTCGCCATCCCGGAGGCGGGCGCAGATCCCGCAAAAGTTTTCGAGCAGACGAAGGCCGGCAGCGCTCGACTTCTCGGGGTGAAACTGAACCCCGAAGGTATTGCCGCGCGAAGCAACGCAGGCGAACCGGCCACCGTACTCGGCAGTGCCGAGCACCTCGTCGGGCTCCGGTTCCGGAACGAAAGAGTGGACGAAGTAGAAGGGCTCCCCCGGCCTCAATCCGTCGGTGAGCGGCGAAGGATCTGCCCAGGTGACGGCGGCCCAGCCGATGTGTGGAACCTTCCGGCCACCGGCCGGGACTTCGACGACATCACCGGCCAGCAGGCCGAGGCCCTGGGAGCCACCGAGTTCAATCGAAGATTCGAAAAGAAGCTGGTAACCGAGGCAGATGCCGAGAATCGGAGTGTCGACGCTCGCGGCCTGGTGAAGGAGCTTGTCCATCCCGGTCTCCCGGATCCGGGTCATCGCTTTCGGGAAGGCCCCGACTCCGGGCAGGATGATGCCGTCCGCAGACAGGATCTCCGCCTTGTCGGCCGTCAGCACCGTGATGGCACCCACCCGCTCCGTGGCCTTTTCGACCGAGCGCAGGTTGCCCATCCCGTAATCGAGGATGGCCAGAACCGGCGCGGAGCTCAAGTATTCAGCGTGCCCTTGGTGCTGGGCACGCCCTTCTCGTCAGGATCGATCGAGACCGCAACCCGGAGCGCCCGGGCAAATGCCTTGAACGAAGCTTCGATCATGTGGTGGACGTTTGATCCGTAGAGGATCTCCATGTGAAGGGTCATTTTCGAACCGTTGGCAACGGCCCGGAAGAACTCTTCGGTTAGTTCGGTTTCGAAATTCGAGATCGAAGTGACCGGGATCTCTCCACGGAATACGGACAGCGGACGTCCGGAGATGTCGAGCGCACAGGTGGCGGCCGCTTCGTCCATCGGCACGACAGCCGAACCGTAGCGGCGGATTCCATAGCGGTCACCCAGGGCCTCGTCGATCGCCTGGCCGAGCACGATGCCGACGTCCTCCACCGTGTGGTGCGAACCGGTCTCGAGATCACCGGTGGCCTTCACCTTCAGACCGACGTTGGCGTGACGGGCAAGCAGGCCAAGCATGTGGTCGAAGAACCCGACCCCGGTGTCGGCGGATGAATCCGCGCCTTCGAGGTCGAGGCTGAGCTCGATCTCGGTTTCTTTGGTCTTCCTGGTGATGCTCGCCTGTCTACTCATTGCCTTCGCTCGTTTTGGCTCTTCGGGTGGCTGATTTACCGTGTACCGGCAGCCCTTCGGCCCTGGCCAGAGCGTCAAGCGGACCGGCCAAATTCTCAGCGGCTTCGGCGTCCAAGCTTACTTGCGCCGTCCGGCGCCGGAAGGTGGCCGGAGAAAGTGGGCCGAAACTTCTACCGGTGCCGTCCGTCGGCAGGATGTGGTTCGAACCGGCGACGTAGTCACCGAAGGCCGTCGCCGTTGACTGGCCGAGGAAAACACAGCCGGCGGTACGGACCCGCCCGGCAAGCACAGCCGACTCGGTGTCCATCAGCTGAAGGTGCTCTGGCGCGAACTCATTGGCCAGGTCGATGGCGACTTCGGAGTTCGGTGCGACTACCGTGGCCAGGCGGCAATCGAAGACGCTCTGCTCTTCGGCGGCGATCCGATTGACCTCCGCTTCAAGCCGGTCGAGCACTTCATCGCTCGAGCCGACCGCGATCAGCAGGCTTTCATCTCCGTGCTCGGCCTGGGCGCAGAGATCGAGCGCGGCCAGCTCGGGGTCGACTGTCTCGTCGAGAAGGATCATCAGGTCGGAAGGGCCCGCGAGCGAATCGATCGCAACTTCGCCGAAGACTGACTTCTTGGCCGCCGTGACCCAGTCGTTGCCGGGGCCGGCGATCACGTCGACCCGCCGGATCGTTTCGGTACCACGGGCCAATGCAAAGATCGCCTGCGCACCGCCGACGGCGTAGATCTCGTCGACCCCGCAGATCGATGCGGCGGCAAGGGTGGTCGGGTTGATCTTTCCGTCGGCACGAGGTGGTGCAACGAGCACCAGCCGCTCGACCCCCGCGACCCGCGCCGTGGCACATCCCATGACCACGGACGAGGGATAGGAAGCGCGGCCACCCGGCGCGTAGATGCCGGCCGCAGCGACAGCCACTTCGCCCACGGTGACGGTCTGTCCCTGCGGCAACTCGACTACCCTTTGTCCACCCTCTACCTGGGCCGAAGCGACAGCGGACACGTTCTCGTGCGCCAGCCTCAGGGCCGCTTCGACTTCTTCGTCAAGGTTGTCGAGCGCGTCGTCTGCTTCGGTGAGCGAGACGGCGATCGTGTCCAGCGGCTGCTCGGTCGCGTCGAATTTGTTGGTCAACCTGACCAGGGCCTCATCGCCTCCGTCAGCAACCGCTTTCGCGATTGCCGAGACGTCGACCGGGTCTGATCCCTGGCCGAACCATTCGCGGATTCCGGCAGAGAGATCTTCCGGCGCCGCCCATTGGAGACGGCGGATTCTCACCCTGCCGCCGCCCGGAGACGATGGGTCAGGGAATCGATCTCTTCGGAGCGCAGCTTCCACGAGACCTGATTCGCGACCAGGCGGGCCGTGCATTCGACGATCTCGTCGCGGACTTCGAGGTTGTTCTCCTTGAGCGTCCGGCCGGTCGCGACCAGGTCGACGATGCCATCGGCCAGGCCAACCAGCGGCGCCAGCTCGATCGAACCCTTGACCTCGACTACTTCAACCTGCTGGCCGTTTTCTTCGAAGTACTGCTCGGCGATCCGCGGATACTTGGTGGCAATCCTCATCATGCCGAGCCGGCGCTGGTGCTCGGCCGGCCCTTCGTCGCCTTTCTGCGTCGCCAGCACCATGCGGCAGTAGCCGGCTTTGAGGTCGAGCAGTTCGTAGACCTTGCGGTCGGCCTGTTCGAGCAGCACATCCTTGCCGGTGATGCCGACGTCAGCGGCTCCAGCCTCGACGTAGGTCGGCACGTCGTAGGGGCGCATTGTGACGAGGATCAGCTCGCCGCCATCGAAGACCAGTGAGCGTGAATCGCCTCGGACCTCGGCCGTTTCGACTCCGATCGCATCAAGCAGAACGAGGATCTCGTCGAGCAGCGCACCGCGGGGCACGGCCATCTTCAGGGGTCCGCCCGGAATTCTCAGGGAATCAATCATCAGTCCGGCCCTGTTCCAGCTGAGCCTTATGGATCAGCTCGAGATAGAGCGTGAAACCGGCCGCCGGCAGATCGACTCCGAACTTGCTCATCAAGCCGTCGTACCGGCCGCCACCGCCGATAATCTCGCCGACCGAAGGGTCGTAAACCTCGAGGATCGAACCGCTGTAATAGCCGATGTCACGCAGCAGTCCGAGGTCGACCTGCACCCGGTCGGCCCCGCCCCTTGCGGCGATCGCGTCGCAGGTCCCCTGAAGGCTGTCAAGGCTGGCTTCGAATGCCGGGCCACCCATGCCACGGGCCTGGCCGATCACTTCCGGACCGCCGCGCAGCTGGATCAGCTTCATCAGACAGGCGGTCTGTTCGAGGCTGAGTTCATCCGCGGTTTCGAGCTCGAGCTCGAGTCCGACGATGTCGTGCGCGGCAAGCCGGGCGGATGTGCTGGCCACCAATGCCGGGTCGGCCGCAAAGTCGGAGAGCAGGCAACGCCAGAGATCGGCTTCGCCGAGTCCGATCACCGCGCGGTTCAATCCGACGGCTTCCAGTGACTTCGTCAGGACCTCCACCACTTCGGCTGCTCCGTTGGCGCCATCCACACCGATCAGCTCGATTCCGGCCTGGCCGAACTCACGCAGCTGGGCGCGCTGCGGAGTGATCGCCTTGTAGGCGTTGGCGATGTAGCTCAGCCGGTACGGCGGCTCGACTTCGCCGAAGCGGGTCGCAACCAGCCGGGCGATCGGGATCGTCATGTCGGTGCGCAGTGCCAGCAGTTCGCCGCGGTCGTCGAGAAAGCGGTAGGCCGGCGCAACGTCATCGCCGCGTTCGACCACGTCGGCGTACTCGATCGTCGGGGTACGGACTTCGCTGAAGTCGAAGCTCTCGAAGACGTCGAGCAGCGCCGTCTGAAGGCGGCGTAGCTCCCGCATCTCGTCGGGAAGCACATCCCGGGTGCCTGGGGGGATCGGGTGGATCATTTTCAGGTCTTAATCCTCGACGCGCTTGATGTGGGCACCGAGCGACTGAAGGCGGGCTTCGATGTTCTCGTAACCACGGTCGATCTGGCGGATGTTGCCGATCTCGGAGGTGCCTTCGGCGGCGAGCGCCGCAATGAGCATCGCCATGCCGGCCCGGATGTCCGGGCTGTCGACGCGCTCACCGTGAAGCCGGCTCGGACCACTGACGATCGCGCGATGCGGATCGCAAAGGGTGATCCGGGCACCCATGGCGACGAGCTTGTCGACGAAGAAGAGCCGGTTCTCGAACATCTTCTCGAAGATCAGAATCTCGCCTTCGGCCTGGGTGGCCAGTGCCAACGCTATGGAAGTGAGGTCGGCCGGGAAGGCGGGCCAGGGGCCGTCTTCGATCTTGGGTATCGCCCCACCGACGTCGGCCTGAACCCGCAGGTTCTGCGACGGCGGCACGATCACGTCCCGGCCTTCTACCACCGACTGGAAACCCAGACGGCGGAACTGGCGGCGGATCATGATCAGGTCGAGCGGTTCGATCTCGCGAATGCGGAGTTCGCCTCCGGTTGCGGCGGCGAGGGCCATGAAGCTGGCAATCTCGATGTGGTCCGGGGTTACCGTGTGTTCGGCTCCGCCCAGCTTGTCCTGCCCGGTGACGGTCATGACGTTCGAGCCGATGCCGGAAATCGGAGCACCCATCTTCACCAGCAGCCGGGCCAGGTCCTGGACATGTGGCTCCGAAGCGGCATTGAGAATGGTCGTCTCGCCCGGGATGAGGGCGGCGGCCATCAGGGCATTCTCCGTCCCCATGACCGACGGCTCGTCCATGAAGATCTCGGCCGCACGCAGTCCGCCGGGAGGAGCGTTCAGCTCGATCCAGCGCTGTCCGCCGACCCGGGCGCCGAGCTCACGGAAAGCGTCGAGGTGCGCGTCGAGGCGCCGGCGCCCGATGAAGTCTCCGCCGGGCGGCGGCATGTGGACTTCACCGAAGCGGGCCAGGAGCGGGCCGGCCATGAGGAACGAAGCGCGAATTGCCGCGGAAAGGTCTTCGTCAAGGGTCGTGTCGGTCACGTTCTTCGCACAGAGCCGGACCGTGTTGTCCGCGACCCACTCGACCTCGACTCCAAGATTCGAAAGGAGAGCAATCTGAGCCTCGGTATCCCGAATGCGAGGGACGTTGGCGATCACGACTTCTTCCTCGGTCAGGAGGCAGGCGGCGAGGATCGGCAAGGCCGCATTCTTGTTGCCGGCGGCAGTGATCTCTCCTGAGAGCGGAACACCGCCCTGTATGACGAACTTTTCCATAACGTTTATCCCCGCAAGTAGACGGTTTTCTTTTGACCGGATCCGGGGCCGGAACGACCCGACCGAAAGCCGGACTAGGGTAACACCGCAGATGGCTCAGACTTCAACACGCTCACGGCGGGGCAAAAGCTCCCGAAAAGGCCGCGGCCTCAAGATCACGATCGGCGTTCTGCTGGTGCTCGTGCTTTTGATCGTACTGAACGCCTTCGCCCTGAACAACGAGACCGATACGGCCAAGCTCACGGTCGACGGGGCAGCCCTGGTCGATACGACCTCGGGCTCGCTTCAGGTGCTGGATACCGGCGCCCCGGCAACCTCTTCGCTCCCATCCGGGGCCGACGCGGCCAGTTCGCCGGTGCCCGGACCCGCTTCATCGGTACGAGTGCCCTGCCGATCGTGGTGATTCACGGCTCGGGTGGTGCGATCAACTGGTGGGACGACCTGATCCCCCTGCTCAGTCCCGATCACCGGGTGATCGCGATCGACATGCTCGGCTACGGCGGATCCGCCAAGCCCGATTCCGGATACTCGATCGACTCGCAGGCCGGGCTCGTCGCGCAGGTCCTGGCGAGCCTCAGCGTCAAGAACGCCGTCGCCGTCGGCCACTCGCTGGGCGGCAAGGTGGTCACTGCACTGGCCGAGCAGTCGCCCGACCTGGTCGCGGGGATCACGATCATTGACACCGGTCCCGATTCGAGCTACGGCACCCTGACCGGCGGCGCCAAGCTGGCCCAGCTGCCACTGATCGGCCCCGCCATGTGGCGGGTAGCCCCGGATTTCATGATCAGGAAGAACGTGGGCCAGGGTTTCGCGCCCGGATATGACGTTCCCGACAAATACGTCGACGACATCCGCGAGATGTCCTACCCGGCCTACCACCAGTCTTTCGAGGAACAGAACGACTACACCGACGAAATCCCGCTCAGCGAGCGTCTGGAGAAGACGGGCAAGCCGCTGCTGATCATCTTCGGAGCGAAGGACCAGATCTTCTCGGCCCGCGAAGCACTGAGCGCCTACGCGGCGATCCCGGGAGTCACGACAAAACTGATCCAGGGATCAGGACACTCACCCCAGATCGAGGCCCCCGAAGAGACCGCCGCCGCAATCAATGACTTCGCAAAGTCGCTGGAGCCAAAGCCTGAACCCAAGCCGAAAACAAAATCGAAGTCCAAATCGAAGGCCAAGAAGAAAAAACCAGCCAACTAACGAGGTGCCGGCAATTTTGGTGCGGACTGCGCGGTAATCGCCGGCACCTGGATTAGCTCTTGGCCCAGCGGCCTCCGGCCTTTGCCCACTCCAGCGCTTCGTCGGTTGAATTGAACCCGTCCGGGATCTTGACCCCGTCGCGGTGGTGGACCAGGTAGTACGCGTCTTCGTTCAAATCGTCTCCGGTCCGGGCGCTGACCGGCTCCGCACCTTCCGGCACCTGCACGTCATTCCAGATGTGCCAGTCGTTCTTCTTCATCAACCAGGGCACTACGTGCTCGAGCCGGTCGAAGGTGGCCCCCAGGTTGCGCTTCGGCTGGATCAGCCGGTAGCCATCACCTGCGAGAACTTCAGTGCCGCACCAGTCACAGTTCGCACCGCGTTTTTTCGCCATGGACTGATTGTGGCGTAATTCAGGTCCGGAGTCGACCAACGTCCCCGGCGCCCTCCGGCGTCAGACATGCCAGTCGTCTGCCGGAGCCATCTCGGCCTTCAGCTTGCGGTTGCTGCGGCTCTGGAGCACCAGGGTGGCTGCCGCGATCACAACTCCGACCACGAAGATCAGAGTGCCAAGCACGAACACCTGCGGCGGAATCCCGACTTTGACCGCACCGGCCACCCATAGCGGGAAAGTCAGGGTCTGACCGTTGACGAAGCTGGTGATTATGTAGTCGTCGATTGAAAGGGCAAAAGAGAGCATGAAGGCCGAAAATATCGCTGGGGAGATCAACGGTCCGGTCACTTTCCAGAAAGCGATCCAGGGTGAAGCGCCAAGGTCCTGAGCGGCTTCCTCCAGCGATTCATCCATGCTGGCCAGCCGGGCCTGGATGATGATGATCACCACCGCGACGCTGACAGCAACGTGGGCGATGATGATCGTGCCGATGCCACGGGCCAGCGAGATCGTGACGAAGAAGCCGAGCAACGAGGCGCCGACCACAACGGTTGGCGCGGTCAGGTTGGTGATGATCGTGAGATCCATGATCCGGCGACCGAAGAACCTCCGGCGCGCCAGAGCCAGAGCCGCCGGCACACCCAGGATCACCGCGATAATCGAACTGATCACGGCCACCTCGATCGAGGTAACAAGGGCACTGGTCAGGTCAGCGATGTCAAAGAGATGCTGGTACCACTCGGTGGTGAATCCCTGCCAGGCAAAGGTCAGCCGCCGGTTCGGTGCCTGATTGAAGCCGTAAATGATCATTACGGCGATCGGGACCATCGTGTAAAGCATGATCACGAAGACATAGACCGGCAGCAGGAACCTGGTCCACGGCCAGCGGCGGGCGTGTCCTCCCGAGTCCATCTTCGAGTCGTCGGCGCTCATCCGGCGAACTCCTTGAGTGTCTTCGAGCCGAAGAAGCGCCCGTAAAGGACCACGAAGGCCAGTAGCGCGACCATCAGCACCAGAGAGAGCGCTGATGCAAGCGGATAATTCTGGTTCTGCACGTACTGGGTCTGGATGATGTTGCCGATCATGGTGGTGCTCGGCCCACCGAGGATCTGGGCACTGAGAAAGTCGCCGACGCTGGAGATGCCGACCAGCAGAATGCCGGCATAGATGCCAGGGGCCGACAGTGGCAGGATCACGGTGCGAAAACGCTGGTAGCCGGAGGCATAGAGATCAGAGGCCGCCTCGATCTGGTCACGTTTGATGCCATCGAGGGCGACGTATACCGGCAAGGCCATCCAGGGCAGATTGTCGTAAGTGAGGCCCGCGATCACCGCAAACGGGGTCGAGAGCACGTGGGCGTTCTGCGAGACCAGACCGATGTCCTTGAGCGCACTCAGCACGATCCCGTTATCGGCCAGGATGAACTGCCAGGTCAGGATCCTGATGATGAAGGAGACCAGGAACGGCAGCAACAGCAGGAACAGGAAGATCGCTTTGTACTTGCCACCGCGAAAGGCGATCCAGTAAGCGACCGGATACATGAAGATCAGGGCCAACGCGGTCGAGATCCCTCCGTAGAGGAACGAACGGCCGAACTGCTCTGAATACTGGCTGACCGCATCCGGGTAGATCCCGAAATTCCAGGTCAGGGTGAACCCGTCGAGCGTATTGCCGGTGGTCAGGGAGAGCCACAGGATCGAGATCAGGGGGATCGTGAAGAAAGCCCATAGCCAGAAGTTCGCCGGTGCCGTCAACAGCAGTGGCGTGACCTTCTTCTTGAAATTCCTCCCCATCAGTAGATCAACCGGGAGTCTTGCTCAGGACTGAATTATCGGATCAAAGAGTCCAGCCCATTGCTTCTGGGTTTCGGGTGTGTAGTTGAGCGGGTATTCACGCAGTTGGTCCATCATCGACTGCGGCGGGAAGACCAGCGGACTGTCAGCCACGGTCGGGTCGTCAAGTTCGTCGCGGATGATCGCCTGGGCATCCGGCACCGGCGAGATGTAGTTGATCCAGTCCTCGATCATCGCCTGGTTCTCGGGCTTGTAATAGAAGTCGATCCACTTGAGCGCCGAGACCGGGTTCTTGGCATGAAGCGGGATTACGCTGTTGTCCCGCCAGAGCATCGCCCCCTCCTTCGGCACCACGAACTTGAGGTCTGGATAGCCGGAATTATTCGACTGGAAGATGTCGCCGGAATAGGCCTGGGTCAGCGCCACATCACCGTTCTGGAGGGCCTTGACGTAACTGTTGTCGTAGTACTGGCGGACAATGCCTTTGTCCCTCTGCTCCTTCATCTTGGCGGCCGACTTCTTCCAGTCGTCGTAGGTCGAAGTGGCCGGGTCGATGCCGAGCGCCAACAGTCCCAGGCTGCCGACTTCATCGTTGTCGCTCAACATTCCGACCTTACCCTTGAACTTGGGGTCAAACAGCGCTTCAACCGAATCGATCTCTCCGCCGGTCAGCTTCGGGTCGTATGCAATTCCGGTCACGCCGGCCTGCCAGACCGCGCTGTATTCGAGGTCCTCGTCATAGGCGAGCCGGGTCGCAACTTCGCCCGCGTATTTCTTGAAGTTGGGCAGCTGGCTGTGATCCAGCGGGGTCAGCCAGCGGTTGGCGATCAACTGGCCGAGCTCCCATCCGTTCGACATGACGATGATGTCGTAGCCGATCGGGTCGCCGGCTGGAGGACCGGGCTGATCTTGGAGAAGAACTTCGGCGTTGTCCCGGATCACCGGCTTGTAGCTGACGTTGATGCCAGACTCTTTGGTGAACTTCTCAAGCGAGGGATGTTTGCCGCCGCCACCGGTGTCTATGTAAAGCGGCCAGTTGGCGAACGAAAGGTTCTTGGTTGCATTCTGCTCCTGCCACCAAGCGGTCCAGTCGACATCCTCGGCACTGCCGGTGCCTTTTGTTCCACCGACACCACAGGCGGCCAAAGCCGGACCGAGGGCGGTGAGGACAGCAAATCCAGCCGCTCCGTGGACCAGTTGGCGACGGGACAGCCGCGGCTGGGTGAGCCCCCTCATCCATGCGGTTTCGTTCTCGGGTCGCTTCGGATCCATCTGCCGGCCTCCTCGTTAGCTGTCCAGAATTCGCTCCAGATTGAGCATAGACCAACCCCGGTGACGATCCTCGAACCTTTCCTGAAATCAAATTCCGGGCAAGCTTGACCGGACTTCCTGCGTATGCGAACATACGTTCGTATATGGTGATTTCCGTAATCCTGCCTCTTCTCGCCCTTCGAGCCGCGCTCGGAAAGACCCAGAATCGTCTTCTGGAACCAATTGCGCTCGCCCCTCAGCACGATTCCGTCCAGGCGATCGGCGAGGTCTCGGAGGTCGCTCACAGCCTCGGCGTCCGTGCGGGAATGAGGCTAGGTGAGGCGATCGACATCTGCCCCGCCCTCGGTCTCATCTCTCCCGATCCGAGCCGGACCGGGAGCCTCTGGCAGGCTTTCCTCGCACGGCTCGAAGCAATCGGCGCCGAGGTCGAATCGACCAGAAATGGCGAGGCCTTCTTCCGCGCAGACGAGATCGAGCGGCTCTACGGCGGCCTCGAAGGCGTGCTCGCAGTGACTTCCGACCGGCTCGGCAAAAGCGTAGCCATAGGGGCCGCCCCGACCCGGCTCGCCGCCTTCGCCGTCGCCGGCCGGCAAAACGAAGGCCGGCCGGGTGTGGTCGAAGCTCCGCAGCTCATCGAGTATCTCGGCTCCCTGCCGACCACGATCCTGATCGGACACCTCAGCGGGCCGGAGGCGAAGACCCGGCAGATGGTCGCTTCACTGCTCAAGCTCGGCATCGACCGGCTGCGTGGACTGACCGAACTCTCCGGTGACAACGTCGCCGACCGTTTTGGCCACCTCGGTATCGAGGCCCGGAACACCGCACTCGGTGCCGAGTCCGACCTGCGGCCGCGCCGGCCGCTCGAAGAGATCTGCGAGTCGCTCGACCTGCCCGAGATCTCTTCCGGCAGCCATCTCCACGGCGCCGTGACTATCCTCTGCGACCGCCTGGCCAGCCGGATCACCGACCTCGGCCTGGCTGCCCGCCGGATCACGATGGAGGCGAGCCTGGCCGGCGGCGGCAGCTGGACCCGCGACGCGACCCCGCGTGAACCGACCGCAAGCGCCGACATGCTGCGGCTGATCCTCCTGCCCGGCCTCGAGGACCTGCTGCGCCCGGCCGAGAAGCTGAAGCTGCGGGTGACCGAGCTCGCGCCGGGCCTGCCGGAGCAGATCGAGATCACCCATGAGCCGGAGAAGACCCGGGCCAGACGCCTCGACGAAGCGGCGCATCAGGTCCGGGCCGCGGTCGGCGAGAGCGGACTGATGCGGGTCCTCGACGCCGAGCTCGAATCACACCTGCCCGAGCGGCGCATGCTCCTCACGCCCTACCTGTCTGAGTGAACAAAGTGGCAAGCAAACTCCCTCAAAACCCCAAGCCCCAACGTTCTGGCAACGATTTCACGGACCACAGACGTGAAATCGTTGCCAGAACGGGTTTTTAGCGTGGCCAGAGCGACCCGCCTGTACGAGCCGCGTCCGGTCGAAGTGGCCAGCGATTCCCGGCGCACACCGATCCAGGTCAACGATGTTGATGTGGTCGCGGTCCGGGAGGAGTGGATCGTCGAGGATGGCTGGTGGACTGCCGCCCCGGTCAAGCGCTGGTACTTCGAGCTGGTCCTGATCGATGGACGCGACCTCACGGTGTTTCAAGCGTTTCCTTCCGGGCAGTGGTTTGCCCAGCGCGCCTGATGAACCACCATGACCGGTTACGTCGAACTCCACTGTCATTCATCGTTCTCGTTCCTCGACGGCGCCTCCTCCCCGCTCGAACTTGCCGGCCGCGCAGCTGAGCTCGGTTACCCGGCGCTCGGCCTGGTCGACCACGACGGCACGTGGGGCTCGATGGAGTTCGCTGTCGCCTGCAAGGGGGCCGGGATCAAGGCGATCACCGGAACCGAGCTGACCGTCTCCCACTCGGGCCGGCTCTTCCACCTCACCCTCCTGGTCAAGAACCAGCCCGGCTACAGGAACCTTTGCCGCCTGTTGACCGAAGCCCACAGCCACACCCGGGACGAACCAACCCGGCGGGTGAGCCAGCCCTCAGTGCCGCTGGAATCGCTGGCCGCCCGGGCCGAAGGACTGGTCTGCCTCAGCGGCTGCGCCGGCCAGGGGCTCGTCGCCACCGCCTGGGCCGAAGGCGACCTCGCCCGTGGAGAGACGCTGGCCCGGCGGCTCCGGGAGTGGTTCGGGCCGGAGAACTTCCGGATCGAAATCCAGCGCCCCTACTGGCGCCACGACCGGGCCCGCAACCGCTGGCTCGACGGCCTCGCTCGCAGCCTCGGCCTGTCGGCGGTGGCGACCGGCAACGTTCACAGCCACGCCTCCCACCGGGCGCGGCTTCAGGACGTGCTGGTTGCGGTGCGGCTCGGTGCCAGCATGGAAGGCTCCGAGCCCCGGCGACGTGGCAACTCGAGCTCCTCGCTCGCCTCACCGGACCAGATGGCGGCGCGATTCGACCAGTACCCCGAAGCGGTCGCCGAAAGTGCGGTAATCGCAGAGAGGCTCGACTTCGACCTCGAAAAGGAGCTTGGTTACCGCTACCCGCAGGCCGATGACCCGACCGCCGACACTTCTCTGGCCGAGCTCCTGCAACACCAGGATCGGGCCTCGCTACAAAGGCCTTCCCGAAGGACCGGAAGCCCATCGCCGGCTGGAAAACGAGCTGAGGATCATCCGCGGACTCGGCCTCTCCGGTTTCTTTCTGCTGCACCACGACCTGCTCGAACTGGCCCGGGAGGTTGCGATCGAGGTCCGCGGCCCTTCCTCCGCCCGCTCGGTGCTGCCGCCGGGCCGCGGCCGCGGCTCCAGTGTCAGTTCGATCGTCTGTTATCTCACGGGTCTCTCCCACGTCGATCCGGTCAAGGCCGACCTCTTCCCCGGCCGCTTCCTGAACGACGAGGTGACTGCGGCCCCCGACATCGACCTCGACTTCCCCCGGGACATCCGGGCCAAGCTCATCCCCCGGATCCACAAGCGTTACGGCGCCGACCGCTCTGCCCTGGTCGCCGCCTTCCCGACCTACCGCTCACGCGGGGCGATCCGGGAGTTCGGCAAGGCCCTCGGCATTCCGGCCGCGGAGATCGAACGCGCGGCGAGGTCGGTCGACTTCCACGGCGGGTCGGACGACCTCGAACGGGACCTGGCGGACGCGGTCGGCGAACAGCGAGCGGCATCGATCGGCTGGAAGAACCTCGTCTGGCTCACCCGCGAAGCGCGCGGACTGCCGCGGCATGCCTCCCAGCACTCAGGCGGCATGGTGATCTCCACCAAGCCGCTGGTCGAGATCTGCCCGGTGGTTCCGGCCGCCATGGAAGAGCGCCAGATCGTGATGTGGGACAAGGACTCCTGCCAGGACGCCGGGTTCCTGAAGATCGACCTGCTCGGCCTCGGCATGCTTTCGGCGGTCGAACGCACGGTCGACGAGATCCACCGGATCCGCGGGGAGACGGTGGACCTCAGCCGGATCGACCTTGCCGACGAAACGACCTTCAAGGCGATCCGCCGGGCCGATACGACCGGCGTCTTCCAGATCGAAAGCCGGGCCCAGATGCAGATGCTGCCGCGCCTGAAGCCGATGAACATCGACGACCTGACCGTGCAGGTGGCCCTGGTCCGCCCCGGTCCGATCCAGGGCGGCGCGGTCCACCCCTACATCGAGCGCCGGGCGGCGCTGCGCGAGAACCCCGGGTTTGAGGTCCCCTACCCGCACGAACTGCTCAAATCGGCCCTGGCCGAGACGCTCGGCGTGATCATCTTCCAGGAGCAGGTGCTCGAGGTCGCGATCGACGTCGCCGGCTTCAGTTCTTCGGAAGCGGAGTCCCTCCGCCGGGCGATGAGCCGCAAACGGTCCCGACAGGCACTCGAGGACCACCACAAACGATTCCTTGAAGGTGCCGCCAAAAACGGTGTCGAATCAAAGATCGCCGATGGCATCTTCAGCCAGATCGTCGGCTTCTCCGGCTTCGGCTTCCCCAAAGCGCATTCCGCCGCGTTCGGCCTGCTCGCTTACCAGTCGGCCTGGCTGAAGGTCCATTACGGGCCCGAGTTCCTGGCTTCGCTCCTGAACGAGCAGCCGATGGGTTTCTACCCGCCGGACTCGCTGGTCCAGGAGGGCCGGCGCTCCGGGATCGAAATCCTGCCGCCCGACCTCAACTCCAGCCGGGTCGAATGCAGCACCGAATGGACGGATGGAAAGGTTGCAACCGGGCCGGCCGACGGCATCCACGATCCGGCGAACCCGGACCCCGGACCCGCGGTGCGCATCGGCCTCGCTTACATCAAGGGTGCGAAAGAGAAAGAAATGGAGGAACTGGTCAAGGAACGAGACCGCGGCGGCCCATACACCGATCTCGGCGAGCTCTCTTCGAGGATGCCGCTGAAGCGCCAGGAGCTCGAACAGCTCGCCTGGTCCGGAGCGCTCCGCTCCCTGCCGCGCGGCGAAAGGGTGTCCGGACTCTGGAACGTCGGCCTGAACCCGAACGGGCGCAGCTTTGCCACCGGCCGCCAGCTCTCGCTGCCGTTCAGCCCCGGCGACACACCGGAGCTCGACGAGCCGAAGAACTGGAATCGGGTCCGGGCCGAGTACGGGACGATCGGCATGACCCTCGAAGGCCATCCGATGGCACTCATCCGCCCCACTCTTCGAGATCACGTCAGGAACACGGTCGAGGCGGCGAACATGCCGGACCGCTCACAGGCCGAAGTCGCCGGCCTCCTCGTCGCCAAGCAGCGCCCGGAAACCGCCTTCGGCACGATCTTCCTGCTGATCGAAGATGAAGTTGGCACGCTCAACCTGATCGCCCCGCCTCCGGTCGCCACCAAGTACCGGCTGGTCATCCGGACCGCGACCCTGCTCCGGGCCCGCGGGCGGATCGAGACGAACCAGGGAGTCGTCAACCTGATCGTGAACGCCCTGGCCGAGATCGAGCCTCCGGATCCGGCAATCAAGGCGGTCGCACCGATGGGGCAATCCTTCGGGCGACGTGGCCGGTGACAGAAGACCGGAGTCAGTCCCCTGGCACCCAGGAAAGTCGATCGCGGGGAGATCCAGAAGCCGCAAACTGCGGAAACAGTACTCAAGAGACCGGTTTGCACTTGGCTCTGCGGCTAGGTTAAAAGGGTCCCCTGCACAGGAACTTGCAAACACACGTTCGTGTCCGACCGGGTCCGTACCTTTACAAACATATGTTCGTGCAGATCAAACAGATCACGGCCAAGGCGGCCGACGTGCTGGACCTGGCAATCGAGTTCTCAACGCTGGGTGAATACGGGTTGGAATACCCCGAATCGGAAGGCACGGCACCCTGCCGTCCCGGACGTCCCCGGAAGAAACCGGCACCCGGGAAGAGGCTACAGCCGAGGACCAGGGCGCCACGCCCCGCCCGGCCGCAGCACAAGCGCCCAACCACCTGTCCCACCACGCAGGCCACCCGCCTTCCCGAAGCCCTGATGCCCCCGCGCATCAAGCTCGACCTCTCGTACTGAGCCCTCAGTAGGCTGGTCTGGTGACTGATTCGGGTTACCGGCACTTCAAACCGGCTCGCCTCACCCTGGCCTCCGCGGTCGTGATCGCCCTCGCGGTGATACTGGCGGGTCTGCACCCGCCCCCTGCCGCCGCGTGGCCGGCCGCCCAGCCCTCCAGGGCGAAGTCACAAGCCCCCAAGCCGACCATAAAGAAGCATCCGATCCCCTTCGGCAACAAGCGCAAGCACGAAATGGCCGCCTACTCGAAGCGCCACTACGGCAAGAGAGAGTGGCGCCTGACCAGACCGAAGGTGATCGTCGAGCACTACGCCGTAGCTTCTACGCTCGGCCAGATTTACAACACCTTCCGTCCAGACCACCCCGACCAGAACTGGGTGAGCTGCCGAACACCTGTGCCCTTTTTGGCGTCGACAGCAAGGGGAGGATCCAGCAGTTCGTCGGGCTGGCGATCCGTTGCCGGCACGTAGTCGGACTCAACGACGTGTCAATCGGCATCGAACACACCGGCTACAGCGACGGACAGGTCCTGTCGGACAAGGACCAGATGCATTCCTCACTCAAGCTCACGAAGTGGCTGCGCTGCCGATTCGACATCCGGATCAAGAACGTGATCGGCCATAACGAGAGCCTTTCGTCGCCCTACCACCACGAAAGAGTGAAGCGTCTACGGACTCAGACCCACGGCGACTTCAAACGCAAGTCGATGAACCGATACCGCCACCGCCTGCGCGCCCTGGGACAGTGCTGATCTAACTCGTACTTGAGCGTTTGAGGCCGCGGCTAGGACTTGTCTAGACGGCGGACCAATCTGGCGGCGAACTCGACGGCCCTCTTGAAGGCTGAAGCCGCAATGTTCTCTGTTGTGTCAGTGGGCCAGTGATAATTGGGGATTGCTCCCTCCTGGTTGACGATGGTGATTGCCTTTCCCCCGCCGACCATCACTGGTGTCGCGTCATATGGGATGCCTGAGCCGTTCTCCAGGGGTCTCGCTTCGAGGTTCGGAAACTTTGCTCCGACGGTCGCGGCGGCGGTCATCAGGTCTTGATCGGCCTTCAGTGTCGAGAGTGGGCCCCCCTCTTTCGATAGCACCCTCAGCGGGGCATCAGCTCCGACGCCGTCGAAGTTGACGAAGTCCCAACCCTCGTGTCATGAGCGGACAGGAACTCGCGCATTCCGAACACTCCTGACTCTTCGCTGCCTGTCACCAGAATGACCAAACGGGTGTTCTCGAGGGGTTCGGCGGTGAAGTGTGATGTCAGACAGAGACACGCACCCACGCCGGATGCGTTGTCGTTGGCACCGGGAACATCCTGGCCGCGGACCTCACGTTCGAGAACCAGCCCAAAGGCCATTAACACCAGCAGCCGCGACGACCGCACCACAAGCCGGCCCGGAGCAACGCGCCGAAGTAGAGGGGCAAGAGCCTGAACGAACAAACCGACACTGACCGTGGCCACAGCGCCGCCCAGGGTAGGAGTCAATTTCGGGTGAAACATGAGCCCGGACCGGGAGGAATCCATGTGGGAGACCAAGCACACGGTCCGCTCGACCTCGCCCGAAGGCTCGATCGAAGCCCAGACGTTTCGACTGGTCCGGGTACGCAGCAGGTCAAGGGGATTACGCATGAATCGCGACTCGAGCAGCCCCAGGACCGCAGCAGAAGGGCCGAGCAGGGCGGAAATCAATGGAAAACGACGCTGAACCAGCCAGGCCTTCAGGGCCAATCCAAACACGACGAGATAAGAAGGACCAAAGCTACGAGCGGAAGCAAACTCCTCAAGAACCGGGGCAAGCCCCAGATCCTCGAACTCGTCGGCAATCAGCGCAGCAGCCATGGCCTCAGCGTCACTCGTGGGAGGCCTGGGTCCGATGCCGTCGGCAAGCGAAGCAATGACACCCAGCCCAAGCCGAGCATCATCGTCAGAAATAACGGTCTCATTCACACCACAAACCTACGACAGAACGAGAAAGGGCCCCGGCACCCGGTGCTTAAGTTGACCAAGGGCCTCCACGGCGCTAGGCTCGTTGGATGGGGACAGGCAGGATCAGGGATCGGCTCACCTTCTCAAACGTAGTAGCCCTGCTCGCGCTCTTCATCGCCTTGGGTGGAATCTCATATGCGGCCGTCAAGATTCCTAAGAACAGTGTCGGCAAAAAGCAGCTGAAGAAGAATGCCGTCAACAGCAGCAAGGTCAAGAACCGCTCCCTGCGTGCGATAGATTTCGGCAAGGGGCAGCTTCCGGCTGGTGCGGTGGGGCCTCAGGGATCACAAGGCACAGAAGGTCCCATAGGAGCCTCGGGCGCACCTGGAATCGCCGGACCCGCAGGCGAAGATGGCATAACCGGTTCAACCGGGCCGCAGGGGACACCGGGGCAACCAGGGACCAATGGATCCAGTGCGGGTGCATTGGTCTGGGCGGGTCAGCCTGCCGGCGACCGGCAACCGATTCTTTCCAATCTACGGCGGAGCGACCAACACCACAGAAACGACCGTCCAGACGCTTTCTCCAGCGGTCGCCGTGAAAGCTTCAAATCTCTCCGTCGATTTGAGCGCCGCCGCGGCAGCCGGGAACTTTCGCACGTTCACTCTTCGAGTGGACCTCTCCGACACCCAGCTGACTTGCACAATATTTGGGACTTCTACTTCGTGTACCGATTCGGGCCCGCCTGTTGTCATCCCGGCAAATAGCAAGCTCTCCATATTTTCAACCACAACTGCTTCGAACCCGGCCACCGACATGCTTTTCGGCTTTTCCGTGGCGGATTGACGAGAGCATCTAGCCTTCAGGGGATCCGATTAACGAGAAAAGGCCCCCCCCCGCAAAGGGTGCCTTTTCTAGGTAAAAACCGGCGGCGACCTACTCTCCCAGGGGGTTGCCCCCCAAGTACCATCGGCGCTGCAGAGCTTAACTTCTCTGTTCGGAATGGGAAGAGGTGTTTCCTCTGCGCTATTGCACCACCGGAGATATGTAGAGACTATGTCGCTCCGATGAAGCTTAAAAACTGCACAATGACCCACTAAAATAAATATCCGTCAAGCCCTCGACCAATTAGTACCGGTCAGCTACAGGTGTTGCCACCCTTCCACCGCCGGCCTATCAACCTGGTGGTCTACCAGGGGTCTTACTCTCTTAAAGAGATGGGAGAATTCATCTCGAGGACGGCTTCCCGCTTAGATGCCTTCAGCGGTTATCCGTTCCGTGCGTAGCTAAGCTGCGATGCCCTTGGCAGGACAACAGCTACACCAGAGGCACGTTCATCCCGGTCCTCTCGTACTAGGGACAAATCCTCTCAATTCTCCAACGCCCACATCAGATAGGGACCGAACTGTCTCACGACGTTCTGAACCCAGCTCGCGTGCCGCTTTAATGGGCGAACAGCCCAACCCTTGGGACGTACTCCCGCCCCAGGATGCGACGAGCCGACATCGAGGTGCCAAACCGCTTCGTCGATATGGACTCTTGGTGGCGATAAGCCTGTTATCCCCGGAGTACCTTTTATCCGTTGAGCGACGGCGCTTCCACTTGCTACCGCCGGATCACTAAGCCCTACTTTCGTACCTGCTCGACCCGTCGGTCTCGCAGTCAAGCTCCCTTACTGCCTTTACACTCTACGCGCGATTTCCAACCGTACTGAGGGAACCTTTGGGCGCCTCCGTTACATTTTGGGAGGCGACCGCCCCAGTCAAACTACCCGCCTGACACTGTCCACTGCCCGGATTACGGCACAGTGTTAGAAGCCCGGTATGTCAAGGGTGGTATCTCAAGGTTGACTCCCCAGCAGCCGCAGCCGCTGGTTCACTGTCTCCCACCTATCCTGAACAGAACACACCAAACTCCAATATCAAGTTGTAGTAAAGGTTCACGGGGTCTTTCCGTCTTGATGCGGGTACTCGGTATCTTCACCGAGACTCCAATTTCACCGAGTCCTTCGTTGAGACAGCGTCCAACTCGTTACGCCATTCAGGCAGGTCGGAACTTACCCGACAAGGAATTTCGCTACCTTAGGACCGTTATAGTTACGGCCGCCGTTTACTGGGGCTTAGCTTCATTGCTTCGCTCCTAAGAGCTAACAAGTCCGCGTAACCTTCCAGCACCGGGCAGGCGTCAGGCCCTATACATCGTCTTACGACTTAGCAGAGCCCTGTGTTTTTGGTAAACAGTCGGTTGGACCAATTCACTGCGGCCCCCTCGAGCTCCGTCCGTATGGACTTCACTCTAACGGGGCGCCCCTTCTCCCGAAGTTACGGGGCGATTTTGCCGAGTTCCTTAACGAAGGTTATCTCGCTCACCTTAGTATCTTCTACTTGTCCACCTGTGTCGGTTATCGGTACGGGCACATGAATCCTGCCTAGAGGCTTTTCTTGGAGGCATGGGCTCAGAGACTTGCCGGTAATTAAACCAGCTGGCATCGTACCTCGCGTCAAAACGCCGTTACGGATTTTCCTGTAACGACTAGCTACGTACTTGCCCCAGGACAACCATCGCCTGGGTTCTCTTACCCTTCCCCGTCCCCCCATCGGTCATAACGGATTCAACGTGGTACAGGAATATCAACCTGTTAGCCATCGACTACGCCTTTCGGCCTCGCCTTAGGTCCCGACTAACCCTGAGCAGACGAACTTTACTCAGGAAACCTTGGACAATCAGTGGAGGAGATTCTCACTCCTCTTTCGTTACTCATGCCGGCATTCTCACTTCTCAGCACCGCACGAAGGCTTTCGCCAACGCTTACACACTGAGAACGCTCTCCTACCGCGTACAGAACCCGCAGGCCTGTACACCCATAGTTTCGGTGACTAGCTTTAGCCCCGCTACATTATCCGCGCCCGAACACTTGACCAGTGAGCTGTTACGCACTCTTTCAAGGGTGGCTGCTTCTAAGCCAACCTCTTGGTTGTCTATACTTCGGACATCGTTTACCACTTAGCTAGTACTTGGGGACCTTAACGATGGTCTGGGTTGTTCCCTCTCGCGCATGAAGTTTATCCCCATGCGCTGACTGCCGAGCTAACTGTAATGGTCTTCGGAGTTTGACTGAAGTCGGAACGGTAAGGCCCCTAGTCCAATCAGTGCTCTACGGCCACAACATATAACGCTCGACGCTATACCTAAATATATTTCGGAGAGAACCAGATATCTCTGGATTGATTAGCCTTTCACTCCAACCACAGGTCATCCGCCCAGTTTTCACCCTAGAGCTGGTTCGGCCCTCCACGAGGTCTTACCCCGCTTCCAGCCTGCCCATGGATAGCTCGCCCAGTTTCGGGTCTACCTCCAGTGACTTATGTTCGCCCTATTCAGACTCGCTTTCGCTGCGGCTCCGCTCATCGCTTAACCTGCCACTGAAGAGTAACTCGCCGGCTCATTATGAAAAGCACGCCGTCACATCCGAAGATGCTCCGACCGCTTGTAGGCGTATGGTTTCAGGTGCTATTTCACTCCCTTCCGGGGTACTTTCACCGTTCCCTCACGGTACTAGTTCACTATCGGTCACCAGGGAGTACTTAGCCTTGGAGGGTGGTCCCCCCAGATTCAGACCACGTTTCACGGGTGTGGTCCTACTCAGGAACATCATCAGCAGGCTAGTGCGATTTCGTCTACGGGACGTTTGCCCTCTATGGTGCGCGGTTCCACGCGCTTCGACTATCACCTAACTTGATAACTGCTGCCGAGCCAGACACGGCTTGGACAGATGTCCTACAACCCCGATCAGACAACGAGTGTCTTCTTACAGCTGATCGGTTTGGGCTGATCCCTTTTCGCTCGCCACTACTCAGGGAGTCTCGTTTGATTTACTTTCCTCGAGTTACTTAGATGTTTCAGTTCACTCGCTTGCATTCTGCCACCTATGTATTCAGTGACAGATGACGTCGCATTACCAACGCCGGGTTTCCCCATTCGGAAATCCGCGGGTCAAAGGCTGTTCAGCGCCTCACCGCGGCTTATCGCAGCCGTCCACGTCCTTCATCTTCTCCTGGTGCCAAGGCATCCACCGTACGCCCTTACTATCTTGACGGTGAGCCGGCACAGATAAGGAAAATCTGTGCCGCCTTGTTACTCATTTTAATTCAATATTTCTTCAATATTGGCCATTGTGCAGTTTTCAAGCTTCATCGAGGCGCGCACCACGGGGGATTCCCATGGGCGGTCTCTCAAAACTGAGCAGCGTCTGTCGGATCACGAGTGATCCAGTTGTCGAGCCTGTCGACGTATAGGGATACTCCCTAGAAAGGAGGTGATCCAGCCGCAGCTTCCGCTACGGCTACCTTGTTACGACTTCACCCCAATCACGAACCCCACCTTCGACAGCTCCCTCCTTGCGGTTAGGCCACTGGCTTCGGGTGTTGCTCGCTTTCGTGGTGTGACGGGCGGTGTGTACAAGGCCCGGGAACGTATTCACCGCAGCATTGCTGATCTGCGATTACTAGCAACTCCATCTTCATGAAGGGCGAGTTGCAGCTTCAATCGAACCGAGACGCACTTTTGGGATTCGCTCCACCTCACGGTATTGCAACCCTCTGTATGCGCCAATGTAGCACGTGTGTAGCCACGGACATAAGGGGCATGATGACTTGACGTCGTCCCCACCTTCCTCCGGTTTGTCACCGGCAGTCTCCTATGAGTCCCCAACTTAATGATGGCAACATAGGACGGGGGTTGCGCTCGTTGCGGGACTTAACCCAACATCTCACGACACGAGCTGACGACAGCCATGCACCACCTGTGAATGTGCCCCGAAGGAAGCCATATCTCTATGGCGGTCACATACATGTCAAGCCTAGGTAAGGTTCTTCGCGTTGCGTCGAATTAAACCACACGCTCCGCTGCTTGTGCGGGCCCCCGTCAATTCCTTTGAGTTTTAGCCTTGCGGCCCGTACTCCCAGGGCGGGGTACTTACTGCGTTAGCGACGATACGGGAGGAGTCGACACCTCCCACATCTAGTACCCATCGTTTACGGCGTGGACTACAGGTATCTAATCCTGTTTGCTCCCCACGCTTTCGCACCTCAGTGTCAGTTACGTCCCAGCGAGCTGCCTTCGCTATTGGTGTTCCTCCTGATATCTGCGCATTCCACCGCTACACCAGGAATTCCACTCGCCTCTTCCGTACTCTAGATCAACAGTATCCACCGGCTTTCAAAGGTTGAGCCTTTGACTTTCACAGCAGACTAACTGATCCACCTACGTGCTCTTTACGCCCAATGATTCCGGACAACGCTCGCTCCTACGTATTACCGCGGCTGCTGGCACGTAGTTAGCCGGAGCTTCTTCTGACGGTACCGTCAATGACATCGGCTATTCACCGCATCACCTTCGTCCCATCTGAAAGAGGTTTACAACCCTAAGGCCGTCTTCCCTCACGCGGTGTTGCTGCGTCACGCTTTTCGCGCATTGCGCAGATTCCCCACTGCTGCCTCCCGTAGGAGTCTGGGCCGTGTCTCAGTCCCAGTGTGGCTGATCGTCCTCTCAGACCAGCTACCCATCGTTGCCTTGGTAGGCCTTGACCCCACCAACAAGCTAATGGGCCGCGGGCCCCTCCCAATGCGGAAGCCGAAGCTACCTTTAGTAAACAGGCTTAAGCCTGTGTACCACATCCGGTATTAGCCCGAGTTTCCTCGGGTTGTCCCGTCATCGGGGTAGATTACCCACGTGTTACTCACCCGTTCGCGGCTTTGCCCCAGAGCAAGCTCTGGTTCGTCTTATTCCACTTGCATGTGTTAAGCACACCGCCAGCGTTCGTCCTGAGCCAGGATCAAACTCTCCGTGAAAAATGTTGCGAGGTATCAATGCCGGCCTGTAAACAGGTCGACTCCCGGTTCCAAAAGAGCCGGGTTCCTCTAACTATTCAACGTAGAGCTGTGTCATATCGAAATGTTGCCCAAGTACACAAATACGGGCAACGGATATGACGGGGTACAACTGTTCGTCCGAGGCGCTGGCGCCTCAGACTGTAAATCGGGCTCGAACATTTCCTCCGGACAGGTAAATCGTCCGGAGTAATGCACGCTGCTCAGTTTTCAAAGACCGCGTGCGCCGTCGCGATGGGTTTCATCGCAAGGGACACTTGAGTCGCACAACCTGCCCGACTCAGCGGACGAAGGACAATACATGATCTTCAGAACTTTGTCGAGGCGATTAAGCGCTTGGCTTCATAGAGCCAAAGTCAGCCTGCGACGAGTCGCCTGAAGCGTCGCTTCCCAAGCTGCAGTACCGATCCATCGAGGTCTGCGGCCGCGTAATCGAGGGTTTCAGCCGGCAGAGTCTCGCCATCTTTCTTGACTCCTCCCTGCTTGAGCATCGGCGCGCTTCTCCCCGGCTGACCCCGAACGCGCCGGCGGGCAGCCGGGAGGTGGACTTCGGGTCGCCTTCGATCGCGAAGTCCTCGATTTCCTCTGGTACTTCGTGCGTCGTACGAACACGCGGTTAAGTGCTCTTCGGCCGCCGTTGCCGCCGCTTCGCCATGAAATCGGGCTACGAGGGCGCGCCCAAGGGCGCGTTTGGCCTGATTCGGAGGCTCATCGGGCGGCTCAACGCCCAGCAGGAGCCGCCAGTAGTCGGCAGTAGTCGTATCGGGAACGCTCATCACCTTGCCGAACATGTCCTCCGGGGCATCCGTCACCCCGATGTAATTGCCGGTCGACTTCGACATGCGGCGCACCCCGTCGATACCGGGCAGGATCGGCATCGTCATGACTGTCTGCTGGCGCTTGTCGTAGGCGCTTTGTATGGAGCGGCCGAACAGCAGGTTGAACTTCTGGTCGGTGCCACCGAGCTCGACATCGGCGTCGATTGCCACGGAGTCGTAGCCCTGAAGCAGCGGATAGAGCAATTCGAGCGCCGAGATCGGCTCTTCGGCCGCCATGCGCTTCTGAAAGTCGTCACGCTCAAGCAGCTGACTGATCGTCGCCTTGGCCATGAGGCCCAGCAACTCTTCCGGCTCCATCCGCAGCCACTCGCTGTTGAAGCGCACCTCGGTCCGGTCCGGATCGAGGATCCTGAATGCCTGTTCCTGAAATGTCCTGGCGTTGCTGTCAATCGTTTCGGGATCCAGCATCGGGCGCTGCTCGGAGCGTCCAGTCGGATCTCCGACCCGGGCTGTGTAGTCGCCGATGATCAGAACAACCTGGTGACCGTCGTCCTGGAACTGGCGCAGTTTGTTGAGTACGACCGTGTGCCCCAAGTGGATGTCGGGAGCTGTTGGATCAATTCCCAGTTTGATCCGCAGCGGCTCTCCACGGTCGAGTTGCCGGGCCAGTCCACCCTCGGGCAGCGCCTCGACCGCGTTGGTGCTCAGAGCTGTGGCTCGCTCAATCGATTCACTGCTCGTGTGATCTTCGTCCATTTCGGCTCTGGCTGGCACGAGGTCAATGCTAGACTGAGGACCGCGACTTGGTGATCCCGGTGTGTTCTATTGGTTGGCAGACGCCGGGACTTCCGCGATACTTCGCGCACCCACACCGGTCTGATTCGCCACTACATGGCCACTCGATCTACGGAACATCCACCGGGAAGTGAACCCCGGAAGAACGGGCACGCATCTGACGCCCCGACCAATGCCGACGGCAATGGACAGTCGGTGTTGCGCCCGCCAGGCGAGAAACCGGCAGCAAAAGCCCCCTCAAGGAAGAGCAAGAGCCGCAAGCTATTCAGCCGTAGCGGCTCCAGGGCTGGCTCCAGGAACGGTCCCTCCGAAACCGAGACTCCGGTGCCGGCCGCAAATGGCAACACCCTCGCCATTCCGCCGGCCCCTACCGATGCCGGGCCCGCCAAGGGCGGTGGTCCACGAAGTGGCAATGGGATCGGAAATGGGAACGGCGACGGAAACGGTGGTTCGCCACTGCCCATCCCCCCGGCCCCGGAAGAACCGCCCAAGCCGAAAGTCAAGCTCCGAATCCTTTTCATCGTGCTCGGTCTCGGCGTGCTCGGCCTCTGCTCGGCTTTCTTCGGCATGTTCATGGCGGTCTCGCAGGATCTGCCGGCAATCGAGAAGTACGCGCAGTACAAGGAATCGAAGAACTCGACCGTCACTGACAGCAAGGGCGAATTCATCAGCACCCTGAGCAGCAACGAAAACCGGATCCTGATCCCACCGGAGCAAATCTCTCCGAACATGAAGAACGCGGTCGTGGCAATCGAGGATGCCCGCTTTTACGAGCATCGCGGCGTCGACTATCAGGGCCTCGGGCGCGCACTCGTCCAGGACATCATCGCCCGTAGCGCCAAGCAGGGCGCCTCTACGATCACGCAGCAGCTGATCAAGCAGGCGCTCGAGGCGCAGAACGACCGGTCGCCGCTCCAGAAGATGCGCGAAATCGCCCTCGCCTACCACATCGAACAGCAGTGGACCAAGGACAAGATCCTCACCGAGTACCTGAACACGGTCTATTTCGGCTCTGGTGCCTACGGCGTCGAGGCCGCCGCCAGAACTTACTTCGGCAACGCCCATCCCGGCTGCGGCACAGACGAAAGCCCGTGTGCCGAAGTTCTGACCCCGGCCGAAGCCGCTCTGCTCGCCGGCATCATCCAGAACCCTTACGGATACGACCCGGCGAACAGTCCCGACGCGGCCCTGCTGCGGCGGAACACCGTGCTCGACAAGATGGCCGAGCAGGAATTCATCACCCCGGAGCAGCAGGCCGAAGCCAAGTCTGAAGCGCTGCCGGCCGCGAAGGACATTGAACCTCCGTCAATCGATTCGAAGGCCCCTACTACACCGGAGTGGATTCGCCAGCAACTGGTCGACCGCTTCGGCGCCGGTCGTGCTTTCTTCGGCGGGCTCAAGGTCAAGGGCACGCTGGATCTCCAAGCGCAGGCGACGACCGAGAATGCGGTCCAGAGCACCATCGGCGGGATCGGACCCGACGCGTCGGTGGTCATCATCAACAACAAGGACGCGACTGTCGATGCCATGGTCTCCGGCTCGGACTTCAAGGCGAAGCCTTTCAACCTGGCCACCCAGGGCCTTCGCCAGCCAGGCTCGACCGTCAAGCCGTTCGTATTGACGACTGCTCTCGAGCAGGGCATCTCGCCCGACTCGGTATGGACTTCAGCTCCACAGGATTTCGTCTTTGGCAAGAAGAAGAACCACTTCCCGGTCAAGAACTACGGGAACCAGTACAACGGTTCGATCACCCTGGCGAACGCCACAACCCTTTCCGACAACTCGGTCTATGCCCAGGTGGGCCTCGAAGGAATCAAGGGCGGACCCCGGGCGATCGCCAAGACCATCCACAAGGCTGGGGTCTCGGGCCACGTCGGACGAAACCCCGCCATGGTTCTTGGCACCTCGCAGGTTTCTCCACTCCAGTGGACGTATGCCTTCACGACGATTGCCAACGACGGGCGCCGGGTCAGTGGCTCGCTGGCTCCTGACCCCGGTGACTCTCCCGTTGCCTACACCAGGGTCACCGACGAAGACGGCAAGACGATCAGGGGCGGCGAAAACAAGGTAATCAGCACGGGTGAATTCGACCCGGCCGTCATGACTACCGCCAAGGGCATCCTCCACACCGTCGTCACCTCAGGCACCGGCAAGAACGCCAACATCGGCGACCCCAATCAGTGGGGCAAGACCGGTACGACCACCGACAACACCAACGCCTGGTTCTGTGGTGCGACACAGGAGATCACCGTCTGTGTCTGGGTCGGTTACGCCGACAGCTACCAGCAGATGCTCACCGAGTACGGCGGAAGTCCGGTCGATGGCGGCACCTTCCCGGCCCTGATCTGGAGCCGGGTCGTTGAGGCCTGGAACAACCTTGAAGCAGCCCGCGCCGCCGGGCGTGAAGCCGATGCCGCAGCCAAGGCCGCCGGCGAAGACGCACCATCCGACACGGGCACCGGCAGCGTCGAGCCTTATGTCGAACCTTCGACCAGCGCTCCGGCACCCGCCGAGCCGGCAACTCCGGCTCCGGCGAAACCCGCACCGGCGAAGCCGACCGCCCCGGCACCGACCCCCGCGCCGTCCACACCGGCACCGGGCGCAGGCGGCGGCGGATCAGCGATCCAAGCGCAGGTGGAGCCTCCCCGGGCTAGGAGGGAGTTGAGGCGGTCTTCCGCGAGCGCCACCTGAATCGCCAGGCTTTCGCTTGACGTTCCGCCTTCACTGAGCTTCGATTCGAGCCAGCTGCCCTGTTTCAGGACCTCGTAGTACCCGTCGTCCAGCTGATCTGACCGTTCGGCCAGTTCTTCGAGAGTGAGGTCGGAGAGGTTGCGATCCTCAGCGACGCAAAGCCGTACGAGATCTCCGACGATTCCGTGTGCCTCGCGGAAAGTCACGCCCCGTCGCACGAGCAGGTCGGCCACCTCGGTCGCGGCCAGCATCTCGTCGCCGGAGGCCGCGAAGAGCCTCTCCTGGTCGAACTCGATGGCTTCGAGGATGCCTGCGGTCATGTCGAGACTGGCCTCGATCGTCTCGACCGCATCGTAAAAAGGCTCCTTGTCTTCCTGCATGTCCTTGCCATAGGTGAGTGGCAGGGCGTGCATGACACCGAGCAGCGTTGTGAAGTCCCCGATCACCCTTGGGGCTTTCGCCCGGAGCAGTTCCGCCGAATCCGGGTTTTGCTTCTGCGGCATGATGCTCGACCCTGAAGTGAAGGGCTCGGCAATCTGGCAGAAGGCGAATTCAGTGCTTGACCAGATCACCAGCTCGGAGCCGAGCCGCGACAGATGGGTTGCGCAGATCGACGAGGCCGACAGGTAGTCAAGCACGAAGTCGCGGTTCGAAGTGCCGTCGAGTGAGTTCGGCGTGATGTCGTCGAAACCGAGATCAGCCGCGACGGCCCGCCGGTCGATTTTCCAGTTGACACCGGCCAATGCTCCTGAGCCGAGTGGCATCACCGCGGCCGACTTTCGAGCAGCAGCAAACCGGTCGTGATCGCGCGAAAGCATCCAGAAGTAGGCGAGCAGGTGGTGGCCGAGGTAGACCGGCTGGGCCCGCTGAAGGTGGGTGTACCCTGGCATCGCCCAGGAGTCATGGATCTTTGCGAGCCGCAGGAGCTCCGCCATTGCCGCCTTGACCAGGTTTCCCGCCCGTTCGGCGTGGTTCATCACCGCCATCGCAATGTCGGTAGCGACCTGGTCGTTCCGGGAGCGCCCGGTGTGAAGCTTTCCGGCCAGCGGACCGACGAGGTCCCCCAGCCGACGTTCGATCGCCATGTGGATGTCTTCGTCGCCGGGCGTGAACTCGAAGCGGTTCTCGTCCAGCTCGACACCGAGTTCCGCGAGGGCAGCGTCGAGCTGGCCGATCTCGTCGTCGCCGATCACCTGATCCGGTTGAGGGCCCGGGCATGCGCCCTTGACTGGACGATGTCGTAGGGAGCCAGATATTTGTCGAAGTTGATCGACCGGTTGAGGCGCCAGAACCTGGGATCGGGCTCGTCGCGAAACCGGGAGGTGTTTTTGTCGTGGGACCGGGACACGGGCTGATTATCCCTTCAGCGCCGATTCCAGAGCACCAGCCACCCGCTCGGCATCTGCCTCGCTCAGGTCGCCGTAGAACGGCAGGGCCATCGACCTTGCGGCAACGCCTTCGGCCACCGGGAACTGACCCGCGCTGTAGCCGAACTCCTTGAACTGCGGAAAGAGGTGGATCGACGGCAGGTAGGCCTTGGCCGGAATGCCTGACTCCCCCAACTGCCGGATCACCCCGTCGCGATCGGCCGACTCCGGAAGTCGCACCGGGTAGACGAACCAGCTTCGGCGGGCCTTTCCCGCATCTTCGGCCGGAAGCTCGAGGCCTTCGATGCCACTCAGGTGTTCCTTGTAGAGCCCGGCGGCGGCAGTCCGGCCAGCGAGAAGCCGGTCGAGCTTCGCGACCTGGGCCACCCCGATGGCTGCGGCTACATCTGACAGCCGGTAGTTGAATCCGAGTCGGTCGTGATCGAGCCAGTTCATGTCGACGGCGCGGCCCTGGTTTCGCTCGGACCGGAGCCGTTCGGCCTCACCGGCGGCGCGCGGAATGATCATGCCGCCTTCGCCAGTGGTCATCTGCTTGTTGGCGTAGAAGGCGAAAACGGAAAGGTGCCCCCTTGAGCCGACCTTGCGTCCTTCTTCGTCAACCGCACCGAGCGCCTGGGCCGAGTCTTCGAGCAAGCCCAGCCCCCGATCGGCGGCGATCCGCTCGAATTCGGGCATCGCCGAGGGGTAACCGAAGATGTCAATCGGAAGCAGGCCGGCGGTCCGCTCCCCGATCGCTGCCGTGGCAGCAGCCGGTTCGAGGTTGAGGGTGACCGGATCGATGTCTGCGAAAACCGGCTTCACTCCCTCGTAGAGCAGGCAGTTGGCGCTGGCCACGAACGTGAACGGGCTGAGCACGACTTCGTCCCCCGCTCCCCATCCGAGTGCCCGTACCCCGAGGTGAAGTGCCGTCGTACCGCTGTTGGTCGAAACCGCGTCATCGACTCCGAGCCACGCCGCGAACTCTTCTTCAAACCGCCGCCCCATCGGCCCCAGGGAAAGGTGACCCGAGCGCAGGACTTCGAGCACGAGCCGCTCCTCCTCGGCACCGATCACCGGCTTCGCGAGTGGCAAGGGCTCAGGAGTCACTCTGACGAGCCACCCTGCCTGGGGAACGCGTATTCGAGCGAGTCGACCAGCGCCTCCCACGAAGCTTCGATGATGTTCTCCGAGACCCCGATCGAACCCCACGACTCTTCCCCGTTGGTCGAGTCGAGCAGCACCCTGGTGCCGGCGCCGGTCCCGTGGTCGGAATCGAGGATGCGAACCCGATAACCGGTGAGTTCGACGTCGACCAGGTGCGGGTAGTACTCGGTGATCGCTTTCCTCAGGGCAGAATCGAGCGCGTTGACCGGGCCATTGCCTTCGGCGACAGTCAGGTGACGCTCACCCTGGACGACGATCTTCAGGGTCGCCTCCGTCTCGACTTTGCCGTCCCCACGCATCTCGGTGGTCACTTTGAAGCCTTCAAGCTTGAACAGGGGCTCGTAGTCCCCGGTCAGCTCCGCAGGAGCAGGTCGAAAGAGGCCTCTGCAGCTTCGTAGTGGTAGCCGTCGTGTTCGCGCTCTTTCAGGACTTCGATCGCCTCACGGGCGGTCTTGTCGTCCATTTCGAGGTCGATCGACTCCGCCCGCTGCAGGATCGTCGCTTTGCCCGAGAGCTCGGAAGGCAACACGGAGGTCGTATTGCCGACCAGGGCCGGCTCGAGGTGCTCGAAAGTACGTGAGTCGGCGGCGATTCCGGCCACATGCATTCCACCCTTGTGGGCGAACGCGTTTCTACCTACATACGCCTGATCAGGGTTGAGCGGCACGTTCAGCAGCTCGGCCAGGAAATGCGAAGTGGTCGAGAGCTGCGCGAGCTGATCCTCAGTGACGACGTCGTAACCCTTCTTGAGCTGCAGGGCCGGCAGGATCGAGACGAGGTTGGCGTTACCGCAACGCTCGCCATAGCCGTTCATCGTGCCCTGGACCAGCCGCACCCCTTCGTTGACGGCGGCGAGTGAGTTGGCAACCCCGCATTCGGCGTCGTTGTGAACGTGGCAGCCGAGTTCGATGGAATCTCCGAACGCGGCTTTGACCTCACGGGTGGCGCTTGCCACCTGATCGGGCAGACTTGAACCGTTGGTGTCACAAAGGCTCAGGTTCTCGGCACCGGCAGCAGCGGCAGCCTTCAGGCATTCCAGCGAGTAGCCCGCATCTTCTCGCCAGGCATCGAAGAAGTGTTCGGCGTCATAGATCACACGTTTGCCGGCGGCGACCAGGAACTCGATCGACTCCGTGATCATTGCGAGATTCTCCTCCGGAGAGACTTTGGTCACCTTCTCCAGATGAAGCGACCAGGTCTTGCCGACCAGGGTGATCACCGGCGCGAAGGTCTCTGCGAGCGTCCGCAGGCCTTCGTCTTCGGCGGCTTCGATCCCGCGCCTCCGGGTCATCCCGAATCCGCAGATCAATGCCTGCCCAAGCTTCTCTTCCGCCAGCAACTCGAAGAGCTCGGCCTCCTTCGGGTTCGAAGACGGGAAACCGGCCTCGATGAACTGCACTCCGAGCCGGTCGAGCGCGTGGACGACCCGCACCTTTTCCGCAGCAGAGAGCGACATGCCGTGACCCTGCATACCGTCTCGCAGCGTCGTGTCGTAGAGCTTCACCTTGTCCATCGAATGTGTCCTTTCAGAAAATCAAACCGAATCAAACGTCCCCTCGGGGACCGAAACGCAGCCAGGGCCGCGCTGCCGCGAGCTGTCAGCCCGCAGCGCCCGTAATTCGAGAAATTCGGATGTTCTCTTGAAAGTGGCGAAGCATCAGCTGGTGACTGTACTCGGTTCGGAGCCGGACTCGGTCTTTTCGGGCTCACCGACAAGATCGAGCCATTCCGAGTATTCGGGAGCGCGTCCGTAGATTGCATCGTTGAATTTTGCCTGGACCATCCGGGTGACTTCACCGGGCTCACCCAGCGGGTGGTCGTCGATCTCGCGGACCGGAACGATCTCCGCCGCAGTACCGCACATGAAGACTTCGTCCGCCGTGTAAAGCTCGGAACGGGCCAGGTCGCGTTCGATACAGGTGTAACCGCGGTCCTCGAGGATCTGCATGACCGACTTGCGAGTGATTCCGTCGAGGATCGAAGCGACCTGCGGTGGCGTTGCGACCTTGCCATCCTTGACTACGAAGATGTTCTCCCCCGATCCCTCGCAGACGAAGCCGCGATCGTCGAGCAGGATCGCCTCTTCGTAGCCGGCGTTGGCCGACTCCGTCTTGGCGAGGATCGAATTCAGGTACTGGCCGGAGGCCTTGGCATGAGGCACCAGTCCGGCTCCGGAGACCCGGCGCCAGGATGAGACCTTCGCGCGAATACCGTGCTTGACCCCTTCTTCGCCGAGATAGGCACCCCAGGGCCAGGCAGCGATGATCAGTTCGACTGGAGCCGACTTCGCGAAAAGACCCATCTCGCCGTAGCCGCGAAAGGCCAGCGGACGGATGTAGCAGTCGCGGAGTCCGTTCTTCCGAACCAGTTCACGGGTCGCCTCGCCAATCTCTTCCGTCGAATACGGGAGGTCAAGATAGTACATCTCCGCCGACTGTTCGAGCCGTTTGAGGTGATCTTTGTGGCGGAAGATCGCCGGGCCCTGCTCGCCGTCGTAGCAACGAACGCCCTCGAAGACGCCGGTTCCGTAGTGGAGACCATGGCTCAGTACGTGGACCTGCGCCTCATCCCAGGGGACGAACTTGCCGCTTTGCCAGATGTACTCAGCTTCTTCCACTTGATTCTCCTTCTGCGATCAGATCGGTGAACGACGAATGGTAACGCTAGCGCGACAGTTGCGCGAGGACTGCGGCCGCAACTTCTTCGGTGCCGACCTTGCTTTCACCTTCGGCGCCAGAAAAGAGGTCGGGGGTACGCAGTCCGCTCGCCAGGACCCCATCGACAGCTGATTCGATCCGGTCGGCCGACTCGCCGTTGCCGAGGCCGTAACGGAGCATCATCGCCGCCGAAAGCATCGTCGCCAGCGGATTGGCGCTACCGGTGCCGGCGATGTCAGGTGCGGAGCCATGAACCGGCTCGAACAGGCCGGGCTCGCCTTCGGCTCCCGTGCTCGCTGAAGGCAGCATCCCGAGCGATCCGGTCAGCATCGCCCCTTCGTCGCTGAGGATGTCGCCGAACAGGTTCTCGGTGACGATCACGTCGAAGTCGGCGGGTCGTGAAACCAGCTGCATCGCGGTGTTGTCGACCAGCATGTGGTCGAGTTCGACGTCGGAATAGTCCTCGGCGACGACCTTGACTGTCTCCCGCCACAGGCGGGAACTCTCGAGCACGTTCGCCTTGTCGACGGAGGTGACGCGAGGGCCGGCATCCCGGCCGAACGCACGCTGGCGGGCCGCCTCGAAGGCGACCCTGGTGATCCGCTCGATTTCGGGGACCGAATAGGCACACTCGTCGTAGGCGGTTCCGCCGTTGTCGTCGCGGCGGCCGCTGTCACCGAAGTAGATGCCACCGGTCAACTCGCGGACGACGAGCAGGTCGGTGCCTTCGATCCTGTCCCGTTTGAGGGGGCTGGATTCGATCAGGGCCGGAAAGGGCTTGACGGGGCGAAGGTTGGCGAAGAGTCCAAGTTCCTTGCGGATTCCAAGGAGGCCCTGTTCCGGCCGCGGGGCGGTCGGGTCGTTGGCGACGGCTTCGTCCCACTTCGGGCCGCCGACCGCTCCAAGGAGAACCGCGTCCGATTGGCGGCAGGCCTCAACGACTTCGTCGGTCAGGGCTACACCGTGCTCATCGATCGAGGCTCCACCGATCAGGTGCTCGGTGTACTCGAAGCTGCCAATCGCGTCCAGGACTTCTTTGGTGGCACCGACGATCTCGGGTCCGATTCCGTCTCCCGGCAATACGACGATTCGACTGGTTTCACTCATGGGATGTTTTCCTTCGATTGAAGTTCGGATCAGGCCCGGCGGGCCTCGATGTTGAGGCGAACATAGTTGAAGCTGTCGGGCTGCCCCATCACTTCCATCATGCGGTCGCTGAACGGCTGGAACAGATCCTCCGGCAGCATTTGCCGGAGTGGCGCCAGCGTCGAAGCTTCGAAGAACGCCTGCGGCTCGTCGGGGTGAGCGACACGCTCCTCTAGCCAGCAGTTGACATCAACGTAGCCGGCGGCGACCAGTCGCACTTCGGTCTCGTCAGGCCCGGCGAAGTTCCACGGACTCTCTATCTGGCCGAGGTGTTCGGCGTAGGGCTCTTCGCGGGTCACCTGTGCAAGGGCACTGATGATCTCGGCGACATTGCCGCGTCCTCCGCACTGCGCGACCAGCATGCCGCCGGGCATGGTCGCCCGGTGGAGGCCCCTGAAGAGTTTCTCGTGGTCGGCAATCCAGTGAAAGGTCGCGTTCGAAAACACGTGGTCGACCGGTTCGTCCAGTTCCAGCTGAGCCAGATCAGCAACGAAGTACCTCACCCTGTCTTCGCCCAGCTTTTCGCGGGCTTTGTCGATCATCGACGGTGAGCCGTCGACAGCGACGACCCGGCCTTCGGGCAGACGCTCCATCAGGTGGGCAGTCACTTCACCACTGCCACAGCCGGCGTCCATCACCGTCTCGGTGCCTTTGAGGTCGAGCCGTGCGAGGACGGCGTCCGACCACTCCCGCTGCGGCGTGGCGACCCTTGCGTATTTGGTCGCGTCCCAGTCCGCCGGCTTGTCATCCACACTCATGACAGAGTCAGGGTGTCCGGGCCGAAGGACCCTCCCCGTCCGGCTTCGAATGCTTCGATCTCGTCTTCTGCCATTAGCGTCAGGGCGATGTCGTCAAGTCCGCCCAGCAGGCGGCGTTTGATCTCACCGTCGATCTCGAAGGTGCCTTCGCCTCCCCGGTTACGACCTGATTCTCGAGGTCGATGCGGCATTCACCGGCTGCGGCGATCGCCTGACACTCGTCCGATTCGAGCACGACCGGCAGGAAGCCGTTCTTGGTGCAATTTGAATAGAAGATGTCCGAGTACGAAGGGGCTATGACTGCCTTGAAGCCGAACTGGTGAAGTGCCCAGACCGCGTGCTCCCGCGACGAACCCGAGCCGAAGTTGTGGCCCGAGACGAGGATCGGATGCGGGTGCAGAACGATCTCGCCATCACGGATCCAGTCGTAGAAGAGGAACTCACCGAAACCGGTGCGCTCCACCCTCTTCAGGAACTGCTTGGGGATGATCTGGTCGGTGTCGACGTCGCTCCGGTCGAGGAAGGAGACTTCGCCTTCGATGATGTTGATCGGTTCCATAGTGCTCAGCTCCAGTTCCTGATGTCGACGAAATGACCTTCGATCGCGGCGGCCGTGGCCATGGTCGGGCTGACCAGATGGGTCCGCCCTCCTTTACCCTGCCGTCCTTCGAAGTTCCGGTTTGAAGTCGAGGCACAGCGCTCTCCTTCGAACAGGGTGTCCGGGTTCATGCCGAGGCACATCGAACAGCCGGCACCGCGCCATTCGAATCCGGCCTCTTCGAAGAGTTGGTCCAGACCTTCTTCTTCGGCCTGTGCCTTGACCAGCGCCGAGCCGGGCACGACCATCGCCCGGATCGTGTCCGCGACCTTCCGGCCCTTGATCGCTCCGGCAGCCTCGCGCAGATCCGAGATCCGCGAATTGGTGCAGGAACCGATGAAGACCCGTTCCGGCTTGACGTCTTCCATCGGCGTGCCGGCTTCGAGGCCCATGTACTGCAGGGCCCGTTCCGCTGATTCGCGTTCGCCTGCGGTCGGCAGATCGGCCGGGTCGGGCACCCGGTCAGTCACTTCGATGACCATGCCTGGAGTCGTGCCCCAGGTCACCATCGGCGAGACCGCCGAGGCGTCGATGTCGATCTCGTAGTCAAAGGTCGCGCCTTCGTCGGTCGGCAGCTGCTTCCACTGCTCGACCGCCGCATCGAAGTCTTCGGGGACGCCCGGCTTGCCACGCATGTACTCGTAGGTGACTTCGTCCGGCGCGATCATGCCGGCGCGTCCGCCACCCTCGATAGTCATGTTGCACACGGTCAGCCGCTGTTCCATGGTCAGTTCGCGGATCGCCTCGCCGGCGTACTCGACGACGTAGCCGGTCATGCCACCGGTACCGAGGCGGCCGATGGTGGCGAGGATCAGGTCCTTGGAAGTGACGCTCGGGCTGAGCTTGCCGGTGTAGTTGATACGCATCGTCTTCGGACGTCTCTGTACGAGGGTCTGCGTCGCCATCACGTGCTCCACCTCGGAGGTGCCGATGCCGAATGCGAGGGCGCCGAAGGCGCCGTGGGTCGAGGTGTGCGAGTCGCCGCAGACGATCGTGTTTCCGGGCTGGGTCAGACCGAGCTCCGGCCCTATGACGTGAACGATGCCCTGGGTGTCGGAGCCGAGGCTGTAAACCGGGACGCCGAATTCGGCGGCATTCTCCTCCAGGGTCTCCACCTGTTTGCGGGAGAGCTGGTCCTTGATCAGGTTCGCCGTCGGGGTGCCGTCGGTGGGCACGTTGTGGTCGGCGGTGGCCACGGTCTTGTCCGGCCGGCGCAGCTTGCGGCCGGTCATGCGGAGACCTTCGAAGGCCTGCGGCGAGGTGACCTCGTGAACGAGGTGCAGGTCGATGTAGATCAGCTCCTCACGGACTTCGTGGGCCTCCCAGATCTTTTCGAACATCGTCTTCGGCTTGGTCATGTTTCCTCTTCCTACCCCGGCGCAAGCCGGCGGCGATCACGGCGACGAACCTGGTCGGCTCTTCGCTTTCGTTCTCAAAATGGTGGGGCAGATCCGCGTCAAAGGTAACGCTGTCACCTTCGCCGAGGACGTGGCGGTCCTGTTCAAAGACCAGCACAAGCTCGCCTTCCAGCACCACGGCGGTCTCGCGACTACCCGGCTCATGCATCGGGCTGTCCTCCTTGCCCCCGGTGCTGCTGCCCGGATCGAGCACATGCGACGACACGTCGGCGCGCAGCCCCGGCAGTGGCGGGGTCAGTTCTTCGATCCGGTGTCCCCCGCGCCGGTGCCGGCGATGTGCGGAGGCCCGGCTGACAACCCATGCGGGGTTTCGTCGAGGCGCAGCAGTTGCGAGAGGCTGAGGTCGAGGCCGAATGCGATCTTCGAGGCGACGGCCAGAGTCGGGCTTGTGGCACCCCGCTCCACCTGCGAGAGCATGGTCGCGCTGACTCCGCTTCGCTCAGCCAGGTCCCTCAACGACAGGTTCATCGCTTCGCGAAGTGCCTTGACCCGTGCACCAACAGCACCGCCCTCGGTGACCGCTTCAGCGGCAAAGGTGCCGGCTCGTTCGTCGGTGATCGTCATGATGGATTGTACGTTATCACGTACAACTGTACTTCGTCAAAAAATCGCCGTCCTCTTGGGCTGATCCACCCCTGCAAGAAAAACGCCCCGCAGGAGCGGGGCGCTTTGAATGCTTCTTGAATCGCGAACAGAGGTGCTAGTTGCCGTTCTTCGGCTTCTTCTGACCGTTCTGGCTCGCGGGGTGCTGGGTGCTGAGCAGGCTGAAAAGTGCTTTGCCCATCATGGTTCTCACGTCTCACTTCACGGTTGTATGTGTCAATGGCAATTACTACGTCACCTAAGTTACACGTATAACCATAGACCGTGAGTGACGTCCCCCACACAGCCCGTGGGCTTCAGGGACCGGTCATCTCTGAGGCTGCTTCAGCAGTAGCCGCTTCTGCCTCTGAAATGGCTACTCCGTCCAACAGGTTGGAGAGAGCCCTCACGTATGCCCGGGCGGAGGCCTCGAGGATGTCCGTTGCCACCCCTTGACCCGATGCCGTTCGGCCGTCCTGGCGCAGCATTACGGTTACCGAACCGAGGGCGTCATCGCCTCCGGTCACCGCCGCCACGAGGTACTCGCGGAGTTCGGCTTCCGTACCGGTGGCTTTCTGGATGGCACTGAAAATCGAGTCGACCGGGCCGTCACCGCTGGCCTCGCCGATCTGGTCCTGGCCCGAAGGCATACGGACTGCAACCCTTGCCATCGGCTCGCGCTCTGAGCCCGACTCGACTTCGAACCAGCTCAGGTCATGCGACTCCTCGCGTTCGCGCATCTCGTCGGAGACGATCGCCTCCAGGTCGAGTGCCGTGACCTGGCTTTTCTTGTCAGCGATCTCCTTGAAGCGCTTGAAGGCCTGGTTCAATGCGGCGCCGTCAACCGAAAAACCGAGCTGCTCCAGGGCGTCTTTCAGCGCGTGCCGGCCGGAATGCTTGCCCAGGACGATCTGGTTCGAGTCGAGGCCGACTTCGGTTGCATCCATGATTTCGAAGGTCGAGCGTTCCTTCAGGACACCGTCCTGGTGGATCCCCGACTCGTGGGCGAAAGCGTTACGGCCAACGATCGCCTTGTTCGGCTGAACCACATAGCCGGTCATGCGGGAGATCATCCGGCTGGTACGGGCGATCTCCTTCGAATTGATGCCGGTGCTCAGGCCGTGAACGTCCTCGCGCACCTTGATCAGCATCGCGATCTCTTCCAGTGAGCAGTTGCCGGCCCTTTCGCCGATGCCGTTGATCGCACATTCAACCTGTCGCGCACCGGCCAGGACACCCGCGTAGGAGTTGGCTACAGCCAGCCCCAGGTCATCGTGGCAGTGAACCGAGAGTTCGACGTCCTTCAGTTCGGGCGCGAATTTGTACAGATCAGTGAAGTACTTCGAGTATTCCTCGGGGGTTGTGTAGCCCACCGTGTCCGGGATGTTCACGACGGTGGCACCCTCTGCCACAGCGATGGCGCAGACTTCGGCCGTAAACTCGACGTCAGCCCGGGTCGCGTCCATCGGGGAGAACTCGACGTCGTCGCAATACGACCTGGCGTGAGCCACGGCCGCCTTCGCCCCCACCTTCACGTCTTCCCTCGTATTTCGCATCTGGTGTTCGATGTGGATGTCCGAGGTCGAGATGAAAGTGTGGATGCGGGGTCGCTCGGAATCGCGTATTGCGTTCCAGGCGGCTTCGATGTCACCCTTCTGGGCGCGGGCCAGGCCGCAGATGGTCGGTCCGTGAACTTCGCGGGCGATCTTTTCGACCGCCTCGAAGTCACCGGGGAAGCAATCGGAAAACCGGCTTCGATCACGTCGACGCCGAGCTTCGCCAGTTGCTGGGCGATCTCGATCTTCTCGGATGGGTTCAGCGAGATGCCCGGCGACTGTTCGCCGTCTCTCAGGGTTGTGTCAAAAATGTGGACGCGATTTGCGTCGTGCTCGTTGCCCGTACTGCCTGTCATGGGACTTCTCCTTCTGAATCGGTACTGAAACTTTACGTCTGCTCGCGGCTAACGCGCCGCCCGGCGATCAATTCCCCCAGAGGGGGAGAAGGAGAAGTAGTGCCGGGCTGTTCAGACGATGATTCATCGACCACCAGAGTAGCGCAAGCGTTCTCCGGAAATCAAGGCACGAGCAGGACTTTGCCGATGTTCTGCCGGGATTCGATGAATCGGTGCGCCTCGGGGGCCTCTTCGAAAGTGAAGGTCTTGGAGATGACCGGATCGAACTGTCCAGCTTCCAGCCGGTCTTCGAGCATCGCTCCCAACCGGGTCAGGCCCTCCTTCTTCCACCAATCGAGCAGGTTCAGGCCGAACACGCCTTTGTTTTCGTTCATCACGCCGAGGCTCTTCCACCAGGGCGAGGCAGACAGTGGCATCCTCACCAGGGCACTGAGCGTGCGCGGGTCGAAGATGCCTTTCGCACCCTGGACTTCCGACAGTCCGAACATGATCAGCTTGCCTCCCTGTCTGAGGATCCGGTAGTCCTTGCGAAAGTTGGTCGGCCCGGTGGCATCGATGATCAAATCCACCCCTTCGCCAGAGGTGATCTCGTTTATGGCCTTCTCGAAGTCGTCGTTCCGGTAGTCGATCGGGTGATGAACGCCCATCTCTCGCAGTACGTCGTGCTTGCCAGGTGAAGCCGTGCCGTAGATCTCGGCTCCGATTTCGGTGGCAATCTGGATCGACGCGGTGCCGACTCCGCCCGCCGCAGCATGGATCAGGACCCGTTGTCCTTCGTGGAGGCCACCCATCTCGACCAGCGCCGCGAGCGCCGTGCAGTAGTTCACGGGCAGCGCCGCGGCCTTCTCGAAGCTGAGCCGTTCAGGCTTCATGTAGACGTCTCCCGCCGGCACGGTGACCAGTTCGGCCTGTCCGCCGAACATGGTCGGTGCGAAGACAGGGTCACCGGCCGAGAACCCCTCGACACCCTCGCCGAGCGACTCGACTTCTCCGGCAACTTCGTAGCCCAGTACGCACGGGGGCTTCGGAGCGTCGGGGTAGACCCCGGTACGGGCCAGCAGCTCCGCGAAGTTGATGCCGGCGGCCTTGACCGCGATCCGGATCTCTCCCGGGCCCACATCCGGATCGGGACGATCTTCGACCACCAGGTTTTCCGGTGGTCCCGGCGCTCTCATCACTACGGCTCGCATGTCCTGAGGCTATCCCTTCAAGGTCGATTGAAGGACGGCAGCTTCGTCTCTTCGAGATCGAGTTCGCGTTCCATTCGGCGGTGAAGCTCGATGTCGACCTCGCCCGCATCCTGCTGACGGAGAAGCTCGTGGCGCTCGGCTGCCAGCAGCTCGCGCCTGATGTCGGGGCTGTGCCGGAAGTCCTTGCTTGTATCCGCCGGGTGGTCTCCCTGGTCGAGGGCCTTGTTCCATCGGGCAACCCGGTTGCCGTAGACGTTGCGGAACCGTTCGAACACATCCTCGGGGACGTCGGGCCGGTCGCGTTCGAGTTCGTCAATGCGATCGAGTGCCACCTGGGCCAACGCCGCCCGGGCCCTGGCCTCGGGTTCCGACCAACCCCCTTCCGCGGTCAGGCCGATCTTCCTGATCAACAGTGGCAGCGTGAGGCCCTGGAAGACGAGGGTCGAGAAGATCACGGCGACGGTGATGATGATCAGCGTTTCCCGGCTCTGGAAATCGGCGCCGGTGTCGAGCGTGAGCGGCAGGGAGAGGGCTGCGGCCAGCGAAACCGCGCCCCTCATGCCGGACCAGCCCACCACCAGGCGTTCCTTCCAGCCGTCACCGGTGTCGAAGCGGAGTGCCGGGGAGAAGATCCGGCCGATGGCCACCGGCCCGAACTGCCATGCCAGCCGGACCACGATGACGACGGCGCTGACCAGTGCGCCGTAGCCGATGATCTGGGCGATTCCCATCGTGTCCTGGACCGCCTCGACGATCGACGGCAGGCGCAATCCGAGCAGGATGAACAGCAGGACGTTCAGGGCGAAGATGAAGGTGGCCCAGAACGCATTGGCGTCGAGGCGGGTCTCGGCCGCAGTCTCTGATCGTGCCACCCAGCCGGTGTAGAGGCCGGCAGTGACGGCCGAAAGGACCCCGGACGCCCCCACGTTGTCCGCGATCAGGTACGCCGCATAGGCAACCACCACCGAGAGCAGGATCGAAAGTGGAGGGTCGTCGAGACTGCGCTGCAGGCGAGATGTGACCCAGCCGATGCCGAGGCCGATCAAGGCCCCGCCGGCAACACCGATGACAAGTTCGATTCCCACCTCGCGGAAGCTGAAGGTGCCGGCGACTACTCCGGTCAGCAGCACCCGGTAGAGGACCAACCCCACCGAGTCATTGATCATGCTCTCCGACTCGACCAGCCTCGACACCCGCTGCGGCACACCGACCCGGGTGAAGGTCGCAATCGCTGCCACTGGATCGGTCGGGGCGACGATCGCTCCCAGCAGGAACGCTTCTGGCCATTCGAGCCACGGCACGATGAACTTCGCGGCGCAGGCCACCGCCGCCATCGTCGCGATCGAAAGGCCGACCACCAGTCCACCCAGGGCTCCAACCTCCTCCTTCATCTCCCGCGGGGAAGTCGAAAGACCCGCCGAGAACAGAAGCGGCGGCAGGAAGAGCAGAAAGATCACGTTCGGCGGGATCTGCGTGCCCGGAGCTCCGGGAATGATCCCGATCGAGACCCCGACCAGAACGAGCACGATCGGATAAGGAATCGAAACGAGATCAGCCAGCCGGACAAAAAGAACGGCAACCGCGATCAGGAGGATCAGTGTTTCGAGATCACTCACCGGTCCAGCCTATTTATCCAGTTAGGCGCTACCTAAAGTTCGATGCTGTATCCGGAGTTGAAGCCGTCGAGGCCCTTGATGGCTTCGATCGTCGAGTCCGCCACCTCGGCGTCGCTGGTCACGACCATCACTGCCTGGTCGCTGTCTGATTCGGCCCCGACAGCCGCAGAGCCGATGTTGACGCCCTGCTCCCCGAAGGCGGTTCCGACCTTGCCGATCATTCCCGGCTGGTCCGCATAACGGAAGACGGCCATGTGCTCGGCGAATGGCAGATAGAAGCTCTGGTCCCAGATCGAGACGAGGTACGGCAGGTTCTTCGGTCCGACCGCGGTGCCGGCCACGGTCACCGTCTCGTCACCCGACTGGATGGCGACGCGGATCAAGTCCGTGAACTCATCGGCACTCGGCTCCTTGATCGTGCTGATCTCGATGCCGCGCTCTTCAGCCATCTGCGGCGCATTGACCAGGTTGACCGCCTCTTCGGTGTGACCTGAAAGCAGGCCGGCCTGGACGGCGATGCCGAGCAAACGGGTGTCGCTGTCGGCGATGTTGCCGCGGAATTCGACTTCGACCTTGTCGATCGTTCCGGGAACCAATCCGACGGCAACCTTGCCGAGGGTCTCGCAAAGTGGGACGTACGGCGCGAGCGCTTCCATCACGGCCGGGCTGACCGACGCGATGTTGACCGCGTTGGTGACCACGCCGCCGGTAAGGGCGGCCATGACCTGTTCGGCCGTGTCGGTACCGGCGCGGTCCTGCGCTTCGGCGGTCGAAGCGCCGAGGTGCGGAGTGACAACGACGTCTTCACGCTGGAATACCGGGTGCTCGGTGAACGGCTCCGAGGGGAACACGTCGAGTGCGGCTCCACCAACCTGGCCGGACTCGAGGCCGGCAATCAGATCGTCGAGGTCGATCAGTTCACCACGGGCGCAGTTGACAATGCGCATGCCCGGCTTGAACTTCGCGATCGCGTCGGCGTCGATCCAGTTGATCGTCTCCGGGGTCTTCGGCAGGTGAATGGTCAGGAGGTCGGCCCGTTCGTAGAGCTCTTCGCTCGAATCGACGCCTTCCACTCCGAGGTCCTTGAAACGCTCGGCGGAAACGAACTTGTCAAAGGCAAGAACTTCCATGTCGAAGGCCTGGGCCCGCTTGGCGACAAGCTGGCCGATGCGGCCGAAGCCGATGACACCGAGGGTCTTGCCGGTAGAGCTCAGCGCCCTTGTATTTGGCGCGGTCCCAGCGTCCGGCAACCAGCGAGCCGTGAGCCTGGGGCACATTGCGGAAAAGGGCGAGTGCCAGCGCGAGCGTGTGCTCGGCAGCGGCGACCGAATTGGACTCCGGCGCGTTGGCAACGATGATGCCGCGCTTGGTCGCGGCCGGGATGTCGACGTTGTCAACACCGGTACCGGCGCGGCCGATCACCTTCATGTTGTCGGCCCGCTCGATCAACTCCGGGGTGAGCTTGGTGGCCGAGCGGATCAGGATCGCGTCGTAATTACCGATCTGTTCGAGGAGTTCCTCGTCAGACATCTCGAGACCGAGATCAACTTCGAAATGCTCGCGGAGAAGGTCAACGCCGGAATCGGCAATCTTCTCTTTGACCAGAACTTTGGCCCGTTCAGACAAAAAAACCTCCTATTTGCCGGGCTCGGGTGAGCCGGCTTCGATCAATACGTTCACGCGGTGACCCCGGCGTTTTCGATCGCCCAGTCGACGCAGGCCGTGAGCGCCTCGACGTCGGAGGGTTCGACCGCCGGGAACATTCCGACCCTCAGCTGGTTGCGGCCGAGCTTGCGGTAGGGCTCGACGTCGACGATACCGTTGGCCCGTAGCGTCGCCGCGACGGCGGCCGCGTCAATTGAGTCGTCGAAGTCGATCGTTCCGACGACCAGTGAGCGCAGGGCCTGATCGGCGACGAAGGGAGTGGCGAAATCGCTGGCCTCGGCCCACTCGTAGAGGTGCGTGGACGAAGCCCCGGTCCGGTCGACGCAGAAGTCGAGTCCACCACCCGCGAGCATCCACTCGAGTTGCTCTCCAAGCAGAATCAGGGTGGCGAGCGCCGGGGTGTTGTAGGTCTGGTCCTTGCGGGAGTTGTCGAGGGCCGTCTTGAGGGAGAGGAACGGCGGCTGCCACCGGTCGGACGATCCGTCGAGTTCCTCGATCCGGGATACGGCTGCGGGACTGAGCGCGGCCAGCCAGAGACCGCCGTCGGCACCGAATGCCTTCTGCGGCGCGAAGTAATAGACATCAGACTCCTGCAGGTCGACGGGGAGCCCGCCAGCGCCGGAAGTCGCGTCAACGAGGACCAGGGCGTCGCCGGCACTCGCCGGGCGCTCCACGGGAACCATGACCCCGGTCGAGGTTTCGTTGTGAGCCCAGCCGATCACGTCGACGCTGTCACGACCCTCCGGAACCGGGGCACCACCCGGCTCTGCCTCGATCAGTACCGGATCAGACAGAAACGGAGCACCTGCGGTGACATCGGAGAACTTGCGGGAGAACTCGCCATAGACCAGGTGAAGTGCCTGATCACGGACGAGCCATGCGGCCGCTGCGTCCCAGAAGGCAGTGGCACCTCCGTTTCCCAAGACGATCTCGTAGCCGTCAGGAAGCGAGAAGAGATCGCCGAGACCGTCACGGACGCGACCGACGAGCTCCTTGACCGGCTTCTGCCGGTGTGATGTACCCATCAGATCAGACCGTTCTGCCAGTGAATTCAGGGCCTCGGGCCGCACCTTCGAGGGGCCACATCCGAAGCGGCCGTCGACGGGCTTCAGGTCATCCGGGATCTTGACATGGTTGGTCATCGCGGTTGAGGATATTGATCCGGGGCGGCAGACCACGGGCCGTGCTTCCGTACGGCTCTGGACGTGGTCCGAAGGCGAGGGTAGTCTGGGGTCGTCGCAGATTCGTTGCCAAAACACATGAGGAGATGCCTTGTACCCCGTCACGTATGAAGCCGACTATCTCAAGGAGAGAAACCGGCTCACCACATTCTTCCGTTACATCGTCGCGATTCCGTGGATCATCGTCGCGTACGCCTACATGATCGCCGCGCTGGTGGTCATTTTCATCGCCTGGTTCGCGCTGCTCTTCACCGGTCGCTATCCGGAAGGCATGTACAACTTCGTTGGCGGCATCCTGCGTTTCACAATGCGAGTCCAGGGGTTCCTGTACCTCCAGACCGACGCATGGCCCTCATTCGGGCTGAAGGACGATCCGGCCTATCCGGTCCGGGTCCACTTCGCCCCCCGGGCCGCCAAGCAGAGCCGCGTCTCGGTCTTCTTCAGGCTGATCCTGCTGGTCCCGCTGCTCCTGCTCTCGTACCTGGTCTCGACGCTTCTCAGCTTGGTGGCGGCGGTCTCCTGGGTCACGATCGTGTTCCGCGGGTACCAGCCCGCCGCGATCCACAACGCCCTTGCCTGGGCCCTCAGCTGGACCACCCGTGTCAACGCCTACGCCTACCTGATGCGCGACGAGTACCCGCCGGTCGGAGACGAAATCCCGGTAAACGTGAATCCGCCGGCAATCGAGGAGCAGCAGTACGCAGCCGTCGAAGCCGGCCAGCAGCACGAAGCACTCGATCCGGTAGAAGCGGAGAAGCAGGACCCGCCGCCCCCGGCACCCCCGGCGGTCTGACGTAGCAGCGCAGAGCACCGAGACCACGAAAGTCAGCGATAGTCACTGACTTTCGCGGTTTCGAAGCCTTCGGGCTCCCGAGACTCGGCCTTTTCACGTCACGCCAGCGGGTGGTGCAGGGGGACGTCCTGGGCGTGGCTGGCGAGGAGTAAGCGAAGCTGCCGAAGGGGGCGTACCTCAGTACGTTCCCGAGGCTGCGGGCGTCGACGAAGTCCAGGCGCGTCCAGGTCGTTCCCGGGTGCTGCCCGCCACCTCATGACTTAACTAGAAAGGGCGGCCTGTTTGGCCGCCCTTTCGGCGTAACAATCAGCTGCGACGCAGCCTGCTACTCCTCGTCCCATTCGAACGGGGGGTATTCGGTGCTCATCCAGTAGTTGTAGAAGCCCGCTCGCATCTGCCACACGAACGAGATCCGGATTACGTCGAAGAGTCCTTCCGGGATCTTCTTGGTGAAGATGATGGTGAAGAAAGCGAGGAAGGAACAGATCGATGCGACCCAGCCGATCAGGCCGGCCACGATCATGTAAGGAATGACCAGCAGCCAGGCGACAAGAGGACGCCAGCGCTCGACGGTTTCGGGGTATTCGGCATGCAGTCGAACGGTGTCTTCGGGTTGTTGTTCCATCGAATACGCCGGATATTTGTCAGTCACCAGGAGCAAGTAACCCATCACCCGTAGTGCCCAGCGATGGACGCCGACCAGGTAGTCCCACATCCCCTTCGGGAACTTGCCGGTGAACAGGACCGCAAAGAACGCGATGAAGAGCACGAACATGGCACCGATTCCGAGGAAGAAGAGGACGATGTACTGCGGGATCAGCAGGAACCACTTGATCAGGGGCATGAAACGCGAATACTCCGGCAGCAGGTCAGCTTTGACCTGGACCGGATAATCCCCTGAAGGCGTGGCCGCAACGGCTGCCGAGCCTGAAGCTGCGACTACGTCCTCGTCAGGCGGTGGACTGGGTACATCTGTCATCGGAAAGCTCCTTATGACTAACTCCCGGGCCATTCCCGGGATTCCAGGAGGAAACTACCGGGCAGACAGGCGGAATCCTGTCAAGGAAGGGAAAGTTTCACCGGACCTACCCTGAGGCAGATCCGGCTTGAAACCTAAAACTCGGTGTCGATCCAGGGCATCATGTCCCTCAGTTCGGCTCCGACGACTTCAACCTTGTGGTCCTTGCCTTCTTGCCTCAGACGGTCGAAGTTCTCGTTGCCGGCCTTGCTCTCGGCGATGAACTCCTTGGCGAAGTCTCCGGACTGGATGTCGGTGAGGATCTGCTTCATGGCCTTCCGGGTGTCATCAGTGATCACCTTCGGACCGCGGGTCAGGTCGCCGTATTCGGCGGTGTTCGAGATCGAGTACCGCATGCCCTGAATACCCTTTTCGTACATCAGATCGACGATCAGCTTCAGCTCGTGAAGGCACTCGAAGTAGGCCAGGCGCGGGTCGTATCCGGCCTCGACCAGGGTGTCGAACCCGGCACGGACCAGTTCGGTGGTGCCGCCGCAGAGCACGGCCTGTTCACCGAAGAGGTCGGTCTCGCATTCGTCCTTGAAAGTCGTCTCGATCACTCCGGCTCGACCGCCACCGATGCCGATCGCGTAAGCGAGAACCAGATCGTGGGCGGTGCCGGTGTCGTCCTTGCCGACGGCCATCAGGCACGGCACTCCGCTGCCTTCTTCGTACTGGCGGCGGACCATGTGGCCCGGGCCCTTGGGGGCAACCATGCCGACGTCGACACCCGGGGGCGGGACGATCTGGTCGAAATGGATCGCGAAGCCGTGGGCGAACATGAGGAGGTTGCCCTCGGCGATTCCGTCAACGATGTCTTCGTTCCAGATATCAGCCTGCTTCTCGTCCGGCAGGAGGATCATCACGATGTCGCCCTTGCTGGCAGCATCGCGGATGCTGAGCACTTCAAGTCCGGCGGAACTGGCCTTCTCGCGGCTGGACGAGTCTTCACGCAGACCGACCACAACGTCAACGCCCGAGTCCTTCAGGTTCAGGGCGTGAGCGTGGCCCTGCGAACCAAATCCGAGAATGGCGACGGTCTTGCCTTCCAGCTTGGAAAGGTCCCCGTCCTTGTCGTAGAAGATGTCATTGGTTTTCATGACGGCGGATGCTACCCGTCCTCAGCGCAGAGCCGACCGGTGAAGCTTTCCCGAGGCGGTGCGAGGCAACTCGTCGACCACCTCCACCCTCTTTGGAACCTTGTAGCCGGCCAGTGAAAGAGCACAGTGTTCCCGTACTTCTTCGGGCGAAATCGAAGATTCGTCACTGAGCACGACCACCGCAGTTACTGCCTGCTGCCACTCCGGATCTGGCCGGCCGACTACCGCGGCCTCGACGATCTCCGGGTGGCGAACCAGCACGTCTTCGACTTCCCCTGGCGAGACGTTTTCCCCACCCGTAATGATCATTTCGTCGGTTCGCCCTTCGACGAAGAGGAACCCGTCTTCGTCGATCCGTCCGACATCTCCAGTGTGAAGCCAGCCGTCGACGTCGAGCGCTTCCGAGGAAACAGTCGGGCCCTGGACGAGGATTTCACCGTCCTGGATGCGCAGATGGGAGGTCAGTAGCGGCCGACCGACCGAACCGACCTTCCGGCGGGCCTCCTTGACCTCGAGCGTCGTGACCTGCGAGCAGGTCTCGGTCAGGCCGTAAGTCTGGATCACTGAAGCTCCACGGGAGAGCGCCTCTTCGAGCGCGCCCTGAGGCACCGGGCCGCCGCCGACCAGGATCGCTCTTGGTGCGGAAAGGTCGACCCCTTCCTCGAGTAGCCGCAGCAGCATCGTCGAGACCATCGAAATCACGTTGACGCCCTGGTCCTCGATTGCCTCACGGACACCTTCGGTCTCGAAGCGGTCCTGGAGCACCATCGTCGTTCCGTAGATGACCGATCGCATGACGATCGACATTCCGGAGATGTGGCTGATCGGCAGGGCGCAGAGCCAGCGGTCCTCCGGGTTGACCCCGATGTTGAAGGCAGAGCCCATCGCACTGAAGAGGTGGTTGCCGTAGGTGAGGCCGACCGTATGGGCTGATCCGGTGGACCCGCTGGTCAGGATCCGGCAATGGATGTCCTCCATGTCGTGCTCGCCGAGCAGTGGCATGTCGGCTTCCGTCTGGGTCAGCCGGCTCGGGTCGTCGAGATCGACCGAAACCTTGTTGTTGTCGATCGCCGCCTGACGCTCTTCGGCCGAAAGTTTCGGGCTGAGCGGCAGCAGCACCGCGCCGGTCTTCATCAACGCGTGGATCAGGATGACTTGCCGGAGGCCACCACCCATTGTCACGGCGACGTTTGCTCCACGACGGACCCCGTCGGCGACCAGACGCCGGGCGGCGTGCTCGGCTTCCTGATCGAGCTCGGCGAAGGTCATCCGCTCGCCACCCATGATCAGGGCGGTTCGGTCGGGACAACTCTGTGATCTCTGTGCAAGCCAGTTATCGAGTTTCAATCAGCCTTCTCACGCTTCCCCGGTTATCGTTCCCGACATTCTTGCTTGTCCGCGCCCCAAAGGGTCGCCACCAAAGAAACGGACTAACACTCTTGCCCGAACGTCACCGCAACGCCCCGCCCGAAGAATCGCTCTACGAACCGGTTGTGTGGCAGTCGGCTCATGAGTACAACGACCTTCTCTATGAAAAGGCCGAGAGCATCGCGAAGATTTCGATCAACCGCCCGGAAGTCCGGAACGCGTTCCGGCCGCAGACCCTGGCCGAGTTGAAGGACGCTTTCAACCGGGCCCGGGACGACCTCGAAGTCGGTTCGATCATCTTCACCGGCGCCGGCACCGAAGCTTTCTGCTCCGGCGGTGACCAGCGCATCCGCGGTGATGACGGGTACATCGGCGATGACGACGTCGCCAACCAGGGAGTCGGACGGCTAGACGTCGGCGACCTCCATGTCCAGATCCGACGCCTGCCTAAACCGGTGGTTGCGATGGTCGCCGGCTACGCGGTCGGCGGCGGACACATCCTTCACCTCGTCTGTGACATGACCGTCGCCGGAGACAACGCCCGGTTCGGTCAGACCGGACCGCGGGTGGGCAGCTTCGACGGTGGCTTCGGCGCGAGCCTGCTCGCCCGGAACATCGGTGTGAAAAAAGCCAAGGAGGTCTGGTTCCTCTGCCGGCACTACACCGCCGGGGAAGCGCTCGAGATGGGTCTGGTCAACGCGGTGGTCCCGGTCGAGGACCTCGAAAAAGAAACCGTCGCCTGGTGTCGTGAAATGTCCCACCTCTCCCCCCTGTCGCTGCGCCTGCTCAAATCGAGCTTCAACGCCGAGGAAGACGGGCTGACCGGCCTGCAACAGCTTTCACACGACGCGACCTTGCTCTTCTACATGTCGGAGGAGGGTCAGGAAGGCCGGAACGCCTTCCAGGAGGGCCGCGCGCCCGACTTCTCCAAGTATCCCAAGCGACCTTGAGGCCGGGGTCTTGAGAATCTGGCTGAACGCGGCCCGTCCGCGCACCCTGCCCGCCGCGATCGCCCCCGTATTCGTGGGTACCGCTGCTGCCTACGCGATGGCCGACGGCATGCCTCGCTGGGGTGCCTTCTTCGCGGCCCTGATCGCCAGTGTGCTGATCCAGATCGGGACCAACCTCGCTAACGATTATTCCGACGCCCGCCGCGGGGCTGACTCGGCCGACCGGCTGGGTCCGGTCCGGGTCACCTCGGCCGGACTGGTCACCCCCCGGCGGGTGCTGGTCGCAACCTGGGTCGCCTTCGGAATCGCCGCGCTGCTCGGGGTCTATCTCGCCTTTGTCGCAGGCTGGATCATCCTGCTGGTCGGAGCGGTGTCGATCGCCGCCGGCGTGCTCTACACCGGTGGACCCCGCCCTTACGGCTATGCGGGTCTCGGGGAAGTCTTCGTCTTCCTCTTCTTCGGCCTGGTCTCCGTCAACGGCTCCTACTACGTCCAGCTGGAAGAGCTCGCGTGGCTTCCGTTCGGACTCTCGGTCGCAATTGGATTCCTTGCGACGGCGATCCTGGTGGTCAACAACACTCGTGACATGGACACCGATCGCCGGGCCGAAAAGGTCACCCTCGCCGTGCGTATCGGGCGCGAGAAAGCCCGAGCCCTCTACGTATTCCTCATGCTGGGCGCTTTCGTGGTCCTGGCGCTGACGGTGGTTCTGAGTGGCGGTCCGTGGCTGGCCCTGCTCGGACTGCTGGCGTTGCCGATGACGATCAAACCGGTCAAGTCGATGCGAACCCGGACCGACGGCCCTTCTCTCAACGCTGCGCTGGCCCAAACCGGCGCCGCCCTTGGAGTCTTCTCCCTGCTGACTGCGATCGGGCTGGTGATCGGCACCTGAGCCGGCTCGCCTCATACGAGGTGATCCCTTACGCGCTGCCCTTCCGGAAGCCGTACGTCACGGCGAGGGGCAGCCTCGACCGTCGCGAGATGGTCCTGCTGCGGATCCGGACCGGGGACGGAGTCACCGGTCTGGGAGAAGGCGTGCCGATGTCGCTGCGCGGTGGCACGGCCCTGGGTGACGTCGTGCGTGAGATCAAAGACTGGGGAGAACGGGCCATTTCGACCGGCGAGACTACGGTTCCTGATTCGACGAGTGCTCCAGCCCGGATGGCCATCCTGATTGCACTTACCGACGTCGAAGCCCGGGTGAACGGGGTCCCGGCTCACCGGCTCTCGAACCCGGACGCTACGCCCCTGACCGTCGCCTGCAACGCCACCCTGACCACTGACACGCCGGCCGGAGTCCTGGCGCAGGCCGAGGAGTGGGCTGCCGATGGCTTCAAGGTGTTCAAACTCAAGCTCGGATCAGCCGATGACATCGGCCAGGTCCGAGCGGTAAGAGGTGGGCTTGGCGACGATGTCGCTATTCGGATCGATGCCAACGGAACCTGGAGTCTCGAAGAAGCGACCCGCATACTAGGCGAGCTCGAACCACTGGGAATCGAGTTGGCCGAACAGCCGGTGGCCACACTCGAAGAAATGGCCGAGCTGCGAAGCCGAACCTCAATCCCCCTGGTCGCCGACGAATCTGTTTCGACTCCGGAAGAGGCTGCACTGGCGGCGTCACTCTCCGCCTGCGATGCAGTCACCGTCAAGCTCAGCAAGACCGGCAGCCTGGACGCCCGTCTGGGCGACTCCCTGCCCACCTACCTCTCCAGTGCGCTCGACGGTCCGGTCGGAATCGCTGCGGCCGCCCATGCCGCTCAGGCTCTACCGCGTTACGGACCCTGGTCGACCGTGTCTCACGGGCTCGCGACCGAGCGCCTTTTCTCGGCGACGATCTGCGAACAGGGTCCCTTGCTCGACGGGCCGTTGCTACCAGTCCCGTCCGGCAACGGTCTTGGCATCACGATCGACGAACCCTCCCTCGAGGCCTACCGGCTCTGATCAGCCGGTGGACTCGAACTCAGACTCTCGCTCTATCTGAACTTGACCGGCAGACGAGTTGACGACTTCGGACCGGCACAGTTGAGCGGTCCGACGTTGGTCAGCCATGAATCCTCGAGGTGCTTTCCTTCGCCTTCATCGTTGTATTCCCAGTCGTAACTCGTGTAGTTGTAAGACGGGCGCTGGAGGAGGAGCTGAACCCGGACCCGGCGCTTCTTGCCCTGGAATTTCTTGATCTTCTTCAGGTATTTCTTGTACGAAAGATCGAGGGACCAGTCGGTCGGCACCTTGCCTTCGTCTCCGAGAGCCATCGCGACGCTCAGCATGGATCCCCAGGGCTTCTGGTTGATCGCTTTGTAGTACGCATTCTCGGGCACGAACTTGGGCTTGGCCGGCCCCAGGGTGATGGTTTTCTTGCCCATGAAGATCTTGACTTTCGCGGAGGAAATCCCGCTGCTGGATCCGGTCTCATCGGGATACGCCGGCTCGTAGGCCCACTTCCAGGACCCCGGGGCGACCGCCTCTTCAGTCGAGCCGCAGTTTGCGCAGATTGAGTTCTTCCTCGGATCATGGGGAAACGCCCTGAGACTCAGGGTCGGATCGCCGGTGAGATCACCTTTCCGAAGTCCTTCACCCTGACCAAGCCAGAGATACCGCTCGTTCATCCAGGTGTCACCGTCTCTGCTGACGCTGGCGGCACACTCGTGCAGCGAGATGTACTTGGCGATCGCGCCAGTCGGCAACACGAACCCGAAGCAGACCGCGACCAGGAACCCGGCAAAACACTTCTGAACTCTCATAGCTCTCCCCATGTAGTTACTCCCCATTCAGGCCGGACACAACCGACGGCCTCTACTTCCGGGAGCATACCGGCGCCCGCACACCCCGGCAAGGGCACTCCACTTCCAACCGGCCTTTAGGCTTCGCAAGGGATGGACCCGACCAACGCAAATACTGCTCTTGCTTCGGCCTTCGTCGAAGAACTCGAGCGTTCCGGCGTGACCCGGGCAGTGATCTCTCCTGGTTCCCGTTCGACGCCGCTCGCGGTAGCCCTCTGGCGGCAGCCCGGCATCGAGGTGACGATCGCCCTCGACGAGCGCTCGGGCAGCTTCTTCGCCCTCGGCGCGGCCCAGGCCACCGGCTCCCCGGTGGTGATCCTCTGCACCTCCGGCACCGCCGCCGCCAACTTCCACCCCGCTGTCACCGAGGCCGATCTCTCTTCGGTGCCTTTGATCGTCCTCACCGCCGACCGGCCCCCGGAGCTTCGTGACATCGGTGCCGGACAGACGATCGACCAGATCAAGCTCTACGGCTCAGCGGTGCGCTGGTTCGTAGAAGTCGGAAACCACGACGCCGACGACGCCGGACTGCTCCACCTGCGCTCGCTCGCCTGCCGGGCCACCGCCACGGCTGCCGGGGATCCGCGGCCCGGACCCGTGCACCTGAACTTCCCCTGGCGCGAGCCGCTCGCCCCGTCTCCGGATCCCGACGCGGTGACCGCCGAATCGGCGCTGGCCCGCGAAGGCAGAAACGACCGGCCTTTGACCGAGGTTCTGGCTTCGAAACCGGCGGCATCGAACGAAACGCTGGACCGGATCATGGCCGCCCTCGGCGGCAGCGAGCGGGTGATGATCGTCGCGGGCCGGATGCGCGGTACCGCGCACCGCCTGCCATTGGTGCGCCTGGCCAAGCGGCTGAATGCCCCAGTTCTCGCGGGACCGACCTCGCAGCTCCGCTACGGCCCCCATGACCGCAGCAACCTGATCGATGCCTACGACCAGGTCGCGGCCGGACGCGAAGCCGAGCTGGCGCCGGAAGTGGTGCTCCGCTTCGGCGAGATGCCCACCTCCAAGTCCCTGAGACTCTGGCTTGGAGATATCGGGGTCTCGCCAGATCGTGATTGACCCCCTTTCGGGCTGATACGAGCCAACCCGGAAAGCGAACCTGATCGTGCGTGCCGAGCCCGAGAAGATCCTTCACCTGCTGGAAGACCGGATTGAACCGGCCGGTCCGGATACGTCTTTCCTCAACAACTGGCAGTCGGCCGGGCATCGTGGAGGTGTCGAATTGCGGTCCGCTGGCCCAGTCGATGGTGTCACCGCGGGTGAAGTCCACATGGCCCTGGCGAACACGGCGACAGATGGCGAGCTGGTCTACACAGCTTCGAGCATGGCGATCCGCGACCAGGAGGCGTATCTCTCCGGCGGTGACAACGACCTTGACTTTCTCGCCAACCGTGGCGCGAACGGCATTGACGGCCTGGTCGCCTCCGGACTGGGCGCGGCCGCTGAGACAGGCAAGCCGACCACGATCATCACGGGTGATCTCGGCTTCCAGCACGACGTCGGCAGCCTCGCGCTTGCCAACTCGGTTTCAACTCCAGCAAGGATCGTGGTCCTGAACAACAATGGCGGGGCGATCTTCTCGAAGCTCGCCCAGAAGGACTACATGAAGCCGGAAGAGTTCGAAGCTCTGATGACCACGTCCGAAGGATTGAACGTCGAAGCGGCGGCCGCCCTGTTCGGAATCAACTATGAGTTGGTTGCCGATCCCTCTCAGATTCCACCGGTCAGCCACGGAATCTCGATCATCGAAGTTCCCGTGATCCCCTGATTCGCAGGCTGCCCTCAGCTGAGTAGCGGCAGCAATGCGCCGAGTTTGATCTCGGTCTCAGCAAGCTCCGACGCCGGATCCGAATCCGCCACTACGCCGACTCCGGCGAACAGGTGCGCTTCGCGGTCCCTGAGCAGTGCGGACCTCAGGGCCACGCAGAACTCGCCGTCGCCGGAACCGTCCATCCAGCCGACCGGAGCCGCGTACCAGCCCCGCTCCATCTGCTCGACCTCTTCCATGACCTTCTCGGCCCTCTTCCAGGGCTCGCCACCGACCGCCGGGGTCGGATGAAGCAGGCCGGCCAGTTCGATCGCCGTTCGCGGTTGAAGCAGATGGGCGATCACCGGCGTGCCGAGGTGCTGGATGTTCGCGACCTTGATGATCTCCGGTTCTTCACCTGCCTCGACCCACACACTCAGACGGCTGAGCGCCTTGACGATGCGTTGGACGACCAGGTCCTGCTCGCTCCGGTCCTTGGGACTGTTCAGGAGCTTCTGGGCGAGGTGGTCGTCGACCGCGGGATCTGAGCTTCTCCGGGTTGAGCCGGCGAGGCCGACAGTCGATACGCCCCGCCCGACACAGCGCACGAGAAGCTCCGGGCTGGCACCGATGAATGCAGCCTCGGGAGTGCCGACACAGAAGTTGAAGCAGGAAGGAAAGCCCTCACGGAGCGCCGCGAAGACCGCAGCAGGGTCATGCGCTGCCGAAGAACGAACGAGGACTTCACGGGCAAGCACGACCTTTTCGATCTCGCCGGAGCGAATCCGCTCAACCGCCGCCGCGACCGAATCCTCGAATGCCTCCGGCGACCGAACACTCTCGATCGATGGCTTCTGGGCCGGATGCGGATCGATCATGCCGAGATCGGCGTAGACCAGTCCGTTAACCCGGCGAACAAGCCGTTCGACCAGTTCGTCTTCGTCGACCCCAGGCTGGACGAAAGCGTTGACCGTCATCAGGGTCCGATCGTGGTCGGCTTCGATCGAAACCTCGGGCAGTGTCATCGATGCTGCCGGGAAAGGTGCCCACGCCGAACCGGCTTCCGGGCCGGCTTCAGAGAATGAGAAACCACCGGTCCAGGTGGGGCCGGAGCGGTCCCCCGAATCACTTGGACCGCGGAGTACGGCCTCGCCTGACAGGTGCGCGCATTCGGCCGCCACTTCGCGGAATCGGTCCTTGCCGTGCGAAATAACGCTGTGGGCAGTCCCGAGCGCGGCCAAAGCGAAATCCCGATCTGGCTGCTGCCAGCAGAACCAGGGCTCATTCGCGCGGCGCGAGGCGAAGACGACGGCCACCGGATCGGGGCAGTCGATCTGCTGCGAAACACTTATGACCCGCTTTTGTCCTGTCGAAGCGGCTTCGTCTACCGCCTCGCCCAGTAGGCTCTCGAGCTCAGGAGAGTCGAGAAGTGGTGCGGTCAATCGCCGCCGCGAGCGAGGGCCACTTCACCGGTACGCACCATTTCGAGCAGACCATGCGGCCGGAGCATGCTCTCGAAGGCCTCGATCTTGTCGTGCGAGCCGGTGACTTCGACGATCAGTGCGCGGCGCGAAACGTCGACGATCTTCGCGCGGAAGATCTCGGCGAACTGGACGATCTCGGCCCGGTTTTCGACCGCGGCGGAAACCTTGAAGAGCGCCATTTCGCGGGCGACCGAATCGTCCGGTTCCATGTCGCGGATCTTCAGGACGTTGATCAGCTTGTGTAGCTGCTTGGTCACCTGGTCGATCGGATGAACTGCGCCATCGAGCGTCAGCGTGATCCTCGAAATCGCCGGATCCTCGGTCGGTCCGACCGCGAGTGTGTCGATGTTGAAGCCACGCCGGGAGAAGAGCCCAGAGACTCGGGCGAGGACGCCCGGCCGGTTCTCGACCAGGATCGACAGCACGTGCTTGCGGCCGGAGAGTGTCCGGCTGACGTGGAGATCCTCGAGTCTGACCATGTCGGCGGCGCCCATCAGCCGACCATGTCCCTGGCAGCGTTGCCGGCCGGAATCATCGGGTAACAGTTCTCGCGGGGGCTGGTCCGGACATCGAGCAGGGCCGGACCGTCGTGAGCGATGGTCGCTTCCATCATCTCTTCCAGGTCGGCGCTGTCGTCGCAGCGCAAACCTTTGGCGCCGAATGCCTCCGCCAGCTTGACCCAGTCGGGGCTGGGACCGTTCTCGACCCCGCTGTAACGCTCATCCCAGAACAGTTCCTGCCACTGGCGGACCATGCCCATGTAACCGTTGTTCTGCAGGAAGATCTTGACCGGCACGTCCTGGTTGACGGCCGTCGCCAGCTCCTGGATGTTCATGATCAGGCTGCCGTCACCGGCCAGGCAGACGACTTCTTCGTCCGGGCAGGCGACCTTGGCGCCGATCGCGGAAGGAAGACCGAATCCCATGGTTCCGAGTCCGCCGGAATTGATCCAGCGGCGGGGCTTGTTGAACCCGTAGTACTGGGCGGCCCACATCTGGTGCTGGCCGACGTCGGAAGTGATGATCGCATCGCCACCGGTGACCTTGTGCATCATCTCGACCATGAACTGCGGCTTGATCTCGCCCTCGGTGCCCGGTTCGTAGGTCAGCGGGTATTCGTCCTGCCAAGCCTTGATCCGGCTCCACCAGCCTTCGAGACGGGCAGTGTCGGTCTGCAGCGACCTGTATTCCCGGGTCAGTTTCGGCAGCACCCGTTTGGCGTCGCCAACGATCGGGATGTGAGCCGGGACGTTCTTCGAGATCTCGGCCGGATCGATGTCGATGTGGATGAACTTGGCATTGGGGGCGAACTCGGAGAGCTTGCCGGTGATGCGGTCGTCGAAGCGGGCTCCGATCGCGATGATCAGGTCGGCTTCGTCCATCCCGTAGTTGGCGGTGCGAGTGCCGTGCATTCCCAGCATGCCGAGCCACTGCGGGTGGTCGGCCGGGAAGGCTCCGAGTCCCATCAGGGTCGAGGTGATCGGGAAGTTGTCGCAGGTCACGAACTCACGCAGTTCTTCGGAAGCGTTCGCGTTGACGACTCCGCCACCCGAGTAGACGATCGGACGGCGCGCATTGGCGACCGCCTTGGCGGCGATCCGGATCTGCTTCGAGTTGCCTTCGAGGTTCGGGCGATATCCGGGGAGTTCGACCGGGCCGGTGGGCGGCGAATACTCGATCTCTTCCTTGGAAAGGTCGGTGGGCACGTCGACCAGGACCGGACCGGGACGACCGGTCGAAGCGATGTGGAAAGCCTCGTGGATGTACTGCGGGATGTGATCGGCCTCGGTACAGAGCAGCGAGTGCTTGACGATCGGCAGGGTCACGCCGACGATGTCGGCTTCCTGGAAGCCGTCGGTGCCGATCAGTTCGGTCCGGACCTGCCCGGTGATGAACACGGTCGGGACCGAGTCCATCATCGCGTCGGCGATTGCGGTGACCAGGTTGGTCGCGCCGGGGCCCGAGGTGCCAAAGGCAACCCCGACCTTGCCCGAAGCGTGGGCATAGCCTTCGGCGGCATGGCCACCGGCCTGTTCGTGCATAACCTGGACGTGCCGCAGATCGGCGTCGACCAGGGCGTCATAGGTGGGCAGGTTCGCTCCACCGGGAATGCCGAAAATGTGGTCAACACCCTCGTGCTTGAGGGACTCCATCAATGCGTCTGCAGCTCTCATAGAACGACCGATCCTACCAGCGGGATCAAGTGTGCTGAGCGGTCGAAAGCGCGCCGCCCTCGAGTTCACCGGGATTCCACTTGGTCTTCGGCGTGATTGCCCGCCCGATGACCCGATCGCGGTGACGTTCGATGATTCCAAGCATGGACTGGACCAGCTCGTTTCCAAGGGGGTGTGGCTCGAGTCCGAGATCCAGCAGCTTCTGGTTGGAAGCGTTGTAGTAGTGCTGTTCCAGCTCCACCCGCGGGTTCGGATAACTCTCGATTGCCACTTCGAAGCCGACCTCTGACGCGCACTTCTGGACGAGCGCCGCCAGCTCCGAGACCGAGAACTGCTCGGTGAACTGATTGAACACCCGGAACTCGCCACGGTCCGCAGGATTCATTGCAGCCAGCTCGACACAGCGAAGGGTGTCCTTGATGTTGAGGTATCCGCGGGTCTGTCCGCCGGCTCCGTAAACGGTCAGCGGATGGCCAACGACCGCCTGGACGCAAAAGCGGTTGAGCACGGTGCCGAAAGTCTCGTCGTAGTCGAAGCGGGTGACCAGACGCTCGTCGAGAACCGATTCGTCAGTATCGATCCCGTAGACGACTCCCTGGTTGAGGTCGGTCGCCCGCAGGCCCCAGATCCTCGTCGCAAAGTGGATATTGGTCGAATCGTGGACTTTCGAGCAGTGGTACAGCGACCCTGGAAGTTTCGGGAAAGGCAGCGTGTCCTTCCGCCCGTTGTGCTCGATTTCGATGAAGCCTTCTTCGATATCGATGTTCGGAGTTCCGTACTCGCCCATCGTGCCGAGCTTGATCAGGTGGGCATCGGGGATGTGGGTCTGCATCGAGAAGAGCAGGTTGAGTGTGCCGATGACGTTGGTCTGCTGGGTCTCGACCGCGGTCTGGCTTGAACGCATCGAGTAAGGAGCCGAAGGCTGCTCGCCGTAGTGGATGACCACTTCCGGCCGAACTTCGGCGACCGCCTTGTCGAGAAACTCGCCGTCCTCGATGCATCCGACGCGTGCTTCGATCGTCTTGCCCGAGACCGAATGCCAGGCTTCGATCCGGTCTTCGAGGGAATTGATCGGCGTGAGCGAGTCGGTCGACTGCTCCAGTGCCAGCGCCTCCGCGCAAAGTTGTCGACGATCGTCACCTCGTGACCACGATCGGAAAACGCATGGCCGTGGGCCAGCCGAGATAACCATCACCACCGAGAACTAGGATTCGCATGGCGCCACAGTACCGCAAGCGCACAGGCAATCTAGGATCGCCTCGTTGCGTGTGATCGTGCTCATATTGATCTGTCTGGCCGGTCTCGTGCTGCGGGTGGATTCCGCCTGGCAGGGTTCGGCGGAGAACCTCCCCGACTCGGCGGCATACGAGAGAATCGCTCGCGGCCTGCATGACGATGGTGCCTTCATTCAGTCAGGGCCTGGAACCCCGGCCCACCCGCAGCCCGCCTCCAATTACAGCCCGGGACTCCCTCTCCTTGTCGGTGGCATTTTCGAGGTGGCCGGCGATGACAACGTCCGCCTTGCCCGCATTCTTCTCGCCCTGGTGGGCGCGGCGGCGATTCCGATCGTCTTTCTGACCGGCCGAAGACTGGCCGGACCGACCGCGGGGCTGGCCGGAGCTGCGGTGGTCGCCTTCTACCCCACCTTGATCAGCAACTCGGGGATGCTCCTGACGGAGCCCCTGGCCGGGACCCTGCTCGCCGGCGGCGTGCTCGCGATCCTCAGGGCCCGCGACCAGGAGGCACTCCCGGCCTGGGCCCTGGCCGGGCTGCTGCTCGGACTGTTGACCATGGTCCGGCCGGAGTTCCTGATCGTCACTCTCTTCCTCGCGGTGACCCTGATCCTGCTGGAGGCACGTGGTGGCTTTCGCCACGCCGTGCTGCCGGTTGCTGTCATGGCACTTGCGCTGCTCGTGGTGATCGCGCCGTGGACCGCGCGGAACCTGGCCGAATACGGAAGAGTTGTGCCGCTCTCCACGGGTGGCGGCCAGACCCTGTTCGTCGGCAGCTACGCACCCTCCGCCGGTAACCCGACCAAAGTGATGCCCGACCTGCTCGACCAGAACCCGGCCTTGAAGGCCGAGATCGACCGGCAGAACCGGGCGAGTGGCGAGGGGCCGGATTCGATCACCCCGGAGCGGGTGTTCACGCTCCACGCCAACCAGAAGCTGCCTGACATGGAAACGGACGCGGCGCTTTCGCAGCTCGGGTGGCAGCGGTACCGCGACGAACTGAGCCATGATCCGCTCGGCCTGTTGACATACCTCTCGCGGAAAACCCTGCGCATCTGGGGGCGCGGACAGTCGGGAGTCATGGAAACGCCGACCGGCCGGGTCGTCCAGTGGGTACTGGTCACATCGTCGTTGATCGGGCTGCTCCTTCTGCTGACCCGGGGCCGGCCCGAATTCTGGATCTTCGCGGTGATCCTGCTCGTCGCGACAGCAATCGGGGCCCTGCTGGTGGCCTCACCGCGGCGGGCGCTCGTCCTCTGGCCACTGGTGTCGGTGCTGGCCGGGATCGGCATCACGGGTGGCCTCGCGCTTGCACAGGGCGCCCTCGAGCGCCGGCGTCGGCCGGTTCCCATAGCCTGATCTGCCCCCATGCTCGCGACTCCCAAGCCCGACAGCACCTCGAACCAGACCGCCGAAGGCAGCCGCCTTACCCGGCTGGTCGAAAGCCATGGAAAGAAGACCCTGATCGCCTTGGTGATCATCGTCGCGCTCGGATTCGGCCTGCGAATGGACAAGGTGATCAATCCCCTCGGGGACCCCGGAGACGACGCCTTCGCCTACCGGGCCCTGGCCGAATCGCTATACGAAGAAGGCAGCTACGGCGGGAGAGACTTCAACACGCCGAGCGACTGGTCCCCGGGCGCGCCGCTCATCTATTCGGCCGCCTACTACGCGACCGGTGGCGTTCGCGATGGAGTCGGCCGGGGGGTCGAAGCGCTGCTCGGCATCGCGGCGATCATCGTCGCCTACCTGCTCAGCCTGAGACTCAGCCGGCGACGCAGCGCTGCCCTGCTGGCGGCGGCTTTCGTTGCGGTGTATCCACCATTCATTCATTCCACCGGAGCTCTGATGAGCGAGCCACCGGCGATTTTCACCCTGCCCGCCGCAGTACTGGCTTTCCTGTGGGCCGACTCCCGTGGCTCGCCCTGGGCCTGGCTGGTGCCCGGACTTCTGTTCGGGCTGACCACGCTGATTCGGCCGGAGTACCTCGCGGTGGCACTCCTTTTTGGTGTGCTGCTGCTCTTCCGGGTCTGGCGGGATTCTTCGCAGCACGGCCGGGACAAGACAAAGCGAGTGGTCGTCCGGGCGCTCGTTTTTGGACTTGCTGTATTCCTGCCGATCATTCCGTGGACCGTTCACAACTACATCTCGCTCGAACGCTTCGTTCCAATCACGACCGGTGGTGGCAAGGCGACCTTTGTCGGTACCAACCTGCCGGCTGACGGCGAGTACCAGCAGGTCAAGGCCGATCTCTTCGAGCAGTACACCGGCAAGGCGCTCGACCCGGATTCGAAAGAACTTGGTGATGTCGATCCAGTGCCACTCTTTGACCGGGCAGCGGAGAAGTACCCCGAACTCTCCCGTGATGCCGCCCTCGGCAGGATCGGTAAGGAGAACTTCCGGAAGTACCTGAAGGACGATCCAGCCGGCTACCTCGGCATGACGATCCGGAAGACCGGGCGCATGTGGGGCACCGGGATCGGTGAGGCAATGTCGAGTCCGGTCGGAGCGCTGGTCCAGAAGGGCCTGGTCTTCGCCGGGCTCGCCGGACTCTTCATTCTGGCCTGGCGTCGTCGCTGGGAGGCGATCGCAATGGGTATCCCGGTCCTGACGGTCACCGCCGTGGGCGCTCTCACCCTGGCACCTCCGCGCCGCAACGAGATTCTGATGACGCTTATGCTGCCGCTCGCAGCAATCGCCCTGACCGAGGCGGCCGCCTGGATCGCCGGGCGAGTCAATTCGGACCGCCCCGCAACGGAAAAGACAGCTTGACTTACGCCTCGATCCTTCCCGCCCAGCTGACCGCCCTCCGGGCCACCGGACTGGTGATCGCTGCGCTGATGATCGGCTTCGCCGTCGTTCGCCGCCGCGAGATGCGGAACGCCGATGTCCTCCTGCTCCTGGCAGCCGGACTCGGGCTGGCGATCGTCTCCGGTACGGAACTGACCGACCGGCTGCTCTCGGCACTGTCGTTCGAGCGTGGCAACGGTGGGCGCATCCTCGGCCTCGCCGTCTTCGCGATCATCATCCTCTTCCTGATCTCGATACGCGCCCTTTCGGTCAGCGCCCGCAACACGCGCCAGATCTCGGCGGTGCTGGAAGGGATCGCCTCCGAGCAGTTCCGCTCCGAGGGGTACCGGAAGATCTTTCGCAACAAGATCGCCATCGTCATCCCGGCCTACAACGAAGCCGACAACATCGGCTACGTGCTCGACCAGATCCCGGACGAGATCTGCGGTCTGCCGACCGCGGTCCTGGTGGTCGACGACGGTTCCAGGGACGGCACCGAAATAGTGGCCGAGGGCCATGGTGCGACTGTCGCCCGGCACGTCGTGAACCGTGGCGGGGGTGCGGCCCTTCGCACCGGCTACCGCCTGATGGTCGATGCCGAAGCCACGATCGTGGTCACGCTCGACGCCGATGGCCAGCACCTTCCTTCGGAGATGCCGAACCTCGTCCAGCCGGTTCTCGACGGCGAGGTCGACATGGCCCACGGTTCCCGAGTCCTTGGACACGCCGAAGCCAACCACTGCGCCCGCGAACTCGGCATCGTCTTCTTCAACCGCTTCGTCTCTTTCATCACCCGCACCCACGTCACCGACTGCTCGAACGGCTACCGGGCCGTTCGGACCAGCGTCCTGCCCCAGCTGGTCCTGAAGCAGGAGCAGTTCCACACTTCCGAGTTCATGATCGAAGCGATCAAGCGGGGGATCCCGGCCAAGGAAGTGCCGGTGACGGTAGAAGCGAGGCTTCACGGGCATTCCAAGAAGCCGGCGGTATTCCGGTATGGCGTGGGATTCGCGAACGCCATCGTGCGAACCTGGATGCGGTAGACGCTGCTGGCGCTCTGATCGCGGGTCCTGTCACCAAATCTTCCTCGGAACTCCTCCCTCCGGTCCGGGATTCCGAGAGAATTTGGCGCCACCCGCTCTAGCTGCCCCATCATTGGACGAAGAACGGAGCCCGTCGGTCCTATCGGTGGGCTTTTGCTCCGACCGGTCTGGCACGCTTCGTTTTACGGATCGAGCTGTTTCCCCACCACTTCGCGTCTTCCGGCTTGCCTGGTGAGAAGCTGCCCGACGCACGGAAGTGCAGCTTGCGCTTGCGCAGCTTTCTGGCGATCGCCTTGATCGCCCCGCGCCGCACGACGATGGATACCCCGATTGGCTGGTTAGCGGGCGGGTCTTCGAATTCCGGGTCGTACTGGGTTTCCGAAGTCATGAAGTTGATCGAGATTTTCCGCTTCTTTCGGGAAACGGAAAAAGTCCCTTCACTGGCGGATCGCGGCTTGATTCGAAGGCGTGACCTCACCTTTCCTCTCTTGGACTTCAGCCGTTTCGGCAGCCTGACGGTCAGCCGCTGGGACGCGAAGAGCGGAACGAGAGGCGGCGCCTTGAACTCGAGATCAATGCGTATGGAGGGTCGGCGCGAGGCTCCATGCTTGAAATTGGCCTTCGCTGAAATGCGCGGAGGCATGATGCGGCAGGGCTTCCATACGCTGGCGGGCTTGCTATCAGGTGACTGACCGTAGGCACATTCGTTCGGAGAACTGGTCGCTACCCCACCGTTTCCGAAGGAAGCGACAGGCTCTCCCGAGCCAGCGTCGATCTTCACAACCGCACCGCGGTAATTCCGGCATGGATACTCGTCTTTCGAGAATTGGGCCTCGCAAACGCCTCCGGTGGCACCACCCAGGTAACCGGCTGACAACAGATGGCCGGTGAATGAATTGACCGAGATGGACGAGGCCTGGAATCCGATTGGCGACGGCCACGGATCCAGCTGGGCGCGGGACCGGCCGTCCGAAAAGCCGCCTGATCCATCCGGGTTGATCCTTCCGCCAGGTCCGTCGGCGAGGGCGAAGTCACCGTCGGACAGTTCGGCGAAAGCAGGAGCCCAAGCTGGAAAGCTATCCGAGGAGACCGAGAGTGGTGATCCGTCATCAGCAAACCGGGCCCATCCGGTTTTGTCGTCGGCGTATTTGAGGTTCACAAAGGTTGCGCCTCCGAGAACAAGTATCTGACCAGTCTCATCTACGAAAATGCCATTGAGACGCAGATTCCACGACAGGGGGCCGACGTAGCCAAGTGAGGCTGACTTTGCCAGACCGGCATCGCCGAAACTTACGTCGACGTCGCCGTTGGTCATCAACCGCGTGACGGCCACGACCGGGCGCCCGTAACCATCGATGTCCTCGGACCCGTCGTAGCTGTCTCCCGCCAACAGGATTCTTCCGGCTCCGTCGAACGCGAGTTCCTGAAAGTGGAACTCGAGAGAGTCGCCACGATAGATGCCTCCGGTGCCGAAAGACGAGTCAATTTCTCCATCCGGCCTCAGCTTGACCACGGATTGAGGCCCCGAACCACCCGCACTCCGTGTCCCTGCCCCTGCCACGAAAATGCCCCCATCCGCGGCGACGGCGGCGTCTACGATCGAATCGCTGGTCGGATCCAATTCGTCGATATCGATCCGGCCGTCAACGCCGAACGATGAATCCCGCGTTCCATCGAAGCCGAAGCGGAGCAAAGCGGAGTTCGTGGCCACCAGATAGCCGGTGTTGACTTGAATCAGATCGATGACCGGTCCTGGATCGCTCTGATTGTCGAGTGGAACCCTCCCTCCCACTCCAAAACTCCTATCCGAATTTCCCGAAGGATCGAACTTCGCGAGGCAGCCATTTCCGGCGGCTACGACCGAGCCGTCATTTGCTTCGATCGCCCGCGAGAATCCGGTGCACGGGGCGATATCGGATGCCCGAGCCGGCTGGCCCCAGACCCAAAGTGCACAGACGAACATCACACCCACGAGCGCGCAAAGCAAAATCCTCCGGTGAATCAGTGAACGGGACGAAAACAACGTTGCCTCTCCTCGAAGTCTGGCTTCATCCACTCTAACCCCGGCGACCGGGGAAGTTGCGTCACCGCCAACCGAGGTCCACTGGCACCGAGATCCCGATTCTCAGTCATAATCATCACTGACTTTCGTGGTCTCGCGGCCCCGGTGCCCTACTGGGGCGGCATCCTGGTTTCGGATGGGTCCGGTAGGTACAGGTCCATTCCGCACCTTGGACAGACCTGGACGTAGAGCTTCACGATCTTGTTGCAGTTCGGGCATTGGCGCTCTGGTTCGTTGATCTCGTTCCGGGACAGGATCACCGCGAGCAGGCCGAAGCCCGGCAGGCAGGTGCCGATCACGAGCCAGAGCAGGAACGAACCGCCTTTGGCCCTCCCGATGAGTCCGGTCGGGATACCGAAGGAGAGCGCGATGAAGACGATTGCCATGCCACCCATGGGTCCATTGTCCCTGATGGAGCCACTTACCGAAGAAGCCGCGGGGACATCAGTCGACCGGGTGGTGGGAGCCGCCCTGCTCGTACCCCTCGGGACCGAGTCTTGCGGGACTGCCGATCGAGCCGACCTCCGCCAGATCCCGTGAGAAAGGCAGGCTGGCCGTCCAGTCGATGACCGCCCTGATCTTTCGGGAGAGGCCCGGAATCTGGCTCATATGGTACGTGCGGGCCATCCACCACGCGGGGAAACCGCGGAACTTCAAGTTGCCGACCTTGCCGACTGCCTTGTAGCGGCCGAGGTTGACGAAAGCCGCTCCGCCGCGATAGTCGAAGGTCTTCGCAGCGCCGATTCCGACCGAGGCCGCGATGTTGGCTGCGAGGACTGGAGCCTGGCGGACAGCATGCTGGGCCGTCGGCGGGCAGAGCCCCCCGGTCGGGTCGGGGACAGCGGCAGCGTCGCCAAGGGCCCAGACGCCGGGCATGCCTTCAACGGCAAGGCTCGAGTCGACGATGACTTTGCCAGTGTCATCGAGTGGCACCGACAGGCTCTTGAGGCTTGGATGCGGCACGACACCGGCGGTCCAGACAAGGGTGCGAGTCGGAATCACTTCACCGGTCGAGATGGTCGCGCTGGTTGCCGTGACTTCGTCCAGGGTCGTGCCCATGCGGATGTCGATGCCCCGTCCGCGGAGTTCACGGACTGCGTAGTCGGCGAGGCTTTGGTCGACTTCCGGCAGAACCCTGTCTCTGGCCTCGACCAGAACCCAGCGCATCCCGTGAAGACGGGCGCGCGGGTAGTGCTGCATCGCGTCGGCAGCGAAGTCCTGGAGCTCGGCCAGTGCCTCGAGCCCGGAATACCCACCTCCGACGAACACGTAAGTAAGAAGCTGGTCGCGCAGAACCGGGTCTTCGGTCGAGTTGGCCTGCTCGAGCGAGTTGATCACGTGGTTTCGCAGGTAGATGGCATCCGAGAGCCCCTTGAATCCAACGGCGTGTTCGCTCAGTCCGGAAATCGGGAGAAAACGGGAGATGGAACCGGGAGCCAGGACCAGATGGTCGTAAGGCACCGTCTCGTTCTCGCCGAGGTGGTCGCGCAGGCGAACCGTCTTGTTTTCGGGGTCGTGGGCATCGATCACGCCGAGGCGCAGATTGGCCCGGTGGATGATGTCGCGCAGAGGCGTGACCACATGTCGAGGCTCGAGAGTGCCTGCGGCAGCCTCCGGCAGGAACGGCGTGTAGAGGGTGAAGTTGACGTCGTTGACCAAACTGAGCCGGGCTGACTGCTTGGGCAGCACCTTCTCCAGATGGCGAGCCACATTGGCCCCTGCAAATCCACCACCGGCTATGACGATGTTCCAAGCCATGGCCTCAGTATAGGCCTTGTAACAAAGTGTTACAAAGCCATGCTCAGCACAGGCTTGCTCTACGATTGACGAATGCCTACGAACCGCAGGGACGGCTTCGGCCGATCGGGTATCAACCGGCGCTGCGCCGGTGTACTGGTCGCTGCCTTCGTCTTTCTCTTCAGTTTCGGCCAGGCCCAGTCCGCCATCGCCGCGCCAGCAGTCTCCGAACATGCAGTGAAGGCCGATCCCGCCGCCGTGGCCGAAGGCTGGACCCGCCAGGACCTGCTCACCGCCGAGCCCGCTCCGATGCCCACTCCCCCGGAAGCATCCTTCGACCTGCCTGACTTCGACGCAGGCGTCTCGGCGACCAAGGGCCCCTTCTACCCCCTGGATCCGACCACCTTCCCGGAGCGGGTCCAGGGCAAGGTGTTCTTCAGTATCGGCAGCAACCACTATCAGTGTTCCGGCACCCTGGTCAATTCCCGGAACGGCAACGTCGTCTACACCGCAGGCCATTGCGTCTGGGACGTGAGACCCAGGGCTGGGTCACCAAATGGGTGTTCATTCCGGGGTACAGCAACGGAACTTCCCCGTTCAAGACCTACGCTGCCACTTCCCTTTCGACGCCAAGCGGCTATTCAGGCGAGGGTAATTTCAGCTACGACATCGGCATGGCCACGGTCGACGGAAACCCGGAAGCAGACCTCGGAGGCGCCCGCCAGATCGCCTTCAACCTCAATCCGGCCAACCGCAAGTACACCCTGTACGGCTACCCGGCCGCACCCGATCCTCCTTACGATGGCCAGACCCTGGTCGGTTGCCGCTCGAGCGCTGCGGCTCGAGATGGCACTGCGCCAAAGACAATCGGCGTGTTGCCATGCAATATGAGGCAGGGCGCCAGCGGCGGCGGCTGGATCACCGGAGGCAACTATCTGAATTCGGTAACCAGCTACACCTACTGCGAAACGGACGCCACCCTATGCGACATCGTCTGGGGCCCCCACTTCTCGAATGCGGCCGAATCCCTCTACACGAGCGAAGCTGCGGGTGGGTCGGCCGCTCCGACAGTTCGGGTCAGGTTCTCCCCGCCCAAAGTCGTCCGGAAGCGGCGGGTTCTGTTCAAGTGGGCCGGTGCCGGTTCCACCCCGGTTCGCTTCCAGTGCCGCCTGGACCGCAAGCGCTTCGGCAACTGTGCTGCGCGCACGAAGGTTTCAAGGCTGAAGCCAGGCCGCCATGCTTTGCGCGTGCGCTCGGTCGACCAGACCGGTCACGTGAGCGACAAAACGATCAAGAAGTCTTTCAAGGTAGTCCTCAAGAAGAAGAAAAAGAAGCGAAGGCGCTGACTGCCGCCCGCGACTCAGAGGCCGAGGTGCTGACGGAGCAGGCGGGTGACTTCGCCGCCGTCGGCCCGGCCTTTGGTTTCTTTCATCACGGCACCCACCAGGGCGCCGATCGCCTTTTCATTGCCGGAGCGGACCTGCTCGGCCGGCTTCGGGTTGTTCTCGATCGCCGCCTTGACGATCGTTTCGAGTTCGCCGGAATCCGAGATCTGCTCGAGCCCCTGTGCTTCCACTACCGCTACCGGATCGGCACCGTCGGCGACCATGGTCTCGAGAACCGACTTGCCTGACGAATGGGAGATGCGCTTGCCGGCGACCATCGAGACCAGGCTGCCGAGCTGATCCGGACTGACTTTCGCTTCGGCCAGCGGCTGGTCTCCCTGCTTGCGTAGTTCTGCTGCGAATTCACCGGTGACCCAGTTGGCGGCGACGCGCGGTTCGATCGACGAATCATGGGCAACCACGCCTTCGAAAAACTCGGCCCATTCGGTCTCGAACGACAGCAATAGCGCGGCGCTATCCTGCACGCCGAGGTCATCACGGTAGCGGGCGGCCCGGGCGGCGGGAAGCTCCGGGAGCGCGTCCTGGGCGGCCTTCAGCATTGCTTCGGTCGGAATGATCGCGACCAGGTCAGGTTCCGGCATGTACCGGTAGTCATGCGATTCCTCCTTTGAACGGAGGGAGTGGAGCTCACCTGTCGAGGGGTCAAAGTGAAGTGTCTCCTGGACGACTCGCCCGCCGGATCCGATCAGCTCCTTCTGGCGTGCGATCTCGGCTTCGATGCCACGCTCGATGTAGCGGAAGGAGTTCATGTTCTTCATCTCGGTCTTGGTCCCGAGTGTCCGCGAACCGACCGGGCGCACCGACACGTTGGCGTCGCAGCGCAGGCTGCCCTCTTCCATGTTGACGTCGGAGACACCGAGCTCCTTGACCGTGGCCCGGAGCAGCTGCCCCCACTCGCGCACCTGGGCGCCGCTCGTCAGGTCAGGCTCGGTTACGATTTCGACCAGGGGCGTCCCACCCCGGTTGAAGTCCACCATTGACGAGTCGGAACCCTGAATGCGCCCGCTTTCGCCGACGTGGATCATCTTCGCCGCGTCCTCTTCGAGGTGGGCGCGATTGATGCGGACTTCGCCGAGACGCCCATTGCCGCAGATCGGAATGTCGAACTGGGTGATCTGGTAGGCCTTGGGATTGTCGGGATAGAAGTAGTTCTTTCGGTGGAAGATCGAGCTTGGGGCGATCTCGCAATCGAGCGCGGCACCGATCAGAAGGGCATACTCGATCGCCTTGCGGTTCGGGACCGGCAATACGCCGGGTGGGCCAGGCAGACCGGGCAGGGTGGATGTTCGGATCGTCACCGAAAGACAGCGCGCAACCGCAGAACATCTTGGTCCTCGGTGGCAAGCTGGACGTGGATTTCGAGGCCGATCACCGCTTCGAGTTCTTCGGCCATCAGATCCTCCCCCCGCCGCCGTCGAAGTCAATGGCCTTCTCCAGCGCGAACGAGGCTTCGAGCAGCTTCTGTTCCCCGAAGGCGGGTGCGGCAATCTGGAAGCCGACCGGCATATCCCCGCCGGCCCCTTCCCCGCCACCCTCGGGTGCGGCCATACCGGCCGGGATCGAGATCGCCGGGATCCCGGCGAGCGACATCGGCACGGTGAACAGGTCGGCCATGTACATGGTCAGCGGATCGGAGGTTTTCTCGCCCAGCCCGAAGGCGACTGACGACGAGGTCGGTGTGATCACGAAGTCGACCTTGCTGAAAGCCGCGTCAAAGTCATGGACGATCTTGGTCCGGACCCGCTGCGCGCGGCCATAGTAGGCGTCGTAGTAGCCGGAGGAAAGCGCGTAGGTGCCGAGCATGATCCGCCGCTTGACCTCTGGTCCGAAGTAGTCGCCGCGGGTGTCTTCGTACATCGACCCCAGGTCCTTGTCACTGGCTCGCTGCCCGTACCTCACGCCGTCGTAGCGCGAGAGGTTGGTCGAGGCTTCCGCAGGCGCCAGCACGTAGTAGGCGGAGATGCCGTGCTTCGCGTGGGGCAACTCGATCATCTCGACCTTTCCACCCAAGGTCTCGATCCGCTCGACGGTGCGATCGAACACTGCCTTGACCCCGGGATCGACACCCTCATCGACCAGATCGGCCGGAATGCCGAACTTCAGTCCTTTTAGGTCTTCCGCCAAAGGCAGGACGACGCCGCCTTCGATGCCCGTCGAAGTCGAGTCCATCTCGTCGCGACCTTCGAGCCGGGCCAGGAGCATTGCGGCGTCCGTCACATCCTGAGTGATCGGGCCGCACTGATCGAGTGAAGAAGCGAAGGCGATCATTCCGTAGCGGGAGATCGAGCCGTAGGTGGGCTTCAGTCCGACGACACCGCAGAAAGCGGCTGGCTGGCGGACCGAGCCGCCCGTGTCGGTGCCGAGCGCCCAAGGAGCTAAACCGGCCGCCACGACGGCGGCGGACCCACCGGAGGAGCCACCCGGGACCCGGCTGCGGTCCCAGGGGTTGAGCGCGGGGCCGTAAGCGGAGTTTTCGTTGGACGAGCCCATCGCGAACTCATCCATGTTGGTCTTGCCGAGCATCGGCACTCCCGCTGAGGCCAGACGGGCGACCGCGGTTGCGTCATACGGCGGCCGGTAACCCTCGAGGATCTTCGAAGCCGCAGTGGTCGGGACTCCTGCGGTGCAGAAGATGTCCTTGATCGCCAGTGGAACTCCCGCAATCGGACCCCCGGCATCCTGATCGACAGTCCCAACCGCGCTCTCGGCATCGGCCCGCCAGAGGTATCCATTCAGATCGTCGGCAGCGGTGCGCTCCAGCCAGGCGCTGAGGCATTCCTCGCGGGAAACCTGACCGCCCTCGATGAGCGCTGCGGTTTCAGCCGCTGTCGCGGCCAGAAGTTCGGTTTCGGCCACAGTCAGCCTTCAGCCTGGGGAGACGGAACACGGAACGCACCATCAACCGGGTCCGGCGCCTGATCCAGGGCAACTTCACGATCAAGGCTCGGCCTGGTCACGTCGTCACGCAGGACGTTCTCCAGCGGCACGACGTGGGAAGTCGGCTCGATGCCCTCGATGTCGATCTCGGCAAGACGGTCGACGTGGTCGAGGATCGAAGAGAGCTCGGTCTCGAGCCGCGAGGCCTCGTCTTCGTCCAACTTCAGCCGGGACAGACGGGCCACATGCAGTACCTGTTCGCGCTCGATCACGCTGAGGAGTCTAGTTCTCGCGGGCGGCGCTTCGCCAACCGGCCCAGGAGAGCAGGATTGCACCGGCCAGGCTGAGGAAGAATCCGCTCTTCAGGCCACCATCCGGCGACCAGACCAGCTTCAGCAGGACCAACGCAGCGAGGAGCGCAAGCGTCGAAAGGAAGGTCCCGAAAACGATCGGCACGTTGGTCGTTCGGGTGACTGCCAGCACAACCGGGAGGATCAAGCCCGAAATTGCCGCCACGCCGAGAATCACGTCGAGCAGGCTGACCGTGTCGAGGCCGGTTTGCTCCCCGTACCAGGGAAAGGTCAGGCCGGCCAGGATCAGCAGCCCGCAGAGCGACGCAATCCATTCGCCGGGATGAACCCGCCTGAAATTCATACCTTGATTCCCCCGGTCGAAACCATTCTGAGCGGGCAGGCTATCGAAGACAGCCTGGCTTCAACCGCGGACGATCGCCGCGGCAAGCGTGTTCGCCATCAGCATCGCGATCGTCATCGGCCCTACTCCCCCGGGAACGGGCGTCAGGGCGGCTGCAACCCCAGAGACCTCGGGGAAGTTGACGTCGCCTCGCAGGCCGTCTTCAGTCCGGTTCATGCCGACGTCGATCACGGTCGCCCCCGGCTTGACAAAGCCAGCGTCGATCAGCTCCGGTACTCCGACAGCGGCGATCAGGACGTCGGCCCGCCGGCAGACTCCCGCCAGGTCCTTCGTCCGTGAATGACAGATCGTCACGGTCGCATTTCGCGCCAGGAGAAGGCTGAACAGCGGCCGCCCGACCAGGTTCGAGCGGCCGACGATCACCGCCTCCGCCCCATTCAGGTCGAATCCTTCGTGGTCGAGCAGTTCGATGACCCCGGCAGGAGTGCAGGGAACGAGACCCGGCCTGCCCGAAGCCAGCATCCCGGCGCTGGCCGGGGTCAGGCCATCGACGTCTTTCGCCGGGTTTATCGCATTGACCACAACGTCGGGATCGATGTGATCCGGCGGCGGAAGCTGGACCAGGATGCCGTCGACCGACTCATCAGCGCCGAGCTCTTCCACCAGCGCCACCACATCGGCCTCCGGAGTGTCGGCGGCGAGGCCATGGTGAACCGACTTCATGCCGGCTGCTTCGCAAGCTTTGTGCTTGTTCGCGATGTAGATCTCCGAAGCGGGATCGGCACCGATCAGGACCGTTGCCAGGGTCGGTATCCGGCCCGACTTTTCGACAAAGGCCGCAACCTCGACTGCCACGGTCACGAACCTCCTGAGAAACCTGCTTGCCGTCGATCGTCCGTGCACTCATCTGGTCACCTCTTCTTGATCGGGGCGTATTCGGCCATCAGCTTGCGTTCGGTCCCGTCGTTGGCGAATCGGACGATCACTACTCCCCCAGGCTCGGAACCGATGACCACTCCGTCGCCGAAGGAAGCGTGAACGACATCATCACCAACGGAGACTTCGACCGCGGTTGACGGCTGGATCGGGTCCGGACCGCTGCCGAGGCCACCGGAAAGTGAACTGAAGCCTCCGGTCGAAGGTGAACCCCAGCTGGTTGAAGCTCCGGCCGCACCACTCCCGACGGCCGAGCCCTGCTGGTGGACCAGGGAAGCCGGAAGTTCGTCGAGGAACCGGGAAGGCATCGTCGCTTCCGCCCGGCCTCCGTAGAGGCGGCGGGTCCTGGCGCTGGTCAGGTAGAGGCGCTGGCGGGCCCGGGTGATCCCGACATAACAGAGGCGACGCTCCTCCTCTTCTTCACCTTCGTCGAGTGCTCGCGAATGCGGGAACACGCCGTCCTCGCAGCCGATGATGAAGACCGTGTCGTATTCGAGGCCCTTGGCGTTGTGGAGGGTCATGAGGGTAAGCAGGGACTCGCCCTTCTCGAGCTTGTCCTGGTCGGTGTAGAGCGAAATCTGCTGGAGGAACTCATCGAGGGGAGCGATTTCACTCTCCCCCTCAAGCGCACGATTGGTGTCGAATTCGGCGGCTACACCGACCAGCTCTCGCAGGTTCTCGGTCCGGCCTTCAGCCTCGACCGTGCGCTCGGCTTCGAGGGAGTCGAAATAGCCCGACTCGGTAAGCACCGCTTCGAGCGTTTCCGATACCGGAGAGCGCTCAGCCTTTGCCCGCAGCCCCATCATCGTGCTCTGGAACTCGGTGACACAGCGCACCGCGGCACCGCTGAGGCCCGGCACCGACTCCGCTGCGGATGCGACATCCCAGATGTCCTCTCCGGTGGTGTTGGCGTGAGCCAGAATCCGGGCCTGACTGGTGTCACCGATTCCGCGCCTCGGAGTGTTGACCACCCGGCTGAACGAGACCGAGTCGCGCGGGTTCGAGATGTACTGGAGATAGGCGATCGCGTCCTTGATCTCTGCCCGCTCGTAGAACTTGGTACCGCCGATCACCTGATACGGCGTCCCGAACCGGACCAGGGTGTCTTCGACCACGCGGCTCATCGCGTTGGTCCGGTAGAAGACCGCGATGTCCTCGGTGGTCAGGCCTTCTTCGTCGATCAGCCGGTCGACTTCCCCAGCCACCCAGCGCGCCTCCTCGTGCTCGTCGCCGAGCCGCACCACCTCGATCTCCTCACCCTGGCCGACATCGGTCCAGAGCTTCTTCGGGCGGCGGTCCCGGTTGTTCTCAACCACCGCATTGGCAGCGGTGAGAATCGTCTCGGTCGAGCGGTAGTTCTGCTCGAGTTTGACCACCTTCGCGTTCGGGAAGTCCTTCTCGAAGTCGAGGATGTTGCGGATGTCGGCGTGCCGGAAGCCGTAGATTGACTGGTCCTCGTCGCCGACCACGGTCAGATTGCCGTGCTCAGCCGCCAGCAGTTGAAGCAGGCGGTATTGGGCGTGGTTGGTGTCCTGGTACTCGTCGACGAGCACGTAGCGGAAGGTGCGCCGCCAGCGGTCGCGAGCTGACTCGAAGAGCTCGAGCACATTGACCGTCCGAACCAGCAGGTCGTCGAAGTCCATCGCGTTGTTCTCGACCATGCGCTTCTCGTACAGCTCATAGACCCCGGCGACGGTGTCTTCGAAGTAGGAGCCGCCGCGCTGCGCGTAGGCCTCGGAGTCGAGCAGTTCATTCTTGGCACCGGAGATGCTGTTCTGGATGGCCCGTGCGGGAAACCGCTTCGGATCGACGTCGAGTTCCTGCATCGCGCGTTTGACCATCCGCTGCGAATCTGCCTGATCGTAAATCGTGAAGGACTTCGAATATCCCAGCTTCTCGGCATCTGCACGAAGCATCCGGGCGCAGGCAGAGTGGAAAGTCGTGACCCACATCGCCCGGGCACGGGCGCCGACCAGTTCCTCTACCCGCTCCTGCATCTCCTTTGCGGCACGGTTGGTGAAAGTGATCGCAAGGATCTCCCCGGGACGCGCGCGCCTGGTCTTCAGCAAGTGCGCGATCCGGTGGGTCAGGACCCTGGTCTTGCCGGATCCGGCGCCGGCGATCACCAGCAAAGCGCCGTCGCCATACTCGACGGCTTCCTGCTGCGGCGGGTTCAGCTTCCGGGGGGGGGGGCCGGGGGGGGGGGGCCCGGGGGGGGGGGGGGGGGGGGGGGGGGGGTGTCGTCCAGATTTGGTGAGGGCCTCCACCAGTCGAGGATATACACCCGCGCGGCGGTGCCCGACAGCGTTTTCGGAGGTTCAGCCGCCGGCCGAGGACCGGCCTTTCTTCGGCGGGGTCACCGGGTGCTCGACCTGGGGATCTTCCCCTCCCGAGAGGTCGGCGACCTGCTTTTCCAGCTCCTTGATCCGGGCCGAAAGGGACTTGACCGCGTCCTGGAGCGGGTCTGGCAGGTGGATCCAGTCCGCGTCCGGCCCCTCCACCTTGCGACCCTCGATTCGGACCGGATGGCCGGGGTTGCCGACGACGGTCGACCGGGACGGAACATCCTCGACCACGACCGTGTTCGCACCGATCTTCGCGCCGTGTCCGACCGTGACCGGGCCGAGCAGCTTGGCTCCGGAGCCGATCGTCACGTTGTCTTCGATCGTCGGATGCCGCTTTCCGGCCTGGAAGCCGGTGCCTCCCAGCGTCACTCCCTGATAGAGCGTGACGTTGTCGCCGATCTCCGCGGTCTCGCCGATCACGACGCCGGCCCCGTGGTCAATGAAGAAGCCCTGGCCGATCTGGGCGCCGGGGTGGATCTCGATGCCGGTTATGACCCGGCTGAAGAACGAGATGCCAAGCGGCACCAGCGGCAGGCGCCGGCAGTAGAGGCGATGCGCCAGGCGATACGCGAGGATCGCCTGGACGCCGGGCCAGGTCGCCAGGATTTCGAATGTTGAAGCGGAACCGGTCGCGGGATCACGGCCCCGGGCCGCAGCTACCTGCGACTTGATTCCGCTCACCGCTTTGGTGATCTGCTCAGATCCGGCCATCAGTCCGAGAGTACTCATGCCCCATCGCGCTCAGGGGGCGAAGAAGGGGAGTGACATGTAACGGTCACCGGAGTCGCAGACGATCGTGACAATCCGGCCACCCTTCATTTCCGGACGTTTCGCCACCTCCAGCGCGGCATGGACGTTCGCGCCGGCAGAGATCCCGCCGAGGATTCCTTCGCGAGCTGCAAGATGCCGGGCCGCCTTCAGGGCTTCGTCATCGGTTATGGGGATGACTTCGTCAAGCAGACTCTGGTCGAGGACTTCGGGCACGAATCCCGCTCCGATGCCCTGAATCCGGTGAGGGCCGATGGGGCCTCCGGCGAGAACCGGTGACGAAGCGGGCTCGACGGCAATGATCTTCGCGTCCGAACCCTGCTCCTTCAGGTAACGAGCGACCCCGGTGATCGTGCCGCCGGTACCGACCCCGCAGACGAAGGCCGCGATGTCGCCTTCGGTATCGGTCCAGATCTCGGGTCCTGTGGTCCGGAAGTGGGCTTCCGGGTTGGCCGGGTTGGCGAATTGCTGCGGGGTGTAGCCCTTTCGCTTCTCGCAGACGCGGGCGGCCATGGATACGGCCTCGTCCATTCCGCCCATCGAAGGCGTCTCCGGACCTCCGCGCCGTAGGCGCGCAGGAGCTTGGCCCGTTCCCGACTCATGCCTCGGGCATGGTCAGGATCAGCTCGTATCCCCTTGCGGCGCAGATCATGGCCAGGGCGATGCCGGTGTTCCCGCTGGTCGGTTCGACGATCACCGACTCGCCGCGAACCAGCTTGCCTTTGGCTTCCGCCGCGCCGATCATGGCCGCGCCGATCCGGTCCTTGACCGACCCCCCCGGGTTGAAGTATTCGAGCTTGGCGCAAACCTCGGCGCCGGCTCCCTCGCCGATTCGGGCCAGGGAGACGAGCGGGGTGCCGCCGACCGTCGCCGATGCCTGCGGCGCAATCAAATGAAGTACATCCTCGCCGCGGCCTCTTCGGCTTCACGAACCTGTACGTCAGCAATCGTCGTCTCCCCGAAGACCTTGCGAAGGGCCGTAACTCCTTCGAGCCAGATTCCCCCAGCCTCGTCAGCTTCCTGGCCGACTTTGCCGTCAAGCGCCTGAACGACTTCGAGCACGGTGATCTGGTCAGCCGGCCGGGCCAGGGTGTAACCACCTTTGCTGCCACGGTGACTGGTCAAGAGGCCGGAGCGGCGGAGTGTCGAGAAGAGCTGTTCGAGGAACTGATCGGGGATCTCCCGCCGCTCGGCGAGCTCCTTGACCGGCATCGGGCGTTCCCCCGAACGGGCAAGCTCGGCCATGGCGACCACCGCGTAGCGGGATTTGGAGGTGATCGAGATCACCCCACCTTTTTACAGCAATCCGCAGATGAAAACTGACAAATTGGGTCAGGAATCAGGGGTTTGCGGCGGTGCCGCTTCGATCCGGGCCATTGCAGCGTCAATTCGCTCGAGGCTTCGAGGCTTGCCCAGGACAGCCAGGGACTCGAAAATACCCGGGGAAACCGTGGTGCCGGTGATCGAAACCCGGATCGGCTGGTAGACCTTGCCCGGCTTGAGATCCAGCCGCTCGGGGATCGGCTCGACGACAGCTTCAACAGTTTCCGTCGTGAACTCATCGAGTCCGGAAAGTGCCTCACGGACTTCGGCCAGGGCGGCGCCAGCGTCATTCTTCATGATTTTCCGCCAGGCCTTCTCGTCTTCAGCCGGTTCTTCGAAGACGAACCGGATCAGCGGCCAGACTTCGGCCAGGGTCGACGCCTTCTCCTGGCTGATTCGGCAGGCCTCGGTGAGCTCGGAATCGACGTCCCGTCCGAGGAAGCGGGCGACGGTCGCGGTGTAGATCTCGAGATCAAGCTCGCGCATGTACCGGCCGTTCATCCAGCGCAGCTTCTTCTCGTCGAATACGGCCGATGACTTGCCGACGTCCTCGGGACGGAACCGATTGACCAGCTCATTGGTGTCAAGGAGAGTCTCATCGTCACCCGGCCCCCAGCCGAGCAGGGCGACGTAGTTCCGGATCGCGGCCGGCAGGTAGCCCGCGTCCCGCAGTTCCTGGACGGAGGCGGCACCATGCCGCTTGGAGAGCTTCTTGCCATCGGGCCCATGGAGCAACGGCACATGCGCGTAGCGCGGCGGCTCGTGGCCCAGGGCCTCGAGCACCAGCAGCTGCTTCGGGGTGTTCGAAAGATGGTCGTCGCCGCGGATCACTTCGGTGATGCCCATGTCGGCGTCATCGACCGCGACCGCGAAGTTGTAAAGCACAGAGCCGTCGCCGCGGGCAATCACGAAGTCATCGAAGCTGCGGTTCGGGAAACGAACCTCGCCGTGAATCAGGTCCTTGACCACCGTGTCGCCGTCGTCCGGAACCCGCAACCGGACCGCACCGCTTCCGTCGGCGCTCTGCTCGCCGCGATAGCCGCGGTCGTTGCCGTGCTCGGCCTTGTAGGCCTTGACGTCGTCGGCGGTGGCGGCATCGCGGTAGGCGGCGCCGGATTCGAGGAGCTTCTCGAGTGCTTTCGTGTGCTCAGGGGCCCGGGCAACCTGCGAGAGCGGTCCTTCGTCCCAGTCGAGCTCGAGCCACTCGAGGGCATCAATGATCTGCCCGACGTTCTCCGCGGTCGAGCGGTCGAGGTCGGTGTCTTCGATGCGAAGCACGAGCTTGCCAAATGAATGACGGGCGGCCAGCCAGTTATAGAGCGCAGTTCTGGCTCCACCGATGTGCAGAGCACCAGTGGGCGAAGGGGCGAATCTGACTCGGAGTTCATTTTCACTGTTGCTCATCTCAGCCCCTGTTTCCACAGCAGAGATCGATCGCGGTCAAAGCTCCGGATCTTTCACCCCGGTTCACTCCCATCCGGGCGAAAAGCGGATACTGATGACCGAATAGATTGTCGGCAAGACCCAGCACCTCCAGAGGAGAGAGATGACCCCGTCCAAACCCACGCCCGAGCAGAAGATGAACCCCGAGAAGGAAGAAATGCTGGTTGAGAGCTACTTCACGCAGCCCTCTCCAAACCATCGGATCCCCAAAGTAGGAGTCGCCCCACGGGCTGCGTACAACGTGATCACCTCGGAGATGATGCTGGATGGCGACCCGGACAAGAACCTGGCCACATTCGTGACCACCTTGATGGAACCCGAGGCCCGGCAACTGATTGCCGACACCCTCCACAAGAACTACATCGATCACGCCGAGTACCCGCGCACCGCCGAGATTTCGAAACGCTGTGTGCGCATGATCCACGACTTGTTCAACGGCCCGAAAGACCAGGAGTCCCCCGGCACCGCCTGCGCCGGCTCCTCCGAGGCCGTGATGCTCGGCGCCCTGTCGATGAAGTGGAACTGGAAGAACCGGCAGGAGAAGGCCGGCAAGGACACTACGAAGCCCAACCTCGTCTACGGGTCCGACGTCCACGTCGTCTGGGACAAGTTCTGCCGCTACTTTGACGTCGAACCCCGCAACATCCCGATCCCCAAGGGCAAGACCGTCATGGGTCCGGACGACTTCCGCGAGCACATTGACGAGAACACGATCGGCGTCATCGGCGTGGTCGGAACCACCTTCACCGGCCAGTGCGACGACGTCATCGGCATCGACGAGATGCTGACTGAACTCAAGGGCAAGGGACTCGAAGTGCCGATGCACATCGACGGCGCCTCCGGCGGATTCGTCTTCCCCTTCTCCGAACCCGACTTCAAGTGGGACTTCCGGCTCGACTCGGTCGTCTCGATCAACGCTTCCGGACATAAGTTCGGACTGGTCTACCCCGGCATCGGCTGGCTGATTACCCGGACCGACGCCCAGGTGCCCGAAGACCTCATCTTCTATGAGGACTACCTCGGCGAAAAGGATGCAACCTTCACCCTGAACTTCTCCGGAAGCTCTTCCTTCGTCCTGGCCCAGTACTACCAGTTCATTCGCCTCGGACATTCCGGATACAGCTCGGTGGTGCGAGCCATGACCAAGAACCGTCATGCCCTGGCCGATCGCCTGCGCGAAATGGACGCCCTGACCGTCTATGACGACGACAATCCCACCCTGCCGCTCCTGATCGCCAGGACGAACGACAACGAGCCCTTTGACAGCAACGACCTGGTCGGAGAACTTGCCCGTCGCCGCGGCTGGATGGTCCCGGCCTACCAGATGCCACCGGACAACGAAAACGACCGGATCATGCGGATGCTGGTCAAGTTCAACCAGACAAGAGAGCTGGTGGACGCCCTCTGCGACGACTTCGAAGCCTCGATCAAGTACTTGAGGAAGCGCGGCGAAGGAAAGGCCAAGACACCCCCGGCACACACGGGCCACGGCTACTAGTAGGAAGCGGCGCCCGGGAACTGCCTGCGAGCGCCTGGACTTCGTCGACGGCAGGGAATATCAGCTCAAGTACAGAGGTACGATCGCGGATATTCCCTGCCTTTACTCCTCGCCAGCCACTCGCAGGCAGTCCCCGTGCACCACTTGCGGGTGCCCTGTGAAGGGCTGAGCGCTTAAAGCCGCGAGGGACGGTGGCGCCGAAATCCCCTAAACCGTGGACTATCCACGGTCTCGGGCATCTCGGGGGCCGGCGAGATCGCGAAAGTCAGTGATTATCGCTGACTTTCGTGGTCTCGAAGCCACCAGGGCTCGGCTCGGCTCCCGAGACTCGGCTTTTTCGGGTCACGCCAGCGGGTGGTGCACGGGGACGTCCTGGACGTGGCTGGCGAGGAGTAAGCGAGCCGGTGAAGCGATTTGACTTCTGTCAATGAGCAAGCCGTGCGAGCGTCGACGAAGTCCAGGCGCGCCCAGGTCGTTCCGGGTGCCGCCCGCCACTCATGTCAACGAGAAAGGGCGGCCCGCTGGGCCGCCCTTTCGAGGCAACAATCAGCTGCTGGGCAGCACCTACTTGATATGGTGTCCCGAAATCGCTCGGGAGATCACGAGGCGCTGGATCTCGGCCGTTCCTTCGAAGATGTCGTAGATCTTCGCGTCCCGGTGCATACGCTCAACCGGGAACTCGCGGGTGTATCCGTTGCCACCGAGGATCTGGATGGCTCGCTCGGTGACCCACGTGGCGACTTCGCCGGCCTTGAGCTTCGACATCGACCCTTCGGCGTTCTCGAACGGCACCTGGGTGCGTCCCATCCAGGAAGCGCGCCAGACCAGCAGTCTCGCGGCGTCGATCTCCGTCTTCATGTCGGCAAGGGTGAAGGCAATGGCCTGGTTCTCGACGATCGGCCGGCCGAACTGGACCCGCTCCTTGGCGTAGTCGAGCGCGAACTCATAGGCGGCGCGGGCGATGCCAATCGCCTGGGCACCAACCACCGGGCGGCTGGCCTCGAAGGTGGCCATCGCGGCCTGCCCCTTGGAGCGCTTGCCTTCGCGAACACGGGCGAGACGCTCGTCGAGCTTCTCCTTGCCGCCGAGGAGGCAATTGCCGGGGACACGCACGTCGTCGAGGTGGACGTCGGCGGTGTGCGAAGCGCGGATGCCGTGCTTCTTGACCTTGGCACCCTGCTCGCAGCCGGGGGTGTTCGGCGGGATGATGAAAGCAGCGTGGCCACGCGAGCCGAGCTCACGGTCAACCGTTGCGATCACGACGTGAATGTTGGCGATACCACCGTTGGTGGCCCATGCCTTCTGGCCGTTGATGACCCATTCGTCCTTGGCTTCGTCGTACTTGGCGTTAGTGCGGACGGCCGAGACGTCGGAGCCGGCGTCCGGCTCGGAGGCGCAGAAGGCGGCAACCTTGACGTCATCTGCGGTGCCGAAGCACTGGGGAATCCACTCACCCATCTGCTCAGGCGTGCCTTGACCAAAGATCGATGCCACGGCCAGTGTGGTACCGGATATCGCCATTCCGATGCCGGCGTCGCCCCAGAACATCTCTTCGTTGACAAGGGGCAGGCTGAGTCCACTTTCGTCGGCAAAGAACTGGGCAATTCCCTCAAAACCGTAGAGTCCGATCTTGGCGGCTTCCTGAACGATTTCCCAGGGGAATTCTTCCTTCTCGTCCCACTCGTGCGCGGCGGGGCGCATGACGCCTTCGGCGAAGCCGTGAACCCACTCCTTGATGTCCTTCTGGTCCTGGTTCAGCTCAAGACTGAAAGGCGGCTTTTCGTCCGCAGTTCCGACCTGCTCCTCGATAATTTCTTCTGAAGTCTGAGTAGTCATAAGCCTATGTTACATGGATCGATGACGAGGTTGTGTGAATCTTGACCGATTGGTCAGTCAACCTCGTATCCGGCTCCTCAGGCGGCTTGGGCGGTGTCGCCGCGCAGCATCTCTTCGAGTTCGCTGCGCAGTCCCGCCGACTGGCGGACTTTGTAGTCCGGACCCAGCTTGAGCTTCCGCTCACGCTCGCCGTTGACGACCACCACATGGACTTCGTTCTCGCCCTGATGGTGCTGGAAGATGAGCTTCATCTCTTCCAGAGCGTCGAGAGAAAGCTGGCCTGAATCGACTTTCACCGTAAAGGCTCGTTTCGCCGCGCCTGATGTTCCTTGGCCTTCTCGATCTCGGCCGGCTTCGGGTCGAAGATATGCGCATCCTGAACAACGATCTTCGTGCCTTTTTCCGTCTGGTCCACCCTGCCCTTGACCAGCACCACCGAGTCGAGCTGAACGACCTGTGTCTTGTCCGACTCGCCGGCCTTGAAAACGATCAGTTCGACCTCGGACTCGATGTCGCTAAGCGTCGCGAACGCCATCTGTGAACCACTCTTGGTCCGCAGCTTCTTGTACTCGGTGACGATCCCCCCGACCGTCACCCAAGATCCATCTTCACGACCGCTGAGCTCGGCCAGCTGCAGTCGGACTTGAATTCGAGTGCCTCCCGCAGGCCGTCGAGCGGATGGGAAGAGAGGAAGATGCCGAGAGTTTCCTTTTCGAGAGCCAGGATCTCCTTTTGCTCAAACTCGATCTCGGTGATCGGTGGGTGCTGCCCGCTCATGGCGCCACCCTGGGGTGCACCGCCTTCTCCACCCATGTCGAAGATCGAACCCTGACCCAGGTGAGCGTCGGACTGAGCCTGGTTGCCGGCTGACTGGGCTTCGGGAAGTATCTCCAGCATCCCCTTACGGGAGCCGGGCAGCGAGTCGAAGGCACCACACTTGATCAGGCACTCGATCGCCCGCTTGTTGACTGCCCTTGAATCCGCCCGTTCGCAGAAATCCCAGAGCGACTCGAAGGGACGCTCTTCTTTCGCCAGGAGGATCGCCTGGACCGCAGAGAAGCCGACGTTCTTGACTGCGTCGAGGCCGAAGCGGATGTCCGTACCGTCGACCACGAAACTGTGGTCGGAGACGTTGATGTCCGGAGGCATGACATTGATCCCCATCTCCGCGCAGCGGGAAATGTAGGCGGGGACCTTGTCCTTGGTGTTCATCACAGAGGAGATCACCGCGGCCATGTACTCGGCCGGGTAGTTCGCCTTGAGATAAGCAGTTCGGTAGGCGATCAGCCCGTAACAGGCGGCGTGAGATTTGTTGAACGAGTAGTCCGCCGCAGCGGTCATCGAGCCCCAGAGACTGTTCGAGACACTCAGGTCAGTTCCGGAAGCCTTGGTGCCCTCCATGAACATGTCCTTCATCTCGTCCATCGCCTTGCGGTCCTTCTTGCCAATCGCCTTGCGCAGGTCGTCGGACTCGGCCGGCGAGAAGCTGGCCAGCGCCTTTGAGATCTCCATCAACTGCTCCTGGTAAACCAGGCAGCCGTAGGTCCCCTCTGTGATTGCTTTGAGGCGGGGGTCCGCGTATTCGACGGTACTCGGATCGACCTTGCCCCTCGCATAGCGCGGAATTTCGGCCATGGCTCCCGGCCGGTAGAGCGAGACCAGGGCAATGATGTCATCAAATTCAGTCGGGTTCACGTCCTTCATGGCTTTGCGCATGCCTTCGGACTCGAGTTGGAATACGCCGGTTGAGTCCCCTGCAGCAAGCATCAGATAAGTCTTCTTGTCGTCAAGCGGAATCTCGCCGATATCGATCTCGACGTCCCTCGACCGCTTGATGATGTCGATTGCGTCGTCGATGACATCGAGGTTTCGCAGGCCAAGGAAGTCCATCTTGAGGAGACCCATCGCCTCGACCGGTTTCATCGAGTACTGAGTCACTGTCTTGTACGACTTGACCGGCTTGCCGTTCTCGTCACTGGCTGGTGCCGCCGACTTGTCTTCCACCAGCTGGAGCGGCACGATCTCTTTGAGTGGCCGGACGGAGATGACCACCGCCGCCGCGTGGATCGAGGTGTTGCGGATCTTGCCTTCGAGCCCTTGGCGGTGTCGATGATCTTCTTCGCGTCGGCGTCGGTCTCGTAAGTCTTCATCAGTTCCTGCCCCGGCTTCAGGCATTCGTCGAACGAAGGCGAGCGACCCATGACCGGGGCCGGAATCTGCTTGGCGAGAGTGTCGGCAGTCTTGTAGTCGTAACCGTGGACCCGGGCGGAATCGCGGATCGCGGCCCGCGGGGCCATCGTTCCGAAGGTGATGATCTGCGCAACCGAGTCCGAGCCGTACTTGTCGGTCACGTACTGGATCATGCGATCGCGCCCGCGCACCGAGAAGTCGATGTCGATGTCCGGCATCGACTTACGGCCGGGGTTGAGGAAACGCTCGAAGAAGAGGTCACCCATCTCCTCGATTACGCCGAGTTCGAACTCGAGGCGCTCCATCGCGACCGACGGCATCGGATCCCCGTAACGCCCCTTGACCCCTTCGAGGGCGATCCTTCGGAGCATCACCTTCGAATCCTCACCGTTCTCGGTCGGAAAGTTCGGCAGGAGGATCTCGCCGAGGGGGATCTCGACGTTGCAGCGCTCGGCAACTTCGAGGGTCATCGGCACGGCCTCCGGCCACTCGGCAAACGCCGCCGTCATCTCGCCGGCGTCCTTCAGGTAGAACTCGTTCGTGTCGAAGGTCATCTTCGGTGCGTCGAGCGTCGACTTGGTCTGCACGCAGAGCAGCGCCGTGTGGTTGACGTAATCCTCGCGCCGCAGGTAGTGGACATCAGCAGTCGCGACCAGCGGGCGACCGATCTCGCGGGCGATGCGGGCGATCTGCTCGTTGGCCCGGTCCTGGTCGTCGATCCCGTTCTTCTGGACCTCCAGGTAGACCTGTTCGGGGCCGAAGACCTGGATCAGTTCGTCGAGGTGCTCGCGGGCGTCGTCAGGCCGGTCCTCGACCAGCCGCTTGACGAACCGGGCCTGGAGGCAACCGGTGAGAACAATCACGCCTTCCGAATGACGATCCAGGAGCTCCATGTCGATGTTGGCCTTGCCCCGGTGCATGCCCTCGAGAAAGCCTTCGGAGCTGAGCTCGACCAGGTTGCGGAAACCCACATCATTCTCTGCCAGCAGCGTCAGGTGGTTGCGCTCGTACTTGGGCATCTCCTTGACCGTGTGGCGGTCGTCAACGTAATACGCCTCGATGCCGAGGATCGGCTTGACGCCGTTTTTCCGGCAGGCCTTGTACATGTCGAGCGCGCCGTTCATGACCCCGTGGTCGGTCAGGCTGAGGGCGGGCATGTCAAGCTCCGCCGCGCGCTCCGCCATTTCCTTGATGTTGCAGGCTCCATCCAGAACCGAGTGTTCACTGTGAACGTGCAGATGAGCGACCTGTGGGCTGGGTGAAGAGGAGTTTTCCACGGACGGCCATGATGGCAAAAGCACCGGATATCAAAATGCATCGAAGTTGGTATTTCCGGGATGAATCTCTGGTCAATATTGTCTGGAGACGATGATCTATCTGCTCCGGCACGGCGATGCCGAAAACGATGACGGTGGAGGTGACGCCAATCGCCGGCTCACCAACAAAGGTGAAGCCCAGGCGGCCTTCGCGGGACGCGCCATCGCTGCCCTCGGTCTGAACATCGACTCCTGCCTGACCAGTCCGCGGGTCCGGGCCCGTGACACCGCCGAGATCGCCTGCAACGCCCTCACCGTGAAGCCCGAGATCATCGAGTCGATCGGCGACGGCAGCTACGACACACTCGACCTGGCCGCTGGTCGAAGCAACGTGATGATCGTCGGCCACGAACCAGTCATCTCAATGGAAGTAGCCCGCCTGACCGGAGCCAACACCAAAATGAAAAAGGGAGGATTGGCAAGACTCGAGTCAGGAACGCTGAGAGCACTCCTGCGCCCAGCAGAGCTCAAAGCCATCGCAGGCTAAGTAGCACTAATCCGAGAGCATCGAGTTCGGTTCTTTGCCGCGTTGACGACACATGGAACGTCAAAGCGGCAAAGAACAACCTCGGGGCCAGGCGTGGGCCGCGGGGGCACGTCCTCCGTACCCCGCGCCCCTCGGGGATCCGGCTAGCCGCAGACCCAGGGCGATGTGCCAGAGGCGGCGTAGATCAAGGCCGCGATCCGGTCCTGCTCGGCCTTTGAGGCCTCGTTGGGCAGACCCTTGCCGCCGTATGCCTTCCAGGTTGCCGGCATGATCTGGTACGCGCCGCCGGCTCCGCTCGGGTTGAGCGCCGAGTAGTTGCCGCCCGACTCGCACATCACGATGTACGTCGGGATTGAGTAGGGGCCGCCCAGCTCGCGGTCGACCTGCGCTTTGGCTTCTGGTGGGCTCGCAGCCTGCTCCTTCTCGATCTTCTTCTGCAGGCCCTTGATGTCAGTCTTCAGTTTGGAGATCTCGCCTTCGCGGGAACTGTTGACCGAGGCCAGCTGGGTCGCGCTCGATTCGGCGGCGGCGCGGGCGGCTTCGATGCCGGCCTGGGCTGCGGCCAGTTCGGCGTTGTGCTGGTCGGCCCTCGTCTTCAGCAGGGCGAGCCTGTTGGTCTTGTCTTCGAAGTCGTTTCGTACCGAGCGCACCCGGGTGGCAAGGCGCACGTCGGCGTTCTGAACTGCCTTGAGGTACTCGTTGCCGGTGGCAAGATCCTCGTAGTCAGCCGCACCCAGAACCAGGTCGAGCATGTCCGGCGAGCCACTCATGTAGATCGCGACCAGTCGCTTGGTGAGCAGGCGCTTGGCCCGCTTCAGCCGCTGACGGGAACGGTCGAGCTCGGCCCGGGAACCGGCGACCTTTTCTTCAAGCGAAGCCGACTTCTCGGCGCCGGTGGCGATCAAGCCGTTCATCTCGTCGGCTTTGGCCGCTGCCGCCGCGGACTTCTCCTGAGCGGAGTCAAGTTCAGCGCGGCCTTCACCGAGCGACTTCGAGACCCGTTCGACCCGCTGCTTTGCCGCGGCAGACTGGGACTCGAGATCGTCGACACTGCCCTGCGCCGAGGCCACAAAGGCCGCACAAAAGAAGAGCGGGCACGATCGTGCCCGCGAGAATTGAACGTCTCATCGTCATACGGAACCGATGAGAACTCTGAGTGTGTGAGTCGAAGCCAAAACCGACTCACACCGTAACCAAGGCCCCTGCGCGGCCCCCGGACCCGGGACCACCGCGCAAGATCTCATGCAAAAGCAGGCTTTGGTCACCTGCCGGGGTAGGCTCAGCCTTCGGGGACGTCGCGGGTCGCGAGGTACCCCGCGACTCCGACGACGGTCACCCCTGCCACCACGCCCGCCCCGGTGAGCAACGCAGTCCGCATCACGAACTTGTTGCGGACGAAACTGACGATCAGTTTGACCGTGACTTTGCCGATCAGGGAATAGAACATTATTTTTCCTCTCTATTTCTAACCTGGTGAGCCATCCGGCTCTGAAGTGAGAACAGCTCGATGAAGCCGGGACTGGCCTGCTGGGAGAATTCTCCCCCGGACTCGCCGAACGAAGCCAGACTCTTGTCATACAGAGCGTACGGCGAGGACCGGACCGTCGGAGTGGCCGACCCCTTGAAGAGCTTGACCGAGATTTCACCGGTCGCGAATTCGTTTGCCGAGTCCATGAATGCGTCGAGGTTGTACCGCAGGGGCTCGAACCACAAACCGGCGTACGCCATGTAGGCCCAGTGCCGGTCGAGAGTGTTCTTGAAATTGTTCTGGTGGATCGTCGAAACCAGCTTCTCCAGTTCCTGGTGAGCGGTGAGGATGATCTTTGCCGCCGGCACCTCGTAGATGTCACGTACCTTGAGCCCGACGATGCGGTCCTCAATGTGGTCGACAATGCCGACGCCGTGGCGGCAACCGGCCGCGGATGCCGCATCGATCAGTGGCACGAGGTCCATCTTCTCGCCGTTGAAACTGACCGGACGGCCCGCTTCGAAACCGATCGTGACCGTCTCGGGCTCATCCGGCGCGAGTTCGGGCCGGGTGACCAGCTGGAAGACGTCATCCGGCGGCGGGGAGCCCAGGTCCTCGATCGAGATGCCCTCCGACGAACGACCCCAGAGGTTGTCATCGATCGAGTACGGCGCTGCCGAATTTCCGCCCTTGAGCGGGATGTCGTGCTTCCGGCAGTATTCGAGTTCTTCGTCACGGCCGATCTTCCAGGCCCTGACCGGCGCGATCATCTTCAGGTTCGGGTCGAGCGTGGCGACGGTGCTTTCCAGCCGCACCTGATCGTTGCCTTTGCCGGTGCAGCCGTGGGCCAGCGTGTCGCAGCCGGTCCGGGCGGCGACTTCGACCCCGAGTTTGCCGATCAGGGGGCGCCCCAGGGAAGTGAACAGCGGGTAGCCCCCACCGTAGAGCGCGTTCGCCTTGATTGCCGGCAGGACGTAATCCTCGGCGAACTCCTCGCGGGCGTCGATGACCACAGTCTCGATCGCCCCCATGGCCTTGGCCTTGTCTGTGACTTCGGTGTAGTCCTCACCCGGCTGCCCGAGGTTGACCGTCAGCGTGACGACTTCTGCCTCGTACTGCTCCTGAATCCAGTGGAGCATGACACTGGTGTCAAGCCCGCCGGAGTAGAGCAGCAGCACACGACTTACATCCTCGGGCCGCGCCTCGTAGGTGGCAATCGGCTCCGGCATGGAGTCGAGTGTCAGGTCGGTCATCCGGGACCGATACCTCCGCCCGTGCCGCCACTTTGGGCGGGAGGAGTGGCGCCGCCGCCGGTGTCCGGAGTCGTCGGCTCAGCCGGGGTGCTCGGCGTGTCCGGGGTTTCCGGGCTGACGCCGCCGCCAGTGTTCGGATCGACCGGGGTTTCCTGAGTGGTGCCAGTGGTTCCAGTGGTACCCGTGTCCGGTTTGGTCGGCTCAACCGGAGTGACTTCGGTGACGCCGGTGAGCCCCGTGGCCCCGGTGTTCTCGCTGCCCGAGTCGCCGCTACCCGCGATGACGATCACGGCGATCACCAGGCCGACGATGATCGCCAGCATGACGATTATCAGCCAGCGGACGTGGCGTCGCTTGTCCTCCGGTTCGTAATGGTCGTGGCCGTGGTCGTCTCCCCCGCGCGGCGGCGGGCGGTCGTCACTCATGATTCGTGTCGGATCGTCATTCATTTCTGTACCTCCGGTGAAGTTGAAGAGTGCTGATGCTACTGATCGGAAAGGGCTTCCGAGATGGTCGTAAGTGCAAAGTCAGCCTGCTCATCGGTGAGGATGAACGGCGGCAGCAGGCGCAGGGAATCGGGGCGTGGTGCGTTGGCGACCAGGCCTCGGGAAAGCAGTTCGGTGTTCAGCCCGGCGGAATCCATTCCTTCGCTCAGTTCGACCCCGAGCATCAGCCCGCGGCCTCGCACGGCCTCGACCCCGTCCATCTTCATGAGGCCATCGGTGAGAGTTGTGCCGAGGGACCGGATACGGCGGAGCATCTCCGGCCGATCAACCAGGTCGAGCATGGCCATCGCAGCCGAGGCGGCAACCGGGCCGGCCGCAAAGGTCGAGCCGTGGTCACCGGGTGCGAGCACTTCACCCGCAGCTTCGGTCGTGATGCAGGCGCCGATTGCGACGCCGCCGCCGAGCGCCTTGGCGCTGGTGATGACGTCAGGACGGGCCGGACCCTGTTCGTAGGCCCAGAGCGAGCCGGTCCGGCCCATGCCCGTCTGGATCTCGTCGAGGATCAGGAGTGCCCCTGTCCGGTCGCACAGCTCGCGGGCCAGTTTCAGGGTTTCGTCCGAGAGCACGAACACCCCGGCCTCCCCCTGGATCACTTCGACGAAGATCGCCGCCGTGCCGGGACCGACGGCCGCCTCAAGTGCGGCACCATCGTCGAACGGCACCGACCTGAACCCCGGGAGCATCGGCCCCAGCTTGGGATCCTTCGCAAGTCCGGGCGTCGCCGAAAGAGACCCATAAGTCCGGCCGTGGAAATCGCTCTCGAAAGAAACGATCTCGGGGTTCTCGGCGCCGCGTTCGTGGGCAGCCTTGCGGGCGATTTTGATCGCACACTCGTTGGCCTCAGTGCCGGAGTTGCAGAAGAACACGCGGCCACCGAGGGACGATCTGGACAGGCGTTCCGCCAGATCGACCATCGGCTGCGTATAGAACAGGTTCGAGACATGCATCAGCTGGCCGGCCTGTTCACGTACGGCAGCGACGATCTCCGGGTGACAGTGGCCCATCGAAGCGACCGAGATTCCGCCCAGCAGGTCGAGGTACTCGTTGCCATCCGCATCGAAGAGCAGCGCACCTTCGCCCCGCACAAAAGCGACGTCAGCCCGCTTGTAGGTCTGCATGACATAGCGCTCTTCGCGTTCCTTCAGTGTCTGGTCGACCGGGCTCACGGATTCACCATGGTGCCGATACCGACATCGGTGAAGAGCTCGAGCAGCAGCGAATGTGGCCGCCGTCCGTCGATGATGTGCGCCGCCTGCGCCCCACCCTGGATCGCGTTGACGCAGGCGGTCATCTTCGGCCGCATGCCGCCCTGGATTCCGTCGAGCCGCTTTGAGACTTCGGCGACCGTGGCCTGCGAGATCCTCGATTCCGGTTCTTCCGGATCGTCGAGCCAGCCGACGACGTCGGTCAGGAAGACCGCCTTGTAGGCACCGAGCGCAGCCGCAACCTTGCCGGCCGCCTCGTCGGCATTGACGTTGTACGAGTTACTGTCGCGGTCGGAAGCCACCGAAGCGATCACCGGGATGTAGTCCTCGGAGATGTGGTTGAGCACGTCGACGTCGACCCGCTCGATCTCCCCGACAAAGCCGACCTCGGCCGCATTGGCCACTGGTGCGACCTCGAACAGGGCGCCGTCTTCGCCAGAAAGGCCGACCGAAGGCTGACCGGCCCGGTTGAGCCGCCGCACCAGGTCCGCGTTGACCTTGCCGAGAAGGACCATCTTCGCGACTTCGACCGTCTCCGCATCGGACACCCGCAGGCCATGGTGGAACTTGACCTCGAGGCCCATCTTCGTCATCACCTCGGAGATCTCGGGACCACCGCCATGGATGATCACCGGATTCATGCCGACGTACTTGAGGAGGACGACATCCTTGGCGAAAGCCTCGCGGAGTGACTCCTCTCGCATCGCCGCTCCCCCGTACTTGATGACCACGGTCTTGCCGTGGAATTCCCGGATGTAGGGGAGCGCTTCGAGCAGCACGGTGACGTTCTCGTCATCGAGTGCTCCGGCGATCTCCTCTGCTTTCTGATCATCCATCGAGGGTCCTTACGTTGTGTATTCGGCGTTGATGACGATGTACTCGTGAGTCAGGTCGCTGAAGTAGACGTGCGCCCTGCCGTCACCCCGGTCGAGCTTGAGCGAAAGCTCGGCCTCAGGGGCAGCACCTGCCAGGTCGGAGGCTTCGATCACGTCGGGGCCGAGGTCGCCGATGTCGGATCCGGCGAGGGCGGCACCAGCAGCCTGTGCGATCCGGCCCCAGTTCGGGTCCCGGCCGAGCAGAGCGGTCTTGACCAGGGGTGAATTGGCGATCCGGCGCGCGACCATCGCGGCTTCGTCGTCGTCAGCCGCCCCGGAAACTTCAATCCGCCCCACCCGGGTTGCACCTTCGCCGTCCCGGACCACTTCGATCGCGAGCTGGAGGAGTACGGCTTCGAGCAGACCGGCCGGAAGCGGTTTCCCGGAGAGCCCGCTGCTCTGAAGCAAGACGGTGTCGTTAGTGCTCATCTGGCCGTCGACCGTGATGCGTTCGAAGGACTCACCCACCCCTGCCCGGAGCAATGCGTCCGGATCCTCGATCAGGGCGTCGGTCTGGACAAAGCAAAGCATGGTGGCGAAGCCAGGCTCGATCATGCCGGCGCCTTTCGCCTGGGCGGATATGGTCACGCCGTCAAGGGTCACGGAGCACTGTTTGGGCCACTGGTCGGTCGTCATGATCGCGTCGGAAAAGCTCACGCCTCCATCAGCCGCAAGTGACCCAGCCAGTCCGTCAATCCCCGAAAGGACCGAATCCATATCCATCGGCACACCGATAACGCCGGTCTCGGCGACCGCCACCTGGGTCGGCTCGAAGCCAAGGGCGGAGGCGGCGCTTTCCCGCATCGCCAATGCGTCCTTGATGCCCTGCTCGCCGGTGGCAGCATTGGCGTTTCCTGAGTTGACGATGACCGCCCGGATCGAGTCCTGCTCGAGCTGATCCCGGCAAACCCGGATCGGCGCGGCGGCGGCCGCATTCTTCGTCAGGAGGATCGCTGAGACCACGTCATCCGAATCGCAGGCGACCAGACCGAGGTCGGTCCTGCCGTCGTCCTTGAGACCACAAGCCACCCCTCCCGCCCTGAACCCGGGAGCCAGGTCCTTCGGAGCGAGCTGCTCGGTTCCGGCCGGAGCGTCAACCCAGATCGATCTGAAGAAATCCGAGCTCACTTCAGGCCCAGCCCTTCTTCAAGACCGAGGATCAGGTTCAGGTTCTGAATCGCCTGGCCGGACGCCCCCTTCCAGAGGTTGTCGATCGCTGCGAAGACGAGGATCCGGTCATCGCCGGCTACTACCTGGATGTGGCACTGGTTGGTGTCCCGCACGTCCCGCATGCCGGGAGCGGAGTCAGTCACGGTGACGAAAGGCTCGCTCGCGTACCGGTCCGAATAGAGCCGGTCGAGGTCAACCTGCTCAAGGTCGACGGAGGACTTCACGTAACAGCTGACCAGCTCACCCTGATCGACCGGAACCAGGTGCGGCACGAAGGTCAGCGACGGGATGTCGCCGGGGGCGAGTCCGTTCAGCTGTTCCAGGATCTCGGGCCGGTGACGGTGTCCGACCGTCTTGTAGGGCGATACATTCTCGGTGACCGTGATGAAAGCGGTGGACTCCCCGCCACCCCGGCCGGCGCCGGAGACGCCCGACTTGGCATCGATCACGACGTCGTCGATCAGACCGGCTTCGGCCAGAGGGGCCAGGGCCAGGATCGCCGCCGTCGGATAACAGCCGGGATTGGCGATCAACTCGGCGTCCTTGACCGCCTGCCGGTTCAACTCGGGCAGTCCGTAGACCGCACCGTCGAGCAAGTCGGGCTCGCCGTGGGGCCCGTAGAACCGTTCGTAGGTCGGCAGGTCTTCGAGCCGGAAGTCGGCGGAGAGATCGATGACAATCATTCCGAGACCACGCATCGCGGCAACCACCGGCGCTGCCGCCCCATGGGGGTAGGCGACGATGCCGACGTCGACGTCCTCGAGGCCGGCCAGGTCGAGTTCCCCAAGTTCCAGGGGCACGTCGTACCGCGGGTAGAGCGAGTTCAAGGCGATGCCGGTCTCGGACCGGGCAGTGATCTCGGCCAACTCGAGTTCGGGATGGTTCCAGACCAGTTGGGCAGCGAGCGCTCCGGTGTACCCGGTGGCACCGGCCACGACGACCCGCGCCTTTGCCCCTTCGAGCCCGATCGGTTGTGCCCGTTCAGCCACGGACCTTGCCTCCAAGAGCCTCGGCGGCACCGATGATCTTCTGCCAGATCGGATCGACCTCTTCGTCGCTCAGGGTCCGGTCGTCCGCCCGGAAACGCATCCGCAAAGCGAGGCTCTTCTCTTCCGGGCCGACCTGGTCGCCCCGGTAGACGTCGAACACGGTCACCGAAACCAGCAGATCCCCCCCGGCTTCTTTCGCTGCCGCCAACACACTTGCAGCCTCGACCGAATTGGCAATGACCAGTGCGAGCTCCCGGTCGACCGGCGGGAAGCTGGTGAAGTCGCCATAGGTCTCTTCGCCGAGGGGCGAGGCCTTGAGCAGCTCGGCCAGCCTGATCTCGAAGGCGACGGTTTCCTCGAGGTCCCAGGCGGTAGCGACCGAGGGGTGAATCTGGCCGATCCAGCCGATCTCTTCGCCGTTCGCAACGACCGTTCCGGAGCGGCCAGGATGAAGGAAGGGCTGCTCGCCGGCAACAACTTCTACCTCCGTGCCCAGCCCGAGGGCGAGCCGTTCGAGCACGCCCTTGATCTGGAAGAAATCGGCCGCAGCCGGATCGTTGTCCCAGGTGGCGGGGTCGATCGTGCCGCTCGCAAGCACCGCCAGGTGCTGAGGCTCATTGACCGGGGGCCGCTGGTCACCGGGGAAGTCCCCACCGAGGGGACCGTGACCGAAGCCGCCGGCCGGCAGGTAAACCCTTCCGGATTCGAACAGCGCGATCCGTCCGGCCCCCCTTGAGCGGTTGCGGCCGGCCGCACCGAGCAGCGAGCCGAGCAGAGTGGTCCGCATCACCGACTGGTCTTCGGAGAGGGGGTTGGAAAGCCTGACCGCATCGGCCCTGGAATCCGGCGTCGCCAGCCGCAGGCGTTCGGTCTCACCGGGATCGGTGAAGCTCCAGCCGACGATTTCGTCGAAGCCGGCCTCCCTCATCGAATCTTCAGCCCGCCGCTGCAGGACCTGTTGGCGGCTGAGGCCACCGACCCGGCCGGAACCGGAAGGCAGCGTCGCGGGTAGACGCTTGTCGAGATCATTGACGCGGCCGACCTCTTCGACCAGGTCGATCTCTCTGGTCACGTCGTAGAACCGGTCAGCCGGAACCGTGACCAGCAGGTCATCGCCATCGGCTTCAACACCGAAGCCGAGCATTCCGAGCGCTTCGGTCTGGCTGTCGGTGTCGATCGCCAGGCCGAGGATGCGCTCGACCCTCCCGTTCCGAAGCCGGATCGGCCCCGATTCGGAAAGGGGGGCAGCCACGTCGACCATTCCGGAGGCGACAGTCGCACCGCAAAGCTCGACCATCAGGGCCGTAGCCACGATCTGGGCCCGTTCGGCGAGATCCGGATGGAGCTGTTTTTCGAACCGGGACGAAGCCTCGGACCGAAGGTTGAGGTCACGCGAGGTCCGCAGAATGTTCGGACCGTTCCAGGTGGCCGCTTCCATCAGGACCGAGGTGGTCGTTTCCGAGACTTCGGACACAGCGCCGCCCATCACTCCTGCAATCGAGGTCGGGCCGTTCTGATCGCAGACGAGGACGGTGTCGGTCGAAACCTCCCGCTCGACACCATCGAGGGTGGCCACCTTCTCACCGGGCTTCGCCGAACGGATCGAAAGCGCACCGGAAGGAACGAGGTCGAGGTCGAAGGCATGCATCGGCTGGCCGGTGAGCCACATCACGTAGTTGGTGATGTCGACCACGTTGTTGATCGGCCGCTGGCCGGATGCGATCAGCCGCGCCCGCAGCCAGAGTGGCGAAGGCGCGATCTTCAGGTCGGTAAAGGCCCGGGCGGTGAAACGCGGGCAGAGATCGTGGTTCTCGACTTCGACCGACACGAGGCTGTCGATCTCACCGCCGGCTTCGACCGACTCGCCCTCCCATGGTGCCGGGGCCAGCGCGGCTCCGGTGATCGCATGGGCTTCCCGGGCGACTCCGTAGATGCCGAAGCAGTCGGTCCGGTTCGGGGTGACTTCGAGTTCGAGTACATGCTCCGAGATCGGTACCACGTCAGCGGCCGGAGTTCCCGGAGCGGCGAGACCGTCTTCGAGAACCATGATGCCGTCCTTGCCATCGCCGAGTCCGAGCTCACTCTCCGAGCAGATCATGCCTTCGGAAGGCACGCCCCTCAGCTTGGCCTTCTTGATCTTCATGCCACCGGGCATCACCGCGCCCGGCAGGGCGACGACTACCGTCTGGCCCGCGGCAACGTTCGGCGCGCCGCAGACGATTGTCCTCTCGCCTTCCCCGTCATCGACGGTGCAGACCCGCAGCCGGTCGGCGTCGGGGTGCTCTTCGACTGCCGTGACCAGGCCGATCACAAAATTGTCAGCAGAAGGCGGGCCGGAAACGACGACCCTCTCGACCTCGGTGCCGGTCATCGCCAGCTTCTCGGCGAGCACATCCGGATCGAGACCCGGATCGCAGTATTCGGCCATCCAGCCGTAAGGAACCCTCATGAGAACTGCTCCAACAGCCGGACGTCGTTGTCGAAGAAAAGTCTCAAGTCCCCCACGCCGTGCCGCAGCATGGCGATCCGTTCGATGCCGAAGCCGAATGCGAAACCGGTGACCAGATCAGGGTCGTAGCCGGCTTCACGAACAAAACCGAAGACGTTCGGGTCAACCATGCCGGCACCACCCAGCTCGATCCAGCCGATGCCCTTGCAGAGATTGCAGCGGTCTTCGCCTTCGACCTTGCCGGAGCCGCGGCACTTGAAGCAGGAAACATCGAACTCGACCGAAGGCTCGGTGAACGGGAAGAAGTGGGGCCGCATCCGGATCTCGCGGTCGGGGCCGAAAATCTCCCGGAGCATTGCCAGAAGGGTGCCCTTGAGATCGGCCAGGGTGATGCCTTCGGCGACCGCGAGGCCCTCAACCTGATGGAACATCGGGCTGTGGGTGGCGTCCGAATCCCGCCGGTAGGTCTTGCCGGGGACGATCATGAAGAGCGGCGGCGGTGTGGTCTCCATCGCCCGCACCTGCATCGGCGAGGTGTGGGTCCGGAGCAGCACGTCCCGCGGCCCGGCCTCCTCGGGCGCCCCGGCACCTGACTCGATGTAGAAGGTGTCCTGGAGCATCCGGGCCGGGTGGTCTGCCGGATGGTTGAGTGCGGTGAAGTTGTAGAAGTCATGTTCGACCTCCGGGCCTTCCATCACCTGGTAGCCGAGGCCGATCATCACGTCCTCGATCAGCCGTCTGGTGCGGGTGATCGGATGGAGGTGTCCAACGGCTCTGACCGGCGAGCCGGGAAGGGTGACGTCGATCCGGTCACTGGCAAGACTGGCTTCGAGCTCGGCTCCGGCAAGGGACTCGATCCGGGACTCGACGAGTGCTTCGAGTCCTTTCCGGACCTTGTTTGCGGCACCACCGACCGGGCCCCGTTCGGCCGGTTCGAGATCGGCGATGCCCCGGAGGATGCCGGTCAGTTCAGCCTTCCGGCCGAGAAACTTGACCCGCAGATTCTCGAGTTCGGCAGCCGAACCCGCGCCGTTCACGGCGGCGGTTCCTTCGGCCTCGATTGTTTCCAGTCGTTCCAGCATTTCTCTCAGCTCGATTCTCCGGCCGGCGCCGGCGACGATATCCGCTCGCAGGCGATCGCCGCTGCGGCCGCGACGTTCAGGGATTCAGCCCGTCCTTCCCGCAGGGGGATGGTCCAGGTCTCATCGCATTGATTCAAGACCACATGCTGGATTCCTGCCCTTTCGGACCCGAGAACGATGGTCACCGGCGCGGCGTGTCCGTTAGGCCACTCGCCACCGGATGCCAACATCGCAATCCGCGGCTTCGGGGTGACGTCGATCTTGCCCCTGAGGATCGGCTGAGTGAAGATCGACCCCATGCTCGCCCGGACCGAAATCGGGGCATACGGGTCGACGCTGCCAGGGCCGACAACCACGGTCGCGTCAAGCAACGCGTCGACCGTGCGGATGATCGTCCCCATGTTGCCCGGATCGGCCAGACCGTCGAGGAACACACAGACATCTTTTGCCTCTTCCGCCCAGACTTCAGGCCAGATGCCGATCACTTTCGTGCCTGAAGCCAGTGTGGACACCCGGTCCAGGAGCTCCGGCTCGACCGCCTCGCCCTCGATCTCCGAGTCCGGATAGACCAGCAGGGCCTTTGGCTCATGGCCCGCAACAAGACCGGCAGCGGCCAGGTCTTCACCTTCGGTCACGAACAGGCCGAGCTTCTCCCGGTGCTTCTTCTGGCCGAGCTTCCGGACCAGTTTCAGTTTCTCGTTGTCAGGGCTGGTGATCATGTTTCTCGGTCCAAAAACAAAGAAGGGCGACTCGCAAATGCGAAGCCGCCCGAAATAAGTGAATGCCGAAGCGCGTTACGCGGCGGCACCCTCCCGGGCGATCTCGACAAATCGGCGAAAGTCCTCACGGTCATGGACCGCGATGTCGGCAAGCATCTTGCGGTTGACTTCGACTCCGGCCTTGTCCAGGCCGTGGATCAGCTGCGAGTAGCTCATGCCTTCGGCACGAGCGGCAGCGTTGATGCGGGTGATCCAGAGACGACGGAAGTCACGCTTCCTGACCCGGCGGTCGCGGTAGGCGTAAGCACCCGAACGCATGACCTGTTCTTTGGCCAGCTTGTACGAAGAACTCTTGCGACCGTAATAACCCTTGGCCTCTTCGAGAACCTTCCGGCGCTTCTTGCGTGCGTTTACTGACCGCTTGACGCGAGGCATTATTTGCCCCCGAGCAGTCTGTTGACCCGCGGCGCATCAGCCGGCTTGATTTCGACGGGGTTACGCATATTGCGCTTGCGCTTCTGCGACTTCTTCTCCAGGATGTGGCTGGAATAAGCGCGACGCCCGCGCAACTTGCCATTGGCGGTTCTCTTGAACCGTTTCTTGGCTCCGGAATGTGTCTTCATCTTCGGCATGCGACGGCGTATTCAATCAAACAAAGAGGGGGAGCACCCTTCCGGCGTCCATTTGCATGGATAAGGTGAGCCGCAATGCGAATCATGCACGTGCTCGGCACCCGGCCGAATTTCGTAAAAATGGCCCCGCTGATTGCGGCTCTGCGTGAACGGTTGCCTGAATCAGATCAAACGATCGTCCACACCGGACAGCACTACGACCGCATGATGTCGAAGATCTTCTTCGAACAACTTGGCGTTCCGGAGCCGGACCACATGCTGGAAATCGGATCCGGTACCCACGCCCAGCAGACCGCCCGGGTGATGGAGCGGCTCGAGCCCCTGCTGACCGGGGACCGCCCCGATCTGGTGGTCGTGCCCGGCGACGTCAATTCGACTTTCGCCGCCGCGCTGACCGCAGTGAAGCTCGGTATCCCGGTCGCCCACCTCGAGTCCGGTCTCCGCAGCTGGGACCGCACGATGCCGGAGGAGGTCAACCGGATCCTCACCGACGCGATCGCCGACCAGCTGTATGTGACCTCCGAAGAAGCGCTCGGCAACCTCGAGCGCGAAGGCGTCCCCGCCGGGAAAGCCCATTTCGTCGGCAACACGATGATCGACAGCCTGGTCGCCCTCGAGAACCGGTTCCGGCCGCTCGAAGCCTGCCGCCAGTTCGACCTCGAGCCGGGCGGCTACCTGCTGGTCACCCTGCACCGCCCGGCGCTGGTCGACGGACCCCTGCTCTTCGAAGCGATCGCGGCGCTGAACCTTGTCGCGGCAGACGTGCCAGTCCTGTTCCCGGTCCACCCGCGGACCAAGGCGAGGCTCGACGCCGAAGGAGCCGGCATCGCCCCCGGCCTCCACCTGGTCGACCCGGTCGGCTACCTCGAGTTCCTTTCCCTGGAATGCGATGCCATGGCGATCCTGACCGACTCCGGCGGCATCCAGGAAGAGACGACCTACCTGGGCGTCCCCTGCTTCACCCTGCGCGACAACACCGAACGGCCAGTAACGGTCGAACTCGGGACGAACACGATGCTCGGGCTCGACCCGGCAAGAATCGCCGAGATCCCGGGGCTGATCACCGACGGCGGAACGGTCACGGCATCACCCCCGCCCCTCTGGGACGGCAAGGCGAGCGAAAGAATCGCCGAGCTGATCGCCAGCGAAGAATAAGGAACGGGTCCTGACGTCTGTCTCCACGCTTCGCGCGGAGGACAGGCGACGAGACCCTAGTAGACGCGTACGCCGACGTGCCGGCGCGCGGCCTCGGCCCAATACTGCGGTGCTGGTCGAAGTACACCGACCAGCTGTCCCAACTCGATTTCGTCGTAGTGATCACCCCGGCCCTTGCGTTCATCGGCTTCAACTTCAATTTCGAGTTTGGCCAGGCACCTGGAGATGCGACTGGCGATCGTTCCCACGGGAAGGTCGAGTGCAGCAGCGATCGCCATATAACTCGTCCCGGGCAAAAAAACGGTCGATCACTTCGCGGCAACCACCGTGAACATGACTGAGATCCCGGCGAACCCTCATTGCTTCGTCGATTCGCGCTACCTGCTGGTCCACCACGTGGACAGGAGGAAGGTCGGTAGGCCCGTGGCCTTCGGCCGGCGAATCGAAACAGTCAGATGAGAGTTCCCGGGTCACCCTGGCCACCCAGGACTGGACGGCCACCTCGTCCGCAAGATCCTCGAAACGGTTCCATGCACGGACGAAAACTCCATCGAAGACTTCGGCCAGGTCTTTGCCGGACAAGTCGAATGCCTGCGAGGAAATCGCGTAGACGTACCGCGAATAGTCCCGGACGAAATCTGCCCACGCATTCTCGTCCTCCTCCTGGGGGCGATCAGGCGATTCGCTTGCGCTGTCTACTTCTCCCTTTAAAATCAAGCGATAAGTGTACCGTGAAAGCCGGTCCAACATCCGGACGGTTCCGCAAAGTGCGGCTACTTCTCGGGAGATTCAGCTTCCGCGTCGGATTCGGGCTCTGCTTCGGCTTCGTCGGACCCACCAGCACCGACGTCCCGGGCCGCAGATGCAGCGGCTTCGGCCAGATCCTCGGGCGTGGACTTCACGGCTTGGGGGTGATCCGGGATCGTTTCTTCCGGCTCGGCTGAAGATTCTTCGTCCTTGCCCGGGTCGCCACTCTTCCTGTCGTCCTCGGCGATCTTCGTCGCTTCTTTGGACGGACCGAGCAGCATGCTCATGTTGCGGCCTTCCTGGAGCGGCTTCGACTCGATGGTCGCCAGGCCTTCGAGGTCTTCGAAGAGGCGGTACAGGAGATCCCGGCCGCGCTCGGGGTGAGCCTGCTCTCGACCACGGAACATGATCGTCACCTTGACCTTGTCGCCGTGCTTGAGGAAGCGGGTGACGTGGCCTTTCTTGGTGTTGTAATCGTGGACCGCGATCTTCGGCCGCAGCTTGATCTCGCGCACGTTGACCTGGGTCTGGTGCTTGCGGGCCTGTTTGAGCTTCTGCTCCTGCTCGTACTTGTACTTCGAGTAGTCGAGGAGCCGGGCCACCGGCGGCTTGGCGCCGGCGGCGACTTCGACCAGATCGAGATCCGCATCGCGGGCCATCTCCCGGGCGTCGTCCGTCGTCACGATGCCGACCTGCTCACCGTCGGCCCCGATGAGCCGGACCTTGGGCACGCGGATGCGCTCGTTTATACGAGTCGAGTCACGCTCGGGCGGACGCCGGTCGAACCTGCGAGGAACCGGCACTAGTTAGCAGCCAAGCGGAGGTTCAAGCGGACAGACAAACTGGAAATTGGTTCGCGGAGGCGAACTGGAAAGGGTTCTTTTCAAAGCAAATATTCAAGTGCCAAGCAGCATACAGAACTTTTCCGAAGTCATAGAGCCGAGTTCGCCTTCGTCGTGGGAACGCACCGCGACCTCCCCCGCTTCGACTTCGCGGTCACCGACGACCAGCATGAACGGATAACGCCCGAGTTCGGCCGCGCGGATCTTCTTGCCGACCGATTCCGAGCGCTCTTCGACCTTGACCCTGGCCCCCGCCGTCCGCAGGTCTTCCGCCACCTGCTTCGCGTAATCGATGTGGCGATCGGCCACCGGCACAATCATCGCCTGAACCGGCGCCAGCCAGAGGGGAAGCGGCCCGCGTAGTGCTCGATCAGGATCCCGGCGAACCGCTCCATCGAGCCGAGGAGTGCCCGGTGAATCATCACCGGACGCTGGCGCTCGTCGTCAGCGCCGGTGTAGTCGAGTTCGAACCGCTCCGGCATCTGGAAGTCGAGCTGGCAGGTGCCGAGTTGCCAGGAACGGCCGAGCGCGTCGGTGACGTGGAAGTCGATCTTCGGCCCGTAGAAAGCGCCGTCGCCGGGATTGACCGTGTACTCGCGGTCCTGGGCGTCGAGGGCGGCCTGGAGTTTCGCTTCGGCCTTCTCCCAGAGGTCGTCGCTGCCGAGCGACTTTTCCGGGCGGGTTGAAAGCTCGACCGAGACATCCTCGAAGCCGAAGCGCCCGTAGAGCTCGTCGATCGCTTCGCAGATGTCGCCGACCTCGGACTCGATCTGGTCTTCGGTGCAGTAGACATGGGCGTCGTCCTGGGTAAAGGCGCGGACCCGGAGCAGACCGTGGAGCACCCCCTCCCGCTCGTTCCGGGTGACTCTGCCGAACTCGGCCAGGCGCAGAGGCAGGTCCCGGTATGAATGACGGTGGGCGCCGTAGACGAGACAGGCACCGGGGCAGTTCATCGGCCGCAGCGCGTATCGCCGGTCGTCGACCTCCATGAAGTACATGTCGTCCTTGTAGTTCTCCCAATGGCCGGAGCGGTGCCAGAGGGCTTCGTCCATCACCTGCGGCGTCGCGATCTCCTGGTAGCCGCGGCGGTCGAGCTGTTCCCGGACTTCCTTTTCGATCAGTCCGAGCAGCACGGATCCGTTGGGCAGCCAGAAAGGCATGCCCGGGGCCTCTTCGCGCAGCATGAACAGGTCGAGCTGCGGTCCGAGGCGGCGGTGATCCCTCGCCTTGGCCTGCTCGATCTTCTCGAGGTGAACCTTCAGGTCCTGCTTGTCGAAGAACGCGGTGCCGTAAATCCGGGTGAGCGTCTCCCGGTTCTCGTCGCCGCGCCAGTAGGAGCCGGCGACCGAGTTCAGCTTGATCACCTTGATCTTCTTGGTGCCGGGGCCGTGCGGGCCGCGACAGAGGTCTTCGAAAGGACCGTTCCGGTAGAGCGAGACAGTCTCCGCGCCTTCATTGGTGATCAGGTCTTCGATCAGCTCGACCTTGAAGTTCTCGCCCTGCGCTTTGAAGATTTCGATCGCCTCGCCCACAGACAAGTCGCGGCGCTCGAACTTCTCGTCGGCCTTGATGTGTTTCTTCATCGCTGCTTCGATCGCCGGCAGTTCGGCGTCGGTGATCTTGACTTCCTCGGGGAACTCGAAGTCGTAATAGAAGCCGTTCTCGATCGCCGGGCCGATCGTGACCTTCGTGCCGGGATAAAGCTCCTGGACCGCGGTCGCCATCACGTGCGCCGCATCGTGGCGAATCACTTCGAGGCCCTCGGGGTCACGCGAGGTGATGATCGAGATCTCTTCGCCATCGCCAACGGGGGCCGAGAGGTCGCGGATCTCGTCGCCGACTTTCAGTGCAAGGGCGGCTCGAGCCAGCCCTTCGCCGATCGCCAGCGCGGCATCGGCACCGGTGGCTCCGGGCTCAAGTTCGAGCGCGGTGCCGTCGGGCAGGCTGAGGGTCAGTTTTTCGGTACCGGCGGGCATCGTCCCATCGTATTCGGTCACCTGAATTCGATGTGGCCGGGTGCGGAACCTCGGCGAGATACTTCCTGACCTGTTCGGCGATCACGTCATGTCCCTTGACCGAACTGCGCGAGATCATGATGTTGAACCAGGCGTGGACCATCGGCATGCGGTCAAGCCGGACCGGCACTCCTGCCGCGGCCAGCCGGTGGGCGTAATCCTCGGCTTCATCGCGCAGCGGGTCGGCCAGCGCGGACAGGATGTAAGCGGGGGCGAGCCCGGAAAGATCCTCGGCGAGCAACGGTGAAGCCCGGACGTCGGAGCCGAGATCGCCAGGGCAGTACTGCTCTTCGTACCAGTCCATGCGCTCGGCTGTTAGATAGAACCCGGATGCGAAATCGTCTTTCGATGCCGTTTCGGCGCCGATGTGCACCACCGGGTAGATCAGGAGCTGGAAGAGTGGCTGATCCTCGCCGGCACGTTTCAGGTCCTGGCATAGGACCGCCGCGAGGTTGCCGCCGGCACTGTCGCCGGCAACCGAGACCCGGTCCCGGTCCGCGCCGAAGGTGGAGGGATCGGCCTGAACCGCACGCCAGGCAGCCAGGGCGTCGTCAGGGGCGGCGGGAAACGTATTCTCGGGGGCGAGCCGGTAGTCGACCGCGAGGATCCGGATGCCCGCCGACTTCGCGATCCGGCGGCAGGACTGGTCGTGAGTATCGAGGGAGCCGACCACGAAGCCGCCGCCGTGGAAGAAGATCAGCAGCGGACCGGTGGTCGGCGAACCCGCTGGTTCGTAGAGCCTCGTCCGCAGAGGACCGGCCTCCGTTTCGAGTTCGATGTCGCGGGTCTCAACCCCGGGCTCCGGATCGAGTGTCACCACCTGAGCCAGGTTCTCGGTGTCGATCCTCATCTCGAGCGGCCCGGCAGATCCTGCGTCCCGGTCGACGAGCCCGGCGATCCGGCAAAGCGCCCAGGCGTCCGGCCGGAGACCGGCGGCGACGGATGGCGGACGACCGAAGATCCGGGTCAGCAGGCCGTCGGGCAGCGCGAAGACCAGCCGCGCCGCCGCAGACAACACAACCAAACGGATCGAATCGAAGGGACTTGCCGACATCGCCGCATCCTAGCCACCGGCAGCCGGACCCCGCTTATAGTCAGGCCATGGAAATTATCGACCTTTCGGCCCCGATCGTTCCCTCTCCTCCAGAGACCCCGGATGTGCTCCGGACCGAGGTCGAGTTCAGCGATCACGAGGCCGGTGCCGCGGTCATCCAGGAACTGTTCGGCGTCGCGCCCGAGCTACTGCGTGATGGTGAGGGCTGGGCCAACGACTTCTTCACCCGTTTCGGAACTCACAATTCGACCCACGTCGACGCGCCGTGGCATTACAACTCGACGATCGGCGGAAAGCCGGCCCAGACGATCGACCAGCTGCCGCTCGAATGGTTCGTGAACCCGGGGGTCGTTCTGAACTTCGACGGCCGGGGCGATGGCGAGGTCATCGACACACCCGACGTGGAAGCCGCCCTGGCCGATGCCGGGCACGAACTGAAACCCCTCGACATCGTGCTGGTCCGGACCGGTTGCGACAAATGGGTCGAAACCAACGAGTACATGGCCCACGGTCCCGGGGTCAGTGGTGCGGCGACCGAATGGCTCTACGAACGAGGTGTTCGGGTCATGGGTATCGACGCCTGGGGCTGGGACCGTCCACTCTGGATGCAGGCTCAGGAAGCGATCGAGAAGAACGAAGCCGGCATCTTCTGGCAGGCCCACCAGGTCGACCTCGCCTATTCGCAGATCGAGCGGCTGGTCAACCTCGACCAACTCCCCCCGACCGGCTTCACCGTTTCCTGCCTCCCCCTCCCGCTGGTCGGCGGCAGTGCTGCCCCGGCGCGGGTCGTCGCCATCCTCTGAGCGCAACTGAAGCGCGCCGGCGGGGTTTATTCGGGCATGGGATCATCAGGAATGTTCACTTCTCGGGGAAGAGCTGTCTGGATCATCGCGGCGCTGGGACTATTCGCCTTTGCGCCGCCTCTGGCGAGCGCCGCGGATACGAACCCCTGCAACGGTTCGGACCTGCTCTGCAACAAGACCCTCGACCAGGTGGTCCTGCCGGGAACCCACAACTCGATGTCGAACTCCGAGTCGGGCTGGGTCTTCCCCAACCAGACCTACAACATGACCCATCAGCTCGAACGTGGGGCGAGGGCGATGCTCTTCGACACGCACTACGGCAAGGAAGACGGATCGGGAGTCAACGGGGTCAGGAACTGGAAGCCGGCGGACGACGGCGACCCCGAAACTGAAGGAGCCGGAACCTATTTCTGCCACGACAATTGTGTGCGAGGCGCGGTCGACCTGACTGAAGAACTCGGCCGGATCAAGGACTGGCTGGCGGCGAATCCACGTGAAGTCCTCGTCTTCGTCAACCAGGACGCGATCTCGCCCGCGAGCTACGAGACAGCGGTCACGGACAGCGGCCTACTGCCGTATATCTACAAAGGTTCAGTTGCTGAGTATCCGACGCTAGAGCAGATGATCGACTCCGGCCAGCGAGTCGTCATGTTCGCCGAGCAGCATTCGGCAGGAGTCCCCTGGTACCACAACGCCTATGACGGTTCGGTCATGGAAACGCCGTACACCTTCGACTCGACCGAGGCGCTGCCGAACGGTGGGCTTGATGATCCGGCAGCTCTCAACGAGACCTGCAAGCCGAACCGCGGTAGCGACCCCTCACCGCTTTTCCTGATGAACCACTGGGTCACCACCTTCGTCATCCCGGACATCGAGAAGGCAATGATCGTCAACACCCGGCCGGCACTCGTCGCCCGGGCCAAGGCCTGCGAGGCCCGCCGGGGCAAGCTGCCGAACATCCTGGCCGTCGACTACTTCGGCGCCGGCGACGTCGTTGGAGCGGCCCGGGAACTGAACGGAATTCCGGAACCGATCGTGCCTCCCGAGCCGGTCCCCGCGGAACCATTCCTCAAGCTGAGCAAGCCGAAGGCCGTCAAGGTCAAGGCCAAGCGCAAGGCCACCTTCCGCGTCCGGATCGCCAATGCCGGTGACGGCGAGGCGACCGCGGTCAAGGTCTGTGCCAGCGTCCCCCGCCGGCTCGCCCGCACGCCGCGCTGTGTCAAGGTCACCTCGATTGCGGCCGGCAGCAAGAAGGTGGTGAAACTGCGTATGCGCACAAAGAAGCGCTACCGCAAGGGCTCCGGCAAGGTCAAGTTCATGGTCTTCTCGAACGACTCGGACCAGTCGACGCTGGCCGCGTCAGCCAAGCTCAAAGTCAAGCCGCTGAAGAAGCACAAAAAGCACAGGCGCCACTAGAAGCACCGGCGAGGCTGATCGGAAGCGCCCGAACGACCTCTACCGGTATTCCGGGTTCGGGTGGTCCGGCTGGGTGAGGTCCCAGTCCCTGGTTGAGTTGCCGTAGGCCGGTATCCCGCCGGCGTCTTTCAGCATGCGCGAGAGGTGGAGGATGTTCCAGGCCATGAAGGTGGCATTCCTGGTCGTCCAGGCGTTCTCCGGGCCGCCGCTGCCGGGGTCGGCGTATGAATCGCCGGGCCCGGCCTCGCCGTTCCAGTAGGCGTCGGTCTGCGGGGGAACGGTCAGGCCGATGTGCTGGAGCGCGTAGAGGACCTGCGCGCTGACGTGCTTGCCACCGTCTTCGTTGCCGGTCGTCACCGCTCCACCAACCTTGCCGTAGTACGACCACTGCCCGGCCTCGTTGACCTCTCCCGAATACCCGTAGAGGCGCTCGATGATGATTCGGGTCGGTGAGGACTGGTCTCCGAGCCAGATCGGCCCGGCAATGATGATGATGTCGGCCGGTTCGACCAGCTCCCGGTAAATCGCCGGGAAGTCGTCTTTTTCATATCCATGCTCGGCCATGTCGGGCCAGACGCCCGGCGGGATGACGTGGTCGACGGTGCGGACGAGGTCCACCTTGACGCCAACCCTTTCGAAGATTCCCAGAGGTACCCGCAGCAGGGCCTCGGTCTGACTGGACTCTGGAGATCGTTTCAGGGTGCCGTTGAAGATGACCGCGCGCAGGTCGTCGTATTTCACCGGCGATTCGTCGGCCTGTCTGTCGATGAAGCTCTGGATCTTCGCGGGAATGGGCATAAAGGGACCGTACTCCGAACTTATTACGATTCCTGAAACCCCGGAAACGCAAAAGCCCCGCGTTCACGGGGCTTTGCTTTCCGAGTGGGCACAACTGGGCTCGAACCAGTGACCTCCACGATGTCGACGTGGCGCTCTACCAACTGAGCTATGCGCCCCGGGATCGAGGAGCCTACCAACGCGGCGGAACCTTTGACTCGGCGGGTTACTTCTTCTTTTTCTTCTTTGACTTCTTGGCTTTCTTCACCTTCGGCTTGCCCGGGTCCGGCTTCGAAGGGCCGGACTTGACCTCGCCGCTATCCGGCTCCGCATCGGCCGCGGCTTTGTTGCCATTGTCACCGGAAGGCAGAACCTTGGCTTCGACCGCACCGGCACTCTTCGTAGAGGTCTTGGTCGACTTCGCCTTGACCTTGTCCGGTTTAACCCGTTCAACCGAGGCGGGAGCAACCACCGCCGCGGGAACGGTCGAAGGGTCCTTGGAGGCCGGAGTCGAGGCAGCAGCCTGGGGCTTCGCCGGAGCCGGATCACGTCCCAGGATCAAGGCCGCAATCAGAGACACAACGATCAGAGCGACGGAGACCACGATCACCGGCGTCCGGTGAGTCGTGAGGCTCAGGCCGAACAACAGCCCGGCAAGCCCGACCAGGGGAGCAAGCCCCAGGGTCTTGCCAACAGATCTGGCCGCCTCGTCCCCCAAGAGTTCTTTACGTCCCGCCATGTCTCCTCACTCATCCTCAGTAGCTGACAGAACTGATCCTAAGCGAGTAGCGCAGGGGATGCGCCCCGTGCGCCGCTCGGCCCCACGCCGATATACTCCGCCGACTTCGCGGCTGTAGCTCAGTTGGCTAGAGCGTCTGCTTGCCATGCAGAAGGTCGAGGGTTCGAATCCCTTCAGCCGCTTGCGAGGTGCCGGTCAACCGGCTGGCACCTCCACTTTGGCGCCTTGGCGGAGTGGTTACGCAGAGGCCTGCAAAGCCTTGTACGCCGGTTCGACTCCGGCAGGCGCCTTTTTCAGCCGTCGAGTGCTTCGTTGACCAGTTGGTCGGCTTCGGCGTTCATTTCCCGGCGCACGTGGTTGATCGTCCACTGGTCGAACTCCGCGAGAGCAGCTTTTGCTTCGGCGTGAAGTGGCTTGATTCCGGCGTTCTTTACTTTGTACTTGCCCTGGATCTGCTTGACGACCAGTTCTGAATCACCGATCAGGCTGACCTGATCGGCTCCGAGCTCTTTTGCGAGGTTGATGCCGGCTATGAGGGCCTTGTACTCAGCGACGTTGTTGGTCGCGTCACCGATCCTCTCACCGCGTTCGAGCAGGACCCCCCCGGTTTCGTCCCGGACCACGATCCCGATCGCCGACGGCCCCGGGTTGCCTCTCGCGCCGCCATCGACGTTCACAGTCAGTTTCATCGAGGGGACTCTAAGTCAAGCGCGCGGATGGCTGCCGGCGTAGGCGTCACGCAGGCGGGCTGCGTCGAGGTGCGTGTAGACCTGAGTGGTCGAGATCGACGAATGTCCAAGAAGCTCCTGAATGGTGCGCAGGTCGGCCCCGCCTTCAAGCAGGTGCGTGGCGAAGGAATGGCGCAGGGCATGTGGTGAAATGCCTCCGGTGCCGGCAGCTTCGCGGACCCAGATCGCGAGCCGGCGGGTGACATCGGAGGGCGAAAGCCGGCGGCCGTTTCGCGAAAGGAACAAGGCCTTCTCGCCACGGTCCGAAACGAGGCTGGGCCGGCCGCGGGCCAGATAGGCCTCGACCGCGCGCTGAGCAGGCTCTCCCATTGGCAGGCGGCGATGGCGCGAGCCCTTGCCGACCACGCTGATTTGTTCGGAGTCGAAGTCGAGCGAATCGACTTCGATCGAGATCACCTCTTCCGAGCGAAGGCCACAGGAATAGGCAAGTTCGAGCATGGCCCGGTCCCGCATCTCGAGCGGAGTACGGGCCGGAACCCGGTTGAGCAGGGTCGCCATCTGTTCCGCGGTCAGGATCGTAGGCAGCTTTGAATCGGCCTTCGGGGCCGAGACCAGGTCCGCCGGGTTCTGCTTGACCCGGCCTGTGCGCAGGAGAAAGGCATAGAGGCCGCGGATCGCTGCGAGTTTGCGGGCAATGGTGGTCGCCGCCAGGTCCTGGCCGGAGAGCGAAGCCGCGTAACGCCTCAGGTCGCGGTGCCCGACCTCGTCCGGCGCGAGTCCGGCCCTCCCGGCCCATTCCGCAATCTGAATCAGGTCGCGGTGGTAAGCCTTGATCGTCTTCGGGGACGAAGCGGTGGCCACGAGGTCTGCCTCGTAGAGGGCCATCGCCTGCACCCACCTGGGGTCGAGCTCGGGTCCTGCCTCGGGCCCGGCTTCGGCCTGGACCGTCAAATCAGCCGATGTAGATCGGTGTGCCAACATCGACCCGGTCATAGAGATCGATCACGTCGCCAACAGCCATGCGGACACAGCCGTGGGATGCAGCCGATCCGAGCGATCCGGTGTCGTCCGTGCCGTGAATGCCGGCCCCGGCGAAGATGCCCATCCAGCGCGCCTTCAGCGGGTTCTCGGGCACCCCTCCGGGCACGACATCACCGGCCTGATCCCCGGCCCAGGCCGAGTTCGGCACGTGCCACGCCGGGTCGACCTGCTTGTCCTGGATGTTGTAGGTGCCGGCTGGAGTTTCGAGTCCGATCTGGCCGACGGCAACGGTGTAGGTCTTGCTCAGCTGAAGATCCTTCCAGAGCTTCAGCTGGTAGTTGCCGCGATCGAGTGTCAGGTAGGTCGGGTACTTCGACGCAACCTCTTTGGTCGTGACTTCAGGCTTGGTGACGTTTACTTTGGCGGCCAGGGTGCGATTACCCTTGCCCGATTCGAGCAGCGCGTACAGCTGGCTTTCGAGCTGGTTGTCACGCAGCCTGTAACCATCCTTTGCCTTGACGACGCTGAGCGATTCGGGTCCTGCGGCGACGGAAGCGTCGACCGGGTCCTCATTCACGTTTTCGGCAACGTCACGCACGAACTTGTTGACCGACTTCTTGGAGTAAGTCACTTCAACCGGAATCGCCGCGTTGACTTCGCCCCCGGTCACCTCACGGACCAGACGCGTAGGTAGCGAGCCCTCCCGGCTTTCCGTGAAAGCCCGGTCGACGCTGGTTCCAACGTCGGCATGGATGTTGAGATTCTTGACCGGGAGTTTGTACGTCTGCTTGTTGAAAGTGACTTCGACCGGCTTGCGCCGTGGTGCCAGCACGTGGTTCTTCACGGCTTCGGTCGCCTGGTCGCGATTCATCCCGCTGACGTTCACACCGCTGATGGTCACGCCCTGAGCGAGCTCATCCTTGGTTGAACTGTCGTACGCGTACGCACCGACAGCTCCTCCGATCAAGAGGAACACCGCTGCGATCATCAGTATCTGAGTCTTCCGTCCCATTCAAACCCTGTCCTGGCTAGACAAATCTTCTACGTACCGTTCCGCAATTGTAGATACCACGGCAGTCGGGCAATACCTTTTGGAGAACCGCAAGGGGTTTTGCAGGTAAAGTCAGGCGGCGAAGCCCTTTTGAGGTTATTCGCCGACTGGCGGAGACGGATCGAACATTGCGGCATCTTCTCGTCCTACGTCCTTTGACGGCTCCCGGATCACGTGCGGACTATGACGCAGGAATTCTTCCACCTCGGGTTCGTAGCGATACGGATTCACGACTCCGGCGGCAACGTGGTTCAGTCGCAGCCTCTCGCGTAGGTGGATTACCGTTTCCCTAGAGGTGTTCCGGTAGTGGAAGCCGGTCGATTTGAAGAGTCGGTTGTCGATTCCTCGGCCAAACCGGAGCTGGCTGATCATTTCGTCCGGGATGTTCAGCCCGAAGCGACGGTACGCGGCAGCGGCTATCCCGGTCCCCCACGGCGGGATGACCGGGGCCGGATGCTTTCCCAGCAGCGAGATCGTCTCGGTCAGGGTCAGGACGCCGTCGCCGGCCACGTTGAACACTCCGGGCAGATCACGGATCGTCACGTGCTCGAGGGCGTGGACGACATCGACCTCGTCGACGAACTGGTACCGCGGGTCAAAGCCGAGCACCATCGGCACCAGCGGCAGTGAGAAGAGGTGGACGTGCGATGAATCGACCTCGGTGCCGAGCACGTTGGCAAAGCGCAGCACGGACACGGTCACGTCAGGCCGGCGCTGGCGGAAATCGTCGACCGCGGCCTCGGCCTCGACCAGGTCCCGTTCGATCGCGGTCTGTGGCGGATGCTTACGGTTCATCGACTCGGTGAAGTAGGCGGGGTCATCCTGGGCGCAGCCGTACCAGTGTGCAGAGCTCTTGAAGACCAGTCGCCGCACCGGTGAATCCGTGGCCGAACAGGCTGCGAGGATGTTGAGCGTGCCGATCACGTTGTTCTCGTGGACCGACTTCGGACGGGTGCCGGCCGGGCCTCGCACTGAATCGACGACCAACCGGGTGTCGACGACCGTGTCAATTCGAGCCGCGTTGACGATCTTCTCGATGAGGCCGTGCTGGGCTCCGACCTTGACGTACTCGGTCCGTTCTAGCTCACGGGTCGGCTCGCTCGAGTCGACACCGATGATCACTTCAATATCCGGATTCGATTCAAGCGCTGCGGCGAGCCGCCCACCCCAGTAGGTGGAAAGGCCGGTAACGAGAACCCGGCGTGCGGCACCATCTTCAACAGTCGCCATGGGTTCATTCTGTCACTCCCAACCGGGTTCCGGATACAGGCGATAAAGTCCGCTTCCAGTGACCGACTCGAATACGGCTTCGGCCGAACCAGAACTTCCCGTTTACGACGACTATGGAGTCTCGGACGGCGAGTGGCTGCGGATCGACTGGAAAGACCACCTCAAGTCAGTAGCAGTCGAGTCGGAATTGGGGACGACCGAAGTCAGTTATGTCGAACTCGGCGAAGGTCCGCCGGTCTTCTTCGTCCACGGCCTGGGCGGCAGCTGGAGAAACTGGCTGGAGAACATGCCGGCCGCCGCGAAGAACCATCGAGTCGTCGCCCTCGATCTGCCCGGCTTCGGCAGCAGTCCCCTGCCGACCGAGCCGATCTCCATCCGTGCCTACGGCGACCTGATCGTGGCCTTCGCCGACGCGATCGGCCTCGGTCCGGAGACCGCGCTGGTCGGCCATTCGATGGGCGGCTTCATCGCCACCGAAGCAGTGATCGAAGCGCCCGGGCGCTTCTCCAGCCTGACCCTGGTTGCCGCCGCCGGCATCACTTTTGCCAACTATCCGCAGACCCGCAAACAGATCGCCAAGATCGCAATCCGCATGACCCTTCCGATCGCGGCAAGCCGGCTTGAGCGGAACATGGGTCGCAAACGCCTCCGGTCTGCTTCCTTCAAGGGCCTCATCGCCCATCCGTCAATGATCGGACGCGAGATCCTCTGGGAGCTCGGCACCTATGGCGTCAAGGCCCCCGGCATGCTTCAGGCCGCCTACGCGCTGGCCGGTTACGACACCCGTCACCGCCTGGCTGAAATCACCCTGCCGACCCTGGTGATCTGGGGTGAGCAGGACTGGCTGGTCCCGGTCGGTGCCGCCTACGCCTATGAGAAGCGGATCCCCCACTCCGAACTCCATCTGATCCACGACACGGGCCATATGGTCCAGATGGAGCGGCCGGCGCGATTCAACCAGGTGGTCGAGGACTTCATCTCCCGCAAGAACTGACCGAAGGCCGGGCCCGAAGACCCGGCCCACCGGAGAGACTCAGGCGATCTGCTTCCTCACCTTGACGACCTTCTTCTTCAGTGACTTGACGCGCTTACGCTTGGCGGAGACTGACTTGCGGCTGGACCTCAGCTTTCGCTTGAGGACTCTCTTCCTCTTGCTTCTGGCTTTGACCTTTCGCACCTTCTTCGAGAGCTTCCTTACCGATTTCCTCTTCTTCGTAAGTTGCCTTTTCGACTTCCTGAGGCTGGACTTCAGCTTCTTCAGCTTCTTCTCGAGTTTCGCGATCCTCGCTTGCTCGACTCCGTAACTGTCAGCTTCGTTCTGGGCGATTGTCAGCAGGTTGCCTTCGGTCAGGTTCACCTCGGGCACGTGGTAGTTCGAACCCGAAGCCACCGTGGCGCCCAGGTCAATCCGGGTTTCGCCGGGCGTGTTGAGCTTGCTCAGGTTGAGCCAGTGGGCGCCCGCGTTGCGCCTGCATTCGACCTTGTAGTAATCGGGCTGGCCGAGCCAGGGACTCGCGGTCTCACTGGCGGGAGTGTCGAACAGATAGTCGAAGTTGACCAGGGGCTTCGTATTGCCGTTCCCGCCGTCAAGCAGGGCGGGGTTGGTGCAGACGACCTCGAATTTGGCCGGATCAGGCCTTGGCTCCGGATAGATGAAGTAACCGAGGTTGAGCCGGGAGAAGGCTGCGGCAGGTCCGGGATCCGCGTTGTAGGTCGAGAAAGCAACCAGGCAGCCGAACTCGCCAATCTCGGAGCAGGCCGGCACGTTGTCGTACATGCCGCCGACGTTTTTGCCGTTTGGCACCCAGATGTTGGCTCCGGGAGCGAAGGCCCCAACGAAACGCTTGCGGAGTTCGGCGTCAGTGTCGACCATCTCGTCGATCAGGCGGGCCGTGTGGGCCGAGCCTTGCGAGTGACCGATCATGATGAAGCCGCGACCGTCGTTGTAGTTCTCCAGGTAATCCTGGAAAGCAGCCTTGGCGCTTGCGTAGGCGATCTCGACTTCGGGCGTGTCGCTCAGCTGGTTGCCGTGATTGGTCACCTGCTTGTACATCGGCGCGTAGACGTTGCAGACCGAAGAAAACATGCGTGCCTGCTGGACCACGACACGTCTGATCGGCGGATCCTTGTCCAGATTCGAGTTCGGGGTCGCCTGGTCGCTCTGCGTCGGGTAGAGGTAGAAGCAGTCGACCGGCGCCTTTTCCGGCCGGGTGTAACCGAGGGGCGTGGCGCTCTGGCCGGGAGGCGGCTGGTTCGTTCCATCGATCGTGCCGGCGCACAGGTCATCCGACTGTCCCGGTTTGCATATCCACGTCGTCGAGTCGGCAGCAGAGGCCGGGCCGGCGAAAGCAACCGCTCCAAATCCCGCTACCAGGACAACCATTGCCAAACGACGCCACAACGTCTTCACTTCACCCATGTGTTTTCTCTCCCTGCTGACTAGACGACTTCGTTCAGATCAGTGATCTCACGCTGGTGAGATTTGATCGTGGCTCTAACGTTCCTGACCGCTTTCCTCTTGGTCTTGATCCGCTTCTTCAGGCTCTTCTTTGGCCTGCAGCGCTTCTTGACCTTCTTGTGGGCCTTCTTTGCCTTTCGGCACTTTTTCTTGGCCTTCTTCAGCTTCTTTTTGAGCTTCTTGACCTTGCCTTTTTGGGACTTGAGGCTCTTGCTGGCCTTGCCCAGCTCTCCCTGGACGACCGTCAGGCGAGCCCGGGCCGTTTCGCGTGACTCGAATGACGCCGCCTCGGTTGAGGCGATGCTGACCAGATTGGCCTCGGCCAGGCTAACGTCGCCCAGGTGCAGATTGCCGTCACCGCTGTCGATGACGCCGGCCAGATCGAGCCGTGGGTCAGAAGGATCGATCTTCGAGACGTTCAGCCAGTTGGCGTCACTGGTGCTCTTGCATTCGCCCTTGTAGTAATCGGGCTGCGCGAGGAACGGGCTTTCGTTTCCGGAGAGGAAGAGGCCGAGGTCGGCCAGCGGTTCGAGGTTGCCGTTGTCGCCGGAAAGCTCGGCCGGATTGGTGCACATGACTTCGTAGAGGTTCGGATCGGGACGCGGGTTCGGATTGACCCAGTATCCACTTCCGACCCGGCCAAACCCGGCACCGGGATCTGGCTCCTTGTTGTACATCGAGTAAGCGATCACGCAGCCGAGCTGGTCATCGGACTCACACTCGGGAATGTTCTGGAACTGGCCGCCGACGTTCTTGCCTTTGGGCACGTAGACGTTGGCACCGGGGATGATCGCCGAGATGACCTTGTCGCGGACCTCCGCGTTGTTGTCGATCTTCTCGTTGATCATCCGGGCAAGATGGGACGAGCCCTGCGAATGACCCATGATGATTACGCCTCGACCGTTGTTGTAGTTCTCGAGGTAATCGTTCCAGGCCTTGACCACGTCGCCGTAGGCGATTTCGCGCACTTCCGGAGTGACCGGCTCCGCGAAGGTGTACTGGCGATAGAGCGGGGCGTAGACATCACAGACCCGGGAGAACTGGCGGGCCTGGTTGATCGCGACGTCCTTGAGTTCCTTGTCCGGGTTCAGGTTGGCGTTGGCCGTGTGCTGGTTGCTCTGGGTCGGGTAGACGTAGAAGCAGTCGACCTTGGGATCGGTCGCCGTCTTGTAGCCCAGGGGTGCGGCGCCGCCGCCCTTGAGCGAAGCGTTGCCGTCGACGTTGCCGAGACAGGGGTTGTCCGCCTGTCCGGGCTTACAGAGCCAGGTCGAATCGTCGGCTGCATTTGCCGGTCCGGCGAACGCAACTGTTCCGAAACCTGCGATCAAGGCGACCATTGCTGCGAGTCGCCAGAAAGTCTTCACTCCACCCATTAAATCTCCTCACCGAGCGGCCGTTGCCAACCGCGTTTATCCGTCCCTGATGTGACTGTACCGCGTTCCGTGACCCGGTTACCTCTGTTGGAACCCGCCTGAAGGCGTTTTACTTCGGTTTCCGGTGCGACTTCCTTCTTTTCTTCGCCAGGCGGGCTTTCTTCTTCGCCAGCCGCGCCTTCTTCTTCGCCCGGCGGACTTTCTTCCTGGCCTGGCGGATCTTCTTCATGTAGGTCGCGGTCTGTCGGCGGACCACCGCGGTCAGGTTGCCGCCGGAATCGCTGACTTCGGTCAGGTGGGTGCCCCACGTCGGGGTAAGTGGTTCGCCAATGCGAACGCGTTTGTCATCCGGCGTGGAGATGTCTTTCACCTGAAGGTAGTGGGCGCCGTTCTTGTGGACGCACTCGCCGGTGTAAAGGCCTGGGTACGACAGGTACTGCGTCCCGGTCACCGGGAAGTGAGGGAGTACTGCCCCGAATGCTCCGGGGATCGGCTGGGAGTCGTAGATCGGTTTGAGCGCGCCTTTGCTGCCGTCGAGGGCCGCGGCGTTCACACACATCACTTCGTATTTCGAGGGATCCAGCCCGGGCGCGACCAGCGCGCCGCTGACCCGGCCGAAATTCGAGTTGGATGGTGCCGGATCGGTCAGGAAGCCGGACGAAGCGATGATGCAACCGGTCTCCTTCGCCTGGCGCAGGCCGGAACGTTCTGGAACTGTCCGCCAACACGCTCGTCCTTGGGTACGTAGATGTTGCCGCCCATCAGCACCGCGGAGACAAGGCGCTTCCGCAGCTTCGGCTTCTTGTCGAAGGTCTGCTGGATCAGGTCACCGAGGTGCCCGGTGCCCTGCGAATGGCCGATCAGGACGATCCCGCGACCGTGGTTGTACTTCTTCAGGTACTCGTGCCAGGCAGCCTTGACACCGGCGTAGGCCCTGGCGATCACGTCAGGGGTCAGTTGGCCGGAGAAGATTGCCGGGACCGTGTATTCCGGGTAGACCGGCGCGAACACACGGCATTTCCGCGAGAAGATGGCAGCCTGCTGGCGGGCGACGCCGGCCACTTCGGGATCCACCGTGAGATCGGCGTTCGGACCCGCCTGCTGACTGACCGTCGGTAAACGTAGAAACAGTCAACCGGCGGCTTCTTCTGGCGCTTCGGCGTAAGCACCGTCTCTTCCCCGGTGCTTGTCACCGAGGTCGTATCCAGCGAGACCATGCAGGGGTTGTCGGCAAGGCCGGGTTTGCACATCCATTCGAAGTTCTTCTCGGCCGAGGCCGAGCCGGCCATGGTCAATCCGCCCGCGACCAGCACGACCATCACCACGAGGGCTCGTCTCATGTGATCGCTCCGAGTGAAGCGGAGCTGACGTTCTTTGCGTATTTGGCCATCACTCCTCTTTCAAACAACGGAGGAGGCGCAGAGTAGCTCTTGAGCCGTTCATCGATCTCATCCGGCGTCAGGTCGACCGACAGCTGGCGCTGGTCGATGTCGACGGTGATGATGTCGCCGTCGTGGATCGCTCCGATCGGGCCGCCCTTCACCGCTTCCGGTGCGACGTGGCCGATCATCAGGCCGCGAGTCGCTCCGGAGAAGCGCCCGTCGGTAAGCAGGGCGACGTGTTCGCCCATGCCTTCGCCAACCAGTGCAGCGGTGACCTGGAGCATCTCGCGCATGCCGGGACCGCCGGAGGGGCCTTCGTTCCGGATGACGATGACGTCACCCTTTTCGATCTCCTTCTTCTTGACCGCGGCGAAGCAGTCCTCTTCGCGCTCGAAAACGCGGGCAGGGCCGGTGTGGCTTCGGCGCTCGGTGCCGGCGACCTTGACCACGGCGCCTTCCGGGCAGATGTTGCCGCGCAGGATCGCGAGGCCACCCTGGGCCTTCAGCGGTGCGTCGACCGGAAGGACCACCTTCTGGCCCGGGGTCTCGACCGCCCTGTCGGCTTCTTCGCCGATGGTGTTGCCGGTGACCGTGATCTCGTCTTCGTGGAGCAGGCCGCCGTCCTTGAGGTGCTTGAGGATCAGGGGCACCCCGCCGGCGGCATAAAGATCGGTTGCGACGTAGTTGCCGCCAGGCTTCAGATCGGCGAGCAGCGGAGTCCGGCGCGAGACTATTTCGAAATCGTCGATCTCGAGCTCGACGCCGGCCTCGCGAGCCACGGCCAGCAGATGGAGAACACCGTTGGTGGAGCCACCGGAGGCGCAAACCATGGCGATCGCGTTCTCGAGCGACTTGCGGGTGATGACCTTGCTCGGCCGAATGTCTTCCGCGAGCACCTTGATGATCAGTTCGCCGATGCTCCGGGCAACTGCATTCTTGTCTTCGTCTTCGGCCGGGACCATCGCTGAGAAAGCCGGTGAGATCCCGAGTGCCTCGAAAGCACAGGCCATGGTGTTGGCCGTGAACTGTCCGCCGCAGGCTCCGTAGCCCGGGCTCGAGACGTTCTCCATTTCCAGCAGTTCTTCGTCGGAGATCTTGCCGGCAGAGTGGGCTCCGATCGCTTCGAACATGTCGACGATGGTGACGTCCTTACCGTTCAGCTGGCCGGGCTTGATCGAACCGCCGTAGAGCACGATCGAAGGAACGTCCAGGCGGGCGACTCCCATGACGGCTCCGGGGATGGTCTTGTCGCAGGCGGCGAGGGCGATGATTGCGTCGAACTGGTAGCCGCGGGCCATCAACTCGATCGAATCAGCCACGACTTCACGGCTGACCAGGGATGACTTCATGCCCTGGGTGCCCATCGTGATCCCGTCGGACACGGCAACCGTGTTGAACTCCATCGGGGTGCCCCCGGCAGCCCGGACGCCTTCCTTCACGAACTCGGCGAGTCCACGCAGACCGAAGTTGCAGGGCATCGCTTCGGTCCAGGTATTGGCGATGCCGATCGTCGGCTTCTTGAGGTCGTCGTCGGAGTAGCCGATGCCCTTCATGTAGGCGCGGGCAGCGGAACGGTCCGGCCCGTCGAATACGGCTGCCGAGCGCGGTCGCGGCAGGGCAGAAGTAGTGGATGAACCGTTCGTGGACATGCGCCCTAGTTTAGGACAGGCCGAAAACGTCCACGGGCCCGGGTCCCGAGCCGAGAGAGTCGAGCCCGTTGCCGACAGCACGGGACGCCACCTTTCGTGCCGAGCGCGCGGCCTCCAGCGGATTCTGCCCTCGGGCCAGGAAGGCGGCGAGAGCCGAAGAGTGCGTACATCCCGAACCGTGGCTGGACGAGCCCGGGTGCCGCTCACCTTCGATCTCGACGAGATCCACCCCGTCGAAGAAAAGGTCGATGAGTCCCGTGCTGTGGCCGCCCGTGATCACGACGTTCGATGGACCCAGGACAAGGACGGCTCTAGCCAGAGCGGTTTGGTCGGCCTCTTTGCCCAGTCCGGCAAGAATTCGCGCTTCCGGAATGTTCGGTGTCACGACGGTGGCCCGTGGAATAATCAACTCGACAAGTGCCGAGCGCGCGTCCGGCTGAAGCAGATCTGCCCCGGACTCGGCCACCATCACCGGATCGACCACAACCGGCGCCGCTGGGATCAGATCCAGCCCGGTCGCCACGGCCTCGGTCGTCTCGATCGTGCCGAGCATGCCGATCTTCACCGCGTCGATTTCGATGTCTTCGGCGACGGCGCGGATCTGATCGATGATCATCGATGGGCTGATTGCTTCGATCGCGTTCACCCCCACCGTGTTCTGGGCGGTGATCGCGGTGATCGCCGTCATGCCGTGAGCACCACAACTGGCGATCGCCTTCAGGTCCGCCTGGATTCCGGCGCCTCCGCCCGAATCCGAGCCGGCAATCGAGAGCACGGTCGGGACCCTTTGATCATCCATCGGCCGAAGAGTACGTGTCCGGCGGCAGCGGCTGCGTGGTCCGTGCGTACGTGCCGGTCAACGAGCAGGCCAGGTAGCCCATGACCTCGAGCCGGGCCAGCGCGATCGCCACCTCGTCGGCATCCATCGCCAGGTAGTCGGCGGCAGCATCGACCGTCGAGCAGCCCGCCTCCACCGCAGTGATCACCTTCGCCTGCCGTTCATCCAGAGTTGGCCCACCGGTCGGAACCGGCATCGCCCCGACGCCGATCACCCGGTCGATGACGTCCCGGCCGTCGCGGATTAACGCCGCGCCGCTGCTCAGCAGTTCATTCGTTCCCGCAGCCGCCGCGATCGTCACCTGTCCCGGAACAGCCCCAACCTCGCGGCCGGCGTCGCTCGCCATCTCGGCGGTGATCAGGGATCCGGAGCGGAAGGCCGCCTCGACCACCACGGTCATCCCGGAGAGTGCCGCCATGATCCGGTTGCGGGCCGGGAACTGCCAGCGACGCGGCGTCGATCCCGGCGGCAGTTCCGAGATCACCAGCCCGTTCTCCAGCACTTGGCGATACAGACGCGTATGGGACATCGGATAGGGGCGGTCGGCACCAGACGCGAGCACGGCGACGGTGTTTCCGACTTCGAGCGCTCCCCGATGGACAGCACCATCGATGCCGAGCGCCAGGCCGCTGACCACGTTGAGGCCGGCGGAAGCCAACTCGCGGCCGAGGGTCCGCGCCACTTCGAGGCCGTAACCGGTTGCCCGGCGGGCACCGACGATCGTGACCGACGATGAAGTGGTCAAGCCGGAAAGGCGTAGTCCATCGCCCTTGCCGATCAGGATGCGCGGTGCGTCCGCGCCGTCGATCAGCCCTTCCGGAAACCGGTCGTCGTGATGGCAGCATGCCCAGCAACCAGCATCGGTCAGCCTGGAGAGCATCTGATCGCCGGTAACCAGCTCCACTTCGGAGAGGATCCGGTCCATGTGCCTCCCGGCGGCCACCTCGGCGAGGTCTTCGTCATCGAGACGAAGCAGTTCCGGTGTGCGTTTCCCCGGCCGGTCATCACAGACGACCTGGATGTAGGGCGCGAGGGCGGCAATCAGCCACGACCTCCTCAGGCATTCCTCGCACGACGATTCGGCGGTTACACCGGCTCCGTTCATTTTGCTTCCCTTCGGCGGAATTGGAGGGCGGCGGCGATATGCGCCTCCTCGATCGGGTTCGAATCGGCCAGGTCGGCGACCGTCCGGGCAAGACGCAGCACCCGGTCATGTGCCCGCCCGCTCATCCCCTGGCTCTGATGCGCCTCAGCCAACAATTTCCGGGCGGCTGGTTCGACCTCGAATACGGCGAGTTCGGAGGTAGTCGCGGTCGAGTTCGTCCGGCTGCCGCCGAAACGGTCGGACATCACCTGGCGCGCAGTGATGACCCTCTTCCGCACAGAAGCCGAGGATTCGCCCGGAGGTCCGGCCATGGCTTCGGCCCCGGGCTGCCTGACCCCGAGGTTGATGTCGATGCGGTCGGCCAGGGCGCCACTCAGCGCGGCCCGGTAGCGGCGGATCGAGGCTTCATTGCACTGACAGCTTGAATCGTCTTCCCCGCGGCCGCAGGGACAGGGGTTCGCCGCGGCGACCAAAGTGAAGCGGCAGGGCAGGGTCTGGCGGCCGCTTGCCCGGACGATCGACACCTCCCCGGTCTCCATCGGTTCACGCAGAGCTTCCAGCGCTGAGCGGCGGAATTCGCAGAGCTCGTCGAGGAAGAGCACTCCACGATGGGCGAGTGTGATCTCCCCCGGACGCGGCGGGCTGCCCCCTCCGACAAGGCCGGCCGGAGACACCGTGTGGTGAGGGGCCCGGAACGGTCTGACGCTGGAGACCGCTCCGGCACCAATGCCACAGGCGCTGGCGATCCGCGCCACCTCGAGGATCTCACCCCCGGCAAGCGGCGGGAGGATCGAAGGTAACCGCCGGGCGGCCAGGGACTTGCCCGCTCCGGGTGGTCCGATAACCAGGGTGCCATGCTCACCGGCCGCCGCAACCTCGAGAGCCCGTCGCAGGTGTTCCTGGCCACGCAGGTCCGAGAGGTCCGGCAGAGCGGGTGCGCGGGAAAGGTCGAGTGGTTCCGGCCGGTCGCCGGGGTAGTCACCATTCGCCAGCCCTCGAAGGCCGGCGACGCTCGGGATGGTGCGTACATCAACGCCATGAGCCAGAGCCGCCTCACCCCCATTCGCCGGTGGCACGACGATCCCGGCGCTTCCCATCGCCCGGGCCGCTTCGGCCATCGCCAGGGCCCCGCGAACGGGACGCAGCGTGCCGTCAAGGGCAAGTTCACCCGCGAAAGCCCAACCGGCCAGTCGTTCGATCGATATCTCCCCGGCCGCACCGAGCAGCGCCGCGGCCAGGGCGAGGTCAAGCCCCGGACCGACCTTGCGTAGATCGGCCGGAGCTAGGTTGGCGGTGATTCGCCTCAGGGGGAAGTCGAAGCCACAGTTGATCAGTGCCGCCCGGACCCGTTCCCGCGCCTCCCGCACGGCAGCGTCCGGCAGACCGACGATCTGGAATACAGGCAGCCCGCGCTGAACGTCGACCTCCACCCGGACAGGGCGGGCAGAGATTCCGTCGAGGGTGAAGGCAGTCGTTTCGGCGAGCATGGGGCCAAGCTAGAAGTGGCTCGCTCACCGAACATCACCAGTCTGCATCGATATGTGGACGGCCCTTCAGGAAATGTGTGACACCGGACCGACTCACCGCCGGCGGCTCCTATCTTCGGTTCATGCCCAAGCCAACACCGCCGCCCAAACGGCCCGATCTGCGCCGCACCACCGGTAGCCGCGCCGAAGAGATCTGCGCAAAGCGTCTGCGTCGCGAGGGCTGGTGGATCCTCGAACGCAACTGGCGGATCCGCCTCGGGGAACTCGACCTGATCGCAAGGAAAGGGCCCGTCCTCGCAATCGTCGAAGTAAAAGCGAGCCACACCGGTCTCTTCAACGGCCCGACCAGTCCGGCGTTCGCGGTGGGTCCGAACAAACAGAGGCGCCTGCGGAGGCTGGCCTCAGCCTGGATCGCTTCGAACGGCCGGCGGGTCGCGTTTCAGGAGGTGCGCTTCGACGTGATCGGAGTGCTTTTCAACCGGGATGGAAGTCTGGCCGAGTACGACCACATCGAAAATGCTTTCTAAACTCCGAAGGATCGGGTCAAGCAACTCAGGCGGCTTCGGCGCCGCGCCACTCGCTGTAAGCCTTTGAGTCGAAGGAGAGCCGGTGGATCGGTGTCGGGCCGTTGGCGACGATGGCCTGGCGGTGAAGGTCACTGGCGTAACCCTTGTGACCTTCGAAGCCGTAGGCCGGGTAGAGCGATGCGGCCTTGACCATGTAGCGGTCCCGGGTCACCTTGGCGATGACCGATGCCGCGGCAACCGCGGCACTGGTGCTGTCCCCCTTCACCAGTTTGCGATGTGTGACTTCGCATTCGGGCAGGAAGAAGCCGTCGACCAGGCAAACCGCATCCGGCTCGACACCAAGTCCGGAAAGCGCCCGTCCGAGGATCTCGATGTTGCTGACGTGGAGTCCGTTGGCGTCGATGTAACGCGAAGACCTCATCACCACGCAGACCCGGGTGGCGCAGCGCATGATCACCGGGTAGAGCCGCTCCGCGCGGCGGCAGTCATCTTCTTCGAGTCGTTCAGGTCCGCGGAGCTGCCCGTCGCCGAATCCTTCGATGCAGCGTCGGTCGAGGACCACGCCGGCCGCGACGATCGGTCCTGCGAGGCAACCCCTTCCTGCCTCATCGGCACCAGCCACAGAACCCGTGCCGAGTTCGCGGTCAAAGGCAAAAAGGCCGGCGGGATCTGGTCCGGGCCGGGGCCGGGACTTGCGAGTCCCGGAGGAAGACTTTTTAGAGGCCACCGATGCGGTTCGGCGGCCAGTAGGTGCCGAACGCCTTGCCGATCAACTGCTCTTCCGGCAGCGGACCCCAGAAACGACTGTCGTCGCTCTGTCCGCGGTTGTCACCCATCATGAAGTAGTGGCCTTCCGGAATCGTGATCTCTTTCGGCAGGTTGCAACCCTGGCCGGCGGCACCACACGGCCGGATTTCGTAACCATCCGGCTGCTGCACGACGCCATTGACCACGGGCAGACCGCCCTTCACCGAAAGGGTATCCCCCGGTCCGGCGACAATTCTCTTGATGAACGTATCGCTTGCCTCACCTGGCGTAGCCGTGGCGCACGGCTTGCCTGCGACTTGGGGCGCACCGCATTCGGCGCCACCGCTTTCCACACCGGCCGGCGGGTGAAAGACGACTACGTCGCCGGCCTTCGGATCGGTGAAGTGGAATATGAACCGGTTGACCAGGACCCGCTGGCCGATGTCAAGCGTTGGCTCCATCGACCCCGAGGGGATCTGGTATGGCTTGATCAGGAAGGCCTGGATCAGCAACGCCAGCCCAAGGGCCAGCGCTACGATCACGACAAGCTCAACGAAGCTTCCCCCTGCCGTCTTCGGCTTGGGGACCTTCGGGCTCAGTTCGTTTCCTTCTCGTGCTGCTCGCCGTCTTCGGCGGGCGCTTCGTCTGCTTCAGGAGCGGCCTCGGCTTCAGCTTCCGGAGTCTCTTCAGCTTCGGAGGCCTCTTCGGCGGGAGCTTCGTCGGCGGGGGCCTCTTCGGCGACTTCAGCCTCCGGGGTCTCCTCGGCGGGAGTTTCAGCTTCAGAGTCGTCGGCGGGCTTCTCGGCCTTTTCAGGCTTCACCTTCTTTTCGGTCACTCCGGCCGTGTCGGCGGTCCCTGCGTTGGGATCTTCGGCGATCGGCTCGAGCACTTCGCCCGATGCGTCAACCGCGCCCTCTTCGGAGCTGCTGACCATGTCTTCGTCGATGCCCCAACGACGCTCGGCGACGCGGGCGGCCTTGCCGACGCGGCCTCGCAGGTAGTAGAGCTTCGCCCGGCGCACGCGGCCGCGGGAAGCGACTTCGAGCTTTTCGATCTTGGGCGAGTGGAGCGGGAAAGTTCTTTCGACACCGACACCGAAGGACTGCTTGCGGACGGTGAACGTCTCACGCACTCCCGAGCCCTGCCGCTTGATGACGACGCCCTCAAAGACCTGGGGGCGCTTGCGATTGCCCTCGATCACGAGGAAATGCACGCGGACGCGGTCTCCCCGGGGCAAAGGACGGAAGTCCTTTCCTCAACTGGCTGCTTTCGATGTCTTGGATTGCTGTGTTCATGGCTCAAAAAGACGGGCCGAGTGGCCCGCGAAGCGGCAATGCTACCGATTCGGCTCCGTTAACGACCTTCACGTGCCTCGCCACGGCTGATGCTCTGCTCCTGACGCCATTCCCGGACTTTCCCGTGGTCGCCCGAAATCAGGACTTCCGGGATCTTCCAACCCCGGTATTCCGGCGGCCGGGTGTAGTGCGGATATTCCGGGAGGCCATCAAGCGCATCACTGAACGATTCCTCCACCGCACTCTCGGCATCGCCGAGCGCTCCCGGCAGGCGCCGCATGATCGTGTCGGCCACGACCATCGCCGGCAACTCTCCGCCGGCAAGGACGTACTCGCCAATCGATACTTCATCGTCGGCGAGGTGCTCGTGGACCCGGTGGTCGAATCCTTCGTAGCGACCCGACAGCAGGGCAAGGGTCGGCTCCGCTGCCAGCTCGGTAACCAGCGATTCGTCCAGGTTGCGTCCGGCCGGGGTCAGCACCACCGTTCTTGGTCGATCGCCATCGCCGTAGACCCCGTTCAGGGCTGCGTCCACCACATCGACCCGCAGAACCATGCCTGCCCCACCGCCATAGGGGGAATCGTCCACCCGGCCGCCTTTCAGCGGGGTCCACTCACGGTAGTCGCGGGTGTTGAAGGAGGCGCCGTTCTCGATCGCCTTGCGAACGGGTCGCTGCTCCCGGAACCAGTCGAAGGCCTCGGGGAAAAGGGTGAAGATGTCGAGATTCATGAAGGCACCCCTTTCGGGAGGCTCAGTCGAGGATGTCGACGAGCACGCGGCGCTTTTCTTTTACCGCAGCGGCCTTGGCGACGGTGCGGATCGCGTTGGCCACGCGGCCACCCTTGCCGATTACCCGGCCGAGGTCATCCTGGTTGACCGTGATCTCGAAGATGAGGTCGCCGTCTTCTTCCAGCTCCTCGACTTCAACAGCATCCGGATCCTCGACCAGCGAACGGGTGAGGAATAGGAGCATGTCCCGCATTTCGATCAGCTGCCGTTGGCCTTGATGCCCTTGATCCGCAGCAGGCCGGCGACCCGCTCGGAGGGCTGGGCGCCCTTTTCAAGCCAGTAATTCGCGCGCTCTTCGTCGAGAACGATGGTGGAAGGCTCGGTCTGGGCGTTGTACTGCCCGATCGTTTCGATCGTGCGGCCATCACGCGGCGAGCGCTTGTCGGCGACGACGATTCGCCAGATCGGGTTCTTCTTGGAACCAACTCTTCTAAGTCTTATACGGACAGCCATTGGACGCGGAATCGTACATGTTCTCAGCGGCGACGGATCTTGGGCCGCGGAGCCTTGGCTGCCTTGCCGCCCTGCATTCGGGCCAGTTGCTGGGGATCCGGCATCTTTCCGTTGGCCATCTGCTTCATCAGGGTCCTCATCTGGCCGAACTGCTTGACCATGTTGTTGACCGCTTGAATCTTCGTTCCGGAGCCCTCCGCGATGCGGCGTCGGCGCGATCCTTTAATGATTTCCGGATACGCGCGTTCGTAAGGGGTCATCGAGAGGATGATCGCTTCGACCCGGTCGAGCTCGCCGTCATCGATGTCGACATCCTTGAGGCCTTTCATCGCCCCCATGCCGGGCATCATGCCCATCAGGTTGCCGATCGGGCCCATCTTCCGGATCTGGCGCATCTGCTTGAGGAAGTCCTCGAGCGTGAAGGTCTCCTCCGCCATCTTCTTCTGAAGTTCTTCTGCGTCTTCTTCGGAGACTTGCTCTTCGGCCTTCTCGATCAGGCTGAGCACGTCGCCCATGCCGAGGATGCGGCTCGACATACGGTCAGGGTGGAACCGGTCGAAGTCTTCGAGCTTCTCGCCGGTGGAAGCGAAGATGATCGGCTTGCCGGTGACCGCCTTGACCGAGAGGGCCGCGCCACCGCGGGCGTCGCCGTCGAGCTTGGAGATGATCACGCCGTCGAACTCGGCCGAATCGGAGAAGGATTCGGCGACTCCGACCGCGTCCTGGCCGGTCATCGCATCGACCACCAGCAGCACGTTGTGCGGCTTGACGACTTTCCGGATACGCACGAGCTCGTCCATCAGCTCGGTGTCGATGTGGAGACGGCCGGCCGTGTCGATAATCAGTACGTCGCGGTTTTCGTCCTTCGCTTTGTCGAGCGCCCAGCCGGCGATCTCCACCGGATCAACGTCGGTGCCCTGCTGGTAGACAACCGCGCCGGCGCGCTTGCCGACGGTCTCCAGTTGCTGGATCGCGGCCGGCCGGTAGACGTCACAGGCCGCGATCGCGACCCGCTTGCCTTCCTTGGTCAGCAGCTTGGCGAGCTTCGCGCAGGCAGTCGTCTTGCCCGAGCCCTGGAGCCCGGCCATCATGATCACGGTCGTGCCCCTGTTCGAGAAGACGAGGTCGCGACCGGCGCCGCCCATCAGCTCGGTCAGTTCCTCGTTGACGATCTTCACGACCTGCTGGCCGGGATTCAGGCTGCCCATCACATCGGCGCCGAGGCAGCGCTCCTTGACCCGGGTGGTGAAGGCCTTGACGACCTTGAAGTTGACGTCGGCTTCCAGCAGGGCGAGGCGGATCTCGCGCATCGCCTTGTCGACACCGTCTTCAGTCAGCTTGCCGCGCGAGCTGACGGTGGAAAGGGTGGCCTGAAGCCTGTCGGAGAGCTGGTCGAACATGGACGACCACCCTACCGGGGCGGCCTTTGACTCAGTCTTCGTCGAGGAGGGCTGAGGCGAAATCGGTTGGGTCGAACGGGCGGAGATCCTCCAGCTTCTCGCCCACCCCGATCAGCTTCACCGGGATGCCGAGCTCCGTCGCGATTGCCAGTGTGATGCCGCCCTTGGCCGTTCCGTCGAGCTTGGTCAGGACGACTCCGTCTACATCAGTCGCCTCGGCGAACGCCTTGGCCTGCCTCAATCCGTTCTGGCCAGTGGTCGCGTCGATTGAGATCAGGGTCTCGTGCGGGGCTCCCGGCATCTGCTTCTCGATGACCCTTCGAACCTTGCCGAGCTCGTCCATCAGATTGCCCTGGGTGTGGAGCCGTCCGGCGGTGTCGATGATCAGCACATCCACCCCACGCGCCTTGGCGGCGCTGACCGCATCAAAGGCGACCGAGCCGGGATCGGCACCTTCGTTCGAGCGAATGATGTCGGCGCCGGCGCGTTCAGCCCAGGTCGTGAGCTGCTCGGCGGCCGCCGCGCGATAGGTGTCGGCAGCACCCAGCAGCACCGACAGTCCGAATTCGTTCTTCAGATGCCAGGCGATCTTGCCGATACTGGTCGTCTTGCCGGTGCCATTGACCCCGGTCATCAGCAGCACGGCGGGGTCGTTGCTGAGGTCGATCTTCGAGCGGTTGGTCGAAGCGATCTCGGCAAGGATCTCCACCAGGCGGGCCTTGATCGCCACGCCGTCCGGCGGTACTGCGCCCGAGTCGACTTCGTGTTCGAGACGTTCGACGACCTGCGCGGTTGTGGTCGCGCCGGCATCGGCCAGGATCAGAGCTTCTTCGAGGCGCTCCCAGGTCTCTTCGTCGATCCGGTCGAAAAGGCTTGAAGTGATTTCTTCCGACAGGGCCCGGCGGCTCTTGGCGAGGCTCTCACGCAGGCGGCTGAAGGCTCCGCGCTTCTTCGGGGAGTCTCCGTCGCCCGCCGGCTCAGCCGGGGTGAAGCTGACGTCGCGGTCGCCAAAATCGAGGATGTCATTCCAGGTGGTGGGCACCGTTGCTCAGGCTACTTCTTCGAGGGACGCGCCCTCGAAGTTGCCGGCGTCACGCGGCAGCTTGCGTGAAATGACCTTGGTCACACCGTCGCCGCCCATGCTGACGCCGTAGAGCACGTCCGCGGCATCCATGGTCAGCTTCTGGTGGGTGACGATCACGAACTGCGTACGGTCGGAGAACTGGCGGACCAGTTCGAGGAACCGGCTGATGTTGGTGTCGTCGAGGGCGGCCTCGACCTCGTCCAGGATGTAGAAGGGACAGGGTCGCGCCAGGAACACGGCGAAGACGAAGGCCAACGCGGTCATCGCCTTCTCGCCACCGGAGAGCAAGCTCATCTGGCGCATGCGCTTGCCGGCAGGGGTGACTTCGAGCTCAACTCCGAAGTCGGCCGACTCGTCCTCGACGTCGTCAACTTCGTCTTCGACCCCGGCGGCTTCCGCCTCATCCACAGCTTCCGTGGCTTCGGCCTTCGACTCCGGGGCCGGCTTCAGATCGACCGAGCGCAGCCGTCCGCTGCCTCCCGGGAAGAGCTGGCCGATCATTTCTTCGAAGTTCGATGCGGTCGCGGCAAAGGTCTCGTCGAAGGAGCGCTTGATCTCCTCGTCGATGTCGCGAATCACGCCTTCGAGTTCTCGCATGCCGCGTTCGGTGTCTTCACGCTGCGCGACCAGTTGCTCGACGTACTCGAGCGCCTCTTCATATTCCTTCTGGGCCAGCGGGTTGACCGGACCGAGCCGCTCGCGACGCAACCTCAGGTTGGTCAGGCGCTTCTCGATCTGCTCGCGCTCCTCGTCCGCCAGGGACTCTTTCGCTTCGGCGATCTCTTCGCCCAGCTTCTGGGCGATGCGGGCCAGCTCGCCGGCTGCCTCCGTCCGGCGATCGGTCAGGTGTGCGGCTTCGACTTCGGCCTGGGTCACTTGCTCGGCGACGGCCCGCAGCTTGCCCTGGATTTCGATCTCCAGATCCGAGCAGCGCTTGAGCTCGGCGGCGATTTCGTCGGCGTCACCCTGATCTCCGATTACCGTGCGCTCCGCTTTGGCAACCCGGTTCCGGACCGACCGGCCGACCGCTTCCGCAGCCGCCTTCAGATCGTCGATCAGCTTGATCAGCGCTTCGACCGACTCCATGCGCTCGGCCAGCCGCTCGCGGTGACGTTCACCGAGCAGGCCTTCGGCCCGGCGAGCATGGCTTGTGGCGCGCTCAGCACCGGCGTGAACGTCGAAGAGGGCCTCCAGGCGGTCGGCTTCGGGGCCTTCGGAGCGGGCCTTCCGCAGTCCCTCGGCGGCCGTGGCGAGGCCGGCATCGACCTCCGAAAGCTCTTCGACCAGACGCGTGGCCCGTTCCGTGGCGCTGCCGCTGGAGCCGAGGTCGAGCGTAAGCGGTGCCAGTTCGAGCCGCAGGGTTTCGAGACGAGCCTCCAGCCCGCGGCCGCGCTCGATGATCGCCGAAGTCCCGATCGAGATCTTTTCCTGGCCGGAACGCAGTGAGTTGAGGATGCCCCAGACTTCGGTGCGCTCCCGGTCCCGCTCAGCGAAGCGTTCCTCTGCCGCCCGCCGGCGAAGCGAAACCGCTGAAAGTTCCTTCTCGAGGCCGTCACGGACCGCCCGGGCCTTGGCGGCCGCGGTCTTGGCGGCTTCGAGCCGGTCTTCGCCGAAGCGCAGCTCCTCGGCGACCAGCTTCGCCCGCAGGCCGAGCTCTTCGCGTTCGATGCGGGCACCGATCTCGGCCGAGTTCGCCTGCTGCTTCAAGGGCCGTAACGCCCGCCTGGCCTCGCGTTCCACATCGAGCGCGCGGTCGAGGTTGTCGCGGGTCGCGTTCAGCTTGAGTTCGGAGCGGCGCCGGCGCTTGCGGAACTTGCCGAGGCCCGCGGCTTCTTCGATCAGTTGGCGGCGCTCTCGAGGCTTCGAGTGAACGATCGCGTCAACCCGGCCCTGGCTGATGACCGAATGCATTTCTTTGCCGAGGTTTGCATCGGAGAGGATCTCGACGATGTCGACCAGGCGGCAACGAGCCCCGTTCAGGCGGTACTCACCATCACCGTTCCGGTCGAGCCGGCGGGTGATCGCGATCTCGGTGAGGTCGGTGTCGATCTTTCCGTCGGAATTGTCGATCACCACTTCGACTTCCGCGGTTGACCGGGCGCCGATGTCTTTGCCGCCGACTGAAATCACATCCTGCATCGAGGTGCCGCGGATCGCACCCGGACTCTGCTCGCCGAGTGCCCAGAGAACGGCGTCGGTGATATTCGACTTGCCGGACCCGTTAGGGCCAACAACGACGCTCACCCCGGGGGCGAACTTGAGTTCGGTTTTCTCTGGGAAGGACTTGAAGCCCTTCATGGTCACGGAGCGAAGGTACATACGACGTTAAATCTGACTCCCGGATCGGACGCTCAAGCGCGCAAAACCGCAATTTGCGGCAAAGGGTGGCTCAAGGCGTCAGGACCCGGTCCTTTCATTTTCGCTTGACCTGTCAAGCGCCTCCAGACCGGCAGCGGCCGCTGCCTGACCGGCCGCTTTCTTGCTGCGGCCGGAACCCCGTCCGATCTCCTCGCCGGCAAGCTTCACGCCGACTTCGTAGGTGCGTTGGTGGGCCGGACCGGACGAACCCATGACCACGTATTCAACGGTCTCGCCCTGCTGCGCGACCGCCTCCTGGAGGGCCGACTTAAAGTCGGTACGGGTGCTCTTCACCACCTCGACCCGGTCGCTGAATGCCTCGATTACGGCCTCCGCCGTCCGGTCGTAGCCGAAAGCGAGGAAGCAACTGCCGATCATCGCCTCGGTGATCTCGGGCAGGGGCCGCTCGCCTTCGAGCAGGAGGCGGGCCGGAGTCTGCTTGCCGTCAGTCTCCCCGGGATCGGCCTCCAGAAGCATTTCCGGAATGCCGATTGCCAGCCCGACCGCGGCGCAGGAAGTGCCGCTGACAGCCTGGTTCAGAATCTTGGTGAGTTCTCCGGCATCAAGGTCGGGCAGCCTCTCGAAGAGGTCGTCGGCGATCGCCAGACCGAGGACGCTGTCGCCGAGCAGGGCCAGGCGTTCGTAGGAACCAACCCTGCGCTCGGCCCACGACGAGTGGGTCAGTGCAGCCAGCCGGGCTTCCACCGGTAGTTCTGCGATCAGGGTGCTGAGTGATTTGCCGGAAGGACCGCGCGAACCCTTGGAATCACGAGCCCGCTTTAGCCATGACAAAGTCAACGGCATCCCCCACGGTGCTGATCTGACCGGCCTCCTGTTCGGAGACGGTGATGCCGTACTCGTCTTCGAGCTCCATCACCAGTTCGTAAAGGTCGAGCGAGTCGGCATCGAAGTCTTCTTTGAACCGGGCTGCATCAATGATCTGGTCGGGCTTGAGCTCGAGTTCGTTGACCAGGTGTTCGCGCACCAGGTTCATCACTTCGTCGCGATTGCCGTTGAAACTCATCGCAGAGCTTCTATCACGCGGCGCCGCTGGACTCGACGGCACCGCGGTTGGCTCCGACCCGGTGAAGCATCTCTTCGGTCAGCCCGGGAGCATCGACGGCCGCCGCTTTGGCGGCGAGCCGGATCGCGTTTGCCACACCATCCGCGCTCGAACTGCCATGGCCGGCCACGGCCACCTTGCGCAGTCCGAGGAGGATCGCCCCGCCAGTCGTATCCGGGTGAAGGTCATCTCGGAGTCCTTTCAGGGCCGGCTTCAGCATCAGGCCTCCGGCGGCAGAGAGCGGGTTCTTCCTGGCGGCGTCGGAGATCGACGAACTCATCAGCTTGACTACGCCTTCCATCGCTTTGAGCACGACGTTGCCGGTAAAGCCGTCGGTGACGATCACGTCCGCCCCGCCCGCCGGGATGTCACGTCCCTCGACGTTGCCGATGAAGTCGATCTCGGCTGAGCCGGTGAGTGCCGCATTGGCTTCGACCACCTCTTCTTTGCCCTTGCCTGCCTCCTCCCCGACCGAGAGGAGTCCGACGGTCGGAGATTCGACCCCAAGTACGGCCTTCGAGAATGCGGCGCAGGCGGCTGCGCACGGCCGGCACCGGGTCCTCGTCGTTGAGGATCACGTCCTCGGTGTCGATGACTTCGGCACCTTCGCAGTCGTCGAGATCGATTTTCAGTCGCGGCCCGAAGACCCTGATCTTCAGTCCGTCGGCAGCGGCCAGGCGAACACCGGCTTCGAGCACGTCGAAGCCACACTCCACACCAAAACCATCAAGCGCGACCGTGGTCCCGCCGGGCAACTACTCTCCTGGCGGGACAGCTCCGCCGACGGCGGGTGTCCGCTGGGCGATCACTTCGCGTCCACCGTAGTCCCCGCAACTGGGGCAGATCCGATGCGGAAGCCGCGGCGAGTGGCACTTGACGCAGTGGTTGACCCGAGCCTTGGCGGCTTTGTGGGTGGCACGGCGCTTGTCACGACGGGTCCGGGAAGTTCTTTTCTTAGGTACGGCCATAGCGACGCGGGAGTGTATACGAAGTGGTGCCCGGAGAGACTGGCCCGAGAACGGGGAGCGCCCAGAGCGGCTCACCATCCGCCACCTCAGCCTAGAGCTGGCGAAGCTTTGACCACCTTGGGTCCAGGTGTTGTCCGTGATCATGCTCGGTGGGATCCGCTCCGTTCAGGGTTTCTCCGCAGTACGGACAGAGTCCCAGGCATTCCTCTTTGCAGACGATCTGGTTCGGCAGGCTGAGGATCAGGGCGTCGTGGGTCCAGGCCTCGACGTCCAGGATTCGGTTTTCGACGTACGGGCTCAGCAATTCGGCCGCGGTCATCTCGTCTTCGTCGTCCTGTTCGAGACCGGCCTTGCGGGCCGGGACCGGCTCTGGTGGCTGGTCCACCTCGCGCACGTCGACCCGTACCCGGGCGACGGCCGGATCGAGGCAGCGCACGCAGGGTCCTTCGAGCCCGACTTCGAAACGCAGCCTCAGTGCGTAGCCGGCGCTGGTCCGCGAAACGTCGAGAACGAACGGGACTTCTGGGCGGGACCGGCAGATGGGTCTGGCCGCCGAGCTCGACGTCGGCCGGCGAAACGACTCCTTCGATCCGCTTCGCGTCTCCGTAGGTGAGGCTGAGGGTGTCGAGATCAACTTTTTCGATCAGCATTCGGGTACCGCGCTCCTTGCTCCTACCTGGCAGACAAATAGGATGTCGATCTGACCTCCAGAGTACCGACATGACTCCACCGGACCAGAAAGCCACTGAATATCTCGAATCCGTGCGCGCGCAGGTGCCGCTCTACGACGAGCTGCAGGACGCCGCGATCGCCGCGATCCCCTTCGAGCCGAAGACCGTGCTCGAACTCGGCATCGGCACCGGCCAGACCAGCGGTCGCCTGCTGAACCGGTTCCCGAACGCTCAGATCACGGGCCTCGACTCCGACGCCGACATGGTCTTCCGCGCCCGCCAGCAGGTCGCCGACGTCAGCCTCGCCCGCATGGAAGACCCCCTGCCCGATGGTCCCTGGGACCTCGTCATCTCGGTCCTTTCGATCCACCGGCTCGACGACGAACAGAAGCAGACCCTCTTCCGCCGGGCAAAGCAGAATTCGAAGTCCCTGATCATCGGAGACTTCGTGGCCCTCTCCACTGGAGAAGGTGAGACATCAGTACCGGGAACTGCCTATCCGGATTCAGCCGAAGATCTCGCCGGCTGGTGCGAAGGAAAAGTCGCCTGGGCCAACGACGACCTCGTGGTCATCGCCGCCGACTACCGCTGAGTCAGCCTTTCGTGGCGCACGGCGCGGGCACCCAGGCCAGCGGGACCAGAAAGTGGTGATATCGATGACTTTCTGGAGCCCAGGCCTACAGACTCGGCTTTTCCATGCCGCGCCAGGGGGTGGTGCACGGGGACGTCCTAAGCGTGGCTGGCGAGGAGTAAGCGAAACGGCCAAGCGATTTGACTTCCGTCAATGAGCGAGCCGATTGAGCGTCGACGAAGTCCAGGCGCGCTTAGATCGTTCCCGGGCGCTGCCCGCCACCTCAGGGTTATTCTTCGATGTCGCCGAGGGGTTCTTCGTCGCGCCCGGCGAGCCGGTCGCGTCCCCTCTGTACTGCTGCGGTGAACTTCTGGAGGTTGACTTCGAGGGTGTTGAGGATCTCGTCGGCGTAGTCCTCGGCGCCGAGGCGGATCTCTCGCTCACGGGCCCGGGCGTCTTCGACGATCTCGTCGGCGGCGCGTTCGGCCTGCTTGGTGACTTCTTCGTCGGAGACGAGGCGGGCCTGCTGCTCGCGGGCCTCGCGGATGACCCTTTCGGATTCACGCTTGGCCTCTTCGAGCATTTCCTGACGCTCCTTGACGATCCAGCGGGCCTGTTTGATCTCTTCAGGGATCGTGGCCCGCATCTGGTCCAGGAGGTCGTAGATCTCTTCCCGATCAACACGAACCTGGTCCGTAAGGGGGACCGGTCTCGCGTTGTGGACGAGATCATCAAGCTTGTCTATGAGAACGAGGACATCCATGCGTCAGGGAACCCTATTTGTCTCCGGGGAGTCGGGGGTGAAAGTGGTCATTTCCTGCACATTCTGCATGGAATCGCCCACTCCTACTTTGTGCGTGAGTGACACTATCTACGACCGAGTCTATCCGCCAGAGCGGTTGCGACCGGCGCCGGCACCAGGTCTGAAATGTCGGCGTTGAAAATCGCCATCTCCTTGACGCCCGTCGACGAGAGAAAACTGTAGTTCGACCGGGCGAAGACGTAGACGCTCTCCACCCCGGGATCGAGCTTGTGGTTGAGTTGGGCCATCTCGTTTTCGTACTCGAAGTCGGAGATCGCGCGCAAACCCTTGACGATCGCGGTGGCCCCGACCTCCCGGGAGAACTCGACCACCGAGGTTCGAAAGATCTTGACTTCGACGTTTTCGAGACCCGGCGTCGCATCTTCGATGAAAGCCTTGCGCTCCTCGGCCGTGAACAGGGTCTTGCTCTTTCTCATCGGCTTGTTGACGACGCCGACGACCACCTGGTCGAACGTGCGGGAAGCCCGCCCGATTATGTCGAGATGCCCGTTGGTTACGGGGTCGTAACTTCCGGGGCAGACTGCTATGCGTGGTTGCTCTTTGCTCATCGTCATTTCTCGTTGCGGGAATCTTCATGGAATGTAACCAGGGTCCGGCCGTATCGGCGCTCCCGGACCACTTCCAGGGAAGGAAGTTCCAACGGCGATTTGGCGGCGCTCTCGACAACTACCCTTCCGCCGGGGGCAGAGCCCGGGCAGGTCCCGGTCGAGGTCGGCCGCGAGATCCCCGGTGCCATCCGGTACGGCGGGTCGATCAGGACCAGGTCGAAGTTGCCGTCCCTGTGCCGAAGCGAGCCACTCCGGCGGCTTCGGCCCGGACCAGGTCGATTTCATCGAGCAGGCCGAGGTTGTGCACGTTGCCCATGGCGGGACGGGTGTCATTGTCCACCAGCACCGCTTCGGCTGCGCCCCGGGAAATGGCTTCGATGCCAAGCGCACCGGTGCCGCAGTAGAGGTCCGCCACCCGGTAGCCAGTGACGTCGCCGAGCGCCGAGAACAGCGCCTCGCGGGCCCGCGCCGAAGTCGGTCGCACCTGCCAACCCTTGGGCGCGAGCAGCTGCCGGCCCCCGAGCCGCCCGGCGATCACCCTCATCGCCTGATCCCTTCCGGGCCGAACCGGCGCCCGGCCAGGTCCAGCATCGGACCGAACCCGGGCGCGTCCAGTCCGCCCCACTCCCCGGCAAGGCGGTCGAGGTCGGCCCGGGCCTCCTCGAGCAGCTCCTGGTCCCGTGGCAGCCGGGCCACGTTGAAACGTGGGAAGTCCGTGCTGCCGGGTTCCGGTGATCTCGCCCGCTCCCCGCATCTCAAGGTCGATCTCGGCCAGCCGGAATCCATCGGACTGGGTGGCCACCGCGTCCAGCCGCCGGGCAGATCGCGGACCGGCAGCCGCCGGGATCAGGAAACAGAAGGACTCGTTGCCGCCGCGGCCGATCCGGCCACGCAACTGGTGAAGCTGGGAAAGGCCGAAACGTTCAGCCCCCTCCACCACCATCACGGTTGCGTTCGGCACGTCGATCCCGACTTCGATCACTGTCGTTGAAACAAGCACCTGGATCCGGCCGTCCTCGAAAGCCTCCATCGCCATCTCCTTCTGCTCGTGAGTTCATCTGCCCGTGGATCAGTCCGACCTCGAATTCGCGGAGCTCCCCGTCCCGGAGCCGTTCGGCTTCAACCACCGCGGCCCGCGCCTCGAGGGCTGCGGACTTCTCGATCAGCGGGCAGACGACGAATGCCTGATGGCCCGCTCGCACCTCTTCCTGATGCGGCCGAAGGCCTTCCCCGCCACTTCGCTTCAGGACCCGGGTCCTGATCGGCTTCCGTCCGGCCGGCAGCTCGCTGAGCTCGGTCAGGTCGAGATCGCCGTAAGCGGTCAGCGAAAGAGTCCTGGGGATTGGGGTCGCGGTCATGTGGAGAATGTGGGCGGATCTGCCGTCGGGGGCTTTGCTGTCGAGCCTGGTCCGCTGTCTGACACCGAAGCGGTGCTCTTCGTCGATCACGCAGATTCCCAGCCGGGCGAACCTGACTTCTTCTTCCAGCAAGGCGTGCGTTCCGACCAAGATATCCATCTCGCCTTTCGCCAGTTCCGCGAGAATCCGCTTGCGCGCGGGCTTTGGTGTTGATCCGGTGAGCAGTGCACAAGTCACTCCGGTGCCTTCGAGCAGGCGGCCGATCGTTGCCGCGTGCTGGTCTGCGAGTACTTCGGTCGGTGCCATCAACGCCGATTGGGCTCCGCTTCCGGCGGCTCGCAGCATCGCTTCGATGGCGACCACGGTCTTGCCGGACCCGACTTCGCCCATCAGCAGCCGGCGCATCGGAACTTCGGTCGCCAGCTCGCCCGAGATGGTCTTCACCGCGCTTCGCTGGTCACCGGTCAGCCGGAACGGCAGGCGTTCGACCCAGGCCCGGGTTCAGCTTCACCCTCCAGCCAGAAATCGCCGGGGGCCCGTTTTGACTCAGTTCTACCCGTCCCCGCCGCAGCACCGCCTGGTGCAGGAACAGCTCTTCATAAGCCAGCCGGTGCATGGCGACCGCGGAAGATTCTTCACTCCGCGGGAAATGGGCTTCGCGAATCGCGGCGACGGTCCCCGGCATCGAACGGGCGGTCAGGACTACCGAGGGCAATGGTTCGGCGAGGTCGTCGGCCCACTGACAGGCCTGCCAGGCCCATTTCCGCCAGCGCGACGGCCGCAGTTCTTCACTGCCCGGATGCCTTCCCCGAATTCCACCCTCGCTCAGGCCGGGCGGACCCGATCCAGCCGCCGGGCCCCGGCGGAAGGTTGATCGGTCACCGGAGGCGCATCGGGTCCGACGTCGGTGGGTTCATGGGCTGAAACGACGAAACCTTTCTTCTCGAGTCTGCCCTCGAGCACGAATCCGGATCCGCTGCGGAGCTGGTTCTCCATCCAGGGCTGGTTGAACCAGACCGCTTTGCGTTCACCGGAGGAGTCGGCGACCCTCGCCTCGACCACACTCAGTCCACGCCGGCGCACCCGGATTCGCCGCGACGAAACGATCTCGACGATCACGGTCGCTGTCGTGCCCGGTTCGAGGTCTCCGAGCAGCGACCTCTCTGGCGCATCCCCGTAAGAACGCGGAACCCGCCACAACAGGTCGAAGACCGTCTCCACCCCGGCCTCCCGGGCTTTTTCTTCGAAGGTCGGGCCGACGCCGGGCAAAACGGAGAGCGGCTGGTTCAGCCGGTCCGGACGCGGCCACCTGACTTCCACCGCGAGGGCTTCTGCCTTCGCCGGCGCCTTGCCGCCACCGAACGAGACCGGCACTACTCGCTTGCCAGCAGCCACCACCAGCTGGGCTGGCCGCCTTCATGGAAGTCGATTTCAACCCCACCCGGCGTGTGGCGGTCGAGTTCTTCGTTCGGGATCGGGGCACCGGCGCCGCTGATCACGGTGATCACTTCGGCGCTCTCCGACATCGCTTCGATCGTCGAGGCCAGGGTTGAGCCGGCCCCCCCCAGGCCACGATCTCCCCATCACTGAAACCGACGGCGTCACCGTGCCGGAAACGTCCCTGGGCGGCATCCCGGCCGGCCGGGGCGACCCCGCCGACGGTAATCCCGGAAATGCCGTCCTCGAGGCGGGAGCGATTCGATTCGAGATCGGCTTCCGGATCGAATTCGGCCAGGGCCAGCAGGCATTCCTGCTGGGTTCTGGTCGCGATCACCACCGCGTTTTTCTCGGAAAGCTCACAGGCACGCTCGGCGGCCATGATCACATTGGAAGAGTTGGGCAGGACCAGGACATCCTCGGTTGGCACCTCCCTGATCCCGGCCAACAGCTCGGCGGTGGAAGGGTTCATCGTCTCCCCGCCGGACCAACCGGGCCCCCCTTTCCCCTGAAGAGCCCTTCGAGGCCGTCGCCGCTGCCAACCGCAACGACGCTGGTCCGGTATCCGGCCATGCGCGCTTCGCGTTCGGCGACCTGCTTGCGCATGTCGGCAACGTCGAGGTTCGTCACGTCACCGGAGTCCTCGAAGATCGACATCGCGGATTCGGGATCGTCGGTATGGACGTGGACCTTGAGGGTCTTTTCGTCGCCGACCACCAGGACCGAATCACCCAGCTCCTCGAGCCGCCCCACGAACTCCCGGGGGGCCAGGCCACTTCCGGTGACGATGAAGTTGGTGCAGTACTGGTATTTGCTGTCCGCGTGATGGGACTGGCCCGAGAGGCTCTGGGTGGCGCTGATGTTCAATCACCGGCAGATCGGCCTCCTCGCCGCGCAGAGCCGCCAGGACACCGGCAAGGATCAGTACGAGGCCGTAACCCCCGGCATCGACGACCCCCGATTCAGCCAGAACCTCAAGCTGCTGCGGGGTGCGCTCCACTGCTTCCTGTCCGTCGCTGATCGCCTGTTCGATCACGTCGGCGAGCAGATCGTCCTGCTCTTCATCGGTTGCATCCGGGCTCAGCCGCTGGCGTTCGGCCGGCGTGTGGGCCAGCTGACGGGAAATCGAATGGGCCATTTCGCGGAAGACGGTGAGCATCGTGCCTTCCGCCGGTTCGCGGACTGACGCATAAGCGGCGTCGGCGGCATTGGCGAAGGCGGAAGCGACGAGGACCGGATCAACCAGCTCTCCCGGGCCGGGAGGCCAGCTCTTCGGCGGCACCACGGACTATCTGGCTGAGGATCACGCCGGAGTTGCCGCGGGCGCCCATCAGGGCCGCACGGGCGAGCGCCGATACGAACTGGTCACGGCCGATCTCTTCCAGAGAACGCCCGTCATCCAGCCGGTCGAGCTCATCCATGACGGCTCGCATGGTCATCGCCATGTTGT
>JADJRQ010000004.1 GCA_016712175.1 Solirubrobacterales bacterium
CGACGTCGTGGGTCGAGATAAGCATGGCCGCGCCGCGACCGGAGAGTTGCTTGACCAGTTTGCTCAACCCGTCCTTGAGGCCACGGTCCATACCCCGGGTCGGCTCATCTAGTGCGATCAGGCCAGGCAGGTCATCACCTTCCATCCGCCCTGCCAGCGCGATTGCCAGAGCCAGCCGCTGCCGTTCTCCACCGGAGAGGTCGCGGGGATCGCTTTCAGGGTCAAGATTGAGTCCAACGGCGTCGAGGGCGGCTTCCCCGACGGGCCCCGAAAGCTCGTCGGCAATGCGTTCACGCACCAGGTAGTCACCGGGATTCTGGGTCAAAAGCCCGATGCCGCCGGGAACCTCGACCTTTCCCTTGACCGGGTCGATCAGCCCGGCGGCCGTTCGCAGCAAGGTCGACTTGCCCGCGCCGTTCCTGCCCATCAGGGCCACCCGTTCTCCCGGCTCGATCTCGAGGTCTATCCCTCGCAGGACGTCGACCGGTCCGTCTCCGGGGTCAAGCTCGACCCAGAGGCCCTTCGACCTGAGCGCCCGGCCCTTGCGGGAAGGACTCGGCTCATCCGGTTCGACCGTCTCCTCCCCCGGTTCGAGTCCTGGCTCAAGTCCGCGCAGGCGCAGCGTGGCACGGGCGTCGCGGACACCGACTGGCAGCGGATCGACGCCGGCACAAGAAAACAAACGCGCCGAAGGTGTGGCGAGCGCCGGGTCGGTGGCGATCGCGTACTCGAGGAACTCGCGCGGTCCACCGTCGAAACCGATTCGGCCCCCGTCCATCGCGATCACCCGGTCGGCGGCGGCCAGACAACGTTCGATCCGGTGCTCGGCGAGGACGACCGCCACACCCCACTCCTCATTCAGCCGGCGGAGCAGCCAGATCAACTCGTCGCCGGCAACCGGATCGAGCTGTGAGGTCGGCTCGTCGAGCAGCACGAGCGGCGGCCGGGTCACCAGGGCGACGGCCAGCGCGACCCGCTGCATTTCACCGCCGGAGAGCGTAGTCACTGTGCGCGGGAGCAGATGCGGGATGTTCAGGGCGAGAGCCACCTCTTCGACTGCCCGGGCCCTATCCGCCGGATGATCCCCGCGAAAACGCAACGGCAAGTCGAGCTCAGCCGAAACTGTGGTCGAGATGATCTGCGTCTCGGGATCCTGCGCCACGTAACCGACCACGTCGGCAAGCTCGCCCGGACCGAACTGGCGGGTGTCCCGGCCGGCGACTTCCGCCTGACCCTCGATCTCACCACCGTGGAAATGAGGGATCAGGCCGCAGGCTGCACGGAGGAGCGAAGTCTTGCCGGTGCCGGACCGGCCCGAGAGCACGAGGAACTCCCCGGCATCGACCCGCAGCGAAACATCATTGAGCACGGGCTGGGATGCACCGGCGTAGGTGTAAGTCAGTGAATCGATCGCCAGCGCCGGCCGGCCGGTGGTCCGTTCAGCGGCCCTGGGCATTTCGCCTCCCGCCGCTTCGCCAGGTCGTAAGTCCCGCAATCAGGAAGAGCGCTGCCAGTGACACCGACATCGGGCTCAGCGAGTAATCCAGTTCCGGATAGGTGACCAGTTCCCCGACGCCCACGACAATGGAAGTCAGTGCCGCCACGGCCAGAATCGAGCCGGCCACCCAGAACCTGGCGTCGTATCGCGAAGGGGCTTTCCTGAACTTGGTTCCGGACGTGCTCTGCGCATATCCCCGGAGTTCGAGTGTGGCCGCAACGTCAACCGCCCGATCCAGAGAGCTGGAAAGCAGCCGGTGCGCCATCGCGACCTTGCCGACCGGAGTGGCCCCGGGACCGCGCAACTCGGCGGCTTCCGAAAGACGGGCCTGATCGGTGGCAGCGAGCGGCACGAGTCGGGAGATCAGGGTGGCGGTGAGGGCAGAACGCCGGGCCACACCGTGAACAGCCTGAAGGATCCGGTCAGGATCAACACAGGCCGAGTAGACACCGATGACAACCATGGTGCCGAGAACACGCAGGCCGATGACCCCTCCGGCCGCGAACGACTCAAGGGTGACGTTGACCTGGCCGAGAACCGGCCATTCGCCGAGACGGGCGAGGACCGTGGCCCCCCGGCTGGTGACCAGGACGTTGATCACCACCATCGAGATCGCAAGCACCAGCCCCAGCCGGACCGAGAACCAGACCGCACGATCCGCGCGGCAACCGAAACCGGCGATCGCCGCTCCGAGGGTCGCGGCCACCAGGACCACGGGGTCGGAAGAAAGGAAGCAGAGACCGAGGTACGCACCGAGGTAGAGGCCCACGGGCGCCAGAGACGCGGTCTGCAGGGTGCCGCGGCGTGGGACGTATGCGAGTGGGGAAAGTTTCTTCATGGCGACGGTTCAGAGTACGGGCAGTGAGACGACCTGGCCGCTTTTCACGGCGGCGGCATAGCGATGTTCAAGGTCGGTTCTGGTTAGGGCTGAGGCCGCGGTCTCGACGCCCGCTTCGCTACCGCCAGTCACGAACCACACCGGAGCACCTTCCCCGCGACGAGCCGCGGCAATCAGTCCGGCATCCGACCCAAAATTCTCTGCCTGGTGACCCTCCTGATCGAGCCCGATCAGGCTGTTCGATCCGCCGTCCGAATCGAACCGGGCGAAGATCCCGCTCGACGACGGATCGGATTCAATCCGCGAGGCATCGGTATCTGCCTTGACCCGGTCCCAGGTGCCAACCACGAAACGCAGGGTGTCGCCTGTGGGCGACATCCCGTCCACCGATATGTCGGCATCGACCCCGGCCTCGGTCAGTCGTTCCTTGACCCGTCTGCAGGCATCGGCCGAGTCGAGGCACTCGACCGAGACCGGCCAGTCCGAGCCCCTGTAACCAGTCGACATCGGGGCGGGGAACGCACCAACCACAGCGCCGACTTCCATCGCGTCGGTCCAGTCGCGGTAGTCCCACCAAACCTGATCACCGGCGTTGACCGGGAACTCGGCTCCACCGACTTCCGAGACGATGCCGTTGACCGAGAAGAACCAGTCGAAACTCCGACCACCCGGGGTACCGCCTTCAAGTCCATCGACCGACTGGACAAAATCACCGCCGTAGCGGGTTTCGACATCGGCGTTGTCGTCGAGGACACGAATCGCGTCCCCGGACTCGGTCAAGTCGTCGAGTGACTTCTCGACCAGGACCTGGTTGCCGTAATCACGGGTCACCAGCAGGTCCGCGGTGCCCTTCTGGCTGCCAGCCCCCAGCCCGCAGCCGGAGAAAAGCAGCGCAGCCGCCGCCGTGGTGGCGACGGATGCGAACAGCTGCTTTGAGTCGAGTGCCGCGATTACTTCTTGATCTTGATCAGGACACGATTCGAAGGGATCGTGTCGGCTTTGCGGGCCACGATCCTGGTCTTCTTCCTGACCTTGACCTTGGTGTAGCCCTTCGCGTTGGTGGGTGATCCGCCGACCGAGAGCCCGGCCCCCTCCACCGGCTTCTTCTTGCCCTTCGCGTTGTAACCAAGGACCCGAAGCTTGACTTTCGCGCCCTTTTTCACCCTGGACCGCCCCTTGAGGTAGAGCTCATCCGGACTCGGCTGGTTGTAGTCGGCCACCTGGTACCAGAGCGTGACGTCGTTCTTCCTGAGAACCACCTCTTCCGCACCAACCGACGAATCGGCGTGGTTCACCTTCAGCAGCCAGAACCCGGTCGGCGCGGCATCGAAGCCGCCGATGCCGCAGACGCCGAGACCAAAGTCGGATGCGTTGGTAATGGAAAGCGGCCGAAGGGCCGTGGCCACCTCGGACGCCCGGCTCAGGAGCCCCAGCGCGGTCGGACCGGTGAGGGACTTCGAGGCATTACTCGAGCCTGGGCCGAAGCATCCGGCCTTGGAGCTCGACTTGACCTTGGTGGTACCGGTCTTCAACTTCTTGTCGACCAGGATCTTGCCGCTGGTGGTTACGACCCTGACGGTCGACGGGACTTTGCTTGCGGCACTGGCAGGCGCTGCGGAGAAAGCAAACAGCATGGTGAGCCCGAGGACGAGACCCAGGACGGGTTTGGTGAATTGACTTGAACATTTGTGTCTTTCGTTCCGGCAGCCGTTACGCGAGGCTGCTGTTGTCGGTACGCCTATGGGTCTCGCCGCCTTCTCATTCCGCGCGTTACACGGGGATCAAGACGTCAGGGCCCGGTTATTCTTGACGTAAAGTCGGCAGGTCTTCGGACTAAGACGTTCAGTAGAGGCAGCCTTCCCAGATTTTCGTCCAGTGGCTGAGTGCCTCTTATTTACGTCCCTACCGCTGCGCGCCAGTTCCGGAATTTGACCGGATTCCCTGACCCCGCTGAGTGGGGGTGCGACCGACTTCACGAAGATCATAGTGCTGAATGACTTCTGAATGCGTGCTTCGGTTGGGCGAAAGACGAGGTATCTCCTATACCGTCCCCCGTCGATGGAATCTCTCGCCCAACTGATGCACACCCTCCCCCTCGCCCTCGGCCCCAGCTGGCTCGACCCCCAGACCCTGATCGAGAAGTTCTCGATGATCGGACTTCTCCTCATCGTCTTCGCGGAGTCCGGCTTGATGTTCGGCTTCTTCCTGCCGGGTGATTCGCTCCTCTTCACGGCCGGCCTGCTCTCGGCGACGACCGACCTGCTGCCGAGCATCTGGGTGCTGGTCATCCTGATCCCGATCGCCGCCATCGCCGGCGACCAGTGCGGCTACTGGATCGGCCGCAAGTTCGGCCCACCGCTCTTCAATCGCCCGGACAGCCGGTTCTTCAAGCGCGAGTTCGTCGATCAGACTGCAGCGTTTTTCGAGAAGCACGGCCCGAAAGCAGTCATCCTGGCCCGCTTCGTCCCGATTGTGCGGGCGTTCGTGCCGGTGATGGCCGGCACCTCGAAGATGAACTACCGGACCTTCCTGACCTTCGACATCATCGGCGGCATCCTCTGGGGAGCCGGCGTCGTCACGCTCGGCTACTTCCTCGGACAGATCGACTTCGTCGAGAAGTACATCGAGTTCATCCTGATCGGCGTCGTCGGGCTCTCGTTCGTCCCCGTGATCCTCGAGATTATGAAGGCCCGCAGGGCGGCCGACACCAACCAGAAGCCGGAGCCTTTCGAGAATCCGATCGACGAAGATGGCGAGCCGATCCACCCGGAAGCCGGGCAAGGCCCGCTCTAGCCGGCCAGGTTGTACATCGCTTCGAGCGTGGACATTCCGCTCCGGAGCACCTCTTCGTCACTCCAGTTCGACAGGTCCGCCGCCTGCGACCCCCCATTGAGGCCCATCAGCAGCGGCTTGCCCAGATAGTGGTTTCCGTTGATCCACTCGGCCCAGAGGCCGGGGCGATCCGGATCGATCCACTGGAACATCTCGGCGTGCGGTTCCCAGAAGACTTCGTCGAAGGCGAGCCAGAGCTTGTCGAGCACCCCCGCCCCCAGGGCATCGATCGCCTGCTGATTGACCGCGGGCAGTTCCGGTTCGAAACTGATCGAACCCGCCTTGAGAACCCCGATCGGAACCGTCACCACAACGAGGTCGGAAGACAGGCTGCCACCGTCCACGGTCCCAACCACCACTCCGTCGCCCGAGTGGTTGACTGATACTACCGCCGTACTCGTCTGAACCGGCAAATCACCGGCGGCCGTCGTAAGCAGGTCGGCATAGTTGCCAGCAAGCAGCGCATCGCCCCCGCCGTAGGACCCGCCCTCCCAGGTCGCGAGCACCGAAAGCTCTTCCGGGTCAGCGCCGTATTCCTGCGAAACGTCATAGGTGATCGCCCACTGGAGTCCGGGCGTTCGGCGGTCCGGCAATGAATCGCTCAGCGGATCGACCGCCGCCTGGGCCCGGGAGCCGTCATACGAGCGAAACGCCTTGTTCATCTGCGCCTCCCCGGCCAGACCCGCCCGCCGCTGCTCGGGATTCACGAAATCGAACTCAAAATCGAAAGGAACTATCTCTACGCCGGCGTCCTTCGCCATCCCGACCAGGGGGCTTCCGGTCAGCCCCTGGATCCAGGAAGCACCCAGCTCAGCCGGGACCCCGTCGAGCTCTTCTGAACGAACCCGCCCGCCGACCTGATCGCGCATCTCGAGGACCGTGACCTCAAAACCGTCGTCAGTCAGCTTGCGGGCGCAGGCGAGTCCGGACGCCCCCGCGCCGATCACGATCACCGAACGACCGGGGCCGCTGCCACTCCCGATCTCACCGGCTGTGCGAATGCCGGATTCAACCGCACCCCTGACGGTCGACGGATAGCTGATCGCAGTTGCTTCGCCGGTAAAGAACAGCCGGTCGGCCACCGGTTCGGCGAGCATCCGCCGCAGGCTGGCACCATGGGGACTCGGCGGCAAATACGAATACGAACCGAAGGCCGTTGGATCCTTCAGCCAGTTGGTTCGGATGTAGGCCGTCGGAGACGGGATGTCGTATGAAGGCAGGCGGTCGAGGACCGATGTGGAAGATGAGAATGGCAAGCGGCACCCCGCCAGGCCGGCTGCGGCTGCCAGAGCGATCCCACCACCTATGAACTCTCTCCTCCTGATGCCCCCAACGGTAACCTCCCAGGGATGCGTCGCGCACTAATCACCATGATCGTCGGGTTCGCCCTGCTCGGAGTTCCGAGCCAGGCAGGCGCCGTGACCGCCAAGACAACCACCTTCGTCGCCGGTTTCGAAGGCTACTTCTCCTGCGTCTACACCGATCCCGCCGGGCACGCAACGATCGGCTATGGACACCTGCTCCACCTGGGAGCCCCGACGAAGAAGGACAAAAAGAAGTGGGGCTGCATCTCCAACGCTCGCGCCCTGAAACTGCTCCGGCGGGACCTCAAGTCAACCGAGAACGCCATGTTCGACGAGATCGGCAACGCTGCCGTCTCTCCGTCGATGATCACCGCCCTGACGTCGTTCACCTTCAATCTCGGTGCCGGGGCTCTGGAGCCACGAAAGACCAAGGGTCAGAAACGCCGAACCGCCATCGCCAAAAGGGTGCGGCGCGGCAAGTACAAGAAGGCCGCCAAGGAGATGCTCCAGTACGACGGCATCATCGTCCGCGGCAAGCGCGTAGAACTCAAGGGCCTCCGGATCAGACGCCGCAAGGAGTACCGGCTGATGATCAAAGGAATCTCGGAGCTGAAGCCCTGCACCAAGAACTGCACGGACAGCGGCGCCGGCGGCGGCCTCAGCCCCGGCTGACCCTCCCCCCCTGCACGGCCGGAGCCGTCGATTCATGCGGCCGAGAGGAGTCGAACCTCCACATCCTTTCGGACACAGGCACCTGAAGCCTGCGCGTCTACCAGTTCCGCCACGGCCGCGTGGAGGCGCAACTCTAACGCCTGCCGCCTCGGGGTGGCTTAGAGGCCCGGATTGTTACTATGGCCGTCGCTTGCCGCTATCGTCCAGGGGTCTAGGACGCCGGATTCTCAGTCCGGAAACCGGGGTTCGAATCCCCGTAGCGGTACTCACCACGAATTCGTCCAGGAGGGTTGAACATGAAGATCTATTCCTGGAACGTGAACGGCATCCGGGCGGTTATCCGGAAGAACGACTTCGGGCCTTTCGTCGCGGAGCATCAACCCGACATCATCTGCCTGCAGGAAACCAAGGCCCAGCAAGGGCAGGCCGAGATCGACCTTCCCGACTACGAGGAATACTGGAACTCGGCTGAAAAGGCTGGTTATTCCGGCACCGCGATTTTCACCCGACCCAAACCGATCTCGGTGCTCAACGACATGACGTCCGACATTTCCGAGGAGCACGGGCTCCACGACGATTCGTATGGCGATCCCATGAAAGAGGGTCGGATCATCAGTGCCGAATACGAGCACTTCTACGTGGCGACCGCCTACGTTCCGAATGCCAAACGCGACCTGACCCGCCTCCCCTTGCGCTTCAACCAGTGGGACCCGGCCCTACTCGCCCACCTCAAGGCCCTCGAGAAGAAGAAGCCGGTGATCTTCTGCGGTGACCTGAATGTCGCGCACACCGAAGACGACCTTTCCAATCCGAAAGCCAACGTCGGCGAACACGGTTTCACCGACGAAGAACGTGAGGGATTCCAGAACTTCATGGACGCCGGCTTCATCGACACCTTCCGGCTGTTCAATGAAGGCAACGGCCACTACAGTTGGTGGTCGTACATGTCGAAGGCCCGCGAACGCAACGTCGGCTGGCGGATCGACTACTTCCTGGTCTCCGCGGAACTCAAGGATGCGGTGGTCGGTGCCGAGATCCACAACGACATCATGGGCTCGGACCACTGCCCGGTGAGCGTCGAGCTGGATCTGGCCAAACTCCGCTGAGCCATGGGAAAGGCGGCCCGGAGGCCGCCCGTTCCCGAACTCCTATGACTTCTCAATCCCGGCCTACCTGACCTTGACCTTCAGCCATTTGGCCTTGGCCTTTGCGCCACGACCGTTCACCGTGAACTTGATCTTGATCCTGCCCCGTTTACGGAACTTGACCCTGACCTTCACCTTCTTGGCATGGCCCGGCCTGAGTCCACCAACACGCCGCTTGCCGAAGGCGCGCTTTCCACGCACCTTGATCTTCACGCGCTTCGTCACCTTCCGGCCGTAGCTCTTGACCTTTACGTAGTAGATGCGCGACCGGCCTTGCTTGGCATGATGCTTGTGTCGGCCGTAGACCTTCGGACGAGCCAGCTTACGGGCGGGCTTTAAGACCTTGCCCACACACTTCTGGAAGGTAGGGGCGGCGGTCAACGTCGATTTGTTGATGTAACCGCCGGTATTGGGGTCCAAATTGCCGAGGCTGAATGCCGCGACAGACTTGAATTCGCCCGTCGAGCACTTTGCCCTTGTGTAATTCGGATCCAGCCCATCCTGTCCGGGCAGGTCGAACTTGAACGAACTGACGGCTGAATCGCCCGCCAGCCTGGGCACCTTGACGTCAAGCACACCGTTGACCAGCGCGCCGATCATGATGATTCCGTGACCACCGGGAACCACGGTCGCTGAGTAGCCGTGGATCAACAGCTTCGGATTACCCTGGCCATCCTTGCCGGCATTGAAAATGGTCAGAACCGGGTCGCTCACCGCAGCGGCGACCAGACCGGCAATGTTGATGACGGCGGTGCCATCACCCACGATCGAGTTTGGGCAGTCGGCCCTTACTGCCGCGGTCGGACGGTTGGCGTTATTTTCGTCAAACTGGCCGATATCCTTAGTGCACGGCTCCGTGCCATCCGGCCAGAAGCTGACGTCGTCAGGCAGTCTGAGCCTGATGTTGACCAGTTCCCGCAACTTTGACTGTCCTGCGTCCGGACTGACCTTGCCTTCGAGATGCACAGCCACCTGACGCGGCTTGGACTTCAAGAATGATCCTGCCGGCGTGTAGTGGGCAGACGACGAAACCGATTCAGCCGAAGCAGGCGAAGCGCTGAAGCCAAATATCGCGATGGCGGCAGCGACGGTGGTGGACAAAACTGAACTCTTGAGGGTTCTCATTTGAATGCTCACTCTCCTTATAGAGATTGGATTCATATATTGAGATTTAGGGACACGGCTGTGCCCTGTCTGCTTAAACACCCGCCAGCCCGAGAGTCGTGTTCTTTAAGCAACCTTGAGGGACGGTCACGTTCCCGATGGCATCAAAAGCCGGCTCCTGTCCACAAAAAAGGGCGGCCCGGAGGCCGCCCCTTTCCAGATTCTCTGAACCTGTCCCTACTTGACCTTCACCTTGAAGGTCTTTGTCTTCGCACCGGCACCCTTGCCGGAGACCTTGAACTTGACCTTGACGGTGCCCTTCTTCTTGAACTTGATCTTCACCTTCAACTTCTTGGACTTGCCCTTCTTGAGAGTGCCCGCACCTTTCGAACCCTTGGCGCCCTTGCCCTTGGCCTTGACTTTCACGCCCTTGATAGTTGTGCTGCCGGCATTCTTGACCTTGACTTTGAAGGTCCCTTTCTTGCCCACCTTGACCGATTTGGGTCCGGAGACCTTCGGCGAAGCCAGGTTGACTTTGATCCTCCACCACTGCCGCTATCCGAACCAACGCACTTCTGGGTGGTCGTATTGGTGGTGAGGGCCGACTTGTTGATGTAGGTGCCCGAGTTGGGGTCGGAATCAGCGAGAGTGAACACTCCACTGAACCGGTAGAGGCCCGTCGAGCAACTCGCCTGTGCATAGGCCGGATCCTTGCCCTGTTTGCCAGGAAGGTCAAACTTGAACTCGGTGACTGCTGAATCCGCCGCAAGCTTGGGTACCGCCACGTCGAGCACGCCGTCTAGCAGAGTGCCCTGCATGATGATCCCGAAACCGCCGGGAATGACTGTGGCCGAGTAACCGTGAATCAGCAGTTTCGGATTGCCGTTGCTGTCGGTTCCACCGTTGAATATCACCAGCTGCGGGTCTTTGATTTCGGCTGCGACTGATCCCGCGATGTTGATGATCGCCGTGCCTTCACCAACGAGCGACTTCGGACAATCGGCGATGACCGACGCGGTCGGGCGGTTGGCATTTTCCGGATCGATCTGGCCGATGTCGTTGGTGCAAACCGGAGTGCCCTTGGTCGAAAACGTGAGGTCCTTCGGCAGGTTGAGCTTGACGTTCGTCAGCTCCCGAAGCTTCAACTGACCCGCGCCCGGCTTGACTTTACCTTCAAGATGAACATCGACCGGGCGGCGCTCCGTCTTACTGAGGGGGACACGTGGCTTGATCGAGGCAAACGACGTCACCGTCTCTCCTGCGGCAGCCGCCTGGGATACCGATATCCCGAGCATTCCGACAGCAACGGCAATGACCACTGCGATTGAGTTTGTAATGCGAGGCATGGACTCTCCTTGTAACGATTGATTGCAGTATTGACCCGGCAACCGAAGCCACCTTCGTCCCTGGATAGTCTGTACCCCGGCGTTTACGGTCGAAACATTCCGCAATCGTTTGAGTCCCTACTTCACTTTGACGCTGTAGGCCGACTTTCTGCTCTTGATTTTCTTGCCTCCGGCCTTGAATTTCACCTTCGAAACGCCGCGCTTGGTGAATTTCACCTTCACCTTTACTCGCTTGGAAGCCCCTGGCGCCAGCTTGCCGGCCGAGGCCTTGCCTGCGGCTCCTTTGCCACTGGCTCTGACCTTCAACTTCTTCGCGGTGGCCGTCCCCCGGTTGGTCACGGTGACGGTGTAGCTGCGCCTCCGGCCCTCTTTTGCCCGTTTCGGGCCCTTGACCTTCGGCGCGAGAAGAACCGCCTTGCCGGCATCGCCGACACAGGACTGATGGTTCGTGGGCGTGGCAATATCCGACTTGTTCACATAGTTGCCACTGTTCGCATCAAACTGACCCAGGGTCAGTACCGCGTTGGCCAACCATTCGCCAGTCGAGCACCTGGCCTGGGAGTAGTCGGGGTCCCTACCGGCTTTTCCGGGCAGATCGAAAGTGAACTCGGAGACGGCAGAACCCACCGGAAGGGTCGGAACTTTCACGTCAAGCACCCCGTTATCCAGTGAGCCGACCATGATGATGCCGAAACCGCCAGGGAGGACGGTGGCAGAGTACCCGTGGGTCAGGAGGATTGGATTGCCGTCGCTGTCTTCTCCCCCATTGAAAATCGTGAGCACCGAATCGGTAACCCTGGCTCCGACAAAGCCGGCAAGGTTGATGATCGCTGTGCCTTCACCGACCACCGACCCAGGGCAATCAGCGATGCGGTCGGGCGGTTGGCATTTTCCGGATCGACCTGGCCGATGTCGGCTTCGCAAACCGGGGTACCCGTGGTTGAGAACTTCAGGTCGGTCGGCAGGTTCAGTCTCGTGTTGTTCAACTCTCTCAGTCTGGCCGCCCCCGGATCGGGAATAACTGTCGCCTCGAGGTGAGCATCAACCGAACGGGGCACTTCCCTGAAGAGTGTGCCTCGAGGTGTGATCGAAGTCTCGGAAACCGCCGTTTCGGCACCGGACAGGGCTGGTGAAAAAACGGCGATCACCAGCAAAACGACCATCGAACCAAACGCTTCTAGAACTCGGCGACTCATCGCATCTTCTCCCTTGAACGCAAATGGGCGGCCCGAAGGCCGCCCATTATTACGCTACTTCTTCGATTCTTCTACTTCTTGACCTTGACCTTGATCTTCTTGGCTACGGTCTTTACACCCTTGCCAGATGCCGTGAACTTGGTCTTGATCTTTCCGGTCTTCTTGAACTTGACCTTGACCTTGATGGTCTTGGACTTGCCGGCCTTGAGACTGCCTCCGGATGCCTTGCCCTTGGCGCCCTTGCCCTTGGCCTTGACCTTGATCTTCTTGATGTTCGAGCCACCGACGTTCTTGATCTTGACCTTGTAGGTGACCTTCTTGCCCTTCTTGGCCTTCTTCGAGCCCTTCACCTTGAGGCTCTTGAACTTGCCCTTGGCGGTGCTGGAGGCTTCGCCGACGCAGGGGGTCGTTGTGGTGTTGGAGCCGATCGTGCTCACGTTGGTGTACTGACCCGTGTTCTTGTCATATTCACCGAGCGTCAGATCAGCGGTTCCGCCAAGCGAACCGGTGTTGCAGATCGCCTGGGCGAAGTTCGGATCCGCACCAACGGCACCGGGGATGTTGATCGTGAACGTGGTCACGGACGAGTTGGTGGCGAGCGTCGGAACGTAGACGTCCATGACACCATTTTCCAGCACGGCCTTCATGAAGACGCCGTGTCCACCGGGTACGACCGTGGCCGAGTAACCCTGGATGAAGAGCTGCGCATTGCCGTTCGCATCATTACCACCGTTGAATACGGTGAGAATCGGGTCGGTGACCGGAGCAGCGACGTAGCCCGCAACGTTGATGGTCGCGGTTCCGCCACCGACAACTGAGTTCGGGCACTTGGCTACAACAGCAGCCGTCGGTGCATTGGCGCTCTCTTCGTCTATCTGACCAACATCATTGGTGCATACCGGGGTGCCGGCAGTATCGAACGCGAAGCTACTGGGGATCGTGAACTTGACGTTGTTCAGTTCCCTCAGCTTGAGCTGACCCGTGTCCGGGAGGACGGTGGCGGACAGGCTCATGTTGACCGGGGCGAGAGCATCCTTGTAAAGGGTGCCCTTTCCGGTGATTGACACGTCGGACGAAGCCGACTCAGCCGAAGCTGAAGTGGCGACTGCGCCCGCGAGACCGAAAACGGCTACCGCAGATGCGATGAATGTGGCAAATCTCTTCATGCTCTCTCCTCTAGTAATGATTCGTAAGTTCTTGGATCTATAACGCCCGAAACCTTCGGCAGTCTCGGTCGATTATTCAGAATACATCCTTTAAACCCGCCATACCGCGAATAGTTGCGCTACGGCTGACGAAAAACATGCTGGTACTGCGTGGAAGGCTGGGAAGGGTCGCCGGGGGGCACGAACGGAGCCTGCTGGATGCAGGCCGGAGCCGGAACAGTTGACGTCTGGTTCTGCGACGACATCGCGTACTGAATCGCTCCTTCGTAGATAACCTGAGCCTCGGCTGGGGTGAGCGTCTTGGTATTGGCCACGTACTGGGCCTGCTGTACCGGGGTGAGGGCGGCCCAGGGCTGGATCGTTGCATTGAAACCGCCGCCACATTGGGTGGTCGAGAACGATTGGAGACCCGCGCCCGCCAGATCGATCGCGCCGCCGGTAGCGGTGTACGGATTGGTCCTGTTCGTACCGAGCCTTCCGGTGTATGAAGTGAAACTCGAAGGCGACAGATTGACACCGGCCCGCAGCACCTTCACCTTGGGCACGTTGGGGTTGTTCGGATCGCCATAGGTGGCCTGACCGTTCGTGGCCGCGGCCGCGTTACCCAGGAAGGCGGCGATCTCCTTGCGGTAGTAATTCGCCGACTGCAGGAAGGGGTTGAACTCGGCGAAGAAGTCCGGCAGGCGACCGAGCAGTCTCGGAGCATCGTCGTCCAGGAAGGCACGGAGCGACGGGAAGGCTTTCGGGGCCTTGCGGATGACCGGCTTCAGGCTCTTGTAAAAACGCTTGCTTGTCGGAGCCAGTTTCGCCGAAAGCTTGAAAGTCGGCGAGAGCTGCTTGGCGACAGGAATGAGCTTGTTCGTCTGCGGGGTGGCGAAGGCCGAAAAATCACCAAGTTGCTGCTGGGTAACCCGTGACTCACGCAGGAAGGTCGGGAACACACGGAAGAAATCCTGAAGGTCCTGGTCACGGGCTGCGGTTGTCTGGAACACCGTATTGGTGTTGCGGATCAGGCTGCTCAACTGGCCCTGACGCTTGCTCAGGGCATCGAAAACGCCACCGGTGTTTCGAACGAGCTTGGACAGATCCTCGTCTTGCGCATTGAGGACCGTCAGGACGTCGTCAAGTTCGGTCAGGGTGCCCGGCAGGACCCCGAGGAACTGGTTCAGCTCAGCACCGCGACCCTTGGTGGCAATCGCGTTGTCGATCGAACCCTGGATGAAGGCTTCCCGGGTCTTCTTGTCGAAGGTGCGGAAGATTTCGTCGAGCTGGACCGATCGAGCAACCTGGGCCTCGGGCAATTCGCTGCCGTCTGGCAACATGCCGTCCCGCTTGTCACCGGGTGTCAGCTCTACGAACGCCTCTCCGAGCAGCGACTTGGCCCGAAGCACCGCCCGGGTGTCTTTCGGCACCGGCGCGATATCGGGCTCGAGCTCGAGTTCGACGATCGCCCGGCCGGCCTGGTTGCCTTCGCCGAGTTGGACCGATGTCACCCTTCCGACTTCAACGCCGGAGATCTTGACGTCTGACTGCTCGGCAAGCTGCCCGATCTGGGTCATCGGAAGTCTGAGGTGATAGCTACTGGCTGCGAGGGGGGTTGGTCCGCCGAAGGCCACCCAGACGAAAAGCAGCAGCGCGAAACACGACAGAACGAAACCGGTGATCGTGATCAGCTGGCCGATTGAAGGTGCCTGTTTGTTCACGGGCAGATCCCTCCCTGGGCCGGAGGGGTGGGAGGCGGCAGCTGCGCGAGGTTGTAGCTGGTCGGCAGCTGCGGAATGTCATCCTGGAGCTGCTTGGCGCGGAGCGCGGTGATGCAGGTCACCATTCCCAGGGCGCGCCGGACCGGCCCCATCGCATCCTGGCCGTTGAGGGCCGAGTTGAGGTTGTGGTTGGCCCACGGCGCCCAGAACAGGAAACCTTCCTGGTCACCGTCCGGGTTGTGCGCAAGCAGGTCGAAAAGCTGGTTGAGCTCGGTGAGGACGGCTGTGGTCTTTTCGCTGGTGACCTTGAGGTCCTTGCTCGAATTGCTGAGATCGGCAAAGACCGGCTGGGTATCCCGCGTGAACGGACGGATGTTGTCCCTGATCGTCGGCGTGGTCTCGATGGCCAGGTCCTGAAGCTGAATGAGCGAAGACTTGAGGTTCTTGGCACCGGGGATCAGCTTTAGCAGGGTCGGGCGGGCGGCAACCGTAAACCGGTTCGACTTGTTAAGGCCGTTCTGGGCTGCCGTGAGGGTCGAGGGGAACTCCTGCAGCGCCTGCCGCAGCGAGGCCTCTTCGGCTGCGAAGTTGCCGAGGGAGTCCTTTGAGTTGGTGACGAAGTCGGCGACGGCTTGGTCGTTGTTGCCCAGTTCCGTCGCGATCTGGCTGAAAGCGTGGACTCCGTTCTTGATGTTTTCCCGGCGCTTCGCCAGGGCGCCATTGATCCGCGCCGTGTATTCGGCGAACGGACCGAAACGCCTCAGGGTCTTCGAAAGATTCCGGCCGTTGCCAGCAAGACCCTCGCCGGCACCGTCCAGGAGCAGCACGATGTAGTCCTGGGTGTCCTTGTCGAGCGTGCCGAAGAATTCTTCGAGCTGGACGTTTGAGAGTCCCTGTGCCAAGGGAAGCGTTGCGCCCTCTTCCGGCGGCGGTCCCTCGGAGCCGGGATCGATCTCGACCACCATGTCGTTGAGGCCGGTCTTCGGGCGCAGCAGGAATTCGGCGTCTGAATGAATCAGATCCTTGTACTTCGGGTCGATGTCGATCCGAACCTTTGCCACGCCGTCATCGATCGAGGCCGCGCCGAGCTTGCCGACGTTGATGCCAGCGATTACGGCCGCCTGTCCCTGACCCGGAGTCACTGCCTGGGCAGTCGGGAACTGAGCATTGATCGAGTAGAAATCCTGACCGAGTCCCGGCACCCATGATGGCAAGGCAGCCTTCTGGTTGGCGAGAATCACCAGCAAGGTCATCAGGGCAATCAGGATCAGCGCAGCGATCGCGATGAAGTCCTTCATGTGGGTCTTGATTGCATGTTTCACGGGATCACCACCGGGTTCGGTCCGCCTGCAGCCGCCTGTGGCCCATTCAGATCGGCCGGCGCCTGTGTGTAGCAGTGCTCTGAAGCATCGAGCGGGGGCAAAGCTGCCTGGGCCGGGCGGGTCCCGAGCGGCGCAACGGATGCCGGCCCGTAGAGATCGCGCTGGGTGCTGTCGGCTCCGGTGTCATGGGTGCCGATGTTGAGCTGTCCGCCGCGAGGCATGACTCGTCCGAAGCGGCCGTTGCCGTCGAAGTTCTGCGATTCACCGGCGACGTTGACTGCGGCGTAGAGGAATTCTCTTACTGCCTTCTGGCCGTTGCCGAAGCTTCCGTCCGCGATCACCTGGCTACCAGTCGGGACCAGGGTCTTGCTCAGGCAGAGTCCGAGGTAACGCAGTTGCGGAAGCAATTGAATCAGCGAATTGACGGACGCCGCCGTATTCGGCGTGGACTTCACCAGAATCTTGGCGAGTCCACCGGCTTCTTTGTTGGTCAGCAGCGGCTTGAGCTGGTTGAGCAACGGCCTGGTCACGCGGATCGTCTTCGGAACTTCCCGCAGGCCCGGTTCGACGGCCACGGCGAATCCTCGCAGGGCAGGCAGGGTGTCGTTCAGGCTGGTCAGTGAGACACGCGCGGTCTGCAAGGTCGGACCAAGCTCCTGGATCGTCAGTTCGAGGTTGTCCGACTCCGCGGCGAGGGCTCCGGTGAAGGTGTTGAAGTTCTGGACGAATCCCTTCAGATCGTCCTGGCGTTCGTTCAGCTTTCCCGAGAGGCGGCCGAGGCCACGCAGCAGGTTGCCGAGGTCATTTGGCTTCTTGCCGAGGGTGGCAGCGCTGACGATTGCAGTGCCCTTGGCCGCTTTTCCACCGTTCAGGTAGGCGACATTCAATGCTTCACCGCCGCTCAGTCCCTTGACCAAGGGCTCGAAGGTCCGGTCTTCGGCGGCCGTCGGCTTGGCGTTCAGACCGGTGCCCAACCCATCCAGCAGGCGCTGAAAATTCGCACGCTGCGGGAGTTGGAGGGCGCCCAGGACCTGGTCCACCTGAACGCTGGTGGCGGTTCGGCTCACGGGGATCGAACCGTCGTCGGGCATCTCGTCGGAGCTGGGACTTCCCGGGTCAAGATCGATGAACCAGTTGCCTTCGAGGAAAAGCCGGGGACGAATCTGCGCCGAAGCGTCTTCACGGATCGGACGACCTTGACCGTCGACCGTGAAGGTGACGACCGTGTTGTCGCCGCTGCCCTCGAGATCCGTGACTTCACCAACCTTCACGCCGGCGATGCGGACCGGTGACTTGACTGCGATATTGACGGCATTCGAGAAGGTCGCTTTGACCTCATATCCTGGGTTTGTGAACGGAATCGACTTGTTGAAGGCCATGTAGATGCCGACCACCGTGAGCACGACGGCGACAAGGCCGACCACGAGCGGACCCGGCCCACCCCAGTCGCGGAAGAACTGCTGGTTGTAGCGGGAGGTCTTCCGATGATCGTGCGACATCAGTTGTTGCCTCCCCACTTGAGCTGCTGGGCCGACTGGTCTTCGGTGATGGTTCCCTGGTTGCCCGGAACGTTGCCAATCACGGTCTGGCCGATCGCGTAATTCTCATCGGCGATATTGCCGGCCTCGCACTCGAACTCGTTTTGACCCGGAGCCGCGGTGTTCGGATAGGGGTTGTAATGGAGATGATTGAGACCGAAGGGTCCATTTGCGGGAGACGCCGCGGGCACACCTTCGCCATTCAGCTGCGCCGGCGGGAACACGGCGACCGACCGGACGAAGTTACCGGTGTCGTTGCCGGTCGAGCTCAGGCTCTGGGCATTCCTGAGAACCAGGGCGAGGTAATTGCAGATCGTTTGGGCCGGGGCCACGTGCTTGAGCAGTGGCTTGAGGATGCCGTTGGTCTGGAGCAGGGTGTCGAGTCCGTTGTTGACCGGAGTGCTGAGGCCGAACTGCCGCAGTGACCGCGCCGTGGGTGCCAGCTGGTCGTTGAGCTGCGGGCTCGAGAGTAAGACGGGGATGCCCACGTCGAATGAGCTGTTGACGATCGGTGCCGACGCCCCGAGTGCCTTGGCGCCCGGGAGGAAGGCCCTCATGAACCGGGCCTGGGCGTAGAGGAACGGCCGGATTCGTGGCGCCTCTTTCTGAGTTACCAGTTGGGTCTGGTATCCCTCGGTGATCGAGTCCTGGATGTACGGGCGGGCCACGTTGGCGAGTGCCGTGAAGGTGGTGTCGAGGGCGACGAACATGTCCGCCTGGGTCTCCGCCACCGGGGCGACTTCGGCTGCCGCCTGGCTCAAGCCACGGATGAAGCCGTCGAGGTCGGTCTTGTCGGAGGCGAGGTTGCGGGCCACCGGCTGGGCCACTTTGAGTAGCGGCGGCAGCTGACCGAGGATCTCGTTGATATCCCCGCCGCGAGCCGCAAACATGCCGCCGTACTCGGCAAGGTCATCCTGGATCGCCCGGCGAACGGGCGGCGTGAACATGTTGAAGTAATCGTCGTTGTCAACAGTCTCGGGCACTGCCTGGCTGAGAGGGATGGTCCCACCTGCCTTCAGACCTTCGTCCGACTTGCCGGGGGTCAGCAGGAGGTACTTGAGGCCGATGGCGGAACGTTGCCTGACGACGATCTTCGAGTCGACGGGAATCGGCTGCACGCTCTTGTCGAGCGCCAGGTCGAGATTGGCGATCGATTCGCCGGTATCGAGCTGTTTCGGCTCGACCGACTTGACGACTCCGACCCGCACTCCGGCAATCCGAACCTCATTGCCACGAACCAGGCTCGCACCCGAGGGCAGCTCGGCATTCACCTTGTAGGTCGGGACGAACGGCAGGCCGGTATTGGCGTTGTACGAGAAGAAGACGCCGACGATGGCGATCACTGCGGTGACCGCGCCGACCAGCATCGGATTTGAGGACAATCTGGATTTTCTCCGGGACTGCAAGTCAGTTCCCCAGGAGGTATTCGAGGATGGACGTATCGAGGTCTCGGGCGGGTACCCGATCAGCGTTCTGGCGGCGCAGCTTGCGGTCGCCGGGGCTCAGTGCCCGGGGTACGACAGCGCCATCGGCATCAGGCGACGGCGTCCGGGCGTCAGTCGGGCCGGTCGGGCCGGTTTGTTCGCCATCGGAGGGTTCGTCAGTGCTGGTATCCCCGGTAAGCCCGGTCACGCTGGTCACGCCGGTATCTCCCGTCGGACTGGTGAGGCCAGTCGGGCCGGTGTCGCCAGTCGGGCCGAATCCGAGTTCGCCGAAGCCGTCAACCAGATCCCTTGCAACAACCGGGTCGGTGGTCCAGTCGGAAAGACAGCCAGGAGCCTTGACTACCACGTACTTGGTGCAGCCGGAAGCCGAGATGTTCGTGCGCTGGTAGTGCCCGTACTGGTCGTATCCGTTAAGTGTGGCCGTCGAGTAGAAGAAAAGCTTCATCAGGTTGTCGTAACCATCAGCTTCGCGGGTCGTGCTGAGGAGGTTGTCGAGGTCGGTGAAGGGCTGCTTGCCGGACCTGGCTACCGTGCCGAGCTTGCTGATGATCGGTTGCGATGCGACCAGGTCAGGTCCGGCGGTCCTGGTGGCCTTCCCCAGGCTGAGCAGTGAGACCTTGGCGGCTTTGGAGAACGGACCGAGCTTGGTCGTAACTTCGGAAATCTGCTTGGCGTTTGGTCCGAGGCTCTCAACCACCGGGGTACCGGCGTCGGCAAACGTCCCGAGTGCGTTGAAGGTCTTACGCAGCTCAGTCAGGGTTCCCGGAAGCTCACGCAGGTTCCCGCGCATGTCCTCGCCACGTTCAGCCGAGGCCCCGGCCACGTAACCGGCGCTCTGGAAGAAGCCGACAAGCTGCTTCCGTTTTGCGGCCAACGGCGTCAGGTTCCTGTCGCCGTCACGAGCGAGCTGGACCAGCCGCTTGTTCTCGTCAGCCAGAACCTTGAGGACCTTGTTGACTTCCATCAAGGCCGGATTGGCCCTGGTAATGGTCTCGTTCAGTTCCGGTCCTCGCGTCGCAAGGCCGGCTCCCAGTTCGTTCAGGATGATGCGGAAGCGCTGGGCGTAAGGCAGCCGGTAGATGTTGTTGATCAGGTCCTGGTCGACGGCCTTGCCATTGTTCTCAAGAGGAAGGAGGTACTCACCGGCGCCGGGATCACCTTCCGGGACCTTCTCAAGAGATGGCGGCGGATCGGTGCCGGCCGGCCTCGGATCGGTTACCGAGCAATCGATGAACTTCTCGCCGATCAGGGACTGCGGACGGATTATGCAGGATGCGTCGTCGCGGAAATCCTGGAATCCCGGGTCGGAGATGTTCATGACAACCACGGCTTTGCCCGGGTCAGTTTCGTTGCCGGGGTTGAGGCTGACGACTTCGTCCGGCATCGAGACGTCGATCGAATCGACGCTGCCGACGTTGGCGCCGGCAACTCGCACGTCTTCGCCCGGCACGACAAATCCGCCATTGTCGAAGATCGCTCTGACCTGGTAGGCGCCGGAGTCGCCGTTGCAGCTCCGGAACAGGAGCACGGCCATGATCACGACGAGGATCGCGACGATTATGAAGACGACTTTTCTCACGGCGTCTGCCCCGGATTGCACTTGCCGGTGAGGTTGCCGTTGTCGAGGAAGGGATTGGACCCGGCGATCGGCTGGGTGTTACCGCCCGGGCAACGGTTGATGTCGCTTATGTAGTCATAACCGCCGTAGTTGGACACGGTGGCCGGCTGGATCGCGTTGCCGTTCAACTGATAGAGGCTGCTCCCGATCGGACTGATGCGTATGTACTGGCCGTTGGCGTCGTAGTAGCCGGTGACGGCATTGAGGTTCGCGAAGGCACCCCAGATGTCCGGACCGAATGCGCGGGACTCGGAAACATCCTCCTGGGAGGCATCGAGTCCGCCGATCGTGGCGTTGACCGCCGGCTCGGCGATCTGGTGGAGCGGGATCAGCGAAGAAGAAAGGTTAGACAGATCGTTGTTCGGTCCAGGCTTGACTGCCGCAGTCGCGAGGTTGCCGAGAACCGGTTTGGCCCTACGCAGCACCGGCTGCAGATCGTTCTTGAGGTACCTCGCGAGACCGGCGTCGGCAGCCCGGCCGGAAGCGGCGAAGAGCGGCCTGAGGTCACTCAGCGCGGCTCGCAGGTTGACGAAGGTCGTATCCGCCTGCTTCAGAGTCGGCGGCAGTTCCTGGAGGGCCAGGGAGAGTGACTCGTTCTGGTTTGCGACGGCGCCGAGGGCGGTGTTCGAGTTCGAGACCAGGTCGGTGAGGGTGTCCTTTTCACTGGCCAGCGTCGTCACGAGCCCCGAGGTGTTCTTGACGAATTCACCGAGCCTGGTGTCCTGGTCTGCGAGTTCGGCGAACAGTCGCTGTGTGCTGCTGAACGCCGTGCCGGTGTACTTGAAGGTCTTGTTGCCACCCTTGGCGGCATCACCGGCGTAGATCGACGCCACGCCCCTGGATTGTGTTCGAGGTGCCTTTTCGGGTCGACTTGTCGAAGATGTCGAAGAACTGGTCGAGCTCCACTGCCGAGGTGGTTTGCGATTCATCCAGGGTGGCACTGTCCTCGAGCTCCGGCGCGTTGTCGGGGCCGGGCGTGATCGAAATGTAGTGACCGGCGACGCTCGAGAGGGAACTCTTGCGGACGATCGCAGTCGTTTCCTCATGAAGCGGTTCGTCGACGGTGACTACCGTCGCAACAAGGTTGTCGTCGGTCAGGTCGACTGAATTGACCTTGCCAATCGGGTGCCCTCCGACCATCACGAGGTTTCCGGGCACGATCGAACCCGCAGTCTGGAACTTCAGCGTGTACTTGTGGCCGGAGTCACCACCGAAGATCAACGAGGCCACGAAAACGATCGCGCACACCAGAACGCCCAGAGTCACCACTCTGAGCACGGTCGAACTTCGGCCCCGGCTAGAACCGCGGCTTGGTTTTGCTTGATTGGCAGAAGTCAATCTTCGCTACCCGGTGAATCTCCCCATACGTCGGAGCCTCCTTCCTGATTGATGGAGGTTACCTAAGCGAGCAGCGGAAACACTTGCGGTCTCCCGGTCGAGCCGCCGAGGGCTCACGGTCCGGTGAATTCCCCGGCGTAGCAGGCTCCGGGAGCGCAAGGATTGGTCACCCTCCCGTTGGGCTTCAGGAAGTCGGAAACCATCTGCTGAGCGGTATCGGCGCGCCGCGGATCTTCATGGGGATCGAGGTCACCCGAAGGCGTGGTATTGGTGATCGGTGGCGGGCCGTTGCCGAGCGTTTCGCCCGGATTTCCGGGGTCCGGCCGCACCGGTCCGCTGTCCCAGTAGGAGATTGCGGAACCGTCATAAGGATAGGTGGGGACCGGCTCGATCCCCCACTGCCCGTTGACGCCCGGCCAGCGTCCCGAATAGACGAAGGGGTTGACTGCCCGGGCTCCGATCGTCCGCGCCATCACGTTCGACTGCCAGTTCGAGACGAGGTGGTCGCCGAACGCGATGTCCATCAGAACCTTGTGGGACGGTGTATCCGGCAACGGATCGTCTGTCATCCGGTGGGCGTAACCGTTGGGCTCGCCGCGGTCCCAGAGCATCTGGGCCAGGCCAAGGACGAGCGGACGTTCGAGTTCGTTCCGGTAGCTGGGGTTGAAGAAGGTCGAGAAGGTGGCCCACGCCGCCGAGCGGTTCATCAGCACCGAGAAGTTCATGGCACTGACCCCCAACGCTGCCCGGTCGAAGTCGGGTGCGAGAGCAGTCAAGGCGCCGCCCAGGATTCCTCCCTGGCTGTTGCCTCTATAGAAAGCCCGGCCAGAGGTTGTGTTGATCACCGGATCGCTGTTCATGTCCATCGGGTCCACCCGGAAGCCGGGTGCAGAGGTGAAACCGTCCGGATGGACCATCAGCCGGGCCAGGTAGAGCTCGTTCAGCAGTCCCTGCTGCAGCCGGTCGGCGACTTTGGGGAAATTGTTGAGGTCGGTCAAGGCCGAGATGACCGTTCCGGCGTCGCCCAACGACATGCCGATCTCGTCGGTCCCGCAGACGACGAAGCCGTGCTCGTCAGCCAGGTCAAGCTGCGAGTCGGCGTCGATCTCGCCCCCGATGCTGCCCAGGAGTCCGTGGCCGTAGACCAGGGCCCGGCCCGGCGCGGCCGAGGGAGAATCAACGACGGCATGCGGGACGATGCAGTCGAAGTTCGCCTCATAGGTACCAGTCTTGACTGGTACCCCCGCCGGATTCAGGTTGAGTGTGGCACCGGTCGCGCAATTGTCGGCGCTGGTCGGATGCTTCATGTAGCAGGGCACGCTGAACTTGCCCTTGATGCGGCGCACAACCTGCGGGTTCGGGTAGTCGTCGGTCGAGGTGACAGTAAATGACGGCGAAGCCGAGCTGGCCGGGATGTCCCGGTTCCCGAGATTGGAGTCACCGAGCTCGGCGAATGCCTGATCGCGCATCGAAAGCGCCCTTGAAGAATTGTTCTCGTCACTGGCCACGGTGAAGTCCCAGGAGAGGTAGAGGTTCGCCCGCTGAATGCCCTCACGGCGCAGGCGGCGGAAGATGTCTTCGAAGGAGGAGCGCCGCTTGTTGATTGTGACTGAACGGCTCGGCAGCATGTCCCGGTAGTAACGGAAGCCGGGTGGCGCAGAAATGGTCGCCCCGGTTGCGCCATCAAGGTTGCGCAGCGCGACGATGTACCGGGCTCCGGCGTCGAAGTTGACCATCGGGTGGATCAACAGGTTCCGGTTGCTGTTATTGGTAGCGCTACTGTCGAGTTCGACCCAGATCGGCTGCCGCTCTCCGGTTTCCGCATTGATCACGACGACCGGAGCATCCGGGTCGAGATACCTCTCCGGATCTGTCAGGCCAACCGGATTTGTCTGTGCCAGGGCGTAGAAGTTGTCGAGTCCGGGAACCCGCACGGTGATTGTCTGGCCCTGGCTGAAACCGTCGCTTTGGTTGTATGGGGCGGCGTTGATTGGCTTGCCGTCGTCGTTGACCGGCATCGCGTCGGTCCGGAAGTTGATCCGGCGACCGCTTTCAGTGGTCTCGTCTGCGCGGGTGTAGAAGTTGTTCGGGAACGGAGTCATGCAGACCGTCGGGGTCGGCATGGCGATGTAGTCGCAGCGGTCCGACCGGCTCAGGTCGAGAGTCTGTGGCGCGCAGGCCGTCGATTGTCTGACCAGCGACCGGACCCTGCTCTCAACTTTTCCGGCCTGAACCTTCAAGTCACGGTCTTCACAGCCCTGGAGGCTCTCGTACCCAGCCTTCGTAACGCGAAGCTTGACGATCTTTACCTGCCGGGCCCGCTTGAAACGAGGGCGTGCCACTCGCGTGAAGCGCTTGTACCTGCCACGAAGGTCATATGTCGTCGAAAGGGCGCGGACCCGAACCCGGCCCCGGCCGGCACTTCTCACCTTGACCTTGAGGATCCGCTTGTTGACCAGGCGCTTCTGGCCGGTGGTGAGGATCTTTGCGCCGAGGCGTGGCTTTGCCGTCGCCCCGGAAGCCGGGCCGCTGAGGTGGATCAATGAAGTGGCAAGAAGGGCCACGGTGACCATCATCAACCTGCGCATTCGCGACCGCTCCTTTCCTGGTTCGCCGGTCGCCAGGTGCGACCGCCCGATTGCCCGTCGAACTTACCAACCCGCCTCACGGCCCGAAGGTGCGCGCAAGGGTATCGCCGCCTGATCTGCGCGAAGCGTGGATCAGGCGCCAGGACCCGATCCTTATGTTTCTCGCCGCCTGATCTGCGCGAAGCGTGGATCAGGCGCCAGGACCCGATCCTTGTTCGCTCAGTCGATTGATTTCAGGTACGGCAAGGGGTTGATCGGCTTGCCGCCGGTCTGCCAGGGTCCGACCCAGTACTCGAAATGGAGGTGGCAGCCGTAGGAGCGGCCGGTGTTGCCGACCCGTCCGACCGTGTCCCCCGCCTGCACCTTCTCCCCGACTTTCAGCTTCGACGGCTTTTTCATGTGCATGAAGGCGAAATAGGTGTTGTCGCCCTTGTTGTTGAAGACGACGTAGTTGCCGGCCGCACTGTGGTACTTGTTGTAAACAACCCGGGCCCGCTTGACCACGACCAGCTTGGTGCCGCACGACGCCGAGATGTCCTGGCCCTGATGTGAGTATCCGGTCCTCGACGCACCGAATCTGCCGCCGCGGCCCAGATAGTCGAAAGGCCCGCGGATCGGGAACACCTCTTTCGGGATCCGGCTGCGCGACAGGATCTTGAGTTGCTTCGGGGACCGGTTCGATTTCTTGCCGGTTCCGCTGACCACGTACGGCCTGCCGTCGTCCGCCCCCTTCGGCACCACCACCCGGACAGCTACTTCAGAGCGGGCCTTGTACCTGACTTTCATCTTTTTCTTCTTTCCCGCAAAGACAACGCGTTTGACGTTGCCGAGGTATGACCCGGTGAGGCGAACCACCGCGCCCGGAGTCGCCTTTCGACGGGACACGCAGTCACTCAGGCAGTAGGCATTGTCTATTTCCGGATCCGGAGTGATCTCGAGACCGCCGCTCCTCGCGGCCGAGGTCTGTGCACCCTGGTCTTCGGCGGCTCCGGCGGTCGCGCTCAGACTCACACCCAGCAGGCAGCAGAACAGGAAAAGCAGGAGGCCGAGGCCGAAGCGGGCCGGGAGATTGAAATCTTTAGGGATAGGCATCTACGAGCACACGTTAGCGAAACGCGGGGATTTCGTTAGCCACTGCACATATTCCTGCAGCCTCAGCCTCTGAACGTCGTCGCATCGATCTCAGCCTGGCAAGGGGCGGCTGTACGACAGGACTGTCCCGTTCAACTAACCTTAGCCTTCGGTACAACGGCTTCACAGGGCCAGCAAGGGTAGTCTGGCTCTCGCTTTCAACCAATCTTGCCATCAGGAGGAACTCCAGCAAATGACCGCGATCCGCCAGCAGAACGTTACCGCCGCCCAGTGGGCATCCAACGGCGGCGCACTCGATCACGTCGACCTCACCAAGGATGAGAACATCGTCTTCGGCGAGAACGTCTTCAACATCGCCACCCAGCGTGAGCGGCTGCCGGAGGAAGTGTTCGCCAAGCTGGTCGGAACGCTTGAGCACGGTGAAGCGCTCGATGTCGATCTGGCCGACGAGGTCGCTTCGGCGATGAAGGACTGGGCGCTGCAAAACGGCGCCACGCATTACACCCACGTATTTCAGCCGCTGACCAACCTCACGGCTGAGAAGCACGACTCCTTCTTCAAGCCGACCGGCGAAGGCGGAACCATCGCCACGTTCAAGGGTTCGACCCTGATCCAGGGCGAGCCGGACGCATCCTCCTTCCCTTCGGGTGGCATTCGCGCCACCTTCGAAGCCCGTGGTTACACCGCCTGGGACCCGACCAGCCCCGCATTCCTGATCGACAACCCGAACGGCAAGCTGCTCTGCATTCCGACCGCATTTGCATCGTGGTCCGGTGAAGCCCTCGACGCCAAGATTCCCCTGCTCCGCTCGATGGACGCGCTGTCGCGTTCGGCGATCAAGGCCCTCAGGCTGCTCGGGGACGACGACGCCAAGCGGGTCACGACTTCGGTTGGACCCGAGCAGGAGTACTTCCTGATCGACGAGCAGTATTTCTACGCCCGTCCGGACCTGATCACCACCGGCCGCACGCTCTTCGGATCCGAGCCGGCCAAGGGCCAGGAGCTCGACGACCATTACTTCGGTGCCATCCCTGAGCGGGTGCTCGCCTACATGATGGACCTGGAAAGAGAGTTGTCCAAACTCGGCGTGCCGATCACGACCCGCCACAACGAAGTCGCGCCGGCCCAGTACGAAATCGCACCGATGTTCGAGAACTCCAACATCGGATCCGACCACCAGCAGCTCACGATGCAGATTATGCAGAACAAGGCCCGTCAATACGGCCTGGTCTGCCTGCTCCACGAGAAGCCCTTCGCCGGTATCAACGGCTCCGGCAAGCACAACAACTGGTCGATGGGGACCGACAGCGGCCACAACCTGCTCGATCCAGGCGATACGCCGTCGGAGAATCTGAACTTTCTTTTCTTCTGCGCAGCTGTCATCCAGGCCGTCAACAAGCATCAGGGCCTGCTGCGGGCCGCGGTCGGCAACCTGGGCCAGGATCATCGACTCGGAGCCAACGAAGCGCCGCCAGCGATCATCTCGATCTTCCTCGGGGCCGAGCTGGAAAGGGTCTTCGAAACCCTCGCGGCCGACGACGGCGGGGACCCGAACACACCAGACGCCACGCTTGACCTCGGTGCCGTCGCCTTGCCGCCGCTGCCGATGGATGGTGGCGACCGCAACCGGACGTCGCCGTTCGCCTTCACCGGCAACCGGTTCGAGTTCCGCGCGCTGGGCTCGAGCATGTCGCTCGCCTTCACCAACACGGTGCTCAATGCAATTACGGCCGAAGCGATCGACGAGCTGGCCGACAAGCTGGAGGCCCTGAACTCAGGTGATCTGGCGGCCGACGTGATCACCGTGGTCAAGGAGAGCTACCTGGCCAACCGCCAGATCTGCTTCGATGGCGACGGCTACTCGGACGAGTGGCAGGCCGAGGCCAAAGAGCGTGGTCTCAAGAACCTGAAGACGACGGTCGACGCACTGCCCGAAGTCATCTCCGAGACCACCGTCGACACCTTCGGGAAATACAACGTGCTCTCCGAGCGGGAGCTCGAAGCGCGCTACGAGGTCTGGATCGAGCAGTACGCGAAGGGCGCGAACATCGAAGCGGAGACCGCTTCCTCGATCGCCCGGACCTTGATCATTCCGGCAGCGCTCAAGCATCTGGTGCTGATCGACAGCTCCGGAGTCGGCGGACTCGACTCTGAAGTTCGCCCGCTGACCGAGGATCTGATTGCGAAGACGAAGACTCTCGAAGAGGTCAACCAGTATCCGGAGGGGCTCGAAGAAGAAGGCATCGAGGTGGCAAAGTACGCCCGCGACAAGCAGCTCACCGCGATGAACGAGGTCCGGGTTATTGCCGACAAGCTCGAGCGCATCGTGGCCGACGAGTTCTGGCCCCTGCCCAAGTACGTAGAAATGCTCTTCATCAAGTAGCAGGAAGCGGCGCCCTGGGGCTCACGAGCGGGGTACGGAGGTACCTCCTCCGGGACAACGCTCCCTTTCTCGGGGTTCAGTCGCGTCATTGCCTCGGTCGCCAGCCCTCCGGGGGCACCTCCGTACCCCGCACCTGACCATGTGGGTGTTCTTTGCCGCGTTGACGACATATGGAACGTCAAAGCGGCACAGAACAACCCCGCGCCGGTGACGTCGTGTGGGCCGCGGGGGCGCGCCCGGAGGGCTGGCGACTAAGGCACCTACGAGACTCAACCCCAAGATCGGGGAGCGTTGCCCCGGAGGACGTGCCCCCGCGGCCCGCACCCCACCTCAGCCCTCAGCTCACGAGCGGACTACTACCACCGTGTTCATTCGGGCAAATCTGTAGACCTTCTTCGCGTCTGGAGTCGGGACCCTCACGCAGCCGTGCGAGGCCGGGTAGGTCGGCACGTCCGGGTATTCGTGGAAAGCGATGCCGTTGTTGAAGTACGAAGCGAAGGGCAACCAGGTACTGAAGGGCACTGACCAGGACATCAATTCCTTGCGAAAGACCCGGTACCTTCCGGTCGGAGTCTCCGTCCCGGGTGCGCCGGCGGATACGTGGATCGCCCGCTTCGCCCGGCCGCCCTTGACCAGCAGCAGAACGCCTCGGCTGATGTTGACCTCCATGAACCGGTTCGGGTTCTTCGTGGCAGGCCTGGGCCGCCTTGCGGTCTTTAGCGCGGCTCGCGTCTGCGGCCCGGCGTCACCATCCCGGTTGAGCCCCTCCCAGGCCTGAAACGCCATCACGGCCTGCTCGGTCTGGTACCCGTCCACCCCGTCGACCCCGCTGGCCGGCAGGTATCCCGCGAGCTTGCGCTGCAGGGACGACGTTCCTGGTTTGGACCCTCCCCTGCCGCCCTTGACCTTCGGAGGCTTCGGCACCTTTGGTGGTCTTGAGTAGTCGGCGCGGTCCTGCTCGGTGGACGGAGAGATACCGCCGGAATTCCTCGGGGCCGGCGCCTGAACGGTCGCGCCACCGGAGCGGACCTTGACCGAATTGACCTTCTCGAACGACGTCAGCGTGTAGGTGACCTGGCCGAGCCGGCCGGTGACCTCATCGTCTTCGGACGCGGTGCGTCCTTTGGCCTTTGCCGGAATGTCGTCGAGGAACTCCTTCGACAGATTGACTTCGGCGTCGCCAGAGGCATCGACCTTGAGCCTTTCGACCTTCGTCCCCGGCGGGATCAGGGTCTTGATGTCTCCTTTGGCGGTAGCGGCCGGATCGACCTTCCTCGGGCCGTCCAGCAACGCCTCGGTGGCCTCTCGAGGGGTCGATCCCGATCCATCGACCTGGTGGTCGAGCGGCTTGAACTGCTCGCCCTCCATGAAGAACACCTTGACGTCTTTCTGAGCAACCGGATCACCGGCGGTCGAGTCAGAGTTGTCGTTCGAAGACCCGCAGCCGGCAAGGGCGATGGCGGCGAACACGGCGAGCAGGGCTATCCGGCGTGAATTCACTGCTCCACCCTACGCGACCATCTAGGATCGGTACATGAAGATGCGAGCGGCGGTTCTCGAGGAGTTCGGTCAACCACTCGTGGTTCAGGAGGTGGACCTCGCCGAGCCGAAAGCGGGCGAAGTCCTGGTGCGCCTCGAGGCCTGTGGCGTCTGCCACACGGACATGTATACGGCCTCCGGAGCCGACCCCTCCGGCTACGCACCGGCCGTACTCGGGCACGAAGGCGCCGGTGTGGTCGAAGCGGTCGGCGACGGCGTCGGTTCGCTTGCCGTCGGGGATCACGTCGTCACCCTGTTCTCACCGCAGTGCCGCGAGTGCGTCCATTGCGTCGACCCCGGACCAACCTCTGCATGGCAATCCGGACGGAACAGAACCTCGGGCACCTGCCCGATGGCTCCACCAGACTCTCACGCGGCGGTGAAGAAATCCGCCACTTCATGGGTACCTCGACGTTCGCCGAATACACCGTGATGCCCGAGATCGCCCTGGCGAAGATCAATCCGGAAGCGCCACTCGACCGGGCCTGTCTCTTCGCCTGCGGCCTCTCCACCGGCCTCGGCGCCGCGATGTACACGGCGAAGGTCAGTGAAGGCTCGACCTGTGTTGTCTTCGGTGCCGGCATGGTCGGCCTCGGGGCGGTGGCCGGCTGTCGCCTGCAGGGAGCCGAGCGCATCATCTGCGTCGACCTTTCCGATGATCGCCTGGAGATGGCCCGCGCCCAGGGCGCGACGGATCTGATGAAAGGCGACGAAAACACTGTCCAGCGGATCCTCGACATGACCGGCGGATACGGCGCTGATTTCACCTTCGAAGCAACCGGACTGGTCAAAGTCATGGAGCAGGCGGTCGAATCCGCCCGCATGGCCTGGGGCCTCTGTACCGTGGCCGGCGTCGCCGGCAAGGGCGAGACCCTCGACGTGATTCCGCGCTGGCTGATCCAGGGGCGCCGCATCGCCGGCTCCTCGTTCGGTGGCGTCAAGGGTCGCGACCAGGTGCCCGAGCTGATCGAGCTGTACATGGACGGAAAGCTCGACGTCGATCCTTTCCTCTCACACGACCTGACCCTGGACGAAGTCAACCGCGGATTCGAGCTGATGGAAGACCACGACGGCATCCGCAGCGTCATCCACTTCAATTAATCAATGGCTGGCAGTGAAAGTGCCTCTCCAGGAGGCAATTTCACTGCCAGTCCGTAGAAACGAAAGGCTCTCCATGATTCTGCAGCGCGTTGAACAGGCCGACTGGCTCTCGAACGCCTACCTGGTTACCGACGAGCCGGGCGGCGCGACCGTGCTGATCGACAGCAACGGTGTGATCGAACCCCTGCTGGAGCGGGTCGACCGTGAAGGCCTCGACCTGACCCACATCCTGTTGACCCACGACCACTGGGATCACGTGGTCGGTTTGGGTGAACTCGCCAAGGAACGGGGCATCCCGATCCTTGGCCACGAGATCACGGCCGAGCGGGTCGATTTCAAAGTCGACCAGATCCTCAGCGACGGCGAGGTCGTGACCACCGGAGGACTCTCGGTGGAAGCAATCTTCACCCCCGGCCACGCCGCCGGCCACTTCGCCTTCCTGATCAACGGAACTGACGTGGTGACCGCCGACGTGATCTTCAAGGGGACGGTCGGCGGCACGATGGCTCCCGGCGCAACCGGCTTCGAGGACCTCAAGCATTCGATCATGGAACGCCTGATGACCCTGCCGCCTGAGACCCGGATCCATCCCGGCCACAAGGAGCCGAGCACGGTCGCCGACGAATGGGAGAACAATCCGTTCGTGCGGATCTGGCGCGGCCTCGACCCCGAAGGTGACGAAAAGTGCGAGGTCAACCAGAAGGGCGAAGCGACGCTCGTACTATGGGCGCCCGACTACGACGGCACGAACAAGGCCTGGGTCCGGTTCCCGGACGGGACCGACAACATCACCGGCGGATCCCAGATCACAAAGAAGTAAGAACCGCCCTCCGGCTGGCGCGATCCAAGTCGCACAGCGAGACCATCATTGGTCTCTCGCGAGCGGAGCCGACTTGGATTCAGTCGTTCTAGGGGGCTCCCGTCCAGCCTGCGGCATAACAGGGGTCGACGCCACAGGGGTCGGTGATCACGCCGTTCTCCTCCATGAACTTGGCGATCTGCTCGCGAACCTCTGGCGTCTGTCGGATCACCGTGTCGTGCGGATCGATGCCGTAACCCTGATCGGAATCGAAGCCGGGGTTCACCGAGTTCGTGATGTCGGTCGTAGGTGATGTCGTATTCGTTAGCGGGTTCGGATTTGTTCCGAACATCTGATTGCCAACCATCCTCTTCGGGCCGATGTCCCAGACGAAAGCACCACTGCCGTTCTTGGCAGGTCCGGACAGATCCCCCAGGGGTCCCGAGTCGAACCACGGTTCGATCAGCCCGGGCTGGAGACGGTCGGCAGCGACGGCCGGCTGGCGGAGCGGGGCCCCGATAGTGCGGGCCTCGGCCTCGGCCGTGATGTTCGAGACCTGGTGATCGCCGTAGGCCATCTCGATCAACACCTTGTGCGCCGGGGTGTTCGGCAGCGGATTGTCGGTCATGTGGTTGGCGTAGCCATTCGGCTCACCGCGGTCCCACATCCCCTGAATCATTGTGAGCAGCAGGGGCCTGGTCCTCTCGATGGGGTAAGAGGGGTAAAGGATTGTTGCGTAGTCGTCGAAATCGACACTCCGGGGCAGCAACTCCGAGTAACGCATGCCCGGTACGTAAAGAACCGAACGTGTGAGGTCGGGGGCGATCGCGGTGAGCGCTCCACCGGCGATGCCACCCTGGCTGTTGCCATAGTACGACAGGTCGTTCGTCTTGATGAACGAATCACCCGAATCGTCCTGAAACGCGGGATTGCCGGCAAAGCCGCCCTGTGCGGCCGTGGTCTTCATCAGCCTCCCGAGGTACAGGAAGTTGAGGAAGCCCTGCTGCAGGCGGTCCGGGATCGTCGAGAACTTCGACATGTCGGAGAGGGCCGGGATCGCCGATGGGTAGACGTCGTCGTCGGCCATGCCGCTCCAGTCGGTCGCGCAGACCATGACCCCGTGGTCGTTGCCGAGCTTGCGAACATCTCCGGTGTTGCCTTCGGTGTAATCACCGAACAGGCCGTGGCCGTAAAGCGACGTCCGCACCGGAGAGGTGACATCGAGGTCGCCTCCTCCGTCATCCTGGGCCGCTGACCGCGGGATGTTGCATGTGAACGGTGCAGTCATCGTCGCACCGGGGGTGCGGATCGGCATACCCTGCGCATCGAGTTTGAACTTGGATCCTGCCGGGCAACCGTTGCCCAGCGGGTCGGGAACCCCGGCAATGTCGAGGTAGCAAGGCACGGTGACCGTGCCGTTGATGGTGCGGATGTTCTCGACGCCGTTGCCGGTAACCGGAACCGGAGTGAGCGGGTAGTCGATGGTTCCGTTACGGCCATTGACGTTGTCGTCACCATCGTTCGGGTTGATCGAGAAGGTCGGCGCAACACCCTGCTGGATACCGTCGGCGAGGTTGTTGTCGCCGAGCTGGGCAAAGGCGTCATCGCGGATATGAAGCATGCGCTCCGTGATGTTCTCGGTACTGGCCACTGTGAAATCCCACGCCATGTAGAGCGAATCGCGGGCGATTCCAGCCGTGCCAAGCTTGGCGAAGATATCTTCGAAGCCCGCGCGGCGGGACTCGATCACCGGGTTCTCGGTGACCTCGTTCTCGGTCCGGTAGAGCTTGAAGCCGTCCGGTGCCTCGATCGTAGAGCCGTCGGCCCGCTTCAGGTTGCGCATCGCCACGATGTAGCGGTGGCCCTCGATCAGGTTCTTGTTGAAGTGGATCTCGAGGTCGGTTTGCTCCGGACTGGAGGCGTTGGCGTCGAGCTCGGCCCAGATCGGCTCCCGCTGGCCGGTGGCGGCGTCGATCATCACCAGAGGCTGGTCGGCGGCCGAGTAATTCGACTTCTTGTGGATACCGACCATGCCGGTCGCCTGGAATGCCTGGAGCGTGTCGAGTCCCGGGACCTGGGTGATGATCGGTGCGCCTGGGCTGAATCCATCACTCAGGTTGATGTCCTTCGGGTCGATGTGCTTTGGAGGAACGGTCGGGGTCCCGGCGTTGGCCGGGGTCGACTGCTCATTGAGGTTCAGCCGCAGACCGGTCTTGGTGGTTGAGTCTGCCTTGGTGAAGTAGTCGTTCGGGTACGGGAACAGGCACTCAGTGTCGGGTGCGGTGCCCTGCGTAATGAAGTCGCAACGATCGGCCGAGGCCAGATCAATGGTGTCCGGAACCGGAACGACTTTCGGTCCTTCGGGCGGACAATTGCTCTCGTCCTGCTTGAGCGTGCGGCGGGTCTTGCCTGACTTCTTCCAGCTCGTCTTGTGCTTTTTCCTGCCGTGCTTGCGATAAGTCTTTTTGACCTTGGTCTTTGAGATCACGGTCAGCTTGGGCTTGCCACAAGTCGTGGCCAGCTTCTTTGCCTTCTTGGAGAGCTTGATCCTGACGGTCTTTTGCTTGCCCCTCTTGAACCTGGTGCCCGCCTTGCCGGCGTTCTTGATCGTCTTATTGCCGACCTTGAGCTTGGCGTACAGCTTGACCCTCTGCTTCTTCTGCTTCTTCGGCTTCCTGGCCTTGGCCGTCACCTTGACTTTGCCTTTGGCCAGTGCCGCCTGGGTGGAAGTCTTGATCTTGATCTTGACCACGGGCTTCGACGACTTCTTGCCGGCCTGCGCCTGCGAGGTCATTCCGAAGGCGAGCGCGAACATCGAAAGCATCCCCACGACCGCGATCGCCAAGTCGAACCGGCGTCCACCCATTACTCCACCCATTGTGATTCCCCTCATCCCTGTTTGGTCATTCAGGAGCCAGCTTGGCCCCCGTCACACAAACGATAGCACCACAACCACGTACGAATCCGTACATCTGAAACGAATCAGACCGAGACGGTCAATCGTTTACTCGTTCATCTCGTAGCCACCGGCGAGGGCCCGGGTCTTCGCCCAGACCGCGTTGAACCGATCATGGTCAACGACCGGCTTGGTGATCGCTTCACGCGCCCACTCCTGCTGGGCCTCGGTCGCCGAAGTCTTGCCGTGGAGCTCCGCGGCGTAGGCCGAGAAGTCACGGATCAGAACGTCGAAGATCTGGTCGAGGGTGTCATGGGGCAGTCCGATGAAGGCCGCCTGTTCGCAGATCAACTGGCCGTAGGGGATCAGGGTGAAGATTTCGCCAAGGGTGAGCAGGTAGTCCAGGTCTTTCTGCTGCGCCTCGTCCGGGCCGGCGTCGACCAGGAACTGCTTGAACGACTCGGCCTTCTCGACGAACAGCGCCACATTGGGTACGTCCGAGAACTGCTCGAAAGCGTCCCGCCACGGGCTGAAGCGGATCTTGCCAAGGCCCCGCGCCGGACCCTGCCGGAACAGGAAGTCGTCGTCCCCGGGTTCAAGCGCACGCGGCGGCGCGTCGAGGTCGGAGTCCGCATTGAACAGGTACGAGCCCATGAACTTGAGCACCAGGGCCATGTTCACGTGGACCGTTCCTTCCAGCTTCGGCAGCGCGCGGATGTCCCGGGCGGCCATCTCGAACCACATGTCCCGCTCGAATCCCTTGGCGGCGATCACGTCCCAGAGCAGGTCGACCACCCGTTCGCCTTCGGTCGTCACCTTCATCTTGGTCAGCGGGTTGAACAGCAGGTAGCGCCGGTCTTCGAGTGAGGCGTTCCGGAAATAGTCGATCGACCGGTTGGCAAACAACTTCATCGCGACCAGCCGGGCGAAAGCATCGGTGAAGGCCTGGCTGACGTGCGGGAAGTCAGTGACCTTCATCCCGTAGAGGACCCGGGAGTCGGCGTGGGTGATCGCCTCCCAGAAGGCGTGCTCGCAGATTCCGATCGAAGCGAAGCCGAGATTGAACTTGCCGATGTTGACCGTATTCAGAGCGGCGTCGAACGCGCCCGGTCCGGTGTGAAGGACATCCGCGGATTCGACCGGATACGCGTTCAGATTGAACTGCGAGACGTAACTCTGTGAATTGACGACGTTGCGCACGAGTTCGTAGTTCGCGTGCTGCGAATTCGCGGCGAAAAAGACGTACCCATCGGCGCCGTCGATGCCGTCGACCCGGCCGAAAACGGAAACCATCGCCGCTTCGTTCCCGTTGCCGATGTAGTACTTGCCTCCGGTCGCAGTGTAGGTCTCCCCCGCACCATCGTCACCGGCCGGACGGAGCACCATGTCTGTCGAATAGATGTCGGCCCCGTGTTCACGCTCGGAGAGGCCGAAAGCGAAGATTTCTCCTTTGGCGAGTTCATCCGCCGCTTTCTTGCGCGCGCCTGCATTCTCCGACTGGAAGATCGGGCCGAGCCCGAGGATCGAGACCTGCCACGTGTACCAATAAGGCAGCCCGTAGAACGCGGACAGCTCGTTGAAGGCGCAGATCCGCTGCGTGTCCCAGCGCTTCTCGGGGTCACCCTCCCCATCGCGGGCCGGGGTGAGGAAGCTCGAGAAGATGCCGAGACCGGCCTGCATCTCGAGGAAGTCCGAGTACCAGGTCTGCTCGCGGTCGTGATCCTTCAGAGTCTTCTTGCCGCGCTTTTCGAACCAGTCGATCATGCCCTTGAGCCGGGCCTGGTCGGCAGGCTCGAGATGCTCCGCCGAATAGGCCGACGGATTGAGGATCAGGCCGTCGCCGGGGGTTCCCGGGGCGATGGGCTTGACAGCGGCTTCGGGACTCGCGGAGGGCTCCATCGTCGGAGCATATTCCGTGGCGGTGGCTATTTCCCGCCGGCGGCGCTCCGGTACACGGCGACGGCTAGCGGCGCGAAAATCGCCATGATCACGAAGGTCCAGACGAAGGCGCCCCAGATGCTGTTGCCGGCCGGGGCTCCTAGCCAGAGTGCCCTCATCGCGTCGACTACGACCGTGAACGGATTCGCCTCGGCAAACCACTGCAGGGCCGAGGGCATCGAATCCACGGGGACGAAGGCCGAAGAGATGAAGGTCAGCGGGAAGACGGCGATGAAGCCGACCGAGTTCGCCGATTCGGGCGAGGAGACCAGCAGACCCAGCCAGGCGAAAACCCAGGAGAAGGCGTAACCGAAGAGGAGCAGCAGGACGACGCCGCCAGCGATTTCCAACAAGCCGGCATCGAACCTGAATCCGATTGTGAGGCCCGTGACCAAGAGGATCGTCATCGAAAGCGCGTTGGTCGCGACGTCGGCAAGGGTCCGGCCGGCGAGCACTGCGGGCCGCGACATCGGCAGCGAGCGGAAGCGGTCGATCAGGCCTTTGCTCAGGTCCTCATTCAGTCCGACCGCAGTCACGAAGCCACCGAAGGCGATGTTCTGGACGATGATTCCGGGCAGGAGGAAGTCGACGTAGTTGCTGTAACCCGGGGTGACGATCGCCCCGCCGAATACGTAGACGAAAAGCAGCAGGAACATGATCGGCTGGACCGTGAATGCGAGCAGCAGGTCGGGTGCCCGGGGCAGGCGGACCAGGTTGCGCTCGGCGATCACGAGGGTGTCTGAGACGAGCCTTTTCACTTTCCGTCCTCCTGCGTTTCGTCGTCTTCAGTTTCAAGGGCGTGGCCGGTCAGGCTGAGGAATACTTCGTCGAGGGTCGGCCGGCGAAGGCCGATGTCGTCGATGCCGATTCCCGCTTCATTCAGCTTCTGGACAGCTTCGACGATCGCACCGCGGCGCTCCCGCACGGTGAGTTTCACCGACTCGCCTTCGACGAAAGGGTCTTCGTCCGACATCGAGCCAAGAATTTCGATCGCCCTCTGGTTGAAGCCGTCGTCGTCAAGCTTCACCTCCAGGCGCTCGCCACCGACCCGGTCCTTGAGTTCGTCGGAAGTCCCGTCGGCGACCACCTTGCCGTGGTCGATCACGGCGATGCGATCGGCCAGGCGGTCGGCTTCATCCAGGTACTGGGTCGTCAAGAGGACCGTGGTGCCTTCAGCGACCAGCTCTTCGATCGTCCCCCAGAGCGCGAGCCGGCTGCGCGGATCGAGGCCGGTAGTCGGCTCGTCGAGGAAGAGGATCGCAGGCTTGGCCACGAGGGCGTCTGCGAGGTCGAGCCGGCGACGCATGCCGCCGGAGTAAGTGTTGGCCGGGCGATTCGCGGCTTCATCGAGCTCGAACCGGTCGAGCAGTTCGTCGGCGCGGGCCTGGGCTTCCCTACGTTTCATCCCATAGAGCCGGCCGACCATGGTCAGGTTCTCGCGGCCGGTCAGGTTCTCGTCGACCGCGGCGTATTGGCCGGCCAGTCCGATTTGTTCCCGCAGGGCGGCCGCGTCATCCACAACATCGAGGCCGGCAACCTTGACTGAACCGGAGTCAGGCTTCAGCAGGGTGGTCAGGACGCGGACGGCCGTCGTCTTACCGGCTCCGTTCGGTCCGAGCAGCCCGAGTACGGACCCGGTCTTCACGTCGAGGTCAACTCCATCAAGGGCCTTGACACCCCCAAAATGCTTGACCAGGCCCTCGACCACGATCGCCGACTGGTCCGAGGCCGCGTAGCGCCGGATTGATTCGTTCTGTTTCGTGGGCTGGCTCAAGAGGAGACTCCGTAGTAGATCGTCTGAGGGTGGTATTTCTGACAGCTATGACTCTGCCGTTGGCAGAAACTAATCGACTCCTGCCCGATTCGGCGAGGACGCGACATTTTGCGCAAGTTTTGACCGCTGCTAACTTGAAGTGATGCTAGTGGCGACCAGATTGCTCGGCCCTGCCCTCCTGGTGCGCGGGCTGACGGCCGATCGTAATCGTCCGGATCTCGATTCGCTGGCGCGCGAAACGGACCCGGAACGCTTCGTATGGCGGGTCCTCCCCCATGCCGCCAGGAGCTTCGCCGCAAGCATCGTGGTGCTGCCCCGGGAGAAGGCGCTTGCAGCTGCCGTCGCCTATCTCTACTGCCGCATGCTCGACTCCTACGAAGATCTGATCGACGGCCCCGGTGAATGCGAGGCCGGCATCGAGAAGTTTGCGGCCCGGTTCAATGGCAGCCCATTGACCGTGCCGGAACCGATTCCGGCCACGGCGGCCCGTGACGACCGCGACCGCGTCTACCTGCTGCTGATCGAACGCTGCAACCTCGTCGACTCGGTCTACGCGACCTTGCCTGATCTGGTCCAGGATCAAATCGCCGAGCTGGTCCGTTCGATGGCCGAAGGCATGGTCTGGTCGACCAGGACCTTCTCTGACCAGGGTGGGGTACTCGAGGACCAGGAACAACTTGCCCGGTACTGCCGGAACGTGATCGGCCACCCTGCCCTGTTCACCCTCAGTCAGGTTGCCGACGCTGAACTGACCAACGGCGCCCGCGAGGACGCTCTGCTGGTCAGCGAAATGATCCAATTGGCCAACGTCAGCCGCGACATCGAACGGGACCTCGAACGCGGCATCTCCTATCACCCGGCGCTGAGGCCCTGGCTCGGACAGCCGATGGGAGCCGACGCCCGCGTGGCAGTCAGCCGGGTTCGGGAGATCTACATGTCGATGGCCCTCAGCCGGGCCTCGGCCTACCGGCGCCTGTTCGAAGGATTGAATCTCGGAGGGACCGCCGCCGTGAGGACCGCTGCCGTCCTGATGCTCTCCTTCACCGACCTCCACTACCGCGGATGTGCGACGAGGACCGGACACACCGCGTGGCCCGGACCGGCCAGTCGCCTTCAGGTAGTTGCCAGAACCCTGCCTTCGGTTGTGTCACGAGGCTGGGCCGGCAACACGATCCGGCAGATCGAGAACGACTTCCTCCACGCCCGGCTCGGGCTTAATGCTTAACCCAGCGCTGAGTCGATCGCCGCGATGACCTCATCATCGGCGGGGTCGGTCGGTGCCGGGAACTTCCTGATAAACCTGCCTTCGCGGTCGATCAGGTACTTGGCGAAGTTCCATTCCGGCTGCTCGCTCTGGTCGGCCAGTTCGGCGAAGAGCGGGTTGGCCTCGTCACCGACCACCGAGGTCTTGGCGAACATCGGAAACTCGACTCCGTAGTTCTTCTGGCAGAACTCGGCAATCTCCTCGCCCGTCCCCGGCTCCTGTTCCATGAAGTCGTTGGCCGGAAATCCGAGCACGGTAAAGCCCCGGTCGTGGTTCTCCGAATAGATCTTCTGCAGGCCCTCGAACTGCGGCGTCAACCCACACTTGCTGGCTGTGTTGACCACCAGGGTCACGCCGCCGAGGTATTCGCCGAGATCCTTTTCGGTTCCGTCGAGCAATTCCATGCTGCCGGCAAGGACGACCGGTGAGTCCTGATTTTCCATGTCGAGATCCTATACTCGCGCAGGGAGAAATCTTGCCAACCGAAGGGGAATCAAAATGAAGCTGGTGATTGGCGTCGTCCGCCCGGAAAAGGCGAACGATGTACTGGAAGCGCTTTTTCGCGCCAATATCCGGGGCGTTTCCATGACCAAGGTCCAGGGCCACGGCGGTGAGATGCAGCGGGTCGAGACCTACCGCGGAACAACCGTCCAGATGGGCCTGTCGGAGAAGATCCGCTTCGAGATCGCCGTCTCCGACCAGTATGTGGACGACACGGTCAATGCGGTCAGCGAAGGCGGCCGAACCGGCGATGTCGGTGACGGCAAGATCTTCGTCCTTCCCCTCGACTCGGTGGTCCGGGTTCGCACCGGTGAGACCGATGATGCCGCAGTGACGCCGGTCGTTTGATGGCTCCCGGAGTCGACGCTGCAGATACCGCCTGGATGATGATGTCCACGGCGCTGGTCATCCTGATGACGCCTGCCCTCGGACTGTTCTACGCGGGACTCGTGCGCTCGAAGAACACTCTGAACACATTCATGATGTGCGTCGCCGCGCTCGGAGTCGCGACGATCTCCTGGGCCGTGATCGGGTATTCGCTGGCTTTCGGCGGCGATGGGGGCGGCTTCATCGGCAACTTCGACCATGCCTTTCTGAGTGGAGTCGGCTTCGATCCTCGTGAAGGCACTGCCATCCCCCAACTTCTGTTCATGGCCTTCCAGGGCAGCTTCTGCATCCTCACCGTCGCCCTCGTTTCCGGCGCCGTGGTCGAACGGATCCGCTTTGGTCCCTACATGATTTTCGTCGCACTCTGGTCAACGCTGGTCTATCCGGTGATGGCCCACTGGGTCTTCGGCGGTGGTTTCCTGGCCGAAGCCGGAACCCTCGACTTCGCCGGTGGTGTTTCAGTCGAGATGGCCTCCGGCTTTTCCGCACTAGCCGCAGCAATCCTGATCGGGACCCGCAAGGACTACGGCCGCCAGGCGCTATTGCCCCACAACTCGGTGCTCGTGCTGCTTGGTGCCGGCCTGCTTTGGTTCGGCTGGTTCGGATTCAACGGCGGCAGTGGCATCGGCGCAAACGACATCGGTGTGCTCGCTTTCACCAACACCCTTCTGGCCCCGGCCTGCACCCTGGTCGGATGGTTTGCCCTTGACCTGTTCCGCGGCGGCAAGGTCACCGCGGTCGGTGCGGCTACCGCGGTGGTCGTCGGCTGCGTCGCGATCACGCCGGCGGCCGGTTTCATCAGCCCGATGTGGGCGATGGCCCTCGGCCTGGCCGCTTCCGTTCCCAGCTACCTGATCATCGTCTGGCAGCCGCGGACCCGGGTGGACGAGACCCTTGATGTGCTCGGTGCTCACGGCATCGCCGGGATGTTCGGGATCCTGTTCATCGGTCTGTTCGCCCAGGCGGACTGGAACGGGATCGCCGACGGACTCTTCTACGGCAACGCCGCGCAGCTCGGTCACCAGGCTCTCGCAGTGCTGGTATCGCCGATCTACGCATTCGCCGTGACCTACGGATTACTCCGCTTCATCGCCCTGTTTGGCCCCCTTCGGGCGACCGAGCGCGAAGAGGCGGTCGGCATGGATGTCGAGCAACACGGCGAAGAGGCCTACGTGAGTGGTGAGGGCGCGATCCTGCTCAGGGTGGCCGGAAAGACCCCACATGAACTCGACTCGGAACTGGAATCGGGCAAACTGCCGGCGCTCGTTGGCCCGGCCGACGAAGACGTGGAGTAGCTCCGATCGACCTGCCTCCGGTCACCTACGACCCGTTCGAATTCGAATAGCGGCGCCGCCTCCGCCGCTCTGCTTCAGATTTCGGCGGCCGCGTCGGTGTCGCCGAGGAAAGCCCGGAGCGCCTGGACCGTGCTCAGTTGTGACTCCCCACCGCTGAGCTTTCCTAGCAGTCCGTTGCCCTGCCCGTCCATCATCGAGAACTTGTACTTTTCCCCGCCAGTGGTCTTGATCTTCACCTGAATCGCGACCTGACTCACAAGAATGCCGCTCGGGTCCGTCCCGCCGGACCGGCCGATACTCGCTTTGTCGATCTCCGGCTGGGTGATCGAAACGGCATCGCCTTTGACATTTCGTCCGCGGCGGTCGAGCGGCTGGATGATCAGCCGCCGGTCGGTCACCGCGAGGTTCACGACGCCCCCCGAGAACATGCTCTTCTGATGCGAGGCCGCGGTCACGCCGAGCAGGGTCTCTCCCGGCTCGAGCAGGTCCCGCATGCTCTGCTCGAGTTTGATTGCAGCTTCGGACCTTTCTTTCTTCGGTGTGCTGGCCGGCTTCAACTCCATGAGTACAGCCTCTAGGCTGCAGCCGTGGAAGTCAAGGAGCCTCAAGTCGCCCAGCCCCGCCCGCCGACCGAACGTCCGCCGAAGGTGCGAAAGCCCCGCGCGGTCCAGGCCTGGAAGCTGGCCCATGCCCAGAACTCGATGTTCGACGAAGCGCGGGCCGAGCTCGGCGACGTCTTCGAGCTGAACCTCGGGCGGAACAAGTGGAACGTCCTTGCCCACCCCGATGCCATAAAGCAGGTCTTTACCTCACCGCCTACCGTCCTCCACGCCGGGAAAGGCAACGAAATCCTGGCCACCGCGCTGGGCGACCACTCGGTGCTGCTGCTCGACGAAGACGAGCACATGCGCCAGCGGAAGCTCCTCCTGCCGTCCTTCCATGGCGAGAAACTCGCAACCCAGACGAAGACGATCGAACGCATCGCCGAGCTTCAGGTCGAGCGCATCCCACGGGGCGAGACCTTCTCGGTCCGCGAACACAGCCAGGAGATCGCACTCGAAGTGATCCTCGAGGTCGTCCTCGGAACAGCATCGACCGGTGAGCAGCACGACCGCCTCGGAGCGGCAACCAAGCACATGCTCGAATGGATCGCCTCCGGTATCCGGCTGGTCGCATCGCAGATGCTCGGCCCGCGCAGTGCCGCGATCAAGCGCATGTACAGGCCGGTGCTGAAGCCTCTCGATGCCGGCCTTTACGAACTGATTGCTGAACGCATGACAGAACCAGGCCTTGAAGAACGCGATGACATCCTTTCCATGCTCCTGACAGCGCGGGACGAGGATGGCCGCCCGATGACCGACGTCGAAATCCGCGACGAGCTTGTCACCCTGATCGTGGCCGGTCACGAAACCACGGCGACCGCACTCGCCTGGACTTTCGAGCGGCTCACCCGCACTCCGGGCAGCGCCGCCCGGCTTCACGAAGAGTCGCTCACCGACGAGACCGAATACACCAAGGCCGTTGCCCAGGAGGGCCTCCGGCTGCGGCCGGTCCTCGACTTTGTCATACGGAAGGTGGTCGAACCGATCGAGATCGCGGGTTACCAATTCCAGCCTGGCGACATTGTCACCCCCTCCATCTACCTCGTCCACCGGCGCGAGGATGTTTATCCGCAAGCCCTCGAGTTCAAGCCCGAGCGCTGGTTCGATCAGAAACCGGGCACCTACACCTGGATCCCGTTCGGCGGTGGTGTCAGGCGCTGCATCGGGTTCTCTTTTGCGATGGCCGAAATGGAAACCGTGATGCGGGCAGTGGCCCGGGCCGGCGTCCTCGAATCAGTCGGACCCGACGAAAAGACAGTTCAGCGCTTCATCACCTCTTCGCCCGAACGCGGCGGCGAAGTCCGTTTCGCTGCCTGACTCGTACCCCGCGAAGAACCGCCGAACGAGCAAACCCGAATGAAGGGAAACGTTGCCACTAGGAGAACGTCCCAAGCTTTCCCGTATTTATGGCGACGTCGATGCTGCCCCGAGTCTTGATCCCTCCTCGCCAGAGTCGATACTTGACAGCGCCCAGCATCGAACGGCTCTCAGCCAATTCGAGTTCATTGGTGGAAACATTCAGCAGCATGGATGTGAGTTGAGCCCCTCCCAGATAGTGGAGACCCGGCACCATGAACCACCGTCGTGAAATCGCTTCTCCACCTGTCGATTCGAGCCCCGCGTAGAGCACGTACTTTTCTGAACTATCGGCGGAGAGTATCTGCTCGCGCCGCAGGGCAGAGAGGATCGGCGGGCTGGCGCTTTCTCCTGAAGCTGAGCTGATCTGGAGCACCATCGCATCGAAAGCCTCCGTGACTGCTTGGGCTTTCTCCACCACAGGCTTGGCATCAGAATCGGGATTGCCCAGGTCCTTGACCTTCGCATTGAGATGTTGTTTCAACGCGGTTGCCTGGGCGAGGAGAAGTAGCAGGGGTGAGTTCTTCAGCACAGCAAAACCGTCAACCTGTACTTTCTTTTCCTCCTTGATGAGGTAGCCCGCTATCGAGCCCAGCAAGGAGGAGGCGCCGATCTCAACCTCTTGGGCAGCGATCTCGAAGTCGGCGTTCAACCACCCCAATGTGTCAATTGCTGCGCCAGCGATATCTGCGGCATCACCAACCACAGTAGGAGCCAACTGGTAGGTGTAAGTCGAAGGCTGACCCTCCGTCGTGAGGGACTCAATTGATTCGACGGCCGCCTGGAGTTCGTCTTTTGCGCTCTTGATGTTGCTTTCAATGGAGAGTGCGGTCCAGGAGCTTTCGATCAAGTTCCGATCAGCCGTGATGAAAATCGTTGGATCGCCGACGACCTTCGAACCCACGGCCTTGGCAACTGCTTCAGCCCCTTCGGCAACCATCGAATGGGCAAGAAGTGAAGCGATCAGTCCGGTGCCATCTCCAATCGTGACCTTTCCCTCGAGCCTGGAACTGGTGGGTTCATAGCTGTCCAGGTCCTCGGCTGCTTTTTTATTCTCAAGCCTGGTGGTTTCGTTCTCAAGATGTGCCTTCTTTTGCCCTTGCTTCTGCTCAAGCTTTGCTTTCTCCTGCTCGATCTTCGTCGTTTCAAGAGCAAGCCTCGCAGCCTTATTGGCTAGTTCTGAGGCTACGTTCGCGAGTTCAGCTTTTTTCGCCTCTTCCACCGCGAGTTTCGCTTTCGCTTCAGCTTTCCGCTCTGCAGCGCTATCGGGTGCCATCTGATCTCCCTTGACTGGTTGGACGTCCGTGTCAGCAGTCTCCGCCAACCAACCTCAGCCGTCAAGTTGAAGTCACGGTGTCTGGTCGAGGCGCCTCACCGAGTCGCGAATTCCCTCTCGGGCCGAAGGGAACCGCGGCCGCCAGCCGAGTTCCGACTTGATCAACGTGTTGGAACTCTTTGCCGATCGGGTTACCGCCCTGACTGTGTCACCGCCGGTCATGAGGCGAGCGACCCAGGCTGGGACCCGGCGGGGTTTGCCGACCTCGAGTGCGTCAGCAGCAAGGGCGACGAAGTCGAAGTACTTGACTGGCTCGTCGTCGACCACGTGGTAGAGCGATCCAGCCGGGGCATCTTCTGCTGCCAGGGCACAGGCAGAGGCGACATCCTCGACCTGGACGACATCCCACCAGTTGCGCCCGGATCCGATCACCGCGAACCGTCCCGTCTGCAGTAGCCGGATGACGAACTCATCGACGAACCAGCCGCCCGGACCATAGATGTGGCTTGGACGGATGATCACGTCTTCGAGGCTGGAACTCCGGAGCATGCGTTCGCCTTCCATCTTCGACCGGCCGTAGATCGACTTGACCGGAAGCTCGGTCTCCTCGGTCAGAACCTCTCCACCCGCGTCACCGGTGACCACGGTCGAGGTGAAAACCACACGTCGTACTCCTGCAGCTTCAGCCGCCAGGATCAGATCGGCCGTGCCGCCCACGTTGACCTTGGCGATCTTCTTCGGGTCGCGCTGCGAGGCGATCTCGGCGGCCAAATGGATCACGCATTCCGGCTCCGCCAGCTTCAATGCCCGGCCGAGAGACTTCGCATCCGAGGCTGGCGAGGAACGGTTTCGTGCCCGGAGGCTCGGAGCCGTCGCGCCGGACCATCGCTCCCACCTCATGGCCACGCTCAACCAGCTGCTCGCAGACGAATCCTCCGAGGAACCCGCTTGCGCCCGTGACCAGAATCTTCATCGGGTCGTGAGACCGCGGCTGCAGTCACCCATCCTGAATACCAGGGACACGCTCAGTTCGTCCATAGGACACCTTCCCATACGATGCCCGAATGGGCCATTACAAGAGCAACGTTCGCGACCTTGAATTCAACCTCTTCGAAGTTCTGAAGACCAATGAAGTCCTGGAGACCGGAGTCTTCGGAGACCTTGATGGCGACACCGTGCGCATCATGCTCGACGAGGCTTCGCGTCTTGCAGAAGGACCGGTGGCAGCCTCGTGGGCCGAAACCGACCGTAAGCCGCCGACCTTTGACCCCGACACCCACGTCGTGACCCTGCCCGAATCCCTCAAAGATTCCGTGAACGCCTGGACCGAGGCGGAATGGACCAAGCTCGGCCTCGGCGAAGAAGTCGGCGGCATCCCGGCCCCCTCGACCGTTTCCTGGGCGATCAATGAGTTCATGGTCGGAGCACTCCCCGCCGGATTCTTCTATCTCGCCGGACCCGCCTTCGCCCACCTCCTTTACGAAAACGGCAACGAAGAGCAGAAGCACTGGGCAAAGATGGCCGTCGACCGCAACTGGGGAGCGACCATGGTCCTCACCGAGCCCGACGCCGGCTCCGACGTCGGTGCGGGCCGTACCAAGGCGATCGAGCAGCCGGACGGCTCCTGGCACATCGAAGGCGACAAGCGCTTCATCACATCCGGCGACTCCGACGATCTCTTCGAGAACATCCTCCACTACGTCCTGGCCCGCCCCGAAGGTGCCGGACCTGGCACCAAGGGCCTCAGCCTCTTCATCGTGCCGAAGTTCCACTTCGATTCCGAAACCGGCGAGTCCGGCGAGCGGAACGGAGCCTTCGTGACGAACCTCGAGCACAAGATGGGCCTCCGCGCCTCGGCCACCTGCGACCTGACCTTCGGCGCCCACGGTGTACCCGCCAAGGGCTGGCTGGTGGGCGACGTCCACGAAGGCATCCGCCAGATGTTCGACGTGATCGAGTTCGCCCGCATGATGGTCGGCACCAAGGCCATCGCCACCCTGTCGACCGGTTACCTGAACGCGCTCGAATACGCGAAGGAACGGGTCCAGGGAGCCGACCTGACCCAGGTCATGGACAAGACCGCACCACGGGTCACGATCATGCACCACCCCGATGTCCGTCGCTCGCTGATGACTCAGAAGTCATACGCCGAAGGTCTCCGCGCCCTCTACCTCTTCACGGCCGTCCACCAGGACAAGACCGCCGCCGATGTGGTTGAAGGAGTCGACCAGCAGCTGGCGATGCGGATCAACGACTTCCTCCTCCCGATCGTCAAGGGCGTCGGTTCGGAACGTTCTTACGAGATCCTCACCGAGTCCCCTCCAGACCTACGGAGGATCCGGCTTCCTCGAGGACTATCCGATCGAGCAGTACATCCGGGACGCGAAGATCGACAGCCTCTACGAAGGCACGACCGCGATCCAGGCCCAGGACTTCTTCTTCAGGAAGATCATCCGGGACGAGTCGACGGCGATGAACCACCTCGTCGAACAGATCCAGAAGTCCATCGATGAAGGTCCCGGGTTCGAACGCGAGCGAGAGCTGCTCGCCACGGCCCTCGCCGACATCCAGTCGATGAGTGCCACCCTGACCGGCTACATGTTCAGTAGCCAGGAGGACCCGAAGAACATCTACAAGGTCGGCCTCGGATCGGTGCCCTTCCTGCTCGCATTCGGAGACCTGATGATCGGCTGGCTGCTGCTCAAGCACGCCAGGGTCGCCGCGGCCGCCCTCGAGTCAGGCGCGTCGGACATCGACAAGCCTTTCTACGAAGGCAAGGTCGCGGCCGCGGACTTCTTCGCGAGAAACATGCTGCCGAAGCTGAGCGGCGTCCGGACCCAGATCGAAGGCATCGACAACGACGTGATGGAACTCGACGAAGCCGCCTTCTAGAAACGGCGGAGGCGCAGGGCATTCGCGACGACGAAGATGCTCGAGCCCGCCATTGCCGCGCCCGCCAGCATCGGATTGAGGTAGCCGGCCATGGCCACAGGGATCAGGATCACGTTGTAGGCGAATGCCCAGAACAGGTTCTGCTTGATCGTACGCAGGGTCCTTCTCGACAGCCGGATCGCGTCGGCCGCCGCGCGGAGGTCACCCGAGACGAGAGTCAGGTCGGAAGCTTCAATCGCCACATCGGCTCCAGTTCCGATCGACAGACCGAGGTCCGCCCTGGCAAGCGCGGGTGCGTCATTGACCCCGTCGCCAACCATCGCGACAACCCTGCCCTCCGACTGGAGTTCACGGATCACCTCTGCCTTTTCTCCCGGCAAAACCTCTGCGACTACCCGGTCGATACCGACCTGGGTCGCGACCGCCCTCGCCGTGGACCCGTTGTCGCCGGTCAGGAGCACAGGCTCGAGACCCAGTTCTTTCAGCCGGCAGACCGCTTCGGCGCTCGACTCCTTGACGGAGTCGGCAACCAGGAACACAGCCTGGGCCCCTCCGTTCCAGGCTGCGACGATCGCCGTCCTTCCTTCGTTTTCTGCGGACTCGCGCGCAGCCTCGAGTTCAGGCGAAATTGACTTGCCCCGTTCAGACAGGAAAGAAGACCTGCCGACCGTCAGCACCTTGCCGTCAACTTCACCCTCCACCCCGAGTCCGGCGTGATTTGAGAAGGATTCGATTCCGGGCAGGTCAACGAAGCGGGTTCGGGCCTCCTGGGCAATCGCCCGCGCGATCGGATGTTCGGATCCATCCTCGAGTGCGCCGACCAGCCGCAATGCCTCGTCCTGACCGACTCCGTCGGCGGTCACGATGTCCGACAGGCCCATCCGACCGGTGGTCACGGTGCCGGTCTTGTCGAGCACGATCGTGTCCACCTGGCGGGTTGACTCGAGGACCTCGGGTCCTTTGATGAGGAGACCGATCTGGGCGCCACGGCCGGTTCCGACAAGCAAGGCAATCGGGGTGGCGAGTCCCAGGGCACAGGGGCAGGCGATGATCAGCACGGCGACTGCGGCCGTGATCGCGTACGAGGTACCTGCGTCAGCAGCAAGCCAGAATCCGAGGGTGGCGACCGACAGGACGATCACCACAGGCACGAACACTGCGGAGATCCGGTCAGCAAGCCGTTGGACCGGAGCCTTGCCGGACTGGGCATCGGTGACGAGCCGGGCGATCCTCGCAAGTGCGGTGTCATCGCCGACCCGCGTCGCCCGGACAAGCAGGCGCCCACCCGAATTGATGGTTGCGCCGGTAACCGGATCGCCCGGAGCGACCTCAACCGGTACCGATTCACCGGTCAGCATGGATTGGTCCACCGCGGAATGTCCTTCGACAACCTCTCCGTCCGTGGCGATCTTTTCGCCGGGACGCACCACGAAAGTCTGACCGGATTTGAGTTCACTGATCGGGATCAGTCTCTCCGCACCGCCCTCGATAACCGCTACTTCCTTCGCTCCGAGTTCAAGCAGAGCCTTGAGGGCAGCACCGGCGTTCCGCTTGGCCCGGGTCTCGAAGTAACGTCCGGCGAGGATAAAGGTGATGACGATGGCGGCCACTTCGAAGTAAACGTCGGACCCGCCCGCACCCTGCTCTGGAATCAGCTGGAAGGTCATCGTCATCCCGGGTTCGCCGGCCCCGAGGAAGAAGAGAGCGGCAACGGACCAGAAGTAGGCGGTCAGTGTCCCCAGAGAAATCAGAGTGTCCATCGTCGCGGAGCCGTGCCGCAGGTTCTGCCACGTCGCCCGGTGGAACGGCAAGGCGCACCAGAAGACCACCGGGGTTGCCAGGACGAGGCTGACCCACTGCCAGTACTCGAACTGGAGCGCGGGAATCATCGCCATGAAGAGAACCGGAACGGACAGGATCACCGAGACGGTCAGGCGCTGTCGCCAGTCCCGCAACTCCGGGTCGACGTGGCCGTGACTTTCGTCTTCTGACGCTTGGTCACGGTCGCCTTCAGGCAGACTTGCCCGGTAGCCGGCCGCCTCGACAGCGGCCACGAGGTCGCTGGGGGCAACCGTCTCCGGATCGAACCTGACGGTCGCGCTTTCGGTGGCGAAGTTGACGGTGGCGTCGACGCCTTCGAGCTCATTCAGGTTGCGTTCGACGCGACTGACACAGGATGCACAAGTCATTCCCGCCACGGGCAGGTCGAACGACTCCTCCGAAGCTTCGGAACTCACTGGCTTCGATTTCGTTGTGTCGCGCATCTCGATCCTTACCTTGAGCTTCTACCCACAGGGTACTTTCAAGGACACCGTAGCATACCCCTGGGGGGTACCTGATACGATGCCCGGCATGGCCGCAAACCAGGAGCATGCGATCGCAACATCCCACGCAGGGCACGAGATGCCGACCGGAGGCCGAGAGCTAACCACCCTTTCCGTGAGCGCCACCCTCCACTGTCTGACCGGATGCGCACTTGGCGAGATCGCCGGCATGGCCATTGGAACTGCCCTCGGCTTCTCCAACCCTGGGACCGTGATCCTCTCGATCGTGCTCGCGTTCGCCTTCGGCTATAGCCTGACCAGCCTGCCCCTGCTCAAGTCCGGCCTCGCGCTGGCTACTGTCATCCCGATTGCCCTGGCCTCCGACACCTTTTCGATCGCGACCATGGAAGTGGTCGACAACCTGATCATGGTCGTCGTACCGGGAGCCTTGAATGCAGGACTGAACAGCATTCTCTTCTGGGGCTCGCTGTCGTTCGCGCTGGCGGTGGCGTTCGTCTTCGCCGTTCCGGTCAACCGTTGGCTGATCGCTCGCGGGAAAGGACACACCGCGGTTCACAAGACAGGGGTCCACGGCGGTCCCCCGGTCCGCCTGGTCGGAGCAATTACCATCACGGCCTTCCTTTTCGGATCCGCGGTTCTACTCATGGAGGTGTTCTAGATGACAACCGAATCAGCAACACACGGATACACCGCCGACAAGGACGCGCTCCTGAAGCGCCTGCGCCGAATCGAAGGTCAGGTTCGAGGAGTGGAGAAGATGGTCGACGAAGACCGCTACTGCATCGACATCGTCACCCAGATTTCAGCCGCCCAGGCCGCCCTCGACAAGGTTGCGCTTGGCTTGCTCGAAGACCACACCCGCCACTGCGTGATCGGCGGCGAGGCCGGGCTTCAGGAAGAACGGACTGAAGAACTCATGGGTGCCGTGCGCCGGTTGGTCAAGCACGGCTAGTTGCTGCGGCAGGGCGAAGAAAAGCTAGCGCCTGATCCTGAATCGTTTCTTTGCCGGCGTCGGATCGGTCTTTCCGGCGGAGGTTGCCTTCACCCGGAACCTGTGTTTCCCGGACTTCAGGTGCCTGTAGGCCCGCGGTGATTTGCATTTTCTGAACGGCCGCCGGTCGAGGCTGCAGCGGAACCTGGAACCAGCGACGCTGGACTTGAACCGGAACTTCGCCTTGCGCTTGGCTCTCTTCACCACCGACTTCCGGATCCTGGTCTGCGGGACCACCTTGGGTTTGGGACTTTCCACCGTAGGCCGGGGACTTTCGGGAACCTTGGATAGCACCTTCTCGGTCTGCTCCGCCATCTTCGCTTCGCCCAGGGCGTTCGGGTGGACGATCACCGGATTGGTCCCGGCCAGGACAGGCTCGACCCAGCGGGTACCGATCGGCTTGCAGGCATCGTGTCCTTCGGAAACCCCGTTCAGGTTCACGAACGTGACCCCGGTCGCTGACGCCGCGCGACGGACCGCATCGTTCAAGGTTGTCTGGAGCAACCGGAGGTAAGGAACGTCCCCCGTTGCAATGGGCATCGTCGGGAAGCAGCCGCCGGTCTTCGGTGTGATCCAGGGGTAACTCAGGATCGCGACCCTCGCCTTCGGCGACTTCTTCCGCACGGCATCAAGGGCTTTGACGAGTGATGGATAGGTCGTGTTCCGGATCGTGTCTTCGAACGAACTTCCGTATTTGTCCTTGCAGGGGCTGCCCGTTCCGAGAGTCGACAGGCCGGAGGAACCGCAGTAGAGGATGGCGTTGATGAAGACACCGCTGTCGTTGCCACCGATGGTCATCGTTACCAGCTCGGTATCGGGCTTGAGTGCGTCGAGCTGGGGCTTCATCCCGGGGTATTGGGGTTTGAAGAAGTGGGTCGTGTCGGCCGCACCGCAGGTCACGTCGTCAAGCTTTGCGCCGATCTTCTTCGCCAGCACCTGAGGGTAGTTCTGAGTAGAACGGAGGCACTGGGGAGCCGTCGGATCGACGGGAAGGACTCCGGAAGCTGCGCTGTACGAGTCGCCAAGTGCGACGTACTTGACGGGCGTGGACGCAGCATTTGCCGGCCCACTTGCCAGGACGAACCCGGAACAGGCAGCAACCAGGGCGATCAAACCGGCAACTCGACGACTTCGGAACTTCATCCATCCTCCTAAGGAAATAGAAACAAGGTGTTTCTGACTCCTGGTTCAATACCCGCACGACGGATGAATCAACCATCCCGGCAGGTCAGGATCCGGCCAGGGCACCTGAATACACCTGGATCGCCAGTGCGGTTTTCGCGGTGATACTCAGCCAGACGTAAACCTTCTCGGAGAACAGCGGGTCCTTCCAGCGGCCGCGCCTGCGGTACGAGAGCCACATGTTGACCGCGAAGCAGTTGAAGAGAATGAACAGGGACACGAAGATCCCATAGACGAAGCCGGGAATGCCCCGGCCGCTGGTCTCGGCGAGGATGAACTGGATGATGATCGCGATCCAGGGAACCGCGCCGATCACGCAGCCAAGAATGAAAGGCGTCCAGTCGACGCGCTCCCGATCCAGATTGGCGCGCTCCATCACCAGGCCAAAGAAGATCATCGCCGCATTGGCGCCGAAGATGGCGATCAGGGCAGTTACGTCCTTCACCCCGGTCAGCATCGCGATCAGCACAATCATCACGGACGCACTGATCGAGTACTCGTACCACCGGAAAGGGTTCTGTCCTCGCTCTACGTTGGACTCGTACCGTCCCCGGGCGACCGTTCCGACGACCAGGTGATCGACGGCCGCGAGCGCGAGGAAAAGGGCGACGATCAGATCGATCCGGAGATCAAATATCTGGGTGCTCCCGTAGTCACCGGCGCCGGGTGGGCCGACCAGAAACGACCCGACCACAGGAAGGCTGACCGGTTCGGCCAGAACCAGGAGCACCACCACCTGCACGGTGAAGAAAACAGCTGCGAACCGGTTCAGGCGACTGAGCCGGGCGAGAGAGCTTCGGGGTTCAGACTTGTCTGCCAAGGGACCCTGACACTACAACCCGGCGTTGCCCGGGCTACTGACCTTCATTCACTTCGGAGGCCCGCTCGCGCACGTGGGCCTTTTCATCGATCGTCAACGCGCCCGGGTGTCCCCGCCCGGGCCAGGGCGTCAGCAGGAGCAGAAAACGCGAATCCTCATGCGCGTCAACGCGGTGACGCTCCGAGGGTTCAAACTCAACGAACAGGCCGGGTCCGCCAGAAACGCTTTCCACTGGTGATGACGCGAGTGCCGTGACTTCAAGTTCGCCCTGGACCACGACCAGCCAGGCCCGCTCATGCACTTCGTGGTCTTCCATGCTTTCCCCGGCCGGCAAGTCGACGACGATCGCCCGCGCATCGTCGGTCGATTCAAGGATCTCGGGCTTCCGGGGCTGCGTATCCAGTTCGTTGATCTTCCAGGTCTTCACGACACCCACTCAGGTTCGGGGACGATTTCGCTTCTCAGACTAGTGGACGTCAGCCGGTCATTCTCGTCGAAGGGACGCACTTTCTCCCTTGCCCGGTGATAATTCGGCTGTGACGCCGACGGACCTCCTCGACAAAGACCGGCATTTCCTGCTCTCGCTGTCCATTTTCGCTGCGATCGTGGTCGGTGGAGCCTTTTCAATCTCGTGGAACGGCTCGGTTGCTGATCTGATCTGGGCCGTCGCGATCGTGGTGTCGATCATCCCGCTGACCATGAGCACGACCCGGAGCCTGCTGAAGGGTGACGTCGGTGTCGACGTCATCGCCCTTCTGGCCATGGCCGGCGCCCTGGCTCTCGGTGAATACCTGGCCGGCGCCGTGGTCGCGTTGATGATGTCCGGGGGCGGTGCCCTCGAGGCCTACGCCGACCAGCGGGCCCGGCGGGAGCTGACCATGCTCCTGGAACGGGCGCCACGGGCAGCCCACCGCTACCAGAATGACGCGCTCGAGCAGGTAGATGTCGAAGAGGTCGAAGTTGGTGATCTCGTGCTCGTTCGGACCGGCGAGGTTGTTCCGATTGACGGCACCATTGAGAGCGACGGGGCGATGCTTGACGAATCAACCCTCACCGGAGAACCTTTGCCCGTTCTCAGACACCAAAGGGAATCTGCTCGCAGCGGCATCGTCAACGCTGGATCTCCATTCGACCTGCGGGCGACACACCGCGCCGAGGACTCCACCTACAGCGCCCTGGTCTCGATCGTTCAGGCCGCCGAGCGCGAGCGCCCTCCATTCACCCGGATGGCCGACCGCTACGCCGTCTTCTTTCTTTCCTTCACTGTGTTCCTGTGTGGCGTCGCCTGGCTGGTGAGCGGTGACCCCGTACGTGCGCTGGCTGTACTTGTAGTGGCAACGCCCTGCCCGCTGATCCTGGCCGCCCCGATTGCGATCGTCGCCGGTCTCTCGCGTGCCGCCAACCGGGGGGTGATCGTCAAGGGCGGAGGCACCATGGAACAGTTGGCCAATGCCCGGACCATGCTCCTCGACAAGACAGGAACACTCACCCTCGGCACCCCCGAGATCGAATCTGTCGAGACGATGGAAGGTACGGACCCGGATGAACTGCTGAGACTGGCGGCGTCGCTCGAACAGGCCTCGGCGCATGTTCTTGCCGAGGCGATGGTCAGGCAGGTGGCAATCCGCGGCGTGCTGCTCGAATCTCCGTCCGGCGTGGAGGAGGAGCCGGGTGGTGGAATCGACGGTCTTGTCGGCGGATATCGGGTCACGCTCGGTAGCCGGAGATATCTGAACGCCACGGGGATTCCGGTTGACCACGAAGGCCTCGACCGGCTGGAAGTGACGAGTGGACTCGGACAGGCCCGGATTGCCGTCGCCGTCGACGGCAAGTTGGCCGGAGTGATCCTGATGGGCGACCGGCTTCGCGACGACGCACCGACCCTGGTCCAGGACCTGCATTCGGAGGGGCTCACCGAAGTCGCGATGTTGACCGGCGACCGGGCCGAGATTGCCGAGGAGGTCGGGAAGCTGGCTGGCCTGGACCGGATTTACTCCGACCAGTCACCAGAGGACAAACTGGACGTTGTCCGCGAGTTCCTCGGGCGCCCCGAAGCCCGGCCGGTCGTGATGGTTGGTGATGGAGTCAACGACGCCCCGGCGATCGCTTCTGCCGATGTCGGCATTGCGCTGGGAGCGGCGGGCGCGACAGTTTCCTCGCAAACGGCTGACGCCGTCATCGTGGTAAATCGCATCGACCGACTATTGGATGTATTGAAGATCAGCCGGAGAACGATGAGGATCGCCCGTCAAAGCGTCCTCGCCGGAATGGGCCTTAGCATCGCGGCCATGTTCTTTGCAGCTGCCGGATTCATCGAACCGGTTCAAGGCGCTTTGCTGCAGGAGGTAATCGACGTCGCCGTAATCCTCAATGCGCTTCGTGCACTGAAGGCCTGACCAGCCGGGCCGTGAGCCGCCCATCCAGGCCATTTGACCAGGAGGACCGCCCCCCGATTCGCCTAGTAACGAAGAGTTGCGAGCACACCGCCTGCTTCGGCCAATGCCGGAACCTCTTCGGCCGAAGCTGAACTCATCCGGGCATCCGTGCGAAGTGCGACTTCGACCAGGGCTTCCTGGATCGACGCCTCCCCGGCATCTTCGATCGCCTGAATGGCACCATCGGAGAGGATTTCGCTCTTGGTTTCGAGGTAGGGATCGAAAATCACGTGGCCGACCCGCCCTTCACTCAAAGCAAGAAGGGTCTCATCCGGGCCACCGGCGCCGCGATCGGCCGCTTTCACCCGGGCGAGCGCCTGATCGGCAACTGTGCCGACTGATTCGCGCCAGTCCTCGCGCAGTCGCTCGTCGAGATGCTCGGCGACGTCGGCCGACGTATGGTCGATCAGATTGATCGGAACGATTTCGATCAGGGATTCACCCAGCGGATCGGGCATCGAGCTTTCGAAATGGGATCCCAGCTCGCCGTCGGCGGCGACGATCAACCGGTCGTACCCGAGCTTGGAAACGGCGTCGGCGATGTCCGCAATCGAATCCGCCTGGAACTGGTTGCGCCACTCCTTGACCCGATCCATGAAGTTCACGATGTGCGCGCGAGTATCGTCGTCATGGGTGCCGAAATCGTCTTCCCTGTCCGAGGGCTCAATGTCTTCTGCGGTGCCGTCGAACCACTCGAGCAGCCGGATGTTGTCATTGCTCATCAAGACGATGCCGGTGCGCTGACCACGGTCAACTACGTCGACGATTGGCCAGACAACCGGGCCTGAATCGAAGGTGACAAAGCCGTCCCGGACGGGAATCTGGAAGGTGTGGAGTTCGTCGATCAAACCGTCTTCACTCAGGAAGCAGGCGATGCTCCGTCCCCTCTCATGGGCCGGCGTCTCCAGGATGCGGCGCTCGGCTTCTTCAGCCAGCCGCTGGGCCACCTTGTGGGATTCGTGGCCGGGATCGATCGCTTCGAGGGCATCCCTGATCCCGTTCTTCAGGCTGATCATCCAACCCGGGTGCTCGCCACTGTTCTCCGGTTCACGGGGATCGGTCCGGCAGAAAACCGAAAGAACCTTTCCATCGGACTGCCGGTCAACCGTGTCTCGGAGCTGCTGAAGTCTGAAATCGTTCATCGAAGGATCAAACCAGAACCGTGCCTGCGGGGCACTTCCCAAGCATCTCGAACCGATCGAGGGCCAATATGGTCGAAGATTCATGGATCGAGTCGAAACGGGCCGGGACCCGAATCCAGAAGGAGGTGACTGATGGCAGTACTTTCCGCGGCGCTCATCGCTGCCTTCCTCCTGATTGTCTTTCCGCTCCGGTCGCTTCGCCGAAGGCTTCAGTTCGGCTCCGCCGCGCGAGCCACCTACGGTCGGACCCGCCCACCGCTCTGGTGGGTGGCAGACCTGCTTTTCCTCGCCGGATTCGGACTTGTGCTGGCAGGGCCGATCTTGCAGATCGTGACCGAGACGACGCTTCTGTTCGATCCGGTACCGGTCGTTTCCGTGATCGCCTTGACGGGGGTCGTGCTCGCCACGGGCCTGTCGGTCTGGTCCCAGGAGACCATGGGCGCCGCCTGGCGTCCCGACATCGGCCCGGCCGATCAGGCCGCGCTCGTGGCCACAGGTCCCTTCAGGTTCGTTCGAAATCCGAACTATGTGGCAATGCTGGCGGCAGCCTTCTGGGCCACATTGCTCGCTCCGACCCTCATCGGATTCGCAGGGGTGTTCGTCCTGCTCGTCAGCCTGGTTCTTACATCCAGGGCAGAAGAGCCTCTATTGATTCAGACCTACGGAGCGCCCTACCGGGAGTACGCCGCCAGGACAGGACGCTTTTTCCCGAGGATCGGCCTGATTCACGAAGACAGGTCGTGACCTTTGCAGGCGGTGGGATCGGCCGGATCCTCGTCCAGCTTTTCGATTACCCGATCGGCAACCCCGGGCGCCGGTCGAAAGCTGACGGACTTCAGAACGTGGACCGTCTGTTTCAGCGACTCCAGCAGGCGATGGCAACTTTCGCATTCATCGACGTGGCGCCTGAGCCGGCTTCGCTCCTCCGGACCGAGCTGACCATCGATCTCATCGGACAGATGTGACCTTGTCCAGCGGTGGTCGAGCAGGAACCCGGGCATCCTGATCAGCTTCCTGAAGGTCATCAAACGTCTCCTTCCACCAGTCCGGAGACCGCCGACCGGACCTTTAGCCGGGCCCGGTGGAGCCGGCTCTTGAAGGCCGCTTCGCCCACCGCCATGATGTCCGCGGCTTCGGCGGCGGACAACCCGTTCATGTCCCGGAGAACAATCGCCTGCCTCTGACCTGCCGGCAGGTCGGCGACTGCTTCGGAAAGACCTCGGCGTAGCTCCGAGATCTGGGCGCTGCGCGCGGGATCCGCAGTCCCCGAGGCGATGTCCCGGCCCGATTCGTCGTCGATCGAGAACGCCGAGCGCGACCGTCTGGTCGTCAGTTGAGCCCCCGGCGATTCGCTTCGTTCACACCGATCCGGTAGAGCCAGGTATAGAACTGGGATCGGCCCCGGAAGCTCGCAATCGACTTCCAGGCTCGAAAGAATGTCTCCTGAACGACCTCTTCGGCCTCATGCCCGGGACCGATCAGACCCGAGACCAGTCCGTAGAGCCGATCGGCGTGGCGCCGAACCAGTTCATCGAATGCGGCCCGGTCCCCTTCCTGCGCCCTCAGGACGAGCGGATCGTCTGTCTTCTCCCTCACCAAAGGCAGGTTAACAGGCGCCGGACAGCCGATCTTCACCTTCCTTCGCAGCACTCGCGGCGAAGTCAGGACACCGTCGCCGAACCCCGTGAACTCCCAGTCTGAGATCTCAGCTTTCACGTGACTCCACTGGCCTGCTCCTCGCCTCCCTCTTGACGGGAGTTGCGGCGATTCAGGAGGTAGGCAATCGCGGTGAGGACCAGGACGGCCGCCACGGAGAGGATGAAGCCGATCGAAGTCGGGTCACGAATCGTGCTGCCCAGGGCGACGTAAGCGACGGTGCCCGGAACTATTCCGATCGCCGTCGCCAGTACGTAGGGGCGGAGTTCGATCCCGGTTACGCCTAGTGCATAGTTCGAGACGTTGAAAGGCGCGATCGGCAGCAGGCGAAGAATCAGAACCGAAATGAATCCGGTCCTCGTGAGGCTCTCGTCAAATCGAAGCAGGCGGGGTCCAAGGCTTGCGTGCACACGATCCCGCCCGAGATGCTGGGCGATCAGGTATGCGGCAGTCGCCCCGATCGTGGCTCCGATGACTGTCAGTACCGACCCCCATACGGGTCCGAACAAAGCACCCGATGCCACAGTGGCGATTGAACCCGGAAAGAGAAGCATGGTAAGGACGACGTAGGCCAGGATGAAGGCGAGCGGGGCGAACGCGCCCGCCGAGTCGACCCAGCTTTCCAGTCCTCCGATCACTTCAGCACCTTCACCGAAATGATCAGGCGCTGGACCACGGTGATGGTCACCATCCCGGCAAAGATCCAGGCGATCAGGGCGGCCTCTTCGGGCCAGATGCAGATGGCCGAGTAGGCGATCACGGTCTCCGTTCCTTCCGCGAGTCCTGTCGTGAACCGGAGGGATCGTTCGTCTCCAAAGTCAAGTGAACGTTTTTCGACCAGCGAGGCGAACGAGAGCAGGGCCACGTTGTTCAGCAGGTAGACCGCGAGCAGGAAAGTACAAGCGATTCGAGCGTCCGGCACCGAGATCGCAACCGCGCAGATGAAGCCCCCGTAGACGACGAAGTCGGCCAGGAAATCCAGCATTCCACCGAGGTCGGAAACGCTCCCTTGGCGTCGGGCGAGCACTCCGTCGAGACCGTCGAGGGTTCTGTTGAGGAGCCAGCCGGCGAGTGCCAGGCCCCACTCACCGAAAGCGGCGGCGACACAGGCACCTATCCCTACGACGAGGCCGGCTGCCGTGACCAGCCCCGGACTGGCCCCGGCGCGGTCGATCGGTGCCGCAAAGACCTCGAGGACCGGCTGCAGTCTCGGGCGCGCGTAGCCGTCAAGCATCGGAGGCCGGTCCTGCCAGCGGAAGGAGGCGGGCGAGTGCGACGTTTTCCTCGGGATCCAGCACCGAATGCTGGACGCAGGCGGGGACCATGCGCCCCTCTTCCGGGTGAGCCATGCCGTACATGCAACCCTGAAGCCGTTCCTGGGCGGCTCGAACTTCGGAGTCTTCGCTCACCTGGCCTTTCTCCATGGCTTCCCAGGCTGGTCGGACCACGGCGGCGTCCATGAAGCTGTGCATCACGAAAGTGACAGCTACCGGTCGGCTTCTGAGTATCCGGACCAGCCCACCCATGCGAGCTGACAGTCGAAGAAGGAACGGGACTGCGGCGGCGAGGGCCCGTGGCTCGCGTAACGCAGCACGGAGCAATTTCGCGACGAGGAGCCGGCGGCTTACGGTGAAATCGATCCCGCCAACCGAGCTGAGAAACAGGTCGCGCATCCGCACATCCCGCTGGTCTTTTTCATCGAAGAGGGTCCAGTAGCGCTCACCCGTGAACCCTCCGTATGCCGTCCTGTTGCACCTCGGGTCTCCCCACTGAATTGCCCCCGGGTGGAGTTGGCCTCCGGCCCCCTCCTGAATCCTTTCCCAGATCAAGTCGTCTTTCATCTCGCCGTACTTTTCCTTCCAACGGGCCTCGCTGCCGACGAAAGCCGCCGGCTGGAAGCTGAAGAGCCGAAAGCCCATCGATCGACAGGCCCGGATAACTCCCGGAATCTGATCGATATTCCCCGGAGTCACGGTCATGTTATGCGCCAGGAAGCTCGTTACTCCGTGCTCGATCTCGAGCGTTTTGAACATCTCGCAGAAGTTCTTCCGGTAGGGATTCAAGTCCGACTCCTTTTTGACTTTCCTGATCCCCTTGCGGCCGTGCATGGTCATGTCGAAGTGTCCGGCGAAACTGAGATGTGAAAACCGCGGCTTCCCGGTTGCCGGATCGAGTGCGAGCTTCTCCAGGTACTCGTAGTTGAAGTCACCATGGGTCATGGACATCGGCTTTCGGCCCTGGTTGATCATCGTCTGAAGCGATCTGGCATGGGCTTCGGGTCCGAGCAAAGTGACCTCGCCGCCGATCAGCTGGGCGGCCTGTCCCGGGCCCCTGATTTCGTTTGCGAGTTGCATCTGTGAATCAACTTCGCGAACGGTGTGTTCCGCGTCGATCCGGACACGATTCGAATCTTTCGAGTGATAACAGGGTGTACAGGCCAGATTGCATCGGGGGAAGACTCCATGCGTCCCTTCACAACCCGTCACCCGCCGTCCCAGAAACTGGTTGGGAGTGCGAATCGCTTCGGGGATCTCCCGCCAACGACGCTCCAGGGCAGTTTTCAGCTCCGGGGGTTCCGGCCTCGACCTCTGCTCGATAGAGCGAAGCCGTATCCGTAGGTTCCCGAGGGTCATGGTCTAGTAGACCCCCGTGGTGCCAGAACGGTTCGGGCCATCACCGGACGCGTCCAGCGCGGTTGGCGGCAGCAAGCGCGAGGACGGCAGGAACCAGAAACAGGAGCGAAAGGGCCGCGGCCACCTCAAAGTCGCTGCCGATGAAAGGGAGCAACACCACAGGCAGGGTCGGACTTCCACCGGAAATCGCAAGTGAACTGCCGTACTGGCCCCACGACACCAGGAATGCCATCAGTGCTGCGAGAGCAAGAGTGGGCCGAGTCTCCGGCAGGGTCACCATCAGCAACCTGCGCCAGGGTCCGATCCCCATCGACGAGGCCATCTCTTCCGATAGCCGGAGTCGCCTGCTGAATCCGGTGGAAAGCACGAGGACCGCGTAAGGGAGCGAGAAGACGATGTGCGCGAGGACCAGACCGGCGACGGAGTCGGTCAGTCCGAGCCGAACGAACCAGCCGGTCATCCCGGTGCCGATGGCAAACGGTGAAATCAATATCGGGACCGCGAGCAGAAGAACGACCGGCCCGGGGTGGCGCAATCTACGCTCACCGATCACCCTGGCAGCTGGCCAGGCCAGAAGAAGCGAAACGGCCGTCACCACGAAAGCGACCAGCAGCGACCGGGTAAGCGCCACCCCCGCCCCGCCACCGGCAAATCCGTCCCGGAAACCCCGCAGGCCAAACTCCTGCGGGATCAGCGACGGTGCGGTCCAGCTGTCGGCGAACGCCTGAAGCACCAGCACCAAAAAGGGCAGGGAGAAGGCGAGGACGACCGTCGTTCTCAAGGCCCCACTCATGCGGCCGCTGTTACGCATCCGATCTCCGTTGTCGTGAGGCGAGCGCCAGGATTCCAACGGCAAAAGCGATCGAAGCAGCCGCGCCGACGAGTAGTGCCGCTGCCGCCTCGCCGGCCCCCGAGATCGCGTCAGTCTGGGTCACCTCGAGGGCATAGGTTCCGATCGTCGGCGGATAGTTCGGGCCGACTGCAAGCGGGACCTCGAAAGCGCTGAAGACAAACGCCGTGACGATGATCGATCCGATTCCGAGGGGCACACGAACAGCGGGCCAGATGACCCAACGCAACCTGGCCCACCTTCCCATCCCGTGGACAGCAGCCATTTCGTTTTGCTCATCGAGACGACGACCCATTACCGCCAGAAGCAGCAGCACAAGAAAGGGCGTCTCCTTGAACAGGTAAACCAGCACGATGCCGAGTCCGGCCTGATCACGAACCAGATTGATCGGCAGGGAGCCGAGCACACGATCCGCCAGACCGCCTGGAGCCAGCCAGAGTACGGCCACGACAGCAACGATCATGTGCGGCACGGGGACCGGAAAGGCAGCCGCGGTACGGGCCGCGCTGGACCCCCTCCTCATTAGCGACGCAATCACCAGGGCGAGGAGCGCCGCGAGGACCGTGGCCATGGCGGTGGTGAGCAAGGTGAAGACCAGCGCGTCACCGAACACCGGATCGCCGAAAACTGACCGCCAGTTGTCGAGCGACCAGGAGTCGAGCCCACCCCCGAGTGGTGGAGTAAAACTCTGATCGACCGCCCCTGCCAACGCACCCCCGAACAGCAACACCGTGGCCGTAACCGCCGGCGCCAGCATCGCGGCATTTCGCCAGGCCGGCTGCTTCACCCTGCGGGTATCCGCCAGAGTTGGGGCTCAGGCAGCGAGACTCCGACTTTCGAACCGACTGCCGGTGAGACTTCTGCCTGAACATGCGCTTCGAGCACGCTCTGTTCGCCCTTCAGGATGACTCGGACGTGAGTGCCCAGATAGACCGCTTCGATGGCGGTCATCTCAACCTGGCCACCGTCGCCGATGACCACTGCTTCAGGGCGGATGGAAAGAGTCACCTCACCGTCCGGCCCTTCGACTGCGATCTCCGATCCTTCGAAAGCAAGGTGGCCGTCCTTGACCATCCCGTGGATCAGGTTCAATCCGAAGAAGCGGGCGGTGCGTTCAGTTTGCGGACGCCTGAACATCGATTCCGGGTCGTCGCTCTGCAGGATTGTGCCGGCGATCAGGAGGGCGATGACCTGGCCCATCTCGGCAGCCTCGGCCCGGTCGTGGGTGACCGACACCGTCGTGACCCCGCGGTCCTCCTGCAGCTGGAGGATGAGGTCCATCAACGAGGAGCGGCGATTCGGATCGACCGCCGAGAGCGGTTCATCCAGCAGGAGCAGTTCGGGTTCGGCGCATAGTGCCCTGGCCAGGGCCGCACGCTGTTGTTCGCCGCCGGAAAGGCCCTTCACGCCTCCTCCGGCGAACTCCCCCAGGCCGACTTCCTCAATCAACTCACGAGCGCGGCTTCGGCGCTCCTTTCGCGGAGTCCGCTGCGCGACAAGACTGATGGCCACGTTGTCGAGCAGGTCCAGGTGGTCGAGCAGGCGGGGTTCCTGGAAAACCACCGCACAACCTCGCCGGTGAGCGGGCAGTGCGTCGATCCTCTTGCCCCCCAGGCTGATCGAGCCCCGGTCGAGATCCTCAAGACCAGCGATCGACCTCAGCAACGTCGTCTTGCCGGCACCGGAGGGACCGACGATCACCGTTCTCGATCCCGCCTCGGCTTCGAACGTGAGGTCGTGGAGAATCTCGTCTGATCCCGGCGAGACAGCGATGCCTTCGCATTTCAGTCCCTCTATCGCTGCACCTGCTGGATCCAGGCATCGTCGATCTTGCTCACTTCGGCTACCGGAAGCTCATTGAGCGGTGTGCCGAGTGACTGAAGGAGGAAAGGGCTTTCGGTGGGCGCAAGCTTCGCGGCCTGGGCCTCGTCCAACCTGTCCGGATCGAGGACTGAGAGCATTCCGACGATCTTCGGATCCTGCATCCTGGCCTGGATCGACGGGTCGAGAAGCAGGTTCGCAACCACCTGGGCCCCTTGGGGACTGGAGGCATTCGCCGGGATAGTCACGAAAGATGCGTTCTGTAGTGCTCCGTCGCCGATCAGAAAGGGTCTGGTGGAGTCCGGGAACTGACCCTGGAGGACGGCGTTGTCGATGAAGTTCGAGTTGTAGCTCATCGAAAAATCTACTTTGCCGTTTGCGAACAGCTGGCTCAGTTCCTGTTCTGACTTCGGCTGAATCTTGCCTTCTGCATACGTCAACGGTTTCAATTCCCTCAGATAGGCCGTAGCCGCTTCCGTCGAGCCTAGCCGCTGAACCACCTGCCTGACAAAGGCTGAACCGGTGAAGTCGGGTGGGGCCGGATACGCAAACCGGCCCGGGTTCTCTTTCGCATACTCGAGAAGTTCAGGGAATGAAGAAGGCGGCTCGGATGCAACCTTTTTGTCGTAGGCGAAGACGAATCCCGCCCGCGACCAGGGTGACTCCTGACCATCCACGTCAACCCCGAAATCCTGTGAAAGAAGGGGCGATTCGGCGTCGGTCAACTCCCGGTTGGGCAGGCCTTCGGCCCAGTCTTTTCGCCACAGGCCGACCTCCTTGCCGCTGGCGAAGTTCTCGCCGTTGATCCAGATCAGGTCGACGCCGCCGCCACTGCTCTTTCCTGCTCGCTCCTCCGCGACAACCCGTTTCACGGCATCGGCGGTGTCGGCTATCGGCACCCGGACCAGCCGCACCCCCTCCTTTGAAGCCGCAGGGGTCACCACGTCGTCAACGAAGGCGTTGAACCTGGGATCTCCGCCATACATCCACCAGCGAACGGTCTGCCCCTGAGCTTCACTGGCGATATCACCGAAGCTCGCTGTGGATTCCGAGAAATCGCCAGACGAGTCGTCAGAACCACCCGAACCGCATGCCACGACGGTCACGGCCAGTAGCGCTGCGACGACCAGGCCAAAGTTTTTAGGGCATTCAGTTTCATCTGTGCTTCGACCTGATCCCTTCGCAAACGATTCAGGACCGGCGGGTCAGGTCGTGAAGGCGACGCTTCAGGGCCAGGACGGGCTTGATCAGCGCCCGGTTTCTTGGCGTAAGAAATTGAGCCGAAACGTATTCATTGGCGGCCCGGGATGCTCCTTCGGCCATGGTCGGATACGCGTGTACCTGTCTGGAGATATCGCTGATTCCGGCGCCCTGATTGATCCAGGCTGCCATCTCGGCGATCGCGTCTCCGGCACCTTGAGCTGCGATCGTGGCGCCGACCAGCCGGCCCTTCCTGTCGCCGATCAGCTTGGCGAAACCGGATGGACGTCCGTCGACGATGGCCCGGTCGAGATTCTCGTAGTCGAACTGGACGATCCGGACTTTGTCACCCCATCGCGATCGTGCTTCCCCCTCGCTCAGGCCGACCCTCGCGACTTCCGGATCGGTGAAGGTGGCCCACGGGACCGACGAATAATCGACCTTGGTGCGAAGTCCGAATACGGCATTTGGGGCGGCGGCCCTTGCCTGCTGAGCGGCCACATGCGTGAAGGGCATGACCCCCGTGACGTCACCCACCGCGTAGATACCGCTTGCCGAAGTCTTCATCCGGTTGTCGACTTCGATCGAGCCCCCGGCATTCACGGCAACCGAAACTGAATCGAGCCCGAGCTCACTTGTTCTCGGAGACCTGCCGACCGCAACGAGGAGGTGGGTTCCTTCCCAATCATGCGAGTCACCGTCTTCTCCTGAAGATCGCATTCGAATTCCGTCCGGGCTCGATTCAACGCCGGTCACGGTGGTTCCGGTGACTGCATCGATGCCTTCGGACTCGAATGCCCCGGTCACGAGACGGCTGGATTCGGGCTCCTCGCGCGGCAGCAACCGGTCATCTGCCTCAATGATCGTCACCTCTGAGCCGAGGCGGGAGAAGGCCTGACCTAGCTCACAACCAATCGGGCCTCCGCCGATCACGGCCAGACGGTCGGGCAGGTGTTCCAGATCCCAGATCGAGTCGGTCGTCATCGGCCTCGACTCCCGCAGCCCCGGTACCGGTGGGATGACCGGCGCCGAACCGGTCGCGATGATGGCCGAACGGAACTTCAGCTCGGTGTCGTCGACCAGCAGCCTTCCAGGACCGGTGAATCTTGCGTTGCCTTCGATTACATCCACGCCCTCCCGGCGCAGGCGTTCCGGGGAATCGTGAGGCTCAATCGTTGACTGGGCGGCCCGGACCGAGTCCATCACACTCGAAAAGCCGACGTCCGGCTCGACCGAAGCGATGCCGAACCGATCGGCCCGACGCATCTGGTGGGCCGTGCCTGCGGCCGCCAACAGCGCCTTGCTCGGCACACAGCCGGTCCACAGGCAGTCGCCCCCGGTTCGCTCTCGCTCAATCAGGGCAACCCGGGCTCCAGCTCCGGCTGCGATCAAGGAGCTGATCAGGCCACCGGTTCCTCCACCGATCACTACGAGGTCATATTTTCGATTCTTCAGGCTGATGGTGTCATTTGATTGCCTAATCCCCACTCCTGGGCACAACGATCACCGGGCAGGCCGCCGAGCGGACGACCTTGAGTGAAGTTCCACCCAGGAGGACCCGCCTGATCGGCCCGTAACCACGCGATCCGAGGATCAGCAGATCAAGTGCCGATGATTCTCTTGCGATTTCGTCGGAGGCGTAGCCGACCCTGACCTGCGCTTCGGCTTCGGCGATACCGGTCCTGGTCACTGCGCGAGCGAGGCCTTTTTCCATCTCTTCGCTCAGGACTTTCTGATAGCCAGGGTCGGTACTCGCGATCCGCCTCGGGTTGATCACCTCGGGCACAACCCCGATCACGCACAATGCAGCTTCAAACTGGCGGGCCAGTTCCGCTCCACACAGCAGCGCTTCTTCCGCGTCGAATGTGCCGTTGAACGCGACGCCGATCCGTTCGAACTCGCTGGTTTCCTTCTGCCCCCATCCCCGGGGGACCACGGCCACCGGACAGGGAGCGCCGGACGCGACTCGCGCTCCGACGTCGCCGACGAGCACACGGCCGATAGGGCCGCGACTGCTCGAGCCGACGATCACCAGGTCGGAGTCGATCTCCTCGGCAACCTTCGTCAGTCCGGCAGGCGGCGAAGTCTCGACTATCCGATGAAAATCGAATTCCTCGCCGAGCTCACCCTCGGCGAAGTCGAATGTCCGGTCGAAGTACTCGTCCTGTATCTCTTTGATCCGGTCCATGCCTTCATAGAAAATCGTGGCCGAATGCACGCTCACAACGTGAAGTTCGGCTCCGCTGGACCGGGCGAACAGCCGGGCGAAGCAAAGTGCGTCACGGCCATCTTCACCCAGCTCGACTCCAGACGATGACTTTCTTCATTTCATTCTCCTTAAAGTTGGCCGCGATCCGGTGAACAAACCGATTGAGACTCCGAGGCAATCATAGAACGGGCCGAAAGCCGCCCGTCCAGCCCACTTCGAAATCAAGGTCAGGGCGCCTGTGTTGACTCGGACGCGCCGGTCCGGATATCCGCATCGGTGTAAAAGGCAGCGACCGCAAACCAGAACTGGTCATCGGCGGCAACCCGCTTGAGCTGCTCGCCTTCCAGCGGCCCTTTGGTCCCGCGACCGCTCAAATCCCAGGTGGTACCGGTCTGCCTGTCACGGACAAGACCCCGGCCGGCGGCCGAGAAATCAAGGACCCGGCCGTTCAGTTTCCGGCTGAACACGGCCGAGGAGCCGACCTCCCGGCTGCTCGAGATCTGCGGCTGGTCGAGCGGCGAGGCGACGTTCGAGTCGAAGAAGATGACCACCGGGCGGCCGTCTACCTCGTCGTTGACGGGAGCCTGCCGTTTCAGGGTTTCCAGCGGATAGACGACGGCCGAGTCGGCCCCAGTCCGGATCGTGGTCACTCTGGCCTTCGGCGGCAGCCGGGGGTCAGCCTCTTCGTCGAGCAGGAACGGAGTCGAGTCTGGCTGGTCGTAGCCCCGGTACGGGGTCGAGCCGTAGTCGCGATCGGTGCCCGTGTCGCGGGACAGAACCTCGGCCCCGGGGTGAAGCTTCCTGGCCTCGCCCCAGGAGAGAATTCCGGACGGCAGCACCTTGAGCTCGGTGCCGGTCAGTTCACCGACCACCGCCTCGGCGGTCAATTGCTGCCACCAGGACTCCGTCTGGCGGTCGTACATGACCAGGTCTGACTTCCTGACCCGGCCGGTGGTCCCGAAGTCGAGCAACTGTCCCTCGACGTCGCGCGAGAAAGCCACGGTCGAGCTACAGAGAGGGCAGTAGGTCACTGCCACCGGTTCGCCACCGACCGTGTCGTTGACGATCTCGTGCCAGACCAGAATCTGGATCGGATAGATCCGGGTGGCCCCGCCGATCTCCAGCACCGCCACCGGGTCCTTGTCGACGAGAAACCCGTCGGCGCCCGGAACCGAAACGAATTTCGGATCGTCGATCGCGGGAATGCCGTCCTTGGGCGGCCCGCCTCCGGCGAACTGATCGAGGGGCACGCTGTGCTTCGAGAAGTCAGTGCTGAAACCGGCAGAAAGTCCCGGCGGCGTGGCCGGCCGGTCGTCCTCACCACTGTTGTCCCCACCGCAGGCAACCAGCGCCAGCGGCACAAGCAGCGCACCGGCGAGCATCGAACGTCTTCCAAAGAAACCCATCAGATCCTTCGACCCGGGAGCGGGCCAAACGGTTCAGCCTTCATCCTCCGAGGCGATCGACCAGACCCGGATCGTGTGGTCCCGGCCTCGGACCTCGAGGTCGCCGACCAGCACCAGATCGTCAATCGGGTTCACGCATGCCTCCCTGGTTGACTCCGAGAGGAACAGGTAGTGGCCGCTGCCTTTGGTCATGCCCTCGAGCCGGGCGGCGGTATTGGTGGTATCGCCGATCGTCGTGTACTCCATCCGGCGCTTCGAGCCGACCTGGCCCGACATCACCACGCCGGTATTCAAGCCGATTCCCATCTTGAACCCTTTGCCACGACCGGTCTCCCGCATCCAGTCACAGAATGCCGGCAGGCGCTCGTCGAGAATCTCGCGTGAGGCTGCGATCGCACGATCGGCATGGTCTTCCTGGTCAAGCGGCGCGCCGAACACGGCCATGATGCCGTCACCCATATAAGTGACGAGGGTTCCTCCGTGGTCCATGATCGCGTCGGTCATTTCGCCCAGGTACCGATTGAGGACCTCGACTACCTCGGTCGGCTCACGACTCTCCGAGTAGGTCGTAAAGCCGCGTACGTCAGTGAACATCAGCGTGCATTCGCGCTTGGCACCACCGAGTTGAAGCTCCTCTTCGCCGCCGGCGAGCACCTGATCGACCACGTTCTCCGGCACGAACCGGGAAAACGTGAAGCGCACCCGCTGGCGCTCGAAGGCGGCGAACAGGTAGTAGACACCCAGCGTCCCGATGGCGCCCAGGGTCAAGGCGAGCAGGGGGTCGACCAGGGGAAGGATCAGTCCCGAGTTAAAGGCGATCTGGACCAGCGCCAGGTAGAGCACCATGATCCCGACCGCGAGTCCGAAGGCGGGCAGCGGCCGCATCAGCGCTCCGGCGAGAGGGCCGGCTGCGGCAAGAAGCACGATCAGCAGCAGGTCCAGACCCGGCGGTGCCGACTCGAGCGGCAGGTCATCCAGCACCGTGGCGATCGTGTTTGCTTGAATCTCCGGCCCAGGCATCAGCCCTCCGCCGACGGCCGTCGGGTGCACATCCTGAAGGGTCGGCGCCGATGCCCCGACCACGACGATCTTGTCTTTGAATATCGCCGGGTCGACTCTTTGCCGGATCACGTCGGAGAAAGTGACCGTGGGAATCGTTCCGGACGGGCCGGCGTAGTTGATCCAGGCACCGTCCTCATCGAAGCTACTCTTCGGGACCGGGCGCCCCGTGGCAACTTCGGCGGTCACGACCGCGAAACTCTTCAGCCCATCGATCTCGAAATGACTGCGCCGTACCGTGCCGTCCCTTCCCGGCTCGACCGCCGTATTGCCGGCACGGGCACCTACGCTCCGCAACACCTTTTCTCCGCCGAAAACGTTCGCCTCGCCGCGCTGGTTGACCTCGGTCGCCGCGAGCACCACGTTTCCCGCGAGATCGACCGCTTTGATCAGCGCGTTGTCTTCGGCCGTCTGGGTCTCCTCGGTGAACTGCACGTCGTAGGCGATCACCTTGGCGCCGGCGTTACTCAGCCGGTCGATCAGCAGTCCGTGGAGCGATCTCGGGAAAGGCCATTGCTCTCCCAGGTCGCTGAAGGTGTCGTCGTCAATCTCGACTACGACCAAACCTTTCGGTGGATCCTGCTCACCGCGGATCGAAAACCGGGCATCGACCGAATCGAGCTCGAGTCCACTGAACAATTCAGTCGAATAGCTGCCGACCCCGACCAGCACAGCGAACAGGCCGACCGCCGGAAAGCCGCAGTCTTCCGGCGAAGCGACATCTAACGCCGACGGGCCCGGGCCACGTAACTCCGTCCCTTCTTGACCTTCACGTTCTTCCTCCTACCGAAGTCCCGGACCGTAACCACCCCGGATTTGACCTTGAAGAAGGTTGACTTGTTGCAGCGGTCCTCGACCAGCCAATTGGTTCCTCTGACCGAAGCCGAGCCATACTTGCCCTTTGTCTTGAAACGGCCCTTGCCTTTGCCCCAGAGCTTGCGGCCCCGCTTGCGCTTCTTCTTCTTCGAGATCAAGGTGGTCGACTCTGAGCTTGCGGCGGCGCGAGTCGCGAAGGACCGTTTCCTTTTCTTTTTTGACTTGCCGCAGCCGAGCGATCCGGCCAGGGCGAGTTCGGTGTAGGGCTTCTTGCCGGCTTTCTGGGTGACCCGGAAAAGTCCGCTCCAGAAGTTGGCCGACTGGGTGCCTCCCGTCCTGCCTTTGGAGGAGGTCAGCCTCACAGTTCCCTTGCGGGTATCGACAAGGCAGCCGACTGGAATCTGGTCAGCGGACTTGAGGCGGGTGAACTTCTTCTCGCCCCGGCACTTGGTCTTGACTTTGCCTTTGACCGGTTCAACCACGACCTTCCTGGCGAGGACGGGCTGGGCCGAGTTGTCGCCGTCGTCGAAGAACTTCTGGATGCGATCGTTGGAAGAGTCGATGACCCAGACGTTTCCGCCGGAATCGGAGGCAACTCCTCGCGGGAGTAGCAACTCGCCGTTGCCCGTACCGCCACTGCCAAACTGGGTCAGATAGTTACCGCTCGAATCGAATTTCTGGATGCGGTTGTTGACTGTGTCAGCGACGTAGACATTGCCGAGGAAGTCGATGACAATCCCGTTCGGGGCCTTCAACTGACCGTCGCCCAGACCATCGCTGCCCCACTTGGTCAGGAAGTTTCCGCTTGAATCGAATTTCTGGATGCGGTTGTTGTCAGTGTCGGCGACGTAGACGTTGCCGGCGGAGTCGGTCGCAACTCCGCGCGGGGTACTCATCTGACCATCACTCGAGCCGGCGGTGCCCCACTTGGCCAGGAAGTTGCCGCTTGAATCGAATTTCTGGATGCGGTTGTTGTTTACGTCGGCGACGTAGACGTTGCCAGCGGTGTCGGTGGCAACTCCATCCGGGAAGCTGAACTGTCCGTCGCCAGAACCGGCGGTGCCCCACTTGGTCAGGAAGTTGCCGCTTGAGTCGAACTTCTGGATGCGATTGTTGATGGTGTCGGCGACGTAAACGTTGCCAGCAGAGTCGGTGCCCAGTCCATCCGGGGCGGCCAACTGGCCGTCGCCCGCACCTGGGGTGCCCCACTTGGTCAGGAAGTTGCCACCTGAGTCGAATTTCTGAATGCGGTTGTTGGAAGTGTCCGCGACGTAGATGCTGCCCGTCGGATCGGTGGCAATCCCTGATGCAGAACTGAACTGGCCGTCGCCTGAACCCGAGCTGCCCCACTGCGTCACATAGAACACAGACGCCGGAGCCAGGGACGCAGATACCAGCAGAAGCAGGCAGCCGGCCACAAATGCCGCGACCGCATTCCACCCGGATTGCCACTTCTGATGATTCCTCACGTTCAAGCTCTCCTCCCGTTGGCGCTTCGGTGCTCCCTGAACTCTTGCTCCCTGAACTCTCTAAACCAGACCGTAACCAATCGATGCGGGTTGAGCGGGGTCCGGACCTACTTCTTGACTTTGATCGTCTTCTTGACGGTCTTCCCGCCCGCGTTCCCGGACTTCACCTTGAACTTGACCTTCACCTTGCCGGGTTTCTTGAGCTTGACCTTGACTTTGACCTTCCTGGTCTTGCCGGCGGCGATTTTCCCGACCGACTTCTTCTTCGCCTTGACCCCCTTGCCCACCACCTTCAGTTTGACGCCCTTGGCAATCGTGTTGCCGGAATTCTTGATCTTCACCTTGTAAGTGGTTTTCTTGCCCCGCTTGGCCTTCTTCGGCCCGCGGACCTTCACTTTGCGAATCCTGGCCGTGTTTAGCTTGCCGGTGGAACCGGGTTTGTCGGTGGACCCCGGGTCGTCAGTGGACCCGGGGTCGATTGGCGGGCCAAATGGACCGTCTGGGGTCAGGTCGAGGTCGAACCTGGTGATCCGGTCGAAGTAACTGTCAGCGACGTAGACGTATCCCTGAGGACTGACATCGACGGCCGCCACATTTGCACTTCCCGTCTCCCCAGGGACGAAGAAACCGGTCACATACTGACCGTCGGCGGTGTACTTGACTACGTTTGTAGCAAAGGCGACGAAGACAGAGCCACTGGCATCCACCGCCAAGTCCCTGGCACCGTATGCATCTCTGTCCTCTGCCGGCCATTCCTCAATGAAGGCGCCGCCCGGTGTGTACCTCCGGATGGCTTCTTTTCCGCTGTCGGAAACGAGAATGTTGCCGTCTGTGTCAACAGCAACGCCCGTGGGGAAGCCGAACTGCCCCTGGCCGGTCCCGATGCTGCCCCATTTGGTGACAAAATTGCCGTCAGAGGTGAACTTCTGTATCCGGCCAAAAAGGAAATGGCCACCTTCTGAGTAGCTCGACACAGCATCGACTACATAGACGTTCCCGGCCTTGTCGACATCAATGTCGGTCGGGAAGACAAACTGTCCATTTCCGGTCCCCTCGCTGCCCCACTTGGTGATGAATTCACCGTCAGAGTTGAATTTCTGAATGCGGTAGTTCCGGGAGTCGCTGACGTACACGTTGCCTGCGGAATCGACGGCAATCCCGGCCGGCCCGCGGAACTGTCCGTTCCCTGATCCCGCGTAGGCACCATCGCCATTGGGGTCTCCCCAGGTTATGAAATGGGTTCCGTCGGGGTTGAATCCCTGAATTCTGTCGGCGGAATTTTCGGCAACGTAGACCCTCCCGTCCGCGTCGCTCGCCAGGGCCCACGGGGACCTGATGGATTTCCCAGTCCCACCACTGCCGTCCCACGTCAGAGCCGGGTTGTATTGCTCGTACGCGTGGGCGCTGTGCGACAACGAAAGCCCGGTGAGTGCGACGGCGAAAAGAATCGCACCGATTGCCCACGCTCGTTCAAATCTGGGACCGGAACCAACCCCGGTTGAATTCAGGTATCTGGAAGCCATGCTTTCTCTCCCCATCTATCGCTTGCGGGCCCGGGCGACATAGTGCCCGCCCTTCTTGACCTTCACGGTCTTCTTCTTGGCAAAGTCGCGCACCTTGACCACTCCGGATTTGACCTTGAAGAAGGTCGATTTGTTGCAGCGGTCCTCGACCAGCCAATTGGTTCCCCTGACCGAGGCCGAGCCATACTTGCCCTTTGTCTTGAAACGGCCCTTGCCTTTGCCCCAGAGCTTGCGGCCCCGCTTGCGCTTCTTCTTCGAGATCAAGGTGGTCGACTCTGAGCTTGCGGCGGCGCGAGTCGCGAAGGACCGTTTCCTTTTCTTTTTTGACTTGCCGCAGCCGAGCGATCCGGCCAGGGCGAGCTCGGTATAGGGCTTCTTGCCGGCCTTCTGGGTGACCCGGAAAAGACCGTTCCAGAAGACGGCTGACTGAGTTCCGCCCTTCTTGCCTTTGGAAGAGGTCAGCTTGATCTTGCCCTTGCGGGTGTCTACAAGGCAGCCAACCGGTATCTGGTCGGCAGCCTTGAGGCGGGTCAACTTCTTCTCGCCCCGGCACTTGGTCTTGACGTTGCCTTTGACCGGCTTGACCACGACTTGCTTTCCGAGGACCGGTGGTGCGGGGCCCGGCGCCACCGAAGCGATGGCAATCCCGTAGGGCATGCCGCCGGGGGTGGAGACGTCGGGACCGGCGGGTGCATTGGTGGCAGTATCGATCACAGAAACGCTGCGACTTGACTGATTGGTGACGTAGACCCGGGCGCCGTCGGGGTAAACGCCAGCCCACTGGGAAGGCCGCCCACCGGAATGTCAGGTCCCGCAAGAGAATTGGTCAGCGTGTTGATCACGGAAACGTCTTTATCGCCCTGATTGGCGACGTACGCCCTGGATCCATCCGGAGAAATGGCAATTGCATCCGGGTCGTCGCCAACGGCGATGTCCGGCCCGACGACCGCATTGGTGGCGGTGTCGATCACCGAGACGCTACCGGCAGCGAGGTTGACCACATAGGCACGACTTCCGTCGGGAGTAACCTCTATGTCGAAGGGTTTGGCTCCCAGGGGAATGACTGGACCGATGACCGTATTGGTGGAGGTGTCGATGACCGATGCGGTGTTATCGACCGCGTTGGTGACATAAACGCGTGTGCCATCCGGGGTAATGGCAATCGAATAGCCCCCACCCAAAGAGGGTGCCCCAATCGGAATTCCGGTACCGACTACCTTGTTGGTGGCAGGATCGATCACCGTGACAACTCCATCTAGATGGTTGGCCACATATACCGTGCTGCCATCCGGGGTGACCTTGACTTCACCGGGATAGCCTCCGACGTCGATATCAGCCGTTGCCCGCGTATTGGAAGCGGTGTCTATGACCGAGACCTTGGCGTCGTAGTTATTAGTGGCATATGCCCGGCGGCCGTCGGGTGTAACAGCTATCCCCTTTGCGCCTTTTCCAAGCTCGAGGGTCGGTCTGTCGAGAGCATCGGTCCCGGTAGAAATCGAAGCTACCGAGCCCACGCCGTCATAGGGCGCGCCGGCATTCGTCGTGACGAATACCCGATACGCGTGGGCCGATGCGGACCAGGCGAGAACAACCATCGTCACAGCAACAAGAGCGAGCGCGAAAACCCGGGGCCGCGGAAGGTCATTCCGCTTTCGTCCCAGCCGCGCATCAGCGCTTCGCGACATAGTGCCCGCCCTTCTTGACCTTCACGTTCTTCTTCCTGCCGAAGTCCCGGACCGTAACCACTCCGGATTTGACCTTGAAGAAGGTCGACTTGTTGCAGCGGTCTTCGACCAGCCAATTGGTTCCCCTGACCGAAGCCGAGCCGTACTTGCCCTTGGTCTTGAAGCGGCCCTTGCCTTTGCCCCATAGTTTCCGGCCCCGCTTGCGCTTCTTCTTCTTCGAGATCAAGGTGGTCGACTCTGAGCTTGCGGCGGCGCGAGTCGCGAAGGACCGTTTCCTTTTCTTTTTTGACTTGCCGCAGCCGAGCGATCCGGCCAGGGCGAGCTCGGTATAGGGCTTCTTGCCGGCCTTCTGGGTGACCCGGAACAGACCGCTCCAGAAGTTGGCCGACTGGGTGCCGCCTTTCTTGCCTTTGGAAGAGGTCAGCTTGACTGTTCCTTTGCGGGTATCGACCAGGCAGCCGACCGGGATCTGTTCGGCCCAGGTCAGGGCAGTGAACTTCTTCTCGCCCCGGCACTTGGTCTTGACCTTGCCTTTGACTGGTTCCAGGTTGACCATCTTTGCGAGTACCGGTGGCCCGGCGTACGGAACCGTGGTAAAGGCGATGGCCCCCGGGTTCAGCCCGACGGGAATGTCGGGGCCGGTCCGGGCTCCCGTCGCCAAGCTGATCGAAGACACATCGTCATCCCAGGAGTTGGTGACGTATGCGCGCTTGCCGTTCGGAGTGATACCGATTGCGCTCGGTCCGCTGCCCGCGGGTATGGGTGCTCCGGCGACCGTGTCCGTGGCCGTGTCGATGACGGACAGATCGGAGCTGTTGTCCGGATTTCCGTCGCCGAAGTTCGCCACGTAGGCCTTCGAACCATCCGGCGTAATGGCGACTTCGGAGGGAGCCTGCCCAACCGGGATCGCCGGAACCGTGACCGAATCTGTGGCGGTATCAATCACGGCCACAGCATTGTCGAATTCGGAGACGACATAGGCCTTGCTGCCGTCAGGCGTGATCTCGACATTGACCGGGAAGTTGCCGACCGGGATCGCGGGACCAACGGTATTCGTATTCAAGTCGATCACGGAGACCGAGCTACTGCCCCAATTGACGACATAGGCCTTCGTCCCGTCGGGGGTGATCGCGATGCTGTAGGGATACGATGACGGCGCAAGCGGGATCGGTGCGCCAATGAGCGCGTTTGACCCGGTGTCGATTCTCCGGACCTCTGCATCTCCCACTCCGACATAGAGGGTCTTCCCGTCCGGCGTGAGGGCCACAGAACGAGGGCTTGTTCCGACGACAACGTTCGGAGTGGCGAGAGTATTCGTGGCCGTATCAACCACCGAGACCGAATCCACGAAGGAGTTCGAAACGAAGGCTCTCGTGCCGTCCGGGCTGATCGCGATGTCACTCGGATAGATGTCCGTGCCGATGTCGGGTCCGGATACCTTGTTCGTCGCCGTGTCGAAGACCGTCAGTCCGTACCCGCCCGAGTTGCCCACGAATGCCCGGTAGGCGCCGGCAGAAGCAGGCCAGAGAAAGCAGGTCGCCAGAAGCAACGCGACCACGCCCGCTGACAGGTGTCGCCGCGTCATGGGCAACGCTGCGCCGTTCTCTTCTCGGCAGCCTTTTCCTAGGCCTCCGGTGCTCTCGTGAATCCCCAATTTGAACTGCCCCCTCATTTGACAATCCCCTCCTTGAACATATACACCCCGCAAAAACAAGGCATTGCGAGCTGATTCGGCTATCGCCGGTCGGCCCGCGGGGCCCGCGCCACGTAACTTCGTCCCTTCTTGACCTTCACATTCTTCTTCTTGGCAAAGTCGCGCACCTTGACCACTCCGGATTTGACCTTGAAGAAGGTCGACTTGTTCCAGCGGTCTTCGACCAGCCAATTGGTTCCCCTGACCGAAGCCGAGCCGTACTTGCCCTTTGTCTTGAAACGGCCCTTGCCTTTGCCCCAGAGCTTGCGGCCCCGCTTGCGCTTCTTTCGCTTCTTCGAGACCGAGGCCTGGTCGGTTGCGGCCGGGACGCTCGAGGAAAGGGCCCACTTCGATCCGAAGTTCCGCTTCTTCTTGCCGCAACCGAGCGAGCCCGCCAGCTTGAGCTCGGTGTAGGGCTTCTTGCCGGCCTTCTGGGTGACCCGGAAAAGACCGTTCCAGAACTTCGCCGACTGCGTGCCGCCCTTCTTGCCCTTGGACGAGGTCAGCCTGACCGTTCCTTTGCGGGTATCGACCAGGCAGCCGACCGGGATCTCGTCGGCAGCCTTTAGGCGGGTGAACTTCTTCTCGCCCCGGCACTTGGTTTTGACCTTGCCTTTGACCGGCTCGACCACGACCTTCCTGGCAAGGACGGGCTTCTTGGTGAGGTTGGGTCCCGTGACCGAGGTGAGCGCCAGGTCGCCAAGACAGTTGGTTGGAATCCCCGGACCAACGACCAGGCTGGACGCGACGTCGACCACGGTCAGTTGAGAATTTATGATTCCCGTGGAAACGTAGGCACGAGTTCCGTCGGGCGCAATGGCGACTCCCCAGGCGACATCACCCATCGGGATTGCGGGTCCGGCGAGCGTATCGGTAGTCGTGTTCAACACCCAGACCTGATGGCCGGTGAAGCTGGTCAAATAGACCCGGGTACCGTCGGGGGTAATCGCGATGTCCTCGAAAGCAGAAGCCCCGAACACGATGTCAGGCCCGGCGAGAGAATCGGTTGCCGTGTCAATGACTGATACCTGCGTGAATTCCGCTACGTAGACGCGGGCTCCGTCCGGTGTTATTACGAGGCCGTCGGGTTGTACCCCAGGCGCAAGTGCAATGTCGGGCCCGTTCAGAGCACCAGTCAAGAGGTCAATTACCGAGACATCATCGTCGCCTGAGTTTGCGACATAGGCCCGGGTGCCGTCCGGGGTTATCGCGATGTCTTGTGGAGAACTACCCACTGGTATGTCCGGCCCGACGAGGGAATTAGTGGTGGTGTCGATCACCGAGACGTCATTGTCGGCAGTGTTGACCACATAGGCCCGGGTGCCGTCCGGGGTGATCGCGACTGCCCGTGGGTTATTACCCACCGGTATGTCCGGCCCTATGACGGTATTGGTGGCGGTATTGATGACTGAAACGTCATTGCCTTCCTGGTCGGTCACATACGCGCGGGTACCGGCCGGATTCATGGCGATCGCAGTCGAAACTCCGTTGAGATCAACTCGGGCGTCCTCGCCGGTTTCGGTATCGACAACGCAGCCGCCGTCCATAAAGGCTCGGTAGGCGTCAGCAGACGACGGTAATGTGGCCAGTACCAAGAAGGCGCTCGCGAGGCCGGACAGAAGCGCAATCCAGCCTAGGCGTCGCCGACCAGAATTGGTCAAACGAAATGCGTAAGTGGTGCCGAAAGACATGCTCTCCTCCTGATCGCTTCGGTGCTCCCTGAACTCTCTAAACCCGACCGTAACAATTCGATGCGGGACGAGTGCGAGCACCGTCACATTGATCACGAATCCCTGTGCCGTCGTCGGCGCCGACCCGGTCTTCTGCCTACTTCAAAGCAGGATGCCCGAAGGTACCTCCCCCAACGCTTCCCGCGCGGCAATCCGACCGGCCTCCCGGGCCGCATCGAGCTGGTGGAACTCGAGCAGCCCCACACCCTCCGTTTGAGGGGTGATCATCCAGTCGGCATGGCGACGGGCTGCTTCAGAGGTGTTCGAGCTGCCGAGCAACAGGACCCGGGCAAGGGTTTCGGTCAGACCCGGGATCCGGATCTCGGAGTCATCGTTCGGGGCAGACCCGGCACCCTGGTCTTCCGCGCGTTCACCTGCCGGACGCTTGAAGCTGGCCTTCACATCAACGGCGATTACCGGGCCCTCTCCATCAGCCGCCATGGTCTCGACCGGAAGGTTGTCGACCAGAGATCCGTCGATCAGAAGCTGGCGGCCCCGCAAGTGCGGCGGCGCCAGGACCGGCAAACTGAAACTGGTGCCCACCGCTTCCCACAGCAGGCCATGGCGATTGACCACCAACTCGCCGCTCCGAAGTTCGGTTGCCCCGGTGAAGAGTCCCCGGCCGAGCTCTTCGATCGTCGTGTTCCCGAACGTCCGTTCCAGCATCGCCCGGGCACGATCGCCGCGAATCAGGGAACGGCGGGGGAATGTGTAGTCACCAAGCGGCCGGCGCCGGACCCATTCTTCGTAGCAGCGGGCATCGATTTCCTCGGCTTCCATTTCCATCGCAAACATCGCGCCGACGAACGCCCCCATGCTGACCCCGCCGACCCGGTCGATGGTGATCCCGGCGGCGGAGAGCTCTTCGAGAACGCCGATGTGGGCGAACGCCCGGGCTCCGCCGCCGGAGAGCACGATTCCCACCGAATTCCCGGAGAGCCTCCGGGCCAGGCGTGCGACGTCGGCCTCGAGAGTTTCTGACCGGATCGCGTGGGTCCCGGCCGGTTCGAGCACCTCAGCCCAGCCCGACATCAACCCCGAGCCCGGAGCGACATTTCGGGTGATCAGGTCGCAACCTCGGAGTTCGGGATGATCGGCTGCCCGCTCGGGTGAACCGCCGCCGCCGACCGCGAGTATGCGATCGGCCTGCTGCAGGCAGTAGCCGGTCCAGGGGTCCTGGTCGAAAAGTGAGCCGCCGGCCAGGATCAGCTGATCGCAATTCCTTTCCGCCGAATCGAGTACCGGTGAGTAGGCGGCCACCGGATCAACCTCGGCCCGGGAGGCCTCGATTTCCGACCCGTCGAGCAGCTCGACCTGGCCGTGGTGACTCAACGACTCTGCAAGCATCCGGGCGAGGCCGCCCACCTCGGCCCGCTCGTCGAGGGCGACCAGGGCGATCCTGACCGGTACCTCGCGCGACTGCGGCATCGCGCCGACGCTGTCACGGAGCTGGCTACCGAGGACCCGGGTCAACGCGACCGCGACCTTCGGCTCTTCTTCGAGCAGCCGATCGAATTCATCGCGATCGATCGCAACGAGGACACTGTCGCGTGCTGCTCTTATCGATGCGGAGCGCGGCATCGAAGTGAGCAGAGCCAACTCTCCGAGAGCAGCTCCACGCCCGAGCACACGAATCGTCGTTCCGTCGCTCTCGTTGACGACTTCCAGGCGCCCGGCCCGGACCACATAGAGCGAGCCGGAATCGTCGCCCTCATGAAACAGCCAGTCTCCGGCCGCCAGCCGGACTTCGGTCGACCGCTCAGCGATCGATGCCCGAACACCCTCGTCGAGGGCGGCGAAGAGCGGCGCTTTTCCGAGAAAGTCGGCCGCGGTTTCAGGTCGTGGCTCGCGTGGTTCGGGGACTTTTGACTCCCGTGCCGCGGGCGCCGGAGGTGGCGGTGACTGTCGCTCAGCCTCGGCCCGCCGCTCAGCGAGCAGGGCCTGGGTAGACCGGCGAAGCGAAGGGCTGCGGCTGACGTCGTCTTCCCCGGAATCCAGGCGCTTGACCGCGAGACAGATCACGGCCGACAGGGCCAGGCAGACGGCGGAAAAGGTCCAGGCGCTATCGAATACCCGGGCGGCATCTTCCGGCCCTGGCGCGCCGATGATCGCCACTACCGCCGCAACACCCAGGGCGGCGCCGACCTGGCGGGCGACCGAATTCAATCCGGTGGCGGTGCCGAAAGCCTCACCGGGCGCCGAGGCGACCGCCGCCCCGCTCAGATTCGGGAAAAGCGACCCGGCACCGATTCCGAGAAGGATCATGCCCGGCAGCCACTCGCCCAGGAAGTCGGGAGTGAGCCCGACCCGCGCGACGAACCAGTAGATCGCAGCCGCCCAGATCAGACCGCCGGCCACCAGCACCGGCCGGTGGCCATAGCGCTGCGCCATCCGGCTGGTCGGTCCGGCGACTGCGGCTGCGACGAAAGGCCCGGGTGTGATCGCCAGGCCGGCCTCGAGAATCGAGTACTGCCAGACCCCGGTCAGGAAGAGCACGTTGACCAGCGTGTAGCCGTAGAAGCCGGCGGCGGCAAGAACCGTCGCTGAGTTGGAGACCGAGAACGTCCGGATCCGCAGCAGGTCGAGATCGATGATCGGCGAGCGGTGCCGGCCGCAGCGCCGGACGAAGAGCACTCCGAGAGCGAGGGCCACCCCGAACGAAGCGAGGATCGGCGGACTGGTCCAGCCCCATTCGTCGCCCTGGACGACCCCGAGGACCAAAGCCGCGATCACCACCGCGAACATCAGCGCGCCGGGCAGGTCCGGCATCCGGCGGCGTCCGGGTTCGCGGCTTTCGACCAGATAGTGGCGGGAGAGAAAGTACGCGGCCACACCGACCGGGAGGTTGACCAGGAAGACCAGCCTCCAACTGTCGGCGCTGACCAGAAAGCCGCCGAGGGTCGGTCCGATCCCGGCGGCCAGCGCACCGATCGCCGAGAGCAGCGCCACCGCGTGGGCCCGGTGCTCGGCCGGATAGGCGTTGAGGACCAGCGCCAATGACGCCGGCACGATCATGGCCGCGCCCAATGCCTGGAAGACCCGGAAGAAGATCAGCGAGTTGACCGTGGGCGCCACCGCGCACAGCACCGAAGCGAGGGTGAAGATGACCAGCCCGATCAGGAAGATCCGTCGTCTTCCCAGCAGGTCGGCGATCCGGCCGGCCGCCACCAGGAAGGCGGCGAAGATGATGTTGTAGGCGTTCAGGACCCAGGAAAGCGAAGAGATATCGCTGTCGGGAAACGATTTCCCGATGTCCGGAAAGGCGATGTTGACGATCGTCGCGTCGACGAAGGCCATGAAGACGCCAAGTGAAGAAACGACGAGCACGGTGGTCGGCGAGGTGACCCGGCGCTTCATGATCTCTCGGGTCTGGCTGTTCACGGATGGTCCTTTCCCCGGCAGTCTTCAAGCCAGTCATGTGGTCCTTCCAGCGCCGCACGGGCGGCCAGGCGGCCGGCTTCGCGGGCCCGTTCCAGCGCTCCCCATTCGAGAAGCCCGATAGCCCCTACCTCGGGCTGGACCACCAGATCGGCGTGTCGCCGGGCGGCCTCCGCGGTGTCGATGCTGCCGACCGTGACCGTCCGGACGATCGTCTCAGCCAGCCTCGGCAGTTCATTCTCGCGGCCGGTCAAAGCTCGCCTCAGGGGACGCTTCAACCGGGTTATCCCCGGCCTGGCCGACCGCCGGAAGTCTCCCATCTGACCGGTCACGTCCACCGCGATTATCGGGCCCTCATTCGAGCGGGCCATCGTCTCGACCGGGAGGTTGTCGAGTACGCCGCCGTCGACCAGCAGCCTGCCTTCGGGTGTTGGGATCGGTGGGAAAACTCCCGGTATCGAAAGGCTGGCGAGCACGGCCTCCCGGACCAGGCCGGTCTGGTGCAGGACAGGTTCCCGGCCAACGAGGTCACAGCTGAGACAGAAGAAGCGCTTCTGCAGCTCCTCGATTCGGATTTCGCCAAACATCCGCTCGAGCAGGTCTTCCGTACGCTTGCCGCGGATCAGCGAGTAGAGCGGCACGGAGTAGTCACCAGTCGGGTTGTTTTCGATGAAGCCGATGTGAAAAATTTCGGCGAGTTCATTCGAGCTATGGCCCATGGCGATCCCGGCGCCGACCAGCGATCCGAGGCTCACCCCGGCAACCCGGTCGATCTTCAGCCCGGCCGCTTCGAATTCCTCCATTGCTCCGACGTGAGCGAAGGCCCGGGCTCCCCCACCGGAAAGGACGATTCCGAGCGACCGGCCCGAGATCCGGCGGGCCAGGACCTCGATCGCCTCTTCGAGTTCGGCCCCATCGGCGACGACCTGTGTCTCTCTCGGCTGAAGCGCGCCCACCGTTACGCGCGGGAGGCCCGACCCCATCCCCAGCAAACAGCACCCCTGAAGGCTGTTTGGACGCTGAATCCAACCCGCCGCGGGATGCCCACTGGTCAGGGCGACCACCAGATCGGCTTCCCGGAGGCAGAACTCGTTCCAGGGGTCCTCGACCAGGTGGGAAGTGCCGGTCATGACCACTCGTTCGGCCGACTCCTCGGCCTTGCCGAGCGCCAAAGACATCGCCTCCCGTGTCCAATTGGGGTCGGATGAAAGCTGCTCGACGCTGCCATGGTGAGCAAGCGATTCGGCCAGTCGCCCCGCGTACCTGGGGGCCGACATACCTTCGTCAAGGGCAAGCACCGCAATGGTCGAAGGTAGCTCCCTGGATTCTGCCGGAGCCCGATTGGCCGCCAACTGGGCCCCCATGGCGTGGGTCAGCCCGACCGCAAAGGACGGCTCGCCACTGATCAACGCCTCGAAGCGATCACGACTGAGTTCGATCAGATCCGCGTCCCTTCGTGCCCTTACCGACGCGGTTCGGGTCCCTCTTTGCAGGAGCGCCAGTTCGCCGACTGCCTGCCCTCGTCTCAGCTCCCGGATCAGGGTTTCGGGGGGACCCTCGTCAACCACCTCGAGCCGGCCGGATCGGATCAGATAGAGCCGGTCGGCTTCGTCCCCTTCCCGGAAGAGCCATTCGCCGGCGCGGGCCCGAACTTCGCCCGCTTCCCCGGCCAGCTGTACCAGCAGCTCGTCGGAGAGATCCGCAAACAGCGGCACCTGGCGGAAGAATTCAACAGAAACCGTCATCAACCGAGAGCCGATGCCAGTAGCGCGGTTGCCCAGAGCATGACCAGGTGAAACGACTGGTCGACGGCTTGAAACAGGCCGGCTGGCGCGGGATCAGGACAGCGCTTGACTTTCCGCATGAAGAGGTTGACCAGTCGCCCGTCATCGACCACCAGGTGAGGTATGGCGATCACCCAGGCCGAGCCCGATCGCCTGGACTGCCCCGATCTGGCATCCGATCCAGACAAGCGCCGGCACGAAGGCGAACGTGTACGCGAGCACATGTGAGAAGAGCGCCCGCCGGGTGACCGGGTCACGACCCAGCCCGCCGAATTTGTGCCGGGCCTGCTGGTCAGTCTGAAGCAGGTAGTCGCCGACCAGATGCGAGATGAAGAAGACGATCGAGATCTCCGCCCAGCTCATGGCAGGACCAACCAATCTGGTCCGAGGACCGCGGCCGGACTGGCGGAACGATGACCAGGCAATTGCTCGTCGCGCGGCTCACCCCAGGTTGGCATCCATACCCTCCACCGGGCCATCCTACCCTTCGGATAATTCTCTGCCAACCCCCGACGATGGAGAAGCCGGCACACCGGCCATGAATACCTGCCTGATCAACGGTACCCCCGGTCGGTAGATCAGATCTGTGTGGGAACTGGCGTCGAGCATGACCGCATCGCCGCGTGCTCCGGGAGTCAGGTGTCCGACGTCGGTTCGCTGGAGCGCTCTCGCTCCGCCCAGAGTGGCAGCCTGCAGTGCCTCGTCCGCGGTCATCTTGAGCTCGCGGACGGCCAAGGCTATGCAGAAGCTCATCGAGGTCGTATTGCTCGATCCCGGATTGGTGTTCGTGGCAATCGCGACCTGGGCTCCGGCGTCGATCACCCGGCGAGCGTCGGGATAGGGTTGAAGGGTCGAGAAGTCTGTGGCCGGCAGGAAGGTCGCGACGGTCGAGCCGCCCGCAAGTGCCTCGATGTCGTCTTCGGTCAAATAGGTGCAGTGGTCGACTGAGGCCGCCCCCATCTCGACCGCAAGCTGGACGCCGGGACCCGGCCCAAGCTGGTTGCCATGAACCCTGAGTCCCAGGCCAGCGTCACGCCCGGCTTCGAGCACGGCCCGGGACTGTTCAAGGTCGAAGGCACCTTCCTCGCAAAAGACGTCAATCCACCGGCTGAACGGAGCGCAAGCCTGAAGCATGGGTCCACAAACAAGATCCACGTATTCGTCCGAACGACCTTCGAATTCCGAAGGGACCGCATGCGCACCAAGGAAGGTGACATCGTCGGTGAATTCAGAGGCGATCTCGAGGCTTCGCTTTTCAGACGAAACTTCCAGTCCGTAACCGGACTTGATTTCTGTGTGAGTAATGCCTGCCGCGATCGCTTCATTTCGGCGCTTCGCTGTCAATTCAGTCAACTGGCTCCTGGAAGCTGACCTGGTTGCCTCGGTGCTGACCTTGATGCCGCCGGCCTCGTAAGCCTGCCCCGCCATGCGCGCCGCGAACTCTTCTGACCGATCCCCGGCGAAAACAAGATGGGTGTGGCTGTCAACAATGCCCGGAACGACGCATCGACCCTCGGCATCGATGCGCTGGTCGGCGACCGCTCCCGGTTGCTCGATTGCCCGAACCGCTCCCCCGTCAAAGACGAGAGCGGCGTTCCTGACCTTGCCGAGTGGACCCTCCCCCAGTTCGGGATCGTTGGTTATGAGCAGACCGATGTTGTCGATCACCAGACTGCTCATGGGCGGACCGCCCGGATCGACTTGTCGAGTTCTTCTTTCACTTCAATGCTCACGTGGGCTCCATCTTCGACCACAGTTTCACCGGCAACTATCACGGTGGTCACGTCCCTCGCGCCGGCAGCGAATACCAGTGAGGCGATCGCATCCGAAGCCGAAGTTCCCGCCAGGTTGACCCCTTCAAGGCTGACTGTCACCAGATCGGCAGCACCGCCGGCTTCGATGCAACCGCTTTCGGGCCAGCCGAGACATCGGTGGCCATCACCGGTGGCCGCCTCGAGCAACTCGCCCGGGCCGTGATTGCCCCGGCGGCCGGTCGCCAGGCGCTGATTCAACTCCATCGCCCGCGCCTCTTCGAAAATGTCGATCAGGGCATTCGAGTCGGAGCCGAGACTGAGCCTGGACCCGTGATCCTTCATTCGCCGGGCATCCCCGATTCCGTCGGCCAGGTCGCGCTCGGTGGTCGGGCAGAGACAGGCCGTCGAGTTGGCCAGAAGCTCAAAGTCGTGGTCGGACAAATGGGTGGCGTGGACCGCCGTAAAAAGCTGATCCGTCGCGCCGGCTTCAGTCAGGATTTTAGTCGGAGTCTGACCGTACGCAGCCAGACAGGCTTCGTTCTCAGCCGGCTGTTCGGAGAGGTGAGCGTGAAGTGGCACGTCGTTCAACTTCGCCCAGTCGGCCACTTCCCCGGCCGACAGGGGGTCAACTGCTCGCACGCTGTGGATTGCCGCTCCGACCCTCGCCAGAGGGTTTCCGGTGACTGAAGGGCTTGCCATGAGTGCTGTCGCACGCGAGCTCCAGGCGTCCACATCGCGGTCTGCGAAGCGCCGCTGGCTGGGGTCAGGTTCGACTCCGATGCCACCGTGTAGATAACAGGTATCGATCAGGGTGATTCGAATACCCACCTGTCTCGCGGCTTCAATCAGGCTCTCGCCCATGGCGTTCACACCGTCATAGGGAACGCCGTCAGGTCCGTGATGCAGGTAGTGAAATTCGCCGACGGCCGTAATCCCGGCCAGGGCCATCTCACCGTAGGTGGCACGAGCAAGGTTGAGGTAATTGTCGGGGTCGATCAGCGCGGAGGTTGAGTACATCTGCTCACGCCAGGTCCAGAAGTCACCGGCCCCGCCATGGGTTCTGCCCCGCAGTGCCCGCTGGAAAGCGTGGGAGTGGGCGTTGGCCATTCCTGGAATGGTCAATCCCTCAAGCACACGAGCACCCTCGGGACTGTCCACGACTCCGGACTCGACGGCCGTGATCATTCCCTGATCGACCTCGATGGCCACTCCGGATTCAGGAGAATCGCCGCCCAGCCAGGCGAGCTCGCACCAGTACTTCACGAGCCGACCTGCTCAACCAGTTTTGTGATCCGTTCCACGAACTCGTCCTTGCCGTGAAGTTCAAACTCGTCCCAGGTCGCAAGAGTCGTGGGATCCTCCACCCGGTCGACGAACAGAACCCCGTCGAGGTGATCGACTTCGTGCTGGAAAGTGCCGGCGGTGAGCCCACGTTTGACCTCATCGTGTTCGATCCCGTCGCGGTCCAGGTACTTGACCCGCACATTGAGATGCCTGGTCAGGTCGCCTCGCAAATTCGGAATCGAAAGACAGCCTTCATTGTTGACGAAGACATCTTCATCGAGGACTTCAATTTTCGGGTTGACCATCACGGTCAGGGGGATCTCAGGCTTGTAGGGGTAGCGAGGATTAACTCCCTCCACCTCAACCACCGCGACTCGCAGGGTTTCGCCAACCTGATTGGCCGCGATCCCGGCTCCGTTGGCGTGGCGCTTGATCGAAATCATCTCATCGATCAGCGCCTGGATCGGTTCGGTGGCAAGTTCATCGGAGCTGATCTCCCGGGACCGCTCCCTCAGCACCGGATCACCGATCAGCATGATCTGACGTGGGCTCAAATCCCGGTCCCAGCGTTCGCAGCCCGACCGTCGCCTTCATTCATCGGGATTCGCACACCACGCTTCTCGGCGACTTCTTTCGCAATCTCATACCCGGCGTCGGCGTGGCGCATGACCCCGGTTCCGGGATCGGCCGTCAGCACCCGCTCGAGCTTGATCGCGGCCAGATCCGTTCCATCGGCAACACAGACCATGCCGGAGTGGATCGAACGACCGATGCCGACTCCCCCTCCGTGGTGGATCGAGACCCAGGAGGCACCCGCGGCGGTGTTCAGCATCGCGTTCAGCAAGGGCCAGTCGGCGATCGCGTCGGAACCATCGGCCATCGACTCCGTCTCCCGGTACGGGGAGGCAACCGATCCCGAATCGAGGTGATCACGGCCGATCACGATCGGAGCCTTGAGTTCATTCGTGCGAACCATCTCGTTGAAGCGCAATCCGAGGCGATGGCGCTCGCCGTATCCGGCCCAGCAGATTCGCGCCGGGAGGCCCTGGAATGAAATGCGCTCGGAGGCCAACCGCATCCAGCGCTCGAGGGCAGGATCGTTGGGAATCTCCTCGAGGACTGCCCGGTCGGTAGCTGCGATGTCCTCCGGATCACCAGAGAGCGCGACCCACCTGAACGGCCCTTTGCCTTCACAAAAGAGGGGACGAATGTACGCCGGCACGAATCCGGGGTAGGCGAAAGCGCGTTCGAATCCGCCCTTGACAGCCTCTGCCCGCAGGCTGTTGCCGTAGTCGAAGACCTCGGCCCCATCGTCCAGAAAACCGACCATGGCGGCGCAGTGGGCGGCTATCGCTTTCCGCGATCGATCCACATACTTATCGGGGTCCGATTCCCTCAGCGCATCCGCTTCCGAAAGGGTCATCAAATTGGGCACATAACCGACGAGCGGATCGTGAGCGCTGGTCTGGTCAGTGACGATGTCGGGCCGGAAACCCATATCACGAAGCTGCGGCAACACGTCGGCGGCGTTCGCGCAAAGACCCACGCTGAGGCCCCTGCGGTCCTCCTTGGCCCGCCGGCAACGCTCGACGGCGTCAGTCAGACTTTCGGCCTGCTCATCGAGATAGTTCGTTTCCAGGCGACGACGGATGCGGTCGGGGTCGATTTCGACGCAGAGCGCCACGCCTTCGTTCATGGTCACGGCCAGGGGCTGCGCGCCGCCCATACCGCCGAGCCCGGCCGTCAAAGTAATCGTGCCGGCAAGCGTGCCGGAAAACCGCCGTCTTGCGATCTCCGCGAAGCATTCATAGGTTCCCTGAACGATGCCCTGGCTGCCGATGTAAATCCACGAGCCGGCCGTCATCTGTCCGTACATCGTGAGACCTTCCTGCTCAAGCTCCCGGAACTTCTCCCAGGTCGCCCACTCCGGAACCAGGTTGGAATTGGCAAGCAGAACCCGCGGCGAATACTCGTGAGCCTGAAAAACCCCGACCGGCTTGCCCGACTGGATCAACAGGGTTTCGTCGTTGCCCAGAGTCCGCAGCGTCCTGACGATCGCGTCGAACGCCTCCCATGAACGCGCGGCCCTTCCGGTGCCGCCGTACACCACCAATTCGTCAGGGTTCTCGGCAACTTCCGGATCGAGGTTGTTCATCAGCATGCGAAGCACCGCTTCCTGCTGCCAGCCCCGGCAGCTGATCTCGGTGCCCCGAGGTGAACGTACCGGCCTGCTGCCCTCAGAGCTGTATGTCACTGGAGTTCTCCGATCTCTTTTTCAACCGCCGCCAAGAGTTCTCCACTGGAGACCAGCTGCTCGGCCGCAGCCAGTTCCGGCGACAACCACCGATCAGGTCCGGGCCCGCCCATCTCGCTCCTCAAAGACTCGCGAGCGGCCCCCGTGCCGGGTGCCGGTTTGAGGGGTGCCCGCAGGTCAAGGCCCCGGGTCCCCGCAGCCAGTTCGATCGTGATGATCCGGCCCAGGTTTTCGATTGACCGTCGAAGCTTCCGCGCCGCACCCCAGGCCATCGAGACGTGGTCTTCCTGCATGGCACTCGTTGGAATCGAATCGCTTGAAGCTGGAGTCGCCAGCCGCCGGTTCTCAGCCACCATGGCCGCCTGGGTGTACTGGGCAATCATCAGGCCCGAATCCACACCGGGGTCGTCGGCGAGGAAGGGCGGCAACCCCTGCGACCGGTTTGCATCGAGAAGACGGTCCGTTCGGCGTTCCGCAATTGCACCAACCTGAGCGCAAGCCAGGGCAAGCAGATCGCAGACGAGTCCCAAAGGGGCACCGTGGAAGTTCCCGCAGGACTCGACCCTTCCGTCGGGCAGCACCATCGGATTGTCGATGGCCGAGTCCAGTTCGATGCGTGCCACACCGCGCGCGTGTTCGAGTGAATCGCGGGCTGCACCGAGAACCTGGGGAGCGCAGCGGAGCGAGTAGGCGTCCTGCACGCGGGGGTCACCGTGACGGTGGCTGGCAACGATCTCTGATCCTGCCATCAACCTTGGTCAGGTTGGCGGCGCTGCTCATCTGACCGGGATGGGGCCGCAAGCCGACCAGTTCGGCGTCGAAAGCCCGGTCCGTGCCGAGCAGCGCTTCAACGGAAGTGGCCGCCGCGATGTCAGCCACAGCGAGCAGGCGATCGAGGTCAGCTATCGACAGGACCAGCATCCCGAGGATGCCATCCGTGCCGTTGATCAGGGCGAGGCCCTCCTTGGCGGTCAGCCTGAGTGGCTCGATCCCGGCCCACTCGAGGGCAGCATCTCCGGGGCGCCGCTGCCCATCCGAACAGTCAGCTTCGCCTTCTCCGATTGCAATCAGGGCGCATTGCGCCAGCGGAGCCAGATCACCGCTGGCTCCGAGCGAACCATGTTCCGGCACCACCGGAGTCACGCCGGCATTCAGCATCGCGAGGAGTGTCTCGGCGACTACCGGGCGGGCCCCCGACCGGCCCATGGCGAGGCTCCGCGCCCTCATCAGCATGAGGCCTCGCACGACTTCGGTCTCGACCGGAGGTCCCATGCCAGCCGAATGAGAACGCACCAGTGCAACCTGAAGCTGCTCCCGTTTCCCGGCCGGAATCGGGGTGTTCGCCAGCGAGCCGAAGCCGGTCGAGACTCCATAGACGGGTTCGGAACCAGCCGCATGTCGCGACACCTGGTCTGCCGAAACCAACATCGCCTGCCGCGCGTTTTCGGTCAGTTCTGCCCGCGCACCGTCCCGCACGACGGCAACCACGTCTTCAAAGGAAAGTCCTTCGCCTGCGATGGCCACAGGTGCTCTCTTGTTTGGCAGGGAAGCCTTCTTTCCGAAATCGACAGGGTTGAAGTCAAGACAAGACGCGAATTCTCACACTTCTATCCATCTAGCCTTAGATCTTAAGGCAGTGACGGCCAGCTCAGCGTAAGTCACGTCGGCGGAAGAGCTGAACTGAAAGCAATACCAGGACCGCACCGATTACAGCGAGCACCGCGGCATGACTCCAATCCATCCCATTGGAAAGAGGCTCCCCTCCAAGGTAGTAGTAAAACGGCGAGAGCTTCGCGTAGCTGGCCAAGCTATCGGTAAGAGACAGCATCGAATTGGCCAGATAGGAGGCAAGGGCGAATCCCGCAGCCCCGTAAATCGCCACTTTGACTCTGCCGGTGGCCGCTCCCAATGCCAGAGCCGCGGCCCCAAAGACGAAGCCAAGCAGGGTTGCGAGGAGAGAAATCGCAGCGATTCCTGGCACGCTCAATCCAAGCCCGGCAATAGTCGATCCGAGCAACGTGCCAATAAACGTCAAGAGGCCCATCAAGACGAGCAGCACCAGAGTCGCCTGCATCTGCTCCAGAACGACCTTGCTGCGGCTGACCGGATTGGCAAGCAGAAGCCCCATTGTTTTGTTCTTCTCCTCGCCGGCCAGAGATCGTGCTCCGACCAGAACACCGACTGCGATCATCGCGATCGGGGTTTGCAAGACTGAAACTCTCACCGACATACCAGCCCTCCGGAGTTGACATATCGGCATTTCCAATCAGTGCAAGAACCCCATCGGAGAGGTCCTTGGTGATGCTAGTCAGGTCGCCGCTGATGGAGTTGTAAAGCGGTCCCATCGTAATTCCCATCAACAGAAGCACCAAGCCGGCAAGAACCACCAGTGACTGATATTCCGAAGTCGTCTTCACCGAAATTCTGGAGACTCGGGCGCCCCCAGCCAGACGGTCGAAAATCTGACGGGTGAGAGGCAGATCGCGAAGCCGGTCAACCACTGACCGACCGACCGTTCGCTCCCTGATATCTCGTCGTCGAAACCCGACCACTGAGAGCAGGGCAAACAGAACGCTGGCGCCAACGAGCACACTGGCGTTGGACCAGTCCACGCCGTTGGTGAGGGAATCGCTCGAGTCGTAGTAGTACCAGGGAAAAATGCGCGCGAGGTCCTCGAGACCGCTCACCAGGGGCAAAATGCTGACCGCCAGATAGCCGCATACCATCACCCCCGCTGCCACTCCGGAGGCCGTGGAGGCGTTTCCGGTCCAGGCCCCGATGAGTAGAGCGAGCATTCCGTAGAACAGTGCGTTGACAAACATTGAGAAAACCAATGCACCAACGTCCGACCCGGCGAGATTAACATCCAGAATCACTGGTGCCAGTTCGCCGAAGCCCCAGAACATGAGGGCGCCACCAATTGTCAGGACAATCAATGCGGCTGTCTTCCACGAAAGCAAACTGGTGCGGCTCACCGGATTGCTCAGTAGCTGGCCCATGGTGCCATCCCGCTCTTCTCCAGCGATGGCCGACGATCCCAGCGACACCGCTACCCCAGCCAAGGCCAGCGCGCCCACGAAGCTGTAGACAGCTCCGAATGCGAGCCCCGCGACGGTCACCGAGTCTCCATATCCCGCAAGCTGGCGGACCGCCTCCGGAAGGTCTCGGTAGACCGACAAGTCGATCCCCTTGTACATCGCCATCGCCGCAAACAGGAACAGTCCCAGGCTCACGGACGCGACAGTCATTCCGATCCAGTGATCCCGGATCGACTTGGTGAAGAGGTTCTCAACCATCACTTGTCGGTTTCGTCATCTCTGTAGTAAGTGAGGAAAATTTCGTCGAGGTCGGCTTCTCTGGTTCCGATATCGACGACGTCGTGGCGTCCGGCCAAAGATTCCAGCAGCTCGACCATCTTGCCCTCGAACGAAAGCGTTGCTTTGTCCCCCGAAATTGAAACGTCCCGGACCCCGGAAATCTGCTCCAGTGAAGCCGCATCGACCGGAGCACTGAAGGTGAGATCAATTTTCCTCATTGCTTTCGATCGGAGTTCCTCGAGTGATTCAAGAGCCACCAATCTGCCGTGGCGGATGATTCCGACCCGGTTGGCTACCAATTGGACCTCGGAAAGCGTGTGGCTGGAAAGAAACACCGTACGACCTTCAGCCGCGATCTCCTGCAGAATCCTGTGAAACTCGCTTTGAACCAGAGGATCAAGACCTGTGCTGGGTTCATCCATGATCAGGAGCTCCGGCTCATTCATTAGCGCCTGAATCAGCCCCACCTTCTGGCGGTTTCCTGACGAAAGGTTGCCGACCTTCTTGGAGAGATCCGCGTTCAACCGCTCCGCCAGATCGTCGACGATCGACCAGTCGACGCCGCCGCGGAGATTGGCGAAAAAAGTGAGAGTGTCGCGACCGGTCAGGGCTGGGTACAGCGTGATATCGCTCGGCAGATATCCAATGTGGCGACGAATCTCGACGGAGTCTTCGTGGCTCTTCAAGCCGAGAATCGTCGACCTGCCAGCCGTGGGCCGAATTTCGTCAAGGATGGTCCGGATCATGGTGGTCTTTCCGGCGCCGTTGGGACCGAGGAAGCCGAATATCTCGCCGGCAGAGACTTCGAGGTCGAGTTCGCAGAGTGCTTTCACGTCGCCGTAGTGCTTGGTCAGGCCTTCGGCCAGCATTGGAGAGTTGGCCATCAGACGCCGTCGGTGCCGATCGCCTGGACCTCGGGCGAACTGTCAGCGTCCTCGCCGACCCGAACGGCTTCAACCCCGGCGGTGACGAAGGCCAACGCCTGATCCAACAGGTGAAGCTGATGGGTCAGGGATGGAGGCTCCGACTCCGAAGCCTGGAAACGCTCGTCGTTCAGGACATCGAAGATTGCGACCAGCGACGACGCTGCCATCCTCGGCTCCAGGTCTCCAGGGTCCTGCCCAATGTCCTGGGCGATCCCGGCGGCCAACTGCTTTTCAAACTCGTGGAAACGACTGCGTTCGTAAGCCCGAAGATCCGGATGGGAATCGACAACCCGCCGCAGGCGGCTCATCTCCCCTTCCCGCGTCTCCCAGACTTCACGATCGCTGAGGAGCCAGGTCCGCAAGGCATCCATAGTGGTCTCGTCACCTGGTCGTCCTTCCAGCGCGTCGTCCAGCGCCTGCCGGCGCTCCCCCCACCCTTCGAACACCATTTCTTCTTTCGACGGAAAGTAGGTCGACACAGTTCTCGGGGAGACATCCGCGGCCTTGGCTATCTGCGGAAGAGTCGTCTTCTGGTACCCGTTCTTGTCGAACAGTTCAAGAGCGACCCGGCTTATTCTCATGCGGGTCTGGCGCTTTTTGCGTTCTCGCAACCCTTCAATCTCTTCTTCGTCCATGGGGCAAACATACCACTAATCCGCAAGCATTGCATTTTTACAAGTCATGTTTTTTCGCAAGGCCTGCAAAGTTGCAAGGATTGTGTTATCTTCCTCCAATCAACTTAACCTAGCAGACTTACGCGGTTCCTATTCGACCGCGAACTGCCACCAAACTTTTCTCAAACTGGATCCAATTTAAGGAGTTTCATGTCTGACTATCTGGCAAGACTCGCCCGCACGATTACCGCGCATTGGAAGCGTTCGCTTCTGGTAGCGGTCGTCGTGCTGGTCGGCCTGGGAGCGCTCGCAGCGACCGCTAGCGAACCGCCGCCCGACGAGTTCAACGTACCCGGCGCCGAATCGCAGGAAGCACTCGACCTGTTCAGCGACCACGTTCCCGCGCTTGCCGGAGTCGACGCCACCGTCGTCTTCAGCACGGAAGACGGAAACCTGAATCAGCCAGAGCAGAAGCAGGCAATCCAGGGAGCCCTCGCGGAGATCAAGCAGTTGCCCGACGTATTGACCGTCGACAACCCTTACGACGCCAAGGCTCCCCGTATCTCGCAGGACGGGACGGTTGCCGCCAGTGATGTGCGCTACCACCTCGAATTCGGCGATGTCACAAGCAAGACCGGCGAAACGCTCGAAAATGCCGCCAAAACCGCGGAATCGGCCGGAGTTGAAGTTGCGATGCGAGGCGTCGTCGTTGATGCCGCATCCCAGCAGGAAGCTCCGCTCGGCGAGTTGATCGGTGTTGCGATCGCGATCGTTCTGCTTTCGCTGCTGTTCAGGTCGAAGGCCGCCATGGCCGCGACCCTGGTCGGGGCCCTGATCGGTGTGGCAGTCGGACAGGTTCTGCTGACTGTCCTCGCCAATCCACTTGGTCTGCCCGCCTTCGCGTCGACGATCGCGATCATGCTCGGGTTAGGCGCGGGAATCGACTATTCGCTGTTGATCATCGGGAGATATCGGGAACAGGCTGCGGCCGGCGACTCGGTTCGGGATGCCGCCGCCAAGGCGGCCGCCACCGCTGGCTCCGCTGTCGTGGCCGCCGGCCTGATCGTGATGGTTGCGATCGCCGGACTGCTCGTGATCGGCATTCCGCTGATCGGCAAGATGGGCATCGGTGCCGCGATTGGTGTGGCCGCTGTGGTCGTTTCCGCTCTGACCATCCTCCCGATCATGATCGGCGCGCTTTCCAGGCGCCTCCAACCGAAAAAGGCTGATCACGTTCGTCCTTCCAGGGGCTTTGAGAAGTGGGCCACCTTGGTCACCAGGAGGCCCTGGCTCTCAGTCGGTGCCGGTGTTCTGATCCTTCTGGTCTTCGCTTTCCCCATGTTGGACATGAGGCTGGGTCAGCCGGATGACGGCAACCAGGCAGAAGACAAGACGCAGCGGATTGCCTACGACAAGATCAGCGACGGGTTCGGAGCGGGAACAAATGGTCCGTTTCTGATCGCCATCCCCGTGCCCGACGAAGGTGCGAAGACCAAGGCCGAACTCAAGCAGCTGAATCAGGATCTGACTTCAGCCGACGGTGTCGCCAGCGTCTCCCCCGCCGCGTTCAGTGAAGACGGCGAGATTGCGACGATCTTCCTGACCCCGACGACCTCTCCCCAGGACAAGGAGACCAGCGATCTGCTGGTGAGTCTGAGAGAGGACGTAATACCCGACGCAACCGCGGACAGCGGGCTTGAGGTCTTCGTTGGCGGAAGCACTGCCAGCTTCGAGGATTTCTCTACCAAGACCTCGGATCGTCTGCCGCTGTTCATCGCGGTAGTCATCGGACTCTCTGTCCTGCTGTTGATGGCGGCTTTCCGTTCCTTCTGGATCCCCCTCGTATCGGCCGTCTTCAACCTGCTTTCGGTTGCGGCTGCCTACGGTGTGGTGGCTGCGATATTCCGAGACGGAATCGGTGCCAACTTGATTGGCATCGACAGCGGCGTGCCGATCATCTCCTTCATCCCGGTGATGATCTTCGCGATCCTGTTCGGGCTCAGCATGGACTACAACGTCTTCCTGCTGTCAAGGATCCACGAGGCCTATAACGAAGGTGACGGACCACGCGAAAGTGTGATCCACGGAGTAGCCCGGATCGGCAAAATCGTCCTTTTCGCGGGGCTGATCATGTCGTCGGTGTTCCTCGCCTTCGGCACCCAGCCCGACGTGACCACAAAGATGTTCGGTCTGGGCCTCGGTCTGGCGGTCCTGATCGACGTCCTGGTCGTCAGACTCGTGGTCGCCCCCGCTGTGGTCTCACTGCTGGGTGACAAGGCTTGGTGGCTACCCGGCTGGCTCGACAAGATCATCCCGAACGTCTCTCTCGAGGGGCACCTCGTTGAGAACGAGGACCCGAGGAGCAAACCGCTTGCCCCGGACCTCAAGGACTGGGAGGAAAAGGATGAAACCCCCGAACCGGAAGTGCGGGAACCCGAGCTCGTCTAGCTGAAACGCAGATGCCCTTCGCAAGTATCCCCGGCCACAATTGTGGCCGGGGATATTTGTTTAATCTCGTCGGTCCGAAATCCGGACGATCTGCCCGGGGTCCAGCTGACTCGTCGCCGGTTTCGATTTGTTCCCCAGCTAGGTCATGTCGATGTCACGGCGCCGGAACCCGAGGTAGCCGATCGTGCTCAGTCCGCCCGCAATCGCCGTCAGGACCAGCATCGGCGCCAGATCGAAACTGTCCACCGGAGCCAGCGGCACGTGCGAGAAGGGCGAGACGTCGATCAGCCAGCTCGGGAAGTTGAAGGTCGGGCCGAAGAACATCATCACGAAGCAGAAGACCAGCGCCAGCCAGCTGGCCATGGCAGCTCGGGGGGCGAGTCCGAATATCGCGAGACTGAGCCCGCCCAGAACCCAGACCGCAGGCAGGTAAGTAAGCGAAGCTCCCAGCAACCGGGTGACCTGCGAGAAGTCATTGGAGACAAACGCATAGGCAATACCGGTTCCCAGTCCAGCGACTCCGACGACCACTGCACTCCCCAGCGCTGCTACGACGCCGTGGCTCGAAACCCAGCGAAATCTGGTGAGCGCGGTCGCGAGCGGATTCTCGACTCGACCGGCATTCTCTTCGGCGCGCAACCTCTGGACCGACGAAATAGTGAAGGCTGAACCGATCAGGGCCATCATCAGGATGGCGGTTGCATAAAAAGAGTCGGTCAAGTCGCCACCGCCCTGTGCCAGGGCCTTGGAAACGCCCGAATCGCCGATCACCGCTTTCACGTCACCGCCAGCGGATCCGTACCCGAGACCAGCTATCAAGAGTCCGGCCGCCCACCCGATCATCATCCCTCGCTGCAACCGCCAGGCCAGCCCTTTCTCTCCCTGGAGGAATGAACCGGCCCGGGGCGGTCCGGGACGGGTGGCGAAAATCCCAGCGCCGATGTCGCGGCTGTTGGCCACCCGCAATGCGACCGCAGCCAGAATGAAGGCGACTGCCGGAAAGAGCAAAATCGGCCACCAGATCTCGTTGTCGAATGCGTGCATCTGCTGGCCCCAGCCGAGCGGCGACAGCCACGAAAGAACTCCGTTTCCGACGTCACCTATGGCACGCAGCAGGTAGGCAACTCCGATAGCCGCACCGGTGATCCCGTACATCGTCCTCGTGCTGTCAGTCACCTGGGCTGCGATCAGCGCGACCGCCATAAACACCAGTCCCGCGCCGGCAGCACCAACGCCCAGGGCGATCGAACCTGCGCCTGCCAATCCGTAGGCCATGAGAGCAACGGCAATTCCCGTGCCGAGCACGAGGTTGGCGGCCGTTACGACGATTACCGCCGCAGTCTGTGGGGCGAATCGGCCAACCACTCCGGAGCGAATCAACTCATCCCGGCCGCTCTCCTCTTCGGCCCGGGTATGCCGACCGATCATGAACATGCTCATCAATGCCGCGATGATTTCGCCGAAGAGTCCCGCCTGCCAGGCGACCTGACCGCCCAGGGTGTTGAGCGCATTCGCCGGACCGGCAAGTGCTATCAGAGCCGAGTTACCAGCCAGTTCCTTGGCCGCCGCGTTGTAGTCGGCCTGGGTCGGGTAGACGCCGTCGACTCCGGCCGCAGTCAGCAGGTAAAGCGCGATGCCTCCAGCGATCCACCAGAAAAAACTGAGCAGGTCACGGCGCGCAAAGAACCGAACAAAGGTCCGCGTCCCGGTCAGGTCGCTCATGCGGCCGAGTCGGCGGTCGCTTCGGGCTTGCTTTCGTCGCCGTACTGCCGCAGGAACAGTTCTTCAAGCGTTGGCGGCTGGCTGACCAGACTCTCGATGCCGAAGCCGGAAAGATGCCTTATGGCAGCATCGAGTCGATGGGTGTCGACATCGAAGCTGGCCCGGTTGCCTTCGACCTTGAGACCGTAGATTCCCTCGAGGCCGTCGATTCCGCTCGGCGGCGCTGCGGTTTCAACCGTAATCGCGGTGCGCGTGAGGTGGCGAAGCTCGGAAAGGGTTCCGCTCTCGACGTTGTGGCCATCCCGGATGATGCTGACCCGGTCGCAGAGGGCTTCAACTTCGGCCAGTATGTGACTGGAAAGCAAGACGGTGCGACCGCGGTCCTTTTCTTCGCGAATGCAGTCCTGGAAAACGGACTCCATCAACGGATCAAGCCCGGATGTGGGTTCGTCCAGAATCAAGAGTTCAACGTCCGAGGAGAGTGCCGCGACGAGGGCGACCTTTTGTCGGTTTCCTTTTGAATAGGTTGCGCCCTTTTTAGTCGGGTCGAGCTCGAATCGATCGAGCAGGTCTGCCCGGCGGGCTTCGTCGAGACCACCCCGCAGCTTGCCGAGAATGTCAATGACCTCGCCGCCGCTCAGCTTTGGCCAAAGACTGACGTCTCCCGGAACGTAAGCGAGCCGCTGGTGCAGCTCGGGAGCATTCTTCCACGGCGTCTGACCGAGCAGCTTCGCCTCGCCCGAGTCAGCTCGAAGCAGTCCGAGCAGCACCCGGATCGTGGTCGACTTTCCGGATCCATTCGGCCCCAGATACCCATGGACCTCACCCGTTTCTACCTTGAGGTCGAGGTCGTCAAGGGCCCTGGTCGACCCGAATGTTTTGACGAGCTTCTTGACCTCAACAGCCGCTGACATTGGTCAAGACTAGTGGCTCTCAGCGGAGAGAATCAATCGTCAATTCCCGGAGGATCAATTTGAGAAACCCCACAAAGAGGCCCCGAGGGCGTCGTCACCAATCTACTTCTTGACCCTGACTTTCCTCTTGGCGGACTTGCCGTCAGGGTTCCTGGAAGCCACCAGTAGACCGGAGCCAGACCGTCACGCCGGCCGACGCAGAATCTTTTCCATCGACTTGTTTTTGCCAACTCGTTGATCAGCTTGTCCAGGTAGCGAATCTCCTGAATCAACGGATCCTCGATCTCCTCAACCCGAACACCGCAGACCACGCCGGTGATCAGTTCACGAGAGGGATTCAGTTTGGGGGCCTCTCAATGACCAGCTCACTTAACCGCAGGCCTCGTCGACGAGGTGGCGGGCGGTGGCGCGGGCGACATCGACGGCTCGGGGATCGGGATCGAGAGCTCCGGCGGACAATGCTCCGTCCAGCAACAACGTCAAGGCCGTGGCAAGCTTATCGGCGTCCGTGGCGCCAGCCTCGACGGCGAGGTCGCGAACCCAGCTGCGAATCGCGCTCTTGTGGGCGACGGTGCGCTCGTGGGCGGCGGTGCCGGGCTGTGACTCGGCTGCGGCGTTGATGAATCCGCAGCCACGGTAGCCCTCTGTCCGGCAGGCCGTGGCCAACGCATCGAAAAGGCCAACGAGCTGGTCGGCTGGTTCCGGGCCGGCTGCTTTGGCTGCGGCGTGGAGTTGGCCGGTCCAGGCCGCGTCGACTCGATCAAGGTAGGCGATAACGAGATCGTCCTTGGAGGGGAAGTGCCTGTAAAAGGTCGCCTTCGCTACTTGGGACTCGGCGATGATCAAGTCCACGCCGACGGCCCGCATCCCGTGCGCGTAAAACAATCGGGTCGCGGCGCCGAGGATCCGTTCGCGTGCGTCGCTCGGGCGCGTCGGCCGTTCTTGCCGCGCGTCCCCGGACGCTGTGGCCGTCCCCCCGGCAGACCGGCTGGAAGAGCCACCGGTGGGAAGCTCGCCGTCTGGCGCAATCGTCCTGCTCACAATCCCTCTTTCGTTCGGTGGAAAAACTCGCGCTGGTAGACAGACCGGTCTGTTAGCATGTCTGCCGAGATAGACCGAGTTGTCTACCAAAGAGACTATCGACAAGAGGAGAACCTTATGAGAATCGCTGTTCTTGGCACCGGAATGGTCGGCCGCGCGGTTGCCGGTCGCTTGGCCGAACTGGGACACGATGTCTTCATCGGCACCCGTGACCCCGACGCCACTATGGCCCGCTCAGAGCCCGACGCGATGGGCAATCCGCCGTTCGCGGACTGGCACGCCGAGCACCCCCAGATCTCCCTGTCCGCGTACCCGGACGCCGCCGAAGGCGCTGGACCGGTCGTAAACGCCCTCAGCGGAGCGGCGGCCCTCGACGTCCTGAGCCAGATTGGCGCCGACACCCTCGCGGGGCGAGTGCTGCTGGACATCGCCAACCCCCTCGACCACTCGACGACACCGCCGACCCTGTCGGTAAAGGACACCGACTCACTCGGCGAGCAGATCCAGCGCACCTACCCGCGCACCCGCGTGGTCAAGGCCCTGAACACCATGAACGCGTATCTCATGGCCGACCCGGACCAGCTCGCCGATGGCGACTTCAGCACGTTCGTCTCCGGCAACGAAGACGAGGCCAAGTCGACCGTCACCGAACTGCTCGAGGCAATGGGCCACCGCGACGTGATCGATCTCGGTGATATCACGACCGCCCGTGGATCGGAGATGCTGCTGCCGATCTGGCTGCGCCTGTGGGCGGCACTGGACACCCCGATGTTCAACTTCAAGATCGTCCGCTGACGGTGGCCGGCCAGGTGCCTATATGTAGCGGGACCTGTGACCATGGAGAGACAACGATCAGAAAGGCGAAACCAGGCACAACGTGAATGTCAAGGCGGTCGAGCAAGCCGCCCGCCAAGCGCAAGACGATCCTTCGAAGGCGCGCCAGCCGGTTGCGCTAGGTGGAGACTTCCAGACCGTCGAAGGTGCCGCGCAGTTTCGGGCGACGATCCCTTACCCTGGCGGCAAGGTCGAGTTCAGCTGCGACTTTCCGCCGCCACTGGGCGGAACGGGGGCGGCGCCGAATCCGCTCGTCTACTGCCTCTGGGGAGGTATCGCCTGCTACGCAATGACCTTTGCGCTCGAAGCAGCCCGGGAGGGGGTCGAGCTACGAGCGCTCCGGGGTACGATCACGACCGAGGTCGACCTGTCCCGCGCTCTGGGCGTTTCGGATCGGCCGCCGGTCGAGCAGATCACCTGGGAGCTCGATGTCGACACCGACGCCTCCCCGAAAGTGCTGGAGGATCTGCGTGACCTGGCCGACGAACGCTGCCCCGGTGCGTACTGCATGCGAAACGTGATCCCCCTGGTAACCGCTGTTTCCGACGGTTCCCCCTGATCCGGCCAATAGGATCGCGCCATCCCATGGAGCGTCCGCCGACTCCGATAGATCGACCAGAGCAGCGGAAGGACTGCGACTACCTGACCGGCTGTCTCTGGGGTCGGTGATCTTCGTGCTGTCCGCTGCGAGCCGGTCCCTCCTCCTGCCCGCGTCCTTTTCAAGAAAGGGGCGGAACGCCACCCCTACGATGGCGACGGGCTGAATCGTGAAGTCTCTTTCAACTCTTAACCGCTACCTGCCGCTTTGGATCGGACTGGCGATGGCTGGCGGCCTGCTGCTCGGATCGTTCATACCCGGTCTGGAAGGTGCGCTCGATTCCCTTCGCATCGGCACCATCTCGCTGCCGATTGCCCTCGGACTCCTCTTGATGATGTACCCGGTCCTTGCCAAAGTCAAGTACGAGGAACTCGGCCGTCTTCGCGGTGAAAAGAGATTGATGTCGAGTTCCCTTTTTCTGAACTGGATAGTCGGGCCGCTGCTCATGTTCGCTCTCGCGTGGATCTTCCTGGCCGACCAGCCAGAGTTTCGGACCGGGCTGATCATCGTGGGTCTCGCCCGCTGCATCGCCATGGTCCTCATCTGGAGCGATCTCGCCTGCGCCGATCGGGAGGCAACGGCCCTTCTGGTTGCGATCAACTCGCTCTTTCAGATAGTTGCCTACAGCCTGCTTGGATGGTTCTACCTGACAGCCCTGCCGGACCTGCTCGGTCTCGACAGCCAGGGATTCGAAGTATCGATATGGGAGGTCGCACGCACCACCCTGATATTCCTCGGAATCCCACTGGCAGCCGGATACCTCACCCGCATGATCGGTGTGAGAAACCGGGGAATTGCCTGGTACGAAGGAGACTTCCTGCCGAAGATCGGGCCCGTAGCTCTCTATGGCCTGCTTTTCACGATCGTTTTGCTTTTCGCTCTTCAGGGAGAGGCGATAAGCGACGCTCCGTGGGATGTGGTCCGAATAGCGGTTCCGTTGCTGATCTACTTTCTGCTGATGTTCGGAGTGTCGTTCTGGACCGGCAGGCTGATGAAGCTCGGCTACGAAAGGACAGCGACACTTGCTTTTACTGCGGCGTCGAACAATTTCGAGCTGGCGATAGCCGTATCAGTCGGAGTTTTTGGCGCCACTTCGGGTGAAGCCCTCGCCGGAGTGGTCGGACCATTGATTGAGGTGCCGGTTCTTGTCGGGCTTGTTTACGTCGCCCTTTGGCTCAAACGACGGCTATACCCGCCAAGGGAGAATGGTCAATCGGATCGAGCCACTGTCGTCGGGCGGGCTTGAAAGGCCCGAGTCCCGCGTGTGCCAAGCACACTGAACCAGCGATTCTATATCGGGGCGACTGGATTTGAACCAGCGACCTTTCGACCCCCAGTCGACTCGGAGACATCGTCGATCCGTTCATTGGCATCCCATGCGCCTCGAGGCATTCTTGCCCCCCGGGTCCACGCAGTGACCAACGAACACAACTACCCGCAGACACGGACGCTATGCGCCGATGTCGCAAAGCTCGAGGCTCTTGACGAAATGCAGACGGAAAGAGCACCCGAATCGAGCGGAGCCTTTCAACCTGGGGCGGCCAGAGTGACACGCCTGGCCGGCTGGAAGGTCTCGCAAAGCCGGCCGAAGCGGCCGGTAGGTTAGAAGCGTGCCGACGGAAATCAATCGGGGTCGGGTGATCTGGGAGCGGACGATCGACTGGGACCTCCAGGCGAAGCGGCGTCGACAGTTCGTCCGGCTCTTTGTCGGGCCGGCCGTGCTCGCTCTGATGATCGCCTTGGTCTTCGGTGGTGTAGGGGCGATGCTCGGCGTGCTGATTGTTGCGCTCCTGCTGGGACTCCTGGTCGGAACCTGGATCGAGCTACGCAACGTGAACCGGAGGCGATTCCGCACCCTGCGGGTGATCGACGGAGAGCTCGTCCTCGACAACGTCAAGCAGCGGGTGCCGATCCGGCAGGTTCAGCGGTTCACGACCCAGATGATGGCGATCGAGTCGACTACCTACGCTGGCGGGACTGCGGTCGACAGTTCGATCGCGGCAGGCGGGGCACGCTTTCTGATCAAGCTCGACGAGATCCGCCGCGGCAGGCTCACGGACACGAGCCACGACTGGATCGACTTCAAGTGGCCGCTGATGACTCCCGATCAGCTCGAAGTAGTCCGCGCCGCAATCGAACCGGAATTGCCGGTGGCTTGGACTGATCCGGAAGAATTCATGGCAAGAGTTGAGGACGGAATCGGCAACGTCCCGCTCGAGGAGCGAGAGCAGCGCTGACCGGGAACCCTTCAGGGTCGCTTCCAAAGCGGTCCTTCGGACAATCGGGGCGACTGGATTTGAACCAGCGACCTTTCGACCCCCAGTCGAATGCGCTACCAAACTGCGCCACGCCCCGTGCGTGATGGCGCACTTTATAGAGACTCGGCGTGGCCGGGTTCCGGCAAGAAGCGGGTGACGGGAGTCGAACCCGCCCTAGGAGCTTGGAAGGCTCCTGTGCAACCGATACACCTCACCCGCGTGAGCACAATGATGAACGGGGCAACTAGGACTCGAACCTAGAATCGCCGGTTTTGGAGACCGGAGCCTTAATCCAGTTTGGCCATTGCCCCAGACGGCAAGCTTATCCTTTTTACATTGCGTGCGAACGTCGGCGGTTTTAGTCGCGTCCGCACTGCTTACGAACATATGTTTGTGCCCGCCTTCCTACCAAAATCGAAGAGGGATGCCGTCCGCAATCTGTTAGATCATGGATTGTCTGACTATGAGATCGCCCGGCGGTCAGGCGTGAACAGAGCCACTGTCCAAAGGTGGCGGCTTCGGGGAATCCCGCTCCGGCCATGCGCATGACGGTTGCCCCGGAGGAATGGGAGCCGGATCGATGCGCCGCTTATTCCTACTTGCTCGGCCTCTATCTAGGCGACGGATATGTCGGGACCCACCCAAGAACTTTCTCGTTGATCATCGCCTGCGACGGCCGGCACAAGCATCTAGTCGCGGAATGCCGATGCGTCATCGATCTGTTCGCCTCCAGGCCTTGCGCACTTCAAAGGGTCGGAGACACCAACGGGGTCTGAGTTGTTTCCTATGGTCAGATCTGGCCACTGTTGTTTCCCCAGCATGCGCCAGGAAAGAAGCTTGATCGGAAGATCGAGCTCGTCGACTGGCAACTCGCGATCGTCAAGACATTTCCGCATCAGTTAATTCGTGGCCTGACCCACTCGGACGGCTCGCGCTGCCTGAACACGTTCTCCGTTCGGCTCAAAGATGGCCCGAAGGAGTATTCGTATCCCCGGTACTTCTTCACCAATTACTCGACCGACATTCAGGGAATTTTCACTGATGCCTGTGGTCAGCCCGGGATTCGGTGGAGCCGATCGTACTGGCGGAACATTTCGATTTCACATCGGGACAGCGTTGCGAAGCTGGACGAGTTTGTCGGACCCAAGTCCTGACTGACGTCCGATGGTTGTGCGAACATATGTTCGTGGGTAGCGACTCAACCACAGAAGTGGAACGCCGGCTGACAAGTCGGCGTTCCCGGGTTTGACAGCCAATGAGTCCTATGACACGCCGGCGCCGGGAGGACTTCCATCGAAAAGTGGAGGTGGCGCCGGATTCTGAACGGAACTGTCCAGCCAGTTGATCATCGCCTGGCCGGGCTTTCGCCAGCCTTCGTCGAGCATCAGATCGTGACCCATACCGGGGAAGTTTTCGAGCGGTGCGGAGTACCGCCGGGCCGTGTCTTCGACATCGACTGCCGGAATCAGGTTGTCTTCCGGAGTGCCGAGCACCAGCACCGGGGAATCCCCGGCCGGCCGGGCCGAAGGCCGGTGGAAGAGAACCTGGAATTGGGCATTTGAGGATTCGCCGCCACACTTAGCGAGGTACCCATCGGCCTCGGACTTGCCGAGGGTTTCGAAGAGGTAGTCGTACCGCATCGGGAGTGAGCCGCCAAGCAGGATTTTCAAACCGTCCTGCGGGTGCTGGCGAAAGACCGAGAACAGCGTCCTTACGCCCGACCTCGCGGCCACAGGTGCCACGAGAACCGCCGCCCTCACGGGAAGGTCCGCGATCGTCCGCTGCACAACCAGGCCACCGAGGCTGTGGCCGACGAGGATCGGCTGCCCCGGCAACGTTTCCGCGGTTCGCTTCACGTCGTCGACGTAGCTCGAGAGGGTCGATTTGAGGAGCGAACCGCCAGATCCGGCATGTCCGCGGAGCGACACCGCGTAACTCGGGTAGCCGGCCGCAGCGGTGATATCCATCCAGTTATGCCAGCACCAGGCACCGTGGCCCGCACCGTGTACGAAAAGGATCGGGGGCCGATCAGTCGGCGAATCCGGCTGCCTTTCGATCGTTTCCAGGTCAGGCGATACCGACATCAGTTTTCCGTTTCCGTTCCAGTTGTTGGTGAACATTCAGGCAGTGCGGACGAGAGGACTCGAACCTCCACACCCTCTCGGGTACCAGGACCTAAACCTGACGCGTCTACCAGTTCCGCCACGTCCGCATCGGGGGTGCCACGACGTGCATCCGCGATTGATTCTATGATCGCACTCATGGCCCTTGGAGAGGCGAGACCCGGTTACGAGCTTTGGCGCCCGAACCGGGCAAAAGCCGCATCACAGACTTCCCGGTTCGCAGTGATGCTGATGCTGCTGGTTTCGTCCTTCCTGATTCTGGTCGTCGTATTCGGCGGGTGGTCGATTCTGGTCGGCGGTTCGACCTTCGGAATCATCGGCATCGTCTTCGCTCTGGTCTACGTGCTGCTCGCCGTGATGGTCTTCCGCTGGAGCCGCGGGGCGCTGACTCTCACGATTGCGTTCGCCGTACTCCTGGCGATCTTCTGCGCCGTCGGCGCCGGCTCCTGGTTCGCCCGCAACAAGCCCGGGTTCGCCGAAGCAGCGCTACCGACCGAACTGATCGGAATCATCGTCCTGTTGCTGATCCCGGTCCAACTGGTCATGGCAGTGATCGCCTCGATCGCCTTCACCCAGGAGTGGCACGTCGAAGAGGAGCGTTCGCTCACCGACGGCTCTCCACCTCCGAGGGATGCTCCCAGCCGTGGCGAGACGCCGTTGGAGACCCGTCCGGCTCCTTCGGCATAGACTTATTCCTTCCTGCGGCGGTGGCGGAACTGGTATACGCGATGGATTCAAAATCCATTGCTCGCAAGGGCATGTGGGTTCGATTCCCACCCGCCGCATGAATCCGACAGGCCTTCGACATGACAGCCGCTGAATCCAACCTTCCCCCCACCGGTGTAGCCGGCAGTGATCTTGAAAGACAGGCCGCCAAGCGACTCGCCGACGCACTCAAGGAGCGGGGACGGGCGGTCTCGATCGAGTCTGTGTCGGTCCGGATTTCCGAAGGTTCCGGCGTGGCGATCCACGCGCTGCTGGCACTGGCCGGCGGCCTGATCGGACTGAAGTGGCCCCTGATCGGCGCGACGATCGTGTTGATCACCACCTTTTCCTTCTACGCCGAGCGCAGCCTGGGGCTTCCGCTCATCGGCCGGCTCGTGCCAACCCGTGCCTCCCAGAACGTGATGTCCCCCCCGCCCGGACCGGCCTGGCGCCAGGATGTTGAAATCGTGTTGACAGCCGGCTACGACCTGCCGGCCTCCTACCCGACCGGTGAGTGGCTCTCCCGCCGATTCTCCGGGCGGCTGACCACCGACCGGATCCTCCTTTGGGCCGGCATGGTTCCCGTGTTTGTCGCGCTCATGCTCGGTGCGGCGGGTGTCGACGGATTCGGACCAAATCTCATTCAGTTGATTGGCTCGGCGATCCTGCTCTCGATCGTTGCCGCCCAGGTCGACCGCTCCCGGCCAACGACGCCGAAGCCGACGAGGCCGACCTCAAAGCGACTGACAACCTGCTCGCGGTCCTCGATGAAGCGATCGACGAATCCGATGGTGACCCGCCGATCGCCGTCTGCTTCTTCGGTGCCGAGACCGGCTCGGCGCAAGGTGCTGCCGCGTTCTACAAAGCCTTCGAGGACGACCTTCGCGCCGAAGATGCAGCCGTCATCAACTTCGTGAACGGTGCCGCGCCCGGTTCGGCCCTGACCCGCAAGACTCGCGTTCTGATCACCGCCCGGGAAGGTGACCTCGCGTCGATGAAGATGAACGACGAGATGGGCAGCGAGAGTCCGATCAAGCCGGAACCGGCGATCCTGCGGTCGACCACCGCGGCGACGATCGCGCGCCGTCGCGGAATCCGGGCGACCACCGTGGTCGGGAGCGGCGACGACGCCGTCGATGTCGGTCTCGATCTGATCGACAACTCGGCCCCCGAAGGCAAGTGAGCGAAGCAGGCGACACCGCCGGACCCCTCTGGAGTCCGACCGCAGAGGCGATCCGGTCCTCACAGCTCACGGCTTTCACGGACTGGCTGACCGAGCATCACGGACTGGCGTTCGACGACTACGCCGCACTCTGGAAATGGTCGACCGACGAACCCGACGCCTTCTGGCGGGCAATCTGGGACTACTTCGAGGTGATTTCCTCCGGCAGTTTCGACTCGGCACTCGGCAGCGTCGAGATGCCGGGCACCAAGTGGTTTGAAGGAACCGAGCTGAACTACGCCGAGCACATCTTCCGGGACCGCGACCCTGAAGCTGTGGCGATCCTCGCGGCTGCCGAAACGCGCGAGCTGGCTTCGACCACCTGGGGCGTGTTGCGTGATCAGGTCGCGGCCGCCGCGGCTGGCCTGAAAGCCCTCGGCGTTGGCCCCGGCGACCGGGTTGCAGCCTACCTGCCGAATACTCCGGAGACGATTGTCGCCTTCCTTGCGACAGTCAGCTTGGGCGGCGTCTGGTCCAGTTGCTCGCCTGACTTCGGGGCCGGTGCCGTGACCGACCGCTTCGCCCAGATCGAACCGAAGATCCTGTTCGCGGTCGATGGCTACACCTATGGCGGCCGTGGTTTCGACCGTCGCGCCGTCGTCGCTGAACTGGCCGACGCGATGCCGGGCCTCGATCACGTAATCGTGGTTCCGTACCTCGAATCGGATCCAGACATCTCGGCCATTCCGAAATCGATGCTCTGGGCGGATCTGGTCTCGACCGATCCAGACGCGACCCTGGAGTTCACCCGGGTGCCGTTCGATCACCCGCTGTGGGTCCTTTATTCCTCAGGCACGACCGGACTGCCGAAGGCGATCGTCCAGGGCCAGGGCGGCATCCTCCTCGAGCACCTGAAGAAGATGCACCTCCATCTCGATGCGGAGCCCGGCGACCGGGTCTTCTGGTTCACGACGACCGGCTGGATGATGTGGAACTTCCTTACGTCCTGCCTGCTGACCGACGCCGCGATCGTGCTCTACGACGGCAACCCGGGGCACCCGGACATGAGCTCGCTCTGGCAGCTGGCGGCCGACGCCGAAGTCACCTGCTTCGGCACCTCGGCCTCGTACATCTCCGCCTGCATGAAGGCTGAGATCGAACCAGGCGATGGACGTGACCTGAGTCGCCTGCGCTCGGTCGGATCGACCGGCTCTCCCCTGGCTCCCGAAGGGTTTGACTGGATCTACGAGCAGGTGGGCGAGGGCACTTGGCTGTTCTCGACCAGTGGCGGCACCGACCTCTGCACGGCTTTCGTCGGCGGAGTTCCCACCCTGCCGGTCTACCGGGGCGAGCTTCAGGCGAGAGCGCTCGGCGCCGCGGTCGAATCCTGGGACGAAGACGGAAGCCCGCTGACCGGCAAAGTCGGTGAGCTCGTCATCACCAAGCCGATGCCTTCGATGCCGCTCTACCTCTGGGGAGACGACGACGGCTCCCGGTACCACGACAGCTACTTCGACACCTACCCCGGCGTCTGGCGCCACGGCGACTGGATCGAGATCACCGAGCGCGGCACGGCGATCATCTACGGCCGCTCCGACTCGACCATCAACCGCGGCGGCATCCGCATGGGCACCAGCGAGATCTACCGCGCCGTGCTGGCCGACCCGGCGATCGCTGATGCCCTGGTCGTCGACATCCCGAAGGAAGGCACCGAAGGCTGGATGCCTCTTCGTGGTCCTCGCCGAAGGCGCCGAGTTGACTGACGACCTGAAGAAGACAGTCGCCCGCGAGATCCGCGAACGATGTTCACCCCGACATGTGCCAAACGAGATGATTGAGATCAAGACCATCCCCAGAACGCTCTCGGGCAAGGTCCTCGAAGTCCCGGTCAAGAGAATCCTCACCGGAACCCCGGTCGAGAAGGCCGCCAGCAGGACTCCCTGGCCGACCCGGCGAGCCTCGACTTCTTCGTCGAGTACGCAAGAGCCCTGAACGAATCCTGACGCGCCGGCGCGATACGAAGTGATCAGAATCGGGGCACTGCGCATGCCCCGATGCCGATCACTTTGGCCGCCCGGCCGCTGCGGACCAAGACTCGTTTCGATTACAGCCTGAGGCGCCAGTCGCCCGGTGACTCCTTCCCGCCCAGAACCAGCGCCGCCAGCGCCAGGGCTGCCCAGAAACCGACTACGAAGATCGCTCCGATCACGTCGCTGATGAAATGCCAGCCGGCGAAGATCACGCCGAGCGCCACGGCCGCCGCGTAAGTCGCGGCGAGGAGCGCCGCCCAGCCTCGCCATCGCGGCGGGGCGGTGACCCAGAATGCGAACCCGAGCGACAGGGCTCCGGTCGTGTGGCCGCTTGGGTAGCCGATCTCGATCGGGTAGCTGGCCCCGAGGGCACCCTGAAGGCGCGGGTGGGCGAGCACCAGTTTCATCATCTGGGTGGAGAAGTTGGCAAGCAGAAATACCGCTACACCGGCCGCAAGCTGCCAGGGCCGGTGCCAAGAAATGCCGAAGCCCACCGTCACCAGCAGTCCCAGCGCGAGTGGCCCGGAGTTGCCACCGTCGGAGGTGAACTCAGCGACCGACTCCCGCAGCGAACCGGACGGCGCCAACAGGTGCGCCGTGAAGGTCGTGTCGTAGTGGTTGAACCTCGCCGATACGTAGAAGAGCAAACCGAGCAGCGCAACGCCGGCAGCACAGGCGAAAGCGATGAAGATCAGGCGCTGGACGGCGAGGGGCACCGCCAGAACCTATTGATCGGCCCTACCGGGCTCTGGAATCAAGCTGACATCCGGTTCAGCGGTGAATCAGAATCGGTGTACCGATCGGCATCTTCTTCCAGAGCCGCCTGATCGCGCCGTTCTTCATGCGGATGCAGCCGTGCGAAGGATTTCCGGGAATCAGTTCTGGCTTGTCGGTCCCGTGGATGCCAATGACGCCCCCACCGGGCCAGTCGCTCAGCACTGAATAGTCGCTGGTACCGAATGCGGCGGGACCATACGACCCTCCGCGGTCGTGGATCCGGAACTTCTCACGGATCCAGAAGCGCCCCTTTGGGGTCGGTGTCGAAGGTTTTCCGACGCCCACCCGAACCCTGAGGATTCGCTTTCCACGGCGATAGAGGGTGGCCCGCTTGGCGTTCCGGTTGACGATCAACTTTGTGTAGACGATGTTCAGCGGCCCCATCGCTTTTTCCCGTACCCAGCCGGCATTTCCATTCGGCCGCATCGGTACCCTGACCTTGAACCAGGTCCTTCCCACGGGATCAGTCCAGCGGCGCAGCACGATGTACACCTCCGGATACCGGTCTTCGGTGAGGAAGTGTGTCGAAACGATCCGGTGAGCCGTCGGACGTGGGCGCTTGCGGATCGGAAGGACTTTCGCCGGATGGGCCCAGCGGGTCAGTGTGTGTTCATTCGATATGCGACCGCTGCCCCCCACCCGCTGCGAGCCGGCGGCGGCAACCGGCCCCGCGAACAGAACGACAGCTCCGATGATCACGGCGGTAGTTCCGACAGCAGAAGCAGACTTCATGATGAGCTGCGGCTGGACGGCAAGTCAGCCCGTGAAGGCCGGGAACGTGGGCCTCGGCAGCACCCTTGCGCAACACCTGAAACGCCGTGTGGCGGAATCGTGGCGGCCATTGTTGTCAACGACTTTGAGCCGGAGTTTCCTGTTTCCGCGCCGTAAGCTCCTGACGTTCACCCAGACGGAAAACTTCCGCTTCGAGCTGCGCTTGATGACCTTGCTATCGAGATAGACTTTCGCCTTGCGAACGCCGGCCGGTGCGTGAATTCTCATGCGGGCACGGAATCCACGGCTGGCCCAGCGTGCGCTGGGATTCCCCGGCTTCGAAATGCGAAGGGGGAATTTCGCGATGCGGGCTTTCGGACGTTTGGAACCGTCGGTGCCCTTGCCGCCCCCGTCGGTACCATTGTCGCCCCCGCCGGTACCATTGTCGCCCCCGCCGGTACCGTTGCCTCCATCGCCACCGTCAGTATCTCCGCCTCCACCTCCGCCGGATGTGGAACATTCCGCGCGGGTGACGGTGTCATTGATCAGGGTAACGGCCCCGTTGCGGGCGAGCAGACGACCCTGAACGTCGACCGCGTTGCCGAGCGAGATCGACTGGAGCGCCGGATATTGCCGACAAAGTCAGAGCTGGTACCGAGCGTTGCCGAGGATCCGACCTTCCAGAAGATCTGACACGGCTGGGCACCGTTGATCAGCCGGATGTCCGAAGCCGAAGCGCTGATCAAAGTACTCGCAGTCTTGAAGATGAAGACTGAATCGGAATTGCCCTGGCCGTTGAGAGTCAGGGTGCCAGTGATACCGAAAGTACCCGATCCCGAGTTGTAAACACCCGGGGTCAATGTCTGACCTCCGAGTTCGGTCGCCAGAGCATTGGCCGGGCCTTGGCCGGCGGCGTCATTGTAGGCCGTAGTCAGGTCATCTTTGGCGATCGATGCGGCCGCGTCAGCCTGGTGGATGACTCCGTTGACCGTGCCGTTCGGAGCACCTCCGAAACCGGTCACCGCCGGCGTCGGATTCGTGCCGAGGTCGCCATTGATCACGCTTGGGCCGGTATTGGTCACGCCGGAGCCGGCGAGCACTCCGTAGGAAGCCGCTGTTCCGAGGTCGACTTTGGTTGCCGCTCCCGAAGAACCGGGGAGAACGAGCATCAACAACATCGCCAACCCCGCTATCCCCAGTACCGCTGGCTGAACCGCCACTTTCGACAGTACCCCTGAAAACGAGAAACTCTCAACCGACGTACCTGACCTCACCCGCTGCTCCGTTCGTAGTCCAACGAAATATGATCATGGTAGCATAATTCATGAATTAAATTTCATTATTCTTATTACATGTGTGGGCGACGGAAACAGTAGGATGGATCAATGACCGGGAACTGGGGCTTCTTCACCAATCACGCACACGTGCTGATCTGCGTGGCCCATGATCCCGGCGCTCGCCTCCGTGACATCGCGAACGAGATCGGCATCACCGAGCGCAGCACCCACAAGATCCTCAGCCAGCTGGTCGGAGAGGGTTACGTGGTCAAGGAGCGGACCGGCCGAAGGAACTCGTACACGGTCCAGAAGGACATGTCGCTGAAGCACCCCCTGGTCGAGGAGCAGAAAGTCGGCGAGTTATTGCACGTCTTGCTGAAGATGAAGAGCCCGAAGGACCGGCGCGAAGGCCCAAGCGAACGCCGAAAGACGATCAGGCCGGGGTGATCGGAGCTCGCCGCTCCGTGAATGACCGGTCGCGGCCTTCCGCGAGGGTGAACCTGGCGATCAGTTCTTCACGCAGGGTCTCCGGGTCGATCACGGCGTCGATCACCATCTCCGAAGCGAGGTGGAGAAGGTCCACTCCCTTGGCGTATTCCTCACGTTTCTCCGTGACGAACTTCTCACGCTCTTCTTCATCCTCGATCGCCTGGATCTGGTTGTAGAAGACGGCGTTGACCGCTGCCTGCGGACCCATCACGGCGATCGAAGCGTTGGTCAGGGCGATGCAGGAGTCCGGTTCGAAGGCCGGACCTGCCATCGCGTAGAGCCCGGCGCCGTATGCCTTGCGTACGACCACCGAGATTTTCGGCACCGTGGCTTCGGAGACGGCGGAGATCATCTTGGCACCGTGCCGGATGATGCCTTGCCGCTCGACGGCGGTACCGATCATGAAACCGGGAACGTCGGCGAGGAAGAGCAGGGGAATGTTGAAGGCGTTGCAGGTGCTGATGAATCTTGCGGCCTTGTCGGCCGAGTCGACGAAGAGCACGCCGCCCTTCTGGCGGGGCTGATTCGCGACCACGCCGACGACCTTGCCGTCGAGCCGCCCGTAGCCGACGATCAGTTCCTTGGCCCAGCGTTCGTGGACTTGCGTGAACGAATCGGCATCGAGCAGTGAGTCGAGCAGCTCACGCATGTCGAAGATGACGTTTTCGTCGATCGGAATGATCTCCGAGAGCGGCTGGTCCGACGCCGGTGCCTTCGCTTCGATCACTGGCGAGGTGTCCCTCCACGACGTCGGCATGTAAGCCAGGTATCGGCGTCCGGTCTCGATCGCCTCTTCGTCGGTCTTGACCAGGAAGTGACCGCAGCCCGACTTCGAGGTGTGCATCTTGGCGCCACCCAGTTCTTCAAGGGAAACGGTCTCGCCAATCACCATTTCGGCCATACGCGGCGAGCCCAGATACATCGAGGCGTTGCCGGATCGCATGATCACGACATCGCAGAAGGCCGGGATGTAAGCACCGCCGGCCGCGCTCGGACCAAACAGGAGGCAGACCTGCGGGACCCGCCCCGACATCTTGACTTCGTTGTAGAAGATTCGGCCGGCACCGCGCCGGCCAGGGAACATCTGGACCTGCTCGGTGATGCGCGCGCCGGCTGAATCGACCAGATATACCATCGGGATCTCGAGCTTGAGTGCGCGCTCCTGGATCCGCAGGATCTTCTCAACTGTCTTCGGCCCCCACGAGCCAGCCTTCACGGTCGGGTCGTTGGCCATCAGCGCTACCGGCCGGCCTTCGACCAGCGCGGTGCCGGTGACGACTCCATCCGCCCCGAGACCCTCCTGGTCCCAGTTGGCGAGGAGAGCATCCTCGACGAAACTGCCTTCATCTACCAGCAGTGAGACCCGTTCACGCACCGGCAGCTTGCCCTGCTCCTCCGACTTGGTGTGATGGCGCTCGGGTCCGCCGCCAAGGGCGGCCAGCAGCGCCGGGTCGAGGTCTACTTTGGGCACGGGCCGATCCCCACTTCCCCGCTGGCCCTAGAGCCCGGGATTGACCGAAACCGGCTTGTCGCCGGAATAGTCGTAGAACCCGCGACCGGACTTCTTGCCGTAGAAACCGGCGGCAACCATCTTCCGAAGGGTCGGCGGGGCCGCGAAGCGGCGCTCGCGGAACTCGTCGTACATCACGTTCGAGATCGACATCAGGGTGTCGAGGCCAACGAAATCGGCCAGCGTGAGCGGACCCATCGGATGACCGGCCCCAGCCTTCATGGCGGCGTCGATCTCGTCGATCGAGCCGATGCCCTCTTCGAGCCCGCGGATGCCATCGAGCAGGTATGGAACGAGCAGGCGGTTGACGATGAATCCGGCCTTGTCCTTGGTGTGGACCGTCTTCTTGCCGAGCTTCTCGCCGAAGCCGAGGCCGACGTCGATCGCATCAGTTCCGGTGGTCACCGACTGGATGACTTCGAGTAGCGGCATCACTTGTACGGGATTGAAGAAGTGGAGGCCGAGGAACTGTTCGGTTCGGTTCGTCGCGGCGGCCATGTTGATGACCGGAAGCGAAGAAGTGTTGGTGGCGAAGTAGGCCTCGTCCTTGACCACTTCGTCCAGCTTCTTCCAGATTTCGAGCTTGAGATCGAGGTCTTCGGTAACTGCCTCGACCACCAGATCGCAGTCGGCGAAGTCTTCGAGGTCAAGGGTGCCCTGGATCCGGCCGAGGATCTCGTCGGCTGCATCCTGCTCCATCTTGCCTTTCTCGACCGCGCGGCCGAGCTGCTTGGTGATCTTGCCGATGCCGGAGTCGAGCTTTTCCTGCGAAGCCTCGGCCACGACTACGTCATAACCCGCCTGGGCGCTGACCTGAGCGATTCCATGACCCATCAGGCCGCAACCGACGACCCCTACTTTCTTGATCTCCATCCGGGCTTCCTCCTAATCGAAATTTCATGCCCGGATACGTTACGGGCGGGACGAAGGGAGCCTAACGGGAACTCAGGCCTGAACGCTTGAAGCTTCGATTCGCTTGCCCATCTCTTCTCCGAGAGCCACGAGACCGGACATCGGGCGGACCATGACGCTCATCTCGCAGATCTTGCCGTCCTCATTGAACTTGAGGACATCGACACCCTGAAGCTGCCGTTCATTGACGGTTGCTTCGAAAACGAGAACCGCCGTATCGCCGGTCCCGGACCCTGGGACAGGTACCTGAAGTTCTCGAAGACCTGGACCACGTTGCCAAGGAGAAAGGCGAGCGCATCTATCCCTTCATATGGCGTGTGGACGAAAGGACTGCGGAAGGTCACGTCATCCGTGAACAGATGCCTCCCCGCTTCGAAGTCCTTTGCCTCTGCCGCCGCTTTGAATCCGTCACTCTTCATAACGGCAGCCTATCCGCCCGGGAAATCAGTCGAGCGTGCGAAGTTATTCCCGGTGCCAGTCGACGGGTCCAGCCTTCAGAACATGCGACCCAAGCGGGCGGCCCAGGATCTCCTGCGCCCGGGCGGATGCCTCGAGCAGCTTCGGCAGGTCCACCCCGGTTTCAATGCCCATTTCACCGACCATCGAGATCAGGTCTTCACTGGCGATGTTGCCGGTGGCTCCAACCGGGACGACACAACCGCCGAGCTCGCCGAAGCTCGATTCGAACGACTCGACACCTTCCGCGAGGGCACTCAGCACATTCGCCAGCCCCTGTCCCCGGGTGTCGTGAAAGTGCGCGGTCACCTCGACGTCGCCGAAACGGGACATCGCTTCCTCGAAGAATCGCCGGACCTGGACCGGGTTGGCCATGCCGGTTGTGTCCCCGAATCCGATCTCGTCACAGCCGGAAGCAATCAGCCGTTCGGCGATCGCGAAGACATTCTCGCGCGGGACATCCCCTTCGTAGGGACAGCCGAATGAAGTCGAGATCACGCCTTCGCAGCGCTTGCCGGCGTCGCGTGCCTTCGGGATCGTGTCCTCGAGGTGGCTCAGCGAATCCTCGATCGATCGATTCACGTTCTTCATGTTGTGGGTCTCGGAGGCCGACAGGAAAAAGTTGGTCTCGTCGAATCTGTCGCTCTGCTCCAGGGCAATCTCCAGCCCGCGATTGTTCGGGATCAGGACCGAGAACGAGACGCCTTCGCGCCGCTTGATTCCGGCGAGGACATCATGCGCGTCGGAAAGCTGGGGAATCACGTCAGGACGGACGAACGAGGTGATCTCGATCCGCTCGAGGCCGGTCGCGGTGAGCAGGTCGATCAGTTCGATCTTGTGCGCGGTGTCGATGATCTCGGGCTCGTTCTGAAAACCGTCCCGCGGCCCGACCTCGCGGATGCGAATGCTCTCCGGGAACCCGTCCCCCAAGTCGCTCACGGTCCACCGGCCCCGTCGACCGAGATGACCCGCCGCTCGTGGGTTCCCACGCCAAGGACGCGGTCACCCTCTCTCACTTCGACCGCGAACCGGAGCTTGCGGCCGTCGATCACTTCATCAAGTCGAGACCAGGCAACACATTCGGCCCCCTGCATGGCACCCCAACGTGCTTGATGCAGACCTCGAAACCGACCGTTGCCTTGCCCTCGGGCAGGTTCGGTGCCGCGAGGAGCGCCGAGTTCCGCTCCATCATTCCGATCATTCCCGGGGTCGAAAGAACCGTCGCCGCGATGGTTCCACCGACGTCAGTGGTCAGCCACCCGTCGACGGTGAATGGCTCTTGTCTCTCGGTTCCGATCAAATCTTCGATAGGCATGCTCGTAAGAATATGAGCTCACCTCCGGCGGGGCCGCTGGCCAGGAGGCAGGTCTAGACTCCGGGGCCGTGAGCGATAACAGCGACACCCCGACAATCCCTGTAATTGGCGGCACCGGAGCCCTGGGCTCGGGGCTCGCAAAACGCTGGACGAAGGGCGGAGCGAGAGTCGTGATCGGTTCACGTGACGCCGGCCGGGCGCAGGGGGCCGCCGAAAGGATCGGCGCCGAAACTGGTGGCGAAGTCGTCGGCATGACCAATGAAGATGCCGCTGGGTCAGCTGAAATCGTCTTCCTCACGGTTCCTTTCCGCAACCAGTCGGAATACATGACCAACCTGAAGGGAGCCCTGAGCGCGGGGCAGATCCTGGTCGACTGTTCGGTGCCCCTCGCGGCGGCGATCAGCGGCAAGGCGACCCGGACGATCGGTGTCTGGCAGGGCTCAGCGGCTCAGCAGGCCCAGGAGATGGCCCCCGAAGGAGTCACCGTCGTCTCGGCGCTCCACACGGTCAGTGCTCCCGGCCTGGCGAATCTCGATGCCGAACTCGGTGAAGACGTGCCGATCTGTGGTGACAGGAAAGCCGACAAGGCGAAGGTTGCCGAACTGATCGCAAGGATCGATGGACTGCGCCCGGTCAACGCCGGCGCGCTCGAAACCTCCCGGATAGTCGAGCAGCTCACACCGCTTCTCATCTCGATCAACATCCGCTACAAGACCCACTCCGGAATCCAGTTCACGGGACTGCCGGAGGGTGATCCCTTCTCGTGAAGACGGTCCTGCTCGCCGGAGGCACCGGTGGCGCCAAACTTGCGGCCGGCATGCAAACGGTCATCGGTTCCGACCTGACCGTCATCGCCAATACCGGTGACGACATCGAGATCCTCGGGGTCCACGTCTCGCCCGACCCCGACCTGGTCACATACTGGCTGGCCGATCAGGTCGATCAGGTCCGTGGCTGGGGCATAAAGGATGATTCGTTCCGGGTGTTCGAGCGTTTGTCCCGGCTGGGTGCCCCCGACTGGTTTTCGCTCTCCGACCTCGACCTGGCCGCCTGTCTCTACCGACGGAACTTCATTGACGAAGGTGGGCGGCAGACGGACGCCCAGCTCCAGATCGGGCGGGGTATGGGCATCACCTCCACTGTCCTCCCGATGTCAGACGACCCGGTCCGGACCCGGATCCTCAGCAGCGGCGAGTGGCGCGGCCTGCAGGAGTACCTGATCCTCGAAGGCGGCCAGACGGAAGTCGAAGGTGTTGAGCTTGAGGGGATCGCCGAATCCGCCCCCACCCCGGAGGTGGCCACCGCAATCGCCGACGCCGAACTGATCGTCCTCGGACCCTCGAACCCCGTGATCAGCATCGGGCCGATTCTCGCAGTTCCCGGTATGAAGGAGTTGATCACCAGCGCGTCCGCCCCGAAGGTCGCGGTCAGCCCCTACGTCGCCGGCAAAGTCGTCAAGGGACCGACCGACCACTTCATGCGGGCACTGGACCGGCCGACTACAGCCGCCGGCGTGGCTTCGCTCTACATGGGCGTAATCGACGCGATGATCTGCGACGCAAACGATCCCGACCCGGCACCGGATGACGTGCGATCGTTCTCGACCGACACCCTCATGCACTCCACCGAAAGCCGCGCGATGGTCGCCCGCGCCGTTCTCAAGGTCGGCACGCAGCTGGTTGGAGAATGAATTCAGTCGCGATCGTCACGGCCAAGCGCTTCACGTCCGCGAAGCAGCGGCTGGCCGGCTCGATCGATGAAACCCTCAGGCTGGCACTGGTCGAAGCGATGCTGGGTGATGTGCTCGAGTCGGTCGGGCGGGCGAGGACCGTTGACCACATGATCGTGGTCACCGGAGAAGGGCGGGCCGGCGAGATCGCCCGGAACTTCGGCGCTGAAGTCATCCATGATCCGGACGACGCCAGTCATTCCCAGGCCGCGTCGATGGGGGTAAACCGGGCGATCGAACTCGGTGCCTCCAGCGTCGCCCTGCTGCCGGGAGACTGCCCCCTCCTGGACCCGAAGGAGCTGGACCGCCTGCTGACCGGGCTGCCGACACCGTTCGTGAGTGTCGTCCCGGACCGCCACGGAACGGGGACCAATGCTCTCGCGCTGTCGCCACCCGACGCGATCGTCCCGGCCTTCGGAGAAGGCAGCTGCCAGCGTCATCTGGACCTGGCCCGGGCGGCGGATGTCCCGCATTCGACTGAAGATCTGCCGACCCTTGCCCTCGACCTCGATACACCCGCCGACTTCGTGGCTCTGACCATCAAGCTTGATTTGAATCACGGCGAAGCGCCGCGCACCGCTAAGGTTCTTGGCATCTGATGGACGCGCAGGGAGAGATATTGATTCAGGCAGTACCCGGTTTTCCGGAGGTTGACCCCGGGACAAACCTCGGCGTCATGATCTCCGAACGCATCGACCTGACCGACAACGACATCATCGCGCTGTCGCAGAAAGTCGTATCCAAGGCGGAAGAACGCATCGTCAGCCTGGACACTGTGACTCCGAGTGCCAAAGCGGAAGAACTGGCCGGCGAACTCGACAAAGACCCTGCCGTGGTCGAACTGATTCTCAGCGAAAGTACGGCGATCATTCGAAAAGATGCCGAGCGAAGCATCCTGATCGTCGAGACCGTCCACGGCTTCATCTGCGCCAATGCGGGAATCGACTCGTCCAATCTGGCCGAGTCGGGAACCGTCGCCTTGCTGCCGAAGGATTCCGACCGATCCGCCCGCCGCATCAGGGCCGAGATCGAAGATGCCACAGGCGTGCGACCGGCTCTGATCATTTCCGACAGCTTCGGGCGCGCCTGGCGTCACGGGCAGTCCGAGGTCGCGATTGGCTGCGCCGGCATCGACCCGCTCGACGACTGGCGGGGGCTGCCGGACCGGTCCGGGAACAACCTCGAAGCGACCAATATCGCGGTGGTCGACCAGATGGCTGCCGCTGCCGACATCGCCCGCAGCAAGACGAGTGGAACCCCCGCCGTTCGCCTGCGAGGTCTCGAACGTTTCGTCCAGAGAGAAGACGGCGCCGGCTGCTTCCCCCAGCTGCGCAAGCCCGAAGACGACCTCTTCCGCTGACCCTTGCGCAGAATCATCTACTCGGGAAATATTTCGCTCGACGGATACATCGAGGACGTGAACGGCGACTTCGGCTTCACCGAGCCCGACGAGGAAGTCCATCGATTCTGGAACCAGTGGATCCGCGATGCCAGCGCCTCGCTGATGGGTCGCCGCCTGTACGAGACCATGGAGCCTTACTGGACTGACGTTGCTGCGGAGCCGACGGGTGAGGAAACCAGCGACGACTTCGCTCGAGCCTGGGTCGCAACGCCACGGTTTGTCGTATCACGAACCCTCGAGTCGGTTCCCGAAGGACTGACCCTGATCTCGGACGAAGTTGAGGATGCGGTCAGAGGCCTGAAAGGGGAATCAGGCGGACCAATCGATATGGGCGGCGCTGACCTGGCAAACAGCCTGGCCGAACTCGATCTGATCGACGAGCTGATGATGGTGGTTCATCCGGTGGTGGTGGGCGCGGGCAAAGCCAACCTCGGGCCGGCCTTTGCGGGCACCAAGTGGCAGCTGCTCGAGCAGTCAGCGTTTAGCTCGGGCGCAATCCTGCTCAGATACGAGCTTGCTCGACAGTAGTGACCGGGTCCGGATAGGTCTGGATGATTTCGTATGAGGTGTCCCGCTGGGCGGCTTCGCGGCCGGCACGATGGGCCGAGTCGATCAACTCTTCGACCTCGAGCCTGACCCCGTGCTGGGAGCCGGCCATGCGGGAAATGCTCTCTTCCATCAACGTGCCGCCGAGGTCGTTGACCCCCCACCTCAGGGCTTCGGTCGCGCCTTCGAGGCCCATCTTGACCCAGCTCGCCTGAAGGTTGGTGATCGACCGGCCGAGCGCCAGGCGGAAGGCAGCGGTGTGCTTGAGGTTTTCTTCGATCGAGATCTCCTCGACCCCGTGGGTTCGCCCCAGCAGGGTGTTGAACGGAATGAAGCTCAGTGGCACGAACTCGGTGATTCCGCCGGTGCGCTCCTGGAGTGAGCGGATGACGTCCATGTGGACTGCCAGTTCGCGCGGCTCTTCAATGTGACCGAACATCACGGTCGAGGTCGACCGCAGGCCGGAAGCATGTGAGGCCTCGATGATCTCGACCCAGCGGGCAGCCGGAAGCTTGTTCGGCGAGATTCGCTGGCGCACGCCGTCATCGAGCACCTCGGCGGCAGTGCCGGGAGTCGAATCCAGGCCACAATCGATCAGGTACTCGAAGACTTCGCGTGGCGGCTTGCCCGACTGCTCGCACATGTGATTGATCTCCATCGGCGAATACGCGTGGAGGTGGATGTCGGGCGCGACTTCCTTCGCCAGCCGGAGCCAGCGACCATAAGTCTCGAGGGTGAGGTCTGGGTGGATCCCGCCCTGCATGCAGAGCTCGGTCGCTCCGAATTCGATCGCTTCATGGACCCTGCCGACGAATTCTTCCTCGGTCGACTCGTACGCATCCGGCGAGCGCTTGCCCTGGCCGAAACCACAGAAGGCGCAGCCGACCACGCAGATGTTGGTGAAGTTGATGTTGCGGTTGACGACGAAGGTCGCGGTGTCACCGGCAAGCTCATACCTGAGTTCGTCGGCCGCAACCCGCATCTGTTCGATGACTTCGGGACGGGTCTCGGCGAACAGGGCGGTCAGCTCGTCTTCGTTCAGCCTGACCCCCTCTCCGGCCCTTGGCGATCGCTTCCGGCGCGAGGCCCGGGTCGAGCTGCTCCTCGCTGATGCGGCCGGAGCCGAGGCGCGGGATGAAGCTCCAGTACTTGAACTTGATCACGTCAAGTACGCCCTGCTCCATCCACTCGGCGTTCATGTATTGCGGATAGACACAGAGGCGCTCGGTCAGGGCGAATCCCTGCGGTGCCAGTTCCTTCCGGACCTGGTGCGGGCTCGGGAAGGGATGCTCCGGAGAGATGTGGTCGCCGTTGGCCGAAAGGCCCCCCAGGTCGGTTGCGCCAGTCTCGACCAGCCCCGACCACCAGTCGGAGAGATTCGGCGGGACCTGAATGCCGACGTCCGGCATCAGTCGCGCGGTCTCGGTGATCAGGAACTTGAGGTCGTCGATCGTGATCGGGCAGGCCCAGTCCGGGATGACCACTGAGTCGTCCTGCAATAGTTCCTCTTCGGATTCTTCCCAGAGGCCGGACTCGGCCGACCAGCGGCCCTTGCCGGACCAGCGTTCGGCCGAAGCCTGATTCGCGATGTCGGCGGGCTCCTGCCCGTAGTAATGCGGATGGGGCACGAAGTTCTGAATGATCACTTCCTGGATGTGCCCGTACTTTATCTGCAGCGCGGCCAGGGCCTCAAGCGACTCGATCCGTTCCTCCGGAGTCTCGCCGATGCCAACGAGGATGCCGGTGGTGAAGGGGATCTTCAGCTTGCCGGCCGCTTCGATCGTGGCCAGCCGAACGGCCGGGTGCTTGGTCGGCGAGCCGGCGTGAACGGATCGCATCAGCCGCTCGGAAGACGACTCGAGCATCAGACCCTGCGAAGCGGTCACTTCGCGTAGCCGGGCGAGGTCGGTTTCGCTCAAAGCACCGAGGTTGGTGTGCGGGAGGATGCCGCGCTCGAGGGCCCGTTCGCAGGCCCAGATCACGTAAGACGTGAAGTCGGCGTGGCCCCAGGACTCGAGCTTCGCCTCGACGATCGGATTGACCTCAGGCTTCTCTCCGGTCAGGAAGAGCAGTTCCTTGGCGTTCCTCTTGACCGCCTCGTCGAGTCTTTTCTCGACCTCGTCAGGCGAATGGATGTGCGCCTGGTGCGTGGCGAAAGCGCAGTACTTGCAGTAGCACTGACAAGTCCGGGAGAGGGAGACTGTGTAATTCCGGGAAAAGGTGACTCTGCGCATCCTCTGACAGAACCTAGCGGAGTGTCCGGGCAGTCCCCCTGCCGAAGTAGACGAAAGAAACGTGCATCGGGGCAACGTCGAAGGGCGTAATCTGTTCGTGTCGAGGCGTCTAGCCCCGAACGGCCAATCGGCTGCCCGCCCAATAAGGAGAATCCAATGAAACGTTCCGCTTATCTTCTGGCTCTGCCCCTCGTGGCAATGTTCCTGCTCGCGGGCTGCGGCAGCAGCGACGACTCCTCGTCCGACTCCACTGCTGAAACCGCCACCACCCCGACCGAACAACCGGCCACCGACACCGGCGGATCCGGCGGAGGCAAGGCGATCGCTCTGGACGCGGACCCGAGCGGTGCCCTGGCGTACACCACCGACACCCTCGAAGCGAAGGCGGGAACCGTCAACGTCGACTTCACTAACGATGCGGCGATCGCCCATGACGTCGTCTTCGAAGATTCGTCCGGAGCCGAAGTCGGCCGCGGCGACGTGATCACCGGCGACAGCGAAAGCGTCTCCTTCGACGCGAAGCCGGGCAAGTACACCTATTACTGCTCGCTCCCCGGACACCGTGCCGCAGGGATGGAAGGCACGCTCACAGTCAAGTAGCTGGAAGCGGCACCCGGGAACGTCCTGATCTCGCCTGGCTTCGTCGACGGCAGGGAATATCAGCTCAAGTACCAAAGTACGATCGCGGATATTCCCTGCCTTTACTCCTCGCCAGCCGCGGCTCAGGACGTCCCCGTGCACCACTTGCGGGAGCCCCGGAAGGGCTAAGCGCTTGAAGCCCAGGGCCTCCGAGACCTGCGAGGCCTGCGAGGCCTGCGAGGTCCCGGAAACCGTGGACTATCCACGGGTTTCGGGATCTCGGCGCCCGTTTAGGCATCCGAGACTCGGCTTTTCCGTCCCACGCAAGCGGGTGGTGCACGGGGACGTCCTGGGCCGCGGCTGGCGAGGAGTAAGCGAAGGTGCCGACGGGGGCGCACTTTGGTGCGTTCCCAAGGCTCCGAGCGTCGACGAAGTCCAGGCGCGTCCAGGTCGTTCCCGGGTGCTGCCCGCCACCTCATCTCTTAACGAGAAAGGGCGGCCTGTTGGCCGCCCTTTCGAGACTTCATGGAACTGGCAGTCCTACGACTGAGTACCAGGTGCTACCGAAGTCGGTTCAACCTCGGTCATCGACTTCTCGATCACGAACTTGTAGAACGCGAATGCGAGTGCGGCACCTACCAGCGGGGCCAGGACGTAGACCCAGGCGTCGCCGAACTCTCCGGAGACGAGGGCCGGTCCGAACCAGCGGGCCGGGTTGACCGACGCACCGGTCAGCGGTCCGAAGACCATGCCGATCGCAGCGAAGGTCAGGCCGATCGCCAGCGGGGCCCATTCCTTCTTGGCCCTGATGCCCAATGCCACAGCCAGGACGGTCAGGACGAGCAGGAAAGCACCGAGGCCTTCGACGAGAAAGCCCTGAGCGGCGCCACCGAGCAACGGACTGATGGTCGCGGCTCCGTAATTGGATGCGCGTCCTTCGTCTTCGAGGATGGCCTTCGTCAACAACGCACCGAGGACACCACCGGAAAGCTGGGCCAGGATGTAGATGACCGCGTCAACTGGCGCGATCTTCTTCATGAGCGCAGCACCGAAGGTGATTGCGGGGTTGAAGTGGCCACCACTGGCTATTCCGATTCCGATGATAAGAACGAAAAGGATGAAGCCATAGACGAGGCCGATCACCGCGAAGTCAGAACCGAACGAAGCCGACTCTCCTACCGAGATGAAGAGGACGCCGACAGTGGTGATGAAAAAGACCAGGAACAGAGTTCCGACCAGTTCAGCGATATATGCGGCGAGTCCGCGATCTTGCATGTAATTCAAACCTCCCGAGGCTTTGAGGGTCTCGCCGCCTGTCTTCCGCGCGCAAGCGTGGAATCAGACGTCAGGACCCGATGCTTATGTCAATTGCTGCCCACGAACCTTCGGGCGGACTCAGTCTAGCTTCACCGGGCCGCCTGCATGGCTGTGGGCCAATACCGGCCGCGAGTGTATATGCCTGCCGCGGTGGGAGGGTCTCCCGGCACGGCATTGGTTCAAAGCAGCCCGTCGGCAAGCTGGGGCAGTTCGCGGACCATCCGGGAACGGGGGATCACCAGGTCGACCCCGGCCTCGAGCGCCCGGCGGCGGGTTTCGACGTCGGTATGCGAATAGAATCCGATCGAAGGCGGCGCCAGGCTGGCAACAGCCACCGGATCAGTCGAATCAAGGTCACAGACGATCAGGTCGGCTTCGACCGATTGGGGCAACGCCCCCGAAACCGTGACTTCGTGACCGGAGCTGCCAAGGATCTCCTTGACCCGGCTGGCCAGCATCAGGTCGGCCACGCAGGCGAAAATTTGAGCCACCAGGCGACCTGCCTAAATCGAGCGGCGCTGACGGAACTCTTCGCGCACGCTCTCCGGCCGGCCCCACATCTGGACGACCTCGGACCGGCCCTCACGCACTTCCCGCATCTGCATCTCACCGGCGAAGCCTTCTTCATCCATCTTCCTGAGAACGCCGAGCACGGTTTCCGGGCAGCAGCACGCCCGAAGCTCTGGGCGACAGCGACCCGCCAGTGCCAGTCGGCCCGTGAATAAGGCTGCGCATTGATGAAACTCATGTTGACCGCCGCATCGATGTACCGGGTCTCGTCGTCGATCCGCAAGTCGAATTCGACGTCAGTCCAGTCATCCGGAAGGGAATCGAGTATTTCCTGAAAGTCCTGAGCCAGTGCCATCGAAGCGAAGACTACCGGCGTCGCCTGACCGGGTCGCAGCCGCCGCTCTCGTAGAATCGAAGCATGACCACCGCCTCCACTCCAGATCTCGATGCCGAATACCGGCAGATCCGCGAGGAATGTGGCCTGGTGAACCGGTCCGGCCGGTTCAGCCTGACCGTTTCCGGGCCCGAGGCCGCAGAGTTTCTTCAGGGTCAGGTGACCAACGACGTCGAAGAACTGGTGTCCGGCGCCGGTTGCTATGCGGCACTGCTCGACCGTAAAGGCCACATGCAGTCGGACCTGCGCATCCTGCGAACGACCGGGAACGAGTTCTGGATCGACACCGAAGGCGACGCCGGCCCTCGGGTCCTCAAGCATCTTTCGATGTACAAGGTCGGTCGTGAGGTCGAAGTCGAAGCAGCTGACCGGGTCATCCTCTCCCTGATCGGACCCGGCTCGTTCGAAGTCGCCGGCCTTGCCCCTGGTGACGAGTACGCGTCGGTTGCGGCCACCTTCGCCGGCGTTGAGGTGCTCGTGGTCGCCACTGACCTGGGCCTCGATGTGATCGTCCCGAAAGATTCGATGGATGCAGTCATCAGTGACCTGGAATCCCGCCGGGCCGTCCCTGTGTCCGAAGCCGCAGCCGAGATCCTCCGGGTAGAGACCGGACGCCCACGCTTCGGCCGCGACATGACCGAGGCGTCAATGCCCGCCGAAGCCGGCATCGTCGGCAGGGCAGTGAACTTCACCAAGGGTTGTTACATCGGTCAGGAGCCAGTTGCGAGGCTCCACTACAAAGGCCGGCGCAACCGCCACCTGCGGGGTCAGCGCTTCGCGGCGCCGGTCGAAGCCGGCTCGCCCGTCCGCCTCGGGGAGCGGGAGCTGGGCTCTGTAGGCACTGCCGTGCTCTCCCCGGCCACCGGTCAGATCGGCATGGCGATCCTCCGCAAGGAAGCCGAGCCCGGGACCACCGTGGTCGTGACGTCCGGTGAAGCCGAAGTCGAAGCCGAAGTGATCGAGCTTCCGTTCCTTGGGGAGCCGTCGTGAGCAGCCGCGGACAAGGCCTCGGTGGAAAGTCGCTCGGCGCCGACAGCCCTCTCTTCGGTGGCAAGGAACCGGAGCCGGCGGCAGCTCCGAAGCCGGAGCCGCCGCAGGAAATCCCTTCCTGGGACCCGCGGGCCGACGACTACGCCAGTCCGCTGCCCGATCCCCCGTCCCCCGAAGAGTTCGAGCAGGCCGTCGCCGACCTGCGCGACCTGCTTCCGGCCGCCGAGCCGGACCGCTCGCTCGACGACTGGGGCCGCTCGGAAGACATGGTGTCCCGGCTTGAACCGCTGCTCAACTTTTACTACCGATACTGGTTCCGGGTCGAAGTCGAAGGCATCGAGAACGTTCCGTCCGAAAGCGGCGCCCTGCTCGTCTCCAACCACTCCGGCGCCCTGCCGCCCGACGCCCCCATGATCATGCAGGCGATCCGCAACGAACACGATTCTCCCCGGCCGCTCTACATGCTGGGTGAGAACTGGTTCAAGGGCTACCCGGGTGTCTCGATGATCATCAACAAAATGGGTGTAGTTCCGGCGCACCGTGAGAACGCGCAGCGCCTGCTGAAGGATGAAGGACGACTCGCGATCGTTTTCCCGGAAGGCCAGAAGGGCTCACGCAAGGTCTACTGGCAGCGATACCGGCTGCGACGGTTCGGCCGCGGCGGCTTCGTACGCACCGCGATCCGCGCCCAGGTTCCGATCGTCCCGATCGCGGTGATCGGGGCCGAAGAAGCGATGCCGATCTTCGCTCACATGCGGACGTTGCAGAAACTCAGCGGGCTCATCTACTTCCCGATCACACCGTCCTTCCCCCACTTCGGCTTGGCCGCGCCCCTGATGTACATGCCGTCCAAATTCAAGATCCGCTTCATGGAACCGGTCGACATGACCCAGTTTCCGCCGGAAATCGCCGACGATCCGGCCGAGATCCAGAATATCTCGGAGCGCATCAGAGCAAGGATTCAGCTCGAGCTCGACGAAATGGTCGGCGAGCGAAAGTCAGTGTGGATGGGCTGACGCCACCCGGTCGGATACATTGCTGTCCGTGAGGGGAACTCTGCTTTGCACCACAGCAGTTCTGGCCGCGGCAATCGCGTTGTCCGCCTGCGGCTCGGAGACCCGTCCGAACGTGCCCCGGCCCCCGGTCCCCCCGTCGCTGAGCGTCTCGGTCTCGAATGACACGATCGAGGTCTCTCCCAGAGCCCTCGCCGTCCCCGGCAGGCGTCCGGTGAACATAAGCCAGAACGATGACTCCCCCCAGAACCAGGCAAACCAGAAAGCGCCGGCCGTTGTATCGGTCACGATTTCGAACCTGACCTCCCGCAAAACCAAACTGATTCTCGAAGGACCAGTGGACCAAGCCGTACCGATAACCGCCAGCGGGCCCGGTTCCTTCCAGAAGGCAATGCCCACCGGGATTTACCGCCTCAGCTCGCCCGCCAGTTCCGGGACAGCGAGGTTCGTCGTCGGACCAAGCCGCGTTTCCGCCTCAAGCGACCTCCTGACGCCGTAGGACCTCGCCGCCTGTCTTCCCCACGCGCAGCGTGGAAGCAGACGTCAGGACCCGAACCTTTTGCCCTCGCCGCCTTTGGCAGCGCCGCGAATGTAGGATGCGCGGACCCTTCCCGAACTTGAGAGGAGCGATGTGCCACTAGACCTCGCTGATGTGAGCAAGCTTGACGTTGAACCCGGAACACTCCCCGAGACCATGTCCGCATGGGTCATTCGGGAGGAGACCATGGGTGAACCCAAGGACGCCTTCAAACTCGAAGAGATCGAGACCCCGGAACCGGGTGCTTTCGAAGTAATCGTGCGTGTGATGGCGGCCGGAGTCAACTTCAACAACGTCTGGGCTGCGCTCGGCAAGCCCGTTTCGGTCTTCGGATACGCCGACCATCCCGAGTTCGGACACCACATCGGTGGCTCCGACGCTTCGGGCATCGTCTGGAAGGTCGGCGAAGGCGTTACGCGCTGGAAGGTGGGCGACGAAGTCGTAGTCCACTGCAACCAGGCCTCCTACGAAGACGTCGAGGTCCACGGGCTCGATCCCATGGCCGCACCAAGCCAGAGAATCTGGGGATACGAGACCACCTGGGGCTCCTTCGCCCAGTACACCAAGGTCCAGGCGCAGCAGCTGCTTTCCAAGCCCAAGAACCTCTCCTGGGCCGAATCTGCTTCCTACGGTCTGACCTACTTCACGGCCTACCGCATGCTGATGGACCAGGCGAAGATCCAGCCCGGCCACAACGTGCTGATCTGGGGCGCCGCCGGCGGACTCGGCGTATTCGCCGTCCAGCTCTGCAAGGCGGCCGGTGCCAACGCTGTCGGCGTCGTCTCCTCCGACGAGAAGGGCGAACTGGTCAAGAAGCTCGGCGCAGTCGATTACATCAACCGCAATGAGTTCTCCGGAATGATGCGGACGGGCAACGAGACCGCTGAAGAGGAGAAGGCCCGGTTCAAGGTGTCCCGTGATTTCGCCAAGAAGGTCAAGTCGATCTTCGGTGACGCCCCTGACGTTGTCTTCGAGCACGTCGGCCAGGCCACTTTCCCGACCTCGGTCTTCGTGGTCAAGCCGTTCGGCAAGGTCGTCATCTGCGGCGCCACCTCCGGCTTCAACCTCGACTTCGACGTGCGTTACCTCTGGATGCGCCAGAAGCAGATCATCGGCTCGCACTTCGCCAACGCCTACGAGTGCATGAAGGCTAACCAGCTGATGGCCGAAGGCAAGGTCAGTCCCGTGCTCTGGAAGACCATGGAATATGACGGCGTGGCCGACGCGCACCAGATGCTTCACGAGAACCAGCACCTCGGCAAGATCGCGATCCTGGTCGGCGCGAAGGACGAAGACGAAGGCCGCGAAATCGAAGGCCCGGGGGCAATCCGGGCCGAAGTCGGCGCTTAGCCGGTAAGGAGCATCAGGCATGGCTAACTACATTTCCGAGATTTCCTGGCACGTGACTCCGTTCAGGGCACAACGCTGGATCGATCTGTGGGAGCCGGCCGCGGCCAAGGCGACGAATTACGGCGCCGAGAGCTGGCAGATCTACCGGTCGGTGGAAGATCCTTTGATCTTCCGCCAGTTGACCGTCTGGAACGACAAGAAGGACTTCGAGGCTTATTGGTACTCGGAGGAGATCTCGGAGCATCGCGAGGAGATCATCGATCTCTACGTGAAGCCCCTGTTGCCGGTCTGGTGTACCCCGATCGCCAGCAGCTGACCGCGCCGAGGTCTGAACCGGTACCGAAAGCCAACGGCGAGCGCCGGTGGCTTTCGTCGTTCCCAGCGGCCTCGGGGCTCTAGAAGGGGTCGGGCAGGCTGACGGAGAGCTTCACGAAGCTGCCCCGGGCACCCGGGCGCGCTCTTCTTGGAACCGATCGAGAAGGTCGTGTCGCGGCCTTCGAGCAGGTTGCCACGGGGGTCGACGACCTGGGCGAGCGCTTGCCGTTGACACGCGATGACGCGGGCGGGCCATGGGAGCCTGCCGTGCCTTGGTGTTGTAGGCCCGCAGGTCATCCGGTTGGTCTTGCCGAACCCACCGCTTCTTGCCGGCCTTTCCCTTGTTGCCGAGGTACTGGATCTTGCCGTTCGGAGAAGACCTTCCGGAGCTGGAACCGCTTTCCGCCGGGAATACGGCAGAGCTGGTAACGGCTGCCATTGGCGTCCTGGCGCACGCTAACCGACAGGTAGGCCTTCTTTTTGACCTTCCTCGGCGTCGAGGAAAACAGGCGGGCCGGACGCGGTGATACCGACGTCACGCCCGACGAACGGAACCTTGAAAGCGCATTCCCTGGTGCGTTTGCCGATCTCGAGGCGGAACGACTTCTTCGAGCCACCCTGGTTGCAATTGTCCTTGCCCCTGAACTGCTTGATTTCCTTACGTGCGGTCGAAGACTTGAGCGAATTCCGGTAGTCCGTGATCGAGCCGGCATCAGCAGTTGAGGCGGCGACGGAAAGGCAGGCCAAGGCCAGGCCCGAGGCCAGAATCAGGCGAAGGGGCGAACTGGTCATGTGAATGTGAGATAGACGCATACAAAGAGCCTAAACACCGCAGACGGCGAAAGGTGCGGCTCCGTGATGGAGACCAAGGCCTTTCCGGAATGGTTCGGACGGTATCTTTCAGGGCATGAGTGACCACCGTCTGCCCGAACGCGACCGCCCCTGGGTGATGCGCACATATGCGGGCCATTCCGATGCCAAGCGCTCGAACGAGCTTTACCGGAGCAACCTGGCCAAGGGCCAGACCGGCCTCTCGGTCGCCTTCGACCTCCCCACCCAGACGGGATACGATCCCGATCACATCCTGTCGCGGGGCGAAGTCGGCAAGGTCGGCGTTTCGGTCGCCCACCTCGGTGACATGAACGCGCTGATGGACCAGATCCCGCTCGGCACGATGAATACGTCGATGACGATCAACGCCGTCGCGGCCTGGATGCTCGGACTGTACGTCGCCGCCGCCGAGGAGACCGGAGTCGACCGCTCCGAGCTCAAGGGCACGACCCAGAACGACATCATCAAGGAGTACCTCTCTCGCGGCACCTACGCCTTCCCACCCGGAGCCTTCGATGCGTCTGATCGCCGACATGGTCGCTTTCACCGTGAACGAAGTCCCGAGTTGGAACCCGATCAACATCTGCAGCTACCACCTCCAGGAGGCCGGAGCCACACCGATCCAGGAGATCGCCTTCGCGATCTCCACCGCGATCGCCGTGCTCGACGAGGTCAAGGCCCGCGGCCAGGTCGCCGACGAGGACTTCCCCAAGGTCTTCGGCCGCATCTCGTTCTTCGTCAACGCCGGCATCCGCTTCATCGAGGAGATCGCGAAGCTGAAGACGATGGGCCGGATCTGGACCGAGATCGGCCGCGAGCGGTACGGCGTCACCGACGAGAAGATGCTGCGCTTCCGCTACGGCGTCCAGGTCAACTCGCTCGGCCTGACCGAGGCCCAGCCCGAGAACAACGTGCAACGCATCGTGCTCGAGGCGCTGGCCGTGACCCTCTCCCGTGACGCCCGGGCCCGCGCCCTCCAGCTGCCGGCCTGGAACGAAGCGATGGGCCTCCCCCGCCCCTGGGACCAGCAGTGGAGCCTGAGGATCCAGCAGGTTCTGGCCTTCGAGACCGACCTGCTCGAGTACCCCGACATCTTCGAGGGCTCCAAGGTGATGGAAGGGCTGGTCGACGAGTTCACGGCCGGCGCCAAGGACGAGATCGCCGTCGTCGAAGAGAAGGGCGGCGCCGTAGCTGCGGTGCCGTACATGAAGGCACGCCTGGTCGAATCCCAGCGCGAGCGTTTCGCCAGGATCGAAAACGGCGAACAGAAAGTAGTCGGTCTCAACAGCTACACCGAGACCGCCGAATCACCGCTCACGGCCACCGCCGACGGCGGCATCATGAAGCCCGACCCCGAGGTCGAGCGCGAGCGCACCGAGGCCCTGGAAGCCTGGCGCGAGGCCCGCGACGAGGACGCGGTCATCGCCGCCCTGGCCGAAGTCGCCCGGGTCGCCGCCGGTGACCGACCGAAAACATCATGCCCGCGACCATCGCTGCTGCCAAGGCCGGCGCCACCACCGGCGAATGGGCCGCCACCCTGCGCGACGTATTCGGCGCCTACCGCGGCCCGACCGGCGTCGGCGGGGCCGCGCCGGCGGGCGATCGTGACGCCCTCACCGCGACCCGTGACCGGGTGAACGAAGTGTCCGAAAAGATCGGTCACCGCATCCGCATCCTGGTCGGCAAGCCCGGCCTCGACGGCCATTCCAACGGCTCCGAACAGATCGCCCTGCGCGCCCGTGACGTCGGCATGGAGGTCGTCTACCAGGGCATCCGCCTGACCCCCGAGCAGATCGCCGAGTCGGCACTTCAGGAGGACGTCGACGTGGTCGGCCTCTCGATCCTTTCCGGCTCCCACCTTGAGCTGGTCCCGGAAGTCGTGAGGCTGCTGGAAGAAGAAGGCATCCATGTGCCCGTCGTGGCCGGCGGCATCATCCCGCCGGAGGACGCTCGCAGGTCCTGATTGAGGGTGGTGTCGCCGGGGTCTACACGCCCAAGGACTTCGACATGAACGAGATCATGGCCGAGATCGTCGAGCTGGTGGCAGAGCGCCACGGCCAGGCCGAGAGTCCGGCCCCCCAGCCCGTATAGGGTGCCTGAGAATGTCCGATCAACTGACCCTCCTGCGGGACGGCATCCCGACCGAAGTCCTGATCCTGCGTCGCGGTCACGGTCGCCTCGCTTGGCGCGGTGTTCGTTGCGGTGACAGGGACAGGCGGCGAGAAGATCCTTCGCAACCACGGCCGGCCCTCTGGCCGGCCTCGCCGTCGCCGGGTACGTCGTCTACAAGGTGCCCAGGGCCTCACCGAATTCCCTCAATGCGTGGGCGGTGGCGGTGGCTGCGCCAGGGTCGAAGAAAGTCAAGTACTCCAGCTGGCCGGCATCCACGTCTCCTTCTTCGGCCTGCTCAGAGGTGTGCTGCTCTTGCCGCTTACCTGCTTGCGCGGCGACCGGGCCCGCTTGGCCGGCCTTCGTCTTCGCGCTGTTCGGGTTCGGCTTCAGCATGTACCTCACCTATCTCGAGCTCTGGACGATCAAGGCGATCTGCCAGTGGTGCATCGCCAGCGCCGTCGCGATGACCATGCTGTTCGTCGCCATCACCCTTGCACCTTTACGCATCCTCAGGTACCTACGACCTCGACGATTAGACGGGACCGATTCCTAAAGAGGCCGAAGGCCAATCCCGTTTCCCGGCATTTAGATAGCATCAGCCGCCAATGGCTACCGGACCGCAGCAGAAGAGAAAAGAGCTTCGCGAAAAACGCCTCAAGGCGGAAGCGCAGCGAAGGCCGGCGACCGCCGCCAAAACCTCTTGAAGATCGTCGGCATCGCGGCTTTCGTCGCGGTCATCGGCATAATCGTCGCGATCGTCGTGGTGTCATCCTGGCCGGCAGCGAGACACCGGCAAGGACCCCTCCTCGGTCAACAAGGAGCTCGCCGGCATCCCCAGAACGGCATGGTGCTCGGTGACCCCAATGCCAAGGTCACCCTGGTCGAGTTCGGTGACCTCCAGTGCCCGGTCTGCAAGCAGTACGCCGAAGAAATTCTGCCCGACGTGATCTCCGGACCGATCAAATCCGGCAAGGCCAACTTCGAGTTCAAGAACTGGGCAATCCTCGGCGAGGACTCCACCCTCGCAGCCAAGGCGAACCTTGCGGCCGGTGAGCAGAACCTCGCCTGGACCTTCCTCGAAAACTTCTACGCAAATCAGGAACTCGAGAACACCGGCTACGTCACTGACAACTTCCTGACCGACATCGCCGAGAAGTCCGGCATCCCGGACATCGACAAGTGGAATGTCGATCGTGAGAAGGCGGATCTCGAAAACACCCTGCTGAAGATCGACGGCGAAGCCAACGGACTGGGCTTCAGCGGTACACCTTCTTTCGCCATCCGCGACTCCAAGGGCAAGCTGACACCGATCAGCGACACCCAGCACCTGCAGGCGACTGATCACAAGGCCAGATCAATGACGCCCGGGAGGAGTTGCGGCCGACGCAACTCTTCCGCGAAGATGTGAGCATGAACAACGGCATCTCCGCCTGGCTGCGCTGCTACCGCTGCTGGTCACGCAACCTCGAAGTCCAGATCCATTACGACGCCCTGCGCAAGGTCGACCCGGAGACCGGCATGCCGGCCGAAGGAGTCGACGACATCCAGGAGTCGGTGGTCCAGTGCCTCGACTGCATGCACGACCAGCCGCACCTCACTTTCGACCGTGACCGGGTGGTGCCGATCGAAGACCGCTGGGAACGGCTGGTGGCCGGCACTCCCTGGGTCGCCTCGTGCACGGTCACCGTCGAAGGCGGCCAGGTCGAGGCCTGCTCCGGCCCGGAAGCGGTCGACTTCCTCACCTATGGAGCTTTTGGCGATCCCGGAACCCGGGAGTTCTTCACCCACGTGCGTTTCCACAAGCACCACGAGGACCAGATCGCCGTCCACATGCTGGTCGAGCTCTACGCGCGCTCAGCTGAAGAAGCGTCTGAGGTGCTCGCTGAGGCCGCCCGTGGCGCCATCGAGATCACTTCACTCGCCGAAGAGTCCGCGCCCCCGGCCCACGCCTCGGAGAACCCCCACTGGGCTCGGTCCGCGGCCTTGCCGGGGCCGCGGTCCGACATCTTCTCCTTGGCTTCCTTGGCCTTCTCGGCCAGTGAGCCGTCACCGGAGAGGATGTTGCGCAGCTCCTTGCCGTCCTTCTTGAGCACTTCGGGATCGGCCCGGTCACCGAGCTTGTCCTCGGCCTGCTTCTTCAGTTGTCCAACCTGCTGTCCCAGTTTCTTGAAGTCCATATATCGAGATTACCCGACAGGGGAAACCCCGCCTGAGCGGGGCAGCCGACGAGGGCCCGACGCGCCTTCTTCGGCGATTGGGGTTCCGTGCACCTTGCGGGGAATCAATGCGGTCCTCTTGAAGTGGGCCACGAGGACGCCGTCCTGGTTGAACACCCGGGTGTGGACCTTGACCAGTCCGCGGTCGAGCTTCGACTTCGACTCGCGCACATCGAGGACCTCGGACTCGCAGAAGAGCGTGTCACCGTGGAAGACCGGAGCGGGATGGCTCAGCTCGTCGGTCGCGAGATTGGCGATGGCCTTGCCGGAGAAGTCCGAGACGGACATGCCGACGGCGAGCGAGTAGACGAGCGGGCCGACGACGACGTTCCTGCCCTGCTGGGAAGCGTTGGCGTGGACGTCGTTGATGTGAAGCGGGTGGTGGTTCATCGTGAGCAGGCAGAAGAGGTGGTCGTCGTACTCGGTCACGGTCTTGGCCGGCATGTGCTTGTAGACGGCTCCGACCTCGAACTCTTCGAGGTAACGACCGTAGGGGTGCGAGCCCGATTCTTCGCGCTCAGCCTGGTCGGTCGTGAAATCGCTGGTTGCTTCTTCGCTCATGGTGTTATCGGTTTCCTTGGTTAGTGAATATGCGCGGTGCCTTGGGGCCCGGCAGTGTCAGTGGACTTTTTTCAGCTTTTCGCGCTGCTCATGCGATTCGAACACCCTGGTGATCAGCTTGGCGACGTTCGAATCACCTTCGAAACGGATGTGTCCCGTCTCCGCAGCGCGGCGATAGGAAGCCACGGTGCTCTTCTCATCGGCCAGCTGGTTGAACTGCTGCCGGTCGATCTCGACCCGGCACCGCTCGTCCTCTCCCCGTCCTTTACTCACCTTTGGCCCGGGTACCTCAACCCGGTAGGTCTGCATGTCTCCTTTGGCCCGAAGGTCGAGCCCGAAGACCAGCTTCAGTTTTTTGAGTGCCGGCAGCTCCTCCTGGAGGTGGGTGACGGCGGTCTCGATCATCTGCGCTGTGGATGCCATGAAGTGAGTGTCTCAGGAAAGCGGACCCGGGTTCAACCCCGGATCCGCGTTCCCGGTCAAATCAGATCTTGTTGCGCTCGAGCAGCTTCTTGCCGATGACCATGCGCTGGATCTCCGAGGTGCCTTCGCCGATCAGAAGCAGCGGGGCATCGCGGTAGAGGCGCTCGATCTCGTATTCCTTCGAGTAGCCGTAGCCGCCGTGGATGCGGAAGCAGTCTTCGACGACTTCCTTGCCGGTCTCGGAGGCGATCAGCTTGGCCATGCCGGCCTCGAGGTCGGAGCGGATGCCGGCGTCCTTCATGCGGGCCGCCTTGCGGGTGACGAGGCGCGCCGCTTCCAGCTTGGTGGCCATGTCGGCCAGCTTGAACTGGATCGCCTGGTGCTGGGCGATCGGCTTGCCGAAGGTCTTCCGTTCCTGGCTGTACTTGAGGGCGAGTTCGAGGGCGCGCTGGGCGATGCCGACGCCGCGGGCGGCGACGTTGACGCGGCCGACTTCGAGCGCGTCCATCATCTGGCCGAAACCCTTGTCCAGGCCGGCTTCTTCGCCACCGAGGATGTTCTCGGCCGGGCACTTGTAGCCGTCGTAGACCAGCTCGGTCGACTCGACGCCCTTGTAACCCATCTTCTTGATCTTCGGCGGCACGGTCAGACCGGCGTATTCACCGGTGTTCTCGCCGACCCACGGCTCCTTCTCGGTGATGAAGCAGGTCATGCCCTTGTAGGCAGGGCTGGCGTCGTTGTCGGTCTTGACGAGCAGGAAAACGAGGCTGGAACCGAGACCGTTGGTGACCCACATCTTCTGGCCGTTGATCTCGTACTTGCCGTCGTCGCCCTTCTTGGCGCCGGTCTTGATGCCCTGGACGTCGGAGCCGACTTCCGGCTCGGAAAGCGAGAACGCGGCACGCATCTCGCCGGTCGCCATCTTCGGCAGGTACTTCTGCTTCTGCTCGTCGTTGCCGAACTTGTCGAGCAGGTAGGCGCCGATGAAGTGGGTGTTGATGACGCCGGAGATCGAGATCCAGCCGCGCGAGAGCTCCTCGACGATCAGCTCGTAGGTCGAAAGGTCGAGGCCCATTCCGCCGTACTCCTCGGGGATCATGGCACCGAAGAGGCCGAGTTCCTTCATCTGCTCGACGATGTCCTCCGGGAACTCGTCTTTGGCGTCGAAATGCTCGGCGTTCGGAATGATCTGCTCGTCGACGAACTGGTGGACCATCTCGATGATGGCCTTCTGGTCGTCAGTGATCTCCTGGTAGCTGTTCTCGGACATGGCTCCTCTTCGGTTCGGTGGGCGCTGCTCAAGTTGAAGCCCGTTGTGGCGCGAAAAGCAGCGCACGAAGGACGGGCGAAAGGGACACCGAATAATACCGGTGGAGCGACCTCGGGGGAGGATGGATCGGGCATCTGCCCCTGCCCCATTCCGTATACGCTCCGCGATGGCGCTGTATCCCTCTTTCCGCGCCCCAGACGAGACTGGAAACAACCCCAAGGAGTCCCTTGCGCAACCCCCGTAACTTCTTCAAGCCCATGGCGATCGGTGCGCCCGATCCGGTCACCGAAATCCCCTTCGGCCCCTCCAGGATGATCCACTTCTTCGACGCCGCCAACCCGAAGATGGCCGCCAAAGTCCCCGACATGGCCAAGCAGGCCGACATCCTCCTCGGCAACCTCGAGGACGCTGTCGTTGTCGAGAACAAGATCGCCGCCCGCGAGGGTCTGGTCAAGGTCGCGAAAGAAGCCGAACTCGGCGACACCCAGCTGTGGACCCGGGTCAACTCGCTGGAAAGCCCCTGGGTCCTCGATGACCTGACCACTCTGGTCACGGAAGTCGGCAACAAGATCGACGTGATCATGGTCCCGAAAGTCGAAGGACCCTGGGACATTCATTACGTCGACCAGCTCCTCGCCCAACTCGAAGCCAAGGGTGACGTCAAACGCCCGATCCTGATTCACGCCATTCTCGAGACCGCCCAGGGCGTGGCCAACGTGGAAGAGATTGCCGCAGCCAGTCCTCGCATGCAGGGCATCAGCCTCGGTCCGGCCGACCTCGCGGCATCACGCCGGATGAAGACCACCCGGGTCGGTGGCGGACACCCCGGATACCTGGTCATGCAGGACCCCGACACCGAAGATCCGGAAAAGGCCCGGGTCACCATCCAGCAGGATCCGTGGCACTACACGCTCGCCCGCCTGGTCGACGCCTGCACCGCCAACGACATCCTGCCCTTCTACGGCCCCTTCGGGGACATCAAGGACGTCGAGGGCTGCGAGACCCAGTTCCGCTCGGCCTTCCTGCTCGGCTGCGTCGGCGCCTGGTCGCTCCACCCGGTCCAGATCGGCATCGCCAAGAAGGTCTTCTCGCCGCCCGCCGACGAGGTGCTCTTCGCCAAGAAGGTCATCGAGGCCATCCCGGACGGCCGCGGCGTCCACATGATCGACGGCAAGATGCAGGACGACGCCACCTGGAAGCAGTGCAAGGTGATGGTTGAACTGGCCGAGATGCTCGCCGAAAAGGACCCGGAACTCAAGGAGCAGTACGGCTTCTAGGCCGCAGATGTACAAGTCCGCCAGCACAGCCCTGCGGGTCCGCTACAACGAGTGCGACCCGCTGGGCGTGGTGTTCAACGCCAATTTCATGATCTACGCGGACCTCGCGGTCACGGAACTCTGGCGGGAACACCTCGGCGGCTATGAAGCGATGATGGAAGAAGGCCTCGACCTGGCGGTGGTCGAAGCCAACCTCCGCTACTTCAAACCACTCCGCTTCGATGAGGAGTTCGTCGCCGAGGTACGAGTCGAGAAGATCGGCAACAAGTCGATGACCACCGCCTGGAAGCTCACCCGCGCCAAAGACGCGGTGGCCGCCGGGACCTTCGCTTACGTCTGCGTCACCTCGGACACGGCTGAATCCCGCCCGATCCCCGACTCGATCCGGGCCGCGCTGACCGTCTGACGAGGGTCTCCGTGCCGGTGAGTCGGAATGGGCCCTACCGCCGGCGGTCGCGGTCAGGCGATCGCGGGTGCCTCCGGCAGTCTTTCGATCGCGGCGTCCAGTTCATCCTGTGAAAGCTCGAGGTCGTCCAGTTCACCGGCCAGGAACGCACCGTACGCCGCCAAGTCGAGATGACCATGGCCGGACACGCCGATCAGGATCACCCGTTCTTCACCGGCCTGCTTCGCGTCGAGCGCCTCCTCGATTCCGGCACGAATCGCATGCGCCGGCTCCGGTCCGGGAATGATGCCCTCGGCCCGGGCAAACTGGATGGCGGCGTTGAACGCGGCCGTCTGGGGAATGGCTGTAGCTTCGACCATCCCCGCCTTCACGAACGCGCAGAGGCTCGGGGCGTCGCCGTGGTAACGCAGGCCGCCGGAGTGGACCGGCGGCGGCACGAAATCGTGGCCCAGCGTGTACATGGGCATCAGCGGGGTCATGCCGACGGTATCGCCGAAGTCGTACGCGTAGACCCCCTTGGTCAGAGTCGGACAGGCGGTTGGCTCAGCGCCGAGGAACCTCGTCTGCCGCCCGTTCTCGAGGTTCTCGCGGATGAACGGGTAGATCAAACCGGCGAAGTTCGATCCGCCGCCGACACAACCGACGACCACGTCCGGATACTCGCCGGCCATGTCCATTGCCGCGATCGCTTCCTGACCAATCACGGTCTGGTGAAGGCAGACGTGGTTGAGGACCGAGCCGAGTGCGTAGTTGGCATTCTCCGATGAAGCGGCAACCTCCACCGCTTCGGAGATCGCGATCCCGAGACTCCCCGACGGATGTTCGGCCTGCGAGCGCCCCGCCTCGGTCAGATCAGAGGGACTGCGGTGGACCGTTCCGCCCCAGGTCTCGATCATCGCCCGGCGGTAGGGCTTCTGGTCGTAGGAGATCCCGACCATGAAGACCTCACATTCAATCCCGAACATCTGGCAGGCCATCGACAGGGCCGAGCCCCACTGGCCGGCACCGGTTTCGGTGATCAGCTTCCCGATTCCCGCTTCCCGGTTGTAATAGGCCTGTGGTACCGCCGAGTTCGGCTTGTGCGAACCGGCCGGAGAAGTGCCTTCGTACTTGAAATAGATGTGAGCCGGGGTATCGAGGGCCTTCTCGAGCCGACGGGCACGGATCAGCGGGGTCGGACGCCAGAGCTTGTAGGCCTCACGTACCTCTTCAGGAATCTCGATGTCGCGATCGCCTGACATTTCCTGGCCGATCAGTTCCATCGGGAAGATCGCCGAGAGATCATCCGGACCGGCCGGCTGGCCGGTCGCGGGGCTGAGGGGCGGGAGCGGCGGACCCGGAAGGTCGGGAAGGATGTTCACCCAACTGGTTGGGATTTCGGATTCCGGAAGGATGAACTTTGTCTGTTGCTCGCTCATGGTTCTCCTCAGCCTCGATTAAACTTATGGCCGGATGCTAACGCGGGAGGCTCAGGCAAGCTGCGCGGCAACACTGCCCATGGGGGCCAGACAGGCTTCAAGGACCACGGTCATCTCGTCGAAGTCGAGCGTCTCGCCGGAGAGGCCGGCAGCCCGGTTCGCAACCGGGCAGATCGTCGCGTAATCGATACCGAGCTCCCGGGCGAGTGCCGCCTCCGGCATGCCGGTCATGCCAACGAGGTCGCAACCGTCACCTTCCATACGCCTGATCTCCGCGGCGCTCTCCAGGCGCGGGCCCTGGGTGACCCCAAAGGTGCCGCCGTCGACTACTGCTCCCTGCTTGAGCCCCGCGGCCGAAAGGCCGTCAACGACCCGGGCACGCCAGGCGGCGGCGTAGGGCTGCGTGAAATCGACGTGAAGGATCGGCCCACCAGGCTCACTGAGCGTGTGCTCGCGACCCCAGGTGTAGTCGACGATCTGGTCGGGCACGGCGAGGACACCCGGTTCGTAACCGGCAGTGATCCCACCGACGGTGGAAATGGCGAGGACCCGCGTCGCTCCGGCCTCCGCAAGTGCCTTGAGGTTGGCCCTGTAATTGACCTGATGTGGCGCGATCGAGTGGTCCTCCCCGTGGCGGTTGATGAACAGTGCCGGGGAATCGCCGATCCTCCCCGTCACAACCTCACCCGACGGGTAGCCGAATGGCGTTTCGATCATCCGCCGGTCTTCGACGGTCAGCCCCTCCAACGAGTAGAGACCGCTACCGCCGATTACCGCCAGCATGGTCGGCCCCTAGGCCAGGCGCTGCTTGAGAGCTTCGAATTCGTCGCTGAGCTCGGTCGGCAGGTCGTCACCGAATTTCGCCAGGTGCTCTTCGATCTGAGGCAGCTGTGTCTTCACAGCCTCGTTGTCCACCGTCAGGATCTCTTCGAGGTCTTCCGGCGTCAGGTCAAGGCCTTCGAGGTTCAGGTCGGTGCCAACCGGCAACAGGCCGAGGGCGCTGTCGATGGTTTCGTTCTCACCCTTGCAGCGGTTGTAGACCCACTCGAGCACCCGGCTGTTCTCGCCGAATCCGGGCCAGATGAACTTGCCGTCGTCGTCCTTCCGGAACCAATTGACGTAGAAGATCTTCGGTAGCTGGGCGCCTTCACGCTGGCCGATATCCAGCCAGTGCTGGAAGTACTCGGCCATGTTGTAGCCGCAGAACGGCAGCATTGCCATCGGATCGAACCGCAGGTTGCCGACGGCTCCAGTGGCTGCCGCCGTGGTCTCGGAGGACATGGTCGCGGCCATGAAAACGCCGTGGTTCCAGTCGCGGGCCTCGGCCACCAACGGGACTACCGAGGCGCGGCGTCCACCAAAGAGGAAGGCGTCAATCGGTACTCCGGCGGGATCCTCCCACTCGGCAGCGATCGTCGGGCACTGAGCTGCCGGGGTCGCGAAGCGGGAGTTCGGATGGGCGGACGGCGTGTCGGAGTCCGGGGTCCAGTCATTGCCGTGCCAGTCGATCAGGTGCTCGGGAACCTCATCGGTCATGCCTTCCCACCAGACGTCGCCGTCGTCGGTAAACGCGGTGTTGGTGAAGATCGAGTTCGATTCGATCGTCTTCATCGCGTTCGGATTGGTCTTGACACCGGTGCCCGGCGCGACGCCGAAGAATCCGGCTTCGGGGTTGACCGCCCGAAGACGGCCATCGTCGTCGAACTTCATCCAGGCGATGTCATCTCCGACCGTCTCTACAGTCCAGTTGGGGATCGACGGAATCAGCATCGCGAGATTGGTCTTGCCGCAGGCCGACGGGAAGGCGCCAGTCACGTACTTGGCGATGCCGTCCGGATTGGTCAGCTTGAGGATCAGCATGTGCTCGGCCATCCAGCCTTCGTCGCGGGCCATCGCCGAAGCGATACGCAGCGCGAAGCACTTCTTGCCGAGCAGGGCGTTTCCACCGTAACCCGAACCGTAGGACCAGATTTCACGGGTCTCGGGGTAATGGACGATGTACTTGTTGTCGGAGTTGCAGGGCCACGGAACGTCGGTATCGCCTTCGGAGAGCGGCATGCCGACCGAATGAACACAAGGCACGAACTCGCCGTCAGAGCCGAGCACCTCGAGGGCGCCGGCACCCATGCGGGTCATGATGCGCATCGAGACCGCCACATAGGCGGAGTCGGTGAGCTGGACGCCGATGTGGGCGATCGGCGAGCCGAGCGGGCCCATCGAGAACGGCACCACGTACATGGTGCGGCCCTTCATCGAGCCTTCGAAGAAAGCGTTCAGGGTTCGGCGCATATCGGCCGGAGCCTTCCAGTTGTTGGTCGGTCCGGCGTCTTCTTCCTTCTCGGTGCAGATGTAAGTCTGATCTTCGACCCGGGCGACGTCGCCGGGGTCTGAGCTGGCGAGGTAGGAGTTCGGGCGCTTGGCTTCGGAGAGCTTCTCGAAGGTGCCGGAGGTTACGAGCCCTTCGGCGAGGCTGTTGTATTCCTCGGCTGAACCGTCACACCAATAGACCGAATCAGGCTGGGTCAGCTGAGCGATCTCATCGACCCAGGCGAGCAGCTTGGCGTTGTTCGTGGGGGCGGTTATCTCGGTCGTCTCACTCACAGCGCTCTTTAACTCCTTGGTTTCTACCCCGGCCGATGCCGACACGGGGATTTTTAGGGGCCTTTGGCCGCTCCAGCACTTCGGATTGTTGCGCAGATGTGCCCCCCTGTGCGGTGACATCGCGGACTTCGTATCCCGACCGCTGAGCCGACGACTCTACGGCTTGGCCAAGCGGATCAGGCGCACATCGGCATCCTCATTCAGAATCCGGCCTCGGCAACCGCCGGACCCCCCGGGGGGGGGGGGGGGGGGGGGGGGGGGGGGGGGGGGGGGGGGGGGGGGGGGGGGGGGGGGGGGGGGGGGGGGGGGGGGGGGGGGGGGGGGGGCGGGCCCCCCCGGGCCGGCCCCGGGGGGGGGGGGGGGGGGGGGCCCCCCTGCCGTCCGCCGCAAACACCTTGCAGGTGAATCGTGTGCCCGGAACCACTTCGATGTTGTCGGGGCAGTCGACCGAGTTGATCTTGGTCCCGGTGGCTTCCTGGACGTCGAACCGGATTGCCGGCTCTGCCTTGTTGGCGTCGATCACCGTCCCGCCGCATCCTGACAACAGGATTCCCGCGGCGAGGAGCGGAACCAGCAACAGTCTGGGCGGCGAAAGGCTCACGGGCAGGACGTTACCTGCGTCGCAAAGGATCCGGCCCACCCGCCCACCGGCGATTCCTACCGGGCGGGTCGGGATTCTCACTCCAGAGCCGGTCGAATAGATTTCTCAGGTAATGATCTTCTACGAATATGAGGCACGAAAGATCGTCGAGTTGGCCGGAATTCCGGTCACCAAGTACGGCTTCTGCCAAACAGCTGACGAGGCACGGAAGGTGGCCGAAGAAATCGGCGGCCCCACCGTGATCAAATCCCAGGTTCTCACCGGAGGCCGCATGAAGGCCGGCGGCGTGCAGTTCGCCGACACTCCGGACGAAGCCGCAAAGCATGCCGAGGACATCCTCAAGCTGGAGATCAACGGCCACATGCCGGTCGGCGTTCTGGTCGACCCCAAGGCCGAGGTCAAGCAGGAGTACTACGCCAGCGTCGTCTGGGACGGCACCGCCAAGAAGCCGCTGATGCTCTTCAGCGACATGGGCGGAATCGACATCGAGCAGGTCGCTGAAGAGCATCCCGACCACGTCGGCCGCGGCCACATCTCGAACCTCCTCCCCGTCGGTGACTACGAGGCCAAGCAGGTCATCGCCGCCACCGGAGTGACCGGCAGCCAGCTCAACCGGGCCACGCCGATCCTCGCCAAGCTCGCCCGCCTGTTCCGCGACAACGACATGATCCTCGCCGAGATCAACCCGCTGGCTGAGCTCACCGACGGCAGCTTCGTCGCCCTCGATGCCCACATGGAAATGGAAGAGGAAGCGGTCGGACGCCAGAAGCAGCTTCTGCGGCAAGAACTCGGCATCGCCGAAGAAGACACCCGCGACAACTACGTGCCGAGCGAGTTCGAGAAGAACGTCAAGGCGATCGACGCCGCCGACCACCGCGGCGTCATCCAGGGCAAGGACCATGGTTTCGATGGCAACCTCGGCCTGGTCATCGGCGCCGGCGGCGGCTCGCTGACCCTGACCGACGCCGTCCGTAACCAGGGCGGCAAGCCGGCCAATTACTCCGAGATCGGCGGCAACCCGTCGGTCGCCAAGGCGTGTGGTCTGGCCAAGGAAGTCCTCAAGAAGGACGGCGTCGAGAAGATCGCCGTGATGATGTCGATCGTTTCGAACACCCGGGTCGACATCGTCGCCCGCGGTGTGATCAAGGCCTGCCTCGAACTGGGCAAGGACCCCGCCGACACGATCGCCATCTTCCGCATCCCCGGTGCCTGGGAAGACGAAGGCAACAAGATTCTCGACTACTACGGCGTTGAATACTGCGACCGGACAGTGTCCCTCTGGGATGCCGCCGGCCGAGCAGTGGCGAAAATTCAGGGGGCAGCAGCGTGAGCATTCTTCTCAACTCAGATACAACGTTCATCGTCCAGGGAATCACCGGACGCGAAGCGGTCAACCTGACCAAGGAATGCCTCGACTACGGCTCGAAGATCGTCGGCGGCGTGACCCCCGGCCGACTCGGGCGTGAGGTCCACGGCGTTCCGGTGTTCGACACGGTCGAAGCAGGCTGTGGAAAACCATGGTGGCCCGATTGACGGCTCGATCGTGACCGTCCCCCCCGGCTTCACCAAGGACGCAGTCATCGAAGCGATCGCCAACGGCATCAAGCTGCTGGTCATCGTCACCGAACGCATCCCCCGCGGCGACGTCGCCGGGATGGTCGAATTCGCCGATCTTCACGACGCCCGGATCATCGGCCCGAACTGCCTCGGCCTGATCGTCCCCGAGGTCTGCAAGATGGGTGGAATCGGCGGCCCCGCCAAGGATGCCGCCAAGTCGTACAAGCCCGGAGTCGTCGGCGTGATGTCGCGTTCCGGCGGCATGACGACCGAGATATCCTCGTCGCTCACCGCGGCCGGACTCGGCGTCTCGACTGCTGTCTCAATCGGCGGCGACGCGATCATCGGTTCGACATACGCCGAGTTGATGCCGTACTTCGAGGCCGACGAACAGACCCAGGCGATCGTGATCTACACGGAGCCGGGCGGGCGGATGGAAGCCCAGCTGGCGGAATGGAAGCAGGAGAACAACTCCCGCCTCCCGATCGTCGCCTTCATGGCCGGAAAGTTCATGGACGACGACGAGATGCAGGGCATGAGCTTCGGCCACGCCGGCACGATCGTCGAAGGCAAGGAAGATTCGGCAAAAGAGAAGATCGTCCGACTCGAAGCTGCCGACATCAAGGTGGTCGAGAGGATTGACGAGATCCCCGAGGCCGTCAAGGAAAGGATCGCGAAATGAGTGGCTCTCGGAGCGAAACAATGGATGCCGTTTTCATCGACATCGAACTGGACGAGCCCGCCAAGTCGGACCCGGAACTCGCAAAGAAGCTCGAAGAGGTATGCACCGTAGGAATCTTCAAAGCTTCTGACGCGGGCACAGAGATCGTCCAGGGGCAGCTCGACGAATGCGTGCTGTGTTACCTCTGCGTCGACGCCTGTCCTGCCGGCGCGATGCGCATAATCAAGAAGTACGAAAACTAGCCAAGCTCGGGATTCGCAGAAGCAGCTGAGGCTGCACCATTTGAACTTCATCGACGATGTCATCCAGCGGTTCCCGTTCTCGCGGGAAGCCGTGATCGCGATCGACGCCGACGGCAACCGGAAAGTCCACTGCTTCAGCCACCTGTTCGCCCGCAGCATGGGCCTTTCCGGGGCCATGCTTGCTCGGGGGGTGCGGCGCGGCGACGTTGTCATGATCCTGATCGGCAGCCGGATCGAATGGGTGGTTTCGATGCTCGCCTGCTTCCGTATGGGAGCGGTGGCTCTCCCGCTGAACCCGCAGTTGACGAGAGCTGATCTCGCCTACCGGGTGGCAGAGACCAACCCGGCTCTGGTAATTGGAGAAGAGCAGTACCTGGGCAACCTCGGTGACGGAGTCCCATATCTCGACATGGCCGACCTTGAGCGGATCTTCGACGAGGACCTCGACCAGGCAACTCCGGCAGCCGCAGCGGACCTGGCACCTTCCGACCCCGCCCTGATCGTCTTCACCTCAGGCTCCACCGGTGAGCCGAAAGGGGTGGTCCACAGCCAGAGCTACCTGCCCGGACAGGCGACCCAGGCGGAGCATTGGCTGGGAGCCGGCCCGGGTGACCTGGTCTGGTGCACGGCCGCCCCGGGCTGGTCGAAGTCGTCCCGCAACTCCTTCATCGCACCCTGGCTCCGCGGCGCGAAGTCGCTCCTGGTCGACGCCCGGTTCGATCCTGACTCCCGGCTTGAAGTCGCCCGCCGTGAAGGGGTCAATGTGCTTTGTCAGGCTCCCACCGAGTTTCGGATCCTCGCCAAACGGACCGAGGTCTCCCCCGTGCCGAGCCTGAAACGCATGGTCTCGGCTGGCGAGTCCCTCAACGCCGAAGTGATCAAGGTTTTCCGCGAGAGCACTGGACTCGAGATCGCCGACGGCTACGGCCAGACAGAGACCGGACAGGTCACCGGAATCCGGCCCGGGGACCGGGTCGCCGGTCGCGAAGGGTCAATGGGCCGGCCGTTGCCCGGGATCGAAACAAGGATCGTGGACGATGAACTTCAGGTCCGGGCAGCCAGTTCTCCCACCTTCTTTTCCAGCTACATCGACGGCACCGCCTTCGACGGCGAGTGGTGGGCCACTGGTGACCTGGTTGCCGAAGACGACGACGGGTTCCTCTTCCACCATGGGAGGAACGACGACGTGATCAGCTCGGCCGGCTACCGGATCGGTCCGGTCGAAGTTGAATCCGCGCTTCTGACCCATCCCCGGATCGCCGAAGCAGCAGCGGTCGCTTCGCCCGATGAAGAGCGCGGGTCAGTGGTCAAGGCGGTGGTCGTCCTGCGCGACGGGGTGCCGACCGAAGAACTTGTGCGTGAGATCCAGCAGCACTGCCGGGACGCCACAGCGCCTTACAAATACCCGCGAATTATCGAGTTCGCCGACGAACTGCCGAAGACCGCCAGCGGCAAGATCAAGAGGGCCGAGCTGCGCGCCCGCCAGGTATAGGCTGAATCCAGATCCAACCACCGGAGGAAACATGACCGAAGAAACCCAGGACACCAGTTCGACGTTCGACCCGAAGCTCGTCGCTTCGCTCACCGAAGCCCAGCAGGAGACCTTCCGCAATCGCACGGGTCAGTCCGCGCAAACGTTCCAGCGAGCCGAAAAGGTCATGCCCAACGGTGTTCCATCTTCTTTCCAGGTGAACGAGCCGTGGCCGGTATATCTCGAGCGCGGCGTCGGCTCGCAGGTATGGGATGTCGACGGAAACGAATACACCGACTTCCACAACGGCTTCGGAGTGATGGCGATCGGCCATGCGAACCCGGTGGTCGGCGAAGCAGTCAAGGCCCGGATCGACATGGGTACCCATTTTGCAGCCCCGACCGACGGCTCGATCGTCGTCGCCACTGAGCTCGCCCGTCGTTTCGGCCTGCCGCAGTGGCGGTTCACCAACTCCGGCACCGAGTCCACCATGGACGCGGTCCACCTGGCGCGCGGCGCAACCGGCCGCGACATCCTGCTGAAGATCGAAGGTTCCTACCACGGCCACCACGACGCAGTGATGGTCAGCGTCTACCCGCCGCTCGAGGCCCTCGGAGACCGCGACGACCCGGTCTCCGTGCCCGAAGGCGCCGGTACCCCGCTCGCCCTCACCGAGCTCACCAGAGCGGTCCCGTTCAACGATGCCGAAGCGCTCGAGAGCGTCTTCGAGAAGATCGGCGACCAGGTTGCCGGGCTGATCATGGAACCGGCGATGATGAACATCAACATCATCCCGCCGAAGGAGGGCTATCTGGAAAAGGTCCGGGAGCTGACCCGGAAGTTCGGGATCAAGCTGATCTTCGACGAAGTAAAGACTGGCGCCACGATCTCGGCCGGTGGCGCGACGGCCCGCTTTGGCGTCCTGCCGGACATGATCACCCTGGCCAAGGCCACCTGTGGTGGCTATCCCGGAGGAGCGATCGGCATGTCCGAGGAGATTGCCGCGCTGGTCGAATCCGACAAGGTCAAACAGTACGGAACCTTCAACGGGAACCCGCTGGTAATGGCAGCGGCCGAAGCGACCCTCCTCGAGGTCCTGACCGACGACGCCTACGAAGACCTCGAAAGAAAGAACCAGTACCTGCTCGACGGTTGCCAGGCGATCATCGACAAGTACCGCCTTCCCGCCTACACCGAGGGCATGGGTGTCAAGGGCTGCGTCGTCTTCTCGCCCGAACGGCTCTACGAGTACCGGGACTACCTGACCAAGGTCAACGAAGAGCTCTCGGCCCTGGCCTGGCTCTACCACATGAACCACGGCATCTTTATGACCCCGGGGGTGGAAGAAGAGTGGACGATCTCGGTCGCCCATTCAGAAGAGGACCTCGACAAGTACCTGGCGGCATTCGAGGCTTTCGCCAGGGACGTCAGCGCATGAAGTGGCACCCGGGAACTGCCTGAGCAGCGCCTGGCTTCGTCGACGCCCGGGAATATCAGCTCAGGTACAACAGTACGATCGCGGATATTCCCGGGCTTTGCTCCTTGCCAGCCGCTCGCAGGCAGTCCCCGTGCACCACTTGCGGGAGCCCTGGAAGGGCTGAGCGCTTGAAGCCGGCCACCTCAGCCCTCAGTGCTGGCTGATGCCTCCTCCTACGGCATCCCTGAACCACTCCTTGAACCGCTCGGTTCTCCTCTCCGGCGCGAACCGGACCTCGGCGAGGGCTTGCGTCTCGGGGTTCTTTTCGCCGTACCCGCGTTTGGCCCAAGGTGAATTCGGCTTTCCTGTTCGCCAGGCGCCGTAAATCCCGATCGGCAGGATGAACAGCCCGAGGATCCCGTGGAGCAGTCGCTCCTTGAGGAAGCAGATTCCCGCGAAGGTGAAGTTGATGACCGTGAGGACCACACTTGTGATCACGGCTTCGGTTCCGTTGCCGCCGATTTCGAACGGCCGGCCGCCGAACATCAGCAGAGCGATTATGAGGACCGCGATCACGGTGGCATCGATCGAGCGCCTCCCCTCTTCGGCCCAGTAGACGTCATCGAGGTGGACCCAGAGCGCGAATTCGTCGATGGTCAGACCAACACCGATTCCGAAAGCCAGTGCAAAGACCTCGAACCAGGGGCTGTATCCAAGGGTTGCAAAGGCGCCAAGCCCGGCCCCCATCATGGTCACGATGCCGAAAACCAGATGGTGGACATGGACGCCACCGTCGCTGACCACGCTTCCCGGCCACCAGGAAACGGTGCCCGCCCGCATGATGCGTGTGCTGATGCGAATGAAGATGAATGATCCAAGGAAACCGACCAGCATCAGAAACACTGCCTGCTGGTTGTTCTCGACCAACTGGTCGTACCAGAAGTCCCTGAATATCGAGGCGATCACCGGTTCCACTTCTCCAATAATGGCGGGTCGGTCCTGCCGGTGTCGGCCTGACAGACTTCGAGCATGAGCAACCGCCTCGCCGAAGAAACCAACCCCTACCTGCTTCAGCACAAAGACAATCCGGTCGACTGGTATCCGTGGGGCACCGAAGCTCTCGCCGCAGCTCGGAAGGAGGACAAGCCGATCCTGCTCTCCGTCGGCTACGCGGCCTGCCACTGGTGCCATGTCATGGAGCGCGAGTCCTTCGAGGACCAGACCACCGCCGACTACATGAACGAACACTTCGTCTCGATCAAAGTCGACCGGGAGGAACGTCCGGACATTGACGCGATCTACATGGAGGCAGTCCAGTCGATCACCGGAAGTGGTGGCTGGCCCCTGACCGCCTTCCTCGACCCGGACGGGGTGCCATTCCACGGCGGCACCTACTTCCCGCCTGACTCGTCGCGCGGAATGCCCAGCTTCATGATGGTCATGGACGCCGTCCAGAAGGCCTTCGCCGAACGACGCGACGAGATCCGGTCGCAGGCGGCCGATGTCCGAACCCGCCTGGGCGCGGTCTCGTTGATCAGCGCCCGTGAAGGCGATCTCGATCCCGGCCTCCTCGCCGACCGGACCTCGACTCTGCTCAACCTGGCCGACCTCGAACTGGGCGGCTTCGGCCCCGCTCCCAAGTTCCCCCCGGCCTCCACCCTCGACTTCCTGCTCTCTCGCGGGGAAACGGAGCCAGTCGAAGTGACCCTCGACCGTATGGGAGCCGGCGGAATCTACGACCAGATCGGTGGGGGTTTCGCCCGCTACTCGGTCGACGCCGCCTGGCTCGTCCCGCACTTCGAGAAGATGCTCTACGACAACGCCCTGCTGGCCCGCACCTATCTCCACGCCTGGCAGGAACTCGGCCACGACCGTTACCGCCGGATCGCCGAAGAAACCCTCGACTGGTTGCTGCGCGAGATGCGCGACGACTCCGGAGGGTTCTACGCCTCGCTCGATGCCGATTCCGAAGGCGAAGAAGGCATCTTCTACACCTGGACGATCGACGAGCTGCGAGCGGTGCTCGGCGGCCGGGCCGACCTTGCGATCGAAACTTTCGGGGTCACCATCGATGGCAACTTTGAAGGCCGCAACGTGCTCCACTTCCCGCTTGAGCAGCCGCCGGGAAAGATCGATGCCGAACTCGAATCGATCCGTTCGGACCTCCTCGCAGCCCGCAGCGAGCGGGTGCGCCCGGCGCTCGACGACAAAGTGATTCTCTCCTGGAACGCCCTTGCCATTTCCGCTCTCGCCGAGGCCGGCACCGTGCTCGACCGCCCGGACTACCTCGATGCCGCGGAGGCCTGCTCTGGCTTCATCTGGAAAGAGATGCGTGACGCCCAGGGCTCGTTGCGGCGGTCCTGGCGCCAGGGCGACGCACGGCTGAACGCATACCTCGAGGATCACGCTTTCCTGCTCGAGGCATTGCTCACGCTCTACCAGGCGAACTTCAGTGAATCCGTCTTCAAGCGGGCGCAGGGTCTGGCGGAGACGATGATCGACCGCTTCTCCGATCCGGACCGCGGCGGGTTCTTCACCACTTCCCATGATCACGAAGAACTGATTGCCCGGCGAAAGGACGTTGGTGACCATCCGATTCCCTCAGGCAGCGCCTCGGCCGCACTCGGCCTGCTTCGACTGGGCAACCTCACCGGTGAGAACCATTATTTGCGTCAGTCACTTGGCGTGCTCAAACTGCTGGCTCCGGCCACCGCCCGCCAGCCCGACGCCTTCGGACACCTGCTCCAGGCGCTCCAGCTGTTTCTCGCCCCTTCCGGCGAACTCGCGATTTCCACCCCCGGCAAGTCCCCGGACGAAGCCGATGCCCTCCTGGAGGTCTTCCGCTCCCGGTACCGGCCGAATTTCGTGGTCGCCCTTGGACCCGAAGGATCCTCCACGCCGCCCCTCCTCGAATCGCGTACTGCGGTCGACGGAAAGCCGACGGCCTACGTCTGCGAGAACTTCACCTGCCAGGCTCCCGTTACCGAACCCGCAGCCCTCCGAAAGGAACTCGATGCCAACAACAGCTGAGACCGTCCGAACCTATTTTGAGGCAGTCGGGCGACAGGACCTGAAGACGATGGGAGAGATCTGGGGTGATCACAAGCCGAGCCGGATCGTCGGACTGGTCGAGCTGACTGCGCCAGATGAGGTGACCGAATGGTTCGCCGGCATCTTCCAGGCGTTCCCCGATTTCACGATGAAGATCGAACAGATTGTCACCGAAGGAAACACAGCCGTCGTCCGTTGGTCGGCCACCGCCACCTTCAACGGGACCGGCAACTTCGAAGGCTTCAAACCGAACGGATCAGCAATCGACATCGAAGGCATGGACATTCTGGAAGTCGAGGACGGCAGGATCCACTCGCTGGTCGCCGTCCTGAACGGCCTCGACCTCGCCCGTCAGATCGGAGCGGTACCACCGGCCGGCTCAGCCCCGACAAGGCGATGACCGCAGCATTCAACGCCAAGACACGGATCGCAGCAAAGCTCAAAGACTGAACACCGAGCACCGGGGGAACCGGCCCGGGGGGGGGGAGAGAGGGGGGGGGGGGGGCGGGGGGGGGGGGGGGGTATTGCCCGGTTTTTTGGGGGGGGGGGGGGGGGGGGCCGGGGGCCGGGCCCCCGGGCCCCCCCCCCGGGGGCCCCCCCCCCCCCGCTAGGGGGGGGGGGGGGGGGGGGGGGGGGGGGGGGGGGGGGGGGGGGGGGGGGGGGGGGGGGGGGATTAAGGCGTGTTTTTGGGGGGGGGGGGGGGGGGGGGGGGGGGGGGGGGGGGGGGGGCGGCCCGGGGAGGGGCCGGCCGCCGACCTAGGCAACCGCCCCCTCAGAGAACAGGTAGGAAGCTTTCGATTTCGTAGGGCGTGACCTGGACCCTGTAGGAGTCCCACTCCTGTCGCTTGAGTTCGATGAAGCGGCGGAAGGTGTGCTCACCGAGGGTCCGCAGGACCAACTCGGAGTCGGCGGCGAGTTCGATCGACTCACCGAGAGTCGCCGGCAGCTGTTCGATGCCACGCTGGGCCATCTCGTCGGGTCCGAGGTGGTAGAGGTTCTCTTCCATCGGCTCCGGCAGTTCGTAGCCCTTTTCGATTCCCTCGAGTCCCGCCTGGAGCATTCCGGCGAGACACAGGTATGGGTTGCATGCGGGATCCGGACAGCGCAGCTCTGGCCGGGCTCCGCCTGACTCACCACTCTGCCGCTGCGGCACCCGGATCAGTGATGAACGGTTTCGCCGTGACCAGGAGAGGTAGACCGGAGCTTCGAAGCCCGGAACCAGACGCTTGTAGGAGTTGACCCACTGGGCATAGAGCGGGGCGATCTCGCGGGCGTGGCGGAGCTGGCCGGCGATGAAGGACTTGGCGGTCGAAGAGAGGACCGTCGGACGGTCGGTATCGAAGAAGGCGTTCTTGCCGTCGCGCGTCAGTGACTGGTGGAGATGCATTCCCGATCCGTTGACTCCATCGAGCGGCTTCGGCATGAAAGTCGCGTGCCAGCCTTCCTGCACCGCGTACTCTTTGACCACGATCTTCGAAGTCATTATGTCGTCGGCCGCCGACAAGGCGCCGCTGGCCTTGAGATCGAGTTCGTGCTGCGACGGACCAGCTTCGTGGTGGATCGAAGACACGTGGACCCCCATGCGCTCAAGGGCGAGGACAGTCTCCCGGCGGACATCGGACCCGGCGTCGAGTGTTGTCAGGTCGAAGTAGCCCCCTTCGTCCAGCACCTCGGGTATGCCGCCTTCAGGGCGAGCCGACTTGAAGTAGAAGAACTCAAGTTCAGGACCGATGACGTAATCGTCAAAACCGAGATCCGCGGCACGTTTGAGGGCGCGTTTCAGAATCCAGCGCGGGTCACCTTCGTACGGAAGACCGCCTGGCACTTCGATGTCACAGAACATGCGGGCCACAGCGTCAATGCCTTCGGGCCGCCAGGGAATCAGCTCGAAGGTCGATGGGTCAGGCCTGGCGATCATGTCCGACTCTTCAACCGGGTTGAAGCCCGTCAGTGACGCCCCGTCGAAGCCGATCCCCCCATCGAAGGCCCTTTCGAGTTCTGTCGAATTGATCGAAAAGCTCTTCAGGTGCCCGAGGACGTCGGTGAACCAGAGGCGCACGAATCGCACGTTGTGTTCGTCGACCAGGTCGAGAACATCACTTGACGTCTTGGATTGCTGGGCCATCTGCTCCTTTGAAAACTCCGGCAAGGGTCGGGTCGGGTGCTGCTACCCGGAAACCCTACGCGACCGGGCTTGCGCGACGCCGTCTTAAGGGGTATAACTTACTTGCGGTAAGTAACTAGCTAAAAGTAAAGTAATGGACCACTAAACGCCACCTAAATTCCTTCAAGGCGTGACGATTACACAAGAAAGATTGGAAGCGAGAACATCGTGACCGTAAAAACTGAAGTCAGCCGATTCCATATCCATGACGAATTGACCGCGCCCGACGAGAGCGCCAACATCCTGAAGAGCATTCAGGTCGGTGGCCGTTCGGTCAACAAACTGGTCGGAGTACTTGCCGGGTCCCCGGCCGTACTCAGGGCTTACACCCGGATGCGTGCCGAGCTGGCGCAGGGTGAGCTCCCTCAGACAACCCGCCACCGCATCGCCTTGGCCGTAGCCGAGCACAAGGGTGACAGCTACAGCGTCGTCCAGTACGCGAAGACAGCGCGCAACGCCGGCCTCGGACTCGACGAGGTTTCTCGAGCCCGCAGTTTCACTTCGTCCGACCCGCGTGAAGCAGCGCTACTTATCTACCTGAAGGCAGCGCTCGAATCCGAGGGTGACCCGCCCATCTACCTGCACGAAGAAGCGCGGGAAGCTGGATGGGACGACGAGCAGATCCTGGAAGCTCTGGCCCATGTGGCCTTGGGCGAATTCCAGAGCGTGATGGCCGCAGCCGCGGCCCTCCCCAAAGATCAGGCGACGCCGAGGGTCCTGCCCGCGGCAGCCTGAACCGGACGGGCTCTCCCTCCCTCAAGAGCCCCTCCTCCTCCCCAATGAAAAGGGCGGCCCACCGGCCGCCCTTTTCATTGAATCCCATTGTTCACAAAAAGGACGGCCCCCGGCCGTCCTTTTGATGCAACAAATGAGTCCGGCCAAGTGGCCGTGAAATGTGCCTACTTGTTAGTCACCTTGACGCGGTAGGTCAGCTGCTCGGCGCTGAAGCGGCAGCCGTATGCCCGCTTGCTTTTCGGCTTGGTCTGGGGTACCGAATTCTTCAGGTTCGGCTCCTGGGCGCAGGTGTCGCGCTCCCTGCCGGCACGCCAGTTGTAGCTGGTGTCGGGCTTGCTCGGCTTGGCACCTGTCATGACCCTCGCCAGGGCGGGGCCCCAGGTCGGAACGGTGAGGGCGACGACCCAGTTCTTCTTGACCTTGATCCGGCGATCGAGGCGGATCGTGGCAACGTCGCCGAGATACTTGTTCAGTCCCTCGACCGGGCTGCGCTTCACGAGCTTGAACTGCCTCTTGCCGCGGACCTTGACCGGCTTGAGAATCGAAATCCCGGCTTTCGGCTTGGGTCCGAACTTCTCTTCGAAGAAATCGCGCTGTGACTTGTTGACTGAACCGAGGCTGATCTTCCACTTGGTCACGTAACCGTTGAACGGGATCCGGTAGGGATTTTTCACGCCGTCGATCTTGGCCTGGTAGCCGGAGACGATCGCCAGTCCGGAGCAGTTCAGCGGACAGAGGGGCTCGGGCATCGCGCCGATCGCTCCGAGGACCTTGGACTTCCTGGCCTTCTTGGCGCTGACCGAAGAATCGGCGTTTGCGTTGTTGGCCGACCCGAATGTGAAGGCCGCGACCAGCAGGGCTGCTCCCAGAATCGCAGCAAAGAAAAGGCGCGACTTCCGGTTGCTCTCAAAAGTTCTCTCAGACATCAATTCACTGCTCCTTTAGGGTCTCGCCGCCTGTTCTCCGCACGTCAGGGTGGAAAACAGGCGTCAGGACCCGTTCCTTTTGGATACATATCTGCCGGTCTCGCGGATTCCCGAGACGCAGCCGACCACGGTATAAACAGCGCAGATACCCGGAAGGTTCGGTATTGCGGTGAATGGAAACGCCCGAAGCCGCCGCATCACTTCGCGGACGGAGGGGAATTCCGGGAGGAGGGTCTGGTTACTTGCGCTTGACGACGGCGTAGCGCACCTTGGCGACGCCGGCGTCGATGAAGCCGAGGGAATCAGCGGCTGCGTACGTGAGATCCAGTGCGCGGCCAGCGACGAACGGACCGCGATCGATGACCTTGGCCATCAGGTATCGACCGTGGTATCCGACCAGAACCTTGGAGCCACAGGGAAGAGTCTTGTGGGCGACACCGATGGTGCCGCGCTTGAGAGTGCCTCCGCAGGCGACGCCGTTGCCGTAGAGGCCGGGTCCGTACCAGGAGGCTTCGGACTTCCTTAGAGACCGGACCATTGACTTCGACGTTGCCTTGTTGACGACGCCGCTGGTCGAGATGTCTTCGCGCTTCTGGAACTTCTTTACCGCTGAAGTAGTAGGCGAATCAAATTTCTTGGTGAGCCTGGACCTGAGGAGAGACTTCGACCGGACGATGCCTTTGAGTACCTTGACGTCCTTGCCGTTCATGCCCTCGCGCAGGGTGCGGTTACCGAAACGCGAGGCCTTCCCGGCGGGAGTGGACTTTGAACTCGGCACCGAGAGGCCGCCGGAACCGCCCGAAGCCGAGACCGGCCCGACGTTCAGGGCAATGAACCCGGCCATGAAGACAGTCGTCGCGAGCAGCAACATCAATGCCAAATTTGGTTTTGTCAGCCGGGGGCTGAAGTGCATACCTTTTAACTTTCTCTTTCCAGTGCTTACGGGGTTAGCTGTCGGGCTCGCGCTGAAAGAGCAGCGCTACCTGGCTGATGCCAAGGATTCGCCCCAAGGACCTGGGTCCAAATTGGGTCCCCCGTTCTCCACGATCTTGAGGTGGAGATTTAGCAGAAGGTTCGAGAAGATTAGCAAAAGCTCAAAGAACTCGCTGTTCTTGGTGCGAAACTCACACAACGGCGATTGAAACTGCCCGTTTTGGAGGGATTTATCGAAACTGCATCAACTGGCGATAAGGTTCACTTCGTGAGTTGGACGGCTGCGGGGGGAGAGAAATCCCTTCGAGGAAAGTCCGGACACCAGAGAGTAGGACGGTGGGTAACGCCCACCCGGGGAAACCCGCGGGACAGTGCCACAGAAATACACAGCCGATGGCGCGGCCACACGTGAGCTGCGAACAGGCAATGGTGAAAAGGTGCGGTAAGAGCGCACCGGCGTCGTGGTGACACGGCGGCCAGGTAAACCCCGTCCGGTGCAAAGACCAAACAGAATCGTTGACCCTGCTCGGCGAGATTCAGGTAGGTCGCAGGTGCCTTCGGGCCCCGCTGGCTTGATCAGCCGGCGAGATAGATTGTCGTTCAAGACAGGATCCGGCTTACAGACTCACTAAGCAAAGGGCGCCTTCGGGCGCTCTTTGTATTGCACCACTTGCGGGAGCCCTGTGAAGGCCGAGCGCTTGAAGCCCAAGGCCGGCGAGACCACGAAAGTCAGTGATTATCGATGACTTTCGTGGTCTCGGAGCCACCAGGCCTACGAGACTCGGCTTTCGTCCTACGCAAGCGGGTGGTGCACGGGGACGTCCTGGGCGTGGCTGGCAAGAAGTAAGCGAGCCGGTGACGCGATTTGACTTCTGTCAATGAGCAAGCCGTGCGAGCGTCGACGAAGTCCAGGCGCGTCCGGGTCGTTCCCGGGTGCTGCCCGCCCCCTCAGCCCTCAACGAGAAAGGGCGCCCACCGGCCGCCCTTTCGGCGTAGCTCTTAGCTGCGAGGCAGCGTCTAAATCGCGCGGAAGGAGCCGATTACCTTGCCGATTACCTGGGCATCGGTGGTGATGATCGGGTCCATCGTTTCGTTCTCGGGCTGGAGCCGGATGTGGTCGCTCTCTTTATAGAAACGCTTGACCGTGGCTTCTTCTTCATCGAGCATTGCGACCACGATCTGTCCGTTATCGGCGTCGGGGGCCGGGTGGACGATTACGTAGTCCCCGTCCATGATTCCGGCGTTCTTCATCGACTCCCCGCGGACTTCGAGTACATAGTCCCCGTCCGCGCCACAATGACCGATGGCACCTCGACGTAGTCCTCGATGTTCTCTTCGGCGAGCATTCCGGCACCGGCCGAGATACGGCCGAGCAGGGGCAGGCCGGGCCCGGTGCCGCCCGGCATGACCGCATCTACGGTCGCGTCACGGGCACTCTTGGCTTTTTCGACCAGCATCTCGATCGCACGGGGCTTGGTCGGGTCGCGCCTGAGCACACCAGCCTTCTCGAGGTTGGCGAGATGCACATGCACCGTCGATGAGGAGTGAAGGCCCACTGCTTTGCCGATCTCCCTGACAGTAGGCGGGTAGCCCGTCTTGTCGGCGTACTTGCCGATGAAGTCGAAGATTTCACGCTGCCGCTTGGTCAGATCAACCACGTCGCTCCTTGGTCGGCCATTCGGCCTTGTCAGTTGCCAGGTCGGTTCGGATGTAGCGAACCTATGTTCGTACCTTAGCCACCCCTGCGGACACATGTTCGTGTCGGGGTGAAAACGAAACGATCCGCCCAGCCCGGTGACCAGACCGGCAGCGCACCTCCCCACTCCCTTTCCCTAGAATCCCGACTCCTTCATGCGGCTGTGGCGGAATTGGTAGACGCGCAAGCTTGAGGGGCTTGTGTCCGAAAGGACGTGGAGGTTCGACTCCTCTCAGCCGCACCATACCTTCGACGTGAGAACCTCCACGCCCAAAAACGGGCTTGGAGGTTCTTTCGTTTGTCCTCCGCACTGTTTTTGCTTTTGTGCGGCCAGGTGAGGGTTCTGGGGGCCATGTTTGGCGCTCGAGCCATTCGAGGTCGTTGAGTTCGGCCCGGGGTGTCACGTCGGCTCCTGGACGTGTTTCGATCGTCGGCAGGGCGAGGTCGTGTTCGACTAGTTGGGAGAAGGGCTCGTTGAGTCGGATCGCGGTGATCTCTTCGCTGTCGACTTCGATTCGTTCGAAGAATGCCTGGTTGAAGAGCCTTCGTTGTTCGTCGTTGGCCATGAGATATGCGGCCTGGATGTCGCCGGTCATGTCGATCGCTTCCTGGATCATCCGCTCAACCTGGTCGGTCTTTACCTGGAATCCCTGGAGTAGACGGTCAGCGGCGTTTCGTTCCCGGCCGATCCGGTTTTGTTCTTCGCGGTAGAGCTCGTCGCTGACCTGGTCCTCATATCGCAGGCGTAGTAGCTTCGTTTCTTCGTTTTTCAGTCGCTGGACGGTGGCGTCTACCCGGGCGCGTTCCTTGCCGATGACAGTTGCGACAGCTTCGAACTGTTTGCGCACCGCATCTTTGATTTCCTGGCGTGCCTTGGGGGTGAGCTGGATCTTGGCGAATTCATCCTCGACTGCGGCTTCGATCGCGTCGGTGCGATGGTATTTCTGGGAGCAGAACTTGTCCTGCCGTCCCTTGCAGCAGAAGTAGTGGTATTTGCCGCCATTGCCAGTGACTTCCTGGAAGAAGAGCCTTCGGCCGCACTCAGCGCAGTAGATCGTGCCGCGCAGGTAGTGGTGGTAGCGCCAGTTTCGCTCACCGCTTTTTCGGCGGGTGTCAAGCAGGATCTGTACCTGCTCGAAGGTCGCTTTGTCAACGATCGGTTCGTGACGGCCAACATAGGTTTCGCCGTTGTAGCTGACGACACCGATGTAATACGAGTTCTTCAAGATTGTGCTCAGTCGGTTGATCCCGACGGTCTTCGCGACCGAGCGGCGGGTTGGTCTGGTGCGAAGGCCACGATCTTCGAGGATCGCTGAAAGTTCGGAGAGTGCGTATTGCCCGGATGCGTAAAGCCGGAATGCTTCGGCGATCAGGGGTGCCCGTTCGGGATCTTTGACGATCGTTCTGATTTCCCGGCCGTCGGTGATCTCCCTCGCGTTCACATACCCGATCGGGGCGCGGTAGGGGGTGCCGCCTTTCTTGGCTTTCTCATTTGAGCCTTTGATGATCTCGGTCGCCAGGTTCCTTGAATAAAACTCAGCGATCGAACTCATGATGCCGTGAAGCAAAAGCCCCGATGGTGTTTCGTCAATGTTTTCCGAGACGGAAACCAGCTGCGCACCGGCCTCCCTGATCTGCATCGCGATCAAAGCGTCGTCGGCCCGGTTTCTGGCGAGACGGTCAACTTTGTGAACGACGACGTAGTCGATGCCACCTTCGTCAACCGTTCGGAGCATCTCCTGAAGTCCGGGCCGGTCGGCGGTCTTTGCTGATTCGCCGCGGTCCATGAACTCGTGGATCACCCCCACGCCGAGGCTTTCGGCTTTCTTCCGGCATGCCTCCCGCTGCGCTGGCAGTGAGTAGCCCTCGGCGTCGTAGTCTTTCTCGGCCTGCTGGGTGCTTGAGACCCGCAGATAGATCACTGCCGTCTTGCTTTTGTTGTCCGATGATCCGTTCGTGTTGGCGCTCATCTGCCTGCCTCCCTGGTTTGACTGCCTAACCCAAGCTCTTCGAGCTGGGTTTTCATTGCCGAATACGAAACGCCGTAGCGCCTGGCGAGTGCCCTGCTGTCCCGTAGCCCGTTTCGAACGTCGTGTTTCAGCCAGAGCTTCGGCATCAATGCCTGGGCGGCGAAGTAGTCACAGATCCGTTCGATACGACGTTGACGTTCCAACTCACCGGCCGGCTTCGGGGACGTTGGGTAGAGGTCTTCGGCGAGGGGATCGTCGATCAGGTGTTTGAACTCGTGAAAGAGCGTCATCCGTTGCCGGGAGGGGCTGTCTTCGGTCGATAGCTCGATCAGCCAGCCCTGCTCGGTCCAGTTGCCTGCCCGGAGTGCTCCAGGTCGGCGCGGAACCCGAGATGAATCCCGGCCATCCTGGTGATCACTTCTATCGGTACCGGGGGCCGATAGATCCCGGCGTCCGCGATCAGGACCATCGCCTGGATCTCGGCGAGGCGCTTGGCGTCCCTGATCGAGATTTCCCAGTTCGGTGCCAATGAGCGAAGCCGCTCCAATACTGGTGACATCCGTGATGCAACCCGTGGTGCTGTGTGAGCGGTATCCACCCCGCCCATGCTTAGTTTTGTGGGTCTCGCAGCTTCTTGACGAGCCGCTCGATGCGGTCGATCTGTTTGTGTTTCATGCCGTGTTTCGCCCGGAAGTACGCCCGGGTCGAGGGAAGCTGTGTGGAGAGGTAACCGCCGGTTTCCTGGTCCATTTCCTCCGGGTCTATTTCCAGTTTGGCGGCGACGGTGAAAAGCCGGTCGACTCCGGGACGAAGATAGGTTCCGGATTCGACTCTCGCAAGCCAAGCGACCGGGATACGCGTGTAATGCTCGATGTCTCTGATCGAGTAGCCCGCAGCCGTTCGCCTGGTTGTAATCAGGCGACCTAAATCTTTCGCCTGTTGATCTGTCATACATAATCCTCGTTTAGTACCTCCAGCTTACGATGCAATAATTTCTTTGTAAACAGTGCGCCCTCATAGCGCCCTGATTTTCTGTTCAAGCTCGGTCTTCTTCTGAGCAACCGAAGTTTTTAGCTCCTCGTAACGGGCTTGAGCCCGGTCAGCCTCAACTTTTGCCTTGTCGACCTCAGAGTCGATCGACTTCAATGCCCTTTCCAGGAGCTTTTTGGCTTCGGCGAGAGCACCATCCACGGTCAGGGGCTTGCTGGCGCCGCGAGTTGAAGTGGAGCCGCCGTCGAGCTTCTTCTTGTAGTTGTGGACGTTGGCGCGGACCGCGTTTACGGTTTTGCCGTCGTCTTCTGCCACTTTGCGGATCGCATCAGCGTTTGACATGCCACCGGCCTTCAACTCTTCGATGCGCTCATATACCACTTGTGATGTCGTTTTCTTTTCAGCCATAGTTTCTCCTTGTAGTAGCTGTAGTTTGCTGCCTCCTGATCCTAGCGTTGATGTAGTAGTGCTGGGAAGGTGTGTTTGTTGATATGCACCGATCCGGGGGCCTTCCCCCGGATCGGTGTTTTGCCATCTACGCATCAGATTTCAAGGTGTCGATCTTTTTCTGGATCGTTTCCTTGCGTTCATCAGCCGATGCCTTCATGGACTCGTACTCGGCCGCCGCCTCCTCGGCGCGTTCTTTGGCCGCTTCGATCTCATGGTCGATCGACTCGATCGAGCGGGTGAGCGCGTCAACGGCAACCTCGACCGCGTCAGCGGGCGTGGTTTCACGGCGTTTGGTGCGGCGCGGACGGGACGTACCGCCAGCCTGTTTTCTGGAGTAGCCGTAATAGCTTCCTCGCACAGAATCGACTGGCTGTCCGTACTGCTCGGCCAACTGCCTGAACGCGTTGGCTTTGGTTTCGCCTTTTTCGACGATGGCGTTTACCGCCTCGAATACTTCCTGTGCCTTCGACATGACTCGAAAACACCTCCTTGATGGTTGGATGGCTTTGACGCCGTCCGCGAAAACAAATGCCTTCACGAACAGCGCAGGGCCATCCACCTCCCACAGTCCAGCCGAGACGATCACGCCACGTTCTCCGTCCCGGGTGTGCCCCAATGCTTGATTCGGGCCTCACTGATCACCACATATTCAGGGTCTTTCTCGATCCCGATGAACTGGCGTCCCTCAAGCAGCGCCGCGATCCCGGTTGAGCCCGACCCGGCGAAAGGATCAAACACCAATCCACCGGGCGGACAGACCAGCCGCACCAGCCAGCGCATCAGCGCAACCGGTTTCACCGTCTGGTGAACGTTCGCCCTGGGTTTCAACGGGCCGCTTAGTTTCATGATCCGGACCTCACGTCGCGGCAAATGCTCCAGCCCGGCTTCACGCTCTTTCCTTGAAGCTTTGGTTGAGTGAAATATCCGGCTGAGTGGTGCTGCCGGTGAGGCACCGTCCATCACTGTCTTCGGACAGTCGGGCGCGCAGGCGAGCGATTTGCAGTCAGGGCTGTGTGAGTAGGCGACGTTCGCCGGCCAACGCCAAACGGTGCCGCTTGGCGTGATCTCCGGGATTGCTGCCGCCTCGGTGTTCATGGCACCGGTCCCATGAAGCTCAAGGTTTCGGCTGATCGTGCCGTCCGGTTTCTTTCGGGCCAGGACGATCGGCTCATAGGCGGGCTTGAGAGCGGTGCCGCGCCCACCTTCCATGCGCCGGGATTTCGGCATCCCACTTGAGTACATCCAAAGTAGCTGATCACGGATCTCGAATCCGGCTTCTTCGATCGCGGTCGTCAAGCGATGAACCGTTCGCGGCGCACAAAAGCTGATCAGATGACCACCGGGTTTCAGTGCCCTAAGCGCGTCGGCCGCCCAGGCGTAGCTGAAGAACTCGAAAGCCTCGTTCTTGCTCATGCCCGAGCCCCGGCTACCGGCGATCTCGCGCATCTGTTTGCCGTCCCAGCTCATGCCACCGAAATCGATGCCGTAAGGCGGGTCGGTGACCACACAATCAAGAGATGCCTCTGGCAGCAGGGGGAAAAGGTCGAGGGTGTTGGCTTCGATCACACCCCAGCGCCTGAGATCCGAATAGATCAGCGGCCTCGACCCGCTCATGATTCATCTCCCAATCCGGTAAGGACCTGCGTCGTGTCGGAGACGTGCGCGACCATGAAAAGCCCTTCCGGTACTCCGCCAAGTGCTTCGATCACGCTCTCCAGGAATTTCTTTCGTGCCAGATCCGGCACAAGCCAGAGCACCCTTGGGAAAACACCTTCACGGGCCTGCTCGACCCCGGATCGAAAGTAGGTGGAGTAGCTCTCCAAGTTTTCTGGTGATCGCGGCCCGTCGCTCGGTCGCAAGATCAACCTCGACGAACCAGGAATCCTCGAACTCACCCTGGGAGGTCACGAGATAAAGATCAGGTTTCAGATGAGTCGCTGCCCCGGTCGGGTTGACGAAAGGCCGCCAGCATCTCGGCTCACCAGCCGCCTCAACAACCCGGACCTGATCGGCACGCTCAGACTCTTTGAGCCGAACATAGACTTCAGCGGTCGCGAGGGTGTGGGTGACAAACGCCTCACCTGGCTCCTCGTAGCTTCTGGACCGAGGGAGCCCTTCGCCGGAGAGCATTTCGGTGAGTCTTCTGCCGAGCGGGCCGACCCGGTAGATGAAACCGTCGCTGCCGGAGCTGCTGCCACCAACCCGGCGGGCCAGACGATCAATCACCCGAACCCCGGTCAGGCGCTGAAGCTCACGGCGGGCCATACGTTTGGCCGACTCGCCGGTGGATTCACCATCATCGAAAAAGACGCGGGCGAGTTGCCCGCCGGTCACGAATCGAAGCTCGCGAACGGTCAACAGGAGCAACTGCTGGCGCTCGGTCATCTGACGGGCAAGACACACCGCCTGGCTATTGGAGAGAGCCATCACCGGACCCCCACCACGGTGCGTCCAGAGGTGAGCGCCAAAAGGCGGTCAGTCCCTCGCACCAACAATTGGGTTCCCGCATGAAAGCTGGCATCTGGCCCCTGGCCACTCGAGCCGAGCGGACAAGCCCCCGGACAAAAGAAAACACCTTTCATGACGCCCTCCGACGACGACCGAGAGGTGAATCAGTGGCCGCTGTCCCATTGTGGGCATCGATTCCGTGACGGATACGAAGCGCCCGGTCTATTCCTTCCGGGTCACTGCCGTAAAGCTCAGCCGAGCGTCTCCTGACTTCGACCGGGTTGCTGGTCGGCTCAGACGGTGCGGAGGTGCGAATGGTTGCCGGTGGCGCGACATCACCTGGACCCAATCCGATCCCGGCAACCGCCTCAAACTTCGGCAAATGCTGCATCGATTCAGCGGTGACTCCAGAGATCTCGTTGGCGAGAAGCTCGGCGTCTTGACGACCTTGGCGAAACGCAACCAAGGTCGCGGCATTCGAGAGCGCCGCCCGTTGCAGGTCTCGGTCGAGTTGGGTGATCGATTGCGCCCCGAGCGTGATCCCGCAAGCCATTCCACGGAAAAGCTCAAACATCGAGTCGAGTGGAAGTGGTGAACCCTGACTCAGAACCTTTGGTTCGTCGATATAGAAACCGAAAGGTTGGCGGGCCCTCTCCGGGATCTCCTGACGGGCGAGCACGGCTTTGTAGACCTCATAGGTGACGAGCGCCCCGATCAACTGCGCCGCCGGAGCGCCGAGACGGCCCGGCGAGAGGCTGACCACCACGATCTGGCCTTTCCGCAAAACCTCGCGCATGTCGAACCTTGGCTCGGTCTGGGCGAGTACCGCACGAACGATCTTTCTACCGATCACTTCGTTGACTTTGCGAAGCGGAGAAGCCAGATGCTGGGCTTGCTCACCGGGTCGCATCGAGTCATAAGCCGCCCACGCCGCCTTGAGCATCGGGTCATCGATCCGACTGATCAGCTTCTGCCGGTAGGCGACATTGGTGAACAGGAAACCGAGATCGGCGACGGTGGCCTCTTTATCGTGGGCCAGCGTCACGAAACCTTGGCGAAGGTACTGATCCGACCTGACACCCCAGGAGTCGGAGAAGATGCCTTTGAAGGTGGCGAGCAGCATGTCGGCCGCCAATTCAGGGTCACCGTCACCGAGGACCTTTAGCCCTGGGACCGCCAAATCCTCGGCGGGGTCGAGCACGATCACGTCATCCACCCGGTGCTCCGGGATTCGCTCAAGGATTGATTCGGCGGTGTCGCCTTTCATGTCGATCAAGACGAAACCTCTGCCACCGCGAGCATCCGCAGCGGCGAGTTCAGTCATCAGCGTTGACTTTCCGGTGCCGGTCGGACCGAGCAGCAGAGCGTGAGACATCGCGCCAATGACCGGCTGGGTCAGCTTGCGTTTCTCCATGCCTGGCCAGGTTGAGGTGCCAAACGTCCGGCCCTTGCCACCCGTTGGCACGGCAGGTGACGGCGTGAGCTGCGGGGCCGTACCCAAGTTGAGTCCCGGCAGAGCGGGTGAATCGATCGGCCAACCGAGAAGTCCCGCCAACTCGACTGGAGAAAACCGGGCTTGTGGCGAACGGGCAGCCGTCTTCATCTGGCGCTCGGTCCGGTCCGTGCTACGGGTGCGAAGCGACCCTCGGGTGACTCGGGAGCGAAGTACGGTGGTGATCCGGGACGTGAGCTGCCGGGCTCGCCCAGTGGATGCGGCCTTGACCACGACGATAAGTTCCGCGGCGACCAGCGGCCCCGCGTATTTGCTTCGAAGCAGCTTCAGATGCTCCGTCGAAACAGTTCTGGCCCCAAAAAGCACCCTGGACTTCGAAGCCTTGGCTCCAGATGCTTCGGGCAGGTTTGGTGTCGAAGCTGGTGAGACTCGCCAGCGAACCATCACCCGCTCACCGGAACCGAGATCAGTTACGCCACCGAGAAGCAGAGAAATCGACTCGGCCGTAGCGTCCGTGCGAAACACCGGATGGCCCCCAGGGAACCGCCAGCGAGTCGCAAGGGTCCAACCAGCATCCGATCGGTCCTTGTCGAGCTCCTCGAGGCGTGACTGTGGCATCACACCCCGCAAATGCCCACGAAGCATCGCCAGTGACGATCGGTCGCATTCAATGAAGTGCCTGATCGCCTCCGAACTTGCCTCGGTGTCGAGAAGCACCTGGCTGGTTCGGCTCATCCCGGAAATGCCGGCGATCACTGCTTTCACCTTGGCTTCGGTGACATCGGTCGCGAACTTGATTTCGCAGCGAACCGTCTCCGGCTCAGGACGTGGTCTTGCCAGAACGAGAACACCAGAACCAAGGGCCAACGCCCCGGCGCCAAGCGCGAGCAAAGGAGCTTCCATTACAACTCCTCCTGGTCAGGATCAGTCTTTGCTCCGGTGCTACCAGATTTCTTGGTTTCCTTCGATTCCGCTTCTTCCGATCCCTTGGGCAATGAGCCACAGCGCAAGGCTGAGCTTCGTGGAATCGATATCCCTGAGCCGGACCGATCTGACCCTGATTCGTCTCTCCCCCACCTTCTTACTTCCCGACATTCACTATCTCCCTTTTATACTTGTATCTTTTGTACACAAGTTCCACTATACATCACATTTTGTATTTTGTAAACACTTTTTGTTAGTAGCTTGTGTAGTACCAGATGAGTCGTATAGCTATAACCAGCAATGCGATAACGACAGCGGGCCACAAAGCGACCGCGAACAGTTGGCAAAGAAGCGGCACCAATACCGACAGAGCAAGCACCCCGAGAAAGAGTGCCCCGGCTGCTTTCCAGAGGTTGTTCACCGGCCACCACCCCCGACCACGAGATCGGCAGGGAGGTCCTTGGTGATCGACACCTGGCCCTCGGCCTTGGTGACGAGACGGGTGAAGAGCTCGACGCCACTCCGGGCAGCTTTGGAGCTTCCGGCGTCGAGGCCATAGCCGACGATGAACACCTGAACTCCCTGGAGCCCGTCGCCGAGGCGGGGCAACCACCGCTTCACGGTCTGCTTGATATCGGCATGGCTCGCAGCGGCAAGGCGTATGCCGTCAGCCTCGAAGGTAATGAGGTCGGTGACGAGAATCGCCCGGCCAACATTGGGTGTCTTGGCTGCTACTTCCAGCGCCTCAAGCTGCCCAGAGCCAGCTACCCGATTTTCGGTAATGGCGATAGCTTGCTCGATTTTCTTGACCGTGCCCATCGCCCTGGCCTCAGTGAACCTGGAGGCCACCTGATCATTCGCCCTGACCGAATCCGGCAGGTTCCCAAAATCCACCTTTGGGCTCCAGATCAGCGTTCTGAGCGGCGAGCCGTCGAAGCAGCCATGCCAAAGCGTCCTGCCCCGCGTCGCAGAGTCGCTGACCACCGTCTTGATGGTGCCGATGAACTCGTCGAGCTTGCCTTTGAAGCTGCCGGAGCAGTCCGGCATCAACAGGTCAACTGGTTTGGTCTGAAGCTGCCGGTCGGCCTTGGTAACCGTGGATTGCTCGGTGCCGCCGCAGCCGGCGAACACGACGGCCATCGCCACCATTGTGATCAGCAGCATCTTCTTGAACGTGAACCAGATCATCTTCGTCTCCCTTGTCATGAGAACCACCGGCGCACGGAACGCCCACCGGTCTTGTCGTTTTGGGTGGGCGGGTTGGTGAGGGACTGCTCGGAGACATCCCTGGAGGGACGTCGACGGACCTTGGAACCACGCCGTTCCTCGTCGCCCATTGCGGCACGGCGCACCTGGCCGTTTTCATAGATCCGGTCGGTCGCCACGAAGGTGGTCTTGAACTGCCCCTTGATCGCCTGACCGAGCGCATCCTCAGCACCCAGACGCAGCGCCAGCGCACTTTTTAGACCCTCGTTTTCGGCTTCTGCCTCACGGGCATCCACTGAGATCTGATGAACGGACAGCCTGGCCTGGCGAACCTGATCTCGGACCCGTTCAACTTTGGTTGTGGCCTGTTCACGGTCCACCTCCGCCCGGTCCTTGGTTTTCTCGGCATCGGCGACCTTTCGGTCGGCGTCACGTCCCGGCTGGCCGAGCACCCAAAGTGCAACTGCCAGCACGGCACTGATCGAACTGCCGATTTGCAAAGGTGCCATCCAGAGGCTGCTGACGAACAGGTTCAGCTCACCCGACTCGTTGCCGGCGGCGATCTCGGAGAGCCCCTGATTCATCGCAGCCGTCCCCGCCTCACGAAACACTGCCAAGCAAACAAAGGCTGCTAGGAGCGCCCCGAAGCCGAAGGCTAAAGCACCGGCCGCCGCCTTCAGACGCTGACCGGACGGCAACTTGCGGGCAATCCAGCCCGCCAGCGTCCCAAAGGTCACGTGGATACCAGCTATGGCTGCGGGCGCGAGCGCACTGGTAAGCCACACCGAGGCCGACCCGGCCCCGCTGTGTTCGAGCGCCGAATGGAGCAGGGCACAGTCGAAGGCAACCGCGCCACCCTCAATGAAAAGCAACGTCCACTTGCTCTTGATCAAGCCCCGTTCGGTGAGCGAGAGCAGGTCACGCTCGGCCACGGCGGCGTCGAACTTGTCGGCTGCCACCACCTCAGCGGCCTCGGCATCATCCTCCCTGCCGACCAGCAGCGGAATCTGATCGCGGATTGAATCCGCCTGGGCCTCGGCCTGAGCTTTCCGCTCGGTGCCGGGGCAACCAGCCCGACGGGCCGGAACGCTCTGCCTGGCTGCTACCTCAGCAGCCAGATGCTTGCGAACCCCGACCCCTCCATCGATGTAGATGAAAGGGCCGCTGTCATCGGCGAGCGCCTCTTCAGATGGCACCCGAGCTGCACCATAGGTCTCGCCTTGTCCCTTGCCCCACGCGACGAACTCGGCCGGAACCTCGTACCCAACACCCGGACCAACCCGGTTCTCCAACAGGCCGATGTCCGTGTTGGCCCAGTGGGTCCATTCGAGCTTCTCAGAGACGCCCATGAGCAACTCCGGTCAATGTCGTGCCACGAGAGCCGAAGCGGTCCAACATCCACCTGATATCCGCCTGGTGGCGACCGATACGTTCAGCGACGACGAGCATCGCTTGGTCTGGGCATAGCCCAAGGCTGGTCAGCTTCTCGATGTTCCGTTCTAGATAGCTGGCTACTTCCTGATTTGACAGAGGTGGACCGTGCATGGCCACTCCTTCCGGGTCGCGAGTCAACGTGGAGCGCACCGCGATTCAGTGAGCTCCTGACCCGAGACTCCCGGTCACGGCCATCTGCCAAATGGCGATTACTTGGCGATTTGTGGCATAGCTCTACAAAACGGATTTGGCGTAGATTTGGCGCCGATGGCACCTCGAACGGATAAAGAGGAAACCCAGCTTCGGGAGGAGATCCGCAAGGAGCTGAACCAAATCCGACGGAAAGGCTTCCACGGATTCAGCGTTGAAAAGGACTGCCCAACGCTGGGTCAGCTGTGGAGTGAGCCCAAGCACGATCGAGCCAACGAAGCGGTCGTACGCGAACGCCTCTTGGTGCTCCTAGACCCCCACCCGAAGGATCCCAATCAGCGCAATCCCAAGAAGCTGATTGCGGGACGTGAGCGACTTGAAGATGGCGTTGCGAACCGAATCATCTTTGGTGAACCTTCGGCCTCGATCGCAATCCCTCGGGTAGGCAAGACCACTATTCCCGATGCCCTCAAGGCAGACGCGTCGGAAATCCTCGACACCTTCACACCGTCCAAGCTCGGCATTGTGAAGCGCAACGAGTTCTTGGCAGACCTGCGAAACGAATCGGTTACCGCGATTGCGGGTCCTCGTCGGCCGGACGATGGAAGAGTTGGTCGCGTTCACCTGCTGCTCGACAGACTGGCGGATCAGATCGTTGCCGACGCCCGCGCAACCGGCACCGAAGTCGCAGAGGATAGTGACCAAAGCCTGGTTTCCGACGATTCTGATACTGAAACAGCATCCTCGCCGCAAGAGCCACGGTTGGCCGTTGGGGAGTCCGGCCGCAGATCAACCCATCGCTTTCGTCGTCTGGCGACGATAGGACTACCGATCGTCCTCGCCGCTGGCATCGTAGTCGTCATCATCGCCGGCAGCCGCGGGCACGGGCCGCTTGCCGATACACCAATCCGCAAGACTGACTGCCTCTCCCAGCTGGCCGCAAACTCGAGCGGCGGCGCGGGACAGATCGAAGGCGGAGACTTCGTGAGAGCAGCGACGGGCGAAGACTTCAGTGATCCAGTGACGGCCGATCCAAATTCTGAGGTTGTCGTCAGGCTCCGACTTTCGAATACCGGTCCCAGTCAAATTGACGCCGTCTGCGTTTCGGCGGGTTTACCCGAGACTGCCACCGAATCCTCGTCTGTGTCAGTGAAGGTCGAATCGCTGCCCACCGTGGTTCCCAACAATACGACCGATACCACCTCAATCCAGACATACCCAGGTCAGCCCGTTTGTCTAGCGCTGGTACCAGGCAGCACCGAACTCTTGGATCGCAACGGAGCGGTCGTGGAATCCCTCCCAGATCAGATCCTAGACGGGGGCGTCCAAGTCGGACCAATCGACGTCCCGCTGAGTTCCACAACTTGTTCAGTTCAAGGTGAAGCTCCAGAAACACGAAGGTGGCACTGCCTGCGGCGACGGCTCTGCTCGGAAGCTCAAGATTCACCTCCCGTCAGACTCCAGCGCCCGACCGGTAAATCTAACCATGCGCGGCACCAACATCACGCACAATCCGGGCTGGGATTACGACGTATTGGCAGACGCCCGGGACAGACTCAAATTTTCCATGACCATACGTAATGTTTCAAATCGCAAGATCCGAAACCCGACCCTGCTAATCGCCTGTTCGTTTTCCTGCGCCAGTTCGTCGCAACCCCAAGTTTGGAGTGCCCTGGTCAGCCACGACCGCGTGCTCAATGTCTCCAACGCTGTGACGATTCAGGCCCAAAGTGGTGCGCTCCAAAAATTCAAGTTCGATGATGACCAGGGACTTCTAACCGTTGAAGGGTCTCACGAACTTGTTGGCGGACAGTACGAGAATCTAGATCCTAGCCAATTCTCATTCGGTGACGACTACGACTACTATTCGAGCATAGTCGATGCTTTCCAAATTGAAGATCTTGCCCCACATAAAGCCCGAACTTATAGATTCTATACAACTTGGGACATCAGGGGACACCGGCCAACTCTCGGAGGGCCTCTAGATTTTCGTCTCGGCGACGGAAAATGGCGACAAGCCTTATATGTGAACCAGTCGGGTTGTGACCATAGGAGCCCTTCTTGACAATGTAGTCTCCAGTCGTCCCCTCACCGCTGATCTCAAAATCAGCTTTCATCCCAAGAGAGAATTCGGCACGGTGGGAGTCAAACTCAAGGCGCAGCTTGCGAATAGTCATGGCGACGAAGGACCTCAGCCCACGGGCCAAGGCACACTCCATAGTGCTGGAGCCGGCCCGATTGACCTTGCAGTGATACCTGGTACAACAGAGATTTGGGGCAAGTGTAGACCCGGAAGGTGCCTCAAAGGTGGCGATAGGATTCGACTTCCCGATGGCATCGCTGACGAGGGCATCACGGTTGGACCTCTTGGTGGCTACAAGCCACGTGACAAGAAGCACGGAACCCAGTTTACTCGCTATTTGACATTTGATGCTCAAGTAATACACCTTGACAACTAGTAGCGCAGCGCCCAACTATTGACAATATACACATTCTAGTGTATATTTAGAGTATTGGCACCATGATGTCATATCGGCTTCGGCGCCTAGTCACACCAATAGTGAGTGACTGAGCCCCGAGGCTGAAAGGCAGCCTCTTTGTACAAAGGAGGCCGAAATGAGCCAAGCACCTACCATCCAGGAGTATGAGCCGCTCAGGGAGAGAACGTCAAAGGAACTCCTCCAATGCGGCTTTGCCCCCGGCTGGCCCGTAGTGGAGTTCTCAAGCGAAGACTTCGGCGCTTCGGACATCGCCCAAGCGATCTGTCCCGAGAACCCCGATGATCGGAGCAACCGCAGAGCGTTCACGGTGTCCTGCGAGCAGGAGACTGAGATGGCGACTATCACGTACCAGTTCGAGTTTATTCCTGAACTGATGCAGGTCGTCTGGGATGGTCATCTGTCCATTCCAGACGCTCGCTGAACTCACGGGCAACGTGCGCGATCAGGAAGAGGTTCCCGAACCCCAACGCTACGTGCGGGGACGTCTGGCAAACAGCCAAGCTCGCACCACCGACGCCAAGCCGTCTGACCAGGTTCATCTTCTGGCGAACGGTGGCACGACGACCGGGGACAGCATGTTCCAGATTGTTCCGTACTGGCTGGATCGCTCACCCCAAGAAGGGCTGTTCTATCTGCCCCGAGACAAGGCTCCAACCGAGCCCGTCCCAACCCCCATCCGCTAGAGAGACCCCCGGTCCTCGTGGCTGGGGTTTTCTCTTTCTCTAAGAACCACAGGCCCACCCCAACCTGCCCCAACAGCCGTCAGCCAAACCACGAAACAGGCCGGAGCTAAAAATCGCGGCGCCGCTCGTGGCGGCCAGCGCTACTCGCGACGCGTCTACCACCTCCTTATTTAAACAGATTAAATGTATTATCTGTTCCGTTGGCACCCTTGTAGCGGAGAACCACAGCGCCTCCTGTCTTGCGGGGTGCCCTAATCCGCATAGTGACAGGCTTACCATTCAAACGTCGCGTGAGTTTACGCACACGTGGGGGCTGTTTTATGAGCACCTTAACTGTTTGAGTAACATTGGTCTGAACACGTAGAGTCAACTGCTTGCCTCGACGCACCACTGTCTTCACTCGAAGAAGTGGTGGATGATTTGTCTTCGGCTTACGAGGACAAATGGGGTATTTATTCCATGGAATCTCAACACCAGTCTGAAACGCATACCAGCCATCGAGATAATCCAAAGTCCAATAATTAGCAGCATATCCTGCGCCAATGCGATCACCATTTGGGTTCATTATGCCCTCACAGTGACCAACCCGACTTCCCAGCCACGCACGGACTACTTCCCAAGGAGTCGATGATATCGCAATCAGCTCATTGGTTGCTTTTGTGTCGTAGATGTATTTTTCTGGAAGATCATAACCTGGCCAGCCAGAGGCTTCGGGATCGTAAATCTCTTGTGGAAAACCGGCTGAAATCATACGATCTTTGGGCCCCTGACCATATGGAGCAGGCGATGGCGCAGTATGACTGACATAGCCACGCTTTGCCATATCCACCCTGTCTCGTTGCGCAGCGAGTTCAGAACGAGAATCGACCGAGTAAGGTCGAATTCCTTCTATGGCTCTTTCTGCGTTGATAATGCTCAATACACTGCAGCACGTTTCTGCGCCAAGGTACGAGCATTATGCGCGTAAGCGCACTGTTTCCCTCCTGCAGCTTGCGATGCAAGAGGGAAAGCCATCATAACTACAGCAAAAACCATAAGCGCCACTGCAAGGGTGGCGATCATGACCAGGAACCTCTGTGTATTCCTGATGTGTGTCGCGAGCATCATACTTGTATATGAGCGAGCGACGCCGCGATTGCGGAAAGTGTACTAACCATTAAACGAGATCGTGATTGCGCTGTTGAAAAGCTACTCGCCACGACCACAGAAATAACGACCGTCCATGACCGCATACATCCCAGAAAACATTGAGCTGGTGTTAGGGCTCGAAGAAGGTCCAAGTATCGGACCAGTCTTCTGAGCCTTTACATACAGTCCCTCCGTTCGCTTCGCAAGTCGCTTCGCTTTTGCTGATTTGCCCATGCCATACGCCGCAACTGCCTGCGCGTAGCGGGCAATCCAGCGGCTGACTCCTTGGTTCCACTGAATGTTGATCTTCAGCTTGGGGATCTGCTTTTGGATCCGATTTAGCCGCTTGTTCGCACGGCGAATCTTCGCCTTGCTGCAGCTCTTCAGATCCTTGCGAATCGGCAAGAACTTCTTCTTGAAATTCTTCTGGAACTTGGCATTACCAGCCTTGCTGACTTGTGCCTACTGCTTGGCAGTTGCCTGACCAATGTCGCTCACCAGAGCGAACATCGCGACAATCGCGAACCCTGCTATGAAAGCCATGATGCGTCGCGAAGCGAGCATTGGTCGCTGAGCGACGCCGCGATTTTCTCCGGCATCCATCTGAAGTCTCATCCAATGCTCCCAGTCGGGTCGTCCTGATCCAAGTCTGATCATGAACGCTACAGGGTTTCGATCCGGCGTAAACGAGCTGGGCACCTTGCAAGTCGTCCCGGGGCGGCCTAGAGCTGCGCATCGTGATTCGACTCGAGCGGATAGCACCATGGATCAATTGCTTAAGTTTCGACACATGAGTCGCTGAACCTGAAAGGCTGAGGCACCATGAGTCAACGGAATGACGAAGTGCCCGCCGTGAGCGTGCCTTGGCAGTGGCTTGCCGAGTTGGCGATGCACCCACTACAGCCGCGCGTCTATCGCGCCATCCTCGATGGAGGGCCGACGAGTCCCGCTGACCTATCCATGGAACTCGATGAGCCGCTGGCTACCGTCAGCTACCACGTCACCAAACTCGCCGACCAAGGCCTCCTTGAACTAGATCGAACGGTTCCCATTCGCGGGGCCGTGAAGCACTTCTATCGCGTGGCGTCAACGCCGGATCGGTACCGGTCGACGAGTTGAGATTCAGGATCGCTAGATCAGACAGGCTGCGGCAGAATTCCGCCCTTCATGGATCCGGTAGACGAAGGCTCCCTATACCACCTCCTTATCTATACATCGTCGCCCGACCAGAACGCACCTTGCCGCCGATAATCACATCGGCATTGACGAACCCCTTGGGTCCGGCAACTCGGAAACGGGCAGTAGCCCCTCCCTGTTTATTGGTGCGAACCACCTTGCGCAGCGTCTTTTTCGTCTTGGTGACGTAGATCTCGACGCGCACTTTAATGGTGGGTTGATTGGTCCTAACCCGAACAGTCAGCCGCTTTCCACGGCGAACCGCTTTCAGCTTGCTTACCGTCGGCAGGTTGTTCGTCTGCATCTTGCGCGGGCAGGCGAGACTGCGGACAACATAGTCGTTCCGCATATCGCTCACCACATCAAGCGTGGCTGTACCTCGGTACCAACCAAGTCCAACGTAATCCACACCGTGGTACATAAGAATCTGACAGTGCCCTCTGCTTCCAAGCCAAGAGCTCAGCACCCAATGCGGGGTTGGGCCCCCACCAATGGTTTCTGATGCACCAACGTCATAAGGCCATCCAGCAGCCTCTATACGGTCGGCAGGAAACCTGCCATATGGAGCCGGAGCCGGAGCCGCGTGACTAAAATAGTCTCGCTTCACCATGTCCTGACTATGTCGCTGCGCAGCCAGTTCGATACGCGAGTCAGACTCGACGATACCGACACCAGCTACCTTGCGCTCTTCGTTGAGCAAGCAGTAAAACGCTGTGCGCGCCTTATTGATACCGATCTTGTTGATATTCGCATGCGCATTCGCGCACTGCTGCCCTGCAGCTTGTGCTGCAGGCACCGAGGTCACCATGACTACAGCAAAGACCATAAGCGCCACCGCAAGGGTGGCGATCATGACCATGCGTTGCGAAGCGAGCATTGGTCGCTGAGCGACGCCGAGTCTTCCTCCCGTTTCCCACTGAATTCTCATCTGCTGCTCCCGTTTGGCTCTTCCTGATCCAAGTTCGCTCGAGACGCTATCGCCTTTCTAACTCGCGCGGGAAGGAAAGGTAGCGGTAGGACCCTCACCGGGCAAATCAACCGGGAATGGTGAAGACCCCTGGCGCAACCCGCTCCACCCCAAACCGCCCCAGCCGGACCGCCTCGGTCAGACAGCTTCGCACTGAATCGATCGCGATCGGCATCTTGAGGCGGGTCTCGACCTCGGCGTGGACCTCCTTGGTGGACATCGGTTGACCCGAGTCGGTGAGCGTTGCGACCACCGTCCGCTGGATGTCGCCGCCTTTTCGCCTGCCTGGACGGGTGACCTTGTGGGGCTGTCCATTGCCAGAGAGGATCTGCTTCCGAATCCGGTTGGCATTTCGGATTCGCTCGCACAGATCCCGGTTATATTGGCCTCCGATAAGGAGCACTGCCCACTGTTCGCAGAACAACTACCGGCCGCGCAGTGATCGTGGTCCTGATCCTGGTCTCGGCCCTGTCGACCGCACTGGCCGCAAGCGCAAACGCGAGTGCCGCCCTGCCCCGGATCCACGCTGATCCGGACGTCGAGCGCGGCGGCCGAATCCTCGATTCGAAAGGTCGCGAAGTCCTGCTTCGTGGCGTGAACGTGAACTCGCTCGGCAGGTACTGGCGGGGCACCGAATTGCGCCCCACCCTTCCGTTCGACCGCCGGGACCCCGCTCGCATCTCGCGAATGGGCTGGAACTCGGTTCGATTGATCGTCTCCTGGTCCCGAGTCGAGCCGCGGCCGGGCAAGTACAACGAGGCCTACCTCGACCGGGTCGGCCGCTGGATCAACCGGCTCGAATCGAACGGCGTCTACACGATCATCGACTTCCATCAGGACGCGTGGGGAGCGACGCTGGCAGCGCCCGCCGGCGAAAGCTGTGCCGCACCCTCCCAGCCCGGCTTCGGCTGGGACGGTGCCCCGGGCTGGGCCACCCTCGATGACGACCAGCCCCGGTGCTTCACCAATGCCCGTGAACTGAACCCGGCGGTCCGCGCCGCCTGGACCAACTTCTTCGCCGACAAGCCGGCTCCGGATGGCGTCGGAGTCCAGACCCACTACGTGCGCACCCTGCGCCATGTCGCCAAACGGTTCGCGAAGTCGAGAGCGGTCGCCGGAATCGACGTGATGAACGAGCCGGGCACTCTCGGACCGGGGGCCAATGACGCACTGGGACCTTTCTACGCGCGGGCGGTCAGGTCGATCCGCTCCGGTGAGAAGTCGGGCCGCGGTTTCAGACACCTGATCCTGTTCGAGCCCGGTGTCCTCTGGTCGTTGATCGGATCGGGAGCCCCGCCCGCCTTCAGCACGGACAGCAACCTGGTCTACTCGCCGCACCTCTACGGTGGCAGCATCGGTGGCGAGGGGCCACCCAGCCTGGGGTCCTTCGAGACGGCGCTGGCCGAGGCAAAGACCTTTGGTGGAGTGCCTGTCCTGACGGGCGAATGGGGCGGCGACCCGACCCGTGCGACCGGCAAGGACGACGACTACTTCAACACTCACCAGGCCCTGCAGGACGATTTCCGGATCGGCGCGACAGTCTGGACCTGGAAGCAGTCCTGCGGGGATCCGCACGCAGCCAGCCACGACGAGACCGCGCCGCCGCTGCCCCCGTGGAGCCTCTACCGCATGGACTGCGCGAACGGTGCGAATCGCATCGTCGGGCAGTTCGGACACCTCCGCAAAGACTTGCGACGGGCCTACGTACGACGGGCACCAGGCAGGCTGCGCTCTTCCTCGTACCTCCGGGCGGACCGGATCCTCAGGGTCTCAGGTACGCGCAGCCGGCGGGTCTCAGCCCGGGTCGAGATCTTCTACCCGGCGGGCCGGGCCAGGATCAAAATTGACAGCCTCTTCCCCCGTCACCGGATCTCGACCCGGATTCTCGGCAAAGGAAAGCACCGGGGCATGGTGGTCTCGATACCGGTCAAACCAGGCGACTGGTCGATCGAGATCCGGCCGAAAGGCCGCAAATAGTCAATGGGGTTTCGACTTCTGAAATCAGATCAAGCCTTCTGGCGGCGCTCGAACCAGATGGGTGTGCTGAACACCGATCTGGCGAAACAGCTTGAGTCAAGAGAACTCGGTGTCCGACTCTGGCGGATCGAACCCGGCCAAGCCTCTACGCAGCACCGTCATCGCAAGTCAGAGGAGTTCTACCTGCTGCTGGAAGGGACCGGCAAGCTTCGGGTCGACCGTGAATTGCTCGTCCTCGAACCGATGGACTCGGTGGTGGTCGAGCCGGAATCGCTCCGGCAGCTCTTCAACGACACCGATAAGGACCAGCTCTGGCTTGTGACTGGAGCTCCGCAGGAATTCGCGAACACGCTCGAGATGTCAGAGGCGGACCTCGCCTGGCATTACCCAGAAGGCCCACAGGCACTTCCCCCCGAACTCGAAAGCTGACGCCGTTCCCGGTCTGGTCTTCGCGCGGGCTGTGAAGGTCTCCGTTCACAGGCAGGAATCACCCCGGGCAGCGCAAAGGGAGCCGCATGACTTCCCACAAAAAAGTGACCCTCGTCCTGGTCACCTTTGCCCTTGTCCTCTTCGCGGCCGGTTGCGGCGGCGAATCCAAAGAAGAGAAGCAGGCTGATGCGAACGCAGCAACAGCCCAGCAGGAGGCCAAGCAGGCCCGTAAGGAAGCGAAGAAGCAAGCCGGGCAGGAGAAGAAGCAGGTCGAAAAGCTGAGCAACGAGGAAAAGCAGCAGGCCAATGCGGCAGCGGCCGCTGCCGCTGGCGAGAAGTCAGCCGAAGAACAGGCCAGCGCCAGCGAGACCGCCGCAGCCAACGCTCAGGCCCAGGCCCAGCAGGCACAAACCGCTGCGACCGATGCGGCGGCGGCAAAAGCCAAGAAGAAGGCCAATGGCAGTGGCGGCGGCAACACCACTTCATGTGGCGGCAGCATCATGGTCGACGCGTCAACTTCATGTGGCTTCGCGGCGAACGTAGTCAAGGCCTACAAGAAGGCCCCCGGACCGTCGGTCGTCGCGTACAGCCCGACTACCAAACAGGCCTACACCATGAAATGCAGCGGCAGTCAGATGTTGACTACATGCTCCGGAGGCGTCGGCGCCTCAGTCACCTTCGAGCCCTGAGGGGCTGAAGCAAAACAAATCAAGGGCCGGATCCCGAGGGATCCGGCCCTTTTTGTTGCACCGCAAGCGGAACCAATGCTTCAAGATGACCCATGGCCTCCGCCGGAGATCCAAGCGACGCTCCCGCACTCATGTGGTTTCGCCGGGACCTCCGGATCCATGACCTCCCTGCCCTTGCTGAGGCGGCGAGCGCGCCTTCCATCCTTCCCTGTTTCGTCTTCGACGACCGCCTGGCCAGCGGCGGCCGGTTCGCCTCCCCCGCCGAATCAGCTTCATGCTCGGCTGCCTCGAAGAGCTTCGGACTTCACTGCGGGACCTCGGCGCCGATCTGATTTTCCGCCGCGGGCGGCCGGAGGAAGTGATCCCCAGTCTGGCTAGAGAGGGGGGTGCATCTTCCGTTCATTGGACCGAAGACGTTTCGCCCTTCGCCCGGCGGCGCGATCAGTCGGTCGTCCGCAACCTGGCGGCAGCCGGAATAGAAGCCTGCCCCCACCCCGGTTCTTACATCGTCGACCGCCCCGGGCAGATCAGGTCGGGGCAGGATCGCCCCTACACGGTGTTCTCGCCGTTCGCCAAGGCCTGGCGGGACCTCGGGCGGCGCCCCCGGGAGGCGACCCCCACCAGGCTCACGCTCGCCGGGAGCCCGGACCCCGGCGAAATGCCCACGCTCAAGGACCTCGGGATGACCGACCCCGGAACGGAAACGGAAACGTCGTTCACACCCGGCGAGACCGCGGCCCGCAAGGCAGCGGGCTTGTTCCTCAGGGACGGGGTGGCCGAATACGGCAAGCGGCGAAACCGCCCCGCCGGCGGCACCTCCCGCCTGTCTCCCTACCTCCGCTGGGGCTGTCTTTCACCCGTCGAGGCCGAGGAGAGACTGGGCCAGAAAAGTGGTGAAGGACCACGTGTCTTCCGCGCGGAGTTGGCGTGGCGTGATTTCTACGCCGCCGTGCTCGACAACTTTCCCGAGGTCACGCGCCAGGAGTTCCAGAAGCGCTACCGCGGCACGCTGAACTGGCAGGAGGATGACGAACTGCTCGAAGCCTGGCAGCAGGGAAAGACCGGCTATCCGCTGGTCGATGCCGGGATGCGCGAATTGATCGGTGATGGCTGGATGCACAACCGCGTTCGCATGGTGGTCGCCTCGTTTCTGACCAAAGACCTGCACCTCGACTGGCGGGAAGGCGAGCGGTGGTTCATGGAGTGCCTGCTCGACGGCGACGTCGCCTCCAACAACGGCGGCTGGCAATGGGTCACTTCGGTTGGCACCGACCCGAAACCGTACTTCCAGCGTATGTTCAACCCGATGATCCAGCAGGAAAAGTTCGACCCCGCAGGTGAGTATGTAAAGCGCTGGATTCCGGAACTGGGTGACGTCCCCGACGAGCACCTGGTGAGACCATGGAAGATGTCCCCGGACGAGCAGGAAGAATTCAACTGCCGGATCGGCCAGGACTACCCGGAGCCGGTGGTAGATCACGCCGAGGAGCGGCTCTTTGCGATCGAGCGCTACCGGGCGGCAGTCGAATGAACATGCGAAATACGAACGAAATGAGCAGCAATTGACCACTGAGCCAGCCAAGCCGACCACTTTCGACCAGGAGATCATCCGCAGCAACGAGCCGGAGATCTTCAGTGAGCTGTCTGATCCGGAACGCCTCTCGCGGATCCACAAAGAGTTCGACGAGGGCTTCAACCTGCTCGAAGGTCTCGGGCCGGCGGTCTGCGTGTTCGGTTCCGCGCGCACCAAAGTGGACGATCCCGAGTACCAGCTCGCCCGTCGGGTCGGCGCTTCGATTGGCGAGGCCGGGTACACGGTGATCACGGGCGGCGGACCGGGCACCATGGAGGCCGCCAATCGCGGGGCCAGGAAGCCGGGGCCCCTTCTGTCGGGCTGAACATCGAGTTGCCGCATGAACAGGGGCTCAATCCGTACGTCGACATCGGCAAGGAGTTCCACTATTTCTTCGTCCGCAAGCTGATGTTCATGCGCTATTCGTGGTCCTTCGTCGTCTTCCCCGGCGGATTCGGCACGATGGACGAGCTTTTCGAAGTACTGACCCTCGTCCAGACCCACAAGGCGCGGCCGCATCCGGTCGTTCTGGTCGGCTCCGGGTTCTGGCTCGGTCTGCTCGCCTGGATGAAGGACCATCAGCTCGAGGGCGGAAGGATCAGCCCCGGAGACTTCGACCTGTTCACCGTCGCTGACGACTTCGAGCAGATCGTGAACAAGGCGACCGCCGGACTGCCGGCCCTCCCCTACGGACTCGCCTGAGCGGAGCGCTACTTCAGCCGTTCCGCCCGCTCGATCGCCGCATGAGTGTCACCGGCGAGGTCAGGTGAGCCGAGGTCCATCCCCGGCGGCAGTTCGATGTGAAGATCGGAGCTGACTTCTACCTTCACGTTCGCCGCCTCGATCTCGAGGTCGAGCACGTGGCCGCCGTGCTTTCGACCATGATCGACGAAATGCAGGTGATAGCCCGCGATCTCGATGCGTTCGCTGTACGAAGGAAAGCGGAAACCGACGAGAGTGCCAAGGCCGGCCGGGAGTTCGAAGACGTTCTGATCGGCAACCACCTCGGCCAACGGCCGGTAGGGCGCGTGCTGACGGGGGACCGAACGTGCGGTGACGCTCTTGAAATCACCGTCGATCCGAACCGCGGCAGCGGGGGTGCCGGGTGGCATCCGCTCCTCGAGGAGGGTCACCAGGTGGTCGAACCCGACGACTCCTGAAATTTCGAACTCAAGGTCCGGTTCGAACCATCCGACCACCGCGAACGGGGTCTGCGAATCGGGGGATACGACGCTGATCGTGCCCCGGAAATCAGCTCGCAGGAACTGGCCGTCGAGCGCGATCATCTCGCCATCGAGTCCGTTCAGGGTCCCCAGCCCGGTGTCGCCCTGCTCGGCGAGCTCGGCGAAGCTGAGATCGCCGTCGTAGGAACCGTCCAGCAGCGCGGACACAGTCGAGGCCTGGAACAAGGTGTGCGATTCATGACCGGCATGAAGGTCCTCCGAGCGCATCGATTCGACGTGCAAGGCACGGATCATCGACTCTTCGATCACGGCCGGACTTCTTCGAGGAGTGCCCGGCAGCCTCGCTCGACAATGTCGAGGACATCTTCGAATCCGTCGTCGCCGCCGTAGTACGGATCGGGCACATCAGTCAATTCATCGCCGCCGATCTCCCGGAGCAGCCGCACTTTCGGGTTGTCCCGCCCCGAAAGAGCGAGTAGGTCGAAGTGGTTGCTGCTGTCCATCGCGACGATCAGGTCGAAATCATCGAAGTCGCTCGCGGTGACCTGACGGGCTGCGCCATTCATCTCGATTCCACGGCGCGCTGCGGTTTCGATCGCCCGGGGATCGGGTGGGTTGCCGACGTGCCAGGCACCGGTACCCGCCGAGTCAACTTCGACCTGCCCACCCAGGCCTTCGCGCTCGACCAGATCTTTCATCATTGCCTCGGCCGTCGGCGACCGGCAGATGTTGCCGAGGCAGACGAACAGGATGCGAACCGGAGTTGCGGAGACGGGGTCGGTCAGTTTGAGAGGGATTCATCGATGCTGACCCGCTGACGCAGGTTCTTGATCTGCTTCTGCAGGTCGGCGATCGACTGGTTGATGCTCTTGAACTTCTTGTTCGTGCTGTTCTCGAATGAATTGAGTTGGTCGCCCAACTCTTGGTCACGGCTGGCCAGCGAATTGGTCGTCTGGTTCAGGTTCTTGATCGACTTCTTGTTCTGCTTGGCGCCTTTGGTGTTCGAGTCGATCTGCTTGACAAGTGTCTTTTCACCTTTGTCAGGGACCGGCGATGAGCTTCTCAGCCCGGGAAACTTGCGTGGCTTCCTTGGCATCCTGAGAAGCCTGCGCCGCCGCAAACTGCGTCTGAACTTCGGTAGTGACGCTGTTGTCGTTTTCCGTGGCCTGCTTGGCGTTATACGCCGTGATCGTGCCGAAGATGCCAAGTACCAGACCGAGCGATCCGAGGGTGATCGCGAGGATCTGCTTTGTGTTCGAGCTCATGCGCGAGACCCTAGCCGAAACGAAGAGCTGAAGCCGGAAACCTGACAGGTGGGGTCAAAAGACCCCGGCCATCAAATCTTGAGCAGAAGAATTGTGTTCAGGGTGAAGATGATCGCTGTCGCTACCGTGGCGCGCGAAAGATTGCGCTCGACCATCGAGCCGCCGCCGACCGAGCTTCCTCCACCACCGATGCCGAAAGCACCGGAAAGGCCCGCGTCCTTGCCCGAATGGAGAAGGACCAGAAAGATGAGGAGGACGGCGATGCCCACCTGGATGACTGCCAAGATTGCGTACATACGACCGGGGAGTTTAGCTGCCAGCGTTGCCGGGTGGGCTCTGATCGCTCTCAGCCGGCTCCGAATCGTCGCCGGAGGAGACCGATTCCACTTGATCAAGCTGCTTCAGGATCTCGACCGCATCGCCCCTCAGTTCGGCGTTGACCAGGTCAAAGTCTTCCTGCGAGAGCTTGCCTGAGGCGAGGTCGGTTTCGGCATCACGGATCTCGCGGTACTTGGATTCACGCGCAGCCTCGAGCCCGGCGAGTTCCGGATCTTCGGAGCGCGAGGCTTCAGCCTTGCCCCAGAAGGGATAGGAAACGAAGGCGGCCACGGCCACCAGGAGGATCACGGCGAAGAGGACGGCCATCAGACCCTCCGCTTCCGGCGGAAGGTCCCGCTGGGCCAGACGGCAAAGAGCGCGCCGAGCACCGCGATGATCGCTCCGATCCAGATCCACGTCACCATCGGGCTGACGATAATGCGGAACGTGACCGGGATCGACCGGTCCGGGTTGGTGTACTCGGGGAGGATCTTGTCGGTCACCTTGTTCTGGATCTCGACCAGCTGTTTGGTCAGCACCGCCTCCTGCGAAGGGTCTTTCTGGATCACCGGCAGGACACGTTCCACCATGTACGCGCGAAAACGTTCGTCCGCCGATTTCGCCCGCTCCTGGATGATTTTCGTGTCCGGCTCGAGTGCCACCCAGAAGTCGGAGAAGAGCCCGGCCTTGAGGCCGACTTCGGAGGTCGCCTCCCCCTGGAAGTAGCCGCTGATCGTGCGGGTAGCTCCAGTATTCTGGTGATAGCGCCGGGTCGGTTCGACCTGGGTGAACCGCTTGCCGTTCCGGTCAACCTGGAGTTCGGCACCAAAAACGAGTGCCTCCTCGGTCCGTTCGACCGTCGGCTGGACGTAAGTCACGTCATACCCGTCAATGGTCGTGGTCTGACCGGGCACGAGTTTGCGGTCGACCTTGGTCTCGAAGCTCGATGAGGCGGCGACGCCGACCAGCAGCACGACCAGGCCAAGGTGGGCGATGTAGCCACCGTAACGGCGCCGGTTTCGAACCGCCACGGCCCAGACCGACCCGGGGATGCTGCCGCCGGCACTGGACCGGCGGGCGGCCGCACCACGCCAGGTGTCCTGGAACAGGGCGGTCACGGTGAACGAGGCCAGACTGAACACGGCCAGCGCCGTGAGGCTGTCGGCGGCGTCTGTGAAGAAGATCAGTATGAGGAGAACGATCGCGGCAACGATCAACGGCGCGGTGAAGACCCGTTTGGCACCCGCCCAGGAGAGCCGGCGCCACGCCAGCAGCGGCCCGATGCCGGTGAACAGGACCAGCAGGATCGCTACCGGAGTCGTGTAACGATCGAACCAGGGTGCCGCGAGGGTCGACTTGGTTCCGGTCAGGAGTTCCGAAATCAGCGGGAAGAAGGTGCCCCAGGCGACAATCGCGCAAAGCGTCACCAACAGCAGGTTGTTGACCAGGAAGATCGCCTCGCGGGACGCCAGCGAGTCGATCCGTTTCTCCGACCTGAGGATGTCCAGCCGGGTGACGATCAGGAAAGTCGAGCCGATCAGTACGACGCCGATCAGGGCCAGGAAGTAAGGCCCGACGGTTGAATCGCCGAAAGCGTGGATCGACTGCAGTACGCCCGAGCGCACCAGGAAGGTGCCGAGGAGAGCCAGGCTGAAACTGGCCACGATCAGGCTGACGTTCCAGACTTTGAGCATGCCGCGCTTCTCCTGCACCATGATCGAATGGATGTAGGCGGTGGTGATCAGCCAGGGCATGACCGAGGCGTTCTCTACCGGGTCCCAGGCCCAGTACCCACCCCAGCCGAGCTCGGTGTATGACCAGCGGGCGCCGAGGATGATTCCGATCGAGAGGAAGGTCCAGGCGATCAGGGCGAACCCCCGGGTGGACTTGATCCAGGCGGCGTCGATCCGCCGCGTGATCAGGGCTCCCATCGCGAATGCGAACGGCACGGTCAGGGACACGTAGCCGGTGTAGAGCATCGGCGGGTGGATGATCATCGACGGGTGCTGGAGGAGCGGGTTCAGGCCGGTGCCGTCGACCGGGACCACGGACAGGGTCGTGAACGGGTTGACACCCCCGCCGAACAGCATCAGCCCGGTGAAGAAAGTTGCGATGCCAAGCATGATCGCGGTGGCGTAGGGCACTACATCGCGCAGCTTGTGCCGGGTGAAGAAGAGCGAGACCGACGCGACCACGGAGAGCAGTGATGCCCAGAGCAGCAGCGATCCTTCCTGGCTCGACCACATCGCGGTGAACTTGTAGAAGACCGGGGTCTCAATCGAAGAGTGGTTGGCGACGACGCTGAGGCTGAAGTCGTCGGTCAGGAATGCGTATTCGGCCGCGAACACGCAGATCAGCATCAGGAAGGCGAGCGCGTAGGCCGCGCGACGTGACGAATCGACCCAACGGCGATCGCGCCGGGTCCCGATCAGCGCTGCTGCCGCTCCGTATACCGCGGTCAGAAAGGCGAGGAAGAGTGCCGCGCCGCCGAGGCTACTGATTCTTCTTCTCCGAGAACTTCGATGGGCACTTGGTCACGAGCGTGTCCCGTTCCCCCACGAAGGTCCCGCTTTCATCCACGCTGCCCTTGAGCACGATCTCGCGTCCGTCACGGAAGGGGTCGGGCACGACGCCAACGTAGGTGACTGGAATCGAACCGGATCCGTCGCGGTCATTGACCTCGAACTTGATGCCTTCGCCCTGCTTCTCGATCGTGCCGGGGGTGACCATTCCGGTCATCTCATAGCTCTTTCCGGGCACGGCGTCACCGAGCTCGGAGGGCTCCCGGGCTTCGCTCGAAGCGTTGAAGGAGGTGTAGACCAGTCCGGTCGCCAGCACCAGGGCGAAGCCCAAGGCCACGAACAGCCGGATCTGTCGCTTTTTAGCTTGATCCATAAGCAGGACTGATTATCGCAAGCCTGAGCCTCCGGCGGCGTGGTCCTGCGAGAATCTGCTCCATGACTGAAAACGAGAAGGTCCTCCTGATCACCGGCGCTGGCAGTGGCATCGGCGCCGCCACCGCGAAACTTCTGGCCGACAAGTACAGATTGGTCCTCGCCGGACGCCGAGTCGGCCCCCTGGAAGAGCTGGCCAAAGAGGTCGGTGGATCCGATCGGGCTCTTGTCACCGCCTGTGACGTCGGTGAATGGGACCAGGTTCAGGCGATGGCCGAATCCGCGATCGATCAGTTCGGCCGGATCGACGCCGTCTTCGCCAATGCCGGCTTCGGCGCCAGCCGGGGCTTCCTCAACGAGAGTCCCGAGCAGTGGAAGTCGATGATCCTGACCAACGTGCTCGGTCCGGCCCTCACCATTCGGGCCACCCTGCCCCACATGCTCGAACGCGGCGACGGGCATTACCTGGTCACCAGCTCCATCGCCGGACGCCGGGTACTCCCCGGTTCGCTCTATTCAGCGAGCAAACATGCGGCGACCGCCATCGGCGAGGCGCTGAGGCAGGAGCTGCGGGGCATGGACGACGGCAACCGGATCAAGATGACCCTGATCGAGCCGGGCATGGTCGATACGCCTTTCTTTGACAACAGTCCCGGGGACAGTGCCCTTGTTGATGACGACATCGCCCGGGCCGTGGCCTATGCCCTCGACCAGCCGGACTCGGTGGACGTCAACGAGATCCTGATCAGGCCCATAACCCAACCGACCTGATCAGCCGGGCAGCAGTCCTTTGATGAACCGCCAGTAGGTCCGGAGTACCAGCCGGACAGGTCCCGATCGCACGAATTCGGGGAAGTGCTTCGAGTCGAGGTCCGGAGTGAGCATGTCGGCAAAGTGACGGGCCGCGAGTGCTCGAACCGACTGAATCTGGCGTCGTTCACCCAGCAGACGCGGCAACCACCGGATGATCTGGGCCCAGGCCGCGAGTGTCTGCGTCAGCCAGCCGCCGCGGGCGGCCACCGGGAGCAGCGCGAGCTCGGTCGCAATCAGGGCCGGGGCCAGCAGGAGGATCAGTGCCGCGGGGTAGTTCCGGATGATCATCGCCCAGCGGTTCCGTTCCAGCCACAGCCACTTCTGGCCGCTCCGACCGAAGTCGTATTCGTGGTCGACCACGGCATCGTCGAGGATTCCAATCTGCTCTCCCTGCGAGCGGAGCCTCAACGACAGGTCGGTGTCTTCGTGGTAGAGGAAGAAGTCGGCGGAGAAGCCGCCTACCCTGTCCCACGTTTCGCACGCTATGGCGAGGCAGGCGCCGGAGGCGGCAGCCGGCAGGGTCCCGCCTCCGCTTGCTTCCGGGACCTCCGTTCCGTGACCGCCGGCCCATGAGAAACCGGTGAAGTGCACCGGGTTGCCGCTGGTGTTGACCACCCGGCGCCCGTTCTCGTGGCAGACGACCAGGGCCATCCAGGCCGCCCACGGCGACCCGCCCTCCGCGGGGCTGCGGATCGCCTCGCCGAACCCCGGCTCTGGCATGGCATCGGGGTTGAGAATGACGAGCACGTCGCCGGTCGCGACAGCGGCGCCGTGGTTCACCGCTGACGTGTACCCGGCGTTGCTACCCATCGCAAGGATCGTGGCCGCGGGCAAATGGGTGGCAACCACGAGTTCGAGATCATCGGTCGAATCGTTGTCGACGATGATCACTTCGTCGCCCGGCGAAAGCTCGGATGCGAGCGCAGGCAGAGTCCGGGCCAGGTATTCGGCCGAGTTCCAGGCGACGATTACGACTGAGAGAGATGCCTTCAAAGCGGACGACCGGGTTCGAACCGGCGACCTTCTGCTTGGGAAGCAGATGCTCTACCAACTGAGCTACGTCCGCGCAGGCGCATTGTGACCGAAGTACCACCTTCTTCATACTCCCGGGTGAATTGAACCTCCGAACTTCACTAGTGGTACTCGGCGTCGCCGCCCTTCTCGGCTTCCTCACCTGGGGACTGGTCACCAGTGGCGATAGCGGCATCGGCCCGGGCGACCCGGTGCCAACCGCCACCCTGCCCACGCTGCCGCCCGGCTCTGAAGCCTCTCTCGAAGACTTCCGCGGCGAATGGGTTCTGCTCAACGTCTGGGCCTCGTGGTGTGTGCCCTGCCGCGACGAGTCCCCCGCCCTCGAGCAGTTCGAAAAGAACAACCGTGGTTCGATCTCCGTACTCGGAGTCGATACACGTGACCTCTCCGGAGACGCAATGAAGTTCCTCGAGGAGTACGACATCAACTACGCCCAGATCAGGGACGCCAGCGGCGACTATGCCGACGACCTGAAGACGACCGGCGTGCCGGAGTCCTTCCTGATCGACCCCGATGGCAACCTCGTCGCGCACTATTCCGGTCCGTTCCGGACCGAGGCCGAAATCGAGAAGTTCGCCGCACCGGCCCTCGCCGCCGAAAGCAAGGAGGAACCCGCCGGATGAAGCGGCTGATTTCGATTGTCCTCGTCCTGACCTTCGTTTTCGGCGGAGTCGCTTCGGCGGCCGAACCACAGGCCAGCCTGCCCCAGCTCGAGGACGAAGTCATGTGCCCGATCTGCGGCACCCTCCTCGGACTCTCCCGCGCCCCGGCCGCCGAACGCGAACGGGTCTTCATCCGCGGCCTGATCAAACAGGGCAAGAACGAAGACGAGATCAAAGACGCCCTTGTAGCCGAATACGGACCCCAGGTCCTGGCCCTCCCGGACGACGAGGGAATCAATTTCTTCGCCTACCTGGTGCCGGTACTCGCCTTCATATTGGCGGCCCTCGCGGTCCTGTATTCAGTCATCAGGTGGAGAAGAAACAAAAGGTCAGAAGCCCCGGCAGACAGGCCACCACCAACCCCCAAGAGCGACAACGAACTCCTCGACAGGGACATGGAAAAGTACGACCTTTGACATGTCCTGCTTCGTTGCCGCGTTGACGACATATGAAACGTCAAAGCGGCAAAGAACCACCTCGAGCTCAGGTGCGGGGTACGGAGGTGCCCCCGGAGGGCCCGTTCAAGGTGTTCCGTACCTACCGAACGCTGGTGACGTGGGTGGCGCCAAATTCTCTCGGAATCCCGGAACGAAGTGAGGAGTTCCGAGGAAGATTTGGTGACAGTACCCGCGACTTGCGAGGTTCGTTCACATCCGGTCGGGAGCGGAAATTCCGAGCAATGCCAACGAAGTCTTGATCGTGTTTCCCGCTACTTCACAGAGGTTCAGACGAGCGGCTTCGACGCCCTCCCCGCCGGCCCCGATCACCTGGCAGTCCCGGTAGAACGCGTGGAAGGCGGCTGAAGTCTGGCTGGCGTAGGCGCAGATCCGGTGAGGGGCACGCCGAGCAGCGGCTTCGTGGACCTCGGCCGGGAAGGAGAGCAGCTTGGCGATCAGCGCTTTCTCCGAAGCGTCCACCGGCGCGACAGCATTCTCGGCCCCTCTCCGGCTGAGGCCCTGGTCCCCGGCCTTTCGCAGGATGCTCTGGATGCGCGCGTGTGCGTACTGGACGTAATAGACCGGGTTGTCGCTCGACTGTGACCGCGCCAGGTCGAGGTCGAGGTCGATGGTGCTGTCGTGACTCCGTTGGAGCATGAAAAAACGCGCGGCGTCAGGGCCGATGTCGTCGACCAACTCGTCGAGCGTGACGATGTCGCCAGCCCGCTTCGACATCTTGGTTCGCTGCCCGCCTTCGACCAGGTGGATCATCTGGAGGATCTGGACCTCGAAGTCGACCTCGGTGCCAAAGGTCAGAATCGCTGCGGCCAAGCGGGCGACGTAGCCGTGGTGATCGGCCCCCACACATCGATCAGGCGCGAATAGCCCCGCTCGATCTTGTCGGCGTGGTAGGCGACGTCGGCACCAAAATAGGTCGGTTCACCATCGGAACGGACGAGTACCCGGTCCTTGTCATCGCCGAAATCGGTCGTGCGAAGCCAGACAGCCCCCTCTTCCTCAAAAGTGTGGCCGGCAGCCTTCAGGCGGTCGAGGCCTCGTCCGACCAGACCCTCCTCATAAAGGGAACGTTCGGAGAAGAAGTCATCCATTTCGACGCCGAAACGAACCAGTGACGCCCTGATGCCATCGACCATCCATTCGACGCCATCGGTCGCCAGCCGCTCCAGATCCGTCGGCTCGATCCGGAGTTCCGTCGCCTTCGCCGCGAGGTCGTTGACGTAGGCACCCTGATATCCGTTCTCGGGCGGCTCGCCGCCAGTCATGCGGGCGCTGACGGAAGCCGCGAAGTTCTCGACCTGCGAGCCGCCGTCGTTGACGTAGTACTCGGTGCCGACCGAGTTGCCGGTGGCCTTGAACAGTCGGGTGAGGGCGTCGCCGTAGGCCGCGTGCCGTCCCGAGGCCGCGGTCAGCGGGCCGGTCGGATTGGCCGAGACGAACTCGACCAGGATCTGTTCGGGAGCCGCCACCGGCGGAACCGGCGCCGAGCCCTCGGCGGTCAGGTCACTGACAACGCCGCGGTACCAGGAGTCAGCCAGGAAGATGTTGATGAATCCGGGACCGGCGACTTCGATCCGCTCGACGGCATCACCAAGTTCGGTCGTGACTTCAACCACCAGGTCGGCGGCGATTTCGCGTGGCGGATGGCCCAGCGACCTGGCCATGAGCATGGCCGCATTCGAGCTGTAGTCACCCAGTTCAGCCTTGGGCGGGACTTCAAGGCTCGGCTCGACCGATTCGTCGCCGGAAAAGGCCCTCGCCACCTGGGTGATGGTTTCCTGAAGTCGGGTGACGGGGTCGGTCTGGTTCACGGAGAACGCATCCTATGCGGATGTACCGGCTCCCAATGGCCTGGTCAAAGGTGGTATTTCTCGCCGGCCAGGATCTTCGAGGCGCGGAAGATCTGCTCCAGGAGCACGATGCGGGCTAACTGGTGGGCAAGGGTCTGAAGACCGAGCGAGAGCTTCTGGTTGACCTTTTCCGTGACCTCCGGTGGCAGCCCCCCGGGTCCGCCGATCAGGAGGGTCACCTTGCGACCGGCGTGGCGGCTGCCATCGAGCCACCTTGCCCAGCCCTCGGAGTCCATCTGCTTGCCGGCCAGGTCGAGGGCGACAACATGGCTCTCCGGATCGAGACGCCGGATCAGTGCAGCATCGTCCTTCACTTCAACTACCTCGACCGACTGCTTGGTCCGCAGCATCTTCATGTAGTGGCCTTCTGCTTCATCGAACGGTGGCCTGATCCGGCCAACGGCGAGCACGGTGATCTTCACTGACGTTTACCCTGGTCTTTCACGGCCTCGGCGGTAGAAATTCGCTGAATCGCGGTCGGGTGGGTGCCAAACAGGTACTGGTAGACGCCGGGTGGGTCCGGGTCGGCGAGGTTGGACTTCGCCAACCGAACCTGGAGGCCGATCAGTCCGTCCGGGTCGCTGGTCAGTTCCATGGCCGATCGATCCGCGTGAGCCTCGATCTCGCGGGAGAGCACGTTGCCGGGGACCGAAAGGACCATCGTCGCCAGACTGATGGTCAAGGCCAGCGCCGGAATGATCGCCGGACCCTCAGGGTCGTCGCGCCGCCGCCCTGCGAGTGCCGTGGTCGCCACCTGAACGAAAAGCACTCCGAGCGGGATCACCAGGATCGCGAAAGCCAGTCCACGATAGACGTCGTTCGATTCGACGTGGGACAGCTCGTGGGCGATCAGGGCCGAGAGTTCGGCGCCGGAAAGCTGGTTGATCGAGTTGTCGTAGATCACGACACGCTTCGACGAACCGAGGCCGTTGACGTAGGCATTCAGGGTCGACGAGCGGCGGCTGGCATCAACTTCGTAGACGTTCCCCACCTCGACCCCGGCCTCGTCGGCGAGCCGGATCACCTCCGCGCACCGGACCATCAGGCAGAGTCTGGAAAGAATTGAAAAGCGGAGAAACCACGACCGGCCACAGCCAGGTGAAGATCACCGCGTAGGCGATCGCGAGGACTGAACCGGCAATCCAGAACCGCTGCCTGAAGCGTCGCCAGAGCCACATCGCCAGTGCCGCCCCGGCCGCCGCGAGCACCAGGCCGATCAGCGTGCCGATCAGGAGGTCGCTCAGCCACCCGGAGAAGTCCTGGGTAATCAGCCCATAGTCACGGCCTCGATTGAACTGGATCAAGTCGAGGGGGAACCGGACCAGGGCCAGCAGGACGGTGATCCCGGCGCCGGTTACCGCGGCACCCATGACAGGCCGGCGGCCCAGCCTCTCGAACACGGAGCGCAGTAACGGAGGCCGCCAGATCGCAAGCACAGCGAGAACAGCCAGCCCCAGCACCATTGAAGCGATGGCGATGAGGCGGCCCTCCGAGCGGTAGTCGCCTGCCCGCTCGAGCAGATCCTGGTCGAAGAACTTGCCCGGATCCACCTGCGGATCGTCGATACCTCCCCCCGGGCCGAGAAGCCAGACCAGGATGAATGCGAGAACGACAGCCGCAGCCGCTATCCACAGCAGGGAACCCCCTGCCAGGAAATCCCTCCCCTTACGCTCGGCGCTCATGGGTCTTTACGATAGTCAGGCTTACCGCCCAGCCCACCCGCGCCAACTCCGCCCATGCTCGTAGCCGCAATTTCTGACATCCACGCCAATCTGCCTGCCCTTGAATCGGTGCTGGCCGATATCGACTCGACCGGTGTCGAGGAGATCTGGTTCCTCGGGGACGCGGTCGGTTATGGCGCCCAGCCTTCCGAATGCCTCCAGCTCATCGACTCGCGCTGCTCGGTCAGCCTGCTCGGCAATCACGACCTCGCCGCGCTCGGCGATATCGACATTTCCACGTTCAGCCCGGGTGCCGCGCACTCCGCGCTGTGGACCAGGGAGAAACTCACCGGGGAAGATCTGGACCTCCTGCGTGAAATCGGTCAGGCTTCGGGCTCCAGAGAAGGCTTCGGCCTCTACCACGCATCACCGCGCGATCCGGTCTGGGAATACGTAGTCGACACCGAGCTGGCCGCCGAGAACCTGGATGCCCAGACCGAACGCATCGCCCTGATCGGCCACTCGCACATTGCCCTCTACTTCAACCGGGCCGGCCCGACGTCCGAGACGAGCTCCGTTCTCGGTTCCGAAGGATCCTCGATCGATCTGAACGAAGGCGAATGGCTGGTGAACCCTGGCAGCGTCGGCCAGCCGCGTGACGGCAACCCGCGAGCCGCCTGGCTGGAACTGGATACGGCAGCCCCGAAGGCGACCTTCCACCGAGTCGAATATCCGATCGACGCAGCGGCTGAGTCGATCCGCGAAGCGGGGCTGCCGAGCCACCTCGCCGACCGGCTTTACCAGGGACATTGATGAAGACCTCGGCGAAAACCCTCGTAGCGGTCGCCCTGCTCGCCGGTCTGACGGCATTTGCCTCCGGCTGCGGCGAAGACCGCAGCAACCTGATTCCAAGTGGGACCGCCCAGCAGATCGAAAAGAACCTCACCGGAATCCAGGCGCTGGCTGACGACGACAAGTGCTTCATCGCTCTCGACGCCACCAGGAAGGTCCAGAAACAGGTGGAGGGGCTCTCTTCGAGCGTCGACGCCGAACTGAAACGATCCCTGCTCGACGGGGTAATAGCCCTTCAGGTCCTGCTCAAGGACCCTGACAAGTGCACCGACAACACGACCACGAACCCGACTGAGCCAGATGCCGGAATCACCACAACCGGGGACACTGGCCCCACTACCCCGAAAGAGACTGTGCCGGGAAACGAAAAGAACCCGGACAAGAAAACCCCCGAGAACAAACCGGAAACTCCCACCCCGACGCCCGATCCGAATCCAACTCCGGAGACACCGCCAAGCACCGACCCCCCGGTTGATCCGGGAGCCGGTTCCGGCGGAGTCAGTCCGAACCAGTAAGGCTGAAAGCCAACCATGACCAACACAACCATCCTCGGCGACCGATACGAGCTTCACGACAAGCTCGGCTCCGGAGGCATGTCAAATGTCTACCGGGCGACTGACCGGATCCTCGAACGTACCGTTGCGGTGAAGGTCCTGGCCGAGCACCTCTCCGACGATGACCGCTTCGTGGCGCGGTTCCGGCGTGAAGCTCTGGCCGTCGCCAAGCTGATCCACCCGAACATCGTCCAGGTCTACGACACCGGCGTCGACCACGGCCGTCACTTCATCGTCATGGAATGCGTGGAGGGCCGCTCCGGAGCCCAGATCCTCAAGGCGGATGGTGTGCTGGACTCGGAGATGACCGTCGAGATAGGGGTTCAGGCATGCGCCGGCCTCGAGTACGCCCACCGTCACGGCATCATCCACCGGGACGTCAAGCCCGGCAACCTGATGATCACCGGCGGTCCGGTCGGCGGCGGCGAGATGACCTGCAAGCTGACCGACTTCGGCATCGCCCGCGCCGCCGAACAGACCCGTATCACCCAGGTCGGCTCGGTTGTCGGTACCGCTGCCTATCTCGCACCCGAGCAGGTTCGAGGCGAAGAGGCGACGCCCGCGACTGACGTCTACGCCCTGGGCGTGGTCCTCTACCAGTTCCTCACCGGTCGTCTGCCCTACGAAGGTTCGTCTCTGGCCGAACTCGCAATCCGTCAGCAAAACGAGAAACCGCTCTCGCCCCGCACTTACAACGACGACGTGCCGGAGACCGTCAGCGCTTCGGTCATGCGGGCGCTCGAAGGTGATAAGAACATCCGTTTCAATACCGCCGGCGCGCTCTCCGACGGCCTCGAGCGGGGCCTGCGCGGCGAAGACGTCACGCTCCAGCTGACGACGACCGGCCGCCTGAGCCCGAGCACTTCCCCCATGGCGGAGACCGCCACGCGGCCAATGGAACGCACTTCCCGGACGGCCCATCGCCCGGCCCCGCCGCCGCCTCGATACAAGAACCCGCCGCCGCGGCCGACCCTCAAGAAGCGCTCGTTCATGTCGCGTTTCGCACGCTTCGTCTTTGGCCTCGTCGCCCTCGTCCTGATCGCCGGCGTCGTCGCCGGTGCTGTGATCGCCCTGACCGACCGCGCCGCCTCGATCAAGGTGCGCGAATGGACCGAGAAGTCGGTCAGGGGTGCGACCAGCGACCTCAAGGACTTCGTCCGGGAGAACACCCAGTAACCGGTCGGCTATTTGACCTCGCTGCGGAATAGCCGCAGACTGCCGAGGCCGATCAGCACGACCAACCAGACGATCACGACCACGTAATCCTGGGTCGAGACCTGGGATACGGCATCACCGACGAAGTCGGTTTGGTGACCGGCGACGTTGTCGGCTATGGATCCAAGCGCGGGGCCCATCGCGTAGTCGTCGAGCCCCCACGGCAGGATCGAAACGACCGTGTCGATCACGAAAATGAAGACGAGGGCCATCGTGATGCCACCGGCCATGCTCGCGGTGATCAAGGCGAAAGCGAATCCGAGCAGCGCGTAGGCCAGATTCAGGATTACAGCGGCGAGACCGGCCCGGGCCAGGGCGTCGGCGTCAATCGACTCCTGACCGGTGGACGCGAGGTTGTAGAGCGGAAATGAGAGCAGGTACAGAAGAGCCGTGATTCCAGCTACGAAGACAACCATGACCACCAGCTTGTTCAGGATCAGGCGGCCGCGGCGGGGGTCAGCGGTCAGGACCTGACGCAGGGTCTTCTGACCGAACTCGACCCCGAAGATCCAGACGCCGAAGACGATCGAGGCGATCATCGTCGGAAGGCCGACCGCGAGGTCGGCGGCGTCGGAGCCTTCGCCCGGGCCCCAGTGGAGAACTGAAGCGAACCCGAGAACGAAACAAATGAGCAGCGCGACCAGACACCACATCGGGGTCGGCATCGAGCGGATCTTCCAGAACTCGGCGCGCATCAGGTTACCGGCGCGTTCGGGTCGTGGGTGAGCGACATGAAGACCCTTTCGAGGTCCGGCAGGTTTCTCCGAAGTTCAGAGACGTAGATCCCCGAATCGGCAAGGACCAGGTTGATCTGGGAGCCGTCGTCCATCGGGCCTTGGACCGACAGCTCTCCCCCGGGCATCTGGTAGACGGTCAGACCAACCTCCGAGAGGATGGCGTAAGCCTTGTTCACCTCGTCAGGGGTGACCCTGATCACGTAGCCACCATCGCCTCCGGCCCGCTGGAGGATCTCTTCCATGGTCCCGTCGGCAACCACCGACCCGTGATTGATGATGGTCGCGCGATCACACATCAGCTGCACTTCGGAAAGGAGGTGGGACGACACGAGCACGGTGACTCCCGACTGCGGAAGGCTCTTGATCAGGCCACGGATCTCGACGATTCCCGACGGGTCGAGCCCATTGGTGGGTTCGTCAAGGATCACCATCTTCGGATTGCCGATCAAGGCGATCGCCAGGCCGAGTCGCTGCCTCATGACAAGCGAGCACCCGCGGGCATTCGTATCGGCCCGATCGCTCAGGCCGCCCAGTTTCAGCAGACGGTCGATCCCGGCCTCTTCCGAACTGAGGCCCCGGGCGCGGGCCTGGATCACCATGTTCTGGCGGGCCGTTGCACGTCCGTAGAGCGCGGGGCCCTCAATCAGCGATCCAGTCTGCCTGACCGCGTTGGTGAAACCGTGGCCGCCGACCTTCGCTCCGAGCAACTCCGCGTTGCCGCTGTTGGCCCGGGTCAGGCCGAGCAGGATCCGGATCGCAGTGGTCTTGCCGGAACCGTTCGGGCCGAGCAGCCCGCAGACTGATCCTTCTGGGACGGAGAGCGAGAGGTCGCTCAGCGCCTGGGTCTTCCGAACTTCTTGCAAATCCCTCCACCGAGGCGAGCTGAACGCTCATCCGGTTTCCCAGGGTACGGGATCCGCTCAGAATGGCGGCGGAGTACCTGTCGAAAGTCCCGGCTGAGATCGCGTCCCTTGCCCCGGCCATGAGGCGCTCCATGTATGTCAGGTTGTGTTCGACCAGAACCCTCACCGCAGTCAGTTCCTCCGAGCGCGAAATGTAGTTCAGATAGTCGCGATCGTAGTCCTGGCAACCCACGCACGGGCAGCCCTCAACGACGGGGCGATGGTCTCCGGACATGTAGCCCTTGCGCAGGTCGACGCGGAAGCGCTGATCGGGAACCGGCGCCAAACCCATCCCGTGCCGCGCCAGGCGAGTCGGCACGGCGCAGTCGAATACGTCAATGCCGAGGCCGATGCCCCGCATCAGGTCGTCAACCTCGCCGATGCCGAGCAGGTGCTTGGGTGCTTCAACCGGAAGGGCCGGGACCGTGAAACCAAGGACTTCGGCCATCTCCGCCTTGTCACGGCCGAGGGTGCCGCCGATCGCGATCCCGTCGACCCCTGATTCCGAAACCGCCTGGCAGGACTCGAGCCGCAGGTCTTCGTAGGTGCCGCCCTGGATGATGCCGAACACCGCCTGCTTTTCGGGACCGTGCTGGTCATGCCAGTCGAGGCTGCGCTGAAGCCAGCGGTGGGTCCGCTCGGTCGAACGGGCGGTGTATTCCCGGTCGGCGTGGAAAGGGGTGCATTCGTCAAAGACCAGGGCGATATCGGAGCCGAGAGCAGCCTGGACCGACATCGATTCCTCCGGCGAGAGCATCAGCTCGGAACCGTCCTTGTAGGAACGAAAACGCACCCCTCTTCTTCGATGCCGAGCGTCTTGGCCAGCCCCTGCATCTTGCGACCGGTTCCTTTGATCTCTTCGGCCACTCCGCCGTGGGCGAGCGAGAAGACCTGGAAACCGCCGGAATCGGTGATGATCGCCTTGTCCCAGGCCATGAACTCGTGGAGGCCCCCGGCCGCGGCGATGCGATCGGGTCCGGGTGCCACCAGCAGGTGGTAGGTGTTGCCGAGGACCATCTCGAAGCCCATGCCGGCCACCTCGCGTGAGGCCATGCCACGCACGCTGCCCTTGGTCGCCAGCGGGATGAAGGCCGGCGTGGCCACCGGACCATGCGGAGTAAGAAGTTCCCGCGACGCGCATCACCATCACGGGCGTAAATCTCAAAGGTGAGCCTGGCAGGGTCGTGACGCACCATCGGAATCAAAGACCTGCCGGTCATCTCCGCGGGCTGCTCGATCCCCAGCGCGTTCAGGACCGTCGGAGCGACGTCGGCGAGGATTCCGCCTTCGGCGAGGTCCGGGCCGGGGATGGTGAGGATCAGCGGCACCGGGTTGAGCGAATGTGCCGTGTTCGGCGAACCGTCCGGCTCGAGCATGTGGTCGGCGTTGCCGTGGTCGGCGGTGATCAGGCAGGCGCCGCCCGAGGCGAGCACCGTGGCGACCACGCGGCCGAGGCATTCGTCGACCGCCTCGATCGCCTTGACCGCGGCCGGAATCACGCCGGTGTGGCCGACCATGTCCGGGTTGGCGAAGTTGATGATTCCGAATCGCGGTGACTCGTCCTTCCAGCCGCTGATGAAGGCGTCGGCGGCGGCCCGGGCGCTCATCTCCGGCTTGAAGTCATAGGTCGGCACGTCGCGCGGCGACTCGACCAGCCGGCGCTCCTCGCCCTCCCATTCATCTTCGCGGCCGCCGTTGAAGAAGTAAGTCACGTGGGCGTACTTCTCGGTTTCGGCCACGTGGAGCTGGCGGCCGCCGGCCTCGGAGATCACCTGGGCGAGCGTCACCGCTGGACGCTGCTCGGGAAAGGCCACCGGGTAGGGCCAGCCCTTCCGGTAGACGGTCATCGTGGTCAGGTCGACGGTCGGACCGCCGGAACGGGGAAATTCATCGAAGCCGGGGTCGGCCAGGGCCCGGGTCAGCTCGCGAGCCCGGTCCGGCCGGAAATTGATGAAAATCGCGACGTCACCTTCGTCCATACCGTCGTAGTCGCCGATCACGGTCGGCGGGATGAACTCGTCCGTCTTCTCGGCGGCGTAAGCGTCCCTGATCGCTGTTGAGTCAGGCGACTTCGGGCCTTCAGCGTGGACCATCGCGTCGTAGGCGAGCTTGACCCTCTGCCAGCGGGTGTCGCGGTCCATCGCGTAGTAGCGGCCGCCCACGGTGCCGACGCGGCCGGCAGACCGCAACCAGCGTTCGAGCTCATCGACGTACTTCGCACCACCATGCGGCAAAGTGTCGCGGCCGTCGGTGATCGCGTGGAATACGACGTCGGGCACGCCCTCCTGGCTGGCCAGTTCGACGCAGGCTTCGAGGTGCTCCCAGCCCGAATGCACACCACCGTCGGAAACCAGCCCGATCAGATGAAGGCGCCCACGGGGGCTTTCACAGGCCCGGCGGCAGGCGGCAACCAGGGCTTCGTTGTCGAAGAAGGTGCCGTCAGCGACAGCGGCATCAATCCGGGCCAGGTCCTGTTTGACAATCGCGCCGGCCCCAAGGTTCAGGTGACCGACTTCGGAGTTGCCCATCTGGCCCTCCGGCAAGCCGACATCGGGACCCTGGGCGCTCAACTGGGTCTTCGGATACTCGCGCCAGAGCCGGTCGAAGTTGGGCGTGTTCGCCAGTGAAATCGCGTTGCCGGGACCGGGTGGCGCCAGGCCCCACCCGTCGAGGATGACCAGGGCCATCCCGTCGACCGGCTGCCCGGCGGGCCCTGCCATCCAGGCCGACCGGCGGCAGCCGGAACGATGCCGCCGAAATCCTCGGGGTCGAGCGAAGCGCCGCCGACCAGGGCGCCGTCAATATCGGGCTGGGCCATCAACTCCGCGGCATTGCCGGGCTTGACCGACCCGCCGTAGAGGATGCGCACCCGCTGCGCCGCTTCCGGGTCGCGGGATCGGAGCAGGTTGCGGATGAAGTGGATCGCCTCCTGGGCCTGTTCGACGGTGGCGACCTTGCCGGTGCCGATCGCCCAGATCGGTTCGTAGGCGATCACGACCTTGTCGAGGTCGTCGGTGTGGACCTCGGCCAGGTCGGTGATGACCTGATGGGAGAGAACGGCGTCGGTGTCACCGGATTCGCGCTCGGCTTCGGTCTCACCGCAGCAGAGGATCGGCTGAAGCCCGGCTTCGATCGCGCGGCGCACCTTCCGGGCCAGGGCCTCGTCGGTCTCGCCGAAGTTCTGCCGCCGCTCGGAGTGTCCGAGGATCACACTGTCGACGCCGATGTCGAGGAGCATCGGAGCGGAGACCTCACCAGTGAAGGCGCCGGAGTCTTCGAAGTACATGTTCTGGGCCGCAACCTTGACCGGGGTGCCGGCGCAGCGCTCGGCGACGCGGGCGAGCGCGAGATAGGTCGGCCAGATGACGACTTCCGGACCGTCGCCGGTCTGGGTCGGCAGGAAGACGTCGAGGAACTTGTCCGCCTCGCCGCCGTCTTGTTCATCTTCCAGTTGGCGGCTATGTATGGGCGTCGGCCCATCTTGCCTTCAATCATGCCGCGTTCAGGGCTTCGACGCCGGGCAGACGCTTACCTTCGAGCAGCTCCAGCGAAGCCCCGCCTCCGGTCGAGACCCAGTCAACTTCGTCGGTCAGACCGAACTTGGCCAGGGCAGCGACTGAATCACCACCTCCGACCACCGTGAATCCGGGTGCCGCTGCGACGGCCTCGGCGACCGTACTGGTGCCACTGGCGAACGCATCGAGTTCGAAGGCGCCCATCGGCCCGTTCCAGAGGACGGTCCCGGCGCCGGCAATGCGCCGGCGTAGTCGGCGGCCGACTGCGGTCCCGATATCGAGGCCCATCCAGCCGTCCGGGACTTCGACGCCGTCAAGGTCACCGGTTTCCGTTTCGTTCGAGAACTCACGGCCAATCGCGAGATCGGCCGGCAGGACCAGGTCACAGCCGACCCTTTCAGCTTTCCGCAGCGCCTCAGCGGCCAGAGGAATGCCTTCTTCCTCGACCAGCGAGTTGCCCGTGCCGATGCCCTGCGCCCGGTAAAACGGAAAACACATGGCGCCGCCGATCAGGATCTGGTCAGCCAGGTCGATGAACCTGTCGATCACGCCGACCTTGTCGGAGACCTTGGATCCACCGAGGATGACGACCAGTGGCCGCGTCGGTTCATCGGCGACCGCATCAAGGTTCTCCACTTCACTCTCGAGCAGCAAACCGGCGTAGGACGGCAGATAACTGGCAACCCCGGCCGTGCTGGCATGGGCGCGATGCGCGGTGCCAAAAGCGTCGTTGACGTAGACGTCGGCGATCGAGGCCATCCTGCCGGCGAGCTCGGGGTCGTTCTTCGTCTCTCCCGCCTCGAACCTGGTGTTCTCGATCAGCATCACCGAGCCGGAATCGAGCCCGGCGGCCATCCGCGCTCCGGGCCGGCGACCTCGGGGCCAGCGGACCTCCCGGTCGAGCCCAGCTCCGCCAGCCGGGCGGCGACCGGCGCCAGCGACAGGTCCGGGATCGACCTCGCCCTTTGGCCGGCCGAGGTGCGAGCCGAGCACGACTTTCGCCCCTCGATCGGCCAGCATCCGGATGGTCGGCAGGGCCGCCCGGATCCGGGTGTCGTCAGTGACCGTGCCGCCGTCGAGGGGCACGTTGAAATCGACCCGGACCAGAACCCGGCGATTCTCGACGTCGGCGTCGCGGACCGAAGCCCTGGAGAAAGCCATCGCCTTGCCCCCGCCCGTAAGCGCCCTAAAGGACTTTGCCGAGAAGCTCGACGCAGCGGTTCGAGTAGCCCCACTCGTTGTCGTACCAGGAGACCGCCTTGATCATCTCACCGTCGCCGATCGCCTGGGTGAGCTTCGAATCGAAGATCGAGGAGTGCGGGTCGCCGACGATGTCGGTCGAGACGATCGGGTCCTCGGTGTAGGCGAGGATGCCCTTGAGCGGTCCCTCGGCGGCGGCTTTGACCGCGGCGTTGACCTCTTCGACCGAAGTCGCCTTCGAGGGCTTGAAGGTCAGGTCAACGATCGAGCCTGTGACGACGGGGGCGCGAACGGCGAAGCCGTTCAGCTTCCCGTTCAGCTCCGGCAGGACGAGGCCGACGGCCTTGGCGGCTCCGGTCGTGGTCGGGATCAGGTTGATCGCGGCGGCACGGGCCCGGCGCAGGTCCTGTGAGGCATGTCCTGGAGGCTCTGGTCCGAGGTGTAGGCGTGGATCGTGGTCATCAGGCCGTGGTCGATGCCGACCGCGTCGTTGATCGCCTTGGCGAACGGCGCCAGGCAGTTGGTCGTGCAGGACGCGTTGGAGATGATGTGGTGGTCCGAGGCGTCGTAGTCGGAATCGAAGTTGACGCCGAGGGCAACCGTGATGTCCGGATCCGTGGCCGGGGCCGAGATGATGACCTTCTTCGCGCCGGCGGCGAGGTGTTTGGCGGCGTCGGCGCGAGCGGTGAAGAAGCCGGTCGACTCGAGTACGACGTCGACGCCGAGTTCGGACCAGGGAAGCTGGGCCGGATCACGCTCGGAAAGGGCTGCGATCTCCTTGCCGTCGACCGTGATCGAACCTTCCGAAGACTCGACGGTGCCGTCGAAGCGGCCGAGGATCGAGTCGTACTTCAGGAGGTGTGCAAGCGTTTCGTTGTCGGTCAGATCGTTGACCGCAACGATGTCGATATCTGCTCCGGACGCCTTTGACGCGTGGAAGACATTGCGACCGATTCGTCCAAATCCGTTGATTGCCACCTTCACGCCCATTCCTGATGCCTCCTGAGGTTGGTTGGTTCCGGAGGGGGCCGCCGGGGGGGCGGGGGGGGGGGGGCGGCCCGGCCCGCCAAGGGGATCAGTTCAGTCGCGTCCCGACGGTGATTTCGATGTCATGTCCGTCGGGATCCCGCAGGAAGGCCGAATAGGAGCCGGATCCGTGTCCGCCCGGTTCGCCGGGCTTCGCGACGTTGGAACCACCGGCGCCGCAGCCGCCTTCCCAGGCGGCCTTGACCGCGGCGATCCCGGGTGCTCCGAGGCTGACCAGCGTTCCCTCGGCGCGGACGCCGTTGCGTTCGCTGATGAAGAGGATCGGCCGTGAGATCCCGTAGCCGATCGCGCCGGACTCGTTCACGTGGCGACGCCACCCGAATGGGGACAGCAGCGCGTCGTAAAACTCGGACGACGCCGGAAGGTCGGAAATTTCGAGGACGATGTGATGGAGCACGCGCGGCAGGCTATTGGAGAGCGTGCGTCAAGCGCCTGACGCCATCAACCGGGTCACGCGATTAACCACCTCAGTTACGCGGGGTCCAGCGGAAATACCGGATCGCAAGCAGCAGCCCGGCCAGGCCCCAGATCGCGACGATCGCGAGGTCGCCCCATTCAAAGCCGGAGCCGACCGTGTTCGGGCTGAAAGCGGCGAAGAAGGCTTCGAAGAAATCCCGAATCGGGAAATAGCCGGCGAAGGTGAGTACACCATCGGGTATCTCGCTCACCGGGATGAAGATGCCCGAGAGGAAGTACAGCGGCAGGGTGATCACGTTGGTGATCGCCGGGCGCAGCCTCGCGACGGGATGATCGCGGTCAGGGCGATGCCGAGGCAGCAGAACGACGCGGCCCCGACCAGCAGCGTGACTGCCACCGCAGGCAGACGGTCCCACGGAATCGGCGCGCCGTAGAGGACCCTGCCAATGAGGGTGACCACGACGACCATCAGAACCGAAATCACGATCGCGTTGCCGACCCGGCCGGCGATGAACACCCATGAAGGCAGGGGTGTTCCCCGGCCACGCTTCAGCAAACCGGCCTCTCGGGCGATGGTCAGGTTGGTGGCGAGGCTGACCATGGTCGCCGAAACGACGGCCAGGGTGACGATCGCCGGGACGTAGTAGGTCGTGGTCGGCAGGTTGTCGAGGGTCTCGATCTTGTCGTTACCGAAGATCGTGGCGAAGATCAGGAGGAAGATCACCGGCAGCATCGCAGTGAAGAAGACCGATGCCGGATTGCGCCAGAAGACCTTCTGGGTGAATTTGAACTCGTGGAGGACCAGCCGGATCGAATTCATGCTTCGGTCAACTGGAGGTAGACATCTTCAAGGCTCGGGCGCCGGACTTCGAGGCCGGTCAGCCGGCCTTCGCACTCGAGGGCCCACGCAGTGAGTATCTGGAGGTCCCTGACGGCGTCGTCGGTTTCGAAGACCGCAGCCCGGTCATTGCCGCCCAGTTCGTCTTCGATCGAAGCAACTCCGGCAGTTGGAATATCCGCCGGACTGATTCCATCTGGCAGGACGAAAGTGATCCTCGTCGGCAGGTTCTCCCGTCCCCCGAGGTTCTCGGGAGTGTCCTCGGCCACGATGCGGCCGCGGTTGATGATGGCCACGCGGTCGGCGAGGAACTGGGCCTCGTCCATGTAGTGGGTGGTCAGCAGGACGGTCTTGCCGAGATCCCGCAAGCCGGCGATCATCTCCCAGGCGTGGCGCCGGGCCGAAGGGTCGAAGCCGGTGGTCGGCTCGTCCAGGAACAGCAGTTCGGGGTCGCCGATCAATGCGATACCGACATCGAGGCGTCGCTGCTGGCCGCCGGAAAGGCGTCCCGCACGTTTACCGGCACTTTCTTCAAGGCCAACCAGGCTGATCACCTCATCGACCGGGCGGGGATTGCTGAAGTAGCCGGCGTAGAGCTGGAGCGACTCGCTGACCGTCAAGGTCGGCTCCAGCGTGGTGCCCTGGAGCACGATGCCGATCTTCTCGCGCCAGGCCCTGGTCGGATGCGCCGGGTCGATCCCGAGCACTTCGACCTCGCCCGCGCTGCGGTCGCGGTAGCCCTCGAGGATCTCGACGGTGGTCGTCTTGCCGGCGCCGTTCGGGCCCAGCACGGCGAAGATCTGGCCCCTCTCGACCTCGAGGTCGATGCCCCTTACGGCCTCGAAGCTCGCCGTAGGACTTGCGCAGCCCTGGATGGATATGACCGGATCAGGCACCGACTGATCCTATGGACCCTCGATACCGGGCCGGGGTCAGCCCGGTCGCCGTTACCTCGCAAGATCGCGGTGGGTCACTCTTACAGCAACGTCTTCGCGCTTCGAGAGATCCCGCCAGATCCTTTCAGCGACGGTCACCGAGCGGTGGCGGCCACCGGTACACCCGATCGCGATCGTCAGGTGGCTCTTGCCCTCGGCGACGTAGGCCGGAACCAGGAACTCGAGTAGCGGCAGCAGACGGCCGTAGAACTCGCCGGCCTGGGTGCCGGCTTCGACGTACTCGCGAACCCCTTCGTCAAGGCCGGTCATCGGGCGGAGTTCATCGACGTAGTGAGGATTCGGCAGGAAACGCACGTCCAGGGTGAGATCGGCATCGCGGGGCGGGCCGTTCTTGAAACCGAAAGTCAGGAGCGTCACCGCCATCCGGCCACCGTCCTCGGTCGCGACCATCTCCTCGCCGATCCGCCGCCGCAGCATCGCCGCGGTATCGGTCGAGGTGTCCATGACCATGTCGGCCCGTTCCCTGAGCGGCGCCAGTAGCTTGCGCTCGGCAGCAATGCCGTCGAGGATCCGGCCCTCGGGCGCCAGTGGATGCCGGCGCCGGGTCTCTTTGTAGCGGTCGGTGAGGATCTCTTCGTTGGCTTCGAGGAAAAGCACCTGGGGGCGCAGGCCGTCCTGTTCGAGGTCTTCGAGCACCTGAAGCAGTTCATCGAAATATTCGCCGCTGCGGACATCGGATACCACGGCCGCCCGCTCGACCCGCTTCCTGGCAGCCGGAACATTTCACCGAGCGCGCCGATCATCTGGGGCGGGAGGTTGTCCACGCAGAAGTAGCCGTTGTCCTCGAAGGCAGCGATTGCCTCGGACTTCCCGGCACCGGAATGACCGGTGATGACCACCATGGTCACTTCTTTCCCGCGCCGCTCTCCCCCGGCTCTTTTTCATCACCCATCTGAGTCTCTATCCGATCCTGTTCAGTTGCTCGTGGATCTCCCGGGCAACTTTACCGGGCAGCCCGGGCACCGATTCGATTTCTTCGCGGCTGGCCGAGATCACCCCGTCAGGAGTGCCGAAGTGCTTGATCAGGAGACGCTTGCGGGCAGGCCCGACCCCGCGCAGTGCCATCCAGCGCCGATTCGGTCATTGCCCGGTCCCGCCGGCCACGGTGATGGCCGATCGCGAACCGGTGGGCTTCGTCGCGGACCCGCTGGAGCAGCATCGACTCCTGCGAGTCCGGGGGCAGGTCGATTGGGTCCGAGCTGCCCGGCGTGAAGACCTCTTCGAGTTTCTTCGCGAGGGAGATCACGGTCACCCCCGCTTCGATGAATTCCCCGAGGGCGCGGATCCCGGCCGCGAGCTGTCCCTTGCCGCCGTCGATCAGGATCAGCGACGGCAGCGCCGCGAAGCTTTCGTCGCGGGAACCGTCGTGCGGTGAAAGGTCAGCCTGCTCCCGGTGCTGGGCCAGACGTCGGCCGAGGATCTCTTCCATCGAGGCGAAGTCGTCCGGTCCTTCATGGCCGAACTCACCTTTGACTTTGAAACGCCGGTAGTCAGACTTCTTCGGCTTTCCGCCTTCGAAAACCACCATCGAAGCCACCGTGTGGCTGCCGCCCAGGTTCGAGATGTCGAAACCTTCGATCCGGATCGGCAACTCGTCCATCGACAGCGCTTCGGCGAGAGAAGAAAGCGATTCGACCCGCCGTTGCTGGCTGTGTTCGGAGCGCAGCCGGTCCTGGTCGAGGGCCAGTTTGGCGTTCTGCTCGGCCAGCTCCCGCAGCCGGCGGGAATCTCCACGTTCGGCGATCCGAACTTCGACCTTCGACTGCGACCTGCGGGTGGCGAGGAAGTCTTCGATCTCCTGGGCCTGGCCGGCCATGTAGGGACCGAGGACGATGCGCTTCGGGATCGAGGGTGACGCCGAGTAGAACTGTTCGATGAACTCGGCTGTGACCTCGGCAAGCCCGCGTTCGGCCGGGTTCTCGAGGTAGAAGCTCTGCCGCTCGGCCAGGATTCCGTCACGGACCTGAAAGACCTGGGCGTTGGCGTCAGTGCCTTCAGCCGCGACCCCGATCAGGTCGGCCGTGCCCACCTTCGAACCCGGAGATCCGCTGGCGCTCGAACAACGAACCGGAATCGACTGGAGCCGGTCGCGGAATGCAGCGGCAGCCTCGAAATCCTGGTTGGCCGCAGCCGCCTCCATCTGGCTTTCGAGGTCTTTCTCGATCCGGGCGTAACGACCAGAGAGGAAGTCGATGACGGCGTCGATGTTCTTCCGGTAGTCGTCCTGGTCGATGTAATCGACGCAGGGCGCGCCGCAGCGCTTGATGAAATAGTCGAGACAGGGACTGCCCGAGCGCCTACCTGGCTCCTTGCCTTCACAGGTCCGGTACTGGAACAGCTTGCCCAGAAGGTCGAGCGTGTCGCGCACCCGCCTGGCCGAGGAGAACGGGCCGAAGTACGCCCGCCCGGTGCGGTGCCGCTCCCGGGTGAAGTACACCCGCGGATAGTCCTCATCCAGGCTGACCGCGATGTAGGGATAGGACTTGTCATCACGAAGCTTGATGTTGAAACGCGGCCGGTAACGCTTGATGAACGACTGCTCGGTGATCAGCGCATCGGATTCGTTCTCGGTGACCAGGAACTCGATCCGGTCAACCAGGCGGGTCATCTCGGCGTTGCCGGCGCTGAAGTGCGAGGCAACCCTCTTGCGAATCGAGATGGCTTTGCCGACGTAGATCACTTCGTCGTCCCGGTCGCGGAAAAGGTAGACGCCGGGTGAATCGGGCAGGGAACGACGCTCGGCGACGATTCTTTCGCTCCGATCCTCTCGCTCCTCCCGGGTTTCGTTGATCCGTGGCACCGCCAAAGAGTAGGCCAAGGCCGTGGTGGGGTCAGTAGGCTGCGCGCGGACCCGCAGTCCAATCCCGATGGCAACGAAAAGGACGAACTTGAGCGACAGCACGGTAAACCCGCCGGAGATGAACACCATGGATCTCGAAATCGATGGTGATATCGGGATCCTGACCCTGAACCGTCCCGACGCGCTCAACGCGATGAGCCCGGAGATGATCGGTGAGTTTCCGGTGATCTTCGCCTGGCTGGCCGACCGCGCACCGCTCCGCGCCCTCGTGATCACCGGCGCCGGATTCGCCTTCTGCGCCGGTGGCGACATCAACTGGTTCAAGAAGGGTCTCGACGACCCGGACATCGACATCGTCGCGGGGGTTCGTGCAGGCGCCGAACAGATGCATCAGGGCATCGTCGAAATGCAGCGCATCCCCTACCCGGTGATCGCGGCAGTCAACGGCCCCGCGGCCGGCGCCGGATTCTCGCTCGCGCTCGCCTGCGACCTCCGGATCAGCTCCGAAGCGGCCGTGTTCGTCTGCGCCTACGGGCGAATCGGCGCCTCACCGGACGGCGGCATGACCTACTTCCTGCCACGGGTCGTCGGGCCGGCGAAAGCAATCGAACTCTTGCTGAACGACCCCAACCTGAGCGCCCAGGACGCCCTCGAGTCCGGCATCGTCACCGAAGTGGTGCCGGCGGACGAACTGATCGACCGGGCGAAAGCCAAGGCCGAGACGCTCGCGGCCAAGTCCCCGTACTACGCGAAGATGGCCAAGGAGCTGGTCCAGGTCAGCCTCGACAACAACCTCACCCAGCACCTGCATATCGAGAGCGGCGGCATCGCGAACTCAATGGGAACCGAAGACCTGCAGGGAGCGGTAAACGCATTCCTCGACGGGGACAAAGCCGAATTCAAAGGCAAATAGCCACTCTGGCGTGCATGTCCGGTCCCTGGAGCCGGGAATGCTTGCCCGACCTTCAGGCTGCGAGGAGGCGGGTTACGCTTTCGGCCACACAGCAGGGCTTTTCGTTTCCTTCGACCTCGACCTTGAAGACGGTCACGTTGTGGGTCCAGCCGTTGTCCAGCACTTCCGAACTGATCAGCTCGGCGGTGGCGCGTACCTTTGAGCCGGCAGGCACCGGCGCCGGGAACCGCACTTTGTTCCAGCCGTAGTTGACGCCAAGCTGGTAGCCACCGGTGACTGCGATCAGCTGATCTCGAAAGCCGTCGATCAGAGCTAGGGTCAGATTGCCGTGGGCAATCGTCGTGCCGAAGGGACTCTCCTTGGCCGCGCGTTCGACGTCGGTGTGGATCCATTGGTGATCGCCCGACAGTCCGGCGAAGGTATCGATCATGTCCTGGGTGACTTCGCGCCACTCAGTCGGTCCTGACTGCTTGCCGATCAATGCTGCAACTGAATCCGGTCCGGTTATCTCGAGTCGCTCCATGTCACGGATCCTAGCGTGGAAGTTTTCCGCCCGATTGTGTAAGCTCTTTCCGATTTCATAATCTGATTCCGATAACAGTCGCGAAAGGAACCATGAGCGAACAAGTCACAGCCGACGGACTTCCCCCGGACAACATGCCGAAGAACGGCTCTGAGCTGATGAAGGTCTTCCTGCCGGCGTCACCATTCGTGCAGGAACTCGGCGTTTCCCTGGCCGAGATCGAGGACGGGCGCGCAGTGCTGTTGCTCCCCTTCCGGCCGGAACTGGCCACGGTTGGCGACATGGTCCACGGTGCCGCGATCGCCGGTCTGATGGACATTACGGCCATGGCCACCTCCTGGGCCGGCGCCGAAATTCCGGAGAAGCTCCGTGGCGTCACCGTGTCGATGTCGACCGAATTCATCAATCCGGCGCATAACGAGGACCTCCTGGGTGAAGGCAAGCTTCTCCGCCGGGGAGCGTCCCTCTGCGCGGTCGAGATGGAGGTCCGCTCGGCCAGTGATCAGGGTCATGTGATTGCGAAGGGTCTCGCCACCTACAAGATCGGCTGAACCGGCCGGGGCATCGAACCCGTCTGTTTCGGCTGAGCCCGAAGGAACGCCCGAGCCTCAGAACTCGAGCGAGAGTGCTGTTTCGGCCTCAACTTCGAGGGCGGCGATCGCGTTCCGCGAGATGCCTTGCTTGATTCCCTGTTGAACGTGCTTCGGCTTCGCGGCCAGGGGTTCCACCAGGGCTGAAGCCACGTTGATGACATCGTCCTCGGGCGCGATCGCGTCGACGACGCCGAGATCACGGCACTGGGGTGCGCCGAAACGCTGGCCGGTGAGCATGGTGTCCCGGGCCGCCGTCGGACTCAGCTTCTCGGTAATGAGGGCGTTCATGCCGGGCACGAACACAAGACCGATGTCAGCTTCCGGCAGGCAGAAGTAGCCTCGGTCCTCACGCATGACCCGCCAGTCGCAGGCGAGCGCCATCATCGCGCCGGCCGCGAAGACATGGCCATTGATCGCGGCTACGGTCGGCGCCGGAAAAGCGAGCAGCCGGGCGAACAGGCGGTAGACCCGGCTGAGGGTCTGGCGCCGGCCGTCGTCGTCGGCTCCGCCGAGCCATTCGAGGTCGAGGCCATTAGAGAAGAATTTGCCGTCTCCAGTAAGGACCAGGGCGGCTGGGCCTTCGATCGATTCGACCTGGTCCAGCGCGGCCTCGAGGCCATCGAGCGTGTCCGGGTTGAACCGGTTCTCACCGAGATTCATCCGGACGACGGCGATACCGTCATCCCTTAAATCCACCCTCACGCCTGCTGCATCTGAAGCTTCCATCGTTCTACTTCCCTTCCAGTTCGAGTCCGGCGGCATTGCCGCTCCGTATCGCGCCGAGCACCAGCTGTTCGCCGGTACTCAGTACGCCCTTGAGATTCTTCGCTCCCAGTTCCCCGCGGGCATGCATCGACAGGACGCCGTTCCAGGATGCGAAGAGGAAAACCGTCACAGCGCTGGGAGAAGTGCCTTCATTGCCCCCAGCCTCCAGAGCCTCGGTCACCAGACCTTCCAGCCGGTCCAGCATCACGAAGAGACTGGGCTTGATGCGGGTGCGTGCCGCTGGACTCGTTCGTCGCCCTTGCGGTCGACGTCACTGAGCGAGAGCAGTCGAAGTGCCAGCGGGTTCTCCATGTGGAACCTCACGTAGGCCCGGCCGACGGCCCGAAGCTGCTCGAAAGGGCCAAGCGATTCGTCATAGGCCGGTTCGAGCATCTCACCGTTGATCACAGCCGCCCTTTCGGCCAGGGCGAGGTAGAGGTCGCTCTTGCCACCTTCGAAGTTGAAGTAGATCGAGCTGACCGCGACGTCGGCCCGGTCGGCAATGGCCTCGAGACTGGCCGCGCGGTAGCCACTTTCCAGAAAGAGTTCCTCGGCCGCATCGAGAACGGCCTTCTGCGTCTTCCTGCGGCGGCGGTCGATCTTTTCACTCATGAGACAAATCGTAATCTATTTACGAAAACGCCATCAACTTCCGATTCGTCAGAGGCATCTCCCGCCCGGCTCGTTCGCGGACGAGTGCCCGCAGGTGCGACTACTTGACCAACTCGACGTCCATTGGCATCGGGGCGATCGCGCTTATTCCCCCCAGGAGGGCGAGGATCTTCGCGACGTAGGCCTGGGTCTCGGCGTAGGGCGGGATGCACTTGCAGGGGGCAACGGCGCCCGGCCCCGCGTTGTAAGCGGCCAGGGCCAGACTTGGTGAACCGAACTGCTTGAGCAGGTCGCTCATCAGGTGCCCTTGCGCATCGATCGCAGCCGCCGGATCGAAGGGATTGTCCAGTCCGTAGGATGCGGCGGTTGCCGGCATGAACTGGGCGATGCCCTGGGCTCCGACTGGCGACCTTGCAGTTGGATCGAAGCCGGACTCCGCGTAAAGCTGGGCGGCCAGCAAAGCGGCCGAAACGTTCCACTTCATCGCCGAAGCGAGGATCGGCTTGCGAAACCGGGCCGGCACGAAAGACGGCAGCGACCGGGTTGGTGTCTGCGAGGGATCACCGCGACCGCCGGCCGCTCCGACCGCATTGCCAGCCTCGGAACAGGGTGCCGGTCCGGCTGTGTAGCCGAAATGCCATGCCTCCCAGGAGTATCGCTGGACGAAACCGAAACGGCCGGCGTTTGCCACCAGCCAGCCATATCCGTCAGAGGCGCCGAGATCGAGTTCGGTCGCACAGCGATGGAGCGAAGTCCCGGGTCTTGCGACCCAGGTCGGGTCGGGGTGCGCGGCAAACAGCGCGGCCTGTTCTGCGTCAGAACGGAAAGCGGAGTTGACCGTCAGGACTACCCCTGTCCTGCTCGCCGCAGCGACCATCGCATCGAAAGCCGCGGCTACGTCCGGGCGCATGCCGTGCCCCTGCCTCTGGGCGAGAGGGCCGCTGTAACCCCCGCCACTTGCCACCGCCGGCACCGCACCCATCGAAACCGGAGCCCCGACCCGGGCCTCGGCCCAGTCGCTGGTCCACTTGCCCGGACCGCCGCTCTCGACCCGGGTTCGAACAGAGACCCGGGCCCGGACCGGAGCGAAAGTAAGGCTGTCGGGGAACCGCACTGAGATCCGTAGCGGCGAAGATCCGTTGCTCACCGCGATCCTGGTCGCCGTGAGCCTGGCCCTCGCCAGGTATTCGAACTTGCTCATGTGGGCCGGATTCGGCAGCCCGTTCGGCAGTGTCGGCGGTGCCAGGAGACGGGGCAGGTCCCGCTTCATCGACCTCGCAGCGGAGAGTGCCGAAAGGTCGGCCACCGACTGTGCACGGGCCTTGCCGGTGATCGCTCCGGCAATCATCACCAGCACGACCGTGCCTAATACGAGCACAAAGACCGCTCCGAGCACAAGGGGCGTCGCCTGCCCCCTTTCCTGGAGCAGGCGTTGACGGGTGCCCGGCCGCCTCGCCCGTACCCGGGCAGCCGACCCCGCCAGAAACCGTCGGGCTGCCAGCCGGCCTGGGGATTCTTCAACCACCTCCACCCCGCCGGCCACGGTTCGGGCCTCAAGCTCGGCCAAACCGAGCAGCGCCGGCGTGCCGTCTTCTTCCGAACGGTCGACTCTCAGCATGACCGACTCAACCGGGATCGTTTCGAGTATTTGCCGGTACCGCGAAGCCGGAGCACAGACCACCCATGGCACGCCGGCCGGCAGGACCTCGATCAGGCTTTCAACACGCTCCGCCGCATCGTCCGTATCCGGGATCGAGACGAAACAGAGCCGTCCACGGACCCGCACGGTGAGGTCATCGTCAAACGCAGCAATCGCCGCCTCGAGCTGCTTCGCCGGAACGGTTGCGACCACGGTCGCCGGTAGCAACTTCCGGTCGCTTACCTCAAGGAGGACGGCTGCACCCTCATCGCCGGCTGCGGCCACGGCAGTCCGTGCCGCCACTGCTTCCGCACCTTTGGCGCCACGGATTGCGGTCACCAGCGTTCCGCCTGTCCCCACGGCGCTCATGGCGTCTCAGCCGTCGAAGAAGAAGTCAACTCGAGCCGGTGCCCGATCGAGTCGGTCACAGCCGGTGGCCGTAGCCGCACCTCCACCCGGCCTCCAAGCCGCCTGATCGAATAACGCGAACGGGCCCAGCCCGGAAGGGCCTTTCGCACCGCCGCGTCAACCGGCTTGCCCTGGACCACGGCGACGGCTCCGGCTTTGGCCGCCCCGTCGGCAAGGGTCAACGAATATCCGGCAGCAAGCAGCTGGAAGCAGAGCGCCGCGGCCAGCAGCAGGGCGGCAATGCCGGCCACGGCCTCGATTGATGCCTGTCCGGAATCAGTTGCCACCGAGCGACCCCGTCCCGTAGACGAAGGATTTCGGCAGCCCCGGGATCAGAGCCGGAATCCGCACGCCCACCTTGACCCCGTTCTCACGGGTCACCTTCAAGTCCCCTCGCAGAGCCCCGGGCAGCGCGTGCTCCGCGGCCGGCCGGGGTCCCTTGCCGGTCAGCACCGCCCGGGCTCCCGCCTTCGCAGCGATACCCGCGGACCAAAAGGCATAGCCGGCGATCACGATCTGTGCTGCCACCAGCAGCGACAACAAGACGACCGGCAAAGCGCCGATCAGTTCAATCGAAACCGCGCCGCGGTCCTGCCGGGCGGAGCTACTGAAACGACGTGAGGCCGAAGCGAAAGTCATGCCCCGACCCTGAGCGCGAACGGCTCAAGACTGGCACGACAAGCGCAACAACTTCGTCAATTCTCAGACGGTGATGCGGGCGAGCACCGGTGAGTGGTCGGAAAGGCGTATCGCCAGGTTCGAGTCGAAGTCGGGCACGTCGCGGCGCTCCGGCTTCCAGCTCGCGGTCGGCTCCAGCATCGAACCGTTGCGAAGCAGCAGGTGGTCGATCGAATCCTCTTCGGTCGGAGGCTCGAATCCGTACGTGAGATGGAGCTCTTCAAAGGCCGAACTCGAGCGCGGCCTGATGTTGAAGTCTCCGCCCAGAACCAGCGGCAGGTCGCCGGCCCATTCGGTTGCCAGTCTGGCAGCCCGGAGGACGTCACGCTGGCCGTTCTCCCTTCCGGTGCTGGCGTGCATGTTGGCGACGCACAGGCCGCCGCTCAACTCAATCATCGAGAGCGACCGTCGCTCCGGACGCCAGCGGAGGGTCTGATTGCTGCGGGTCACGATCGTGCCACCCGGCTTGTCGTTCCGAACGAGGATCAGGTTCGATCCGCCCTCCCAGCTGCCCGGCAGATGAGGTCGCTTGCGGGCGACCGGCGACATCGCCGGCGACATCCAGTTGCGGGACGTAAGGGCGCGATGGTGAGTGGCTCCAGTTGCTGAAGCAAGCCTTTCGTCCCAGCGCGGTGGAACCTCCTGAAGCAGTGCGATGTCCCACTCGGCGGCTGCCAGAAAGGCACCAAACTCGTTGAACAGGTCCCGGTTGAGCAGGATGTGGCTCCGCCCGGGGACCGGACGCCCCATGAACTTCCACGAAAATCCACCCGGCTCGGGGTCAGGGGGGAAGTCCCGTCCGTGGAACAGGTTCCAGGACAGCAGTCGCCAGTTCAGTAGCTCTTCGCCTCCGAGACGACCAGCCAGATTGCGATACCTGCCGAAGCGATCAGCAACAGCCAGGCCAGGGTTCCGAGGCCCGTGTTGAACATCATCGACGCGCCGGCGATCAGCAACACGACCAGACCGAAGGCCGCCAGCAGTACAAGCCGGCGTGAATCGGGAAGCGCAAGCATCATCAACTGATTGGCCCGGTACGCCTGATAGACAGCGAAAGAGAGCACAGCGAGGAAAGCCATCGTGATCGCGGTAAGCACGGCGGACGCAAAGTTCCCGCCATTCGGCAGGAAAGCGATCCCCAGGGCCAGCACGGCGATGATCAGGATGTTGCGGGCTGCCTTCATAGCGTTCAGCCTAAAGCCTAGTCCCGCCAACCCTCCGGTCAGCCGTTCACCATCAGGAAGATCCCGAGGATGATCATGGCCAAGGTGACCATGAAGCAGATGCCACCGACCGCCAGTGACGAGTAGGCCAGGAACATGCGTCCGTCCTGGCTGTAATCGACGTACTTTGCTGTACCCCGGATCCCGAGTGAGACGACGGTAGTCAAGAGGATCGCGGAGATCGCGCCAGCGGCCACGGATTGCAGCAGTTCCGACCAGTTGACGAGGGTCGCGAGTGAGATCATGAGTGCCCCGCTGCGACGGGGGCACCGCGCCGCGCCCTGCGGATGAAGGTGGCGATGATCAGCACCACCGAGACGGCGCTGATGATCACCGGACCGACGGTGCCACCGCCCGCGAGGACCGTTATCCCGTAGATCGCCGCGCCGATCGCGGCAGCCGCGGGCAGCGTGAGCAGCCAGGCAGTGACGATGTTCCCGGCCACGCCCCAACGCACCGCCGAGAGGCGCTTGGCGATCCCGGAACCCATGATTCCACCGTTGATGACGTGCGTCGTCGAGAGCGGGAAGCCGAAGTGTGAGGAAGCCATGATCACCGCGGCACCGGCCCCCTGGGACGCGAAGCCCTGGGCCGTGTCCATCTTGATGATCTTCGTACCGGTCGTCTTGATGATCTTCCAGCCACCGCTGTAGGTGCCGAGGGCGATCGCGCTGGCGGCGGAGAAGATGACCCAGAACGGCGGGTCGGAACCGGCAGCAAGCGTGCCGTCGGCGATCAGGGCCAGGGTAATGACGCCCATCGTCTTCTGTGCGTCATTCGTTCCGTGAGCAAGCGCGAGCAGCCCGCCGGAGGCGATCTGGCTGACCCGGTAACCACGGTTCACCGGGCCGGGCCGAAGGTTGTTGACGATTCGGTAGCTGATCGAAATCGCCAGGGCGGCTACCAGGAAGGCGAGGATCGGGGCGATCACACCAGGCACCAGGACCTTGCCGACCAGGCCATCGAGCTCGATCGCGCCCGTGCCGACCGCGGCCAGAGTCGAACCGACGATGCCACCGATCAGAGCATGCGAACTCGACGAAGGCAGGCCGTAGTACCAGGTGATCAGGTTCCAGGAGATCGCGCCGACGAGGCCGGCGAAGACCACGTTGAGGGCATCGGCACCGGCTAGGGCCTCGGGGTTGACCACGTCTGAAGCGATGGTCGCAGCCACCTGAATCGAAATGAAGGCACCGACGAAGTTGAGTACGGCCGCAAAAGCGATCGCGACCTTGGGCGAGGCCGCACCCGTCGAGATCGAAGTGGCCACCACATTCGCGGTGTCATGGAAACCGTTGGTGAAATCGAAGGCGAGAGCCGTAACGACCACAATGATCAGGATCAGGTGGGCATCCACGGGTTCCTAGCTGTTCTTGATGACGATGCCTTCGAGAATGTGCGCCGCGGTCTCGGTGGCGTCGATCGCCTTCTCGAGCACTGCGAACATGTCCTTCCAGCGGATTACGACCATCGGGTCGATGCCGTTGGAGAAGAGCGATGCGACCGCGTCACGCGAGACCCGGTCGCCATCATTCTCGAGCCGGTGGATCTCGATCCAGTACTTGTCGAGATCGGTGAACGAAGGAAGGTTCTCGAGCCCGGCCGCCAACTGTTCACAGGAGCCGACCAGGATCCGGGTCAGTTCCTGGGCCTGGGACATCGGCGCTTCGATCTTGTACAAACCGAGGAAATCGGCTGCTTCCTCGATGTAGTCGACGACGTCGTCGAGCCGGGCGGCCAGCGAGTAGATGTCCTCGCGGTCGATCGGGGTGACGAAGGTCGAGTTGAGCCGCTTGATGATGTCGTGGGTGATCCGGTCACCCTCCTGCTCAGCCAGCAGAATTTCGCGGGTCAGGCCATTGTCGTCCGGCCACGAACCCATCATCTCGTCGAGCATCGTGGCGGCGCGCAGGGAATTCTTCCCGGCCTCGTTGAAGAGGTCGAAAAAGGTCGAATCGCTAGGTAGGAGTGAGAAACGCATTCTGAGCCGGGCCAACTTACCAGAGCCCAGGTGGAAAAATCAGGTCACTGCGACAGAGCGGGCGCCGCAATCGTCTCCAATGCCCTGTGGCGCTCCCGCAATTCGTCCTGGACGTTTCGCCGTTCGCCGCCCTCGGGACTGAGCCGGGACCAGTTTCCGGAGCTGTCCAGTACCCAGGAATTGGTGTTGTCGGCGAAGCAGCGCTCGAGCACGTCCAGGACCTGATCACGTGCCGTCTCATCATCGATCGGGGTGACCAGCTCGACCCGGCTGTCGAGATTTCGCGGCATCAGGTCAGCCGACCCGATCAGCACCCTTGACTCGTTGCCGCGGAAGAATGCGTAAACCCGGGAATGCTCGAGGAACGACCCGACGATGGAAACCACCCGGATGTTTTCCGACCGGCCGGGCACACCTGGCCTCAGGCAGCAGATGCCACGGATGTTGAGCTCAACCTCGACTCCGGCCATCGAAGCTCTGTAGAGCGCTTCGATGCACGCCTTGTCCACGAGCGAGTTCATCTTGAAGGAGATCTTTGCTTCGCGGCCTTCCTGATGGGCTTCAATCGTTTCGTTGATCTCGCCGAGGATCTTCGCGCGCATGGTGTCCGGTGAAACGAGGACCTGGCGGTAGGCGTTGTCCTTGGCGTATCCGGTAAGTACGTTGAATATCTCGGCGACGTCGGCGCCAATTTCTGGATCGGCTGTGAACAGGCCGAAGTCCGTATAGAGCCGGGCCGTGGTCGAGTGATAGTTGCCGGTCCCGATGTGGACGTAGTTCCGAACCTGATCGCCTTCACGACGGACGACCAGAAGTGCCTTGATGTGGGTCTTGAGTCCGGGGATGCCGTAGACCACATGCACGCCGACTTCTTCGAGGCGCTTGGCCCATTCAATGTTCGCTTCTTCGTCGAACCGGGCCTTGAGTTCGAGCATGCATACGACCTGCTTGCCACGTTCCGAAGCCCGGATCAAAGCCTGGACAAGCGGCGAGTCTTCGCTTGTCCGGTACACCGTCTGTTTGATCGCCAGCACTTCAGGATCGTTGACTGCCTGGGCGATCAGGCGCTCGACTGAAGTGGTGAAGGAGTCGTAGGGATGATGAACGAAAATATCCTGCTGCCGGATCGTCGCAAAGATGTCGGCCGGGTCGCCGTCGTCGGACTGAAGGCGCGGCTGAGTAACCGGGCTCCAGGGCTTGTCGCGCAGATCAGGGTAGCCGGGAAGCTTGACCACGTCCCAGAGATCGGTCAGGTCCAGCAGGCCGCCGATCTCGAAAACCTCGTCTTCCTGAAGGTGGAGTGCCTCGACCAGCGTCTCCTTCAGCGAAGGGTCCATCTGATCAGATACTTCGAGGCGCACGACTTCTCCGAACCGGCGCCGTCGCACTTCTTCCTGGACCGCCTCCAGCAGGTCGTCGGCTTCGTCGCTGATGTTGAAGTCGCCGTCACGGGTGACCCGGAAGTAGCCGTACTCAAGGACTTCAACCCCGGGGAAGAGTATTTCGAGGTTGTCGGCGATCACATCTTCGATCGGCACCAGGATGTGTTCGTTCTCGCGTTCAACCTGGACGAACCGGCCGAGCAACTCCTTCGGAACCTTTATCCGGGCCAGAACCTGAGTCGACGTGTCGGGATCGCGCAAGAGCACCGCGAGGCTAAGCGAAAGGTTCGAGATGTACGGGAACGGCCGTCCCAGGCCGATTACCAGTGGCGTGAGTGCCGGAAAGATCTGGTTCTCGAAACGCTCGGTCAATTCCCGGCGATCCTGTTTCTTGAGGTCGGCGAGGGAAGCAATGGTGATCCCCTGGCTGCTGAGCTCGGGGCGCAACGTTCCGTCGAGCTGAAGGCGCAAGCGGCGATCGAGTTCGAGCGACCGGCTGCGGATCGCCTGCACCAACTCTCGAGGCGACAATCCGTCCGGGCCCCGGGCGTCGATTCCGGCATCCACCTGATCCCAGACCCCGGCAACTCGCACCATGAAGAATTCGTCAAGGTTCGACGCGTAGATCGCGCAGAACTTGATCCTTTCGAGAAGTGGAACGGACTCGTCTTCCGCGAGTTCCAGAACCCGCTGGTTGAAATCAAGCCAGGACAGCTCGCGATTGAAATAGAGAGATGGGTCGTTTAGTTCGGGCAAGCCGCCATCCTATCCTTTGACTCCATACAACGGGTGAACCTCGCCTACTTGAGCGAAGCCTCAAGCGAGACCCAGACGCCCTGGCGGGACTGCTCCAGCCAGAGCCGGCGGAATCGACCGAACATCAACTGGCGGCGTGACAGGAGGTGGACAACGAGCAATTCGAGCCCCCGGTAAGCGACCCGGTTCGGTGCGCCCTGGACCAGGATCGGGTCGAGATCACGGCTCCCGCTGGCCCGGCCCAGGATCGTCTTGACGTCTTCTTCTTCGAGCAGGCGAATCTGTTCGCGAACTTCAGGCAGGGCAATATCGCAGTCCCGGATCTCGCCCAGCACCGCCTGGAGGGCCCGGGCCGACCGTCGCGCGCCGTGCGCCTGGCTGCCAAGCGCTTCGGCCGTCAATTCGAGTGAATACCTGAGGCGTTCAGCTGCGACCCGCATCTGGTGTTGCTCAACGACCGCGTTTGGCTCAAGGGCGGCCGGCACCCTCTTGCGCAGCCGGGCCAGCCGGGTAACCACTCTTTGCGCCGCTTCGTCCGGGATGTCCTGGAGCGGATTGTCCGGCCCGCGGAGATTGGCGTTTTCCGAGTCGCTAACGGGAGCGTCAGTCAAGTCCTCGATCCGGAGCCGGAATGCCTGCATGCGGCGACCGTGGACAACCTGGGCCAGGGCACGGTTGGCGTCGCCCTGCTGGCGGCGGAGGCGATCGATCAGCCGGGCAACCCCTTCACTTTCCGGACCGCCCATCTCAGCGACGACACCCTCGACGGTGGCGATCACCGAGTCGACATCACGCCGGTTGGCGACGGCCTTGGTCATTGCCCGCACCTCCTGCCGCGCGCCGCGTGATTGCTCCTTGGAAAAGCAGGGCTTGAACATTTCGATTGCGGCGCGCAAACGGCGGCAAGCCAGCCACATCGGCTCGGCCGGGTTGGCATTGGTCACGTCCAGCAGACCTCGGCTCCAGGCCGACTATCTGGTCGACCCGGTCCTCAAGTACCAGTGCCGCGGCAAGCTGGAAGCGATCGTCCAATGTCAATCCAGGATCTGCTTCAGGCGTTGAAGGCATGGGGCAGGAGCCTACCTTCCAGCAGGAGTCCGGGCTGGAGACCACCGGGCCGCGCCGTCTAACGCAATAGCCGGTGCGGAAGCTTCGACCCCGCCATTCAGCATGTCGAGGATGATGCCCTCGCGGATGCCGCCCTTGCCGATCTGGAGCGGACCGCCGAGTAGTTCGGAGATCTTCTCGAGAATCAGTACGCCGGTCGGCAGGATCTTAACGCGGACCGGGTCGAGTTCGAACTGACGGGCTACTTCGGCGCTCGAACCACCGCAGAGGACCCGAATGCCGCGCTCCAGCGTTTCGTATTCGAGCACCACGCCCACCAGTCGCCGCAGGGAAGTGGAGCTGCCACCGACCGCAACGACCTGATCCGGCTGGTCGATCTCGACCCCCTTGAATTCGTCTTCCACCCGGTCTCGGATCTTTCGAATCTCCGAGGCCGAAGGCGGGTCGCTCTCGATCATCTCGTCGGCGAGCAGGCCTGAGCCGATGGGCCACGACATGACCTCCTGGACTCCTTCCGTCATCGACCCGAGGATGATTTCGGTCGAACCGCCGCCGACGTCAACCACGGCGACGCTGCCTTCGGCCGGATGTCCGAGTGCCTTGGTCGCACCGAGGAAGGCGAGACGGCCTTCTTCCTCTTCGCTGATGATTTCCACTGGAATTCCCGCCTTCGCCTCAATCGCCTTGACCATCGTTTCGCCGTTCTTCGAGTCTCGTACCGCGGCGGTCGCCACCGCGCGGAAGGATTCGGCACCTACTTCACGGGCGAGGCGCACCTGAGTGTCAACCACGTCGGCCACCTCGGCAATTTTCTCTTTCGAGATTCGGCCTTTACCGTCACGGGCCTTGCCGATCCGGGTGTAGGCCCGCTGCTCCATGACCTTCGCGATCTGCCCATCTTTGGGCTCGGCCACGAGGATGCGGGTCGTATTTGAACCTATGTCAATGGCAGCACAGAGCATCTGGTTTCCGTAAGCGATCTTCGCAGAAGGACCGGATGTGCCCGGCCCGGGGTTCCTAGACAGGATGCGAAGCGTCTTCGAATTCCCGGAACAGTCCCGTGACCACGAACGCAACCTGTTCGCCGACGTCGACGGCGTTGTCGCCCATTCGCTCCAGGGCGCGAGCAGCCAGCAGCATCGTCATCGCCCACTCCCGCCGGTCGATGTCGTCGCCGATCTCGATCGCAAGAGCAAAGCACTCCTTGTTCAGGCGGTCAACGATGTCGTCCAGGGCGACAAGATCAAGCGCCATCTGCTCGTCCCGGTCCGCAAAGGCCCGTTTCGCCTGGAGGATCTGGATGCGGACGTTCTTGCCCATCGACAGGATCCGGTCGACCATGTCCTGGTTGCTGGGCGGCTCGTTTCCGACCAGCGGCAGGAGCTTGCAGATGTTGACGCACTGGTCGCCCATCCGCTCGATGTTCTTGATCACGTGAAGCAGTGCCGAGATCAGCCTCAGGTCGGTCGCGACCGGTGACTGGGTCGCGAGCAGCGTGATCAGGCCCTGGTGGACTTCGAGGTAGCGGCCATCGATCTGGTCATCGTCACCAATGACGATCTGCGCGAGCGCGAGATCCTGATTCTCAACCGCTTCCATCGTGCGGTCGAGCGACTTGTTGACGAGGTCGAAACCGCCGAGTGCCTGGGTTTCAAGCCGGGTCAACTCCTCCTGGTAGTGAATCCTGATTTTGCCGCTGGCAGGAATCTCGGTCATGGCTTGGCCACCTTCCTCGCTCCGCGGACCTCGGTCCCCGGAATCTCTCGAATCGATGAATTGCTGAACGGGATCAACCGAACCGCCCACTCACATAATCCTCGGTTTCTTTGTGAACCGGGTTCGAGAAGATCTTCTCGGTGTCATCGAGTTCGACCAGAACGCCTGGATCACCGCTCTTTTCAATGTTGAAGAAGCCGGTCATGTCACTGGCTCGCGCCGCCTGTTGCATGTTGTGGGTGACGATCACGATCGTGAACTTCTGCTTGAGCTCGTCGATCAGGTCTTCGATTGCAAGGGTCGCAATCGGGTCGAGCGCAGAACAGGGCTCGTCCATCAAGAGGACTTCCGGCTCGACGGCCGTTGCCCTTGCGATACAGAGCCGCTGTTGCTGACCGCCAGAAAGTCCGGAACCAGGCTTGTCGAGGCGATCCTTAACCTCTTCCCAGAGATGGGCTCCGCGAAGCGCCTTCTCGACGATCGCATCCATCTGAGCCTTCTTCATCCGCTTGCTGTTGAGCTTGAGTCCCGCCGCCGTGTTGTCGTAGATCGACATGGTCGGGAACGGGTTCGGGTTCTGGAAGACCATCCCGATCTGCCGGCGGACGACGACCGGATCCATCGCGGGTGCATAAATGTCCTGGCCGTCCAGCGTGATCGATCCTTCGACCCGGGCGCCGGGGATCAGCTCGTGCATGCGGTTGATCGAGCGCAGAAAGGTGGACTTGCCACAACCGGACGAGCCGATCAGGGCCGTGACCTTGTTCGGCTGGACCGTCATGCTGACGTCCTTGACCGCAAGGAACCCGCCGTAGTAGATGTTGAGGTCCTTTACGTCGATTCGCTTGGCAACACCCGGCGCGGGCGCGATCGGTTCGACAACGGCTTCTGTCATGCCCTGCTCCTTGGTTTTCAGTTTTAGGTTCATCGAAGCTCCGTTCCGTATCGGCGCGAAATGAATCGGGCCACGAGGAATAGCACCATCACGATCAGGATCAGGACGAGTGCGGCAGCCCAGGCTCGATCGATGAAAGGTTCCGGTGGAACTCCCGGGTTCTTTGTACTGGTTGTATGCGAACACCGGCAGGTTGTCCATGCGTCCTGAAAACGGGTTCAGGTTGATCGACGAAAAGGCGCCGGTCGTAATCAGCAACGGGGCCGTCTCGCCGATGATCCGGGCGACGGCAAGCATCACTCCGGTAACGATCCCGGCCATGGCCGTCGGCAGCACCACGAAGGTGACTGTCCGCCACTTCGGAACGCCGAGGGCAAATGAAGCCTCTCGCAGGCCGTTCGGGACGATTCGCAGCATCTCTTCGGTCGAGCGCACGACGATCGGGATCATCAGGACGCTGAGCGCGACCGACCCCATGACGCCCATGCGGATGCCGGGGCCGAAGAAGATCGCAAAAAGAGCGAAGGAGAAAAGTCCGGCGACGATCGACGGGATGCCGGTCATGACGTCGACGAAGAAGGTCAGCGCCTGCTTGAGCTTGCCCTTGCCGTATTCGTGGAGGTAGACCGCGGCCATGATGCCGATCGGGACCGAGGCCAGCGTGGCGAGGCCCGTGATGATGAAGGTGCCGACCATGGCGTGCAGAACGCCGCCGCCGTCGTTGATCACACCACGCATCGATGTCGTGAAGAATTCGCCGTCCATCCGGTTGATGCCCTTTGAGATCACTGTCCAGAGGAGCGAGATCAGGGGAAGCACCGCCAGCCCGAACAGGGATGAGATGCCCATGGTGATCGCCCGGTCCAGACCCTGGCGATGACCCTCGACTACCCGGCCCCAAAAGTAGATCACGATGGTCGAAAGCACCGCCGTACCGATCAGCAGGAGGGCGAGGTTGAAGCCGATCAACGCGAAGATCCCCGCCAGCACCAGCCCGGTGCCGGCGATCGCTGCCCACGGGGCCCAGCCGGGCAACCTTCCCGAACCCTTTGATGAAGCGACGATGCCGGAAGCGTTCATCGGGTCGGTCGCGGGTGAGAGTTTGTTGCCAGCCACTTTAAGCCTGCCTTCCGATGACGGCCCGGGCGATCATGTTGACGACCAGAGTGATCGCGAACAGGACCGGGCCGGTCGCGATCAGGGCGTTGATGTCTAACCCCTGAGGATTCGGGGAAGTCGAGAGCGATGTTCGCCGCGATCGTCGATGGGTTCGATACTGATCCCAGGTTGAAGGTGACTCCTCCGGGAGACCGGAGGATGATCGTGACCGCCAT
>JADJRQ010000005.1 GCA_016712175.1 Solirubrobacterales bacterium
TCCAGACCTCGCTCCACGGATTGCCGAAAGCAGACCGCATCAAGCGTGGGGAAGAGCTGATCGAAAGGGTCGGTCTTTCCGAAGCCGCCGGCCGCCGGGTCGGCGACTATTCCGGCGGCATGAAGCGCCGACTTGACCTGGCACTCGCCCTGGTCCACCGGCCCCGCGTCCTTTTCCTCGACGAGCCGACCACCGGCCTTGACCCGCAGAGCCGCTCCTCGCTCTGGTCCGAAGTCACGCGGCTCTCTTCCCAGGATGGCGTCACCGTCTTCCTGACCACGCAGTACCTCGAAGAGGCCGACCAACTGGCAGACCGGGTCGGCATCATCGACGACGGAAAGATCGTCGCCGAAGGAACGCCCGCGACCCTGAAGTCCGAGATCGGCCGCCCGAGCGTCGAAGTGATGCCCCGCGATCCAGACAAGTGCCAGGACTCGAGACAGATCCTCTCCGACTTCGGCACCAGCCAGCCCGCCGCGGGCGAAGCCCTCGGCATCCGCCTCAACGAAGGCATCGACGAGCTGGTCGGCATCGTTCGTGCTTTCGACTCCGCCGGAATCGAACTGGCCAGCCTCGTGCTGAACGAGCCGACCCTCGACGACGTCTTCCTCGAGAAGACCGGCCGTCACCTCGAAGGCTCCGGCGAAGGCGACAGCGGCGAGATGGCTCTCCCACAGGCGCAGGGAGCCGCGGAGCCGGCGGTTTCCCAGTGAGCGGAGCCGTTGCCACGGTTGACTTCGGCGATCGTTCGGTCCTGCCGATCCAGGTGTCCGCGATGGCAGCTCGCTCGGTTACACGGCTGATCCGCCAGCCGGCGCCGATCATCCCGAGCGTCATCTTCCCGCTGTTCCTGCTTGCCGTGAACGCCGGTGGACTCGATTCGGCCGTGAACCTGCCGGGCTTCCCGACCGACTCCTACATCACCTTCGCGATCGCCTTCACCTTCATCCAGGCGGCGATCTTCTCGACGATGAACGCCGGGCAGGGCCTGGCGCAGGACATCGAGAATGGATTCTTCAGCCGTCTGGTGCTGACCCCTATGCGGCCGTCGGCGCTGATGGCCGGTCAGCTCGCCGGGCTGGTCCTGCTCGGGCAGTTTCAGGCGCTGCTCTACCTCGCGGTCGGCCTGGCCGCCGGTGCCCACTTCGAGGCCGGCATCCCCGGTTACCTGGTCCTGGCCGCTCTCGTCTCGATCATCTCGATCGGCTTCGGCGGGATCGGCCTGATCATGGCGATCCGTACCGGCTCCGGCGAAGCGGTCCAGGGCATGTTCCCGATCATGTTCGTGCTGTTGTTCTTCAGCTCGATGGCGCTGCCACGGAACCTGATCGAGCAGGACTGGTACCGCATCATCGCCACGGTCAACCCGGTGAGCTACCTGATCGAAGCGATCCGCAGTCTCTTCATCACCGGCTGGAACGCGGAGGCGCTCGCCCTCGGGTTCGGGGTCGCCATCGTAGTCGCGATCCTCTCGATCACCATTGCCGCCGGCTCGCTCAAAGGAAGGATGCTGACCTGATGGCGTCTTCCTACTTTGCGCCCGCCTGGGCAGTGGCCTGGCGCTACCTCCACAACCTCTATACGAAGCCCGCTGTTCTCATCCCCGGGCTGATCTTCCCGCTGTTCTTCCTGGCCGCATTCGCCGGCGGACTGTCGTCGATCGGCGATGCGCCGGGATTCGACTATTACGACTTCACGGCCTTCCAGTTCTGCTTCATCCTGATCCAGGCATCGGCGCTGGCAGGGGTGTTTGTCGGATTTTCGATTGCCGCGGATTTCGAACAGGGGATGGGCCGCAGATTGATGCTGGCCACCACCCACCGCAGCGCGATCGTGGTCGGCTACGCGATCGGTGCGGCTCTGCGTCTTGGCCTCGTCTGGGTGATCATCACCGTCGTCTCGCTGCTGGCCGGAATGGAGGTTCATGGCAGCGGTCTGAACATCGTCGGCATCTACAGCCTCGCGGTGCTGGCGAACATCGCCGCTCTGTTCTTTTCGGCGGGAGTCGCACTGAGATTCCGCTCGCTCCAGGCGGGTCCGCTGATGCAGATGCCGGTCTTCATCATTCTGTTCCTGGCGCCGGTCTACGTGCCTCAGAAGCTCCTCTCGGGCTGGATCGAGCCGGCCGCTTCGGTCAACCCGGTCACCGCTTCGCTCAATGCTGCCCGCAGCCTGATGGCCGGTGAGCCGAGCGGGGTCCTGCTCGCCTACGGCGTCGCACTCGGCCTGATCGCCCTGATGGGTATCTGGGCGATCCGCGGCCTCCGCAGCGCCGAAACCGCCGGCTGAAACGTCGTTCGCAGTAAATTGCGCCAATGCCAAGAGTCGTAGTTCGCGAAGTCGAGAACAAAAAGGACCTGAAGAAGTTCGTCAAGGTCCCGTTCCGGGTTCACCGGGATCACTCCGAGTGGGTGCCACCGCTGATCCTCGACCGGATGCAGTTCCTCAACCGCAAGAAGAACCCCTACTTCGACCACGCCGAGGTCGGCCTCTGGATCGCCGAGGTTGACGGGGAACCGGTCGGGCGGATCAGTGCTCAGATCGACGAGCGCTGGGACGAGTACCGCGGCGGCAACGACGGCCAGTTCGGCTTCTTCGAGACGATCGACGACGCCGAGGTGGCCAACGCCCTGATGGACACCGGCTCGGAATGGCTGGCCGGCAAGGGTCGCGACCGGGTCTACGGCCCGATGGACTTCACCACCAACGATGAGGTCGGCATCCAGATCGAAGGCTTCGACATCAAGCCGGTTGTCCTCGAGAACTGCCACCAGCCGTACTTCCAGAAACTGATCGAGGCCAACGGCTTCACCAAGGCGATGGATCTCCTGATGTGGCACCTCGAGATGGGCAAACTGGCGAAAGGACTCGAGTTTCACCCGGCGATCATGGAAGCGGCCCAGAAGAGTCTCGACGACGAAGGCATCACGATCCGCAGCATGAAGAAGTCCGACATGAAGGCCGAAGTGATGCGTTTCCACGAGGTCTACAACGAGGCCTGGGGCGACAACTGGGGCTTCGTGCCGATCACCGAGGACGAAGCCGGCTACCACGCCAAGCTGCTCAAGCAGATCATCGACGAGGACTGGGCGATGATCGCGGAGAAGGAGGACGGCGAAGTCGTAGGTGCCGCTTTGACGCTGCCCGACATCAACCAGGTGCTGGCGAAGATGAACGGGCGAATCCTGCCCGGCGGATGGTTCCATTTCCTCACCGGAAAGAGGAAGATCGACAACGTCCGGATCCTGGCGCTGGGGGTCAAGAAGGCGTACCAGCACACCGGTGTTGCCGCCGCGCTCTACGTCCGTCACATCCAGACCACGAGGCCCGACGGAGTAATGAGCGGAGAGGCCGGATGGATCCTCGAAACGAACGAAGCGATGAACCGCGCACTCGAAGGGATGGGTGGCGTGGTCAACAAGAAGTACCGGATATACGAGAAAACCCTGTAAATAGCGGGGAGATGCCGAAAAGGTCCAAGTTCCGACCACGACCACAGGTAGTGTTCCTCCCGTGTCCGACGTAGAGCTAGACGGTGAACTGATCTCCGAGGAGGATGTCGAAACGGCTTCGCCTGACCAGGTTCGCGTGGTTGCTCGCAAGTACGATTCCTCGAACGACCTGGTTCCTGCGCTGCGCTCGGAGATGACGGCCGCCGCGATTGCCGCCGCCGGTGGCGTACTTGCCGGAGCCGTCACCGTCGCTGTCGTCCGGGCGGTTACCGGTACGGGGCCGTCGAAGCACCGGGCCCGCAAGATGCCGAAGCGCGGCAAGCCGGCGAATGTAGTGGCCAGCCGTTCCTTCCTGGTCGACGTTCACGTCCTCGGGCGCTAGAACGGCCTCAATGGATCCGATCGAGGTCGAAGTCGGGCCGCGGTCACCTTTCAGACTTCCCCGGCTGACCGGCGGCGACCGCCTGATCAAGGAGCGTGCCAACGGGTTCGAGCGCCTGCTCGTCGCCGACGGGGTTGCCGTGGTCGTCAGCATCCGGCCATCCGGACCGGGGCACTATCTCTTCACGGCCGGCGAGGTCGCTCCCGAGCGGCTCAGCGGTCCGGGCACGAATGAATTGAAGAAAGCCACCGAGGACCGATCTGCTCGACGCGATCAACCGCATGAGGTTCGCGCTCGGCATCGACCTCGACCTCGCCCCGATGCGCGAGTTGTTTGGCCGAGATCCGCTGCTTGGCCCGGCCATCACCGGGATGTCCCCGGGACGACCCCATCGCCGCCCGTACCCGTGGGAGGCGCTCCTCTGGGCAATCACCGAGCAGCTGATCGAATACAAACGGGCGGCCGCGATCCAGAGGAGCATGATTCGGAAGTGGGGGATGAGGCTCGATGATCCCGGTCCCTGCGTCCGCGGCTTTCAGGACGTGATGTTCACCGTGCCGTCGCCGTCGGTGATTGCCGGCGCCTCTCCGGCCGAACTCGAAAGTTGTGGACTCAGCGCCAGGCGTTCGATCGCAATGATCAAGGTTGCCCGCGAAGTGGCTACCGGCCGTACGGACCTGCGCGAACAGAATGACGACCGGCGCCTGCTGGCGATCCCGGAGATCGGACCATGGACGATCGCCTGCCTCGGGCTGCGCGGTCGCGGCGACCCCGACGCCCTGCTCGCCGGTGACCTGGGCCAGGTCAAGCTGGTCGGTTATCTCGATGGCCTCGGCAGGAACGCCGAAGTCGAGGAGGTCGAAGCTTTCTACGAGAAGTATGCGCCGTACCGCGGCCTCGCCGGCGAGTATCTGCTCTCAGCGCAGGGGAGGACCCTTCAGGGGCCCGGCAACACAGCCCGGATTCGTTTGCGGCAGAACATCAAGCGGGCCGCCTAGCTCAAGCGAGCTGCCTGGCGCGTGCCCTAGTTCGGGTCGACCGGTCCGCCCGGCAGCATTTCGTTGTCGAGCGCATCGACTGCCCGCTGGGAACCTGACAGCACGCCGCTTTCGACCATCCAGTTGATGAAGTCCTGCCAGTCGGCCGGGTTCATGTAGCCGAAGGGTTCGTCCTCGGTCTTGCTGTCGAGCAGGGGCAGGGTCACCTTGACCTGGGCGGCGGTGACCTTCGGGTCGAGGCTGGGGTTCGCCGCGAGCATTGTGTCCGTGGCCGCATTCGGCGCCGCGACCGCCTGGCCGGTGCCGCGTGCGAGGGCGCTCATGAAGAGGCGGATCGCGTCGGGGTCTTCTTTGATCCGCTGGCCCTGAGCGACAACGACGAGCTCGTCATAAGTAGGTACGCCGAGCTTGTCAACCGGGTTGATCACCGGCTTCTTGCCGGAAAGCTTGAGGTCTACACCTTCGATGTTCCAGTACGGGCCAAGGGTTGCCGCAGCCTTGCCACTGACGATCGAGGGCATCAGTCCCTGGCCGACTCCGACCTTCGTCACCTGTCCTTCGTTGAGGCCCGCCCGGGCGAGGATCGTCTTCAGATAAGCGTCCTGGTAGGGGATGCCAGCGGTCGAGACCGTCTTGCCCTTGAGGTTGGCGACCCGCTTGATCTTAGATTTCTTGAGCCACATCATCGAGGTCAGGGGCTGGTTGACGATCGAACCGACTGCGACGACGTCGAGACCCTGTTCCCGGGCCAGCAGGACTTCCGGCTCGTAGGAGACGGCGAGATCAGCCTTGCCGGCAGCCACCAGCTTGATCGGCAGGGCGGGGTCGGTCGGGGTATCGATGTTGACGTCGAGGCCCGCGTCATCGAAGAAGCCGGCTTCCTTGGCCGTGTAGATCCCGACGTGGTCGGGGTTCGGATACCAGTCGAGCGAGAGGCTGAGTGGTTCGGTCTGCGGAGTGACGTCTTCAGACTTGGAGCCGCAGGCGCCGACCGCGATTGCGGCAACGACAGCAAGGGTCAAGACGATGGGCTTTCTCAAAGGAGCTCCGGTTCGAGGGCGTAACGGAATCTCAGGTTATCGCCAACGCAGCACTCTTCGTTCCAGCAGGCCGATCGATGCGAAAAGGGCGATCGCGATCGCCGACAGAACGAAGACGGAAGCGAACAAGCGGTCGGTCATCAGCTGGGCGTTGTCCTGGAGCATCAGGTGACCGAGTCCCTTCTCCGAGCCGGCCCATTCCCCGAACACCGCGCCGATCACCGAGACCGCGACCGCGATCTTGGCGCCACTGAAGGCATATGGGAGAGCGGTGGGAATTTCGACGCGCTTGAAGATCTGCCAGCGAGAGGCGTAGAGGGTGCGCATCATCTTGACCGAGTCGGCATCGACCGACCGCAGGCCGTCGAGCGTGTTGACCGCGATCGGGAAGAAACAGATCAGGGCGATGATCGCGAGTTTCGGGCCGATGCCGTAGCCGAACCAGACCACCAGCACGGGAGCGATGACGATGATCGGGATCGTCTGTGAGGCGACTATCACCGGGTAGCTGGTGCGTCGGAGCAGGTCAGAGAGGTGGAGCAGTGCGGCCGCGAGCAGGCCGACCACCAAGGCAACCGAGAAGCCGGCGACGATTTCGATCGCGGTGGTCAGGGCGTTGTCGGAGATCAGGCTGCGGTCCTGCCACATGACCTCAAAGATCTGCGCGGGAGAGGGCACCAGGAAGTCTTCGAGGTTGAGGGTCTCGGCCATGAAGCCCGAGGAGGCGGCGATCTGCCAGAGCCCGAAGAGAGCGACGATGAGCAGTACCGGAGGCAGCCAACGCCTTACGGCACTCATGACCCTGCCTTCACGGTGATCTCTGGAGCGTGGGTCAGGTGACCGAGGATCCGCTCGCGCATGGTTGTGAACTCAGGCGCCGTCACAACTTCGCTTCTTGGCCGGCCGGTATGTCCGGGACAGTCGAGAAGCTGCGTGAAACGTCCCGGGCGAGGGCTCATGACCGCGATCTGGTCACCGAGGTAGAGCGCCTCTTCGACGTCGTGGGTGACCAGCACGACGGTTCTACCCTCGGCCAGCATCGCCGGCAGTAACCATTCCTGGAGTTCGGCCCGGGTGATCGCGTCGAGGGCGGCGAAGGGCTCGTCGAGCAGCAGCACATCCTTCTTCGAGAGCAGAGTCCGGAGGAACGCCACCCGCTGTCGCATGCCACCGGACAGCTCGGACGGGTGGGAGTCTTCGAAGTCCTTCAGTCCGAACCGTTCGAAGAGTTCGGCCGATTCGGCTCGCGCCTTTGGCCTCGAGTAGCCGAGGTTGCGCAGCGCCAATCCGGCGTTGTCGATCGCGGAGTACCAGGGCAGCAGGCAATCGGACTGTGGCATGTAGGCGCAAAGCTCGAGACGGCCGGGGGCATCGGACCGCCCACCAACCTCGATCTCGCCCGTGGTCGGTTCCTGGAGACCGCAGATCAGCTCGAGCAGGGTCGACTTGCCGCAGCCCGACGGGCCGACGATCGCGAGGATCCGCCCGTCTCCAACCTCGAGGTCGAGTCCGTCCAGCGCGGTCAGGCTTCCGAAGAGGTGACCGATTCCGCGGCCGGACAAAGTTGCAGTCATCAGGGTCAAGTCTAGGCAGCCGCTGGCAATCCGTTCGTGGCCAATACGGCCATTGGCACAATGTGTATTCTTTCGGATTCCTGACATCCTGACTATGTAGGTCAAGAGTGTCAGGAGAGCTTCAAAAAAAGCCCCAGCACCCACGTTTTCCTCGCCTAGCAGCGCTTTCTTGGACTTCTCCATCGCCATAATCCTGTTTGGTCTCGGTATCGGGATCCTCGTCGGCATGACCGGAATGGGCGGTGGTGCCCTGATGACGCCGCTGCTGATCCTGTTCTTCGGCGTCTCGCCGACCACCGCGATCGGCACCGACATCCTCTACGCGGCGATCACGAAGACGGTCGGCGGCTGGCGCCACTATCGCCTCGGCACGGTGAACCTGGGCCTGGTCAAGTGGCTGGCGGCCGGCAGCGTTCCGGCGGCGATCTTCGGCGTTCAGGTGGTGGCCGAACTCCAGAAGCGACTGGGCGAAGACAAGCTCGACTCCCTGGTCTACGCCGTGCTCGGTGGCACGCTGCTGATGGTGGGCATCATCACGCTGCTCCGGGCCTTCATCCTCGCCAAGACGATCTCCGAACGCGACGACTTCGTTATCGAGCGCCGGCACAAGGTTGCCGCGTTGATCATCGGCGCGACCACCGGCTTTGTCATCGGGGTGACTTCCGCCGGTTCCGGCACGGTGATCGCGGTACTGCTGATCGCGGTCTATCGCCTCACGCCGAAGCATGTGGTCGGCACCGACGTCTTCCATGCGGCAATCGTCCTCTGGGCCGCAGGCCTGGCCCACTTCGGTCACGGCAACGTCGACCTCGGTCTGGTCGGCAACATCCTGCTCGGCTCGGTGCCGGGTGTGGTCGTCGGCACCGCTCTGACCGAGAAGGTGCCCCAGGACAAGTTGAGAATTGCCCTGGGAATCGTCCTGTTCGCCTCGGGTATCGCCACGATCCAGAAAGGTGATCCCCTGGTCTGGCCGATCGCGGCCGCGGTCGCCGGCATCGGGTTCACCCTGATCCTGATGGCACCGCGGTGGTTTGCCAAGTACCGGCCGAAGCCGGACGCCGGTTCCGATACCTCCTGATTCGGCTCCGCGGCGGGGCGTGGGTCGCTAAACCCGACTAAGGAGATGCAGAGAGTCAAGAACTGGTTTACTAGCCCTGTGCGTGTTTCCGCCAAAACCGATTACGCAGTCAGGGCCGCAGCCGAGTTGGCAGCCTCTCCCGGCGGGCCGATCAAGGGTGAGCGACTCGCCGAAGCGCAGGACATCCCGCTCCAGTTCCTCGAGCACATTCTGCTCGACCTGAAGCACGCCGGAATCGTCCGAGCCCGCCGTGGCGCCAAAGGCGGCTACTGGCTCGCGAAGCCGGCCGAGGAGGTCACTATCGCCGATGTGATCCGGGCCGTTGAAGGCCCGATCGCGCACGTCCAGTCGGCGCCGCCGGAATCGATCGAATACCGCGGCAACGCGGTTCAGCTCCAGTCGGTGTGGATCGCCGTGCGCGCTTCGCTCCGATCGGTCCTCGAGTCGGTCAGCCTGGCCGAACTGGTCAGCGACGAGCTCCCGGCGCACGTGCAGGAACTCGCGGACAGCAAGAACGCCTGGCTCCCGGCTGACGCCGCCTCGCGTGCCAAGTAGCAACGACCCCCGCTCGCGGAGTCGGTACCCTCCTTCCAGGGGCCTTTACGGGTGTTGTTCGACGAGAGGGTGTTGCTTTGGCTGAAGAAGAGTCTTTTCGGGACGGTCTGACCCGTCGTGATGTATTGCGCGCAAGTGCCGGTGCGGCCGGCGGTCTGGCCCTGGCCGGAGGTCTGTTCGGACGTGGTCTCGACGCGATGGCGGCCCCGGCCGTACCGGGCGCCGGGCCCTACGGAGCGCTCCAGGCTCCAGATGCCAACGGCATGCGCCTGCCCGTCGGCTTCACCTCCAGGGAGATCGCCCGCACCGACAAGCCTCTCGGCAAGAGCAACAAGCCGTTCCATTTTCTGCCGGACGGGATGGGCACATTCAAGACCGACGACGGCTTCATCCTCGTTTCGAACAGTGAGGCCCCCTACATCGAAGGTGCCTGGGAGACCGGCACCGCGGCGATCCGTTTCGACAAGAACTTCAACGTCACCGATTACTACGACATCCTCAAGGGAACCGATCTCAACTGTTCCGGCGGCGTCACTCCGTGGGGAACCTGGCTCTCATGCGAGGAACGGTCGAACGACTCTTCCAAGGGCGGCGGAGCGGTATGGGAATGCGATCCCTACGGCGTCAAGCCGGCGGTCAGGCATCCAAAGATGGGGCTGTTCAAACACGAAGCATGCAGCATCGACCCGATCGGCAAGGCGGCCTATCTGACCGAGGACCTCGCCACTGGATGCCTGTACAAGTTCACCCCGACCAGCTATCCCGATCTCTCGGCCGGCAAGCTCGAAGCGGCCAAAGTGGAGGTCGACGGCACGGTCACGTGGCTTCCGATCAATGATCCCGAGGGTGCTGTCACCCCGCCCAGGGACCAGCAGCCCGATGCGACCCGCTTCAAGCGCGGCGAAGGCATGTGGTACGACGACGGAGTCATCTACTTCGCGACCACCCAGGACGACCGGGTCTACGCTTACCACTGCGCCGAGAATGAAATCGAAGTGCTCTACGACGGTGTCTCCACGGGCGACGACGCTCCGCTTCACGACGTCGACAACGTCACCGTCTCGCCGATCTCTGGCGATCTCTACGCCTGTGAAGACGCAGGTGATCTCCAGGTCCGCCTGATCAGCACCGAAGGCGAGGCGGCACCGTTCGTCCAGCTTCCCGGTCCGGACCACGAGAATTCGGAGATGACCGGCCCCGCCTTCGACCCGACCGGAAACCGGTTCTACTTCGCCTCGCAGCGGGCGGTCGGTGGCGGCGTTATCTACGAAGTCAGCGGACCGTTCCGCCGGACACGGGCCGAAGAGATACCGCCGGGTCCGAAGGACCGCAAAAAGCCCCGGGTAAAGATCCGCACGCTTGGTAAACCCAGCCTGCGGCGCCTGCTGAGGAACGGCCAGCCGTTCAAGCTGATCATCAAGGAGGACAGTCCGCCGGTCGAGCTCGAGATCAAGCTGGTCACGAAGCTCCGTCGTGCCGCCGGCAAGGGCTCGCGCCAGGTCACGATCGGCCGTCTCTCAACCAAGGCCGGCAAGTCAGGCAAGTCCGGCAAGTCCCGCAACAAGAGGATCCGGATGAAGGTCGGCCGGGGATACAAGAAACGCCTGCGCCGGCGCGATGTCGCTCAGGCGAAGCTGATCGTGGTTGCCACCGACGCTGAAGGCAACCGCACCAGGAAAACGAAACGGGTCCGGTTCAGCTGAGCCGGAAGTCCCGATACCTCGTCGCCGTGGTGATGGCCGCGGTCCTGGCCCTGGCCGGTTGTGGTGAGGGCAGCAACAACGGTGATTCCCCGCAGTCGAACAAGGTTGCGGCGAAAGGCGGTCAGTCCGTCCCTGGGGGCAAGCCCAAGGCGAAGGCCAAGGCGAAGGCCAAGGCGAAGGCTCGCGCCAGGGCCAGATCCCGGGCGCGCCAGAGGACCAGGGCCAGGCGGGCGAAGAAGCGTAGGGCCAGAAAGGTGATCCGTCTGGCGGCGCGAACGTCAGGTGATGTCAACTGCGGAGATTTTTCGAACCAGGCCCAGGCCCAGAAGCGACTGGCCCGCGGGGATCCATACGGCCTCGACGGCGACGGCGATGGACGCGCCTGCACCTCATTGCCATGTCCCTGTTCGAGCGCAAAGCCAAAGAAGGGCAACGGCCCGGTGACGGCCGCGCTGCCGAAAGCCGAGAAGTTCCGCGCCCAGGTCGAGTCGGTGACCGACGGCGACACCCTCGTCCTGGGCACCGCCTCGGGACGGGAGGTGAAAGTTCGACTGATCGGCATCGACACCCCGGAGGTCTACGGAGGCGTCGAGTGCGGGGGCCGCGCCGCTTCAGCCGCGATGGGCCGGATCGCAACGGGTTCGGTGACCGTACGGACCGACCCGACCCAGGACCGGATCGACCGCTACGGCCGCCTGCTCGCCTACGTCAACAAAGGCCCAGTCGATCTGGGCCGGGCAATGATCGCCAGGGGATTCGCATCGACGTACGTCTACGACAGAGTCTTCCTCCGGTACCCGGCCTACAACCGCTCGGAGAAGGCAGCAAAGTCATCAGACCGCGGAAGCTGGGACCACTGCGACCTCTCCCCGGGCTGATGCCCACGAAGTGGAGCGGATCAACACGGGATGACCGTGGTGATCTGCACCACTTCGCGGGTTGATGACCTGCTACGTCACTTCAATACCGGTGGCCGGACTTCCTGGCCTTTGGCTTCTCCAGTGACGGGCGGCCCGCGGCGACTATGTCGACGAAGGTCATCAGGTGTTCTGTCTGCCAGCACTCGAAGGCTCCGTCGCAGAAGGGGATGTAGGCGTTCATCACTGAATCTCCGTAGTTCCAGTAGAGCTCCGGTTCCGGGTTGAGCCAGAACGTGCGGTTCGCCCGCTCGGCGACCTTGGCGAACAGGTCCTCGGCCGGTGGCCGGCCATTGGTCCGGGCGTCGCCGAGGACGATCACCGTTGATCTCGGTCCGAGGTCGGCGGAGACGTCCTCGAGAAATTCTCGCCAGACGCGGCCGTAGTCGGTGTAGCCCGAGACGTCGGCGACGCCCCCCTCGGAGGTGATTCGCTCTGACATCTTGCGGAAGTCGCGCTCTTCCTCGAAGACATGCGTGACCTCGGAGATGCGCTCGATGAAGACGAAGCTGCGCAGCTTCCGGAACGAATCGTGAAGGGCGTGGAGGACCGACAGGAAGAAGGTCGCGGCTGAGCTGACCGACGTCGAGACGTCGCAGAGGACATAGATCTCCGGCTTTCGCGGACGGCGCGGGCGGTAGGCGAGATTGAGTGGGACCCCGCCCGTTTCCAGCGAGGAGCGCATCGTCCTTCGCACATCTACCGTCCGGCCACGTTTGGCTCCCCGGGGATCCTGGCCGAGGGTTGCAAGACGGCGCTTCATCTGGGCCACTGCCTTGTGGACCGCGGCAAGGTCCTGGGCACCACGCATAGGCAGCGACCGGTTCAGATCGGACAGGGGACGGGAGGGAGGCAGGTTGCGCTGCCGCTCGATCTGGCCGCGTTGGAGTTCCCGCCGAAGCTGGCGCTCGAAGCGGGCGAGCTGGTCACGGTCGATCGGTTGCTTCTGGCCTTCACCTTCGCCGTCGCCTTCATTGGCGGTCAGGCCGAGTCCGCGCCGGATGCGCTGGAGATCGACTCCGACCACCCCGGAACTCTCGCCTTGCTGGCCGAAAGCCTCGATCGCCAGCCGGGCGAGGTCGTTCATCGCCGATTCGTCGCCGGCCGCGATCGCTTCGCGCACCATCTCGCCGAGCTGCTCGGTGTCGATGCCGTCCTGATTGGGACCGCCTTCTTCGGCCTGTGCCCGCCGGGCAGATTCAGCGGCATCGGCGTATTCGAGGGCGGCGTGTTCGGTCGCCCGGAAGAAATGGCGTTCGAAGACGAGCTCAAAGATCTCGCGGTCCTTGGGTGACTTGGCGACGGTGGTCGCCAGCGATTCCTTGAAGTCGACCTGAGCGTGCCAGGGCACGATCTCAAGGGCGTGGAATGCGTCCTGAATCTCGGAGGTGCCGATCGCGACACCTTCGGACCGCAGGTCTTCGCAGAAAGCCAGGACCTGCTCGGTCATTCCTGACGGGCCGGGCTGGTCGCCTGGATTCGCGACCTTCGCCATCACTTGCCTTGTCGGCCGGGGTTGCCTTCGGACTTGTCGCTCCGGCCGAGCCTCGGGCCGATGCGCTCGGCGACCAGGTCGAGGTCGGTGCGGTGCTTGATGATGATCGAGAGCGATTCGCGGAAGATCTTGCCGTCGATGTCGTCCGCCCCCAGCAGGATCAGGGTCCGCGCCCAGTCGATCGACTCGGCGATCGAAGGAGGCTTCTTCAAGTCGAGGTCGCGGATCATGTCGACGATCTCAACCAGCCTCGCCGCCAGCGCCTGGTCGATCTCGGGTGCATGAAGACGGATGATCTCGATCTCGCGTTCTGAATCGGGATAGTCCAGCCAGAGATAGAGACAGCGGCGCTTGAGGGCCTCGGTCAGCTCGCGCGAATTGTTCGAGGTCAGCAGGACGATCGGGTGGGTCTTGGCCTCGATCCGGCCCATCTCGGGGATCGAGATCTGGAAGTCGGAGAGCAGTTCGAGCAGCATCGCTTCGAACTCCTGATCGGTCTTGTCGATCTCGTCGATCAGCAGGACGACCGGTTCGGGGTTGGCGATCGCACGCATCAGCGGCCGCTCGAGCAGGAAGTCCTCGGTGAAGATCTCACCCATGTCGACTGCCTGTTTGTCACCTTCACCGGCAGTCGAGGCAACGGCCTGGATTTGGAGTAGCTGCTTGCGGTAGTTCCACTCGTAGAGCGCCTTGGCTTCGTCGAGGCCTTCGTAGCACTGGAGCCTCACCAGCTCTCGGCCGGTCGCCCGGGACAGGGCCTTGGCCAGTTCGGTCTTGCCGACTCCGGCGGGGCCCTCGACCAGGATCGGTTTGCCCAGCCGCTGGGCCAGGAAGGCGATCAGGGCGGTGGAGTCGTCGGCGAGGTAACGCGCCTCACGGAGCGCTGCAGCGACGGCTTCCGGGGTTTCGGGATCGGCTGACACGGTCGTGGCCATGTTTCGAAGGATAGGGGTAGCGGGATCAGGGCGAAGCGGCCAAGGTGCCGCTACTCGATCGAGATGTCGGTGACTTTCGGCTCGTCGGGCTCCGGGTGGGCGCCGTTACCGTTGCCACTCCCGTTTCCGTTCGACTCGGCCTTGCCGCGGCGGAACGGATCCTCGCCGGTTCGTTCGGCGTAGCTTGCCGCGAAAGCCTTGAGGATCGTGATCGCTTCGTTCTGGATCGAGTGGATCTGGGCCCGGATCTCCGGGGAAGCCACGCCTGCTGCCTTCAGCAGTTCGGCCGAGCGGCAGATCGGGCACCACTCGAGGCATTCGTGTCCGCTTTCGGCATGGTTGCCGTTGCTGTTTCCGTTCTCGCCGGGTCGGGACTCGGCCTTGGGCTCGTCGTCAGCGGAGCTGCGTCCGCCCCGAGCCTCGGAAAACTGGCCCCAGAACCGGTCGGGGCCGGGCGGCAAGCCCGGTTCAGCTCCATTTTCAGTTTTGTGTTGCGGGCACATCGTCGTAGGTGATCTCCAGAGTTCCGTCTTCGAAAGCTGCGCGGGAGGGCTCGCGCTCGGCGAGGCCTGAAGGAAGCATGATAGTGCGCCTGATTTCTCCTACTGTGACAAGCAACTCATCCCCGACCTGCTTGAGCTTGATGTCTTCCTTGCCGACGAATGGTGCGTTGATGCGGATTACGGTGGATTCTTCGGTGCTGGTGAGCTCGCGGGCCAGTCCGGGGTGGAGGATTTCCGCCGGATTTGATTCGCCGAAGAGCTCGTCACTCAGCCGGTCGTGCATCTCCTGCCCGATCACTTCTTCTTCGAAAAACCTTGCCTTGAGGATCGGGACCGGGTCGAAGCCCTCGGTCACGGCCCGGAGTTGCTCGGCCTTGGTGATCTTTCCAGCCGCTGAAGTAGGTGCCGTCGACTTCGTCGGGAAAGATTCGATTGACCACGACGGCATCGGTCTGGTACCCGTAGAGACAGAGGTAGGTGAAGGTGCGCCGGGCCTCGTTGATCACCATGCGGTCGGGGTTCATGACCAGCCGGATCGAACAGTGGTCGTGGTCGCGGAGGATCACGTCCATCTCGACCAGGTTCCTGATCAGCCGGTCGACCTCTTCCATCATTTCCGGGTCGGGAAGCGGCATGTCGAGGGCGCGGGCCAGAGGTGCGGCGGCGCCGAGGAGGCTCCGGTTCCAGGGAAAAGCCTTCTTGACCCACCATTCAGCGACTTCGGGAAAGCCGAGCAGTCGCAAGGTCTCGCCGCTGGGAGCGCAATCGACGATCACCACATCGAATACGTCTTCGTCCCAATGGCGCTTGATCTGGAGCAGGGAAAAGAGCTCGTCCATGCCGGGTGGCACCGTCAGTTCCTCTGCCCGGATGCGATCCACACCTTGGTTCAGCAGCAGACCGGTCAGCCAGGTCGAGACCTGGTCCCAGTTACGCCGCATCTCGGCCGCGGCCAGCACCTCCTGGCCCCAGAGCATCGGGGTGATCTCGCTCGGTTCGGAGCCGAGGTCGTGTCCGAGGGAATCGGAGAGGCTGTGGGCCGGATCGGTCGACATGACCACCGTCCGGAGGCCTTGTTCGGCGCACCGGCGGGCCGTCGCGGCGGCGACACTGGTCTTTCCGACGCCGCCTTTGCCTGTGTAAAGGATCGTGCGAGGTGGCATGGGGCCTGCGAGCGTATAGGCTCGACCGCCCTTGAAACGGCCAACCCCAAACGTCCTCACGGTTCATCTGACCGTCATCCTTGCCGTCGCCGCAGTCTTCGTGGCCGGTTGTGGCGACGAGCCGCCGCCTGCCAACCCCCAACAGGTGATCGAGACGGCTTTTCCGAATGACGCCCCGGCGGGTGACAACACGACATCTGCGAAGGTCGAAGTTGCCTCCCTCGGATTCGAGGACCGGGTCCTCGACAGCCGGACGCTTGAAGTCAATTCCAAGACCTACGCCGAGGTCAGAAAGGCGATCACCGGGGAGGTGGACGTGGGGTGGCCTCTTCGGATTGGCTGAAAACGTCGAGACCGTGGGCACCGAAGACCTCGAAGGAACTACGGTCGACCACGTCACCGGTGACTTCAACGTGAAGCAGCTGGTTGACCAGCTTGAGTCCGCTTCACAGCGGGTGGGCGCCGCCGTGTCGCTGCCGGGCGTGGGGGAACTCACTGAACTGCGTGAAAAGCTGGTCGGCGCGACGTTCGACCTCTATGCGCAGAGCGGAGACGGGACGTTCGAGCAGCTCGACCTGACACTGTCGATCGATGACCGGGACAATGCGTCCCCGCCGACCAGAATCCGGTTCACCTTGACCGAATCCGACCCCGACCAGGCACCGAACTAAATGGAATACGTACTTCTTCTCATCAGCTTTGCGGTCATCCTTACAGGAGCCCTGCTCTTCACCAATGCGGTCGAATGGGTGGGACACAAGCTGAATCTCGGTGAAGGCGCAGTTGGAAGCCTGCTCGCTGCCGTTGGCACCGCGATGCCGGAAACCCTGATCCCGATCGTCGCAATCATCGGCGGCTCGGCTGGCAGCTCGGACGTCGCGATCGGCGCGATCGTCGGCGCTCCGTTCCTTCTGGCGACGATCGCCATGGCCCTCGTCGGCATCTCCGCCCTCGCTTACGTCAAGAGGCGCCCGCAGGGAAACCATCTCGAGGTCCACGTCGAGACGCTCGACCGCGACCTCGTCTTCTTCATGATCTTCTTCGGACTGGCTCTGGTCATCGGCCTCTTCGAAACGCCTCGCTGGGTCGAGATCATCGCCGGCGCCGTTTTCCTCGGTGCCTACGCCTGGTATGTGCGGGAAACCATCAGGAACGGTGGTGATGCCTCCGAGGCCCACGAGATGGACACGCTGATCATGGACCGGCGGGGCGAGCGCCGCGACAGTCCGCCGCCGAACTTCATCATGATCACGCAGCTGCTGGTCGGTCTCGGAGCGATGATCGGTGGTGCCCACCTCTTCGTCCACGAACTTCTGAATGTCGCGGAACACCTCGGTGTCTCGGCGATCATCCTCTCGCTCATCCTGGCCCCGCTAGCAACCGAGCTGCCGGAGAAAGCGAACAGCTTCTTCTGGGTACGCGAAGGCAAGGACGCGCTGGCCCTCGGCAACATCACCGGAGCGATGGTCTTCCAGTCGACCATCCCGGTCTTCTTCGGCATGGTCTTCATCGACTGGAACCTCGACCACTTCGCGATCATTTCGATGATCCTCGGCCTGCTGGGCGGCGCCGTCGCCTACTGGGCACTGCGCAAGCGCGGCGAGTTCGGCAAGTTGGCGATCGCCCTCTGGGCTATCTTCTACCTGACGTTCCTCGGGGTGGTCATATTCAGCTGATTCGGAAAAGGAGCTGGTCATGTCGTTGCTGAGCAGGAAGCTGGCAGTTGCCGTTGCGCTTGTTGGTGCGGTCACTTTCATGGCGGCTGGCTGCGGATCGGATGACTCATCCGGCGGTGCCGGCGAACTCGCCGCGCTCCAGAAGCAGGTCGGTGGCCTCGAGCAGCAGGTAAAGGTCTTGAAGGCCGAGAACCTCAAGCTAACCGCCAGGCTCGCCCGGCAAAGCGGCAGCGGTAGCAATAGCGGCAGCGGCGGTGCCAACGGCAGCGAGTCCGGCGGGGGGGCCGCTCCGACGGGGTCCGCCAGGGCGTACCGGTCGTTCCAGTCGGTGTCGAAGAACATCGCCTGCGCAATCGACGCGAAGTACGCGCGGTGTGACGTCGAGGAGAAGTCGTTCACGTCACCACCCAAGCCGGGGGACTGCCAGCTCGACTGGGGTTCAGCCGTTGCTGTCGAAGGCAGCGCCCGGGGCGCATTTATCTGTCACGGAGACACGGTCAAGAACTCGGCCGCTCCCGTGCTTGAGTACGGCGATAGTTCCGTCATCGGTTCGATCCAGTGCGACAGCTCCTCCGCCGGAATCGAGTGCCGGAACACGGGTACCGGTCACGGATTCTTCCTCGCCCGGGAGAAGTACCGGACGTTCTGACCACTGGGATCAGCCAGTCCGGTCTGTCCCCGGATCGGAAGGCCACCAGAAGCGTTCCCCGGCGAGGGTGACCATCGCCGGCACCAGCACCGTTCGGACCAGCAGGGTGTCGAGGAGAATGCCGAAGCCGACGATGATGCCGAGTTGGGTCAGGGTGATTATCGGGAGCACCCCGAGGACTGCGAACACGGCAGCGAGCAGGATGCCCGCGCTGGTGATCACACCACCAGTCGTCGCGAGGGCGGTCACCATTGAGGTTCGGGTCGATTCAGTCCTCGCCTCTTCTCGTGTCCTGGTGATCAGGAAAATGTTGTAGTCGACTCCGAGGGCGACCAGAAAGAGGAAGCTGAGCAGGGGGACGGACAGGTCGATGCCGGGAAAGCCAAAAATGTGAGTGAAGGCCCATGAGGCGGCACCGAGGGCGGCCGCCCAGCTGAGGACATTGGTCAAGGCGAGCAGGATCGCGGCGACGATTGACCTCAGCAGGACCAGCAGGATGATTATTACGACGGCCAGTACCAGGGGAACAACCAGGAGCCGGTCGTTGGCTGCCGCCGCCCGTTTGTCCAGATCCGATGCGTCCTGCCCGCCCACCAGCGCCTCGTCGCTCACCTCATCGAGATCGCCTCGCAAGGTCCTGACCGTATCCAGCGCCGCTTCCGATCCAGGCTCGGCACTCAGCCGGACCTCGATCTCGGCCAGGCCTCCACCCATCCGGGCAGGGCGGGCTTCGGCGACTCCTTCCGTCTCCCCGGCGACACGAATCGCTGCCTTTTCAGATCCTGCGGGAATGACTATCGCGGCTGGTTCACTGAAGCCGGGGCCGAAGGTCCGGGCCAGGGTTTCCTGTCCTTTCACCGAATCGGGCCGCGCTCGGAGCTGCTCGGATTGAGACAGCCCGACGTCACCTCCGATGTTGCCCAGGGCCAGAAAGGCAAGCAACCCCACGCTGGCGAGCGTCACCGTTACAGGCCGGTCTGTGACCGCCCTGCCGAAACTGGCCCAGCGGCCATCTTTCGCGGGATCCTCGTCGCCGAAGTGAGGAACCAGCGGCCAGAACAGCTTGCGACCGAACAGGAGCAGGGCCGGCGGCAGCAGAGCGAGGACGAAAACGACCGCGGTGCCGATGCCGATCGCGCCGGCGATGCCGATGTTGCGGTCGAACGGCAGCTCGGCGAAGTAGAGGGTGGCGAGGCTGAGGGCGACGGTGCCTGAGCTCGCGAGGATCGCCGGTGCCGCGTGGGTCAAAGCGGCACGCATGGCGTGATGGCGGTTCTCGTTTCGCCTCAGTTCTTCGCGATACCTCGCGATGAGTAGCAATGCGTAGTTGGTGCCGGCACCGAACACCAGCACCGAAACTATTCCGGTGGTCCCGCCGTCGACTTCGAGCCCGGTCTTGCGGCTGAGGATCGCGATCAGGGCAAGTACGACCCGTCGGCGAGCGCGATCACGATCAACGGAACGAGCCAGAGCCACGGGCTGCGATAGGTGATCAGGAGGAGCAGGGCCACCACTGCGGCGGTCGCCATCAACAGGCGTGTATCGGCTCCGTCGAAGACTTCGCTCAGGTCGACCTGGAACGCCGCGGGCCCGGTCACCTCGGCCTTTGTTCCGTCGGGGAGCCCACTGCCAACCACATCCCTGATCTCGTTTACTTCAACGCCGAGTTCGTCGGACCCTTCGCCCCCGCCACCTTCGGGCACGGAACGAAGCGGCACGATGAGCAATGCGGCCCCGCCGTCAGGGGAGAACGCCGGTGGGCCGACCTCGCCTCGCAGGGCGATCCCGGCAAGGTCCCTCCGATCTTCCGAAACCTTGCGGCGATCCTCGACGTCGAGCTTGCCATTCGAGCTGCTGTAGACGACGATTGCCGGTGCTTCACCCGAATCCGGAAGCTTTTCCTGAGCCCGCACGACCGCGGTCGACTCGGCGCTTTCCGGCATGCCGAAAGTCGGGTCGGAGGAGGTCGCCGGGTCACCGCCAAAGAGCAGAAAGACGACCGACACCAGGATCCCGGCGACCAGCGGGATCAGCTTGCGGCGCCGGTCCGAAACCAGATCGAGGAAGGGTGCCAACCGGGACTTCGAATCCCCGCGCTCGTTGTCTGGTTTTCCCACCGACCCGTTATACCGATGTCGGCCGCCGCGGACGACCTCCCGGCGCTAGATCCAGCTGAGTGAAACGGTCTGGCGTTATCTCCGGCTTCAGGGACCGGGGATGCTTTCCAGACCTTGTTTTGGTCAGATGGGGCTGCCGGTGGCCAGCAGGTACGTGCTGGTGTAGCTGAACCGACCATCGCTGGATTCGTTGCTGTTCTCCAGCTCTTGGAGGACCCTCTCCGAGAGGGAATCGAAATTTTCTTCACCGAGGGTTTCCTTGAGCGCGAGCCACATCGGGTGGTGCTCGCGCCATTCATCGTTGGCCGCTTTGGCCGATTCGGCAGTGAACGTCAGACTCTTCTTTTCAAACTGGAGGGCGATTCCGTGTTCGGAGAAGAGTTCCCGCAACTCGTTTTCGTCACCCCACTGGAACGCCATCGGTCCTGCATCCGGGTCCTGGTCAAAAGCTTCGGCGACCGCCTTTTTGGAAAGCGTGGCGATCCGGGGCAGGACGCCTGGTTGGTCCAGGTCGTGATTGCAATCCGACCGTTTGGTTCGAGGACCCGGGCGATCTCGGCGGCGACCTGCTGCGGATCGCCGAAGATCACTCCGAAGACGGAGGTGATGACTTCGAAGGAGTCGTCAGGAAAAGGCAGGTCCTGCATGTCACCTTCAACCCAGGTCGCTTCGTGTCCGGCCTCGGCCGCCCGGCCGGCGGCTACTTCGAGCAGCCGGGTTGCCGCATCGAAACCAGTGACCTCCGCGCCGCGCTCAGCCTCGAGCAGAGCTGAGTTTCCGGTTCCGCAGGCGAGGTCGAGCGTTTTCAGGCCCGACACGGGCTCGGCCGCGTCAACCACGACTTCGGCCACCGGTGCCAACTGGACGGCCATGAGTTCATAACTACCGTCGCCCCAGTCAGCCACAGCGGAGCCGGTCCATCAAGTGGTGGTGTTCATTTCGACCAGCGCCTTCAGTACGACGTCGTCGTGCCGTTTGGGCTGGACCTTGGGGAAGACCCGGACCACCTTGCCATCCCCATTGATGATGAAAGTCGTGCGTCGGACTCCCATGAACTTGTTGCCGTACATCGACTTCTCCACCCAGGTGCCGTAGAGCTCGGAGACCTTGTGGTCCTTGTCGGCCAGCAGCGGGAAGTTGAGCTTGTTGCTTTCGTCGAACTTCTTGACCGCCTTCACCTCATCCGGCGAGATGCCGATGATCGTGGCCCCGGCATTCTTGTAGTCGGCCTTGTGATCGCGGACACCAATGGCCTGCGTCGTACACCCGGAGGTGTTGGCCTTGGGATAGAAGTAGAGGACGACTGTCTTCCCCGAAAAGTCGGAGAGGGTGACGTTCTTTCCCTTCTGATCCTTGAGAGTGAAGTCAGGGGCTTTTGAACCGGCGTCGAGCACTCCCGGATTCTAAGTGATCAGTGTGCTTTTCAGCATTTCGACCAAAGTCTTGCAACAGGAACCATCCTGGTCCTTTTCCGGATTGAAGCAGGTGATGTTGATCCCTGCGAGGTGTCGAGATCCGGCGAGTGGACCAAGGAGCGCCTTGAGTTCAGTCACGCTCAGGCCGTCGGGCATCAGGTAGTCGGTCGCGGGAAAGGCGTTGGGGTCGAGGATGTCGACGTCGAGATGGAGCCAGAAGTGCGAGCCGTCAGCGGTCAATTCTTCCGCAACCGAACGGGCGACGTGTTCGAGGTCGGCGTGCCGAAGCGTTTCCCGATCCTCAATTCGCCCGATCCCAAGTCCGTTCGGCAGGGGGGCGATCATGCCGAGTTCCTCTTCGTCACGCGAGCCGAGACAGGCGATGCGTGAGGCATCGACGACCGGAACCGGCCCGATGGTCTCGACAAGTTCGGGAGGGGCCAAACCGAGAATCGTGGCAAGCGGCATGTCGGCGCCTTCACCCGTGGGCGATGTCTGGCCGGTAAAAAGGTCGAGGTGCCCGTCGAGGTAGGCGAGGCCGAGCTTGCCGTGTGAGTCAGAGGCCCCCGCCAGCGTGCCAGGGAGGAGGGTGCAACAGCCTCCGAGAACCACCGGTACTTCGCCATTGGCAGTGATCGTGGCGACCCGGCCGCGAACTTCCGCGCTCAACTTGACGATCTCAGGGTAAGCGAGCCAGCCGTTCGTCGGATCGCGGTTGAGGCCCCGGATCCTCTGCTCCGTATCGCCCGCGTCGCGCAGCCCGAGCGGCTTGAAGATCTCTCGAAGGGTGGCGGGGCCGAGTTCCGTTCCGCCTCTACGCCCGACACTGTCGATCGGCACACCGAGAAGCGTCAGCCGATCCTGGTCCATCAGAGTTCTTCGTCTTCGATCGGAATTCCCACAGGTGCTTCTTCGGGGTCGGGGTCATCGATGTCCGGATCATCCGGGTCAAGCGCTCCGCCGGCGATCGGATCGGCGTTGCTCGCGTGGTGCTGGGCCTGGAATTCTTCGAGGAGTTCATCCCGCTGCTCTTCATCGACAGCGATGTCCTCGGCCACACGCACCCATTCGGATCCTTCGAAGGTCTCCGGATTGAAGATCTCGAGGTTGACTGACGCGGAGTCGTCGACGATCACAACCACCTCGGTCTGAGGGTTGAAATACGTTCCTGGTTGGACGGCGAGTTCCTCGAGCTGGTAGAGGGAATCGTCATTCATTGACTTAACAATAACCCCGATTGACGGCTCGCCAATCAGGGCAGACGCGCTGCCGGAGAAAAATCGCCCTCAGGTCCACTCGCGAAACCGGCGCTCCACCTCGGAGTCGACGTCAAGAGGGTCCTCGCCGCGGCGGAGCCGGCGCTCGTTGTTGGCGATCACAAGCTCTCTGATTTCCGCCCGGATTTGAGCGGTTCCACCTTCGAGTCCGGCCGGGCCTTCCGGGCCGTCCTCGCCACTGACTTCTGAAGCATCGATCTCGGCCCAGGGACCGACGCCCAGCACCCGGTCGATCTCGGACTGGACGTCGATGTCAGGTTCTCCGCGGGCGCGGCGGCGGAAAGCCGAAGCCTCGACCATCTGTCGCACCTCTGCCTCCTGCTCGGCGCGGGCGGTCTCGGAGTTCGCCGGTTCCCCCCGGCCGGGCTTCTCCCTGTCGATGGCAAAGGTGCCTTTGCCCAGCTCGTCGAGGGCGCGTCCGGACCGCGCAAAGGCAATAGCGGCGATCGGAACGATCACCACGCAGAGCAGGAGGAGCACGAATGAAAGTTCGGAGGCGCCGATGCGCGCAGTCATGAAGCCAGATTAGACCGCCTGTCCTCTTGATCCGTTACCCTTCTGGTCGAGTTATTGACTGACTGGTCAATCGGGTTTGATTTTCGCCTCCCGAAAACGACCTCAGAGACCGAATTTCATCGACTGAAAGGCTCTACAAGTGGTTGATTTCACGCTTACCGACGAGCAGAAGGACTTGCGCGAGATGGCGCACAATTTTGCCGATAAAGAGATGCGCAGTGTTGCCTGGGAGTACGACAAGGACGGAACCTGGCCCCAGGACGTAATCGACAAGGCCTGGGAAGTCGGCCTGATGAATACGCACATCCCCGAGGAATACGGCGGACCGGGCCTTGACTACCTGTCCGGTTGCCTGATCGAAGAGGAGCTCGGCTGGGGCTGCTCCGGCATCGGTACCTCGCTCGCCTGCAACGGGCTCGCTGCGGCTCCGGTTGTTCTCGGCGGTTCCGAAGAGACCAAGAAGAAGTATCTGGGCATGCTGACCGAATCGGCCAAGCTCGCTTCCTTCTGCCTGACCGAGCCGGACGCCGGCTCCGACGTCGCCGGCATGAAGACCCGGGCCGTAAAGAAGGGTGACAAGTACGTCATCAACGGCTCCAAGTGCTTCATCACCAACGGGCAGTACGCCGACTGGTTCACGGTTTACGCGAAGACCGACCCCGAGGCCGGCAGCAAGGGCATCTCGGCGTTCGTCGTCGACAAGACGGATGGAGTCACAATCGACAAGAAGGAAGACAAGATGGGTCAGCGGGCTTCCAACACCGCGACCGTCTCCTTCAATGACGTCGAAGTGCCGGCCGAAAACCTGATCGGTGAGGAGAACCACGGCTTCAAGCTGGCGATGATGACCCTCGACCGCACCCGTCCCGGTGTGGCCGCGATGGCCGTCGGCATCGCCCGCGCCGCGTTCGAAGCCGCCGTCGAGTACTCGAAGGAACGTCAGCAGTTCGGCGTACCGATCGCCATGCATCAGGCGATCCAGTTCCTGATCGCCGACATGGCGGTCAAGGTCGACGCAGCCCGTCTGCTGACCTGGCATTCGGGTGTCCAGCTCGATCAAGGACTGAGCAACACGCTCACTTCTTCCGAGGCCAAGCGTTTTGCCGCCGACTCGGCGATGGAAGTTACCACTGACGCTGTCCAGGTCTACGGCGGCTACGGCTTCATCAAGGAGTACCCGGTCGAGAAGTTCATGCGAGACGCCAAGATCATGCAGCTCTACGAAGGCACTTCGCAGATTCAGCGCATGGTCATCGCGCGCGAGGTACTGCTTCCCCGGGCTGTTTGACGCTGCCCAGCAGTTGAGTGTTACGTCGAAAGGGCGGCCTCCGCGGGCCGCCTTTTCTCGCTAAGGCTTGAGGTGGCGGGCGGCCCCGGGAACGACCCGGACGCGCCTGGCTTCGTCGACGCTCGCACGGCTTGCTCATTGACTGAAGTCAAATCGCTTCACCGGCTCGCTTACTCCTCGCCAGCCACGCCCAGGACGTCCCCGTGCACCACCCGCTTGCTTGGCACGGAACGGCCGAGTCTCGGATGCCTAAACGGGCGCCGAGATCCCTGAAACCGCGGATAGTCCACGGTTTCAGGGACCTCGCAGGCCCGGAGGGCTCGAGACCACGAAAGTCAGCGATTATCACTGACTTTCGTGGTCTCGCGGCCCGGGCCAAGCCGAAACTTCGCTCGTTCCTCGGGTTCCAATTAGTGTCCGTCCGCGATGAAGGGAATCTGATCAGCACCGGGAACCGACTTTCGACTTCGATCTGCCTGACTTTGGTCTTCATGGCCGGGTTGTTCGCCTTCGGTGCCACTCAGGCTTCGGCTTTGGGTGAGGTCGAGCTTGACGTCATTTCTTCGCGTCCGGACATGGCCAGCGGCGGTGACAGCCTGGTTCAGGCCAAGGTCCCGCCCTCAAGTGACCCGGCCGCGCTGACGGTCGCGCTCAACGGCAACGATGTGACTTCGAGCTTCACGGCCGTACCGGGCAACGGACGCAAGCTGCGGGCGCTGCTCAGCCTCGCCGGGGGCGGAACTGTCACGGCGACGCTGCCGGGCAACACCGAAGCAAAGCTCCTGATTGTCGACCATTCGGTCACCGGTCCGATCCTCTCCGGCATCCGTCAGACCCCTTTCGTCTGTGAAACCCCCGGCGGAGCGATCAACCCCGCCGACTGTAATACGACGACCAAGGTCGAATACCGATATCGCCTCGCGTCCGGCGGTGGCTGGGTGACGGTGACCGATCCTGCCGCGATCCCCGCCGCCCAACTCCTTAAAACCACGACCACCGCACCCACCGGCGACCGGAAGAACCCAGAGGTAGTGCCACAGGCGGTCCGGATCGAGACCGGGACGATCAACCGCGGCAACTACCGGATCGGATTCCTGATCGATCCGGCGAAACCTGACCGGCCCGGGCCGGGGTGGAACGGCAGGCTGGTCTACGGCTTCGGCGGCGGTTGCCGGGCTGGCTACACCGGGGACCGGTCGGCGGCGACAACAACTACATCCGGATGGGGGACATGCTCGCCGGATACGCAACGGCCGGTTCGTCGCAGAACGTCTACGGGATCCGCTGCTCGGATTCCGTTTCGGCGGAAACGGTTTCGATGGTCAAGGAACACTTCATCGAGAGTTTCGGAGAACCGGACTTCGTCATCGGCAAAGGCAGCTCGGGTGGTTCGATGGCGCAACAGATGATCGGCAACAACTTCCCGGGCCTGCTCGACGGGTTGCAGCTCGGCAACTCGTTCACCGACAACGCGTACGCCGGAAACCTGCTGCTCGACTGCCGGCTGCTCTCCGAATTCCTCACTTCCCCAGCCGCGGCAGGCTGGTCGACGGAACAGAAACGGGCGGTGAAAGGAACCGCTCGCGAGGGTGCCTGCGCAGTCGTCTATTCGGCTTTTGGTGACAACTTCTTCGGCCCCGGGGTCTGCCCGCCGGAGCTACCTGTAAACACGGTCTTCGACCCGGCGACCAATCCGCTCGGTACCCGCTGCACGGCTTTCGAGGGCAACGTCAATGTGTACGGGATTGATCCTGCCACCGGTCTGACCCGGCGGCCGGTCGACAACGCCGGTGTTCAGTACGGCCTCGAGCAGCTGAAGAAAGGCGTGATCTCCACCGAACAGTTCCTCGACCTGAACGACGGCGTCGGTGGGATCCGCCAGTACGACGGCGCTTCGGTCCCGGATCGCTCGGTGGCGTCGTCGGAATCCCTCCGGCGGGCGTACGACAGCGGCCTCATCAACGAAGGTGGCGCGGGGCTCGCGAGTACTCCGGTGATCGACAACCGGGACTACAGCATTGAAACCATGGACAACGGCCATCAGATCATCCACGCGCTGTCGATGCGGGAACGCCTACTGAAGGCGAACGGCGACCCGGACGGCGACGGCCAGGCCGGCACCCAGGTCATCTGGACGAGCCCCCAGGGCCTCGACGATTCCCTTCAGCTGCTGACCATGGACCGGTGGCTCACCGGCATCGAACACGACACGACGTCCGCATCGAAACGCGAAAAAGTCTTGAACAACCGACCGGAAACGATCAGTGGGTCGCCCGCGGCAAGGGATGCCTGCTTCATCAACAGCACCGGAGGTCTGATCGTGGAGCAGACCCAGACGGTCGACTCCGGCGCCTGCGGGTACGCTTTTCCGTCGGCTTCGATCTCGCGGGTGGAAGCCGGCGGGCCGCTGGCGAACGACGTCCTCAAGTGTCAGCTCAAGCCGGTCGATCAGTCGGAATACGGCGTGGGCCTGACCGGTCCCCAGCAAGCCCGTCTGCAGACGATCTTCCCCCAGGGCACTTGCGACAACTCCAAGGCCGGCGTCGAACAGCAGGTCAGTGAGAAGACCTGGCGAACCTTGCCGTCGAGCGCGACTCCGGACACGACCGCGCCCGACACCGCGATCTCCTCCTCGCTGAAAAGTCGCGGCCAGTCCGGTCACGTGGAGCTGCTCTTTACGTCGTCACAGACCGGGTCATCCTTCGAGTGCCGCTTCGACTCGGCTGCATTCACCGGCTGCGCACCGCCGCTCGAGTACAGCGCCCTGTCGGTCGGCTCCCACTCGTTCGAAGTGCGCGCAATCGACATCGCCGGCAACACGGATTCCTCCCCGGCCCGAATGAGCTTCATCGTCGGATACCCCAAGGCGCTGATCGGCACCCGTTCCAAGCGGATCAAGATCAATCGCCGTGGACGGGGTTACGTGAAGGTCCGCTGCTCCCTGACCGGGATGAAATCCTGTTCCGGGCGAACCAAGCTCACGGTCAAGGGCCGCGCGTTCGGGCGCAGGCGAAAGGCAGCTGGTAAGAACATCCGCGTCGCGGCCCGCCGGTACAAGGTCAAGTCAGGTGCTCGGTCCATCAAACTCAAGCTGAACCGGAAGACCAGGCGCAAGCTGCGGCAGAAGGGCCGGTTGCGAGCGAAGATTGCCTTTACGGTCACCCAGGAGGGGACCAGTCCGAAACGGGTAGCACGCAGAGCCAAGCTGGTTCGCAAGCGCTGAAGTAAGGGTCTCTAAGGGATTACCCTGAGGCGCTGATTCCGACGGGTTCACCTTGCTACCGTGACCGGATCATGGAATCCACTCTTGAATCACCGACCGAATCCGCAGCCCCCGAAGCCTCGATCGTCGAGGCGAGCGGGGTGGAGCGATTCTACGGCGAAGGTCAGGCCGAAGTCCGGGCGCTTGATGGCGTCGACGTCACTTTCGAAAAGGGCCGGTACACGTCGATGATGGGTCCTTCGGGCTCTGGCAAGTCCACGCTCATGCATATCCTCGCCGGGCTCGACAAGCCGACTGCCGGCACGGTTGCAGTCGATGGCATCGACATCACCAATCTCGATGACGGCGAACTCACGCAGCTCCGCCGTGACAAGCTCGGTTTCGTCTTCCAGTTCTTCAACCTGCTTCCGGTCCTGACGGCTGCGGAAAACATCGTGCTGCCGATGTCGATCGCGCGGCGCAAGCCGGATCAGGCATGGGTTGATGAAGTGATCGAGCGGGTCGGTCTTTCGGACCGTCGCACCCACCGCCCGTCCGAGCTCTCCGGAGGCCAGCAGCAGCGGGTAGCCGTCGCCCGCGCCCTCGTGACCAAGCCCGCGGTGCTCTTCGCGGACGAACCGACCGGCAACCTCGACTCCAAGGCCTCAGAGGACGTTCTCCAGCTGCTTCGAGGCTCGGTCGACGAGTACGGCCAGACGGTGATCATGGTTACCCACGAGCCCGACGCAGCGGCCCACGGCGACCGGCTGATCGCGCTCCGCGACGGCAAGCTCGTCCACGATGCGCCGCCGGTTTCCGCCGACGCCGTGATCGAGCTGCTCAAGACCCTTGCTTAGCCTCACCTTCAAGAACCTCTGGGCGCGCAAGTGGCGCTCCCTGATGACCGCCCTCGCGGTGGTTTTCGGCATCGCTCTGGTCGCCGGCACCTACATGCTGACCGACACCACCAACGGTGCCTTCGACGACATCTTCACCAAGTCGAACGAAGGCGTCGACGTCACGGTCACCAGCAAAACCAAGGTCGAGCAGCAGGACGGAGCGATTCCGGCCTTCTCCGACAAGTACCTGAAGACCGTCGAGGGAGTGGACGGCGTGAAGATTGCCGCCGGGTCGGTCTTCAGCCAGGGCGCGATCCTCGACTCGAAAGGCGACTCGACGGGTGGCGGGTTCTCCCCAGTTCATCGCCTCCAAGCTGCCGAAAGAACTCGAATCGCTGGATCTGGTCGACGGTCACGAACCGCTCACCGCGAAGGAAGTGACGCTGGACCAGGCTGCGGCCGATCGGGCCGACCTCAAGGTCGGCGACCGGCTCCAGCTGGTCGGAACCGGCAAGGCCACACCTTTCAGGATCGTCGGACTGACTCAGCTTGGTGGAGCCTCCTTCGGCGGCACTTCGATCGCCCAGACCCTCTTGCCGGTCGCCCAGAGGGTCACCGGGAAGCAGAATGAGTTCGATCAGATTTCGGTGCAGGCGGAACCGGGCGTCAGTCCGGAGGAACTCAAACAGCGGGTAATCGATGCCCTGCCGGCTTCGACCTCGGGCAGTCTGCGGGTTGAGACCGGTGCCGAAAACGCCCAGCGGAACTCGGATGACATCAGGGATTCCCTCAGCTTCCTCAACATCGCGCTGCTCGCCTTCGCGGGGATCTCCCTGTTCGTCGGGTCCTTTGTGATCTTCAACGTTTTCTCGATCACGGTCGCCCAGCGCACCCGTGAGTTCGGGATGCTGAGGACCCTCGGCGCGAACCGCCGGCAGATCCTTCGCACCGTGTTGATCGAAGGCTTCCTGATTGGGCTGTTCGCATCGATCGTGGGCATCTTCGTCGGCCTCGGGCTGGCCAAGGGACTTAGCGCGATCCTCAGTGCAGTTGGGGCCGAACTGCCGACCAAGGCGCTGATCGTCGCGCCGCGCACAATCATCGTCTCGCTGGTGATCGGCGTCGGGGTTACCCTCGTGTCGTCGCTGATCCCGGCACTGCGCTCGACCCGGGTCCCGCCGATCGCGGCGCTCTCGGAGAACATCGTCATCGGTGGAAAGAACCGGGTCGTGCTGCGGAGCATCATCGCGGCGTGCCTCACCGTGATCGGGCTCCTGCTGGTCGCCTCCGTCCTGATCAGCGGCAAGGACGGTGGCAACGCGGCACTCCAGATGGGTGCGGGCGCGCTCTGCGTGGTCGTTGCGATCTCGATCTTCAGCCCGCAGATCGTGCGGCCGATGGCCTCGATGGTCGGGGCGCCTCTCCAGAAGATCGGTGGACTCACTGGTCGACTCGCTCGCGAGAACTCTCAACGCAACCCGTCCCGGACCGCGGTTACCGCGGCGGCCCTGATGATCGGCCTCGCGCTGGTCAGCTTCGTGACGATCTTCGCTTCAGGAATCAGCAGTTCGGTGAACAAGGTGATCGATCAGGACCTCAAGGGTGAACTCACCCTTCAGGGTCCGGGCGGGTTCTCACCGATTCCGATCAAGTCGGTGACGGAAGCCGGCAAGACCCAGGGTGTTCAGGACGCATCCGGAATCAGCTTCAGCCAGGTCAAGGTCGACGGCGGGGGATCGAAATCGATGTCGTCGGTCCAGCCAGACACGATCAATCAGGTCGTAAACATCGAATTCGATCAGGGTTCGACTTCCGACCTTTCCGGCCTCGAGGACGGACAGGTAATCATCAGCGACGGCCTCGCGAAATCGACCGGAGTCAAAGTCGGTCAGAAGCTTGGAGTCCTCGGACAGACCGGCAAGAAGCCGGAACTCACGGTCACTGCGGTCACTGCTTCCGGCAACCTCGACCTGCTCGGAGACTTGATCATCACCCAGAACGAGATGATCAATGATTTCGGCGTCGACACGGCGACGTTCGCCTTGCTGAAGATCGATTCGGGGCAGAGCGTGGATACCGTCCAGAAGCGGGTCGAAGACGGTCTCGACAAGACCTTCCCGACCGTCGATGTGCTGAACCAGAACGAACTCAAGGATGCCCAGAAGGCGCAGATCAACGGGTTGCTGGCCCTGATCTACGTGCTACTGGCGCTGGCCATAGTGGTCTCGCTGGTCGGCATCGTGGTCACGCTGATCCTCTCGATCTACGAGCGCACCCGCGAACTCGGCATGTTGCGGGCGGTGGGCATGTCTCGGCGCCAGGTGAAACGCATGGTCCGGTATGAAGCGGTGATCACCGCCGTGCTGGGAGCGATCGCCGGCCTGATCCTCGGCATCATCTTCGCCTTCCTGCTCGGCATCCCGCTGAAGAGTGAGGGCTTCGAACTGAGCTACCCGATCGTCACCCTTTTTGCAATCCTGGTTCTCACCGCGATCGCCGGTGTGCTCGCGGCGATCTACCCGGCCCGCAAGGCGGCGAAGCTGGACGTGCTCGAGGCCGTTTCGTACGAGTAGGCGGCCAGCCTAGCTGTCGAAGCCGAGCCCGAAACGGTCCAGGGTATTGAGCCAGGCACCCCGCTTGCCGTCTTTCCTGTCGGCGGCGGCGAGGCGCCCGCGGGTGAACTGGATCGTCCCCCACTTGAGCGGTTCCGGCGGGAACGGCATCGGCTTCCGTTCACCGTACTCCGTACCGCTGACTTCGTTCTCCCGGCCGTCGAGCAGATCGAGGGCGACACCGGCCGAGAACCGGCTGGCCCCGACCCCCAGCCCGGTGTGGCCCACCGCGTAAGCGACGCGGCCACCCAGGGCCGAGCCGTAAAACGCGAAGAAGCGGGAGCAGGTGTCGATCGCGCCGCCCCACCGGTGGGTGAACTTCAAGCCTTCGAGTTGGGGGAAGGCGGTGAAGAAACGCTGGGCGAGCCCGGCGAAGCTCTCGTCCCGCTGGTAGTTCCCTTCGTCAACCCGGCCGCCGTAGTGGTAGATCGCGTCGTAGCCACCCCAGAGGATGCGGCCGTCGGCGGTGGGGCGGTAGTAGTGGAACCGGTTGGACGAGTCGGACAGTCCCTGGCGGTTCTTCCAGCCGACCGCGTCCCACTGAGCGGTGGTCAGTGGTTCGGTGACGAGCACATAGTCGAAGACGGGCACCACGCGTGAGCGGATCGCCCGGATCGGGCTGCGGAAGGCGGCGGTCGCCAGCAACACCCGACGGGCCCGAACCGTGCCGCCGTCGGTGGCGACGTCGACCCCGGCCCCGGCGCGGCGAAGGGAAAGCATCTCGGTCTCCTCGTGGATTCGGACGCCGAGACTCTCGGCGAGGTCGAGCAGGCCGTCACAGAGCTTGACCGGGTTGACCGAACACTCACCGCTCTTCTGCCAGATGCCGCCGGTGAAAAGCGGCGAGTTGACTTCGGCGCGCATTTGCTCGCCCGTCAGGAACTCGGCCTCGTGGCCGAACCGCTCAAGCTCTTCGACGCCGCCGTTCAGCTCCTCGAGCTGCCCCGGGGTCATCGCGGTCTCGATCGCCCCCGGTGAGAGCAGGTCGCAGTCGATTCCGTGGTGGCGGATGGTCGACTTGATCGCTTCGAGGTTCTCAAGTCCGAGCCGCTCGAGGGTTTCGATCTCCTCGGGGAAGCGCGCCATGCCATTGCCGATTCCGTGGACCAGCGAGGACGACATGAAGCCGCCGTTTCGTCCACTGGCGCCGATCGCGATCGTGTCCCGCTCGATCAGCGCGATCGACCGGCCCGGATCCTGCTCGGCGGCGCACACGGCCGCCCAGAGTCCCGTCAATCCGCCGCCGACGATCAGCAGGTCGGCATCGATGACTCCGTCGACCGGCGCGCGCGGCGCGGGCCTTGGGCCGGAAAGCCAGAATGGTTCCGGCGCCGCTTCGCTGAACGAGGCCCGGTGGGCGGGGCTCGGTTCACCGGTGGGCCAGACGGCGGTATCTGCGGACGAAGGACTGATCCTCCGACCCTAATGCTTCTTGATCCTCAACTTCTTCGAGAACGGCCTGTGACCGGCTTTCGAAACGACCAGCTTGACCTTCTTCGTCCGGCGCTTCGACCTCAGGGTGATCTTCGCTTTGCCGGCGCTGTTCGTTTTCACGGTCTTCCTGCCCAGCTTGACCTGGCGGCATCGATCGGTCCGATGCCGTCGAACATAATTTCGCCGGTGACCGTCACCCTGATCGTGCGCTTCTTGCCGGCCTTGAGCCTGCCTTTCGTCTTCGCCTTCAGCCTGCGGCAGGGCGAGGTCCGCAGCTTCAGGGTGAAGGGGATCGTCTGCGTGTATTCACAGCCGTTGCCATCGCTCAGATTGACCGTGCCGTCACCGCTCGCACTAAGGGTGCCACCGGCACCGGTGAAAGTAGTCATCTTTGTTCGTGCGCCCTCGAAGTCGAACGCGGTGTCCCAGGCCTGACCTGTGTCCGAAGAGGTGTTGTAGGTCCACTTCGACGGCTTCTCGGACACCGGGCGAAACAGGCCTTTGCCGATCGCCTCCTTGAGGTCGATCTTCCAGAAGTTCCAGTCGTGACTGCCCTTGTGGATCTTGTAGTCGATCGTCGTATTGCCGGCGTCCCTGATCGCCTGGACGGCTTCGTCATTCTGGGTCTTCAGCACCCCTTCGAGCAGGAGGCTCGTATTGTCGCCCTCGGCAAGATGGCCGGGGTGGGCCGGGCTGTTTTCCGGGCGTACCGCCGGATCCGGCAGACCATTGCCGGTGTAGACATCCATCCGGGTGGAAGCGAGGTTCGGACCCCACTCGAGTGGGTCGTGGCCCTCGGCGTAATAGGCATTGGCCGGTCCGTAAACGGTCTGGTAGTCGGTGCCACCACTGGCGTACTGGAAGGCAAGCTGAGACAGCGGGTTGCGGATCGAAGCGAAGGCTGAAAGCGGCACCACGGTGCCGAAATAACCGGGGAGTAGCGATCCGGTCAGGTAGGTACCGTAGCCGCCCATCGAGAAGCCGGCGACCGCGTGGTACCGGCGCTCGGTGCGGATGCTGAACTTGTTCTCGATCAGCGGCAGCAGCTCATCCCGGATGTATGTCTCCCATTCCGGCTTGCGTTTGTTGCCTTCGTTCCACCAGTTGGCGTAGAAGCCCTGAGCGGCTTCCGGCATGACGATCACCGCATTGAGGCCCTTGGCGGTGTTGCTGATGTCACCGAGCAGTGGGTCGGCCCAGGAGTCGAAGCGCTCGCCCGATACGTGGAGCAGCAGGAGCAGCGGGTAGCGCTTCTTCTTTGTGTAGCCGTCGGGCAGCAGGACGTTCGCCTTCAGCTCGCCCGGGTGCGGCCCCATTGTCGAAGAAACCGGTCCGGCAAGGTTCTGTGTCGACAGGTCGATGACGTTGCTCGGCGCGTCGATGGTGACGAGCTTCTGCTCGGCCTTGCCGGTGGCCGCGAAGACCATCAGGCCGAGGGCGACGACCCAGAAAGCCAGCATCGATCCGAACAGTCTCCCTACTCCCTGAGCGCTCATTCAGTCAGTCTAAATGCCGGCCCTCAAACGCGCCGCCAGCGAGGAGTACCGGCCGCCGCCTTCGTCCCGCTTCACCCCCATCTCGAGGGCGGGGCGGTCGCCGACCAGCACGCACATCGATTTCGCGCGGGTAATGGCCGTGTAGATCAAGGGACGGGTCAGCATCCCCGAATGGGACCGGTGGCAGACGAAAAGCACGACCGGGATCTCGCTGCCCTGGGCTTTGTGGACCGAGACCGCGTAGGCCAGGCGCAGGTCGGAAGACTCCGAGTAGGGCACGACTACCTCCTGGCCCACGTCGGTCTGGACCACCGCCATCTCTTCGTCGGGATCATCTTCGACCAGGAAACAGATCGTGCCGTTCATCAGGCCAAGTTCGTACGCGTTCCGGGTCTGGATCAGGCGGTCGCCGATCCGGAAGCGATCGGTTAGTGCCTTCTTGCCGTCCGGGTTGAGGCGCTTCTGTAGCTGGCGGTTCAGCGCATCGATTCCGACTTCGCCTCGGTAGATCGGGGCGAGCACCTGGACGTCCCGGATCGGATCGAGCCCGAGACCGGCCGAAACCCGCTCCCCGACCATGTCGGCAACTGCGTCGCGGCAGCGTTCCGGAGTCACCCGCTCGACGAAGAAGAAGTCCTGGACCTGGTCTTCGGCCGGGGTGAGGTGGGGTGGGCGTCCCTGGTTCACCTCGTGGGCCGCGGTCGTGATCATCGAACGCGCCGCCTGGCGGAAGATGTGGGTCAGCCGGGTCACCGGCACCACGCCGGATTCGATCAAGTCGGCGAACGGCTTGCCTGCACCGACCGGGGGTAGCTGGTCGGCGTCTCCAACCAGGACGATGTGGGTGCCAAGTCCGAGCCCGCCGAGCAGCATCTCCGCCATGTGCAGGTTGATCATCGAGGCTTCGTCGACGATCAGGATGTCGATCGGCAGGGGATGGCCGGGCTTGAAGGTTGCTTCGGCGCCGGGACGCCATTCGAGCATGCGGTGGATCGTGTGGGCCTCGGCCCCGGTCGCCTCGCTCAGGCGCCGGGCAGCGCGGCCGGTGGGGGCACAGAGGCCGACCCGCAGATTGGCTGAGCGCGCCTCGGAGACGATCGCCCGGGTGCAGACGGTCTTGCCGACGCCGGGACCACCGGTGACGACCGAAACCTGGGCGTCGAAGGCCCCGAGCACTGCCTGCCACTGTTCGTTCGTCAGAGATTCGTCATCGGGGTGGTCCGGACGGTGCTCGCTGCTCGGCTCAGTGAGGGCCCGGTCACGGATGTCACCGGCAACCCAGATCTCGCGGTTCAGCGTGCGGTCGCGGTAGAGGCCCTCGTCTTCAAGGGTCAGGCCCGGGGCGGAGGCAAGCACGCCCGGGTCCGGCGGGTAGCCCAGCAGCTTGTTCGCATTCCTTGAGAGTTCGTCGACCGGCAGGTGGGTGTGGCCGCGGCGCTCGGCCTCGCCGATCAGGAAGTGGGCGGCGGCCTGGGCACGCCGGTCCGATTCCGGCGGCACGTCGGCGGCGAGCGCAATCTTGTCGGCCCGGACGAAACCGACCCCGTCGATCTCGGTCAGCCGGTACGGATCCTCGCGGATCGTCTTCATCGCCTGGTCGCCGAAGCGGGCGTGGATCTTTCCGGCAAGGTGGGCGAGACCGTGCGGGGCGAGTTCGACGTGCAGGTCCCGGACGGCCCGGGTCGCGTACCAGCTCTCGGTCGCAGCTTCGGCCTGCCTGGGACCGAGCTTCGGCAGGGATCCGAAGACCCCGGACGGATCAGCACTGATTTTCTCCATGACTTCGGCCCCGTAGAGGTCGCAGAGTGCTTCCGCCCGGATCGGTCCGATGTGGCGGAGCGTGGCGAGGTAGGCGATCTGCCCGGAGCGATCGCCGGGGTCGAGCGGTAGCGCGGTGATCGCCTTGAGCTGGGGTCCGAACCGCTCGTGCTGCTGCCATTCCCCCGCCAGGCGCGCCCTCTCCCCGGGCTTGAGGTGGGCCACGGTGCCGGTGACGATGAATTCCTCGCCGGAGTCGTCCCGCACCTCGATCACCGCGAAGCCGTCGTCTTCGGCGGTGAAGATCACGCGGCTGACCTCGACCGGTCCCTCGAATCCGTTTTCGTTCTCGAAGAGGGGTTGATTCACCGTCATTGGCTGAGGATAAGGAAGAGCATGGATGCCCACCCACGTAAACTCGCAGTGATGGCGGAAAAGGGTTCAAATCTCGAGGATGCGGTTGCGGAAGCGACCAAAGCGGCAACCCGCCAGAAGGCTGGCGAGGCCGGGCGAAAGCGCGGCGGCGGCCGGGCCTCGGATGTCTTCGGCGGCGAGATGCGCCGCCGCGACCTGTTCCCGCTACTGGTGCTGCACCTGATCCGGAGCGAGCCTTCTTACGGCAACCTCCTGATCGAAGCGATCGAATCGATGACCCAGGGTGTCGTTTCGGTCAACCCGAACACGATGTACCCACTGCTCCGGGATCTCGAGAGCAAAGGAATGATCGAAGGCAACTGGGAGCATCCCGACAAACGAACCCGGCGCTTCTACTCGATCACTCCGGCCGGCGAAGAGGAATATGGCCGCCTGGTTGAAGAGATAGAGCCGTTTCTCGACTCCGTGATCCGCTCGATCAGCCTGATCAAGGCCGAGGTCTACGGAAAATAGTTTGCCCACCGTGGCTACCGGTCGGCATGGCGCTCGGTTAGTCTCGGGTCATGTACAGCACAGGTGGAGTTGCCGATCGTTTTGCACACCTTGTCTCGAAGCTTGAAAGCCGGTTGAGCGGTCCGCTCCCGGCCGCAGTGCGCTTCTGGGACGGTTCCGAATTCGGTCCCGGAGAGCCCGGTACCGTCGATGACACGATCGTGATCCGCAACAAACGCGGGCTCACCTATGTCGTGATGCGGCCTGACCAGGTCGGCATCGCCCGAGGCTGGGTCTCCGGGGACATCGAGCTGGAAGGCGATCTCGAGCGGGTGATGATGGCCGGATCCAAGCTCTACGGATTCGATTTCACCCCGCGGGAGAAGCTGGAAGCCGCCCGCATCGCGCTGGCGGTCGGCGCGGTGAAGATCCCCCCGCCCAAACCGCCGGAAACCGAGGCAAGGGTCGCGGGCCGGCTCCATTCGCTGCGCCGCGACCGCGAGGCGATCTCCCACCACTACGACGTCTCAAACGAGTTCTACCGGCTGATCCTTGGTCCGACAATGGTCTACTCCTGCGCGTACTTCGCTTCCGAAGACGACACGATCGAAGAAGCGCAGACCCGCAAACTCGATGTGATCTGCCGAAAGCTCGAACTCAAGCCCGGAGAGCGCCTGCTTGACATTGGCTGCGGCTGGGGATCCCTTCTGATCCACGCGGCTTCCAACTACGGGGTACGGGCGGTCGGCGTGACCCTTTCCGAGGAGCAGGCGAAACTGGCGCGCGACCGCATCTCGGCGGCCGGCCTGAGCGATATGTGCGAGGTCAGGATCCAGGACTACCGCGAAGTCACCGACGGTCCGTACGACAAGATCTCGTCGGTAGGCATGTACGAGCATGTCGGCTCCAGCCAGCTCGACAACTACATGGAGACGGTGAAGAACCTTGGCCGGCCCGGCGGACTCGCCCTCCACCACGGCATCTGCAGGATGCAGAACGACGACGAGCAGCCCAACACATTCATCACCCGGTACGTATTCCCGGACGGCGAGCTCCACCGGGTCGCGACGGTCGTCGCTGCTCTGGAGAAGTCGGGCCAGGAGATGCGAGACGCCGAATCCCTGCGTGAGCACTACGCGCTGACCTTGAAGCGGTGGGTGCGGAACCTCGCCGACAACAAAGCCGACGCGATCAGTCAGATCGGCGAGGAGCGCGAGCGAATCTGGCGGCTCTACATGACCGCCAGCATTGGGGCTTTTGAACGCGGCGACGTGGCGATCCACCAGATCGTGGCCACGATTCCCGGCGCGAAGCACGAGCTGCCGCTCGTCCGGCCCGGTTTTGTCCAGCCGGTCCCCGAGGTGAATCCCGCGCTTACGGAATGAGGGTTCGAGTCGGGGCTTCGCTGAGCATCCGGGTTGCCTCCCCGGTCGATACCGGCGGGGAGATCAGGTTCCCCTGGGCGAGCTGGCAACCGAGGTCACGCACCATCTGGAGCTGAGTTTCCGAGCTGACGGCTTCGGCAACCACGGTCATCGACAGCGCCTTGCCGATCTGGATGATTGCGTCAGTGATCGCCGACCCTTTCGGTTCGCCGACCGCCAGGTTCTCGATGAACGACCGGTCGATCTTGAGCGAATCGATTGGGAATTCGTTGAGGTAGCTGAGGGATGAGAAACCGGTACCGAATTCGTCGAGTGCCAGCCAGATACCGAGTCCATGAAGTTCGTTCATGACCGTTTTGACGGTGCTCGTCCCCGCGACCAGGACCGTCTCGGTGATCTCAAGGGCGAGGCGGTCGGGCCGGATGTCGTGTTCTTCGATCAGCTCTCCAACCAGTTGGGGAAGCCGCGGGTTGCGGAGCACCCTGGCTGAGGCGTTGACCGACAGGATCAGGCGTTGGTTCTCGTCAATCCGTTTCTGCCACAGGCCGAGCTGCCTGGTGGCTTCCCGGAGTACCCATTGGTCGATCCGGGTGATCAGGTCGCTCTCTTCTGCGATCGGGACGAACTCGAGCGGGGCGAGCAGCCCTCTCTCCGGGTGCCGCCAGCGCACGAGGGCTTCGAATGCGGTCAGCTCTCCGGTGCGAAGCGAGATCATCGGCTGGAAATAAAGACACAGCTGATCGGACTCGAGGGCGCTGCGCAGTTCGCGCTCTACCTCCAGGCGCTTCACGGCGCGATCGCGCATCGGCTGGCCGAACAGTTCGCCCTGGGCCCGGCCCATTTCCTTGGCCTGGTACATGGCCGCGTCGGCCTCTCGCAGGAGCTCCTCCGCCGACTTGGAAGGGTCGCTGGCCGGGGAGTAGATCGCGATACCCGCGCTGGCCGAGACGAAGTGGTCGCTCCCGCGAACCGTGATCGGCTTCAAGAGGCTTTCGAGGAGACCGTCCGCGATCTCCCGGGCTTCTGCTTCGTCCTTCACGACGTTCAGTACCACTGCGAACTCGTCGCCGCCGAAGCGGGCCAGGGTGTCGCCCGTCCGGATCCCCTTGCCCAGCCTCGGCGCGACCTCGCGCAGCATTTCGTCGCCGGCCTCGTGTCCGACGCCATCGTTGATCAGCTTGAAGTGGTCGAGGTCGAGGAAGACCACGCCGGCCTGCTCGCCAGACTTCCGGGCGGCCTCGATTGCGGTCTCGAGCCGGTCGGTAAAGAGCTGGCGATTGGGAAGTCCGGTGAGTGGATCGTGGAGGAGGCGGTGACGGAGTGATTCGTCGGCACGGCACCGGTCGATGGCGTTGGCCAGGATGTTGGCCGTGGCTTTCAGGAAGTGCTTGTCCTGTTCGTTGAACCGGTGCGGTTCGGTGGAATTCACCGAGAGGATCCCGAATTGACCGTCGGACCCGCCGATCGGCGCGACCATGCTGCTGCGGACCTCCGGTGTGCTGCTCTCCCGGTAGTCGGCGACCCGCGGGTCGACATGCCAGTCATGGATCGAGGTGACTTCACCGAGCGAAAGCCGATCTCCCGGCCAGCGGTCGGTCTCGTAAGGCACTTCGTGCACAACAGGAGTGTCGTTCGAACTGTGGCGGAGCCGCAGACGCTTGAAGTCCTCCTGCTCCCAGACCGAAACCTCGTGCATCCCTTCCTGGTTGATCAGCATGTCGATCACTGTCTCGATGAGTTTGTCGGGGTGTTCGCCGCTCATCGCGAGCTCGCCCAGCCGGGCGGTCATCATCTGCTGGCCGATTTTCTCCTGCACGACGAACTCGGCCTGTTTGAGGGCGCTGATGTCCTGCATCACGCCGTGCCAGAGTGGATTGCCGTCGTCATCGGCGATCAGCCGCGCTCGCTCGTAAATCCAGACGCATTCACCGTCCTTGCGCCGAAGACGGTATTCGGCCGGCGGATGGGCGTCTTTCCCGATCAGTCCTTTGTCTTCGTAGCTCATCGCGCCGTCAACATCGTCCGGATGGATCGAGCGGAACCAGAGCGTGTCGTCGGCTGTCCACTCTTCGGCGGTGTAACCGAGGATCGCTTCGATCTGCGGGCTGACAAAGTGCCAATGCCCGGATTCACCCATCTCGGCCGTGTAGACGATGGCCGGAACGGCCTCGATCAGCCCACGGATGGCCTCGTCGGTCCGCCGAAGCTCTTCGTTCGCTGGATGTTTGTCGGGTGTCGTCGTCATTTCCCCACTACAAGGCACGCCGGAGCATTATCGCCCTGCCGTGACGATTCAGCAAGCCGGGGGCGGGACCGGTCCGGATCGGTCAGGCGCAGTGAGCGGTATTGGCCATGCCCTGGACAGCCATTTCGATGATCGCCGGGGAGGTGCCGATGTTCATGCGACAGAAGCCGGCGCCACCCTCGCCGAACCACGGGCCGGGGCTGAGGGCGACACGGCCCGAGCGGAGGATCGCTTCGGCCGGGTCGTCGCCGAGGCCGAGTGCCCGGCAGTCGAGCCAGGCAAGGTAACCGGCTTCCGGCATTCGGAAGCCGACCTCCGGGAGGTGCTCGGCCAGCAGGGCCTTGAGGTGGTTCCGGTTGAAGTCGAGCTGGGCCAGGACCTGGTCGAGCCATTGGTCACCCTCGTTGAAAGCCACCTCGGATGCGATCACCCCGAGGTGCCCTGGATGCTCCTCGCCGAAGGCCAGGTCTTTGAGGATCCGCCTGGTACGGTCCGAGGCGGCGGCTACGACGGCGCAGTTGAGTCCGGCGAGATTGAATGCCTTCGAAGCTGAGCTGAGACAGAAGCCCCAATCGGCCGCCGCGTCAGAAATCGGGAGAAAGGGTTCGTGAACCTCACCGGGAAGCGTGAGCGGGGCATGAATCTCGTCGCTGAGGACCCAGGCTTCGTGCTCGGCTGCCAGCTCGGCGATCGCTTCGAGTTCGGTACGAGTGGGGACGGTCCCGGTCGGGTTGTGCGGGCTGCAGAGGATCAGGACCCGGGCGCCGGAGAGGAAGCCGGCCTCGACCGCGTCGAGGTCCAGGGTCCGGCCGTTCAGCATCGGAGCCTCGATCAGCCTGCATCCCGCTTCTTCGACCACGCTGAAGAACGGTTGGTAGACCGGCGGTGTGACCATGACTCCATCCCCGGAGCTGGTCAGTGCACCGAGCAGGGCGCCGATTCCACCGACCACATCACTCGTGGCTTCGACGCCGGCCGGGTCGGGCGACCAGTTGAGCCGGCGCGAAGCAAAGCCTGCGAAGGCTTCGGCGAGCCCGCTTGCCCCGGCGTTCGAGTACCCGGTGTCGTCGCGCTCGATCGCCGCGGCGAGTGCGGACTTGACCGGTTCGGCGAGCGGAAAGTCCATTTCTGCCACCCAGGCGGGAAGCACGTCCGGATCGTGCTCCGTCCACTTGACACTTCGCCGGAGACGAAGACGGTCGAGATCGAGCTGGTCGAGGCGGTAGTCCATCTCCGCCAGATTGTCAGATTCAGGTCGCGATGGCCGTGATGCGGCCGTCCGACGTGCCGTCCGATCACCAGCCGGAAGACTGACCTCTGGCGAGAGTCAGTTCCTTCGGGTCACCTTGACCTTCGCCTTGCCTCTTGCCCGTACGACGCCGTCTCCAGTGGCCACCAACTTCACCTTGATCTTCTTGCCGGTGCGCGCCGACTTCTTCAATCTGGAGACGAACTTCGCCTTCTTGGTGGCACCGACCTTGAGGTTGTTCACGCTGTCGCAGCCCAGCTTTCCGATCTGCTTTTTCGGGGCTTTGGCGCAGACCTTGAGACCCCGAGCCATTGCCGTTCCGATGTTCTTGACCTTGACCTTCAGTACGACCTTGCCGCTTTTCTTCGAAGGTGTCGGTTTCGAAATGAATCGCAGGGTCTGGCTACCGCGCTTTCCGGTGGAGACCGATCGGATCTGTGAACCGCCTCCATCCTTCTGGCTCCGGGCCACCGTTGCCTCTTTCGGTGATATCACCGCGTCCGGGTGGGAGCTCTTGGTTCCAGCATGGTCGGCGACGTCGAGCGGAGTCTGGAACGATTTGCCCCGGGGCTGGATGGATGTCTGAACAGTGCCGCCGGTCTTGCCAAGGGTCCAGACGCCGATAAAGGATCCGTCAGATCCGGCGGCAACCCTTGGGCTTGGTTCCTGGTAGCTGGGGTTTTTTTCGGAGAGAGTTACCGCCTTGCCGAACGTCTTGCCGGCCGGGCGTGTGGCGGTCTGGACGACGAAGTTGGATCCGTTGTTGTACTGCCAGACGAAGACGACGTCGCCGTTCGGCGCCGAAGCAGCGTCCGGAGTCATGACTGCCCGGGAGTTCGGGGACGATGGCGAGACCTCAGTTACCGGTCCGAATGATCCACCTTGAGGCCGCATGACCGCTCTCACCACATTGTCCCCTCCCTTCGAGCCGACCCAGTAGGCGATCGTCGTGCCGTCCCCCGCGGTGATTACGTAGGGGGCGTCATCGGCATCGGTCTGGACGACGTTATTTGCGGTCCTGATACTCACTCCTTCACCTTGTGCGGAGATGTCCTGCGGCTGGCCAAACGAACCGCCCTTGGGGCGGGTCAAGGCCCGCATCGTCGTGTCGGATGACCAGACGATCGTCGTCGAGCCATCGGTGCCGGCCGTCATCGCGAGGTCGCGGGGTCTCTTGTTGAGGTCGGCTTCGACAACCGGAAGTCCGAAGGAACCGCCGGGCTTGCGGGTGGCAACCTCGATCAGGAAGTGCGCCGGGTCGAAGGGGGTTGCACCCGGAAGTACCCGCATCCACGCGACGGTCGTAGTTCCGTCAGGCGCGACCGAAACCGCGAAAGAATAGACGTAATCTTCGTCGGGAGAAAGGCTCACGGGCGTTCCGAACTGGCCTCCTGATGATCGCGTCGCGGCACGGATCAGCCCATCGGCGCTCCATGCGGCAGTTGTCGTTCCGTCGTTGGCCGTCGCGAACTTGAAGCCGTCTATGTAGGGGGCGATTTCACCTGGATCACCGAAGGTTCCACTCTGCGACTTTGTTGCGAAAGACAACCCTTCGTCCTGATACCAGTAGGCGGTCACCTTTCCGTCAGGAGCAAGATCGAGCGACGGGGCGTAGGCGCCGCCACCGGCGACGACCTGCACAGGCGGCACGAACGGCCCGGGGGTTGCCAGGGCATTCGACCCCGCGAAACCCATTATCAACGCGACTCCCAATCCCACAATGGTTGTGATTTTCATAATCACCACTCTCCCCAGATTTTCAAAACCGATGGATATCAGCTGATGCCGTTGAAACTAACAGCTGATTCGACCCTATTCAAGCAGCGTCGGAGAACTTCTCGTGTGCCTGTTCGATTTCACGGGTCATGCCGGCGACGTTGAGCCAGGCCGGGTTCACTGCTTCGAATCCGCGGCGAACTGACGGCTTCATGTTCGGCTCGAGCTTTGCTTCGACGCAGGCGTTGACCCGGCGGAGCAGGTCTTCTTCGCCCTCGGAGGTTTCGCGCTTGTTGAGGAAGGATTCGCGCCAGTCTTTGATGGCGGTGATCGCGCGGTCGCAGGTTGCCGAGGGATCCTGGCGGGCCAGACCGAAGTGGGAGAGGTGGAGGCTCGAAGAGTCCATGGCCCGGATCCGCTCGATAGAGGCAATCGCTTCTTCGTGGGAATAGTCGGCGGGCGGTGACGACGGCCGGATGACGCGCGAGCCGGGCAGCTGCAGCCCGAGGGCGTCGCCACAGAGGATCGCGGTGGTCTTCTGGTCGTAGAAGGACATGTGCGCCCGTGTGTGGCCCGGGGTGGCGATGGCTTCGAGCCGACGGTCTCCGAGGTCGATCGTGTCACCGTCCTCGAGCGGCTGGATGCGATCGGGGTCGATCGATCCGGGGAAGCCGAAGAGCGTTTCGGTCCGGTCGCCCCAGACCGACTTGACCGACTCGGTTAGCCGGGTCGGGTCGGCCAGGTGCCGGGCGACGCGGGAATGGATGTAGACGGTCGCGTCCGGGTATTCGCGGGCGAGACGCGCCGCGCCACCAGCGTGGTCGAAGTGGATGTGAGTCATGACGATCGAGTCGACCTGATCGATGCCGAGGTCGCCGAGGCCTTCGATTACGGTTTCGGCCGTGTTGGCTGGTCCCGGGTCGACGATTGCCGGACGGGGTCCGGGCAGCAGGTGGGCGGCCATCATTTCGGCCTCGCCGAACATCATCGAATCGATCACTACCGGCTCGTTAGTCTTCGGCGGTGAGATCGTGGTCGAGCGGGTGGAACTTTTGGCATGACCGTTTCGCGAAGCGAATCTGTGGGAGTTCAGATTGCCGAGGACCTTCTTGCGAACGTTGAACTTTGTGTTCATCTCTATACCTTCAACCGATCAGAATGCCAAATGATTCGGTCATATCGTCTGAATGTTCCCTCTTACCTTCTAGGTTCCCCGTTCAAGGCCTTCTAATCAAAGTCGATCGATACAAAATCAGGGTTTTGTCCCGCAAAGGTGATGATTAAGTTACGAATCACCCACTTCTCTGGATCACCAGGGCGTCGATGGTTCAGGGCCTCCGTGAATCGCCCCTTTAAATGCGAAACGCCCGCCGAATGGCGGGCGCGCTCGCGGTGCTTCTCGCTTGGTTGAAGCCTAGATGGCTTCGACCGAAGCGGCAGCCGGACCCTTGGGTCCGTCTTCAGCTTCGTAGCTGACCTTTGCACCCTCTGCGAGAGTGCGGAAACCGTCAGCCTGGATGGCGCTGTGATGGACGAAAACGTCCTTCGAACCGTCATCGGGCGTAATGAAACCAAAGCCCTTTTCGTCGCTGAACCACTTAACTGTGCCTGTGGGCATTGAATCCTCCACATAATGGTGAGCCAAACGCGGAGGATGCTGGTAAAGCAACGACTGCGAGCGCTACACACGTCTTTGTTGGGATATTCCCCAACCCTATCCCGGGGACCGTAGCACGGTTTTCACTCGCCGGGGAACTTTGAGGCAGATGAGACAACTCAAAGCCTGTTCCGGCAGGCTCTAGCCGCGGCTGCGGGTCCGGTTCCCGTTGCTCTTGCCCTTGCCCTGTTTCGAGTACTGGCCGCTACCACGATTGCCGGATTTCCGCTTGCCATTGCCGTTTCCGGAGCTGCCGCCCGACCCGTTGTTACGCGGGCCGGAGCTGCGGCTGGAACGGTTGCGGCGCGGGGTGGTGGTCTCGGAATGGATCGAGACCGGCGCGCCGCTCTGCTCGTACTCGTGCGAAAGCCCGAGGGACTTCGCGATTTTCTGCATGTCTCTGGCCTGATCGGCCAGGACGAAACTGATGCCGATGCCATCAGCACCCGCTCGACCTGTCCGGCCGACGCGATGGACAAAGGTGTCCTGGTCTTCCGGCATGTCGTAGTTGATTACGTGGGTGACATCGGCGACGTCGATACCGCGAGCCGCGACATCGGTGGCCACGAGGGTGTCCACCTTGCCGCTCTCGAAGTCCGCCAGCGCGCGTTGGCGCTGGTTCTGGGACTTGTTGCCATGCATGGCCGCTGCCCTGATCTGGGGTGAGCGGCTCAGCTTCTTTACGAGTCGGTCGGCGCCATGTTTTGTGCGAACGAACACCAGGGTGCGTCCCCGCTCCGAGTTTTCCAACTCGTGGAGCAGTGATGTGACCTTGGCTTCGTGCGAAAGATGGATGAAACGGTGTTCGACCTTGCCCTGGTTCTTGTCCGGGGCAGGCTTGGTCACGTGAGTGACGGGATGATGGGTGTACGCGTCGGCGAGCTTGCCGGCGGCACCCTCGAGGGTGGCCGAGAAGAACAGGGTCTGGCGGTTGTTATGGATCTTCTTGACGATGCGGTCGACGGCGGGCTTGAATCCCATGTCGAGCATGCGGTCGGCTTCGTCGAGCACCAGGTGTTCGACGTGGTCGAGGGTGAACGAGCGGCGCTGAAGCAGATCCTCGAGCCGGCCGGGGCAGGCGACGACGATGTGGGCACGGGCGGCACGCTTGGCCTGGGCCTGGATTCCGACGCCTCCATATACGGGGGCGATCGAAAGGGCACGGGCCTTGCAGATGGCGTCCATCTCGTCGACGATCTGGCTGGCCAGTTCCCGGGTCGGGGCGAGGATCAGCGCTGAAGGCCGGCGGGAATCGGCAGCGATCAGGTCGACCAGCGGCACGCCGAAGGCGAGCGTCTTGCCGGAGCCGGTCGGCGACTGGACAAGAACGTCCCGGTCGTCGAGCACGTCTTCGATGACCTGTCGCTGTACGGCGAAGGGGGCTTCGAATCCACGCTGGGTGAGCGCATTGACTACAGGTTTTGACACGCCGAGATCGGCGAAAGACTTACTCATGATGTTCAACTTTCTACTGCGAGGTGAGGGGTGTGGGGAGATTCGGTAACCCCAAAAACGCTCACTGCGCAGAAAGGAACAGAACCTCGATGGACATCCGTCGGGGACATCCAACGTCAACCAAGGTAGCAGGGATCGGTGGGTGGTCAAGCGGAGCTTCGTCACAGAGGGCCGTGGCGAACCCACGCTTCGCCGCCGGTCCATACACTTATTGACTCGCGAGTCAACTTCTCGCAGAAGCTTCCACACACGACCCCCTGGAGGATCAAGAACCTCATGTTCGTACACAAGGCCGCCGTAGTCGGCGGCGGCACCATGGGTGGTCAGATCGCACAGGCAATCGCCGCGTCTGACACCCCCGTCGTCATCAAGGACGTCGATCAGAAATTCGTAGATCACGCCATCGAAGAGGTCAAGAACGTCACTTCGGGCCAGCTCGGTGGGCTGGTCAAGAAGGAGAAGCTGACCCAGGAGCAGGCCGATGCCCGCCTCGCCGAAGTCATGGGCCTGGTCACCGGCACCACTTCTTACGACGAGTTCGGCGATGTCGACTTCGTGATCGAAGCGGTCCCGGAGAAGATGGCCATCAAGCAGGCCGTCTTCGCCGAGCTCGACGCGGTCACCCCCGGACACGCGATCCTCTCCTCCAACACCTCCGGTCTTTCGATTTCGGAGATGGCAGAAGCGACTATCCGCCCGGACAAGGTCGTCGGCTTCCACTTCTTCTATCCGGCGTCGGTCATGCCGCTGGTCGAAGTCGTCATCGGTGATGAGACCACTACGGAGACGGTCCAGTCCGCCTCGAACTTCGCGCAGGCAATCGGCAAGCAGCCGATCACCTGTGGTGAGGTCCCCGGCTTCGTCGTCAACCGAATCCTGAACTCCGCGGTCAGCGAAATCTGGCGCGCCCAGGAAGAGCAGAGCCTCTCGATCGCGAAGATCGACGAAGGCGTCGGCGCGGCGAACGTCGCCCCGATGGGTCCGTTCATCCTGGCCGACATGCTCGGGCTCGACACCGTGTTCCACGTCGCCGAGAACCTGAACGATGCCTATGGCGACTCCTTCTACGTCCACCAGGGCATGAAGAAGCTCGTCTCCGAAGGCAAGCTCGGCGCCAAGACCGGCGGCGAAGGTCTCTACAAGGACGGCCAGCCGAACATTGGTGGTGATGGTGAGGCTGACGCCGAGGATTTGGCCGACCTCTTCACCGCGAAGGCGCTGATCGAGGCCTGCCTGCTGCTCGAGGAAGGTGTCGCATCGGTGCGCGACATCGACGTCGGCATGATGGCCGGAGCCGGACTGGACCCGCGCCGCGGACTGTTCCCGCCCTTCTGGAAGGCCGACATCGAAGGTGTTGACAAAGCGCTCGAGAAGATCGAGGCCCTGCACGAGAAGCACGGCGACCGTTTCGCCCCGCCGGTCACGCTCAAGCGGCTGGTTGCGCAGAAGCGCTTCGGCATCGCGGCCGGTCAAGGTATCTACCCCTGGGCCCGTCCGGACGAGGCTGAGCAGACGGAGCAGGTCAAGCTCCAGACCCGCGGCCCTGTCGCGATCGCCTGGCTGAGCAATCCGCCGATGAACGCGATCGCTCCGCAGGTGATCGAGGATCTCGGCACCGTCTGGGAGAAGGTCAAGGCGAATCCGGAAATCGGCGCCATGATCATCGCCTCCTCGATGCCGATCGTCTACTCCGCCGGAGCCGACATCAAGAAGTTCACCCAGATGGACACCGAGGGTGGAGCCGCCCTGATCAACAATGGTCACGAGCTGCTCAGGGACTTCGGCAAGGACCGGGTCGTCACGATCGCCGCTGTCAACTCCCTCGCCTTCGGTGGCGGTTGTGAGCTCGCGATGGCCTGTGACTTCCGGATCGCGGCCGAGTCGGCTGTCTTCGGTCAGCCCGAGATCAAGCTCGGAATCATCCCCGGGTTCGGCGGAACGCAGCGTCTGCCGCGTCTGGTCGGAGGCAACCAGGCCCTTGAGATGAACCTGGTCGGAGATCCGATCTCGTCCCTCGAAGCCCTCGAATACGGCCTCGTCACCCGGGTTGTCCCGGATCAGGAGCTGTTCGACACCGCCATGAACTGGGGAGTCCGGCTGGCCGGCCAGGCCCCGATCGCGGTCGAGCAGATCAAGAAGGTCTCGTTCGCCGGTGGAGATGCCGATGCGGGAATCGACGCCGAGAAGCAGGGCTTCGCGACGGCATTCCTCTCCGAGGACGCCAAGGAAGGCATCGGAGCCTTCCTCGGCAAGAGGACACCGAAGTGGTGCGGCAAGTAGCCGCTGACTCGGTCGCTGACTCAGCGAACACTGTTACTCGAAAGGGCGGCCTACAGGCCGCCCTTTCTCGTCGAGATCTGAGGGGGCGAGCGGCCCGGAACGACCCGACGCGCTCGACTTCGTCGACGCTCGCACGGCTTGCTCATTGACAGAAGTCAAATCGCGTCACCGGCTCGCTCACTCCTCACCAGCCACGCCCAGGACGTCCCCGTGCACCACCCGCTGGCGTAGGACAAAGGCCGAGTCTCGCCGGCCCCCGAGATCCCCGAAACCGTGGATAGTCCACGGTTTCGGGGATCTCGGCGCCACCATCCCTCACAGCTTTAAGCGCTCGGCCCTTCCAGGGCTCCCGCAAGTGGTGCACGGGGACTGCCTGAGAGCGGCTGGCAAGGAGTAAAGCCCGGGAATATCCGCGATCGTACCCACGTACTTGAGCTGATATTCCCGGGCGTCGACGAAGCCAGGCGCCGCTCAGGCAGTTCCCCGGGCGCCGCTTCACATAGATTCTTCCCATGGACGAGTTTTCTCTTCGTATTGCAGACAAGACCTGGCCGACTCTCTCCAGGCTTATGGGTGGCCATGCCCGGATCTATCGACTTTCCCGCGGGAAGATCGGGCATCACATTCCCGGGCTTCCTCCGATGTGCCTGATCGACCACGTGGGGGCCAGGAGTGGTACGAAGCGGACCAGTCCGCTGCTCTACATCGAGGATGGCGATGACATCGTGATCGTTGCGTCAAAGGGCGGCTACGAAAAGAGCCCCGCCTGGTTCTACAACCTCAAGGCAAACCCTGACACGAGGGTCCAGATCGGCAACGAAATACGTCCGGTCCGTGCTCATGTGGCCAGTGAGGCCGAGCGGCAGAAGCTCTGGCCGAAAGCGGTCGAGGTTTACCCGTCATACCAGCAGTATCAGGACCGGACCAAGCGAAAAATCCCGCTGGTAGTCCTAGAAAAAAGATAGTCCGCTTGCCTACTTGCCGGCGAAGACGCTTAGTTTGTAGCGGTAGTTCTGGGTGACCTTGCGGGCGCTTGGTGTGACGGCGACGTAGACGACCTGGGCCCTGCGCTTCAGGTTCCTTACCCGAACGCCTTCAGTCTTGGAACGGCGGCGGTCCGACTTCACGATCATGCTTCGGCGGGACCTGTAGATCGACTTGGCCCTGGGCTTGAAGACCCGAAGCTTGATGTCGCCCTGGTACTGGGCCGCGGTGATCAGCACCTTCTTGCGCCGGGCGATCTTGACCCGGTAGACATCGGCCGGATCCTCATCCTGCATGAGCGTCGCGGTGACGGACCTGCGTTTTCCTGATCTTGGCTTGAAGAGGTACCGGGCCTTCCTGAACAGCGAACCGTCGATCCACTTGATGTTTTCATTGGGCTCGAACGGGTCCGCCACGGGGGCGGCCACAGTCTGGGCGGCGTCGATGTTCAGCAACCCGTCGCCGAATTGATCGTCACGACCGGGCGCTCCGAGGTCGGTCGCTGAGTGGGCAAGCGCACGACCGGCCTGCCCGGCGTCGAGGTCGGGCCGGGACTGGAGGAGCCAGGTTGCGGCTGCGGAAACCATCGGAGTGGAGAAGCTGGTGCCACTCTGGTTTGACCACCCTCGTGTAGCTCCGCCGGCCGGGTTGATGCTCAGACTGGGGGCGAACACGTTGACCCCCGGGGCGGTGATGTCGACCTTGGAATTGCTCGTGGCGAAAGGCGCGGTAAGTCCACCGTCGTCAACCGCCGAGACGGTCAAAACGTGCGGGTCGTTCGCGGGCCGGATAGCGGAGTTGCCTTCGAGCCCGGGGTTGCCGGCCGAAGCGACCGGAAGCACACCCTTCCTGACCGCGAACTCGGTCGCCACGAAGTGGGAGAAACAGCTGTTGGAGGGCAAGGCGTAACTCATGTTGAGCACAGCGCTCTTGGCCTTGACTGCCTTGACGACGGCATCGGTGGCGGTGGAGCAAGTCGTACCCGACGGGACCAACCGCATCGTCATGCCCGGCCAGACCCCGCGGATGCCGAGGCCCTCGCCCGGTGAGCCGGCGATTGCGGCGACGGCGGTGCCGTGGGAGTCCTTCGCGGGACTTAGCGAAAGGGGGTCGGCCAGCCGGGCCGTCGTCAGGTCGGGGTGCTGCGGATCGAGCGATTCCTCGATCAGCGCCAGTTCGGGACTGGACCCGGTGACCTCGGGCGGGGTCGTGTCGGTCGGGTTGACGATGCCGTTCAGCCACCACTGCAGGTCCGAGTAGAGGTCGGTCGGGTAGCTCGTGGGGGTGATCTTGACGTCGGGCTCGGCGAATACGAGCTTTCCGGAGCGGTCAAGGTCGCCGGCGAAATCAATGGCGTCATCGCGTTCGATCGTGAAGATTCCTGTCGCCCTGTCGATCGGGCTTGCTCCGGCCGTGTCTGCGATACGGTCGGTAGCCGCTCCGGGCCGTCCGCCGACAATCCAGGTCGTGGCACCGGATCTCGATTCTTTCGACCCACTCACCGAGATGGTCGCTCCGCCACTCGCTGGCGGCAGTTCCATCGGCGACTGGGGCGCCGAGGCTATCGCCACGGTAGCCAGGCCGAGCATGGCGATCGCGACGGTCGCGAGCAGGAGCAACCGCAGGGCGCATTGATGGCTGATGCCGGTTGCCCCCTGTGGCGTCGGATGAGACTCGGTTGTTTGATTCCTGTGCTTCTGCATTCCCTTATGTAACCCATCAAACACCTGGTGGTATCGGCGCCCCTCAAATTATTGGATATGCCCCGAGGACACCCTCCGGGCGCCGCGACGCCACCGAATCACCATTTAGGCTGCTCACATGCCCTATCCCAAAGCGGTGCTCTTCGACAATGACGGCCTTCTTCTGGACACGGAATCGGTCTGGACACGGGCCGAGCAGCAGTTGTTCGGGCGCCGTGGACTTGAATTCACGATCGACCACAAACGCAGCCTGGTTGGCAGCTCACAGGAGGCCGCGGGGCTCAAACTGGGCCGTTTCCTCGCTGAAGTGGGCGATGAAGAGGCGATCATGGAGGAGCTGAACGTGCTCGTCCTGGCTGAGCTCGAACGAGGTGTGGACGAAATGCCCGGCGCTGGCGACTTGGTTCGGGTGTTGCGCCAGGCCTGAATACCGGTCGGCCTGGTGTCGAATTCGCGGCGAGAGTTCATGGAACGTTCGCACGAAGTCGCTCAGTCCGGCCTCGAGTTCGACGCCTCGGTAAGCGGTCACGAGGTCCCTGAGGCGAAACCGGCCCCGGATGCGTACCTGGAAGGCTGCCGGCAACTCGGGGTCGACCCCGGGAAGCGGGTGATCGCTCTCGAAGATTCGCCCTCAGGAGCCACGGCCGCCGCCGCAGCCGGCTTGTTCGTAGTCGGCGTTCCTTCCGTCCCCGGAATCGAGCTTGAAGCCGCCGATATGACTGCACCTTCGCTACAACATGAGTCGGTGCTGGTGGCCCTGGGGCTCCAGCCCGCCTAGATTCCTACTGTTCGAGGACCCGTCGCCGCCGGATCACCCGTTCGGCCAGCCGCAGCGGTGGTTCCACTTCCTGATCAAGTCCAGCCCAGGCCCGGCCGTCGCCCAGGGCCTTGTCGGTCATCACTGTGAGGCCAGGCAGCATCCGCTCCAGTTCGTCGAGGTCAGCCTCGTGATCGGGCACGTCGAGGGCGGCGTCCATCTCGACCAGGGTCGCCCGCGCGGCGGTCTCGATGGCGAGGGCGGCGGCGTAGACCCGACCGGCGTCGAGATCTGCCCTGACGCGGGGGATCAGGAACTCGCAGGCGTTCGCTTCGTCTTTGCCGCTGAGGATCGCCGCGATCCGGGCGACCGGCCTGGTGCGGCCCTGGCGTTCCCGGCGCGGGCTTGCCGTGCCGCCTCGCGCGTCGATGTCAAAAGCGTCGAGGAACCGCCCATCTGCCAGCCGGTCACCGTCGCCGTAGCCGATCCTCGCGCTGACGATCTGTTCCAGAGCAGGTGATTCAGCGAACGGACGGCCGCTGGCGGCGGCTTCGGCGGCAAGAACGCGGTCGATCGAGTCCAGGGCTTCGTCGAGCAGTGCCTGGGTGAATTCGTCTTCGTCCAGCCGGGCAACCCAGGCTGCGGCACCCGACTCGTCACCGAGCGGTTCGTGGGCCCGGATCAGCGTGGCGGTGGTGACGCTGACATGAGTGGCTCCATCGGCCCGGCTCGACTTCTTCGGGCGCCGGCGCTTGCGCCGCGCCGGCGGCAAGGCACCTTCTGTCTCGAGCACGAGTACCCGGTCCAGCTCCCCCTGCCGATCGAGGTAACGACCGTCATCAAGCGGCAGCGTTCCCGGCAGTTCAATCTGGACGAACCCGAATAGCGGGCTGATCGCGGTTACTTGTCCCGCTGCGACTTCTCGGCCGGAAGCGCTGAATCAGACGGTGACGTCTGAATGTCGGGATTGCTGATCTGACCGAGGCGCGCAGTGAGTTCACGCCACTGCTCGGCGCCGAGACTGCTTGTTTCGATCGAGCCACCTGGAGCGTCGGCTCCAGCCATTGGCCTGTAACCGAGGTGGAGGTGGTCGTTGTGATCGGCCATTGCGAAGCCGGCTGCCTGCGGGTAATTCATCAGCGAGATGACTTCGTCCGGGGCCATGATGCCCTGGAGCGTGAGGAACTCCCGCGCCAGGCGATCGGTATTCGATCCGGGACCCTGGGTTGCGGACGTCACGACTTCGCCGTTGATGATGGCGATGTCGGCCGCCGAACCGTGGGTGTGGTTCGAGACGTTGCCGGAAGTCGTAATCGAGTGTTCACGTCCACAGAGCATCGAGGTGATGCCAAGCGTGTAGCCGCGCTCGGTGGCGAATTCCAGGGCGGCGAGCAGGCGACGGTCGATCGCGCCGTGGGCGACGTACTGGCGGTTACATTCGTCCATCGCGATGCTCTGGTCAGCGAGCACCCGCTTCTGGAGGGCTGCCTTGGAGAGCAGCAGCACGCCGCCGACTCCGAGGCGCTCGGCGAAACGATCTTTGCCCTGCGCGTTATAGATGTTGGTCTCGGCGAGCAGTCGCCAGCCGTCGAGGAAGGGCTTGGGGTCGATCTGCGGAGTCTCTTTGCCACCGGGCTTGATCGAGAAGTTGATCGATGAAGTGTTGCCTTCGCCGAGGCGGCCGAGGACGGTGCCGGCGATTACGCGGGAACCCTTCTTCAGTGGCTGGAGCTCGACGGTACCCGGCTTGAAGCGGAAGACGCCGGCTTTGGAGCCGTCGTAGATGACGTAGTCGCCGGGCTTGCCGTCAACGCCACCGAGGCTGTCGCTGACCGGCGTGTTGACCTTTGTCGACTGGCCCTGGACCGTAGACCGCTGGTGGTTGCTCGGGCGAAGGGGGTTGGCGTAGGTACGACCGCGCATATCCTCGGTGTTGAGCTGCTTCCCGGAGGCGTCTGCCTGGGCGTTCAGGTTCTCCTGCTCGGCGCGGCGATCGTTGGCTACGTCCATTGGCTCGCCGGTATTCGAAGCTGCGGTTGCGGCTCCGGTGGCTTGGGCGGCAGCGGCCTTGGCGGCGGCGTCCGGATCGACCAGAACTTCGCTGATGTTGGAGCTTGACTTCTTCGAACCCTCATCCTTTACATGAGGTTCAGACTTCTGGTCCGCTGCGGCCGGCCGGTCGGTTGCCTTGGCCGTGCCCATCTCGAGTGAAGGGTCGGGCGACTGCTTCTGGGTCCCGGCGGGACTGTCTTCGCTGGAGGGCTGGCTGGTCCCGGTCCCTTCGTGGGTCGGCACCGGATGGACCTGCGAAACCGAGCCGAGGCCAGCGTACGAGTAGTTGTTGCCGTAGACATCTTCGAGGACGACCGTTCCGGTCTCCTGGTCGATCGACTTGATCACACCGTCGTTGACGGCGATGACCGGCGAGCCACCTTTGGCCGAGATCTCGATCGAAGTGCGATCGGAGGCGGAGCTGATGTTCTGCGATCCGCCACGACCCTTCTCCTTGGCCTTTTCGGTCGAGACCTGCCCTTCGTAGGTCGATTCGGCGGCGATCGGGAAGCGGGCGCCTTCGGTGAGGCCGGTGAGGCTCGAGATCACTTCCGGTGGAATTGCGGAATAGGCCTTGGCGTGCTCGAGGATGTCCTGGACGTACCAGTCAGCGTGGTTGTAAGCGAAGATCGCCTTGTAGGGATCCTCGGCGTAACCGAAAGTCTTCAGGTAGTTGCCGGCAGCGCAGATCGCGTCGACCGGGTTGAACGGATCCTTCAGCTTGTCGCCGTTGGCGTCCACTCCCCATTCGACCCAGGAGGAGTTGATGAACTGCATCCAGCCGTAGGCACCGGCGGACGAGGTGCTGACGTTGGTGCCGAAGTTGGTCTCGATGCGGTTGATCGCCGCGAGGACTTGCCAGGGGATCCCGTATTCACTTCCGCAGGCCTGGTAGATCGGCAGGAGGAACGGCGGGATCTCGAAATTCTTGATGACGAAGTTCGGAACTCTCAGCTGCTTGAGTTTGAACGGGTCGCTGGCGGAGCCGTCAGGAGTGGCTCCTCCGGAGAGGCTCGGATCTTCCTGGACGAATTTCGGCTCGCGGGCCGGACGGCCGCCGCCATTGCTGTCCTTGACACCGCCACCGCCACCGCCACCGGTTGAAGGTTTGGGCTTGGGCGCGACGCCTCCGGAACCGCCGTTCGCGGGGGGCTTAATGGTGCCCGGTTCGGTCACCGCGTCGGGCGGCGTCGTTGTCTTGTCCGTCTTCCCGGCGTCGGCCTCGGCCAGGTTGCTGGCGGCGGGCGTGCCGCTCTCATCGGGGGCGAGAACCATGACGCGGTTCGGTGCCGACGAAGAGGCAGAAGCAGACATTGCGGTCGAATCACCAATTGTCAAGCCGAAAAACAGCAGGGATAGGAATGCCGTGACAAACGCGGCCAGATGAATCCTGCGTGTCGACTCAGAGCCCTTTATCACCTGTGGTTCCCAACTAAAACAGACACGTCCGACACTCTCCCGGGGGTGCCGTCCGGGAAACGTATCGCAGACGGGTTCAACGTAGCCCCGTCACATCCTGCCTGTCGCCGGGTTTCGGCCCTGTGATTTACCATGTGCGGCATGGATGAAGACAGGGATGGAATCAGGGACCGGGTGCGTTCGAGCGGCGAGAAGGCGGCCGCCGATATCGCCCAGGCGCTGATCGGCAGCCCCGCGTTCGGCCAGGCGGTATCTGCGGCAGTGGTCGCGAAGGACGCCGCAAACGATGCACAGCGCGCCGCGATGGGCGCCCTCAACGTGTCCTCGCAGGACGCCGCCGACCGCCTCGAACGCCGGCTCCGGGCGCTTTCTGACCGTCTCGAAGACACCGAAGACCGGCTCGACCGGGCACTCGACGATCTGAGAGACCTGAAAGGCGTCGTCAAGGATCTGCAGGCGGCGGCCCAGGCACCCCTGGTCTCTTCGACCACGAAGAAACGCAAGCCGGCCACAGCCAAGCCGAAAACGACGACCTGAGACCTGCGACCCTCAACCTCTAGTTGAGGTTGAGACCAGGCGTTACGACAGTCGGTTGACGATCTTCAGTCCGACTTCCATAAAGGTCTGTTCCAGATCGGCTTCGGCCAGCATCTCACCGGTCTCGTCGCCAGTGACCACCAGTACGGCGGCAGCGGGGAGGCCGAGCCTCCGGCAGAAGGCGAGTACCGCCGCTGTCTGAAGATCCCGTGCGGTTGCCCCTTCGGCCGGCGAAGGACCGTCCGGGTCGAACCGGCTGACGAAGTCGTGGCTCGAAATGCCGGCTTTCGGCGCGACGCCGCTCAGCCGGTCGAGCAGGCCGGGATCCGGGACTGCGCCGTCTCCGTCCGCCCCAAGGCGGAGTCCGGCCCCGTCCCGGCTGACCGCGGTTTCGACCAGGAGGGTGTCGCCGGGCGAGTGTTCACCATGGCCGGTGATGCAGGTTCCGAGCCGCACCAGTCGCGTGACGCCGAGTCCGGCGAGGTCACCGACAATGGCGATTGCCCCCGCGCCACCGGCCCCGGTCGATTGGACGGTCAGCTCGAGTCCGGACCCGGTTTCCCCCGTATAGCCCCAGAGTCCCCTCGACTGATGGCTCATTTTCGGTTGGACCGTCAGCGCCTGAGCCAGGGCAAACGCTCGCCGGGGATCACCGGTGATCAGCGCGTCGCGGGTCGGAGAAGAGATGGGTGTGAGGTGGGCGGGCATCAGGGCGTGCAGGTCAAGACGATTAGGGCTTAGAATAGTTCCATGGCCGACAAGGAAGAAAAAGAGGGCGGACGTGGAATCCCTGACGGACTGCGGGAGGCAATCGAAGGAGCCTTCGCGGCGACCGAAAAGACCCGGGCCCAGGCCCAGGATCTGGGCGACAAGACGCGCGGCCGGGCGCAGGGCCTCAGCGACAAGACCAAAGACCGGGCCCAGGGACTGGTCGACGAGGTCTCGAAACGTGGATCAGACGCCCGTGGCACGCTCGATGGCCTGCGTCTGGTCAGTCGCGACGAACTGCGTGAACTCGAAGACAAGATTGACGAACTTTCCAGTCGTATAGCCAAATTAGAGGCTAAGCCTAAGCCTCAAGTCGACGGTTAGAATGGCTCGAGAAGGCCGCGTAGTAATTGCCGGTGTGGCAACCCACTGGGGGTCGGAGCTCGCCCGGGCCCTCGCGCGCTCGCCTGGCGTCGGCCAGATCATCGGAATCGACACCTCAGAGCCCGAAGTCGACCTCGGCCGGACCGAATTCGTCGAGGCCGACATCCGCAACCCCGTCATTTCGCGCCTGCTACCTACGCTCGAGCCCGACGTCGTCGTCCACTGCGGGATCGTCGGGTACCCGGAGAAGGGTCGCCCTTCGCGGGCGCTTCACGACATCAACGTGATCGGCACCCTCCAGCTCCTGGCCGCCTGTGAGAAAGTAAAGAACCTGAAGGCCCTCGTGGTCCGCGGGTCGGCTGCGATCTACGGTAGCTCCCCCTCGGCTCCGGCGTTCTTCACCGAAGACATGGCCCGGCAGTTCCCGCTTGAGACGAGGTTCCAGCGGGACATCGGCGAGCTCGAGGGGTATTTCGACAACTTCGCCCGCCGGCACCCATCGATCACCTGCACCATGTTGCGGTTCCAGACAGAGATCGGGGCCGGACTGGACAATCCACTGACGCGCTACCTGAGCTTGCCGGTGGTCCCGACCCAGATGGGCTGGGACCCGCGCCTTCAGCCTCTTCACGCCGCCGACGCTACGGGGGCCCTGACCGCAGCCACGCTCAATCCGGTTCGTGGTGCCGTCAACGTGGCGCCCGATGGAGCGATTTCACTCAGCCGGCTGCTGAGATTGGCCGGCAAGCCCGCGATCGGTGTCCCGCCCGTACTCTCGGGCCTCCTGCTGAGCCGCGTTGGATCGATGGTTGGCAGCGGCGACATGGAGAACGACGGACAGCTGCTCCTCAGGTACGGCCGTGGCTGTGACAACCGTCGCCTGCGCGAGGACGTTGGTTACGAGCTTGCTTTCGACGCCGAAGGCGCGGCCCGCGACTTCGTCGCGAAGAAGTCGGCGTCGTCGCCTTTGGCGGCGGGGCGGGTCTTTCCGGCTCCCCATCCGGGCTCCCCGGTCAGGAGTGTGAAGTAGTGAGCAACGCGGAGATGGCACTCGAATGGGCCTCGGTCGTTCAGAGTTCGTCCGAACGTATCCTGCGTCGTGTTGCCGGCGAGTATCACGAGGACGAGTGGGGATTCGACGAGGAGTTCGCTGAAGCGGCCTTCCCGATCTTCGAGTTCCTCTACCGCTCGTGGTGGCGGGTGCAGGTGAGCGGCATCGAGAACGTTCCCGGTCACGGGCGGGCCTTGATCGTGGGCAATCACGCCGGCTCCGTCTTCCCTTTCGACGCGACAATGATCGGCGCGGCGATCCAGAAAGAACATCCCTTGCCCCGCTGGGCCCGCGCGCTGGTCCTCAACTGGGCCTTCGACGTGCCGTTCGTCAGCTATTTCATCCGTCGGATAGGCGGGGTCGCGGCGAATCCGGCCAACCTCACGCGCCTTCTCGAAGGGGATCACCCGGTCATGGTCTTCCCCGAGGGCGCCAAGGGTTTCGGCAAGCCCTTCTCCGAGCGCTACCGGCTCCAGCGGTTCGGCCGCGGCGGCTTCGTCGAGGTGGCGCTGGAAACCGGCTCGCCGATCATTCCGGTCGCCGTGGTCGGTTCCGAAGAGATCTATCCGAAGATCGGCCAGTCGGTGCCCTCGCCCGCATCACCGGCGCGCCTTACGTCCCGATTACCCCGACCTTCCCCTGGCTGGGCCCGCTGGGCCTGTTGCCGCTGCCGTCACGCTGGCGGATCGAATTCCTCGAGCCGATCGACCTCTCTGGATATGGCCCCGGTGCCAGCGAAGACCGTTCGCTGGTGTTCGATCTCTCCGAGCAGGTCCGCGAGACGATTCAGGAAGCACTATATAAGGGGCTCGTCGCCCGAGGTCCCGCTTTCTTCTGAGACAACTTCAGGTTTTTGGCTCTGGGTCTGTCTTTCGAGTTGTCTATACCAATCTGACAGTTCACAGCGGTCCTTTTCCTCCAACGGGCCAAAAGCACGGCCCTCTCCGGAACTTAGGTTTACGCGGTCAGCTAATCGCATAAATCGACCGCGTGGGCACTGCTCGGCGGGTACAGGAGGAAAAAGTCGAATGAGAGTCAAGAAACTAGGCATAGCGTCGCTTCTGGCGCTGGTTGCCGCCCTGGTTGTGCCAGGGCTGGCATCGGCCGGTGTGGCCGCGGACGTGGCCGCGAACGATCTCGAGCTCAGCCTGGTCTGGGTCGGTCTCGCGACGGTTCTCGTCTTCCTGATGCAGGCAGGCTTCATGTTCCTGGAGATTGGTTTCTCCCGGATGAAGAACGCCGGCACCGGAGTCGGAAAGATCTTCATCAACCTCGCGATCGTGTCAATTGCCTGGTGGACGATCGGCTACGGCATCTCGGGGTTCAGCGATGGAGCGCTCACCGATATAGCTGGATCGACCGGTTTCTTCTTCCACTTCGGCCAGTCGGTCGGGATTGGAGCAGACGCGGTGCCGGTCACGTCGGACACCGTCATGTTCATGCTCTTCGGCATGTCCTTCTGTGCGGTCTCCCTCGCGGTTGTCTGGGGCACCACACTGGAGCGGATCAAGTTCAGCTCCTACGTGATCTACGCCGTCTTCTTCGGCGCCCTGATCTACCCGATGGTTGCCCACTCGGTCTACGGTGGCGGACTTCTCTCCGACATCGGCGGCAGGCCCGCAATGGACTTCGCCGGTTCATCCGTCGTCCATTTGACCGGTGCTACCGGTGGCCTCGCGGCGCTGCTCTTGCTCGGCGCACGTAAAGGCAAGTACGGAGCCGACGGTTCCGCCCGGGCGATCCCCGGTCACTCGATGCCGCTGGTCGGCCTCGGCGTGATCATCCTCTGGATCGGCTGGTTCGGATTCAACGGTGGTTCGACCTTCGGCACGGACGGTTCGTTCTTCGCCGAAGTGATGCTCAACACCCAGCTCGCGGCCGCCGCCGGTGTCATCGGTGCGTGTCTGCTGATCTACGCGAAGACCAAGACGCTCGATGTCGGCATGGCCGGCAACGGTGCGATCGCCGGTCTCGTCGGCATCACGGCTGGTTGTGGTTACGTCGAGTACTGGGCGGCACCGATCATCGGATTCATATCCGGGCTGATCGTGGTCCTCGGTGTCCTCGCCGTCGAGAAGTACCTGGACGATCCGATCGGAGCCCTTTCGGCACACGGCATGGCCGGTGTCTTCGGCACCGTGGCCGTTGGCATCTTCGGATCGCCGCGACTGGTGCTCGACGGTGCGGGCGCGGGTATCTGGTACTCCATCTTCGGAGACCAGAGCTTCAGCTCGACCTTCGGTCAGTTGGGGGTACAGACGCTCACTCCGGTGGTCATCTTCGTATTCGTGTTCGCGTGCTCATACGCGATCTTCGCGACCATCAAGGCGACCATCGGCATCAGGGTCTCGGAAGCGGAAGAAGACGCCGGTCTGGACATTTCGAGTCACGGGATGTACGGATATCCGGAGGCCTTCATTCCGCAGCCGGAATACCCTGTCGGGGCATACACGCCAGCCATGGCAGGTACTCCGGTAGCGCCGTTGGAATCCACACCGCCAAGCGACCAGGCATAAGAGGGGTTGAGTCAGTTGAAAAAAATAGAAGCATTCATCCGACACGAAGCGTTCGAGCCGATCAGGACCGAACTGCTTGAAAAAGGAATCCCGTCCATCTCGATTCTGGAGGCAAAAGGCTCCGGACGGCAGAAGGGCATAGTCGAGACCTACCGCGGATCAACGGTGACCGTCAACGTACGGCCGAAGGTCAAGCTGGAGATCGTTGTCGCGGATGGTGAAAAAGACCTCGTAGTCGAGACGATTCTGCGTCACGCTCGATCAGGAGAGATCGGAGATGGCAAGATCTTCGTGATTCCGGTCGAGGAGGCAATCAGGATCCGGACCGGCGAACGGGGGAACGAAGTAACACAGGTCCACGAGGAGTAGCGATGGGCTGACATGGCAAGGCGGTGGGACCATCCGGTCTCACCGCCTTTCGCCATTTTCGGGCACTGTTGTTGAACTTTTCCGAATCGCTAACCTCAAACGCCCTTGTCCGGAAGCAATCGCATAGGTCTGATCACCACTGGCGGCACCATCGGATCGATGTCGGAAAATCAGGTTTCGGCCGCCCAGCGACTGGTGAAGCTGGTCGGAAGTGGTGGCGAACCAGTGGTACTCGGTGGCAAGAAGACCAGCCGGGTCATCTACCGCCAGTCACTCGAATTCATCGTGCGCCAGCCGGTCAACGCACTGTCGGAGGACATGACTCCGAACGACTGGACGCTGATCGCAAAGGAGATCGAGAGCCTTTGCTGGAAAGAGGAGGTCGAGGGCGTACTGGTGCTTCATGGCACCGACACCATGGCCTACACGGCGACGGCCATGACTTTCATGCTCACCGGAGTCGACGTGCCGATCGTCTTTACCGGTGCCAACCTGCCACCGAACGAACCGGATTCCGACGCCGACACCAACATCAGCGACGCGCTGGTCGCCCTCCGGAAGCTGCCGGCCGGTGTCTTCATTTCGTTCGCCGGCAAGTCGGACGCGATCAGCTGGGTCCTGGAGTCTGTCTCGGCGCGGAAGGTCCGGGCATCCGGGCCGGCCTACCGCTCGACCAATCGAGGTCCGGTCGCCACCGTGGAAAAAGGAAAACTCAAGTTCCGGCGGAACCTCGACCCGGTACCGCGCAGTCCATCGAGGATCGAGGTGTCCGACCGGGTCCTCCAGCTGTCGCTTCACCCCGGGATCGATCTGAGCGCGATGATCGACGTGATCGACCTTCGGGAGATCCGCGGGGTCGTGGTCAGCACCTATCCGGCCTTCACCGCGCCGTCGTACCCACCCACGTCATCGCTCCCGGATTTCGTCCGGAACTGCAGTGGGATGGACGTTGCCGTGGCTCTCACGGTGGGAAATGCGCCGGTCGGCCGGACCAATGCCTACGGCTCGACCCTCCACATGATCGAGTCGGATGCTCTGCTGCTTTCAACCATCCCGGAGGTCGCGCTGGTGAAGATGATGTGGGCCGCCGGCTGTACCCGCGAAGTCGGCGAGTTGCGCCGGCTTATGCTCGAGCCGATCGCCACGGAGTTCGGTCCCAGGGTGCCGGAATGAAACATTCGGGCGAACTCGCCCGGCCGCTATTTACCGGAACTGCTGCCGATTTCCGCTGAGCGCCTGTAGCCTCGGTGCACCATGCCCGAGAACGACCGCATAAGCCTCAACGAAGCCGCCCGCCGGGCGGGGGTTTCAACTGCCACTCTGAACCGGTGGGCTGACGAAAAGGTCGTACCTGTGCGCAAGGGAAAGTGGACCCCGGCGGCAGCCGCCCAGGCCCGGGTCGTGGCCCGCATGCGTGAGCGCGGCCACAGCCTGGAAGACCTCAAGCAGGCCGGTCGTGACGGAAAGCTCGCTTTCGGTTCAGCTGAAGACCTCTTCGCCGACCAGAGCGAACGCGTCGCGATCTCTGATGCCGCCAGCGATATCGGCCTCTCGGAAGACCTGATCGAACGAATCATGGTCGTGCTGGGTACCCCGGCCGGCCGCGAACGGACTCTGACCGAAGTCGACGTGGAGGCAATGCGAAAGCTGGCCGCGGTGGCCGATGCCGGCCTGCCGATCGAAGCGGTCCTGCAGCTCGTCAGGGTCTACGCCCAGGCGGTGCGCCGCATCGCCGACGCCGAAGTCCGGCTGTTCCACCTCTTCGTCCACGAACCGATGATGCGGGACGGGCTCGGCGCGATCGAGATGTCAAACGAGATGGGCGACCTCGTCGAATCGGTCTCACCGGTGACCGTGCCTCTGCTCGAGTACCTTCACGACCGTTATGTGCGGTACTTCATCGAGCAGGATGTGGTCGGGCACATGGAGGACGAATTCGGCGGCGACTCCGAGATCGACCAGATCCGGATCAGCCTGTGTTTCATCGATCTCACCGGCTTCACCCGGTTTACCGAAGAAGAAGGCGACGCCGAGGCTTTTTCGGTCATCGAGCGCTTCACCGAAGCGGTCGAAGCCACCCTGCCGCCGGAAGCCAACATCGTCAAGACGATCGGCGACGAAGTCATGGTCGTATCGCCGGACCCGGTCACCCTCGCCGAATGGGCGGTCGGTTTCCTGGCGCTGTTCGACGACCGGCCGAAGCCACGGGTCGGCATCCACTACGGCGGCGCGGTTTTCCGCGATGGTGACTACTTCGGCAGCCAGGTCAACCTGACCCATCGTGTGGTGAACCGGGCCCTCGGTGGTGAAGTGCTGGTGACTGACGCGGTTGCCGACGCAATCGGGGAGCATCAGGACCTCGAAATCGACAACCTCGGTGAGGTCGACCTGAAGGGCTTCCCGGAGCCAACTCCGCTGTTCCTGCTCCGTGTCAAGAAGTGACGGGGACGGCTCTGCACCGTCCCTTCTGACCGCGGCGATCCAGGGGTCGGGATTGATTGAACCCCGCTCGAGCGGGGTTGTGATGCTTTCGGGGGGACCGGATTCGATCAGCCTGCTGGCCGGCCTGGCCGGCTGCGACCTGAAGGGTCTGGTGGCGCTGCATCTCAACTACGGACTCCGCGACGCGTCGGACGCCGAACAGGCCCTCTGCGAAGCCGCCTGCGCACAGCTTGGAGTGGAACTCGTATGCAGGAGGGCAGGGACTCCCGAAGGCAACATCCAGAACTGGGCCCGCGATCTGAGATACGTCGCGGCCGAAGAACTGCGAAACGAGCACGGAGCGGATTGGATCGCGGCCGGGCACACCCGGGATGACGTCGCCGAAACCGTGATCTACCGGCTTGCCACATCACCCGGGCGCCGGGCCGCGGCCGCGATGAAGCCGGCCAGCGGCAGGATCGTCCGGCCCCTGCTCGGTCTGACCAGGAGCGAGACCCGCGCCCTGGCTGCGGAATCCGGGCTGGGTTTTGCCGATGACGCCTCAAACGTTGACCCTTCGTTCAGTCGTGTCCGGATCCGGAAGGAAGTACTGCCGGTGCTCGAAGAGATCAATCCGGGGGCCACGGCCAACCTCGTCCTGACCCGGGCCGAACTGATTGAAGAGGGCGACTTCCTCGAGGCACTTGGCGAAGCCTTGCTCGACCGGGAGGTGGAGGGTGGGCGGTTGCCGGCCGCGGCTCTTCGAGACGCGCACCCGGCGCTTCGCCGGCTGGCGATCCGGGCCCTCGCGGAGCGGACGACTGGTGAAGCGGTTTCGTTCTCGATCGAGCAGGCAGCTGACGCATGGCGACTGGCAAATAAACCCGAGGGCGGATCGCTCGATCTCGGCCGGGGCCACCGGTTGCTGTTGGAAGCAGGCACGATCGCGGTTGAAACCGATTCTGCCGAAGGACATGACGATGAGCCCGGGGTGGAGGTCAGCCCCGGAGGCAGTGCGATCTGGGCCGGTTGGGAGGTCAATTCAGCGACGCTGGATCCTCCTTTCGAACCGGCCGGACCGGACGTGGCCACGCTGGACAGCGCCGGTCTGGCGCCGGTGCTCACCGTGAGGGGCTGGCAACCGGGTGACCGGATCCAGCCGCTCGGCATGGACGGCAGCAAGACCCTCCAGGACCTCTTCACCGATGCCGGTGTCCCAAGATCGGATCGCGGCCGGGTTCCGGTGGTCGTTTCCGGTGAGGAAGTCGTCTGGGTTGCCGGCCTGGCGATCGCAAACCGGCATCGCCTCCGCCCGGAAACGACCGCGGCAATTCGTCTGAGAGCCGCCCGGACATAGACTGGCCCCATATGGCAGCCAGCGTCGGGGAGGTCCTGATCTCCTCGGAACAATTGGAACTGAGGATCCAGGAGCTCGGGTCGCAGATCAGCCGCGATTACGCGGGCAAGGACTTGGTGATGGTCGGGGTCCTGCGCGGCGCCGTGGTCTTCATCGCTGACCTGCTCCGGCAGCTCGAGGTGCCCTGCGAGATCGACTTCATGGCGGTGTCGAGCTACGGCTCGTCACGAGATTCCTCCGGCGTGGTCCGGATCCTCAAGGATCTCGATGACTCGATCACCGGGCGCGACGTGCTGATCGTCGAGGACATCGTCGACTCCGGACTCACTCTGAACTACCTGATGCGCAACCTTCGGGCGCGGGACCCGGCCAGTCTCGAGGTCTGTTCCCTGCTGACGAAACCGGAAAGGCGCAGGGTCGAAGTGCCGATCAGATACACCGGTTTCGAGATCCCGAATACCTTCGTCGTCGGCTACGGCCTCGATCACGCCCAGAGGTACCGCAACCTCGACTACGTTGCTTCGCTCCCCGAAGACTCGGTTCCGACTCTGTAACTGGCACCGGACCGCGGTATCTCCCTGCTAGTCTGACCATTCGGCCTCTCGCTCCGGACCCTCCGGCGAGGCCGAAAAAGAAAGAGAACACACAGTTACTTTGAAACGGTTTTTCAAGAGCGCAGCGTTCCCGATCCTGCTGGTCGTCATCCTGGCGTTCGTCGCCCAGCGCGTGATCAGCCCTGACGACGGGCCGGAGCCGCCGACTTACAACGAGTTCCTCTCCAAGGTGGACAAGGGCGACATCAAGTCGGTCACGATCAACACCAAGGACAACTCCCTTGATGTAACGGAGAATCCCGCGGCCGGCAGCGGTGACGAAAATGGCACGAAGTTCGAAACGGGCTACCCGGACAACACCGAGCAGAGTCTGCAGAACCAGCTGCTGACGAACAATGTCGAGACCACGGTCAAGGGCACCGGAGGCAGTTCCCTGCTCTCGATGCTCACTTACATCCTGCCTTTCCTGCTCTTCTTCGGTTTCTGGATCTTCCTGATGAACCAGATGCAGGGCGGCGGGTCCAGGGTCATGAGTTTCGGCAAGTCGAAGGCCAAGAAGATGGCCGTCGACGCGCCCAAGATCAGTTTCAAGGACGTGGCCGGAGCCGACGAGGCCGTCCAGGAACTCTACGAGATCAAGGAGTTCCTCCAGACCCCGAAGAAGTTCCAGGCCCTCGGTGCCCGTATACCCAAGGGTGTGCTGCTCTACGGTCCTCCCGGAACCGGCAAGACCCTGCTCGCCAGGGCTGTCGCCGGTGAAGCCGGAGTTCCGTTCTTCTCGATCTCCGGTTCGGACTTCGTCGAGATGTTCGTCGGCGTCGGCGCCAGCCGGGTCCGCGACCTCTTCGAACAGGCCAAGCAGAGTGCCCCCTGCATCATCTTCATGGACGAGATCGACGCAGTCGGACGCCATCGCGGTGCCGGCATGGGCGGCGGTCACGACGAACGTGAGCAGACCCTCAACCAGCTGCTGGTCGAGATGGACGGCTTCGAAGTCAAGGACAACATCATCCTGATCGCCGCCACCAACCGGCCCGACATCCTTGACCCGGCCCTGCTCCGGCCCGGCCGCTTCGACCGCCAGGTCGCCGTCGACCGTCCCGATCGCCTCGGCCGCAAGAAGATCCTTGAAGTCCACTCACGTGGCAAGCCGCTCGCCGGTGAGATCGACCTCGACGCGCTGGCCGGCCAGACCCCCGGATTCACCGGTGCCGACCTCTCGAACCTGATCAATGAAGCGGCGCTGCTGACGGCGCGTTCGAGCAAGAAGGAAATCACGATGCATGAGCTCGAGGAGGGCATCATGCGAGTGATCGCCGGCCCCGAGAAGAAGACCCGCATCATGTCGGAGCAAGAACGGAAGATCACGGCCTACCACGAAATGGGGCATGCGATCGTCGGCCACCTGCTGCCGAATTGTGACCCGGTCCACAAGGTTTCGGTCATCAGCCGCGGCCAGGCGCTCGGCTACACGATCTCCCTGCCGACCGAGGACAAGTTCCTGACCTCTCGCGCAGAACTCAGCGAGACGATGGCGATGACCCTCGGCGGCCGCGCTGCCGAAGAAATCGTCTTCGACGAAATCACCACCGGCGCCTCGAATGACCTTGAAAAGGTGACGGCCACGGCCAAGCAGATGGTCATGCGTTTCGGCATGTCCGAGCGCCTCGGCCCGAGGGTCTTCGGTCACGATCGCGGCCAGCCCTTCCTGGGACGCGAAATGGGTTCCGAGCCGGACTACTCCGACGAAATCGCCCGCGAGATCGACGACGAGATCCGCCGGATCGTAGAAGGCGCCCACCAGACCGCCCGCGACATCCTCGACGAACGCCGCGATGACCTCACCCGGATCTCCGAGATCCTGCTGGTCCGCGAGACGATCGATGCCGACCAGTTCGAAAAGCTGATCAACGGTGCTGCCGAGGCCGATGTCTTCCCGCCGGAGTCTGAGGCGGAGCCGGAGCCGGACTACCCGACCGAGCCCGAGCCGGTGAACACTCCTTCGAACGATCCATCACCCGAACCCGGACCTCCGCGTCCTGGTTACGCGGGTGGCATGACTGACATCCAGGCTGGCGACACCAAGTAGGCAGCGTGGGGCGCGGCGCGGGCATCCTGGACAGGAATGCCCGCGCCGCGCCCAGGCGTAAGAACCACGAAAAGCCGATTGCCGCCACCCTCGGCAGACCGAAACCGGGCCCTCCATCTATCCTCACTTCGTGGAGACCATCGAAACTGACGTAGCCGTCATCGGCGCTGGACTCGCCGGTCTCAGTGCTGCTCGCGCCCTTGAGGCCGAGGGTGTTGATGTAAGCGTCATTGAAGCCCGGGACCGGGTTGGTGGGCGGACCGTCAACGAGCCGATCGGTGTCGGGAAAGTTCTTGACCTCGGTGGTCAGTGGGTTGGTCCTGGACAGGACCGCATCCTCGAATTGATTCCGGAGCTCGGACTCGAGACTTATTCCACCTTTGGTGAGGGACTCAACCTGATCGAACGCAAGGGCAAAGTCAGCAAGTACAGCGGCACGATCCCGAAAGTGAACCCGGTCGCACTGGCTGAAGTCGGACTCGCGCTGAAGCGAATCGAGCGACTCGCGGCGAAGGTGGACCCGGAGCGCCCCTGGGAGTCCGAACTCGCCCACTTCGACCGCATGACCTTCGACACCTGGATGCGCCGCCACGTGCGCACCGCCGTGGCGCGGGACCTGCTGCGACTGGCGATCGAGGCGGTCTGGGCGGCCGAACCCGAAGACATCTCGATGCTTCACATGCTCTTCTACGTGCGGTCGGCCGGCTCACTCGACCTGCTGCTCGACACCGAGGGCGGCGCCCAGGACTCGCGAGTCCTCGGCGGCACCCAGCTGATCTCCAAGCGGCTTGCGGAGGGTCTCGCGCGCCCGGTCTGCCTCGAATCGCCGGTCCGGCGGATCCTCTGGTCGGGTGACCGGGTCATGGTGCTCGCCGACGGCCTCCGGGTGGCCGCCGACGAAGTCGTAGTCACTCTTCCGCCGGTGCTTGCCGGCCGCATCAGCTACGAACCCGCGTTGCCGGCGATTCGCGACGGCCTGACCCAGCGGATGATCCAGGGCAGCGTGATCAAGACGATGTCGATATATCCGACTCCTTTCTGGCGTGAGCAGGGATTTTCCGGCCAGTCGACCAGTGCTGACGGCCCCGTCTCGGTGACCTTCGACAACTCGCCGCCCGACGGCAGCCCCGGAGTCCTCCTGGCTTTTTTCGAAGGCAAAGCCGCCCGCGATGCCGGAGAGTTGCCGGGCTCGGTCCGTCAACAGCTGGTGGCAGATTGCCTTACCCGACTCTTCGGCGAAGAAGCGGCCAACCCGGACCGTTATCTCGAGAAAGTCTGGGCCGACGACGAGTGGGCCCGAGGCTGTTACGGCGGTTACTTTCCCCCCGGGGCCTGGACGTCGCATGGACGCGCGCTGCGCGAGTCAATCGGGCCCATCCACTGGGCCGGCGCGGAAACTGCCAGCGAGTGGGCCGGATACATGGAAGGTGCCATCCAGTCGGGCAGGCGTGCGGCCGCGGAGATACTCGCGCCGGGCGGGGCGCCCGTTTGAAAGTCATGGGCGTCGTCAACGTCACTCCCGATTCGTTCTCGGACGGGGGTGAGTTCTTTGATGCGAAAAAGGCGATCGCCCATGGCCGGGAGCTGATCGAGGCCGGGGCTGACGTCCTCGACATCGGTGGCGAATCCACCCGCCCCGGGTCCGAGGCGGTTTCAGCTGAAGAAGAGCTTCGGCGGATCGCTCCGGTGGTCGAAGGGCTGGCCGGGACTGTTCCGGTCTCGATCGACACCAACAAGGCTTCGGTGGCGGCTGCGGCGATCGACCGCGGGGCTTCCATCGTCAATGACGTGACCGGCCTCCGCAGTGACGAAAGCATGGCTCCACTTTGCGCCGAACGTGGGGTGGAGGTGGTGCTGATGCACATGCTTGGCACCCCGCGGACCATGCAGAACGACCCCACTTACGTCGATGTCGTCTCCGAGGTCGGGGACTTCCTCCTCGAAAGGGTTGAATTTGCCGCCTCGGCGGGAATCAGGCAGGAGAAGATCTGGATCGATCCGGGAATCGGCTTCGGCAAGACCCTCGAACACAACCTCTCCCTGCTCGCTGCGACGGCGGAGTTCGCGAGGACCGGACTCCCGGTTCTGGTCGGCCCTTCACGCAAGGCTTTCATCGGAAAGATCGACGGCTCGGCCGAAGGAGATCGACTGGGCGGCACCATCGCAGCCTGTCTTCAGGCGATGGCCGGAGGGGCCGGAATGGTCCGTGTCCACGACGTGGCTCCGGTCGTCCAGGCGATCCGGGTCGCCGAGGCGATAGCAGGCGATGCGGCCGGGCCCGCGCACGGACGGTAGGTTTCGTCAATGCCGTTCTCGGGCCATCCCAATCCATTGGTCACGATCGAGCTCCGCGGAGTCTCGGTTCGCACCAACCATGGGGTTTCCGAAGCCGAGCGCGAGGTGGGGCAGAGGATGGTCTTCGACATCGACCTGACCCTGATCGATTGCCACGCGACCGGGACCGATGAACTCGCCGGCACGACTGACTATGGAGCAGTCACCGAGTACCTGGTGGAGATCGCCACCGAACAGAGCTACCTGACCCTGGAGCGCCTGACCGCGGTGATCGCTGAACGATTCATGGAGCGGTACAACGTGAGCCTGGTGCGAATCCGGGCCGCCAAGCCCGAGCCGCCGGTCCCGACGGTCATGGAAGAAGCCGCGGTCGACCTGATCCTCCGCCGCGAGCCCGAACCGGGCAACGAGTAACCGGGCCATCTCCGTGGCCGAACGAACCGCGTACCTCGGGCTCGGCTCGAATATCGGTGACCGCTACGGGCACCTGAATGCGGCCATCAGTGCGCTGCGAGATCACAGTCTGGCTATCGACGCCGTTTCGTCGGCGTACGAGACCGAGCCGGTCGGCGAGATCCTCGACCAGCCCGACTTCCTCAACGCGGCGGTCAGGGTCACGACCGAACTCGATCCGGAAGCCCTGCTCGACCTGCTGAAGGAGGTCGAAGCCGAGCGGGGCCGAGAGACCGGCCTGCCGCGGCATTCCCCACGCGAGATCGACATCGACCTGCTTCTGCTGGGAGACATCGAGTTCGAATCGGAGCGGCTGACTCTGCCTCACCGCGAGGTCACGAGCCGTCGTTTCGTCCTGGTACCGCTGCTCGAGCTTGATCCTGATCTGACGCTGCCGTCAGGCCAACGCCTCGAAGACGAACTCGCGGCGCTCCCCAAAGCTGACGATGCGGTCCGGCTCGCCGGAACCCTCGCAACCGAGGACCCGAACCCCTAAGACTTGAGCGGCTCCAGCCAGGCTGCGGGTAAAGCGGGTGGCATCGATCCGGGGTAGTCCGGGATGACCCGTTTGGCGAGCTTGCCGATTGGGCGATCCTCGATGAACGGCCGGAGGTCGCCGAAGGTCATTGCGAGTGCGATCGAGGTTGCCACCTGGTAGTCGGCCGCGTTCAGCTGCTCTCCGTCGAGCACGCCCTCGGCGATCCAGGCGTCGAGCAGGTCGAGCTGATCGGGCAGGGCGGCGAGGACGGCCTTTACATTCTCGTCGGTGGCCTTGTTGTAGCGGGAGGCACCTTCGACCAGTGGCCAGGCCGTCTTGACGGCTACCGCAACCGGAATGCCGGTGTGCGAGCCCTCGAGGTAGCTGGCCATCGGCTGGCCATTGCGCTTGAGCAGCCACCAGATGATCTGGCGGACCGGATGCTGGAGGTCCTCGTCACCGAATTTCTCGGCCGCCAGGACCTGTTCGCGGAGCGCCGGGTCATCCGGCAGCAGCGGGGGCTCAGGCTGGACCCGGTCCAGTTCGCGGGCGATTGCCACGGTTCCCTGGACCTTTCGCCCGTCGATCTTGAGCGCCGGAACCGTGGCCGCCGGGAAGCCGAGGCCCTTGAGCACCACCTTGTGCACCACGGGAAGCAGGTCGACCCGTTTGAAAGGAATCGACTTGGCATCGAGCATCAGTGCCGCAGTGAATCCGGGATGTGATGCCGGGATGTTGTAAAGCTTCGCTTGGTCCATGGTCAGGCAGTGTAGAACCCGGTCTCGACTCGCGTGGTTGAAGGCCCACTGAAAGCCCACTCCTGCCACACTCTCCCCGATGCTTTTAGCGATTGACGTAGGAAATACACAGACTCCTGGGCGCGTTCCGTGGAGAGGAACTCAGCGAGCACTGGCGCTTCCAGACCAGGGCTGGTGCGACCAGCGACGAGCTGGCCGAGCGCCTGTCCGGCCTGATGGAACTCAAGGGACTCGGTTTCGATGACCTCGACGGCCTGGTTGTCTCTTCCGTGGTCCCGCCACTCGGCCAGGAGTACGGGCGGCTGACCGGCAACTACCTCTCCAATGTTGACTGCCTGGTCGTCGGCCCGGGGATCAAGACCGGCATGGCGATCGAGATCGACAATCCGATCGAGGTCGGTGCCGACCGCCTGGTCAACGCGATCGCCGCTTACGACCAGATCGGCGACGTCTGCGTCGGAGTCGACTTCGGCACCGGAATCAACTTCGATGCCGTGTCGGCTGATGGGGCCTATCTCGGGGGTGCGATCGCCCCGGGAGTGGAGATATCCCTGACCGCCCTGACCGAGCGGGCGGCCCGAATATCGCGGATCGATATCGGCGAACCCAGGGCCGCAATCGGCACCAACTCCCGCTCGGCGATCCAGTCGGGTGTTCTCTACGGCTTCGCCGGTCTGGTCGATGGTGTCGCCCGGCGCATAAATTCCGAGCTCGGGGGAAAGGCCACTTTCATCGCCACCGGCGGTTACGCGTCGATGATCGTTCCTCACACCGAGATCCTCGACCGCATCGACGACCTACTCACCCTGAAGGGCCTTCGCATCATCCATGAGCGCAATCAGTCCTGACACCCAAAAGCAGCCCGCTCTGACCGCCCCCTTCGAAATCGGCGGCGTGGAGATCTCGAACCGCGTCCTGCTGGCCCCGCTGGCCGGCATCGGCAACTGGTTCGTGCGGCTTCAGGCGAGGCGCTACGGGGCCGGCCTGGCGGTCTCGGAGATGGTTTCGAGCTTCGGGCTCCACTACGGCAACGAAAAGACGATGAACGAGCTGATGCGAATCCATCCGGACGAGCATCCGGTGTCGATGCAGCTGTTCGGACAGGACCCCGAGGCGATGGAATCGGCCGCCCGAATCGCCGCCGCTTCGGGCGCCGACCTGATCGACATCAACATGGGCTGCCCGGTTCCCAAGGTGAGGAAGACCGGCGCCGGAGCCGAACTTCTTGCTGATCCGGAGTTGGCACTCGACCTGGCCCTCGCGGCCCGCGCCGGCAGCGGCCTGCCGGTGACCGTCAAGATCCGCTCGGGCCTGATGCCGGGGGACCGGTCGGGATTCGATCTTTCGGTACGACTGGTCGAGGAGGCAGGTGTCGCCGCGATCGGCTTCCACCCGCGGGTCGCCAAACAGGGCCACAAAGGCCAGCCCGACTACGCGATGGCCCGTGAGCTCACTGAAGCGATCGACGTGCCGATGATCATCTCCGGCGGTCTGAGCACGGCCGAGACCGCACGCATCGCCTACGAGGAGTCGGGCGCGGACGCAGTCATGATCGCCCGCGGAGCGCTCGGTTATCCCTGGGTTTTTGCCGAACTGACCGGTCAGAGGGTAGATCCGCCCGATCCGGCCGAAGTCATGGACGAGTTGCTCTGGGTGATCGACTGTGCCGAGGACCACATGGGCACCGACCGTGCCGGCCGCTACCTGCGCAAGTTCTACCCCTGGTACCTCGACCGGGTCGACGTGCCGAAGCTGGTCCGCAGCGAGCTCTGTCAGACGGCCGGACTGGATCGTTCCCGCGAGATCGTCCGTGAGATCCGCGACGGCGAGCCGGTAGCCGTATGAGCCAGAAGATCACAGAGAGAGTCGAGGACTGGCGGTTGAAAGGCAAGCAGGAGGACTTCCGCGGCCATTCGATCCACGTCTTCTACCAGGACGGCGAAGGGCCGCTGCTGGTTCTGCTCCACGGGTTCCCGACCAGTTCCTACGACTGGCGGGAATTGATCAAGCGCTCCCCCGGCCGGGCGATACTGGCTTTCGACTTTCTCGGCTTCGGACTCTCCGACAAGCCGCGCGACCACTCGTACACGCTGTCCTGGCAGGCCGACCTGACTGAGGAACTGGCTTGCCGTTACGGCAAGGGCGGGCCCGTCTACATCTGTGCGCATGACCTCGGCACTTCGGTAGCGACCGAACTCCTGGCCCGCAACCTTGCCGATGAACTCAGCTTCGAGATGGCGGGGGTCCTGCTTTTCAACGGGTCGATCCTGATCGAACGGTCCAACCCTACGCTCGCCCAGAAACTGCTGCGCGGACCACTCGGCCCGCTCGCGGCACGTTTCGCCAACGAAGCCTTCTTCCGCCGGCAGTTCGCGTCTGTCTTCTCGAAAGGCCACCCGCTGTCGGACGAGGATGCCGCCGACAACTGGGCGCTGATGACCTACAACGAAGGCAACCGCCTCGGCCACAAGCTCGTCTCGTACATGGACGAACGCGTGATCTACGCCGACCGCTGGCACGGGGCCGTAACCAACTGGGGCGGTGATCTGCGGCTCCTGTGGGGCCTGGAGGATCCGGTCGCGGTGACCGAAGTTCTGGACGGCCTGCTCGAGCTCAGGCCCGACCTGCCAGTCGTGCGGTTTCCCGATCTCGGCCACTATCCGCAGATTGAGGACCCCGATCGTTTTGCGGACGCGCTGAACGAGTCCATGACCCGGAGTCTGTCCCGGTAATGCCCGAATCGTCCGCATCGTTATAATCGCGCACTCCGTTGCCCTGCCGACGCCAATCCGGTCGCCGAATCAGGGCTTTATTTGCAGGGTTGGCAGCTTCCCGCGCCGACCACCCAAGAGAGGTTGATACTTGTGAGCCGCACGTCTGAAATCACGCCTGATGGCCTGAAAAAACTTGAAGAAGAGATCGAGCATCTCTCGACCGTCCGCCGCCGCGAAGTGTCCGAGAGGATCCGCGAAGCCCGCGATTTCGGCGACATCTCCGAAAACGCCGAGTACGACGACGCCAAGAACGAGCAGGCTCAGCTCGAAGCCCAGATCAGCCAGCTCGAAGAGCGCCTGCGCCGCTCGACGGTCGAGAAGGCCACCAAGGACACGAGCGCGGTCGGCTTCGGTTCGATCGTCCACATCAAGGATCAGGAGTCCGGGGACTCGCGCAAGTTCCAGATCGTCGGTTCGACGGAAGCCGATCTGGCCGGCGGCAAGTTGTCGTCCGAATCCCCGATCGGTGCCGCGCTGATCGGTGGCAAGGTCAACGAGATCGTCAAGATCCCGGCGCCCAAGGGCCTCGAGAAGAAGTTCAAGATCACCAAGATCGAAGCCGCGTAGATTCACGTGGCTCGAACATGACCGAGCCTGAAGTCAGCACCCTGCTCGCCGAAAGGCGGCAGAAACTGGATCGCCTCCGCGCCGCGGGGGTCGACCCCTTCCCTCACAGCTTCGAGGGCCGCGCGGAGATCGCGGGCGGGCTCGCCCAGCACGAAGGACTCGAAGCCGGCACCGAGACCGACTCGGTTCATCGCGTGGCCGGCCGGGTTGCCGCCCGCCGCGGCCACGGGCAGGCCGCATTCATCGACCTGCGTGATGCCTCCGGGCAGATCCAGCTCCACGCCAAGGCTGATGTGCTCGGAGATGCCTTCGGCCTGCTCGAAGACCTCGACCTCGGTGACATCATCGGGGTGGACGGCCGGGTAATCGTCACCCGCCGTGGCCAGCTCTCGATTGAAGTTCAGGGCTGGCAGATTCTCGCCAAGTCGCTGCGCCCGCCGCCGGACAAGTTCCACGGGCTCGAAGACACCGAGACCAGGTACCGCCGCCGCGAACTCGACCTGATCGCCAACGAAGACAGCCGGGAGATCTTCCGGATCCGCGCCCGGACCGTTGCCGAGACCCGGCGCTGGCTGGACGAGCAGGGCTTCTTCGAAGTCGAGACGCCGGTGCTGCAGCCGCTTTATGGCGGGGCGCTGGCCAGGCCCTTCACCACCCACCACAACGCGCTCGACCGCAAGCTCTACCTGCGGATTGCAACCGAGCTGTACCTGAAGCGCTGCGTCGTCGGCGGGATCGACAAGGTCTACGAGCTCGGCAAGGACTTCCGCAACGAAGGCATCTCGATGAAGCACAGCCCCGAGTTCACGATGCTCGAGTGGTACGAGGCTTACGGCGACTACGAAAAGACCGCGTCCGATCTCGAGAAGCTGGTCTCCGAAGTCGCAACGACCGTGCTCGGCAAGCCGGAGATCGAGCGTGATGGCCGGACGATCGACCTCTCACCCTCCTGGCACCGCATCACCCTGCGTGATGCAATCCTCGATGCGAACGGGATCGACATCGAGAAAGAGACCACCCGCGAGGGCCTTGCTGCGGCGATGGAGGTCGAACTGGCCGAAACCGTGGGCTGGGGGAAGCTGGTCGACACACTCTTCTCGAAGCAGGTCGAGCCCAAGCTGATCGAACCGACTTTCATCCTCGATTATCCGGTCGAGCTCTCACCTTTCGCCAAGTTGCATCGCAGTAAGCCCGGCGTGGTCGAACGCTGGGAAGCTTTCATCGGCGGGGTCGAGATTGCCAATTCGTTCTCCGAGCTGAACGATCCCGACGAGCAGCGCCGCCGCTTCGAGCAGCAGGCAGCCGAGCTCGAGCGGGGCGACGAAGAGGCCCAGCCTTACGACGAGACCTTCATCGAAGCGCTCGAACAGGGCATGCCGCCGACCGGTGGTGTCGGTCTCGGGATCGACCGCCTGGTGATGATGCTGACCAACACGGCGTCCCTCCGCGAAGTCGTGCTGTTCCCGGCGATGAAGAACTAGACTCGGACCATGAACGAGAACAACCGCAGACTTCGCTGATCTGGGCCAGAGCATCTGGGTCGACAACATCACGCGCGCGATGCTCGACGACGGCACGCTCGAGAAGTACATCGCCGAGCTGTCGGTCACCGGCCTGACCTCGAACCCGACGATCTTCGAGAAGGCGATCGGCGGCGGCCACGACTACGACGAGCAGATCGCTGAACTCGCCGCGAACGAGTCCGATCCCGAGCAGATCTTCTTCGAACTGGCGATCTCCGACCTGCAGCGGGCCGCCGATCTCTTCGCCGGGGTCCACGAACGCACTGCCGGGGTCGACGGCTTCGTTTCGCTCGAGGTCTCGCCGCTGCTCGCCGATGACACCGAAGCGACGATCAACCAGGCCAGGGATCTTCACGGGCGGGCCGGGAGAAAAAACCTCTTCATCAAGATTCCGGGGACCGAGGCCGGCCTGCCGGCGATCGAGGAAGCGATCTTCCAGGGGATTCCGGTCAACGTGACCCTGCTCTTTTCCGCACCGCAATATCTGGCTGCCGCCGACGCCTACCTGAAGGGCATCGAGCGCCGGATCGAGGCCGGTCTCGACCCGGCGGTGCAGTCGGTTGCTTCGCTCTTCCTCAGCCGGTGGGATGCCGCTGTGATCGACGAGGTCCCCGACGAGTTGCGGGCGAAGCTCGGCCTGGCGGTCGGCCAGAAGGCTTACGCCGCGTACCGTGAGCTGATGGCCAGCGACCGGTCCCAGCGCCTGGCTAACGAAGGCGCAAGGGTCCAGCGGCTGCTGATGGCCAGCACCGGGACCAAGGATCCCGAGGCCTCCGACGTGCTCTACATCGAAGGCCTGGCCGCACCGAACACGGTCAACACGATGCCCGAGAACACCCTGCTCGCCCTGGCCGACCACGGTCAAGTCGGGGGGCCGATCCCGATTGACGGCGGTGACGCCCAGTCCGTTCTCGATGCCTATACCGAAGCCGGCTTCAACGGCAAGGAGCTTGCCGCCCGGCTGCAGTCGGAAGGCAAGGAGTCTTTTGCCAAGTCCTGGAACAGCCTGATCGACACGATCAAGGGCCAGCTCTAGGGTCTCGCCGCCTTTCCTCCGCGCGAAGCGTGGAGAAAGACGTCAGGGCCCGATCCTTATCCGTCTCGCCGCCCTTCGCTGTCAGGTTTCCCACGCCACCCACGACCCTTTCTGGGTGGCTGCTGTGCTGCAGCTCGAGGCCAGAAGGGTGGGGACTGGCCTCGTTATACTGAGATTCAGCCGAAACCGCCGGGATTCACCGATCCTTGGCCGACCCAAGAGGTTTGAGGTAGAAGAGAAACTTGTTCGAGAGATTCACAGAACGCGCACGTCAGGTAGTCGTCCTCGCTCAGGAAGAAGCCCGGACGCTCAAGCACAACTACATCGGCACCGAGCACATCCTGCTCGGCCTGCTGCGCGAAGAAGAGGGCCTCGCGGCCCGGGTGCTCGAATCACTCGACATCACCGTTGAACGAGTCCGCGCCCAGGTCGTTCGCATCGTCGGTTCCGGCGAAGAAGTCACCTCCGGCCAGATCCCCTTTACGCCGCGCGCCAAGAAGGTCCTCGAACTCGCCCTGCGCGAGGCGCTCAGCCTCGGCCACAACTACATCGGCACCGAGCACATCCTGCTCGGACTGGTGCGTGAGAACGAAGGCGTCGCCGCCCGCATCCTGCTCGACTTCGACGCCGACTCGGACAAGATCCGCAACGAAGTCATCCGCATGCTCTCCGGTCCAGGTGGACGGCGTCCCGGACAGAGCGGCCAGAGTTCAGGTTCCGGCCAGGCCGCTGAAGGTGGCAAGAAGTCTTCGAAGCTGCTCGACCAGTTCGGTCGCAACCTGACCAAGCTGGCTGAAGACGGCAAGCTGGATCCGGTCGTCGGTCGTGAGACCGAGATCGAACGCATCATGCAGATTCTCTCCCGCCGGCAGAAGAACAACCCGGTGCTGCTCGGCGAACCCGGCGTCGGCAAGACCGCCGTAGTCGAAGGACTCGCGTCCCGCATCATCAAGGGCGAAGTCCCGGAGATGCTGCGCAACAAGCAGATCTACACCCTTGACCTGGCGGCCCTCGTCGCCGGATCCAAGTACCGCGGTGAGTTCGAGGAACGCCTCAAGAAGGTCATGAAGGAGATCGCCCAGCGCGGCGACATCGTCCTGTTCATCGACGAGATCCACAACCTGGTCGGTGCCGGTGCGGCCGAAGGCGCGATCGACGCGGCTTCAATCCTGAAACCTGCCCTGGCCCGAGGCGAGATCCAGACCATCGGTGCGACGACTCTCGACGAGTACCGCAAGTACCTCGAGCGTGACTCGGCCCTCGAGCGGCGCTTCCAGCAGATCAGGGTCGAACCGCCCACTCCGGAACAGACCGTGAAGATCCTCGAGGGTCTGCGCGAGCGTTACGAGCAGCACCACAAGGTCCAGATCTCCGACGAGTCACTCGTGGCCGCCGCCGAACTGGCCGACCGCTACATCTCGGATCGATTCCTGCCGGACAAGGCGATTGACCTGATCGATGAAGCCGCGTCCCGCATGCGCATCAAGTCGATGACGGCACCGCCGGTCTACCGAGACCTCGAAGAGGAGATCGAGACCGCCCGCCGCGAGAAGGAAGCGGCGATCGAGGCCCAGGAGTTCGAGAAGGCCGCCAACCTGCGCGACACCGAACGCCAGCTCACCACCCGCAAGCGCCAGCTCGAAGAGGAGTGGGCCGAAGGGGAAGAGACCGAACGCCCGATCCTCGGCGAAGAAGAGATCGCCGACATCGTTTCGATGTGGACCGGCATCCCCGTCTTCAAGCTGACCGAAGCCGAGACCAAGAAGCTGATCGAGATGGAAAGCGAACTGCACAAGCGGGTCATCGGCCAGGAGGCCGCGATCGAAGCCGTTTCCAAGGCGATCCGCCGCTCCCGTGCCGGAATCAAGGACCCGAAGCGTCCGGCCGGATCATTCGTCTTTCTCGGTCCTTCGGGCGTCGGCAAGACCGAACTCGCCCGCACCCTCGCCGAATTCCTGTTCGGTGACGAAGACTCGATGGTCCGCATCGACATGTCCGAGTACATGGAGAAGCACGCGGTCAGCCGTCTGGTCGGTTCGCCTCCCGGTTACGTCGGTTACGACGAGGGTGGCCAGCTTACTGAAGCGGTCCGCCGCAAGCCGTACTCGGTGCTCCTGCTCGACGAGATCGAGAAGGCCCACCCGGACGTCTTCAACATCCTGCTTCAGATCCTCGAGGACGGTCGCCTGACCGACTCGCAGGGCCGCACCGTGGACTTCCGCAACGCGATCATCATCATGACTTCGAACATCGGGGCGAACGAGATTGCCCGCAACCAGGGCATCGGCTTCACCGTCTCCGACGACACCGGCATCACTTATGACGACATGAAGGGTCGGATCATGAGTGAGCTCCGCAAGGTATTCCGCCCGGAGTTCCTGAACCGGATCGACGAAGTCATCGTCTTCCACAAGCTGACCCGCGAAGAAGTGCGCGAGATCATCGAGTTGATGATCGGCCGCGTCCGCAACCAGGTCGCCGAGCATGAACTGATGCTCGAACTCGACAACGGTGCCAAGGACTTCCTTGTCGACAAGGGCTGGGATCCGTCCATGGGTGCCAGGCCCCTGCGCCGCGCGATCCAGCGCTACATCGAGGACCCGCTCGCCGACGAAGTTCTGAAGGCCGGTGGCGGCGACTCCGTGGCCGGATCGCTGGTGACGGTGAAGCTCGACGAATCTGCCGGCGAAGACGACGCTCCGCTCAAACTGAAGATCACCAAGCCTCGCAAGAAGGCGAAGAAGGCCAAGAAGGACGACGAACCCGAGAAGGTCGGCGTTGCCTCCACGCCTGAATCAACCGGAAGCACCAAGCCGAGTGAGCCCGCCGCGGGCGGCGACTCGGCCGAATCAGCAGCCGGGTAGTTCCGTTCTGCGGGAGCGGTCGCTCCCCGGAAGCGGGGCGCTCAGCGTCCTACGAAATACGGCTCGAACCAGGTTCGCTCGGCTTTGCGCTGCTTGATTGCGGCGAGATAACCTTCGACTCCTGCATCCTTGGGCCACCAGCGGCCGGAGTACCAGGCACCCATGCTTCCTTTGAGGTCACCCTTCCGGTACCGCTTGCCGTTGCCCGAGACCGTGTTCAGCCAGGTCTGCTTGCCGTCGTAGTAGGAGCGGATGATGCCGCCATAGTAGTCGGCGTTGAAAGCCGTGTAGTAGCGCGCGATCTTGCAGCGTTTCAAGCAGTGGTAGGGACGGCGCACCTGGTAGAGGCCGAAAGAGTCGCCGTTGTCACCCCGGGTTTTCATCTCCCACCAGGATTCGACGGTGGCGACGGCCCGCATCAATTCGGTGTTGATGCCCCATTTGTGGGAGGCCCACTGGATGATTTCGTCGGTGGTGCCCTTGAAGCGACCATTGACGTACTTCTTGTAGGGCATCTCGCTCCGCTTGCGCCAGGCCCAGCAGCTTCTTGCCGGGACCCGGTGGTTTGACTGGGGTTCTCCGGACGCGGCTCGAACCGCGAACGGTCGACCAGCTTTGCGGCGGCTTTGCTGGTGCGCGGGCCCCAGCCGACCGTCTTGGTCTTCTCGAGGTCAGCGGAGGCCGCCGGGAAGGGCACGAGCAGGGCGGCCAGCAGGAGCACTGACAGACGGGACGGTTTACGCACTGCCAGCCAGTGTGGCAAGCCGGATTGCGGGCTCAGAGATCGACTTCGCGCGGCATCCGGAGATGCTGGATCATCTCCAACGGCACATCCATCCCGCCCATCGCGTTTCAGCATGCCCGGTGGCAAAGAAACGGGCCACCTGCTCGGGCGCGGCGCCCGCTCTCCTCGGATCCGCGCGAAGGTCTCCTCGAATCCTTCGCGAATCTGCGGCTGGAGCTCGGGGTGCCCACTGGCGGCCAGAACCTGAAGGTGGCAGCGAACCCACGCTTCGTCACGAGCAACGCCAGATAGGCGATGCCCATCTTGCGCATTCGCTCATAGCGAGTCAGTCTTCGGCGTTGACCGCAGACCTGAAGATGTCCAGCATTCGTGCGTAAAGCGTCTCCTGACAGGCGAGAAAGAGGTGACGTTTGTTTTCGAAGAGGGCGTAGATGTAGGGCTGCTGGCTCCCCGCCCGATCGGCGATCATCGAGGTAGTCGTACCGTCGAAACCGCGCTTGCCGAACTCGATCAGTGCGGCATCGATCACGTCCAGACGCGCCTTCGGCCTGGGACCTGGGCCTTTTCTTCGTTGCGGGGGATCCGGGGCCACTCCTGCAACCTGCTCGTTGAACCTGTTGAACGTACTCCGGCCTGCCATCGACCGCATTCGAACGGTTCGCGGCAATGTATGCTCGAAACCTACCGGTGGCGATAACCGCTTCAGCAGCAGCCTGAGCGGCCTCGATCTGGCCCGCAACGAGGTCGAGACCGTTGTCCCAGAACGCGGGATCAGCCAGGTCGACCCCGACCAGCCTGCCCAGTTCCTCCGGCGACTTCGAACCGCCGGATGACAGCATCTCCATGTATCCGGGCACGATCTCGTCACCGCGCTCTTCGTAGAGGCGATAGACCGACAGTGCCAGCAGCTGGCCATAGGAGTAGGCGTAGACGTAACCGGGTGAACCGATGAAATGCGGCACGTAAGACCACCAGGAGCCGTATCCTCGGTGACTTCGACCGCGTCGCCCAGAAGTTCGACCTGGGTTTCGGTCCAGATCTCCGCGAAACGTTCGACCGAAATCTCGCCTTCAGTGCGGCGGGCGTTGTGGACCCGGTCCTCGAACTGGTTCATCGCGATCTGGCGGTGGATCGTGGCGATCTGACCTTCGACCGACTCGGAGAGCAGGCCGAGGCGGGACGCCGGATCCTTCTCGGCTTCGAGCAGGCGTCCGAAAACGAGTTCCTCGGCGAAAACCGAGGCGGTTTCAGCGACGGTGAGTGGGGTGTCCTGGTGGTAGATGCCCTGACGGCCGGCGAGCGTCTGGTGGACGCCGTGTCCGAGTTCATGGGCGAGTCAGGACGTCCCGGCGCTTGTCGGTGTAGTTCAGCATCACGTAGGGATGGACTGACGGCACGGTCGAAGCACTGAAAGCACCACCGCGCTTGTTCGGCGCGGGAGGGGCATCGATCCAGCGGTCATCGAAGAAACGCTCGACGACGTCACCGGCCTCGGGGGCGAGGGAGTGAAAGCAGACTGGACGATCTCGCGGCCCTGGTCCCACTCGATCTTCTCCTCATCGGTGGCGATCGCGGCCATGCGGTCGTAGTCGGCGAGCCGGTCGATCTCGAGCAGTTTCGCTTTGGTCCGGTACCAGGAACGGGCCATTTCGTAGCGGCCCTTGACCGCTTCGATCAGGGCCTGGACCGACTCGTCCGAGGCTTCATTCGAAAGGTTCCGTGTCGCCAGCCAGTGTGGGTATTTGCGCAACCGGTCCTTGGTCGCTTTTTCCTGGAGCAGGGTGTTGAAGATGTAGGCGCGCGTGCGCAGTCCTGGCTGAAGCGCTTCCGTGATCAGCCTCGGCCGTGGCCTTGCGCGCTTCGCGGTCGGGGTCACGCAGGCCGGAGAGGGCGATGTCGAGCGACACCGGCTCGTCCTGGCCGGGGAGATCGACGCGTATCGCCGAAGTCTGCTCGTCGAACAGCCGGCTCCAGGCACCGCCGCCGGTCACCGAAAGTTCGGTGATTATCTTCTCTTCCGGGGCGCTCAGAAGATGGTCACGGTAGCGGCGCTCGTTACGCAGGTGGTGCTCGCAGAATTCGAGGCCGGGGGTCGCGAGGAGCTCCTCGGCCCGGTCATCGTCGAGGGCAGCCCACTCGAGGTCGAAGAAGAGCAACTTGGTCTGAATCATGGTCGCCCGTTCGGAGCCCAGCTGAGCAGGGCGCCGTTCTCCGGGTCGGCGGTGTCGGCGGCGAAACGGAGATGGGCATAGTTGAGGCCCGGCCGGCCAGGTCGGAGATGTCGGCCAGCTTGTTCATGGCTACGATCAGCCCGGCACCGTCGAGCGCGGCAACCTTGCCTTCGTAGGCCGCGGCGAACTCATCCGAGTCGGCGTCGGCCCGGTCGAGCAGTTCGGCGACGGCCGCCTCCGGATCGGTCGAATCGACCCCTTCGAGCAGGTCGTCGAGGTTCCAGGTGACTTCTTCGAGCGCGCTCATGCTCAGGCGGCCGTCTCTTTCAGCTTGCGCCGGACGATCCAGTCACCGATCAGCGATCCGATCGGCCCGCCGGTGATGACGATGATTACCGGGAACCACCAGCCCCACCACTTTGCACCGAACCGTAGGCGCAGAGGCCGACCAGGATCAGGAAGAAGAAGCCGTGGATGGGGCCGAGGACCGAAACCACGCCGTGCTCGTCGGCGACGAAGCGCGACGCCCAGACGAGGGGGATCAACAGCAGGAAATCGAGGATGGCGACGACCGCGATGCTGTTGAGGAACCTGATTTCCGGGCGCGCCAGGAGCCGGCGAGGGGGAAACTTCTGAGGGGTTCATGTGGCTTCGGAAGCTATCAAGATGCCTTCATTGCGCTACCGTCCAGAACGTGAAAGATCAACTCCCAGAGCTCGGAACCGGCGGCTATCGGCACCTGGAGCGGGGACGCTTCCTCCATTTCGGCGAGGCGATCCCCGAGGAGCGCCTGATCGACCTCTTGACCCCCGGCGCCGGCATGAACACGGTGATGACCGCTGACGCCTACGGAGTCGGTGAAGCGGACGAGGTCCTCGGCAAGGCGATCACCGGCGTCCCGCGGGATGACTACCAGCTGATCGGGGCGATCGGCCACGATTTCTATAACGCTGAACGCGACGGCCCCAAGGGCTTTCCGCGCTTCACCTCACCTGCCTTACGCGGTCCGGGCGAATACGCGGACTACCTCGAGATGGCGACCACGAAGCAGTTGGAGCGGCTCGGACAGGACCGGCTCGACCTGCTCCTCCTCCACAATCCCGACCGCATCGGCTACTCCTCGGAGGTCGTCTGGGAGGCGATGGCGTTACGCGACCAGGGGCTGACCGACGGCATCGGCGTCGCCCCGGGGCCGGCCAACGGATTCACCCTCGACCTGCTCGAGTCGTTCGAGCGTTTCGGCGACCGGATCGACTGGGCGATGATCATCCTCAACCCGCTGGAGCCCTGGCCCGGCAGCTACGTGCTTGATGCGGCGGCCGAGAAGAACGTGAAGGTGCTGACCCGGGTGGTCGACTACGGCGGCCTCTTCTGGGACATCCTGCGTCCCGGATCCGAGCTTGGAAAGACCGACCACCGCGGTTACCGGCCGGATGGCTGGATCGAGGCAGGGGTGGAGAGGATCGAGAAGATCCGGCCAATCGCCGAGCGGCACGATCTGACGCTGATGCAGCTCGCCTGCCAGTGGAATCTGGCCCACCCGGCGGTGGAGTGTGTCGCCCCGACCCTGATCCAGGAGGTCGGACCGGCAGCCAGGCCGATCGAAGTGATGCGGAAGGAACTGGTCGAACTGCCAGCCGAAATCAGGCTGACCCCGGAAGAGATCAAGGAGATCGCCGAGATCGGCGACAACCACGGCTCAATGAAGCTGAAGGGCGGCTCACCGGTCTTCGAAGGGAAGAGAAGCCGGACGGGTGGGCGATGAACCCCGGAACTCGAAGCGATGGCGGAGCGCTGGGGCATCGACCCCGACAGGGACCTCGTGAAGGCCTAGACGGGGTGCGGGGGCACGTCCTGGGACAACGCTCCCTGCTCGGGGGGGCGAACCGCCTCGGTCACCGGCCCTCGCGCCCCACCCCACACCTATTCGCGAAACCATCTCACCGTTCGTGCCGCGCTTACGCCGCAGCCTTTCGCCGAAGAACCACCCGGCGCGCCTTTAAACGGGCAGGTCCAAGCCGATCCAGACGATTCCCAGGGTGAGCAGGAAAGTCAGGCCCATCAACCAGTGTGCTTTCGGGAGCTTCATGTGGGCAAGCACCGAAAAGATCAGGGCGACCACCAGACCCATCTTGAGCTGGAACTCGCTGTTGTCCCACAGGTCGTAGTGGCTCGCCATCGACATCCCGGTGAACAGCAGGACGGCCAGGGCGATCAGGGAGCCGGCCCGAAGCGGCGAGCGATCGCGCGCATCCGTTCCGGATCGGGATTCGAGCGCTCGACCGGAACCACGGTGGCCGCAAGCATCAGCTGTCCACCGAGAAAGAAAGCCATCGCAACAACGTGGAAAAAGAGCATCACCTGCATGGCGCAGATCTTAGGGGGAGTGAACGTCCTACCGAATCCTTACCCTCACAAGGTGGCGAAGATTCGATCCCAACACGTTTGCCAGAGCTGTGGCCACGTCGCGATGGCCTGGACCGGCCGCTGCCCCGACTGCGGTGAATGGAACTCTCTGGTCGAGACCGCCAAGCCGCCCAAGGTCACCACTGGCGGCAAGGCCCCGGCGGCGGCAGGACCCGCCGGCAAGCCGGTCCGGCTGGCCGACGTGCGGGCGATCGAGACGGCTCGGTTCCCGACCGGGATCGGTGAACTCGACCGGGTCCTCGGCGGCGGGATCGTCCCGGGTTCGCTGGTCCTTCTCGGCGGTTCGCCTGGAATCGGCAAGAGCACCCTGACCGGCATGGCGACCGCCAACCTCCAGGCGAACGGGATCGACACCCTCTACGTCTCCGGCGAAGAATCCACTGCGCAGGTGCGTCTGCGAGCCGAAAGGCTCGGTCCGGCCGCGCTCGAAGTCAGGGCCCTCGCCGAAAACTCCCTCGAAACGATTCTCGCCACGATCGAGGCCGAGAAGCCGAAGGTCGTGGTGATCGATTCGATCCAGACGATGCACCGCTCGGACCTGAACGGCGCCCCGGGATCGGTCGGCCAGGTCCGCGAGGCGGCCTCCGCACTGGCCGAAGTCGCCAAGCGGCTCGAGATCGCGGTGATCCTGGTCGGACACGTGACCAAGGAAGGCAGCCTTGCCGGTCCGCGGGTGCTCGAGCACCTGGTCGATTGCGTCCTCCAGTTCGAAGGCGAACGGGAACGCACCTACCGCACGCTGCGAGCGATCAAAAATCGTTTTGGTGCCACTTCCGAGGTCGGTGTCTTCGAAATGCGTTCCGGCGGCCTGACCGAGGTCTCAGATCCTTCGGCCCGCTTTGTCGAAGAGGCCACCGGCGCCCTCGGCTCCGTCATCCTCACCTCGATGGAAGGGACCAGGCCGGTGCTGGTCGAGGTCCAGGCCCTGGTTTCGCCTTCCGAACTCGAGATCCCTCGTCGTGTGGTCAACGGGATTGACCGCAACCGCCTGAGCATGATCCTGGCCGTCCTGGCGCGTCATGCAGGCATCGGCCTCGGCACCGCCGACGTCTTCGTCAACGTGGTCGGCGGCGTCCGGGTCGATGAGCCCGGGGCCGATCTCGCGGTGGCCCTAGCCGTCGTTTCCGCCCAGAAAGGGGAGCCCCTCCAGGGTGACGGCGGGCGTCCGCTGGCCTGCTTCGGTGAGCTTGGTCTGACCGGCGATCTGCGCTTTGTCGGACACGCCGACAGAAGGATCGCTGAAGCGGTCAAATTCGGACTTGGCCCGGTGGTCGGACCGCGTTCCGGTGAGCTGCTCAGCGGCCTCACGGGTTGCGGCTCGGTCCGGGAGGCGGTTCGCAGCGCGCTGGGTGGGTCGAACCAGCAAATCGCCGCCTAGACCCACGAATAACCATGCCCCCGGAGGTCTATCCAGGCCGGTTTTCGGCCATCGTTCGCAATGGTGTGCCCGAAAACGCAGCAGATCGCATTAGAATGCCAAATCTGGCATAATGGAGGGGATGTCACCGGCCGTAGATAGCGAACTCGCACACCTCTCAGAACGCCAGGATCCCCGGCTTTTGCGTGCCATAGACGCGGTTGCGCCCGGTACGGATCTCCGCGAAGGCATCGACAATATCGTCCACGCCCGGACGGGTGGATTGATCGTCGTGGGGGAGACCGAGGACTTCGCTTTCATGCTTTCGGGCGGCATCCGGCTCGACATCGATTACACCCCGGCCATGCTCTACCAGGTGGCCAAAATGGACGGTGCGATCCTGATCAACCAGGACGCGACGAAGATCAGTTGGGCCAACGTCCAGATGATGCCCGATCCGACCATTCACTCTTCCGAGACCGGCACCCGGCACCGGACCGCCGAGCGAATCTCGAAGCAGGTCGACGCGCTGGTCATCGCGATCTCCGAACGGCGTGAGGTCGTTTCGCTCTACCTCGAAGGTGCCAAGTACATCCTTCAGGACATCCCTTCTGTCCTCGCCAAGTCTAATCAGGCGCTGGCCACGCTCAACAAGTACCGGTCACGCCTGGACGAGCTCTCACAGCGGCTCACCCGCTCCGAGTTCAACGGCAACGTCGTGCTCTACGACGCGCTCGCCGTGCTCCAGCGCTCCGAACTCGTTTCGCGCATGGCGATCGAGGTCGAGCGTTACATCGTCGAGCTCGGCACCGAAGGCCGCCTGATCGAAATGCAGCTCGAAGAGACGATGGTCGGAGTGAACGCCGAGCGTTCCGCCCTGATCCGCGACTACTCGATCGAAGACACCGAAGAGAGCCTCCATTACGTCACCGAGCAGCTCGCCTCGCTTTCGCACCAGGACGTGCTCGATTTTGGCCGCCTCGCCGAGATCCTTGGTTACGACCGCAAGGTCAACACCCTCGACTTTCCCATCGAACCACGTGGATACCGCCTTCTGGGCCGGGTGCCGCGCCTGCCAAGGCTTGTGGTCCAGAAGATCGTCCAGCAGTTCGGCAGTCTCGAGGAGGCCCTGCGGGCCCCCGACGAGGAACTGGCTTCGGTGGACGGTGTCGGCCCCTCCCGGGCGCAGGACATCCGTGAAGGCGTGAGGCGGCTCCAGGAGTCCGTCCTCGCAGACCGGTTTTTGAATACATGACGGCTCTTGCCGTCGCTACGAAGCAAAGGAGCATCTGATTTCTGATTCAGAAGCAGTGAAAGACGAGACCTCGAAGACGTCGCAGTCGAGCCGATTCTGTACTCGTTCGACGAAGGCGACAAAGTCGTCTACCCGCACCACGGTGCCGGAGTCGTGCTCAAGAAGGAGAGCACCGACCTGCTCGGCGAGACCCGCGAGTACCTGACGATCAAGATCCTCCACAACGACCTCACCGTCAAGGTCCCGACGGAGAACGCCGGCATCGCTGGACTCCGCCCGGTGATCGACGAAGACGAGATCAAGAAGGTCATTTCGGTGCTCTCGGACGAAGTCTCCGACATGCCGAAGAACTGGAACCGCCGCTTCAAGTACAACAAGGAAAAGATCAAGACGGGCAACGTCTTCGAGCTGGCCGAGGTCGTTCGCAACCTCGCCCTGCGCGAGATGGAGAAGGGCCTCTCCACCGGCGAGAAGCAGATGTACACCCGCGCCAAGAAGATTCTCGCTTCTGAGTTCATGTACGCCCTGGACAAGGACGAAGAAGGCGCCGAGGAGTACCTCGACGGCCTGCTCGAAGAGCGCTTCGAAGCATCGGTAGCAGCAGCAGCTGCCGCCTGATCCAGCATGACCACCGGTCCCGGGCAGGGGACTGACGATGCATCTCCGGTAACAGCGCTGATCGTGGCGGCCGGCTCCGGGCAAAGGCTCGGAGCCGCCGTCCCGAAAGCGCTGGTGCCGGTCGGCGGCCGCCCGATGTATGAGTGGTCGCTCGCGGCCTGCCTTGCCGCGCAGCGGATCGACCGGGTCGTGATCGCCGTCCCGCCCGGTGGTGCCGCCGAATTCGGTGACGTTGACGCCGAACTGGTCGACGGCGGCGCTTCGCGCTCGGAGTCGGTCGCGGCCGGGCTCGAAAAGGTCACCACCGACCTCGTGCTCGTCCACGATGCCGCCCGACCACTGGTCACCCCGGAACTGATCGATGCCGCTGTCGAGGCGCTCGAGCAGGACCCGGCGAGCGATGCGGTGATTGCCGCGGCACCGGTGACCGACACGATCAAGCAGGTCGGTACGGACGGGGCTGTCACGGAGACGCTCGACCGTTCCGGAACTCCGTTCCGTCCAGACACCCCAGGTGTTTCGCACCGAAGCCCTCCGTCGGGCGGTCGCGGCGGGTGACGTCGAGAACGCAACCGACGACGCATTTCTGATCGAATCCGCGGGTGGCAGGGTGACCGTGCTGGACGCTCCGGCCACCAACATCAAAGTCACCGTCCCCTCTGACATCGAATTGGCGACGCTGCTCCTCGGAGCTGCCACCAACCCCTCAAATCCCCTCTGACAGGAACGAACCTTGCTTACCGACTACCACGTCCACCTGAGACCCGACGAACTCAGTGCCGCCGCGAGCGACCACTACACCGCGGCCAACATCGACCGGTACGTAGAGGCGGCCGGCCGGGCAGGTGTATCCGAACTCGGAGTCGCCGAGCACATGTACCGCTTCACCGAGGCATTGACCGTCTGGAGCCATCCCTTCTGGAAAGAATGGGCGCTCGACGACCTCGATCAATACTGCGAAGTGGTCGCCGCGAGTCCGATCAAGATGGGCATTGAAGCTGATTACATCCCGGGCTCCGAGGCCGAACTCGAGGCGATGCTCTCGAAACGGCCCTTCGACTTCGTGGTCGGCTCGGTCCATTTCATCGGCGAGAAGTCGATTGACACCGAGATGTACACGGTGTGGGACGACCAGGGCGACGCCGACGAAATCTGGCGCCGTTACTTCGAGACGGTGGCCGAGGCCGCCCGCTCGGGCCTCTACGACATCCTCGCCCACCCCGACCTCGTCAAGGTGTGGGGACGGGCCCAGGCACAGCCCTCGCGCGATCCCCGCTTCTACTACGAACCGGCGATCGAGGCGATCAGTGAATCGGGAGTGGCCGTCGAGGTCTCGACTGCGGGCTTGCGTAAGTCGGTCGGCGAGATCTACCCGGCCCCTGGCTTCATGGAGATGTGTGTCGAAGCCGGTGCCTCATTCGCCCTTTCCTCAGATGCCCACGAACCGGGGCAGATCGGATTCGAGTACGACCAGGCACTCCAGTTCCTGGACAGCTACGGAGTCGAGGAAATCTCGGTCTTCGAGGGGCGCCAGCGCGCAGCACCCCGGTCACGCCGCTGCCGGCCGGTCACACCCGGACCTGAGAAATGGGGCCGCTTCTTACCCTCCTGCTTTTAGCCGGCGCCTTCGCGGGACTATATTTCACGCTGCTTCGCAAGCCGGTCCTCTCGTGGGGAGCAACGCGAGCGGAATGCGGTGCCCGCCTGCCCGGGGACGAGTTGCTCGAGGCAGCTGACGGTGTGACGACGCGGGCCATCACCATTGACGCATCCGCCGTCCACGTCTGGCCGTGGCTGGCGCAGATGGGTCCCGCACCTCGCGGCGGTGCCTACACCTACGACTGGATCGAGAATCTGCTCCGTCTCGACATGCACAGCGTCGATCGCGTTCTACCGGAGTTTCAGGATCCCCAGGTTGGCGACTCGTTCAGCCTCGGCAAGAATCAGATGACCCTGGAACGGGTTGAAGCGCCGCGGGAGCTTGTCTGGCGCTCGGGCGACGGCAACTGGGTGTGGAGCTTCGTGATTCAGGAGCTCGGCGACAAAACGAGACTGATCAGCCGGAACCGCTTTCACCTTCCGACCCTTGCCGGTCGGATCAGCATGCTGCCGATGGAACCAGCATCGCTGGTCATGGAGCGAAAGATGCTTCATGGGATCAAGGAGCGAGCCGAACGGCTTGCCTCCGATCACACCCTTTAGTCGCGGCCAGGCATCGATTATCGCCCGCTTCGTTCGTTCTCCCGGCGGGCAACCACCACACCTGCGTTCCAGCCGGGAGCACGTCCGCCGACCGGAGGCCGGATCGATTCGACATCCAGCCCGCTACTCGCGATCACCCAGGCGACCACGGCGTTCGAATTCCACATCTCTCCGGTCGCAAGTTCGTCGCGTCCCCAGACCGGGGTCGGAACCTGCGGGACGGTGGCCAGCACTCGGCGAGCAAGACCCTCGTCCCCGGTCAGTCGTAACGGACTGTCCACCGCCTCTGAGATATCCGGGATCTGACCACCGTGCCAGACACGAATCTCGTATCGGAAAATCCGCAGGCGGCCTGCCCATCTGCTGCCCACGGCACCACTGGCCACGACTCCCCGCTCCCCGCCCCCGTCGAGATCAGGGACCGGGGTCTGCTCGATGACGTAGGTCTGCCGGTCGATCTCGATCTGAAGAGCAGAGTGGTAGAGGTCGCATCGATCACGCCGTTCTTTCAGGGCGACCAGTGCCTCATAGGCGCGGCCGTTGTACTTGACCGAGTGCCCGCCCGCGCCCAGCGGAAGCCAGTAGAGGTTGACCGCCGCAGACGAATCACTCAACTCCGGGGACATGGTTTCTTTCTGCGAGGGATTCTGGAGCGCATGGGGGACAACCTGCCTGGAAGCTAGCCCTGGCGTTCCCGAAGCTCGATCCGGCGGATCTTGCCGGTCAGGGTCTTTGGCAGATCGTCGATGAACTCGATCTGACGCGGGTAGGCGTAGGCGCTGAGCGAGCCGCGCACCGAATCCCTGATTTCCTTCGCCAGTTCGTCCGAGGGCTCGAAGCCTTCGTTAAGCACGACGAATGCCTTGACCACACTGCCCTTGATCTCGTCGGGGGCAGCGACTGCTGCCGCTTCGTGGACGGCGGGGTGTTCGATGCAGGCGGATTCGACTTCGAAAGGTCCGATCCGGTAGCCGGCCGACATGATCACGTCGTCGGCCCGTCCGGCGGACCCGAAGTAGCCGTCTTCGTCGCGGTGGGCGGCGTCTTGGGAGTGGAACCATTCGCCGTCGAAATCACGGACCGTGTCTTCGGGGTTCTCCCAGTAGCGGAGCGGATAGTGCGGGTTCGAGCGGGCCCGCAGGCAGATCTCACCGCGCTCGCCATCGGACACGGGGTTCTCGTCCGGATCGAGGATTTCAACTTCCCAGCCCGGCATCGGCTTGCCCATCGAACCTTCGCGGATGTCCATCCAGGGGAAGTTGCCGCAGAGGGGGTATGACTCGCTCAGTCCGTAGTAATCGAGCACGGTCACACCGTATTGCTCGCGAAACCAGCGAATCGCTTCCGGGTTCAGTGCCTCTCCGGCCGAGCAGACCCGCCGGAAAGCCTGGGGAAACTTCTCACCGGCGCCTTCGACCGCCATCATCGCCCGCATCGCGGTCGGGGTGGTGAAGACGTTGGTGACTTTGTTCCTGGAAAGCACTTCTAGCTGCACCGCCGGGTCAAAGCCGCCTTCCCGGGCGTAGACGTACTGGACCGCGCCCTCGCGCCAGGGGCCGATCAGCGGGCAGATGCCGGCGGCCCAGGCCCATTCGCCCATGCCGTGGAAGATCTCGCCGTCTTCGACCTCGTGGCAGTAGATGAACTCCTCGTGGCCGAGGATGTAACGGTGGGCGTGGAGGATGCCCTTGGCCAGTCCGGTCGTTCCCGAGGTGTAATAAATCTGGGCCGGATCGTCGGACGAGGTGTCGAGAGTTTCGAAGGAGGGGTCGTATCCGGCCAGCAGTTCCGGATCGAGCGTGATCACTTCTTCGACCAAATCGGCCGGTATCCGGCCGACGTTACCGGCGTCGGTCACGATCACCTTTGCCCCTGAGTCCTTGATGCGGTGTTCGATCCCGTCGTCGCCGTAGAGAACGGAGAGCGAGATCAGGATCGCCCCGGTCTTCCAGGTGGCGAAAAAGACGGCCGCAGTCTCCGGCGAAGCGGGGGCGCAGACGGCGACCCGGTCACCTCTGACGATGCCGTGGGCGGTGAGCATGTTGGCGGCGCGGTTGGAGAGCTCCTGCTGCTCGCCCCAGGTGACCTCGCGGTGGGTCCCGCGAAAGTCTTCGAAGATCATCGCCAGTTTCTCCGGCGGCTGACTGTCGCAGACGTCGGCGGCGATGTTGTACCTCTCCGGAACCCGCCATTCGTGCGCGGCACGCACTTCGTCGTAACGGCTCATTCGCTCCTTCGTTGACCGGCTCATCATCGCTATCCTAGTCCGGTGGGCACAAGCGTCGGAATCGGCTATGACAGTCATCGTTTCGGCGAAGACCGCCCCCTGATCATCGGCGGGGTCGAGATCGAGTTCGACCGCGGGCTGATCGGCCACTCCGACGCTGGACGTGTTGACCCACGCGATGATCGATGCCGTACTCGGTGCTTCCGGGCTCGGTGACATCGGTGCGATCTTTCCGGACGACGATCCGACCTGGGAAGGGGCCGATTCGATTGGGCTTCTGCGAACGGTCGTCGGCATGCTGCACGGGCGGATCGAGAACATTGATGCGACCGTGATCTGCGAGGAGCCGAAACTCGGGCCATACCGTGCCCGGATAATCCGCGTGCTCGAAGAGGTGACATCGGCGAGGGTCAGCGTCAAGGCGACCACCAACGAAGGCATGGGGTGGATCGGGCGCGGCGAAGGAATCGCCTGCATGGCCGTCGCGAGCGTCAAAGTCGGCTGAACGGCAGAAATCTCCCGCGGATAGGCTTAGGCCTTCATGGGTGTGGGCGAGGTTGCAACGAAATTCACCGATCTGGGTTACCAGATGAAGGTGCTGGTCGAGACCGGCATCCTCGGACCGATGCGCCCCGATCGAACCGCCCGGGTGGTCTCGACCCTGGTCCGCGGTGGCACGACACCGGCGACGGCGATCAAGGTCGCGGCGATCAAGCATGCCGACGAGGCTTTTCTGGTCGACGAAGCGGGTTCACTCACCTTCAGTGAAGTGCATGACCGCTCCACCCAGCTGGCCCGTGCCCTCGCGCGGCTCGGGTTAGGAGAAGGCGAAGGCATCGGGATCATGTGCCGCAACCACCGCGGTTTCATCGAGACCATGCTCGCTGCCGGCAAGCTCGGCTCGACCGCACTTTTCCTCAACACGATGTTCTCCGGTCCGCAGCTGGCCGAAGTTGTCGTCCGTGAAGGTCCGAAGATCGTGGTTTATGACGAGGAGTTCGAAGATCTCCTGACCGACGTGCCCGACGACGTGACCCGGGTCCTCGCCTGGGGCGGCGGCGACACCGGCGACGACAGCCTCGAAGGACTGATCAACTCGGCCGACAGCTCGGACCTGCCGAACCCGGATACGGAGTCGAAGTTCATCGTCCTCACTTCAGGCACCACCGGAACCCCGAAGGGCGCCCAGCGCAGTTCCCCGAAAGGTCTCGCCGGCATCGCCGGTCTGCTCGGCAAGATTCCGCACCGCAGCGGCGAGAAGATGGTCATCGCGGCTCCTCTCTTTCACTCCTGGGGCTTCATCAACGCGATCTTCGCGCTGACTCTCGGCGCGACCGTGATCCTCGACCGCCGATTCGATCCCGAAACGTCGATGAAGCGGGTTGACGAATACGACGCTGACGTACTGGTGGTGGTGCCGGTGATGCTCCAGATGATCCTCGAGTTGCCGAAGGCGACCCTCGACTGCTTCAAGGCGGAGCACTTACGAATCGTCACGCTTTCCGGCTCGGCCTTGCCCGGTGGACTCGCGACCGAGTGGATGGACCGCTTTGGCGAGAACATCTACAACCTTTACGGGTCGACCGAAGTCGCTTTCGCGTCGATCGCCACGCCGGTTGACATGCGGATGGATCCGGCTACCGCAGGCCGGCCGCCGCGCGGCACGGAGATTCGCCTGGTCGACGAAAACGGCGTCGATGTGCCCGCGGGCGAAGTCGGCCGGATCTTCGTCAACAACGGAATGACCTTCGAGGGATACACCGGTGGCGGCGGCAAGGAGAACCTCGGCGACTTCATCTCGAGCGGCGACGTCGGCCACTTCGACGACCGCGGACTGCTCTTCATCGACGGGCGTGACGACGAGATGATCGTCTCCGGTGGGGAGAACATCTTCCCGGGCGAGGTCGAGGAACTTCTGGCTGGGCACGAGCACATCGTCGAGGTCGCCGTGGTCGGCGTGCCGGACAAGAAGTTCGGGCAGTGCCTGAAGGCATTCGTGGTCGTTCGTGATTCCGGTGAGCTGAGCGAGAAGGATCTCAAGACTTACGTCAAGGCGAACCTCGCTTCGTTCAAAGCTCCGAAGGAGGTCGTTTTCATGGACGAGTTGCCAAGAAATGCGACCGGAAAGATCCTGAAACGCGATCTAGTAGTAAGTTTGGGCTGACGATGAGTGATCCAACTCCAGCTCCGTCGAAGGAAGAGGCGAGTCCGGCGAACGGTCTGCCGACCGAGCTTCGCGAGGTCGGCGAGGCGGCGTCGAAGATGAACGCCCGGATCGAGTCCTTTGCGAAAGAGCTAAACGCCAGCGAAGCAAAGGCCCGGGAGGCCGAATTGGCCGCCCGCGAATCGGAGCTCAAGGCTCTGGCGATTGCGCGTGATGCAGTCAGCCAGGCCCGGAACTACGAAACCGAAGCCGAGAAGGCCAGGGCCGAAGCGGCCACGGCCGACGAGCGTGTCGAAGCGGCGAAGACTGCAGCTGCCCGAGAGACTGCGGAGGCCCGCGAAGAGATCAAGGCCAAGGCCCGCGAGACCCTGCGCAAGCTGAGCACCGAAGCACGCGAGAAGATCGAGGCGTCGCAGAAGGCCCGCCAGGGAGGCGGAAGAAGCACTTGAAGGATTCACCAGCCGCGAAGCCGAGCAGCGCGACGCCCAAGCCAAGCTCGAAGCCGAGCTGAAAAGGGTTGAAGGCACCCTGAAGGAAGAGCGGGCCACCCGTGAGGAGGCCCTGTCCAAGGTTGCCGCCGAGGGTGAAGAGCGCCTTGCCACCCGCACCAGAAATCTTGAAGAGACCGCCGAGCGGCTGGCGAAGGAAGCCAGGCAGGCGGCGGAACGCGAAGCGGTCAACCGGATCGACTCTGCCGATGCCAGGGCGGAAAAGGCCAAGGAACGTGCCGCCCTCGCTGAGTCTCACGCCAACGAGTTCGAGCAGCTCGCCCGCCAGCGGATCGCCGAGATCGAAGCTGACGTCGAACGCCAGGTCATGGAAGGCACCGAGCAGGTTCGTCGTGAAGCCGCCGAGCGCGTCGAAGCCCTGGTCGAGAAGTTCGGCAGGGAACGTGAGGCAGAGGCCCGTGAGCTGGCCGAGCAGCGTCTGCGTGACGAAGACGAGCGCATCCGGAGGGAAGCCGATCGCCGCGCGGAGCTGGCCCAGCAGTCGGCCGACGACGAAGTCCGGGCGGCCGCCGACCGGGCCCGTCAGGAAGCACGCTAGGCCGCGTCCAGTACCGCGCCCGACTGGGAACGTTCCGGGTCAGCCCGCGACGGAGAAGATTCCGGATCGGCGCCGACCCGCCGCCGTGGTGGACCCGGCGCCGGCGGATACCGAACTTTCTGACCCCGCCAGACCAGGATGCCTGGCATGCGTGAGGTGAGCATCAAAGACACGATGACCGGCGAGCGTCGTGTCATCGATCCTGAGGGTGAAGTCGGCATCTACGCCTGCGGACCCACCGTCTACAGCCGGATCCACATCGGCAACGCCCGTCCTTTTGTCGTCTTCTCCCTGCTCGCGAAGTTCCTGAAGAGCGAGGGTTACGAGACCCGGCTGGCGATCAATGTCACCGACATCAACGACAAGATCTACACGGCGGCCGCCGATCGCGGGGTTCCTTCGTCTGAGCTGGCAGCCGAAATGACCTCTGCCTACTTCGAAGACACCGGCCGCCTCGGGATCGGACGCCCCGACGCCGAGCCGCTCGCCACTGCGACCGTCGGCGGCATCATCGATCTGATCCAGACCCTGGTCGACAAAGGCCACGCCTATGAGTCTGGTGGCGACGTCTACTTCTCGGTTCGGGAATTCGAGGGTTACGGAAAGCTCTCGCACCGGACGCCGGACGACATGGAGCAGGGGGAGGGTGACGACGCCGGCACGTTGAAGCGCGACCGGCTCGACTTTGCCCTCTGGAAGACCCACAAGGAGGGCGAGGACACCTCCTGGGATTCTCCGTGGGGGCCGGGGCGTCCCGGCTGGCACATCGAGTGCTCGGCGATGGCCGAAGCCGAGCTCGGCGAGCTGCCTTTCGAGATCCACGGCGGCGGTTCCGACCTCGTTTTCCCGCACCATGAGAACGAGATCGCGCAGTCCGAAGCCGCACGCGGGAAGCCGTTGGCCAAGGTCTGGATGCACAACGGCATGATCGAAACCGACGCGGCCAAGATGTCGAAGTCGGACGGCAACATCTTCCAGCTCTCCGAGGCGCTCGATGTCTACGGCGCCGAGGCGGTCGTCTCGTACCTGATCTCCGGCCACTACCGGCAGCCCTGGCCTTTGGTGAAGTCAAACTCGAAGAGGCGGTGGCGCGGGTCGAGCGCCTGCGAAACTTCCTCCGGACCAATCCGGCTGGCGGACCCGCAGGACTGGAAGCCGCGGCCGCGGTCGGGCGGTTCCGTGATGCCCTGGCCGATGACTTCAATACACCCCGGGCGATGGTCGAAGTCTTCGATCTGGTGCGGAGCGCCAATCAGGGCGAAGTCGAAGGCGCATCCGAGGCAATCGTCGAAATGCTCGACCTGGTCGGGCTGGGTTCGCTTGCTGATGCCCCGACCGGTGACGGTCCCGGTGCTGAAGCCACCGCGCTGCTCGAACAGCGTGAGGTTGCGAGGGCGGAGAAGGACTTCGCCCGGGCAGACGAGATCCGCGACGAGCTCGCGGGACTCGGCTGGGAAGTGCGGGACAGTCCCGAGGGGGCTTCGCTCGTGCCGATCTCGGGTTCGTGAGCCGGTGAGACCGTGAGTTCCACCGAGCTGATCTACGGTCGTCAGCCAGTTGCTGAAGCGGAACGCGGGCGTCGGCAGGTTCATCGCACGTGGCGTGCCCCTGAGACCTCCAACGCGGAGCTGGAAAGGATGGTCGGCAGCGAAGATCACCAGGGGGTCGTCGCCGAAGTTGATCCCTTTCCTTATGTGGGCGGCCAGGAGCTATTGATCAAGGAAGACGCCCTGATCGTGGTCCTCGACCAGATCCAGGACCCGAGGAACTTCGGAGCGGTCTGCCGGTCGGCGGAGGTTGCCGGCGCGGACGGGGTCGTGATCCCCGACCGGAGGGCGGCCTCGGTCACCGCGGTCACGTGCAAGACGTCGGCCGGAGCGGTCGAGCACCTGAACATCGCCCGGGTAAGGAACATCAGCGACTGGCTGGCCGAAGCGAAAGAGGCGGGCTTCTGGGTATGGGGCGCGGACGGCAACTCGAAGCAGACCCCCTGGCAAACCGATCTCACCGGCAAGACGGCGCTGGTGATGGGCACGGAAGGCAAGGGACTGCGGCCGAGGGTGGCCGAAAGCTGCGACGGACTGATCACAATCCCGCAAAGGGGAAGAATCGAATCCCTGAACGTCTCGGTGGCCGCCTCAGTGCTCCTCTTCGAAGCAGTACGCCAGCGCGACGCCTGAAGTTTCTGCAAGGTTCGTTGCACCAATTTGCGGGCAGGGGTTGACAGAACTCTGCGAACCCGTAAACTAATCAACAGATAAAGGGTGAACCTCCACTTGAGTGTGAGGTTCGTCCGTCATGTAAGGGCGTCCAGGGGAGGTAAGTGGCGCCACAGAACTCTTCTAAAGGAGATTGTTCGGTGGCTACCTCAACCTCAAATGCGGTTATACCTACAGTTCCACCCCGTCTGCGCGTCTCACCTATCGGTCACACTAAGCCTCGACTAGAGCCTGATGATCTGACTCTCGTCGCCCAGTCGAAGCTCGGCAGGACCGAAGCGACGGACAAGTTGATCCGCCGCTACCACGGTTTCGTCCGGCTCAAGGCTTCGTCCTACTTCCTGGTCGGCGGCGACTCCGACGACCTGATTCAGGAGGGCCTGGTCGGTCTTTACAAGGCGATCCGCGACTACCGGACCGACCGCGAGTCGAGCTTCCGCAACTTCGCCGAGCTCTGCATCACCCGTCAGATCATCACGGCCGTGAAGACGTCGACGCGCAACAAGCACGTGCCGCTCAACCAGTACGTGTCCTTCGGCCAGTCGCCGGCGGCCAACAGCGAGTCGGAAACGACCATGGAAGAGATCCTTCCCGGTCCGACCGCCTTCGACCCGGTCAACCAGGCCATCTCATCCGAAGAACTGGGCAGCCTCGTCTCGTGGCCTGCGTGCCAGCCTCTCGGAAATGGAGAGCAGCGTGCTCGGTTACTACCTCGAGGATCGCTCCTACGAAGAAACGGCTCTGCTCCTCGGTTGCGACACCAAGACCGTCGACAACGCCCTCCAGCGGGTGAAGCGCAAGGTCGCCAAGCACCTCGCCACCCGCGACGTAGCTGTCTGAACCAGGGCAGGCGGCGCAACAGGTGAGTTTCAGGAGCCAAGCCACCGGTCCCTCGATCCTCATATCCTGAACCGGAACAACGAACGGGTCCTGACGCCTTGATCCACGCTTCGCGAGGATCAAGGCGGCGAAACCCTTAGCGCCCGCCTAGCTCAGTTGGTAGAGCACCTGTCTTGTAAACAGGAGGTCTCCGGTTCGATCCCGGAGGCGGGCTTTCGGATTGCTACGGTCGCGCTATATACTTAACACAGTGGTTAAGTATCGAACACTGGATGGCACCTTCGGTGCTCTCTCCGATCCCACCCGCAGGATGATCATTCTGCGGTTGCGGGAGGGAGAGGCTTCGGTGTCTGAGCTGGCCGCACCCCACAAAATGTCGCTACCGGCGATCTCGCGCCACATCAGTGTGCTCGAGGACGCCGGGTTGGTCTTCAAGCGGAAGGACGGTCGCCAGCAGTACTGCCGGCTGGCCACGAAACCGCTGGTCGAGATCGATTCCTGGCTGCGCCGATTCCGGGACGTGCCGGAGATGGTGACCGAGAACAAGACGGAGGAAGAGAAATGACCAAGTTTTTGCTGGTCTACCACGGCGGCAAT
>JADJRQ010000006.1 GCA_016712175.1 Solirubrobacterales bacterium
CGATGCTCGCCGCAATCACTGAAAACACCCAGCTGGTGCTGCTCTGCAACCCGAACAATCCGACTGGCACCTACATCCCGTTCCCCGAGGTCGCGGCTTTTGTCGCCCGGGTCCCGGAAGACGTCACGATCCTGATCGACGAGGCCTACATCGAGTTTCAGGTTCACGACCAACCGAACTCATCGCTCTCGTTGCTCTCTGAATACGAAAACGTGGTGCTGCTCCGGTCCTTCAGCAAGTCGCACTCGCTGGCCGGGCTCCGGGTCGGCTATTCGATGGGTTCACCGGCTTTCCGTGCCGCGGTCGACGCCGTTCGCCAGCCTTTCAGTGTCAACGCTCTGGCCCAGGCTGCCGCGACCGAGGCTCTGAGGCATGACGAGACGATTCAGACCCAGATTCGGACGGCGATCGCCGAGCGGATCAGGGTGGAAGAAGGGTTCGCGGCGATCGGACTCGATTCGGCCGACACCCAGGCGAACTTCTCTGGTCCTCCTCGGTGCGAACGGTGTGGAGATCGAAGACCGTGATTGCCGACCGCCGAGGCTGGAATCGTCGTCCGGGCGGGACGGCTGCTCGGTGGACCCGGGTGGCTGCGTATCTCGTACGGCACCCCGGAAGAAAACGACCGCCTGCTTGCCGCACTCGGCGATTCGATTCACCGTCATTCCTGACGCCGGTACTTCACCTCTGATACAAAACACGTGAGTGAAGTCACACGGTGACACCAGCGGTCGCGTCCAGCGGCCTTCGCCCAGCGCCCCGAGCGCTTCGTCACGTGCCGACTTTTATTCCTATTGGCGATTTACCTAGGCGTCCGGACGCGCGGCCGAAGAACCCCGCGCATTCATAATCAGCCGCCGGGCGCCGTCACCCTCAAAGGGTCCCCGAGGACCTGCCGCACTGTGCCATGCATGGGGTGGAAAGTAGAGTTTCAGGTAGTCAAGAAAGGTACGAGAACAAGATGATGATCGTGATGAAAGAAGGGGCGACGGAGGACCAAATCGCCCAGGTGGTTGAACGAGTCGAGAACATCGGCTGCTCCGCGCATGTTTCCAAGGGCGAGATCCTCACCCTGATCGGCGCGATCGGGAATCGTGAGAAAGTCTCTGACCTCGGCCTCGAAGGTGCGCCGGGTGTAGATCATCTGGTTCCGATTTCCAAGCCGTTCAAGCTGGCCTCCAGGGAATTCCGGAAGGGCGAAGATTCCATTCTCGAGATCGGCGGACGAAAAGTCGGCGGGACGAACTTCGCCTTGATGGCCGGCCCTTGCACCGTCGAGAACCGTGACCAGATGCTGGCCTCGGCCGATGCGGTCGCGGAAGCCGGGGCGACCATGCTCCGTGGCGGCGCCTACAAGCCGAGGACCTCTCCGTACAGCTTCCAGGGGCTCGGCCGTGAGGGCCTCCGCCTGCTCGCCGAATCGAAAGAACGAACGGGTCTTCCGATAGTCACCGAACTGCTCGACCTGCGCGACCTCGACGACGTGCTCGAAGTTGCCGACGTGATCCAGGTCGGTGCCCGCAACATGCAGAACTACGCGTTGCTCGCCGAGATCGGAAAGTCGGGCCGGCCGGTGCTACTCAAGCGGGGTCTTTCGGCCACGGTCGAGGAACTGCTGATGGCCTCCGAGTACGTGCTCAAGGAAGGCAATGAGGACGTGATGCTGTGTGAACGCGGCATCCGAACCTACGAGACCGCCTACCGGTTCACCCTCGATTTGCTCGCCATCCCGGCGCTCAAGGAACTCACGCATCTGCCTGTGATCGTCGACCCGAGCCATGCGCCGGGCCGCCGTGACTGGGTCGAGTCGATGTCCCTTGCCGCAGTTGCGGCCGGAGCCGACGGCATCATCATCGAGGTCCACAACGAGCCGGAGAAGGCGATCTGTGACGCCGCCCAGCAGGTACCGACATCGGAATTCCAGGCATTGACCTCGAAGATCGAAGCGGTGGCTGAAGTGGTGGGCAAGACCGTTTCCCGGGCTTGAGCCAGCGCCTCGCCATTCTCGGCGTCGGCCTGATCGGTGGTTCGATCGGGCTGGCAGCGCGTGAGCGGGGACTGGCCGAGGTCACCGGCTTCGTGCGGAATCCGGCCAAGGCCGAGGAGTGCCTGAAGGTGGGGGCGGTCGACCGGATCGCCCCGACCATCGAAGAGGCGGTTGCCGACGCCGATGTGGTCGTCTGCTGCGCTTCGGTCAGTTCACTGGCAGGAATGGCCCAGGTCGCGCTCGATGCCGCAGGCCCGGATTGTGTTGTGACCGATGTCGGTTCGACCAAGCTTGAGCTGGTCGAAGCCGTCGGCAGCGACCAGAGGTTCATCGGTGGGCATCCGCTCGCCGGAGCCGAGACGGCCGGCGTGTCCAACGCCCGGGCAGATCTGTACGAAGGCGCCCGCTGGTACCTGACGCCAAATGAGAGCTCGTCCGGCGTCCTCTATGACCGTCTCCAGCGTCTAGTTACTGATCTCGGTGCCCGCCCGAAGGCGATCGAAGCCGCCGAACACGACCAGGCGATGGCCGTGGTCAGTCACTTGCCGCATGTCTTCGCGAACCAGCTTGCGATCCAGGGCAGGACCGGCACCGAACGCCTCGGTGGCTTGGCTCCGAGCCTTCGTGACGCAACCAGGGTGGCCGGCGCGAACCCGGCAATCTGGGGCGAGATCTTCAGCACCAATCACGAAGCGGTAGTTGCCGCGATCCGGAAATCGGTCGCCGGCCTTGAAGCGGCAGCCGAAATCATCGGTTCCGCCGATCCCGCCCGGATTGCCGCCTGGCAGGCCAGCGCCGCCGTTGAGCGCGCCGCGCTCTCGGGCACCGAGACCGCCGGCGAAGCAACTCATCATTTGCGCGTCCTTGTGCCAAACCAGCCGGGCATCCTGGCCGAACTGGCTCTCGCTCTTGGCCGCGCGGGTGTGAACATCACCGATATGTCGCTCGATCCAACACCCGACATGAGCTCGGGTGCGATCTCGATCTGGGTCGCTGGTCAGGCCGAATCCGACAAGGCTGCCGCCTGTATTGCCGACCTCGGCCATTCGGTCTCGCTGGACGAAGCGTCGTGAGCCGCGGGTCGGGCACCGGGCCTCCGCCGGCTGAGGCGTTCGCTCCGAAGGGCCCTCTGCGTGGACGCATCCGCCCGCCGGCCGACAAGTCGATTTCCCACAGGGCCGCGATCATCGGCGGAATCGCCGACGGCCCGACCAGAGTCAGGAACTTCCTCGACTCCGACGACACCCGCTCGACCCTGAGCGCGGTCGCCAACCTCGGTGCGATGGTCAATCCGGAGCCAATCGAGAACATGCCAACCGACTTCGTGATCGAAGGAGTCGGGCCCGGCGGTCCGCGAAGCCTCGGCCGGATCGACGTCGGCAACGCAGGAACGCTGATGCGCCTGCTGCCGGGCTGGATCGCCGGCTACGACGGCGGCCTCTGGCGGATGAACGGTGACGCTTCGATCCGCAAGCGGCCGGTCGATCGCATCGCTGACCCGCTCCGTCTGATGGGAGCGGAGATTGAAGTGACTGACGGACGCTTCCCGCCAATCAGGATCGACGGCCGGAAGCTCCACGGAATCGAGTACGAACTGCCGGTAGCGAGTGCACAGGTGAAGTCCTGCATCCTGCTGGCCGCCTTGCGGGCCGAAGGGCCGACCACAGTGATTGAGCCGCTGCCGACCCGGGACCACACCGAAGTGATGCTGGAAGCCGCCGGCGCGAACATCGAGCGCCGGCCGGGCTCGGTGACGATCACCCCCGGGGCAGATTTGAAGCTCGACGAAGTCGAGATCCCGGCCGATCTCTCGTCCGCGGCCTTTTTCATCGTCGCGGCGCTGATCGTCCCTGGCTCGCGAATTGAGCTCGAGCGGATCGGGATCAACCCGACCCGCACGGGAATCCTGACCGTGCTCGAACGCATGGGTGCGGAGATCGATGTGGTCTCGCTTGCTTCTGGCGGGGAAGCGATCGCTGAAATCACGGCCTCTTCGTCCCATCTCAGGGGAACCCGGGTTGAAGGGCCGAGATCCCGCTTGCCATTGACGAGCTTCCCTTGCTCGCCCTTGCTGCGTGTTTCGCGGAAGGCGAGACCGTCATCGGGGACGCCGAAGAGCTCAAGCGCAAGGAGTCGGACCGGATCACCGTTGTGGTCGATGCCCTCAAGGGTCTCGGGGCGGATATCGAAGCCACCGAAGACGGCATGAGGATTAAGGGAACGGGTGGCGTCGCCGGCGGCACGGTCGATTCCCACGGCGACCACCGCATCGCGATGCTGGGAGCGGTAGCCGGGATCGCCAGTCGCGAAGGAGTGGGTGTCATCGACATGGACGCCGCGTCGGTCAGCTACCCCGGATTCAGCGGAGACCTGGCCCGGCTAACGGCCAGGTTCTCGCCGACCCAGTCGTCGAGCATCTGCCACTTCTCGTAGAGCCACTCAGTTCGGGCCGCATCGCCGTCCGGGAGGGTGGTGCCATCGAAGCGCCAGAACCGGATCGTGATTTCGCGGCCGACCAGGGCTCCCATCCACACGTCCTTCACCGTTCGGATGCCCTCGAAGCCGACGTGCCCGCAGAACACGACGTCGGTACCGGCACTTGCTTCGTCCAGAACCGCCAGTGGTCCCCCCAGGCGGGGAGGCAGGCAATGGTTGAGGCGAGAGGCCAGGGGGGCGATCTCGGGCTGCTTCTCACGGATCACTTCCTGGGCCCGGGAGATTTTCCCCGGCGTCGGACGGGTGCCCTCCGGGTAGATCGCCATGATTTCGCCCTCGGACATGTCATGGGTCAGTTTGCGGACAGCTGTGATCTCGGTTACGGGATCGAGCGATCCTCGTTTGACGAAGACCGTCGGGATCCAGCGGCCACCGATGTCGATCGGGGTCAAGGCCCGGATCTCCTGCTTGATCACGTAGCGGACGCCGATCCCGCGGGGGTGGCCGATGAAGACGTCACCGATCAGGTTGTCGAGGATGCTGACGTGGCGGGGCATCAGGATGTACGGACCAGGCGACGTACTTTCCTCGCCTTCGATCACGAACTTCAATCCAAAAAGAACGCGAATCGCAATCAGGTGGTTGCGCGCCCAGGCAATTCGTAGGGCGAATACCCAGCGGCGGCGCCTGATTGATCCGCGGCCCCAGGGCCCGCCGGTGAATGTGTAAATGAAGATCAGTTTTAAGTAAGCCTTCATTTCACCGAAGAGGAACCACCAGATCGTGGGCACCATGCGGATCGTGACGAACGGCCGGCGGGACTTGATCCAGAGCGCGATATCGATCAGCAGCGCGATCAGCAGGAACAGAGGTGAAAGGACCGTCAGCAGGACGAAGCCAAGGATCTCGGCGGTCCCCCCGATGAGGCGGCGCTTGATGCGGCCGCCAAGCGGGCCCTGGTCGGGAAAGAGCGGCCCTGGGCCTGGGGTCTGGACGCGCATCGGCTGATCGTATTCGGCTGCGCGGGGCGCAGGTTCCTGGCAATGGGCCGAACCGTAGGATGGGGAGTCGATGAACGGACTTCTCACATGGTAATCGCGATTGACGGGCCGGCCGGCGCCGGCAAATCCTCCGTGGCCCGTGGCCTCGCCGGGGCACTCGGGTTCACCTATCTCGATTCCGGGGCCATGTATCGCTGCGTCGCTTTTACCTGTCTTGAATGGGGTGCGGATCCCGAACAGTCGGGCGAGGCGACTTCGACCGCGATGTCGATCGAAATTTCGTTCGAAGGCGAGGAGGTCCTGATCGACGGGGTGGACGTCTCTGAGGAGATCCGCAGCCCTGAAGTGACCGAAGCCGCCTCAAGGGTGGCAATCCACCCCGGAGTGCGCGAAGCGATGGTCACCGAGCAGAGCCGCCTGATCGAATCCGGCAACTACGTCGCCGAGGGCCGGGACATCGGCACCGTGGTCAGCCCCGGCTCTCCGCTCAAGATATTCCTCACCGCTTCCCCCGAGGTCCGTGCGAAGCGGCGGGCCGAACAGACCGGGGGAGACGAACGCGACATTCTGGTCGCCCAGATGGAGCGTGACAAGCGGGATTCCGACCGTGAACACGGAGCCCTCAAAACGGCCGATGACTCGGTCGAGATCGATACTTCCGACTTGGCCCTCGACGAGGTTGTCACCAAAGTCGCTGACCTCGCCCGCGAGCGTGGCCTCGCCTGATGGCGGCCCACGTACCCACGGTCGCGGTCGTCGGCTTTCCGAATGTAGGCAAGAGCACCCTGATCAACCGCCTCGCTGGTGGCCGGGAGGCCGTGGTCCATTCCGAGGCCGGCGTCACCAGGGACCGCAAACGGATCCGCTGCGAATGGAACGGTGTCGAGTTCGACCTGCTCGACACCGGCGGGATCGACCTCGAAGACGAGTCCGAAATGGCCGCTGACATCCAGCGCCAGGCCGGACTCGGAATGGAAGAGGCCGACGCGATCGTGCTGGTGGTGGACGGCCAGACCGGACTGCGCTCCGGTGACACCGACATGGCCCGGCAACTCCGCTCTTCGCCGGTTCCTGTCCTGGTCGCGGTCAACAAGTCTGATCGTCCCGATGATGAGTACTTGGCCACCGAGTTCCACGGGCTGGGACTGGGGGAGCCGATCGCGGTCTCCGCCACCCACGGCATCCGCACCGGCGATCTGCTCGACAAGATCACTGCGGAGATCGGCGATCTGCCTCCGAGGGCGGAAGCGAGTAATAGCGTCAGGATTGCGGTCATCGGCCGTCCGAACGTCGGCAAGTCTTCGATCGTCAACCGGATCCTCGGCGATGACCGGGTCATCGTTTCCGACATCGCCGGCACGACCCGTGACGCGATTGACACGGACATCGAGATCGACGGGCGCGAAATCACCTTGGTCGACACGGCCGGCCTGCGACGCAAGTCCAAGGTCGCCGGCTCCGTCGACCACTACGCACAGCTCCGGTCCGAGCGGGCGATCGAGCGGGCCGACGTCGCGATGATCGTCTGCGACGCATCGGAAGGCGTGCGCTCCGAGGATTTGAAGGTCGGCGAGAAAGCGGTGAAGGCCGGCTGCGCCACGATCATCGTCATGAACAAGTGGGACATCACCGAAGCCGACATCGATGACACCCGTGCCCGGGTGAATCGCAAGATGCGCCTGCGGCCTGATGTGGTGACCTGTTCAGCGCTTTCCGGCCGCAACGTCGCCGGACTGCTGTCACGGGCGGTCGAGCTTGCCGATCGGTCCGCCCAGCGCATCCCGACCCCGGCCTTCAACCGTTTCCTGGCCGATGTCGTGCGAACCACGCCGCCGCCGTCGAAGCGAGGCCGCCGCCTGAAGCTCCTCTACGGAACCCAGATCGAAGTCAGCCCCCCGCATTTCCGCGTCCAGATCAACGACAAACGCCTGATCGCGCGCGAGTGGGCCTTCCACCTCGAGAACCGCCTTCGCGACGATTACGGGCTCGACGGCGTGCCGCTGATCATTGACTACATCCCCCGCGAAAAGCGTGGGGACGACTAGGTGAATAGTCTGTCGCCTCCCCGTATTTGACTCGCAAACCTGTGTTTTCGTACCCCGACCCCTTCCACATGACCTTCAAGGAGAACCGCTGAGATGACCCAGAAGCTGAAGCTTGCCGAGGGCGAGCACCTTTTCACCTCCGAATCCGTCACCGAGGGCCACCCGGACAAGATCGCCGACCAGATCTCCGACGCGATCCTCGACGCCTGCCTCGCGCAGGATCCGAACTCCCGCGTGGCCTGCGAGACCCTGGTAAACACAGGCATGGCGGTCATTTCCGGCGAGCTCACCACCGACGCCGATATCGAGATCACCGACATCGTGCGGAAGACGGTCTGCGACATCGGCTACGACAAGGGTGAGTACGGCTACGACGGCAACCACATCTCGGTCCTCGTCTCGATGGACAAGCAGTCCGAAGACATCGCCCAGGGCGTCGACGAAGGCATCGAGACCCGCGTCGGCGATTCCGGCGACGAGTTCGACACCGACGGTGCCGGCGACCAGGGAATGATGTTCGGTTACGCCACCAACGAAACCGAAGCCCTCATGCCGATGCCGATCCAGATCGCGCATCGCCTCTCCGAGCGCCTTTCGCTGGTCAGGAAGAACGGCACACTCGATTACCTCCGTCCCGACGGCAAGACCCAGGTCTCTGTCCGTTACGCCCATGGCGTCCCGGTTTCGATCGACCAGGTCCTGATCTCGACCCAGCATGCGCCCGGCATCGACAGCGCTTCGCAAATCCGCCCCGACCTCTGGGAGAACGTGATCCTGCCGGTCCTCAGCGAGGAGTACGGCGACTTGCTCGACGAGAACGCCCTCTACGAGAACCTGTTGATCAACCCGACCGGAATCTTCGTAATCGGAGGTCCCGTCGGCGACGCCGGCTTGACCGGCCGGAAGATCATCGTTGACACCTACGGCGGCGCCGCCCGTCACGGTGGCGGCGCTTTCTCCGGCAAGGACCCGTCGAAGGTCGACCGGTCAGCCGCGTACGCCGCCCGCTACGCCGCCAAGAACGTCGTTGCCGCCGGTCTCGCCGATCGCTGCGAGATCCAGGTCGCCTACGCCATCGGCGTCGCCTCGCCGGTCTCGATCATGGCCGAGACCTTCGGAACCGGTAACGGACTCTCCGACTACGAGATCTCACAGATCGTCATGGACCAGTTCGACCTCCGTCCCGGAGCCTTCCGCCAGTACCTCGACCTGCACCGTCCGATCTACAAGGACACGGCAGCCTACGGCCACTTCGGCCGATACACCGAGAACTTCACATGGGAACGCACCGACCGAGTTGCCTCGCTAAGAGACGCTGCCGGCAAGTAGCTTCACGGGCGGCCCCGCCGGACCACCCTCGCTTAGACGGGGAAGCCCTGTTCCACGGTTTCGATCGTCCAGTCGGCTCCGGCCTCCTCGAGTGATTTGACCGGGAAATGGCCTGTGGTCACTCCGATCACCCGGATTCCGATCGTGTGGCCCGCTTCTACGTCTCGGGGTGTGTCGCCGATCGCTATGAAGTCTTCGCGCCTGAGCTTTGCGCTTGAGGCTTCGATGCCTCGTTTGACTGCGCATTGCGTCAATTCCGACCGGATGGTCGAGTCCGAGCCGAAGCCTCCGAAGTCGAAGAAGCGGTTCAGGTCTCCCCGCTCCAGCTTGATCCGGGCCGCAGGTTCGATGTTGCCTGTCGTGACCCCGAGCCCGTATCCCTCGCTCTGGAGGCGTTCGAGCAGGGGTACGATGCCAGGCCCGATCCGGTAGTTATCGGATGCAGCGACGGCATCGGGCAGGTACTTGAGGTACGGGATCGTGACCGCCTGGATTTCATCGTTGGTCGGTTCACGGCCCAGGATCGATCTGAGCGATGCGGCAGCGACACCGGAGTCGGTCATGCCGGACTCGGTCACCTTTTCGATGTCGACCGGCACGTCGTGGACGTCGACGAAAGCCTGGCTCCAGGCGACCGCGCCGGCCCCGCCCGTCGTCAGGAGGGTGCCGTCAACGTCGAAGAGGATCGCCTTGATCGGGGCATCGGTCGCTGGGACCGTTTCGCTCACTTGCGGCCCTGGGCCTTGCGGTAACGCCGGATCAGGTTGTTGGTTGAGCTGTCGTGCCCGAGGTCCGGGGCAGCTTCAGAATCCAGCTCCGGAATGATCTTCTGGGCCAGTGCCTTGCCCAGCTCTACTCCCCATTGGTCGAAGGAATCGATACCCCAGACTGCGCCCTGGGTAAAGACTGAATGCTCGTAGAAGGCGACCAGGGTGCCTAGCGAGTGGGGAGTGAGGTGGTCGACCGTGATCGCGCTGCTCGGCCGGTTGCCTTCGAAGGTCCTGGCCGGGATCAGCGAATCGTCCACGCCTTCGGCTTCGAGCTGCTCCTTCGTCTTACCGAAAGCCAGGGCCTCGGTCTGGGCGAAGACGTTCGAGATCAGCAGGTCCTGATGGTTGCCGAGCGGGTTGATCGAATGGTTGAAGCCGATGAAGTCACAGGGGATCAGCTGCGTTCCCTGGTGGATCAGCTGGTAGAACGAATGCTGGCCGTTGGTGCCGGGCTCGCCCCAGAAGACGGCACCGGTCGAGTAGTCGACGGTCTCGCCGTCGAGGGTGACGCTCTTGCCGTTCGACTCCATCGTCAGCTGCTGGAGGTAGGCCGGGAAGCGGTGCAGGTACTCGCTGTACGGCAGCACGGCCTGGGTCTGGCTGCCGAAGAAATCGCGGTACCAGACGGCCAGAAGACCGTGGATGGCCGGCAGGTTGCTTTCGAGGGCTGTGCCGAGGAAGTGTTCGTCCATCTCGTGAAAGCCCGCCAGCAGCTCCGAGAAACGGTCGGGACCGATCGCCAGCATGGTGGAGAGGCCGATCGCCGAATCCATCGAATAGCGGCCGCCGACCCATTCCCAGAAACCGAACATGTTGTCGGTGTCGATGCCGAACTCCGACACGCCTTCCGCATTGGTCGAGACGGCGGCGAAGTGTTTGGCCACTGCGGACTCATCGCCGTCGAATGCGTTCAAAGACCACTCACGGGCGGTCTTCGCGTTGGTCATCGTCTCGAGGGTCGTAAAGGTCTTCGACGAAATGATGAACAGCGTCTCGGCCGGATCGAGGTCGTGTGTTGCTTCGACGAAGTCGGTGCCGTCGACGTTTGAGACGAAACGAAAGTTCATGTCCCGTCGCGAATAGCTTTTCAGCGCCTCGTAGGCCATGACCGGCCCGAGATCGGAACCGCCGATGCCGATGTTGACCACGTTTTTGCTCCGCCTGCCGGTGTGACCGAGCCAGCGACCGGAGCGGATCTCCTCACAGAACGCGGCCATCCGGTCGAGCACTTCGTGGACCTCACGCACAACGTCGACGCCGTCGACCACCAAGGAACGGCTACGAGGGAGGCGCAGCGCCACATGGAGCACCGCCCGGTCCTCGGAGCAGTTGATGCGTTCACCGCGGAACATCGCGTCGCGGTGGCCGGGCATGCCGGTCTCCTCGGCGAGGTTGATCAGCGCCGGCAGGGTGTCGTTCGTGATCCGGTGCTTCGAGAAGTCGAGGAAGATGCCGGCAGCTTCGGCGATCATCGTCTCGCCGCGGCTCGCGTCGTCTGCGAACAGACCCCGCAGGTGCAGGTCCTTTACGTCGCCATGATGGGCTTCGAGAGCCCGCCATGCCGGGGTCTCTCGAAGCGCGGACATTGCTTCAGCCCTGTCCGGCGATCTGGTCCTTGGCCGCTTCGACGACCGCATCGGGAGTGAAGCCGAAGAACTTGGCGAGGTCCTTGAACGGGCCCGAGGCGCCGAAGGTGGTCATACCGATTGTGGTTCCGTTTTCTCCGACGTAACGCTCCCAGCCCATGGTCGAGGCCTGCTCGATCGCCACGCGACTGGTTACGGCAGCTGGCAGCACCGACTCGCGGTACTCCTCGGTCTGCCGGTCGAAGAGGTGCCAGGACGGCAGGCTGATCACCCGCGACCTGATGCCCTCGATCAGCAGCATCTCGTGGGCTTCAACCGCGAGGTGGACCTCACTGCCGGTGGCGATCAGGATGACTTCGGGCTCGCCGTCTGAATCGGCGATCACGTAGCCGCCCTTTGCCAATCCGGACGCGGGTGCGTACTTGCCGCGGTCGAGCACCGGCACCTTCTGGCGGGTGAGGACCAATGCCGTCGGCTCGTTCTTCTTCGCCATGATCACGCGCCACGCCTCGGCGACCTCGTTGGCGTCTGCCGGGCGAATCACGTCGAGCTGGGGGATGGCCCGGAGCGACGCGAGCTGTTCGACCGGCTGGTGGGTGGGTCCGTCTTCGCCCAGGCCGATCGAATCATGGGTAAGCCAGTGGACGACGGGCTGCCATCCAGGGCCGAAAGCCGGATTGCCGGACGGGCGTAATCGGAGAAGATCAGGTAGGTCGACCAGATCGGTCGAAGGTGGCTGAGCGCCATACCGTTCGACATCGCCGCCGATTCGTGCTCGCGCACGCCGAGGTGGATGCCGTGCCCGGACCGGTTGCCCGGCTCGAAGACACCGGAGACATCCGGGGTGAGGCCGGACGAAGCCGAACCGGTGAGATCCGCAGAGCCGCTGAGCATCCACGAGACCTTCGGCGCGATCGCATTCAGCGTCTTCTGGGAGGCCGAGCGGGTGGCGATCTCGGCACCGGCCTCGAACGAAGGAATGTCGGCGTCCCAGCCATCGGGCAGGTCGCCGGCGAGCATCACTTTCGCGGCGGACTTCACTTCGTCACCGGCAACCTCGAAACGCTCCTTCCAGGCGGCGTTCAGTTCGGCGCCGCGTTTGCCAATGCCGCTCTGGAAGTTCTCGTAGACACCGTCGGGAACGAGGAAGTGCGCATCGGTCGGCCAGCCGTACGTCTCCTTGGTCAGGATGGTTTCGTCGGCACCCAGGGGATTGCCGTGGACGTCAGCTGTGTCTACCTTGTTCGGCGAGCCGTAGCCGATGTGGCTGTGGATCAGGATGAAAGTCGGCTTTTCTTTCTCGGCCTTGAACTTGTCGAGCGCCGCGCCAATCTCGTCGAGGTCGTTCGCGTCGTTGATGTGGTGAACGTTCCAGCCGTAAGCGAGGAAGCGTGCTTCGACGTCTTCGGTGAAGGCGAGGTCGGTGCTGCCGTCGATCGTGATCCGGTTGCTGTCGTAGACCCAGAGCAGGTTGTGGAGTTTCTGGTGACCGGCCAGCGAGGCGGCTTCGTGGGAGACACCTTCCATCATGTCGCCGTCTCCGCAAATTGTGTAGACGTCGTAGTCGAAGATCTCTTCGCCGTACTCGGCCCGCTTCCAGAGGCCGGCGACTGCCATGCCGACCGAGGTGGCGACACCTTGGCCGAGCGGGCCGGTGGTGGTTTCGACACCGGTGGTCAGGTGCGACTCAGGATGCCCCGGCGTCACGGAGTCGAGCTGGCGGAAGTCCTTGACGTCTTCGAGGCTGATCGCCGGCGTGTCGGTGATGTTGCCGTCATGGTCGACCCGCTTGACGCCGGCCAGGTGGATCATCGAATAGATCAGCATCGAAGCGTGGCCCGCGGAAAGCACGAAACGGTCGCGGTTCGGCCAGTGAGGATCGGCCGGGTCGTAACGCAGGTAGTCCTGCCACATCTTCAGCGTGAGTGGCGCCAGGGCCATGGCCGCGCCCGGATGACCCGAGTTCGCTTTGTCGATGGCATCAATCGAAAGGGTCCGAATGGTGTTGATGCTCAGTTCGTCAGGGCTCTGGGAAGAAAGGGTGTCAGTCACGCCGTGATCGTACAGGCATGCGAGAGCAGGGCGCGGGGTACGGAGGCACCTCCTCCGGGACAACGCTCACCTGTACTCGGGTCGGGTCTCGTGATCGCCTCGGGAGCCAGCCCTCCGGGGGCACCTCCGTACCCCGCACCTGGCCACGAGGTGAGGTAGACCGACTCCCGGAATCGCCCGGAAAGGTCGAATCTCGGAAGCCTGAGTGCCTCAGAGGTTTGCGAGATCCCTGAAACCGTGGACTATCCATGGTTTCAGGGATCTCGCGGGCTCCAGAGGGCTTCGATCCCTACGGCCAGGCGCTCGGCCTATCAGGGTCCCACAGTGGGCGGGGACGTCCTGAGCCCGGCTGGCAAACCGGCGTACTGCCCCCGCCCGGCGAGCCAGGGTGCCCCGGCCACTTCGCTCAGTAGCTGTCGCGGGCTCGCCGAGGCCGTGGTCTCCGGCGGCTCCGGCCGAGGTGGCCTTGTCGACCTTTGTCACTACTTCCTGGGGGTCGCCGACTCCGTTGAAGACGAACTCGTTCTCGTTGTCGGAGGAGGCCGTGTCGAAGTCGACGTCGCCGACCTGGAGCATCCGCTGGAAGACGGACTGGCTGAAGTTGACGTTCTGGACCCGCTCGAGGCGCGTTTCCTGAATGTCGCGGGCGAAGATTCCGCGCTTGATGTTGAGGCGGCGGTTGGTGATCGTGTACGTGGTTGCCATGCGCTTGATGAAACCGATCAGCACGGCGAGGCCCAGGGCGACGAGCACGATTCCGAATACCAGGGCGGAGGAAGCCCCGACCAGCTTGGCGATGATCGCGAGGATGATTCCGATCGCAATGCCCTTCAGGTAGAAGGCGAGGATCGCCCGCCACGAAGGGTGCCCCTGGAAGATGATCTGTTCGCCCGGACTGGGAGTGAAAGCCATGAGCCGGAGCATATTCGCTCCCGCCGGCCTATGGGATATCGCGTTGGGCGATCGCGTCGCACCACGTCCGCCGTTGGCCATAACGTGGACCGGTGTCGATCGCCAGAGTCGAGCCGCTGACGACAGCCCGCGCGCTCCGGGGCCCTTTCGACTACTCGATTCCGGATCGGCTGGCGGAGATCGAGGTCGGCAACGTCCTTCAGGTTCCGTTTGGCCCCCGTCGCCTGCTTGGCGTAGTGGTCGAGCTGACCGAGACCAGCGAGGTCCCCGCCGACCGGTTGGCCGAGCCGATCAGGATTCTCGGTTCAGGTACGACTCCTGAACTGATCGAACTGGGGCTCTGGATCGCGCGTGAGTACTGCTCGACTCCCGCTCGTGGCCTCGGGCTGATGCTGCCGCCCGGCACCGGCACCGGCGGCGAAAGAACTCGCGCCCGGGTCGAGAAGCTCAACGGCCTCACCGGCGAGGGACGGGAGGTGATGACGTCGGGCGGCCGGCTGGGAACGAAGCAGAAGCTCGTCCTGACCTCGCTCCTCGAAGGTGAGATGACCGGCCGGGAACTGGCGGAGCGCACCGGGGCCGACGGATCAACCCTGAAGCGGCTTCAGGAGAGGGGCCTGATCAAACGGGAGGAGATCACGGTTCGCCGGCGCCCGGAAGGCAGCGTCGTCGGAGCGGCGGCAGTCGATGCGCCGGTCCTGACCGATGAGCAGATCTCAGCCGTAAGCGAACTCACCACCCGGCTCGATTCCGACGGCATGTCGGAGGCACTGCTGGCCGGGGTCACCGGCTCCGGAAAGACCGAGGTCTACCTGGCACTGGTCGAGCGGGTTCTCGAACGTGGCCAGACCGCGATCGTGCTGGTCCCGGAGATCGGTCTCACCCCGCAGGCGGTCGGACGGTTTCAGGCAAGGCTCGGCGACCGGGTCGCGGTGCTCCACTCGGCACTCTCGGCCGGCCAGCGCTACGACGAGTGGCAGCGGCTCCGGACCGGCGAGGCCACGGTCTGCGTCGGGCCCCGCTCAGCCATCTTCGCGCCGGTCCAGGACCTTGGTCTGATCGTGATCGACGAAGAGCACGACCCGTCCTACAAGCAGGAGAGCGACCCGCGCTACGACGCACGACAGGTGGCCCATAAACGGGCGAAGGCGAACGGATCCCTGCTGGTGCTCGGCACCGCGACGCCTCGGCCCGAAACCTGGCGGGCGCTCGACCGCATCGACCTGCCGAACCGGGTGGATGGCCTCGGCATGCCACCGGTCGAAGTGATCGACATGCGCGACGCCGATCCGCGCAGCGGCCCGATCCACCCGAAGACCATGGAGGAGCTGATCAGCGTCCGCGCCCGCGGCGAGAAAGCGATCGTGATGATCAACCGCCGCGGATTCGCGCCGTGGCTGATCTGCCGGACCTGTGGCCATCACTGGGGCTGCCCGAACTGCGACGTATCGCTGATCGTCCATCGCGAATCGGGTCAGCTGATCTGCCACCACTGCAACCACGCCGAACCAGTGCCCCGGGCCTGCGACACCTGTGGCGGCACGACGCTTTCCCAGACCGGAGCCGGCACCCAGCGGATCGAACGGCTGCTGGCCGAGCATCTCTCTCCGATACCGATCTTCCGGCTCGACGCCGACACCAGCTCGGGGCCGGGCGGTCACGGCCGGATCCTCAGCCAGTTCGACCAGGCGGCGAGTGCGGTTCTGGTCGGAACGCAGATGGTGGCCAAGGGCCATGACTTCCCCGAAGTAACCCTCAGCGCGATCCTCGACGCCGACGCGACCCTGCGTTTTCCCGACTTCCGGGCTGAAGAGAGAACCTTCTCACTCGTTACCCAGCTGGCCGGCCGGAGTGGGCGAGGGGCGGCCGGCGGCAAAGTGATCGTCCAGACCCTGGCTCCGTCAGCACCCAGCATCGCCAGCGCCGCTACCCACGATTCACCCGGATTCCCGGAGGGGAACTCAAACGCCGCGAGACGCTTTCCTATCCGCCCTTTTCGTCGCTGATCAGGATCCAGATGGCGGCGCCAGACGAAGCCGCGCTTGATCAGGCAGCAAGGGTGGTTGGGGAGCAAGTGAACGATTCACTTCCGGAGGGCGCATCGATGCTCGGGCCTGCGCCGATGTTCCGGGCCAGGGAACCGCTTCCGGCGCCGATTCCTGATCAAGTCAACGTCCCGCGGGGAAACGATCAAAGCGGTCTATTCGACGGTCGAAATTATGCTCGCCGGCAAGGTCTTCAAGAACATAGTCCTCAGCATCGACGTCGATCCGCAGTAGTCGGAGCATCCTCCCCGAACGAAAAAACTAGTCCGGGTTTCAATCTGGGTCCGGGTAAACTCGCCCGAGATGTCAGAGTCCGAAAACGAGATCGAAGGCGCAGTCACCGCTGAAGCCGAACCCCTTGAAGCCGAGAACGGCCACGTGGTCGAAGAGGGCGGCGAGACCGAAGGGGCGGCCGGCCATCGCCAGCTCGATGAAGAAACGATGCGGAAGCGCGAGGCGGCGCTGGCGCAGGTCGTCCAGTACGGGGACCCGGTCCTGAAGAGCCGCGCCTCCGAGATCGCGGTCTTTGACGACGGCCTCGCTCTGGAAATCGAGCGGATGATCCACCTGATGCGAGACGGGCTCGGAGTCGGTCTCGCGGCAACCCAGGTCGGCAAGCTGCGCCGTCTCCTTGTCTTCCAGACCAACGCTGACGCCACGCCTCAGGGCCTGGTCAACCCGGAGATCGAATGGCTCTCCGATGAAGCCGAAGTGATGGCCGAAGGCTGTCTAAGCATCCCCCGTGTCGTCGTTGAAGTCGAGCGCCCCCTCTACGCGCGGGTTCGTGGCCAGGACCAGAACGGGGCCGAGGTCCTGATCGAGGCCTCCGGCCATGAAGCGCGTGTCCTCCAGCACGAGATCGATCACCTTGACGGCGTGCTGATTCTCGACCGGACCGAGCGTGCCCAGCGCAAAGGCGCGCTGAAGGCCCTGCGACGGGGCGAGGCCTATTCGCCGCCGCAAGACGACGACGAAACGTGAGTAGCGGCGCCTTTCTCGGCACTTCCGATTTTGCCGCGACCGTGCTCGAACACATCGCGGCCTCGGCCCGGCGGCCCTCCCTCGCAGTGACCTTGCCGGACCGCCGCCAGGGGCGAGGTCGACAGGAACGGCCATCTCCGGTAGCCGCCAAGGCGGAGGAACTGGGGATCGAAGTCTTCAAGTCGGCGGACGTCAACGATCCCGCGGCAATCGAGAAGCTGAAGTCAGCCGGTGGTGAATGGGCCTCGATCTGCGCCTTTGGGCAGCTGATCAAGGAACCGCTTCTGACCGAATTGCCGATGCTGAACGTCCACCCTTCGCTGCTGCCGCGCTGGCGTGGGGCGGCGCCGATCGAGCGGGCGATCATGGCCGGCGATACCGAAACCGGGGTTGCGGTGATGCGCCTGGTCGAAGGGCTCGACTCGGGACCGGTGGCGATGGTCGAGTCGACCGCAATCGACGAAAGCGAAGACTTCGGCTCGCTTTCCGCCCGACTCGCCGAGATCGGTGGCCAACTGCTGGTGCGGGCCCTCGAGGCGGCAAACGAAGGCGGACTCGACTGGACCGAGCAGGATGAAGACGGTGTCACCTACGCCGAGAAGATCTCCGGAGACGACCGCCGCCTCGACCCCTCAGACAAGGCCGTCGACCTCCACAACCGCGTACGGGCACTCAACCCGCACATCGGCGCCTACCTTGCCCTCGAGGGCGACGACCGCCTCGCGGTGAGGGTGACGACGCTGCTCGACCGGCCAAGCTGGGGCCCGGGTCAGGTAGTCGGCGACGACGGTGACCTGCTGCTGTCCTGCGGGGACCGGACCCTCAGGCTCGACGTCGTCCAGCCTCCCGGCAAGAAGGAGATGGACGCCGGTTCTTACCTCCGTGGGCACGGCCTGCCGGATCTGGCCCCGGTCACGGGGTGAAACCTTGAGCAAGGTCACCCCCGAACGGGAAGCCGCCTACGCGGTGCTCCGTCGAACTTTCGAAGGCGGCGAGTTCACCGAGACTGCCTTCCGCGACGAGGCCGAGACCCGGGGCCTTGAAGGGCGCTCCCGATCACAGGCGATGCGCATGTCGTTCGGCGCTGTGCAGCGCAAGGGGACGACCGACGCTGTCGTCTCCGGCTTCATCCGGAAGAAGGGGCAGCGACCGGATCCGCCGGTGATTGCCGCCCTTCGTCTGGGCGTTTTCGAACTTCTCTTTTCCGATGGCACTCCCGACCATGCCGTTGTCGATCAGACGGTGAGCCTGGTCAAGGGGTCTGCGCCACATGCGTCCGGTTTCGTCAACGCGCTGCTGCGGAGGACTCTGCGGGAAAGGGACAGAGTCATGAGCACGCTTGCCGATGACTCGACGCCCGAGAAAGCGGCAATTGCCCATTCGGCGCCTTCCTGGCTGGTCGACCTCTGGTGGAAGCAGCTCGGCCCTGAACGGGCAAAGGCGGTGCTTGCCGCGGCGAACGAGCCGAGTGAGAGGGCGCTCCGGGTGAACACTGCGCGGCTCACCCTCGACGAGGCGATGGAGCGGCTCGGCACCGATGTGCTCGAACTCGAACCGGCGACGGGCGAGTGGCCGATGGCCCCGGCCGACCTGCTCATTGCCCGTGGCAACCTCGCCGAAGCCGAAGCGGCCGCGCTCGAAGGTCTGGTCGTTGCACAGTCCCGTGGATCGGCTGCGGTGGTCGAGGTGCTCGACCCTCAGCCCGGTGAACGTGTTCTCGACCTTTGCGCCGGCCCCGGGATCAAGACCGGTCAGATCGCGGCCCGGGTGGGTCGTCAAGGCAACATGGTTTCGGTCGAGCCCGACGCCGACCGGGCCGAAGAAGTCGCTTCGCAGCTCGAGCGGCTCGGCTTCCACAACGGGCTGGTGGTCGAAGCCGACGCCCGCGACGGCGAGATCCTTTCGACTTTCAACCGGGTCCTGGTCGACGCGCCTTGCTCGGACCTCGGAGCCCTTTCCTCCCGCCCTGATGCGCGCTGGCGCAAGTCGCCGGCGGTGATCGAGCGGGTGACCGAGCTCCAGGCAGCCATCCTCGACCGGGCCGCGGAATACCTTGAACCGGGAGGGACCCTGGTCTATTCGACCTGCACCATCTCGGCCGACGAAAATGCGAAGCAGGCCCTCGCTTTCGCCGAAAGGTCAGGACTAGTGATCGATGATCTGGGGTGCTCGCACCGGGCCTTCTCTCGGCGCGACGATTCACGTTTCCTCCAGATGCTGCCAGACCGGGATCGAACCACCGGATTTTTCATCTCACGCCTAAGGCGGCCTGAGTCTGGATAATGGACGCATGCCTGATTCCGAGAAACCGGCGACAACTGTTGAGAAGCGCCCGGCCTGTCCTGGCTGTGGTGAACCGTGGCTGCGGCCGACCCAGCTTCCCGGCCGGTTCCGCTGTGTCTACTGCCTGTCGCGCTACGAGCTGGTGTCCCAGTGCCCCGACTGCGGTGAGCACCAGACCATCGCCCGGATGAGTACAACTGAAGACATGACCTGTCAGTCCTGCGGTGGCTCGATGCTGAGGCCCCTGTGAGTGCCGGAAACCGCGACGACTATTCCGGAATCCAGATCGCTCCGTCGATTCTTTCGGCCGACTTCTCCCGGCTGGGTTCGGCGATCGCAGAAGTAATGGACGCGGGCGCGAAAGTCATTCACTTCGACGTCATGGATGGAGACTTCGTTCCGCCGATCACCATCGGGCCGCTGGTCGCTTCCAACATCGCCGACCAGATTCACGATGCCGGTGGAGTGCTTGACGTCCACATGATGGTCAACCGGCCAGAGCAGCAGATCGAAGAATTCGCAACGGCCGGAGCCGACAGCATCACCTTCCACTACGAAGCGACCCCGCATGCCCACCGCTTGCTGGGTGCGATCCGGGAACTCGACGTGCTCGCGGGAGTAGCGATCAATCCTGGGACCCCGGCCGAGGCGATCGAAGAATTGAACGATATGGCCGACCTGATCCTCGCGATGACCGTGAACCCGGGTTGGGGCGGGCAGGCGTTCATCAAGGCCTCACCGGACAAAGTGAAGCGGCTCGTGCCGCTTGCCGGAGACGCCTTGATCGAAGTCGATGGTGGCATCGGCACCAGCACCGCCGGTTCAATGGCGGCGGCCGGCGCGACCGTCATGAGGCCGGATCGGCAATCTTCGGCACGACCCCGCGCAGGCTTTCTCGGACATCAAGGCGGCGGCCAGCCGGGGCCTGATGCGTGGCTTGGGTCTCTCATCGCAGTTGCGCCTGCTCGGCAGGGTCCTCACACGCAGGCTCGGAGGAGCGGCCTCTGCTGGATCGCGCGACCGTCGCGGAGGCCCGGGCGCAGATGCGGCGGTCAGGCAGCGCGAATGAAGCAGGGACGGGAGTCATAAGCGAGCAGCAGTCGAAGCAGAAAACTGCTTACCTAGTCTTCGAATCCTGCCAGCCTGGCTTCTATTTCCTCGCTTGACCCTCGGTTGGTACATCCCCCTCCACTCCCTCGGGACGTCGGTAGATACGAAGATCGAAGTGAAGAGCATGAGGGCGGTCAGGGTGAAGCCGATCTCGACCCGCACGTTGCCGTCACTGATGAACGGCAGGAACATCCAGACCACGAAGAAGCCCGCGCAGGAGATCCAGCGGATCGATGCCCGCCGGCCTGGCCCTGGCGAGGCAGGCCTGGTTCACGGTGACCGCAAGCAGGTAGAGCCCCATGCCCGCGGTGACCAGCAGCAGGCCCTGGACCGGATAGGTGAACTTGTCGAGAAAGCGAGCTGCATCAGCTGGGGGCCGGCGACCACCACGACCAGGGCGGTGAACGGCGGTGAACCCGGCGATGCCCATAGCGACCATCCGCACCGAATGGTGGAACTGCCGCTCGGAATCGTGGTCGGTCTGGTGTGGAGCGAAGTCAGGTGGGGGCAGGATGCTGGTCGAGACGGCCTGGAAGAGCTGGAGCGGGGCCCGGGCGATCATCAGCACGTTGAAGATGAATCCAGCCGCGGCGACGCCTCTGATGCTGCGCACGACCAGCGGTCCGGCGTTGAGGAAGAACCTGCTCGGCGAACATGACGAGGAACAGCGATCCGACGAATCCGGCTCCGCTGGAGAAGGAGAACTCGGCCATCGTTTCGGTCTCTTCGGTCTCGGCAACCCCTTCGACCTTTCGTTGCTCGGCCTCCTTCTTGGTTCGCCGGCGGATGGCCGACGGGACCACCATCAGGCTGAGCAGCGGTGCCGCGACAATGCCGATCGCAACCATCGTCTGACCGCTCAACAGACCGACCGCCACCAGAACTGCGAAGAGGGTCCGGAACACGGACTCCGACAGGATCAGGCCGGTGAAAAGGCCGAACTGCTGGTGGCCGGCGAGGTATCCGCGGGCGTAGTAGCTCGCCGCGTAGAAGAGAACCGAGCTGAAGAACACCCAGTAGAGGGCATCGTTGCCGGACATCAGACCGTCTTCGAGAGGTTGCCTGAAGATCAGGGCAACGATCGCGAAGCCGATCGCGAGGATCACCTGGATCTTGGCCGCGACCTTGACGGGAGCGGTGTCGGGCTCGCCGCGCTCGAGGTGTTCGGAGATGTGCCGGGACAGCAACTGGTCGACCGGGCGATACAGGGTCGAGACCGTGATGAAGACGGCTGACCAGAGAATGGCTATTTCGCCGTAGGCGTTGGCATCCAGGTCATGCGCCGCGATGAAGAAGTAGATGCCGGTGAACAGGCCGGAGCTTGCCGACTCCGGTTGTCAGAAAGCCGGCCGTCTTCCCGTATTCACGGGACTTCTTGCTGCTGGCTTCGGCCGCGTCGTTTGCGGTTTCGGGAGTCGGTTCCAAGATGATTGACTGGCTAGACCGGGGTGCGGTCGCGGGGAGGGTCGAGCTGGTGGGTCGGTTCGACTCCCAACTCGAGTTCGATCCTCCGCACTCTCTCAAATACTCGCTGGGTCATGACCCTTTGTCCGGCCAGCAGGTCGCCGATGATGCCCAGGGCGAAGAACTGGATCGAGACGATGAAGAGAACTGCACCGAGCAGCAGCGACTGGATGTGGCCGGTGCGGTCGCCGTTGAAGATCCAGTCGATCAGGAACGGCATCCAGGCGGCGACCGCACCGATGCCGGCGATCGCGGCCAGCGCGAAGAAGACTTTGAGCGGCTCGTAGCGGGCGTAGATCCTGAGGATCGCCAGCCCGTTTCGCCGGACGTAGGCCGAGGTCGAACCGAACAGCCGCGATTCCCTCGTTTTGGCGTTTGTGTGGATCACGACTTCGTCCACGGCGACGCGGGCCTTGCCCGCCTGAATCAGGCTCTCGAGCGTGTAAGTGAAGTTGTCGACGACCAGCAACTGGAGCGCCGCCTCGCGGTTGTAGGCGCGGAAGCCGGACGTGGCGTCGGAGATCTCCGTGTCGGAAAGGCGCCGCACGACCCAGCTGCCGAAGCCCTGGAGGAACTTCTTCGACGGGGAGAAGTGGGCGATCGTGTCGACGTCGCGGTCACCCACCACCATTTCGGCCCGGCCGTCGAGGATCGGCTGGATCAGCAGTGGGATGTCGGCTCCGGAGTACTGATTGTCGGCGTCGGTGTTGACGACGATGTCGGCTCCCAGCTTCAAACAGGCGTCCATACCGGCCTGGAATCCGGTCGCGAGTCCGCGGTTGTTCGGCAGTTTGATGATGTGGTCGACGCCGTTCCTGATGGCCACATCGACGGTGCCGTCGGTCGATCCGTCATCGATCACCAGGGTCTCGATCAGGTCGACTCCAGGCATCTCCGTGGGGAGATCGGCCAGGGTCGAGGGGAGGGTTTCCTCCTCGTTGAGACATGGGATCTGGATGATTACCTTCATAAGTCGTCAAGATTCTCCCATGCGGACCGATCAACCACCTACGGAGACGGAGATCTGGGACAGAGCTCTTCACCTGGCCGAGCGCGGTCGGGGCTTCGCCAGCCCCAATCCGGTGGTCGGATGCGTGATCGTACGGGGCGGAAAAATGATCGGGGAGGGCTGGCACAAGCGCCACGGCGATCTCCACGCGGAGCGGGTTGCCCTGGCTGACGCCGCCGAGCGCGGCAACGATCCCTCGGGCGCCACCGCCTACGTGACCCTGGAGCCCTGCGCCCACCACGGCAGCCAGCCGCCCTGCGCCGAGGCGCTGATCGATGCCGGCATCACCGAAGTGGTGATCGGCTACGGCGATCCGACCGGGAAGACCCGGGGCAAAGGACCGAAGCTGCTGCGAGAGGCCGGAGTGAAGGTGCGCGACGCCGACGCCCAGGCGATCCATCGGTGCCGCATGTTGATCCAGGACTTCCTGAAAGTCTCCGCCACGGGCCGACCCCTGATCACCCTCAAGACAGCGATGAGCCTTGACGGGAAGGTTGCGACGAAGGAGGGCGACTCCCGGTGGATCTCCGGACCTGAGAGCCGCAAACTGGTGCACAGCTGGCGCGCGAAGGTCGACTCGGTCGCAGTCGGTTCGGGAACCTTCCTCGCCGACGATCCCCGCCTCACCGCACGGACCGAAGGTGAGGCCAGGCAGCCTGCCCGGGTGATCTTCGACTCCGGCCCGGCGGTCACTCCGGATGCGGCACTCTTCGAGGACATCGACGAAGCGCCGGTCGTGATCGTCGCCTCACCGAGCACGCCGACCGAGAAGCTAGAACCTCTTCGCGAAGCCGGAGCCCGGATTCTCGTCAGCCGCGGCACGGGCGCTGTCGAACGATTCGTCGAAGCCCTCACTCAGCTCGGCGAGATCGGGATCGCTTCGATGCTGCTCGAAGGCGGTCCGACCCTGGCGGGGGTTGCGATCGCTTCGGGCGAAGTCGACCGGTGGAAGTCTTCGTCGCTCCCCTGATCATCGGCGGCGGCCAGTCGGCGGTAAAGGGCCGGGGCCGGACCTGATCCGGGACGCGATCCGGGGTCCCGCGGTTGCTCGCGACGCCGGTCGGTCAAGATGTGTTGATGAGCGCGACCCTGAAGGAGTGGTGACATGTTTTCCGGACTGGTGGCCGATCTCGGTCGCGTGGAAACGATCGATTCCGACGACGAAGGCGCGCGGCTCAGCGTCGCGACCGGCCTCGCCGATCAGATCGCACCCGGTGACTCGGTCGCCGTCAACGGTGTTTGCCTGACCGCGATCGAAGTCACGCAAACCGGCTTCTCGGCCGAAGCGATGGCCCAGACTCTGAACCTGACTTCACTTGGCAGCCTGGCCGACGGCACGGCGGTCAACCTCGAACTGGCGCTTCGGGCGGACCAGCGGCTCGGCGGCCATATCGTCCAGGGCCACGTCGACGGGGCCGGCCGGGTCGGCTCATTGACCGAAGACGGCTTTTCACTCAGGGTGAGGGTCGTGCTCCCGGAAAACCTCGCGAAGTACGTCGTGCCCCAGGGATCGATCACTCTCGAAGGGGTGAGCCTGACGGTGACCGAATGCGGCCGGGACTGGGCGGAAGTGGCCCTGATCCCCGAAACCAGAGAGCGGACGACGCTGGGCGCACTGGCAGTCGATCAGTCAATAAACGTGGAGTGTGACGTAATCGCCAAATACGTCGAGCGGATGGTGTCACCATATGAAGCGCACAACCAACTTCCAGAGAGCGAGACCGAGTAGACCATGTCGAGCAGCGAGCAGGATTCCGGTGGTACCGGCGTGACCGAAGAGCAATCTCCCTTCTCGTCGATAGAAGCGGCGCTCGAGGACATTCGCGCCGGCCGCATGGTCATCGTTGCCGACGACGAGGATCGTGAGAACGAAGGCGACCTCGTGATGGCGGCGCAGTTCGCCACGCCCGAAGCAATCAATTTCATAGTCAAGAAGCCCGTGGACTTGTCTGCCTCGCCTCACCCCTCAGCGCTGCGAGCAACTCGGCCTGAGTCTCATGACCGCCAAGAACGAAGCCCCCTCCAGACCGCATTCACCGTCTCGATCGAAGCCGTCCGGTGTCACCACAGGGATCTCGGCCCACGACCGGGCCCAGACGATCCAGGTTGCGATCGACCCCGACGCCGGACCACGCGACATCGTCGTGCCCGGTCACGTCTTCCCACTCAAGGCGAAAGAGGGTGGAGTGCTGGAGCGAACCGGCCACACCGAGGCCAGCGTCGACCTGGCCCGCCTCGCCGGACTGAGCCCCGCCGGCGTGATCTGCGAAGTCATGAATGAAGACGGCACCATGGCCCGGGTCAACGACCTCAAGACCTACGCCGCCAAACACGACCTGAAGATGATCACGATCGCCGAGCTGATCAAGTACCGGCGCGGCAACGAGAAGCTGGTCGAGCGAGTCGTCGAGACCGCGCTGCCCACCATCCACGGGGACTTCCGGGCGGTCGGTTACCGGTCCCTGGTCGACGACAAGCATCACGTGGCGATGGTCAAGGGCGACGTGTCCACCGGTGAGCCCGTCCTGATCCGGGTCCACAGCGAATGTCTGACCGGCGACGTCTTCCA
>JADJRQ010000007.1 GCA_016712175.1 Solirubrobacterales bacterium
CCGCGACAGCCTCCGTTGGCGAGTAGCTGTGCGCGGTGATGGTGGCCCGGCTGAACTCGGCCGGCGTCAGGCGCTGGCGCGCGAGCTCCTGGACGAACAGCGGCATCGTCAGACCGATCTTCACTTCGTTCAGCCCGTACTCGAAATCACCGTCGAGTCCGATCCGGCTGTCGGCGCACATCGGGATGAACGTGCCCGCAGCCAGGGGCATGGCCGGAACATGCGGTGATCACAGGAGTCGGAAGGCGAGGACCTCCTCGCACAGCGTGGCCCCGAGTTCGATCATCTCGACCAGACGCTCCGGTGTGTCCGTGAAGACCTTGAGGTCGAATCCGGCCGAGAAGTACTTCTCCCTGCCGGTGAGCACCACCACTGCTTCGTCTTCCGCCGCCCGGCCGAAGGCTGCGTGGAGCTCGTTCAGCATGTCGATAGAGAGAGTGCTGACCTTGCCGTCGTCCATGGTGATCGTCGCCACCCGTTCTTCCAACCGGTAATCGACCAGCCCTGCCATGTCGGTGGCCCTCAGTGCGCGTAACGGCTGTGGAGCATCAGGGGCATTGCCTTCGGAATCACTGAAGAAGGCCATGAGGGCAGACGCCGGAATCAATGGTGTCGGCGGTGAAGCTGACCCCCTTGCCTTCCAGTTCGGCTCGCGACTCGGCGACGTCGTCAACTTGAAGCGCTATCGGGAAGTTGTGCGGTGCGAAGGTCTGGCCGAAGGCTTCGGGCTGCATCAGGGCGATGGTCAGGCTGCCCGTCTCGAACTCCTGGGCGGGTAAGTGGCCCCATTGTTTCGACTTCTCGAGTCCGAGGGTCTCGCCGTAGAACTCCTTCGCTCGTTCCGAAATCCTCGATCGGCACGATCGTAAAGTCGACTCCGGCGACGTTCATCATTGGATCCTTTTTCTCGACGGGACGGTTTCGCCGAGCTTATCCGAGGACTCGATCACTAACCTGAGTGCGTGCCCTCGACTCCCCCTCCGAATGCCCGATCATGCTGAACGGCGTCGTCAAGACCTTCGGGTCGATCACCGCGGTCGACGGTCTCGATCTCGACGTGCCGGCCGGCGTCTGCCTCGGCCTGCTGGGCCCGAACGGCGCCGGCAAGTCGACGACGATGCGTCTCCTGACCGACAGGCGATCGCCGACTCGGGAACGCTGCGGGTCCTCGGCCACGAGCTGCCGGCGTGATAGCAAGGCGGCCCCGGCCCAGATGGGCGTCGTTCCGCGCTTCGACCTCGACGTCGACGTGACCGTCGAGGAGAACCTCAAGGTCTCGGCCCGCCTCTACCCGGGTGAAGGACATCCCGACCGCCGTGGACCGGGCTTTGGAGATGGCGAAGCTGACCGACCGCCGGAAGGACGCCGTGGACGAGCTGTCGCCGGGCGGCATGCGGCGCCGGATGCTGCTGGCGCGCGGACTGATCCACGATCCGGACCTGATCCTCCTGGACGAGCCGACTGTCGGGCTCGACCCCAGATTCGGACCCAGATGTGGACCCTGATCGACGACCTCCGAAGCCGCGGCAAGACCGTGTTGATGTCGACCCACTACATCGAGGAGGCCGAACGTCTGGCCGACGACATCGCGGTGATGGCGAACGGCAAAATCATCGCGCGGAAAGCCGAGTGACCTCGTCGCCGAACATGCCGGGGTGCTCACCGCCGAGGTCTACGGCCCACCAGACCGCCTGGCCGAAGTCAGGACCCAGTCCGACGAGGCGGGCGTGTTCCCGTCCGGCCGGACCGGCGGTTGCCCTCGTCGGTGCCGACCGTGACCGCCACTCCTTCATCCCTGATGAAGCCATCTGGCGGGCCGCGACGCTCGAGGACGTCTCGTCCTGCTGACCGGAGAGAGGCCGGAATGAGCAAGGACCCCGATCGCATGAGACGTCTCGAGCCGGCGGCCATCATCGGGGCGTGATGAGCCGCGAGGTCGCCAACTTCCGGACCTTCTGGAAGGCGACCGCTTTCGAGTCTTCTCGAGCCGACGATCTACCTGCTCGCCTTCGGGCTCGGCCTCGGCACGACGATCGTCACCAACGTCGACGGCGTCGACTACATCGAGTTCGTCGGCACCGGCATGGTCGCCACGGCCGTGATCTTCGCCAGCGCGCTCCCGCCATGTTCGGCACCTTCGTCAAACACCGGTTCCAGCGGACCTACGACGCGATCCTCGCGCGGCACCGGTCGACGTCGAAGAGCTGGTCACGGCGGAGATGCTCTGGCTGGCCCTCCGCGCCGGGTTCTTCGGCTGCTTCCCGCTCATCGTCTGCTTCTTCTTCGGCCTCGATCCGACATGGGGCATGCTGCTCGTCCCGTTCTTCGGGTTCGTCACGGCTTGCGGGGTTTTCGCCGCGTTCGGAATCGCGGTCGCCGGACGGTCAGCAAGATCGACCAGTTCAACTACGTCACCACGGTGGTCATCACGCCCCTGTTCCTGGTGGCCGGAACCTTCTTCCCGATCGACCAGCTGCCCGAGGGGGTTCCAGATCGCCGCCCAGTTCAACCCGCTCTACCAGCTGGTCGAGCTGGTCCGGGGCTGCCTTCGGTTTCGAGACCGTCGACATCCTGCGGTTGCTCGGCCTGGTCGCCTTCGCCCTCGTCATGTGGCGGATCGGCGTGCGTCAGCTGACCAAGCGACTGATCGACTGAAGCTTGGGCCCTCAGTACCTCGTGACCGGATGGTCGAGGCTCAGCTTGAACCCGGGACGCTTCCAGTCCTCCGGGTCGGTGCGTTCAATGAGTGATCCTCGACTTGGCGCCGTCGGTGATCACCATGCCGACCTGGTTGTCGAAGGTCGGCTCGTCGACGAACTCCCACCGGAGCGCCGGAGGAGAAACCTTTGCCGACCGGGACAGGAACCTGGCGATCGCCGCGCCAGGCTTACTCAGTGCCGCCTTCATGACGCGCCGCTCCTTCGTATCGAGAGGGTTCCGCATCGGCGAACAGACTGCCTGGACGACGGCAGAAGTGACACCGCTGCCCTCGGGGGAACCGGGCTTCCGCGACGGGCGTGATGGACGTCGCCGGAGAGCACGATGATCGAGGCCGGTGCTTCGCCCCCTGTTCGCCGGCACCGACGGAGCGGATCTGCTCGGTCAGATCACGAAAGGACCGCTGGAAGGCAGCCCAGTGCTCGAGGTCGATCGCACGCCTGAGGTGTTCGAGGGTCGCACCGCCCATTTAACCCACGCTCCGGCGCAGAGTGCTTCGTTCCAGGCCTGTACGTGATGGAGACCCGGTGACATCAGGACCGGCAGCGAACTGGCGATCAGGAGATGTTTGACGTCACCGGTGATCTGTTCCTTCGCCCACTCCCCACTGTTCCTGCGAGAGCATGCGCCGGTCGGTGTCGTCGTCGACGAGCCGTCCCCCGCGGTGTCGAGCACTACGAGTTTGGTGCGGCCGAAGTCGCGAACGAAGCTCCACCGCGTTCCGGCCACTTCGTCGGCCGCCCGCTCCGCGAACTCGCGCAGCACCTCTTCGGCGTCGCCTTCGTGCTCCCGCAGCTTGAGCAGGACGTCGTCATTTCGCAGTTCATCCGGCGACAGATTGCCGAGGTGCTGGTAGATGAAATAGGACATGTAGGCGCCGACGAGGCGCTCCCGCCACCAGTCCTTCTCGCGTTGCTCCCGGATCCACGAGCCGGATGTGTTCCAGTCGTCGGTGACGTCGTGGTCGTCGAAGATCATCGCGCTCGGCAGCGATGACAAAGCCAGCGGATCGCCGGATCCGTCCAGCTCGTTGTAGAGCCACTGGTATTCCTCGAAATCGGCGATCTCCTCGCCGGCGCCCTCGCCGTTCGGCCGCAGCTTCGCGATCCGTTCGGCCACCTCCGGGGAGACCTCGTCCGCGTAGACCTGGTCCCCGATCAGCATCAGAGCGTCCGGCCATTCGGATTCAGCCGTGTCTTCCATCCGTATCTGGAGGCCGCCAGTGAATCGACCTCCCTCCCTTCAGGATCGTCTTCCTTGGGAAGCGTGTACGGCGGTTCGTGGGAACTGCCACGCGGCAGGTTCCGGAAAGCGAGGCGGAGGTCGTCTTCACGGGTGGGGTGCGGATCAGGCCCTGCCTCATGCCTCGCTCCGGCCAGGCGAGCAGGCCGTCGAGCTTCACGCTGTAGGGGTAGTCGCTGCCTGCCTCCAGGCCTTCGAGAATCAGGATGGCGTAGTGGTGGCCGGCCACGCAGAACGTCTTCGTGCTCTGCTCGAGAACCTCGACCTCGCAGGCCTCGTCGGTCTCGACCCAGACAGTGGCTTCGTTCGGATCGGCGTAGCGGAGGATCGGACCGAGGACGAGGGCGGGCATCAGCTTGGTAATCTACCCACGGGGACAGGTGCCAGTGTAACCGGCATCAGGCTCCGGGTAAACCGACGGCATGACCGACTTCGGCTACACGATGATGACCGAGCAGTCCCGCCCAGACCGTCTTGTGGATGACGTCGTGGGGGCGGAAGCCGCCGGTTTTGACTGCTCCGTGATCTCGGACCACTACCAGCCCTGGCTGGTGGAGCAGGGCCACTCCGGTACGCGTGGTCGATCCTCGGGGCCGCGGCGCAGGCCACCAAAAGCATTCGCTGATGACTTATGTGACCTGTCCCATCCTTTTTCGGTACCACCCGGCGGTCGTGGCCCAGAAGGCGGCGACCGTCCAGATACTTTCGCGGCCGCTTCCGGCTGGGCCTCGGCGCCGGAGAGAACCTCAACGAACACGTGGTCGGCAAGGGATGGCCTGCCGTCGGCACCCGCCACGAGATGCTCAGCGAAGCGGTTGACGTGATCAACGGCCTCTTCGACGGCGAGGACAGCTTCAACTTCCGCGGCAAGCACTTCGATGTCGCCCAGGCGAAGCTCTGGGACCTGCCCGATGAGAGGGTGCCGCTCGGGATCGCCGTTTCCGGCCCCGATTCCTGCTCGCTTGCCGGCCGGAAGGCGGACCTGATGGTCGCGGTCCAGCCTGAAGAAGAGCTCGGGCGGCTGTTCGACGAGGCCGGCGGCAAGGGCAAGCCCCGGGTCGGCCAGATCGCGGTTTCGTACGGCACGGACCGTGAGGCGGCCGTCAAGAGAGCGCACGAACAGTTCCGCTGGTTCGGCTTCGGCTGGAAAGTCAATGCCGACCTCCCCAACCCCGAGTCCTTCCACAGCGCGTCGCAGTTCGTCGAACCCGCGCACGTCGGAGACCAGCTCCCCTGCGGCGACGACGTCGACGAGTACGTCGAGAAGATCAAACCGTTCATCGACGCCGGCTTCACCGAGGTCGCCCTGGTCCAGATCGGCGAGGACCAGCAGCACGAATTCATCGAATGGGCGGAAAAGGAACTGCTGCCGGCGCTCCGATCCATCTGACCCATTACCCTGAAGTGTCGTGACCTCGTCCGGCCCCTCCACTCAGCTCGACCCTGCCGTTAAGGGAAATCCCCTGCTCGAGGAAGCCGGCCGGCGCCGTACGTTCGCGATCATCTCCCATCCCGACGCGGGCAAGACGACCCTCACCGAGAAGCTGCTGCTCTACGGGCAGGCACTGAACGAGGCCGGCTCGGTCCAGGGGCGGCCGCAAGCGCAAAGCCACGACATCCGACTGGATGGACCTCGAGAAGCGCCGTGGTATTTCGGTCTCTTCGACCGTGCTCCGCTTCGAACACGACGACATCGTCATCAACCTGCTCGACACCCCGGGCCACAGCGACTTCAGCGAAGACACCCTGCGGGTGATGTCGGCGGTCGACGGCGCGGTGATCCTGATCGACGCCGCGAAGGGCATCGAGAGCCAGACCCTCCGGCTGTTCGAGGTCGCCAGGAGCCGTGGCATCCCCTCATCACTTTCATCAACAAGTGCGACCGACCGGGCATCGAGCCCTCGAGCGTGCTCGATCACATCGAATCGACCCTCGACCTGCTGCCGACAGCCCTCACCTGGCCGGTCGGCGAGCCGGGGACCTAAAGGGGATCGTCGATCTGCGCGAGCGGAACTTCCATGAGTTCGAGCGGTCCGCTCCCGGCGGACTGGCCGAGCCCCGGGAGACGATCATCGACCTGGATTCAGCACCCGACGGCGAGGCCGCGTGGAACACCGCGGAAGAAGAACTCAGCCTTCTCCGGTGCCGCCGGTCACGAGTTCGACCCCGGAGCGGTCGCGGAAGGCATCTCCACCCCGGTCCTGTTCGGCTCGGCGCTGACCAACTTTCGGGGTCGAACTTCTTCTCGACACGATCATCGAGCTGGCCCCGCCGCCGAGCCCGCGCATCGACATCGAGGAGAAGCCACGTCCGCTGGATGACGACTTCTCGGGCCTGGTCTTCAAGGTCCAGGCGAACATGGATCCGCGCCACCGGGACCGGAACGCCTTCATCCGCATCTGCTCCGGCAAGTTCGACCGCGGCATGAAGGTGATCAACGCCCGCACGGGCCGGCCGCTCACCCTGAACTACGCGTCAGGCACCGATTCGGGCGACAACGCGAGACGATCGAAGAGGCTTTCCCCGGCGACATCGTCGGGGGTGGTCGGTGCGGCCGACCTGACCGTCGGTGACACCTCGTCTTCCAGGGGCAGGAACCCGGTATCCGCCCCTGCCGACGCTGGCTCCCGAGCAGTTCATCCGGGTGAGGAACGCC